>NZ_JARBFY010000001.1:0-2284992 GCF_048957795.1 Chitinophaga sp. CC14
AGCTGTACATTACCTGTTTGAACCTAAGCATCACTACTTAGATTCGTGCTGTTGTTTCCAATCTTTCAAAGAACTTTTGATCATTTACATGACCGCTGATGATGTGTGAGATCCGATCTCCGTGGCACTCTTGCCAAACATCTTTTTCAATTTATCCTGCAACTTTCGCTTTCCGTTTGTTGCCCCGTTGTTGTTGGGGTTGCAAAGGTAATCAACTTTTATTTTCTACCAAATCTTTTTAAAGATTTTTTTTAAATTTTATTTTTTCATGATAGCTGATCGCAGAAGCACTGATACCAGCTATTAACAGCTGTACCGCCATGATAAAATAAGTGTAGAAATGTAGTGTCGGAAAGAGCTTTTGTATGCGTGCTTTCTATCAAAGCGGAGCGCAAAGGTAGGCGGAATTTTTACACTTCCAACTTTTTCACCCGACTATTTTTTAGATTTCTCTGTAATCCTTTGTGGCAAAGGATTACAGAGATCAAGAATTATTGACGATCAAAGCGTATTGGCTGCAGCAACCCATCAGGATATCTTACTTTCATTAAAAACAAACCCTGCGGAGGAACTGCAAAATCAGCATTTGTACAATCAAGACTTTCTATCGCGGCCTTAAACTGATCCATAGAAAGCTTACCACGCCCCACTCTCAGCATGGTTCCTACCAGTCCACGCACCATACCACGCAGGAAACGGTTGGCTGTAACGTTATAGACTATACGCTCTCCGTCTACCGTCCAGTACGACTCGGTAATGTTGCAGATATAAGTCTTCACCTGCGTATTGCGCTTGGAAAACGTGGTAAAATCGCTGTAACCCTTAATCACTTCCGCGGCTTCCTGCAATGCAGTGATATCCATCTTATAAGGGAAAAAGTATCCGCGGTCTTTCAGAAAAGGATCTTTGCGGGTATATAAAGTATACTCATAGGAGCGGGCCAGCGCTGCAAACCGGCTGTTGGCATCCGGTGGCACCTGGTAAATAGCCCGCAGCACGATATCATCAGGGAGAATGGCATTGATCTTATACAGGAACTGTGGATGCAGGGGCAATTCCGTATCAAAGTGCAGGAAATTCTGTTGTGCGTTTACACCGGCGTCGGTTCTGCTGGAGCCGGTGCTTTCCGTCTTTTCCCGGAATAATATGCTCAGCGCCCGGTCTATTTCCGCCTGCACGGTATGTGCATTTTCCTGTACCTGGAAACCGCTGTACTGCGCCCCCTTATATCCTACTTCAATAAAGTACCTGTTCATATGGGGGCGAAAATAAAGAATTACGGACTATCCGGAATGAATTACGGAGTTATAGTCAGATGATCCCGTGATCTATCTTCCCATAACTCCGTAATAATGAAGGTTATATTACTTATGCAACATGGCTTTGAACCGGCCCCTGTAATAGTCATCTATTAACAGGGTTTCCAGCGAACCGTATTTCTCGGTATCCACTGTTTTGGAATAGGCTGCATCCAGCAGGCGATAGCGCGTATCATCCGCAGTGAGCAACTGTACCAGGGTTTTCACCTGCACTGTTTCCAGGCAATAGTTGCGGGTTTGTTTCTTAAATACTTCAATCATACTGTTATCCGTTCTGGCAGCTACAAATTTGCGTAACACCTTGCGGAAAGTATCATCGTCCATTACGTTGGTGCAATCGGTATTGATCAGGCGCGCATCGGCTTTCTTCTTTTCCGCAGTCGTCATTTCAGGCACCACCTCTGCTCCTACCGGCGCTCCTGCTGCATCTGCATTCACCACTTCTTCGTCACTGCGTTTCTTTTTCTTTTTGCTCTTTACCGGTTCTTCGTCCGTAACTGCAATACCATAGCCACTGGAATCCGTAATGATGTTAGCCGGATGCTCTGTATCGTCAAAGATTTTTTTCTTTTTCTTTTTGGCGCGTACCGGCGCTTCTTCTGTGGCAGTTACCGGCACTTCCACTACTACCGGCGCAGCAGCTTCTGTAGTGGCTGCAACAGCCGCAGGCGCTTTATCATCCTGGAATTCTATAAAGTCAGGATCTCCTTCTTTTGCTTTATGTTTCTTTGATTTCTTTTTTACCGGCTCTTCTGCAGGAGCAGCGGCCTTCTCAGCGTCTTCGGCAGCGGCTTCGCTGGCGGCGGTTTTACCTTCTTCAGCCAGTACGCCACTCAAAATAGCCTGTTCTTCTTCTGTTAAAGGTTCTCTTTCTCCTTTATTGCGTTTCTTCCGGGGCTTCTTTACTTCTCCTTCAGCAGCCACTGGCGCCACTTCCGCAGGAGCAGCTTCTTTCTTCACTTCCGGTGCAGGTTCCGGCTCATTCCTGTCGTCGCCGCCTACCACTACTTTATCGAGTGCAGAAGCAAAAGGATTTCCTGATTTGGCGGGAGCTGCGGATTTAGCAGGACCGGTTACAATTGCTTTATCGGCAAAAGTAGTTTCCAGGTCCTTCTGCAGGTTGGTCATCATTTCCTTTTTGGCGGTATCCAGTTCCGGCACAATGGAATCTGCAGCCGGAGGCGCTGCCGCCAGGGCAGTTTCGCCTGCATCTGACCTGAGTTCCCGGAAGGTTTGCAGATTATATAAAGAATAACCGGCTTCGCCGGATTGCTTCAGCAGAAAGCCCTGATCACTTTTTGTTATTCTAAGGTTAAACTGCGCTTCCTTAGCTTCTTTGTTTGGAAAACCCACTGTAATGGGCGCCGTACCTGTTTCCAGCCGGGGGATAATAATGTAGCCCCTTTCGGTGGAACTCAGCACTTTGCCGTTATGTTTTACATAAAACGGCTGTCCCTTCTCGCTCTGAATATACACGTAGTGGAGTTGTTCCTGCGCCCACAGCCGGCCGCATAGTAACAGACATGCCCATACGAATATTACTGTCCTGTATTTGAGATGCATACTATAAATTGGTATAAAACTGTCCTTGTGCAAATATTATTCCAGCACGATCAGCACTTCGCCTTTTTCCACTGCGGTGCGCTCTGTTACCTTGATTTCTTTTACGATAGCATCTGATCCGGCCTTGAATACGTTTTCCATTTTCATGGCTTCCAGTATCAGTACCGGGTCGCCTTTTTTGATGGCTTGTCCGGGGGTTACCAGCACTTTCAGCACCAGTCCGGGCATCGGCGCCTTGATGTCGTTCACCTTTTTGGTCATTGCATCCTTGATCCCCATTGATGCCAGCAGCTGGTCGATCGGCTCTTCTATCACCACTTCAAACTGCTGCTGATCTATCTGTAACACCACGGTTTTAGTATCTTTCTCTATCCTCAATACCTGCGCCTGGTAGCTGCGGCCATCCATTATAACGCTGTAATCGCCGGTAGGCAGCTTCACTGCCGACCAATCCACTTCCTGGTTATCGCAGGTAAGCTTTGTATCGTTATTAACGGCAAATGTAGATTTACCATTCACTATTGCTTTGATCATAATGCTGTTTTATTGGCCTGTAAGCTCAACAAAAATAGCATTTTTAACCACTTACCTCATATTTGGTCCATTTGTTTAAATTTGACTCTTTTTAATTGGCGCAAGCCGATACATTTGTTTAAAACAGTCTCTTACATGAATCTACATCTGAAGCAATCCCTGATGGGGATGCTGATCGGAGGAATAGCCGGACTGGGGATGAGCACTTCCCTGATGGCACAATCTGACAAAGCTGCCCAGGAAGACCCCGCACTAAAGATCTACCGCGCATCCGCCACTAAAGTGAACGATCTGGTACACACTAAGCTGGACGTACGTTTCGACTACGCCAAACGGTACCTCTATGGCAAAGCCTGGATAACCCTCAGGCCACATTTTTATGCCACCGACTCCCTCACCCTGGACGCCAAAGGCATGGACATCAAAGAAGTGGCAGTAGTAAAAGCAGGTAAAAGTACTCCGCTGAAATACAGCTACGACGATCTGCAACTGCATATTGCTTTGGATAAAAGCTACAAAGCCACTGAATCATATATCATCTATATCAGTTATACCGCAAAACCCGATGAACTCAAAGTAAAGGGAAGCGCCGCTATTTCTGATGCCAAAGGACTTTATTTCATCAATCCCGATGGTAAAGATCCTAAAAAGCCCACCCAGATATGGACACAGGGCGAAACGGAAAGCTCTTCTGCCTGGTTTCCCACTATCGATAAAACCAACCAGAAATGCACCGAGGAAATCAGCATGACTGTGGAAAAGAAATATGTAACGCTTTCCAACGGTAAGCTGGTAAGCCAGAAAAACAATGCCGACGGCACCCGTACAGATACCTGGAAGATGGATCTCCCCCACTCCCCTTACCTGTTTATGATGGCTGTAGGCGAGTATGCCATTGTAAAAGATACCTGGCGCGGCAAAGAAGTAAATTACTATGTGGAAAAGCCTTTTGAGAAATATGCCAAAAACATTTTTGGCAACACACCCGAAATGCTCACCTTCTATTCCAAAATACTGGGATACGATTATCCCTGGGTGAAGTATTCCCAGATCACAGGCCGCGACTACGTTTCCGGCGCCATGGAAAATACCACCGCCACCCTTCACGGGGAGTTTATACAGAAAACAGACCGCGAACTGCTGGACAACAACAATTACAATGAAAGCGTAATTGCGCATGAACTGTTCCACCACTGGTTTGGTGACCTGGCCACTGCAGAGTCCTGGAGCAATCTTACCGTAAATGAATCCTTTGCAGACTACAGCGAATACCTGTGGCTGGAGCATAAATATGGTAAGGACGCGGCAGATGAACACAGCCTGGAAGCGGCGCAATCGTATATGTCGATGGTGCAATACGCCGGCGATAAAGACCTGGTGCGCTTCCATTATCACGACAAAGAAGATATGTTTGACCAGATCACCTATCAGAAAGGCGGCCGGATCCTGCATATGCTCCGCAATGCCGTTGGTGATTCTGCCTTCTTCAAATCCCTGAACCTTTACCTGAAAACAAATGCCTTTAAAGCTACAGAAGCGCACCAGCTGCGTTTGGCGGTAGAAGAGGTAACCGGCAGGGATATGAACTGGTTCTTCAACGAGTGGTATTTTGGCAAAGGCTTCCCGCAGCTGGACATCAGCTATAAGTATAATGATGCCGCCAACACGGTGACTGTTATTTTACAGCAGATCCAGAAAGACAGTAAAGTATGGCATATCCCGATGGCCGTTGATATATATGCAGGCGGTAAAGCAAACAGGCATAACATCTTCATGGAAAACAGGGTGGACTCTTTCACTTTCTCTTATACAACTAAACCAGACCTGGTAAATGTAGATGCAGATAAGGTAGTTTTAGCCAAGATAGATGACCACCGGGCGTTTAGCACTTATGCTTATCAATACGCCCATGCACCTAATTACATGGACCGCCATATTGCAATAGATGAAGCAGCAGATGCACAGGCTACCAATCCGGAAGCCGTGAAACTGTTGGTGCTGGCTTTGAAAGATAAATACCACGGCCTGAGAACCTATACCATCGGAAAGCTGAACCTTGGCAATGAAGCCGTGAAAACCGCTGCCCTGCCTATTTTGACGGATCTTGCCAAACAAGACCCCAGCTCCCTTGTACGCGCAGCGGCGTTACAGCAACTGGGTGAATTAAAAGATCCACAGTATGCCGCTTTATTTGAAGCAGCCACAAAAGATAAATCCTATGCTGTAGAAGCCGCCGGCCTGGAAGGCTTAGCCACCCTGGATTTAGACAAAGCGTATAACATTGCCAAACAACTGGAAGGTGATACCAAAGGTAAACTGGTGAATGCTATTGCCGGTGTATATGCCCGGAAAGGTAATGCCTCCGATGTTACTTTTGTGGCAACAAAGTTTGATGAAACCTCCGGTCAGGACAAGCTGAATGCGGCTTTCGACTACCTGGGTTTCTTATCAAAAATCAACAACACCCCTGCTGTGATAAAAGGTGTGGACCAGGTGAAAGCCATGACCGCACAATTTAACAACTCACAGGTAAGCACTTACATCAGCAACTGGATGCAGGAAATCAGCAAAAGCAAATCGCAGGAAGCTACAGCCACTACCGGCGCTAACCGCGATGAGCTGCTGAAGCAGGCAGACTATATGGCTAAAGCATCAGAGGAGATCAGGAAGAGTATTAAGTGATTGTGGCGTAGGTTGTCTTTCTCAGGATTCCCCTGATTTTACTGATTTATTTTTTTATACCAGATAATGGGAGATAGAAGCCGGACGTCGCTTTTATCTCCCATTATCTTTTAAATCCTTAAAATCAAAAAGTAAATCAGTAAAATCAGGGGAATCCTGAGAAAGACAACCTACGCTATGATCTCCACGAGGGCATTGAGCTTAGGATCCCAACGCCAGGGAGTATTGGCGAGTCTTACACCTCCGAGCCAGCGATGCTCGAGTGATACATAGTCGAGATAATTTTCTTCTTCTTCCAGTATTTCCCTTCCCAGGCTGGTAATTTTCAGCATCTGGTCGTGTTCTTCTATTACGCCTGCATTAGCCATTCGATGGATGAGGATATCGAGCTGGAAATTGGTGAAGCCGTATATTTCCAGTTCATTCCAGAAAAGCATGTAGAGGTCGTACCAGCGGTAACTGCCCAGTACGAGGCGAAGCAGGAAATAGTTTTCGATGGTGCTCAGGCCGGTATTAACATCGGGGAAACGTTTCAGGTGTGCGTTGATAGCTGCGGGCAGGTATTTCAGATTCCCGGCAGAGAGTTTACTGATTGTTTCCAGCACTTGTGGGGTACTGAGGCACCAGGCATCCCATACATCGGCGGCCCAGGTGATATCCTCTGGTTGAAGCCGTGTGCGTTGTTCAAAGATTTGCGGGAAGTCTTCCGCATTGGGGTGATGGTGCAGGTCCACCAGGCTGATGGGAGGAAGGGCGGTGAGCCGGCTGCTGAGGTAATAAAGGATGAACAGCATATTGATCTGGCAGAACAGGTCATATTCAAACCAGAGTACAATTTCATCTGTACCGGAGCCGGAGAGATCTAGTTTCTCCAGCTCCTGTACTACATTGGTATAATAAGTTTGTTTATCAATTCCGTAGTGGAATTCGAGGTGTTTGGCGCGGCTTTCAAAGAATTCTGTGAGGTCTTTTGTATATTTTACTTTGCCTTCGCACATCATTTCCCGGCATACCACTATTTCCCCCGGCACCTTGCTTTCCCGGAACAAGGCAAGGGTAGCATCTCCATTTAACACATGCAAGTATGACATAAAATAGTTTTCCTGCTATTACCAGCTGCCGCTGGCGCCACCGCCGCCGCCGGAACCTCCTCCGAAGCCGCCGAAGCCACCACCTCCTCCACCACCGGACCATCCGCCTCCGCCACTACCACTGCCAAAGCCTCCCATGCCGCCTATTACCGGCCATATCCATCCGCCGCGCCTGTTATAGGTGGTTCCGCCACCTCTGCCGCCGCCGCCACCGCGGCCAATAATGGAAACGATAATCACGATGACCATGATGATCAGGAATATAGCGCCCGGGCTGATGCCGGGTTTGCTTTGCCGCGGATCTGCGCGGTATTCGCCGGCAGCTGCTTTCTGAATGGCTTCTACGGCGCCATCGAGGCCCTGATAGTAGTGTCCTTCACGGAAAGCTGGCTTTATGACCTGTGAAATGATCTGGTTGGCAACCGCATCGGGTACTACGCCTTCCATGCCATAGCCCGTTTCAATCCTGATCTTCCTGTCTTCCACTGAAACAAGAATAAGGATACCATTGTTCTTGCCTTTGGTACCTATTCCCCAATCGCGCAATATTTTTAATGATACCTGACTGATATCGTAGTCGCCGATGGACTTGAGTGTAACAATTGCTATCTGCGTGGAGGTGCTGTCGAAGTAGGCCACTACTTTTTGTTCGAGGGCATCATCTTCAGTTTTCAGCAATACGCCTGCAAAGTCATTAACTAAAGTGGGAGGATTAGGCCGGGGCGGTATATTCTGTGCATTCGCCAGCAAACCCGCCATCATTAATAATCCCGGTAAAAACCAGCGTAGTATCCTCATTGTATCAAAGCTAAAATCGTTTAAAAAGAGTGGCTTTTATTTGCCGAAGACGATATCGTCAGGCAATTCATTAGCATCGTTACCGGCTTCGTGCGGGAAAAAAGTGCGGAGTGAGGCGCCTATTTCCGCTATACATGCTTCAATGCCGTCGATAATACGATTGTTCTGAAAGTGGTCGATTAATAATCCTGCTTCTTTCACCCAGAATTCGTCACCTACTTTCTCATGTATGCCCTGGTCGCCCAGGATGGCAAACTGCCGGTCTTTAATGGCCACATATACCAAAACGCCGTTGCGCAATTTTGTTTTTCCCATATCGAGTGACACGAAAGCTTCTTTCGCTCTGTCCATAGGATCCACGTAGCTGCAATGGCTTTCTACAAACAACCTGATTTCTCCGGAAGTAAGCCGTTCTGCTACCCGGATAGCCTGCACGAGTCTTTCTTTCTCCGTTTCTGAAAAAATCTCTTTTCGTTTAAAAGGGAAAATGCGCATGCTGTATATAATTTTTTTGATTTCCGTTCCGGGGATGCCGGTATTGCACCAGCATCCCGGAGGCGGCTTATCTTTTAAAGGTTGTTTTAGAATTTAACCTGTGGAGCATTTTCGGAACCCGCGGCTGCTTCGAAATAACCTTTTTGTTTAAAGCCAGTGATACCGGCTACAATGTTGTTTGGGAAAGTACGAACGGAGCTGTTGTAAGCATTTACCGCTTCGTTGAAATCGTTACGGGCAACATTAATCCTGTTTTCCGTTCCTTCCAGTTGTGCCTGGAGGTTCTGGAAGTTAGCATTTGCTTTCAGGTCGGGGTAGGCTTCTGATACGGCGAGTAAGCGGCCCAGTGCCTGGCTTAACTGTCCTTGTGCAGCCTGGTATTGCTGAATTTTTTCAGGGCTGAGATCATTCACATCTACTTTGATCTGGGTAGCGCTGGCGCGTGCCTGGATCACTTTTTCGAGGGTTTCAGTTTCGAAATTGGCGGCGCCTTTCACTGTGGCCACCAGGTTAGGGATCAGATCAGCACGGCGTTGATAGCTACTTTGTACCACTCCCCATTTATTTTTCACGTTTTCGTCTTTAGTCACGAGGCCGTTGTATTTACCACAACCTAACATGACCAGCAATGCGAGTACTACGATAACAATAATTCCTGTTTTCATCTGAATTTAAATTTAAGTTTTAAGTGCCGGCAAATGTGCAAAAGGTATTCCCGATTTTACGCTTGCCGGTGTAAGTAGTTTTTTCACCGGTGAACGCTATAAAAAAAGCGGTTAACGCGCGCTTTTCATAACTACACGAAAATATGGAAACTCCCCCACTAAATCGCTATTGGATAAGGAAACGGCTATTTTTTAAAAAAGTTCATTCATCCTTGAAATATTCGTCATAAAACAGTATGTTTATATGTACCTTTGTTGGGTGTAAAATGCTGAACGTTTTACTATATGATTTAAGGTGAATGGGGCAGAATGGATACAAAATCGATATCGAAAGTTTCATTGTTTCTAACTCATTTATTATCAATAACTTGGAACTAAGTCTGCTTAAATGAGTGCACAACACATCCATATACTCTATATTGATGATGAAATACACAATCTGAATGCTTTCAAAGCTTCATTCAGGAGGTTGTACAACATAGTTACAGCCACTTCTGCAGAAGAAGCAGAAAAGCTGCTGGCAGAACAGGAATTTCACATCATTATCTCGGACCAGCGGATGCCCAAAACAACCGGGATAGAGTTTTTTGAATCAATACTGGAAAAATACCCCGAGCCTATACGTATGCTGCTGACCGGCTATGCCGATATCAACGCAGTAGTAGATGCCATTAACAAAGGACAGGTATATAAATATTTCTCCAAACCCTGGAACGAAGAGGAGTTGAAACACAATATCGAGAAGGCATATGAAGTGTACGCCCTCCGCAAAGAGAACAAAGAGTTAACCGCCAAATTGCTTGATGTAAACCAGAAACTGGAGTTCCTGGTAAGACAGAAACTAATTTCCTGATCATTATTGGAGGCAGTGAAAATAAGGAGGAGTTCCTGTGAAGTGGGGACGGGCCTACTTATGCCTTACTGTTGCGTTGCACGCAAGGTGGACTTGATCAGGAGAACGTATGCTCATTCCCGTTGGCGTAACAGCACTGTGTGAGGTGTACACAAAGTAGTATTATACTTCTTCCCGCGCGCTTCTTTGTAACGCGGCACTTTCTTTACATCCGGTATTACAGTTACCCGCTGTTTTTTCACTGCCGGCGGCACCACTGCGAGTATATCTGCCGCCACAAACCGGCGGTTTGCCGTTGCCAGCGGGCCATTGAAGCTTCTTACCTGTACTATTACCAGCAACGTTCCTTTTCCCGACAACGCCACATCCAGCTCAATATCACTGAAGCGTGTATCCATACCGATCATAACACTGGCCGTACGACTACCTGTTATACGCCGTTCCAGGAAACTGACGCGGACAGCAATGACCTTCACCTCCAGGTGGGTGGCTGTGCCCTCCGGCCGCAATGTTTGCGCGGGTATGGTTACCACTCCGGCAGGTGACATCACCGGCTGCTGACAGAAGAAATTCTCCACGCTGGCGTGCCTGTTGAACCGGAAGCCGTTTAACATTTGCAGCTGACTTTTCCCTGCGGAGATCAACGTCTTGTTCAGGCGGTTGACCAATGAGCCATCGCGGGAGATATCCAAATGCGGCGTAACGGCCTGCCGGACCAGTTTTCCTTTCCTGCTGGCGATACCAAAATCGCGCGATGCGTGACGGGTAGCGGCGGTTTGCCGCACCGTTTCGGGCATGGTACGGAGGTAATATTGTCCGTTCCTGCGGTAACCGATCAGGTTACCCAGCTTGCCCGTAAAACTGATTATTCCTGTTTGTTTTGCCATAAGCGTTAACTTTTTTACTGAAAATAAGATAAAACCACGGGAGGGTTTCCGGGCCGGATTTAGAGATTGACAAAAGGGAGTGTATCGTGTATTGGATGTTATTCAAACGGGAATGGACTACTCCTCCGCTTTCTCTAAAGCGTCATGAACTACCATTCGAAACTATCTAAATCTGTAAATGTTGATTTTCCTTTAACTTGCACCACATTGTGAACTTAATTTCCTAGAATCATGCAAGTTTGGAAAGATTACCAGGCAGAGAACAAAGATCGTTTCCTGGATGAATTACTGGCGCTGTTACGCATTCCTTCTGTGAGTGCGGATTCCCGTCACAATAAAGATACCCAGCAATGTGCAGAAGCGGTAAAAGTACGTTTGGAAGAAGCCGGCGCAGATAAAGTAGAAGTGTGTCAGACTGCTGGTCACCCGATCGTTTATGGCGAAAAGATCATAGATCCATCCTTACCCACCGTGCTGGTATACGGTCACTATGATGTACAGCCTGCAGATCCGCTGGAACTGTGGCATAGCGGTCCGTTTGAACCGGTGATTAAAGATGGTAATATATATGCCCGTGGCAGTGCAGACGACAAAGGCCAGTTTTACATGCATGTAAAGGCTTTTGAAACCATGAACAAAACCAACACTATTCCCTGCAACATCAAATTTATGATTGAAGGGGAAGAAGAAGTAGGTTCTGCTAACCTCGGCATCTTCCTGAAAGATAACAAAGAGCGCCTGAAAGCAGATGTAGTACTGATTTCAGATACCTCCATGATCAGCCTGGAAAACCCTTCCATTGATACCGGTCTTCGCGGACTGGCTTATATGGAAGTAGAAGTAACCGGTCCTAACCGCGACCTGCACAGTGGCGTGTACGGTGGCGCAGTGGCTAACCCGGCAACCATCCTGGCAAAAATGATTGCTTCCCTGCACGATGAAAATAACCACATCACCATTCCCGGTTTCTACGATAAAGTACAGGAACTGAGCGCAGAAGAAAGAGCCGCACTCAATGCCGCTCCTTTTGATGAAGAAGAATACAAAAAAGACCTGGGTGTAGCTGATGTTTGGGGAGAGAAAGGTTTTACCACTATCGAAAGAACCGGTATCCGGCCAACGCTGGAAGTAAACGGTATCTGGGGTGGTTATACCGGCGAAGGTTCCAAAACCGTATTGCCATCCAAAGCATTTGCCAAAATCTCTATGCGCCTTGTTCCCAACCAGGACTGGCACGAAATATCGGACCTGTTCACCAAACATTTCGAAGCCATTGCGCCTAAGAGTGTGAAGGTGAAAGTAACCAAGCATCATGGCGGCAGCCCGTATGTTACCCCGATCGACTCGGTAGCATTTAAGGCAGCCCACAAAGCAATCAACGCCACTTTTGGCAAAGATCCTATCCCGGTGCGCGGAGGAGGTAGTATTCCTATCGTAGCACTGTTTGAAAAGGAACTGGGGCTGAAAACAGTACTGATGGGCTTTGGACTGGATAGCGACAACCTCCACTCTCCCAACGAGAAGTATGGTTTAGCTAATTATTACAAAGGCATTGAAACCATTCCTTATTTCCACAAATTTTTTGCGGAAATGAGTAAATAGCCAAACCGGCGGCAGCCACGGTTGCCGCCGGCTTAAAGTTTTGAATATGAGTAATACCGAAAAAGTACGCGTAGATAAATATCTCTGGTCCATCAGGGTGTTTAAAACCCGCAGCCAGGCTGCAGATGCCTGCGACGGCGGTAAAGTAAAGATGAACGGCTCCTCAGTAAAAGCCGCTAAACCCGTGAACATAGGCGATAAGTTTGAGATCAGGAGCGAAGCCCGTAAGTGGGTGATTGAAGTAACCGGCCTCATTTCCAACAGGGTGGCCTATCCTGAAGCTATTAAGTATTATATAGACAATACCCCGGATGAGGACAAACTGGCGCCAGCCTTTGTGCCATCTGTATTCCAGACCGGTAAGCGCCAGAGTAAGATTGGCCGTCCAACAAAGAAAGACCGGCGGAGTATTGAAGGGTTTATGGAGGGGGATGAGGAGGAGTGATTAGCGTGTTTACTTTTAACCTAGCTATAACATCAGCCGATAAAGGATTTTATAGAGTATCGCTAAAAGTCAGCACAAAAAAGGTCAATCGAAATGGATTGACCTTTTTTTTAATAGTGGTATCTACATTGTAGGATGTAGATAGAATCTTCTATTACTTTGTACACCAATCTATGCTCCTGGTCAATTCTTCGGGACCAGCATCCAGCCAGGTTTTCTTTGAGCAATTCGGGTTTCCCCAAACCTTCAAAAGGCTGTCGCATCGTGTCTTTCAGTAATTCGTTACTCTTTTTCATGATCTTACGATCATTTTGTTGCCAGTATAAGTAATCCTCCCAGGCATTACTATCCCATGTAAGCGTCATTTACTCTTCAATTAAATCATGTTTTTCACCGTTACCATTGTTAGCTCTTTCCAAAGCCTCCATTAAACGGGTTCTATTTTTCTCTGATCTCATGAGGTGTAACGTTTCCTGAATAGAATTATATTCTTCCAGGGAAATAATCACAACACTTCTCTCATTACCACGCGGTACGATGAGTACATCATGATTATCAGAAACGTTATCAAGATGTGCTTTCATTTTATGCCTGAAATCACTGTAATTTACTACTTGCATATTATGCTACTTTATATAATAAGTACCTATAAACGTACATAATTTTGTACTTACTTTTGTAAGAATAGTTCGTTTATACGAACCTTCCAAATATTTGCGGGGTTAAATTGCTAATAGCAACGCTGATAAAGCTTTTAGCAATTCATTTTTCATAACCTGTCTTTCAGCTCCTGCTGTACTTCCCAGGCGAGGTCTTTTATTTTTTCCATTTCGGCGATGCTGAAAACGGCTGCATGGTGGCGTGTTTCGCGCGCCTTTTTGTAAAACGTGCTTTCACTCCAACCGCATTCTTCACAAACTTTTTCGCGGAATTTAACGGCGCTGCCAGCAAAGCCTTCGAGGAGAGAACGGAGTGGATTGGATTGTACATTTTTTGTTGGTTGCATGATATGTATGGTTTTGGTTAACAAGGCTGTTACTATGAAGCAAAGATAATCATTTAAATTCACATGAGGGCATATATGTCCTCAAAATTACTGTTCATTTTGTTCATATTCGATTTAAGAATATGGACATCAATAAACAAAAAGAGCTGGAAAACCTGGGGCGAAGAATCCGCCAACTCAGAGAGCAAAAAGACTGGAGCCAACGTGAAATGGCGTCCCGCTGTAATATTGATTCCGCCAGTATTGGTAAAATGGAAAGAGGTGAATTAGATATAAGATACACTACACTTTTACAATTAGCGCTTGTTCTTGAAGTAACTCCTGCTGAACTGCTTAATAGTTAATCCTTCTCTCTAAATCATTCAAATTCTGTTAAAAAACTTGTACGTGGTTATGAATAATAATCAGGAAGCATTAATACTATTGGGAGCCAAACTGCGATATCTAAGACAACAAAAGGGATGGAGTTTGCGCCAAATGGATGCCCATTGTAATATTGAATTTTCTAACCTGGGACAAATAGAGAAGGGTAAGGTAGATATAAGATTTTCTACTATCATCCGGCTGGCTAAGGTATTTAATATCCCTCCCCGCGACTTGTTTGATTATCCAGATCAGGAATAATTACTTCTGTTTCCTACATGAAAAAACAGTCTTATCCATCCGCGGTGGGTTATTCAAATCAAACCCATAAGCTTTTGAAGTTAAATACCAGGCCTGGCGCACCCGTTCAGCCAATGAAAGGCTTAAATCAACATTATCCGTATCTGCCTCAGCATACGTCTTGATTTTGAAGGCAGTTCTGTCAAATCTGTGGTTCCATAAATACATGAATTCACTAATAAGAACCTCCCCTATAGGCGATTCTCCCTTTTTTCTACAATTTCTCACTTTTGCGTAGTAATTTTGCATCCTCATTCTTAAACTAAGGATTTTCAATGCCTAAACAAAGCGACGTACTTACTGCCGATTTCCTGGTGAAAGTAGCAGAAGAATTTGGTACCCCGGTATATATATACCATGCAGAAAAGATTAAAACCCAGTATGAAAAGCTCCAAAAGGCATTTCAGAAGTCTGACACCCGCTTTTTCTACGCCTGTAAGGCATTGACCAACATCAATATCCTTAAGTACATCAATTCTATTGGTTGCGGACTGGACACGGTGTCGATCCAGGAAGTTCAGCTGGGCCTGAAGGCCGGCTTTGATCCTAAGAATATCATCTTTACCCCCAACTGTGTGGACCTGCAGGAAATTATTGCAGCGAAAGACCTGGGCGTAATCATTAATATAGACAACCTCTCCATCCTGGAGCAGTTTGGTAATAAGTTCGGTGGCAGCTATCCGATCTGTATCCGTTTGAACCCACATATCATGGCGGGCGGGAACTTCAAGATCTCTACCGGGCATATCGATAGCAAGTTTGGTATTTCCATCCACCAGATGCGTCATATCGAACGCATTATCAATTCTACTAAACTGAAAGTAACCGGCCTGCACATGCACACTGGCTCTGAAATCAAGGATGTAGATGTGTTTCTGCGCGGCGTGGAAGTAATGTTTGAAATGGTACAGCACTTCCCTGATCTGGAATCTATTGACCTCGGCAGCGGCTTTAAGGTAGCTTACCAGCAGGGAGATCCTGAAACAGATATTGACCTCCTCGGCAAAAAACTGAGCGAAGCGTTCAATAACTTTGCTAAATCATACGTACGTCCGCTGCAGCTGTGGTTTGAACCAGGAAAGTTCCTGGTAAGCCAGAGTGGTTACTTTGTAGTAAAGGCTAATGTGATCAAGCAAACTACTGCCAATGTATTTGTAGGGGTAAATTCCGGCTTCAATCACCTGATCCGCCCCATGTTTTATGAGGCGTTCCACCTGATCCGCAATATTTCCAACCCGAAAGGCACCGAGCGGATCTATACCGTGGTAGGTAATATCTGCGAAACAGACACCTTTGGATGGGACCGTAAGATTAATGAGGTAAGGGAAGGCGATTACCTGGTGTTTTATAACGCCGGCGCCTATGGCTTTGAAATGTCATCCAACTTTAACTCCCGCCTGAAACCGGCGGAAGTATTGGTGAAAGACGGCAAGCCGCACCTGATCCGTAAACGTGATACCTTGGAAGATCTGCTTAAAAACCAGATCGAATTGCAATAAATCTTCCGGATTTCCGCGGATTCAGGTATTTGATTATCAGGTGTATAGCACATTTGACAAATACCTGAATCCCGGAATTCAATATTGATACAATATTTCTCCTACCTTTGCGTCTACAATAGTACCCCCTCTCTGTTATTCCTGCAATGTTTTACTGTAAATTGTAATAAGAATTATTACTGGCACTAAAAGGACAGCCTTTGGTTATAATTGTACTATAATATAATATGAAAGTTTTAACTGCACACCCCGGTATATTTAACGATGATAAAGTAATTGAGTCTAATATATCATTCGTACCGTTCCTGAATTATCTGAAGGAAAAGGTAACTCATGAAGGAGAAGCCCGTTCGTCTTTCTATAAACTGATCATTGATAAATTTGAAAGTAACCCGGAGATACTCAAACCCATTCCTGCCACTGCTGATCTCAGTGTATACAAGGAGTACCTGGATCTGCTGATAGCCGCTATTTTCCCGGTTACCACAGATTCCAGCAAAGACATCTATGGCATAGGCGTTCCGTTTAAGTTCGCCATCTTCCATTATTCTGATCTCTTTAAACAGCTATTTGCTGAAAACGGCTCCGAACTATCGGCTGTTCCGGACGGCATTTCCATTGCCCAGGTAAAAAAAGACAAGATCACCTGGTTGTACAAACTGATCCTGGAAAAGGTATTCCACTTTCCCATGAACTATAAGAACGATATCATCCATACGCTGGAAACGCCTGATGGTGGTAAACGTTATGTGAAAGTAAATATAGATCCCAGGTTTGTGGATGTAAAGGTAAACGGTGAACTGCCGCACCTGAACTATGATATGTTCTGCTCCAAGCAGATTACACCGGATGCCCTGCAACAGTTATTGCCTACCAGTATGTTTTCACTGGAAGGCTTTGTTATCTGGACAGTGAAAGATGTAACCCAATCGGAAACGCTCAATAATATCAAGAGCCTGGTGATGAACATGCGCACCAGCAACGAAATCGAGAGCTACCGGACCCTGGAAAAAATGATCCCGGTTATTTTAGGTATCCCCGATGTAACCGCCCACATGGTGCCGTTTCCAAAAGTAAACGGCAAAAATGTGCTGGAAGAACAATTCTCCAATACCGATCCGATCCTGGGAGTGGGCAACAAAAAACAACAGCAGCACTTTTTCCAGCTGCTGCTGGAACACGCGCAGCAAAACCCGGCGCCGCTGATAGTTCCTGATGTAAATGAAACGTCGATTGCGCCACATGCGTTCCTGAAATATCTGCCAATCAAGAATATCCGGAGCTTCGTGATATTCCCGATCACGCATAAAAAAGAAATACTGGGCGTGCTGGAGCTGGCCTCTTCCACACCTAACCGGTTATCGTCCGACCCGCTGTGGAAACTGCAAAACACTTATCCCCTGCTGGTGCTGATGCTGAACCGCAGCATGAACATCCTCGAAAGCCGGCTGAATGAAGTGATCAAAGACCAGTTTACCGCCTTACAGCCTTCCGTGGAATGGAAGTTTGTAGACGCCGCCTGGAACTACCTGCTGACACCAGAAGAAGAGAGAAAAGATATTGAAAGCATCAGCTTTGATGAAGTGTACCCGCTTTATGGCGCGGTGGATATCCGCAACTCATCTGTACAACAGGGCACTGCTATCCGGGAAGATTTGCAGGAACAGCTGGAACTGATCCGCGATACACTCGAAACCATCGGGAAAACCATTCACCTGCCTTTACTGGAGGAACTGCAGTTTAAAACAAATGATCTGCTGGATAACCTCAGTAACAGCCTGCAGGCGGGCGAAGACCTGAAGGTGAACGAGTTCATGGACCAGGAAATACAGCCTGTACTGGAACATCTCTGTGAAGACAATGAAGAGCTGAAACCATTACTGGCCAGCTATTTTGCGAAGATGGATAAAACGGAAGGACACGTTTATCATCACCGGAGAGAGTACGAAGAAAGCTTATCCAACATCAACATGGCCATTAGCCAGTACCTGGAGAAGGAACGCCAGTACATCCAGCATTCTTTCCCCTGCTACTTTGAAAAGTACCGTACCGATGGCGTGGAGTATACTATTTATATTGGCCAGTCGATTGCCCAGGAAAAGAAATTTGACCAGTTGTACCTGCGCAACCTGCGCCTGTGGCAGCTTTCTTCTATGGCGCATATCGCAAGGCTTACACATAAACTGGGACCTAAATTAAAGGTGCCGCTGCAAACCACGCAGATGATCCTGATGCACAGCGCTCCTATCACCATCAGCTTCCGCAGCGACGAACGCCGGTTTGATGTGGAAGGCGCTTACAATGTGCGTTATGAGATCATCAAAAAACGTATTGATAAAGTACATATAAAAGATACCGGCGAACGGTTAACACAACCCGGTACTATTGCAATGGTATACTCTTATGTGAGAGAAATGGAGGAACTGAAAAAGTATATTACTTTCCTGCAAAGCAAAAAAATACTGCTGCCGGAAATTGAAATGCTAGACCTGGAAGAGCTACAGGGTGTGAGCGGATTGAAAGCGCTCCGCGTAAAAGTAAATATGGAAGCTATCGTATAAAAAAAGGGAAGGCCATCTGCCTTCCCTTTTTTATTTAGAATTTAAACCCGAAGGTGATATAAGGTATTGTCTCCTCTTTGGAATGCCCCACTACTGCGGTGATGATCAGGGCATTGATCGGCGCAATATAAACGCCGCCGCCGTATCCATCGTGCCATACGTGCGAGGTTTCATTTTCCCTCCATATGCGGCCCACATCATTAAAGGCGATAAGCCCTACGCCTGCAGGCAGGATATAAGTTTTGAGATCAAATAACTTCACGCGTATTTCTGTATTGTTATATACGCTGGCGTCGCCGGCAAAGCGGTAGTTGCGGTAACCGCGCAGGTTTTGAACGCCGCCTACCGTAAGTGCCTGAAAGTACTCGTAGTTCCCCCATAGTTTACCACCACCAAAACGACTTACAATTACAAAATTAGCCGGGATGCGGAAACTCATGTATAGGCTCAGATCCGATTGCAGCGAAGTAGTATTATAACTCTTATCATTTACACCAAAGTTACCGGCGTAAGTGGTTGTCCACAAGATGCCGCGGGTAGGAATGATCTTGTTGTTACGGGTGTCAATAGTGGCTACTATTTTGCCGCCGGCATATGCTTTATTGGCGTAGATACCGGCAGAATCCAGTCCGTTGTCTTTGAAATCGGTGATGAACCGGTTATGGTTTTCATCCTTATTAAAAGCGTAGTTATTGAATGTAGGACCGTACGCAATGGTCATATGATTTCCTATGCTGGTGCGCAGCAATGCTTCTGCAGTATAAAAATTATACCGTGCGCGATAGTAAGAAATAGTCTTATTATCAGACTTATCGAATATAGTTTCATTTCCATATCCGAAGAAGTTGATGGTATTGTTGGGCGCTTTTGCTCTGGCAAACAGCAGCAGGTCTGTTTTCCCGATTACGTCGGTATATTCTCCTTCATAGCGGAAGTTCCAGGCACGGGTGGCCAGTGCATGCGTAGCGGTGAACAGGTGCTTGGTGGAGAACGGCTCCCGGCGCCATGCGTGGCGGGTAACGGACAAGCCTAAACCGAGCAGCAAACCATCGTCACGATTGTAGCCACCTGCTATCAACGGCATTGCTTTTTCATATTGGAAGGCGCTGCGGTTATATTTGATATTCGCCGGATCGTTGGACAGGCGGCGTTGTTCATTGCCGGTGAGGGCGAAAGTATCTTTTCCGGTTCTCTGATCGTATATGCGTACCCGTTTACCAGCTTTTGTTGTGGTGCTGTCAATATAGGAATCAGCGTCCTTGCCGCCCACGAGGCGTATGCGTATGGGGGTTGCGTTATCACCTTTTATTACAAAGCGATCATTACCGCCCATGCCATATACATTTACTTCTTTGGTTACAGAAGGATCAAAAGTGCGGGAGTAGATGTTTTGCTGAACGACTCCTTTCTTGCTGATCTTAAATATATCGAGAGCCACTTTACCACCAGGCTGTTTTTCTACCGAGATGAGCTCATTCTTTTCAGTAGCCGGCACGTCAACGCCTTTGGCGAGGAAGCGGTAGTATTTGAGTGTGTTCTTCTCCAGGATGTTGCGGCGGGCAGATAACTTCTCAATCATCATAGGGCCTACCAGCGACCGGATAGTATCGGGAAAAGCGTTTACAGCAGCAGTGATCACGCTGTCGGTCATCTTCTTTAAAAGCTTATCTGTTTGTTTCTTCCAATCCTCTTCATTCATTTCATTGAGGAAAGAGCGATCGAAGTAACGGGTGCTGAAGTTAAAGCCGTTGATATCGGGGATATCTTTCCGGAAGCCCTGTATAGCCGGCATAAACCAGGGGCGGGCAGCCAGGCGGGGAATAAATCCTCCGTTCAGGAAAAACGCCTGGTCGCGGTCGCGGGGTACCGGGTAATAGTATTCCTCTCCTTTATGTTTTTCTTTATACCAGCGCCACTGGTCGTCATGACGATCAAAGTCCATGATGTACATGTCGAAGATACGGGCGCGGAGTACAGATTTCTGGTCGATATGCTCATCATTATCTCCCCAGATCTTTGCCAGCACTTTTGGCGTATTGTAAGTTTTATTGTTGCTGCCGGTAGCGGGTTCTCTTTCTTCAAAGAGGAATACTTCGTTTCCGTAGTCGTTTGCATAGATGCCGAGCGAGCTATCGGCTGGCAGGTATACAAAAGTGGGATTGGTGTGCGGCACGCCGGCGGCTTCGGCCAATACGCTTACTGCCAGCGGGGCATAAGGGTTGGCGGCGGAGATCTGGTCTTGCACTACTTCGCGGGCAATGGTTTCGCGGAGCAGTTCAGGAATAGCTGCCAGCGGGAACTTTTTCAGGGAGCGCATGGCCCATTCGGTGCCGGTGCTGTCTTCCAGGCGGAGTGAGTGTGTTTGTTTTCCACCGCCGCGTTGCAGGATCTTCAGGCCGCCTTTGGCAGTTTTGAGGTCCAGTACCGGGAAGTTGAGCGGAGTGGCCCATACCTGCCGGTAATTTTCTCCCAGCAACTTTTTATGAAAATTGGAGACATGTACATACTGTGTATCCGCAGCTACCCTGATAAATGGCGGCAGTGATGCCGGCGGTGTGTAGGCGAGCGACTGTTGCGGAATATCCTGCAGGCGGAACAGGTTATCGCTGAAAACGGGCTGTGTGCCGTTATCTGCAATATAATACTGTACGCGTACGGTGCTGTCGGACATTAATTCGATGGTGCTAAAACCATTATCTGTACTGGCAAACAGCGATTTCGACCCTTTCTTTACGCGGTTATTTTTTGCGCCGCTGCCACTTACCACGTAGGCGTTCTGCTGATCTTTTATGAGCTGGAGGGTATGATCGTGACCAGACACAAACACCACCGGGCCATGAGGTTTCAGGGCTGCTTCCACTCCTTTGATCATTTGCTGATACTTCGGATTGGGAATATCTTCCGGGGTACCGAAAACGCCGCGGGCAATGGGATAGATAGAGCCTATCACCGGCAAAGGCACATACAGTGCGGGGCGCAGGTCTGTTAACGGGAAAATATGTTGCTTGATGGTATAATATCCTCCGTGAATGCCGTAGCTACGGAAGGGGTGATGGGTAGCAAATATGATCAGCTTGTTGCGGTTGGTAGCTACTATTTCCGACAGCCTGGTAAGGATCTCGTCGTTATCTTTACAATCGCAGGAAGATTCTATTCCCGGCTTCTGATAAGGGAACACCCACCATTCGCTATCCATAATGATGAGGGTGATATTATCGGAGATCTTTACTTCTATGGGGCCGGGGCAACCTTCTTTGGGCTCAAACTGAACGTTATCGAGGTGTTGGGAATCCACATACCGTTGCTGGTTGCGGATGATATCCCATCCATCGGGTTTACTTTTGTCCCAGTCGTGGTTACCGGGGATGATATATCCCTGGGCTTTGGTACCGCGTACCAGGTTGATCTGGTAGTCGATGATTTCTTTGGCCACCTGGAATTTGTTGCTGGAGGAATCGGGTAACCCGTGCGGATATACGTTATCGCCCAGGAAGAGGATAGTATTCCGGCTATCCTGGAGATCGAAGGTATTGCGTACGGCATCCACTACGGGATTTTTGCCGTTGTCGTGCAGCTCCCCGGCGTCGCCGATAAGGATCACACGTTTCACGACCTGCGGCGACTGGGCATAGGCGGCAGTACATGTGACAATTAGTAGGGCAATATAGATGATGGCTGATCTGATCATTTGGACTTGTAGGTAAATTTAAGAATATTGGCAGTACCGTCGTATCCGCCTTCATTAGAAATATACATATCGCCGTTGGGTGCAAATGCCAGTCCCTCCGGCTGAAGGAACAGGCGGTGTTTCAGGTTGTAGGCTTCCTGTACGTGGCCCTGCAGGTCGGAGATCACGAGCAATCCATTCACCGAGGCGATGATGTACAATCGCTTTTCGATGGGATGAATAGCCGCTGCGGAAGGTTTGAAGAACCGCATATCTGAACCGGCCAGGCGCGCAATCTCCTGGTTATTGAACTTATAAATGGCTGTGGTATCAAATGTCCTGGAGGCCAGATCGAAGCGGTAGGCGCTGGTAACGCCGAGGCGTTTATCATCTTCACAATTCTTACAGATCATCACCACACCGTTACGGGCAGGATCGTAGTAAGTGGTTTCAAATTCCTTTTTTCCCGTTTTTGGCATTTTGTGATGATCGCTGTAAACGCTGTCGGTGAACAGTCCGTGGACTTCAAACAGGGAACCATTGCTTTTCAATACAAACCAGCCGCTATCTGTGTGGCAGATATCTTCATAATCCCCATCCTTCGCAAATTTAAAGTGCGGGTAAGGTTCTTTTGCCAATACATCCAGCTGGTAGATGCGGCCTTCCTCATCGTTGATGGCCATAATTTTGTGTTCATCGGGAAACAATTCTATGCCTGAAATTTCCTGCATAGATTCCCTGACCCGGTAGCGTACCGGCTCTTTTAAATCGTAACCACGTGGGGAGGCGTATACTTTTTGTTCCCTGTCGCTCATATTACATGACAAGAGGAAAAGGAGAAATATTAACCCGATCCGGACATCCATAGTGTAACTTTATAGCATAAATTTAACTCAAAAATGCAGTAACTTAGGTTCAATTTGCGATTTGTAATACGCGAAGTAACGAACATACCGTTATTAGTACAATAAAATGTACAAAGTATACAACGTATTTCGCAGTTCCTTATCTTAATTTTCGTCTTCCTTATGCAAAAGAATGCTATTATAGATGCAGCCCGGGACTATGTTATAGCCCAGTATCAGCAACACCCGCGCCCTAACCTGGTTTATCATAATCTCGTACATACGCAACAGGTAGTACAGGCTGCCGGACAAATTGCGGCCCATTACCGCCTTCAGGACGACGAATTAGCGGCAGTATATGTAGCCGCCTGGTTTCATGATGCCGGGTACCTGCTTGGCGAAGGCAGTGCCCACGAAGAAAACGGCGCCAAAGAGGCCCTGCAATTCTTACAGCAACAACAGGCGCCGGAAAATGTTCAGTCGATGGTACAGGGCGCCATCCTGGCTACCAAAATGCCCCAGTCGCCCCACAACCTGGTGGAACAGATTGTTTGTGACGCCGATCTTTCACACCTGGGATCCAAAGAGTACTCCGACCGGAACAAGCTGCTCCGGCATGAAATGGAGCTGACCTACCAGAAGGATATTCCCGCCGTGAAATGGCTGAATACCAATATCACCTTTTTAACGGACCATCACTACTGGACCGACTACGCACAGACCCTGTTTAAACAACAGAAAGAAGAGAACCTGGAAAAGCTGAAAAAGAAGCTGGAGAAAAAAACAAAAGAAGCTGCGGAAGATAATCTTACTCCTATCACCGCCACTCCCGGCGACGGCACTTCAGATACCCCGCCGGCTACCTTCACTGAAAAAAAGAAAAAAGACAAGGATAAAGAGAAGGCAGGTAAATCCGAACGTGGCGTGGAAACCATGTTCAGAACCACTTCCACCAATCATATCAGGCTAAGCTCTATGGCCGACAGCAAAGCGCATATCATGATTTCGGTGAATTCCATTATCATCTCCGTGATATTGAGCGTACTGGTAAGGCGACTGGAAGATTATCCCAACATGGTGATCCCTTCCATCATTTTCCTTTTCACGGCCGTACTCACCGTAATCTTCTCCGTGCTGGCCACCCGCCCGAATGTAACCAGCGGTACCTTCACCAAAGCGGATATTGAAAAGAAAGATGCCAATCTCCTGTTTTTTGGTAACTTTTATAAAATGCACCTGGAAGAATACCAGTGGGGAATCAAGCAGATGATGGATGATTCTGAATTCCTGTACAGCAGCATGACGAGAGACATTTATTACCTGGGCGTAGTACTGGGTCATAAATACAAACTGCTGCGTATTTCCTATAATATTTTCATGTTTGGTCTTATTATTTCTGTATTCGCTTTCCTGATTGCAGCAATTTTCTTCCCGGTAAAAGCATAATGATTCATGGGTGTTCCTTTATATAACCGCGATCTCAGCTGGTTATCCTTTAATTACCGGGTGTTGTTGATGGCGGCAGACCAACAGGTACCACTATACGAAAGGATTAAATTTCTTTCCATCTTCTCTTCCAACCTCGATGAGTTTTTCCGGGTGAGAATGCCGGCCATACTTACCATCAACCGGGTGCTGGAAAATGATCCGGCAGCCGGGGAAAATGAATCCATCAGCAGCGATACCTTGCAACAGGTGTTGCAGGAAATAAACCGGCAGCAACAGGAATACGGACAGATCTTCACCGGCAGTGTATTGCATGACCTGCAGGCACAGGGCGTACAATTGTATTATAACCAGCCGCTGCAACCTGCCCATCTTGCCTTTACAAAATATTATTTCCTTACTACTGTACTGGCTTATTTACAACCGGTATGGCTCAATGGAAAACATAAAAAACTATTTCTTGAAAACAACCAGCTGTACCTGGCAGTAACGCTGGTGCCTGAAAACAATACCAGCATCCAGGAATTTGTGATTGTGAATATCCCCGCCGACCTGCCGCGTTTTCAGCAGCTGCCGTCGCTGGAGGGTATTCATTACATTGCTTTCCTCGATGATATTATCCGCGCGCATCTCTCTTATCTTTTCCCAGGCTATACGGTGGAAAGTTGCCATAGCGTGAAGCTTACCCGTAATGCCGAAATGGATATGGATGAAATGAAGGGTGATATCCTGGAAGAAGTAGAAACGTTGATCCGTAAACGTGAGTTGGGGGTGCCTACGCGCTTCCTATACGATGCCGCTATTTCCCGGTCGCTGCTCCATTTCCTCGCCATCCAGTTTGATGTACAGGACGATGAGCAGGTAATGGGCGGGCGTTATCATAACCTGAAAGACCTGGCTAATCTACCAGCGCCGGCAGGGCTATTACACGTAGATTATCCCAAAGTAATACCCGCCGAAAATAAAGCCATTGTGGCTACCGACCGGTTACTGGACCTGGTGTTACAGCAGGATTTGCTGGTACATCTCCCCTACCAGCGCTACGATTATATCCTGCGCTTTTTTAATGAAGCCGCGGCAGATCCGGATGTAGCCGAAATATATGTAACGCTGTACCGCATTGCTTCCGGCTCACAGATTGCACAGGCGCTGATCAGCGCAGCAAAGAACGGGAAAAAGGTAACGGTGTTTGTGGAACTGAAAGCCCGGTTTGATGAAGCCAATAATATCCGCTGGGCAAAGAAAATGAAGGATGCCGGCGTAAAACTCATTTATAGTATTCCTGGTATGAAAGTGCATGCCAAAACTGCACTGGTAAAGCGTAACCGCGGCTACCAGTGGGATTATTGCGGCCTCATTGCTACCGGTAATTTTAATGAAAGCACTGCACGTTTTTACACCGATCATGTTTTGTTTACCGGGCATAAGGATATTACCCGGGAGATGGAACTGCTGTTCCTGTACCTTCAAAGCAGGGAACAACCAGCGGGTTACCAGTTTTTGAAGTTCCAGCATTTGCTGGTAGCGCAGTTTAATATGACGGAACGTTTTACCGGGCTGATAGACCGGGAAATTGTTCACGTAAAAGAAGGGAAGCCCGGCAGGATCATCATCAAAATAAATAACCTGCAGGAAAGAGGGATGATCAGTAAGCTGTATGAAGCCAGCCAGGCAGGCGTACAGATAGACCTGATTGTGCGTAGCATCAATTGCCTGGTGCCGGATATCCCGGAAAGCAAAAACATCCGCATTATACGGATTGTAGACCGCTACCTGGAACATGCGCGGGTATTCATCTTCCATAATAATAACCAGGAAGAAGTGTATATGGGTTCGGCTGACTGGATGAACCGTAACCTCCATCGCAGGATAGAAGTATGTGTGCCGGTATATGATCCGGCGTTGCAGCAACAGCTGAAAGATATTGTCCGGTTACAGCTGCAGGACCCTGCCAAAGCCCAGCTGGCCATCCAGCAGTATGTGCAAAATATAGTGTAAATTAGATATCCTGATTAATAGTTTTTTTATGAAGAAGTTTGTTTGGACGTTGTTATTGAGTATGGCTTTTGCAATTCCTGCCACGCAGGCGCAAACACATGACCTGGAACATATTTACAATCCTGCTGCCGATGCAAAGGCGGATATAGCAGCAGCAGAACAAAAAGCAGCGAAAGAGCAGAAACATGTGTTGCTGCAAATTGGCGGCAACTGGTGTATCTGGTGTAAGCGGCTGTATAAATTTATAGAAGATGATGCCGAGCTGAAAGCGGCGCTGAATGATAATTATGTAGTGTATCATCTTAATTACAGCAAGGAAAACAAGAACCTGCCTGTTCTGAAAGAGCTGGGCTATCCGCAGCGTTTTGGTTTCCCGGTGCTGGTAATACTGGATGCAAAAGGTAACCGGCTGCATACGCAGAATTCCGGTTTGCTGGAATCGGCAGATTCCTATGATAAAAAGAAAGTGCAGGAGTTCCTGAAACAATGGTCACCCGCTGCGTTGCAGCCTTCCCATTATATCAACGAATAACATCGTCATGGATAACGGCATTACCACTTTCAATACGGATGCTGTGCAATCTTTTCAGAAGTTTGCACAGCATCCGTTTAAGTTTTCGGCCTACCTGTTCTGGAAGCTGCCGGCAGCCTGGCTTTCAGGAGTGCGGTTAAAATCGCTGGAAGCCGATACCTGTGTAACCACCGTTCCTTTCCGCTGGTTATCGCAAAACCCTTTCCGGTCTACTTACTTTGCCTGTTTAGCAATGGCAGCTGAACTCAGCACCGGCTTACCGGCGATGATGTATGTACGCAGCGCGCCACGGCGTGTATCCATGCTCGTTACCGGCATGGAATCCACTTTTGTGAAAAAAGCCACCGGCGTTACCACGTTTACCTGTTCCGAACTCCCGCTGCTGAGAGCCGCTATAGAACGGGCACTAAATGATAATTCCGCGGAAACCGTTACCCTCCGTAGTGAAGGCCGGGATAAAGACGGCATATTAATTGCCTCCTTCGCCATCACCTGGTCGTTTAAATGTAAATCGTAAAATGGTGAACGCCGTTCACTCTAAATTTCTGATATGAAAATTGCATTTCATGGCGCTGCGCGCACTGTTACCGGATCAAAACACCTGATCACACTAAAGAATGGCAAAAAGATTTTATTGGATTGTGGCATGTTCCAGGGCATGGGTCATGAAACAGATTCCCTTAACAGGGACTTCGGATTTGATCCGCAGGAAATAACGTACATGGTGCTGTCGCATGCACATATCGACCACTCCGGCCTTATACCGCGGCTCGTGAAACTTGGATACCGGGGCGATATTTTCTGCACGCCTGCTACCCGCGATCTGGCAGAAATACTGTTGCTCGACTCCGCCGAAATACAACGCGATGATGCGAAGTTTACCAATAAAAAAATGGCGAGAGAAGGGCTCCCTTTTGTAGAGCCGCTATATAGTGTAGACGATGCGAAACTGTCCATCGACCGGTTGAAGCCGACTGGTTATAATACCTGGACGCATATTGACAAGGATATACAACTGATGTTTACCGATGCCGGCCATATTGTGGGCGCCGCAGCTGTACACCTGCGTATTACAGAAAACGGTAAAACGGAGCAGATCTCTTTCAGCGGTGATATTGGCCGCTACAATGATGCGATACTGAAATCGCCGGAGGTGTTTCCACAGGCAGATTATATCCTGATAGAATCTACCTATGGCAGCACGCTGCATGCAGATGCTGCCCCCGCTGATGCTGAACTGCTGCGTCATATCAGGGAAACCTGTATGGAAAAAAGAGGGAAGCTGATTATTCCTGCTTTCAGTGTAGGGCGCACGCAGGAGTTGTTGTATGCGTTGAACAATGCACAACTGGCGGGTAAACTGCCGAGGGTTGACATTTTTGTAGACAGCCCGCTTTCCACAGAAGCTACTGCCGTTACCAAAGCGCACCCCGAAGTATTTAACAGGGAAGTGGCTAATATCCTGAAAAAGGACGATGATCCGTTTGACTTCCCCGGTCTTCATTATATCAAAACAGTAGACGAGTCCAAAGCACTGAATTTCCGCCAGGAGCCTTGCGTGATCATCTCAGCATCAGGCATGGCAGAAGCCGGGCGTGTGAAGCATCATATTGCCAATAACATCGACAACGCCCGTAATACCATTCTTATTGTTGGTTATTGCGAGCCGCAATCGTTAGGTGGTAAGCTGATGCGTGGCGCTAAAGAGGTATCTATTTATGGTACCCGTTTCCATGTAAATGCAGCGGTGGGCGTGATCCGTTCTATGAGTGCGCATGGCGACTATGAAGATCTGAGCCAGTGGCTGGCCTGCCAGCATCCGAAAGATGTGAAAAAACTTTTCCTGGTACATGGGGAGTATGATGTGCAGCAAATCTTCAGGGAATGGTTGATTAAAAAAGGCTTCCTGGATATCGAGATCCCGGAGCGGCATTATGAAACCGGCCTTGCATAAAAATATTCAGCCAATGGGAAAACAGATCGTTTTTCCCATTGGCTACTCTTCCACAAACGGGAACCACAGGTTTACCCTTGTTCCCAGTGCTTTTCCTTCTTCATCTGTCAGGTCTTCAATATCGAAGCTGGCATCTACATTAAAGCGGCTGTTATACAGTGAAAGGCGGTCGCGCGTAATTTGCAGTCCGCGGGATTGATGGCGGGGTTTGCTGAGTCGCTTCATTGCTGCAGATTTTTCCCGCCCGATACCATTATCTTCTATGGTACATAAAATGCGGTCATCTACCTTTTTAAAGGTAATGGTTACTTTTCCTTTTCCTTTTTCGTGCAGCAAACCGTGCCAGATGGCGTTTTCCACAAATGGCTGGATGATCATGGTGGGTACATCTACCATGTTGGCATCGAGTGCCGGATCCACAATGATCTCGTATTCAAATTCGTCGCTGAAGCGGAGTTTTTCCAGTTCCATGTAGTTTTCCAGTACGCTGATTTCCTGGGCTACCGTGGTATTATTGAGTTGTGAATTATCGAGTACGTTGCGGATCAGTTTTGCAAAGCGGCTCAGGTAGGCCAGGGCCTGTTCTGTTTCGCTTTTCATCATAAAGGTTTGGATAGAATTCAGCGCATTAAAAATAAAGTGCGGGTTCATTTGGGCGCGAAGCGCTTTCATTTCCAGCTGCGCAATTTGTTGTTGTATGGCTTCGCGTTGTTTTGCTTCTTTTTTGATACCTGCAATACGTAACCTGTAATAAAGATATACCAGTGAAACAGCCAGCAGCAGGCATAATAGCCGGAACCAGGAGGTTTGCCAGAAGGCGGGTTTAATAAAGATCTGCAGTGTACTGATATGTTCAGAGAAGGTACCGGCGGTATTTACGGCCCTCACGCGGAACGTATAGTTGCCCGGAGGCAGATTGGTATATTTTGCTACCAGGATATTATCTGTAAGCACCCAGTTTTCGTCTACGCCTTCCAGCTGATAGTAATAACGGATCTTTTCTTCGTGGTATAGCAGGCTTTTGAATTCTATGCTGATAAAGTTTTGTTTATAGCTGAGGGTAACCGGCACACTGTCCTGCAGGGCGGCGTGGATCAGCACAATACTGTCGAGCGCTTTCAGGTTTACGATCGTTACATCCGGCGGCGGTGGCGCTACGCGCAGGCTGGCGGGATCAAAAGCCACAATATGATCGGATGCGCCTACGAGAAGATTACCATCGTCCAGCTTCACAATACGGCGTCTTACCTTGCGGGTGTTATCAATGATATCGTCGCCCTGGATGAATGTTTCCAGCCGGTCGGCCGCCACATGGTAGCGATAAAATCCGTATTGGGTGGTGAACCATATTTTGCCGGGGCCATCTTCTTCCATGCTCAGTACCCACTGATCAAACAGTTTAGTGTTGATGAGAAGCGGCTTATAGGTGTGTTTCCGCGTGTTATATACCCACAGGCCGTGATCAGTGCCAGCCAGTAATATAGTGTCGTTAAAACGGCGTAAGCTTGTGATGTTGCTATATCTTTTTGTTTCCAGTTCAAAGGTTTGGCGATGTACGATGCGGCGTGAGCGGGTGTTGAACTGTATGAGCCCTGCGCTGCTGGAGCCGAGCCACAGGAGGGAGTCTCCTTCCGGAACGATATCCATTACAGAAACGGGTCGTTTCAGAGAATCTACTATTTCATGATAATGTTGAAAAGTATTTTGCTGCGGGTTCCAGCTGGCGAGTCCGCGTTTATACAGGCCGATCCAAACGGTGGTATCGTGTTGTGGTTTCAGGTTGAGTATTGTTTGTTCATAAAGTACCGGGGAAGTAAGATGTTTCGTGAATTTCCCGGTAGCGGGATTAAACAGGGAGAGGAATGCGTTTTCCTGTCCGACGAGGATGGTACCGTCTTTCAGTTCGGCGAAAGTCCATACCAGTCCGCGTTCTTCCGGCAGGGTGTATGCGGGTTCCCCGTCGTCGTGTATATAGTTGCGGATCAGTTCCAGGTTGGCGTTTAAGTGGCTAAAGCCTTTGCCCCAGTATCCTACGTATACATCTCCATTGGAAGCCTGGAAAATGCCTGTTACTTCTGTTGCCGGGAGGTGTTGGGTGGTATTGGGAAAAGTGGTTCTGTTATCGAGGATACGGAATGTTTTGTTGTGAAGGCTGAGGATATTTACGCCCAGATCGGTGCCTATCCACAGGTGGCCTTCGCGGTCGCTGAGAAAGCAATTGGCTTCGTAGGTGTAATGAAATCCTTTAGGGTCTGCATTATTGGCAATGATGTTCAGATCAAAGTGTTTCAGTTCGCGGTTATAGCGGAGTATCCCGCCTTTTTCGGTGGCAATCCAGAGGTTATTATCGCTGTCGTTTACCAGGTCGAAGATGGCGTCATAATCTTCATTATCTTTTTTACCGCCGGGCGCTTCGAAGGTATAGTTTGTAAGTTGACGGGAGGCGGGATCGTAGTTGTATAAGAGTCCGTGCCGGCCGGCGAGCCATATTTGGTGATGGGGATCGGTGAATATTTTCTTGAAGGTATTATCGATATTGAGTACCGGCAGTTTCAGCGGGTTATTGGCGGAGCTGTATAAATTTTTCCGCTGGCGGTCCAGGATGTACAGGCCGTGTTTTCCGCTGATCCACAGGTTGCCGCTTTCATCTTCCATGATGGCGTCCATCATCTGGATGCGGTCTGCTTCGGGGATGATGGCTGCTTTCTGGAAGTTAAGTGCTTTTTCGTTGAAGCGTAGTAGTCCGTCGTGCGTGGTAGCCCATATTACGCCATCGTGATCTTCGAGGATCTGGCTGCATTGCAGTCCTTCCGGGCGAACGTCCCTGTCGGCTACCAGCAGGGCTTTTACCTGGTCTGTAACGGGGTCGTATACACGAATATTATCGGGTGTTCCCATCCAGATGCGGCCTTTTTTATCTTCGCAGAGGCAGATATCATCGTAGTAGATGGAACCGGGCACCCGGTCGAAACTGGCTACTGTTACGAGGTTGGTACCGTCGTAGCGTTGCAGTGCGGTGCTGGCAATCCATATAAAACCTTTCCGGTCCTGCATAATGGCGGATACGTGGTTGCTGGCCAGGCCGTTGCTGATATCGAGGTGGGTGAAGTTGTAGCTGGCGGTTTCCCGTTTCTGGGCATTAACGGCGGTGAAGGACAATAACATCCATAGCAGGTAAAAGCTATACCTGACTACTTTTTGCCATTGTTGGGCGTGCGCCTTTATATGACCGTTAATCATTTCAGTTTCAGGGAAAGGAGTGCTGTTGGAATAAATGTACTAAATGTTGTTGTGAATTTGATGCAGGAGACGACCCTGCCGCAAAACTTTCACCGGGGAAAGAGAATAAAATGGCTGAAACAAAAAAAGGACCTCTTTGCAGAAGTCCTTTTTCTTGTACCACGTACGGGATTCGAACCCGTGATTCCTCCGTGAAAGGGAGGCGTCTTAACCCCTTGACCAACGCGGCATTTTTCGTTTGGGATTGCAAAGATAGGAAAATGTTTTACAAACCAAAACTTTTTTTCGATTCTTTATCAAAGGTAAGAAGATTGTGCTTTTGAAGGCAATTTATTGCTTCAATCCTGCGATTAAATTTATCGTTAATGCTACCACAAACGTGTTCAGCAAAAAGGATAACAAGCCATGTGCCAGCGCCGTGCGGCGGATCAATCTGCCGGTGATATCCACATCTGATACCTGGAAGGTCATGCCTATCACGAAGGCGAAATAGGCAAAGTCGATATAGTCCGGCTTTTTTTCTTTAGGAAACTCCAGCCCTTCCGCCTGTTTCGTATTGTCGTCTTCGGCATCGTCGTAATACAGATGCGCATAGTGAAAAGTGAGGGTGGTATGTACCATTGTCCAGGAAGCCAGCATACCGGAAACGGCTACCGGGAGGTACAGGATCTTTGAAAGACCCGTTAGCTCTTTTGACAACATCATTAACAACACCAGTACCAGGCTCGCTACAGATGCGAGCAACACCGTTAAAGTAACGTAAGTGCGGCTACCATCGTCGATCCTCGCCCATGTACGGATCTCCTGTATGGTCCGGTTGAAGAAAACGATCCAGCCGGTGGAGATATAGGAAATGGCAAAGATGTTCCATAACAGTGCAGACAATACCAGCGGATGTACCTCTACCTTCAGTAATAAAAAAATAATAAACACCAGGAAGGTGAACCCCAAACTCACCAGCACCCGTTGTAACGGATGCATACTCACCAACAATGAAGCAACTTTCTTTTTTCTCATACCCGGAAACTTGTTACTTAAAGATACGAAGGTAATCCACTGCATCATCAAAGGTTAAAAATAAGAACATCTCACCTGTCGCAGAGAAGTCCGTTTAGCATTATCCATTCTCTTGAAATAATATCCAACAGATATTTCGTGCGTGCCGTTGTTGTAAGTGCGGTATTTGTTTAAAGCATAATCAAAGGCATATCCTATTCGTAATTCCGGCAACACAAATACTTCCGCCATTGCTATTACAGCACCGGGTTTGGCAAGGCCCTGCTGCAAAGCCGGCTTGTTATACAGCTCCACTGCTGTACGGTATCCGCCTCCCAGCCAAACCAGTTCCTTCAGTAATACAAACATATTCAGATCAAGACTGGTAGGTCCTGCCCTGTCGTCTTTCAACAGGAAAGATGGTTTCAGGAATACATCGTCATTCATCCTGAGCAATGCACCGCCGGTGAAATAAAAGTGTGGTTTAGGCGCCGGGATAAAATGACCCAATGGTTTATTTTTTGCCTGGTATTGTGCCGTAAGATTATCTGCCGAAAAACCAACAAACCAGTTTTCGGTAGCATAATATGCACCCGCCCGGATATCGAATAACAGCATGTGTTGGGTGGCTCCGCCAAGATTTGGTTCGTTGGGATTGGTAAACTCCAGCTCATTGGGATTGAGCCCCTGTTGTACGATACCTGCACCAATACCAAATGCCAGCCGGCCGGTTTCACCTCCCAGTGGAATACGGTATGCATAATTGCCATATGCCGCTAATTGGCTCTGGGCGCCTATTTTGTCGTGCGACACCTGCAGCGCAAGCCCTACCCGGTCGTTATTCAGGCTGCCATCAATTGCCAGCGACATGGTTTCCGGCGCACCGGGAACACCCACCCACTGATTCCTGTAAAACGCATGCGCATTCAGTTCCTGCCGGTATCCCGCATAAGCGGGATTTATATAGATGCCATTAAAGATATACTGGCTGAACTGCGCATCCTGCTGCGCCTGCAACTGATGCCAGCTGCAAAACATGCTTACCAGGAAAACAAAATATCTCTTCATACACATAGTAAATGTTTATGGCTTCAGTAAACTGATATATCCTTTAAACTCCTGCCAGTGGCCGTTTTCATCCTTCACCCGCAGCAAGTAGAAATAAGTGCCTGCATTTAATCCTTTTCCGTTCCAGTTTTGTGTATATCCTTTTTGTTCAAATACATGATTGCCCCAGCGGTTGAGAATAGTAAGTTCATTTTCCGGGTAAAGTTCCAGGCCGCTGATGATAAACACTTCGTTCACGCCGTCGCCGTTGGGAGTAATTGCATTGGGAATATGCAACGCCAATACTTTCAGCTGATGCGTACTGGTGTTATTCTGCAATACGTTATCATCTTCAGTGGCGGTAACAGTAGCGGTATTGCTGACCAGTCCGGGTTCCAGGACTTTTACCTTAATGGATAAAGAAGCGGTCATGCCTTTTTGCAGACCATTCATTTTCCACAGCACCGTATGATCGTTTGCTTCGTAGGTTGCGGAACCCATTGTGGGCACTGATAGCAGGTCCATTGCCAGGTAACGGGGTAGTTTATCTGTTACCACGATGCCGGTAGCATTTGCCGGACCGTTATTCACCACTGTTAAATAGTAATTGAAAGTGCTGTTCACACGGATGTTTCCCTTATCGGCAGTTTTGGTGATCTGCAGATCTGCATCCGGTCCCCTGCCGGTTATTTCGGCGATAATAACTGCTTCAGACGGCTCCGACATACAGTCGTTACCGTTATATGCCTCTACGGTATACCTGCCCGGTGTTGCGGTAATATATTCCGCCAGCGTAGCGCCGGTGATGGACACGCCATCGCGGTACCACTGGTAGTATTGCGCATTGGTGGCAGTGGCGGTAAGCTTTACCTGCTGACCGGGCATGATATACCTGACCGGTGGTGACTGCGCCCATGCGGAAGTCATCCACCAGCCGAGGATTAAAAAGATAACAGTTATTTTTTTACCCATACAGATTACTGGATAGTAATAACCGGTTGACCTGGTTTAGGCGTAACAGTGATCACGGCTGGTTGTCCGCCGGATTGTGCAATAGCGGTATAATCGCCGCATGCTTTCACCGTGTAAACCACTTTTACGCTGTAGCTATATTTTTTCTCGGTACCGGGTGTGGACACGGCCGGTTCCACGATGGTATAATCAGCACCTGTACCTACATCTGTTTTAGAGGCGGGCACGCCTACTTCCTGTTTAGACCATACATATTTCAATTCGAAATCGCTTATTGTATAGTCTTTCAGGCCGGTAATTTTGCGGGGCGGAGTGGTAAACGTTACCGTGCTTTTGAGGTTGATTGCTTTCGGGCCGGTGGGCGCACCGTTGGCCGCGCAATAGGTAAGGTTTGGATTATTCGCCGGATCTACTTCCGCAGCAATGGTTAGGTTTGGCAACACATACACCGTGAAAATTACCGGATCGGCCGGGCACTCTGAGGCGCCCGTAGCGGCAGTTACCTGGTAAGTGTGCCAGCCGGGTGTAGCGGATGCTACATTCAGTTTTTCATTGACAGGAACGGCTGTTGCAGGCAGCGCGCCGGGGTTCCCGTTTACATCAATCTCCTGCCATACCCAGCTGGTATAAGGTACAGGGGTGCCTGTAGCAGTGGGATCGGTTAAACTGGAGATAAGTGTAAACACAGATTGATCCGTACAGAACAAGGTAGTGCCTGTGGAGGTAGAAGTACCTTTTGAAGCATCATTGTTATCCGACAGATCTGCCGGTGTTTTGATGAGTGTAGTGGTTTGTGCGCGGACTCCGATGGTACACAGCACTAAAAATACGCCCAGCAGGTACTTAACAGCAGGATGGCGTAAAACAGGGATCATTAAAACGGGATGGAAAAGCCGGTGCATTCCGGATGTAGCAATCTTCATATGTCAAGGGTTTAATTGAATGGTGAGTAATGGTTTTCCGGGACGGGGTTCCACTGTAACGTGAACGGGCACACGATTACTGACAACGCTGTTGCATCCGTTCCGTATGGCTTCCACATACCAGGTAAAATTTCCCGGGCTGGTAATTACCGGCGTATAGTCGTTACCGGTAGATAGCAATGTATTGTCTGTGCTGTACCATTTATACACTGCACAGGGGTCTGCATTGGTAATATTGAATTTCAGTTTGTCTGCGTCTTTAATACATATTGGGCCGGGGGTGAGATTACCATTGATGGTAAGTGAATACACCGGTACCGGCGATACTACTTTTACATCATAGATGCGTAGGGAAGAGAGGGCGCCTACAACGCCGCCCATTTGTATGTCTACCCGGTCGAAGGCCGCAGGGATAGCGGCAGCCAGCACGTACTTTTGTCCCGGCCCGCTCAACAGGCGGAGACTCAGCAAGCTGCTGCTATTGGTGATGGGGCTTCCTGCCGGTGTTGTTCCGAGGTAAGGTTGTATGGTGAAACCAGTGAGGAGACTAAGGTTGAGCAGCCCTCCGCCAGGGTCTTGTAATACAAGGTATACCGAATCACCCGCTTTCGCGGGTGTATTAAATACAACAGTTTCAAACACCTGGCTCAGTACCTGTACGCCGGTGTTCAGTTGCGCGTAGGTAGTGAGAGAAGGATCATTGTCGATCGCGTTCCATTTATTCACTACGCCGCCGGTAGCGGAAAGCAGGTTTACGCCGCCTGCGCGGATGCCTGCCAGTACATCGATGGCCTGGTTGCAACTGATATCACCGGGCGGGTCCTGCATGATCCAGGCATCGTATACGCCCATATTCATTGCCAGTCCGGCTATGCCGGAGAGTTTTATCCACACGCCATCATAGGCCACGGGGTTACCGGCAGCGTCTTTCGGCGTGAAGGTCAGTTCCATATCACCGGCGCCGTTCAGGAGGGATAACAGGTTGCCCACCGATGAGGATACACCTGCTGCTTTTTCTGTACCATTGTCGTATATGAAAGGCTGTACAGTAGCGGACGACCCCGCACCCAGGAGGTTGGTAGGGTAAATAATTTTTACGCTGAGAGGTGTGCCGGCAGCCACCTGTGAATTGAAACGAAGGTATTGGGTGGCGAAGGTGAGTCCTAACAGCGGAATGGGTGCATTCAGTGTAGAGAAGGTAACGGGATTGGCATCGGCTGCCAGTGTTTCATTATCCACCCAACCTAAAAGGGAGGCCGTTCTTTGGCCGGAGACGTACTTTCTCACTTTAGGTACAGGACAACCGGTTTGAGCGTGTATCTGAAGCGGGAAATAAATGAAGCATACCAGTGCAGCATACCATATCCGTCCGGGAAATCCAGGTAACAGGGAATTGATAATTGCTTTCAAGGCACGCAGAGGGATACGCATAAGGATACTTAGTCGCTTAATATATCGGGATATGGGTTCGGTATGGCTAAAGTATTGTAATAATCAATGTTGTAGCGGGTTGCGGGTTTGAATGAATAAAATGAATAAATGGGCAGGGTGATTAAAAATGCACAAAATGAACAATGCGGGATAAATATTTTACATGAAATAAAATATATATTATTAAAAATATGTATTAAATATTATCGGAAGAAAGGTGGGGAAACTGGCATTAAAAGCCGGATGAACATATTTTGACGTTTTCCTGCAACCTTTTTCTACTTCTCACGTCTGATACATACTATGTACCCGGGACGCCCTCCTATTCTTTCTGATAAGGACATGATAAAAAAGATCATGGAGGGTGACCGTCATGCTGCTACGTTATTGATCCGTAGCACCGAAAAACTGGTGGCGAATATTGTCTTTAAGATGATTAATAACTATGCAGACAGAAAGGATCTGATGCAGGATATTTACCTGAAGATCTTCAGGTATCTTCCGAAATTCCGTTTTCAGTCCAAACTGTCTACCTGGGTTGCGCATATCAGCTACACCACTTGCCTGGACCATTTGCAAAAATACAGACCGGAACTGATCGACATTCCTGATGATGATGAATGGCTTTTACGCGAAATTGCCTGGCAGAAGATCAACAGGGAGACGCTGGACGCCAGCCAGTTACTCTCTGTAAAAGAAAGATCGGAAATCCTGGAAAAGCTCAGTGCTACGTTGCCACCTCTCTATCGGACACTTATTACTTTATTCCATAAAGAAGAACTCAGTATCGATGAGATCATGAATATCACAGGGCTCCCTGCCGGAACAGTCAAAAATTATTTATTCCGGGCAAGAAAAATACTGAAGGAACGATTACTTGATTATTATTCAAAGGAACATTTATGAGCAAGATACACTTAAGCGAAGAACAGCTGCAGCGCTATGCGCTGGATGGGTTTGCGGCCCCGGTGGCTGTGGAGCATGTGTCAGATTGTATCCATTGCCAAATGCAGATCAGTGCCTACCAAACGCTCTACAGCCATATCAGGGAAGCGGAAGCGCCTCTGCCGGATTTCAACACGGAGCTGCTCATTCCTGATTTACTATCTGAAGTGAATGCACCTGATAAAAAGGAAGCCTGGTATCTCTATAGTTTGCTGTCCGGAGCCATTGGGCTGCTCGTCGCCGGATTGATAGCATACTGGAATACGATCAGCTGGATTTTTTCGGGCATAGGTACTATGGGCCTGGTATTGAGTCTGGTGCTGCTATCCGGCATATTAGCGATGCAGCTTATAGAGCTATATGGCACTTACCGGAAAAAGATGAAGGCATTAAATCCTGAGTAAAGCTGCAACCTGATCACCGGTATTAAGGTCTAACTATTACAAGTGGGTTCATCACCACTTAAAAACAATTTATGCAGATGAAAAAAATAATCTCAATCAGTTTCTTAAGTGCCTGCCCGGCTTCCGTTCGTGCTGATGGCGGCGGTTTTATGCTCGCGGATGGCACCTATATTCCCGATGTGATTATCCGTACAGTCATCATCATCCTGTTATTTTATGTAGTGACGAGTTTTTTGTTAACGCTGATCCGCATGCTGCTTAATCATCGTCTTAAAAGTAAAATGATCAGCAGGGGGATTGATGCTGCTGAAGCAGAAAAGATGCTGCGGATTGGTGCAGAAAGTAAAGATTATGCAATGAAATGGTTTTTGCTCCTGCTCAGTGCGGGTATTGGCTTTACGGTGATCGGCAACTTCCCGTTCGGATGGCTTTCAGTTGCCACAGTGGCCTTCAGCTTATCGCTGGGTTTCGCCGGATATTATTATTATCTGAAAAAAAGAAAAGAAATACTGTAAGCCCATTATGAAAAAAGATCTGCTATTTGCCCTGTCATTTATACTTTTGCTGGTCCCTATCCAGGCATGTAACCACAAGCCTCAAAAGGCTGCTGTATCGCAGCCACGGAAAAGCAGCTACATTTTCTCTCCGGTAACAGTAATTCCTGCATTACCGGTTATCAGCCAGAACAGCTCAGGTACCTGCTGGAGTTTTGCCACCACCTCTTTCCTGGAATCAGAGATCATCCGGTTGAAGGGAGAAAAGATTGATCTTTCGGAAATGTATTTTGTAAGATGCGCCTATTTACTGAAGGCCCGGAATTATATCCTGCGGCAAGGCACTGCGCGCTTTACTGAAGGTGGCCTTAATCATGATCCCCTCATCAGCTCAACTGAATTCGGGTTATTGCCGCAAACAGAATATACCGGGCTGATAAACGGAAATAAGGAACACAATCATTTGAAAATGTTCAAAGAGTTAGAAAGCAACGTAAAAAAATATGCAGACCCTGCCAATAAGCTGGGTGCCGGATGGAAAAAGGAGGTGCCTTCCAAACTGGATAGTTTTTTAGGGAAGGTACCGGATGAATTTATATATGAAGGAAAGACATATACTCCTGTGAGCTTCCTTGCCTACACGCAGTTAAATCCCGATGATTACCTGACCATTACTTCTTTCACCCATGTTCCTTTTTATAAACCGTTCGTATTGAGTATACCGGCAAACTGGGCTAATGAACGGTTTTATAACCTTCCCCTTGATGAATTTATGGAAAACATAGACCATGCAATCGACGCCGGGTTCTCCCTGGCCCTTGACCTGGATGGCACTGAACCTACATTTACCGCCGGATTGGCTGTATTGCCCGAAAAACAGGAAGATAACGAGCTTATACTTACTGAAGCCAGGCCGGAGAAAAAAGTTTCCCAGGAAATGCGCCAATCTTCCTTTGAGGATTTCAGCACCACAGACGATCACCTCGTACATATTACCGGCAAGCTGAAAGACCAGTACGGCAACATCTATTATAAAGCAAAAAATTCATGGGGGCCCGAAGCGGGAAACCAGGGGTTCATCTACCTGAGCGTTCCTTATATGAGAATGAAAGCGATCTCGGTGCTGCTGCATAAACACGGGTTGACGGATTCAACGGGGAGTAAGCTTTTCAGGGAGTGAGAAAGATTAAAAATAAAAAAGGGTTCTTCAAAACAGAAGAACCCTTTTTTTGTACCACGTACGGGAATCGAACCCGTGACTCCTCCGTGAAAGGGAGGCGTCTTAACCCCTTGACCAACGCGGCGCATCATTTTCGGATTGCAAATGTAGGATGTTATTTTAAATTTCCAAAAAATATTTTCATAACCTAAAATTATATTGATTAATAAGGGTATTGATTGTAAATTCGCTCTCGATTTTTTCATACTCAAATCACGATGTAAAATGGGAACTACTCTCAAAATTGGTATTAATGGTTTCGGTCGTATCGGCCGTTTGGTATACCGCCAGATTTACAAAATGCCCGGCATTGATGTGGTAGCTATCAATGACCTCACCAGCCCCAACGTGCTGGCGCATTTGCTGAAATACGATTCAGCACAGGGTAGATTCGATGCAGACGTTAAGCATTCTGAAAGCGCAATCAATGTGAACGGTGAAGATGTGAAGATATATGCACAGAGAGATCCGTCTCAAATTCCCTGGAAAGAACATGACATCGATGTAGTGATCGAATGTACCGGTTTCTTTGCTGACAGGGATAAAGCTGCCGCTCACATTACTGCCGGCGCTAAACGTGTAGTTATTTCTGCTCCTGCTACAGGTGATCTGAAAACGATCGTTTTCAACGTAAACCACGAAATCCTGGACGGCAGCGAAACAGTTATTTCCTGCGCATCCTGCACCACCAACTGTCTCGCTCCTATGGCGAAAGTTCTGCAGGACACTTACGGTATTGCTACCGGTTTAATGACCACTGTTCACGCTTACACCAACGACCAGAACACCCTGGATGCTCCACATCCAAAAGGTGACCTGCGCCGTGCACGTGCTGCTGCTGCTAACATCGTACCTAACAGTACCGGTGCTGCAAAAGCTATCGGCCTGGTATTACCGGAACTGAAAGGCAAACTGGACGGTAGCGCACAGCGTGTTCCTACCATCACTGGTTCTTTAACTGAGCTGACTACCATCCTCAATAAAAAAGTAACTGTTGACGAAGTAAACGCCGCTATGAAAGCTGCTTCCAACGAATCTTTCGGTTATACTGAAGATGAAATTGTAAGCTCTGACATCATTGGCATTAACTTCGGTTCCCTGTTTGATGCCACACAAACTAAAGTACTCACTGTTGGCGAACACCAGATGGTTAAAACTGTTTCCTGGTACGATAACGAAATGAGCTATGTATCTCAGCTGGTTCGTACTGTAAAGTACTTCGCCGGTCTGATCAGTAAATAATAAATCATGACAGGTACTCCCGGTGCAAACCGGGAGTCTTTAAATTCCGCGGAACTACACCATAGCAGCAACTGGCCAGATTCATCTGGTTATATACCCGCTTTGCGCTGTTAGTACCGCGGTTTTTTAATTTACCCCTTCTCGTTATCTTAAATTGATACATTATGAGCAAATTTTCTGACTATAACTTCAATGGCCGCAAAGCCTTGATCCGCGTGGATTTCAACGTACCCTTGAATGATAAGTTCGAGATCACGGATGACACCCGTATGCGTGCAGCAGTTCCTACCATCCAGAAAATCCTGAAAGATGGCGGCGCCGTTATCCTGATGTCTCACCTGGGTCGCCCGAAAGATGGTCCTACCGATAAATACTCCTTAAAACACCTGGTATATCACCTCATTTCCTTACTGGGCGGCGTAACCGTGAAATTCGCGGAAGACTGCACAGGTCCTGTGGCTGAAAAAGCTGCTGCAGATCTGCAGATGGGCGAAGTACTGCTGCTGGAAAACCTGCGTTTCCACAAGGCAGAAGAAAAAGGCGATGCCGCATTTGCTGAGCAGCTGTCGAAACTGGGCGATGTTTATGTAAATGATGCATTTGGTACCGCTCACCGTGCCCACGCTTCCACCGCGGTGATTGCACAATACTTCGCACCTGAAAACCGCATGTTCGGCTTACTGATGGAAGCAGAAGTAAACAGCGCACAAAAAGTACTCAACGACGCAGCATCTCCCTTTACAGCAATACTGGGCGGCGCTAAAGTAAGCGATAAGATCCTGATCATCGAAACCCTGATGGACCGTGCCAACAACCTGATCATTGGTGGTGGTATGGCCTACACTTTCCTGAAAGCCCAGGGCAAGGAAATTGGCAGCTCCCTCTGCGAAAATGATAAACTGGACCTGGCAAATGAACTGGTAGCCAAAGCAAAGGCAAAAGGCGTACAACTGTTACTGCCGGTTGATTCCATTGCAGCAGATAAATTTGCAGCAGATGCAAATACACAGGAAGTTTCCAACGACAACATCCCTGCCGGATGGATGGGCCTCGACATAGGACCTAAGTCTGTAGCCCTTTTCAGCGAAACTATTGCTGCCTCCAACACCATTTTATGGAACGGGCCAATGGGCGTATTTGAAATGGCGGCTTTCCAGGCTGGTACCAAAGGCGTGGCAGAAGCTATTGTAACCGCTACTGCCAAAGGAGCTTTCTCCCTGGTAGGCGGCGGCGACTCAGTAGCAGCCGTAAACCAGTTCGGTATTGCAGATAAAGTAAGCTATGTTTCTACCGGTGGTGGCGCACTGCTGGAGTTCTTTGAAGGAAAGGAACTGCCAGGTATTGCCGCTATCAGCTAAGCAACCGGCTAATATATTCCATAAAAAAGCTATTACAGCGATAACCGTATGCAAAGATTTAATCTACCGCAACGGGCCATCTCTGTAATAGCTTTTTGCTTTTTTATATCTTGCGGTTAACCATTAATATTTCCTGTCATGAATAAACGCTTTCTTTGGTACCCGGTGATTATTGGCATTTTTGCGGCGCTGATCTGGGTGATCCTTCAGAAGGGCCAATCTTTACCGGTGAGTCCGCACACTGTTATTCCTCCTGCTCCGGCAGCGGCGGCTACGGCTTCCGGCAGCTGGTGGCGCTACCTGGAAAATCTGAAACATCCGCTGGGGTTATTACTGTTGCAGATCATCCTGATCATGCTGGCAGCGCGGGTATTCGGGATCATCGCCAATAAACTGAAGCAGCCTGCGGTAGTGGGTGAGATTATTGCCGGTGTATTGCTGGGTCCTTCCCTGCTGGGTTGGGTGGCTCCGTCGTTTTCCGGTTTTTTATTTCCTGCAGATTCCCTGAAAAACCTCCAGTTCCTAAGCCAGATAGGGCTTGCCTTCTTTATGTTTATTGTAGGGATGGAGCTGGACATCAGTAAAATCAGGAATAAAGCGCACGATGCGGTGATGATCAGTCATGCCAGTATTATTATTCCTTTCTTCCTCGGCGTTTGGCTGGCATATTTCCTCTTTACGCAGTTTGCTCCTGCCAATGTCAGTTTTTTATCTTTCGCGCTGTTTATGGGCATCGCCATGAGCATTACCGCTTTCCCGGTGCTGGCCCGTATTGTACAGGAACGGAAATTAACCAATACACCGTTGGGGATTATGGCGATTACCTGTGCCGCAGCAGATGATGTTACAGCCTGGTGTATCCTGGCGGTAGTAGTGGCGATTGTGAACGCCGGCGGAATTGTGAGTGCGCTGGTGACCATTCTGCTGGCGATTGTATTTGTGGTGGTGATGTTGCTGGTGGTGCGGCCCTGGCTGAACAGAACCATGCAGGCGCAGATGGCGAAAGGCCATCAGAAAGCAGCGGTATCCCTGATATTTTTCATGCTGCTGATATCTGCATGGATAGCGGAAGTGATCGGGATTCATGCCTTGTTTGGCGCGTTCCTGGCGGGTGTGATCATGCCTCATGAAACCAATATCAAACAGTTGCTGACAGATAAACTGGAAGATGTGAGCGTACTATTATTGCTTCCTATCTTCTTTGTATATACCGGGTTAAGAACGCATATCGGTTTATTGAACCAGGGCAATCTGTGGATAGTATTCGGAATGATCATGCTGGTGGCCGTAGCGGGAAAATTTGGCGGCAGCACTGTTACCGCGCGCTTAATGGGGCAAAGCTGGCGGCAGTCAGTTTCCATTGGCGCATTAATGAATACCCGCGGATTAATGGAGCTGGTGGTATTGAATATCGGGTTTGACCTGGGTATCCTGTCGCCGGAGATATTTGCCATGATGGTACTGATGGCGCTGGCCACCACCTTTATGACCGGCCCGTTGCTGGACCTGGTAGCTTTCAGTGAAAAACGCAAAGGTCTGCTTACCACCTGATACCGAGCCATTATAAATAAAAAGAGACCGCTGATGATCAGCGGTCTCTTTTTTTATTTCGTATACCCTTGCGGGTGATTATTTCTTTGTGGTAGTTTTCTTTTTAGCAGTTGTCTTCTTTTTAGCGGTATAATGATGCTTTTTGGAAGAATAATGTTTTTTGCTGCTGGTAGTGGTGGTTGCTTTTTTAGCAGATGTATTCTTTTCTGCCATTCTCACCGGTGGCGGGAATTTGGATTTATCTACTCCTACTGCTTTATCGTCCAGGGTCATCTGAACAGATTCTTTCAGCATTTCATTTTTTTCTGCCATGAACAGCTTCATCTTTTCTTTCGGGATGCGCAGGTCATAGTTATTTTCGGCGCTGGCCATTGCTTTGGAGAAGCCTGGGTTGAAGCGGTCTAATTCAGCCAGGTTCATATCCAGTTTCTTTGCAATTGCTTCCAGGCGGTATTTGCCGGTTACATTAATTTCAACAGTGCTGAAAATTTCATCTTCTGTTAAAGGGCCTCTTGCAACGGGAGCAGACAGGTTATCTGCAACAGGTACATTCACGGTGATGGTGTTATCTTCACTTACACCGAAGAAGTTATTGAACTTATCGAGGATATAACCGGTAGCAATGAATTTGTAAACATGGTTGCGTGATTCTGCCGGCAGGAAATATTGCATGCCCCAGAAATCGGTACGTCCACTGGCTTTGATAGCGCGTTGAACGCCACCTGCGCCACAGTTATAAGCAGCAACTACCAGTAACCAATCGTCGAACTGTGCATACAGCTGATTGAGGAACTGGGCGGCGGCCAGGGTAGATTTATAGAAATCTTTTCTTTCGTCTATTTTCTTACCTACACTTAAACCAAAGATGCGGGCGGTTCCGGCCATAAACTGCCAGGCGCCTACTGCTCCTACTCTTGAGCGGGCATTGGTGTTAAAGCTGGATTCAATTACTGCGAGGTATTTCATTTCCTCGGGGATACCATTATCGCGGAACACCTTTTCAATCATATTGAAATAGGGTTGTCCTTTATCGATCATGATTTGCAGATGCTGACTATACCGGGTGGCATAGTTACTCACGTAACCGGCAACCAGGTTATTGTTGATCTGTTCATACACTTTCGCACTGCGGATGGTGTTAGGCAGGCTCTGAGCGGCTTTCTTCACTGCCACGGACGTTGGCGATGGCAATAAAGCGGTATCCTTTGGTAAACGTACCTTGTGATTCAGCTTTACTACAGAAGTATCAGGTGAAAATACCGGATACGCCATCTCTTTAGGATTGCTATTGCCCCCCATTGCACTCACACTCATTAAACTTGTTGCTGGCAACAGCAGTAGTAAAAAGATTTTTCTCATACAATTTATTTTAAACAACAGTAACCTGTTCCTTAGCCATCAATTGATGCGCTATATGTAACAAGTTTGCTTCGCTAAACTTCTTTGTGATGATCTGTACACCGTATGGCATCCCGTTTGAATGCCGGTACAAAGGAACGGATATAGCCGGAACCCCTGCCAGATTTGCCAGTACCGTATAAATATCAGCCAGGTACATAGCTATAGGGTCATCAGTTTTCTCCCCTAATTTAAATGCTGTGGATGGCACAGTTGGCATTAAAATGGCGTCGTATTCTTCTAATATATCGTTGAGTTTTTCTGTTACAAGACGCCTAACCTGTTGTGCCTTAGTATAATATGCGTCATAATAGCCTGCACTCAGCACAAAAGTCCCCAGTAATATACGACGTTTTACCTCTTTCCCAAACCCTTCGGATCTACTTTTTTTGTAAAATTCTGTCAGGTCCAGGTTTTTTTCAGCGGTTCTGTGTCCATATTTTACCCCATCAAACCGGGATAAGTTGGAGGAAGCTTCTGCTGTAGTGAGTACATAATATGCCGGAACTACATGGTCGAGGTATTCAAAACTCTTTCCTGATACCGTATGACCTAAAGACTGCAAACTTTCAAAGAAATCAATATAGCCGTTTTTCATTTCTGCGTCCAGTCCATCGTGGTACTGTGCATCCCTTAAATACGCAAATTTGAATGTTTTATTGTTTTCCAGCTGTGCTTTATAATCCGGTACTTCTTTTTGGGAAGCAGTACTATCAAACTCATCCGGACCGGCAATCACCTGTAGAACAGCTGCCACATCGGCAATATCCTTGCCAAAAATGCCTATCTGATCAAATGAAGAGGCGTAAGCGATGAGTCCGTAGCGCGAAATACGGCCATAAGTGGGTTTCAGGCCAATTATACCGCAAAAGTCCGCCGGCTGGCGAACAGAGCCACCGGTATCGCTACCGAGGCTCACCTGGCAAAGATCTGCCTGTACTGCAACGGCAGAGCCCCCGGAGGAGCCACCTGGTACGCGGGTATTATCCAAAGCGTTCAGGGTGGGGCCATAGGCGGAGTTTTCATTGGTAGATCCCATTGCAAATTCGTCGCAGTTGAGGTTACCGATGATAATAGCATCTGCTGCCAGCAATCTTTCGATGGCGGTAGCAGAGAACAGGGAAGTAAACCCTTCCAGTATATGGGAAGCGGCACTTACATTATGGCCTTTATAGCAGATCACATCTTTAATACCTACCACCACACCTGCGAGTGCGCCCAGCTTTTCCCCGTTTTTGAGGCGGGTATCGAGCTCGCGTGCTTTCTCCAGGACTTCCTCTTCGTATACTTCCAGGAAGGCATTCAAGTGTTTTAACTGAGCTATACGGTCGAGGTAATAACGCACCCTCTCCGTACAGCTTGTGCTGCCGGCGTATAATGCTTTATGGAAAGTGATTATACTGCTGAATTCAGACAAGACTAAACCAGTTAAAATTAAATTAACAGAAAATACTCCTTTAGGGGGAGTTGGCTACAATTTATTATGCTTTTGGCAGAGGAGCATCTTCAGTGCTGGTATGTGGTGCATCTGTAGTGGCCGGTGCTGCAGCCTGAACGGGCTTTTCCCTCATTCCTTCCTCTATTTCCTGGCGCACATTGTTCTTTGCGTCATTAAACTCACGGATACCTTTACCGAGGCCACGCATTAATTCGGGAATTTTTTTACCTCCGAAGAGCAGCAATACTACCACAGCAATCAACAGCAGCTCGGACATACCAATATCCTGAAGGATCAAAAATGATGAATTTAAAAAAACAGCAGTCATCTTCTCAAATGTTTATAAGTTCAGTCAACAAAGATAGCAGATATAATCGGCTTTTTCACCGTTATGAGCTACCCTGCTCCAGTTTTAATACCATTTTAAGCACACGAAAAAAGCGGCACCGGTAATGGTCCCGCTTTTAACAAATTTCCCTGTATTTATACTAAACCCTTTTTTCTTTGATACGGGCTTTCTTACCAGCACGTTCGCGCAGATAGTAAAGCTTAGCTCTTCTTACTTTACCTACCTTGTTCAACACGATACCATCGATATGAGGAGAGTAAAGCGGAAACAGTCTTTCCACACCAATGCCATCAGAAATTTTTCTAACAGTGAAAGACATTGTTGATCCCGTACCCTGGATTTTCAACACATCACCTTTAAAGGACTGAATCCTTTCTTTATTACCTTCCACGATTTTATAGTTGACAGTGACGTTGTCGCCTGCTTTAAACTTCGGGTACTGTTTGTTAGCTGTCAGTTGTTCGTGAACAAACGAAATTGCGTTCATCTTTCAAATATTTATGGGAGTGCAAAAGTAAGTCAAGAAATAGCATTTACCAAATTAAAAATCAAGAAATTATCCCTTTCAAATGGCAAAGTGCTCTATATGACCTATGTATCATTAAGTTATAACAGGTCGGGCCTGCGTTGTTTTGTTCTTTCTACCGATTCCTGGTGTCTCCACTCATCGATTTTCTTGTGATCTCCGCTCAGGAGGATCTCCGGTACTTTCCAGCCACGGAACTCTTCCGGGCGGGTGTACACCGGCGGCGCCAGCAGATTGTCCTGGAAGGAGTCTGTAAGGGCGCTGGTTTCATTATTCAGCACGCCGGGCAGGAGGCGTCCGATGGCATCCACCAATACGGCGGCGCCCAGTTCTCCCCCGCTCAGCACGTAATCGCCGATGGAAATCTCTTTGGTAATGAAGTGATCCCGGATGCGCTGATCGATGCCTTTATAGTGCCCGCAAAGCATGAGCAGGTTGCCTTTGAGCGACAGCTGGTTAGCCATTTTCTGGTTCAGTGTTTCGCCATCAGGGGTGAGGTAAATCACCTCGTCGTACTGCACTTTTGCCTGGAGCGACTCAATAGCATTTACAATAGGCTCCAGCATCATCACCATTCCTGCGCCACCGCCAAACTGGTAGTCGTCTACCTGGCTGTGCTTCAGGTTGGAATACTGCCTGAGCGGATGTACATGTATTTCCAGCAACCCCTTGGCCTGTGCCCTCTTCATGATAGAGTGGGACAGCGGGCTTTCGAGCAATTCCGGTAATACGGTGATTATATCTATTCGCATGATTGTGTGCCCTTTATAACGGTTGTATCCGGCAAATCAACCGGTGTATAATTCAATCAAACCATCCGGCAGGTTGAGGTGTACCGTCTGGTTCTTCTTGTCTACTTTCACCAGCGATTGCTCATTGACCGGCAGCAGGGCTTCTTTGCCTTTGATGAATACTTTTACGAGCACCTGCATAGGCATTTCAATGACTTCCTCAATAGTGCCCAGGGGGCCGTATTGCTGGTCTTCCACGGCAAATCCCAGCAAAGCGAGGGGCGCAGAGGAAGCAGTTTGTTGTTTGAAATCCTCCTCCTGCAGGTATACCTGTGCCGGCATCAGTTTGTGTGCGGCTTCCTTGGTATCTATTCCTTCCAGCTTGATGTATACGCTTTCGGTGTCCTTTACGGTTACCTGTTGTATAAAGTAGGGAATAAAGCTGTTTTTGCGCTCTTCCAGGAATATAACGGTTACCCCTTTCAGCGCGGATCTTTTGCCCAGGCTGTGCCTTAAAACCAGGTCGCCCTGCAAACCATGCGCTGAAGCAAGTTTACCTATACTGAAATAATTACTCATAATTTTTGCTGTCGGACTTTAGCGGATCAGGTAACTGATTGCTGGTGAGGCTATTAACAAAAATTAAAAAAGGAAACATTTGCGGTTGCAAATATTTCCTTTTTCAGGTATTGTTAAAACGTTGCCGTTTTATGCTTCGTTACCTTCTTCTGCTGCTGGTGTTTCAGTCGCAGGAGCGGCCGGAGTGTCTTCTACCTTTCTTACGATTGGAGCAGCAATCCTTGCTTTCTTGTGACCGTCACGGCGGGCAGAAACTTTTTGTTCGTGTTCAGCTTGCCATTGTGCGAACTTCTGGTAAGCAGTAGGCTCGTCGAACAGGTTCAAAGTAACACCCCTTAACAGGTGTTTCAAATACAATACACCTTTGAATGACAAGATTCTTCTAACAGTATCGGTAGGTTGTGCACCTTTCTGCAACCAACGCAATGCCTTTTCGGTATCGATGTTGATGGAAGCCGGAACTGTTAAAGGATTGTAAGTACCAATTTTCTGGATGAATTTACCATCTCTTGGTGCGCGGGCGTCGGCTACTACGATAAAATAGAAAGGCCTTTTTTTCGCGCCATGTCTCTGCAGTCTGATTTTTACTGGCATAAATAAGTCGAGTTATTTTTTGCGAGTTAGGAAATATTGTTTAATTAGGGATGCAAATGTAATCAGTAAGTTGGTATTTGCAAAAAATATTTATATCAATCTGATCCGTTTATCTCACCATTCCTTTCAAACCCTTACCACCACCGCCAAATTTATTCATCATTTTCATCATCTGGCGCATCTGCTCGAACTGTTTCATGAATTGGTTGACGTCCTGGATGTTTTTTCCGGCGCCTTTTGCGATGCGTTTGCGGCGGCTTCCGTCGATCATATCCGGGTCGGCACGTTCTGCCTTCGTCATGGAGTTGATCATGGCCTCAATGCCCTTAAAAGCGTCATCGCTGATATCCAGGTCCTTTACTGCCTTCCCAACGCCGGGGATCATGCCCATCAGATCTTTCAGGTTACCCATTTTTTTAATCTGCTGGAGCTGTTCCTTGAAGTCGTCGAAATCGAACTGGTTCTGGCGGATCTTTTTCTCGAGTTTCTTGGCCTGTTCTTCGTTGAACTGTTCCTGGGCGCGTTCCACGAGGGTGGTGATATCACCCATTCCGAGAATACGCTGTGCCATACGTTCGGGGTAGAAAACGTCGAGGGTATCGAGTTTTTCCCCCATACTTACGAACTTGATGGGCTTTTCCACCGTGTATTTGATGGTAAGCGCCGCACCACCGCGGGTATCGCCATCCAGTTTGGTGAGCACCACGCCGGTAAAGTCGAGGCGTTCGTTAAACGCTTTGGCGGTGTTCACCGCATCCTGACCGGTCATGGAATCCACCACGAACAATATTTCCTGTGGTTTCACCGCAGCTTTTACGGCGGCCACTTCGTTCATCATCGCCTCGTCTACGGCCAAACGGCCGGCAGTATCGATGATAATAACGTTGAAGTTATTGGCTTTTGCGTGTTTGATGGCGTTTTCAGCGATCTGAACGGCATTTTTATTTTCCGGTTCGCTGTAAACTTCCACGCCTATTTGTTCCCCCAGTACTTTCAGCTGGTCTATCGCCGCGGGGCGGTAGATATCGGCAGCAACCAGTAAGGGTTTCTTATTTTTCTTTGTTTTGAGGAAGTTACCCAGTTTACCGGAGAAGGTGGTTTTACCCGAACCCTGCAAACCTGCGATCAATACTACAGTAGGATTGGATTTGAGATCGAATTCGGCTTCGGTACCGCCCATGAGTTCGGCCAGTTCATCCTTTACGATCTTCACCATGAGCTGACCGGGGGAAATAGATGTTAACACCTTTTCTCCCAATGCTTTATCCTTTACTTTATCTGTAAATTCCTTGGCAATTTTATAGTTCACATCCGCATCCACCAATGCACGACGGATCTCTTTAACGGTAGAGGCGATATTTATTTCTGAAATCCGGCCTTCCCCTTTAAGCTGTTTAAACGCGGAATCGAGTCTCTCTGATAATGATTCAAACATTGTTGGTATTTTAAACGGACTGCAAAAGTATATTTTTTTGGGGATTTTGTCTTACTCAGGATTAAACTGATTATGCTGATTATGTTGATTTGATCTTTTTTGATTAAAAAAAGATTAGCGAAGACCATTGCGGATATTACCGCAGTAGTCTTCGCTAATCTTTAAAAATCTTTACAAATCAACTAAAAACATCAGGATAATCCTGAGTACGACAACATCCGCTTATCCCAGGTAATTGCGCAGCAACTTGCTCCTGGAAGTGGTTCTTAATTTGGTAATGGCTTTGTCTTTGATCTGGCGAACGCGTTCGCGGGTCAGGCCAAATTTTTCGCCGATATCTTCGAGTGACATGGGGTGTTCAACGGCGATGCCGAAGTACAGCATGATCACATCTTTCTGACGATCTGTTAAAGTAGAGAGTGAGCGCTCAATTTCGCGGCGGAGGGAATCGTGATGATCCAGTTCCTCGTCTGCGCTAACGGCATTCGGGTTTTCGAGTACATCCAGCAGGGAGTTATCTTCCCCGTCGATAAAAGGCGCGTCCATTGATACGTGACGGGCAGCAACACCGAGGGTTGCTTCCACTTCTTCCGTATTGATTTCCAGGATGGTAGCCAGTTCATCGGGAGATGGTTCTCTTTCATATTCCTGTTCCAGCTGGGAGTATGCCTTGCTGATCTTGTTGCTCAGGCCCACTTTGTTAAGCGGAAGGCGAACAATCCTGGATTGTTCTGCCAGTGCCTGCAGGATAGACTGACGGATCCACCAAACGGCGTAGGAAATGAATTTAAAACCGCGCGTTTCATCAAAACGTTGAGCAGCTTTAATTAACCCGAGGTTCCCCTCGTTGATCAGGTCACTGAGTGACAGGCCCTGGTTCTGGTACTGTTTCGCAACGGATACCACAAAGCGGAGGTTTGCTTTTGTAAGCTTCTCCAACGCTCTCTGATCGCCCTGCTTGATCCGGATAGCCAGGTTTACCTCTTCTTCCGGCGTAATTAAATCCACTTTCCCAATCTCCTGCAGATACTTCTCCAGGGATTGTGATTCCCTGTTGGTAATGGATTTAGTGATTTTAAGTTGGCGCATTGACATAGAGTCGGAACAGTTACAGGTTAATAAAAAGTTAAGATTTGATGAATGCCTGACAAAAATAACTTTTTTTAGATAGCCACCAAAAAAAATCTATTGTTTTTAAATCATTTCCAAATAAAATCGATTGATCATTAAGGGCTTGCAATTGTCGCGGAAATTCGCCACTATAGAGGCGAAGCAGTCAGCGCTATCACATGTCTGTATTTTATATTTATTATAAATGTAATATATATAGTTTTATTAAGGCGTGTAAAGTTTTTATGTATTCTATAAAAAAAAACCGTAAATTATTTTGACAGAGTAAAATATTTTCTATAATTGCAACTGGATGATATTGATTTACTAATTATTTGAGAGATGTCTAAGAAAGTGCTTTATGAGTTAGAATTTCCGGTAAGGTGCTCACCCGGTATCCTGTATGAATTCTTATCGACCCCTGCTGGTTTACAGGAGTGGTTTGCCGATAGGGTTGATTTCAGGGATAATGTTTTTTCCTTTTCATGGAACGGTACGGCTGAAGAAGCGGAAGTACTGGAACAGGAGGAAGATGAGTACATCCGGCTGCACTGGACGCATGCTCCCAAAGAAGAATATTTTGAGTTCCGCATACAAATTTCTGAAGTAACGAATGAAACTATCCTGGTAGTAAAAGATTTCGCAGAGAAGAAAGAAGTGAAGGACCAAAGTCAGCTATGGGAATACCAGGTGAAAGATCTCTTCCACCGCATCGGCAGTTAAGCCCCTTTATTTTCAAGTATATTGAGTAGCGCAGCATAGGCCTCCACTACATCAGTAATTATTTTGCCCCAATGACCGATCACGAAAGGTTTAGCCACTTTGATAAAATCGTTCCGGCTAATCAGCGTCTTCCACTCATCTAAACTTAAGGTGTTTATGAAACAATAATTTCCGTTTTCGAAATCATGCTCCCAGGGATCTTCCTGAACATACACCTGAAATCCGGCCTCCGCCAGTTTTGTGTAACTGCTTTCAAGAACAGCACTGTAATAGCGCTTTACGTTACCCGCCAGGTGCAGGGTAGCGCTAAAATAATGCCCCCACCAGAACATGGTGCGGAACGCAAATACTTCCGTTTTACTGAAATAACGCGGGTAGTCCAGCATTACCCAGGGCAACCCTTTGTACTGTTCCCCCTTTGAAATTTTACCTCCCTGCAGCAGCCACTCCGGCTTAAAGGGAAAATTACTGTTACGGTCGTACGCCGCCAGCGCTTCCTGCAGCTTTCCCATCAGCACCATCACCTTCTCTATTGCACTGTTTTTCAGGAGAATAAAATGAGTACTTTCTACAACAGCTGCTTCTTCCGGCGTTAGTTCAAAACTTTCCATATAAATTTTAACGGTATTTTCAGGTTCTCCTTAACACTCCTTTGTGAATTCGTGCTAACTTTACCGTTTAGGAGTATCCTGACCAGTAGAATACGAAGATCGGGATTCCATCTTTTTAATACCGCATTATCAGTGAAAAAACTCGACAAACTAATTATAAAAACCTTCCTGGGTCCCTTTGTAGCTACCTTCTTTGTTACCTTATTTGTACTGGTAATGCAGTTCCTCTGGAAGTATGTGGACGACCTGGTGGGTAAAGGTCTGGATACAGGTGTGATCATACAGCTCATTGCCTATACCAGCGCCACACTGGTAACCCTGGCCCTCCCCCTTGCGGTGTTGCTGTCTTCCATTATGACCTTTGGGAACCTGGGAGAAAGCTTTGAACTGGTGGCGTTAAAATCTTCAGGCATTTCCCTGTTGCGTTTTATCCGCCCGCTGCTGCTGGTGTGTTCCGTGATCGCGTTCCTCGCCTTTTTGTTTGCCAACTATGTGATCCCGGTGGCCAACCTTCAGGCCAAATCACTGCTCTATGATATTACCAACTCCAAACCGGCCTTTAATATCAAGGCAGGCGTATTCTATAAAGATATTCCCGGCTATACCATTAAAGTAGCCCAAAAGGATAAAGACAACCAGACCATTCACCAGGTAATGATCTTCGATCACCAGAGCGGTGGCGGCGACCGGATCATCCTGGCCGAAAAGGGACAGATGGTACTTACCGCCAACAAACGTTTCCTGTATTTTATCCTCGACAACGGGTGGCGTTATGAAGAGCGGAACAACCGTGGATATACTGTTCCCGGCGACATGATCAGGCTGGGTTTTAAAAAATACAGCAAGGCATTTGACCTCAGCTCATTTGCGTTTAACCGTCTGAACATGGATCTTTTTGCCTCCAACCAGCAAATGCTGAACGTAAGACAGCTGGACGTGGCAATAGATTCCCTGCAGAAAATAGAGAACCAGTACAGCAAAACAGTAAATTCGTACGTTACTGTACGTTATCCTTTCTTCAAATGGAAGGATTCTGCCTGGGCGGCCAGCGCCCCACCGCTGAAAGCAAAGGAATTTGAAGATATTGTACCGGAGAAGAGCCTCCGTACTGTGCTGGAAAGGGCAGAGCAGAATGTTCGTGAAACACAAAGCGCCCTTGAACAACCTACCCAGGAGTTTGAAGATAAGCATGGCGTAATCCTGATGCACAAAGTTGAATGGCAACGTAAATTCACGCTGGCTGCTGCCTGTATCGTGATGTTCCTGATAGGCGCCCCCCTGGGTTCTATTATCAGGAAGGGAGGGTTGGGTACACCGCTGGTGTTTGCCGTGATCTTTTTTGTGATTTTTAACGTATTTTTCATGATAGGCGAAAAGATGGCCAGAAATGGCGTAATGTTCACCTGGTCGGGCATGTGGTTATCGAATATGGTGTTACTCCCCATTGCAGGTTTCCTTATTGTTAAGGCTATGAATGATTCACAGCTTTTTAATAAAGAGTATTATTTTCGCGTTATTCAACAATTAAAAAAGTTCTTACAGAGATTTAGAAAGAAAGAAGTTCTTAAAGAGATTTAAAACAACCTACAATTTAAAACCTACAGACTTGAAAACGCTGTTTACACTGTTCAGAAAGAACTCCTGGTTCTTCCTGCCCTTCTTGCTATGGCTAATAGTGGGAGGGGTAATGTTAGCCACTTACAGTCAACGGGACCTGTTTCTCAGTATTAACAGAGAACATTCCGACTGGGGCGATGTTATTGTAACCGGGCTTACCTACCTCGGTGATGGAATTATGTTTGGAATAGTGCTGTTCCTGATGCTGGTAACACAGCGGTTCAGGCTATTCTTTATCGGGCTGGCAGTGCTGCTATTAGTCACCATTGTAGTACAGGTGGCTAAACACTATTATAATGCACCGCGCCCCATCTCCTATTTCGGAGATGAAACCGCCACACTGGTGCATACTGTAAGATGGGTAAATGTGCACAGCAGTTGCAGTTTCCCATCCGGTCATTCCGCAGCTGCCTTTGCCATGTTCAGCTTCCTGGCTGTGATTGTGCGCAATAAAAAGCTGGGATTGCTGTTATTAATGATGGCGCTTTGCGCCGGTTATTCCCGCATTTACCTGGCACAACATTTCTTTGTGGATGTATATGTGGGTAGTATTGTGGGTACCTTAAGTACTGTTATCGTGTATGGACTTTTTAAGTTCCGGGATACCACGTCGTCGCCGGAAGTATGTGCAGAGGCGCTTTTACAGGCCAATGCCACCACATAGGAATGCATAATTACGAACGGTCAGTCAGTGACCGTTCGTAATCCAATTTTTTAAATACTTTCAATGAAATACCTATTGATTGCCCTGGTGGCCGCTTTACTATTTATACCTTTTCTGGGGGCCGTACATTTATTTGACTGGGATGAAATCAACTTTGCAGAAGCAGCCCGGGAAATGATAGTAAGCCACAACTACAGCCAGGTGCAGATCGATTTCCGTCCTTTCTGGGAAAAACCACCCTTATTTATATGGATGCAGGCAGGCAGTATGCACCTTTTTGGCGTAAATGATTTTGCTGCCCGTTTCCCCAATGCCATCATCGGTATTGCTACACTGATCAGTTTATTTGCCATCGGTAAAAAAACAGTAGATGAAAGATTCGGTTTCTGGTGGGCATTGGTATATGCAGGCTCCTGGTTACCGCATTTCTATTTTAAATCAGGTATTATAGATCCTACGTTTAATTTCTTCATCTTCCTTTCTATCTACTTTGCCTATCGCATTGGCTATAACAGCAAACCTTTCCGCATGGCCATTCTCAGCGGTTTATTCCTGGGGCTGGCAGTATTAACCAAAGGACCGGTAGCCATACTGGTGGCTTTGCTGTGCCTGTTGATATACTGGATCTGGAATAAAGGAAAGATCAGTATCCGTTTTTCCCATATCGGCTTAATTGCCCTGTTTGCCTGTGTTACCACGCTGCTGTGGTTTGGATATGAAATTGTTGCACATGGCTGGTGGTTTGTCAATGAATTTGTGGCTTACCAGATCCGGCTGCTTACTACAGAAGATGCAGGTCATGGTGGTCCTTTCTTTTACCACTGGATTGTATTGCTGATAGGCTGTTTTCCGGCCAGCACCTTTCTTTTTACCTATTTGCAGAGCAGAAAAAAAACGATCTACTCTACTCCTGCCGCCATTGAGCTAAAGGATTTCAAGGTATGGATGTGGGTATTATTCTGGGTGGTGCTGATTCTCTTCTCTATTGTAAAAACAAAGATTGTACATTATTCTTCGCTGTGTTATTTCCCGCTGTCTTTTCTTGCAGCCTGGCAGGTGTACCTCCTCTCTGAAGGGAAGCAGCGGCTACGGGGCTGGAATATTGCCCTCATACTTTTTATAGGTATTGTGCTGGGACTGGCGATTGCGGTATTACCACTGGTAGGTGTTTATAAAGACATGCTGATTCCTTACATCGGTGATAAATTTGCCGTTGCCAACCTGCAGGCAGATGTACCCTGGTCGATAGCGGAAGCCGGGTATGGTGCAGGCTATATAATACTGGTAATTGTGAGCAGTGTATTACTGATACGCCGCAAAATCAGCAAAGGGTTGTTGTGTTTGTTTATCAGCTCCATCCTGGTGATACAGGTAACAGTAGTACACTTTGTACCCAAGATAGAAGCTTATTCACAGCGTGCTGCAATAGATTACTTCATTTCCCTGCAGGGTAAAGACGTATATGTGAAGGCGTTAGCCTACCATAGTTATGCACAGCATTATTATTCCAGGGAGTTGCCGCATTCCAATAAAAACTATTACAATGAAGACTGGCTGCTGAATGGCCGGATAGATAAACCCGCCTATTTCATTTGCCGTATTACGGACAGTGAACCTTACCGGCATCATCCTAACCTGGAGGTGATTGGTGAGAAGAACGGGTTTGTGTTCCTGAAACGGAAGTAGTCGTAAATTATATTTTATAAAGAAGAAAGCCCTTCCTAACCGGAAGGGCTTTCTTCTTTATAAAATATATCCGTTAAGTTATACGGCTGCCTTATATCTTTTCTCTACTTCATCCCAGTTTACAGCGTTCCAGAAAGCATCGATATATTCCGGGCGTTTGTTCTGATGTTTCAGATAGTAGGCATGTTCCCATACGTCGAGTGCCAGGATGGGTGTGCCTTTATCTTTCACGATATTATGCATCAGCGGATTGTCCTGGTTAGGGGTATTGATGATGGCCAGTTTTTTCTCCGGGGTAACGATGAGCCATGCCCAACCGGAACCGAAAACAGTTTTTGCAGCATCATTGAATTTTGTCTGGAATGTTTCCCAGCTGCCGAAAGCACTGGTGATGGCTGATTTCAGCTTATCAGAAGGTGTTTTCTTTGTGGGAGATAATAACGTCCAGAAGAGGGAGTGATTATAATGTCCGCCGCCATTATTGCGAACGGCTTTATCTTTATCCGTTACTTTGTTCAGGATTTCTTCCAGCGACAGTGTTGCAAAGGCTGTACCGGCGAGGTTATCGTTCAGATTTTTCACATAGGCAGCATGGTGCTTATCGTGGTGAATTTCCATAGTGAGCTTGTCGATATGAGGCTCCAGGGCATCATATGCATAAGGCAACGCAGGTAGAACAAAGGGTGCTTTAGGATCGGCAAAGGCCGGCTGTCCGGATACAGAAGAAGTGGCCAGGCTGCTCAATGGCCCGCTCAGGATGGCGGCGCCGGCAAGACTGGTAAGCTTGAGAAATTCTCTCTTATCCATGTTTTATTATTTAAATATATTATTGAGTAATAAAGATCGAGTCAGGCGGGGAAAGCCGCAAATATTAAACCAAATCTCTTTGGTGGGGAGAGATGAAAAGTAATATTAAAACTAAGGTAAAAGTATAAAAATGAGGATTTAATATCAAAATAAAGGGAAACTTTTACTTTGTTTTCATATTAAATTACTATTTTACCATACATTCATATCATGATTGCAATGATGAATTGTAGTTAATTGTATGATTGCCAGATATATTTATCCCGGGCCTGGCAGGCAAACAAAGAAACCTGTTCATTAACCCGCCAATACGCCAACGTAATAACCGATCATATATAATTAATATTTTAAGCGAATACTAAAGAGCAACAGGAATTGCTTTACACACGATAATATAGCGTAATCCAGTGCAAGCAATCCTGGCCCAACCTCGATAAAGCAGGAAACATGATACAAGAGTACCTCAGGAAACAACAGGTTGAAAACAATGACTATAAGCCTGTTTTTTATGATTTGAAGAAGGCACAAGACCTTCAGTCCTTCGAAACCCTTCTGAAAACCCGTCCGCACCTACGAATAAACGACCATATCGACTCTCAGTTAAAGGAGCTGATGAAAATCAGGAATCCTACTAAACGCTTGACTGCCGCGGAGTACGAGGAAAAAGTACAGGCACATCTTGCTGGAGTTTCCCCGGAAAAATATGGGGTATGGGTATATTATCCCTGGAGTGATCACGTAGTGCACCTGGTAAATGAAGCGGAGTTTATTGAGTTACGTACCAGCAGGAACCAGCATAAAATTACGGCGGAAGAAATTGCGGTATTATCCAAAAAGAAAATCGGCATTGTGGGCCTGTCGGTTGGTCAATCCATCGCATTAACCCTGGTGATGGAGCGAATCTGTGGCGAATTACGGCTGGCGGACTTCGACCGGCTGGAGCTGACCAACATGAACCGGATCCGTTGCGGGGTACATAATATCCAGTTGCCGAAAGTGGTAATAGCGGCCCGTGAAATTGCGGAGCTGGACCCTTTCATCAAAGTGAGCATTTACCAGGACGGCATGACTGAAGCCAACATGGACGACTTCTTTACCAACGGCGGTGTGCTGGACATTTTCGTGGAAGAGTGTGATGGTGTGGATATTAAGATATTAAGCAGAATAAAGGCAAAGGCACTGAAGATACCGGTTGTTATGGAAATGAACGACAGGGGTATGATAGATATTGAACGGTTTGATCTTGAACCGGACAGGCCCCTTATGCACGGCCTGATACCGGAGGTGGATATTGACACCTTAAAGGGTTTGACGGATGCGGAGAAACTCCCTATTTTCAGCCCCATGCTGGCGCTGGACAAGGCATCCTCCAGGATGAAATTTTCCCTGGGTGAGATTGGTAAAACTATTACCACCTGGCCCCAGCTGGCCTCTTCAGTTGTACTGGGAGGCGCACTGGTAGCCGACACATGCCGTCGCATTGCCCTGGATCAGTTAAAGAGTTCAGGCAGGTATTACATAGATTTCGAGCAGTTGATTGTTTAACATACTTATGCCTTGTATAAGCGCTATTCCGCAATGTCATGATTAATGTAAGGGTATTTAGGGCTCCGGATGATCCTGAGGCTTGCATGAGATTTTATACCGGTCACCTCAAGTTGCTGGAAATCTATTTCGGTATTGCCCAGGTAACATCCGGCAGTGCTGACTGGATGCAACATGAAAATACAATAGTGATCATAGTGGAGGACGATACTCGTACCAAAACATATGGTGGGGCACGCGTGCAGATTGCTGACGGCGTGTTGCCACTGCCCATTGAAACGGCGATAGGCAAATACGATCCAAAAATATATTCATACGTAAAAAAAGGCAGTGCTGAGATCTGTGGAATGTGGAATTCCAAAGAAGTGGCCGGAATGGGAATCGGCAGCCAGGTACTGGCAAGAGTGGGTGTTGTATTGGGTGCACAGCTACCAATAGACACCTATCATGTATTGTGCGCTCCTATCACTACCCGGGTAGGAAAACGCGTAGGTTTTGTAATAGATGAATCACTGGGAAACAATGGTACGTTCTTTTACCCGAAAGACGACTTCCTGGCTACCGCTATGGTGATCAACGATTGCTACGACCTGCCACATGCCGATCCAAAGGAGAAATTACTGATTTCAGACCTGCGTGAAAATCCAATGCAGTCTAAAATAGAAGTGGGTCCAAAGGGTTCCTACGAGGTAAACTATAGCCTCCGGATCCCTACACACGCACATTTTACCCCATAAACAATTAATCGGGGCCGGTATTTCTGAAAAAACATATAAATTCAAGCCTGATACTTAATCTATTTCGTGATGCTGTCCAAGATTGTTGGTTTATGGTCAATCTTTACCCTGTTAGTCCTGTTTCATGTAACGGCACAACCTGTTGTGTTCAAAAACAGTAAATCGCTGCTGCAGATAGGTGGATATCTTGAGCTGTATACCGACAAGGCAGACACCCTCACTATCGCCTCCGCTCCCATGCAGGCATTTAAAGTTTCCGGGCAGGAGGTACCCAATCTGCAGATCACACCCTATACGCAATGGGCCAGGTTTTCCATCAACAACCAGTCGAAAGCCGAGAAGTTATTGCTGGAAGTAGAATACCCTATTATTGACGATATCACGCTATACGAACTGTTGCCGGACGGCACTATCAGGCAAACACGCCTGGGGGAGTTTACCGCTTACAAAAACCGGGGATATGATCATCAGAACTATCATTTCCCAATACGGCTGCTGCCCAATGAAACGCGGCAGTTCTATCTGAAAGTAAAGGCAGGAGAACAGTTGCAGCTACCTATTTACCTGGGCACCCCGGAAAGTATCTTTGAAAAGAACAACAAACGCGAGCTGATTTTTGGTATATACGTGGGCGTTATCCTGGCGATGGCCTTTTATAATCTCTTCATTTATATATCCACCCGCGACAACAGTTACCTCATTTACGTGAGTTATATTATTTGCGTGGGTCTTACACAGGTAACGCTGCAGGGGTATTCCTTCCGTTTCCTGTATCCCAACAGTCCGTGGCTGGCCATGCATGCCACGGTACTGGTGCCGGTATTCAATGGTCTTACGGCGCTGGTGTTTATTCAGCAGTTCCTGTCTACCAAAGTTAATTACCCGCTGGGGCATAAGCTGATGAATGCAGTGATTGTACTGTACCTGCTTTGCTTTATACCTACTTTCCTGGACATGTATAATTACGCGCAGATACTGGTGCAGCTGGATGCTTTCCTGGCAGCGGTAATGGCCTTTGTTGTTGCCTACCGTATCAGCCTGAAGGGTGTAAATGCGGCGCGTTTCTTCCTGATAGCCTGGTCGATATTCCTGATCAGTATTTTCGTTTTCGTATTGCGCAATTTCAATGTCCTGCCATATAACAACTTCACCTATTATGCGCTGCAGATCGGTTCCGGTGTGGAAGTACTGTTGCTGTCGTTTGCACTGGCGCATAAGATCAATGTGTTTAAGGCGGAGAAAGAAGCATCACAGCAAATGGCACTGGCTATTTCTCAGGAAAATGAAAGACTGGTAAGGGAACAAAACATCATACTGGAAAGTAAAGTAAAAGACAGAACTGAAGACCTGCAGGCTACCAACCTGGAACTGAACAATGCGTTAACAAACCTGAAAGATGCCCAAACCCGGCTGGTGGAAAAGGAGAAGATGGCATCGCTTGGTCAGCTTACGGCTGGTATTGCCCATGAAATCAATAACCCGATCAACTTTGTTACTTCCAATATCAAACCGCTGAAACTGGATATTGCTGATCTGAGAGAGCTGTTAAACCGCTATGATGAATTACCTGTGAGTACCGATATCTCAAAATCGCTGGCTGATATTGCCCTGTTCAAGAAAGAAATTGATATTGATTATATCCACGAAGAAATTTCTTCGCTTATCAAAGGCATAGAAGATGGTGCAGCGCGCACCGCGGAAATTGTGAAGGGGTTACGCACTTTCAGCCGACTGGATGAAAGCGAGGTAAAATCCATCGACATCCATGAAGGACTGGATTCTACACTGGTATTGCTTCGCAATGCCATACCCCCTTATGTGAACATTATAAAGGATTATGCGGGCTTGCCGAAGATAGAATGTTACGCCGGTAAAATAAACCAGGTGTTCATGAACATTTTCAGCAATGCGCTGAACGCTATCAAAAGCAAGAAGGAACATCACAATGAATTCATCTCCATCACTACCAGGCAGGAGAACAGTTTCATTGTTATTACCATCAAAGATACCGGTATTGGTATGTCGGAAGCCGTGCGGGAAAGGATTTTTGATCCTTTTTTCACCACCAAAGATGTAGGGGAAGGTACCGGGCTGGGATTATCTATCGTATTCAGTATCATTGAGAAGCATAAAGGGAAGATAGTTGTGAATTCGGCGCCCGGTGAAGGAGCGGAATTTATTATATATTTACCTCTCAGTATCGCAAATCATTTATCGTAATTAACCATAAGGGTCTTTTAATGAAAGAAAACCGCATAAGAATATTATACATAGATGATGAGATTCATAATCTGAATGCGTTTAAAGCAAGCTTTCGCAGAAGTTATGAAATTTACACGGCTACTTCAGCACAGGAAGGCAAACTGCTCCTGAAGGAGATCATGGTGCATATTATCATCGCAGATCAGAAAATGCCAGTATCTACAGGTGTGGAATTCTTCAATGAAATTAAAGATACCCTGCCTGACCCGATGCGTATTTTGCTGACCGGTTATACCGATGTGGAAGATATTATCGATGCCATTAACAAAGGGCACATCTACTCCTATATCAAGAAGCCCTGGGATGAGCATGAGCTGCATAAAACCATTAATAACGCCTACGAAATATACCGTACACGGAAGCAGCTCCGGGAAAAGATAGAAGAGCTGGAGAAAACGAACGATGAGCTGAACCGGTTTATTTATTCCACCTCGCATGACCTCCGTTCCCCGCTAATGTCTGTGCTGGGTATTATCAATCTGTCCAGGCTGGATAATTCTGTGGTGGATCCCAACGGTTATATAAACATGGTAGAAACCTGTGTGTTAAAGCTGGATGATTTTATCCAGAAGATCATTGAGTATTACCGTAATTCCCGGTTGGAGATAGAATATGAGAGAATTGATTTCAACACGCTGCTGAACGACTGCATCACTGCGTTTAAACCGCAGAATACCCAGATCCGTTTTCAAACCAACGTGGATCAGGCAGTTGATTTCAGGGGAGATACTTTCCGGATCAGTGTTATTTTAAACAATCTTATTTCAAATGCTGTTAAATACCAGAAGCCGGAGGAAACAAATCCAATGGTCAACCTGGCGGTTAAAGTGGAACCTCACAAAGCAACCATCTGTATACGTGATAACGGGATCGGAATTTTAAGTGAACATCTGAACAATATTTTCAAGATGTTCTTCCGGTCCAAAAATAATAATAAACCGGGCAGTGGTATTGGCTTGTATATTGTTAAGGAAGCGCTGAGTAAGATAGGCGGTACCATCAATGTAGAGTCCAAGTATGGAGAGGGCACCCAATTTGAAATTACCATCCCTAACAGAAATGAATTCGATACCTGACCTGCGAGTCATATTGATTGATGACAATGAGATTGATTTGTTGCTGCATGAGAAGTTGATCGGATTTCAACAAATCAGCAGAACAGTGATTTCCTTTGTAAATGCCAATAAGGCACTGGAATTCCTATCTTCCAATATTGCCCTTCCCAAAATTCCGCCTACGGTGATCCTGCTGGATATCCAGATGCCGGAGATGGATGGCTTTGAATTTCTGCAGGCATTTGATTCCTACCCCAGTAAGATTAAGTCCCAATGTCATATTGTAATGGTGTCTTCCTCCCTGGATTATGGGGACATTACCCGTACCAACGCGAATCCTATGGTAATTAAACTGCTCCGGAAACCCTTATTGTTAAAGGATTTAAAGGAAACGGTGGAAGGAATTTTCAAAGATTTTCTATAAAATGTTGGTGTTTACAGGAAAAAATATATTTTTGCATCCCGAAGAAAGCAATAAACGGGGGATTAGCTCATCTGGTAGAGCGCAAGCATGGCATGTTTGAGGTGAACGGTTCGAGCCCGTTATCCTCCACCCTTAAAGCCTGACACAATGTGTCGGGCTTTTTTTATGTGTGTACCCGGCGATCAGGCAAATGCGTCGCTCAAACTGGTGGCCACCGGCCTGGTTTGTTTCAGAGGTAATACGATGATGAAGGTAGCGCCCTCTCCTTCCCTGCTCCTGGCGGTGATAAGTCCGCCGTGTTTATCAATTACCTTTTTAGCGATAGCCAGCCCGATGCCGGTCCCTTCATAAAGATCGGAAGTGTGGAGACGCTGGAAGATGGTAAATATTTTAGAGAGATATTTTTCATTGAACCCGATTCCGTTGTCGCGGATAACGATGCGGCAGTATTGACCTCCTTCAAAGGCCGCACTGTCGGGGTTTAGATCCGTTACGATATCTGCGGTGATATCTATCTGAGGGGGTATATCTTTCCGCGAAAACTTTAATGCGTTGCTGATGATGTTTTGAAACACCTGGCGTATTTGCCCCGGAACCGCTTCAATCTGAGGCATTTTTTCCACAGTGATGATCGCGTCCCGTTCAACAATCATCAGCTCCAGGTCCACCAGGATCTCCTGGATAATTTTATTGAAGTCGGTAACTTCGTTTATGCTTACCCCGGATAAACGGGAATAGTTCAGCAGGTCGTTGATGAGCCTTGCCATGCGTTCTGACGACCCTACAATCCTTTCCATATAGGAAAGGGCGTTAGGGTCTGTATGCAGAAACTTGTCTCTTAAAATAGCACCGAAAAGCTGAATCTTCCGCAAGGGTTCTTTCAGATCATGAGAAGCAACGGACGCAAACTGTTGCAGGTCGTGGTTACTGGCTTCCAGCGATTTATTAATCTCTCTCAGTTCTTCTGTTCTTTCCCTTACTTTCTGCTCCAGCATTTCATTTACCTGCTGCTGGTGTGCAATCAGTGCTTCCTGCGCGAGCTTTCTTACTTCTACTTCTTCTTTGAGCGACTGATGCATTAGCTTCAGTTCCTGTGATTGCTGATAAAGACGGGAGAATGTTTTTACTTTCATCAGGAGGATGTCAGGATCTACCGGCTTGGTGATATAGTCGATCCCGCCGGAGTCATATCCTTTTACAATAAAGCGTTTGTCTTTATTTACGGCCGACAGGAATATAATCGGAATGTCTTTCGCCTTACTGTGTCCGGAGAGTGCTTCCGCTACTTCAAAGCCATCCATGCTGGGCATCTGCACATCCAGGATGATAAGGGTATAGCTGTGTTTAAGTATTTTTTTCAGCGCTTCCTCACCAGACAGCGCGGTGTCCACTTCGAACTGGTATAGTTCAAGGGTTTTCCTGATAGACAGTATATTTTCCGGCTTATCATCTACAATTAAGATCATATAACATACTCGTTATAACAAGAGGGCGACGGGTGGAAAACGGCCCAATGTATTCTTTTAAACATTGACAGCTCAATAATCATACCTCTGCCATTCGGTTTATGAAGGCAGCCATTTCGGATGGCTGCAGGATAATATCAACGGGAGCGTGCAGGATGGCTTGTCTTGGCATATAATCCGAATCCGCAGTGGCCGGGTCCTGCACGGCGGTGGTGCCGCCGGCATCGTGTACATCTATCAATCCTTCGGTACCATCGGTATTGGCGCCCGAAAGCAGTAAGGCGGTCATCCTGCCGCCATAGGCCAGCGCTGCGGATGTAAAGGTAACATCAATACTCGGCCGGCTGAAATTCACCTTCTCCGAATCATCCAGGGAAAAGGTATGATCTGTTTCTATCAGTAAATGGTAGTCGGCCGGCGCAATGTAAATAGTAGCCGGTAACAATGGTTCTTTTTCTGAAGCCTCTTTAACCGGCAAAGTGGATTTAGCCGACAGCAGGTCCGTTAGTACAGATTCATAATGGCTTTGGCGGTGCAAAACAATTAAAATGGCTGCAGGAAGCGAGGCAACAAGTCCCGGCAATAAAGTCAGGATAGGATGCAATCCCCCGGCGGAACCGCCTATTACAATTAAGTATGGTGCTGTGGTCATATGCCTCTTGTTTTGTTATTACAGCTGCACCTTTCGCCAGATCTTTTCCCGGTTTTCGAGTTGTTTGAATTTGCCGGTTACGCTGGTGAAGTTAAGTGTTTCCTTACTTCCCAGCGCCAGGAAGCCCAGCTGTTCCAAACTGTCACTGAATAGTGTTAATACCCTGTCCTGTAATTTTTTACTAAAGTAGATCAATACATTGCGGCAGATGATTAACTGGAATTCATTAAATGAGCCATCTGTTACCAGGTTATGTGGTGAAAAAATGATCTTCTCCCCGAGGTCTTCCCGGAACTTGGCATATTCATAATTGGCGGTATAATAGGATGAGAAATCTTCGCGGCCGCCGGCCTCCATATAGTTGCGGGAGTATTGCTGCATTTGCGAAAGCCGGAACATTCCTTTGCGGCCCTTTTCCAGTACACCCGCATTGATATCGGTAGCATAGATGACCGCTTTGTGCAGCAGTTTCGCTTCTTTGAGCAGGATGGCAAATGAATATACTTCCTCACCGGTGGAACAGCCGGCATGCCATACCCGGATAAACGGATAGGTGGCCAGCACCGGCAATACCTGGGTACGCAATGCCTGGTAGAAAGAAGGGTCCCTGAACATCTCTGTTACATTTACCGTTATTTCTTCCACAAAACGTAATGCGTATGCCGGATCCGAAATAATACGGTAGCGGTATTCGGCAAAACTGGGAAAGCGGTCTGCCTGGTACAGATGATTTACCCGCCGGTTAATAGAAGCGGGGGCATACTCTGTAAAATCATACCCATATCTCTCCAGTATATCATTCAGCAACAGGGATACTTCCTGTTCGCTTATCAGGTTCCTGCTCACGTTTATTCAGATAAATATTGTTGTAGCTGCAACAGTAACTCATCTACATCAATCGGTTTGGAAATATAGTTGTCGGCGCCTGCTTCCAGGCATTTTTCACGATCGCCTACCATTGCCTTTGCTGTTACTGCAATCAGCGGCAGCCGGGTGTTCCACGGCATGGCACGGATGGCAGAAATAGTTTCATAGCCATCCATATCGGGCATCATGATATCCATCAGCACAGCTCCTATTGCATGCTCTGCTGATAACACCTGCAATGCTTCCGCACCGGTGCTCGCTGATACGCATGGAATATTCCTGGATCGCAACACTGCCTTTAACGCAAAGATGTTGCGTGCATCATCATCTACAATTAATACCTGTTTGTGTTCCATAAAAACTATTTCATGGCTTTATCGTATAACCATACCCGTAGTAATGACAACAACTGATCTACATCCACTGGTTTGGAAATGTAATCCGAAGCGCCCGCCTGCAAACATTTCTCCCGGTCGCCCATCATGGCTTTTGCAGTAACTGCAATCACCGGCAATCCTTTCAGCCCCGGTTGTTTCCGGATAGCGGCAATAGCATCGTATCCGTCCATTTCGGGCATCATCATATCCATCAGCACAATGTCTACCGGATGTTCTTTCAGCTGCTGCAGCGCCTCTTTACCATCAATGGCAGACAGCACCTTCATCTGGTGTTTCTCCAGTGCTTTTGTTAAAGAGAAGATATTGCGCACATCATCATCTGCCACCAACACGGTTTTATCTTTCAATACTTCATTCAATACGCCCATCTTTCCATTTCCACCCTGTGCTGCCGGCGCATTTTCAGATACCAGGTGCAGGAACAGGGATACTTCGTCCAGCATACGCTGATAGGAATGCGCCGTTTTTATCACGATAGAATCAGCATACTGACGGATTCGTTGTTCTTCTGCCTTTGATAAACTTTTACCAGTGAAAATGATAATCGGGAGATTTTCCAGTCCCTTTATTTCCTTCACCATTTCCAGCGCTTCATAAGCCTGCTGATCAGGAATTCCCATATCGAGGATCACACAATCCACATCGTGCTGTTGCAGCAGGGACACCCCCTCTTCCACGTTATTGCTGATTTCGGAACTTACCTGGTAGTTACTGAGGAAATAAGCCAGCGCTTTGGCGTGTTTGGCATTTTCTTCCAGGATCAGTACTTTTTTGGTGGAACGCTGCAATACAAATTCCATTTTTTCAAAGATCAGCTGCATGCTTTCCGGATCTACCGGCTTGCTGATAAAGTCGACGGCGCCTTTCAGGAGGCTTTCTTTTTTTGCTTCCATGGAAGACATGATATGCACGGGTATCGGTCTGGTGGCCGGATCACTTTTCAGTTCTTCCATTACCTGCCAGCCATCTTTTATAGGCAGCTGGATATCCAGCAGGATACCGACCGGCTTGTAGATACGCGCCAGCTCTGCAGCTTCATCACCACGCACGGATACAATCCCTTTGTATCCCCGTGTATGCGTAAAGTCGAGCAATGCCTTTGCAAAATGCGTATCATCTTCCACGATGAGTATTACAGAATCGCCGGTTTCAATAAGGCCGCGGTCATCGTAAACATCTTCCGGAACGGTAAGTGAAAGGAATCTTTTCTTTTGCCCGCCGTTGGTTTCTTCCTCTACCGGTGACGGCAGTACGAAAGATTTATTTACGGATGTTTCTGTTTTGCGGACCACCGGGATGGTAATGATGAATTCACTGCCCTCATTATTGTTGCTGTTCACAGTAATTTGTCCGCCGAGCAGTTTCGCCAGTTCCCGGCTGATAGACAGTCCCAGGCCGGTACCGCCGTATTTCCGCCGGGTAGATCCATCTGCCTGCTGAAACGCTTCAAAGATCACCTGTTGTTTTTCCGCCGGGATACCGATGCCGGTATCTTTTACTGCAAAGCGGATCGTTTGCGGCGCTTCTCCTTCCAGTACTTCCATCCGGACAAATCCCCTCGCAGTAAATTTCAGTGCGTTGGATAACAGGTTTTTGAGGATCTGTTCCAGTCGCAGCTGGTCTGTTTCAATGCTGGCGGGCACAGCAGCGTCCTGATGGATTTGCAGCTGCAGCCCTTTTTCTTTGGCAATCGGTTCAAACAATGCCTGCATATTGGAACAGATATCAGCAATGGACACCTGGTTAAATTCCAGTTCCATTTTGCCGGATTCTATTTTTGAGAGGTCGAGTATTTCATCTATCAGCGTCAGCAGCCCTTTGCCGGAGCTATTGATCACCTGTGCATATTCGACCTGATCGCCATTGAGATTGGCATCGTGATTTTCAGAAAGGAGTCTTGATAACAATAAAATCGAATTCAGCGGTGTACGCAGTTCATGCGACATATTGGCCAGGAACTCTGATTTGTAACGGGTGCTGAGGGCCAGCTCTTCTGCTTTTTTATGTATATCCAGGTTCCGTTCCACGATGATCTGATTTTTTTCTTCAAGGAGACGGCTTCTTTCTTCCAGTTCTACATTCGACTGCATCAGTTCTTCCTGTTGCACTTTCAGTTCTTCTTCTGATACCTGGAGTTTTTGTGTCTGGGCTTCCAGTTCTACGTTCAGGCTTTCCAGTTCACTGTGTTGTGTTTGCAGCTCTTCTGCCTGGGCCTGGGTTTCTTCCAGCAGTTCCTGCAGGCGGGCACGGCTCCGGGTGCTTTGCAGGGCGATGGCGATATTAACGGCGGCCTGTTTCGCAAAGTCGATCACATTATCTTTAAAAGGGAACAGGGAGCCTATTTCTATCACTCCTTCCGTGATCCCTGCATGAATGAGCGGAATGATGAGCACATGGCCGGGTTGTGCGGAAGCCGCAGCACCGGCAATATGCAGGAAATCATCTGGTGCTTCCCGGATGTATAGTGGCTCCTTTTGTAGTACGCTTTGGCCGAGCAGGGTTTTGCCTACTTCAATTACGGGTGGCGCCGGATGGGCCGGCGACAGTGCAAATTCAGCGGATAAGCGCAGTTCACCGGAATACCGGATATACAATACGCCTGTTTGTGCGCCGGTGTATTGTACCATATCTGTTAATGCGTCTTTACTGAGCGAATCCATATCCTTTTCACCGAGCAGCGTTTCGCTGATGCGGTTAAGCCCTGTCTGGATCCATATTTTCTGGTCGGCATGATAACGGAATGTTTTCAGATCTGCGGCCATCTGCACTATTGCGTGGCCAAGTACATCGCCTTCGCTGCGGGGCTTCACATCAATATTAAAATTGCCCTTACCGATACTATCGGCTGCAGTGGCCAGTTCCTGGCTGGTTTCGTCGATAACGGCGAAAGAACGTGCCAGGCTGCCAATAGCATCTTTGGCGTGTACTTCCGGCGCTGATCCGGGTACCCCTTTTGCGATCTTCACTGCCGCAGCCCGCAGCAGTTCCAGGCTATCGGTGATGCCCTTAATAGTATAAGAAATAAATACTACCACCAATACGATGATACCTACCAATATCAGCAGGTAGCGGGTTTTCAGATCATTTTCTTTTTTGGAGATAATTTTTGCATCCCGGCCTACTTTATCCATCACTGAGCGCTGCAGTTGTTTCAGCTGATCTACTGCTAAAGAAGAGTTATCCCACCAGGAGTCTGCATTGAACAGGGTATCAATTTTACGGGAGGTGATAGTGCTTTTAATGAAATCATTTGTGATGGTCATTTCATTGGAGGATTCCATTTTAAGATAATCCTTTGAAACGGCGGGAGAGGCTTTGTCTACCAGCTCTGCGCGCAGGGCAGCATACATGTCGGCATTGTTTTCTATGCGGGCAAAATCTTCCGGCCACACTTCTTTTTTCAGCATGAAATAATAAATATCCATGCGGATCATTCCCTGGTAGGCTGCCATCTGTGCCAGCAGGTATTGTGCATTCATATCCTGCTGAACAGCTTTTAATACCGGGATATCCGGGGTATTGGTATTGGCCAGGTCGTTCAGACGGAAAATAAGGTTGGAATAATAGTCGAGCACTTCCCGTTGCGGCATGCTTTTGTTATCGATGTCCTTTCTTTTTTTGGGAAGTGTATTTAGCAGTGAGTATTGGAAGAAGCGGCTGTCATTGGCCAGCAGTCTGCCTTTTACCGCATCGATGGCGAGATCCGTTTTAGCGCGTTGTGTGAGCAGGTCGTTCAGGCTTCCAGTCAGCATCACATAGTTTACGCTGTTCCTGCGCTCCATATGGATTTCATCGGCTACTCTCATGATAGTGGTGGCAGTGGTAATTTTCTGCACCAGGTTATCGATGGTACTGATATCTTCACTCTGTTTATTGAATACAGCTATACCAAAATATACAAGGCATGCCAATGGTATTACAGCAACTAACATCAGCTTCCTGGGAAGAGGGAGCTGCATAAAGTATTTCTTCATTTGCCTGAGCTTGTTTAATTTTTACGGGGATACTGTCCTGCAATCTATGCTTACAAAGAGTTTGAGCAAATTTTACTTCAAACAGTATCCCTAAAACGAATTATGTGATAATAAAATAACAACAAAATCTTAGATTTGTCTCTATTCCAAAACGATATGCCCGATAGTTGTAAATATACCTCAGTACTTTTAATTGACGATGATATAGATGACAGAATGATATTTGGTGAAGTATTAAAAGAGCTGGCACCGGATATTATTTACCATGAAGCTATAAACGGGGAAGATGCACTATTTAAGCTAAACAACAACCTGGTGCCCGACCTCATCTTCCTTGACCTGAATATGCCGAGAATAGACGGGAAACAGTTTCTTGCAGAAATACGGCAGCAGGATCATTTAAAACATATACCTGTAGTCATCTATACCACTTCTTCACATGAATCTGATAAGAAAGAAACCCGGGAACTGGGAGCCTCTTATTTTCTGACAAAGCCCAACAGTCTTCACGAGCTTACACATATACTGGTAGATCTTTTACAACAAAAGTTGTTTTAATAAAGAAGCCTCACAAAGAATTGTGAGGCAGTTTTTCTACCATTGTTACTATTTTTAAACCCTATATATGCGTGAGCATATGCTTTGTATCTCAAAGATGGGTTTTAAATGATGTTCAAGTGTTAACCGGATCTTAACGACTTCCGCATTAAAATTGCTTCACTATTTCTTCCAGCCATCCGGCCGAATGAAAGTTCACTTTCACCGCAGGTTGAATACCTTTATTATCAATACCCTGCCCTGCGGCCACCCTGCGGGAGCGGGTAACGGGATAGTCTATTGAAAAATCGGGGGCTGTAAACCGCACCCTGGCTACATTGGAGTAATCCAGCGCTCCTGCTGTGGGCGTGCCCATGAGTTTTACTTTCTGGCTTTGTGCGGCTTCCAGTAAAAACTGTTCTGTAGTATTGCTGCATTTACCGTTGATGAGTATCGCTACTTTGGCCGGAGCCGGCAGCGGGGAAGGCAGGATCATGTTTTCATCCGGTCCCATACTCACCAGCCGGCCCTGTAAGCCACTACCCTGTTCGATCGCAGCCCGGATCTGTTCTACGTATTCTTCCGGTAGTTTTCCGGTTTGTTCGTCCAGGACATGTCTCCATGCGGCAATATTATCGGGTGTGGCATAAAAGTCGGCCCCGGTGATCCTCACGGGTTGGGTATACAGTAAAGGCCGCAGGCGTTCAATCAGTTTATCGGCGCCCAGGCCGCTGTTACGTACATCAATTACCAGGTTGGGGTTTCTGCGCAGGTATTCATCGTTTGCATTCAGTACGGAATCTGCCAGTGGATAGAATGCCGCATCAAAGCTGCTTATGCGCAGGTAGCCGGTACTGTCGTTTACCTGCCGGAAAAAGAAGGGCGCGGGCATATCGGCGAAGGCGTGTATTTCTGCCGGTGTGTTGCCGGCTTTCTGTAACGATGCGGCAGCAGGCTTCTGCCACCCCAATGCGGAAAGGCCGTCACGCTGCTTTCCGATGGTGAGTGTATCAAAATTCACCTCCTGCGTTACATAGCTGATCATATCAAATTTATCCGGTCCGGTAGCGGCCAGTTCAAACAACACGTCGCCGGGTTTCCAATCCGGCGATGCCGATTCCATAATCACGGCAGCATAAGTACGCAGCCCCCGCAGGTTCTTTACCAGGGCTACTTTGTAAAGGGAGTCGGCCTGGTAGATTCCGGCTACGCCACTTACCGGCTGTTTTTGCAGCAGGTCCAGCTGCTGGGGAGTGAGGGCAATTTTTTCTTTTAAGGGCGTGTAGCCAATGTGCAGGGCGAGGTGCTGGTCTTTAAAGAAGCGCAGGTAGCGGTTTACCAGCAGCAGGCAATGAGTGGCGCCTTTGATGGTAGCGGCCTGTAACCGGATTTTTGTGAGCATGGCAGTATAAGCCTGCTGCGTAACCGGGGTTACTTTGTCGATAAACCCTACATAATTCTTTTTCAGATACACCTGTACGCTGTCAAATTTCTTCCTGCAATCGCACTCCTGCGCGTTTACAACTGTATTACACAGGAGTAATAACAATACTGCTATTGCTTTCATGGCAAAGGATTTGAATGTTTCTGGCTGATAATAAATGGTCTTTAAATATATATATTCGGGAGGAAACTACCAGAAAATATTTATCATCGTCCACCAATATTAATAAATTACATGTCCTAATAAAGCGCATATGCATTTTGACGAACTGGAAAGGCTGTATAATGAACAGGCATATACTGAAGCAATTACCCAACTGGAAACATACCTGCAGGATAACCCCGGCGAAGCCCGGGGCTGGCAACTACTGGGCTTATCCCAGCTGGAAAACGCCAAAGCCACTGACAACAGGGACCTGGCCACCGCTATGTACAACGAGGCCTACGAGGCATTCAGCCAGGTACTGATCATTGATCCCACGCATGTGCAGGCCCGCGTACACCGCGCCTATATGGGCGCCAATATCATGGCCGACAAAGGAGATGAAACGATCGGCGATTGTGATATCCTCATTGCCGGTGGCGATGAAGAACTGACTACCAAAGCACTACTGTACCGCTTCCAGGTATGGGTGCTAAAAAATGAAACGGAGAAAGCACTGGCAGATATGCAACGCAACCTCGAGGTGTATGGATCACTCTATGCCGATGATCTGCCCCAGCTGAATGTTGCGCGGTTCCAGTGTTTTACCCGCATAGGCGATGTATACTATCATACGGAAAACAGACCCGCTGCACTGGAATACTATAAACAAGCCTTTGAATGTACGGTGTTTAACAACCGCCTGCTGTCTACCACCTGGTTTGCACTGGATATGGCGGATTATGACTTTGCCGCCAGCATGCTGCAGATCATGATCACCGCAGGAGAAAATACAAAAGATGATATGCTGCGTTTGCTGCGGCATATCCAGCAGCTGCTTGCCGACGGCGTGCGGAACGCTGCGCTGGCAAGGGAATTCTGCAAAGGCACTACCGAATTCTGGCAACAGTTTTTTGGAGATGATGATGATGAAGGTACCCTGGAACAGATCTCCACCGGCAAACATTTTATTGCGGAATATCCCGATGAAGCTTATTTCTATCATTATACCGCTACGGCGTTCTTCAACATCGGCAGTTACCAGGAGGCATTGCCGTGGTACGAAAAGTCGCTGGCCATTAAGCCTTATCCATTCAGCGTAGTGAGGTGGTATTTCACGAGCTATAAAGTAAACGGACAATTCCCCGAAAGCTGGCCGGATGTGGAGCATAACATTCCATACGACTGGTACGCAGCGGGTGTTATCTTCAGTGAAATTATTCAACTGGAAAAAGACAACGGCGTAAAACAGGCGTCCACGGCCCTGAAGCGCTTCCTGTATAAAAAAGCATTTGATATTTACCATGCCTATTGGTATGAGAATTCGGGCAACTCTTATGCAGGCCATCCGCATCATTTCGCCATGTGCTGCAACAACTACGGTATTGCTTTGTATGAAGGCGGTATCTTTGTGGAAGCTGCACATGTACACACCATCGGCTACAATATGTCGCCCTTCTGGGAGCAGCTGGAATCCAGGGCAGATGCGTATCACAGCATGGGTAAGCTGGCCGAGGCTATCGCCGACCGGCATACCATCCTGGAAAATTTCACGGAAGTATTGCCGCTGATGTACTATGTGTCTATCCATGAACGCATGATCGACGACCTGTGTACATTAGAGAAACATGCCGAAGCATTGGATCTCTATGAAAAAATACTGGGAGAATATAATACCTGGATTGCAAAGGATATGCAGGAACTGGAAGACTACGACCGGGAAACCATTACGTATAACATTGACCGTATTAAAACCGGCCGGGCTTTTATCCGTACCAATAGCGCTGATGATTTGTCTGAACGTATACTGGCGCTGGAAACACACCTGGTGGAAAAGCCTGACGACAGTGATGCCTATTTCAACCTGATGTACCTGTATTTCGATAATGCACAGTACGAACATTGCATAGGCGCTATCAACAACCGTATTTCCATTGGCGGCATCACCAAACTACCGGTGATTTCACAAATGAAAATCTATTACTTCCGGGGAAAGGCGGCGCTAAAGCTGGGCCGTTATAAAGCGGCCATTACAGATCTGCTGCATACGCTGCAGATTATGTCCAACGGCGACGCGGCAGACAATGCACCCAACTACCGGTTTGGCGTATACGCTTTTCTTGCAGAGGCGTATCTCGGTGAAAAAGAATACGATGAATGCCTTGCATATGCCACACAGTGTTTAAACATTTACGCAAGCAATAACTGGGCGTGGGATACAGAGGCTTCTGCGGTGAGATATACGATGGCACTGGCTTACGAAGCAAAGGAAGATCCTGCCACCTGCAAAAAAATCATTGACCTGATTGTGGCGAATGATCCGGAATTCCGTCCTGCGGCAGAGAAGAAAAACGAATTGAGAGGAGGAGGATTATTTTCTTTTTTCAGGAAGAAGAAATAAATAATTCAGCTGTTTATTTTCTGCATGATATGGAGAAAGTAAACAGCTGAAAAAGATGATTGTCTTTTACATGGGCTTGTTAAAGCTCACCATCCAGAGAAAACCATATTTATCGGTTAACATACCAAAACGGTGTGCCCAGAAGGTTTCAGCCAGTGGCATGGTTACTTTTCCTCCGGCAGATAACGCATTGAATAATTTTTCTGATTCTTCGTTTGATTCCGTACCCAGTGCCAGTGTAATAGTATCCCCATTTTTAGGCGCCGGCCCCATCACGGCATCGGACGCCATAATTTCAAAAGAAGATGTTTTCAAAAAAGCATGCATCACAAGATCTTTCGATGCAGCAGGTACGTTTTCGCTTTCAGGCGCTTCGCCCACTGTCATGATAAACAGTTCTCCTCCGAAGATGCCTTTGTAGAAGTTCATGGCTTCGCGGCAGTTAGTTCCAAACGTGAGATAAGGTGTTAATGTGGTGGACATAACAATCTTTTTTTAGGGTAAGAAGATGGAATTCACGTGAGTAATAAAGTTAGGCAAAAACTAACTTATCAGCACCTTATTTCTTACCAGCAGGCAGGCTCCGATAATACCGGCGCTTTCACCGAGCCGCGACATTTTCAGTTTGGAATCATTACTTACCAGGCTGAGGGAATACTTTTTCATAGCGCTTTTTATGGGCAGGCGGATATGATCCTGTGTAGCGGCCAGTGCGCCGCCGAGTATCACCAGTTCGGGGTTGAAGATGTTCATGAGCAGGGCTACGCCGCGGCCCAGGTTCTCTCCTACTTTAGCAATCAGTTCAATGGCCAGCATATCGTCGTTGTTAGCGGCGTCTATAATATCATGCAGGTGGATATCTTCGGGTGATTGATGGGTGCGGCTGAGCATAGAGGAAGAACCTGCAGCCAGCTTTTGCCGGAACATGTTTACCAGCGCCCATCCGGAGGCTTCCGTTTCCAGGCATCCTTTTTTTCCGCAATGGCAGATGATTTCGTTGTCGAACATCGGGATGTGCCCCACTTCCCCGCTGTAGCCGGATTTACCGTAGTACAGTTCCCCGTTGATGAGTACGCCCATACCTATGCCATAGTCGAGGTTGAGGAACAGCACGTTGCGTTCACCGTTCACCAGGTCGGAGCAAAATTCTCCGTAGGCCATTGCCCGTGAATCATTCTCCAGGAAAACGCGGATACCCACCTTGGCAGCGATGACTTTGCTGAGTGGTTCGTCGTCGAAATAGAAGAGGCTGTAGTTGTAGCCGGTGGCGTAGTTGATGCGTCCCTGGATATTGATACCGATGCCCAGGATCTTTTCTTTTGGAACGGTGAGGCCATCGATAAAGTTGTTGATCAGGAGGCACAGTTGTTCCAGCGAGGCTTTGGTATTGTCCAGTTCGTAGGGCAGTCCTTCTACGGTGGTGACCAGGTTTTTGTGGAGATCCGACAGGCCCAGGTTGAGGTGGTCGTGTTTTACGTCCACCCCAATGAAGAAAGCCGAATCCGGTACCAGTCCGTACAGGTTGGGCTTACGGCCGCCTGTGGACTCTATTTTGCCATAGTCCATCACCAGGCCATCGGCAATGAGGTCGTTCACCAGGTTGGTTACTTTGGGTGTGCTGAGGTTCAGCTCTTTGCAGAGATCAGCGATAGTGGCATTGCCCGAATTGGCAAAGTAGGCCAGTGCGGCCTTTTTCAGGTTGATATTCTTATAGGCTACACCGGTAGCATTTGCGCTGTTTAATTCTTCAAAAAAGGTTTTAGCCATAGCCATCAGATAGACTTTTACAGTAATTGCTCACCAATTTAACAGCTTAATTCTGATTTTTTTAAAATTAGGGCCAGAAACACGCGGAATGTTCTCTATATAAATGATTTTGTTAATTCACAAAAAATAATACCTTTGCAATCCTTTTTGAGCTAAAAAGGGGCTCTTGTCATGTATAGCCGGATGGGGTTTCCGGGGCCGGGACGATACAGGAAGAGTAAGTTCTTTTTATTTATTGCGGATGTGATGAAATTGGTAGACATGCCAGACTTAGGATCTGGTGCCGCGAGGCATGGGGGTTCGAGTCCCTTCATCCGCACATATAATATTATGTGGCAATGCGTCAATATGGCAACGTGATAATGCTATGCTCTCCCTCACTTTCATTGTCACTCCTGTCTTATTCAGACACAGTTTCACCTGATTTTATTCAAAAATAGTTTCCTGCCATTCCTACTTGCCGTTGTGACTTCATGGCAGAAAAATAAACAAGGAATCATTATTGCTTCTTAAAGAACACTTTATACAATTCAATTATGGCAACCGTTACGAGAGAAAACATTGGTTTATTGAACGATAAGATCACTGTGAAAGTGAGCCAGGAAGACTACCTTCCTAATTTTGACAAAGCAGTAAAGCAATTCAGCAAAAATGCGAACATACCAGGCTTCCGTAAAGGAATGGTACCTGCAGGTATGGTTAAGAAGATGCACGGTCAGGCTATCTTTGGCGACGAAATTCTGAAAACTGTTGAAAGAGAATTAATGGGTTATGTGCAGGCAGAGAAACTGGAAATCTTCGGCCAGCCACTGTCCCTGGAAAAACAGGCGAAAGACCTGGATTTCAACAAACCCGCTGATTATGCCTTCGAATTTGAAGTGGGTCTGAAACCCAGCTTCAGCGTTACTCCCCTGGAAGACAACAAAACCACCCTTACAAAATATAAAGTAACCGTTACCGATGAAATGGTGAACGATGAAGTACAGCGTTTACAGCTGAAAGGTGGAAAAACAACAGAACCTGAAACAATTACTTCAGAAGATAACGTGATTAACGTTAAATTCGAAGAGTCTGACAAGAAAGGTAATGTAGTGGAAGGCGGTATCGTAAAAGAAAACGCCTTACTGGTAAAATACTTTGCACCGGCTATCCAGGCTGAGCTGCAGGGTAAAAAGAATGAAGACAGCATTGTATTCCAACTGGCTACTTCCTTTGACGAGCAGCGTTTGGGCTGGATCCTGAAAGATCTGGGCTTTGAAGCTGGCGACAAAGAAGCGGCAAAGAAATATTTCAAACTGACCATCACCAAAGTTGGTTTGATTGAGAAGAGAGAACTGAATGAAGATTTCTTCAAAGAAGTTTATCCGGGAGAAGAAATCACTACTGAAGAAGCTTTCCGCGCTAAACTGAAAGAAGAGATCGGCAAATACTGGGATTCTGAAAGCCGTAACCACCTTCACAACGACCTGTTTGAAGTACTGGTACACGAAACGCCGATTGAATTGCCAAAGGATTTCCTCAAACGCTGGCTGCAGGTAGGCGGTGAAAAGCCAAAAACTGCGGAAGAAGCGGAAAAAGAATTCCCTGGTTTTGACCATCAATTACGTTGGACACTCATCAGCGATAAACTGGTTAAAGAAAATAAACTGGAAGTTTCTTTCGAAGATCTGAAGGAAAATGCCAAACAAAAAGTATTAGGCTACTATGGCGGCGCCGCTGCTGATGGAGCAGAATGGTTAGACAGCTACCTGGATCGCCTGTTACAGGATGAGAAATTTGTAGACCAGACTTACCGTGAAATGATCACTGCCAAGTTATTTGACTGGGCTGAGGCTAAGGTGAACGTGAAAGAAGAGGAAATCAAAGCAGAAGATTTTGTTAATTTACCTCATAAACATCACCATCATGAACATTAATAATGAATTCAGAAAATATGCCATCCAGCATCGGGGAATCAGCAGCCTGGTAGTAGACAGTTACACCAAAAGCCACCAGATCAACAGTCTGACTCCTTATATCCTTGAAGAACGCCAGATGAATATGACCCAGATGGACGTTTTCTCCAGGTTGATGGCTGATCGTATTATTTTCCTGGGAGATCCCGTGAACGACTACGTGGCAAACGTAATTACCGCGCAGCTGTTGTTCCTCGAGTCTTCCGACCGTAACCGTGATATACAGATGTACATCAATAGCCCCGGAGGAAGCGTTTACGCCGGCCTGGGTATTTATGATACTATGCAGATCATTTCTCCCGATGTAGCTACTATCTGTACCGGTATGGCCGCCTCTTTCGGCGCTGTATTGCTGGTAGCAGGTACAAAAGGAAAACGTACCGCGCTGAAACATGCACGTGTAATGATTCACCAGCCTCATGGCGGTGCAGAAGGCCAGACTTCAGACATCGAAATCACTGCGCGTGAGTTCGTGAAACTGAAAAAGGAACTCAACGAAATCATTGCCGGCCACTGCGGACAGCCGGTTAAAAAAGTGGAAAAAGATTCTGACCGTGACTACTGGATGACTGCGGATGAAGCAAAAGAATACGGCATCATTGATGACGTACTCCAGAAAAATCCAAAGAAAAACCTGGAAACACCTCAGTAAAAGCTTAAAGCTCAAGGCATAAATAAGCTATTGTAGCGAAGATTACAGCGATACATATTAAAAAACGCTACTATCTTCACTACAATAGCTTTTATTTTGTGAGATGATAAGCTTTACCGTATTAAGACTTACGCTTTCGGCTATTTAATGTAAATTTGTAACCCTGCAATACCAATGCAGGCAATGATAGTTTCGTAGAAAAATAATCTATTCCGAAATGAAAGAATCTAAAATCCGATGCTCCTTTTGCAGCCGCTCCAAAGAAGAAGTGCAGATACTGATTGCAGGCGCTGAAGGACACATCTGTGAAAACTGTGTAGCCAACGCGCAGGAGATAATTGACCAGGAGTTATTCACCCCCGGCAAGAAAACAGCTGCAGCCGTAGCTCCCAACTTCGCGCCCAAAGTGTCTAAACCAATTGACATGAAGAAATTCCTGGACGAATACGTAATCGGTCAGGATGATGCGAAAAAAATACTGGCAGTAGCTGTATACAACCACTATAAAAGACTCAACCAGCAAATTGGTGATGACGAGGTAGAGATTGAAAAATCCAACATCATCATGGTGGGTGAAACCGGTACGGGTAAAACCCTGCTGGCCAAATCCATTGCCAAACAATTAAACGTTCCCTTCGCTATTGTGGATGCTACCGTATTTACAGAAGCAGGCTATGTGGGTGAAGACGTGGAAAGTATCCTCAGCCGCCTGTTACAGGTTTGTAACTACGATGTGGAAGCTGCCGAACGCGGCATTGTTTATATCGACGAAATCGATAAAATTGCCCGTAAAAATGATAACCCTTCCATCACCCGTGATGTAAGCGGCGAAGGTGTTCAACAAGGTCTGCTGAAATTACTGGAAGGCACCGAAGTACTGGTACCTCCACAGGGTGGCCGTAAACACCCTGAACAGAAACTGATCAAGCTGAACACACAAAATATCCTCTTCATCTGCGGCGGCGCATTTGATGGCGTGGAAAGAATCATCAGCAGAAGAGTACAAACCCACTCTATCGGTTTTACCGTTAACAAGGAAAAAGAAGAAGAAAACAGGAAACAGATCCTGCGTTATATCAACTCACAGGACCTGAAATCCTTTGGTCTGATTCCTGAGTTACTGGGCCGTTTACCGGTGGTTACCTATCTCAACTCGCTCGACAGAGATACCCTGAAACTGATCCTTACCGAGCCTAAAAACGCGCTGGTAAAGCAATACAAGAAACTTTTCAAGGTAGAAAATATCGATTTACAGATAGAAGAAGAAGCAATAGACTATATCGTAGACAAAGCAATGGAATACAAACTGGGTGCGCGTGGATTACGCTCCATCTGTGAGGTAGTGCTGAGTGACGCGATGTACGAACTGCCGTCTGCCAACGAAACACACTTTCATCTTACCAGGGAATATGCACAGGCAAAACTGGAGCAGTCTACCCTCATTAAACTGAAAGTGGCATAACTGTTCCGGTGATCCGTTAACAGCAACACTATCTCTAACCATAAAACGCTATTTATGCAGGAACTCATTCAGCAATTACAGGAAAAAGCCGGACTTACAGCCGAACAGGCCGCACAGTCCATCGATGTGATCAAAGAATATGTGAAGGGCAAATTACCTCCTTTTATTGCCGGTACCGTTGATAACTGGTTTGCAGGCATGTCAGACAAAGCCGAAGGAAAAAAGGCAGGTCTGATGGATCAGGCAGGTGATTTCCTGGATAATGTGAAAGATAAAGCGGAAGATTGGGCAGAAGAAGCAAAGGATAAAGTGTCCGACTTCTTCAACAAGGATAAAAAGTAGTTTTAAATACAGTGAAGAAGGGCTTTCCGGAGATATACTTTCCGGAAAGCCCTTCTTCTTTTTTAGAGGCTTCTGAGATAAAGATACAACGCGGTTAACTCTTCATCCGTGTACTGTGCAGTCATGTTCCACGGCATATCTTTTACCTGCAACTGCTTTCCTTCCGGTGTTTTACCGGTACGCAGCGTAGTAATAAAATCGTGCTGGCTCCATTTTCCCACATGCCCGGTAGAGGTGATGTTGGCTACCGGTACAGCGCCCGGCACCGGGTTATCCCCGCCGGTCAATGCAGGCTTGTGGCAACCGGTACAGGATACCGCCAGGTATTGGCCGTATTCTTTTGTAGCCGCCTTTGCTACCTGGTTGGGCTGCTCTTTGTGATGATCAATTTTCTCTGCGGGAAACAGGGGTATTTTGCCCATTACAGACAGGATTTTTCCCATTGGTCCCATCTCTATGGGAATGGAAGGCGCATCTATTTTTGGCTGTGCCCTGCAAAACGCAATTATAGCCGCAATATCGTGATCATCCATCCGGGTGAACTCCTCTGAAGGCATGAGTAATAACGGCTTATTTGCGGTATTTAAACCGTGCCGCAATGCCTTTAGCCAGTCGGTGTTGTCATAGTTTTCCGGTAACCCTCCTGTTCCATACGTAATATTGTTGCCGGCAATGCGGCCAATGGCCGGGTCATCCACCACCACTTTCCCGCGCAGGTCTGCTCCGTGGCATTCGCCGCAACCCTTTATTTCATAAAGGTGCCGGCCCTCTGCAATAGTGGCTGAATCGTTGGGGATGGGAATGTTTCTTACGGTAACTGTATATTTTTTGCTGGCATGCTGACGGAAGAGAAAATTAAAAACGCCGTACACCGTCAATACGATCACTACCAGGCCAAGCACAATACGTGCGGCCCATTTTAGAACTTTGGAGAACATAACAATAAGGAATAATTTCAGCTGTAAAAGTAATAGGGATAAATATTACAGGTATCAGTAGAACTACTGAATTAAAGAAGAATCATAACGTGGATTACAGGCTTCACATTTTTACTAAGCATCTTTATACGGGATAAACCAGTTCAGACCCGGTATAGAAAAGCACCCGTATTACAGGGTGCTTTTCATTGCGTAAATGTGTTTCAAATCTTTCTTGATTTTGTGTGTTAAGGTTGATAAACGGTAAAGAGTGATGAATTAACCCAAATTTAACGTTCCTTTTGCAATATTCAATAACACTAAAGGGGTAATATTAAACTATTTTGAAAAAATGATGAGCGGCTTATAAATGCTCTTTTCATAAATTATAAAAATCCTGCTATCTCAATAGAATCAGTATCAATTGCAAAATCGTTATTCTATCTGAGTGCTTCCCGGGCAATTACGATCTTTTGAATCTCGGAAGTTCCCTCCCCGATGGTGCATAATTTTGCATCACGATAAAATTTTTCTACCGGAAAGTCCTTTGTATAGCCATAACCCCCAAAAATCTGTACGGCGTCGTTGGCTACCCTTACCGCTACTTCCGACGCATAATATTTAGCCATAGCGGCCTGCTGGGTCATTTTCACCTTACGGTTTTTCATGTCTGCCGCCTGCATGGTAAGTAATTCCGCGGCGGCTATTTCTGTGGCCATATCTGCCAGCTTGAAGGACACGCCCTGGAAGTTGGAGATGGGCTGATCAAACTGGTGCCGTTCCTTTGAGTACTTCAATGCGGCGTCCATAGCGCCTTTAGCGATACCGAGCGATAGTGCGGCAATGGAAATCCGGCCGCCGTCCAATACTTTCATGGATTGGATAAAGCCGTCGCCTTCCGCGCCAAGCATATTTTCGGCAGGAATGCGGCAATTATCGAATATCATTTCTGCGGTTTCAGAGGCCCGCATACCCAGTTTATTTTCTTTCTTGCCGCCGCTGAAGCCCGGAGTGCCCTTTTCCACGAGGAAGGCGCTCATACCATGACTGTCGCGCACATCCCCGGTGCGGGCTATTACTACCGCCACATCGCAACTTTTACCGTGGGTGATCCAGCATTTGGTGCCGTTCAGTACCCAGTCGTTGCCGTCTTTCTTAGCCACGCATTTCATATTCATGGCGTCGGAACCGGTGTTGGGTTCCGTTAATCCCCAGGCACCGATCCATTCGCCGGTAGCCAGTTTGGGCAGGTAACGCTGCTTTTGCGCTTCATTGGCGAACTGCATCGTATGACCGGTACACAATGAGTTATGGGCCGCCACGCTTAACCCGATTGCCCCGCAAATGCGTGAAATTTCACTCACCACGGTTACATACTCCAGGTATCCCAACCCGCTCCCACCGTACTCCTGGGGCACCAGTACGCCCATCAATCCCAGCTCTCCGAGCTGTTTGAATATATGTACCGGAAACTCCTGCTGCTCGTCCCATTCCATCACGTGAGGCTGAATATGTGTTTTCCCGAAATCCCGGATCATTTGTGCAATCTGTTGTTGCATTTCCGTAGGCGCAAAGTTCATAAACGTGTGGCTTTAATATTTGATCTCAATGTAATGTTCAATTTTACGATAAATAATCTCATCCACCAACGGCAGGCTGCGGAGGTCGGATACTGCCCTGAAACCCGCGTGGCTACTGCGATACTGCACAATGAGACGGGCCAGTTTATAGCGTATGTATGGGTGAGCTGCCAAAGATTTTTCATCTGTGAGGTTGAGGTCTAGTTTTTTTAGAGAACTGCTACCGATCTGTAAGAACGGTTGAATTTTTTGAAATGTGGAGTCAGGTAAGCCATAACATTCTGCCACCTGTTCCACCGCATAAAAACCTCCCAGCCGGTCGCGGAAGGCAATAATCCGTCGCGCGAAGCCTGCTCCGATACCAGGGAGCGACTGCCAGGCGACGCTGTCTGCCGTGTTAATATCGATCGGTGCAGCCGGTGGTTTCTTACGATAACGCGTAAACGAAGCATCGTCGCGGGCGCTGTCCTGGTAATAGGTGTATCCTTTGTTTTTACGTCCCTCATACAGCACATTACTGTCCCCACGATAGTACGCTCCCCTCCCCCAACCACCGCTATAGTCTTTATCTCCAGGTCCATTGCGCGGTTCATATCTCCCGGAAAACCTGTTCCCGCCTTTATCCGCAATACGCACATAAGGTATTAGCTGTGCGCATAACGCGGGAGGCAAACCATATATCTTCCCCAGATCAGCCGGCACCCGGAAATGCCCACCCCGGGCCAGGTATTTACCAATGGTGGCAGCGGTGCGTTCGCTTACCCCCAACTGCTGCCAGCCGCTTGCGGGCAAAGTGTTGGGATCAAAATAAAACAAGACGGCCTTCCCCGGATCTGCGCCGGTAGGCACATAACGCCCACCCGTCAAAGCCGGTTCTTTTTCAGCGGCTACCAGTCCGGCTTCAAAGGCGGTTACCGCCGCTTTCAGGTCATCACTACCGGTAACGGGCCTACGTTGAAAATAAAAGAGCAGGTCGGGCAAATAGCTGGTTAGTATCATGAGTAACGCCAGCATTAATATACCATGCCGTTCTTTCCGGGAAAACCGCAGATATTCGCGGGCAAATGATTTCCACATGGGTCAACAACAATTTTTGCCCCAAGCTAAGTTGATCTGTGCGGTGTTTTGTTAACAGAAATAAAACGCTCCTTAAATTTCGAGAGAGAGGCCGTCGTAGGCCAGGTGGGTACCAGGCGGCAGTTCCGCGGATACCGCCTCATGCAATCCGAGCTGGTGGCTGATATGTGTGAGGTATACTTCCGGCACATCCAGTTCCTTTCCCAGCGCAATGGCTTCTTCCAGGGTAAAATGAGAGATATGCTTTTCGCGGCGTAGTGCGTTCAGTACCAGGATCTTTGAACCACGGATCTTCTCTTTTTCTTCCGGCGCAATATAGTTGGCGTCGGTGATATAGGTAAAGTCGTGGATGCGGAAGCCCAGTACGGGCATCTGATGATGCATAACATGTACCGGCGTAATGGTTAGTCCGTTTACATCAAAAGGATCATCAGCAATAGTTTTCAGATTTATTTCCGGGATGCCGGGGTATTTGAAATCAGAAAAGGCGTAGGCAAACTCGCGTTTGATCACGCTTTGCGAAAACTCGGTGGCATATATATTAATAGCGCTTTTCTGGAAATAGTTAAAGGCGCGGATATCGTCCATGCCGGCAATATGATCTTTATGGGAGTGGGTGATGAGTACGGCTTCCAGGTGCCCAACCTTTTCACGCAGCATCTGGTAACGGAAATCCGGCGTGGTATCCACAACGATATTACCGGCGGGCGCCGAGATCATAATACTGCTGCGTAAGCGTTTATCTTTTTTATCGGCCGAGGAGCAAACTTCGCAACCACAAGCTATAACCGGAACTCCCTGCGACGTGCCTGTACCTAAGAATGTAACTTTCATCCCAACATCATTTGTCTGTTTTTGCCTATTCTGCTGCGTGTTCTTCCGGGGCCCCGCCTTCTTCTTCCCCCGCTTCCGGGATCGGTTTGCTGGCCTGTATCTGTTTATACAGTTTGTGCGACTCTGCCGTCAGCGCTTCCTCGTCCAGCGGCAGGGTCGTTAAAATATCGATCAGCGTATTGATACGCCCTTCGAGGTTCAGGAATTTATTGATCACTACCACCTTCTTATGTTCCAGGATGCAGTAACCGGACAGGAAACTACCTTTTTCGAAGCGCAGCACATATTTGGCCTCATCGAAGATTTTTTCCAGCTTAGTCAGGTTATTAGGTGTGATTTTGATATTCATGTCGCAAAAATAGCAAAAAGCTGTTGTTACTTTGTTACCATCCTGGCAAAAGGTACAATCATTTCTTCCAGGGAAATACCGCCGTGCTGGAAGGTATTCCGGTAATAGTTTACAAAATAGTTATAGTTGTTGGGATAACACAGATACCCGTCTCCTTTTGCAAAGATGTAGGAAGAGTTAACGTTTGGCTTTGGCAGCCCGGCGTCACGGGGATCGCGGAAGGCCAGTACCTCTTTCGGATCATAGTTCAGATTGCGGCCGTGTTTATAGCGCAGATTGGTGGTGGTTTGTTTGTCGCCGATCACTTTCACCGGTGTTTTCACCCTTACACTGCCATGATCCGTGGCGATGATCAGGTTTATTTTTTTATCGCTGATGCGTTTCAATGCCTGATGCAGCGGGCTGTGTTCAAACCAGCTGGCGGTGATAGAGCGGTAAGAGGCTTCATCGCCGGCCAGTTCCTTCAGTACTTCCATTTCCGTGCGGGCATGACTGAGCATATCCACGAAGTTATATACAATTACGCTCAGCGGATAGTCCAGCATATTGTGGATATTATTGAGCATGGTTTGGGCATCGGCATGATTGGTCACCTTGGTGTATGAAAACCGGGGATCCATCTTCATCTGCTTCAGCTGGGCAGCAAAAAAATGTTCTTCATACAGGTTTTTCCCGCCTTCTTCATCATCATTCTTCCATTCCTGGGGAAACCGGTGTTCGATATCTATGGGCAGCATGCCGGCAAAAATGGCATTGCGGCTGTATTGTGTGCTGGTAGGTAATATGCTGTAAAACGACTCTTCCTCCACGAGCCGGAACGATTCCTGGAAAATAGGCTGGATCGCCTTCCACTGGTCGTACCGCAGGTTGTCGATAAGCAGGAATACGTTGGGTACGTTGGGGTCCAGGTTAGGCACTACCTTATCGCGGAACAGGGTATGCGACATAACCGGGGCCTCTTTTGTTTTTGGGTGGAGCCAGTCGCTGTAATTACGGCTGATGAACTTGGAAAACTCGTTGTTGGCCTCGGTTTTCTGGGCATTGAACACTTCCAGCATTTCCGGGCTGTTGGTTTTGGTCATTTCCATTTCCCAGTACACCAGTTTCTTGTAGATGTCCATCCACTCGTTAAAGTCGGGGTTGGAACTCAGGGCCATAAACAGGCTGCGGAACTCCTGCTGGTAAGCGGTAGTGGTTTTTTCGGCCACCAGTCTTTTGTTATCAATTATTTTTTTGAGAGATAATAATACCTGGTTTGGATTTACCGGTTTGATGAGATAGTCGGTGATCTGGGACCCGATAGCGTCGTCCATGACGTTTTCCGCTTCGTTTTTGGTGATCATGACCACGGGGATCTGCTGATCAATTTCCTTGATCTTACCGAGGGTTTCCAGGCCGGTGATGCCGGGCATGGATTCGTCCAGTAACACTACATCTACCACCTGTTCTTTCAAAAATTCGAGTGCGTCGTATCCGTTGGTAAGAGCCGAAACTTTGTAGCCTTTGCTTTCCAGGAAGATAATCTGCGATTTCAGGGACTCTATTTCATCATCTACCCATAGTATATTTATCTGACTCATAATATGATTTAAGGTGCCGGTAAAAAAAGGAAATTACCCCTAATTTTTTGCAAATATCATTCCCCGTCTATCATTTGCCGGTAATTATATGTTAAAAAGGGCTGAACACGGTAAAATGATAGCAGGAAAAAGTGAACAGGCTGATAAAGTTATTTACCTTCGCATCCATAAGATTAATTACCTGTAACCTACCAATTGTTTTGAACTGTCATAGGGGTATCGTGGATGCAGCGCGTCATTATAAGTAAAAAAATTACATATAATTAATTTCGGGTGTAGTTTTGCATACAGGCACCAGGGATTCAGACGCGGACGCCCCCGTCTGAAATCGTATAATTAAATGCAATGACCGAACGCAAGCGAAAAATTGTTAATGATCCGGTGTATGGCTTTATTACCATAGATCACCCGTTGATTCTTAACCTCATTTCACATCCATATTACCAGCGGCTTCGCCGCATACACCAGATGGCGCTGGCGCACCTGGTGTATCCTGGTGCTATGCATACGCGGTTTCATCATAGCATGGGCGCTTATCACCTTATCAGTATGGCCCTGCAGGAGCTTCGCAGCAAGGGGGCAGACATTACCCCGGAAGAGGAAGTGGCTGCAAAAATGGCCATTTTACTGCATGACATAGGGCATGGACCCTATTCCCATGCTTTAGAGAACGGTATTATTGAGGGGGTATCTCACGAAGAGATTTCCCAGTGGCTGATGGAAGCATTGAACAGGGAGATGAACGGGGCCCTGTCGCTTACGCTGGATATTTTTAACGGGCGTTATCATAAGAAATTCCTGCATCAGCTGGTGTCGAGCCAGCTGGATGTGGACAGAATGGACTACCTGAACCGCGACAGTTTCTTCACGGGAGTGGCGGAAGGTACTATCGGGTACGACCGCATCATCAAGATGCTGATTGTACATAAGGGGGAGCTGATGGTGGAAGAAAAGGGAATTTATTCTATAGAGAAGTTTATCATAGCCCGGCGGCTGATGTACTGGCAGGTATACCTGCATAAAACGGTGCTCAGCGCCGAAAACATGCTGGTAAAGATCCTGACCAGGGCGAAATCGCTGGCACAGGAGGGAAAGGAGCTGTTCTGCTCCCCTGCCCTGGCATATTTCCTGTATAATACCGTTACGAAGAACAATTTTGAATGCGGTCCCGAATGCCTGGATTTATTTTGCCAACTGGATGACTATGATATAATGGGGGCTATTAAAGTTTGGACTACACACGAGGACAAGGTTTTGTCGCTTTTGTGCAAATGGCTGATAGACAGGAACTTATTTAAAGTTGTGTTAAGCAATCAGCCGTTCGACGGAAGTGCAGCACTATTATTGAAGGAGCAGGTGAAGCAAAAATGGGGGATTGAAGGCGCTGACCTGGATTACTTTGTTTTTTCCGGCGCAGCCTCGCTGAGGGCGTATAACGTTAACGACGAGAAGATTAATATCCTATTCAAGGATGGAACTGTAAAAGACATTTCCTCCATCGACAATGCACTGATTAGCCATACACTGGCGATACCGGTAAAAAAATTCTACATTTGTCATCCAAAAATTCAGGCTAACAACGTTTTATAAGGAATAAAATGTTAAATAAATAAGTTCATACTATCCGGTGTAGCCTGGAAAACATTACAATTTTAAACTATGCAGTTTAGCGCATTACAATTAGCTACCATGTTAGATGGTAAGCTGGAGGGAAATCCGGACGTAAAGGTGAGCAACATCGCCAAGATTGAGGAAGCTGGCGAGGGCATGCTCAGTTTCATTGCCAATCCTAAATATGAAGAATTCATATATACCACCAATGCCTCCATTCTGATTGTGAATGAGAGCCTGGTGATTGAGCGTCCGATCAAATCGACCCTGATCCGGGTAAAGGATGCCTATAGCAGCTTTGCGTTGTTATTGGAGCAATACAGGTACCTGACCGGCAATAAGTCTGGTATTCAGCAACCTTCCTACATTCCTGCATCTGTAAAGATGGGGGAAAACGTGTTTGTGGGTGCTTTTGCGTACCTGGGTGAGAACGTGGTGCTGGGCAACAACGTAAAAATATATCCCGGCGTATACCTGGGTGATAATGTGATCGTTAATAACGATTCTATCCTGTACCCGGGCGTGAAAGTATACGATAACTGTATTGTAGGCAGCCGCGTAATGCTGCATGCCGGTTGTGTGATCGGTGGCGATGGCTTTGGCTTTGCCCCTCAGCCGGACGGCTCCTATAAAAAGGTACCCCAGATTGGCAACGTAGTAATCCATGACGACGTGGAAATTGGCGCCAATACTACTATCGACCGGGCTACTATGGGTAGTACGGTGATCCGTAAAGGTGTGAAACTAGATAACCTGATCCAGGTGGCACATAACGTAGACATCGGCATTAACACGGTGATTGCGGCGCAAACCGGCGTTTCCGGCAGTACTAAAATCGGCCAGAACTGCGTGATCGGTGGCCAGGTTGGGATGGTAGGTCATATCCACATCGCCGACAACACCAAAATCAATGCACAGAGCGGCTTATCCAAGTCTATTACAGTGCCCAATACCTCTCTGACAGGCTCTCCGGCGTACGATTATAAAAGTTCGCTGAAAAGTCAGGCAATTTTTAGAAATTTGCCGGACCTTGAAAAGCGCGTAAAGGAGCTGGAAGAGATGGTTAAACAACTGCTGCAAGAACGAGCGGGTGTATAAATGATTACTGGTTAAATAGTTACATATTAGTTAGCTTATTATGGAAAATCAACAGTTGCAATACCAGCATACCCTGAAAGGTGAGATCACCTTGTCGGGTATTGGTTTGCATACAGGCGCCTATGTTAATATGACCCTTAAACCGGCAACGCCGGGTCATGGGATTAAATTTCAACGTGTAGACCTGCCGGGACAACCCATCGTGAAAGCAGATGTGGATTATGTAGTAGAAACAACCCGCAGCACTACGCTCGAGCACAACGGCGCCAGAGTGAGTACCGTAGAACACATTATGGCTGCTTTGGCAGGAACCGGTGTGGACAACGTGCTGGTGGAACTGGATGGTGGAGAAATTCCTATCATGGACGGAAGCGCCTACGCTTTTATTGAAGCAATAGAAAAAACCGGCCTGCAGAACCAGGATGCCAAAAAAGTATACTATACTATTGATACCAACATCAGTTATTATGATGAGAAGAAAAAGGTAGAAATGGTGGCGATGCCGGCACTGGACTACCGTATTACCTGTCTTATCGACTTCAACTCACCGGTATTGGGTACCCAGCACGCCAAAATGAAGGGTATCGAAGAGTTCAAAACAGAAATTGCGCCCTGCCGTACCTTCTGCTTCCTGCATGAACTGGAATACCAGTTGTCGCTTAACCTGATCAAAGGTGGCGATATCAACAACGCGATTGTGGTGGTAGACAAGCCGGTAACGGAAGATGAGCTGACCCGTTTAGCCAAGGTATTTAACCGGGAAACCATTTCTGTACAGAAAGAAGGTATCCTGAACAATATAGAATTACGTTTCCCGAACGAACCGGCACGTCACAAACTGCTGGATGTGGTAGGTGATCTGGCCCTGATCGGTTACCCGATCAATGCGCATATCATTGCCAACCGTCCCGGACACGCATCGAACGTGGAGTTTGCCCGCGCGATCAAAGCATATATCAAGAAGAACAAACATAACAAAGACGTACCTGTTTACGATCCCAATCAGCCACCTGTATTTGATACGCCGCGTATTGAAAGAACATTGCCGCATCGTTACCCGATGCTGCTGGTAGATAAGATCATTGAACTGGGAGAAGAGAAAGTAGTAGGTATCAAGAACGTTACCTTCAACGAACATTTCTTCCAGGGCCATTTCCCTTCAAACCCTGTAATGCCGGGCGTTCTGCAACTGGAAGCGCTGGCACAGGTAGGCGGTATCCTTGCATTGAACCGTGTACCTGATCCTGAAAACTATGATACCTATTTCCTGAAGATAGATAATTGTAAATTCAAACAGAAAGTAGTTCCGGGCGACACCATGATCCTGAAAATGGAGTTGCTGAGTCCTATCAGAAGAGGGCTTGTGGAAATGCGGGGGACAGTATTCATCGGCAACAAAGTAGCTACTGAAGCCGACATGATAGCACAAATTATAAAAACAAGAGAAGGCAAATAATAGCAATGATCCACCCGCTTACATACATACATCCGGACGCCAAAGTTGCGCCTAATGTAAAAATTGATCCATTCACCGTTATACACAAAAACGTAGAAATCGGTGATGGTACCTGGATAGGTTCCAACGTAACTATTATGGAAGGAGCCCGCATCGGCAAAAACTGCCGTATTTTTCCGGGCGCTGTTATTTCTGCCATCCCCCAGGATTTGAAATTTGCGGGCGAAGAAACTACCGTTGAAATCGGCGACAACACTACTATCCGTGAATATGTGACGATTAACCGCGGTACCAAAGACAAATGGAAAACCAAAATCGGGAATAACTGCCTGATCATGGCATACAGCCACATTGCGCACGATTGCGAAGTAGGCAACTACTGCGTGTTTTCAAATAATACTACCCTCGCCGGTCATATTACCGTGGGCGACCACGTAGTACTGGCTGGAATGGTAGCCATTCAACAGTTCTGTAAAGTAGGCGATCACGCATTTGTAACCGGTGGTTCCATGGTACGTAAAGATGTGCCTCCTTTCGTGAAAGCAGCACGCGAACCACTTTCCTATGTGGGCGTAAATTCCGTAGGACTGAAGAGAAGAGGCTTTTCCCTGGAAAAGATCAACTCTATCCTGGACATTTACCGTGTCATCTTTGTAAAAGGTTATAAATTATCAAAAGCCGTGAACATCATCGAGGCAGAATTTCCTGCTACCGATGAGAGAGATGAAATCCTGTCGTTCATCCGTGAATCAGGACGTGGTATCATGAGAGGCTATACTTCCAGAACCAATGACGATATCTCTTAACCAGACAGGTAAGCGTTTTAACTACGACTGGATCTTCCGTCGGGTAACCCTCACCTTTAGTGAAGGACAACGTTATGCCATACTGGGTCCCAATGGTTCAGGGAAATCCACATTATTACAGGTAATCAGCGGCGCCATTCAACACAATGAAGGCGCCGTTACCTATAGCACACCGGAAAAACCCATCGCCCCTGATGCGTTTTTCCAGTATTGTGCCATCGCTGCTCCTTATCTTGAACTCATCGAAGAGTTTACTCTCACAGAAATCATCCAGTTCCATCAACAGTTCAAAAGCTTCCTGCCGGGGATTACACCCGCCATTGCCATGCAGCTGGTAGGACTGGAAAAAGCCGCCAACAAACAACTCCGCAACTTTTCTTCCGGGATGAAACAGCGTATCAAGCTGGCCCTCGCCATCCTGTCTGATGTTCCCGTTCTCCTGCTGGACGAACCCTGCACCAACCTCGATGCAGCCGGTATCGCCGTGTACCAGCAGCTCATCAATGACTATGGCGGTAACCGCCTTATTATTGTAAGCTCCAACGATGAACAGGAATACTTCATGTGCCGCGAGCATATCCATATCATGGATTATAAATAAGATAAAATCAACGGGAATATTATCTTCGTGAAAAGCTAAAAGCTATATGAAGACTGCCAGTAAGAAAGTGATTAATGGCTGGGCAATGTACGATTGGGCCAATTCCGTGTACAACCTAGTTATCACCACTACTTTTTTCCCTATCTATTTTTTAGCGGTTACAGGCGAACACGTTTCCTTTCTCGGGATGAACTTTGTAAACTCCGCATTGTACAATTATTCCATGGCAGCCGCTTACCTGCTGGTAGCCTTTGCCTCTCCTATCCTGTCGTCTATTGCGGATACCAGGGGTAATAAAAAGAATTTCCTGCGCTTCTTTACCATAGTGGGTTCGCTCTCCTGCTGCGCACTTTACTTCTTCGACGGGGACCATCTCCTGCTGGGCGTAGCCTGCTTTATCCTTTCTACTATCGGGTATTGCGGCGGACTGGTATTTTACAACTCCTACCTGCCTGAAATTGCAGCGCCGGAAGACCGGGACCGGATCAGTGCCCGGGGTTTCAGCATGGGTTATGTAGGCAGCGTGATTTTACAACTGCTGGGCTTTGGCCTGGTGGTACTAGGACCAAAAATGGGCATGGGTAAAAGCCAACCGGTGCAGCTTACCTTCCTGCTGGTAGGTATCTGGTGGTTTGGCTTTGCACAGATCACGTTTGCCCGCCTGCCAAAAAGCATCGCTACAGCTACCAAACATACCGGCAGCGCATTCACAGAAGGATTTACAGAATTGCGGAAAGTATATGCCCAGGTAAAACAACTGCCTGTACTGAAAAGATTCCTGCGGGGATTTTTCTTTTACAGCATGGGTGTACAAACCGTGATGATGGCGGCTACCATCTTTGGTGGTAAAGTATTAAAGCTCCCTGATGAAATGCTGATCGTTACCGTGGTGATTATCCAGATTGTGGCTATTGCCGGCGCCTGGAGCATGGCCCGGCTTTCTACCCGGTTTGGTAATCTACGTGTATTGATTGCCGTTGTAATATTCTGGATAGGCATTTGTATTGCCGGGTACAAAATGCAAACAGCTATGCATTTTTATTTACTGGCCACTGCGGTGGGACTGGTAATGGGTGGTATCCAATCCCTCAGCCGTTCTACTTATGCCAAGCTGATGCCCGAAACAGAAGATACCACCTCCTTCTTCAGTTATTATGATGTTACCGAAAAACTGTCCATCGTAATTGGTATGTTTTCGTTTGCCTATATAGATGACCTTACCGAAGACATGCGGAATTCCGTGCTGGCGCTGGTGGTGTTTTTTGTGATCGGGCTGATATGGATCATTTCTGCCCTGCGCAAACAAAAGCAGCTGGCTGTAGAGAATTAGGTATCTTTCAAAGCAGAACTACCCGATAAAATTCAAGGATAATGAAATTATACACCATTGAAACAGGATTCTTTAAACTGGACGGCGGCGCTATGTTTGGCGTAGTGCCCAAAACCATCTGGAATAAACTGAATCCTGCAGATGAAAACAATTTATGCAGCTGGGCCATGCGTTGCCTGCTGATTGAAGACGGTAACCGCCTTATCCTGGTAGACAATGGCATTGGCGATAAACAGGATGCGAAATTCTTTAGCCATTATTACCTGCATGGAGATGCCACCCTGGATAAATCACTGGCGGCACATGGCTTCCACCGGAACGATATCACCGATATGTTCCTCACGCATCTTCACTTTGATCACTGTGGCGGCAGCATTATCCGCCAGGGCGACCAGCTGGCGCCGGCTTTTAAAAATGCTACCTACTGGAGCAATGAAGATCACTGGAAATGGGCTACACAACCCAACGACCGGGAGAAGGCATCTTTCCTGAAAGAAAATATCCTGCCTATCCAGGAAAGCGGTCAGCTGAAATTTATTAATCACCTGGAAGGCGTAAACTTTACGGATAATATTTCCATCCGGTTTGCCAACGGGCACACCGATGCCATGATGCTGCCACAGATCAGCTATAAGGGTAAAACCATTATATACATGGCCGACCTCCTGCCATCCACCGGTCATATTCCACTGCCCTACGTAATGGCGTACGATATGTTTCCGCTGAAAACATTGCAGGAAAAGAAAAGCTTTTTACAGGAAGCAGTGGATAAAGAATATATTCTTTATTTCGAGCACGACCCGGTAAATGAATGTTGTGTACTGCAACAAACTGAAAAAGGCATCCGGGCGGGTGAAACTTTTTCACTCAGCAGTATTTAAATTACTGTCAGTCTGTCACTATTATTGCTGCTGCATTATATTTGATAGATACAGTGCATGGCTATACACATAACAACAGATAATAAATTGAAAAAACTGATCGTTGTGGGCGACCGCGTGCTGATAAAGCCAGCTACTCCCCACGAGCGCACCAGCAGTGGATTATACCTGCCTCCCGGGGTTCAGGAAAAGGAAAAGGTTCAACGTGGCTATGTTATTAAAACGGGTCCGGGGTATGCTATCCCTGTACCGGTCGACAGTGACGATGCCTGGAAGCCGGAAGAAGAGAAAGTAAAATATATTCCGTTACAGGTGAAAGAAGGCGACCTGGCTATTTTCCTGCTCAGTGGTTCCACTGAAGTAGTGTACGAAGAAGAAACGTATTATATCGTACCACAGGCCGCTATCCTGATGCTGGAAAGAGAAGAAGATCTGTAGATCATCTTCTGTTATCTTATAAATAAAAAAATCTGCTAACGAATAGCAGATTTTTTTTTGTCTATCATGTATGAAAAAGCAATCTATTCCTTGTATTCCAGTATATCGCCCGGCTGGCATTCCAGTACCCTGCAGATCTCTTCCAGTGTGGAAAACCGGATGGCTTTTGCTTTGCCACTTTTTAGTATACTGAGATTTGCCATCGTAATACCCACCTGCACACTCAGCTCCGTCAGCGACATCTTCCTTTTTGCCAGCATCACGTCCAGATTGACGATTATCCCCATTGCATATTGTTATTTAGATCATTAAATGGTCAACGCCTGTTCTTCCTTCAGGCTTACCGCCCTTTCAAAAACGATGGCCAGCGCCAGGATCACCATAAAGGCCATCAGCAGTTCCCAGGTGGCGCCCAGTACGCTCAGCAACCGGAAATACAGCCGGTTGTTATACACCTTTATGCTATCGCCCGCTATCCAGGCAAAAACAATTTTAGTGAGCAGCAATCCCGATAAAACAAACAGGATTCCTTTTACCGCACTGAGATTTTTCCGGGAGATAATATCTTCACTCCCCGCGCCAATCAACAGCCGGAAAAGATACCAGGTCATTACCAGGTACAGTAAACCCAGTATGGTATTTTGAAGAACAGCCGCTTTTAAACCCGGCGTATCAGGGCTGAAACGCGATTGAAAAAAAGCAACACCATTAAAGATCGTGATGTAAACACTGATCAATACAGAAATGAGCAGCACGATTTTCAACGGGAGAAGATACTTACTGATTTTCATGTTACGCCCTGTTTAATACACCAAAGGTATTTTGATTTTATCGAAAAGCAAAATAAATTTATCGTTTATCAATAATTAATGATCGATAAACGGTACGTAAGCGCCGGTAATAATTTGAAGCTCAACCGCTTGTTGCTTTTTATTATCTTCATAAAAAAAATTACGTCATGGCCAATCAGGATGCATTTCTGGAATATATCAAAAGCGGCTATACTTTTAAAGGCGAGCATTTCAAGCTGGGTTGTGCCATGCTGAACGGTGAAGTAGTAACCGGGGCGGATGTTCTTCTGCCGCTTAAAACGCTTAACCGGCATGGTTTGATCGCCGGCGCCACGGGTACCGGTAAAACCAAAACCCTGCAGGTGATCGCCGAAGGACTCAGCGATGCCAGCGTACCGGTATTGTTAATGGACATTAAAGGGGATCTCAGCGGCATTGCTGCTGCGGGCAGCGACAATCCAAAGATTGCGGAACGTTACCAGAAAATAGGCGGCAGCTGGAGCCCTGCAGCCTATCCATCGGAACTGTTATCCCTCAGCCAGGAAAAGGGCGTACGCCTGCGGGCTACCGTCAGCGAGTTTGGCCCCATCCTCCTGTCGAAGATCCTGGAACTGAACGATACACAGGCCGGCCTCGTAGCCATGCTCTTCAAGTATTGCGACGATAACAAACTGCCGTTACTGGATCTGAAGGACTTTAAAAAAGTATTGCAATTTGCCGGTGATGAAGGCAAAGCAGAGCTGGAAAAAGATTATGGAAAGATCTCCACCACCTCTACCGGCACAATACTGCGTAAAGTAATTGAACTGGAACAACAGGGCGCTGAACTGTTTTTTGGAGAGAAATCTTTTGAAGTAGATGACCTGATGCGGATCAGCGACGATGGCCGTGGTATCATATCCATATTGCGTGTAAACGATATACAGGATCGGCCGAAACTGTTTTCCACCTTCATGCTCAGCCTGCTGGCAGAATTATACGCTACGCTTCCGGAAGAAGGCGACCTGGATAAACCAAAGCTGGTGATGTTCATTGATGAGGCGCATCTTATTTTTAATGAGGCCAGCGACGCTTTACTGAAACAGATAGACACCATCATAAAACTGATCCGTTCAAAAGGTGTAGGCATTTTCTTCTGTACTCAAAACCCGATGGATGTACCTCCTTCTGTGCTGGGACAGCTGGGTCTTAAAGTACAGCATGCCCTGCGTGCCTTTACCGCCAACGACCGTAAAACAATCAAGCAAACTGCGGAGAATTACCCGTTATCAGATTTCTATAAAACAGATGAGTTGCTTACCCAGATAGGTATTGGAGAAGCGCTCGTTACCTGCTTAAATGAAAAAGGTGTTCCTACCCCGCTTGCCGCTACCATGCTGGTATCGCCACGGTCACGGATGGATGTATTAACACCGGCGGAAATTGACGGACTCGTAAATAATTCCAAGCTGGTAAAGAAATACGGGGAGGAAATTGACAGCGAGAGCGCCTATGAAATCCTCACCGCCAAGCTGCAGGAAGCCGCCGATAAAACCGCCGCCACCGAGGCAGCGCCTAAATCTTCCGGGAAACAAAAACAGGAAAAGGGCGTTCTTGAGCAGGTGATGGATAGCTCTGTAGCCCGGCAGGTAGGCCGTACCGCCGCCAACATCATCACCCGCAGCTTACTGGGTGCGCTGGGCCTGGGTGGAAAAAGCAGTAAAAGTAAAAGCTGGTTTTAATTATGCAACGATAGCCATACGCTGTCAGTTTACATCAATATATCAAAAGTATGAGTAGAATTATTAAAACGGGCGTATGCTCGTACGGCATGTCTGGACAGATATTTCATGCCCCGTTCCTGCACGTAAACCCGGGATTTGAATTTACAGCGGTAGTGGAAAGAAGTAAAAACCTGGCGCAGCAACGCTACCCTAACGTTAAAGTATACACGAGCGTGGAGGATATGCTGGCAGACAAAGACCTGGAACTGATCGTAGTAAACACCCCCAACTACACACACTTCGATTTTGTAAAAGCCGCACTGGAAGCAGGAAAGAATGTTATTGTGGAAAAGCCTTTCACTGTACATGCAAAAGAAGGTGAAACACTTGCAGCCTTAGCGGCTGAGAAAGGTTTACTGCTCAGCGTTTACCACAACCGCCGTTACGACAGCGACTATAAAGTAGTAAAAGAAGTGCTTCAATCCGGTCAGCTGGGTGATGTACTGGAAGCAGAAATACATTACGACCGTTTCAAGGAAGAGCTGAGTTATAAAAAACATAAAGAACTGGGAGGCCCTGGTACCGGCGCCTTATACGACCTGGGTTCCCACCTGATTGACCAGGCCATTACCCTGTTTGGCATGCCAAAACGTGTATGGGCCGACATCCGTGTAATCCGCCGCGATTCTGTTGTAGATGATTATTTTGAACTGGTGCTGTACTATGATAACCTGCGGGCGCGTGTAAAATGCAACTACCTGGTGCGTGAAGCCCTGCCGGCTTACCAGCTGCATGGCCGCATTGGCTCCTTCATCAAAACCAAATCCGATATACAGGAAGCTCAACTGCAAAGAGGGCTTTTCCCCAACAGCCCCGACTGGGGCGCAGAACAGCCACATGAATGGGGTTTACTGCACACGGAGACTGATGGTAAAGTAGTAAAGAAATATGTTCCGGGTACTAACGGTAATTACATGGACTACTACCAGGGCATTTATGAAGCACTGGTGAATAAAGCCGCTAACCCGGTACCGGCGCAGGATGCCATTAAAGTGATCAAAGTGATTGAAGCTGCTTTTGAAAGCAGTAAAGAAGGCAAAGTGATTGATCTCTAACGCGAAGGTTGTCTTTCCCAGGATTAACCTGATTATACTGATTTAGGGATTTGATCATTTTTGATTTTAAAAGATTAGAGGAGATAAAAGTGGATATTCGCTTTTATCTCCTCTAATCTTTTAAAAAAATAAAATCAGTTTAATCAGGTTAATCCTGGGAAAGACAACCTTCGCTCTTACCGCGTGCAGGAAAGCCGCCCGGCCTCATCTCGCACTACAATGCCCTCTTCATTCAGGAACTGCAGCACTTCCATCAGGTCACTTCTTTTTACATCGGGCAGTTTGTTTTGCAGCATATTGAACAGCAGCGGTTCTTCTTTCAGCATGGTAATAACGTGATCGGATATACGCTTAAATCCCGCCGCATCCATTGGCTGTGATTTCTTTTTTAAACAGATATCGCATACGCCGCATGGTGTGGAATCCTTCTCCCCGAAATAGGCCACCAGTTGCTGTGTACGGCACATGTCACGGTTACGCACATACGCAAACATGGCAGCGAGCCTGTCGGCATAAACCTTTTTACGCACTTCCACCCTCGCCATATTGATGCGTAGGTTTTGCGCGGACACCCGCTCCTGCAGGAAGCATAGCTGGGGTTCGTCGCGGCGTGGCTGATAGTGCAGGATGCCGTATTGATGCAGCTGGTGCAGCTGTGCAGCAATGTCGTCATCTTCCATCAGCATGATGCGGCCTATCTGCCGTTCATAAATTGGTACCGCATTATCGAAGATGCCTTCGTAGGTACGCAGTAATGTTTTGATAATTTCTTCCAATGCCGGGTACGCGTTTTCAAACTCGTACAGGGATTCTTTGTTGGTCACAAATTCTGCCCGGGAAGGGAGGAATACGCTTTCGCTGAGCTGCAGCACGCCTTCCTGTTCCAGCAGGCGCACAGCGCTATAAGCAATAGTGAGGTTCAGGTGAAAGGTGCGGGCAAAATCGTTGATATCAAAATCGAAATACATGCCTTCTGCGCTGCCCACCGGCACCTGGAGATAGTTAACGATGCCCTGGTATACTTCACGGATCTGCTCCAGTGTGGGAAACTGCAACGCAATTCGTTCGTGCATGTCCGTTAGTTCCTCTTCATTATAGAGCAACACGGCATATGCTTTTTGTTCGTCCCTGCCGGCGCGGCCAGCCTCCTGGTAGTAAGCTTCCAGGCCGTCGGGCATATCGTAGTGCACCACTATGCGTACATCCGGTTTATCGATTCCCATGCCAAAGGCATTGGTACAAACCATGATGCGTGTTTCATTATTGATCCAGGCTTCCTGCCGGGCGGCCCTTTCTGCCTGTGGTAAACCGGCATGGTAATAACTGGCAGGGATACCCTGTAATTCCAGCAGGGAAGCAATTTCTTTGGTGCGTTTACGGTTACGGCAATAAACGATGCCGCAGCCGGGTACGCGGTCCAGTATATGTTTTACCTTATCAATTTTAGTGGATTCTTCCAGCACACTGTAAGAGAGGTTGGAGCGGGCAAAGCTTTTGGTAAAAACTCTGGCGTCCTTCATCAGCAGCTTTTCACAGATATCTGTTTGTACCCGTGGCGTGGCCGAAGCCGTGAGCGCCAGTACCGGCGCCTCGGGGAAGAAGCTGCGGATATCTGCGATCTGCAGGTATGCCGGGCGGAAATCGTATCCCCACTGGGAAATACAATGCGCTTCATCAATAGCCAGCAGGTTTACCGGGAGGCCATCACAATAGGTTTGAAAAAGTTTGCTTTGTAATCTTTCGGGAGATACATATAAAAACTTGCATCCACCGCGGCGGGCGGCTTCCAGAACTCTTTCCACTTCCTGGTAAGGCATACCGGAATAGATAGCATAAGCGGTGATCCCTCTTTTTTTGAGATTGGCCACCTGGTCTTTCATCAATGCAATGAGCGGGGTGATCACCAGGCATAGCCCTGGCTTCATCATGGCCGGCACCTGGAAACAAATGGACTTCCCACCACCTGTGGGCAGCAGGGCCAGTGTATCCTGTCCTTCCAGTACAGCATTCACGATATCTTCCTGTAACGGGCGAAACTGTTCGTATCCCCAGTATTGCTGTAATATGGCTACGGGCGTACTCAAATAAAAATTTAATGGTTAATGCGAAGATACGCGATTAGAGCGGATGTTGTCTTACTCAGGATTACGCTGATTTAACTGATTATATTTTCTTAAATGATTTTGGGAGATATAAGCGGGTATATTCACCTATATCTCCCAAAATCATTTAAAATCCCAAAAGTCAAATCCCTAAATCAATAAAATCAGCGTAATCCTGAGTAAGACAAAATACGCTTAGATCACATTTTTATACCGCAACCGGATGGAGTTCACGGCCAGCACCACATCGGAGAGGCCCATCACACCGGCGCCCACAATAGGGTTCAGGAACCCGAGGGCGGCTACCGGTATCGCCACTACGTTATAAATAAATGCCCAGAAAAGATTTTGTTTGATGGTGAGATAGGTATGTTTTCCCAGTCCCAGCGCCAGTGGCAGCGAGCCGAGGTTGTTATTGAGCAATACAACGTTGGCGCTTTGCATGGCCACCTGGGTAGCGTCGCTGAGGGAGATACCAATGGTAGCTTTAGCCAGTGCAGGCGCATCATTGATACCATCGCCCACCATAGCGGTAGGTGCGGTTTTCATGAGGGCGTCTATCTTCTGCAGTTTTTGTTCGGGCGATTGTTCCGCATATACTTCAGTAATACCCAGTTTGGCGGCCAGTTCCCGGCACTTGCGGGTGGTGTCGCCACTCAGTAAAATGGATTTGATACCGGATTGCTGCAGTTGTATAATCACCTGGGCGGCTTCGGGCCGTATTTCATCTGTAAAATCGATCCAGCCTGCCAGCAGCCCGTTCTTCAGGAGATACAGGTTATGGCTGTCATCTTCCGTAACACCATCTGCCATACGGAAAGAGCCTAACTGCCACTGGTTGCCGGCTTTATCGCTGGCACGCATACCAAGACCTTTATGTTCGCGTACCTGCTGCAGCGGCACTTCTCCGGCAGATTTCCAGAGCGAGGCAATAGAGCGGGCAATAGGATGGGAAGAATATTTTTCAAGACTGTAAACCACCTGTTTAAAATCTTCTTCCGGCATATCAAAAAAGCGGTATTCGCCCAGTTGTAACTTCCCGGTAGTGAGGGTGCCTGTCTTATCAAAAACTACCTGCCGGATATTCTTAAACATTTCCAGGGTATGGCCTCCTTTGATAAGGATCCCGTTGCGCGCGGCGCGGCCAAGTCCTACCATTACAGCGGCCGGTGTGGCCAGTCCCATTGCACAGGGGCAGGAAATAACCAATACGGCTACACTGCGCATCATGGCGGTGGCCAATGTAGTATGGCCGATGAAATACCATCCGAGGAAGGTAACCAGGGCTATGCCGAGTACCAGCGGCACAAATATGGCGCTGATACGGTCGGCCAGTTTCTGCATGGGTGGCTTATCGGACTGCGCCTGTTTTACCAGTTCTATGATGTAAGACAGCACAGTGTCTTTACCGGTAGCCGTAATGTATACTTTGATGCTGCCGTCTTCCAGTATGGTACCACCGATTACTTTGTCCTTTTCTTTTTTGCTGACAGGGGCGCTTTCGCCGGTGATCATGGATTCGTTGGCATGGCCGCTGCCCCAGTAGATGGTACCGTCCATTGGTATTTTATCGCCGGTGTTTACCAGTACACAGTCGCCCGTACGCAGGGTGCGGTTATCCACTTCGTGAATATGTTCGTGACCGTGATCCGTGTTAATGAGCCTGGCAGTGGTGATTTGTAAATGGGCCAGTTCTGCGATAGCGGAAGTAGTTTGTTTCACGGACCTTTCCTCCAGCATATTTCCCAGGAATACCAGGGTGATAATGGCTGCCGTGGTTTCGTAGAACATATAATCCGGGTTGCCGTATACTACGGTCCCTACGAAGCTGTATACAAAGGCTGCGGTGGCGCCCAGCGATACCAGCACGTCCATATTGGCCATGCGGTTGATGATGGAGCGTACCGCGCTGCGGCCGAAATGCCACATTCCCACAAGGTATACCGGCAGGGTAAGCCAGAACTGCACCCAGGGATGGTGTAACCAGGCCCAGCTGACCCACATATGCAACAGCAGGGGCAGCGTAAATATGAGACAAAAAATAAATTTGAATGTAAGGGTGGTATATATTTTCTTCTCTGCGGGTTTATCTTCCGGCATTACCACGCGGTATCCCATCTGGGTAATACCATTGAGTATTTCCGTTGAGTTGGCGCCTTCCGGTGCGGTGAAACTCACTTCTTCTGTGGCAAAGCTGACGTTAACGTCCTGCATTCCTTTTTTCTCCAGGTATTTGGAAACGCCGAGTGCACAACTGGTGCAATGCATTCCTTCCACCTTGCAATTAATAGCTGTCATCTGACATCTTTCCTCCTTATACAAAGTTAGCAGCGGATGAAATAGACAGGTAAAATATTAATGCAACGAAGCGGCAGAAGTGTCATAAAGGTATCCCGAAACAGGCCGGACAAGGGCTTTACCCGATTTTTGACGCATTGCTGCAACTTTTGCAAAATCTGGTGACAATCGCTTTTGCTTTCCGCTTTCTCCTTATTTTTGGGGATGCAATGGACATTTACGCTGGATCAACTGCCGGAAACTGCCCGGCAGTTCTGGGATCATTTCGCCGGTAAACAGGTTTTCACCCTTGAAGGCCCGATGGGGGCAGGAAAAACCACCCTGGTAAAGGCTTTATGCGCTGCCCAAGGAGTACAGGACGCTACTGCCAGTCCCACGTTTTCAATCATTAATGAATATGCCTACACCGACGCGCAGGGGGCGCCCCGTCGCATTTTCCACCTGGACCTGTACCGGCTCCGGGATGAAGACGACGCCATCAGCGCCGGCGTGGAAGACACCCTTTACCAGGACGCCATTTGTTTTGTGGAGTGGCCGGAAATAGTAGCGCATATGCTGCCGCCGGGTACCATTCACCTCCAGCTGGAGGTACAGCCGGATCAAAAAAGGGTCCTGCGCGAAACTGCTTCATCTCTCAAATGATGTATCTTTGAATACTTCGATTTAAAAAAACTGAACACGCATATGGAGCAGAGGCAAAAACCTGTAGTAAGTGCTGGGTTTACCTATTCACCGCTGGAAGAAACGTTGGATATTCCGCAGAAAAATTCCCGTTTGTTTATAGGTATCCCGAAAGAAACATCTTTCCAGGAAAACCGGATTGCCCTTACGCCCGATGCAGTCAGCATTCTAGCGGCACACGGACATCACATAGTAGTAGAACATAAAGCCGGCGACGGGTCGCATTATTATGACACCGACTATTCAGAAGCCGGGGCAGAAATTGTATACGACAAAAAGGAGGTCTTTAAAGCAGAGATCATTGTAAAATCCGCACCGCTGAACGATGAAGAAATAGAGCTGCTGCACCCGCACCAGATCGTTATTTCTCCCATCCACCTGGCTGCCCTGAAGGCGCCACAGGTAGAAAAAATGATGGATAAGCGTATCACGCTGTTGTCTTTTGAAAACCTGAAAGATGATGCGGGCACCTACCCTATTGTAAGAGCCATGAGCGAAATTGCGGGAGGCGCCTGTATGCTGATTGCCGGACAATACCTGAGCAACGACAACAAAGGAAAAGGAATCCTGCTGGGAGGAATTACCGGCATTCCGCCAACGAAAGTAGTGATCATAGGCGCTGGTATTGTGGGTGAGTTTGCAGCGCGTACTGCACTTGCATTGGGATCTTCCGTAAAAGTATTTGATAATAACATTTACAAGCTGAAAAGGCTGCAAAACAATATCGGGGTACGTGTATTCACCTCCGTTATCCAGCCCAAAGTGCTGGCAGAGCAGCTCCGCAATGCCGATGTAGCCGTAGGCGCATTATCGTCGCAAAGCGGGCGGACACCGATTGTTGTCAGCGAATCAATGGTAAGCAACATGAAAGCCGGCTCCGTTATTGTAGATGTGAGCATCGACCGGGGTGGCTGTTTTGAAACCTCGGAAATCACTACACACGAAAACCCGGTGTTTAAAAAGTACGATGTAGTACATTATTGCGTACCCAATATCCCGTCCGGATTTGCCCGTACCGCCTCTGAAGCCATCAGTAATGTGCTGATGCCTTTACTCGTGGAAGCAGCCGACGATGGCGGATTTGAAAACCTGGTGTGGATTAAACGGGGCGTACGTAATGGCATCTATCTTTATAAAGGTGCATTAACCAACTACCACCTGAGCGAGAAATTCAAGCTGAAATATACCGACCTGGAATTGTTACTGGCGGTGAAAGGATAACTCCTGGTAAAACATAAAAAAAGAAAGCGCCCTTCCGGACCGGAAGGGCGCTTTCTTTTTTTATGCTGAAGCTACACCTCGAGCTGGTAGCCCATTAATATAGCTGCTATGATGATAATACCTACCACAATACGATAGTATCCCCACATTTTAAATCCATACTTCTTCACTGCGCCGATAAAGAATTTAATAGCGCCCAAAGCTACCACGAAGGCCACGATATTACCAATCAGCAGCAGTTTCAGGTTTTCGGGATGCGCGGTCAGCAGCTCCTTCCCTTTCAGCAGTTTGTAGCCGGTGGCAGCTGCCATTGTTGGTACTGCCAGGAAAAAGGAGAATTCGGCCGACACACTACGGGACAGCTTTTGCTGCATACCACCAATAATGGAAGCAGCACTGCGGCTGGTACCCGGAATAAGCGCCAGGCACTGGTAAAAGCCTATACGTAAAGCAGTAAAAATATCTATTTTTTCTTCTGTGAGAATGGTGGGTTCTTTAAACCAGTTGTCTACAAACAAAAGGACGATACCACCTACCAGCAGCGTGATACCTACTGTTAGCGGGCTTTCCAGCATAGCGTCGATCTTTTTGCTGAAAAGGAAACCGAGGATCAGCGCCGGAACCACGGCTACGGCCAGTTTCAGGTAAAAGTTAAGCCGGTTTTTATCAAATACCAGGAATTTTCTCCAATAAAATACCACTACTGCCAGGATCGCTCCCAGCTGGATCACTACTTCGAATAACTTGGTAAATTCATCTTTACCAATACCCAGCAGCGCGCTCACAATGATCATATGCCCGGTGGAGGAAACGGGCAGGAATTCCGTTAGTCCTTCTACGATGGCAATAATGATAGCCTGAAAAACATTCATCGAATTTAATATGGTTAAAAGTTAAAAAAAAAGCGATGAGGGATCATCGCTGTTAAAATACTTTTATAGAAGCAATTATGCCTTCGGTTTCGGACGGTGCATAATAGCATACACTTCTATCACCAGGCCCAGTACAATAACGATGGGCGCCAGGGTGATTCTGCGGAAGCTATATACCTGTTCGGGTTTGAAGCTGTTGGGATCACTGGAATCTCCTCCCATCATAAAGAGGAAGCCCAGGATAATCACCACAATACCAGCCAGCATAAATTTGTAGTTTTCTTTTGGAAAAATAGGGCGGCTGTCGGCCAATGTGTTTTCTGCCTCCTTATTTAAAGCTGTTTTAGCCATAGTGTTTGGTATTATATCTTCGTTAAAGATTTAAAGTTAATACAGATCGTCCAGTTTCAGGCGCAGGTATTTCATCACGGAGCGGTGTGTGCTCACCAGGGAAATACTGATCCCGATAAGGATCATGCCTATAAAGAGGAATGCGATCATCAGGTTATCACGTAATCCTGCCAGTTCCGGCAATAATTTATCGGATACCGACATGATACCGATCAGCCCTGCGATAGCGATTACTGCGGCGATGGCGCCATTGGCAATACTGCGCAGGTCAAAGGGTTTGGCAATAAACCAGCGGGTAGCTCCCACCATTTGCATGGTTTTGATGAGGAACCGGTTGCTGAACATGGCTAAACGAATGGTATTGTCGATCAGGAATATCACCACCAGGCATAATAACCCGCTGATGATCAGGATAATTAATCCGATCCTGTTTACGTTTTCGTTCAGTTTGCTCACCAGCATACGCTGATAGGATATTTCCCTTACGATGCTTTGCTGCGACAGGTTATTTTCAATGACCTTCAAACTATCATTGTTTACATAATTGGCATTTGCCTTTATGTTGATGCTGCTGTACAGCGGGTTGTATTGCAACAGGGAGATAAAGTCCTCCCCGAAATCCTTTTTGAACCGCTGTGCCGCCATGTCTTTCGACACATATTCAATTGACTTAATATATGGCCTGTGGGCCATAGAATCGCGCAGGGCCGTGGCCTGTGCTTCTTTCACGTTATCCCGGAGGATGACCTGTATCTCTATGCTTTCCTTAAAATACACACTCAGCTTGTTAGCATGTATTACCACCAGACCCAATGTGCCCAGTAAAAACAATACCAGTGCCACACCAATGATGGAGTACAGGTAGGATGGTTTCGACTTCTTTGCTGATGATTTCCCGGATTGCGCCATTAATCTGCAGTTTATCGGCGAAAATAATAAAAATTAATAGTTATGTGTTTAATTTTGCCAACCCGGTCAGGTAATACACCCTTTCCGGACAATAGAACGGCAATATATAGAGATGTTGGGGAATGACATTGGAGTATTAATGAATTTAACATTATTTTGCTGAACAGGCATTAGAACAACTTTTTAAATTATAACTGATAACGCCTTAATGACCGGACGTATTGTTTATATCCGGACAATTAAGGTTCATCTACAACAGATATGGAATACAATTTCAGGGCAATCGAAAAAAAATGGCAGCAACAATGGGAGCAATCGCATGCTTACCGTGTGAGCAATAACAGTCCCAAGCCCAAATGTTATGTACTGGACATGTTCCCCTATCCTTCCGGAGCCGGCTTACACGTAGGCCATCCGCTGGGATACATTGCAACAGACATCTATTCGCGCTATAAAAGACTAAAAGGCTTTAACGTGCTCCATGCAATGGGATATGATGCGTTTGGTTTGCCAACAGAACAATATGCCCTTGAAACAGGTCAGCATCCCGCTGTAACCACCGAACAAAATATCAAAGCCTTCCGTGAACAACTGGATAATATTGGTTTTTGCTACGACTGGGACCGCCAGGTAACCACCAGCGACCCTTCCTATTATAAATGGACCCAATGGATCTTCCTGCAGATCTTTGAAAGCTGGTATAACCGCAGCACAAAGAAAGCAGCACCCATCGCGTCCCTGGTAGCTATTTTTGAGAAAGATGGTAATGCCGGTCATATCTGCCCCGGCGACCGGAGCATACAATTTACTGCCGCCAACTGGAAAAGCTATAGTGAGCAGGAACAGCGCAACATACTGATGCAGTACCGCCTGGCCTACCTGGCGCACGCCGAAGTTAACTGGTGCGCAGCACTGGGCACTGTACTCGCCAACGATGAAGTAGTGAATGGCGTGAGTGAACGCGGCGGCTATCCGGTAGTGAAGAAAAAGATGAGCCAGTGGTTTCTGCGTATCACCGAATACGCCAACCGCCTCCTGGAAGGACTGGAAACAGTATCCTTCAGCGATGCCATGAAAGAAATGCAGCGCAACTGGATCGGTAAAAGCCAGGGAGCCGAAATTAAGTTCGCCCTGAAAAACTCCACCGAACACGTGGAAGTATACACTACCCGCCCCGATACCATTTTCGGCGTGGACTTCATGGTAGTGGCGCCTGAACATGAACTGGTATCCCGGATCACCACTCCGGAACAACAAGCCGAAATTGATAAATACCTCGAATACGTGCAAAGCCGCTCCGAAAGGGAACGCATGGCCGATGTAAAACAAATCACCGGCTGCTTTACCGGCGCATACGCCATCAACCCGTTTGATGGCCGCGAAATCCCCGTGTGGATTGCGGAATACGTGCTGGCCGGCTACGGTACCGGCGCTATTATGGCGGTGCCCTGCGGCGATCAGCGCGACTTTGGCTTTGCCAAACATTTCAATATCCCCATCACCAACATCATCGGCGATGCCTTCAACGGGCAGGAAGCCAATCCTACCAAAGAAGCCAAACTGCAAAACAGCGGCTTCCTCGATGGCATGGACATGAAACCCGCTATGGATGTGGTGATCACCAAACTGGAAGAACTGGGAATCGGCAAACGCCAGATCAACTATAAAATGCGCGACGCCGGCTTTAGCCGTCAACGTTACTGGGGCGAACCTTTCCCCATCATCTATAAAAACGGTATTCCTTACGCAATGGATGAAAAAGACCTGCCGCTGGAATTACCGCATGTGGAAAACTATAAACCCGGCGAAGAAGGCGAAGGCCCCCTGGCCAACATTACCGATTGGGTAAACGTGGCCCCCGGCGTGAAACGCGAAACTAACACCATGCCCGGATACGCCGGCAGCAGCTGGTATTTCCTGCGCTACATGGACCCGCATAATGATAAAACCTTTGCCGACCGCAAAGCTACCGACTACTGGAACCAGGTAGATGTATATGTAGGCGGTACCGAACACGCCGTAGGACACCTGCTCTACTCCCGTATGTGGACCAAAGTGCTGTACGACCTTGGGCATATCGGTTTTGATGAACCGTTTAAGTCGCTGATCAACCAGGGGATGATTCAGGGTTCCTCCCGTTTCGTATATCGTATTCATGGAACCAATGAATTTGTTTCCGCAGGCTTAAAGGATAACTATCAAACCGACAGGCTTCACGTAGATGTAAGTTTCGTTGATGGAGTAACGTTAGATACAGAAGCCTTCAAAAAATGGAAACCTGATTATCATGGTGCCACTTTCATTCTTGAAGACGGTCAATATATCTGCGGAACAGAAGTGGAAAAAATGAGTAAAAGCAAGTACAACACCGTTAACCCAAACCAACTGGTGGAAAAATACGGCGCTGATACTTTCCGCATGTACGAAATGTTCCTGGGCCCGGTGGAACAATCCAAACCCTGGGATACCAAAGGTATTGAAGGCGTACACCGCTTCCTGAAAAAACTATGGCGCCTCTTTGCCGATGAGCAGAAAGGCATCCTGGTGAATGAACAACCAGCCACACCGGAGGAACTGAAAATACTGCATAAAACTATCCAGAAAATAGATCACGATACTTCCAGCTTCTCCTACAATACAGCGGTGAGCCAGTTTATGATCTGTGTAAATGAACTCGCTACCCTGCGTTGTCACAAACGCAGCATCCTGGAGCCATTGCTGATCCTGCTCACCCCCTATGCGCCCCACCTGTGTGAAGAACTGTGGCAATACATCGGCAATAATGAAAGCATACTGAATGCACTTTACCCGGTGTATGACGAACAATACACAAAGGAAAGCGCCTTCAATTACCCGATAGCGATTAACGGTAAAACCCGCTCTGAAATGGGCTTCTCACTGGATGCGGCTATTCCTGATATTGAAAAAGAAGTGCTGGCCAGTGAAGTAGTGCAGAAATGGCTGGAAGGTAAAGCGCCTAAAAAGGTGATTATCGTAAAAGGAAAGATGATTAATGTGGTGATATAGCGGAGGTTGTCTTTCCCAGGATTCTCCTGATTTTACTGATTAACTTTTTGTGATTTTGGGAAATTAGGGGATAACAGGGATTGCTTAAAGATTTACTGAGGAATGCTTCATCTATACTTAGCATATGCTTAGGACATGCTTAATACATGGAGATTCCCCGGAGGTGACGTGGAGGGGACGTGGACTTGATCATGTAACCCTTTACCACAGGGCTTTACAGACGAAAAAGTACAGGGTGCTTATGCAGGTGCTGCCATATAAGTAAAATGGCATATATATCAAATATACTGGTGTAAGTAATTGAGCGGCATTTAATAAATCATTGCAGTTAAATGCCGCTCACCTTATTAAATTATTTAAGGAATGACGTTGGTGAAGCCTTTAAATTTCACTGAATTTTCCAAAAATTCTATAAAACGCAAAAAATAAACCAATTTTCCGTAGAAAATACCGGATATTTAATAAAATCCGGCCAGCGCATAACGGGCCTTTTTTATGCTATGCCAGTATAGGAAATTAATGCTACTATAAAGGATGCAATGGTTCCAATAATCAATACTCCTCCGGCAATCAATAACGACTTGCCCAACTGCCGATCTCCTGTAAACAGCAATATTAATCCCATAATGATATATCCCCCTATCAGGTATTTAAAAATGCCCAGGTGCTCCATAGTGGCTTGCGGCTCTATAGCAAACAATAATGCAGTACATACTACGGGAATTAATATTAAAAGCAGTACTTGTTTTAAGGTTTTATTCATCGTTTAATTTATTAGGAAGCAGCTACACCAATGCAACATGTTTTAAAATTCTTCTCATAAACATCGCTTACCGTATACTCAAACCGCTCAAAATAATCCCGCAGGTAGACAACCCCACCAGCAAAATAATCCCTGACGATAACAACAACACTTTCCCCATATGATTCTTATTAACAATGACCAGGATGAGGCCAATCACAAAATAGGCCGCTACCAGGAACATCGCTATCAATCCGGCAGCAATGATACCTTCATCGCCGGCTATGCACATCACCAGGAAAATGCCCAGTGGTATCAGGGTAAATAAGAGTACATCTTTGAAAAATTTATTCATATACAATCATTTAAACGATAGGAATAAAGGTCCGTTCTTCCTGGAGTTGTTTTAAATAGGCTTCTTTGTCATCGCGGTAAAACAGGTTCATGGTTTCAAACGGGATGATGCGGCCATCTTTATGTACAATATGCACGCACGATTTTTTAATGGCGCGCACATCAAAATCGTAGGCATCCAGGAAACGCATGATCACAATGCGGAACAGGTTCGTATAGTCGAGACCGGGAGCCTGTACCTGTGGCAGGCAGCAAAGCAGCGACTGCATATCATTTACGGCAGCATCGGTAGAGATGCCGGTACTGAATATTTTCAGGATGTGCTGGTGCAGCCTTTCGTCCTGTTCATACACGATGGTATTTTTTGAATTATTCAATAATACAGCAGGATCTACGTAGCGGGTGAGCGGAAATACCTGTCCGTCTATTTTGAGTGCATAAGCCATTGCTAACGCATCAGGGTTGCAGGGAACGGGAATAATGTCGTGATCGTTCCAGATGGGTGATTGCTCCAGGATACGCTGCCGTACTTCTGTAAGCGTAATACGATCCGTGGCGGGGTCGAAGCCATCGGTGCGGCCTGCCACCTGCACCGGTTGAAATGTAACACCACGAACGCAGGGTTGCTTCAGGGCATAGTCGATAATGGCGCCCATTTCATCTTCATTCACGCCGCGTTGCAGGGTAACCACCAACGTGGTGCTGAGATTTACTTCATTGAGATTTTCCAGCGCCTGTTTTCTTACATCCGTCAGATCCTTTCCACGCATACGTTCCAGCGCTTCCGGCTTAAAGCTGTCGAACTGAAGATACACTTCAAAATCCGGCATATAGGTGGCCAGTCGTGCGGTGAATTCTTTATCTTTTGCGATACGCACACCGTTGGTGTTGATCATAAGATGGCGGATCGGTTTTGTTTTGGCGATATCCAGTATTTCAAAGAACTGTGGATGGATAGTAGGCTCTCCCCCGCTGAGTTGCACCACATCTGGTTGTCCTTCGTTTTCCACGATGATATCCAGCATCTGTTCTATTTCTTCCAGGGTGCGGTGCCGGCCGTAGTGTGGCGACGACATCGCGTAGCAGGTAGGACAGGTAAGGTTACAGCGGTCTGTTACTTCAATCACGCTCAGGCAGGAATGCTGTTCATGATCTTTACAGAGGCCACAATCATAAGGGCAGCCGTAATGTGTGCTGGTATTGGTTTTCAGCGGTGCTTCGGAAGGTTTGTTATAGTTGCGGGTATTTTTGTAGTAATCGATGTCGGTAGCGATTAACACCTTTTCTTTTCCATGATGCGGACAATGCTTGATCATGAAAACCTTTTCGTCTTCAAATATCACCTTCGCGTCTACACGGCGTAAACAGGTACTGCAGATACTGAGTGTAAAATCATAGTAGGTGTAATTTTTTTCAGGCATATTGTTTTTGTGTTAGTCGTGAAGGAAAAATAATCACCGGCGAATAATAGAGTAATCCGGCCAAACAGGCCAGCTGTATGGATCCCAGCCCGAAAGCGAAGCGATATCCCGGCTTGATAAAATCCAGGCCGAAACGGAACAGCAGGTAGGCAATCATGAAAAGTTTAAACCGTGCGCCGTTTACCAGGGAATAGCGGTGGCTGATGCCGGTTAACATCTGCCATAATAATATTAAAAAAATAATTTCATAGAGAGATACCGGGTGCCGGGGGATGCCATCGCCCAGATCCATGCCCCAGGGCAATGAGGTGGGCAGTCCGTAGGTTTCTTCATAAATACCCATCGTAAAACAACCTATACGGCCTATGATCATGGCCAGTATCAGGGGATACACAAACAGGTCGCCCGTGGAATGCTTTTCGCCGATTATTTTCTTGATCAGCTCCACCCCGATCAGCCCACCCAGCAATCCTCCCACGATGGTTTTATTCTGATAGATATAAAAAAGCAGGTTATTGGCCTGATACAGGCCCGGCGGGTTTTCCAGCGCACCTAACAACCGGCTTCCGAATAAAGCGCCGAAAATGGCGCCTATAATGGCCCAGAGGCGGTTACTGCTTTCTATCCGGTCGCCCTGCTGCCGGCGCAGGTATAAAAAATACCGGAAGCCGATAAACATGCCCAGGGTTTCCGTTACAGCGTGCAGCGGAAGATGTAAGGAAAACAAATTGATATAGATGGGGAACTGCAAAGGACCAGCATTATTTAATACACAAATTAATATTTATATTTAGACGAAAGTCAAGCATCACAAAATATGTTACAGGAGGTATTAAAGAAATATCAGTCCACCTTTAAGCCGGTTATTCCGCTTTTGGGAGATCATGAATCCCTGCTGGTAATGGATTTCACCGCCAATAACACAACCCTCACCAAAAACATACTGCAGGATATTAACCGGTTTAGCCGGTATATCGACAATACGCTGGAGCAAAGTGGCTGCCGGCTGGGTATCGGCGGCTATGCGGAGCATCGTACTATTTATGCGGTAAGCCCTCATTTTGATGCCGGGGAAGAACCACGGCGCTTACACCTCGGTATTGATGTATGGGGAGAAACCGGCACCCGGCTTTATGCCCCTATGAATGCGCATGTACATAGTTTCCGTTTTAATGATCATTTCGGGGATTATGGCGCTACCATCATTCTTCAGCACCAGCTGGACGGATACACCTTCTATACCCTGTATGGTCACCTCAGCATTTCCAACCTCCAGGGGTTGTATGAAAATATGCCCATCACTGCGGGACAGGCGCTGGCTCATTTCGGTACGCCGGCTGAAAATGGCGGATGGCCGCCACACCTGCATTTCCAGGTAATTGAAGATATGCAGGGTTTCCGCGGCGATTATCCCGGCGTGTGCCGCTACAGCGAAAAAGAAAAATACCTGCAAAACTGCCCCGACCCCGACTTAATCCTTCAACTCAACCAGTATACCCACTAAAAATATCTTACTGATAAATTATTCCTGCTTCACTGGGATTTATGCTTCCCCGTGTTATTTTTACAGGCTAAAATTGAATTAGTATGAGAAGACTATGGCTGACAGTTTTTTGCTGCCTGCTCGTGAGCGCTCTTGCCGCACAGGTTCCATTGAAGGTGATGACTTTCAACATACGGTATAATAACCCGGACGACAGTGTTAATGCGTGGCCACACCGCAAAGATAAAGTAGCATCCGAAATCCTGTTCCTGGGCGCCCATACGCTGGGTGTGCAGGAAGCACTATACGACCAGATGCAGGATCTTCAGCAAAGGTTGCCCCAATATAAAATGATTGGTGTAGGCCGCGACGACGGAAAAACAAAAGGAGAATTTTCCGCGATATTCTACGATACTGCCCGTTTGCAATTGTTAAACAGTGAAACTTTCTGGCTGTCGGAAACGCCTGCAATAGCCGGTCATATCGGATGGGACGGCGCCTGCGCCCGTATTGTTACCTGGGGAAAGTTCAGGGATAAAAAAACAAACAAGCTGTTTTATCACTTCAACACCCACTTTGATCACATGGGGAAAATTGCCCGTAGGGAAAGCGCGAAGCTATTGCTGCAACGGGTACATCTCATTGTGGGAAAAGAGGCAGCCATTATTACCGGCGACTTTAACGCGGTGCCATCTGATGAACCCATTCAGATTATTATGAATCCCAATGATCCGCTGCATTTAACCGATAGTAAGGCAATCAGTAAAACGCCGCACTTTGGTCCTGCCGGCACTTTCAACGGATGGAATATCGCAGAACGGGACAACCAGCCCATTGATTATATCTTTCTCAAAGGAAAATACGATGTTTTAAAACATGCCAGCATTTCTGAAACGTGGGAAGGAAGATATGCGTCTGATCATTTCGCGGTGTATGCGGAGATTATTATAAGATAGTAAAACAATAACGGATCTGCAGAGAAGTGTATCTCTCCACAGATCCGTTATTTTAAAAGTTTTCGCTACTTAGTCGTGCGTATGTTCCACTGACATACTGTTTTCCAGTGCATCCACCACCTTGTTATGGAGGTTGCCGTTAACATCTATGCTGATCTGTAACTTACCATTGGCAAAGGAGCCGGTAAAGTCGCCGATCTGCAGTTTGGTGAGGATGAGGTCCATAGAAATTTTGAGGGAACCTTTCCAATCAATTTTGGTGTCGGTTACCACTACATCCTTTCCATGAGCCTGCAATTCAATCTTGCCGGAGAGCAGGATTTCAACTGGAATTTTCTTGCTGTCCCAGGTGATAAAACCTTTCAGTCTTACTGCGGGATCTTGCTTATCCCCTTCTACTCTTGCATACACTTTTACCTGCTGGTAAGTTCCTTTAGGAATTTTAATAGCACCTATTATAGCAGGTACTTGTTTCAGGTCAATCTGCCTGTCTGTTTTTAATTTGAATTCCACTTCATCTTTACCACGTCTGGCATCGAAGCGGATTTCTCTTAAACGTGCAGTGGCAGTGTCCCAGGTGATGTCGAAACCTCCAGAGGCTGCTTTAGCCATAGCTGCATCTCCGGTGAGAGCAGATAAGCGTCCTGAAGCATCAGGTGATAACGTGGCAGTTGGGTTGATCGCTGAAATTTCATAGTTCACGCTGGCAGCATCCGCGTTGTCGATTGGTTGATTGGTATCTGGTTTAGCCATGTCCGTATTGGCACACGACGATAGTAAGATACTTGCAATGCCTATAGCACCGCAGAAATGTAGGATTCCGGTTTTCATTATCGATATGGTTTTAAATGACTAATTGGGAAAAGTCGTGCAGTAAATTTAACAAAGAATTTGGAGAAAAAAATAAGTTCACTGTTAATTAAAAAAGAATGATCCGGTTGAGCTTCGTTCAACCGGATCAATATATGAGTCATTTTCTCAGCAATGCCTTCTCAATTCGTGTAGGCGTATCCGTACCATTCACAATAGTACCGGCGCTGATGGCAATTGCCTTAATAATATCGGTAATGTTTTTAATATCAAGTGTAGCCAATTCATCTTTCACGGTGTGATAGAAGTGGTCTTTATCTATCTGCGTGGTGGAAATTGTATGTGCCGGAACGCCTTGCCTGGCAAGGGTGGCATTGTCTGACCGGTAAAACAGGTCCTGCTCCGGGTAAGGATCGGGATGGAAGGTAAAGCTCGATCCTTTCAGGTTGCGTTGAAGGATAGGGCCAAAGCTGGATCTTTCAAACCCGGTGATAAAGGCGCTGTTCTTCCCGAATTTGGACTCCTTACCAATCATCTCAATATTAAACATGGCCACTACTTTCTCCGGATCCTGGTGTTCTGAAAAATAACGTGATCCATGTCCGCCGGATTCTTCTGCTGTAAAGGCTACAAAAATCACGGAGCGTTTGGGAGGGTGTTTCTTAAAATACTTCGACAGCATGATTACCGCTGTGGTACCCGATGCATCATCATCTGCGCCGTTGGCGATACTGTCGCCTGCCTCGGAAGGTAATATACCCAGGTGATCGTAGTGACCGGAGAAGATCACGAACTCATCTGGTTTGGTGCTTCCTTTAATCATACCGGCTACGTTGGCAAAATGCTGCCCGGTAATTTCGCGGCGGAGATGAAGGCTCCAGGAAGCGGTATCTGCCACGGTCTCTTTTGCGAATACGAGTATAACCTGCTTTTCAGCGGGTGGTACTGCTTCCAGTTCACTCTTTGTATCATAGCTGCGCTCTGAAAAGGAAGCAGTGATATTGCTGATGTAACCGGCCATTGCCGCGCCTACCCAAACGAGGGTATTCTTTTGCAGCGCTGCCGGGTTACGCAGTATTTTCATCAGCTCAGCCGGTTCGTTGGCATAAACGGTGTTGTAACTGCTGTCTTTTTCCCAGTCGAAGCTGCGGCCGGTGCCTATAGCGGCCACGGGCCAGTCTTTAGTTTCCCCGCTAACGGTAAGGGATACACTGGCTGTTTTTAAACTGAACTTGCCGAATTCCTGCAGAAAGCTTTTTTCGCCGGGCAGTGGTTGAATACCTGCTTTGGCAAACTCGCTGCTGATAAACTGCGCTGCCTTTTCAATACCGGGTGTGCCGGGGTAACGTCCTTCCATGTCGTCGGCAGCCAGTGTGCTGATGATGCGGGCTACTTCCTTTTCTTTGATATCCTGTGCATAACCGGTAGTGGAAAGGCTGCCGGCAGCCAGTAATAATAACAGTGATTTCTTCATATAAGCGGTTAATCCTTTTTCTTGTTGTCTATTTTGATGGTGGATGGTTGTTCTTTTTCCTGTGTGAAATAGGCATTGCTATATGCCTGCAGGATGGAAGCATAGTCTGCTCCGAATTGCAAGTCTAACATTTTCCCATCAGGCGAAACTAACACTTTGGTAGGATAACCTTTTATTTTGTAAGATTTTTCGATCTTATCGTCGGCGTGGGCGGCCGGGAAAATGTATTTGTTGGCGGTAATGAAACTGCGTGTTGTTTCTATTGGCTCGCGGCAGGAAACGGCCAGGATGGCGTTCCCGGGATACTTCCCGGCATTTATTTCTTCCGCCAGTTGATTGAGGTGTGGTAAGTCTTTCCGGCAGGGCGGGCACCAGGTGCCCCAGAAGTCGAGCAGCAGCCATTTGCCCCGGTAATCTGCCAGGCGGATATTTTCATTGTTCATCCCTTTCAGCGTGAAATCAGGTGCATCTTCCCACTCCTTCAGTAATACATCCCGGAAGTAAGCATTGAAAGATTTACCGGGAAAGTGTGCATTAAAAAAGGCGCTGGTACTGTCCAGCATATCCGGCTGGGCGGAAAGCTGTTTCGACAGCACTCTCATGGCCTCTTCCGGTTTGCCGAGTGCTTCCAGCTCTTTAGCGAAATGAGCGCTGTAATTTTCTTCCGAGTGGAGAAAATGGCGATCGTAAAAACTTTCATGAGCTTTTTCCGCGTTGCTTTTCGGGGCAGTGCCTGCCGCGAGCGCCAGGTAGTTCAGTGCTGATTTTTTATCGGTCGCCTTTGTATGTTCGTATTTAAGATAATAAGCGTGTGAAAGGATATTTTTATTCGCTGCTTTTTTACTTTTCAATTCCGGATGCGCTGTCCAGAAAGCGGTATCGGCCTGGTTATTTTTAAGATCGGTTAATGCCTTGTCCAGTAAAGCATCTGCGGCAGCCGGCATATTGGCTTTGCGCAGGATATCCTGCACCAGCAATTCATAACGGGCCGCTTTACCCAGCGTCATTTCCGCCGGACTTATTTGCCCGAAATCTGCCGCAACACTTTTTAATATAGCCGTATCCGTTATATACATGGCTTTATTCCATAACGACATTGGCCGTAAAGACACCTGCAAAATACTGTCCTTTTCGGCCATCATCCTGGTCATCAGCAACTGGGCGCCCGCAGGCGCTTTCCTGCTTTCTTCAAATATCTCCGCGATGCGCGCTTCGCTGACGCCTCTGCTGCGAAACTCCTGCCTTGCTTCCGTGGTATCAAAATCACGTTGTGGTAAATATTGTGCGAAGGATTGATCGAGCCAGGAGTTGAGCATGCTTCCGTCGGCAGGCAAAAGTTTCAACAGTACCATTGCACTATCCGGATTTTGATAGTAAGTATTCTGTAATTTATTAAACAGGTGAGAAGATGATCCTGCCAGTGCTGCTGAAGGAAGATCTTTCAGTGCATGCTGGTATTGCTCATACATGTATTCAGAACCGCTGCCATAAATATCCAGTTTTGCCAGTTTAAAAGCCAGCCGTTTGCCGTACTTAGGCGTAGTCACCGCGAGGAACTGTGCAATTTTTGCGGAATCGGATTCCCCGTTTACCTTCAGCGAGTTACTCATTCTGCTCATACGTACCAGTGTGTTAGCCCAGGCTGTATCGGCCGGCAGTGCTTTAGGAGGAGACGGTAATATGTTTACTTCTCTTGCCGTTAACACCTTGCCGTTTCTCATCGCCTGCCGGCTTATGGACCTGAACTTCTGCACATTCCCCTTGTTACGGGAAAGGGTATACGAAATGGCGCCTGTTACCACCACGCTGTCGCTGTTGTTCTCTTCCGGGGTGCCTGCTACTTCCACCAGCTCCTTTTCTGCGTTCACAACTTTGAATTTCCAGGGGCTTTCTTTCCATTCATCATTTTCAGCCAGCTGTTTGGGCGATGTGGGGAAAAGGAATTTCAGTTCCATCTGCAAAAACTTCCAGTTGCCGGCAAGAGCATCCTGCATTTCGCCGGGCAAGCCCAGGGAAGTTCCAGCCGCTTTAGCAACAGCCGCTGTATTACTAGGCTCACTGATACTGTCGTTGGCAAATATTTTAAATTCCAGCGGCTGATGTAACAGCTGCATAAACTCCATGATCCTCCATTCTCCGGCATACGTATCCGGATCTGCTGAATTAAAATTAGCGCCCGATCCATGGACAGCTACACTCTCCAGCACATATACCGCATTGGTGCTGCCATCCGGGTTGTTGCCGGTAATAGTAACCCGTACTATTTTCTCCACTTCCTGTACAATGTGTGGTGGAAAACTATCTTTTACGACTAACTGGTAGCGCCAGGAATCATTCTTCTTAAATTTTAACTGGGCAATGGTGGCAAGGGGGCTGCAGGCAAGGGCTAAGTAAACAAGGAGCAACAGGTACTTTGGCATATCAGGGGGTGGTTTTATTCTCTCAAAATAAACATATAAAAACGAACATACAATAGCTGCCCGCTACCTTTGAATATTTGTGTATTTTTGGCATATACAATTATGTCCAATCAGCCTTTAAGACCAGAAGAGAATAAGCTCAGCGCCGCTGAGAAAGAGTTCGAGAATAGTATACGTCCGCGGGAGATCCTCGATTTTTCCGGGCAGGACCAAATTATCGAGAACCTGAAGATATTCATTAAAGCGGCGAAAATGCGTGGGGAAGCGCTTGACCATGTGTTGTTCCACGGCCCTCCGGGTCTTGGTAAAACCACGCTGTCGCGTATTGTAGCGAATGAGCTGGGCGTAAATATCCGCGAAACTTCCGGGCCGGTGATTGAAAAGCCTGGCGACCTGGCCGGCCTGCTGACCAACCTGGAAGACAAAGACGTGTTGTTTATTGATGAAATTCACCGGTTGAGTACCGTAGTGGAGGAATACCTGTATTCCGCCATGGAGGACTACCGTATTGATATCATGATTGATACGGGCCCCAGTGCGCGTGCCATACAGATTAACCTGCAGCCGTTTACGCTGATCGGGGCCACTACCCGGTCCGGGTTGCTTACTGCCCCGCTGCTGTCGCGGTTCGGGATCAAATCGAGGCTGGAATATTATAATGCCGCCACGCTGCATAAAATCCTGTGGCGGGCTGCCGGGTTGCTGAATACAAAGATCACTTCCGATGCGGCCAGTGAAATAGCCCGCCGGTCACGTGGTACGCCGCGTATTGCCAATGGGTTGCTGCGCCGCGTGCGCGATTTCGCCCAGGTAATAGGCAATGGGGTTATTGATATGGAAATAGCGCTCCTGAGCCTGAAAGCACTGAATGTGGATGAATATGGCTTAGATGAAATGGATAACCGTATTCTCAATACAATCATTGAAAACTTCAAGGGAGGACCGGTAGGTATCACCACTATTGCCACTGCGGTAGGGGAAGAAGCGGGTACCCTGGAGGAAGTATACGAGCCATTCCTGATACAGGAAGGGTTTATTAAACGTACCCCGCGGGGAAGGGAAGTAACGGAGAAAGCTTATATCCACCTGGGGAAGACGTCTTTCCGGGGAGGAACAAATATGTTGTTTTAACGCGGATGTTGTCTTTCTCAGGATTCCCCTGATTTTACTGATTTCCTTTTGGGGATTTTATAAAAGATTAAGAGAGATAGAAGCGGATATTCGCTCTTATCTCCCTTAGTTATTTAATCAAAAAAATAAATCAGTAAAATCAGGGGAATCCTGAGAAAGACTAAATCCGCTGCGATCCTACTCTTTCACTACCAGTCTGAAGCCGTTACCATGAATATTCACGATTTCAATATTGGTATCGTCTTTCAGGTATTTGCGCAGTTTGGCGATGTATACATCCATGCTGCGGCCGTTGAAGTAGGTATCGCTACCCCATATTTTCTTCAGTGCCAGTTCGCGTGGTAAGAGATCGTTTTTATGTTCACACAACATGTGCAGCAATTCGTTTTCTTTAGGGGATAACGTATGTGTTTCACCGTTATGGGCCAGGGTGCGCAGGCGGGAATTGAAGGCATAAGATCCGATCACGAATTCGTGAATTTCTTCTTCCTTGTTATTCAGTTCCTGGTTGCGTTTCAGGATAGCTTTGATTTTCAGCAGCAGTAATTCGCTGTCGAATGGCTTGGAGATATAATCATCTGCGCCTAATTTGTAGCCCTGGATAATATCTTCCTTCATGGTTTTAGCGGAGAGGAAGAAGAGGGGAATATCGGGGTCTACGTCCCTGATTTCTTCCGCCAGTTTAAATCCGTCCATATTGGGCATCATAATGTCCAGCAGACAGATGTCAAATTTTTCGCGGCGGAAGGCTGCCAGGGCCAGGATACCATCGCGGCATAATTCCACATCATAGTCGTTCAGCTCCAGGTAATTTTTCAGCACCATACCCAGATTGGTATCATCCTCAGCCAATAATATTTTCGGTTTACGTTCTTCCATAATCATAAAGGGTTGATTACAACAAATATAAAGTTTTTCTGCGGCACGAAAGGTCGGTAAAATTTGGGCGCCAGCCCTCAAATGAATTGTTAAACTTATGATGATGGGTGGGGCTTAAGCCTTATTATTTCTTGTTTAGCAGCGAAGTGAAGGGGTAACGGAGGTTGGTATAATTGATCATATCTACTATGATATTCCCCACAGATATGGGGCTTTCAATGCGTAAAGGCACTTTGTTGGCGTCGTCGCTTACCCACACGGTCATTTTCTCACCGCCTTCGAAGATGGTGCCTTTGATAAGGAGGGGCTTGAACTTGATGGCCCGGAACTTCCCGAACTTGGTATTTACTTCTTCCTTACCCATGTATCTTATGTAGATATTGTATACCTGGTCGTCGAGGAACATAGCGAAGGGGATCTTATCGCCTGTGTTGTATTTGTTAAAGTCGATGTTGCGGGCGTAATAAATGGCGCTGATCACGTCCTGTACGCAGGGCGGCACTGTGAAGGTGCCATTTGTGCTGATGGCCTGGTGGCCGGCCTGGTTAAACACTACGTTATTAAAGATCTTGTAGCCGCCTTCATTTACGTTCCGGATAAATTTGAGGGGTTGGAGGGTAGCGGTATCTATGTAGCTTTCGTACCTGTCGCGCACTTTAAAGATCCAGTCGTATGCCCGGTAGGTTTTGCCATCGCCTACCACATGATAAACATCGCGGTTGGCAAAGCGTTCCAGGGCCACGTTGAAAGTAGCTTCTCCTGCGCCAACGTACATTTTACCAAGATTATAGAATACTTTCAGGGTAATACTTTCACCAGCATTAAAGCTGCTGTTACGGATGGAGCAGAAATCGGTTTGTGCTTCAACGGGTTGAATACAGGATAGTCCTAAAATTATGAGTAGCAAATACTTCATTGATGGAAGCTATTTTTCCTTAAAAATTTTTACCCCTAACAACAGCACACTTCCCAAAACGGCCGGTATTACCAGGTTTATCAGCCATATACCTACGGTGGCGGCTACGATGGCCACGGTATTGGAGCTAAGCAACCCAAGAAAAAAGATACTCACCTTTCCCCGAACTCCTAATTCAGCGATAGCGATGGTAGGAACTCCTGCCATTACCAGGTAGATGACACTGTTCAGTAAGAAGGCCTGCCACCATAGAAATTCCACGCCAAGTGCGTCCAACAAAATCAAATACTGTGCCGAGAAGACTATGTACCGGAGGGCTGAAAGCAGCAACAGGTAACGTAAATCGCCGGATGAGTACTTAACAATGATCTGCACAAACACCTTCGCTTTACGAAGGAAAGGTATCTTTTCAAATACAGACAGAATTATTTGTAACCGAAAATATAACAATATCGTCAGGCCACAAATTACTGTACCGGTAATCAGGACTAATTTCTGCCATAAAGAAGGCGTAAGGAAGGCGCTTTCTTTTGCCAGTGCGTAGTTGTTGATATAATAGAGCAAACCAATTAACCCAAAAATAATAGTGACAATCAGCTGGCTGAAACTTCCTACTATGGTTGCCGCGATGGCTTTCAGCTTATTATGGTTTTTCAGGTAAAGTATGCGGCCACCGTATTCGCCTACACGATTTGGGGTGTTTATAGAGAGGGATACGCCGGAAAGGATGGCACTGAATGAGCGCAGGAAAGATACTTCTTCCAGGGGTTTCACCAGCTTCTGCCACTTTCGGGCTTCGAGTCCCCAGTTGAACAGCATCAGTACCGTTACGAGGAAGATGCCCACCCAGCCTTTCTCCTGCAATACTCCCCACATGTGCTGCACTGATTGTTGCAGGTTATCACGATGGATGAGTTGCGAGTAGATAGAGTATGCCAGCCAAGTAAAAAGCCCTGCCCCTAATAAGTAATTGAGAATTATTTTGGTACTTTTGTTCAGACAGTCAAATTTTGGCAAAAATAAACTCCTGTTGGCAAACAAGTCAAAAATAATTCTCGGCATTGACCCTGGCACCCTTGTAATGGGCTATGGGCTTATACTTATCGAAGGAAAAAAGGCCAGCCTCCTGGAGATGAACGTACTGAAACTCTCTAAATTCAAAGATCACTACGAAAGACTACAGCTGATTCATTGCAGGGTACAGGAACTTATTCAAGAGCATAAACCAGCCAGTTTTGCCATTGAAGCGCCCTTTTTTGGCAAGAATGTGCAAAGTATGCTGAAACTGGGCCGTGCCCAGGGTGTGGCTATTGCAGCGGCTATCCAGGCCGGTCTGGGGGTCACCGAATATTCCCCGAAAAAAGTAAAACAATCTGTTACAGGTAACGGTAATGCTGATAAAGAACAGGTTTGGCTGATGCTGCAACGCATCCTCAATATCTCAGAACGCCCTGATTACCTTGATGCTACAGACGCTCTCGCAGTGGCCGTGTGCCACTTTTACCAGGAAAGTAATCCGCTCGCAGGAATAGGCAAAGCAAAAGGCTGGGAGAAGTTCCTGCAGCAGCACCCCGAAAGGATTTCCAGATAAAAAGTACCGGGGTAAAAGGTTATTTCATAAATCCGTAAATTGTAGTTACTTTGGTTGAAATTCAACAACCCATTTAAAGCTAACGGCCATGTGTCCGGATAACAGCTTAACTATGAAAAGTGACCATCATTTGTTATATGGAAATTGTATAACAAGCTTTTTTATATTAATCAGCATCAGGCAGATATGAAAGCAAGAATCCTATTGGTGGAAGATGATCAAAATATTGGTGCGGTTACGAAGAAACGATTGGAAGAAGCGGGCTATGATGTAGTGCACAGTATAGACGGCCAGGCAGCATGGGAGCAGTTCCAGTTACGCTCATTCGATATTTGTTTGCTGGACGTGGTAATGCCCAAAAAAGACGGCCTACAACTGGCACAACAGATCCGCGAACTCAATGACCACGTTCCTATATTATTTCTCACTTCTAAGAATGAAAAAGAAGACCGAATAGCCGGACTCCAGACCGGTGCAGATGATTATATCAGCAAACCTTTCAGCATGCAGGAACTGATCCTGCGCATAGAAGTTTTCCTGAAAAGGACCATGAGCCGCGGGAAAGACAAATTAAACCTCTATACAATAGGACAACTTACCTTTGATTACGAAGATCTCCGGCTCTATACTTCCAATGGAGAGATATCCATTTCTGTTACGCAAAAAGAAGCGGACCTGCTGAAATACTTCTGTAATAATCCCAATAAAACACTGAAAAGAGAAGACATACTTTCCAATGTGTGGGGGAAAGACGACTATTTCCTCGGACGCAGTATGGACGTATTTATCACCAAGCTGCGGAAACACTTCAAATCAGATCCGCAAATCAAACTGGAAACTGTGCATGGCGTAGGATTCCGTTTCAATATCCCCTCGAAATAACCGTTACATAGCGGCGACAATCTGCGCCTGTATTGCCTTAAATTCTTCTACAGACAGCTTCAGCTTACTGCGGGAAAAATTCATATCATCTGCCGAATTAATCGGGATCAGGTGCATATGCGCATGCGGCACTTCCAGTCCTACCACACTAACGCCTATACGATTACAGGGAATTACTTTTTCTATGGCCTGTGCAATTGGCTTGGCAAACAATAACCACTCCTGCAACAGGTTATCTGCCACGTCAAAGAACTTATCCGTTTCTGTTTTGGGTATCACCAGGGTATGCCCTTTTACCAGCGGGAAAACATCCAGGAAAGCATAAAAATGTTCGTTCTCTGCTATTTTATAGCTCGGAATCTCGCCTTTGATAATTTTCGTGAAGATGGTCATAGTATGTAGTTCTTAGTAACATGATAAAAAAACAGGGGCTGCAAATGAATGCAACCCCTGCAAATATCATGAAAAAGTAGGCTTATGCGGTTATATTATCAATCTTAAATTTAATCTGCCCGTTTGGCGCCTGTACTTCAGCTACCTCGCCTACCTGCTTGCCCAACAGGCCCTTGCCTATCGGGGAGGTCACCGAAATTTTGCCAGCCTTCAGATCCGCTTCCGTTTCAGAAACAATCTGGTAAGTAACAGTCTTCTTATTAGCTACATTAGTAATAGTTACCTTACAAAGGATAGACACTTTTGAAGTATCAATTGCATCTGCACTCACTATCCGGGAAACTGCAATCGCATTTTCCAGTGTGGCAATCTTCGCTTCATGCAAACCCTGCGCTTCTTTGGCGGCATCATATTCGGCATTTTCCTTTAAGTCACCCTTCTCCCTGGCTTCTGAAATAGCACGTGCAATCTCTGCCCTTCCTTTGGTTTTAAGCAAGGTCAGTTCGTTCATCATTTGATCAAGGGTTTCTTTCGTAACGTAATTTATGCCAGACATAACCTGTTGTGTTTTTTTGGTTATAAGAAAAAAAAATCAACGCCTCCATTTGCACAGAAGCGTTGTTTACTGGTATTATTGCAAATATAATGAAATTTGTATAAAGAAAAAAGCTCCTTCTTTCGGATGCATATAAATTGATAATCAATCATTTATATCCAAAAAACACACCCGTTGGGCTGGGTTAAAGTATATTCAGTTTCTCTAATACAATACGGGCCATTTTGATGCTTGCCTGATGTGAGTACCCTGCAATATGCGGGGTTACTACTACATTGTCGGCCTTCAGCAACCAGGCCAGTTGTTCTTTTTCTTCTTCGTTATAAGTAGCTAGTTTTTCATTCTCCAACACATCCAGGCAGGCACCCGCCAGCACCCCATTATCGAGTGCGGCGATCAGGTCGCGGTTATTCACCAGCTTGCCCCTGGCCACATTCATAAACCATACCGGCCGGGCAAAAGAGGCAAAAAAGGCCGAATTCCCCAGGTGTTTTGTTTCGGCGGTCAGTGGCAGGTGTAAGCTTACCACATCTGCTTCCCGGAATATTTCTTCCATGGTAGACTCCTTCACAGCCGCGGTACCAAAGCCTGTTTTATATTTATCGTACGCCAGGATATTAACGTCGAACCCCTGCAACTTATGCGCAAAGGTGCTGCCCGTGTTACCATAGCCAATGATAGCCACTGTTTTACCGTTCAGTTCATATCCGCGGTTACCATCGCGCTCCCAGATGCCCTGCCGCAACTCCAGGCTGCTTTTCAGCACATTGTTCAACAGGCACAACAGCATGCCCACGGCCTGTTCTCCCACCGCATCCCGGTTGCCTTCGGGGCTGCTCACACAACGGATGCCTTTACTTTCTGCATAAGGCACGTCGATCAGCTCCATACCCGAACCCAGGCGGCCGATCCACTGCAGGTGTTTAGCCTGGTCGATCATCTGCTTGTCTACGTGGATACGGGTGGTAACAATCAGTCCTGTACACTCACCGATCTCACGATATACTTCGTCATATGTAACAGCCGGCAGGTAAGTAACTTCATACCCTTTGCTTTCCAGCTGTTCAATCAAATACGGATGTGTTTTTGCCGTAACTAATACTTTCCTGCTCATATCATCTTATGGGATAATGCTGCAAAATCAGCCACACTCAGCTCCTCTGCCCTTTTTGTAAAGATGGGGTCCTGTGCTAACAGTTCCTTGTCAAACATCGTTTTCAGCGGATTGCGCAACTGTTTGCGCCGTTGACCGAAAGCCGTTTTCACCAGTACAAAAAATTTGCGCTCAGAGGCAATATCTACCGGTTGTTCCAGCCGGGTAAGGCGGATTACGGCAGATTTTACTTTTGGCGGCGGATTGAAGCAGTTTTCATGTACTTCAAACAAATATTCAATCTTATAATAAGCCTGTAACAATACGCTCAGGATGCCATATTCCTTGTTCCCGTGCGGAGCAGCAATACGTTGTGCCACTTCTTTCTGGAACATTCCCACTACCACATCCACCTGCTGACGCCAATCGAGCAGCTTAAACATGATCTGGGTAGAAATATTATAGGGGAAATTGCCGATGAGGCGGAACGGGCCTTCAAAAGGCAGGGCGGCATCCAGGATGCTTTCGTTGATCAGCTTGCCCCTGATATCGGGGTATGTTTTTTCCAGGAACTCCACCTTTTCCCTGTCCAGCTCAATTGCCTTGAAATGAATGCCTGGCAGCTGCAACAGGTATTTTGTGATGGCGCCCCCGCCGGGACCCACTTCCAGCACTTGCTGGCCGTCAATTACAGGTAGCGACTCCACAATTTTCCTCGAGATGTTTTCATCTGTGAGGAAGTGCTGGCCGAGTGATTTTTTTAGTGTATACATTGTGAAGCGCAAAGATAAAGCATTTATTAGCTTTTAGCCGCTGCCTTTTAGCTTTTGAAAATGCCGCCGGCTAAAAGCGAAAAGCTAACCGCTAAATACTTTATATTTGCCATTCATTGAGGCAATTCAGCATGAGTACTACCCAGATCAACAAACCGGTAATCGGCATCACCATCGGTGATATCAACAGCATAGGCGCCGAAATTATCATCAAAACGTTTATGGACGCGCGTATGATGGAATTTTGTACGCCGGTGATTTTTGCATCCAACAAAACCATCAACTTTTACCGGAAGCTGATGAATGAAAATAATTTCAACTACCAGAGCATCAAAGACTTTACCCGCCTTAATCATAAGCAGGTGAACGTATATAACTGCTGGGAAGAAGAAGTACAGATCACCCCCGGAGTACTGAATGAAACCGGTGGCAAATACGCCGCACGGGCGCTCGAAGCCGCCATCAACTGTTTGAAAGACGGGTATATCACCGGCCTGGTGACAGCCCCCATCCATAAAAACAATATTCAAAGCGAAACTTTTAACTATACCGGCCACACGCCTTACCTGAGGGATTCCTTCAATGCTAAGGACGTGCTCATGTTCATGACCGCCGACAATATGCGCGTGGGCCTGCTCACAGAACACGTACCCCTGGCAGATGTAGCAAAATATGTGACCAAAGAAAATATCCTGGGTAAGCTGCACCTGATGAGAGACAGCCTGGTAAAGGATTTCGGGGTAGACCAGCCACGCATTGCTGTATTGGGACTCAACCCTCATGCCGGCGACGACGGACTGATAGGCCGCGAAGAAATTGAACACATTGCGCCTGCCATCAGGCACGCGAAAGGCAATGGTATCCTGTGTTTTGGACCGTATAGCGCAGATGCCTTCTTTGCAAGGGAAATGTTTAAACAATTCGATGGCGTACTGGCCATGTACCACGACCAGGGCCTCATACCATTTAAATCACTGGCCAGCGGCAACGGTATTAACTATACCGCCGGACTGGGCATTGTACGCACCTCACCGGATCATGGCACCGCATTCGATATTGCGGGCAAAAACCTGGCTGACCCGGATTCTTTCAGACAGGCCATCTTTGCCTGCCTGGAAATACTGGAGCAACGGGAACGCTATGCCGAGAACACCCGGAACCCACTGAAGAAAACAGAACTGGCGTCGGAGTAACTCAGTGCTTACCCGCTTTCAGGTAGGATTGTATGGAAGTAACGTAGTTTCCAAAGGCTTTTTTGCCGGTGGGAGTTATTTTGCAGATGGTTTGCGGGTAGTTGTCCTTAAACTGTTTCACCACGGAAATATATTCCGCATCGCGTAGTTTATTAATCTGCACACTCAGATTACCTGCGGTGGCATTTGTTTTTTCTTTCAGCAGCGTAAATTCTGCTTCTTCTTCACTGATCAACACGGACATAATAGCCAGCCTCAACTGTGAATGTAATACCGGGTCCAGATCTTTAAAGTCCATGAGCTTAATTTTCTTATACAGCTATTTTGATATTTAGCTATTTTGTTTCAGTGGTTTATCTATCACGGAAACAAAATAACTAAATATCTGAATAATATATTCCGTGATTATTTCTGGCTTTGTTCCAGCAGCTTGCGGGTATATGGTTCCCCCCAATGCGGAGCTATGCTGCTTTCCGGCTTAAAGGCGGCAAACTTTTGCAATGCCAGCTCCAGTGTTGTTTTCGCTTTTGATTTACTGCCACCCCATTGTTCAGGTGTAAATAATAATGATTGTCCGCGTAACATGTAAATGCGCGGGTTCTCCGGGTTGAATTCTGCCGCCTGTTCCAGCAGTGCTGCTGCTTCGGGGCCATACTTCATACCGCGTGTCATAGGATCCACTGTTAACCGGGCCGTAGCTATCAATGAACGGATACAGGCAATTTCAGAATTCTTTGGGCTCAGCGCTTCTGCCTTGTCCAGGTTGCCTTCTGCCCTGTCGGCCAGCGGATCTATCTGGCTTTTATCCTGCAGTATAAGTGCCTGCATCACCTGTGCATAGGCAGCATAATAATAAGGCAGCCACTGGCTTTTTTCGGCATCCGCAATACGTTCAAAAGTGTTGGCCTTTTGTTGCAGGCCATCGGCAGTGAAAGTGCCGCTACTATCCAGTTCAGACGTTTGCTTCGTCATGGCGTCGGTATATTGCGCGCTTTGCGCCATTGCAGTAGCCAGGCTACCGGTAAATAAAAAAGCAAGAAAGAATCGTTTCATATTTATTGTGATTAGAGGTTATTAATAACATCCTGTCTTCTGTCGATACCAAAATTCATAAACATACCCAGGTAAATAAATCTCGGCACGTTAGGCACTACTTCATCCCTGCGCATCCCATCAGTAGAATAGTGATAGCCGAACACCTGTTTATTGCCCAGCACATTGCTCACCGACAATACAAAAATGGTGAATGCTTTCCGGATACTGGTAAGGTAACTGGCGCTTACACCCACGGAGTTGTAAGTCATTGTTCTATCAGACATGAACTTGTCCGTAGGCTGATTGGGATTGTAATAAGGACGGCCTGTAGCAAAAGAATACGTTAATCCAAGATTGGTACTGAGCTTTGGCAGAAAGTGCTTGTATACAATGCTGGCAGTATGATTGGCGGCAAAGTCGGGCTGTACCCGGAACGGATAGTTCAGGTAATCGCGTTTGGTATCCAGGTAAGAATAGGATACCCAATAGTCCACATTCTTAAATGTTTTCCGGTCGCGCCAGAACAGCTCTATTCCCTGCGCATAGCCACTGCCGTTGTTGTTATACGCCGGGGTTGTTTTTACCAGGTCGGTATACTTCTTATAAAATATCTCTGTGCGGAAAGTATAATCCATTGCCACACGTTGATAGCTGAGGATGTAATGGGTAGCTTTCATATAGCCCAGGTTGCGGCTGAAGCGGATATACTGCGGTTCCGGCTTCTGGTAATAATCGCCGTAGGCCACGGAAAACTGGCTGAAGTTATTCATTTTATATGCCAGCGACACGCGGGGTGCAAAATTCATTTCTCCCAATACCGAACTATATTCTGCACGGCCACCTACGCGTCCTACAAAACTGGGGGTAAAGTAAATATCTCCTTCTGCAAAAGCGGCGGTGTAGTTGTCGGTGAAATTGGCTTTATTCTCATTAAAGGCAGATCTTTCTTCCGCATACTGATACTCCCCTCCCAGCCGCAATACAGAGAAGCGTCCGAGGTTCTTGTAAAACATAACCCGTGTCTGGCTCAGGTCTGAGCGCACTTTGATCAGCGAGGGCGCCGGATCTTTCAACAGCGTGTCTGCATCGATATTGTCCGTGTTGCTGCTGAAAGAAGCACCGATATACAAGTGCCAGTCGTGGCCAATATTTTCCCTGTAGGTCAGATTCGTGTATACGTTATTGTTATGCAGTTTAAACGATTCCGTATAACCCGGGTATTCCAGGCTGTTGGAGTTAAAACCCATTTTGGTCCAGTTACCATATCCGTAAAATTTGAGCATGCCCGTACGGGAAGTTTTACGACGGAAATTGACGGAGGTACCAATGATTTCCGGTCCCAGGTTCGGCGAGTTTTTGGGCTTAACAATGTTGAAGTAGGGCGACAGGTTCGTATAATCTGCTTCTATCCCGTAGGATGTTTTTTTATCTTTTGAAAGATTATCCAGCCCGGCGCTTACACCTATTACAGATACCCCGACCGAAGAAGAGGAACGCTCCGGTAAATCGATAGATTCAAGGATCAGCGCGGACGACAGCCCCTGGCCATATTGCGCGGAATAACCGCCGCTGCTGAAGGTGGTTCCTTTAAACAGGAACGGAGAAAAGCGGCCACGTCCCGGAATGTCCGGCAGACTGCTGTAAAAAGGATTCCTTACCAGCATGCCATCTATCAGGGTTTGCGTTTCATAGCCGGTACCGCCACGTACAAACAGGCCCTCGCGGTCGTTGGTTTGCTGGGCGCCCGGCAATGTTTTAATGGCATTGGCAATATCGGCGCCGGCACCGGCTGTGGTTACAATATCCAGCGGCTTCAGCACCGTACCTTTCTTATCATCGCTGGCTTCAAAGCTGCCGGCAGAAATGGTTACTACCCTTAAAGCATTCACTGCATTTTTCAGCACGATGTTCAGTTGTTCGCCTGCGGCAGTATTTATTTTCAGTTCCAGTGTCTGGTAATTGGTGAGCGTGGCCGATAATAACTGGTCGCCGGTGGCGGTGGTGGTAAAGGAAAAAGAACCGTCTGCTGCGGTGGTGGCGCCATCATAGGAACCTTTCACAGCGATGTTCACACCGGGTAAAGGACGCTTTTTTGTATCGGTCACCTTGCCGCTGATCTTATTCTGTGCCAGTGAGAATAAGGGTGTAAAAATGAAGAGACATAGATAGCGGTTGATGTTGGACATATTCAGGGATTAATTACACATCAAACATAAACTAGTTTATGTTATAAACCAAATATTATAAAAGAAAACCGGGCAAAACGCCCGGTTTCTTCCGGAATTATTAATTTTTACCTATCGCAGGAGTTCAATCCAGCCTTTATAGCTTCTTTCTCCTGTGGGGGTATTGAGTTTGAGTATGTAATAATAGGTGCCTTCATTCAGGGAATCGCCGGTCCATTCGTTCTGGTAATTCTTCGACTGATACACCATATTTCCCCAACGGTTATAAATAAACAGGGAAGAATTAGGGTATCGCAGGATGCCAGTGATAATGAACTTATCATTCTTTCCATCGCCGTTAGGCGTAATTACGTTCGGGATCATGATATCATCGCCGGTAACGGTAACTACCTTGCTCACCGCAATATTATTGGAGCGGTCCGGATCCGGCAACAGGGAAGTAGCCGTTGCACTGTTTATTACATCTCCGGTATTGGTGATGCGGGTAGTGTATTTCAGTGTAGCCGTTTGCGTGAGGGAGAGGCTGTCCAGGCTCCAGATCAGTATCCGTGTGGCCGGATCATAGGTTACCTCCCCGATGCTTGCATCAAATCCGTTGATAATATCCAGGTTCTCTTTCAGGGTATCTCTCACCACCACCTGGGTAGTATTAAACGGACCGGCGTTAGTCAGCGTTAACGCAAAGTCGGCCTTACTGCCCACCTGCATTGGCCCCGTATTAAGCAGCTCTTTCTGTAACCGCAGATCCGACGTCGGAATAGGCGATACCGTAGTGATAACAGTGGCACTCGTATTATTTCCTGTAGTTGTATCTACAGTACCCGCCGGGGCTGTAATAATAGCCTGGTTGCGCAATTCCACGGTGCTGTTTACCTTACCGGTAATGGCCAGGGTAATCACCCCTCCTGCCGGGAACGTGCCGATAGTAGCTTTTACCACATTTCCGGTGTTGGTAGTTTGTACACCCGCAACACCACCGGTAGCAGATAATATCTGCACATAAGATCCTTCAATATTTGCCGGCAGGATATCTGTAATCACCGCACCATCTCCCGCAGCCGGACCGCCATTTTTAGCTACAATGACATAAGTAATTGAGTCATTGTTGGTGAGTTGAGCCGGGCCTGTTTTGGTAATCGAAAGATCCAGTTTCTTAATACCCGGTACCACTTCCGTTACCACCGGATCAGATGAAACAGGCGTACCTGTACCCTGCTTCAGTGCAGCCGTATTGGTAACACCGGTAATAACCGCATCTGCCGGAATAACGCCTTTAATATTCACCTGTATGGTATTGCCGCTACCTGCATCCAGGTTGCCGGTTACGGATACATTATTGCCACTGCCTGTAGCGCCGCCGGTTACCTGTGACGTACCATTAGCGGTGGTAGTCCACGTTACCTGTGTTACACCCGCTGGCACCACATCGGTAATATTGATACCTGCTGCTGCGGACGGTCCTGCGTTAGAGATAATGATCAGATACCGGATAGTGTCTCCTGCATTGACGCGGGCCGGGCCGGTTTTGATAATACTCAATTGTGAACGGCTGCTTACCTGCGTGGTAGCACTTGCTGTAGTGGTATTATTATTTGCATCCTTCGCACTGGCGGTATTGGTAATGCTGCCCGTAAAGGCAGTATTGATTTTACCGCTGATCTTTATGTTGATGGCGTTACCTGCGCCTGCGCTGATGTTACCATTCAACAGTACATCACCGCTTCCGCTGCTGCTGCCGGTGATCTGTGCCGCACCCGTAGTGGTAGCTGTCCAGCTCACACCACTCAAGGTATCGGATACAATATCGCTGATCTGTATACCAGTGGCATCAGATGGACCATCGTTGGTAACCGTGATGTTGTAGTGTAAGCTGTCGCCTGCGGTAGCTGTTGCTGCTGCCTGTTTCACTATGCGCAACGACGGTTTCTTTGTTACCGTGGTAATCGCCGGTGTGCTCGGAATAGAATCTCCTGTCGGCGGTTTCAGCGTTGCCGTGTTGGACAGTGAAGTGACTGTAGCATTTGCAGGCACCAATCCGCTGATATTTACCACAATGGTATTACCGTTACCTGCATCAAGATTCCCGGTTACCAGTACCTGGTTATTGCTACCGGATGCACCGCTGCTGATCTGCGAGGTTCCATTGGCTACTGCGGTCCAGGTGACGCCTGTAATAACAGCTGGTACCACATCGCTGATGCTTATGCCTGCTGCATTAGAAGGACCGGCATTGGTTGCAGTGATTACATAATGGATAGAGTCGCCTGCAATTACTTCCGCTGAACTGGTTTTGATGATGCTCAGTGCTGAACGGCCGCTTACCTGTGTGGTAGCCGTTCCTGTTACGGTTTGATTATTGGCATCTGTAGTGCTGGCCGTATTGGTGATGCTGCCGGTGAATGCAGCGTTGATTTTACCGCTGATCTTTATGTTGATGGCGTTACCCGCACCTGCGCTGATGTTACCATTCAACAGTACATCACCGCTTCCGCTGCTGCTGCCGGTGATCTGTGCCGCACCCGTAGTGGTAGCTGTCCAGCTCACGCCACTCAAGGTATCGGATACAATATCGCTGATCTGTATACCAGTAGCATCAGATGGCCCATCGTTGGTAACCGTGATGTTATAATGTAAGCTGTCGCCCGCAATAGCTGTTGCCGCTGCCTGTTTCACGATGCGCAACGACGGTTTCTTTGTTACCGTGGTAATCGCCGGTGTGCTCGGAATAGAATCCCCTGTTGCCGGTTTCAGCGTTGCCGTGTTGGACAGTGAAGTGACTGTAGCATTTGCAGGCACCACACCGGTAATATTTATCACGATACTGTTACCGGTACCCGCAGCGATATTTGCATTTACTGATATGTTATTACCACTGCCTGTAGCTGCGCTGATGACCTGTGAAGTACCACCCGCAGTGGCAGTCCAGGTCACCTGGCTGATAGCCGTCGGTACTATATCGGTGATGTTCACGCCGGTAGCGTTGGAAGGTCCTGCATTGGAAGCCGTAATCACATAGCGAATAGTATCGCCTGCATTTACCTGGCCACTGCCTGTTTTGGTAATACTCAATACTGATTTACTGATTACCTGTGTAGTTACTTTAGATGTAACTGTTTTGCCGGCAGCATCTGTTGCACTGGCAGTGTTCACAATACTATCTGTGAAGCCCGGCGCAATTTTTCCGATGATGCGGATCTGAACAGTATTGCCATTTCCGGCGGCGATATTTGCTGTCAGGTTCACAGGGCTGCCCGTACCTGCAGCTGCGCCAATGACCTGTGCGTTTCCGGCCGTGGTGGCCGTCCAGCTCACATTGGTAACTCCCGCAGGAACTATATCACTGATCTTTACATTGGTGGCATCTGACGGACCTGTATTGCCTACTGTGATCACATATTGCAAACTGTCGCCGGCATTCACCGTTGGCGGCGCCACCTTCGAAATACTAATGCCCGGCGTATGCTGAATGGTTGTTGTTACGGTTGGAGAAGTGATAGTAGTTCCGTCTCCTTTAGTTCCGGTAGCGGTGTTGGTGATTGCAGTTGTTGTTACGTTTGCCGCGATGGTGCCATTCACTGTGATCTGTATCACATTACCCGCGCCTGCGGCAATGTCGCCCTGAAGCTGTATGTTATTACTTGTTCCGGCGGCCGGGCCGGTTATCTGTGTATTACCGTTGGCCACGGCTGTCCAGCTTACGTTGGTTACTGCTGCAGGCACTACATCGGTGATCACAAATCCTTTCGCATCAGACGGACCCTGGTTGGAGGCAGTAATCACATAGCTGATACTGCTGCCGGCCTTAACGGTGGCCGGTCCTATTTTATCCAGTTTAACAGCTGCTTCTTTGGTAACTGTCATACTGGTAACGGAAGTATATTCATTACCGGTGCTATCGGTAGCCGTAGCAGTATTGGTGATATTGCCTTCGTAATCGGGATTTACCCTTCCGGTGATGGTCACCTGTATGCCGTTGCCCGTACCTGCAGGTACGCCGGCATTAAAGGAGATCCGGTTACCCACGCCCGAAACCGGGGTGCCGGGAGCCAGGGTGGCACTGCCTTTCAGGGCGATGGTCCAGTTTACATCCGTTATTTGCGGTGGCACTACATCTGTTACAGCAGCATTGATCAGATCAGATGGGCCCTCGTTTGCGAGCGTTATTACATAACTGATGTTGTTACCGGCGATCGCTTTCTGCGGACCGGATTTTGTGAATTGTACGCCCGGTTTGTTGAGGATATGCGTATTAACAGAATCTCCGGAAACTATATTTCCCCGTATACTTACCTGCGCCTTGTTTTGTACGATACCTGATAATCCCGGTGCGATGGTGCCGGTAATCGTTACCAGGATATTATTGCCTGCACCTGCCGGAATGCTTCCGCGTACATTGATATTGTTACCGGTACCGGATGATGCACCTATCAGCGTATCACCTGTAGCCACTGCATTCCACGTTACCTGTTGCACTGCTGCAGGCACTATATCTGTAATAGTAACGCTATCGGCATCGGATGGACCATCGTTGGCTACCAGCAGCGTATAATTAATTATACCTCCTGCGGTCATAGAATCCGGCGCTGATTTATTGATTCTTATTGTTGCCCGTTTCTCCACTACTGTAATCACCGGTGGTGTATTTGTGGTCACCGTATTCAGAGTATAAGCAGCGGTATTAGTAATATTTCCGGAGAAGGAAGCAGCGATACTACCACTCACGTTAATCACTATACGATTACCTGCACCTGCCGGTACGTTAGCTATCAAACTAACATTGCCGGTTCTGTTTGTAATATTGCCACCATTAATAGCGGCGGCGCCCTGTGCCACGGCAGACCATACCGGGTTTTGCAATTCAGCCGGAAGCAGGTCGGTTACTGTTACATTTGATGCATCAGATGGACCGTCGTTGCTCAAAACAAGGCTATAACTGATAGTGCTGCCAGCAGCGGCTTTTGGCGGACCAGACTTGATCAGCTGTAATCCCGGCTTACCGGTTACCTGCGTTACTACCTCATTAGATGGATAATCCACTCCGCCGGTATGTGCATTGGCCTGGTTGCTTAATGCCCCTGTTTGAGAAGGAGGAATAGTAGCGTTAATCACCACGTGTATCACATTTGCAGCGCCTGCCGGAATGCTGGCGGTGAAGCTTACATTACCTGGTTGTTGTTGCAGGTTGCCACCGCTGATAGCAGCCGTACCCGTCGCAGTAGCCGACCACCGCACATTTTGCAGAGCAGCCGGCAACGTATCTGTTACCAGGATATTGGTTGCATCGGACGGACCATCGTTATACACATCTACCGTATAAGAAATGGTGTTGCCTGCTGCTGCAGTATCCGGTGCTGCTTTCACCAGCCTGATACCACTAACGGTGGTGATCACCGTGGTTACTGTATCTGTGAGTGCAGCGCCTGTAAGAGGTGTTACCGTGGCTACGTTTACAAGCGTACCGGAAGCAGCAGGATCGGCTGTTCCATTTACCGTTACCAGGATAGTATTGGCGGCTCCCGGCGGTATAGTTGCCTGGAAGTTCACATTGCCGGATTGATTGCTGATGTTACCTCCGTTGATAACGGCGCTGCCACTGGCAGTGGCAGACCACAACGCATTCTTCAATGCAGGTGGCAGCACATCACTCACGGTAATTCCCTGCGCAGTAGAAATACCGGTGTTGGTTACAGCGATAGTGTATGCTACCTGCGTGCCGGCAGCCACGGTGGCCGGGCCGGACTTACTAATACCAATACCTGGTTGATTAATAATCTGTGTATTTACTTCATTACTTAAAACTGATTGTCCGTTACCTTCAGCTACTGCCCTGTTCATAATATTACCGGTAAATGCAGGATCGGAATTACCGGTAATGGTTACTCTTATGAGTCCTCCTACCGGGATGTTGCCCGTCATATTCAAAGAATTACCGGTGCCGGTTCCTCCACTGATAATAGTGGCGTTGACAGCGATAGCAGTCCATTTCACATTTTTCAATTCAACAGGAACAGTATCCCTGATGCTTACACCGGTGGCACTGGAAGGTCCGTTATTCCGGATATCGAGTGTATATCTTACGGTGTCGCCACCGGCTATTTGTGCGGGTCCTGATTTAAGGACTGATAATCCTGGTACCGCAGTTACCTGCGTATTTACAGTCACCGTACCCGGTGTTGGATCTGTTACGCCTGTTGGTGGTGTGGCAGTAGCTGTATTGCTGAGTACCCCGCTGAATGCAGGATCTACAATGCCTTTTACTGTAATTGTAATAACACCACTGTTTGCCGGGATATCTCCTGTTAATGAAATGGCATCGCCGTTACCGCTGCCAGTGGCTACTGTAGCGCCACCAGCGCCTATGGCTGTCCACTGCACATTGGTAATACCTACCGGAACATTGTCTGTAATCACGGCCCCTGTTACGTTTGCAGGGCCTGCGTTATTTACTGTAATCACATAAGTGATTTCCTTACCTGCGGCTATTGTTGCAGGAGCGGTTTTATTAATTCTCAGGTCAGCAGAATTGTTAACGGAAGTAACCACCGTACTTACTTTAGTGGTGCCTGCAGAAGCAGTAACCGTGTTAGTGATGGTACCTGCCGCAGCCGGACTCACATTACCGGTGATAGTGATGGTAATGGTACCACTGTTACTGGCGCCCAGCGATGCTCTTTCATTGTTGATAGAACCACTGCCGCTGAGGTTGACCATAGAAGCATTTCCACTTACCACTGCTGTCCACGTTGCTCCCGTAATCGCAGCAGGAATGTTATCTGTAACAAATACTTCATTTGCATCAGACAGCCCGTTGTTGCTCAGTACAATAGTATAAGTGATCTGGTCATTTACATTTACACTTGCCGGTCCTGATTTAGATACCTGCAAACCCAGATCGGTAGTGATGTTGGTGTGAATACTGCTGGTGTTATTGGCAGGATTAGTTTCCGTTACGGTAGCCGGAACTCCTACTACAGCAGTATTGGATATTGTACCCGTAGCCGCAGGATCTACAGTACCGGTGATGGTAACCATCACATTGTTACCCGGACCTGCATCTACACTGGCATTCAGGCTAACCGTGTTACCGGTTAGCACAGGGCTGCCTGCAATTGCATTTCCACTTGCCAGTGCGTTTACACTGGTGATATGGATTACACCCGGCACTACATCGGTGATATTGGCAACATTTACATTGGAAATACCATTGTTGGTGACTAACAACTTATAGGTAATTTCCTGTCCTGCTGCTATATTGGCCGGGCCGGATTTCACAATCACCATGTCCGCTTCCTTCGTTACATTGGTGATAACACTGGCGGTAGCAGGATTGGTATTCGTCATGCCCGGCGGCGGTGTTACTGTAACGGTATTAGTAACGCTGTTACCACTTACGGTAGCAGGGTCCAGCGTACCATTTACCACGATGTCAATACTACCCGTGCCGGCAGGTATATTAGCCTGCAGGGTCACATCTCCGGTACCACTACCTGCTGATGCAAAACTTCCTGCACCATTCGCTACGGCAGTCCATGTTGGTTGGAGAATACTGGTTGGAATGACATCCGAAATAGTAGCGCCGCTTATATTGGATGGCCCTTCATTGGTAACCGTAATGGTGTAACTTATTTTTTCACCAGCTACTGCGGTAGCGGGTCCACTCTTCACTACGCGCAAACTGGCCTTGCGGCTGGTAGCTGTGGTTACATTGGAAACAAACGGCGTATCACCCGGGACAACGGCGGTAACGGTATTAATTACTTCAGCACCGGTGAATTCCGGATCCAGTTTACCCGTTACCGTTATATCAACAGCGTGTCCGGAAGATGCCGGAATATCAGCGGTGAGCTGCACATCCCCGGCGCCGTTGTTACTGCTCACGGTGGTGCCGGCGCCGCTGATTACTGCGGTCCATACCGGTTGAAGTATGGCCGGGTTAATAACATCGGTGATGTTGATGCTCTTCGCATCAGATGGCCCTGCGTTAGACAGGCGGATGGTATAAGTAATAGTATCGCCGCTGAATGCACTTCCCGGTCCGTTCTTGGTCAGCACGAGACGCGCAAGCGATGTTACTTTTGTAATCAGTGTATCCGTTACCGTTACTGGCAGATCAGGAGAAGTAACGTACGCCGTATTCCGCAACGGTACTCCCGTGTAAGCAGGATCAATTGTTCCTTCAATCGTCACCACTACTCCATTGGTAGCGCCGGCTGCAATATCTGCAGAGATATTCACCAGGTTACCGGTGTCCAAAGCATTACCATGTATCACCGCATTTCCTGTTGCAACTGCCCTCCAGGTTACATTACCGATAGCAACCGGCACGGTATCTCTCAGTTGTAAGCCGGTAGCATCCGATGGGCCGTTGTTATGCAGTGTGATCTGGTAAACAATCTTTCCGCCGGCAGGTACTTCTGCAGGTCCCGTCTTGCTTAAAATCAAAGCAGATTGTTTACTTATGTGCGTAGTAGTTTCATTAGAAGTAACCGGTGTATTTCCGGCCGGTGTAACCGTAGCGGCATTCTTAATATCGCCGGTGGCTGCCGGGTTCACGGTTCCATGAATGGTAAGTGTAATACTGTTACCCGCGCCCGCGGCAACAGCTCCGTTCAGGGAAATATTACTTCCGCTGCCGGCGCCTGTTTGTACAGATGCATTACCAGCTGTTACAGCCGACCAGGTTACATTTTGCACCGCTGCCGGTACAATGTCTGCAATGGTAACGGCCGGCGCATCTGATGGACCAATATTGGTTACGGTGACCGTAAAGGTGATGTTACTGCCCGCAGGAATAGTGTCCGGAGCGCTCTTCACCACCTGGATACCAGGCGCATTGATCACGGTGGTAATAATGCTGTCGCTCCTCGCCGTGTCTTTACCCGGCACCACTACAGATGCCGAATTAGTAAGGATTCCTGTATAACTGGCCGCCAGTTTACCGGTTATATTTACAAAGATGTGATTAGCGGTACCCGCAGTCAAATCTGCATCCAATGTTACATTATTTCCAGTACCGGTAGCGCCGCTGATAATATTTCCACTGCCGGTAACACTGCTTGTCCATTTCACATTGGTGATGGCAGCCGGCACAATATCCTGTATGATGATGCCGCGCGCATCAGACACACCAAAGTTGGTGATCACCAACTGGTAGCTCACTTCTTCGCCCGCCTTCATTTGCGCAGGACCTGTTTTGCTGATATCTATCGCAGGATCATTGGTGATTAAAGTAGTTACTGCTGCGTGTACCGTTGGGGCGCCGGTAACCGATGCGGTGGCTGTATTTTGCAGCGTTCCCGCAGCAGCAGGACTAACAGTACCATCTATAGTAACCGTTACCGTACCACCGGCAGGAATGTTCGCCGTTACCGCCACTATATTACCATTACCAGTAGCTCCGTTGGTAATAGCCGCACCACCGCCGGTAGCGGATGTCCAGCTGATATTCTGTACAATAGCATTTACGCTGTCTGATATACTCACCCCTGTTGCATCGGACACACCAGTGTTTTCTACCTGTAAAGTATACCGGATCCTACCGCCGGCGGAAACATCCGTTGTACCGGTTTTGGTGATCTGCAACACCGGCTTGCTGGTAATATGAGTTTGTACCGTATCTGATGTAACCGTGTTGCCGTTAACGACTGCTGTAAAATGATTAGACAGATTTCCCGTAGCGGATGATGCCAGCGTACCCTGCACCGTAATTATGATCGTTTCACCCGCACCCGCAGGAATATTACCGGTAACGTTTACCGTGTTACCGGTGCCGGTTGCGCCGCTGACAATAGTAGCGCCTCCCGTAGTAGTAGCGGTCCACTGCGTATTTAGTAAAGACGCCGGCACCACATCAGTGATGGCTACATTAGTAGCATCAGACAACCCATTGTTGGTGGCTACCAGTGTATAAGTAACCGTTTGCCCTGCCACTGCGGTATCCGGAGCGCTCTTCAATAATGCTATGCCAGGATTACTGCTTACGGTAGTAACAACAGGATCTGATGTTACGGGTGTACCACCCACGGTGCCAACAACAGCCCGGTTAGTAATTTGCCCGGTGAAAGATGGATTGATTTTACCTGTTACATACACCAGGATGTAGTTGCTGTCGCCCGCAGGAATATCGCCAATCAATTGTAATACGCCGTTATTAATATCCGCAGTAAAGTAAGATGCACTGCCATTCGTTACTACTTTTAACACCGGGTTCTGGATGGCTGCAGGCAGCGTATCATTCAGTGTTGCCTTAAACGCATCAGAAGGGCCACTGTTATTGATTTGCAGGAGATAGCTGATAGTGCTGCCTGCATCTGCGGTTGCAGGGCCGCTCTTCGTGAGTATCAGGCCCGGCCTGTTATTGATCTTCGTAATAATTTCGTTGGAATTAACAGGTTGCTGACCGGTTACACCTACCTCCGCAATATTGTTGATATTGCCGGTTGCGCCGGAACGCACCGTTCCATGTACTACAATAGTAATGGTGTTATTATTTCCCGCCGGAATGTTAGCGTTCACTGTTAACGTATTGCCGTTACCGTTAGCCCCACTATTGATCACGGCACTGCCGGAGGCAGTAGCGGTCCAGGTCACATTAGTCAGGAGTGTGGCTCCTACCTCATCTGTAATAACAGCCTGCAGGGCATCTGAAGGACCGGTGTTAGTAACGGTAATCGTGTACGTGATATCTGTTCCTGCATCTACTGTTGCGGGACCAGCCTTTACTATCTGTAGTCCGGGTTGGTTATCCACCACCGTTTTATTAACGGCAGTAACTGTAGTATCACCCGGCAATGCTGCGGTAGCAGTGTTTGTCAGTGTGTCCTGCGCACCGGATGCCACAGTACCATTGATTTGTACAATGATAGCATTGCCTGCACCGGCAGGAATGTTCACCACAGTGCTCACATTATTGCCCGTACCTCCTGATGCCCCTCCTGTGGCAATAGCTGCCGTACCGGTGGCCGCAACCGACCAGGTAGTACCAGTGATCGCAGCGGGTACTACATCCGTGAGTATTACACCTGTTGCATCTGAAGGACCAGCATTCACCAACCGCAGCACATAGTTGATGGCCTCACCAGCCGCTACACGGCCTGTTGCCGGGCCTTGTTTAACCAGGGTAAGACCAGTACTATTTATCAGCGTGGTATTTACTGTATTGGAAGAAACCGGGGTGCCTGCCGGAGGCGTGGCGGTAGCTGTATTAGAAACATTTCCGGTAGCGGCAGAATTTATAGTACCGCTGATATTTACAATGATGGTATTGCCCGCACCTGCAGGTAAACCAGCAGTGAAATTAACGGCGCCATTACCACCGGTTACGCTGGCGGTGGTGCTGCCATTGGTGGTAACTGTCCATACCGGATTTTGTATCTGCACAGGTACCTGATCTGCAATCACTACGCCTGCTACATCGGAAGGACCGTTATTCACAATCGTCAACTGATAACTGATACCGGTGCCGGCCGTTCCGCTGGCAGGGCCGGTTTTCGTTACTTCGATATCCGTTTGCGGAGCTGGTGTATCGGTATCTGTTGCACTGTTGCCGGCCGGATTAATATTGTTGTAACCAGACGGGATAACAATGGTGGCCGTATTTGTGAGCGGGCCGGTGTAACCGGATGGTATATCTATCGTTAACGTATATACGATTTCACTGCCTGCCGGGAGGTTCACCGGTTCATTAATGGGTCCGGAACCGGATTCTTTGGCCTGGGCTCCTCCGGAACTATTGGCGCTCCAGGAGGCAACGGTAATACCTGTTGGGAGCGGGTCCTGGAAGGTAGCACCGGTTAAATCCGAGGGTCCGCTGTTCAGGATACTGATCTGGTAAGTGGTAGTAGTTCCCGCAGTATAGGTAGTAGTATTATCTGTTTTGGTAACCTTTACTTCCACCGACTTCGTCACTGGGGTAACTACCGTAGTAGTAGCCGGAGTAGGATCTGTTGTAGTCGCAGGCGGCGTTGCCTTTGCACTATTGGTCAGGCTGGCGCCTGTATATTGCGCCTGTACCTCGCCGGCGATGGTGAGCGTTACTGATTTTCCGGGCGTCAGCAGCGCTCCTGTCCAGTTGCCGCTATTGCTTGAATATGTGCCCTCAGACGGGGTATAGCTGTTGGCAATGAAGCCATCCGGTAAAGAATCTGTTACCGTAAATGTTTCCGCGGCCAATACAGTAGAAGGCCCGTTATTGGTAACCGTAATCGTATAAGTAAGCGGCGATCCTGCAGTTGCGTTAGCCGGGGAAGCAGTTTTAGCAATGCTCAGATCTATTATTCCCATCTGCACAGTAATATTTACTGTACCTGTTGCACACGCGCCCTGGTTATCACATACCTGGTACCGGTAAAAATCAACACCAACGAAACCTGCCTGTGGAGTATAGGTAAAGGTGCCATCTGTATTCTGCACAACAGCTCCATGAGCCGGCTGTTCAATCAAGGTAGTTGATACAGTGATAGGTTGATTTTCGGGATCGCTGTCGTTAGTCAGCACATTGCCGCTTACCGGTACATCCCTGGTGGTAGTATAATTATCTGTTACTGCCACCGGTGGGTTATTAGGCACTACACCACTAACTGTTGAAGCATTATTAGCGGCAACAGGATCGGGCATATCTGCCGGGCTCACAACAGAGGCCGTATTGGTAATGGTATCACCACCAATAGCCGTAGCTGCTACATTACCGGTTACAGTAATAACAATTTTATTACCTGCCGCAAACGGCAGATCACCGGTTGGATTCACCGATGTACCTGTGCCGGTAGAAGGCCGTAAGCTAACAGCAGCGCCACTTACAGCAGAAGTCCAGGAAGCGTTCTCCATTTTTGCCGGCAGCAGATCCTGTACCTGGAAGCCGGAAACATTGGAAGGGCCCAGGTTTTCGATGGTGATGGTATAAGTAAGCGGGCTACCGGTTTTATAAGTGTTGCCTGCATCAGATTTGGTAATGGTCAGATCCGCCTGACGGGTATACGTTAATATCACCGTATCGCTTGCAGCAGCGCAGTTTCCGTTGGAGATAGTCCAAACGAGTGTAGCACTGGTATTGGGCTGCAGCGTAACATTGGTATTGGGATTACTATTATCCGCAATCGCGGCAGTGCCGCTGATCTGTGTCCAGGTACCCGTGCCATTTACCGGTGCATTCGCACTCATCACAAAGCTGCCGCTGTTATTTTTTGTTTGATCGGGACCTGCATTCGCTGCATCCGGCTGCGCATATATGTGTATCTGTACTGTATCTACAGATGGTGCGCAGGAGCCATTGCTGATGGTCCAGGTAAGTACATAATTACCTGGCGCAAGATTTTGTATGGCCGTATTCGGCAGCGCCGCATCTGCAAATGTAACGGCGGCGGGCCCTGCTACCTGCAACCATAAGCCGGTACCGATAGTGGCTGCATTAGCCGCCAGCGTAGTGGCGTTTACGTTACACAACTGTTGATCAGGTCCCGCATTTGCCACAGTAGGCAAAGCATCAATCTTAACGGCTACGGTATCCGTAATCACATCGGCGCAACCTGATCCTGCGCTGCTCACTACCCTGCGGAACCAGGTACTTTGGCTCAGCGCCGGCGCATCGTATAGCTGTTGAGTGGCGCCGGAAATATCTGTAAAGTTGATACTGTCTGTTGATGATTGCCAGCGGTAAGCATACGTTCCTGTTCCACCGTCAGGCGCAACAGGCTGACTGAATGCCACTGGATTACCACTTCCGCAAAACACCTGGCTGCCGCTGATTACGCCGGGTGTAAGCGTTGGATTTACTTTAATCATTACCGCCAGGCTCGTATCACTGCAACTTCCTGCTGTAACTACTCTCCTGAACCAGGTGGTTTGCTGCAAAGCTGTTGGCGTATAGTCTTTACCGTTAGACACGCCCGGTACAGCTGTAAAACCGGCAGTAGCACTGGCAGTGCTGCTTTGCCATAAATATACCGGTGTTCCGGCAATGGTGGTGCCAATTAAAGGTGCGGGCGCGTTGCCAAAACAAATGGACTGTTCAGCAGTCACTGTATTACTTCCGATAGCAGGAGAAACAGGAATGGAATTCGTTAAGATGTTATTACAACCGGTACCCGATGGCGCACCGTTACATTCCACGTCGGGATCTGTTGGCGAAGTGCTGGTGGCATTGGTGGCATCGGGATCTGTTACGTCGGCGGGACGGAGTATGCTCGATTTGGTTGCCAGGTTTCCACCAGGAGGAACTGCCGACACTGTACCTGAAATAACATAAGAGATCACTGCTCCGTTGTTCATATTCACCGTTGCGCTGTATGCATTACCAATAACGCCGCCGGATACAATCGTAGCGGTGCCGGTAATAGTGGGTGTTACCGTAACACCCGTTAAAGCCGCAGGGAAAGAGAAGTTAAACTTCGCTCCCAGCGCGGTATCCGGTCCGTTATTTCTTATGCTGGTGGTAAACGAAATCCTGCTGCCAACACAAATAGCGCCCACACTGGGATCGTTGTTTACTACCTGCAAATCTGCCTGAAGTTGCCGTACCGTTACCGTTGCCGAGATAGGTGCACTGAAAATATAAGCCCAGGTATCCAGCAAACTGTTGTCGCCATAACTATTCGTATATTTATGACCGTTAGTGCTACTGTTAACTCCCGGACTGGCAGATGCGTTAATCGGTACCGGTGCGCCGGCGCCGGCTCCCAGCAGTTCATCATTCCAGTAAACGGTAGGATCGGGCGCATTGGAGCCATTAGTGCGTGTGATAACAATACCATTCGGATTGTTTTCCACATCCATGTACGGGAAGTGAACTTCACCTGAAAATAATACTACCGATATATTAACGGTGGCGCCATTGGCTACATCTCCTCCCTGTCCGTTTTTACCGTCCCATAAAATGCTGTTAGCGCCTGAAACAGATGATCCTGTGATGATGCGGTCTATCGGATCATTCGTACTTCCGTTATTATTTACATCTATTGAAATTCTGAAATTACCATTCTGATTAGCGGTAAAACGGATATAACCACCGGCCAGGGGTGGTGTGCCGGATTGACCGGGTGTGCCTTCTTTTCCGGTAAAAGAAACATCGGTAACAGTAGGCACAACAGGGGTGCTGATCAGCCAGGTAGATGCTGCGGCGGTGCCCACCCAAACCGGAGCCGTGGTTGGCAGCGTGTTATCCGGCGGGTTATAAAACATCTTCTGGGTAATATTGGTGGCGTCGTCCGGTAAAGTGGGATTGTGAAAGGAGTAGGCGCCACCGGCGGATGTAACCTGGACAAGGTCTACACTTTTATATACAGGCACACCTGTTGCTTTATCGCGGGTGCCTTTGTTATTTACAAAAAAAGCAAAGAGGAAAGGTTGTATGCCATTACCGGCAGCGGTATAGGTAAAACCATCTTTTGTGAGCACATTAAATTTACCATAAAAAGCAGAGCTGGCAGTACCGGCGTTTCCCGTAAAAATATTCAGGTATACACGTCCAGGTTTTTGTACTCCCGCACTGGCTACGGTGATATCCCAGGCCACAATGAGCGCCAATGTGCTCACTGCGGTTTGATTGGCGGTTGTCCAGTTGGCATTTGCAGCGGGAGGAGTATACCCTGTGCCTAATGCGGACGAAGGATTGGGTGAGGTGAATTCAACGGTCCATATACCTTCTTCAGCGGCCAATACAGTTCTGTTGTAAGCGCTGTAACCGCCGGCGGTGAGGGCAGCGGGCCCGGCGAGTTCTTCTGCCCGGCTGTTGATCCGTCCTGTGGTAACGGAAGTTCCCGTAGTATATACAGCACCGTTAGGCGCTATCAGCCTGGTGGTGCCCGATCCGATGCCCTGTGCGCTGGACCCGATATAGATCACCTCTCCCGCTTTCGCATATACGAACATTCTTCCGGGATTGATGATATTCCCGATAAGCGCGCTGGTATTGGTAGAAGAACTGGTCATATAGGCCCTGTTTCCCTGGGCGCCGGAAGGATACATGTCCTTACTGCCTTCTGCCAGGCAACATACAGTAGGAAATAAGGCGAATAATACGATGGAACAAAGGGTCAAAAGTTTTCTCATAGAAACATTTTGCATCTCAGGCAACTGCTGAACAGACACATTTTCTAATCGCATTAACCCGGGGTTCAGGCAACTGTATTCGATTTCCAAAAAAAATAATACTGAAGAAAAAAAGACGAACTACTTGCTTACAGACGGCGCACGGATTCAATTTTGGTGTTTACTTGCTCCTAAGTGGCGAGGTAATGAACAGTACTCTTAGTGGGGATTATGAACTTGTCAGGAACCCTGACGAATAAGATTTTGGATACGGACTATAATAGCAAATGTATAGCGACCTCTCCATATAAAACGCGGTTCAATTATATTTTCTTTTTTAAAAGATTTATAAAAAATAATATAATGACATTCTTATATAAAAAGGCACAGGGGTATCAACACAAAAAAACACCCTTCGCCTGACGGCAAAGGGTGTTTATATTTTTAGCGATGAACGCTGTTATTTATGCGAATCTTGGCTTCAGTTCATTAGCCAGGGTAACCATTTTCTTGATGCCATCTTCAGGCAGGTTACCTTTCTTGAATTCAGCGAGTACTTCCGGTAAGCGCACCTGCATTTCATTCAGGAAAGCTTCTTCGAAAGCACGTACCTGTTTAACAGGAACATCACGCAGCAAACCGTTCGTACCCAGGTAAATCATAGCTACCTGTTTTTCTACGGCGTACGGGCTGAACTGAGCCTGTTTCAGGATTTCCACGTTACGGGCACCTTTATCGATAACTGCTTTGGTAGCAGCATCCAGGTCACCACCGAATTTGGAGAAGGCCTCCATTTCGCGGTATTGAGCCTGATCGAGTTTCAGGGTACCAGATACTTTCTTCATGGATTTGATCTGTGCGTTACCACCCACGCGGCTTACAGAGATACCTACGTTGATCGCAGGACGGATACCGGCGTTGAACAGGTTACCTTCCAGGAAGATCTGACCATCGGTGATGGAGATTACGTTGGTAGGGATGTAAGCAGATACGTCACTCGCCTGTGTTTCGATGATAGGCAATGCTGTCAGGGAACCACCACCTTTTACCAGGTGTCTGATAGATTCAGGTAAGTCGTTCATCTGTTTTGCGATGGCATCATTGCTGATGATTTTCGCAGCACGCTCGAGTAAACGGCTATGCAGGTAGAATACGTCACCAGGATATGCTTCACGGCCAGGAGGACGTTTCAGCAACAGGGATACCTCACGGTAAGCAACCGCCTGTTTGGACAGATCATCATAAACGATCAGTGCAGGACGACCTGAGTCACGGAAGAATTCACCGATTGCAGCGCCGGCAAACGGAGCGTAGAACTGCAGCGGTGCAGGATCAGCAGCGTTGGCCGCTACGATGGTAGTGTAAGCCATAGCACCTGCTTCCTGTAATGTTTTCATTACACCGGCAACAGTAGATGCTTTCTGGCCAATTGCCACGTATATGCAATAAACAGGTTTACCTGCATCATAAAATTCTTTCTGGTTGATGATCGTATCAATACAGATCGCTGTTTTACCTGTCTGACGGTCACCAATTACCAGCTCACGCTGACCACGACCAACAGGGATCATCGCATCAATTGCTTTTACACCTGTTTGCAGTGGTTCTTTTACTGGTTCACGGTACAGAACACCCGGCGCTTTACGCTCCAGCGGCATTTCATACAGTTCACCTTTGATAGGGCCTTTACCATCGATAGGCTCACCCAGTGTATTGATTACGCGGCCAACAACACCTTCACCCACGTTAATGGAAGCGATCTTCTTGGTACGACGTACTTTATCACCTTCTTTAATACCTGCTGACTGACCCATCAATACCACACCCACGTTGTCTTCTTCCAGGTTCAGTGCAATTGCTTTTACGCCATTGCTGAATTCAACCAGTTCACCATAACCTACATTGCCTAATCCGTATATGCGGGCAATACCATCACCCACCTGTAATACAGTACCTACCTCTTCCAGGTCGGCAGAAGCATTGAAGTTGCTTAACTGCTGGCGTAAAATCGCCGAAATTTCATCAGGTTTAATATCAACCATAATTATGATTTTAAAAAAAGTCGTTAGAGAAAATTAGTATAACGACAACAGCTTTGCGTGTACGCAGCGGCTGCTGTATAGATTAACGTAAGTCAGATACGTAAATGTTCTTGTTAAACTGTTGTTTAATATCTTTCAGATCACGCAGGATAGAAGCATCGAACAACTGGTCGTTGGCTTCCAGTACGAAACCGCCGATCAGGTCAGCATTCACCGCTGTTTCCAGCTGGATCTGCTGCGTTGTTTCGCTGGCAATTTTCTGTTTGATCACATCCAGGGTGGCATTATCCAAAGCAACAGCGGTAGTGATTTTCACCGGGCTGATGTTTTTCAGTACCATGTACTGGCGGGTAAACTCAGTGGTCATTTCAGCCAGTGCGCTTTCACGGCCTTTGTTCACCAGCAGGTTGATAAAGGAAATGGTGGCAGCACTGATGCGGCCTTCAAATATGGCAGCCAGTATCTTCTGCTTTTTATCGGCCTTTATGATAGGGCTTTTAAGCAAACTCACCACATCGGGGTTGCTTTTCATCACCTGTTGTAAGAACAGCATGTCTGTATGCACCACTTCCAGCTGGTTCAGTTCCTGAGCCAGTCCTATCAATGATTTTGCATACCGGGATGCTAAACGGGGATTCTGCATATTAAAAAAGCTTTTAGCTTTTAGCGGTTAGCCTGTAGAGCTAATGGCTAATATCTTAGTTCAATTTGATTTCTCCTGCCAGTTGTTTCACGTAACCTTCCTGAGCTGTTTTATCAGCCAGTTCTCTTCTCAGCACTTTCTCTGCTACTTCAATCACGAGGTTACCTACCTGGTTTTTCACATCCGTTAACGCAGCCATTTTCTGGTTTTCGATAGCGGTGTAAGCTTCACTGATGATCTTCTTTGCTTCTGCCTGCGCTTGTGTTTTGGCTTCGCTGATGATCATATCTTTCGCGTCTTTAGCTTCTTTCAGGATCTTGCTTCTTTCAGCTTTAGCTTCCGCCAGCACATGTTCATGTTCAGCTTTCATCTGGGCCATTTCTTCCTTTACTCTTTCTGCAGTAGCGATAGATTCAGTGATGGAACCTTCCCTTTCCTTCAGGGTAGCGAGGATGGGAGTCCAGGCGAATTTTTTCAGAATCAGGAAAACGACGATGAAAATGAATAATGAAATAAGAAACAAGCCTAACGCGGGTTGCAACAGATCCATATAATTAGAATTTTATTATTTTTTTGATGTTGATATTTTCTGATTTCAGGTAGTTTGATGATTTGTCTGTAACAAAAGATTACTGCATCCATTGCCCTGTGCGCCGGATGCAGTAAAAAGTTTGGCTTACAGAACTACCGCCAACAGACCAGCGATTACACCGAAGAGAGCAACACCCTCAACCAGCGCAGCAGCCAGGATCATGTTCGCACGGATGTCGTTAGCAGCTTCTGGTTGACGAGCGATAGACTCCAGAGCGCTCTTACCGATGTTACCAACACCAATACCAGCAGCGATAGCCGCGATACCAGCACCAACAGCACCACCAGCTTTAGCCAGACCAGATGCAGCAGCAGCCTGCAATAAAATAGACAAAAGTGCCATAATGAATATGTATTTGAATTATAAAAAATTTCGATTTAATAAAGCGGTTGGTATTTAACTTTTTGGCAAAAGGCTAAAAGCTAATTCCTGTATGCTTAGTGGTGTGCCTCATCGTGTGCACCTTCCATTGCCTGGCCAATAAATACGGCTGTCAGGTTAGCAAAGATGAACGCCTGGATAAATGCTACCAGCAATTCCAGCATCATCATTACAATGTTGAACAGAACAGTGATAGGCAGGAAGCCGTAACCAGCTGCCTTATTTAAAGATCCGAAGATGAACACCAGGGATATAATACTCAGGATGATAATGTGACCTGCCAGGATATTGGCAAATAACCTGATCATCAGTGAAACCGGTTTGGTAAATACACCGATCAGCTCTACCGGCGCCAGGATAAACTTAACGCCAAACGGAACCGGAGGATTGAAAATGTGACCCCAGAAATGTTTGTTGGTGCTGAACATAGTGGCAATAAAGCTGATGATAGCCAGTGCCGCCGTTACCGCCAGGTTACCTGTTACGTTGGCAGAACCAGGCAACAGACCCAACAGGTTGTTAATCAGAATAAAAAAGAATATCGTCAGGATAAAAGGCGTATACCTTTCTGCATGCTTACCGGGAATATTAGGCTTTACCACTTCATCGCGCATGAAAATGATCACCGGCTCCATCAGGCTCTGGAAACCTTTAGGGGCTTTCTTGGAACCACGTACCCTGTAAGCCTTCGCTACATTCAGCATCAGGATTACCAGCAATACTGCGGCAATGATCATGGAAGTGATATTCTTGGTCATGGAGAAATCATAGATCGGCTCGTCGGTTGGATTGCCATTGGCATCCACTGCGATCACCTTGCCATCCATGTATTTGGCCGGGTCCAGCCCTTTCTCATGCAGGTAGTGCGCGTTTACCAGCTGGTAACCATCATACGCCGCATGACCATGCTCAAATTTAGAAGACGAAAATACGGAGGTACCGCGTGCAGGATTGTAAATGATCACCGGTAACGGAACAGTTACGTGTTTTTCACCAATGCTGAACAGGTGCCAGTCGTGGGCATCCTTTACGTGTCCCAGAATTACTTCCTTAGCATCAAATTTTTTAGGCTCACCTTCTTCTCCCCCCTTACCTTCTTCTCCTTCATGAGGGGCAGTTGCTGCCGTTTCATGGTGGGAAACTTCCTGTGCAAAGGAAAAATTACTAAAACTGTGCAGGCCTAAAACCAACACAAGTGCTACCATTCTATGTTTGAACCAATTGAAAGAAATCACCGTTTTCTGAAATTTTGCGCAAAGATACTCGTTTTTATCTTCAAAATTAAGCGACTACGGAAAAAAAGTAAGATATATCGTAATTATACTGATAACCAGCTTCTTGTAACTAAAAAATGGCTGTTTTTTTTCCATCAAAAAAGGCTGTTGAAATCAACAGCCCGTTAAAGTATTTCATATTAATATTTTCTTAATTCATTTTCCTACACCTTACTCACGTTAAACTGCATACTATGCAGCTTGAAGTAAAACCCTTCCTGCTTCAGTAACTCTTCGTGGGTACCCATCTCCTTAATTTCCCCCTTATCCAGCACGATAATTTTATCGGCCTTACTGATGGTAGAAAGACGGTGCGCAATAATAATAGCGGTACGGTCGGCAATCAGCTTGTCAATCGCCTGCTGGATCATCATTTCCGACTCGGTATCCACAGATGACGTAGCCTCATCCAGCACCAGGATGGCCGGATCGTACAGCAACGCCCGCACAAAGGAGATCAGCTGACGCTGCCCCAGGGAAAGGGTGCTGCCCCGCTCCATCACCTGGTAGTCGTACCCGCCAGGCAGCTGCATGATAAAATCATGGATCCCTATCAGCCGGGAAGCCTCTTCCACCTTCGCCCTGCTGATATTGCTGTTGTGCAACGTAATGTTATCATAAATAGACCCGGCAAACAGGAACACGTCCTGCAACACCACCCCTATTTTGCTGCGTAACGACTCCAGCGAGTAAGCCGGCAGCTCAATATCATCGATCTTAATACTCCCTTTCTGAATTTCATATAACCTGTTCAGGATACTGATGATGGTAGTTTTACCGGAACCAGTATGCCCCACAATCGCCACCGTATCGCCCGGATTTGCATGAAAGCTGATGTTTTTCAGCACATAACGATCATCTATATACGCAAAACTTACATTATCAAAGGTGATAGCGCCTTTCATCTTCTCAGCGCTCTGATGCCCCCTGTCCGGGATATAATCCTGGTTGTCCAGTACTTTAAATACCCGTTCGCTGGCCACCATACCCATCTGCAGCGTATTGAACTTATCCGCCAGCATCCGCAGCGGGCGGAACAGCATATTGAGGTACATGATAAACGCGATCATCACTCCCTGGGTTACTTCGTAATTCAGCACCTTGTTGGCGCCCCACCATACCATTAATCCCAGGGAAATAGCCAGGATAATTTCCACTACCGGGAAGAAAACGGAATAAGCAAAAATGGCGTCAATATTCGCTTTGCGATGCTCCCTGTTAATATGTTTGAAACGGGCAAACTCCCTTTTCTCCGCCGTAAACGCCTGCACCACTACCATCCCCGTGAGGTGCTCCTGCACAAAGGCGTTGAGCGCCGACACCGCATTACGGACCCTGTAAAAGGATTTATTCACACTTTCTTTAAAGATATAGGTAGCAAAGATCAGTATCGGAAAAGGCGACAGGCTGATGAGCGTCAGGCGCCAGTCTTCCATAAACATCACTCCCAATATGGCAATGATCATCAGCAGATCTGCCACAATAGAAATAATCCCTTCGGAAAACACATCATTGATCGCCTCAATATCATTGATCGTTCTTGTAGTGAGCGTACCAATAGGGGTTTTATCAAAAAATGCCAGGTTCAGGTGAACGATCTTTTTATACACTGTTACGCGCAGGTCTTTCACCACAGATTGTCCCAGCCAGTTGGTGAGGTAGGAAAAATAGAACCGGACCACTGTTTCCAGCAATAACAACCCTATCTGTACAACAGTAACCAGGATCAGCATCTGCATCAGCTGACCGGCTATATATTTATCAACCGTTACCTGGATCAGGTAAGGGCGTAACGGGGAAATAGCGGCCAGTACAACCGTTAATATCATGGAGATGTAGAAGGATCGTTTGTAAGGGGCCGCGAATGAGAATATGCGCCGTAATAAACTGAAATCAAATACTTTCTTTACCGCAAGATTTTCCAATGTGCCAGGTTTAAACTACCCAACAAACGTACGATAAAAAATAATTACGCCGGAGGGTTTACAGGCCACCCGGGATATACAAAAAAGAAAGGCGCAGGAATCCTGCGCCTTCCGGTAATATGCTGATAAAATATGTTACTTCTTTTCGTCTTTCATAATTTGCTTGTAAGCTTTAATGAATATGGCGCCGAGGTTTTTATGAGGCGGTACATAATCACTGAAAAGGTCCTTGTTACGGGCATCTCCTGCAAATTTCTTCGTAAGCTGCGCCCACATGATTACCCAGTCCACATTTTTACCGGAACGTACCTGGTCTTCCAGGCTGTGAATGATCGGTTCATTTACAAAACGGGTACCTACCTGTTTGGAAGAAATGATATGCGCTTCCGGTGATTTCTCCAGTACGGTAGCCAGGTTATGATAACCGCCACAGGAACCCAGCACTACTATCTTAGCAGAGCTCTGGAGATTTTCCAGTGTGGTATTGATATGATAACTGTGGCCACGGTGAATGAAAATGGTAGGATGGATATCGTTTTCATCCAGGTATTCAGACAGTTTGGAAATCGCCTCTTTATCCGCAGGTTCATCTGTGGGCAGGTTTGCATAAATGGTAGTGGCTTTTCCTTTCAGCGAAGTGATGGTAGCCCAGTATTTATTTTTGCTCACTCTCCAGTCGGACGAAGGGAAATTGGTCATGAAGCTGGCGAAAGATTCCTGTCCGTCTTTATCTCCATAAAAAAATACCTGCTGGTATACCCTGCCACTGTCACTTTCCAGCGTATTATAGGTAACATAATTGATTGGCGGCAGCTGGAGCTTGGCAGCCATATCGGTGGCTTTGGAAGAATCGTTTTCTGATTTTGATTCGGTTTCAAACAGGCTGCTGAGCAGTTGATAGATAACCGTACCGCGTTTATCACTATGCTTCTTTACGTAGTTCAGGTTCTTCTTCACTTCCACACGGAGGAATTCCAGCAGTTTCTCGTCGCGGATACTGCCAAAGGAATTGGCTACGTCCACCGCATCTTCCAGGTCTTCGGTTTTTTCCAGGTTCTGCACATATTTCTGCATGAGATAGTTGGAATTTTCCGGGGCCATAGATTTCAGGAAGTGATCCAGGGTATTGAAGCCGGCGGCCATTGCGATGAACTTTTTGAAGCGGTCGAAATTCACCACCATCAGTAAGCTGTCGCCACGCGGAGGTTTCATGCGAAGCATCATCTGGTCGTATAAACCGGCGTTGCTGTGATTGGTATAGCTGGAGGTATACAGTTCTTCCTGGCCGTTGATGATCAGGTAGTAGAGTTCTTCCGGCGTAAAGTTTTTAACGATGGCGAACCTTACCGGGGCGGGTTCTTCATGCAGGTCGTTTACCGAGCGGATATACAGCAGCGATTTTGCCTGCATGTTTTCCATCATGGCTTTCAGGCCGAATGGATTTTGCCCGTCGGCTTTCAGTTTCTGCAAGGCGATGGTGGACTTCACCATTTGTTTGAAGTACTGGTAGTCGTTGTCTACAATGGCTTCCAGTTTATCAACAGTGGTGGTGCCGGCCAGGAGTTCATCTATAAAAGGTAATATCTTGGTGCTTTGGGGCGACTGTCCGATGCGTACAATCTGTTGTACAATAGGATCCTGGTTACGCTTGATGGCATTGGCCATTGGCGTGTAAGAGGTAGCGTAGGTAAGTACCTGGTTGGGGTATTTACGGGCTACAGCAGCTACAATGGAATCGGTGCCCGGATAGTTGAGATAATCTCCCAGTTTGGGCATTACGGTTTCAAGGTTGCTGAAAGCATATTTTGTGAATACCTGTCCCCTGGCTTCTTTGTAGCCGGGGTTATCCCGGAAGGATTCGATGATCCTTTCGGAGGCATCGTAAGAAAGATTATTGATATAGGGCAGAATGCTTTGTCCTTTGATATCCGCATGCATCATATTGCGGAAAGCGGCTATCATAGCGGGCGCTTCTTCCGGGTCGATGTTACGGCGCGAACGTTTCTGGTTATAATCTTTCAGCGTTACATAGATGGCAGAAAGGTATTTTACTTTCAGCCGGTGATCCAGTGAATCGTTGTCTTCTATCTCCTGCTGCATGTCGTCTACTTCCTTGATCAGGGCGTTGGTTACCTGCAGGTTGATAGTCTGGTCATCAGATACTTTTACGAGGTCATCTGCTTTGCCATCAAATTTGGCGGCAGCGGCCTGTTCTTTATCGATGTTGTCATGAAAGCCCTGTCTGCTGATTGGAATCGGATGGTGGCTGCTTTGTGCCTGCATTTGGCTGACCGCCAGGACCGTCAGCGTCATTATTAATAAAAATCTTCTCATACTAAAGTGATCTTTTCGCAAGGACCAGATAGCAAATTTACAACCAAATACAGAGTTTGCCAGCACTTCGTTGCTATCTTTTGTTTTTTAGCGGGAAATATATTTTAATTATTCCATCTATAACTAGAACTGTCGTTTGGAGCCTGTGACCGGTTCAAAATAACTTTGAAAAAGTAGGCCGTTATTCAGTGTGATCATAATCACATCCCTATGGATGTTGAATAATTGACATATTGATGCCGCATTGTTATTTGGCGTACCTTGCCTTGGAACGCGGAAAACCAGTCTGATATTGAATTAACAATTTCATAATGTTAATTTTCCATTAATCACGGAGATGGCTTTATAATTTTGTCCCGTCTTTTTAAAAGCAAAATTTATGATAGACCAAGCGGTTGCAGGAAAAATTCTGGTAGTAGATGACGAATTGGATATTCTGGAAATTATCAGTTATAATCTCAAAACAGCGGGTTACGATACCGTAACAGCGAAAGACGGCAGCGAGGCTATCCAGAAAGCAAAAATATTCAGACCGGATCTGATTATGCTGGATATCATGATGCCGAACAAGAACGGGATCGATACCTGCCGCGAAATCAGGAAGATCCCTGAGTTCAAAGACACGATGGTATTGTTTTTAACTGCGCTCAATGATGAAAAATCTGAAGTAGACGGCCTGAACATGGGAGCAGATGATTACATCGCCAAACCCATTAAACCCAAATTGCTGGTAAGCCGCATCAACGCGCTCTTCCGCCGTTTGCACAAACCAGAGGAAACCCGCGTAACACTGGGCGACCTGATCATCGACCGGGAGAAATTCACGGTGACGTACAAAGGACAGGAAATCATCCTGGCGAAAAAAGAGTTTGAACTGCTGCAGTTACTGGCTTCCAAACCCGGCCGTGTGTTTCTGCGCAACGAAATCCTTAACCAGGTATGGGGTACTGAAGTGATTGTGGGCGACCGCACCATCGATGTACATATCCGTAAAATACGCCAGAAAATAGGGATCGACCTGATCACTACTGTAAAAGGCGTTGGCTATAAATTTGAAATGTAGCCACCCGCCCCGTTAGCCTTTGGCTGTTGGCAGTACAGTGCCGGCAGCCTGTTCAAATCCCACCAAAACATCGTTCCCCGGCAGGCAAATGCCGGCGGTCAAAAGCTATTACTGTTGTCAAGTAAAAAATTTAAAGTAATTTCCCATTATTACCTTAATTACTCACTTTGGAGTATGTTTAAAGCAAAAAACCTGTCCCCTCAGAAGTTAGCGGGATTTACAGCCCTTGTGATATCAGCCGTTATTGCACTGGGCAGCCTGGTGATAGACGGCAACTGGAAAGTAGTAGTGGGAGCCTTTGTGCTGACTTTCCTGGTATCATATTACCTGTACCTTTATACCCTGCAGAATTTTATTTACAGGAAGATAAAGCTGATCTATAAATTCATTTACCAAACGAAAGCGTCCAAGAGAGAAGAGTTTTTCCAAAAGAATATTCTTCCCCTGAAAACTATTGAAGAAGTAAGTGAAGATGTGGAAAAATGGGCCAGCCAGAAAAAGGAAGAACTGGACAACCTGCGCCGGAACGAAGAGTTCCGTAAGGAGTTCCTGCTGAACCTTTCCCACGAGCTGAAAACGCCCATTTTTGCCGTTCAGGGCTATATTCACACCCTCCTGGATGGCGCGCTGGAAGATCCCAACGTAAATAAGCTGTTCCTGAAAAACGCCACCAAAAACATCGACCGCCTTTGCCGGCTGATCGATGACCTGGATGAAATATCCAAACTGGAAAGCGGCGAAATGACGGTTAATGCCGAAGTATTCGTAATCCAGGACCTGATCAAAGATGTGTTTGATACCCTGTCGCTGAAAGCCAATACCAAAGGCATTAAGTTCAGCATCAAGAAAGGCTGCGAAGCACCGCAGCCGGTATACGCCGATAAAGAAAAGATCCGCCAGGTACTCATTAACCTGGTAGATAACTCCATCAAATACGGCAAACCGGACGGGCATACCATTGCCAGCGTTTACAGCATGGATGGAAAAAGAGTGCTGATCGAAATTTCCGACGATGGTATCGGCATGGCAGAAGAACACCTGCCGCGTGTATTTGAACGGTTTTACCGTACCGACAGGGCGCGCAGCCGCGATATTGGCGGTACCGGCCTCGGACTCGCTATCGTAAAACACATTGTGGAAGCCCACGACCAATCCATTACCGTGCGCAGCAAGCCCGAAATAGGCAGTACGTTTGGGTTTACGATGGAATCCGGAAGAGAATAAAGTAATCAGAAACGATACTGCATCCTGCAGGTAAGCACATTATCTTTCAGGTCGTCCTTGTAACCATCCAGTTCAGTGCTTTCGTTGGTTACCCAGTCGTAATACACCATGAACTTCAGGTGTTCGTTTGCATAATACAGGTAGCCAATACCCACGGTGTTATAGCGTATATCCGCGGGGGTGAGTCCTGCGCCGGGTGCGCCGATGTCTTTCCCTTTCACTTTTGTATTGGGGTCGTACCAGTCGTATTTCAGTACAGCCTGGTGTTTTATGCTACCCAGGTTTTGAATATAATAGAGATAAGCCCCGTCGAAATTGCGGATGTAGAGGGGTTGCAGCCTTCCGTCGGCCTCCACTGGTATAACGCCCGGCGTTTCGGTAGTTAAGGCAGTAGCTGTTTGCCGGCCGCGGAGGTACTCAGCCCTAAACTGGGTAAACCCTTTCCCTTCTCCATTGGAAATCTTCCATTGCACATCTGCACCGTAATAATGCCGGGGCGCAATTTTACCGACATTGGATACCAAGGAATCTATCATAAAAACAGGCTTGCCGCCGGCGGTCCCCATGGTGCGGATCTGCTTGGTAAACTGCTGCATACCGCCGTACAACACAGATGCCCCACCCGATAACTGGCTTTTTGTACCCTTTATTTTCCGGGGCTTTATGGCAATGCGGCCTATAAAATCTTTATGGCTGTCGAAGTCGGTAGTGGCCGTGAGCCCCTGCCCGTTGAAAGCCCCCACATCTATTTTGAGGAAACGCAGGGGATGATCCTTACGGCGGGGTTCAAAAGACACCATTGCCCCGAGGTCACGCTCCGTTCGCATCAGGATCTGTGACATCCGCCCGCGCTCGGGGGTTTCACGATCTGCCGACGACAGGTTTACCTCATAACCAAAAGGGCGGGCAAACATCCCTCCCACCAGTGAGAACAAATTGAATTTCGTCTCAAAAAAACGACCATAGAAATCGCGGATATTTACGCCCCTCTCTGTTCCATCGAACTGGAAAGCAAACTGTACTACCGGCATATCCTGTTTGTTATAGCGCTCATAATCCACCCGGATACGTCCCCGTCGCAGGGTAAAGCGATTATCCGAGGCTGCCGGAAAATTTCCCCCCGCGTAGCTCTGGGCACCTCTCGACTGCGCCATCTGGAATTGGGGCTGGATATAGCCGCTAAAACGCAGCGCATCATACTTCATATACATGGATATCATCCCCTTTCCCATTTCAGTGGTAGTGTCTATCATATCCATGAGGAATTGCGCACGGGCAGTTCCCGTGAAACATAACATCAAAATAACGATCGGAAAAATTCTGGCAGTGCGCATCAGGTTCTGAAATTATTGCGCAAAAGTATAGAATTAGCCTTTATTTAACCCAGTTGTTTAACACCGGAGGCCTTAAATCGTTAATCGCTCGTTAATCCGGTCCTGTTCCGGCCCGCTCCTCTGTTGCCGGCAGACTTTCCCTTAAATTCGGCATACTCCAAAATATGCCTCCATGAAAACATCAACATTTAACCATTGGGAGAAGAAAATCCAACAGGCCATTGCGCTATCTCATGACGATCCGCAGGGCGATCGCGGACTGAAGGAAGTAGCGGCGCTGATCAGCGAATCTGTTGACAACTTCTCGCACAAGTTTGCGGAAATGTACGGGATGTCGTACATACATTTCACCAAAATAAGGCGGCTGGAAGCAGGTGCAGGATACCTGCGGCACAGCGATTACAATGTAGGAACGATCAGTGAATTGTGCGGGTATACGCAATCCAGCTTCAACAAGGCATTCCGGGAATTCTTTCACGAAGCGCCCATCAGCTTCCGCAACAGGCTTTACCTGGTAAACGAAAAGAATACACTGGCACGCACCAAAATTGCTTCTAATCCACATGATGACCCGCAACACGTTATTTTCACCCCGGACCGGACCGAAGATATAAAGCTGCAGGATTACATGTTGTATTATAATATCCTTCCACGGAACAGCGATCCCGTGAGAACAATGGTAGACTACCTGGGTAATTACCAGAAGCAGCTGTATGCTATTAAAACGTCGCTGGAACTGCCCGGCGCCATGATCATCACCGGTACATTGGACATTGTACCTGTTACCGACTATTCAAGGATGCTGATGTATGTGGGGATTATGATTCCTATGCATAACGAGTACGACAAAGCGCACAACCAGGTACGGAGCTCTTTCCAGGAACCATTCAGTCTTTTTACCAAACGTGTTCCGGCAGGCAACTACAAAAAGCTGCCTGTGCCCATGAACTTTGCAGCGGCAGGATTGCCCATGTATGAATTCATTAACAACAGCTGCCGGTCAGGATATTTCAAGATGAGCGGCAACCATTTCTTCATCTCGCTCACAGGCGAAAATGAATCTGAAATCTATATCCCCTGGCAAAAACGGTAAATCAGGTTAGAACTGGAAGTAAATCGGGATCATAGGTTGCGTGCTTTTTACCTGCACCAGCAACCAAATGAAAGCGACCATGATGGCTACGCTACCTGCTACCGGGATACGTCCCAGTATTTTCTCTACAGAAAATTCCACTTTTGAAGGCAGGAAATGTAATATGAAGCCAAGTATCATCACCCAGAATACAGCAGTGTAGCCGTTGTACAGCTCCAGCGCAATTTCTGGCTGGAAATCATATACCACCTGGTGGATCAGCGACCAGGCATCATGAAAGGTAGATGCCTTGAAGAATACCCAGCAGAAACACACAAAGTGGAACGTGATAAGCACACCGAGGACCTTCAGGAAACTGGCTTTCCACCCGGTGATCACTGTTTTGCTTTTCTTCAGGTAGTCGATACGCACTTTGTCGAGCGCCAGTGCACCGCCGTGCATCGCTCCCCAGAAAATAAAGTTCCAGCTGGCGCCATGCCAGAAGCCACCAATCAGCATCGTCAGCGCCAGGTTAACATACTGGCGCACCTTGCCTTTACGGTTACCGCCCAGCGGTATATACAGGTAATCCCTCAGCCAGCTGGACAGGGAAATATGCCAGCGGCGCCAGAACTCTGTAATGGAAGAACTCTGGTAAGGAGAATCGAAGTTAGGCGGAATTTTAAAACCGGTCCACCGGGCAATACCCAATGCCATATCAGAATAACCGGAGAAATCGCAATAAATCACCAACGCATAGCCATACACGCCCATCAAACATTCCAGGCCTGTATGCTTGCTGGGATCATCAAAAATATATTGTACGAAGTTCTGGTAGATGAAATCCGAGATCACAATCTTTTTGAACAATCCTCCCATGATCAGGTACATCCCTTTGCCAATATCCTCGGAGCTGAGACGGTAAGGCATCGAGATCTGCGGGATAAAATCTGCCGCACGCACAATAGGCCCCATCATCAGTTTCGGGAAGAAAGACAGGAAAAAAAGATAATCCATGAAATTATCTACCGGCTTAATTTCATCCCGGTAAACATCTATGGTATAACTAAGATTTTCGAAAGTATAGAAGGAGATACCAATAGGCAGGATCAGCTTCAGCGTGGAAATATGCCCCGCTGTGATGTCGTTGATCATCCCTATAAAGAAGTTGGTGTATTTGAAATAAAACAGCAGCCCTATGTTCAAAAAGATACTTAGTATCAGCAGGGATTTCTTCACTTTTTTGTCGGGGCTTTCATGGATCCATCTCGACAAATTAAAATCCACAATCGCTGAAAGTATGACCAGTCCTACGTAATAGCCACAGGCTTTATAAAAGAAATAGAGGGAGAATACCGTATACACCCATACCCTGGCGGTTTTATTCCTGCTTACCAGCAGGTAACACATCAGGAATATCGCAAAATAATAAAAGAAGAACCCACTGTTAAAAAGGACCGGGTCTGACTCATGGTACGACAGTTCGTATAACAGTTTATTAATGTCGATCATTGGAGGTTACTGGATTTTTCTTTGTTTGCTGTAAATAATGTGTATAAGAACGTTGCAGGGCTTCATATAATAATTGTCCCTGTAGCTGATATCCTCTTGCATTAAAGTGAATATGGTCGGGCGCCCATGCTCCTGCAAATCTACCTTTCTGCGCTTTATTCACCGCATTAAAATTCCAGCAGGCAATGCCATGTTGCCGGGCATATCCCATGATTTGCTGCGTTACCATAGAGATATACGGATTGGGATAATACGCAGTGCTATATATCGTTCTGTATTTCTTTTTACCTACTTTTTTCCGGGTGGCTTTCCGCACCGCACGCATACAATCCGGTGGCGTGGTAAGCAGGATATTTACGGAAGGATCCTGTTCCCGGATGAGCGTTACTGTTTTATCTATTTCATCCCTGAAGGCCAGCGGGTCCATTCTGCCGCCATAGGCTTCATTGGTGCCCAGGGAAATGATGACCAGTTTGGGTTTCAGCACGGCCATTTGTGCCAGCAGGATGTTGCTGATTTCATTGTAGTGTTGAAACATGGCGCCGTTGATGCCTACGCTGTGGTACAGCACCCCGTTGCGGCTGTTTTCCATAATGGCGCCGTAGAACCTGAATGGACCGCTGCCGGTGCCTTCCCATCTTGCCTGGAAAGACTGCGACGTTTGTAAAAAATCGAGGGTTGCTTTGCTCAGGGTGGAAGAACCGGGAAAAGGTGCAGGCGTTACCGTTACAGTAGCATCCGGCACTACCAATGTGTTGTTGGTATTTCCGGCGTCATACAGCAGCGTTACTTTACGGAAGCTATTATCCATCGCACCGTCTGTTTTACCGGCGAAAGACAAAGTAGGTGCATCATTCTGGGAAATGATGGCAATTGCACCGGGCCCCAGTACATCAGACTTATTACGATCTACTACTCTTTCCGATGCCCATCTTACGGTGCTGTTCCACTTAAAATCTTCCGGGCCGTTAGTACCGGCCAGGTTGTAGGGGAAAACAAATCCCCTGCCTGCATAACCAAACTGGTTCTGCAACATGGAAGCAACCGTTAGTGGGAAATAGCCTGCCTGCACATGTGAGTCGCCCAGGTGCAGGATGGATATTACATTACTATCTGCTTCATAGAGCGAGGAAAAAACACGATACAAGGCAGTATCCTGCTGGATAGCGCCGGCATCTGCCGATTGTTGTGCATAAGTTGTAAATCCGCTGAGTATCAGTAAAAGCACTGCCACCCATTTCGCGCTAAGGTTGTTGTGCCTGACTGTATTCATTCATAATAGCTTTGTAAAGCAGCGATCCTACTTTGGCTGCTCCCGTTCTGTTAAAGTGTGTATAGTCCTTGTTGGCCATCACAGTGTCTCCCTCTACCCACTTTACCATAGCGCCTTCTCCGCCCATAGCGGCGAAAAGGTTCCAGTAGGCTGTACCGTGGCTGGCGGCCAGGTTGTGCTGAACTTTCAGCAATGCTTCCACACCGGGTGCAGTAATATATTTGTCGGCTTTTCTGTAAGATTTATCGGCAGTACCAATGATCAGGAATGAAGTCGCCGGCAGATCCTGGCGAAGTGAGTCCATTACCTTCTTCATCGGGCGTTCATACCAGCTGTAGTCGGTGAGCTCCGGACGGAACAGCACATTGGCGCCGTAATGCATTACCACCAGGTCGTAAGGCCGTTCCTGCTGCATGCGACGGATCATATTGGCAGACAAGCGGCCCAGTTCCACGCCGCTGATACCTCTGAACGAATAGTTATCTACATACACACCATCCCCGTTTTCAAAGCAAACACCATAAAAAGGCATGGCGCTGCCGGCATTGCGGAGCGTTACGGACGTGGCGCCGGTATCCTGCTGCAGATCCAGCCTGTTCACCGGTTCAGTGCCTGAAATCGTATAGGCTTTATCGTTAATAGTAATGGTGCCGGCTTCAGCAGGACCGTACAATACAGACACTTCGCTGAATTTATCGAGCAATGGCTTTTTCACAGGAGAATACCTCACCCAGCTGTTTCCGCCGGGATAAAAAGTATGTCCGGATAAACCCAGGGTGACATTAGATGGTGGTGAATTCTTATAGTGATAATCTTTCCAGTCGGTAGAAAAAGTATGCGTGATAGTAGTTCTGAAAGAGGCTACCACAGAGGTTACGGGAACAAATCCTACGCCTCCTCCACCGAAGTAATGCTGTAAGCTGTCGCGCAGATCACCGGTGATCAGGTCGCCTTCAATCATGGAGTCGCCGAAATAGGCAATCCTTACTTTGCGGCGCTTACCGGCTTTCAGTTCTTTGAGGGCGGTGAGGAATTGTTTCATCCCAACGATGGAATCGCCGGGCACCGGGGAAGCATATTCCATAATGCCGGTATACGACATGAAGTCGTGGGTATGATCCGGGTTAGGCACATTTAGATTAGCATGGGTGCTATCTAAACCAGAAAGCTTACTGCTGTCGTTGCCGGCTGCAGTAAGCTTTTGATCGTCCGGGGAAGTGGAATTTGTTCTCAGGTCTGATAACATATCCAGCTTCCGGAATTGAAAGTCTTTGTATGAAAAAGTGTAATTGAGCTGTGAAAGCCCTACTACACAAACTAAAGTTCCTAAAATAATATAAAACGGATAGGCAGACTTATTTTTGCCGGACATAGTTTATGATCTGTTGCACATCACTGATCGCCTGCTGCCGGCATGCCTACGGTTAACCATTTTTCTGATTCCGTTGCCACGCTATCCATACTTGCGTCCAGCTTATACAATTTATAGCGGTTAATAATATTTGTCACTCGTTTGATCCATTCATGGCCGGCAGATGAATAACCGCTATGGTTCATTTTTTTGAGCCACAGCGTAAATTCGGGGTTTCCCTTCATTTCACCGAACCATTTCTTACGTGCCAGTACTTCCACAAAATGCTCATAGGAAGCCATGTCTGACACATATTGCTTGTACACTGACCGGGCTCCTGGCTTTGCCTTGGAAATGTTATTTTTCCCTACAATCCCAAAGTGGTTGTGCAGCAATTTTGCATTTCTACTTGTTCCGGTGCCTGATTCCAGCATAGCTATCCCCAGGATAACACTTGCCGGGATACCAGTTTCCTGCATCAATTCTACAGAAACCGGTTTAAATTTCTTTAAATAACTGTTTGTGGATTGTTGTGCAAACCCAACATTGCTGAGCATTAGCAATAATAACACCGCACATAACCATACTGTCCTCTTAAAGAATGTTGAAATTCTCATGGTAGTATTTTTTGATACAGGTGATAGTTCCTTCTTTGTTTTCAGCATCATTTCTTACCTCACATATCAACGATGATCACACCGCAATATTACTTTAAAAATTTAAACAATACGTTCTCCTCTTTTTCTTATCTAACCCGTTAATCTCTTGTTAAAAAAAATTGTACCTCATATTTGTGCCAATCCCCTTTGATGCGGCACCTTGCCATATCAAAGGGGATTTTAGCGACAAAAGCATTCTCTTTTGCAAAGACCATGCCGGCAATAGCAGCTTCTGCCATTTAACTGGTGGCAGCCACACTGAACTATTGCTTTACCAGACTGATCTTCAATTCATTAAGCTGTACCTGGTCTATTGCAGCGGGTGCATCCAGCATTACATCGCGTCCGGAATTATTTTTCGGGAAAGCGATAAAGTCACGGATACTTTCACTGCCACCCAACAGCGAACACAGGCGGTCAAATCCGAAGGCAATGCCTCCATGTGGTGGTGCTCCATATTCAAATGCACCTAACAGGAAGCCAAATTTATGTTCTGCCTCTTCCTTGCTCATTCCCAGGGCTGCAAACATTTTCTGCTGCAGGTCGCGCTGGAAAATACGGATAGAACCACCCCCTACTTCTGTGCCGTTTAAAACTATATCGTAGGCGTTAGCCTTAATTTTTGCGTATTGTGAAGGATCATCCATCAGGGCAATCTGCTCTGGCTTTGGTGACGTAAACGGATGGTGACGGGCCACCCAGCGGTTTTCCTCTTCGGCGTATTCAAATAACGGAAAGTCTATAACCCACAACGGTTTAAAGTCGTTTTTGTTGCGTAAACCGAGGCGTTCACCCATTTCCAGGCGGAGTTCGCTGGCAGCTTTACGGGTACGCTCTTCCTTGCCAGCCAGCACCAGGATGAGATCTCCGGGTTGCGCCTGACATTTTTGCGCCCATAACTTCAGCTGTTCTTCGTCAAAAAATTTATCCACAGAGCTCTTCAGTGTACCATCTGCGTTATACCTGACATAGATGAGCCCGCTCATGCCTATCTGCGGACGTTTTACCCAATCGGTCAGTTCATCCAGCTGCTTACGGGTGTATTCAGCACAACCTTTGGCAGCAATAGCCACTACCAGTTCTGCATCATCAAATACTTTAAAGCCTTTATTCTTTGCGGTATCGTTCAGGTTTACCAGCTTCATTTCAAAGCGGATATCCGGTTTGTCGTTACCATAATACTCCATCGCATCGTCGAAGGTCATCCGTGGGAAAGCATCCGGGAATTCGATTCCTTTTATTTCCCTGAAGATATGCTTCAACATATGCTCAAAAGTGCTCAGAATGTCTTCCTGGTCCACAAAGCTCATCTCACAGTCGATCTGTGTAAACTCCGGCTGGCGATCTGCACGCAGATCCTCATCCCTGAAGCATTTTACGATCTGGTAGTAACGGTCGTATCCACTTACCATCAGCAATTGCTTAAAGGTTTGCGGCGACTGTGGCAGCGCATAGAACTCGTTGGGGTTCATGCGGCTGGGCACTACGAAATCGCGGGCGCCTTCCGGGGTAGATTTGATCAGGAAAGGCGTTTCTATATCCATAAAACCAGCGGTGTGCAGGTAGTTACGTGCAGCACGTCCTACCTGGTAGCGCAGTTCCAGGTTTTGTCTTACAATATTACGGCGCAGATCAAGGAAGCGGTATTTCATCCGCAGCTCATCTCCTCCGTCGGTATCATCCTGCAAGGTAAACGGCGGTGTTTTAGCCGCGTTGAGGATGGTAAAATCGCTCACTGTGATTTCGATATCACCAGTAGGGATGTTTTTATTTTTATTGGAACGCTCGGTTACAGTACCTTTTACCTGGATTACAAATTCACGGCCCAGCGGCTGTGCGTCCAGTTTTGCATTCAGGCTTTCGCCGAACAGCAATTGAGTAATACCATAACGGTCTCGCAGGTCAAAAAAATTGATGCTGCCAAACTTTCTTACTGTCTGTATCCATCCGGCCAAAGTTACTTCCTGGCCCACCTGTTCCATTCGTAATTCCCCGCAAGTGTGCGTCCTATACATGCGTAAATAGTTGATTTAGTTAGTTTTATGGTTGAATTACGGGACAAGTAATCATCAATTGGCGACCACTATCCAGTTGTTCACTTATACCCATAAGGGGGGCAAAGATACGGTTTGGATCGGGCATTTTATGCCCGATGTATGTTAAAAATATCGCCTGAGGTCTATTTCCGGCATCAGTGGCGCATCAGCAACCAGCACATCCCTGAAGTGGGCCGCCATAAAAGGCGCCAGCGAGCAGCCTTTTGTTCCAAGCCCGTTAAATAGTCCGACAGACGGCAACGCCGGGTGAAAACCGGCTATCGGGCGACGGTCGTTTCCCGATGGCCGCACTGCCGACAACTGGTCCACTATTTCATAAGGCGCCTTTAACAGCTGTACGAGGCTCTTCTCCAGCACTTCCCGCTGTTTTGCCGTTGGATGGTCATCTTCATAATCCCACACGAAAGAAGACCCCGCCCAGAACAATCCATTGTCCTGCGGCACCAGCGTAATCCCTTTCTTTATAATGTCCCCGGTTTCCAGCCCTGGTATCTTCACCAGCAATACTTCTCCTTTATTGGGCAAAAATTTTATCTCCTTAAAAAAAGGAAGCCCGGTAGTACCTACCCCATCGCAGAAAATAATTTTACTGGCGGTAATATCTTTATAGGTAACTCCTTCTTCCGAAATTTCCAGGCCGGCCACATCCAGGTGAATTTCCAGCAGCGCTTCCCGCGCCTGTAAATACTGCCGGTAAGCCGGCAATAAGGCACGGAGATTCACCGTAGCGCCATGTACAACGGCCGCGCCGTAAGGCTGATCCAGGAAAGCTTCATATTTCAATGCCGCCGGCAACTCCGTATATTCATTACCGGTAGTTTTATTCAGAAAGGCTTCCCGCATCTGCAGCGAAGGAAAAACTGTCCATAGCTCACGCTCCGTAAAAACCGGTACGTGCAGCAAATCCGACAACTCCCTGTAGGTAGTTTTTGCAAAAGGGTAAATAGTGTCATACATCCAGGCTGGCTCAAACCTGCGGCCAGATACGGGGTTAATGATCCCTGCAGCCACCCTGGAAGCGCTGTTGGGCTTGGCATCATCGATAACAATTACTTTTTTTCCTGCCTGTAACAGGAACCAGCTTAACATGGTTCCTGCAATTCCCTGCCCTATGATAAGGTAATCTGCTTTCCTCATATCCTCAAAAATAGCAATAAAAAAAGGGCTGATGGAGATGTCCATCAACCCTTCTGAAACTATATGGCAATAATTTACTCGGTTACTTTTACATTAAGACCGCTGCTATGTGCCGAAAACTCCGGCGCATACATACACTGGGCGGTGCTGATACCGTTGGAAAATTTACCCTGGTGGGTAACAAACAACGAGTATTCAAACACATAAGTTCCCTTGGGCAGATAACTGAAGAAGAAATCTGTGGAGGCATCCCGGGTGCTTTCATAGTAGCTTAATCCATCCTGCCATTTGCTGGCGCTGATTACATTGACAGGCTCAAAACAGGCCGCCCGCATGTCTTTCAGGTGGATGTACTCCATTTGCCTGTCGGCGCGTAATACGATCCGCACCTTCACCTTATCTCCTACTTTCAGCTCATTGCCATCGGTGATTTTGGTAAGCACCGGTCCTTTGTCGCTGTTCACTTCTTTGAACAGTTCTTTTTCCAGCACCAGTGGTGTGGCGGCGGCGGTAATTTTATCGAGGTCTTCAAAGTACTGCCAGTACACGGCGCCCCAGGAAGGTTGTCCTTTGCTGCCGCTCACCGTTACACTGATGTTGCCCATATCCGGCTTTACTGCTTTGGCGTCTATCCTTTCTTTAAAATAGCCGGTACCTGCTTCTGTGGCGGCGGGTTTCACGGTAGTATTTCCAAGTTGTATAGTTACTTCCGGAGAAGCGGCCAACCAGTTACTGCCGTGCAGCAGCATAGCATAGCAGGCATCTGCAGTAGATTTGGTGGTATGCCAGTTATTGGTTTGTTTGTTTTTCAGCAACCAGGTTTTCATATCCGCCACTGCATCGGCGTCTTTCCCTGCCACCTGGAAGGCTTCAATCAGCAATGCCTGTGTTTCAATAGGCGCCTGGTACCAGTTGTAACCACCGGTTACATCTTTCCAGTACATACCCATTTCTTTACTGTTCATAGCATTTTCCTTCAGCGATTTTAATATAGCCGCCGGCGTTACCTGGTCGTTCTTTTTAAACTGCGATAACGCAATCATGCCTTGTGCATAGCGGCTTTGCTTTGTCCAGTATTTCTGCTGTTGTGCTATGAAGAAGTCAAACGACTTCTTCATAGCAGCTGGTATGGGTTTGTCGAAGAAACTGCGGGCATACAGGTAGTGGATCTGTATCTGGTCGATCTGTTCTTCTTTCAGGTTAGCCTTTGCTTTGATTAACTTATAATAATCTGCATCAAGCTCTTTATCGAGATAGTCGATGGCCTTCAACGCCATGTCGGTAGCCAGCGGATCTTTTTCTGTTGTAAGCTGCTGCAAATGACCTAAGCCTGCAACAATGTATTGTGTGAGGAAGCGGTCTTTCCACATACCGGTAAACCAGGGGAAAGCGCCATCCGGCAATTGTTTCGCCGCCAGTTGATCTAAGGAAGATTTTTTTTCCTTCTGCATGCGTTGCAGATCAAAGAGCAGGGCGATATTCTTTTTCTGCTGTGTTTCATTTTTTGCTTCCAGCACCCACGGTGTTTGTTGCAGCAACACTGATTTCAGTTCTTCATTCTTTGCCAGGTTGCTTTGTAACGCAGCGGTATCAGTAATCTTCCATTTATCAAAAATGGCTTTTAAACCGGGTGTGGCGTTGGTAATATGTGTAGCCAATGCGTTGGCATAATAGCGGTTAAATACCTGCTCCGCGCATTCATATGGGAACTCCATCAGGTAAGGCAATGCCTGCACGGCATACCAGGCAGGGTTGCTGGTATATTCCACAGTAACGCCATGCTGTACAATTGTTTGGGAAGAATCGCTGTGCAGTAATTTACCGAAGGTAAAGTCATGTTTGCCATCGCCGCGAACCGGTAATGGGAGCGATTCTGTCACCAGCATCCGGTTGGTTAACACCGGCAGTGCATTTTCTTCTCCATCGCTGAAGTTTCCTGCCTGCGCGGTAACCCGGTATATGAGCGCACTCTGGAATCCGTGCGGGATCTGGATCGGGAAGGTTACTACAGTACTTTGTCCTGCTTTGGCAGTAAAGTGTTGCAGCGGGAAAATGTTCTGGAACCATCCGTCTACCGGTTGCATGGTAGTGGCATCCAGCAGTTCCAGGTGTGCCTGGCCTATCAGCTGGGAGTCGGACAGGTTGCTCACTTTAGCCGTGAATTCCATTTTATCTCCTTCGCGTACAAACCGGGGTGTATTGGGCTGGATCATCAGCACTTTCTGCGTAACAATACTGGTGCTGGTATAACCGAAAGCCAGTTCTTTTGTATGTGCCAGGCCCTGGAAGTTCCATTTGGTAAGGGCTTCCGGAACAGTAAACTCAAAGGTGATATTGCCGTCTTTATCCGTGCGGAGATCCGGGAAGAAGAAAGCAGTTTCCTGGAAGTTTTTACGGATAGAAGGAGCAGTAGGTTCCTCTCCGTGTGCCGGCTCTTTTTCTCCGGCAGTTTTGTTAGCGGGGGCTGTATCAGTAATTCTGTCGTCAGCCAGTGCTGCTGCCGGAGCGGGGGCCATTTCCTGCACTGCTATGCCACCTACCGCTGCAGAGGCCTTCATTCTTTTTGTGCCTGCAGCCCCCCTTATCAGGATCCGTTGTCTGCCGGCGCCATCCATCATGTTCCAGTCGAACAGGTTCAGCATTTCATAAGTCTTTTCCTCAGTAGGATGCGCTTTCCCCTCGTGGTCATACAGTCCTGTGGATACATCCATTTTGAAATTCTCCCTGCCGTTGAACCTTAGTATATTATTTACATAAGGGTAGATAGCCGGCTGATACCATTTGTGTGGTATGAATTCATCCAGGGATGCATCATACATAGAAGCCAGCATCTCAGCGGCTGCTTTTTCATTCTTATAACCTGATATCTGTGCGGTCCACTTTTCCTTTTCTCCCGGTAATAATTTATCACGATGGGTGCCCAGCTTTATTTGCAGGTCTTTGTTGTCCCAGGTGACCGTTACCGTTGGTTCAACAGTAAATACCCGGTTATCTTTTACAAACACATACGCCAGCGATATATTTCCGCGATCGTTTTCTGTTACAGGGAACTCCAGTTGCTTTACACCGGAGAGTTCCAATGTGGAAAGTACTTCGGGCGCAACTACCGTTTTCTTTGTTTGAATCACGTGCACATTACCGGCAGAAGACCCCAGCAGGATAGTGGCCGTTTTACCCGGCGACACCACAGCAGAAGAAGGATACGACCATAAATATGCAGGCGCCGGTAATGTTTTCGGATGAACGTCTATCAACTCGAAAGTTGTTTTCTGCACCACCAATTCGTTGTTCTTGTCTTTCGCACTTACTTCCAGTTCATAAAATCCCGGGGCCAGCTTTTTGGTGTCCAGCACTACTTTTCCTTCCGGGTTACCGGCAATGGTTTGCTGGAGCACTGCCGCCTGGCGGGGCCAGTTTTTACGGTCGTCTTCTGCCTTGTAGATATCTACCGGGAACGCCTGTACGTAACTGGCTTCGTCCATTACAAACTGATCAGGCGCTTCCCAATAGCGGGGACGCAGCAGGCGCTTGTTAGGAGTGAGCGGTTTTATCTGCACAGTAAGGTTCGCAGGTTCAAAGGCGCCGTTCAGGTTGCGGGAATAGATCTTCAGCTCCTTAAAATCTTCGGGTTGCAGGCGGTCCGGCGCATTCACCACAATTTCCATCGACTGGTAGCCCACGCTGATGGATTGGTCACCGCTGCGGGTTTCGCCGTTAAGATCTGTTACATCTGCATGTACTACGTAGGTAAATACCGGTTTGGTGGCGGGGTCTACAGATTTGTCGCTGAGTGCGGGAAACTGTACACGGAAGGCGCCGTTGGCGTCGGTAGTTGTTTCTCCATGAACAATTTCACGGGAGGAACCATACGGCGCGGCTATCTTATAAAATAACCATGGGTAAGGATAACGTACCTGTCGCTCTACGCGGTAGGTCACTTTGGCGCCGTCGATATTGTTACCGGCAAAGGCCAGGGCTTTGGCATTGGCAGTAACGGTGTCCCCTATACGATAAGTGCTTTTTATGGTATCAAACTGCACATAGAATTTAGGGCGCTTGTATTCTTCTACCTGGAAAGCGAGGTATCCGTTGCCATCTTCATCTCTCAGGCTGTAACCTCCGTTCATGCGGCCTTCCGGCAATATAAATTTCCCGGAATAGGCGCCGAATTCGTTGGTGGTTACTTTAATTGAGTCTGCTTTATCACCATTGGCGTCGTACAACGACAAGGTGGTTTTGTAATTAGTGAGTATATCGCTACCGGTTTCATTGACGCGTTTCTTTAAAACAATCCCTTTAAAATAAATGGTTTGTCCGGGGCGGTAAATGCTCCTGTCGGCAAACAGGAAGGTTTGTGCCTTTGGTTCTTCCTCTCGTTCATAGTTGGTATAATAGTAACTGTGTGAGTCGATATACAACTCATCCTGTCCATTTTTCCAATGCAGCCGCAGGTTATTATTTTGCTTGAGTGGAGCAGACTTTACGCGGCCATCGTTACCGGTGGTAAGGTTTTCCACCAGTACCCATTCTTCTGTATTATTGTTATTCTTATTTCTCAGCAATTGCAGGTTGATGCCTGCCAAAGGTTTACCAGTGGTACGATGCAGGGCATAATACGTGTTGCCGTTTTCTATATAGCTTATATTGGATACCCAGGTCATTTGCATGGCCATAGGATTGTTTTTCAGGGCAAACTGCGGATCCGCACTGGATAACAACATATAATGGCCGGCAGGCAGGGCGTCTATTTTAATTTCTGCTTTATGGGTGATATAATCCTGCGGATCGGGCAGGGCCTGTTCCCATGATTTTATGGTGGAGCGCGACAACATCAGCTGCCAGTAGGTATTGGCCTGGTCGCGGTAGTTACTCTGTGCCTTGCGCAACAGCTTCAGGAAGGTTTCATCCACTTTAAAAACGCGCAGATAGATCTTATTAAGATTCTTATATCTTACCAGGGTTCTGAATGGCAGCTCCGGAACATTCACGGTTTCTGTTGCCAGCTCCAGGAATTGCTCGCTGATCTGGTCCAGCATGTAAGCGCAGGACACACCTCCGGTAGATTTAGGAGCCAGTGCTACTGCTTTTTCGCAAATGGCTTTCGCTTTCCTGATATTATCTCCTTTGTCGTCCTTAGCAGCCTCTCCTTTCTGCATGTAATAAGAAGCCTGCATTGCCATGACGGAAGTCACTTCTTTTTCACCGGCGTAGGCCAACGCCATCTGGTCGAGCGCCTGGAGGTAAAGCGCATCTTTATTTTCCGTTACTGCCACCTGGTTCATCCAGGCAACTCTTTCCACATCCACATCCAGCAACGCGGCTTTATTGCCGGCATGCAGGCGGATCAGTTCCTGCAGGATCAGCAGGGCCTGATATTGCAGGGAAGCACTATCGGTGCTGGTGAAGTGATGCGCGGCAAAAGTAGCGGCAGGCGCAAAGGCGGCAGGGTCGTTAAGTTCAAACTGGTTGGTGGGATTGGTAATGGTGGCTTCTCCCGATTTAAAATAATCCAGGGCGCGGTGGGCCAGCAAATCGTACAGGGTTGGCCGTAGTTGCCGGGTAGTCCCTTTAACGATAACAGGTTCAAAGGCCGTGAGGCTTGTTTTTTCAAGCATATCCCGGTTGGACAACGATGCCTGGTAGGCGGCAGTAATTTCCTGGTGCAGCCGGTCGGCCCCCCAGGTGCTTACATCCGTTCCCTCGTCGCCGGCAATGGCGGTGCGGTTATAAAACCGGTACCGGTTATTCTGAAAATACCGGTACAGCATTTCGGCTTTGATGCTTTGGAGGATGGCCTTCTGTGCGCCGGTAGCAGCGGTGATTTCCCCGTCTATTTTCTGCATATTGAGCAGGGTGCTGCTATCGTTGATCTCCGCGTTGTATTTCATCTGGTAGATGAGCGCTTTGATCTGTTGTGCCGTAGCCTTGGCCTTTACAGCGTGGGCATAAATGTCATTGACTACTTCCAGGGCCGATTTAGGCAATCCCTTTTCTTCCAGCGTGGTAATTTTCTTCCAGGAGTTATCGTAGTTGAACTGGGCCATCATCTTGTTGCTGCTAAAGATTAAAACAATGAATATTCCAATGAATAAACGCATATAGGATCGTTATTTACAGTAAGTTACTTTTTTTACTGAGGATGCCGGTGCGGGCATGGTTTCCATAAAGGGGAACAAAAAAGGTGAAAAGTGTTGGAATAGATCTCCTTCACTTTTCACCTTATATAATTTTACCGGCAGATAATTATGCCAGGACTGCTGCTTTGCTTAATACTTCTGCCATTGTTTTACCAATGTTGGCAGGGCTTTCCACTACGTGAACACCACATTCTGCCATAATCTTCATTTTTGCAGCGGCGGTATCTTCAGCACCACCAATGATAGCACCTGCGTGACCCATACGGCGTCCCGGAGGCGCGGTTTGGCCGGCGATGAAACCAACAACCGGTTTAGTACCGTTTGCCTTGATCCACTGGGCTGCTTCTGCTTCCATGCTGCCACCAATTTCACCGATCATGATGATACCTTCTGTTTCAGGATCGTTCATCAGCAGTTCCACAGCGTCTTTGGTAGGGGTACCGATGATTGGATCTCCACCAATACCGATGGCGGTAGAAACGCCTAAGCCGGCTTTTACCACCTGGTCGGCTGCTTCATAGGTTAAAGTACCGGATTTGGATACGATACCGATCTTACCTTTTTTGAAGATAAAGCCAGGCATGATACCTACTTTAGCTTCATCTGCGGTGATAACGCCAGGGCAGTTTGGTCCGATGAGGCGGGTAGTTGTACCCTGCAGGAAATTCTTCGCCTTGATCATATCCTGTACAGGAATACCTTCTGTGATACATACCACCAGAGCAATACCAGCTTCGGTAGCTTCCATGATTGCGTCAGCTGCAAATGCAGGAGGTACAAAAATGATAGAAACATTCGCACCGGTTGCCTTTACTGCATCGGCTACCGTGTTGAACACCGGGCGTTCCAGGTGCGTGCTGCCACCTTTACCGGGTGTAACACCACCCACTACCTGGGTACCATATTCGATCATCTGTGTAGCGTGGAAAGTACCTTCAGTACCGGTAAATCCCTGAACAATCACTTTGCTATCCTTATTAACTAAAACACTCATCGCGCTTGTTTTATTGGTTTAATATTATATGTCTGATTCTTCTGGACGGCAAAAATAAGCCGATTTCCATAATTCTGCAATTTAGTGCCTTTAAGATAAAGCTACCAATTGGTTTGGAAAATAATTGGCAATAAATAGGAGTATTCGCAAGCCAGCAGTGCCAATAATAACAGATCTAAATACTATATATTATCTTTTTTACTGATAATCATATACTTTACTGTTCCCCTTGTTCCTTTTTCAGCTGCTCCCGCCACTTTCCGTCTTTAAATAATTCCAGCTGCCGCATTTCTTTTGCTTCCCGCAGGAACTCGGAGGCGAAAATGAAGTCGTTTAATTTCTGGTCCTTGCTGAATACGATATCTTTATTACTACCCTCCCACTGCTTCTGGCCCTGGTACATATATACAATATGGTCGCCGCTTTCCATTACGGTGTTCATATCGTGGGTGTTAATAACAGTTGTGATATTATATTCCTGGGTGAGTTCTGTAATGAGCTTATCAATAAGCAGGGAGGTTTGCGGGTCCAGACCGGAGTTGGGCTCATCGCAGAAAAGATACTTCGGGTTGAGCACAATAGCGCGGGCAATGCCCACCCTTTTCTTCATCCCGCCGCTGATTTCAGCGGGGAACTTTTTAGCGGCTTCTTTCAGCTGTACCCTTTCGAGGCACTCTGCTACCCTGGCTTTTTTCTCTTTCAGCGTGCCTTTGCCAAACATTTCCAGGGGAAACATCACATTCTGTTCAACGGTCATACTATCGAACAGGGCGGAACCCTGGAACAGCATGCCTATTTCCTGGCGTATTACCTTCTTCTCTTTTTCATCCATCGCGGTAAAGTCCTGTTTATCGTACAGTACTTTACCTTCGTCCACCCCCATCAGTCCTACAATGCACTTCATCATCACGGTTTTACCGCTACCGCTGGCGCCAATGATGAGATTTACTTTACCGGGTTCCATTATTGTTGATACGCCCTTCAGTATTTCCTTATCCCCAAAACCCTTTCTTATGTCTTGCAGTTCAATCATGATTACAGTAATATGGCCGTTAATGCGTAGTCCATGAATAATATCAGCACGCAGCTTACCACTACGGCAGTAGTGCTGGCTTTACCTATTTCCAGTGCGCCACCGGTTACGTTATAGCCGTAATAAGCAGATACGCTGGCAATAATAAACCCGAAAGTATAGGATTTGGCCATCGCAAAAAATACGTTGTATGCCTTGAACTCCTGCCGGAGCCCCTGCATAAACTGCTCGGAAGAAATAATGCCCGAAAGCTCACCTGCTTCCTTGCCACCCCAGATACCCAGGAAACCCGCAATGGCTACCAGTACCGGTATCATCAGCACTGCGGCCATAATTTTAGGCGCTATCAGGTATCCTTTGGTATTGATCCCCATAATTTCCAGGGCGTCAATCTGTTCAGATATCCGCATATTACCCAGTTCCGAAGCTATTTTTGATCCGATTACGCCCGCCAGTACAATACAGGTAAGCGTTGGCGCAAATTCCAGGATAATAGTATCTCTTACCACCTGTGCGATGGTACTTTTTGGAATGATAGGACTTACCAGCTGATACGCCGTTTGTAAGGTAGTTACCCCTCCCATAAACAGGGAAATAATAAATACTATCCCAAACGACCCTACGCCGATATCCACACATTGCTGCATAAATTGCTTCCAGTACATCTTCATGTTTTCCGGGCGGGAAAACATGCCTTTGAGCATGAGCAGGAAGTTTCCGAAATGATAGAAGAATTTGAACTCCATAACTGATCAAAGATAGGAAGGATTTTTTCAATCATATCCTAATTTAAGATTTAATGCAGGGCTTAACGTAAACTACTCACCAGCAAACGCTTCAGGCTACGCTCAATAATCTCCCCCATCGTTTTACAACGGGAAAATACGGCATCATGATAATATTCCGCCAGCTCATCGCCCAGCTGCTGGATCTTTTCGGGGAAAGAAACGCGGTCGGTCATGATCACATCCCGCAGGTCTTTAATGCGGTGCCGCTGCACTTTAATACGGCGGGCAATTACCGCACGTTCTTCCTGCTGATACTGTTTTACTACTTCTGCATTGAGATGTTTAATGGCGAGGTCCACAAATACCCGGTTCTCTTTAAAGTACTGTGGCATATATAAAGTACGCCTGCCTTCGTAAAACTGCTGGTCAAAATCAATGGCGCGGATACGGAACTGTACATCATCAAAATCCGGGGTAATATCAAAAATGAAGTTATAGGAACGCATGTCGCCCAGCAGCCGTACAAAGCACCGTTCATTGAACTTTACAAATTCCTTGGCGATACGTTTCGGGTTAAATTCGGGCCTGTTCAGATAGTGCAGAATAAACTGATCGCCGGGCACCCCGGCAATATGTTCTTCCACGAGGGTATTACCATCGATCAGGAAGTTCATCCAGTAGGGAGATAAAATATGCTCCAGTTCCAGGCCGTAAATACGGGAGGCATCGGCAATCTTGATATAAAAATAGTCGTATACTTCGTTGTAATTATTGACAATCTTAATCCGGAAAGGATGGGAATTCCCAAAAGTGCAGTAGTCGATCCGCTCAATATGCAGGTGCTCTTCCGCTGTTTGGTCGCCACCGGCCTTCAGAATGGAGTACACCCGCTTTAACCCTGCGTGGATAGACCCCACCATACTCTGGGGATAAAAAACGGTTTCCCACAAAGTATCTTTCCCTTCCTTGTCGTACACCGATATCGCCTGATCATAATACCGCAGCTCCTCGTAAGATATAGGCAGCTTCACTTCCCGCTCATACATTTTAAGGTAATTGCGGAAAGCGGAGTTGATCGGAAAAAATATCTTCTTTCGGGAAATAGTTTGCATAGGATAAATATAGCGGATTTTGTCTTTCTCAGGATTAAACTGATTTTACTGATTTAGGGATTTGATCACTTTTGATTTTAAAAGATTCGGGGAGATATAAGCGGGTATATTCGCTTATATCTCCCCAAATCTTTTAAAAATCTGAAAAACTAAATCAGTAAAATCAGTTTAATCCTGAGAAAGACAAAATCCGCATCGCCGAAGGCGATTTACTTCTTTTTCTTCTTCTTGCCCTTCTCTTCTTTCTGCTCTCTGCAGCATTTCTCCTGGGCGTCTACCACGGCGATGTTCACCATGTTAACAATTTGTCTTACTGTGCTGCCCAGCTGGAGGATATGCACCGGCTTCTTCATCCCCAACAGGATAGGACCGATGGCGTCAAATCCGGCCACTTCCTGCAACAGGTTATAAGCGATATTACCAGCGGCCAGGTTAGGGAAGATGAGGGTGTTTACTTCTTCTTCCAGTAACTCCGTGAACGGATAATTATCTTTCAGAATTTCCTTATTGAAAGCCATTGCTGCCTGGATTTCTCCATCTACAATGAGGGAAGGATCACGTTGTTTTACTATTTCACGTGCTTTGCTCATGGTTTGCGCTTCCGGCGTCTGGCTGCTGCCAAAGTTGGAATACGACAGCATGGCAATGCGCGGCGTCATATTAAAATGCTTTACTTCCTTCGCTACCATCATGGTGATATCCGCCAGTTCTTCTGCCGTAGGGTTGAAGTTGACAGTGGTATCCGCGAGGAACAAAGGTCCGCGTTTGGTTTGGATGATATACATACCGGCTACACGTTTCGCGCCTTCTTCCATACCAATTACCTGCAAGGCCGGGCGGATGGTATCGGGGTACTTACGGGTGAGGCCGGAAATGAGCGCATCCGCCTCCCCGGTTTCCACCATCATACAGCCAAAGTAGTTACGTTCGCGCATAATTTTACGCGCTTCGTAGAGGTTCAGCCCTTTGCGCTGGCGTTTCTGGAAAAACAGATCTCCAAAGCGGTGACGCATTTCCTTCATCTCTTCACTCTTCGGATCTATGATCACCACATCATCAATTTCGATGGCGTTTTCCAGCATCAGTTCGCGGATACGGGCTTCATTACCCAATAAAATCGGGTAGGCGATGCCTTCGTCATTCACTACCTGTGCGGCTTTCAGCACTTTCAGGTTATCTGCTTCCGCAAACACAACCTTCCTCGGATCGCGGCGGGCTTTGGTACCGATTACCCTGAAGAGCTGATTATCCAGCCCGAGGCGGTGATTCAGTTCATTCCGGTATGCTTCCCAGTCGGTGATGGGGTGATGCGCCACGCCGCTGTCCATTGCTGCTTTAGCTACGGCAGGTGCTACGGTGCTGAGCAGGCGTGGATCCAATGGTTTAGGAATGATATATTTCGGTCCGAAGAAAATATTTCTTTCGTTATAGGCCAGGTTCACGATATCGGGTACCGGCGACTTTGCCATATCGGCCAAAGCCCTTACTGCGGCCAGTTTCATGGCCTCGTTAATTTGTGTGGCTCTCACGTCGAGGGCCCCACGGAAAATGTAAGGGAAACCCAGTACATTGTTCACCTGGTTGGGATAATCGGAACGGCCGGTAGCCATGATAATATCCGGGCGTGCCGCGATGGCTGTTTCATAAGCAATTTCCGGATCGGGGTTTGCCATTGCAAATACGATCGGGCTTTTAGCCATGCTCTTGATCATTTCGGCTGTCACCACATTACCTACAGATAAGCCCAGGAACACATCTGCTCCCTTCATGGCTTCTGCCAGTGATTTAACTTTCGTGCTGGTAGTGAATTGTTTATGTCTGTCGGAAAGATCCTGGCGGTCTTTATTCAATACGCCGTCTTTATCAAACATGATAAAGTTTTCCGGTTTGGCGCCCAGTGCCACATACAGCTTTACACAAGCCATAGCAGCGGCTCCTGCGCCATTTACCACTATTTTTACTTTCTCTATTTTCTTTTTTACCAGTTCCAGTGCATTCAGCAATGCGGCAGAGGAAATGATGGCCGTACCATGCTGGTCATCGTGCATGATCGGAATTTTCAGTTCCTTCCTGAGCCTGTCTTCGATTTCAAAGCACTCGGGACTTTTAATATCTTCCAGGTTGATCCCCCCGAAAGTAGGCTCCAGCGCCTTTACAGCGGCCACAAAGGTATCCGGATCTTTTGCATCCAGTTCTATATCAAATACGTCAATATCAGCGAATATTTTAAACAATACTGCTTTCCCTTCCATCACCGGTTTGCCGGCTTCAGGGCCAATATCTCCTAAGCCCAATACAGCGGTACCATTGCTGATAACGCCCACCAGGTTGCCTTTCGCGGTATATTTGTAAACGTTTTCTACATCATTGAAAATTTCTTTGCATGGCTCTGCCACTCCGGGAGAGTATGCGAGTGAGAGATCCCATTGTGATTTTGTGTCTTTCGTAGGTATGACTTCTATTTTGCCCGGCCTGCCCTTTGCATGATAATCCAACGCATCCTGCTTATTCAGTTTCTTTGCCATATAAATATAAGATTGTTATTGGGCGTGCAATATACGAACTATTGAATTAAGGGCAGCCACCCAAATAGTGGGATATCCTCTCATAATTACGCCTGCTAACCATTAAAATTACTTACTTTTACAGCGTTAAACATTCGTAAATATCATGATACAACGCATCCAGAGTCTCTATCTGCTATTGGCTGCCGCCGCAGGCGCTGCTGCTCTGTCTTTCGATTTGTGGAGAGCTACCCTTTCCAATGGCGTAAAGCAATCTGTAAACGCTTCCAGCAACTATCTCCTGTTTGTACTGTACATCATTATTATCCTGCTGGCCCTCGTCACTATTTTCCTTTTTAAGAAACGTAAACTGCAGTTCCGGCTGACAATATTTAACATTCTTTTTGGGTTCGGAGCGCTGGCATATCAATATTATGTGGTGCAGCAAACGGCCAATAAGCTGAACACCGGTGGCATTACCATTACCTCAGCGTCTTATTTGCCCGCATCTTTCTTACCCATCGTTGTCATCATACTTTTATTCCTCGCTGCCAGGGGAATTTATAAAGATGAGAAACTGATCAAATCACTGGACAGACTCAGATAAACAGGATGTAAAGTCCTTCGCATAAAAAAGCCATTGTCTTTACGTGTGTAAAGACAATGGCTTTTTTAAATCTATATCCTTATTTCAGGAACTTCCCGGTATAACTTTCTTTTACTTTTTTCAATCCTTCCGGTACGCCGGCATACAGTAAATTACCGCCACCAGCACCCCCTTCAGGCCCAAGATCAATTACCCAGTCGGCACTCCTGATCACATCCAGGTTGTGTTCAATGACCAGTACGGTATGTCCCTGTTCAATAAGGGCATTGAAGGAGTCCAGCAATTTTTTAATATCATGAAAATGCAGGCCGGTGGTAGGTTCATCGAAAATAAACAGGATATGTCCCTGGGCTTTTCCTTTACCCAGGAAAGAGGCCAGCTTCACACGCTGTGCCTCGCCGCCACTCAGCGTATCACTGCTTTGTCCGAGTTTTACGTATCCCAGTCCCACACTGCTCAACGGGCGTATTTTATTGCACACATCTTTTTCCTCTTTGAAAAAGTCCAGCGCTTCGTCTACTCCCATTTCCAGTACTTCGTAAATATTTTTCCCTTTATAGGTTACTTCGAGTACTTCGTCTTTAAAGCGTTTACCACCGCAGCTTTCGCAGGTAAGATGTACATCTGCGAGGAACTGCATTTCCACAATCACTTCCCCTTCGCCTTTACATGCGTCGCAACGGCCGCCATCTACGTTAAAGGAGAAATGTTTTGGCTGGAAGCCGCGCATCTTGCTCAGTGGCTGTTTGGAGTACAGATCCCTGATCTCATCATACGCTTTAATATAAGTTACCGGGTTGGAACGCGACGATTTTCCGATTGGGTTCTGGTCAATCATTTCCACCTGTGTAACGTCATCCAGCGCACCTTTGAGGGCTTTGTGATTCCCTACCCTTTCTGCAAATTCACCTTTCAGTTTCATCAGCGCCGGGTACAGGATTTGTTTAACCAGCGTGGTTTTACCCGATCCGCTCACACCACTGATCACGGTTAATACCTGTAAAGGAAAATCAACGGTAATGTCTTTCAGGTTATGTTGACGGGCGCCTTCAACGGTAATTGCTTTTTTCCATTTACGCACTTTCGCCGGCGGATCAATCGTAAACTGGCCGCTGAGATATTTACCGGTAAGGCTTTTACCATCTTTTAAGATCTGCGGATAGGTGCCTTCAAAAATAACTTCACCACCCAGGTGACTCGCCAGTGGCCCCATATCGATGATATAGTCGGCTTCCTCCATCATCTGCTCATCATGTTCCACTACCACCACGGTATTACCGAGGTCACGCAATTCTTTCAGTACCGCAATCAGGCGGTGGGTATCCCGCGCATGCAGTCCTATGCTTGGTTCATCAAGAATGTACATGGAATTGGTGAGGTTACTTCCCAGGGTGCGGGTAAGCTGAATACGCTGACTTTCGCCCCCACTGAGGGTATTGGCCACACGGTTCAGGGTAAGGTATCCTAAACCTACATCCAGTAAGGTTTTAATCCGGTGATTAATTTCAAGCAGGATACGCTTTCCGATCTGTTGTTCGAACTCATTGAGTTGCAGGTTGTCGAACCATTCCTTCAGGTTAGACACCGGCATATCTACCAGTTCGGCGATACTGCGGTCACCTACTTTTATATAAAGTGCTTCTTTGCGTAAACGTCCGCCGCCACAATCCGGACAAACGGTGCGTCCGCGGTAGCGGGCCTGTAACACGCGGTATTGCACCTTGTACAGGTTTTGTTCCACCATTTTAAAGAACTCGTTCAACCCGTAAAAGTGTTCGTTACCCGTCCAGAGTAATTTCACCTGTTCATCGGTAAGTTCTGCGATGGGCTTATGCACCGGGAAACCAAACTTGCGCGCGGTTTTAATGAGCGCTTCTTTGTATTCGCCCATTTTTTCCCCGCGCCACGGGGCTACGGCGCCTTCAAATACGCTTAACCGTTTGTCGGGGATCACCAGGTCGGCATCGATGCCCAGCACCTGTCCGAAACCTTCACAGGTAGGACATGCACCGTATGGATTATTAAAAGAGAACAGGTTGGGGACAGGTTCTTCAAACTGGATACCATCCAGTTCAAAGCGGTTGGCAAAATGCTGCATCTCCTTACCATCAATTTCCACGTAGCAATCGCCTTCACTTTCATAAAAGGCGGTTTGTACGCTATCGGCTATACGATGTTTATCATCTTCCTCAAAATCCTTTGCTACCAAACGATCTATGAGCACCCATGCATTATCGGGAACCGTTATTTTCTTCTGTTCCAGCAGTTCTTCTATACGTACCAGTCCGGAGCCTTCACTACCGGGCATGTATAAACGGGAAAAGCCTTTCTGCACCAGGATGTTCAGTTCTTCTTTTACCTCTCTTTTGGCATGCCTGCGGAAGGGAGCAAGGAGTAACACCTTTGTGCCATTTTTCAGTTTTGTGATATAATCCACCACATCACTTACTTCATGTTTTTTTACCAGTTTTCCGGAGATGGGGGAATAGGTTTTACCCACCCTTCCATACAGCAACCGCAGATAGTCATAAATTTCCGTCATCGATCCCACGGTAGAACGGGGTGTACGGGTAATCACTTTCTGCTCAATCGCAATCGCGGGACAAATTCCCTTGATGTAGTCTACATCCGGTTTGTTCATCCGCATCAGGAACTGACGGGCATAAGAACTTAAGCTTTCCGCATACCTGCGCTGGCCTTCCGCGTACAGCGTATCCATAGTGAGGGAGGATTTCCCGGAACCGGACACACCAGTAACAACTACCAGCTTACTGCGGGGAATGGAGACGCTTACATTCTTAAGATTATGTACCCTGGCTCCTTTTATGAAAATATGGTCCTGTGGGCTAACTTCCTGAGGATCAATTATGCTTGTTTGTTTCTTTACTTTTGTTGCCATGACAGAACAAATTTAAGGGAAAAGATGTTAGTTCGGCGGCTTGCTTTTTACAGATGTCCGCAATACGCTAAAAGCTAATACCTATGCGCTGAAAGCGATTTTTTATTATTTGTTTTATTGAACTAATCTTTTATATTTGCATAGGACCAGATCTATCTCGCTGGACAATCCAAAAATCATCATTAACTAAAACTGTTCAATATCGCTTAAACTCTACTTAATTAAAACAACCAAACTGGCTGTAAAGTCTGTAATTATTTACTAACCCGCCTAGTTGTAGAAGTTTATGCAAGTAATGTACAAATTGTGCGATGAGCAGTTGATTACCCTCTTTAAAAAGGGGCATTCTTCCGCATTAGAAGAGTTGGTTCACCGTCATAAAGATAAGGTGTTCACTTCTATCCTGTTACTGGTGAAAGATTCATTCCTCGCGGAAGATATTTTCCAGGACACCTTCATTAAGATTATTGACACCATCAGGGCCGAACGTTATACTGAAAAGGGAAAGTTTTTACCCTGGGCGATGCGCATTGCGCATAACCTGTGTGTGGATCATTTCCGGAAGATCAAGCGTACACCAATGATCAGGACCGGAGATGACAAAGACATCTTTGATGTGCTGGGCTTCAGCGACAGCTGTGCAGAAGAAAAGCTCATTACCCGTCAGAGTCATGACCGCGTTCGCAGAATGCTGGACATGCTTCCGGAAGAACAGCGGGAAGTAATTATCCTGCGACACTATGCCGAATTAAGCTTTAAAGAAATTGCCGATCTCACGCAAGTGAGTATCAATACCGCACTAGGTCGGATGCGTTATGGTCTGATCAATCTCCGGAAAATGATGACGGAGAAACAAATCTGTCTATGAGGAACCCTTTTTTTTGCTTGCCAGCAACGAGCGGCCGGATGTAATGTCCGACCGCTCGCTATTTTAGGGAAGGTCTGTTTTTATAAACGTTCAAATATCATAGCAGCGCCCTGCCCCACTCCTACGCACATGGTAGCCAAACCATATTTAGCTCCGTCCCTTCGTTTCATTTCATGCAGCAGCGTAGCCGTAATCCGCGCACCACTACACCCCAGCGGGTGACCAATAGCAATAGCGCCCCCATTTACATTCACGATATCCGGATTTAATGCCAGGTCGCGCATACAGGCGAGCGACTGTGCCGCAAACGCTTCATTCAGTTCAGCCAGGTGCAGCTGGTCCGCCGTGATGCCCGCGCGCAGCAAAGCCTTCTTCGATGCCGGCACCGGGCCTATCCCCATAATTGAAGGATCTACTCCCGCTACTGCCATGCTTTTTATTTGCGCCAGCGGCTGAAGATTAAACTGCTTCAATGCCTTTTCAGATACAATTAATACCGCAGCTGCGCCATCGTTGATACCGGAAGAATTACCGGCTGTAACAGAGCCGCCTTTTGCAAATGCAGGACGTAAGCCGGCGAGCTTCTCCAGTGTGGTATCGCGCGGATGTTCATCTTTAGAAAAAATCACCTGCTCTTCTTTATTGGGAGTGATGGGCACCGGGATAATTTCATCCTGCCATTTACCGGCATCCAGGGCTTTCCTGTAAAGCGTTTGACTTCTTAACGCAAAAAGGTCCTGCTCCTCCCGGCCAATATTCCACTGGTTCGCTACATTTTCTGCGGTTTCTCCCATAGAAAAAGGATAATACATATCGGCCAGTTTTTTATTGGTGAAACGCCAGCCAATAGTGGAATCATACATCTCTGTTTTACGGCTGAAAGCACCGTCAGATTTACTCATCACAAAAGGCGCACGGGTCATGCTTTCCACGCCGCCGGCCAGGTACACGTCTCCTTCACCACACATCACTGCACGGGCGGCATCCATGATCGCCTGCATACCGGAAGCGCATAAACGATTTACAGTATTACCGGCAACAGTTACCGGCAAACCAGCCAGCAATGCGGCCATACGCGCCACATTCCGGTTATCTTCACCGGCCTGGTTGGCAGCGCCGGCAATTACATCTTCTATTACAGCAGGATCGAGAGAAGGATTTCTTTCCATCAACGCCTTCAGCAGATGAGCCAGCAGATCATCCGGGCGGACGGTACTTAATGCGCCCCCGTAACGGCCTATCGGCGTACGCACCGCATCTACAATATATGCAACTTGCATGTGGTTGTTTTGGTTTATATGCAAATAAAACACATCCCGCCAACTCAACCAATAAAACATAACGTCCCTTTTGCACAGAAATTCGCAAAAACCGCCAGATATAACCGGATTCCCGCCTTTCAGTAATTGTCGCTTGACTCCTCCCCTTGCCGGGCCTAGTTTTGCCGCTGTCATTAATTCTATCAAAAAATAACCCCAAAATGAAACACCTAAGTAGCGTGGTGTGGCTGGCAATCTGTTTGCTCAGCACTACACCTGTAATTGTGAAAGCCCAACAACCCGCGGGTGAAAATGAGGCGAACCTCTCCGAACTTTTATACAGACCCATTAAATCCACCGCCAAAATCATGGAAGGCCCGGAACCTTCCCGGCAGGTAGCAACACCCCGTGGCGCCGTAAACGTAAGAAACCTCCGCGCCGCCCCCAGATGGAACCTGGCTGCAGACAACACCACCGCACGGCAAATCAATATCGATAACCTCCAGTTGCTGCCGGACAAAGTGATCACCGTTAAAAAAGTGAATGCACCGCTCTATTGCACGCCTCCAACCGTAACTATCGGCTGCTGCAGCTATTCCATCAAAGATGAAGTAGCCAATAAAAGCCTGATGTACGCCTCTCCTGCAGCGGTGTTCAGCAACGAAAACGATGCACGCACCTTTGCCAGCAGCCTGTCGCCCAAAGTTCCTTTCTTCCTCCCGTATACCAACAGCAAAGTGTATCCGGCAGGCGCCTGGAAGTATGATAATGGCAATGGCCACGGCTCAGTGGATTACCTCAAAACCAGCGACGCCTATGGCCCTGGCATCGACCCAACCTTTGGCGTATACGCTTCCGCCGCCGGAAAAGTGGTGACTGCCATGTGGGACCCGTTCTTCGGAAATGTGGTGATCATAGAACATAAAGCAGCAGACGGAACATCTTATCGCACCGGCTACTTCCACCTCCGTGGCGGTTTTGATCATGATGTGGCGAACGCAAAAGTCATTAAGGTGAATGACCCCAACGACAAAGACGCCCGCGATACCAAGTATAAAAAATTTGCCAACCTGCCCAACCCGTCACAATTACTGTGGGGTACCAACGCCCAAAAGCTGAAAGTAAAAGCAGGAGATTATGTATACGCCGGCCAGCAAATTGCCTGGGCTGGTAACACGGGCTTTGGTGGCGCCGGCTGGGGACTTAACCAGGACGGCACCCCTACCAATCCCAATACCGGCAACAACCACCTGCATTTTATGCTCTGGGTGAAAAGTCCCGGTACTGGCGCCGACTGGATGGAAGTAGACCCCTATGGCGTGTATGCTACTTCAGAAAGCAGCAACAGCTCCTGCTATGAAATAGGCGCCAACGGCGGATTTAACCGCTTCTTTGCACCTTTCTATCCTTCTTTCCACAATGTACCGGTGCAGTATATCACCCAATACTGGGGCTACTATACCGGCATGGGCATGGCACTGCAAACTTTGAGCGTACATAAATCCGGTAACCAGTACCTCGCCTCCGGCTCTTTCCAGCAGGGACTCCCCGGCGCCTGGTATTGCCGCATTAACATGAACAGCACCCAGTACCAGCAGTACTTCGACGAATATTATGGCAAAGGATATATTCCCCGGCAGATCTCCATTACCAACGATAACGCCGGCAATCCATTGTTTACCGCTATCTGGCAGAAAAGAGGCAATGAAAACTTTGCCGCTGTACACAATGCTACAGACGAAGTATACGCCGCCAAATGGAAAACCTATGTGGAACAGCAGAAAATGCGCGTAACCGAGCACGTGGTATACTATGCCGGTGGTAAACGCTATCATGCCGGGGTATTTGGCAGCAGCAATCCCGGAGGGTTTTACATGTATTATGGCATGAATACCAACGACTTTACAAAGAAGTTCGAGGAATTAAATAAAGCAGGTCTGATGACTGTGAATGTAAACATCGAGGAAAACGGGAGCCAGAATAACGTAGGTGGGCTCTGGTGGCCTAAGAACAAGGCGTACTATTCGTATATGAATATGACTCCGTCCGACTACCAGGCTAAGTTCACCGACCTGACAGCCCAGGGATACCGGTTGTTCAGGATCCAGGGATACGACAATTCCTCCCATTTTGCCGCTATCTGGATGAAATAAGCCGAATACGCCTTTATAAGCGGATGCCACAGCTGGAAACGGCTGTGGCATTCAGTTTTAAAGGACATTCTGTCAGTACGCCAATATTACGTATCTTTGCCGTTACTTTCCGACTGCCGTAAGGCAGCCAACTGCTCAATTAATGATAATGAAGTCTGACAATAAAAATATCCGGCATTTAAGTTTACCGGCTTTACAGGAATATTTCGGGTCAATAGGCGAAAAGCCTTTCCGTGCAAAACAGGTATACGAGTGGCTTTGGCTGCGGCATGCCGATAGTTTTGAGGCAATGACCAACCTCTCTAAAGAATTACGACAAAAATTAACGGAGCATTTTTCCCTTCCTGCTGTAAAGGTGGATACCGTACAGCAAAGCAATGATGGTACCATCAAGAGCCGTTTCCGCTTACACGATAATCACCTGGTAGAAGGTGTGCTGATTCCGACCGACAGCCGGCAAACCGCTTGTGTATCCTCACAGGTAGGCTGCAGCCTGAGCTGCAAGTTTTGTGCTACCGGCTACATGGAGCGCAAGCGCAACCTCGATTACGATGAAATTTATGATGAAGTGGCGCTGCTGAATAAGCAAGCCCTGGAATCATCCGGCAAAAAGCTGAGCAACATCGTGTTCATGGGCATGGGCGAACCCCTGCTTAACTACAAGAATGTATTACAGGCCATTGAGCGTATCACTTCCCCCGACGGACTGGGCATGTCGCCAAAACGTATTACCGTTTCTACCGCCGGCGTGGCCAAAATGATCCGCCAGCTGGGCGACGATAAAGTACGCTTTAACCTGGCACTGTCTTTACACGCCGCCAATGATAAGAAACGCAGTGAAATTATGCCTATCAACGATTCCAACAACCTGAAGGAATTGATAGACGCGCTGAACTACTTCTACAAGGCTACTGAAAACGAAATTTCTTTCGAATATATCCTCTTCAAAGATTTTAACGACTCAAAAGAAGATGCTGATGAGCTGATTAAAATATACAGGCAGGTTCCCGCTGATCTGGTAAACATCATCGAATACAACCCGATTGATATGGCCCGGTTCCAGAAACCGGACGCCAAAAAAGCAGAAGAGTTCATGGAATATCTTGCCAAAAACCGGGTGAATGCAAGATTGCGTCGCAGCCGTGGTAAAGATATCGATGCGGCATGCGGACAACTCGCCAATAAAGGCTGATACTATAACAATATTCCTATTGGTCATGCACGCATGATCATCAATCAATAATAATTTATGAAGAAAAAACAACCTGCTAAAAAAGGGTTTGGTCCATCAAGGGATAACAAATTTGGTAAAAGCGACAAACCAGCAGGCAACCGCAACCGCTCCTCCGCTGATGGCGAAAGGCCAGGAAGAGCATCTGCAAAAGATAACCGCAGCGCTGACGACAGCTCCTCATCCCGCAGGCCCCGTTTCGGTGGCGAAAGCGCCGGTGATGAAAAACCTGCTTTCCGCAAACGCACTTTCGACAGCAACGGCAGACCGGCCCGCAAAAAAGGACCAGCTACCGATAGCTTTGGAAATGATAAACCTCAACGCGGCAAACGCAGCACCGGCAGCAGCGAAGAGAAACCTCCGTTCAAACGCAGCTTTGGCGAAAAAGGCGAAGAAAAACGTTCTTTCGGCAGAAGTGATGATAAACGCTCTTTTGGTAAAAGCGACGACAAACGCTCTTTCGGCAGAAGCGATGACAAACGCTCCTTCGGCCGGGATGAAAAACCAGGCGCCCGTAAACGTTTCGACAAAGACGAAAAGCCTTTCCACAAACGCAGCAACGATAACGACTTTAAAGACAAGAAAGATAAACCCGATGGCGAACGCGCATTCAGCGCTTTCAGAAAAGATGGTGAACGTCCGGAACGTGTACGCAGCTTCGATAAAGAAGAAAGCCGTGAAAGAGCCCCGCGCAAACGTACCTACGGTGCAGGCGCCGCTAAGAAAACGGACGACAACAGCGCTTTTCACTTCCACGGAGAAAAGAAAAAAGGCGGAAAAGAAACACCCAGTGGCTTCAACCGTAAAAAGTTCTTTGATAAAACCAACGAACGCTTCGCCGATAAACAGGATAAAAAAAAAGGCACAAAGGTAAGAGGCGCTAACGATCACGAACATACGAACGAAGGCAAAGAAAGCATATTTGGCCCCGGCGAAATGCCGCTGAACAAATTTGTGGCCCATTGTGGTCTTTGCTCCCGCAGAAAAGCAGTAGACCTGATCAAGGAAGGCAAGGTAACCGTGAATGGCAAAGTGGTAACAGAACCCGCTACCAAAGTAACCAGCAGCGATGTGGTAACTATGCAGGATAAAAAAATTACCCCGACTAAAAACCTGGTATACATTCTCCTGAATAAACCCAAAGGCTACATTACTACCACCGATGATCCGGAAGGCCGCAAAACTGTAATGGACCTGATCCAGGATGCTGCAGAAAACGAAAGGGTATACCCTGTAGGACGCCTCGATCGTAATACCTCCGGCCTGTTGCTGCTCACCAATGATGGTGAACTGGCACAACGCCTGGCTCATCCCAAACATAACATCAAAAAGATTTACCAGGTAGAACTGGATAAACCACTGACTAAAACCGACTTCGAGCAAATCATTGCAGGTGTAACCCTGGAAGATGGCGTTGCCCTGGTAGACGCGCTGGGTTATGTGGATCCGAAAGATAAAAAACAGGTGGGCATTGAAATTCACAGTGGTAAAAACCGCATTGTCCGCCGCATCTTTGAACACCTGGAATATACAGTAGAAAAGCTGGACCGCGTAATGTATGCGGGTCTTACCAAAAAAACACTGAACCGTGGACAGTGGCGCTTCCTCAATGAGAAAGAAGTAATCCTGCTGAAACACTTTAAAAAATAACTGCCGATTTACGGAATGCGATTATCAGAACATATTATACTCGAAACGCCTGATTTTGTTGTAGTCAACAAGCCTTCAGGAATGCTTACGTTGCCCGACCGTCATGATAATGAGCTTACCTCCCTGATAGCCATCATGAAAAAAGCTTACGGGGAAATATTCACGGTACATCGGCTCGACCGCGAAACCAGTGGCATCATCCTGTTTGCACGCAACGAAGCAGCGCATAAATATTTCTCGCAGCTTTTTGAAAGCAGGGATGTAAAGAAGTTTTACCTCGGACTGGTAAGTGGCCAACCAGTACCTAAGCAAGGCAATGTGAGTGAAGGGATCATGGAACATCCTGTACAAAAGGGTAAGATGGTGACTAACCGCAAGGGTAAGCCATCCTCTACAGATTATGAAGTACTGGAAGAATTTGGCCTTTACAGCCTGGTAAGGATGCAGATCCATACCGGCCGTACCCACCAGATCAGGGTACATATGAAGTACCTGGGACACCCCATTGCGGTAGATGAATTTTACGGCAGCGCGCAACCGGTGCTGTTATCTTCTATCAAGAAAAAATTCAAGTTAGGCAAACATACAGAAGAAGAGCGGCCATTACTCAGCAGGCTGGCCCTGCATGCGTCTATGCTGATCTTCAAAGATCCTTCCGGCAAGGAATATACGATTGAAGCACCGCTGCCAAAAGATATGAGTGCCCTGCTAACGCAACTACGGAAACACCGTGGTAAGCAGCCCGCAGGCGAAGAATAAAATTAAAAGAGCCGTGTATTGTACACGGCTCTTTTAATTTTATTTTACCAGCTCTGTTATCTTCCCCTGATTGGCTGTTATGGTATGACCGTTTTCAAGATAGATCTTACCATCCCTGTAAACAGCCGGGTAAGTTTTTCCATCTCTGAAATAATTCCCGGGAACCGGGATATCTCCTTCTTTCCCAAGCTTTACCGGTTCTTTAAACCTGTCAATGATCCATTCACCGGTGGAAGGACGAAACACCGCCATTTCTGCTCTGCCATCGCCATCGTAATCACCGGGAACAGGAATGTCGCCGGGGATATGCTTTACCTGCAACGGAATATTACCCAAACTTGTTTGCCATAACGAATTGTCTGTACGAAATACGCCTACGTCCAGCACGCCATCTCCGTCATAATCCGCCGGAACGGGAATACCATTTTTATGTCCGAACCGGATACTGTCCAGGCCATCAAAATACCAGGTAAGCGTAGCTGGACGATATACCGCCACCTCTGCAAAACCATCGCCGTCGTAATCTCCGCACACCGGGATATCACCTGCTTGTCCAAGTGTAACTACTTCCCCTCCCTGGAGATAAAACTTACCTTCGGAAGGCCGGAATACAGCTAACTCCGTTTTACCGTCACCGTTATAATCCGCCGGTGCAGGAATGTCTCCTTCTTTTCCAAACGCTATATCGGGCTGCCCTGCTATCTTCCATACACCACGGGAAAAGAAGGCAATGTCGGTATGCTGGTCATTGTCGTAATCATGATAACGGGCTACGTTGGTATGATGAAACCACGGCAGTGTAAACTCACTATCTGCATCCTTTTCTTCTTCACCTGTGTAAGGCGAAAAAGTACGTACACTGATCAGGTCTTTCGATTTCGAAAACTTCATCAAACGCATTAACCCATGACCACCATCCGGCCGGCTCTGGTAGTCGGATAAAAACGACCGGATAATATTCCCGGCGTAGCCATCCTGACGGTATCCCTCGCCGTTATCGCCCACATGTCCTGATAAGGTTAACATCACGTTAGGGTAACTTTTCAGCCGGTCGAACACACGTTGCGCCTGTTTTGAAAATTTCGGAAAACCCTTCTTGTTAGTACCTGTTGTTTTATTAAAATGAATAATAGAATGACTCACAAGAATTGCCTTCCTGTCGCTGTATTTCTCCAATAGCTGGCTGGCCCATTTGTTCATCCCCTCAATATCTTCTCCATAAGAATCATACTCTAAAAAGATGCTGATAAATTTAATACCACCGGCTTCAAAAAGATCGTAGTGACTATCATTATTATCGCCATAGTGCCCCCCGTACCATTTTTTACCCTTAAAATGTTCGATGCCGAAATATTTGTTGTATTGATCTGTTTTACCACTCAGCGGATATTGACTTTTAGTCTGGTCGTGATTTCCTACGGCCATGCCATACGGAATACCCTGCGGATACCCGGGTTGCGGTTTCTCCAGCAAATACATGGATGCCGCTGCATTGACCCATTGTTGCGGAAATTTTTCACCGTCCTCAGAGATGTCTCCCAGATGGATCACATATCTGATGTTTTCCTTTGCCGCATTTTTTACGATCCACTCCGTTTGTGCAGTAAACATTTCTTTCTTTCCACCATTTTTCTCTGCAGTGTAATACTGGGTATCCGGGATTACGGCAATAGAAAACTCATCTTCTCCTTTTTGTTGTGCATTACTAAAGCCACCCATCGTTAACAGTAGCAGTATACAAAAGCCTCTTTTCATCGTCATGATATGCTGGTTTGAAAACTATTAAAAGTAGCCGGGGTTCTGGATGATCTTTGGATTGAGTCCCACCTCATTCTGAGGTATGGGAAATAACAGGTGATGCTGATCAATCACGTACGCATCTGATGAAAGATATGGCAGTTGTTCCCTGATCTTTACGCCAAAGGCATTGATCACAGATAGCGCCTTACCGCTTCTGAGCAGATCTGTCCAGCGATGGTTTTCAAATGCCAGTTCCACCCTGCGTTCATGAAAAATAGCGGCACGCAGCTGGGCGGGATCTGTATTAGTGAAATCGGCCAACCCTGCTCTTCTCCTTACCCTGTTCAACGGTGTTAGTGCATCGGAAGATTTTCCCTGTTCATTTAAGGCTTCTGCCAATAAGAGCAACGCATCAGAAAAACGGTAGATAGGAAAATCATCACCGGAGCCGGTAGGTGATTCCAGCGGAGCATGCAAATACTTTTTTATGTAGGGCACACCAATTTTTCCCGTGGCAGGAACGTAATTGATAATGCTTTTTGCGGCTGAATATTTAAAGTAGTTGCTGGCATCATAGGTACCTTCTGCAATACCGATAGAGGCTTCCAGGCGGTTGTCGCCGGCTTCAAAATCACTGATCAAATCATTGCTGGGCGTATTCCATCCACCTGTGCCGGTATTGTCAATAGAAATACCCGTTAGCAGTTTAGTGTCTTTACTTCTTGGTAAAAAATGAAAAGACAACACATTGGGCGTAGCACCTGTTAATGTACCTCCGAGAAACTGGATTTCAAAAACCGATTCCTTACTATTCTTATTCGCTGGCATAAAGGCATCTGCGTAGTTTGCATTAAGATCGTAGCCCATAGTCAGCATACTGTTTAGCAGTTTCTCCGCATCTGCCCATTTTTTCTGCGTGGCATACACTTCGGCAAGCAGTATAGTCGCAGATCCTTTGGTGGCCTCTCCTGTTTGCGGGAACTTTGCTGGTGGCGCCAGTTCAGCGATAGCGTCCTGTGCATCCGCAATGATCTGGGCATATACTTCTGCTTCGGTGGCACGGGCCTTAAATGCCTCATCTGCCGTAGTCACTTCTTTTATAAACAGAGGAACGCCACCGTATAAACGCACAAGTTTAAAGTAGTTGAGCGCCCTTAAAAATTTGGCCTGTCCATCGAGGTTTGCTTTTACTTCGTTGTTAAGATCAGCGCCTTTCAATCTTTCGATAATGATATTACAACGCGAGATGCCGGTGTAACTATGCTGCCAGGTGGCCGCTACATAAGCATTGGTAGAGGTATTGGTAAAGTCGGAAATGTTTTCACGTTCCACAATAGAAGTACCCCTGTTACCTGGTATAGCCTGATAAATGGTGTTATCAGAGTGCATTTCTGAAGTAAAATAATCATTCACCAGCACATCCCGGAGAGGTGCATAGGCGGCCACTACAGCCGATCTGAATTGTTGCTCTGTTTTATAAAATACGTCGTCGGTATATGCATCTTCAGGCGACCGTTCGATAAAATCCTTGCTGCAGGATATTGTCACTGCACACAAAAGGACCATCACTGTATATAGCTTTTTCATATTTTGTCAGCGTTAAATGATTATTTAAATGTGGTGGTGAATCCAAGAGAAAACGTTCTTGGTATAGGATAGGCATTTTCATCTACACCAACACCCGACGTAGGATCAGAGCCGCCCACATTTATTTCCGGATTCATACCTGAATAGCCCGTTAATACAAACGCCTGTTGTATAGATGCAAAAACCCTCAGGTTTTTTATCATCGCGTTTCTTAAAGGCACGGTATATCCAAGTGTTATATTTTTAGCAGTGAGGTAAGATCCATCTTCTATCCATTGACTGTTTACCTGTCTTCCCATTGCGGTGGTACCTGATTTGGTACGCGGATAAACGCCCGATCCCGGGTTTTCTTCTGAGCGCCAGCGATCGGCAGCTGCGGCCAGCGGAAGACGGGAACCATCCATATTTGTTTGATAGGCCCATTTAGCCGCGTTCAGGATTTTTCCGCCAACAGAAAAGGTCATGTCAATGTTCAGGTCAAAATTTTTATACCTGAAGTTGTTCACGATACCGCCGGTAAATGTTGGCGTAGGATCGCCAATAAAGGTGCGGTCGTTCACATCATCAATAACGCCATCACCGTTGATGTCCTTCACCTTGATTGTTCCGATATCGGAGTTACCATTTGGCTTGGCAGTAGTACTTAAATACTTGGGAGAGTTGGCAAGGTCGGCAGCATCTTTATATAATCCTTCAAAAACAAATCCGTAAAACTCACCCAAATGATGTCCTACCTGCTGACGGTAATAATCTGAACTCACCGTTACATTTCTCCTGATATAACCGGGATCTACGAGGTTGGTAATCAGGTTCCTGTCGAACGATAAAGCCAGGCTGGTATTCCATTTCAGGCTACCGGTGAGGTTTTTAGAACTCACAGAAAATTCATGCCCCCACATTTTAAGTTCACCCACATTAAAAATGATTTGGTTAAACCCGGATGATGTAGGTATGGAGCGTTGCTGAATCAGTCCGTCCGTTAATTTGCGGTAATAATCGTAGGTAAAAGTGAGGCGGTTATCCAATACGCCCAGTTCCAGACCGATATCGAACTGCTTGTTGCGCTCCCATCTCAAATCCTTATTAGGCAGCCGGTTGATGGTTTGTCCCTGGGTGATTACGTTATTAAAGTTGTAGTAATAAGTGCCGATAGTGGCCTGTGGATCATAGTTACCGGCGAAGAAGTTATTACCGGTAATCCCGTAACTGGCCCGTAGTTTAAGGAAGTTAACGCCTTTTACATTCTTCATAAATGATTCATCACTAACGATCCAACCCGCAGCTACTGACGGGAAGCTGCCCCACTGTGTATTCTCTCCGAATTTTGAAGAACCATCGCGTCTGAGTGCTGCAGACAAAAGATACTTCCCTTTATAATTATAATTCACCCGGCCTATGGTCGACAATAATGAATAGGATCCCGCACCACTGCTACCGGTAACACTGGTGGCGGCACCGAGGTATTCAATATCATCACTGGTGAAACCGAGGCCTGTCAGTGTGTTATTATAAGTGCTGAATTCCTGCGCCGAGTAGCCTACCAATGCTTCTATATTATGATCTTTAAAGAAGGTTCTGTTATACACCAGGTTTCCTTCTGCAGTCCATGAGCCGTTATCAACCGCCGAGCTGGTTCCCGTGGTTTGTCCCTGTGTGCCAGTAACCAAACCCGACTGGAAATACTTGCGTGTTTCAGCGCCTTTATCTGCCGCCAGATTGCCCTTGATGCTTAATCCCGGCAGGAATTCATAGTTCAGGTAAATGTTACCGAGTATGCGGGTTGTTTTATAATCGTCGTTGGTTAATTCATAGGTAGCGAGTGGATTGATATAGGCCACCATACCGGGAGAAGAAACGTTGCGCGTGTAGGAACCATCTGCATTGTAAGGACTTACCAATGGACTGGCCTCGAAGAACCTTTCAAAGTATCCGCCCACACCGTCACTATTCAACCTGTTGTTATGATCCATCCGGTAGCTTGGCGCCAGGTTAAAACCTATTTTGAGCTTATTGTTTTCGGTAGTAAAATCCTGGTTAAAACGCATTGAATATAACTTGGTGCCGGTATTGATCAATACACCTTGTTGCTCCTGGTAGCCTGCTATTACAGTGGATGAAGAGTGTTCACGCGCTGTTCGCACAGTGAGGTCATAGCTTTGAATAGGCGCCGTTCTCGTTAACAGCTTAAACCAGTTGGTGCCTTCTCCATACTGCTCCGGGTTGTCGTAAGCGGCGTGATAATCGGCAGAAACGGAATAGCCAGGTTCATACTTCAGTCCATCTTCTGCACGCTCTTTCATGAAGGTAGCAAACTCTCTTGCAGTCATCATCTTCGGCAGTTTACCGGTAGGGATCTTCTGTAAACCATAGTAGCTGGAGAATTCAATTTTTGCGTCGCCTGGTTTTGCATGTTTGGTAGTAATAAGCACTACACCGTTTGCGGCTCTTGATCCATACAATGCAGTGGCGGATGCGTCTTTAAGAAAACTATAGCTTTCTATTTCTGCAGGGTTGATGTTATTGATACTTCCTGTAATGGGGTTACCATCAATTACAAAAAGCGGTTGATTGCTTGAGTAAAAAGATGCCGCGCCCCGGATAATAAACCCCATACCGCGCCCGGGCTGGCCGCTGGTTTGAGATACCTGAACACCGGCTACTTTTCCCTGCAGTTGCTGGGCAAACTGGGTTACCGGCATGTCCTGCAAAGACGACGCATCAACGGTGGCAATCGAGCCTGTAATTTCGCGGCTTTTCTGCTTACCATAACTCACCACTACTTCTGTCAGTTTGTTATCGGCCAGCTGCATGGAAAAATCAAGCGAGGTGGTTTTTCCTTCTTTTATAACAACATTATTCGATTTCTGCGACCTGAAAGAAACGTAAGTTACTTCAAGTGTATAGTTGCCTGGTTTAAGGTTGAATGTGTAATCGCCGTTAGCGTCACTTTGAACAACCTGGCCGGTTTCCAGCGCCCTGATTGTTGCGCCGGGCAAAGGCGCGCCTTTTTCGTCCACCACTCTTCCTGATAATTTACCGGGCGCTTGTGGAACAGGTTTGGTATCAATCACCACATAGCCTTCTACCAGCTTATAGTCGAGATTGGTTGACTCCAGCACCTTTTCAATCAGGTATTTTACGGTTGAGTGGTCTGAATCAATAGTGATTTTTTGTTTGAGTCCTGCCAACAACTTTTCCGGCAGTACAAACCTGATTCCGCTCTTTGCCTGAATAGTTAACAGGCTTTCTTTCACGCCGGCGTGATCCAACTTAACAGCAATCACTTTGTCCAGTTGCTGGCCACGGGCGTTTCCGGCCAGCAGTACGCCAATAAAAGTAAGTTGCGCGATTAAAAGTATACATGAACATCTCATCATAAACTTAGTTGTGGGATGTAATCCTTTTTGCATTAATTTTTGTATTAAGGTTGGCCGGCGTTAGCCGGAATCGTTGTTAATTTCCTTTCGCTTTATCCTGTTGCCTTTATGGGCGTGCAGTTTCACGACATCACATGCGACGTCCCTATCCAATGATGGACAGCTTTTTTTTAATACATATCGTTTGTTTATTTTAAGTTTAGCGAATAACGATTTCCCCGTTTTTCATTTCGTAGCTGAAATGGCCTGCGGCGGCCAGCACGTTTAATATTTTATCTATTGGCACCCTGGCGTCCAGTGTCAGCGTCATTTTTTCCGCTGATTTTGTGTGTTGTTTAAACGTGATTTTCACATTGTACCACCGCTGCAATACCTCTGCAATATCATTGAGCGAAGCATTGTTGAATGTTAACCGGGCTTCCTTCAGGTCCTGTACTTCTTCCGGATCAACTGTTTCTCTTTTAATTTCACCATGATCAAACAGCACTTTCTGCCCTGGCGTTAAAACGGCCAGTGATCTGGAAAAATCGGCAGCTACCTGGTCCACCTTTACTTTCCCGGTGGCGACTTCCACCAGTAAGGGTTTATTTTTAAATGCTTCTATTTTAAAAGAAGTCCCTAATACTTTGGTTTGCACATCGCCGGTATGAACGGTGAACGGCTTATGTTTCTCTTTCGTTACTTCAAAAAAAGCTTCTCCATACAGATAGATATCCCTGGTATCTCCGGAAAAATTCTCAGGATATTTCAAACGGCTGCCTGCGCCCAGGTATACCACACTGCTATCAGAAAGAATTATTTTTGACCGCTGCCCGTTTGGGTTGTTGCTTTCCACAAAAGCCATCTGCGTTCCTCTTTTATTACTTAAATAACTGATGGTATAAATACCCATAGCTGTCAGGATCAGGCCAATCCAGATGGCAGCATTGCGCAGGTGCAATAAGTTCCTGCTACGCGCAATATTCACATGGCCTATCCTTTCCTGCATGGATTTTTTCAACTCCTGCTGCCGGGGATGAACAGATTTGTCGTTCTCAAATACGATCCAGTCTTTACCAGCATTTGCAGACAGGATGTCCTCCAACAATTTTTCTGATGCAGGATCTTTCAGAAACAGGTTTACCAGTCGCTCCTCCTCGGCAGAACATTTGCCTGCTAAAAATTTCTCAATTAATTCCCGGTTTATTTGTCTTGACATGCTGGTTTAACAGAGCATAAAAGGTCCCTGTTAATCATATAGGGACAAAAAAGAAGACGAAGGGCTATCCGATGTTGAAGAAAAAACAGAAACATAATTTACCGGGGGGACCGGGTATTATTATATGTAAAATAATTATTCTGTATGGGGTATAAAAAAGGGGGTAAGTGTATTGGGAGTGTATGGGAAGTGTATCATGAGTGTATGGTGAGTGTATGGGAACAGTATGGGGAGTGTATGGGAAGAGTATAGGGACTGTATAGGAACTGTATGGGGAATACAACACATACACGACTCCTAAGTATCCGAGAAGTATCAGAGAAGTATGGGAGAAGTATGCAGGAAGTAATGCCAACCGCCTGCTTAAATATTATTTTTAATATATTATGAATGCAGAAAAAGCAGTAAAACCCCGGTAAGCGCCGGCAACACCGTATCGCTATGGTTATTGAGCTGCTTTCTGAAATGATTCAGGGAGAATTTAATATGGTTCTTAACGGTATTAATAGAAATATTGAGGTCGTTGGCAATTTCGGCGTGGGAGAGGTCGCCTTCCCTGCTCATTTGAAATACAATTTTACGCTGGGGGCTTAATGAATCAAGATGGAAATGATATTTTGCTTCCAGTTCCCTGGTGTCCAGTTGGTGGTCGGCCGGGGTAGCCACAAAGGAAAGGTTATTCTCAATAAATTCTATCGGGGCTATGGAAACGGCTTTTTTACGGATCGCCTTGATAGTGGCGTTTTTGGCGGCTCTGAAGATATATGGTTTAAACTCGCCTTCTATCTGTATGGTATGTCTTTTATCCCATATCCACATCATCAGGTCCATGATGGCTTCTTCTGCAAAGTATTCATCCTTCACATAGCCAAGTGCGTAGTTATACAATCTTCCAAAATAACGATCAAATAAAGTATTAAATGCTTTGAGATTGTTTTTGGTACATTCTTCCAGTAGCTGCTTATCTGATTGTAAACGATATTCCATAAAAATGGATTGAATGTATTTTTCAGCAAAACTAGAGACCAGAGTTTGTTTTTCTGCTACGTGGGATGTTAACTGTGCATTAATAAACTGTTACCTCAGTAATAATATCTGGCAGGGGTAGGGGCATAAAAAAAACGGGGAGAAATCCCCGTTTCGTAAAAATCAAAAACCAACCATTAAAAAATCTTTATAGCAAAGCCTTACGGCTCTTTAAATATTATTTGTTGGGCTGTGGTGTTGTTCTCAGGTAAGGCTTGATAATTTTGTGGCCTTTCGGAAAACGTGCAGGAATATCTGCTGTTGGCACCGCTGCCGTAACGATTACGTCTTCACCATCTTTCCAGTCGGCTGGTGTAGCTACGCTGTATTTAGCAGTCAGCTGCAGGGAATCCAGTACACGGAGCACTTCTACGAAGTTTCTGCCGGTAGAGGCCGGGTAAGTGATGATGAGTTTTACTTTTTTATCCGGTCCTATGATAAACAAGGATCTTACTGTAAATGTTTCAGAGGCATTTGGATGAATCATATCATACAGGTTTGCCACTGTTTTGTTTTCATCTGCAATAATAGGAAAAGTTACGTCACACTGTTGTGTTTCGTTAATATCATTTATCCAGCTCAGGTGTTTATCTAATGGATCTACGCTGACAGCCAGTACTTTAGTATTACGTTTTGCAAACTCTTCCTTTAATAAAGCCGTTTTTCCCAATTCGGTAGTACATACCGGGGTAAAATCTGCCGGGTGGGAAAACAAGATACCCCAACCTTCGCCGAGGTAATCGTAAAAATCTATTTCCCCTAAAGTGGTATTGGCTTTGAAATTAGGAGCAACATCTCCCAGTCTTAAACTCATAGTTCTACGATTTAATTGACCAAAAATAGCATTTTCCTACAAAATTTATAGACTTTAAGGGATTTTTTTCAGAATTTTGCGCTTTTTTTTTCCGGGGCAAAGGTTTTGGGGGCTAACAAACAATGGAAATTGGGGGTTCATTCAAACGGATACCAGGGGCTAACACCAATGGGTATCAGGGGTTAACATAAATGGATGCAAGGCTTGGCGGTTAACGTAAATGGATACCGGGGTTAACATAAACAGATGTCCGGGAATTAACATACATGGACACCGGGGCTAACATAAATGGATTCTTTTTCATCTTTGTGTCTTTCAGGGTTAACATAAATGGATCATCAGGGTTCATCAACGGATAGAAATATGGTTATAAGTATTTATGTATTTGAGGTGTACAGCTGCCAGGCATAATATGCCATACTGAACTTGTTATCGTCTTCCAGGGCGGCCATTACCCGGGCAGCGTCTTCCCCCAATTCTAATTCGATAAAACCGAGATACAGGTTATAGGCGTCATGAAGCATTTGAATGCAATACTCCATTTTCTCATTGGCGTCGTTTGAGTTGTACCGGGCGGCAGGCGGCAATGTAGGCACGGTGGGTACCGGCATCTGGATCACACGCTCTATATAATAACACTCTTCATCGGCATATGCCTCCCAGTTATCGTCCTGCTGCAAACAGGGCCGCCTCATGTGAAATACGAGGTGATCAAACACTACGGCGCCACCCAGTTCCGCTTCCAGGTCAATAATGTCCGGCGTGCGGCGCATATCTTCCAGTTTTTTCACAATCGTCATCTGCACCGCATCGTGCTTGTCCTGGCTGAAACGCAGCATGGTGTTCATTACTTCGTAAGTAGTTACAAAATCGCAGGGATACCACACCTCATCCAGTAGCGCCTGGCCCCAGAGCGTCAGGTAATTGGAATCATCCATAATGATCTGCCCAATTGAAATGGCCTGTACCTGCGTAATTGCTGTAGTTGTATTTACCTTATTCATAACCATCAGGTTTTAATAACACTACAAATTTATCGGCGCCGCACGCAAGGGATTTGCGTAGTGATCTTTTGATGATAATTTTTTTAATCCTCGTCGCAAAAGCGGGAATTGTTTATTTTTATTATCTAAATTTTATCTTTTGCCAAAGAATAAAGACGCGGTGTCGCGCTACCGCTGGATCGACGAGCGGTTGCGCAGTAAGCAGAAACCAAAACCTACCCTGGATAACCTGATTGAATATGTATCGGACAAGATGGGAACTGCAATTTCTACCCGCACTATCCAGAAAGATATCCAGGATATGCGCCAGGACCCTGAACTGAACTATATGGCGCCTATCGTATATGAGCGCAGCAGCGGCACCTACCGCTACTCAGACGATAGCTTCTCCATCAGTAATTCCCCTATAGAAGAAGCAGATCTGCAGGGGCTGGAAATTGCCATTGGCATACTGGAACAATTCCGGAGCCTCCCGGTAGTACAGCAGTTTGAAGATGCTATCCTGAAAATTGCTGCCAGTCTCAAAATGAACAGGGAAGCCCTCCAGCATAAAGGACTCATCAAATTTACCCGGGCATCCCACTACAAAGGCGCAGAACATATCCCCGAAATAGTAGACGCCATCAAAAACCTGGAAGTGATCCGCATCGCCTACCAGAGCTTCGACCGCGATGAGCCTAAGGAACACTGGGTGGAACCCTATCACCTCCGCGAATACCAGCACCGCTTTTACCTCATCGGGAAAAGCCAGAAAACCCGCGGTGGCGCTGTAGTTACCTTTGCCCTCGACCGGGTGGTGAAACTATGGCCTACCAATAAACACTTTGATGAAAAGAATTTCGACGAAGCCAGCTACTTCCAGCACGCAGTAGGCATCACCGTACACGACGGAGATCCCGAAAATGTATTGCTGAGCTTTACACCACGACAGGGGAAATATATTAAGTCGCAACCCATCCACACTTCCCAGGAAATAGTGGAAGACAACAGCGATGAATGCCGTATATCCCTCAACGTTGTTATTAACCCGGAACTGACCATGACACTGCTGAGTTATGGCGCCCAGGTGAAAGTGCTGAAACCCGCACACCTGGCTAAGAAAATGGCTGAGGAAGCCAAAGCGATGGCGGCGTTGTATAAATAATACCGTATTCCGCTATTGCGCCACAGGAAATATATCCCCCGGCCCAATAGCGGAAATGTTTCTTAAGGATTTGGTTTGGTAAACAAACTATCTGCTACCGGCTGATTCATTTCTATCTTCAGAATATTAACTTTAACCCCACCCGGGTCCTGCTCTGTAACACCCGGATAAGTAAGTCCCTCCGGCGTTTTCTTATAATCAGACAACAACGTTACCAACTCCATATCCTGTCCCTGTACGTTCATATGATTGGTAGCCTTCACCAGCAGGTAAGTGTTGGCATCCAGGTAAGCAATACCCGATGTACCATCCGCAGCAGTGATCTTCAGCTTATACGCCGGCGACCCGCTCACGGTATCCTTTCCTAATAATTCTATCTTTTTTCCCTTGCTCTTGTAGTCATACAACTCTCCTCTCACATCCAGCTGGGTTTTCATCAGCTTCAGCATTTCCGGGTTCATTTCCTGCGGCGTTGTTTGCTGCATCACCGGCATCAGGCTCCAGCCTGCATTACGGGTTACTACCTGCACATTGCTGGTGCCATTCACGGTAAACTCCAGCCGCATCGCTTCATCCTGCTTCACCCACCGCTTAATGGGAACGGTTTGCCCCTGCACTTCCATATTTCCCTCTACGTACTGCGATTTAATCCCTTTCAACTTCGCCTCACCTCCCATCGCTACAATATTCTTTGCTATCAATTCATCGGCAGATTGTGCACTGGTGCAATAACCGGCAATCAGAAAAGCTGTTAACAGCGTATAAAACCTGGTTCCTGTCATCATAAAAATTAATTTTCCGTTGATAAATAAGATATCCTAAAACAACTCCGGCATCTCTTTTCAAAAAATACGCCAGCATTGAAAATACGACCTATTCCTTAGCTTTGCAACATGAATACATTCCAGCTCTCAGGCAACCTGGTAGATATACTGCAACAGGAAATATATCCGGCCACTATACATATCACAGATGGCTATATCAACCGCATTGAACGCAACAACAATCAATACACCACTTACCTGCTTGCGGGCTTTACGGATGCGCATGTACACGTGGAAAGCTCCATGCTCATCCCTTCAGAATTCGCCAGGCTGGCCGTTGTGCACGGTACTATCGCCACCGTGAGCGACCCGCACGAAATAGCGAATGTGATGGGCGTAAAAGGCGTGGAATACATGCTCGAAAATGGCAAAAAAGTTCCCTTCCGGTTTAACTTCGGCGCCCCATCCTGCGTACCGGCCACCGTTTTTGAAACCGCCGGGGCAGTAGTAACCGTGGCCGATATTGAAACATTCCTTCAGAGAGATGATATCAGGTACCTCACAGAAATGATGAACTTCCCCGGCGTGCTGCACAAAGATCCGGAAGTACTCGCTAAAATAGCCGCCGCCCAAAAAGCCGGCAAACCCGTGGATGGCCACGCTCCCGGCCTCCGGGGCGAAACCGCCGCCGCATATATTGCCGCCGGTATCAGCACCGATCACGAATGCTTTACCATCGAAGAAGCACTTGATAAACTGCAATACGGCATGCATATCCTCATCCGCGAAGGAAGCGCTGCCAAAAACTTTGAAGCATTGTACCCGCTGCTGCACGACCATGCTTCACATATCATGTTTTGCAGCGACGATAAACACCCCGATAACCTCGTGGAAGGCCATATTAACCTGCTGGTGAAGCGCGCCCTGGCCTATGGTGTTGATCTGTTCAAAGTGTTAAGGGCGGCCTGTATTAACCCGGTACTGCATTATAAACTCGATAATGGATTACTGCGGGTAAATGATCCGGCAGATTTTATTGTGATAGATGACCTGCAAAACTTTAACATTCTCACAACATATATCAACGGCGTGAAAGTCGCGGAAAACGGACATACGCTGATACCTTCCATCCCTTCATCTCCCGTAAATAATTTTATAGCAGATCCTGTAACGGCTGCCGATTTTCGTATACCCGTTAACGATAGCAATGCAAAAGAAATAACGGTGAAGGTAATCGGCGCGATGGATGGACAACTGATCACCAACACCCTCACCGCGGTACTACCCGTTGTTAATGGCGCTATAGAAAGTAATACACAACAGGATATACTCAAACTGGTAGTAGTAAACCGCTACAAAAAGGCGCCGCCGGCAGTGGCATTTATCCATGGCTTCGGTCTGCAACATGGCGCCATCGCCTCTTCTGTGGCACACGACAGTCACAATATCATTGCAGTGGGTACCGATGATGAAAGCCTCGCAGCTGCCATCAACAGCGTGATTGCCGCACAGGGCGGCATCAGCGCAGTGGGGAATAATACAGTGCAGGAACTGCCACTACCCGTAGCCGGACTAATGAGTAACCTCGACGGATATACGATAGCAGCCCGGTACAGCGCGCTGGATAAAGCTGCAAAAGAGTTGGGATCCACACTGGCATCGCCTTTCATGACATTATCATTTATGGCGCTGCTGGTAATACCGCATTTAAAACTGAGTGACCTCGGGCTGTTCGACGGAGATAGTTTTCAATTCACGACAGCTCACTAATACATAAAAAAAGCAGCGGTTACATCCGCTGCTTTTTTTATGATTGTAGTAATCTGTTAATGGGTTGTCCACAACGCACCGTTAATAGAGTCGCGGGAAGCCCCGGTAACCCCGCTCAGCACATTATCTTCCTGTCTCCAGCGCAATGTTCCGATAAGCGCCATGATCAACGCCTCCTTGAAACTAACGGTTTGCTCATCCGGCACCTCCACCGTAATGTCCAGTGGCTCCAGCTGTTGCCGGATCGTATTCACCAGGAAAGTATTAAACGCGCCGCCACCGGTTACCAGCATCTTGCCAGGCCCTTCCGGCAGCTGCGCTTTCAGCGCTTTTACAGCTTGCGTGATCTGTGCCGCAATATGCTCTACATAGGTGCGGAGCTTGCCCTGTACAGAAATGCGCAAAGGCGCTATCAGCGGCAATATGGTATCGGTACCAAAATCGTTGGCCAGTGATTTCGGCCAGGGTTTGGTGTAATAATCCAGTTGATTCAGTTGTTCCAGCAGGTTGCTGTCGGCCACTCCACCCGCCGCCAGTGCGCCGCCATCGTCATAAGGTTTATTCAGTGCGGCTGCCAGGGCATTCAATACCCTGTTGGCCGGGCAAATATCAAATGCCACAAACTGTTCGGGCAGCTGCGCCGAAATATTAGCGATACCGCCCAGGTTAAGCCAGTACTGGTATCCGGGCAACAGGTACTTTTCACCAATAGGAACAATGGGAGCTCCCTGCCCGCCCAGCGCCACATCTACCGCCCGGAGGTCGCTGATAACGGGTAATCCTGTTACGGCGGCAATGGCTGCACCATCACCCAGCTGGGCGGTCATTTTCTGCGCGGGTATATGAAAAGTAGTATGACCATGTGAGGCGATAAAATGAATTTTATGATCCAGCTGGTTCTTTTCAATGAAATTCAGGATACGCCGGCCGGTGTAATGCCCGTATGCGGTATGTAACAGCAGGTAATCCTTTGCCGGCAGGGAAGTGGCCTGCGACAGCTGCTCCACCCACTCCGGCTCGTAAGGCAGGCTTTCCGACGCCCTGATAACATAGGTCCATTGTCCGCGTATCTCGGTCAGTTCTGCAAAAACTATATCTAATCCGTCTAATGAGCTACCAGACATGGTGCCAATCACGTTATATACCATCGACAAAAAATTTCAGCAAAGGTAGTTTTAAAATATTTTTTTTACGATTTATGGAAACCGGACCGCCCGGCACATCCTGCAGGTAGAAAAACTACTTCGCCATGAAAAAATATCTCTCTTTACTATTGCTCAGCTGCCTGGTGGCATTTACTGCCTCCGCCCAACAGGTACGGGTTATTACAGGTATTGTAACAGACAGTTTGCTTAAAAGCCCCCTCGCCAATGTGGTAGTACGGGTAAAAGGTACAGATGTATTAACGGCCACCGATAAAAAAGGGCAGTTCAGCCTGAAAACCGCCACAGGTGCGCTAATCCTGGAAGTAAACGCTGCCGGCTACCCGGCGGTTGACGTAGCTGTGAAAGACGGGCAGAATAAAATAACAGTACAGCTTACCAAACTGCAGCCACTCGATAAAAAAAGGAACCAGTATGTGATGCAGGGCAATACCAACGATGCATTGCAGGGCAAGGTGGCCGGGGTTAGTAGCTCCGCGCTGTCTGAAGTAGTGGTGGTGGGCTATGGCGCACAGAAACGAAGAAATGTAACCGCTTCTGTTAGCACTATCAGGGGTACCAGCAAGAACTACGCCCCCTCCCCTGTTTACAACACAGAAGACTACAGTCCGATTAACGAAAACATTTTCCACACAGCTACAGACCAGCCCCTCAGCACCTTCAGCATTGATGTGGACAGGGCCTCCTACAGCAACGTACGCCGTTTCCTGAACCAGGGCATGATGCCGGAGGCGGACGCAGTGAGAGTAGAAGAGATGATCAATTATTTTGATTACCAATACAAAGCGCCTGAAGGAAAAGATCCCGTGGCTATTTATACCGACATGGCGGTTTGCCCCTGGAATACTGCCCATCAGCTGGTACGCGTGGCCCTGAAAAGCAAACAGGTGGATACCCGGGAACTTCCTCCTTCCAACCTTGTTTTCCTGATAGATGTGTCAGGCTCCATGTATGGTGAAAACCGGTTACCACTTGTTAAGCGCGCGTTTGCGGTTTTAACAGAACAGCTCCGCCTGGAAGATAAGGTAGCCATTGTAGTATATGCCGGTGCAGCAGGCGTAGTACTGCCAGCCACCAGCGGCAGCGATAAGAAAAAGATCCTGGCCGCACTGGATCAGTTAGAGGCCGGCGGTTCCACTGCCGGTGGTGCAGGCATACAACTGGCCTACACCATTGCCGGTGAACTGTATTCCAAAAACAGCAATACCCGCGTAATACTCGCTACCGACGGCGATTTCAACGTAGGCGTTTCCAGCGATGGAGAACTTACCGGGATGATCGAAAAGGAAAGGGAACGAGGTATATCTCTTTCTGTGCTGGGTTTTGGTATGGGTAATTATAAAGATAACAAACTGGAACTGCTGGCAGATAAAGGTAATGGCAACTATGCTTATATCGATAACTTTGAAGAAGCCCGCAGAACCTTTGTAACTGAATTTGGCGGTACCCTTTTTACCGTAGCAAAGGATGTAAAACTGCAGATAGAATTCAACCCGCAATTCGTGCAGTCGTACCGGTTAGTAGGCTATGAAAACCGGGTGCTCGCCAATGAAGATTTCAACAATGATAAGAAAGACGCCGGGGATATGGGCGTAGGCCATACCGTTACTGCCCTGTATGAAATTATCCCTGCCGGCACAAAGGGAACCGCCGTGAACTGGGTAGATCCGCTGAAATACCAGGAAGGCAAAGTGATTGGCAATAAATCCGAAGTGCTCACCGTAAAATTGCGGTACAAACAACCGGATGCCAACAAGAGTTTATTGATGGAGAAAGTGTTGCATTACAGCAACCAGGAGATCACCGCCGCGCCGGAAGATTTCCGGATGGCCGCTGCTGTAGCCGCTTTCGGGCAGTTGTTGCGCAATTCAGCCTTCAAAGGCACCGCCACCTACGACCAGGTGTTATCCTGGGCCGGTAATTCCAAAGGAACGGATACAGAAGGCTATCGCGCTGAATTCATCCAGCTGGTTAAAAAAGCGATGCTGCTGGACAAAGAGTAGTTCCACTATTTTTCGGTAATTTGCGGCCTCAAAGGGATAGCTCATGATTATCAATTTAAGTGAAACCAATTCATTGGTGGGAGAATGGTTAAGCGAGATCAGGAATATAGATGTTCAGCAGGACCGTATGCGCTTCCGGCGTAATATGGAACGGCTGGGAGAAGTAGCGGCATATGAAATCAGTAAAACACTGAGTTACGAAGAAAAGGAAGTGACTACCCCTATGGGTATTGCTACCTGCCGGGTGCTGAAATCACAACCGGTGCTGGCTACTATCTTACGCGCAGGACTGGCACTGCATCAGGGATTGCTGCACTACTTCGATAAGGCAGATCATGCCTTTGTTTCTGCCTACCGCAAACATAATCACGACGGTTCTTTTGATATCAGCCTGGAATATGTAAGCACTCCTTCTATCGACGGGCAGGTGCTGATCCTTTCCGACCCGATGCTGGCTACCGGCTCTTCATTGGTGAAAACCATAGAGCACCTGGAAGAAATAGGCAAACCCAGTCATATACACTTGGTGGTGGCCATTGCCTGTACCGTAGGAATCGAATATGTATTACGCAATACCAAAGCGAGTCTGACCATCTGGGCCGGCGATATTGATGATGAATTAACCGCTAAAGGCTATATAGTACCGGGGCTTGGAGATGCCGGCGACCTGGCTTTCGGAAATAAATTACAACAATAACCTGGAATAATCGTTTTACGGATAGCAGTTTTGTATCTTTAAAGAGAACAAAGCTGCTATTTGTTTTTTGCTAAGCCGGATCGTTTATACATGAATTTAATTTGAGATATGATTTAATTGATGTACCTTCACCCGTATTGCATAAACCCTATGCTATAAGCTTAATGATATGAAAAGAGCTTTACTATTCCTGGCCATATTACTTTATTTTAATCCTTTGCGGGCGCAGGACCCGCACTTCTCGCAGTTTTTTGCGTCGCCGCTAACCCTTAACCCAGCGTTTACAGGTTTATTTTCAGGAGATTATCGTTTATCCGGTAACTACCGGTCGCAATGGAGGAGTATTTCTACCCCCTTCGTAACAGGTACCGCTGCCATTGATTTTGGCATTTTGAAAAACGTAATTTCCTATACCGATATCTGGGGCGTGGGTCTTATGGCGATGTACGACAGAAGCGGCGGCGGTGCGCTCACCTCCAGCTACCTTTCCTTCAGTACCGCGTACCACAAAGGACTGGACCCTGAAGGCAACCACACCCTGGCCATCGGCTTACAGGGTACGCTGGTGCAGAAAAGAATAGACAATACCAAACTGCAGTTTGAAAACCAGATCGATAACAACGGGTATAACCCAATGATTCCCAGCAATGAAACACTGGTAAATCCTAAAATATCCTACTTCGATCCCAACATCGGTATCTTATACAACGGCTTAATCGGCGAAGCGTCCAATATTTACATGGGTGCCTCCTATTATCATATTACCCAACCTACCGAATCATTCATGAACCTTACCCAGAACAGGCTCAGCTATCGCTGGACCGTACACGGAGGAGGTTCAGTTCCGGTAAACGGGCAAGACAGGTTTCATGGCAGCATCCTCTACATGAAACAAAGCACTGCTTCTGAATTCACCTTTGGTGGCGCCTATGGCTTCATGCTCAACGACATGGACGATAATCCCACCACTTTTTACCTGGGTAGCTGGTATCGCCTCAAAGATGCCATTATCCCCTATGTGGGCCTTGAAATCAAAGGCTTCCAGATTGGCCTTACCTACGACACCAACGTATCCAGCCTGAAACCAGCCTCCAACTACCGCGGCGGCCTGGAAATTTCACTCATCTATATCCACACCCGGAACGAAAACAATAAATATAAAACGCTCTGTCCACGTTTCTAGGACAATGGCTTTTGTGATATAATAATTATCCTGATTTAGGAGTTCATAACATCTTATGATCTCCTAAATCAGGATAATCATTTAAAATCATGATAATCATTGTTAATTTTGCGTTAGTTTCGTTACTCTTTCATAAAACCAGGAAAAACACACATTCAGTTACAATAAAATATTCAGGCGTTGTTTTCATTCAGAGAAGTACTGTCGGCGATCCAGTCTTACGGAAAAGCCCACCAATTCATACTACAGCATAAATTATGGAAATGGATACTGATTCCTGGAGTGATCTATTGCCTGTTATTTTTTGCAGGATTTTACTTTGTATGGGGCTACTCTGGCGACTTTGTGGAATACCTCACCCGGCTTATGCATATCACAGAATGGGTACAGGAACTGGAAAGCAGCTGGCTAAGTTTCCTCTTTATCCTCGTCGCATTTTCCATCCGGATTGTATTTGTATTCTGGTACTTTTCCTATTTTAAATACCTGTTCCTGATAGTAGCTTCCCCCGTGTTTTCTTATTTATCTGAGAAGACAGAAGCCATCCTGGATCATAAAGACTTCCCGTTCAGCTGGTCGCAGCTGGGCCAGGATATCCTGCGCGGGATCAAAATGTCGTGCCGGAATATTGTTTATCAAACCGCCGCCATCCTCATTCTCTTACTGATCTCTTTTATACCGGTGATCGGCTGGCTTACCCCGATGCTCGGGTTCTTTATTGAATCCTATTTTTATGGCTTCTCCATGATGGACTATAGCTGTGAAAGACATCGTTTAAATATGTCGCAGAGCATCGACTTTATCCGCCAGCACCGCGGCATGGCTATCGGTAACGGCATGGTGTTTTACCTGTTCATGCTGATCCCCATACTGGGCTGGATGCTGGCCCCTTCTTACGCAGTCATTGCAGCGACCATTGACTTACAAACAAAAAGACTGAAATAATGAATACCACCGGCAAAGTGTACCTGGTTCCAACTGTTTTGAGCGCCGACGCCCTATTCAGCATTCCCGCTTATGTAACCGCTATCGTGCAGCAATTATCTGTTTTTTATGTAGAAAATGAAAGAACAGCCCGCAGGTATCTGAAGTCGCTGGACAGAAACATCGTGATAGATAACCTGCAGCTCCTGCTGATGAATGAAAACCAGGCGCCCGATCTGGTTCTTGCAAAAAAATTATTACTCGAAGGAAAAGATATCGGCATTCTCAGCGAAGCCGGATGCCCTGCTATCGCTGATCCCGGCCACCTCATCGTAAAGCTGGCACAGAGCATTGATGCCAGGGTGATCCCGATGATTGGCCCCAACTCCATGCTGCTGGCCCTCATGGCCTCCGGTATGAACGGACAGAATTTCCAGTTTGTAGGATACCTTCCCATCAAACCACCCGAAAGAACAAAGATGATCCGGGAACTGGAACAGGAATCGGAAAAGAAAAAGCAAACACAATTGTTTATTGAAACGCCTTACCGCAACAACCAGCTGCTGAAGGATATACTGGATAACTGTAAAGACTATACGCAGATTTGTATCGCAGCAGATATCACTGCTCCCACGGAGTATATTAAAACAAAAACGGTAAAGGAGTGGAAGAAACAATTACCTGATCTTCATAAACGACCGGCTATCTTCCTGCTGTACGCAGGCAACGAATAAAAAAAGGGGAATTACGGCTTTCGTAATTCCCCTTTATATTTTAAGGCAGCTCCGACTTCACCGGATCCTTGATGGAAATAATACTGTCTACAATAAATGCGCTGTATCCCCTCCATGGAATGGCTCCCAGGTACTCTTTGTAGTGCAGTTCCACCATCTTTCCGCTGGCCGTCATCAGCTGCTGTGCAATCCGTTCGCTGCTCACGGAAAATTCAAATTCGTTCGACTGGATAGTACCGGCTACCTTGCCCCGGTAACCCGACTGGATCACTTTGCCTTCATAGGTTTTAAAGATGTATCCCTTCTGCACAAAATAATTCAGCTCCCCGGCTTTAACGCCCTGTCCGAAAACAAAATAGTATTTATAGAAGAAAATACCTCCCAGTACCAGTATAATAACAGATACAATGATAAAGACAAACCGACCCATAGTTAGTTTTTAGTGATGGATGATCAGAAATTCTGATCTACAAGATAAATGAAACCTGCCATACCAAACGCACCCAATTCCAGTTCTCTTTTATTCACCGCTTCAAACACATCGTTCGCGGCATGATGAATATCAAAATAACGCTGCGAATCAGGAGAAAGTTCAGCCATCGGCGTACCGATTGCCTCATTTAACTGGCCTACATCCACCCCGCCCCCTGGTTCGTCAAAGTCGTAAATGCCATAAGGCGCAAAAAGTGGTTTCCAGCTGTTCATTTTTGCTTTGTGGGCAGCGTCCATTGTGGTAGTGAAGCCACGTGGCGTAAAGCCGCCGGCATCGCTTTCCAGGGCAAAAACGTGCTTCTCCTGGCGGGTTTTAGCTACTTCCGCGTATTTCTTACCGCCACGGGTACCGTTTTCTTCATTGGCAAACAACACCACGCGAAGGGTATGCTCCGGCTTCATGCCCAGTGCCTTAAAGGCACGCAGCACTTCTATGGACTGTACACAACCGGTACCATCATCATGCGCACCTTCCGCCACATCCCATGAATCAAGATGCCCGCCAACAGTGATGTACTGATCCGGGTATTTGCTGCCTCTCAGTTCAGCGATCACGTTATGCCCGATGGTGTCTTTCTTCATTTCGCAATTGGTGCGCAGAAATACGCTGGCGCTGTTATCATCTTTTAAGCGTTGGCTCAAACGGTCGGCATCTTCCAGCCCGATGGCCACCGCCGGAATTTTGGGGTACGCGCTGTCGTACTGCATAGCCCCGGTATGCGGGAAGTTATTGGCGCCATGCGTCATGGATCTTACAATAACTGCCACTGCGCCGTATTTGGCGGCCCGGCTGGCGCCCTGGCCACGATACTTTACGGCATCGCCATAGGAGTAAAATGTTTTTATGAACGTAGGGTTGAAATGATAGTTATAGAAAACGATCTTTCCCTTTACCTGGTCCTTTTTGGCTTCGAGGTCGTCGAACGAGGCCACTTCCAGTACCGGTGCGTTTACGCCATCCGGTCCGCTGCCCACCGAGTTGCCGAGGGCCAGTACTTCCAGCGGCGGTATAAAGTCGCGGCGTTTGGAGATAATACGGGCTTCTTCTTTGGCGCCCCTTATCCAATGCGGCACAATACATTCCTGGAGATAAACGGTATCCGCGCCGGCGGCTTTAAGCGCCTTTACGCCCCATTGCTCGGCTTTCACCATTTGCGGGGACCCGGCCAAACGGCCGCCTATCTGCTTCGTGAGGATCCGCAGGTTTTCGTAGGCAGTGCTGTGGGTTAATACCTCATCAGCCAGTTTTCTCAATGTTACTGAATCCTTCTCCTGTGCCACCGCCAGGGCCGGCAGGGTACAGGCTAACAAAATTGGCATTATATAGTTTCTCATGCAGCAGGTTAATTTATGGTTAAAACTACTAAAAAAGCTGAAGGAGAAAAGCATAAAGGTATCAAGTGGCCAACTCTTTTGCCCGGCAGCCCTCCCGGCTACCGCTTATCCCTCTCCTCAGGCATTATGCGATATCGTTCTGCTTTTTAGTACCTTTGCAGAATGCAAAAAATTAACTCATGCGCATAGGAATAGTATGTTACCCCACTTACGGTGGTAGTGGGGTGCTGGCCACAGAGCTGGGGAAAGCCCTGGCCGACAAAGGCCATATGGTCCACTTTATTACATATCAACAGCCGGTAAGGCTTAATGCATTTCACGCTAATATATATTATCACGAGGTTCAGGTTCCTACATACCCGCTTTTTGATTTTCCACCTTATGAATCTGCCCTCAGCAGTACTATGGTAGACGTTATCATTAATCAGAAACTGGACCTGCTGCACGTTCACTATGCCATTCCACACGCATCTACCGCCTATATGGCCAAACAGATCGTAAAAAAGCATGGCAGAACAGTGCCTTTTATCACTACACTTCACGGTACAGATATCACCCTGGTGGGTAAGGATAAAACCTACGAACCGGTGGTTACCTTCTCCATCAACGAATCAGATGCTATTACCGCCGTTTCCGAGAACCTGCGGGATGAAACCTATAAATCGTTCCCGATAGAAAAGGATATCACGGTGATCTACAATTTTGTGGATACCCAGCGCTTCAGCCGCCGGGAACTACCTCATTTCAGACAGGCTATTGCTCCCAACGGTGAAAAGATCCTCCTGCATGTATCCAACTTCCGTAAGGTAAAGCGGGTACCGGATGTGGTAAAGATTTTTGCCCAGGTACGCAAAGAAGTGCCGGCCAAACTGCTGCTGGTAGGCGATGGCCCGGACAGGCCGGCTATTGAATGTCTTTGCCGGGAATTAGGTATTTGTGATGATGTAAGATTTGTAGGTAAACAGGAGCAACTGGAAGATGTAATGTCTATCAGTGATCTGTTCCTGCTGCCATCGGAATATGAAAGTTTTGGTCTTGCAGCGCTGGAAGCAATGGCGGCACGTGTGCCTGTGATCTCCTCCAATGCAGGTGGTTTACCGGAAATCAATATCCCCGGACAAACCGGTTATATGAGCAACGTAGGCGATGTGGACGGAATGGCTGCCCATGCGATCAAACTGCTGAAAGACGAAAAGTTACTGGAGCAGGTACGGCAGGGAGCATGGGAACAGGCACAACGCTTCCATATCGATAATATCATTCCACAATACGAAGCTTTATACGAAGAAGTGCTGCAAAAACAAGTGCAGTTGCTTTAACGGGCACGTATCCATTTTTCCGGATTCTGTTTCACCATATTGCGGTATATCTGTAATTCTATCTCCCCGGTATTGCTACCTGCACCCGGTGCGGCCACACCAAGTGTTTGTCCACGTTTTACAGAAGCTCCTTTGCTGACACGAACATCCAGTAATCTCACATAATTGGTAAAATATTTTCCGTGGCGCAGGGTTACCATATACCCTGCGCCCGGTACCATAAATACCATAATTACTTCCCCGTCGAAAATGGCCTTCACTGCGGCGCCCCTTGCGGTAGCGATGATAGTGCCGTTGTGATCCACTTCAATTTTACCAACCCTGCCAGCACCGAAATGACCCGTAACACGGCCAGCATCTACCGGCCAGGGCAAACGACCACGGTTGGCTTCAAAATCGCGCGACAGGGAAAGCGCCTCCGGAGTGGCTACCAGCGCATCTTCACTGGAAGTTTTAGCTTCCGGTGCATCGTCTTCTTCCGCTTCTTCTTTCTCCACTTTTGCAGGCGGTTTCTTACCTGCTTTTTTTGCAGCAGCAATAGCGGCTCTTCTGCGGGCAGCGGCCTGTTCGCGCCGACGGGCATCCGCAGCCTTTTTACGGGCCAGCGCCTGTGCGGCCGCCTTCTTCTGCGCCGCAGCTATTTCCCGCCGGATGGCATCCTGGATGGCCTGGTCTACCTGCCGCGCCTCCGCTTTACTTTTATTGATACGCTGCTGTAATTCCTGCTCCTGGTCTTTCAGCTGGGCAATGGTTTTATCTGTCTCTTTCTTATCCTCCAGCAGATCGGTCCGCTGCCGTTGTTCTGTTTTCAATACCCCCGTTTTCTGCGCCCGTTGTTGCTCTAACACCGCCAGCTTCTCTCCCAGCAATGCTTTGGTAGATAGCAGGCTTTCTGCTTCCTTGCGCCTGTTTTCACGGTATTGCTGCAGGTATTGATACCGGCGGATGGCGTCATTAAAACTGGTGGCAGAAAAAAAGAAGTTCAGCACCTCATACGAATCACGGGTTTTATAAGCGTATACTACCAGCTGTGCATACCTTGCCCTGAGAGAATCCACTTCTCTCTCCAGCGTTTGTACGTTGCTGTTAGTATGGCTGATATCTCCTTCTATTAAACTGATTTCGTTGTTAATGCTAACGATCTGCGCGTTGCGGGTAGAAATTTTCTGGAGTAGTTCCCGCTGCAGGGCAACATTTTGCCGGGTGGATTTCCTGGTTTGCTGCAAGGATTTGTTCGCTTCTTCTATTTCTTTCAATAGCTCCTGTTTACGGTTTTCCAGTGCCGCGCGCGATTGCTTACTACCCCGCTGAGCATACAACAGCGCAGGCAGTAGCCACAGAGCCATCAAAAGAGGGATCAACTTTCTCAAAAAAAATGCATTTGGTTAGTAAGCGCAAAGCTGAAAGCATCCTTAAAATGCTTTCAGCTTTATCTCGTATAGTTTCAGCTATGTTTAAATTATCTTCTCCTGATCCACTGTTCAGGATTCTGTTTGGTAATGCCTTTCCATATCTGCAGCTCCACTTCACCGGTATTTTCAATATCGTTGGTGCTGGCAGTACCAATTACCTGCCCTGTTTTCACATTATCGCCTTTCTTCACACGGGTAGTTTGCAAACGTACATACGTAGTAAAGTATTGTCCGTGACGGATAATAATTACATATCCTGATCCCGGCATTACCACTACCGATTTCACTTCCCCGTCGAAAATAGATTTCACGGCGCCGCCCTTATTGGTGGCAATCACAATACCATCTGATGGTACCTGTATATGTTCCATTACCGCATGCTGGTGTATACCAAAATGCTCGATGATATTACCTGCATCCACCGGCCAGGGCAATTTACCCCTGTTGGCTTCAAAGCTCTCCGACAATGCCAGCGCTTCCGGTGTTGCTTCCAGCACGTTTTCTGTGCGGGTTACTGTTTTTTCAGGTTCCGGTGCGGGCTCCGGTGCTTTCACAGGAGGTGGTGGCGGTGCCGGCGTATTGTTGGCAACGTTGTTATTGTTGTTATTGGCGGCAGCAGCTTTTGCTCTTTCTGCAGCAGCCAGTGCAGCGGCTTTACGGGCTTCTTCTTCACGGCGGCGTTTTTCTTCCGCTGCTTTACGGCGGGCCGTTTCTTCTTCTATTGCTTTACGACGCGCTTCTTCTATTTCCCTGCGGATTACCGCTCTGATTGCCAGCTGTACTTTCTGGGCATCTTTCTTACGCTGGTTAATATCCGCTACCAGCTCTTTCTCACGCCCCTTCAGCTTATTCAACACTTCATCTTTCTCTTTCTTATCCACTTCCAGCGTATTGCGTTGCTCCTGCTCTGTTTTAAGCGCATCAGAACGCCTTACCCGCTGCGACTCCAGGTTCTGGATCTTCTGATTCAGCTGCTCCTGTGTAGACACAATGTTATCTGCCTGCCGGCGACGATACTCACGGTACTGCTTTAAATACTGAAAACGTTTTACTGCATCGTTAAAATTCTCTGCAGAAAATACGAAGTTCAGCATATCATAAGAAGAACGGTTTTTATAAGCGTAGATCACCAGCTGTGCATACTGGGCCTTGAGGGTATCGAGGTCTTTCTGCAGGGTTTTAACATCCCGCGCAGCAGTATTGATATCCCCGTTAATGAAGTTGATCTCCTCGTTGATGTTATTGATCAAACGGCTGCGCAGCGTAATCTTATCGCGCAATGCACGGAGTTGACCAAGACTTTCTTTGGTAGATTTCTTGGTTTCCTTCAGTTGTTCGTTTGCCTCATCTATTTCTCTTTGCAGCTCCTTCTTTCTTCGCTCCAGTTCTTCCCGCGACTGTTGCTGCTGCCCAGTATTCTGAGCAACCAACATGGCTGGCATTAACCATAGCACCAACATAAACGGGATAATCTTCTTCAAATACAACATGACTAAATTTAGTAACTGCAAATTAAATAAATATACAACGTTTATTAGTTTAATGAATACGACATTTACTCAATTAACATTTTACATACGTTTATAGCTGGCGGGCATGCTGAATGGAAAGGTGAGCGGCACATCAAAATCATAGCGTGTAAAGTCCAGTGCAACTTTCGTCACATTCTTTTCTTCTATGTAAATACGACGTGTAGTAGGGAATTTGCGGCCGGCTACTTTTGTGTAGTCGCCATAGGTCAGCTCACAGGAACGTTTTGCAGCACCGCTGCTGTCTTTATCCATCACTTTGCTTTGCTGCAATCCGTAGTCATCCGCAAACACATTAAAGAGACTGATAAACTTTGCATGATCGCAGCTGAAAGAAATAATGGCCGGCGTTTTCACTACCTGGTACACGGAATCCGTAAGATATACCGGGTTACCGATCAGCATGTCCTGAAGGGTATTGAAATCGAAGGGGATATTCAGCAACTCTTCAGCGTCCGACATCCTCCGGAGAAATAACTGTTTATCCAGGCGGTTATACATTTTAAGACTATCCGGTGTGATCACAGCCCTTATCACTTCGTCTACAATCGGCGCCGACACGGATATCCATATGATGCTGTCTTTCTTAATACGGAAAGTAGCATTCAGGTTATTATGGCTCTTCTTGTCTGTTTCAAATGCCAGCTTCATTTTGCCTGAAAAAGTATTAAACTCAATATGATTGGCATGAATACCTTTCAGCATTTCGCTGGTAAAACGGGTCAGTTCCTCGTTTGTGGAACTATCTTTTCCCAGGGTTACTTTGTTGGTATCGGCGGCCGGGAAAGACGTACGGGCCAACTTTTTAGGATGGCGGCAAGCCATCATTCCCAAACCGACAGTTATAATTAAAAGTGTGACTTCTATTTTTCTCTTCATTGAGCGATGACTTATAGCAAATGCTTATTGAATATATCTTTTTTCAGCGATCTTTCGGGCCAGGTCTACAGAGGATGCTCCCTTGTCTTTAGCCATCTGCCAGTATTCCACCGCTTTTGTAACTTCTTTCAGATTAAACAGGATATCACCGTAATGCTCCAGTACGTTCGGATTTTTCTGTGCTTCCGGGTATTGCAGCGCTTTCTCGATCCACTCTTTTGCTTCTGCAAATTTTTCCTGGCGGAAAAGGATCCAGGCGTAGGTGTCCATGTAGGTTGGACTTTCCGGTTCCAGTTCCAGCGATTGTTTCGACATTTCTGCTGCCCTCTCGAGGTTCTCTCCTCTTAACGAAAGATAGTAGCTATAATTGTTCATGATCAGTGCATCTTTCGGACGGAGCAGTAAAGCGCGTTCGTAGCTGCTGTCCGACTGCCGGTGCTGCCCGGTAGCATGATAGGAATCTCCCAGCAGGGAATAAATATCTCCCAGGAATTTCTTCTCTCCATTACCTATTTCCAAGGCAGTATTCAACGAACTGATCGCCGCAGGATACTGTTGCAAAAGAAAACTGGCCACCCCTTTAAAGTAGTAGCCCATAAATTCTTTCGGGAACTTGCCGGTTACATTGTTGCTGAGCGCCAGTAACGCAGTGGGATCATCTTTGCGGGAATAAATCCACATCAGCTGATACCATACCGAGAAACGGCTGTCATCGAGGCTCAGGGCTTTTTTATAGCTTACTTCTGCACTGTCCAGCATATCGGCCTGTGAAAACATATCACCGCGGAGGGCATATGCTTTTGCATCCGACGGGTGTGCTTTAATGATGAGGGAAGTAAGCTGCAATCCTTCTTCCAGCTTGGTAGTATCCATGTTCATCATCTGCAGGTACGGATATACATACGCTACTTTTTCATCGATGCTGTAACCCGGATTGGCAAATGCTTTGGTAAGATTTGCCCAATAAGTAACGGTGTCGTTGTTTTTCTTTGCGTAAGAAGCCAGTGCAATCAGGGCTCTTGGATTATCAGGATCTTTGGTAAGAATGGTATGATACACCTGCGCTGCTTCCTGCACACGGTCGTTGGCATCATATATTTCTGCCAACAAATAATAATACCTGATTTCCTCCGGCTCCTGGTTGATGAGTTTTTTTATTTCTGTTGCCGCTTCATCCACCATGCTCATTTTCAGCAGCAGTTTCTGTTTCTGGTAAATGAGTTCTTCCACTACGCCCACCTTTTTTTCCAACTGGTCAAAGGCAGCAAGTGCGGAGGCAGGTTTATTGGCTTTTGCCAGTAAAATTCCTTTGTTATAAAGATAATCTTCGTTATCGGGGTATCTGCTGGTAAGGCCCTCAAAAACATAGGCAGCGCTGTCAAATTTTTCATTAACTGCGTAGGCATCTGCAAGGGTTACCTGGAACCAGTGATTCTGCGGGTCCAGTGCTGCAGCGCGACGGGCAAAGATGAGCGCATTACCGGCATTTTGTACTTCTATAAAAAGACGGGCTAATTCGTAATTAACGGTAGGATTATTTTTATTCAGCCGCAGATAGTCTGCATACTGGGTGATAGCCGTACGGTAGTCACCCAGCATTTTGGAACGCTGGGCGGCAAAAAAGAGGCTATCCGCCCGCTGTGACAACACAGTGGCGTTATTAATGGTTGTGTCTTTACGTGATGCTGATGATTTGGCACCACTACAGGCTCCCATTAATAAAATACCAGCCAGCCCTATAACGGTGAAGTATATCCGCATTTATCAGGATTTACCGGTATGTCCAAATCCTCCTACACCTCTAACGGTTTCTGTCAGCACGGTTACCGGTTCTATGACCGCCTGAACAAAAGGAGCGATGATCATCTGAGCAATACGGTCGCCAGGTTGTATGGTTTGCGGTTCGTTGGATAAGTTGATCATGATAATCTTAATCTCTCCACGATAATCTGCATCTATCGTGCCAGGCGTGTTTAGGAGCGTAAGTCCCTGTTTGATAGCCAATCCGCTACGGGGGCGGATTTGCGCCTCATAGCCAGCCGGCAGTTCCATGAATAAACCGGTAGGGATCAGCATCCTTTCCAGTGATTGCAGGGTAACTGCTGTTTCCAAATGTGCGCGGAGGTCCATTCCTGCCGCATCTGCCGTTGCATAAGCCGGTAATTCATTACCCGACTTATTGATTATTTTCACAATGATATCCGCCATTGAACAAAGATATTTTAAAATAATTATGAATGGTGAATTACTGGGTGATATGCTCCAGCAATACCACTGCGTGCGCTGTAACCCCTTCCTCACGGCCTACAAAACCCAGTTTTTCTGTAGTAGTTGCCTTAACGGACACGTCTTCTGTACTCACATGCAGGATTTTGGCAATCACGGCCTGCATTTCGGGCACATATGCTTTTATTTTAGGCGCCTCCAGGCACAGGGTACTGTCCACATTTACCACCTGGTATCCTTTCTCCCCGATCAGCTGCGCACACCGGGCTAATAATATTTTACTGTCGATATTCTTGTAAGTGTTATCGGTATCCGGAAAATGTACCCCGATATCTCCCAGGGAAAGCGCTCCCAGCATCGCATCACAAATGGCATGTAACAATACATCGGCATCGCTGTGCCCCAGCGCTCCTTTATGATGTGGTACCAGTACGCCTCCAAGCCAGAATTCACGTCCTTCTGTCAGCTGATGGAAATCTACTCCCAATCCTATACGTATCCTACTCATATTTGTAATAATTTAATCATTTTGCCAATCCGCAAGGTAAGCCAATAAATATAAAAATCCCCCCGTTTTGCGGAGGGATTAAACCAGATAATTATTTAATGCTTCAATCATTTATATAATTAAACGACTAAATATGTGTTACCATCCTGTACGGCTTTCCTCATCTCTCGGCCCCAGGTCGAATGTAAGGGTGAAGCGCAGTGTATTGGAAAGCGGGTTACGCTGTATCCCTGATCCCGAAGGAACCAGGTAAGAGAAATTGAGACCGAAGATATCGTACTTAACACCGATACCTGCAGTAAAATATTTGCGGTTTCCTTTGTTCTTGTTTTCGTTGAAATAGCCGGCTCTCACTGCAAATTGCTGGTTGTACCAGTATTCCATACCCACAGAGTACATCAGTTCCTGTATTTCTTCCTTGAGAGGAGCGTCGCCAAAGGAACTGAACATTCCTTCCAGTGTGCTTTTCTCTTTATACAATCCGGCAGAATCCGGGGTAGGTACCAGTAATTTATTGATATCCAGTGCAAAGGTCAGCTGATTGGCCTCATCCAGTGATACCGTATAGGCGGTACCGATACCCAGGTTGGTGGGAAGGAAGTCTTTATTGGCAGCAGAACTGGTGTAAGAAATCTTGGTACCGATATTTGTAATAGCCATACCAATATTCAGCCTGTTTACCAGGCCATCATCTTTCTCAAAATCCTTGGTGTAAAATCCTGATAAATCGGCAGCAAAGGCTTTGCCTGGCTTAATGCTTACGCTACCATTGCTTTGTCCGCCTGCCAGGTTGGAGTAAATATAACGGGCGGTTAAGCCAATACCAAAATGATCCGACAATTTACGGGCATAACCCGCATCCAGTGCAAATTCCCGCGGACGGAAATCGCCGGTAGGCGTACCAGTTATATCTGTGAAATTGATTGTTCCGAGAGAGAAATATCTCAAGGAACCGGAAATGGCCTGCTGCTCATCCAGCTTGGTATAACCAGACACAGTAGCCAGGAAAACGTCGTTTACCAGTTCTTTTAACCAGGGAGTATAAGTAACTGCCAAACCGCCATTTTTTTCCGCAAAAGGAAGTTTGGAGAGATTGTTATAAATGGAAGATGCGTCCGGGGATATGGCTACTCCCACGTCGCCCATAGCTCCACTGCGTGCATCCGGTGTAATTCTCAGAAAAGGAACCGCGGTATTTATTGCATTTGTACGCCCGTCTCTTTCACCGGAATTCATTTGAGCTGAGGTTTGTAAACTTATGAAAGTACCGTAAATGAACACAAGGCCCATTGTTACCTTTCGGATCATGCAGATTTTGTATTTGATAAGGATGTAAAAATAATCTTATTTATTAATATAACACAGAAAGGGGTTTATTTGGGATAATGGTAAAAATTATTTTCCTGCATAGGCTATAATAACACCAGCTTACCGCCCTTTATCTTCGTACCTGTGGAAGTCCTGATTATTAACCTGTACACGTACAGTCCTGAGGACAGTTTTGCTCCCGAATCATTACGACCATCCCAGGGCATGCCCTCAAAACGGCCGGCTGTGGAAATTATTGTGCTACGCATAGTTTTTACCAGTCTTCCTCCCAACGTAAACACCTGTAATGTAAGTTCCAGTTCTTCTCCCTGCCGGTTATGCAAAAAGGAAAACCGTGTTACATCATGAAAAGGATTCGGAAAGTTCCTTACTTCATCTACAGTCAGTATTCCCTGCTCCGCTACTTTAAAATAAATGGTTGTAGTAGCCCCATTGTTCCGGGAATCCCATGCTTTGATTGTAATCCGGTGTTCTCCTGTTGACAATCCCTTTAACGGGAAAAGTACGTTACCTTTTTTATAGCTATCCAAAGATGCCCCAAAATAATCATTTAACACAATATATTCTGTACTATCCAGAATTGCCGTGAGCTGGTAAAGCCCGTTATTCCCCGAAATATTAATACCGCTGCTATCTGCCAGATCTACTATCAGCAAAGGATCAGGGCCTGTAATATCTCCGCTCCGGAAACTGCGGCTATCGAGCCAGGCATTTACCGACGGCCCATTCACATCAGCTACCGGCGGGGATGCCTGCCCCCCGGTGGTGAAATTATCAAAATAACCGTTACCATCCAGCTGCTCATTACTGGTATAATAACTGATTTTTCCTCTACCATCACCTTCCCTGATATCCACGGGGGCCACAAATGTAAAAGAAAATCTGCCACTATTCACAGTTTGTGTACCCTGGAACAATACATTGCGCTGCAACTTATAGCCCGCCACCTGGCTGCCGGCATCGTTACCACGGGTTTTTAACAGGGCCGGCTGATCATATACGGTTGTATACAAAACACCATTATAGGCTGTTACCCGGTTGCCCTGTGCATCTTCTATATGGCCTTTCACGGTGTACATACCCAGTCCTTTCACGGTATCGGGTTGCGCTGTGGCAGCCCTGCCGTTAATAGAATCCGTGATTACGCGGTAAGTTGGGAATGCCAGGGTGAGCGCCGGATCTCCCAGCAGCTGGAACTTCCGGTTATTCACCGCATCGCCGGAACTACTATAGGTAAGGTTCTTGGCCAGCATCGCAGCTGTTCCGAGTGCAGGCATACGCCCATCCGCTAATGGCGTGAACGCCACCTTCATATAATTGGCGTTCATCAATTGGTTCGAGGCCGAAAAAACCGCGCGGGTGGTGGTCATCAGTGCAATAGCGCCGCTGGTGTGCTGCAGTAATACTTTATGCCCCAGTGAGGTGATACCCGGATCATCATATGGTGCAAAATCGCAGGTGGCAGTAATAAACAGCGGGAGTTTATTTTCATTATGCCAGTCGCTGATACTGCCCGCATCCATAATATTTTCCGCGGCCAGGCGCGAGTTGCTGCCATGACCGGTATAATTCAATACCAGCGTTCCTTTATTAATTTTCCGGGCAATTGCTTTGTTTACTTCCGGGTAGATGGCGCCGGAGCTGCCCGTTTCCTGCGGATAGGCATCTGCATAGATCTTATCTGTATTCAGCAGCTTCGCATCAGCGGAAAGAATGGCGCCCATTTTTTCTGCATCTTCAAAATGCAGGTTATCATCTTCATCATCTGCCAGTAGCGTTACCTGGTTGCGCCATGCGCCGAATGCAGCAGGTTGCCGGTACCGCAGGATCTTATCCACTGCCAGCCGGGCTTCCGCTTCATTACGCGCAGGAATGCGGCCAATACCAATATCCAGCAGATCGGGTTTAGCCGTTCCCGTGATATCCCCCTCATCTTTCAGTATACCAAAGTAATCATCGGATACGTACGACCGGATAGCGTCAAGGGAAGCCTCGCTTTGCCAGGAGGGGATGTCGTTGGTATTATTTTTTACCCGTTGCCGGTAATCATAGGAGGCGGCGCCAAACAACAACAGGTAGCGGGGCGCGGGCCCCCGGTCATAAAACATTTTTACATAATCCCGCAGGGCGGTGGGATCAGGCGTTCCGGATGCAAACTCCTGGTACACCTGGTCGATGGTGGTTACCTGCACCGACAGCTGATCAGCCGCCCTGTGCATGGCCGCCAGCCGCTCTGCCTGTGGCAGGAGCGTGGGGGTGGTAACAATCAGCATATCTGCCGGACCGCTGCCATGCAGGTCCTGGTTAGGTACTGTTCCGGCGAAGTCCGGCCGGCCTGCGGCAGCAGCGCGGAAAGCGATGTATTCATGCAGCCGGTCGTTTTTGCCGGTAAAGAGCAGGGAATCGCCCTGCAGGGTTGTTTTCATCACCACCGGGTTCAGCGGATCCGTAACGTCCCAGATATACGTTTGCGCGTTGGCGTTATGCACGGCAAAACGGCCGGGTTGCCCGCTGCCGGCGTAACGGGTACTGCGGAAATCCAGCACCCCGGCGGCCGGCAGTACCGGCGCGCAACGCGTCTGCACTTCCAGGTAGTCCAGCCAACCCTTGTCGTTGATATTTCCCGGTAGAAACTCTACCCCTATTTCCAGGTCCGGCTCACCCACATCCGCCCCGCCGGTAGCGGCGGCAGCGGTAGCCACTCCCTCAAAAATATTACCGGTAACCGGCAGCAGGTACATATTGGTTATTGCCGGCACTTTATTTACAGTAGCATTGAAGTTACTCCCGGCGCTGCTCCGTGCGGCTGCCCGCATAGTTACCCACACTTTTCCTGCTGCGGCGGAAGGTAGGTTAAACCGGTAGCCGCGTGTTAAGCCCACTACTTTACTGAACTCCTGCCCCCACCATTGTTTACCGCTATTCAGGAAATTCAGGCTGTCTCTTTCATAAAAGGCATGATAATCAAAAGTATATTCCGGCACTGCTCCCGCCGGCTCATCGCCTGCGGTGGTTACCCGGAGCCCTGTTCCGGTAGTGGTGATGTAATACCAGGCGGTATCTGCATACAGGTGCTGCTGATGGGTAAAGGTTTTGGTGCTGCTGTTATACAGCCAGCAATGCGGACCGGGGGCATAAAAAAGGGCATAATCGCTGCCATCCAGCACCCCGTCGCCGCCGTCTTCCACCTGCAGGGCTATTTCCGGCAAATCGTCGTACCGCGGGGCTGCATTAGGCTCCCCCAGCATCTGGCCTCCGGTTCCAAAAAGCCGCAACCCGGCAGATGGCAGCCCCGTGATCCCCATACTTTGGAGGAAGGCGGCATCTATTTTATAGATCCCGGCGGCGCTGATACCTATCTTATACCAGCTGCCTGCTGCCAGCACAGAATTTTTTTTATACTGCCGAAGGCTGCTTTGGGCATATATTTCCCCTCTTCCTAAAAAAGAAAGCAGGAATACACCTATAAAAATATAACTGAGTTTCATTACCTTAATCGCAGTTTTTCGGCCGGTTGATGTAGAAAGACCCTTATCAGCGGGAACGATTGGCAGCAAATTACAAATTAATTTTTTTCGCCATAAAATAAAAAAGAGTACATTTGCGTTTACTGTAAATATACTAGACTAAAGCTGTATCGCATGCGTAGATTAACCTCTTTATCATTGCTCGTAGGTACCAGCGTAATGCTATCCATGAGTGCCTGTCATAAGGACGGCGGGGGACTTTTCGGCAAGAAGAAGGAAGCTTCTTCCGCTACGGGCTGGAACTATAACGACCAGAAAATGGGCGGTTTCAGCGTAGCTAAAAACGTGAACCAGCAAACTGGTCCGGGCCTTGTTTTTGTACAGGGTGGTACATTCGCTATGGGAGCCACCGAACAGGATGTAATGGGCGACTGGAATAATATTCCGCGCCGTATTACGGTTTCCTCCTTCTATATCGATGAATCTGAAGTAGCCAACGTACATTACCGCGAATATCTCTACTGGCTGAACCGCGTATACGGGGAATCATTCCCGGATGTATACCGCAACGCAATGCCGGATACCCTGGTATGGCGTAGTGAACTCGCCTACAACGAGCCACTGGTAGAATACTATTTCCGTCACCCGGCTTACAACGACTATCCCGTAGTAGGTGTTACCTGGAAACAGGCAACCGACTACTGTAAATGGCGTTCTAACCGTGTGAACGAAAAACTGCTGATGGATAAGGGTCTCCTCTCCAAAGCAGATGTGGGCAACCAGTCAGACGACAACACCTTTGACACCAAGTCTTACACAGCCGGCTTATACGAAGGTACGCCCGGTAAAATGTCGAAGAGTGCAAAAGACCAGTTCAAAAATTCCGACGGTACGCCCCGTAATGCTGCCTTTGAAGATGGTATCATGTTACCAAACTACCGTCTCCCGACAGAAGCAGAATGGGAATACGCCGCACTGGGTTATATAGGTCAGAACCCTGGCCCTTCCAAAAAAGAAGGCAAACACGGGGAAGAGCTGATCATGAACAAACAGGTGTACTCCTGGGGCACCAACACCAGCGGCTTACGTGATATCCGCCGCGGTACCATGCAAGGTCAGTTCCTGGCCAACTTCAAGCGCGGTTCCGGTGATAACATGGGTGTGGCCGGTGGTTTGAACGACCGTGCTTCTATCCCTGGTCCTATCCGCTCCTTCTACCCTAACACATTCGGCATCTATAACATGTCCGGTAACGTGGCAGAATGGGTACTGGACGTATACAGACCACTGAACCCAATCGATGGGGAAGATTTCAACTACTTCCGTGGTAATAAATTCCAGACTGTTTACCAGAACGAAAATAAAGAGTTCGAAAAAGATAGTCTTGGTCACCTGAAAATGCGTGATGTAACAGACGAAGAAAGTGCTAACCGTCTTAACTACCAGAAAGGTGATGTAATCAACTACCTCGATGGTGACTCCCTTTCACAGGTGGAATATGGTTATGGTATCACTACCCTGATCAATGATAAATCACACGTGATTAAAGGTGGTAGCTGGAACGACCGTGCTTACTGGCTTTCACCCGGTACACGCCGTTACATGCAGGAAGATATGGCCACTAACACCGTTGGCTTCCGCTGCGCGATGGACCGCGTAGGTAGCCCTGAAGGTAACAAGTTCAAAACAGGTAACCTGTTTAAGAAACAACGCCAGAAGAGATAACACTCAACAGATATAAAAAGAGAAGGGAGATAGTTTCGCAACTATCTCCCTTCTCTTTTTTAATATCCTCTTACTTCCACAATTCCAGGATCTCTTCTGTATGATTTTTTGTGTCAGGCTTTTTGATGATGTGTGCAATCACACCGCTTTCATCAATGAGGAAAGTAGTACGATGAATACCATCATACGTTTTACCCATCATCTGCTTTTCGCCATACACACCGTACTGGTGTACAATCTTTTTATCTTCATCTGCCAGTAAGGTAAAAGGCAGTTCGTATTTCTCAATAAATTTCTGGTGACTCTGCTCGCTGTCGGTGCTTACACCTACTACCGCATATCCTTTTTTCAGCAGGGTGTCATAGTTGTCCCGCAGGTTACATGCCTGGGCCGTACATCCCGGGGTCATATCTTTCGGATAAAAATACAGCACTACCCGTTTGCCTTTAAAATCAGTCAGGGATACGGTTTTGCCATGCTGATCTTTTCCTTTGAAAACGGGGGCTTTATCGCCTTCTTTTAAGTTTCCCATATTTACGGTTTTAGCTGTTTGAAATGATATCTTAACGTTTGAATGATAATCTGTAGATGCCTTCATTTCCTGCCACATCGGTTACTTTCAATACCAGCATATGCGCTCCCGGCGGACAATGTTCATCAAACGTATAGGTAAGTACGTTACCCCTCCGGGAAAACAACAACCATTTGCCATCCAGTTCTGCACGGTAGCTTTTGATACCGCTGGCATCATTCATGGCAAAAGACAGTTTAGCGGCTTTTGAAAGAACAGCGCCCGGCTTCACGCCCAGTGGCGTTACCTTTGGCGCCACGGTATCCACTTCCAGGTGGAAGTTGCCGAAGTCGCGGAAAGTGCCTTTGTACCAGCCGTTTTCCAGCGTGGTGGCGGAAGTGCTGTTGCTGCCCTGTGCCTCTCTCACCATCACTATTTTCGATTGCAGGTTTTCCGGAACAGCCCGGGTAGCGCGAAGACGTACATCAAAGAAATCGTGTACGGGCACCAGTGCGTTGTGCAGGTGGTACACGTTGGAATATGCTTTGGTGCTTACAGACGCTGTTTCCAGGTAATTGAAACACACCTGGTCGTACAGCGCGGTTTCATCCAGGTAAAACTCCACCTGGTTGTTTTCAAAGATATTGCGTGAATCGGCGTACATGGTATTGGCGCATGCTTTCTGCGCGTCGTCCACGCCTGACTGCTGCAGGGCCAGTTTCACGGTGGAAGTATTGCCGTATGCATCCTTTACCAGCAGCTTTACATTATGCACGGCACCGTCGGACAAGTGGATGGTACCATCGCCTTTCAGATCGTGGTAAATATCCAGTTTATTGCCGGGCAGGGAAAACACCAGCTGGTAGTACGGACCGCCATCTTTTTTTGTTTTATAATCGATGTGTGCATTCAGGTAACGGGTTTCCTCGTAGCCGATGTTATCCAGCTGGAAGTCGATATCCGGTTCATTATTCTGGAACAGGGTCACTTCATAAATGCCGTAGATATTACCGGTGTTCATCCGGTCGATAGCACTTACGCCGATGCCTGCCTGCGCAGCGTTAATTTTAACCACCGGCTGGGTGGTAACATATTCGCCGCCCACTTTTTTTAATGCTACTACGAGCGGCTTTTGTTCATAAATACTTTTTTCACGGTCGTATATCGCCAGGCGGTATACATCCGGGGCTTTGGTATCTGCAATGTCAAAACCAAAGAGCAGTGGGTTCAGTGGTTTTTCTGTTGTGGTATTCCTGATTTCAAAGTGCAGGTGTGGTCCTGCAGATCCGCCTGTGTTACCGCTCCAGGCTACAAAGTCACCTTTTCTTACAGGAAACATGCCGGCGGGGATGGTGAGATCGCTGGCCCAGCTTTCGGCCTGGTATTGCTGCTTCTTCACGTACTGCTGCAGGGCAGGAAAAAAGGCGTTAAGGTGGGCGTAAACCGTCGTATAGCCATTAGGGTGAGTAATGTAAAGTACATTCCCGAAACCGGTATGCGATACGCCGATGCGGCTTACATAACCATCTGCCGCAGCGTGTACCGGCAGATTTTCTTTTTGTTGCGTTTTAATATCCATTCCTGAATGGAAGTGGTTGGGCCGCAGCTCCCCAAAGTTACCGGCCAGTATGATCGGAACATTCAGCGGGTTCCTGAAATAGCCTTGCGGATAGTCCTTTACCGGGATGGATTGCGCCTGTAATAGTTGCGGAAGCAAACAAAGTAGACCGATGACTCTCTTCATAATATGCAAATGTAGGGAAAAGCGGATTTATGCGGATTTTGTCTTATTCAGGATCACACTGATTATGCTGATTACTTTGATTTTATTTTTATTTTCCGGGAGATAGGAAAACAAGGTTCATGCCAGTGGCCGGCAATTTATTTTCGTATGCACGTATACGTATTAAGCATGCCTGTTGAAAAGCCCGGAAATGAGTGCCAGCATATCCGTTATCCATCTCCCTGAAAATAAAAACAAAATCAAAGTAATCAGCATAATCAGCGTGATCCTGAATAAGACAAAATCCGCATAAATCCGCTTTTTTAAGTACATTAGTTCCCGCAAAACGTGCAAGCATACATGTCTATCCAGGTATCAGAACTCAGTAAAGTATACGGCGAACAACGGGCAGTGGATGCTATTTCCTTTGAGTTAAAAAAGGGAGAGATCACTGGTTTCCTGGGGCCCAACGGCGCAGGGAAATCCACTACCATGAAGATGATCACCGGTTTCCTGCCTCCAACGAGCGGGAAGGCCAGTGTGTGTGGTTTTGATATTGTATCGCAATCGCTGGAAGTACGGAAAAGGGTAGGATATCTGCCGGAATCCAATCCCCTGTATTATGATATGTATATCCGGGAGTTCCTGGAGTTTGTGGCGGGCATCCATCAGCTGGGAAAGGCAGGCGCACAGCGGATTACCTCGGTAATTGAGCTAACAGGACTGCAACCTGAGCGGCACAAAAAGATCGGCGCATTATCCAACGGCTATAAACAGCGGGTGGGGCTGGCACAGGCCCTGCTGCATGATCCGGAAGTACTGATCCTGGACGAGCCCACTACCGGGCTGGATCCCAATCAGCTGGCCGATATCAGGCGGCTGATCAAAGAGCTGGGCGCCAACAAAACAGTGATCCTCTCCACGCATATTATGCAGGAAGTAGAGGCGCTGTGCGACCGGGTAATCATCATTAACAAAGGAAAAATCATTGCAGACGATAAATTATCGTTAATCCAGCAAAACAACAGTGGGAATGGTTATTTACAGGTTACCTTTGCGGAGCCGGTAAGCGAAGCCGAATTGATGGCAATTCCCGGCATAAGCCGTGTGGTGGCCAGGGAAGACCATAGCTGGCAGTTATTTACCAGCCAGGTAGATGAGGTGCGAAAAAACCTGTTACAATTTGCTTTGATTAATAACAGGAACATACTTTCTTTGCAGAGCAATTCACAAAGCCTGGAAGCAATATTCCGGGAACTGACATTGACAAAAGCTTCCGGCAACTAACTGTGGCCTTTGGCAACCCGAGAGTGGTGAGGGACTAACAGCTGCAGCAAACGCCAGATGCTAATTAAATAGCTAACAATAATAACTTTTCGAATTATGAGTATTATTTCAGAAATCCATGCCAGGCAGATCCTCGACAGCCGTGGTAATCCTACAATTGAGGTTGATGTAACCACAGAAGACGGACATTTTGGCCGCGCAGCAGTTCCATCCGGTGCTTCTACCGGTAAACACGAAGCAGTAGAACTGCGCGATAATGATAAGGCTGTTTACATGGGCAAAGGCGTACTGCAGGCTGTAAGCAATGTAAATGATATCATCGCTGAAGAACTGATTGGCTGGGAAGTAACGGATCAGGCTGGTATCGATAAAATGCTGATTCAACTTGATGGTACTCCTAATAAAGCTAAACTGGGTGCTAACGCTACCCTGGCAGTGAGCATGGCGGTAGCCAAAGCTGCTGCTGAAGAAAGCAACCAGCCACTGTACCGCTACCTCGGCGGTGTAAACGCTTTCACCCTCCCTATTCCTTTAATGAACATCATCAATGGTGGTGCACATGCGGATAATAAAATCGACTTCCAGGAATTCATGATCGTACCGGTAGGCGCTCCTTCTTTCTCTGAAGGCCTCCGCTGGGGCGTGGAAATTTTCCACCACCTGAAATCCGTACTGAAAAAGAAAGGATACAGCACCAACGTAGGTGACGAAGGCGGCTTTGCTCCTGAAATCCAGAGCAACGAAGAAGCTATCGAAACCGTACTGGAAGCCATCAAAGCAGCCGGTTACGAACCAGGTACCCAGGTAGCTATCGCCCTGGATGCCGCCAGCAGCGAAATGTACGATGACGCTACCAAGAGCTATAAATTCTACAAAAGCTCCCAGAAAGTAATCAGCAGCGACGAAATGGTGGCTTACTGGACTGAATGGGTAAATAAATATCCGATCGTTTCCATCGAAGATGGTATGGCTGAAGACGACTGGGATGGCTGGAAAAAACTGACTGAATCAGTAGGCAACCGCGTACAGCTGGTAGGCGACGATTTGTTCGTAACCAACGTACTCCGCCTGAAAGAAGGTATCGATAAAGGTATCGCTAACAGCATCCTCGTAAAAGTAAACCAGATCGGTACCGTAACAGAAACCATCGATGCGGTGAACATGGCGCACAAAGCCGGTTACACTTCCATCATGAGCCACCGTTCCGGCGAAACTGAAGATACCACCATCGCTGACCTCGCCGTAGCCCTGAACTGCGGTCAGATCAAAACCGGTTCCGCTTCCCGTACCGACCGTATGGCGAAATACAACCAGTTACTCCGTATCGAAGAAGCACTGGGTGAAGTAGCGATCTATCCTACCAACTCTATCAGTGTTAAAAAATAATCCTTCGGGAAAAACTTTTGGATCTCGGATATCCGGCAACATCACCGCCGGATATCTGAAATCCAAAAATGATTTGTAAATTGCTGTATGTCCGGATTAAAATCTATAAAAGTGCCAAAGGTCCTGAAGAATAAGTTCTTCATAGCTTTTGCTGCCTTTATCATCTGGATCGCCTTCCTGGACAAAACCAACCTCATGTACCAGTACCAGTTCCAGTCGGAGGTTAATAAACTCGAAAATCAGAAGGAATTCTTTATCCAGGAAATCAAACAAACCCGCGAAGAGCAGCAGGAACTGCTTTCCAGCCCGGAAAAACTGGAGAAATTTGCCCGCGAAAAATATTATATGAAGAAAGATAATGAAGACCTGTTCATTATCACCCCTGCCCCCGCTCAATAGCTCTTCCTTTCCCCCTTGTGCATCTTAAAAATTTATCTTAAATTAACAATAGATTCCGGGCAAAATCCGTTATAAAAGAGAACCTATTATTAGTATTAAAATAATAATGCATGAGTAATTTTACACTTTCTGTACTTTCAACCCTGTGTCTTGTTACCAAAAGCGATATCAAACATCACCAGGAGGATCTTTCTTTAACCCGGGAAGAACAAGCCAGCTTTGACGACACCAAAGCAGCCCTGAACACTGTACGTTATGCGCCAAGAGTGGCCACCCTCCAGCTGATTTTCGACTATGCCGCCAATAAACAAAAAGCGGAAGAGCAGTAACAACGACCATACTTTTTTCATTTTTCCTATCTTTATGGCATGACTCAAAAAGAGCGTTATGCATTTGTTCTCAAATACTTTGAGACACATGCTCCCAATGCCGAAACGGAACTCATCTACGACAATCCTTACCAACTGCTGGTAGCCGTTATCCTGTCTGCACAATGCACCGATAAAAGGGTGAACATGACCACCCCTGCTATCTTTGCGCAGTACCCGGACGTATATGCCCTCAGCACCGCCACCTTCGACGACCTGTTCCCGCTCATCCGGAGCATCAGCTATCCCAACAATAAAACCAAACACCTCATCGGGATGGCGCAAATGGTGGTGGAAGACTTTAACGGGGAAATACCCGCTACCGTACCGGAACTGATAAAACTGCCCGGCGTAGGCCGTAAAACAGCCAATGTAATCACTTCCGTAGTACATCAGCAACCCAACATGGCAGTAGATACGCATGTATTCAGGGTATCCGCCAGGATAGGACTCACCGTCAACGCCAAAACACCACTGCAAACCGAACTGCAGCTGCTGAAAAATATTCCGGAAGAAAAAGTACACATCGCCCATCACTGGCTCATTTTGCATGGCCGCTACATTTGCGTGGCCCGCAGCCCTAAATGCGGCGAATGCGGACTAAGACCCGCCTGTAAGTATTATGCAAAACTGGTAAAGGCAAGCTGATATGCGCCCATTCCTCACCGCCGCCTGGAGAAACCTGCTGATGATCAACTTTGAAGCAGATCCCGCTGTACTCAACGCTTATGTACCGGCTCATACAGAACTGGACACCTGGAACAATACCACCTACATAAGCCTCGTGGGCTTTCTCTTCCAGGACACGCGGGTGAAAGGATTGGCCTTTCCCGGCCACCGTACTTTTGAGGAAGTGAACCTCCGCTTTTATGTGCGGTACAAACAGGCCGGTGAATGGAAACGCGGGGTAGTATTTGTAAAAGAACTGGTGCCCAAAGCACTCATCACCTTTGTAGCCAATACACTGTACGGGGAAAAGTATGCCACGCACATCATGACCCACTCCTGGGAAAACCCGGATGCAGCCACGCTGAAAGTAGCTTACCGCTGGAAAGTGAAAAACGAATGGAATCATTTATCGGCCACTGCTCTGCAGGCAAGTCAGCCTATTGTTGCAGGCAGTGAGGAACAATTTATCACGGACCACTACTGGGGCTATACCCGGCTTGATCACCAAACCACCGGCGAATACCAGGTAACTCATCCGCAATGGGAAATTCATCCGGTCACCGGATTTGATTATCATTGCAGTACCCGGATACTATACGGCGCCGCGTTTGAAAACATGCTGCAACAGGCGCCTAAAAGTGCTTTACTGGCGGCCGGTTCCGGTATTTCGGTAATGCCCGGTAAAAAGATCAGAAACAATACTCTATGAACCGCAGGAGTTTCTGTTATCCATCAATAATTTCATGCTGCAATTATGGAATTTTATTATCTTAAGCGGTTCATCAAGATTCAATCAATAAAGCATTAGTCGTTATGAGATCAGCTGTTAGGGTACAACTATCATTTATGATGTTCCTGGAATTTTTTATCTGGGGCGCATGGTTTGTGACATTAGGAACATTCGTATTAAAAAATCTGCAGGGCGCCACCGATACCCAGGTGGGTTATGCCTTCCTTACACAATCTATCGGTGCAGTGATAGCGCCTTTTATTGTAGGCATTATTGCCGACCGGTTTATTTCCGCACAGGTCATCCTCGGAGTGATACACCTCGCTGGCGCAGCGCTGCTATGGACCTGCTCGGGCATGACCAGCTACGACAGCTTCTATCCCGTGTTGCTGGTTTATATGATCCTTTACATGCCCACGCTGGCACTGGTGAACTCTATCTCCTTCCGGCAGATGAGCGACCCAAGTAAAGAGTTTTCTTTTATCCGTGTATTCGGCACCGTAGGATGGATCATCGCCGGCTTACTCATCGGGTGGCTGCAGTGGGAAAAAACCAACTCGCTGGACCTTACCTTTAAAATGGCTGCAGGCGCTTCCCTCCTGCTGGGATTGTTCAGCTTTACCCTGCCTAAAACACCACCGGCAAAAAAAGGCACCCAGATCTCTGTAAAAGAAATCCTCGGCCTGGATGCCATCCGGATGCTGAAAAACCGCTCTTACCTGCTGTTCTTCCTGGCGTCTATTGCTATCTGTATTCCACTGGCATTTTACTATAATTTCACCAATCCATTCCTGAATGAAATAGGCATGAACGCCGCTGCCGGCAAGCAATCTATGGGACAGATGTCGGAGTTCCTGTTCATGCTGGTAATGCCGTTGTTCTTCGCCAGGTTAGGTGTGAAAAAGATGCTGGCATTAGGTATGCTCGCCTGGGTAGTACGCTACGCCCTGTTCTCTTTCGGCGACATCGACGCCAACTACTGGATGCTGATTGTAGGGATCATCTTACACGGTATCTGTTATGATTTCTTCTTTGTAACCGGGCAGATCTACACCGATAAAATTGCAGGTGAAGAATTCAAAAGCTCTGCACAGGGTTTTGTAACACTGGCTACTTATGGCGTGGGAATGTTAATTGGTTTTATCATCTCCGGGCCTATTGTAGACGCCTATAAAACAGGCGCCAACAGCCACAACTGGCATACCATCTGGCTGATTCCTGCGGGTATTGCTGCAGTAGTATTAGTACTGTTCATGTTGTTTTTCAGAGATAGCAATAAGAATACGGTTGTTAAACATTAATCATCGGCAAAACGATTATTATGGCAAAAATAGCAATGCTTGGTTCAGGTTTTATTGCGCGGTTCTATGCCGATTCCCTGCAGGGACAGCGTAGCCGCGATAAAATTGTAAGTGTATATTCCCGCCGGGAAGAAAGCGCGCAAAAATTCGCCACAGATTATGATGTTGCTTTTCAAACCACGGAAATGGAAGCTGCCATTGCCCGTCCGGAAGTAGACATAGTTTGTGTATCTCTTCCCAATAACCTGCATGAAGCGGCGGTTAGTCTTTGTTGCAAACACAAAAAAGCAGTGATCTGCACCAAGCCGCTGGGACGTAATGCGCAGGAAGCAAAGCGGATGCTGGAAGCAGTAGAAAAAGCGGGCATCTTCCACGGTTATCTCGAAGACCTGGTGTATACTCCCAAATTCCTGAAAGCGCTGCAAAGCGTGAAAGACGGCGCCCTGGGAAGGATTCTCTGGGCCAAGTCCAGGGAAACGCATCCCGGCCCCCACAGCGAATGGTTCTGGGATAAAGAACAGGCAGGCGGCGGCTGCATCCTGGATCTGGGCTGCCACTGCGTGGAAATTGGCCGCAACTTTATCGGGAAGGATATTAAACCGGTAGAAGTGATGTGCTGGGCAGATACACAGGTAAAACCTATTGATGCAGAAGATCATGCTATTGGCCTGGTGAAATATGAAAACGGCGCCATCGGCCAGTTTGAAGTAAGCTGGACTTTCCGCGGCGGCCTCGATCTGCGCGATGAAGTAATGGGTACCGAAGGAACCATCTGGCTCAACAGCTTCCTGCGTACCGGCTTTGATATGTTTACTACCGGCAAAGGCGCTGATTATGTGGCAGAGAAAGCTGAAAGCAATTCCGGCTGGCTGTTTCCCGTAGGCGATGAACTGAATGAACTGGGTTATAATCACATGTTCACCAATATGTTTGATGCAATGGAAGCCGGTAAGGAAGCCAATGAAACATTTTACGACGGCTATGTGGTAAACGCTATTCTCGATGCTGCTTATAAAAGTGCAGCCACCAAACAGTGGGAACCAGTGCAACTGGAAATATGGCGCGGACAGGAAGGGCTTACCAAAGCAAAAACCTTAACGGAGTACAACGACCAATATTACCTGGTAAAAGAAGAGATGACGCATTTCGGGGCGAAGAAGCTGATCCTGAAAGATAAAGCGAGCGGTCAGATCATTGAACAGGTATTGTAATTTTTATGATAGATGTGATTGTCCTGGTAAGCTATCAGGATAATCACATCCTTCGCAGTTAGCTTATTTTTACAAACAAGGCTTTGCCCAGTGTATGATTTACTTCTACCTGTTTTAAGATACCGTTTTCATATTTGAATACATTCTTTTTTCCCTCCGGCAATATAAGCTCATACACGCCCCCTCCCAGCGATTTCACAGGCAGGAAACGGCCCAGCGTTTCAGAAAACACACGGTTCAGTTGCCGGGGTTCCATAAAATAAAGATCCGCCACACACTCTTCTATTTCCGTATCTATTACTGATTTTGCGCCGTTAACTATTATCGTATATTCCTTACCGTTACGATGGATAGTAGTCTGTTTATCTTCGCCTGATTTACCGGATACCCGTGAAACCTTTGCAGTGGTGAGTACATTATTGCTGTATTCATTCGCAATGTCGCTGTTGATCTTCGATAACATGATCTGGATCCGTGTTTTGATAATGATGCTTTTGGCGTTTCCGGCGAGCTTGCGGTTAGCTTCAATGGTCCCTACTGCGTGATTGGCAATACGCACTTCGAAAGTATTGGTTTGGGCTTTTGCCTGTAAAAACAATACAGCTACTGTGAAGGTGATAAACAATAACCTAAAAAGACTATTCATAATAGTTGACTTAAACTAACAATATTTTCCCGGGGAAGTAGTAGCTGTAAGTGTTCCTCCCATCAAGGAAAATACAAAAAATCCTGCCACTACGGACAGGATTTTTTATTGTGTACTTTAAAATAATATACGGCAGTAGCTTATGCCAGCATTTCCCTGATCTTTGTGATCAGTTCACCTTTGGTAATAGGTACGCCCATAATTTTATGATAGCCCTGTGCATCAATCAGGAACTGATCACGGATAATTTTGATCAGCTGGCCGTTATTGATTTCAGGAATCAGCACTTTATCATAGCTGTGCAGTATTTCGCCCAGGTTTTTGGGGAAAGGACGGATGTAGCGGATATGTGCATGCGCTACTTCATGTCCTTCTGCCAGCAGGTCCAGCACAGCGCTTTTGATGGCGCCATAGGTGGAGCCCCAGCCCAGTACCAGGATCTTTCCTTTTTCCGGACCGAGTTCTATTTTCTGCAACGGAATATGATCCGCAATCTTATCTACCTTTTCCTGGCGGATTTTCACCATCAGCTGGTGGTTTTCCGGATCGTAGCTCACGTTACCGGTGATGTTCTGTTTCTCCAGGCCGCCAATACGGTGTTCCAGGCCAGGTGTGCCGGGTACTGCCCAGGGGCGCACCAGGTTTTCATCACGGTGATAAGGCAGGAATTGTTCCTCTCCTTCTTCCAGTCCCTTCTTGAATTTCACTTCAATTGCGGGCAGGTCCGCAGCCTTAGGGAAGCGCCATGGTTCAGAACCATTGGCGATGTAGCCATCACTGAGGAAAATAACCGGGGTCATGTGCTTTACAGAGATCCGGAAGGCTTCAAATACTGCTTCGAAGCAGTCTGCCGGTGTGGATGCAGAAACAATCGGCATCGGGCACTCTCCGTTACGGCCATAATATGCCTGTAACAGGTCGGACTGTTCCGTTTTGGTAGGCAACCCGGTAGAAGGGCCGCCACGTTGAATATCAACGATCATTAAAGGTATTTCCAGCATTACTGCCAGTCCCATTGCCTCACCTTTCAGTGCCATACCGGGGCCGGAGGTAGTAGTAACGCCCATATGACCGCCATAGGAAGCGCCAATAGCGGAGGTGATCCCCGCAATTTCGTCTTCCGCCTGGAAGGTACGGATACCAAAATTCTTGAAGCGGCTCAGTTCATGCAGGATGTCGGAAGCCGGCGTAATCGGGTAAGTACCGAGAAACAGGGGCAGGTTTGCTTTCTGAGATGCTGCCACCAGGCCATAAGCCAGGGCGGTGTTACCGGTAATACTGCGGTAAGTACCTGGTTCCATCCGGGCTTTTTCCACACGATAGCGGGTAGTAAAGGCTTCTACGGTATCAGCAAAGTTGTAGCCGGCATGCAGTACTTTCAGGTTACTGTCCAGGATATCCGGTTTTTTGCCGAATTTCTCTTTCAGGAACACTTCTGTATTTTCCATGTTACGGTCGTACAGCCAGTAGAGGAATCCCAGCACAAACATGTTTTTTGCACGGTCTTTTTCTTTCATACCCAGGGTAGTATCCTTCAGCGCTTCGCGCGTCATTTTGGTTACATCCATTGTATGCAGCTGATATGGCGCCAGGGAACCATCTTCCAGTGGATTTACGCCTTCCGGGTAATTGGCGAGGCGAAGGTTTTTAGCATCAAAACCATCGGTATTGGCGAGGATAATGCCGCCTTTTTTAAGTCCTTTCAGGTTAGCCTTCAATGCTGCCGCGTTCATCACTACCAGCACATCGCAGGCGTCGCCCGGGGTGAATATTCTGTTAGAAGAAAAGTGTAGCTGGAAACCGCTCACGCCTGGTAATGTACCTATCGGGGCACGGATCTCCGCCGGAAAATCCGGGAATGTGCTCAGGTCATTACCGAATAATGCGGTATTGTTTGAAAACTGGGTACCTGTTAACTGCATCCCGTCTCCACTGTCGCCTGCAAATTTTATCACTACATCCTCCAGCTGTTGAATCGAAGTATTAGGCATCTATTTATTCTTTTTAAGATATTCTTTTTAAAGATGTAAATTTAGGTAATCGGGAGGTAGGAACCCACAGCCCTGCAATATTATTCCCGATCCGATTACAAAAGTACACAACTTTAGTAGACTATTCTTACCGGAATAAAGCATTCCCATTACTTATAGTTATGGCTGATAACGGGAAGTTATGGTTATAGAAATGCTAATTTTGCCCTTTTTCAGTGGTATAACTGTCCCTGATATCAAATCAAATCGTATTTTTAACCCATAAATTTAAACTATACTTTATGGCACTCTTTCAATCGAACAACCCTGTACTGAAGCAAAGTGTATTTGATAAAGCGCCTCACATCGCAGGGGAGACCATGACCATCCGTGGAACCGTTAACAAAATGTCTTTTATGCTCCTGCTGTTAATGGCGGCTGCAGTTTTTTCCTGGGGAGAATTTTACAGAAATAGCGGCAGCGTAATGCCATTGGCATTTGGTGGCGCCATCGGTGGATTTATACTGGCATTGGTAATTATTTTCAAAAAAGAATGGTCGGCTTACCTGGCCCCCGCATACGCGATAGCAGAAGGTTTATTCCTGGGTGCTATTTCCGCCATGTTTGAGGCCAAATGGCCTGGCATTGTGATGCAATCCGTAGGTTTAACCTTTGGTACTTTCATTGCCATGCTGATCCTCTATCGCACAGGGGTGATCCGGGCAACGGAGCGTTTTAAATCAATTGTGATGACTGCTACCCTGGGTATCGGTATCTTTTACCTGATTGCCATTGTACTGCGCATGTTTAATATTGAAATGCCGCTGATTCACAGCAGTGGTACCTTTGGAATCATATTTTCCCTGGTGGTGGTAGCTATTGCGGCCCTGAACCTGATCATGGATTTCGATATGATAGAACAGGGAGCTTTACAGGGCGCGCCTAAATACTTTGAGTGGTATGCCTCCTTTGGTCTGATGGTGACACTGGTATGGTTATACCTGGAAATACTGCGCCTCATGAGCAAGTTAAACAGAAGATAAGTATTACAGATACAAACGTCTTAGAAAGGCCGCCACAGCGTATGTGGCGGCCTTTCTTTTTAAATATATGTTCCATCGTTTTTGTTAATGTCTTCCAAAAGATATGTTAAATGGCAAGGCTTCAAAACAGTATGGCATCGTAATTGCAAAATCGGGCTATAACAACAAGTTCTTTTACATCTTAAAACAGTAATAAAAAAAATGCTAACACCTTTACTTACCATGTAACCTTTATTGTTAAACCGTTTAAAATTGTAAGCTATGAAGAAGATAAAAGTAAGCATGTTAGCACTTGCAGCTGTGGCGATTGGAGCCTTCGCATTTAAGGGCGTTGATGGTGGATCCATAGCAGGTAAAGTAACACCGGCAGATGGGGCTACTGAAGCCTGGGCCATTCAGGGAACAGATACATTAAAATCGCCCGTTACTGATGGCGCGTTTAGTTTTCAGGCAGCGAAGGCTGGTGCATATACGGTTATAGTAGGAGCGAAAGCGCCGTATAAGCCTGCAACTGTTACAGATGTTAAAGTGGAGGATGGAAAATCCACCGATTTAGGAGAAATTAAATTAGCACATTAAACAAGAGCAATAGTTTGTTTTCATAGGGGTTAATCAAAAAGCCGGTTCCGTACGTCTGTACGGCCGGCTTCTTTCATTTATAGCCTCCCTGCCTTCCCAAAAAACTATCTTTTTTCACCCCATAGGGGTAAGTGTTTCTCTAAACGTCATTTCTTTAAGCACCCCTTTTTTTAAAATGATGTTTATGAAAAAGCAGTTTATTATAACGTATACAAGTTTGAGTATTGGATGGCTGCTGCTGATGATTGCCATCTTTAGCATTATTTTATCCGGCTGTACCAAAGAAAACATTTCAGGCTCCGGTAATGTGGTAACGGAAACCCGCACCACAGACCCTTTTACGGATGTGGACATATCAGGACCATTTGAGGTACACCTGTTACAGGAAAACAATGCGAAGGTGGAAATAAAAGCGGAAGACAATATTATAGGCGTGATAGAAACAGGCATGCGCAGCAACACTTTATTCGTCCGGGTAAAAAACGGGGTCAATATCCGGCATCATCAGCCCATGAAAGTATATGTTCACAATCCTCTTTTTCAACGGGTAAAGTTTGATGGTTCGGGATCCTTAGATAATCAGGATACCATACATACTTCCTTATTTAAGTATGAACTAAACGGCAGTGCCGATGCGGCGCTTATACTGGATGCCGCCAATCTTAACACTACTATTAACGGTTCGGGCAACATTAACATGCGTGGATTTGCCGGCTCGCTGAACAGCGATATTAACGGCAGCGGCAACATTGCCGCAATGAACCTGGAAGTGCAAAATGCCAGTATTACTATCCGTGGTTCCGGCGGGCATGGCGTGTATGTAAGGAAAAACCTTGACGCCAGGATCTATGGCAGCGGAAATATTGTTTATACCGGTGAAGCGAAAGTGGTAGCGGAGGTAAAGGGTTCCGGTAAGGTAGTAAAGCAGTAATGATGTAAACTTCGTATATCCTACACTGTTATACTGTCTGTGTTTAAAATGAAAAGGCCCCTGCACTTGCAGGGGCCTTTTATTATTTTAAAGATGGGCATTTATCAGGCGCCACCTAATTTGCATTTCTGCAGCACTTCCCATGATTTACCGTTGTGACGGAGGAAGTAGAGGTTGTTTACTTTAAAAGTAGCCTCGTATTCCTTGTTCTCATATTCAGGCCATGCTTTGTTGAACTGATCATCTTCCAGGTCTTTAAATGCCACGGTAACGTGTGGGGTAAATCCTGTACGTGCCAGCATGGTGCTGAAGCCAAATTCCTTACGCAGGAAGTTGATCAGCTGACGGTGCATAGCAGACATGGTTTCACTTTTTTCCACGTTGATGAACAGTACACGGTTCTGTTTATTCGGGAAAGTACCGAAGCCTTTCAGGGAAACTTCGAAAGGCGCCTGTGTTTTGGCAAATTCCGTCAGTTCATCACAGAAAGCTTTTTCCAATGCCGGATCAGCAGTGAAAGGTACCTGCAGGGTAATATGTGGCAACACTTTCAGTGCGTACATAGGACCGTATTGTTCTGCAAATTCCTGTTTGATCTTTATAATTTCTTTACCTACTTCTGCAGTTGGCAGCAGTGCGATAAAGTATATTTTGTTATCTGGTTTTGGCTCAAAGCGTTGAGGTCTTCCACCTTGTCTTGGAGCGCCGCCGCCACGGTATCCACCGCCGCCGCCACCGCCGCGATTGTAACCACCGCCACCGCCGCCGCGATCGTAACCACCGCCGCCACCGCCGCGATTGTAACCACCGCCGCCACCGCCGCGATCGTAACCACCGCCGCCACCGCCGCGATTGTAACCACCACCGCCGCCGCCACGGTCGTATCCACCACCGCCGCTTCCGCCGCGATCGTATCCACCGCCGCCACCGCCGCGATTGTAACCACCGCCGCCACCGCCACGGTCGTATCCACCACCGCCGCTTCCGCCGCGATCGTATCCACCACCGCCACTGCCGCCGCCGTAGCCACCACCACCACGGTTGTAGCCTCCGCCACCGCCGCCGCGATCGTATCCACCGCCGCCACTGCCGCCGCCATAGCCACCACCACCGCGGTTGTATCCACCACCGCCGCTTCCGCCGCGATCGTATCCACCACCACCGTTGTAGCCGCCACCTGCGCCATCACGGTTGTAATTGCTGCCACCACCATCTCGGTTGTAGCCACCACCACTGCCGCCATCACGGTTGTAACCACCACTTCCGCCTTCACGGTTGTAGCCGCCACCTGTGCCGCCATCACGATTGTAGTCTGTGCGCGGACGATATCCGCCTTCTCGATTGTAACCAGTGCGCCCTTCTGAGCCACCACTGTTGTAGTCGGGTTTGCCGCCTTCCCGCTCGTTATTTAAATTGGGTTTGTCATCGCCTTTCTCCTTATTGGGATCATTCTCTTTGTTGGTATCAGAAGAATAAGGCCTGCGGGGGCGTTCGTTTCTCTCAAAAGTCATCTTACTTAATTAAGCGTTTGAAGCAATATTAGCTATGATTTCATAAAAATGAAATACGTCCTGATAGGAGTTATATAAGGGTGCCGGTGATACCCTGATAACTCCGGGCTCTCTCCAGTCAACGATTATACCGGCATCGGTCATCCGTTGATGTATCTCTTTACCTTTGTCTAGGAACAACAAAGATAACTGAGCGCCGCGTTCATTACAATTTTTCGGTGTTATAATCTGGAAATTTATGCCTTTTAACTGTTGCAAAAGAAATTCAAGATAATTGGTCATTCCTTCACTTTTGATACGTAAAGCGCCGATACCGGCCGCTTCAAATAATTCCAGGGATGCTTTCAGGCTAACCATATTAAACACCTGAGCGGTGCTCTGTTGCCATCCTTCAGCTTCTTTTTTAGGCACAAACCCTTTTTCCATTTTAAAACGTGCACTCTCTTCATTGCCCCACCAGCCACCTAGTCTAAGAAAATTACGGTTGCTGGCGTGTTTCTCATGCACAAATGCGCCTCCTACTGCGCCGGGACCACCATTCAGGTACTTATATGAGCACCAAACGGCAAAATCTACTTCCCAATTGTGCAATTCTACCGGTATATTTCCTGCTACGTGTGCCAGGTCGAAACCTGCGTAAGCGCCGGCCTTATGCGCAGCTGCTGTTATAGCGGGTATATCAAAAAACTGTCCGGTATAATAGTTTATACCTCCAAACAAAACCAATGCTAAGCTATCACTTTCTGTGTTAATAATCTCTAAAATATCTTCCAATCTTATCAAATGTTCTCCGGGTCGCGGGGAAACTTCTATGATGGCACTTTCCGGATCGTAGCCGTGGAACTTTACCTGGGTTTCAACTGCGTACTGATCGCTCGGAAAAGCTCCTGCTTCCATTAACACTTTAAACCGCTGTTTGTTTGGCCGGTAAAAACTAAGCATCATCAAATGCAGATTCACCGTCAGCGTATTCATCACCGTCAGCTCCTGCTGACTCGCACCCAAAATCGCCGTTAAAGGCTTACTGCAATACTGCTGATAATATAACCATGGATTCTTAGCCTCCCAATACCCCTCTACCGCACATTGCTGCCAATCCGCCAACTCCTGTTCTATCGCCGATTTCACATTCTTTGACTGTAATCCGAGCGAGTTGCCACATAAATAAATAGCATCCTTTCCGTTACGTTGTGGAAAATAAAACTGGTCTCTGAATTTGTTTAAGGGATCCTGTTGGTCCTTCTCCTTAGCAAACGCTAATGATGCTACATACTCCATGGTCTTCCAATCTTTCGCCTTAGTATTCTTTTAATGGCGGTGCTGCTATTGTCAAGAAAGCTGTGCTGATTATCTTATTTCTCTACTTACTGATTATTACAGGCTAAATGCCCTAACTGTTCAAAACAGGCGTCTCTTATTATATATTATTTCTTATTTTATCATATGGCATATAAGGCTAAGGCTGTATATGGCTAGTAACGTGTCAACAACTGTCTGAGGGGTCAAAAGTAATAAAGGCTTTCCAAATGCCACTCATTCCAAATGTTAAAATTTGTTAATGAAAGAAAAAAAGTCCTTCCGGCCGTAATATACGAAAAAAATCCGTCCCGAAGAATCGGGACGGAGACTGTTAACCTACAACTGTTACACTGTATTGAAAAAAACTTAATTAACGGAGATACCATCCACTTTCTTCTTCCCCAATACCGGCTCCTCTTCAGCAACCTCCGGCTCCGGGAAGAAATCATATGGTTTTGGCGACAGGTACTTCGGATCGTGCATTTTCCTCACCTCATCCCGTTTCATGAACACCGCTTTGATGATCAGCACCAGGAAAGGCACGTACTTCAGCCACCGTGGCATGTTAAACCTATCCAGCACGTCAATGGAACGCTTGTTCATCGCGTACATCACCGGCACCAGTACCAGGGTCAGGAAGGTCGCAAAAATCAACCCGTACACCATTGTCCAGGCCAGCGGGCCCCAGAACGCCACGTTATCCCCACCAAAGAAGATATGCGGCTTAAACTCACTGAACAACGCGGCAAAGTCGATGTTAAAGCCCACTGCCAGCGGGATAAGACCCAAAATAGCAGCAATAGCCGTTAATATTACCGGCGTCATACGGGTACGACCCGCTTCCACCACCGCTTCATATACCGGCATCTTCTGCTGGATTAATAAATCCGTGAACTCTACCAGTACAATACCATTACGTACCACAATACCCGCCAGGGCCATAATACCCACACCCGTCATTACAATGGAAATATCCATTTTAAAGATGGAGAAGCCCAGGAACACGCCTATAATACTGAACAGGATCTCCATAAAGATGATCATCGGGCGGCCGATGGAGTTAAACTGGGTCACCATGATCATCAGGATCAGCCCAAATGCACCCAGCATCGCCATCATCAGGAAGTTCATGGTTTCCTGTTGGTCTTCCTGCTCACCGGTCATCTTAATAGTCACAGAATTCGGATGGGTAAAGTCCTTCAGGGATGTTTCAATATGCTGCACCACTTCATTCGCATTCGCACCGGTTAAGATGTTGGAATACAGGGTAATTACGCGTTTCTGGTCGATACGCTTAATACCCGCATAAGTATTGGAATAATGAATATCCGCTACCGCCGACAATGGCACCTGGCGTATTGCCCCGCCCATATTCATGTCGCGGTATACCAGGTTGAGGTTCATCAGGTTATTGATATTATTCCGCTGATCCTCATTTAATCTTACCATAATCTTATACTCATCCTTCGCATCACGGATCTTGGAAGCCTCAAATCCAAACAGCGCTGTACGGAGGGCGCCACCAATCTGACGGGTGGAAATACCTTCTGCATTCGCCCGCTCACGGTCAATATTCACCACGATCTCCGGTTTATTATCTTCAAAATCGCTCTTCAGTTCCTCCACACCCGCAATCTGCAGGGAATCGAGATAACGTTTAAGTCTGAACGAAGAACTGGTCAGCTCATCAAAATTATCGCCGCTGATTTCAATATTGATAGGCTTACCGGTTGGCGGACCACCCTGCTCCTGCTCTACCGTGATATTGGTACCCGGGATACCTTTTACCGCGTTACGGATTTTATCAAGATATTGTACGGTCGACTGCCCATCTCTCGCACCAAATTCCACAAAGGCTACCGTTACTTTACCTTTCTGCGGCTGCACGCTGAGATCCATCTGTGAAGGATCGCCGGCGCCTTTGGCCACATTGGAAATAATAGATTCCACTATCGGGTTCTTTTCACCCACTACCTTAGTGATACGCTTTTCTACCAGGTTGGTGATAGAATCGGTATACTTCTGATCAGTACCATTGGGTAACTCTATATAAGTATAGATGAAGTTGGGATCTGCCTGCGGGAAGAACACCACTTTCGGATTTCGTATAGCCGTTAGCATAATACTGAAGATCAGCAATCCAAACGTGGCCACCACAATCCATACCGGGCGCCATCCCAGCAAACACCACTGCAATATGCGTTTGTAACGATCCTGCACTTTGGGCCAGAATCCGTGCTGGAAGCGGCGTGCCACGCCACCTAACCAGAAACGTTCCAGTACAATCACCAGGTAAAGGAATACCACAAAGTTGCCCACACCCATGCTGCCATTGGCATAACCCACCAGGGCCAGGAAGGCAAACACGGCGGAGAGGATCGTGAATTTCTTATCAAACTTAGGCTTGGGATGATTTTCCCCTTCGTGCCTGTCCATGAAATCCACCGCAAACACCGGGTTAATGATATAGGCCACCACCAGGGATGCACCCAGTGTAGTGATCAGTGTAACCGGCAGATAGAACATGAACTTACCGATCACACCAGGCCAGAACAGTAGTGGCACAAACGGCGCCAATACCGTAAGGGTACCGGAAAATACCGGCAGGAACACTTCTCCCGCAGCTATCTTTGCTGCCTTCACAATGCCCAGGTCCTTTCGCTGGTTATAAATACGGTGTACGTTTTCTATCACCACAATGGCATCATCCACCACAATACCTAATGCCAGCAGGAAGGAGAACAGCACCATCATGTTTAGCGTAAACCCGTACATCGGCATCAGTAAAAATGCAATGAACATGGAAATAGGTACGGATAATGCCACGAAGATCGCGTTCACCGCTCCCATGAAAAACATGAGGATCACTGTTACCAGCAGGAAGCCGATAATGATGGTATTGATCAGGTCATGCAGGGTTACACGGGTAGATTTAGATTGATCTGCCGTGATGGTTACTTCCAGGTTTTTAGGGAAGTAATTTTCCTTCATGTCTTTTGTAATCGCCTGGATTTTATCGGATGCGTCGATCAGGTTTTTACCACTCTGTTTAATAACGTTGAGGGTGATTACATTTTTACCGCCGAGGCGTGCATAGCTTTCCTGTTCCAGGAAACCATCTACCACGTTGGCTATATCTTTCAGGTATACTGTGGCACCGGACTGGCCGCGTACAATGATGTTGCCTATTCTTGCCGGGTCTTTATATTCTCCCTTTACACTCAGGGTACGTTTCTGACCATCCATCGCAACAAGACCACCGGAGATGGTGATGTTTTCTCCCTGGATGGCGCCGATGATATCTTCGAAGCTGATCTGCGCCGCGTCCATTTTGTATTTGTCCACGTTGATCTGGATTTCGCGTTCCAGTTCACCTACGAGGTCTACACGGGTAATTTCATTCAGCGCTTCAATCCGGTCTTTCATGTCATCTGCATACTTTTTCAGTGTTTGCAGATCGAAGTCGCCGGAAAGGTTTACGTTCATGATAGGAATCTGCGACACATCTATCTTCACAATCTGTGGTTCCTGGGTCAGGTCCTTCGGCAGATCTTTCTTCGCATCATCTACTTTTTCACGCACCTGCTGACGGGCAGCTTCAATATCTTCATTGGCATTGAACTCGATGGTGATCGCAGAGAAATCCTGCATGGAAGTGCTCTTGATCTTCTTTACACCGGAGATGCCGTTTAATTGTTTTTCTATCGGTTTGGTTACCGTTGTTTCCATATCTTCCGGGGAAGTACCGGCGTTGATGGTATTGATATAGAACTGCGGGAACACTACCTCGGGGAACTGTTCCTTCGGCAGGTTAATATAGGAAAGTATACCTGCCAATGCAATGATAATGGTGGCTACGTATACGCTCACCTTATTATCAATGGACCAGCTGGTAGGCTTAAATTCTTTATGGAGATTGTCTTGCATACACTTGGTTTTAGCTGTTTGAATCAGCTTTATAATTTAATCAGGTCGTTATCGTTCAACCCCTGAAAACCGGTGGTGATAATTTTATCACCTGTTGTCAAACCACTCTTTATTTCAGCCTTATCGTTGTATGTGCGGCCCATATCTATTGTTTTGCGTTGTGCCACCATTTTACCGTTGGCATTCTGCGCTACCATTACATATGGTTTTCCGGAGGTGTACTGGATCACGCTTACCGGGATCACTACCGCGTTTTTAGCGGTATAATCTACGATCCTGATGCGGGCAATCATGTTAGGACGCAGGCCTGCGTCGGGTTTCAGCGGCACTTCAACTTTGATGGTGCGGCTCAGCGGATCAATAGTCCTGGAAGCAAAACCAATAGTACTGCGTATTTCACGGTTAATATCCGGGAAAGACAAGATCACTGCATCACCTGATTTCAGCAAACCGGCGTAAGCTTCTGCTACGTTGGCAGTTACTTTCAGGTTGTTGGCGTTTACCACGCGGAAGGCAGGTGCGCCCGGTGCTGCATTGTCGCCTACTTTAGCAATTACCGCATCTACGGTACCGCTGATAGGTGCAATGATGCGGGTTTGCGATTGCTGATCCTGCAGGGTAGCCATCTTCCTTTCCAGGCTTTCCTTTTGGTTTTTGGCGTTGAGATACTGTACTTCAGAACCTATTTTCTGTGACCACAGGTTTTTCTGTTTTTCAAACAGGGTGTTAGCCAGATCCATCTGGGTGCGGAGTTCGGCCATGTTGGCTCTCAGCACCTGGTCGTCTACCTGGGCCAGTGTTTGTCCCTGTTTTACTGCCTGTCCTTCTCTTACAAAAATGTTGGTAATTACTCCCGGTACGCGGGCGGAAACGTTTACGTTTTCACGGGCGTCCACACTTCCCTGTACATCTATATAATGTTCAAATATGGTATCCGTGATAGCGGTTACGGTTACATCTTTCATTTTCTGCGCCGTGGTATCTTTCACACCCACTTCTTTTTCCAGCGCGGCTATTTTTTTGTCGATGTCTTCGTTATATTTTACTTTCTCCTGTTTCAGCTTCTCCAGCTGTTCAGCTTTATTTCCACCACCGCAGGCTGCGAGCACCAGGGTAATAAAAGGGATCAGGAAAGAATATTTTTTGATCATATAGTTAGTAGTGAATGGTGATTGAAATAATGAAGCTTATAGTTTGCCGTACGATTTCAGCAGATCTACTTTGGCTACAATAGCGTTAAACAATGCAGTGAAATAATTATTCTGTGCAGTGAGCAGATCGTTTTCAGCGGTGGTCATTTCCAGGCTGGAACCTACGCCCTCCCTGTATTTGATCTGGGTGGTGTTATACACGTCCTGCGCCAGCTCCATGTTTTTCTCCTGTGCTTCCAGCGTGAGTACGTTGTTGCGGAAAGTGGAGTACGATTGTTCCCTTTCCAGGTCGATGCCCAGCTTTGCGTTTTCAATGGCCACTTCACTTTTCTTTACTGCCAGCCATGCCTGGTCTACCTGGCGTTTGCGCTGCATCCCACTGAAAATAGGAACAGAGAGGTTCAGTCCTGTGTTTACATAACCGTACCACATCTGGTTCTGGAAGTAATCAAGCTTTTCGCTACCCCGGAGTGCGCCGGTAGAACCGAACAGCTGCAGGGAGGGTAAACCTTTCAGCTTATATCTTTTCAGATCATATTCATTTGCTTTCTTTTGCGTTTGCAGCAACTGGTATTCTATCCGCTGTGAGTAGTCGAATTTATCCATGTCCAGCACATCTGCAGCAATCCTTTCTGTAGAAAGTGTATCCGTTAACGTTATAGCCTGTTTCAGTGGCATGCCCATCTGGTATTTCAGCGAAGCGGTACCAATTTCAATCAGGTTACGGAGTTTGGTTTGTTCTGTTTGCAGGTTGGTGTATTGCACCACCAGGCGGTCTACATCCAGTTTTTCCGCGAGGCCGTTTTTATAGATCTCTTTGGTTTCATTGAGGATCTTTTCCAGGGAACTGATGTTTTCGGAAAGGATGGTCAAAGCCTTGTTGGCCGACAGTACATTGTAATAGGCCTTGTACACGGTGGATTTTACATCTATTTCCGCTTTTGTCACGCCTTGTGATACGAGTTCTTCCAGTGTTTTACGGGCCTGTAAAGCTACGAGTACGCTGGGATCGAAGAGCGTTTGTGTAAGTCTCACTTCACCGACCATATTATGGGTCAGCTGGAAGGAAACTACGCTAAAGGAATCTTTGGGTCCGCCAAAGTTCGCTGTACTAAACATCTGTTTCTGGAGAATCGGGTTGTACTGGTAAGAACCGGTACCAGCGATGTTGGGCAATGCCAAACCGCTCACCTCCTTGTTCTTGGCCAGCTGGATGAGTTCGTCCAGTTTAGCGGTTTTAACGGTGCTCTGATTAGCCAGTGCGTAGTCTACCGCTTCTTTGGCAGACAAACGGATGGGTTCAGGCGAAACCTGCTGCTGGGCGCCGGCGATGGTGGCCAGCGACAACAGCCACACCCCAAAAGCCATACTGGTGAGCCTTTTGATTGATAGCATAGTGTTATTTATTTTGCGATAGTTGTTTATATTCTTCAATAAGCTGGTATCCTTTTACGGAAGCCACCCCATATAAAAAATTCTCCAGCAACACTTTCTGCACTTTGTTCATATCATTGGCGCCAGGGAACACTTCCGGTTGAAAACAGATCATACAAGCGTATATCCTGTATTGGGTCAGTATTTTAATGTCGATGTCGGGCCGGTATACTTTTTCACTGATGCCTCTTTCCATATTTTCACGGATCATGGTGGCCAGGGTATTGTTCCGGTAGTCGAGGAACAGCTGGTAGGCTTTGGAGTGAAATTTCTGCAGGTCCAGGAGAATGACAGGGTTCATATTGCGCAGGCGGCGATCCAGCATGTCCATCACCAGGAATAACTCATCAATGGCGTCTTTCGATTTTTTCCGGTCTTCAATACAGTCTTCGGTAACGATATTTATGAACCGGCCGATGGTTTGGCAAACCATATCGTCCTTATCGGTGAAGTGGGCGTAAAGCGTTTTCTTCGAGATCCCCATTCTCTCAGCGATGTCATCCATCGTAATAGAGCGGGTACCAAACTGACGAAAAAGGCCAAAAGCCGTGTCCATAATACGTTCCTGTACTTCCATAAATTTACAGCATTAACCCTGTTGTTATGCAGGACAAAACTATGGAAACTTTCCAAACTTCCAAAGTTTCCAGTATTATTTTTTTAAATGTGGCAACATTCAATTAACCGCCCTTACTTCCTCCTTTAAGCTTTATTGTCTAATTTGCAGCCCTAATCACAAACCATGTCGCCAAAGCTTAGATTAAAAGTATTTGCATCAAGATTGCTGCGTTACTTCTTTCAGGGATTGCTCATTCTGGCGCCCATTGGTATTACTGCGCTTACCTTGTACTGGGCCTTTATTACTATTGATAATATTATTCCGAAAGAGCTGATTCCGGAAGGCGCCTCTTTCAGTTTTCTGAAGTACAAAGGAGTAGGATTTGCACTGGTACTGCTGCTGATCATCGTGGTAGGTTATCTCAGCTCCTCCTTTATCATCGGGCGGATCTTTGATTTGTTCGACCACCTGCTGGAGCGTACGCCTTTTATCAAATACATCTATACTTCTATCAAAGATGTTTTTGATGCGTTTGTAGGGGAGAAGAAAAAATTTGACCATCCGGTGCTGGTGCAGATATACGGAGTGGATGTTTGGGAGATGGGGTTCATTACGCAGACGGATGTCAGCAACCTGGGCCTCGAGGGATATATGGCAGTATATGTACCGCACGCCTATGCCATTACCGGTAAGGTGTTTATGGTGCCGAAAGAGCGGGTTAAACCACTCACCAACGTTTCTGCCGGAGAAGCGATGAAGTTTGCCGTAAGCGGTGGCGTTACACATATCTGATCCGGGGATGCGTCGTAGATGAAGCGTAGATACCTCGTAGTTGAAGCGTGCTTAAATTATCTATTTGTATAACAATGCTGATATTTTATTATCCCTGGAGATAAAATATCAGCATACTTTTTTTCGCTATATTCGTCTTCCCAAAAATATAGTGACATGTTAACCCACACCTGGCTACGGATTCCCGTATTATTTACTGTAATCATATTTTCCTGTACAGATGTTTGTGCATGGGGATTTTTTGCGCATCAACGAATCAACCGGCTGGCTGTATTTTGCCTGCCGCCGGAAATGATGATCCTCTACAAGCCGCAACTGGAGTACATCACGGCGCATGCCACCGATCCGGATAAGCGCCGCTACGCAGTTGCCGCAGAAGGCGCGCGGCACTACATTGATATCGACCTGTTCGACAAGCCGCCCTACGCGCAGATTCCCCGCAACTGGACCGATGCGGTGGCTAAATATTCCGCCGACTCCCTCAACCGCAACGGTATTCTGCCCTGGCATCTTGAAAAGATGATGGCCATGCTCACCGCCGCATTCCGGGAAAAGGACCAGCAGCGCATCCTCCGGCTCTCCGCTGAACTGGGGCATTACATTGCAGATGCACACGTGCCCCTTCATGTTTGCTCCAATCATAACGGCCAGTTTACCGGCCAGCAAGGCATTCATGGCCTGTGGGAATCCCGCATCCCGGAATTACTGGCAGATAAAACGTTCGATTACTGGGCCGGAAAAGCCGTGTATATATCCGAACCCCGTAAATATATCTGGGACATTATCAGGGTAAGCGGAATGGCCGCAGATACAGTACTGGCTTACGAAAAGCGGCTTAGTGAAAAGTTTCCGCCGGGCAGGCGTTACGGATATGAAAACCGGAATGGGGTATTAATCCGTACTTACGCAGAAGACTATACGAAAGCATACGCGCTTTCGATGGGCGACATGGTTGAACGAAGGATGAAAAATGCAATAGCCGCCGTGGCTGCAGCCTGGTATACCGCCTGGGTAAATGCGGGACAGCCCTCTTTGCAGGAGCTGAACCACACCGTCCTTACCCCGGAGGAGGTACAGGAGATGGAGCTGCTGCAGCGTCAATGGCTGGAGGGTAAGCTGCCGGTGAGGGAGGAATGAGCCGGTTAAAATATTTATGCTAATACTTAATAATTAGAAAAGAAATTTTATCTTTGCCCGTACCATCTTTTAGCCTGTCCTACACCACGCGCCTTACTGGTTTTAAAACACCCGTGCCGTTTTTTTTCCGTTTCCTTAGAAAAACCAAAACAAAGTGGAAAGATCAAAAAATGAATTTAATCTGAATCGCAACATGAAGGTGCATAATTTTAACGCAGGTCCTTCTGTATTACCCAACGAGGTATTGTACAAGGCCAGTAAAGCTCTGATTGACTTTGAAGGGTCAGGGATGTCTATACTGGAAATTGGCCACAGAACGCAACCGTTTATAGCGGTGATGGACGAGGCGCGCAACCTGGTGAGGGAACTGATGCAGCTTGATGACGACTTTGAAGTACTCTTTTTACATGGCGGAGCCACCACGCAGTTTATGCAGGTGCCAATGAACCTGTTGGAAAGCAGCGAATCTGCCGCATATGTGGATACCGGAGTATGGTCCAACAAGGCCATCAAAGAAGCAAAATTGTTTGGCTTCGCCGACGTTGTGGCGAGCTCCAAAGAAAGCAACTACAATCACATTCCCAAACAGTTCACCATCCCCCCAAAGGCAAGTTATCTGCACATTACCACTAACAATACCATCTATGGTACACAGTGGCAAATGACACCTGTTACCGACGTACCCCTGGTAGCAGATATGAGCAGTGACATCATGAGCCGCAGCATGGACTTTAACAAGTACTCGCTGATCTATGCCGGTGTACAGAAAAACATGGGCGCCGCAGGCGCTACAATGGTAGCTGTACGCAAAAGCATACTGGGCAAGGTAACGCGCAAAATACCAGCCATACTGGATTACAGGAACCACATAGAAAATGGTTCTATGCTGAACACCCCTCCCGTATTCGCTGTGTACATTTCCATGCTCACACTCCGCTGGCTCAAAGAGCAGGGAGGTATCCCGGCCATTGAAAAAATCAATGATAAAAAAGCAGCACTCCTCTACGATGAAATCGATCACAACCCGCTGTTCCGCGGCACTGTAGTGAAAGAAGACCGTAGTAAAATGAATGCCTGCTTCATCATGGATAAACCGGAAATGGAAGAAGAATTCCTGAAATTCTGCAAGAAAGAAGATATCGTTGGTATCAAAGGACACCGTCTCTCCGGCGGATTCCGCGTATCTATGTATAACGCATTGCCATATGAAAGCGTTGAAGTAATGGTGGAAGCCATGAAATACTTCTCCCTGAAAAAGGCATAAGAAAATATCCTTATTGTATTACGGAGTTGCAGACAGATCCCCTGACTGCAACTCCGTAATTCGTTAGCGGTAATCCGTAATTTTTTTATTATTACATTTACCACTCACACATATCTACATCATGGCTATTATCAGACCCTTTAACGGATTAAGGCCTACAGAAGATCTGGCAGCAAAAGTAGCTGCAAGGCCGTACGACGTACTCAGCTCGGAAGAAGCCAAAGCAGCGGCATCCGGTAACCCCTACTCATATTATCATGTTTCAAAATCCGAAATAGATCTGCCCGAAGGAACAGATACACACAGTCAGCCGGTATATGATAAAGCAGCGGAAAACCTGCACCGCATGGTTCAGGAAGGTACCCTTTTCCTGGAACCACAAGCGGCCTATTATATCTATAAACTGGTGATGAACGGCCGTGCACAAACCGGACTGGTATGCGTTTCCGCCATATCAGACTATAACAACGGCATCATCAAAAAACACGAGTTTACCCGACCCGATAAAGAACTGGACCGCATTAATCATATTAAAACCACCAAAGCGCAAACCGGCAACGTATTCCTCGCCTACAACGATGTACCGGAAGTAAACGCCCTGGTAGACCACTGGCAGGAACACAACAAACCAGTGTATGATTTCACCGCCGAAGATGGCATCCAACACACCATATGGGTGATCAATACTCCCGCTGCCATCCAGGACATCACTACCCTGTTCGCCGAAAAAGTGCCCTGCACCTATATCGCCGACGGCCATCACCGCGCCGCCTCCGCCAGCCTCGTACAGGCCGCATTTGAAAAAGAAGGGAAGATCACTTCGGTGGATAACCCCGTTAACTATTTCCTCACCACCATTTTCCCGGCCAGCCAGCTGGCCATCCTGGATTATAACCGCGTGGTGAAAGATCTTAACGGCCTGAGTAAGGAAGCACTCCTCTCCCGCCTGGACTACGATTTTACCGTGGAAGAAATCGGGCACCTGCCGCAACAGCCCTCCATGCTGCATGAATTCAGCATGTACCTCGATGGCAGGTGGTATCGCCTGGTAGCCAAAGAAGGGACCTACACCACCGATCCCATCGGCATCCTGGATGTAACCATCCTTTCCAATAACATACTGGACAAACTGCTGGGCATCAAAGACCAGCGCACCGATAAACGCATCGACTTCGTAGGCGGTATCCGCGGATTGAACGAACTGGTGAAACGCGTAGATAGCGGCGAAATGAAAGTAGCATTCGCCCTTTTCCCGGTAACCATTCAGCAATTGTTTGACATTGCCGACAGCGGAAATGTAATGCCACCAAAAAGCACCTGGTTTGAGCCTAAGCTACGCGATGGACTGATTACGCATATTATTTAAATATACTATACGCTTCCCCGGTGATTTATCCGCCGGGGAAGCTTTTTATTTCATCACCCCCTTATACCCAACCCATGAAAACAACTGACAACACCCACTCTATCTTTGATGATGATCCCTTACTCGCAGAAAAGAAAAAGTTTTATCCCACACTGGGGCACGCATGGCTGATACCCGTTTATAGTCTGGTAGTGTTCATCACTTTTTATATTGCCGCCACGCTTGCCTACCCGGGCATTATAAACGACAAGTTGCTGAGCAGCCTGATCACAATACCCATCTATTGCAGCCTGCTACTGGTGATGCTGATTTACAGCTACAACAGGAAAAAGAAAATAGAACCTGATTATATACTCCCCTTCAGAAAGCCTTCTGTGGCCGTATTGCTGACAGGTCCCTTCCTGATGTTTTCTCTCTATTTATTTGCATTTGGCGTCCAGGAATGGATTCATCTGAGCGCATTGCAGGAATGGGACTCCGTTTTTTTACTGATCCGGGAAAAACCGGTATTCTATTGCTTTATTTATTTCCTCATTGATCCATTTATCCAGGAAAGCCTGATGAGAGGAGTGATCCTGGATAGTTTCCTTAAAAACTATTCCCCGGTAAAAGCCCTTTTAAATGTAGCTGCTATCAGCTTTGCCTTCAGCCTGTCTCCTTACACATTGCTATATACCACCTCTTTTTCCCTGATGCTGTCGTGGATATATCTGAAAACAGGCAACCTCGGTAATACCTTTTATATGCAGGTATTATGCGGTCTTATACCCGCCCTGCTGGTATTTATCCTGCAGGATCAATTTAATACATATGTACAACAGGCATTACGTTCGCCTGTTTGGGTGGGCGCCGCCGGTATTATTGCCATCCTCTGCATTATTGTTCTGCAAACAAGTCTCCCGTCAACAAATAAAGCAATAAAGTAATATAAGAAACATATCCCTTCTATCTCCCGTCTCATAGATTGATCTGTGGGACATTACCCCATTTTCCTTACTTTTACAGCAAACGACAGACAGGGATGAACATACGGTCTTCTTTATTGAAAGCACTTTTTGTTGCGGGAGTTTTATTTTCACAGGTTGCAGTTGCACAGGATGCCAAAGAGCTGTATAATACAGCCACAGGCTTTATTCGTGGAGGAGATTATTCCAATGCCATACTGGTACTGAACCAGGCGTTACAACTGGAACCGGATAATTTTGAATTAAAGAAACAACTTGGTTTTACTTATTACCTGAAAGGAGACCTTGTAAAAGCAAAAAGCATCATTGAGCCACTACTTGGCAGCAAAGAAGCAGACGTACAGGTATTCCAGATTGCAGGAAATATTTATGTGGGAAGGGAAGAGTGGAAAACGGCACAACGCATGTTTGAGCGCGCCATCAAAAAGTTTCCCAACAGCGGCGAGTTGTACAACGATAACGGCACACTGCTGATGAACTTCAAAATGTATGACGGCGCCCTCCGGAGCTGGATCAAAGGTATTGAGCAGGATCCCGGGTTTCCCGGCAACTATTACAATGCCACCAAAACATACGACTTCAGCAATAATCCGCTGTGGTGCATACTCTACGGCGAAACCTTCATGAATATGGAAAGTTTCACCACCCGCACAGCAGAAATCAGGAATATTGTATTGGAATCTTATAAAAAATTATTCAACGACCCTTCGCTGTTTGAAAGCGCCATCCCAGAGGATAAGAAGGGCAAAAAAGGCAGCAACGCATTTGTAGAAGCATATAAAGCCTGTATGGGCAAACAAATCAGTGTAGTAACGGGTGGTATAGATCCTGATGTGTTAATTATGGTACGTACCCGCTTTTTACTGGACTGGTACAACTTTTACGGTATGAAATATCCGTACGCCCTTTTCGACTATCAGCGCAGCCTGCTACGGGAAGGAATGTTTGAATCGTATAACCAATGGCTGTTTGGCCCGTCAGCCAACCAGGCCAGCTACAAAGCGTGGGTAGGATTACATAAAACCGACTATGATGCTTTCCTGAAATTTCAGCGCAGCAATCCATTAAAGCCGAAACCTGATGAATATTACAACGATGGAAGGTTTACGCTGATCAATTCCGGGTATTAGTATTTAGATATTTTTTGATTTACCGGTTTAGTCAATTAGTTGCTGTAGCAACTGAATGACTAAATCCGTAAATTGTAAATCTCAAAATCTGAATATGCTCGTTAACAAACACCAAAACATTATCGACAATGCTGTAAAGGCGAACCACGAACGAACCTTCTATTCGCAATACCCGGAGCATCCCAAAGCTTACGGTGAAGAAGCCCATGCCAAAGGCGTACAGAGCTATCAGCAATTACTGGGGAAACCTTTCAAACAATTACTGCAAACCGGCGAAACCGGCTGGAGCGGAGAAGAAGTATCCCCTTACACCCGCGAGGTGCTGGGCGTTACCTATCCCGTTTTTGCTATAGGCGACCTGCTGAAGAAGGCCACTGAAGCCGGCAAAAGCTGGGCAAAAGTACCGGTAGCCGAAAGAGCCGGTATCCTCACCGAAACGCTGGAAAGGATAAAGGACTACTTTTTTGATATTGCCAACGCCACCATGCACACTACCGGCCAGAGCTTTATGATGAGCTTCCAGGCTTCCGGTCCGCATGCGAACGACCGCGCACTCGAAGCAGTAGCCACCGGCTATCACGAACTGCAGCGATACCCGCCCACATTGACCTGGGAAAAACCAATGGGTAAAACCAGTATCAAACTCTACAAAACTTTTAAACCAATACCCAAGGGGCCGGGTGTAGTAATTGGCTGCTCTACCTTCCCGGTGTGGAACACACTTCCAGGCGTTTATGCCGACCTGATCACCGGCAATCCCGTGATTGTGAAACCGCACCCGAAAGCAGTGCTGCCTATAGCCATTGCCGTGAGCGCCATCCAGCAATCACTACAGGATAACGGCTATGATCCGAACCTTTGCCAGCTTGCAGCAGACAGCTCCGATCATCTTATTGCAAAAGAGCTGTGCGGACACCCCGACGTGAAACTGATCGATTATACCGGCGGCAGCGCCTTCGGTAATTATGTGGAATCACTTCCGGGCAAAACAGTATTTACTGAAAAAGCCGGCGTTAACTCGGTGATCCTCGACAGCGTAACCGACCTCGATGCCGTAATTCAGAACCTTGCCTTTTCTGTTAGCTTATATTCCGGGCAGATGTGTACTGCGCCGCAAAACTTTTTCATCCCCGAACAAGGCATCAAAACCGCCAATGGCCAGGTGCCTTTCAATGAAGTGGTGCAAAAGTTCAAAGAAGCAGTAGTGGGCCTGGTAAACCATCCGAAGATGGGCGCAGGTACATTGGGCGCCATACAAAACGACAGCACCCTTACCCGCGCACAGGAAGCACGCCACCTCGGAGGAAAAGTGATCCTGGAAGGCACCCCGGTAGTGAATGAAGAATTCTCCAATGCAAGGGTATGCGCTCCCACTATTTTGGAAGTAACCAGCGCCGATACTGCCATCTATGAGAAAGAACTTTTCGGACCGGTAATCCTGATCATCAAAACCAGGGACACTGCACATAGTATACAACTGGCCAAACAAATGGCATCGAAATACGGCGCCATTACCTGCGGGGCTTATACCACAGATCCATCTGCCAAAGAAAAAATAGCAGAAGAAATGAACAGCGTTTTCACACCGGTATCTTTTAATCTTACCGGGTTTATCTGGGTAAACCAGCACGCTGCATTTTCCGATTTCCATGTTACGGGCGGTAATCCGGCAGGTAATGCCAGCTTTACCAACCAGGAATTTATTGTGAAAAGGTTTGTGTGGGTAGGCAACCGGGAGCTGGCGGAATAGAGCAATTTCCTGACAAGCGCCCGTTTAAAAGGGCGCTTGTTTCAAAGCATATAAGTATTTATGAAGAGCATCTTATGTATAATATTCGTTGTTACCTGTGGCATCATGGCATGCGAGCAGGCGCCTAAAGCAGATAAGGCCCGGATCACCGATGCACAAACCGTGCAGGCCGGCACCGGCAATGCTTATCTTCCTGATACCGCCGTAAGCGTGGTACGATGGGTGGGTACAAAGCCCACCGGTAAACACCACGGCAGCCTGAAACTGGCCGGTGGCGCATTGTATCTAAAAGACAGTCTCATTACCGGAGGCCAGTTCATCATCAATATGAGTTCCCTCCAGGATATCGACCTGGCAGGCGATTCCGCTATGAAACGCAAGCTGGAAACTGAACTGAAGGGAGAAATGTTTTTTGATGTAAAAAAATATCCCACCGCTACATTTGAAATAACCGAAGTAACTGCCTTTCATCCCACTGATGGCGATGAACTCACCCTCAGGAATGCTACCCATATTATCAAAGGGAACCTGACCCTTAAATCCGTTACCAAAAACATCTCCTTCCCTGCCAGGGTAATATTCAAAGACAACAGCATAAGCGCAATAGCCAATTTTAACATCGACCGCACCGAATGGGGCATCAGCTACCGCGCAGATAAATCATTACAGGACAAACTCATCAATTCACAGGTAAATATCTCTTTCGATATAAAGGCCAGCCGTTAGGCCCTCTTTTTTCGTTTTTTCTGCGTGAAGCCAATAAAATATTTTAAATTTAGTACAACCACTAGTACCTAAAACTGACTTCCATGGAAACAAATCAAGAAAGAGATAACCGACTTTGGCGCATCGCAAAAGCCAGGGCAGGATTTAAGTCCCACCTGATCATCTATCTCGTGATTAACCTGGGACTATGGGCAGTATGGTTTCTGACAGACAGTGATAAAACAAGCGGCACTCCCTGGCCCGTATGGCCTGCACTGGGATGGGGCATCGCACTGGCTTTCCAGTATTTCAACGCATACCACAAAGATCCTTTCGGTGACGCGTTAGGGGAATATGAAAAGCTAAAAGAACAGGAACACACGCGTATCTGATATTTGAGCCAAAACAAAATTACAGCAGCATGGACCAACCGCAACGACTATTTGATGTGATTTCTTACCAATTAGCCAACTTTCCTAAAGAGGATATGCTGGCCGGAAAAGAAAACGGGCAATGGAAAAAGTATAGTACAAAAGAAGTAGCGGACCTTACCCTCAGATTCAGCTCCGGCCTGCTCAAACTGGGCATCAGACCGGGAATTAAAAAAAATGAGGAGAAAGATAAAATAGCCATCATTTCACCCAACAGACCGGAATGGATCATCACCGACCTGGCATGTCAGCAGCTGGGCGCCGTGCTCACACCCATTTACCCCACCATCAGCGAAACAGAACTCGCCTATGTACTGAATGACGCGGAAGCGCGCATTCTTTTTGTGAGCGACAAAGACCTGCTGGAAAAAGTAAATGCCATGAGGGATAAATTCCCCTCCATCCGTGAAATATTCACCTTCAATAAAGTAGAAGGCGCCCGCCACTGGACAGAAATCCCCGCGCTCGCCGACACTACCGATTTTGACCAGATCAATGAAATAAAGAAGAACATTTCCCCGGAAGAACTGGTAACCATCATCTATACTTCCGGTACTACCGGTACACCCAAAGGCGTAATGCTCAGTCATCACAATGTTATAAGCAATGTACTGGCCTGCCAGCCTTACCTCCCCGTTAATAAAGAAGCAAAGGCCCTTAGCTTTCTGCCGCTGAATCATATATTTGAAAGAATGGTGACCTACCTGTATCTCCGCGCCGGCGTACCGGTTTATTACGCGGAGAGCATGGAAACCATTGGCGATAACCTGAAAGAGGTAAAGCCCACCATCTTTACTACCGTTCCCCGCCTGCTGGAAAAAGTCTACGAAAAGATCATGACTACCGGTCTTGAACTCAAAGGCATAAAAAGAGCCCTGTTCTTTTGGGCTGTAGACATCGGCAAACGGTATGAAATCAATAAAGACCAGGGCGCCTGGTATAACCTCCAGCTCAAACTGGCCAATAAGCTGGTGTTCAGCAAATGGCGTGCAGCCCTGGGTGGCAACATCCAGTGTATTGTAAATGGCGCTGCTGCCTGCCAGGTACGTTTACTGAAGATATTCACCGCCGGTGGCATTCCCATCCTGGAAGGGTATGGCCTTACGGAAACGTCTCCGGTGATCAGTGTAAACCGCTTCAATGAGGAAGACCGTATGTTTGGCACCGTAGGACCTGTTATTAACGGTGTGGAAGTAAAACTCGCGGAAGATGGTGAAATCCTCTGTAAAGGCCCCAATGTAACTATTGGCTACTATAAACGCCCGGATCTCACGGCCGATGCCATCAAAGATGGTTGGTTCCATACCGGGGATATCGGCGTAATGATCGATAACAAATTCCTGAAAATAACCGACCGGAAAAAGGAACTCTTTAAAACCTCCGGCGGCAAATTCGTGGCGCCGCAACCCATCGAAAACAAGTTTAAGGAGTCGCCTTACATTGAACAAATCATGATTGTGGGAGAAGACCGCAAATTCACGGCTGCGCTGATTGTTCCCTCCTTCAGTAACCTCCGCAACTGGGCACAGAAACGCGGCATTACCGCCACCTCCAACGAAGAATTGGTGAAAAACCCGGATGTACAGGACCTGTACAAACAGGCAGTAGACAAATACAACCAGTTTTTCAGCCATATTGAGCAGGTGAAAAAATACATCCTCCTCCCCCACGAATGGACGGTAGACAATGGTGAACTCACCCCTACCCTCAAGGCAAAACGGAAGGTAATCCTGGAGAAATTCAAGAAGGAAATCGACAGTATTTACGCCCCCGCCGGTGGAAAAGTAGATATAGAAAGTCTTTAAATATTAAATTAAAACCCTTACTTTTGCCACCCGATCCCAGAATTGGGGTTAAAAAGTGCTGGCCTCATAGTTCAATGGATAGAATAGAAGTTTCCTAAACTTTAGATACAGGTTCGATCCCTGTTGAGGCTACAAAAAAGGAAAAGTGATTAATCACTTTTCCTTTTTTATTTTGAGGCAATCCGTTACTAAGTAAGCTTATTTCACTGAGAAGGCATTAGCCATACCACCATCCGCTAAGATATCGGCGCCTACAATGAATGTTGAATCGTCGGAGGCTAAGAATACAGCCGTTTTCCCAATCTCAGCCGGCGTCCCTTGCCTGCCAAGCGGCGTAAGATTTATCCAGACTTGCTTCACCTGGTCCACGAACTCCTGTGGTACCATCTTTCCAAAAACCGGCGTATCAATTGAGCCAGGTGAAATGGAATTCACCCTTATTCTCCTCGACAATAAATCGAGCGATAAGCCTCTGGCCAATGAAATAACAGCTGCTTTTGCGGCGGCATAGATTGTTGCTCCGGGTGCAGCCCGGTGTGCGGCGTTCGACGCGATCAGTATAATGGATGCGCCGTCATTTAAATAAGGAAGCGATTTTTTCACGGTGAAATAGGCGCTTTTTAAATTCAGCTCCATGTAGCGGTCGTAACCTTCTTCCGTTACATCGGTTATGGTCATCAGGGGAATCCCGTCCACAACGCCACCTGCATTCACTACCAATGCGTCTATCTTCCCAAACTTATCAGCTGTAGTCCTATACAGGTTCTCCAGGTCATCAAGATTGGTTACATCTCCTTTTACACCTATAAAATTACCCCCCAGGGTTTCAACAGCCTTGTTTAACGTAGTTTCATTCCTTCCGGCGATTGCACCAACTGCGCCTTCGTTTTTAAATGCTTCCGCAATACCAAACCCTATACCGCTATTGCCGCCTGTAATCACGGCAACCTTGTTTTTCAGTCTACTCATTATTTCCATTTTTAAATGATTGAGCGACAAAGCTAGACTATCAAAGTTATTTTTAGTAACTTTGTACCTAAAAGTAACAGTAACACAGGTGTAACAAAGTAACATTATGGGGTGTAAAATAGAAGAGTTCCAACAGGAACAAAAGAAAAGGATAAAAGCCGTTCAGGATTCAATGGACGTGCTTAATGGGAAGTGGAAGATTGCTATTATCTCATCTATTTGCTGTTACGGCCAAAGGCGGTTTTCAGACATTTTGAATGATATTACCGGAATTTCCAACAGAATGTTGAGTAAAGAATTAAAGGAATTAGAAATAAACCAGTTGGTAAAACGAACCATTTTGGATACACAACCCATAACGGTTCAATATGAACTTACAGAACATGGCAATACACTACAAACAATAATCACTAATCTTACAGATTGGGGAATTGTACACCGAAAGAAAATTGTCGGGAAGTAGTAACAGTCCTTTTTTGCCTGGATGTTCTTCACATTACCTCTGCTGCACCAGGTGCCACAAATCAGGTCATTTTTGATACGCCACATTTCCGCTTTCAATTACCTGGCAATGCCTGGGGAAGCGTAGGCTTCGAATAAGAAATATCATTGGGGGAATAAGCCGGCGTGCATCTTATTATGTTTTTTATATCTTCCTGTACCCATCTATTTAAGGCTAATAAATTTAAACTTCGAATTCTTCCTGACAAATTCAATGTTCCTTTCCTCCAGAGAAACTGCAACTGCTGTTTCCTTTACCAATTTACCGTTATAATAAATCTTCATAATTCCTTTATCTGAATCAAGCTCAACATTGAAACCAATCTTTGCTTCAACGGGTACATAGCCGTAAAATTCCGCGTACCCCTGACTCAATCTATATGGGAACATGACAGATTGCACGGTATCTGCAAATTCACTTTTATTTGTTGTCAAAACCGAAATTCCAATTATCCCATAAGCATGATTTCCAGATACATTCAGAGAGATAATTTTCCCGGAGAATTTCACGTGATTCAATACACGGGTATTAGCCTTCATATATTGGTCTGATAAGCAGCTCCAACAACAAACGCTAATAAGAAGCATCATGGATAGTAAAATCCATACCCCACATTTTGTCATAAATTTTAATCTAAAAGTTTGTTCGCATTCGTATAACCAGCATTTTGTAAATGCAAAAGTGGAAGGATGTGTGCCATATCTCTTCGTTGGTAACAAAAGTAATAGATTAGCTAACTAACCAACACTTATTTATTTTGCTCCCATTTATTATTCCCCATACCCCCAAAAACAAAAGAATCCTGCAAATCATTAATTTTGGAAGATTTAAGTTCCCACATATGCTATCTTCCAAAATGCAGCACCAGGAATTTGAACCTCCTGAAGAATTACGGGATACCATTAAGTGCTTTTGGCACAACAAAATAGACTTTGGAGAACTACCACCGGATTTTGAGGTAGTACCTGATGGCTATGCTGAAATTATTTTTTATTTCGGGAACCTGTTTAGCAGTTCTTACAAGGAAGGCCAGGAGCCATTGCCCTCACCGTTTATGATGGGGCTGCTCAATCAGCCTGTTCATTTTTTTTCGAAAAACCGTTTAGAGATTATTGCTGTCAGGTGTTTTCCCTGGACGGTGTTTGACTTGCTCGGACTGCCATCCGGGAAAGGCGGCATGCGCACATTTGATCATCCTATTGCCCAGCTTCAATCCACGCTGAATAAGTATGTTGAAGCCGGTAAAATAGAGGAAGCGCTGACCCGGTTAAAACAGTACTTCCTGCAAGCACGGTCGCAGGTTGCTACTGGCAGCATGCTATTCAAAGCGGGAGCTGCTATGACGGCTGCAAACGGCACTATGCCGGTAAGCCAGGTAGCGGCAGCGGCGCATGCAACGGTTCGTACACTGGAAAGGAATTTCAAGCAATCGTCCGGTTATACTGTTAAAGACGTGTCTGGTCTGATGCGCTTTGAGCAGGTACGAAACCGGTTATGGCACTATCCGGATTCCAATATCGCAGGCCTGGCTCATGAGCTGGGCTATACAGATCAATCCCACCTAAGCAGGGAATTTAAACGCTACAGCGGCACTACACCAGCGGCATTCGCGCGGAAAGCAAAGAAAGGGAAGCAGGCTGTAAGCAACGATTTTGTCGCGTTTGTACAAGCCTAGTGCAAAAGCATTTCAGAATTTTGTGCTTCAATCATACTAAATGAAAGCAACATCTGAAAGCAATACATCTGCACAAAATCATACTATTTACGATGTAATCATTTCCGGGGCCGGCCCGGTAGGACTTTTCCTCGCCTGTGAACTGGCCTTAGCCCAATGTTCAGTTTTGATACTGGAAAAAGAAGAAGATCCACACTCTCCATTGAAGCAACTTCCATTCGGGATACGGGGACTTTCAGCGCCTACTATTGAAGCGCTTTACCGCCGTGGATTGCTCGATGAACTGGAGATACATAAGCGTCTTAAAAATCCCCACTCAAACGCTGTACAAGGGCCACGCCGGCAGGGAGGGCACTTCGCCGGCATTCCGTTTCTTGACGGCAATATTGATGTCTCACAATGGAAATATCGCCTGCCAGGTTCCACTGATACCAATCTGATTTCTGAAATAGCGGAGCTTGAAACGGTGCTGGCCCGCCGCGCAGCATCCCTGGGAGTAAGCATCAAACGCGGACTTGCCATTACGGGCTTTCATCAAACCACCGACGGGGTAACAGTGCTGGCAGGTGACCAATCTTTTCAAAGTAAATGGCTCGTAGGCTGCGATGGCAGTCGTAGTGCTGTTCGCAAGGCCGGCGGTTTTGAATTCGCCGGTACGGAGCCGGAATTTACCGGCTATTCCACGCAGGTGGACATTGCCGACCCGGAAAAGCTCAACCCGGGCCGGAATGTAACACCAAGAGGCATGTACATGCAATCGCAGCCGGGTTACTTATTAATGCAGGATTTTGATGGCGGGGCATTTCATCATTCAAAGAAGCCAATCACGCTGGAATATGTGCAGGAGGTGCTACGCCGCATCTCAAACACCAACGTGACCATCAGCGCCCTTCATATTGCAACCACCTGGACTGACCGGGCACGGCAGGCCACCACGTACCGCAACGGACGGGTACTTTTAGCCGGCGACGCCGCGCATATTCACTCGCCATTAGGTGGCCAGGGACTCAACCTGGGGCTGGGCGATGCCATGAACCTGGGCTGGAAGCTGGCCGCAACCATTCAACACAAAGCGCCGGAAGGCTTATTGGACAGTTATTATACCGAACGGCACCCAATTGGTGGCCAGGTACTGGATTGGTCACGCGCACAGGTGGCCATCATGAAACCAGACCCCGGCGCGCATGCGCTGCATGCAATTATCCGCGACCTCATCAATACGCGCGATGGCGCTACCTATATCGCAGGAAGAGTGTGGGGCATTGCCACGCATTACAACCTGGATGGCCACCACCCTCTTGCAGGCTACAGCCTTCCCAACTTTGAACTGGAAGACGGAACAAGGATTGGTGAACTCATGCACGACGGCAAAGGGATGCTGCTTGACTTCGCCGGGAATTCTTCACTTAAAGCTTTGGCGGATGAATACGGCGACCAAATCAGGTATGTAGCAGGCCGGGCTAAAGAACAATTGGGCCTGAGCGCTGTACTGGTACGCCCCGATGGGGTTATCGCCTGGGCTTCTGATAACGGGCCGGATTACAACGAACTTCAAAAGGCCGCCGGTCGCTGGTTTTGTTTGTAATTCAGGAGGCAGGCATTAGAAAAAGCTGAATAATGGGACTATTACTTCCCGGATACATCTCCGATACTTAGGACCTGCGTATGTCATGGATCATCTATGCACTATCCATACAGTCACCATACTGTTCCCATACTGTCCGCATGGACTCCTCATGCACTCCTCATGCACTATTGATGCACTATCCATGCACTATCTATGCAGTACCAATACTGCTGCGCCTGCTATCTTCCTCACCAAACCAACCCCGCACCTGCTTTGTTATTAAGTTATGCCACGCCGCCATCATCCTGACCAGTTGACCTTATTTCCGCTGGATACCATTCCTACCACAATGGTATCCTACGCGGTTGTTATTTCACCACCCCGTAACATAGTGGATCATGTCAAAATCATGGAGAACAAGGTGTATGATTTCATCCCGGAGGCAAAACACGAACAATATCTGAAAGCACATATCTCCCTGTTAAAATTAACATCACAAGAGGATGACACGTGGATCATTCAACTGGTTAAAAATGCAGTAGCTGCTTTACAGCCCTTTGAAGTGCGGTTGAATGGCTACGATATTTTTCAGCACGGATATACTTCCGATTCACTGGTATTACAGATCAGTAACCCTCAACCAATAATTGAGCTTCATAAATTACTGTTTAAAGCGCTTAAACGGAAAACACCAAGGATAACACCACACATGACCATTGTGAAAGAAGTACCACACCATAAGCTTCGCAAAATTGATCTCTCCCCATTCAATTATTATGATTCCTTCCTATGCACCCAAATTACTATTCTAAAGAAAATACCTGGCGCTAAACAGTATGATAAACTCTTTGAAGTATTATTATCTGTTTAATAACTCGCCTGCCCGATATCCAGCCGGTTAATCTTACCGTTTTTATCGATATGAAACTTAAAATAGGTTTTAAAATCGCCCCATTGATCGCTGTGAAACCGGCCATATACATCCAGTCCGTTGTTCTCTACTTTATCGATACTGGTAAAACGTTCGTGACCAACGGCCTTCTGCCAGAAAGATTTGAAATCCATTTTATTTCCATCATCAAACATTTCTGCTTTATCGGTAAATAAAGCAAACCATGCTTTGCTGTCGTTTGTTTGCAGGGCATTGATGGCCTGCTTCACGGTTGCGTGAGTGAGTTTATCTGTGTTCATGGTACGATTGTTTTGCTGTGCAAAGAGTATCACCGGCAGGAAGCCGATAATTGCCAATAACAATGCTTTCATTTTGCGAGCGGATGTTGCAGATAAATGATAACAAGATTCAGGAGAAAGAAAGGCACTTCAATAGCAGCACCTTTCAGATCACGCCCATACAAAGAAAAACAGATGATCATCAGGATAGATGCTGCCATCAGGAAGTTACCCAACAAAAACGTTCTGGGAAACAAGATCATTAAAGCACTCAACACCGTTACCACTCCATTGATGATGATAGCTGTTTTACTAAAGTGCCACCGGCTGAACATGGTGATCATTTCCGGCTTCTGGCCAATCATAGCAAGTCCTTGTTTCAGGCCCATGAATACAGTAAAAATTATCAGAACGGCATTGAGTACTTTAATTATCATAGTGGTAGATTTTTTAGTTGGTGGCGCCTCCGTTCACCAGCAGGTGCTGACCGGAAACGAAAGAAGATAAATCGCTGGCGAAAAACTCTGCCAGGTTAGCTACATCTTCCACTTCTGCGAGTCTTCCCATCGGGCAGCTATCCAGTAATTGTTTTCTCAGTTCAGGATAAGCTGCAGGGTCCACAAAAATACCGGAGTGATCTACTGCAAAAGGGATAATCGAATTTACGGTAATTCCTTTATGTCCTATTTCTTTTGATAAAATATCTACCAGGTATCTTGGAGTGGTTTTGCTGCCACCATAAACAGCCATACCGGGAACCGGGAAAGAAGTGGTGCTGGAAGCGATATAAATAATGCGGCCATTGTTCTCCACATGTTTTGCGGCCTGCTGCATGGTAAAGTAAGTTCCTTTTGTGTTGATGGAAAATACGCGGTCAAACTGTTCTTCTGTAAAATCTGTTACCGGTACTTCCACCATTTCAATACCTGCGTTGGCCACTACTATATCTATCTTGCCAAATGCCTCTTTTGCGGCTGCAAATAATTTCTCCAGGTCGGCTACTTTACTTACATCTGCCTGTACGGCTATTACACGGGCGCCCATAGCAGTAATGTTACTCACTACTTCATCGGCAGACGACTTATCTTTTGAATAGTTAACCACTATATCCGCGCCCAGGGCAGCATAGCGTTCTGCAATGGCTTTACCTAATCCCCTGGCTGATCCTGTGATCAGCGCTACTTTATTTTTTAAGCTGTTCATGATATTTGTATTTAATAATTTTTTGAGAGATGTATTGAAAGAAGGATACCTGATCATCAGGCCATGCCGCCATTTACACCAATGTTCTGCGCGCTGATCCATTTAGCGTCGTCACCTGCGAGGAATACCACTACCTGTGCAATATCATTGGGTTCACCAATGCGGTTGAAGGCAGAAAGGGAAGCCAGGCGGGCAATCACTTCTTCTGATTTACCATTGGTAAATAGTTCTGTGTTAGTAGGGCCGGGAGAAACGGAGTTTACATTGATACCCCGGGCGCCTACTTCTTTGGAGAATACGCGGGTGAGTTGTTCCACTGCTGCTTTAGTGGCTACATAAGTGCCATAGCCAGGCAGCATAATACGGTTTACAGAAGTGGAGAAGTTAATGATACTGCCTTTGTCGGCCAGGCGGGTAGCGGCTTCTCTCATGGTATTGAAAGTGCCTTTTACATTGATATCAAACTGACGGGTGAATTCTTCATCGGTAGTATCCTTAATCAGTTTGGTGATCATGATGCCGGCGTTGTTCACCAGTACATCAATACGGCCATAATGCGCGATAGCGGCGTCGAATAAAGCTTTCACTTCTTCGCTTTTGCTTACATCCCCCTGCAGGGCGATGGCGTCGCCGCCTTGTTGTTTAATGTCTTCTACTACCTGTTGCGCGGCATCTTTACCACCGGCGTAGTTAACAATTACTTTCGCGCCGGCAGCCGCCAGCTGACGGGCAATAGTAGCGCCAATACCTCTTGAAGAACCGGTAACCAGGATGATCTTATCTTTTAAAGTGCTCATGTTTTTGTGTTTTTATTTTGATAACACAAAGATGAACCAACGGCCGCCCTAAAAAGTATAAGAATTACACTAATAGTTACAAATATCTAAGATGTATGTTGCTTTCTGTATAAAACGGGGGAAATACCGGTTTGCTTCTTAAAGTAATTACTGAAATGCGTAGCCTCTGTAAAGCCCAGCTGACCTGCTATTTGCTTAATAGATGCCGGGGAATGCTGTAACAACGTACGGGCTTCGGTAATGGTTTTCTCCGAAATCCAGGTACCTATGGGTTTCCCTGTTTTACTTTTAATCACATTGCTGAGGTAATTGGGATGCAGGTGTTGTGCAGCTGCATAATCCTGTACCCTGAATACCTTATCCGCCTTCCCGTTTACCAGGTCGCGGTAGTGCTGCTCCAGGGTTCTTTTAAACTGTTTTACAATCTGCGAGCTGCGGTTACCTTCATAGATAGGATTATAGTCTTCCCAGAAGTATTCTTTGATCTTCAGCAGCAGCACCACAAACAGGTTACCTATCATCCGCGTTCTGTAGGTAGAAGAGGAAAAATATTCCTTTTCTATCTGCAGATATAATTGTTCAAACTCTGCAAACACTTCCGGCTGCAACGTTCTGGGCGGAACGGTTTCTGCGAGGAGAAAAGGGAATTCCTCAAAGATCTTCGGGTGTACGTTTTCTTTGAGAAAAGATTCGCTGAGTGTAACCAGGTGTACATCGCGGATCTCCTTCCATTCGAAAGACTTAAAATGCCCCGGGTTAGTGAAATAAATAGTTCCGGGAGAAGTGTTAAAAGTTTGCTCATCGGTGGTATACTTGCCTATCGCATCTTTCACAAAAACAAAAGAAAAGAAATTAGTACGGTATACAATGGAGGTATAAGGCAGCTCGAGATGAATGTCCTTCAGGTTATGAATGGTAAAGGCGGTTTTCGCGTCGATGCTGTCTACCGGCAAACCCTGGTAGAGATACTGTTCCAGCAGGTTGTTAAATATGATCCGTTCTTCCTGGCGTGCTTTCTTTTCTGACATCCGGTGTTGCTTTATGTGAAATTAAATAAAAAAGACAGGCGGGTAATGCCTGTCCTTTCTATTTAATTTCACATCACACTACTCCCTGATCGTATTCTTATCCGCCAGCGCCATCTTCGCAATATCATCTTTCCTTTTAAACGCCACGCCGGCATGCTTTTTCATGTAAGCAAACAACTCGCTGGTGGCTTTTACCAATTGCGGGGTACCGCCTATTCTATCATGAAAACTAATAGACATCATGCGTTTGCGGCGGGCAGATTCTTCGTACAACTGGTCAAATTCCATTTTTATCTGTTGCAGGAACTGATCGGTAGAAAACCACTGGCCTGCTACCAGCTGGATATCATTACAGCGTAAAGTGTAGGGCACTACTACAAAGTCGCCGCCATTCACTTTGGTGATAAAAGGCTCATCACGGCTCAGGTCATCGATATGATACAGGAAGCCCAGTTCCTGCAGGATATTAAGCGTATTATCGCCGCGGCGCAGCCAGTTGGCGTTGTAGCCTACCGGTGTTACGCCGGTGGCTTTTCTTACTGCTTCCACGCCATCCTGGATAAATTGTTTTTCTTCTTCGTAGGGCAGCATGTATTGCGACGACCAGTCGCGGCCATGTGCGGCGGCTTCATGTCCGCGTTGTACAATCTCTTTCGCCAGGGCCGGGTGTTTTTCCACCGCGCTGCCTACCATATGGGAGGTTACTTTAATACCGTGTTTGTCCCAGTTATCCAGCATGCGGGGGATACCTTCCTTGAAGCCGTACTCGTACCAGGTGGTGGCGGGAAGGTCTTTATAGCCGTTGAGCATGTTCTGCGGGAAGGGACTTTCGGGCCTGTCCGGCTGGCCGCCGGCTTCAAACTGCATGGACACCGATACCACCAGGCGGGAGCCATCGGCCCATCCGGGGCCGGACTTAACTGCCGGCGTGGCATTTGTTTGCGACAGTACAGTTCCCGGCAGTACCATGCCTGCCAGTCCTGCGAGCCCGGCTGTTTTCAGGAATTCTTTTCTTGTAGCCATTATTTTTTTATAAGATGATCAACAGCGATGGTGTTGTATTGGATAAAGGCCAGCAGTACAGCGAAGAAGGCCGCGTGGATCAGCTGGGAGGGCAATGCTTCCCAGTTTTCTATCATAGCGGTGCCAAATATCAGGATGATCATTACTGCGCCGCCGCCAATAAGGGAAGCACGGGTAAATAAGCCCAGCAGGAGCAGCAGGCCGATTACAAATTCAGCAATGGGTAAAGCATAGCTGAAAGGTACCACCAGCAGGTCGGGCAGCATGGACTTTTCAAAGCTTTTTACCATCCAGGCGCTGAAGCCATTCAGCTTAGGGAGTCTTACCAGGCCGTGGCCAAACATACTGGCAGCTACCGCCAGCCGGAGCAATAGAAATACGATAGGATTGTTTTCCATTTGTTTGATTTTTTGTGACACAAAGATCAGGCAGATCCCGGGAAATAATTTGTACTTTTTTAGGATCATTCTGTAATTTTGCAGGTATGTTACAAGAGAACTTATATCAGCCTTTTGAGATAGAATACCGCGAATGTACAGAATGCCCGATAGATCCGCATAAACATAACTTTTTTGAACTGGTGTATATTGTGGAAGGCAGTGGGATGCAGTGTGTGAACAAGAACCAGCTGCCATACAGCCCGGGAAAACTGTTCCTGGTAATGCCGCAGGACTGCCACTCGTTTGATGTACAGGAATCCACCAAATTCTTCTTCATCCGCTTCAATAACATCTACCTGCAAAATCAGCATAAAGACTGGATACAGCAGCTGGAATTTATTTTCCAGAATCATAACCACATGCCGGGGTGTATCTTAAAAAATAAAAATGATAAGCCGCTGGTAAAATCACTGGTAGAAGCGCTGATCCGTGAACTGGTGAACCAGCAGCCCTATCACCGGGAAATGGCCCAGCAGATTGTAAATACCATGATCATGGTGATTGCACGGAATATCCTGCTGCAAATGCCCGAACAACCCAAACATCCCGCCAGGCAGGATGCTTCCATGAATATACTGCATTACATCCACGAAAATATTTACACCCCTGAAAAGCTGCGGGCAGAGCAGATTGCATCCCACTTTAATATTTCGCCAACTTATCTGAGTGAATACTTCAAACGTAACAATGGCGACAGCTTACAGCAGTATATCACCCAATATAAACTGAAGCTGGTGGAAACAAGGCTGCAGTACAGCAGTATGCGGGTGGGAGAAATTGCGGATGAACTGGGCTTTACAGATGAAAGTCACCTGAACAGGATGTTTAAAAAATATAAAGGCGTAAATCCTTCTGCTTACCGGAAGGAGCTGCAGGCGCAGGATAACTGACGGGCATAAAAAAGCGCCCGTAGTATGCGGACGCTTTTTTACAATACCTTTTCTTTGTTACTATTCTTCGTCTTCTTCTTCCTCACCGTCATCTTCCAGCCACTCCATGTAAGAGTAGTACCAGTCTTCCAGCTGTTCCAGCAGTTCCTGTTTCTTTTCCGGAGCGCTTCTGTAGAATTCCTCTACATTATCGATTTCGTGAATGATATCGATGTAGGCAGTTTCTTCATCTTCTTCTACCCGTTTGGCAAAGAAGCGGGGTTTCTCGGTATGAAAAATATATTCATTTTCCGGATCTGTTACAGGATCGTCTGCAATCAGAAATTTAGGTAACTGTGCCATAAAGGAGTTATTTACTTTTAATGATGTTGTACTCTTTTCAAGAGCTACAAAATTATTGATAATTAGCTTATAAAAAACATGCAGTGGGAATGAATAAATTTATTGATTAAATTTCACATCTTTATAGTCGTTAAAACCCATACCATATGCAGCAATATTGGCTCAGATGGGAGAACTGGATGCAGCAGCACGCCCCCAGGTTGCTTAACATCCTCCATCCCGGCGTTACTTTTGAGGCGGTGGAATCTCTTGAAAAACTAATAGGAACGGCCATGCCGGCTTCCTTTAAAGCATTTTATGCTATTCACAACGGACAACAGAAAGCCAGGGCCGGGCTGGTAGATGCGGATCAACTGCTGAGCGTGGAAGACATCACCACCCAGTGGCATCACTGGAAAGACCTGCTGGATGCCGGAACTTTCAACTATCATGACGAACCCGTACTCTCCACACCGGATACCGGCATAAAAAACGACTGGTGGAATCCTTTATGGATCCCTTTTACCGGCGATGGCTTTGGTAATCACCTTTGTATTGACCTGGACCCTGCGCCGGAAGGTAAACGCGGACAAGTAATTACGTTCTGGCACGATGACAGTCACCGGGCCATTGTAGCGGGTTCTTTTGAAGAATGGCTGCAGGATTATCTCACCGCCCTGGAAAAAGGAGAATATATTTTTGTGAAGAAATGGGGAATCGTGCACAAAGACACCTTCCTGAACTACAACGATTGATTATACTGTACCGGCGAACTGCCCGTCCACCGCTTAAAAGCCCTTGTAAAAGCACTTAACTCATTATAACCAAGCATCCAGGAAATATCTTTCAAGGGGTAATTACCGGAAGAAATATAATACACCGCCAGTGAATGCCGCACCGCATCTGCAATATCCTGATATTTTACACCTTCTTCTTTCAGTTTACGTTGTAAACTCCGGGGACTCAAATTGAAGTTAGCCGCCATGTCGTTCAGCGACGACACACCAAGGTATGAATTGGCCAGCAGGTAATTGTAGATCCTGTTTTGTAAGGTTTTCTGCTGACCAGCCGTTTGAGGTAAACTGCTTACCTTTTGCAGCAGCAGGTTCTGGAGCTCATAATTGGCCGTTAACAGCGGTTCGTCCCAATACCTGCTGTCAAATACCAATACATAGTCTCCCACCCGTTTTGAAGGTTTACAACGAAAAACGCGCTCATATTCAGCCGGGTCAGGAACGGTATAAGCCAGCCGGGCTGCCTGCGGCACTATTTTCTCCAGCAGCAGGCCATCCAGTTCGTGAATCACCATCATCAGTAAAAGATCGATCAGTTGACGGAAAGCATACGGTGGCGCGGCGCCATAGTCGACCGCCGGCAGCAGCCGCACCGTGAAACTTTTAGCGGAGCGGGTTACTTCCATCCGGCACTGGTCCGTTACCAGGTGTGTTAGCGCCGCGGCATGCGTTAATGCCTCCCCCACGGTAGCGCTGCTCCGGATAATTTCTCCCACCACCCCCAACGCAGCAGGTTGCAGGGATTCACCGAAGTGCAACCCAAACAGGGGATCGTTGGTTAGCCGGGCTGCATTCAGCCACAGGTCCTGCAACTGCTGCGCAGTAACAGGCGCAGTATGGCTTTTTTTCAACGCCACCAGATCAATACCGGCCAGCTTACAGAGCTGTGCCGCATCTACATCCCGCTGCACAGCATATGCGATAATACTTAATACCAGCTGTTTCATATAGCAAAGGTATTTCGTACGGTGTTTACAAAAATCATTATGTCGGCAAATGGTAAGTAATTGTCGTGTAAAGGTAAACGATAAAGAGGTGCCGGGTAATAGCTTTGCATTATCAATTCATCAACAACTAAAAAGTATAAAAATGGAACAGCAAACATTACAGGTAGTAACCGATTTTGTAAACGCCGTACAACAGGTAAACCTTGAAAAATTAGGCGCACTGCTACACCCCGAAGTAAGCTGGGAACAACCGGGCAGCAACCGCTTCTCCGGTATCAAAAAGTCCAGCGGGGAAGTATTCCAGATGGTAGGCGGTATGTTTGAAGTATCACAAAATACGATGTCCCTGTCGGCCATCAAAACCATTGCGGTGAACGGCAACCAGGCGTCTGTAGTACTTACCTGGAAAGCATCCCGGCCGGGGGCAGAACTGCATACCGATAACGTAGACGTATATACGGTAGAAGATGGTAAAATTGTGGCAGCGAAAATATATGCGGAAGATATCAGTCAGGAAGATACTTTCTGGGGCAATTAATTGTAAGCATTCAACACGGGCAACACCTTCCGGACTACGGGCAGTCCGGAAGGTGTTTTTTATGCATAAATAATCCCCCTGCTGTTACGGATAACAGTCATTTTTTTTAGCATCAGTTAATAAGGAGAAATCAACTACCGGTTATGTTACAGCTACGCGTTACTTTAATTCTCCCTGTGAGGTGTAGGAACAGATAGATACAGACCTTTCGATTACTTCACAGGCAGAGGGCTTACCGTAAATGAATATACGAAATTTTAATGACCCCGTCCCGGGAAAATCCCCGGTATGTACCAGCAATACGGTAAAAAGTACATCTGTAAAAAACTGTATTTCAATAAACAAATCAAGTGGCATTATTGTTGAATAATAACCAGCGTCAGGCAATCATTTTTTTTAAACTAAAATTAAAAACAATAAACATGAAAACTCCAAAACTGCTGATAGCTGCGGCCATAGGCGTAGCGGTAACACTGGCCGGCCAGCACACATTTGCGCAAGGAATTGATAGTACCGCCAAAAAAATAGGGAACAAAACAGCCTCTATAGCTGTTAAAGGAGCCTCCACCATTACAGATAAAACCTTTAAAGGCAAGGAAGGCCCCAACGGAGAAACCGTTTACATCGATAAAAAAGACAGGAAATACATTGTAGACGGAAAAGGCAAAAAGGTATATCTGAAGAAATCGCAGATACATGACAAGAAAAAAGACTAGATCTACACTGCCATAAAGTAAGCCGGCCAGGGAAACCTGCCGGCTTTTTTGTTGCCGGTAAAAACAGATATTGTTACGTATATTCATATTGCCAATAAATACCCGCTTATGCAACTGAAACCAGGCACCTGTTACAAGGTAAATACCAGGACTATTGCAGCGCTGCAGCAATTCGGGGAGTACGAATTTGTGGTAGCGGTTATCCACGCCAACGACACCTCCGACAGCGTGGTGTTTGAACTCAAAAAACTGCTTGGACACTACAGCACCGAACAGGAACTAGCCACCCGGCAGGCCATCGAAACCCATGCCGATGGTTTTTCACTGGAAGATATCACCGGGCACCAGCTTAACCTGCTGCAATTTGAAAGAGAAAGCGCTTTTATAAAATGGATCGCGGAGGGCATCGCTGTTCCGTACGACTGTAACGCGTAAATAATTACTCGTAACGCAAGGCTTCAATAGGATCCAGCCGGGACGCCGCCTGCGCGGGATAGTAGCCAAAAAACACCCCCGTAAAAGCACATACCACAAAGGAAAGTATAATAGAAGACTCCGATACCAGCGTAGGCCAGCCAAGCGTGAGCGTAATTACTTTGGCAGATGTAATCCCCAGCACCACCCCTATTAAGCCACCCGTTACGCTAATAATAATGGCTTCCACCAGGAACTGCAGTAAAATATCAATGCCCCTGGCGCCGATAGACATACGCAACCCTATTTCCCGGGTGCGTTCTGTAACAGATACATACATAATGTTCATGATACCAATACCACCAATCACCAGCGAAATACCGGCAATAGCGGTTAACAGGATGGTGAGCAAACTGGTGGTGGAACTCAGCGTTTTTATCAGCTCTTCCATTGTTCGTACCTGGAAATTATTTTCGTCGGCAGGCCGCAACCGGTGCGTGGTTCTGAGGATGTCTATAATTTCATTGGTAGCCTGATCCGAAGCGCCTTCGCTCACCGCGGAAGCATAAATACTCTGGAAATAAATGGTAGCCAGGATACGCTTTTGCACGGTAGTGTATGGTGTCAGGATAATATCATCCTGGTCCTGCCCGAAAGAGCTTTGTCCTTTTGGCGCCAGCGTACCTATTACCTGTAACGGGATGGAACCCAGGCGGATCACCTTTCCTACGGGACTTTCCCCACTGGGAAACAGGTTCTTGATCACGGTTTGGCCCAATACGCACACCTTTGCGGCGGTAGCCACGTCGGCATCAGAAAAACTGATGCCGTCGTTCACCGTAAGCTTCCTGATATCAAAATAAGAAGGGGCCACTCCCTGCAGGGAAGTGGGCCAGTTCAACGCCCCGTAAATGGCCTGTCCTTTGGTAGACGCCACCGGCGACACTGCGCTTACATATTCCGCATTCTTTTGTATGGCTAAAACGTCTGCAATGGTAAGCGACTGAAAGCTTTCTCCTCCTATTCTTACTCCACCGGCTACGTTACTGCTGGGCAAAATGGTGATCATATTAGACCCCATGCTGCTCAGTTGCGTCTGGATACTTTCCTTTGAACCCTGCCCGATAGCCACCATCGCAATAACGGCGGCCACACCGATGATGATCCCCAGCATGGTCAGGAATGCCCGCAGCTTATTACGCTGCAACGCCTTTAACGCTATCATTATGAGATTGATTGCACTCATGCTTTCGGTTAGTTAATAGTCTTCGGCCGGAGGCAATGCTGCCAGTGCTTCCTTTGCCGAGCGTACGTTTTCGTTCTTGCTGTCTTTCACCACTTTTCCATCACGCAGCATCACCGTTCTGCTGCTGAATGCCGCTATATCCGGTTCGTGTGTAACGAATACAATCGTTTTGCCTTCCTGGTTCAGGTCCTGCATCAGGGCCATGATTTCGTAAGAAGTACGGGTATCCAGGTTACCGGTGGCTTCATCGGCCAGGATCATTACCGGCTGATTGACCAACGCCCTCGCAATGGCTACCCTTTGCTGCTGCCCGCCGGAAAGCTGGCTGGGGGTATGGTCTTCCCGGTCTGCCAGCTTCACCGCCTGGAGGGCGCCCAGCGCCCGGTCGCGCCGCTCCTGCACAGATAGCTCCGGGTTGTAAAACAGCGGCAACTCCACGTTTTCCAATGCAGAGGTACGTGGTAACAGGTTGTATGCCTGGAACACAAATCCTATTTTATGATTCCGCAACCGCGCCAGTTCGTTGCGCGACAGGCCACTCACATTCACGCCATCCAGCAGGTAACTGCCCGAAGTAGGTTTATCGAGGCAGCCGAGAATATTGAGCAGCGTGGTTTTTCCGGAACCACTGCTTCCCATGATGGTGACAAACTCCCCGGCAAATACGTCAAAAGACACACCCTTTAATGCGCGTACCGTTTCGGTTCCCATCACAAATTCACGCTTGATCTGCTGTAGTTCCAATATCTTGTTGCTGTTCATCGTCTTCGCCCTCCCATTTTTGGTAAAAACGGACTGGTACCACCCGCTGCCGCTACGGCTCCCCCGGCTGTGATACCTGTCACTACAATATCATTTTCGTTTAGCCCTGAGAGTACTTCAATATGTGTATTGTCGTTCAGTCCTGTTCTCACATGTTTTTGCACCAGCGTATCCCCGCGCAGTATCCATACATAATTGGAGGAACCTATGCGGGTGGTGCTTTTGAACTTACCACCCGTAGTATCTTTTGTTTGCGCAGTATTGCGGGTTCTTCTCACTGCGCTTTGTATCACATAATCTTTTAACTGTACGGAGTCGGGAATAAATTTAAGCGCCTTTACAGGCAGCAGCAGGGCAGAGTCTTTCTCTGCCGTATAAATAGTAACGTTGGCGGTCATGCCTGGTTTCAGCTTCCTGTTGTCATTCGGCGCATTGATAATGGTATTGTAGGTAACCACATTGGAAGAAACCGAGGGCTGCAGCCTGATTTCCTGCACACGCCCGGCAAAAACATCTTCCAGGTAGGCATCTACGGTAAAGGTTACACGAAGTGAATCTTTTACATTCCCGATATCTGCCTCATCCACACTGGCTTCTACCTGCATTTTGGTGATATCCTTTGCAATTACAAACAAAGTAGGCGTGTTGAAACTGGCGGCTACTGTTTGTCCTACGCTTACATTCCGGTTAAGTACCACGCCGTCGATCGGTGAATGGATTTCTGTAAAGGAGAAGTTCTTTAATGATGAATTCAACTGGGCATTTACACTGGCAAGATTTGCTTTGGCCTGTCCTATCTGGTTGGCAGCAATGTCATAGTCGGCTTTGCTGATGGCGCCTGTTTTATATAGCAGTTCCTGCCGCTGAAAATTATTCTTCTGGTATTCCAGGTTGGTTTGCGCTACCTGCACGTTGGCCCGCAGCTGGTCTACCTGTGCCTGGAAAAGATCTTTATCCAGTTCCGCCAGCAGTTGCCCTTTCTTCACCTGGGTGTTAAAGTCCACGTACAGATATTTGAGCGTACCAGACACCTGGGTACCCACCGCTACCGTATCAACCGGCTGAATGGTACCAGTGGCGGTTACCGTAGTGGCAATGTGCCCGTATTCCGGTTTGGCGGTATCAAACCTAACCGGTTCTTCTTTCTTCCTGATAAAGAAAAACCAGATCGCCACCAGCAGCAGTATGATCACCACCGTTATGATAACACCTTTATATTTTCTCATACCTCAATTACATTTATAGTTTTACCGGTATGCCCCTGTAAAAATCATATATCCTGATGTTCAGAGCAGCATTGTATTTCGCCTGTATATAAGATTGTAATGCCTGTATATATAAATTCTTCTGCTGAAGAAAAACCACGATATTGGCAGCGCCCACCTTCAGTTGTTCGCTGGCAATCCGGTAACCTTCCTGTGAATATTTCAACTGCTCCACAGCAGCATCGTACTGCGATTGCGCATTGAGCACATCGATATAGGATTGTTCAATAGTTTGTGTAAGATTTGTTTTGGTATCCTGTAAAACCAGCTTCGACTGATCCACTTCTATTTTTGCTTTCTCCACATTGGTTTTCACGACCCGCCGGGTGAAGATGGGAACAGACAATGTGAGCCCTATCTGCTGATAAAAATTATTATCCATTTGCTTGAAATAGGCGCTGTTGGCTCCTCCGCTAACATAAGACGATCCCAAAGCCCCTCCTGCTGTAAGCGTGGGCAAATACCCCGCCCGCGCCTTTGCCAGGTCCAGGTTGGATACCTGGATACCCAGCTCGCTGCTTTTTACTTCCGGCCTGTTTGCCAGTGCGGAGTCCTGTACTTCCTGCAACGCATACAACCGGGTGTTGGTGATCAGCGTATCCGGTTCCTGGATTTCAAAATTGTAGCTGCTGGGTAGCTGCAACAGTTGTTTCAGCACCAGCTTGTTTTGCCGGTGCTGGTTTTCGGCGGTCACCAGCAGGTAACGGTCGTTCGATAACTGCGCCTTCAACTGCACCAGCCCTATCAGCGCGATGCTGCCCACATCATATTGTTGTTGTCCTTGTTTTACCTGGGCTTCGGAGGTGGCTACCACGTCCTGCACATATACAATGTTTTCTTTTGCAAGCAGGATATTCAGATAGGCTTGTGTAATCAACACCGTAATATCATTCACCTGCTGCGCAATATTCAGTCCTGCCACCTGTGTGAGCAGGTTCTTCTGCTTAATATCATTATTCAGGTATCCTCCCTGGAAAAGCGTAACACTTGAATTAACACCGTAATTGCCGGTGGTATTTACCCGGTAAGAAGAATTGCCGGCGGCAGTGATAGATTTACCACCATTAAGATCCTGGGAAACTGAGCCGGTAAGGTTAGGCAGCTTTGCGGCGCGTGACAGCAACAGATCCTGGTCACTGCTCATTTTGCTCAGGCGCAGGCTGTTTAACTGGATATTGTTTTTCAGCGCATAATCGAAACACTGCTGTAAAGTCCATTGTGCCGGGAGTTGCAGCATGGCGCTGTCCTGCGCGTTCAGCCGGGGCTTCACTGACAATAGAAAAATAAAAATGAGTAGAAACTTTCCGGGCTGTCTGAAAAACATCATCGTATAATCATTGATGTTAGTAAAGGCTACAACTGGAATAAGGGGCCAAATGACAATACAAGATAACAAATTATTCATCTTCATACATCAGGGGCGTTGCCTTATTAACGAAAAACGGACCTATAGAAAGATAATAACGGATAAGTGCTCCGTTTGTTCTCTCCATAGATCCGTAAATTACCATCTCCGTCCTATCGACTTCTTTGCCTGTTCTGTTGGCCTATTATATTGCGTTCTTAAATGTAGCGTTTGATCTGCCGGTACCCTGCGGAGGACCCTGGTGCCAGTTTTCGTCGTAGTATACAAAAAAGGCCATCCAGATGGTGCGGGACCATCGCATCAGCAGGGGTTGCAGTATTATCAGCAGCAGGGCGTTTACGCCAAGCCACCAGAAAATCCGGTTGTCGTAAATGGAGAAGCCAATGAACAGCCACCAGGCGATAAGGCTGGCCACGCATACGGCGATGGACAGTGCATAGCTCACATAGCCGGTACCGTAATAAAAACCTACTTCCACTTCCACCGGCTGACCGCATACCGGGCAAACATCGGGCATCTTTAAACAGTTTTTCAGGTCATAGGGATTTTGGGTAGTATAGATAGCCCCCCTTCTGCAACGGGCGCACTTGTTCCCCAACAGGCTTTTCAGCAGGTTGGGTTTTACATTATTTTTATCTGCACACATATAATGAAAGATTTATCAGGAAATATTTTTCCGGAACTCTTCCGGTGTTGTTCCTGCGTATTTTTTAAAAAACTTGGTGAAGTAAGAATTGTCCGCAAAATTGAGCTGGTAGGCGATAGCGGCAATACTCATATCTGCATTGATCAATAATCGTTTTGCTTCCAGCAGTACCCGGTCGCGGATAATTTCCCCGGCCGATTTCCCTAACATATGCCGGCAAAAGGCATTGAGATAGTTAGGTGTTACATACAGCAGGGCAGCATATTCTTTCGGCAACCGCAACTGCATATAATGCTGTTCCACCAGTTTGCGGAAATTGCGCAGCAGCACATAATTATGCGGCAACTCCTGCCGCGATTCCCCCTGCCTGCTGGCGCGGCTTACTGCGATAAACATTCCCAGCACCTGCAACCGCAACATATCCTGGCTGTAAGCCTGCTCGCCTTTTATTTCTTTCAGCATGCCTTCAAACTGCGCAGTTACCACGGGAATGGCGGCTTTAGGAAGTTGTACCACTCCTTCTGCACTCACCCCGCTGAAAAAAGGAAACCGTTCCACGTAGTCCGCATCCTGCAGGAAGGCATTAAAGAACCCGGCAGATACGTTCATCACGTAACCTTCTATCTCACCGGAAAAAAACCAGCTATGTACCTGGCCGGGTACCATAAAATATAATTGCCCCGGCTTTACCGGGAATTTTTCAAAGTCGATCGTATGGCTTCCACTCCCGGCAGTAAAAAATGCCAGATGATAAAACGAATGCCGGTGTGGGAAATGAATATCCCGGTGTGCTGCCAGGTAATCTGAAAACCTGGCCACCAGTATATCCTCAGATGCCGGCTTTCCCATAGCCAGAGAACAGATATCGTATGTTGGAATGAGCGCCTTTGACATGATGCAACAAAGGTACAAAGGAAGTGGGAACGGGGGTTGTGGTATTAGGGGCTTTAATGGTACTTTTTACTTATGATGATAATATCTGTGATGATCCGGGCGGATCATCACAGATATTACAGGAGCGATCTTTATTGCTTTACATATTTCATCAGCCATTCGTCCATTTCCCACAGCATATGCAGGATACTTTCCCGGGCGGCATAACCGTGGCTTTCCTGTGGCAGGAATACCAGGCGCGCCGTACCGCCGTTGCCTTTAATGGCGTTGTACAGTCGTTCGCTCTGGATAGGGAATGTACCGGAATTATTATCGGCTTCCCCGTGAATGAGGAGGATAGGCGTTTTCAGCTTATCTGCATAAGAGAAAGGCGACATTTTATAATACACTTCCGGCGCCTGCCAGTAGGTGCGTTGTTCGTTCTGGAATCCGAATGGCGTTAAAGTACGGTTATAGGCGCCACTGCGGGAAATACCTGCTTTGAACAGGTTCGTATGTGCCAGCAGGTTAGAAGTCATAAAGGCGCCGTAAGAATGGCCACCCACTGCTATACGGTCCTTATCGCCCACGCCCATTTCCGTGATCTTGTTTACGGCAGCTTCCGCATTCATCACCAGCTGGTCGATGAAAGTATCATTGGGTTCTTTATCGCCTTCTCCTACAATAGGCATTTCGGTAGCATCCATTACCGCAAAGCCGCGGGTTACCCAAAAGATAGGCGAACCATAATTTACGCGGGTAAATCTATAGGCAGAACCACGTACCTGGGCAGCATCGCTGGCAGATTTATATTCACGTGGATAAGCCCACATCAGCACCGGCAGGCGGCCGTCTTTAGCGGAGTCATAGCCTTCCGGCAGGTATAACATAGCGGTGAGATCCACACCATCTTTGCGTTTGTATTTCAGCAGTTGTTTCTGCACGCCTTTCAGTTGTGGTTGTGGATGAGGAAATGCCGTGAGTGCCACGGATGTTTTCTTTTTCAGATTTTGCAGGTAGTAGTTTACGGGAGATGAAACCGATTCACGTGCTGTCACTACCACGAGCCTGGCAGGATCAATCACATCGGCCACCTGCTCGTAGTAAGGCGCAGCGGAGCGCCACAGGATATTTTGTTTGCCGGTATTTAAATTAAAAGAAGACAGGAATGGGCGGTCTCCTTCAGGAGAAGCACCGGGCGCCGTCATCAGCAGTTCATGCGAAGGCGACACGTATAATACAGATCGGTTGTATTGGTTCTTTATAGTTACAGGGGTTCCCGGATCGTTGTAACGGTCGTTTTCAGAACGATCGATCAGCGTAACCGGCGCCTGCGAAGGGTTAGCAGGGTTTATACGGCTCACCTTTACTTTCTGCTGCGTGCTGTTGGCGTCAGATACCAGTGCCAGCTGGTTGTTGGCCCAACTGATGCCGGCAAAGCGGTTCACTGTTTTCACCAGTTCCTGCGGCGCGGCGCTGAAGGGAGCTGGCAAGGTATTCACTACATCGCGGAAGGGCACTTCCTTTTTAGGATCGCCGCCATCGAGGGCCTGTACCCACCAGATAGTGGCTGGTGCATCGTTGCGCCAGGAGAAGTAACGGGGATAGTTGCTGGTGGCATCAAAGCCTTTGGGACGTACTTCATCCAGCGGGTTGCTGGCGAGTTTCTTTACGAGTTCGCCATTCATTTTCCATATCTCTACTTCAGTAGGAAAACGGTGGGCGCCTACCAGGTAGGAATATGGGCGGTGCAAACTTTCCATCAGCAGGTATTGATTATCCGGCGATGGGGAAGCAGTTACATAAATAGCGGGTTTACCGATTACCTGTTCGCCGGTAGCGCTGATAATTACTGGTTCGGACTGAAAGTAATAATCGAACAGCTGCTCATCGTATGGGTTTTTCAGCATGTCCTGGTAAGTGGCTGCCGGAGCGGCTTTACCGGAGGTTTGCTGTACAGTGGGGCCAGCCGGAGCCACTGGTTTCTCCGGTGCTTTGCCAATAGCCGCAGGTACGGCCAGTGCCAGGATACGGTTATCATCGATCCAGGTAAATGCCGGGCCTGCAATATCGTTGAGGGCGCGGGTGCTTTGTTGCGTGGCGGCGCCGGTAGCAACATCCGCTTTCCATAAAGTAATACGGCTGTTGTCTGTGAGGGTGAAAGCAATGCTTTTCTGTGATGGCGACCAGCTGATATTGCCGATGCGCGCATTGGCGGGCAAGCCGGTTACCGCGTATTCGTTGTTGCCTTTAATATTTTTTATACGGATAGCGGTGATGTAGCCTGCGCGGCTGGGACCAAAGTTAGCCGGGTTGATACGCGCTCCCGCCAATTTGTATTCCGGTTGCGATAATTCTTCAATAGTCGGGTAACTGGTGCGCTCCATGATCAGCATCACATCTCCTTTGCTATTAAAGTCCGTTGATGGCGAAGGGGCTGCCATCGCCAGATCCAGGATACTCTTTGGAGGAGTCTGGTACTTCAGCGCATCTTGCGCATAGGTGTGCAAAGTGATGAATAAGGATAATGACAGAATAAGTTTTCTCATATAGCAGTTGATGTTAATAAGCAATCCGGCCAAAATAAACTTATTGCCACAGTTCGCAAAGCAGAAAATGATGAGCGTTACCCATCTCCCTAAAAAAAGATAAAAAGAATAAAAAGTTCTATTACCTTTGCAAACATCAGATGATATGATGAATACAAATAATTCTCCTTTAAAACGACTCAGCCTGGCTGAAGAGGTGGCAGACCGCCTGCAGGAACTGATTACGTCCGGCAAATATGCAGTAGGCCAGCAGTTGCCTACAGAACCGGAGCTGATGCTGCAGTTTTCCGTAGGGCGTTCCAGCATCCGGGAAGCGGTGAAAATACTGGCTCACCGGGGACTGGTGCGGGTGCAACAGGGGCTCGGCACCTTTGTGTTATCGCAATCGGGCACCGGGGAAGCGCTGTCGCAGCGGTTGCAGCGGGCCGATTTCAAAGACCTGAATGAAGTGCGCTTCCTGCTGGAAGTAAAAATTGCGGAGAAAGCTGCCATGCACCGCAATAACAAGGATATTGAAAAGATGAAAAGCTTCCTGAAAAAGCGTTTTGAATATGCATCCGGTAACCAGCTGGAACTTTGTATCCAGGCGGATATCTGCTTTCATAATGCCATAGCAGAAGCAGGCAAAAATGAAATAATGCGGGACCTGTACAGAATAGTGGCAGAGCACCTGAAAAAGTCGTTCCTCCTGCGTTATGCCAACACGGATTCATTTACTGACACGCAGCATTATCACGATGCACTGCTGCAAAGCATTATAGATAAAGACCCAAAGAAGGCACTGATTTGGGCAACGAAAATCAGTAACCACGGCAAATAATTTTTTTACCCTAAAACATCAGATGATCTGATCTTAAAAGAAGAAAAAAATGGAAACAACATTACCAGAACAGCCCAAAGCCGCCGCACAACAGGCAGCACAGCAAACGGTGCTGTCTATCCTATTGGCGTTGAGTTTTACCCACTTCCTGAACGACACCTTACAGTCGCTTATTCCCGCGATGTACCCGGTACTTAAAAATTCACTGAAACTAAATTTCACACAGGTAGGGCTTATCACGCTCACCTTCCAGATGTCCGCATCCCTGCTGCAGCCACTGGTGGGCCTGTATACCGATAAAAAGCCACAGCCCTATTCACTGGCTATTGGCATGAGCTTCTCCTTGCTTGGACTGGTATGTTTATCATTGTCGCAGAGCTTCCCGATGGTACTGATATCTGTAGGCCTGGTAGGCGTTGGTTCTGCGGTGTTTCACCCCGAAGCTTCCCGGCTGGCGCACATGGCCTCCGGCGGGAAACATGGCATGGCGCAATCCCTGTTCCAGGTAGGCGGTAACGCCGGCAGCTCATTGGGTCCATTACTGGCCGCGATGGTGATTGTTCCCTTCGGACAGTTTCATGTGATCTGGTTTTCTATAGCTGCATTGCTGGCGATTGTGGTTATGCTGAACATCAGCAAATGGTACCTTTCCAACACACACCGCATCAAACCAAAAAAAGCGGCGCTGGAGCTGAACAGGCCGAAACTATCCAATTCCACCGTGATCTTTTCACTGGGCATCCTGCTGGTGTTGATCTTCTCCAAATACTTTTACATGGCCAGCATGACCAGCTACTATACTTTTTACCTGATGGACCGTTTCCATATTTCAACGCAGGCGTCGCAGGTATACCTGTTTATCTTCCTGTTTGCAGTAGCGGCGGGCACCTTTATCGGCGGGCCTGTTGGCGACCGTATCGGGCGTAAGTATGTGATCTGGATCTCCATCCTGGGCGTGGCGCCGTTTTCATTGCTGCTGCCACATGCCACTTTGTTCTGGACGGCTGTACTCAGTGTATTCATTGGCGTTATACTCTCTTCCGCTTTCTCTGCCATCCTTGTTTATGCACAGGAACTGGTGCCGGGTAAAGTAGGTATGATTGCAGGATTATTTTTTGGTCTTGCTTTTGGTATGGCCGGCGTAGGTTCCGCCCTGCTGGGCCGTCTTGCGGATGCCACCAGTATCTCCTATGTATACCAGGTTTGCGCATATCTTCCTTTAATAGGGCTCCTTACCGGTTTGTTACCGAACCTTGAAAAAAAGAAATAACCACATTTAGCGGAGGCCATCGCCTCCGCTAAATTCGCATACATTCGCAGCACTAAAACAATTCTTATGTGGAAAGGCATACTGCTTGTGCTTCTTGGCGCATGCAGCTTTGGGATATTATCAACGATCGTTAAATCGGGCTATCAGCAAGGATATACATTAGGCGAATTATGCAGTGTGCAGGCGGGTTTCGGGATGCTGGCGTTATGGATCATCCAGGCATTTTCCGGTAAAAAAACAGTGGGCTTAAACAATAAAGATGCCCGCACCTGCTTTATCCTGGGCAGTTCCACGGGCCTGGTAAGCATCACTTATTATCAGAGTGTACAATATATCCCGGCCAGTATTGCTATCATATTGCTGATGCAGTTTACCTGGATGAGTATGCTGGCAGAATGGATCATTTATAAAAAGCGGCCTTCCCCGGTACAATGGCTTGCGGTGTTTTTTATTCTTGGCGGCACCTTGCTGGCCGGGGGCGTATTTAATCACACTGAAACCATGCTGAACTGGAAAGGCATTGGTTTTGGTTTGCTGGCAGCCCTCTGTTACACGGTATTTATAGTGGTGAGCGGCCGGGTGGCCGCATCACTGGGGCCGGTGCTGAAGAGTGCCTGGATTGTTACCGGCGCATTTGTGCTCATTACCCTGATCTTTCCCCCGCTGTACCTGTTTAATGGCCGTTTTACCGGCACCAGCCTGTGGATCTGGGGTATTCCCCTCTCCCTTTTCGGTACGGTGCTGCCGCCCTTCCTTTTTTCAAAGGGGATGCCCCAAACGGGGGTATCGCTGGGCGCCATCCTCAGCGCCGCCGAGCTGCCGGTGGCTATGCTGGCGGCTACCATTTTCCTTCATGAATCCGTGTCTTCCCTGCAAATCCTCGGCGTGGCCATCATATTAAGCGCTATTGCCATGGCGAATCTGAAACGCCGGAAATGAAAACCCATGAGGTGTTTTTTTTATTTATCTTTGCACCCTCTATTAGTGATTTACGAACTGTTTTTTCATGAAAGCATTTAATTTTTTTATTCTATATCGCCTCCCGATCGGTATTGTATTACTGGCAGGTGGTATTGCGCTGGGCCTTACTGTTGGCTGGTGGGAAGCCACCATTGTGCTGGTGCTGGCACTGGTTTGTTTGGTAACACACGTGATGTTTGGTCCCATGAGAATGGTACAGGAAGCCGTGGAAGCCGGTGACATTGAAAGGGCCACCGCCCTGATGAACCAGGTGAAGTTCCCGAAACTGCTGTACAAACCCATCCGCTCTGTATATTATTTTATGCAAAGCAACATGGCTATGTATTCCAATGATCTTGATAAAGCTGAATCCACCATCCGCCAGAGCATTAACTCCGGCAGCCCGATGAAGGAATATGAGGGGATGCAGTATTTTCAGCTGGGCACTATCGCCTATCAGAAAAACGACCTGAAAACAGCCGATCAGAACCTGAAAATTGCGATGCGCAAAGGCTTGCCTGACAAGGAAAACACGGCAGCAGCCCTGTTAACCCTGGCTTCTATTGCCATGAGCCGCCGCGACTTCAAATCCGCCAAAGAATATTTCCGCAGGGCCAAAGCTCAAAAGCCTACCACTGCGCAGATCGTAAGCCAGATCAAAGAAATGGATAAATATATTTCCCGGATGCCGGGATAAGTAAATTGCCCCTGGCAATTTGCCTTTGAAAATGCAGTGGAGATAAAGTAACCTAACCTTTGTCCCTGCTGCATTTTTATTTTAATAAACCTTCAACTAATATTTCGCGGATGCAATTTAAACTTTACACGTCCTTACTTTTATCTGTTGTGCTGTACACCGCTGCTACCGCACAGGATACCAGCCGTATCAGCCAGCTTAATGAAATTACCGTTACCGCCGTTAAAGGCCCCCAGAAGGCCGGGGAAACCGGCAAGGTTGTCACCATCCTTTCACATGAATACCTGCAGCGGAACAGCGGCAGGAGCATCGCCGGCATCCTCAACCAGCAAACCGGCCTGATCATCAACGGCGCCGAAAACAACCCGGGCACTGTACCAAACGTATACATGCGCGGAGCATCCAACGGCAACACCCTGATCCTCGTAGACGGGCTGCCGGTAAGCGACGCCTCCCAGATCAATAATACTTTTGATCTCAACTTCATTTCACCCGACCAGGTAGAACGGATCGAAATACTCCGGGGCAGCCAGTCGACCCTCTATGGCTCCAATGCCGTAGCAGGCGTGATCAACATCATTACCCGTAAAACCGGCGATAAAAAGTTCGGCGTGGGCGCCACTGCCAGCTATGGCAGCTACCATGATTTCCTGGGCAATGTAAATGTACACGGCAATGTTAACCGCTTCTCTTACCTGGTAAGTTATAAACATGAAAAAACCAGGGGCTTCTCCGATGCCTACGACTCCACCTACAAGGCCGGATTTGATAAAGACGGCTTCCGGCAAAACAGCGTTTTCGCCAAACTGGGGCTGGCTGCAGGAAAACGCTGGAACTTCGGCTACTTACTGAACTACAGCAACTATCGCCACGACCTGGATGAAGGCGGCTATAAAGATGAAACGGATTATAACGGCAAATCAAAGTACCTGCTCAATGGCCTCACCAGCGAATACCGGTTTAAAAACGGCTCCTGGCATGTATTATACAGTTACCAGCATACCAAACGGGATATCTTAAATGATTCCGGCTACGTTGGTGTAGGCGCCTACGCCCGGTACGACAGCTCCCTGTTTACCGCCAACACCCACCAGGTGGAAAGCTATGTGAACCTGGACCTGAGCAGCCGGATAAGGCTGATCGGAGGCGCTGCCTTTAACCGCTCCGCCACCGACCAAAAGGACTTTCTCCAAAGTACCTACAGCCCCGGAATTGATACCACCACCTTATCGCCGGATAGCTCGCACACCAGCCAGATCAGCGTATATGCCTCGTTCCTGCTGCACAACATGGGAGGCTTTAATCTCGAAGTGGGGGGCCGGTTTAATCACCACAGCCGGTATGGTAATAACCAAACCTTCTCCATCAATCCATCTTACCTGATCAACCCACATCATAAAGTATTTATCAATATTTCTTCTGCCTACAGCGTTCCTACACTGTACCAGCTGTATGCAAAAGGCTATGGTAACCAGGATCTGAAGCCGGAAACCACTACCAGCTATGAAGCCGGCTACCAGGCGGATGTGGTTAACGGCAAAATAGACTTCCGGGTAACCGGTTTTGCCCGCAATACCCACGACCTGGTGATCTTTTACTTTGATCCTGTCACCTTTTTCAGCCAGTACCGCAATGCCAATAAACAAAAGGCTTATGGTGCTGAAGTGGAAGCCACCTGGAGAATTACCAGGACGCTGCAGCTAACCGCCAATTACACCTATGTAGATGGCCGTGTTACGGTGAACCAGAACGGTAAGGACTCTTCCTACTACAACCTGTACAGGGTACCCAAACACGCGGTGAATGCCACTTTAGGCTACCAGGCCACCCAGGCGCTATATGTGGCCGCCACCTGTAAATACATAGATAAACGGTTCGAGGGAACCCGGCCAATGGGGGATTATTATACCGTGGATTTATATGGTGAATATAAATTTGGTAACTTGCTTAAAATTTTCGCCGGTTTCAGAAATATTACAGATTATCAGTATTTTGATATTTCGGGTTATAATTCACGCCGGTTCAACTTTAATACCGGTATTGTATTTAATTTGTAAACATTAAAACCAACATAATGTCTTTAAAGAATCTTAATCCACGGTTTGGCGTACTGCTGCTGTTTATACTGGCAGCTGGTGTAATACGTATCGTGTTGGGATCAGATGCAACGATGCAACCAATCGCTATGTTTACGCCGGTAGGCGCGATGGCTTTATTTGGCGGCGCTTCTTTTTCACAGAAGTGGAAATCATACGCCTTTCCTTTATTGACGCTGTTTGTTAGCGACATTATCCTGATGCAGGTTTTTCATAAACAATATGCAGAAGGTTTACTGTACAGGGGTTGGGTGTGGAACTACGCCAGCTTTGTACTGATCGTATTACTGGGTCAGCTGTTAATCAAGAAAGCAAGTGTGGCCAATATCCTGATGGGTTCTGCGGGCGCAGCGCTCCTGCACTTCCTGGTATCCAACTTCGGCGTGTGGGTAAGCGGTTCCACCAACATGCTCACCGGCTTACCGTATACCAAAGATGCAGCAGGATTAGCAAGTTGCTATATCCAGGCTATTCCTTACATGTGGTATGTACTGGTAGGTAACATCGTTTACAGCAGCATTTTCTTTGGCAGCTTTGAACTGGTAAAGCGCAGACTGCGTTTTGCCCAATAATATTTTTACATTTGTTTTTTAGAGATTTGGGGCTCAGGCAGATGAACACATTTGTCTGACTCTAAATCTCTAAATTATTATAGGGGATTCACTATTTCTCTCTTCTGCATAGCATTTCTGTATTAGCACCCTGGCTACAGTTTAACTGTAATACCCATACGAAAACAAGACATACGAAAATAAATCACAACACATGCGCAGCATTTCACGCAAATTTCAGATTTCCTTTATTGTAGCAGTATTCGCTATTGCAGGATTAGCCTCCTGTTCTAAAGATAATGAGGCAGAAGTAATTGTACCACAGATAGTAGCTCCGGGCTTAAAAGACGGTAAAGATACCATCTATATCGGCGACAGCCGGGTGTTAAGCCCGCAACTGGCAGAGGTGAAAAATCCTACCTTTCTCTGGCTGGTAAATGGCGTGCAGGTAAGTACCGATTCTACCTATACTTTCACCGCAGCAGAAAGAGGAGATTATACCATCTCTTATAAAATAATTTCCGGTAACGCACTCGCTACCTACTATTACCGCATCAAAGTACTGGGCAAATTTGAAAATGGATTTTTCCTGGTGAATGAAGGTCAGTATGGCAAGGAAAACGGCGATGTGAATTTTTACCGCAATGGGGAAGATTCCGTTTACCAGTATGTATTTAAACGTAATAACCCTGGCAAACAACTCGGTCAAACCACCGACTATGGCGCCATTTACAAGAACAAATTATACCTCGTATCCAAGCAGGGCGCCTTTGTAGTAGCAGATCCCGGCACCATGAAAGAAACCGGCCGTATTGATCAGCTACCGGCTTTTGCCAATTCCTTTTGCGGTGTAAACAGCAGCACTGGTCTGATAGGCACCGCTGATGGCGTGTATCCCGTTAACCTGCAAACACTGGCGCTGGGCACTAAACTGGCCGGCGTAACCGGACAGGTTGGTGGTATGGTAGCGGCAGAAGGCTACATCATCGTAATGTCCGAAACCCAGGGCATGGTAGCGTTGAACAATACCGATTTAAGCGTGGCAAAAATACTGGGCCCTGCGGATGTAGGCTTTACACGCACACCCGACGGCACTGTTTGGGCCGCCCGCAATAACATGTTGTTTGCCATTAATGCCAACAACCTGAAAATGGATACCGTTACAGTTCCATTCCCGGTATATGGCGCGTGGGGCGCATGGAATGCCGGTATGCTGAGTGCATCTACTATTGAAAATGCCGTATTCATTGGTAAAACCAACGCATGGGGCGCTGGTGGCAGGGAAGTATACAAATATGCAGTAGGTAATCCCAATTCCCTGAATGCACCATTTGTAACCATTCCGGCCGGCCGTGAAATGTACGGTGCAGGAGTAAGATACAATCCGGGTAACAATACCATCGTAGTAACAGATGTAAAATCCGGTTATGGCGATAATTATAAAGATAACACGCTGTACATCTATGATGCCAGCAGCGGTAGCCTGAAGAAAAGCGTGAACTTCATGGGCTTCTTCTTCCCGGCAATGCCGTTATTTAACTAATAACTTCCGGCAGTTGGCGTTTACAAAACGCCAACTACCGGAAAAGGCTAAACGCTTTTCTATGCTTCATTTAATTACAGGCGGCGCCCGTTCGGGTAAAAGCAGGTACGCACAGGAGCTGGCCTTATCACAAAGCGCTCACCCGGTATACGTGGCTACCGCCAAAGTATGGGACGACGATTTTGCACAGCGCATACAACGGCACAAAGAAGAAAGAGGACCGGTGTGGGTGAATTATGAAGAAGAACTATATGTAAGCCGCCTCCCGCTGGACGGGCATACTGTAGTGATCGACTGCATTACCCTGTGGCTTACCAATTTCTTTACCGCACATCATTATCATACCGATAATACCCTCCAGGCCATCCAGGCAGAAATACACGCGCTTCACCAGAAAGCAGGTACTTTTATTATTGTAACCAACGAAATTGGAATGGGCGTGCATGCCGAAACAGAGGCAGGTCGCAAGTTTACAGACTTACAAGGCTGGGTGAACCAGTACATTGCACGTATAGCCGGTACCGTTACGCTAATGGTGTCCGGCATTCCGGTTGTAATTAAAAATGACGCGTAAAAAAATCCCTCATGATGAATGATATCCGGATAACACCCGTATCACCCGGGCTGAGAACTGCCTTACAGGATAAGATAGATCAGAAGACCAAGCCTCCCGGATCGCTGGGAAAACTGGAAGGACTTGCCTTGCAGGCCGGCCTGGTACAAAATACACTGACGCCTTCCGTGAAGAATCCCGCTATCATTGTATTTGCAGGTGATCACGGCATTGCGGCGGATGGGCAGGTAAATCCTTTTCCACAAGCCGTTACCGCGCAGATGGTATATAACTTCCTGAACGGCGGCGCTGCCATCAATGTGTTCTGCCGGCAGCATCAGCTGGACCTGACAGTGGTAGATGCCGGGGTAAACCATGAGTTTGCGCCGCATCCGCAACTGAAAGACCGCAAAATGGGCATGGGTACGCAAAACTTTCTGCATATGCCGGCCATGTCGCTGGACCAGTGTAAACTGGCCATGCAGGCGGGCGCCGCCGAAGTAAAGCTGCTCCACGAAAAAAATTGCAATGTGATTGGCTTTGGAGAAATGGGTATTGGCAATACCTCCGCGGCGTCGTTGCTGATGAGCCATTTTACGGGCATACCGGTGGCCGAATGCACCGGTGCGGGCACTGGCAGCAATGCGCAGCAACTGGCCCAAAAAAGAGCCATTCTTCAGCAGGTAATGGCTAAACATGCATCACCTGCATCGCCGGAACAGGCCCTCGCTACATTTGGCGGCTTTGAAATTGCCATGATCTGTGGCGCCATCCAACAGGCCGCCGCTTTAAAGATGCTGGTAGTGATAGATGGCTTTATTGTAACTGCCGCTTTGCTGGCTGCCGTGAAAATGCAACCCGCCGTGAAAGACTATTGCATCTTCGCGCATTGCTCTGAAGAAAAAGGACATAAAGCCATGATGCAATATCTTGAAGTAGCGCCTTTGTTACAAATGGATATGCGTTTGGGAGAAGGCACCGGCGCCGCACTGGCAATTCCGCTGATCCGGAGCGCGGTAGCCTTCCTGGAAGAAATGGCCAGTTTTAACAGTGCACAGGTATCAAACCGTACGATATGAAAAAACAGTGGCAGTTACTGCTAACCGCTATCATGTTCTATACGCGTATACACGTTCCCGTTAATACCCCCTATTCTCCGGAGATGCTCAGCAAAGCGACCCGCTATCTTCCGCTGATAGGATGGATAACCGGCGCGATTATGATAGGCGTATTATATGTACTGGGCGGCATTGCCCCACCGATGGTGAGCATCCTGCTGGCCATCATTGTGGGTGTATGGGTAACCGGCGCTTTTCATGAAGACGGATTTGCAGACATGTGTGATGGTTTCGGCGGCGGATGGACCAAAGAGAAAATCATGGAGATCATGAAAGACAGCCGCATTGGCACTTACGGGATGCTGGGACTGTTGCTGATCATGACGCTCAAGTACCTGTCGCTGCGGGAACTGCCGCTGTATAAAGTTATGCTCGCTATTGCCAGCGCGCAGCCATTGAGCCGTTTTGTAGCGGTAACAGTGGTGTATACCCATAAATATGCCCGTGAAAACGAAGACAGCAAAGCGAAGCCTATCGCCCAGGGCATTTCTTTGCCTGACCTGGGAATAGCCGCCATCTGGGGCTTTATTCCTTTTATTGCAGCGATGATTTACCTGCAAAACTATACCCTGCTGCTCACCATCCCTACCCTGATACTGGCCCGCTGGTACATGGTACGGCTCATGCAGAAGTGGATAGGCGGCTATACCGGCGACTGCCTGGGCGCCGTACAGCAGGTATCGGAAACTGTTATTTATTTATGCTTTTGTATTCTCACATGGAAATATATCTGATCCGGCATACCACGCCGGCAATAGAAAGTGGTATTTGTTACGGCGCTTCCGATGTGGATGTGGCAGGTAGTTTTGATACCGAAGCAGCCCGTATAAAGCCGCTCCTGCCCTCCGGCCCTCTGGAGGTATACACCAGCCCTTTACAGCGCTGTGAGAAGCTTGCTGCCGCCTTATTTGGCAATAATTATATCAAAGACGACCGGTTAAAGGAAATGAATTTTGGCAACTGGGAAATGCTGCCCTGGGATAACATCAGCAAAAATGCTTTAAGCAAATGGGCAGATAACGTGGTATTTGAGCACATTCCGGGCGGAGAAAGCTATGAAGAATTGTATAACCGGAGTATCGAGGTTTTGGAAGAAATAACCGCCTCGGGAAAGGATACAGTGCTGGTTACGCATGGCGGGGTGATCCGCTGTATTGTGGCGCATGTGACTGATACCCCGCTCGTGGATGCGTTCGACATTTCGGTGGATTATGGTCATATTTCGCATTTACAAGTGGAAAACGGGGAAGTAAAAGTGATATTTTCTAATCTGTAAATAATTGTCTTTAAATCAATTATATTAATATTTTTAAATATCTCCCTAAAAAACAAAAAAACTGGTAATTCGTGCTAACTTTATGTTTACATATACCATATATAAAAGCACATAATAAAATCTGTTATAATGACAACATCTTTTCTGAACATCCCGCTTTTGTTTTTGCAGGAAATAGGTATCAAAGAATTACTGCTGATAGCATTGGTAGTATTGTTATTGTTTGGTGGTAAGAAGATACCTGAGCTGATGCGTGGTTTGGGTAGCGGCATACGTGAATTTAAAGATGCCAAAGATGAACCATCAAAGAAAGGAACTAAAGCTGACGCGCCAGACGCCAAAGCGAACTAAATTCCTGTTATAAAAACAAAAGGCAAATTGCGCATTCAGCATGCACGATTTGCCTTTTTTTATGCTTTAGCGGTCAGCAGTCAGGCCGCGATCTGTACTTCTCCTTCGAGGTTTGAAGCACTTCTATTGTTCACTGATTCATATCTTTTTTTAAAATACCAGGCGGATGCTATCATCATCACGATGCCGGTAACAGATACACCCAGTACTGCATCCATAAAAAACTGGCTCCACGACAAAGCCATACCACTGAAGTTTTTAAACAACATCACCAACACACTTCCCAGGTAGCCAAAAGAATCTGCCACATAAATTATAAAACCCACATTGCTTACGTATTTAAACACAGCGATCAAACGTTCAAAGAAAATACAGTTAAACGGAATGTATCCCATATACAACCCGAGTCCGGTTAAAGTCATCCACCATACCGGGTCCAGCCGGTGCTGCTTGTATAGCAATGTGCTGATCAATGCCACCAGGAACCCCGTGATCACAATAAAGTGATTCAGCATAAAGGCATGGAAATTATTCTTCACAAATACCAGTAATCCCATAATCACAATGATAGCCAAAGACACAGGAATTTCTGTTTGGGTGAAGATGCCGGCCTGGGTACCATAACCGAGATCTTTCCAGATATCTGCCGCGAAATTATCACGCATATCCCTTAACACCGTGAGCAACACATAGCTGGCAATCAATAACACCAGCCCTGGTAAGAAAGCCTGGAGAAAAGCCTTTCTTTCCGGTTTATTCATAGGCGCACGGCGTGTTCTCAATTGCTCATCTGCGGCTGTGGGAGGCGGTATCTGTTCCAGCAACAATATGCATATCATGATAGGCACTATAAATACAAGCCCTGTGATAAAAGGCATCCAGTATTCTGTGACGTGCCAGTTCACCACTGTCATTTTTCCCACCGACTTCACAAATCCGGAAGAAAAAATAAAGCTGACCGACAACACCGCTCCCATGAATTCCGTACTGCGCCTGCCTTCCAGGTAACTGAACACCAGCCCCCAGATCATGCCCAGCGGAAACCCGTTAAGAAAAAGGAACAGGATGTTATAAGGCGCCGGCACCACTGCAAAACCCAACAGGGCCAGCCATGCAATTCCTATCAGCACCATAATGCTCTGTGCCCGTTTATTCCCTTTCATTTCCGCAATGAAGCGGATGCCGTAAAATTTACTGCATGCATAACCAATTGTTTGTGTAATTACCAGCCAGATCTTGTAATCAATCCCCAGGAAAGTAACGCCCTCAAAAATGCCCGCTGTAAAGGGTTTACGAAAAGCATACATGCAGGAATAAGTACCAAAGGCCACCAGGGCGGCATACAATGAAAATGTAACATGATGTGCATGCTGCAACCGCTTCTGTATCCAGGTAATATTCAACATCGTAAACAAATGGTTTGGGACAAAGGTGCAGGTCTTATGTAAACACAATGTTAACAAATGCTGAACTTAATGTTAAGTATGATTAAACATATTTGTGGCCTTTGGCCACTGAAATTGTCTTGGAGCAGGATTAAACTTATTACGCTGATTTCACTGATTTACTTTTTCGATTTTTTTTAAGATTAAATAATTTAGGGAGATAAAGCGAATAGATCCGCTTATATCTCCCTAATCCTTTATAAAAATCTAAAAAATCAAAACATAATCAAATCAGTGAAATCAGCGTAATAAGTTTAATCCTGCTCCAAGACAATTTCAGTGGCCGAAGGCCACGCCCCTACTTCAGCAGCCACATATCCGCGTTGATATCATCTGTAGTACCGCCAAACTGGCTCTTCAACGAAGCCGTCCAGTTGATAGTATTGGAAGAGCGGTCGGAATCCGGATATTTGAAACGTTTAGGAATAATACCACTGTTACCAGTACCTGAGCCTACACTGAAAGTAGGTACACCGGTTCTTCTCCAGTTGATATAAGCCTCCCAGCCGGAGTTCTCAAAAAAGGCCAGGTACTTCTGTGTGAGGATCTGTGCAAGCCCCTGTGTATTGTTGCCTTTATACTGCACATTCGCCTGCTTATAATAAACGTTTTCAAAGTCGAAAGGCACATCATAACGTTGACCATTATACGTTTTAGTGATGACACCCGCAGCTTCAGCCGGGATACCATAAAAAACGAGAGATGCTTTGATTCCTTTTTTATACCAGGCTTCCGCATCTGCAGTAATCCAGCCGCGGTTAGCCGCTTCCGCCAGGTTAAAGCACAGCTCCGGGAACCCAAGCAATATACCAGGCTCAGCTGCATAACTGCTGTAGTAGCGGCTGCGGCTCCGAACAGAATATACAGCATTATTTACGTCAGACATTTTTGAAGACATATTATCCAGGCTTTCACCGGAAGCGGCACCCACATAAGCAGTGATATCTGCCGGTGACTTACCCATCTTATTCACCTGTTCAGTGGCCGGTTCCGCAGTTACGTATGCACGCGGATCATTAAACGCTACCAGGGTATTGAGGTAAGTGGCAGACATATTATACCGCGTAGCATCAAAGCCCAGGTTATCCGGATTGGACGGATATTTATTGATGTTGTTGTAGATAAACTGCAGGTTCTGATCAGATGATTCCATCAGTGGATATTTAGCAGGATTGCTAACAATATCTTTAAACTGCTGTGCTACTTTCAGATCGGCATCGGCTGTTTTTTTACTTAAAGTAATGAGCACGCGTAAACGGAAAGTATTTACAGCGCGCTGCCATTTGCCGAGGTCATTTCCATAATAGAAGTCACCTTTTAACAGCTGTCCTTCTGCGGTATTACTTTTATCCGGATTGGCAATCTGCTGCCCCAGCTGCGTGTTGGCTTCATCCAGCCATTGCAGGATCTGAACAAAAATTTTCTTCTGTTCATCATATGCAGGCGTCAGATTGTCTTTCCCCTGTAATGCATCTTTCATTGGTAAATCTCCTACCAGGTTGGTCATACGATAAAAGAACCAGGCCCGGAAAAACTTGCCCAATGCTGAATACGGATTCACTGCCTGTCCGCCTAAACGGGTGGCTTCCGCTTCCATTTTCTGCACGTTGGTCATGCTGTAATAACTGTCAAGATCTCCACCACCCCAGTCGTAACGCTGATCACCATAATAGTTATAGTTACAGCAGTCGAACTGGTTCCAGCGCATCACATTGCTCCAGGGTTTATCCTTATTCATATCCGCCAGCACACCGCCCAACACCAGGCTGGGAGGAGTTTGTGAAGGCTTGTTGGTGTTGATGGCATAGTCATCATACTTCTTATTACAGCTACTGAGTACAGCACCTGTTAAAGCAATGAAGGTTAATATTTTGAAAGATTTCATACAATACATTGTTTTAAAGTGACAGATCAGAAGCTGAGGTTGATGTTAAAGCCATATCTCTTCGTAGTAGGTGTTTGCAGGGTAGAAGAGCCCTGGTCCGCACCCGGATACTGGTCGAGATCCACATCTTTATTTTTTGCAAAATAGAGCAGGTTCCTGCCTACAAAAGATATATTGGCTGATCTGATAAAAGAGCCTCTCAGTATGGTTTGCGGCAGCGCATAGCCGATAGTTACCTCACGCAGCTTTGCAAATGTTTTGCTGATCAGGTTTGCTTCGTTGGTTCTGTAATACACGCTGATATAATCCTGCAGGAATGTTTTAGTGGTATTGGCTCCATACTGCAGTTTATCGTAGTTGGTAATATTACCGTTGTTATCATACTGGATAGGTACGTTGTTATTCACCACTACGCCCTGGCCCAGGTAAGATTTCACACCTTTATAATCCTGGTAGCGGGCCTCTCCCATCGCGCCTTCTGTAGTAAGGATATTACGTCCGCCACGGAAAGTTTGCTGCTGAATATAATCGATCATGCTGCCACCTACACGGCCGTCGAACTGGAAACTGAGGCTGACGCCTTTATAGCTGAAGCTATTGTTGATACCCCAAACCCAGTCGGCACTCGCGTTACCGAGAAACTGTTGTGTTGGATTCACTACCGGACGGCCATCTGTACCGTTAATGATTTGTCCGTCGGCAGCTCTTACGAACTTGGTACCGTAAATCTTATCTACGCGGTCGCCCACGCCTACAAAGGCATTCAGCTTATCTTCCCCGTCGTAGATCTTTGTATATTTTTCCTGGAAGGTAGACCAGTTAGCGGTGACGTTCCAGTTAAGACCATTTGGATTCCGGAGAGGACTGCCATTCAGGGTTACTTCATAACCTGTTTTACGGGTGTTTACGCCGTTGATACGGTTCTTTGCATAACCGGTAGAACTTGGAATAATTACATCATAGATCTGCGGGCCATTCTGACTGGTAAAGTAAGTACCGTCAATGCCTATACGATTTTTCAGGAAACGGATATCCACGCCTGTTTCCACCACCTTGCTGGCAAATGGCTTCAGATCAGGATTTGCAATAGTTTGTGAGATATAGGCGCCTGCCTGGTTCTGATAAACCGGGGCAACATTATAGAAAGAAGTGTTGTAAATAGGACCATCATAAGACGACTGGTACTCAGAGCCATATCCCAGCGGGTAAGTAGCCAGCGGCGTAGCGCCGATAGTAGCCTGTGTAAAACCTCCCTTTACGTTAGCATAGGAGCCGCGCAGCTTCAGGAAGGAAACTACTTCCGGCAGTTGTATATAATCCGACAACACGGTACTAACGGCAACAGATGGGTAAGAATACACATTATTCTGTGTCGGCAGGTTAGATGACTTATCAAGACGGTCTGTTAAGGAGATGGTGGCATATTTACCCAGGTCGATATCTATATAACCATAAGCGCTCAATACCAGCATAGGTGCGTAGTAGTTGGTGGCAAATAATGGATCGCGGCTGTTGGCAAATCCGTACCATCCTGGTGCATTCAGGTAACCGGTGGATACATAGCTGGAGTTATACCGGTAAGAGCGTGCATTACCGCCTACAGAAGCGTGGATGCCGATCTTATTGGGGAAAGTATTGGTATAAGACAACAGTACATCCGTGTTATTTTCAAACATGCTGCGTTTGTCTTCCCGGTAGTCGCCTTTCCCTTCTTCACGGCCGTAAGGGTGTGCGGAGAAGGGCACTTTTTCATTCCTCATCAGATCGTAGGTAGTGATCTGTGTGCGGGCCAGCAGTTCCAGTTTATCGCTGAACTTATAGTTCAGTTTTGCATAGCCGTTTACATCTGTTTTATAGTGTCCGCGTAACCACTCATAGGTCATGAACCAGGGGTTATGATAGCGTTGGTATTCAGCGTAAATTGATTGTATACCTTCTTTGCCCGGCTGCCAGTAGTTGCGCATGTCATCCATGCTCCAGTCGGCGCCCGCCCATATCAGGGTGTTATAAATAATACTGTTTGGGCCGTAGGTTACATCCGGGAAATTGTTGGAGTACTGGCGGTTATAGTTCATGTAGGCATCCAGTCGTAGCCGGGAGTTGAAGTTATAACCTGCGGAGATATTGAAGTTGGTAATGTTCAGCGATGTATTCGGTACAATTCCTTTCTGGTAGGAATGCGACAGGGAGAAGCGCAGATCGGCTTTTTCTGTGTGGGAAGATACCGCGATGTTATTGGTGCTGAGCATACCTGTTTGGAGGAAGCGTTGCAGGTTGTTTTTACCGCGGGCAATCCACGGGGTACCGGTACGTTTACCTGTTGCCGGATCTACCGGGCTATCGTACTGAGGGATGAGCTGACCTTCGAATTTAGGGCCCCATACATCATAGTCGCCGTCGTTGGTTCCACCACCTTTACCATCTACAAAAGCATATTTACCATGATCGCCGGGACCGTATTCATCCTGTACTTTTGGGATGGCATTGAATCCTTTTTCGAACATGGTACTGGAGTTAAAATCAATAGAAAGGCCGCGCTTATCTTTTGTTCCTTTTTTGGTGGTGATCATGATGGCGCCATTGAGGCCACGGGAGCCATATAACGCGGAAGCAGTTACCCCTTTCAGTACGGTATAGCTTTCAATATCATCGGGAGAAATATTCCAGGTATCAGAATTAATGGGCACGCCATCTACTACATACAAACCTATATTATTACCGCGGAGCAATACCAGCGGGGCCGACAGCAGTTCTGCAGAGGCGCCTACCGTGAGGCCGGCCACTTTACCTGCCAAACCATTCACCGGGTTGGGTTCCCGGGCTTTGATCAGATCCGCTCCTTTTACTTCCTGTACAGAATAACCCACCCTTTTTACTTCTTTTCGTATACCCAATGCCGTTACTACTACTTCGTCGAGGGCTTTTTTATCCGGCTGGAGGATAATGGTTACGTCTGAAGCACCATTCAACGCATACTGTTCGGGCAGGAAGCCAATAAAACTAACCTGGAGGATGTCGGTACTGGCTGCGGAGATGGCAAAGCTACCGGTGGCATCGGTAACAGCGCCGCGATTGGCGCCTTTTACTTTAACGGTGGCTCCGATTACCGGCTGGCGGTCGTCGCCTGCGATAACCTTTCCCGTAATTGCCTGCTGGGCATGTACAGATAGGGTGATGAATAGCAGCAATAACATGGCGCATAGCTGCCTTTTGAGCGCCCGATGTAGATTTGATTGCATGTAAAAGTAGGTTTGGGTAAATTATTTACATGCAAAGTTTAGAATCCTATGTGACCGGAATGTTAACCTATACTAAATTTAATGTTAAGTATTTGTAATCCTTATTTATCGTTGTCGAGGAAGAAATATACGACCAGGATCTGTGCATTATCCGGGCCTATGTTGCGGGGTTTATGTCCGAGGCGGCCGTCGAAGAAGAGGGAGTCGCCTTCTTCCAGCACATATTTTTCGTTGTCAATGAGGTATTCAACGGTGCCTTTGATAATGTACTTATACTCGTAGGCATCTGTTTTTACTGTCTGGGAGCGATGGGCGCCCTTTTTCAACTCCAGCAAAACGATATCCACCGGGAAATTCTTTACATTTTTGGTGAGCACCCGTTTATATATAAATCCTTTGGCAGGTTCCTTTTCAAACTCCTGGTAGGCGGCTTTTTGTTTGATGATGACCTTCGCGCTCTGGGTTTGCTGATCGATTTCATTAAAGAACTCGTTCATATCCAGCCGGAGGGCCTTGATAATATTGATGAGTACCAGCAGGGAGGGTACCGTTCTGTTATTCTCTATCTGGGATATCAGCCCTTTACTCACCTCGGCCCTGTCGGCCAGCTCCTGGATGGTAATTCCTTTCGCCTTTCTCTTTTCCTTGATCTTATTACTGATCTGTATGATGATATCCTCTGTCATATTAATTGTAGTTAAAACAAATATAAGCAGAAAGCGGCCAGGATAAAAACGTTCATCATTCTCCCTATATTTACACAAAATAGCATTCATGTTCAGCATCGACCAAATTCTGGCCATTACCTTTACATTATTTGCGGTTATTGATATTGTTGGCTCTATCCCGGTACTGGTATCCCTGAAAGAAAAGCTTGGCCACATAGATGCCGGCAAAGCCACGCTGGCTTCGGGTTTCCTGATGATTTTGTTCCTGCTGGTGGGAGAACCGTTCCTTAAATTACTGAGCGTAGACGTACATTCCTTTGCGGTAGCGGGTTCTATCGTAATATTTGTAATCGGGCTGGAAATGATCCTGGGATTGGAGTTCTTTAAAACAGACCCTGATGCCAAGGCCGGCAGCGTGGTACCCATCGCCTTTCCGCTGATAGCCGGCTCCGGTACGCTGACCACCATCATGTCGCTGAAAGCTAACTTCGGGCAGTATAATATACTGGCCGGTATCTGCCTGAACCTGGTGATCATATACCTGGTACTCCGCAGCCTGAATTATATAGAACGCATGCTGGGCAAGGCCGGGCTGATGGTGCTCCGCAAATTTTTCGGGGTGATCCTGCTGGCTATTGCAGTAAAAATCTTTAAAAGTAATATCAATCTTTAATGCAATTTGGGATTGTACATTAGAAAATGTAGATTTGCGCGAGTTTTATGGCCTCGTAGTACAATGGATAGTATAAGAGTTTCCGAAGCTCCAGATTCAAGTTCGATTCTTGACGAGGCTACCACCCAATATCCGCAAATGATTTATTTGCGGATATTTTTTTGATACCTTATCAGTTGAAATCATTTTTTGTACCCATAACCACCCTTTCATCTATGAAAAGAAAACTTCTTTCTTTGTTTGTCGCCTGTTGCAGTATGGCAACAGCATTTGGCCAGGATCCTTATATTAATAATCAATTAACTGCAGCACAGCCTGCAAACGCCTGGATTAATGGGAAATTCACTTCCAGTTTTATACAAACATTTACAGGAACGAGCACAAATGGAAATCGCCATCACGACTTCTTTGGCGGTACTACTACTCCTGCCGGCGCCAATCTCAGATGGGCCTTTGCATTACAGGGAACCGAAACCAGTGGAAATATTGGTTCAGATTTCAGGATCTGGAGTTATAATGATGACGGTACTTTTCTATCCAGTCCTTTTTCCATTGCCCGGGCATCTGGAATAGTAAGCATTCCCGGCTCTCTTGCCGCTACCATTATTAACACCAATAATACTTCAGGAGCATTAAGCATTTTTGGCGGCGCAGCCAGCGTTAACAGCCTTCGTGGTGCAGAAATTGGTCTTCGTGGTGGTGGATACAGCACCACTCCGGGCGAAATGACGTTCCATACAGGGCTAGGCGGTGGTGGTACATCACAGCCGGAGAGAATGCGTATTAATGCTGGTGGGTTGGTTACGATGGGGTATGGTTTATCATTGAATAATACCGGTTCAAATCTGATTAATTTCAATTCAGCTGGGATTGCACCTCCTTCGTTGGGTACCCGGAGCACTGGCTCCAAAGTAGTTTTGTTCTCCGCTCTATCGCAAACGGAAAGCGATTATGCAGCTGGGATTGAGGACACACACATGTGGTTCAGTGTACCTGTAAATAATAATACAAGAGGCTTTAAATTTTACGGTGGCACTACTCAAATCGGCAGAATTGACGGGGTTGGTAATAACCAATGGGAAGGCCAGGGAAGATTTAAAGGCTGGCTTACAGGCACAGCGGCAACTGGCCCTGCTGCAGAAATAGGGATATCTGCCGGACGCGCATCATTTATTGGTTATGACCGGACACCCGGAGCTGCAAAATATTTACCTGTGCTGCTTGCCGGAGGCACCACGGCTACTAATCAAAAAACGCTCATCATTACTGATGCAGGCGTTGGCATCGGAACCTTAACTCCCCAGTCTGAACTTTCTGTGAAAGGCACCATTACCGCACAACGGGTAAAAGTAACCCAAACCGGCTGGGCAGATTATGTATTCCATAAAAACTATCAACTTCCTTCTTTAGCCGAGGTAGAAGCCTATGTGCGCGCCAACCAGCACCTGGAAGGAATTCCTTCTGCAGCAGAAGTAGAAAAAGAAGGTATTGATGTGGGGGAAATGAATAAAAAGTTGCTGGCAAAAGTGGAGGAGTTAACGCTATACCTGATTGAACAGAATAAGAAGATAACTGCATTAGAAGAGTGGAAGAAACAACAGGAAAAACTCCCCATTCATCCCTAATCACCAGGACATACCATTAATCTGTAAAGTACCGGCACCCTCCAGGATTGCCGGTACTTTATTTTTACAATCCTTTCGATAACGGAAAATCTTAAATATCCCAACGCCCGATTCTCAAAAATCAGGCTCCCGGTAACCGCCACTCAGACAGCTACACATAATCAAAAAATATATTCAATAAAGTGCTTTTTATAATAGAGAAAGAGTTTATTTGTATGTTAATGTTTAGCTTTGCAAGCGATTTTCCGGACTTTTAAAAGTAAATACATATACTCCTTAAGCCGTGAAAATCCATAATAAAACAACTGCTTCCGTTAAAATCATTCATCTTGATAATTATTATCCATGAATAATTATAAAATACCTGTCTACAGACCTTCTTTAGGAGAACTGGAAAAGAAAAATGTATTGGAGTGTTTAGACTCTACATGGATTTCATCCAAAGGAAAGTTTATTACCGAATTTGAAAGAGGGTTTGCCGATTATTTAGGTATGGATCATGCAGCTGCTGTTTGCAACGGCACAGTTGCCCTGCACCTCGCGTTGGTGGCATTGGGTATTGGCAGCGGAGATGAGGTGATAGTACCTACTTTAACCTATATCGCATCTGTAAACGCTATCGCCTATACAGGCGCCACACCCGTTTTTGTTGATTCAGTAGCGGAAACGTGGCAGATCAGCCCTGCAGACGTGAAGAAAAAGATCACCAGCAAAACCAAGGCAGTCATTGCGGTTCATTTATACGGACACCCCTGTGAAATGGATACCCTGGCGGCTATCTGTAAAGAGCATGACCTTTTCCTGATAGAAGACTGCGCAGAGGCCATTGGAAGCAAATACAAAAACAAATATGCCGGTACCTTTGGCGATATTTCTACCTTCAGTTTCTTTGGTAATAAAACAATCACTACAGGCGAAGGTGGTATGGTGGTAACAAACGACCAGACCCTCTATGACCGTATGGTGCATTTCAAAGGCCAGGGGCTGGCAAAGCACCGGGAGTACTGGCACGATGTGATCGGCTATAATTATCGCATGACAAACATCTGTGCGGCTATCGGAGTGGCACAACTATCAAAGGTAGAAGAAATCATCGCTAAAAAGAGAGAGATTGCAAAAGCATACCAAAACGCCTTTAAAGGCTCCAGTGTTACCTTTCATGCAGAAACTGAAAATACGTTTCATTCCTATTGGATGTGTTCCATCCTGGTGAAGAACGCCGATGAACGCGATGAGGTAAGGGATGTTCTTAAAAAAGCAGGCGTTGAAACAAGACCCCTCTTCTATCCCGCCCATACCATGCCTATGTATTCGGGTAAATATGAAAGACATATCGTAGCTGAAGACTTAGGCTGGAGAGGTATTAATCTTCCGAGCTTCCCTGAGCTGACTTTTGAAGAGATCACATACATCACCCATCTCATTCTTAATTATTATAAAAACAGGGAGACTGTCTGAGGTTATGCAGAAAAGAAAAATAGGCATACATGCCGCAGGCTTTATCGGATGGGGAGGCGGAATTGATTTTCTTAGGATGATTATCCGGGGCATTCTTTCCACAAAAAAATATGAGGTTATTGTACTATTACCTGACCGTCTGACTTTTAAGGATAAGATAAAAAGAAGCCTGTCACGTTTCAGCTTAACAGCAAATAAAAATACTCCCCGGCAATTCAGCGATCAACGGAATTTATTCAGGGAATTTAGCCCCGAAGCGGTAAGTGTTTCCTATAAAAAAAGTCTAAAGAAAGCAGTAAAACGACATCATATCGACCTGCTCCTTCCCTGCATAGAAGTAGTAAATCCGGATATTGATATTCCCTGGGTAGGCTATATCTACGATTTCCAGCATGAATATCTTACACAATTTTTCACTCCCGAAGAAATTAAACACCGGCAAATACAATTTGGCAACACAGTACACACTGCCAAAAATGTGATTGTAAACTCATACGCAGTAAAAAAAGATATTGAAAAATTTTACCCGGATAGTACTGCCAAGGTCACTAATCTTCCTTTTACACCTTTATTCAACAGGCAATTACTCAGCAGTAATTTTACGGAGATAAAGAATAGATATGCTTTACCCGATAAGTATTTTATAATCTCAAATCAGTTCTGGATACATAAGTCGCATATTACGGCTTTCCGCGCCCTGCAAATTTTACATTCCATATCAAATGAACGGGTGGCTATTGTATGTACAGGTGACACCGGTGATTCCAGACGCGCTGATTATTTTGATTCGCTGAAAAAAGAGATCCGGGATTTAGGAATCGAAGACAAAGTATTTTTCCTGGGGTATATCTCAAAGCCGGATCAGATCCAGCTATTATTGCATTCAGTAGCGCTGATACAGCCCACTCTTTTTGAGGGTGGACCTGGCGGCGGTGCTACTTACGACGCTATTGCCTTTTCAAAGCCAGCTATTATATCCGATATAGATATTAATAAAGAAATAAATGATCCGCTGGTAACTTTTTTCCAGGTAAATAATCATGCAGACCTGGCAGATAAGATGAAAGCGGTGCTGGAACAACATAAAAGCAGCCATTGGCAGCTGGATGCTGATAAACTGGAAGAAGAAACAGCACAAAGAATAAGCGTACTGGGAGATGTACTTTCAGCGCTTATTGATTCAATTTGATTACCCTTTAATTTTACCCGATGAAAGACATCTATATTTTAGGCGCCGGAGGATTTGCAAGAGAAGTCTATTTTTTAATTACACAGATTGGCCAATACAATATTAGGGGCTTTGTGGATATAACAGCTGGTCCGGAGATAAAGATAGGCCATCAGTTGGTGGATGTCATCGGAGAAAACGACTTACATAAGCTGCAGGGGGTATCTCTCGCAGTAGGTATTGGAAACCCTCGGATTATTAAAAAATTAACAGACATCTTCGGAGAGAAATTTGATTTTCCTAACCTGATTCATCCCTCCGTAGTAGCGGATTTCAGCAATATTTCATGGGGCCGGGGGAATATCGTAACTGCCAACTGCATTTTCACAACTGATATAAAAATAGGGTCCTATAATATTTTCAACTTAGCCACTACCGTTGGACATGATGCCGAGATTGGCAATTGTAACGTACTCAATCCCTGTGTATCCATATCAGGCTTTGTAAAAGTAGGAGATGCCAACCTCATCGGAGTAAAGGCCACTATCCTGGAAAACAAAACAGTTGGGAGTAACGCTATTGTAGGCGCTGCCAGTCTGGTACTGAAGAATGTACCGGATAATGTTACCGTAGTTGGAGTGCCGGCGGTGATAAAATAATTTTCTTTGAAAGAGATCAAACGCCATTTATAAAGGAAGACTAATATTTAATCACTTTACATACTTATCATTTACTTATCAATAACGGTAAGTATTGCTTTTGATTCTCTTTCGAAGAAATCTCTTTCATTAAATCTGGCCAGATTTATTTCCTTATCACTATTTCTATTACGGTCGTACACAACATAAATTTCTTTATCAGGCCCTTCACATGCGTCTGGATAAGAAACATGGGAACGAGCGTCTATCAATAAGCTATGTGGCCATGTTTTCCCATCATCTGTTGACAGGAAAGCCCTCATATTTACTCTTTCATTGCTAGCATTCAGTATCAATAGCAAATTCCCTGAGTTTAATCGTTGAATATGAAATCGGCTATCAGCAGTAGGTTCGATTGCTGTAAAAGAAGCAGCTTTACTCCATTGTTTATCAGTACCGCTGGTTTTGGAATAGAAAATACCTTTCTTTGTTCGCAAAAGGCAGAGATACTGACCATTCTTTAATCCGACAATCTGAGGTTCATCAAAGTCCCTTATGTTATTATCCAATGGTATTGTTGAAGCACGTGATATAATTTTGAACGCCTTTTTTATTGCATCATATTCAGATGCTACAACAAATACACCTGAAGTCTTTACGGGTGTTGGTTTTTCAAGCCAAAGGGCAACAGGCATTAGAATCTTTGTTTTTGATTGATAGCTATAAATGGGCTTATTGATCATGACACCATTAGTTAATGATTCGGGTTTGGAAAACTGAATTTTATCTGTAGAGAAATCCAGTAGACTAGTCCATACACCACCTTTACCGTCCCACCATCCTTTTGATTGTGCCCAAAAGAGATGCACTTCTCCGTTAACATCCTTCCATAATCCTGGGTCAAATACGCGATAACCGTTATCTGGCGGTGCAACAATAAGTGCATTTTTGCTCCAGGTCTTACCACCATCTGGGCTTTCGGCTACTGTAACATAATTACCGGCGCCTTCACCTGCAGTACCACTATACCATGCAACAACCAGATGTTTTTTTTCAGTAATTTCAATTGAGGGGACCCCTTGCCAGTGCCTTTGAGTATAAAGTGGGTTCTGAGTTACATTGGATAGCAATCGTGCCGCCGGCTGATCTTTAACTAGATCCAATGGATCAATCGATACAATTGGTGACACACTACTGTTATTATCATTTTTTTTACAACCAGTGAACGAGAGTAATAAGCATAGGAATATCACATCAAAAAAAAGAATTTCTTTTTTCATATATAGTTAAGTAAAAGACTCTTTAAACGAAAGAAATTATTTTTAATTTAGATTGAATTTATAATGCGGTTAACAACTTAAAGCCACTCCAAGACTAAATATATCTATAGCAGAGTGTTACCCCATCGAAATTCTGGCTAAACCTCAAATAAATAACGTAAAATCATCTTGTCCCCTCTAAGGGTTACAAAAATAATATTGATATTTTCTGCATTCATATCATATTCCTTCAGCTTTATGAAGTCATATCACTGAGCTCTAGCCATCGCATGCCCTTCTCATCCAGTAATTGGATAATTTCACCAATCCGATGTGTCAGTGGTTCCATCTTATCAAAAGGCAATTCTCCACTGGATAAGGAGGCTTCAATTTTCTTCTTTTCTGTTTCCAGTTGTTCGATCTCTTTCTCCAACAGTTCCAGTTCCCGCTTCTCTTTAAAAGACATTTTGCGACCTTTATTTTCTGCAAGTGGTGCCGCTGTGACTACGACGGGCGTCGTTACTTCTTTTTTAGGGGCGATAGCCTTCTTCTTGTCCTCTTCCTTCTGCCATTCCCGGTATTGTGTGTAGTTACCAGGATAATCGCGGATTTCTCCATCTCCTTCAAAAACGAACAGGTGCTCTACCAGTTTATCCATAAAGTAACGGTCATGGCTCACGATGATCACGCAGCCCTGAAACTCCTGTAAGAAACTTTCCAGGATACTGAGGGTTGGTAAATCGAGATCATTGGTAGGCTCATCCAATACCAGGAAGTTAGGATTGCGAAATAAGATCGATAGCAGATGCAATCTTCTTTTCTCACCGCCGCTCAGCTTTGAGATGTAGGTGTACTGTTTTTCTGCCGGAAATAGAAATAGCTCCAGGAATTGTGCGGCGCTTACTTTGGTACCATCTGCCAATGGGAAGTTCTCTGCAATATTCTTTACAAACTCTATCACCCGCATATCTTCCTTTACCACCAGGCCAGTTTGGGAGTAATTACCAAACACGATGGTTTCTCCAATATTGATCTTTCCCGAATCAGGCTGCTCTGTGCCTAAGAGCATATTGAGGAACGTAGATTTTCCTACTCCATTTTTACCAACAATACCTACGCGTTCTCCTTTCTTGAAGGTATAATCCATTCCTTTCAGGATCTTCAGATCCCCAAAGGATTTATATACTTTTTTTAACTCCAGGATTTTTCCGCCCAGTCGGGTCATCTTCACATTTAGTTCCAATTGCTGATCTGCTACTTTGGTACTGGCTTTCTCCTTCACTTCATAGAAGGCATCCTGGCGGGATTTAGATTTGGTGGTACGGGCTTTAGGCTGCTTACGCATCCATTCCAGTTCTTTGCGGTAAAGATTACGGGCTTTGTCCACACTTGATTTTTCACTTTCTTCCCTTGCAGCCTTCTTTTCGAGATAATTCTCATAATCTCCTTTGTAAATAAAAAGCTGTTCCTGGTCGAGCTCCATCACTTCGTTACAAACGCTATCAAGGAAATACCGATCGTGCGTAACGAGGAGCAAGGTTACTTTTTCCTGATCCAGGTAATTCTCCAGCCATTCAATCATAGAGACGTCCAGATGGTTGGTGGGCTCATCCATGATAAGCAACACGTGTTTATGCTCGAAGCCAATCTCAATCAATACTTTGGCCAGCGCAACTCTCTTCTGCTGGCCACCCGAAAGGGAACCAACTGGTTGATCCAGGTTGTGTATATTAAGTTTTCCTAATATTTGTTTCACTTTGGTATCAAAGTGCCATGCATTTAATTCGTCCATTTTGGCGATGGAATCGGTCAACTTATCCAGATCCGGTTCATGCCCTTCCTCGGTAAGCAACTCATATTCTTTGATGGCATTGAGTACCGGGTTATTGTGGTTGAAGATGTTTTCAATCACGGTTTTGGATAGATCAAAGTCGGATTGTTGCTCCAGCATTACAACGGTTACGTCTTTATGGATCCAGACTTTTCCACTGTCGGGCACATCCTTTCCGCATAAAATGCGGAGCAGGGTGGATTTTCCTGTTCCGTTAAGCGCCACCAGCGCTATTTTATCTCCTTCTTCAATATGAAAAGAAATATCCCTGAATAATGGTTTGGTTCCAAAAGATTTGGTAAGCCCTTCTACTGTAACGTAATGCATGGTGCGAAGTTATAAATTATCAGCAACACTGGAAGGGAACAGGGATTATGTATTTGATATTATGATTTTTTCCGTATATTCATTATAGGATAACCAGGGTTTCCTGTACCTGACATTTTTTTCGACAAACAGTTATTTCGGCCCTTTGTCCATTATTATCCTCCCCTCTTTGCGATGAAAAATAAAAAGCCCTTGCGCTGAAAGCGGAAGGGCTTGTGTATATTTAACCTCTTTATTGATTAAAAGTCGTAGTAAAACTGGCGGAAGGTACTACGCAGGCCTATACTAAATATCAGGTCGGTGCTTCTGCCGATATCATTGCTCACCCTTCTGGCCGCCAATGAGGTTTCCAACCGGAGATTGTACTTGGGGTTAAGCACATATGCAATAGTTCCCTGCGCATACAATAAATTGGTTTTAACCCCCTGTCCGATCCAGTTACCATAATCATTTGGTCGTGTAGTGTATGGCTTGGATATATCATGGCCATAGTTGGTTTGGGCATCGGGATCATCCCCATATTTTGAGTACATTACCTCTCCGCGGCCATACCAACGCTTAATACGATATGTAGCAATACCTAATACCTCCCAAAAATTAGCTCCTAATGGATGAGCCAATGACTGATTATAATGCTCATAATTAATCAATGTGCTTTTGTAAGAATAGGTGTACGGTCGAACTACGTTGAATTCACCTTGCAGGTCGAGCTTATTTACCTTAAATAAATCAAATGACCTGAAGCCCAATTGTGCGGATTGTTTGTTGGCCCACCAACCTTTGCCACCAAATACCTCTTTCAGCTTAAATTCGTCCAATACCAGCTGGCCATATATGGTGGTTTTGGGAAATAACTTAAACTTAGCATTCATACCTACCAAAGCATTGTCAGAAGAGCCTTCCGAGAATTCAGCCGAGCGCAGGAAAATGATCGGATTCATGTAGCTCCAGTCAAATCCACGCTTACGGCCGGAGGAATCCGCGTCCGGCCAGATCACGGCATCAAAGAGGCCGATGGTGAGGCGTTTGCTTACATTCCAGTCCAGGAAATGAAATACACCCCATTTCTTATAGTATCCCAAATCGTCATAAGCAGTAGCAAAGCTCTGGCTGTGCTTATCCATAAACTGTGCCCACATGGCCGTATACTGAACGTTACCAAGAGTTCCTGTAAGCTTCAGGTACGGATAGCTGAATTGTATGTCAGACAGAATCAGGGAGCGGTAGCCGTCGCCTATAAAATTCTGTCCGTATCCTGCTGTTATGTTAAGGTACTTATTCGGTGTGTAACTTAACAGAGCACTCGCGTAGTTGTAATCAAATGCTTTTCCTTCGCTATAATCTTTGATTCCTCCCTGGCCCGGCACAATTTGGTTCTTACGGATGTATTGGTCGAGGTAATAAGGAAATTTTCCCTGATTTTCGAAGAAGTAAGATTCAAAATAAAACTTTGTACCAATATTCGCCTGAATACTGGCTCCTCTTGTATTCAACCAGGTAGTTCTGCTTCCCTCCTGTGATTTACCTATCTGAAAATCCGGCAGGAAATCGATAAAAACGTTATAATCCTTGTTTCGGTACTCCAGCAGGTGTTCGTTAAACAACTTCCGGTGGAACCAGCTACGTTTAGTCGTATCCGGGTTGGTGTACATGGCACTGGTATCTTCATGCAGAATCGGCCTGAACGCAGTGTGGTGGTTGCTCGTATCCAGGTAAAGCTCCCGGATATCCTGGGGGTTATAAGGCACAATGACAGGCAACTTTTCCTGCGCGTTAGCTGCACCAAATAGTAACAAACCTGCTACCATCCAAACGAGATGTTTCATTAATTGTTTTTTGATTGCTTAAAAATGTACACAGGATCAGGCTTCACAAACATCCTGACAGGTTTCTGTAAAGTCAAATACAATACAATTGGCTCGTCAGAACGCAAAGATAATGTTTTCAATAAATTTAGGTGACAGATGGGGATTAGTATAAAATTAGAAATTTCTGGCTAATAATGCGTACGGAATGATTATATCCAGTTTTCCTTCTTTACTTCTTCGTAAACTTTAATGATACCCTCTTCAAGGTTGAGACTGGCTTTCCAGCCATAACTATGCAATTTGCTTACATCCATTAGCTTTCTTGGTGTGCCATCAGGCTTACTGGTATCAAATACCAACTCACCTTCAAATCCAACAATTTTCTTTATTAACCGTGCGAGATCGCCTATGCTTATATCTTCTCCTACACCAATATTTACGAGCCCTTTTTCATTATAGTTTTGCATGAGGTAAAAACAGGCATCCGCCATATCATCGGCATGGAGAAACTCGCGTTTAGGCGTACCCGTTCCCCAGACGGTTACTTCGGGATGATTATTGATTTTAGCTTCATGCATTTTACGCAGCATCGCCGGTAACACATGGGAAGTATTTAAGTCATAGTTATCATTCGGACCATACAGGTTAGTAGGCATCACAGAAATAAAATTGCTTCCATATTGCGCCCGGTAGGCATCACACATTTCTATTCCGGCAATCTTTGCTATTGCATAGGGCTCATTCGTTGGTTCAAGCGGGCCAGTGAGCAGATATTCCTCTTTAAGCGGCTGGGGGGCCAATTTAGGATAAATACAAGATGATCCGAGAAACATCAGCTTTTTAGTATCATTCAAATGGGCATGATGAATAACATTATTCTGAATCATCAGGTTCTCATAGATGAACTGCCCACGATAGGTATTGTTGGCCATAATACCGCCCACTTTCGCTGCAGCAAGAAATACATAATCAGGTTTTGTTTCACTGAAAAATGCAGCTACAGCTAACTGATCACGCAGATCCAGTTCTTTGGAGGTACGGATAATAATATTATTAAATCCTTCTCTTTGCAAACGTCTCACAATGGCTGAGCCAACCATTCCTCTATGCCCCGCAACGTATATCTTATCCTGCGTGTTCATGCTATTCAAATTGATTCAATACTTTATAACCCGCGTCCTTCAGGAGTTTCTCACGCTGAAAAAGCTCCACATCCGCGGCAACCATTTCTTTCACCAGTGCAGGCAAATCGTATTTAGGCTTCCACCCGAGCTGTGTGTTGGCCTTAGTGGGATCTCCTATTAACAGCTCCACTTCTGTAGGGCGGAAATATCGTGGATCTATTGCAACTATTTCCTGGCCAACCTGCAGTATGCCGTCTTTCTGTGCACAACTTTTCACATATCCCTTCTCCTCTACTCCTTCTCCTTTAAATACTATTTCAATCCCAACCTCTGCAAATGCCATTGTGATAAACTCTCTTACAGTAGTCGTAATGCCGGTCGCAATTACATAGTCTTCCGGTTTGTCCTGTTGCAATATGAGCCACATGGCTTCCACGTAATCCTTTGCATGCCCCCAATCACGTTTTGCATCAAGATTTCCCATGTACAGCTTATCCTGCATACCCAATGATAACTTGGCAACTGCGCGAGTGATTTTCCTCGTTACAAAAGTTTCACCACGGAGCGGACTTTCATGGTTAAATAAAATGCCATTACAGGCAAACATGTCATATGCCTCCCTGTAGTTTACAGTAATCCAATATGCATACATTTTAGCTACTGCATAGGGAGACCGCGGATAAAAGGGGGTTCTTTCTGATTGTGGAACTTCCTGCACCAGGCCATATAATTCGGATGTGGAGGCCTGGTATATCTTTGTTTTCTTTGTTAATCCCAGCAATCTGACCGCCTCCAGAATCCTCAACGTACCTATGCCATCTACATCGGCCGTATACTCAGGAGCTTCGAAGCTAACCTGAACATGACTCATAGCTCCAAGGTTATATATTTCGTCTGGCTGTACCTCCTGAATAATACGGATCAGGTTTGTGCTATCTGAGAGGTCTCCATAATGAAGTTTGAGGTTCACATCCTTATCATGAGGATCCTGATATAAATGATCAATTCTATCAGTGTTAAAGAGTGAACTTCTCCTTTTAATGCCATGCACTTCATAACCTTTTTTCAGCAGTAACTGAGCCAGATAGGCACCATCCTGACCGGTAATCCCGGTAATAAGGGCAATCTTCATTTTTAGTTTTTGTATTAAAAGCGTAGGCTATGATCTTAAATTAATTTTCCTTAACAATATTCTTAACTGTTGCATCCAAACCTTCAGATAAAGAATATGGAGGCTGAAACCCTATGTCCTTCACCTTATCTGCTGAAAATTGAGTAGTAGCACAAAATTTCTTCACTCTCACTGCACTGATGGGGAATTTTTTATTTAAAACCTTTGCTACTATATCCAGAAACACTCCCCCACTATAGCCAATAGCATATGGAATTCTCAGGGGAGCTATTCTTTTATTCAATGTTATTCCCGCCTGTGTCACCAATTCGTTCACACTAAGATCTGGTTTATCAGCATAGTTAAAAACGTGATACCCGGAGAGCTGTTCGTCTATACAATATTTTATAAAGGAAGAAACATTTTCCACATATGCCATCGACTTTTTGTTCTTTCCGCTTCCAATCATCATAAATTTACCGAAAGCTATCTGCTTAAGCAGATTATATACATTCCCCCTGTTACCTGGCCCAAAAACTACAGTAGGTCTTATAATAACAAGCGTTCTGTTCCGAGGATCTTTGTTAAACCATTCTCTTAAAACCTCTTCTGCCTCCCATTTGCTTTTACCGTAATGGTTAAATGGATCCGCTGCAAACAACTCATCGGGGTTTTCCTTGTTCAGACCATAAACCGCTACAGAACTTGTGAAGATTATTCTATTGATATTTTTCTCTTCAAGCTCATTCAGCACATTTCTTGTTCCTGCTACATTTACATCATAATACAAGGAAGTAGGACTAACATCATCCCGATGTTCTGCAGCCAGCAATACCGTCCAGTCACATGGTTGAAGACCACTCTTAAGTGATTGCACCTCTCTTACATCCGCAATGACTGTTTGCGCCGGAAAGAAAGATGACTTTGCTTTATCAAGGTTGGTGAAATCATAATTACCATCCTCTAATTTGTTCATCAGATTAGAGCCAATAAATCCGGAGCCTCCAATAATTGTAACTCTCATAGAATCTTTAGTTTTACGAATTGTATCCTGTTATAAAAACAGAAGCTATTTTCTTAACACCTTTGTATAAACAAAATTCAACATAGAAACGGGTAACAATTTCAGTATTATTCTCGCTGCAGAATACAGATAAAATTCCCTGGAGGTAATAAATTTATCCTTTACCATTAGGCGGAAAAATTTTAGCTCTTCTTTTATGTATCCCATTCCCCGCCTCCTGCCTACCATATTATTATTCCCTACACGTGCGTATACGAGCGTTTCAGGAAGATTATGAAAACGACATCCATTTAACAACATCTTATACCAGAGATTATAATCCTCTAATACTCGCTTATGCCAGTAACTGCCTGCGTCAAGCGCTTTTTTCTTATTCATCATTACTGTCATATGATTGACAGGGTTACGGTACTTGGCGAACGCTCGGATTTCCTCTTGTTGAACAGGCACCTTTCTGAATCTATTCAAATCGCCTGGAACATCAGCAAACTCCTCTATATAGCTCCCTACCAGATCAATATCAAGATGTTTTTGTAAAAATATCGCCTGCTTTTCAAATCTGTCTGTTTTAGCTATATCGTCGGAATCCATTCTGGCAACAAATGCATATTTGCAGTAACGCAAACCTGTATCCATAGCATATCCCATGCCTTTATTTTCCTTCAGCTTGATAATATTCAATTTATCGGGATAATCAGATTTGTACTTGTTTATAACAGTATACAGTTCATCGGTAAGGGGGCCATCCTCCACTATTACAATTTCCGTAGGGATTAATGTCTGTTCTAATATACTTTTTAAGGCACGGTCTAAAAACGCAGGTTTTTCTTTTATATAGACAGGCATTAAGACAGAAAACTCAAACATATATTATTTATACTTACTATGGAAGATTAAAATTAGATTAATTTTCAATATATAATTTAGCGTGGCATCATTTCTGCCGGTAAATTGTTATAACTGCTTTAGTATAGACCTACTATTCATAAATTACAAATTAATAATAGGAATCGAAATTATGCAATAATTCGATTTAAACGGGTGTTTTTTATAAGTGTTATTAAAAGAAAGTTATATGAAAAGATTAAATTTTCTCTTCTTTGCTCTCCCGCTCTTGCTGGTAGTGAATGTAATATGCGCTCAGTCGCTGGTATTAAGCCAAAGAACGGCTTCTCAAACAGCCATTGTTATTGCCGATAATAGTACACAACCTACATCGAAAGCTGCAAAAGAACTGCAAAAATATATAAAAAAAACACTAAGCATAGACGTTCCAATCACGAATAACGGTAATGCAAAAAATCAGATTATAATTGGACAAGGGGATTATATTAAATCAATGGCTCCCGAAGTGAATACATCAAAATTAGGAACCGATGGATACACTATACTTACAAAAGGAACAAAACTCATTATAGCCGGGGGGAGTGGTAAGGGACCCTTGTTTGGCGTATATACACTGCTGGAAAAATATTTCGGTTGCAGAATGTATACGGCAGATGTAATGAAAATCCCTAAAAGAAGCAGTCTTACTATCCCTGCTGTTAACCTCACAGAAATACCAACTTTGATTTTAAGAGATGTTTTTTACCTAGGCGCAATGGACTCCTCATATTCAGATTGGCATAAATTAATTCATGCAAGAAGTACTAATTCTTCTTTATTTGGCATATTTGCACATACCGGTTTTCAGATAATGCCACCCAAGCAATATTTTAATACTCATCCCGAATATTATTCCCTGGTAAAAGGCAAAAGACAGCCATTACAACTGGATCCTACCAATAAAGACGTATATAATATTTTGCTTGGATGGCTAAATGCAAAAATTAAAAATCAACCCCAATATAACTATTGGTCCGTTTCAGTGGAGGATAATGGTTCTTATTGCGAGTGCGACAAATGTCTGCCAGTAATTAATAACACAAAAACACCTGGAGGACCAACAATCGCGCTGGCAAATAATCTTGCACAGAACTTTCCTAATGAAAATATTTCAGCCCTCGCATATTCCTATACACGTAATCCACCGCAGAATATGAAATTAGCCCCCAATTTAAATATCATGTATTGCCCTCAGCCCAAGAACTATGTAAGTAGTTATCAGGGGGATGACTATGCAGAAATGCACAATCAATTTGATGGCTGGCAGAAACTTACCAAAAATATCTTTGTCTGGGATTATGTCATAGATTATTCGGCGCTTGAATCTATCCATCCTAATTTATTGATATTAAAACCTAATCTGCAATACTTTGTAAATAAAGGTATTAAAGGTTATTTTGCAGAAGGAAATATTTTTCCAGACGGTGAATTTGCTGAGCTCAGAGCTTATCTTCTGTCTAAATTAACATGGGATCCAAATTTGGACGATAATGCAGTAATAGATGACTTCCTGCAGGGCTTTTATGGAGATGCCGCACCTTCTTTAAAACGCTATATACAACTTACATCCTCTCAACTCACGGGCAATAATAAGCTGACAGAAAGCATGATTAACAATTATGATGACCTGTTTGATGCTGCGATGAACAGCGTAAAAAACCAACCTGTATATCTGAAGCGAGTACAAAAAGAAAGAATTCCATTACAATATTCAGCCGTTCAGGCCTATCTGGATGAGGCTAGCAAGGACCCGGACCAATTCTTTAATAATACGCAAAAATATAACAACTTTAATACGCATTTGGAAGGCTTCCTCACATCTGTAAAACAATGCGGCATTAAACGGCTTGTACACAATGAAAATAACCTGCCTCTCTATCAATTTTACAGCGACTGGAAAAATAAGATGTCGACCTTAAAAAGTAAATCACTCATGAAAAAGTGATATCGCTTAAAATATAAAAAGGTGGCAGAAACTAAGCAGTTTTCGCCACCTTTTGTTTTAATACAATAGCTGATCTGTACAAAGCATAATAGACGAAAAGTATGAGCAACCAGAAATATTCCTTATTAAGAGAGCTAATTATTAGTATAATACAACTAAAAATAGCATAGTAATACATCCGGAATTTATCCAGTGTAAATGGGGAAGAAAGAATAAAGCTCAATTGTCTGAAATTAAAGCGCTTTAATGCGGCCCTTTCCAGCAAATTGATCACAGGAAACGCCAACAATATAAATATTACATCAACAAGGCCAATAGTGTTAAATCCTTTATACAAAAGCAGGTATGAAGCAAATCTTATGCATACTAGTAAAAAATGCAGTAGCAGTGTCAACCGGCTTCTTACCCTGTTATAAAAAAGATAAATAGGCAGTATGACAATTACAGCTCCCACGAATAAAAAATAATTAATTATTGGCATGTGAAAAAGAGCCAAGCTCCACAACAAAAGACATCCAAATAAAATTCTGAATATATAGATTAAAAATTTATTCTTCTCATAAAAAACAAAATCTTTATCCTTCAACCTGATAGTGGGATTCGATTCTCCTTTAATAGTTTCCGTATCATTTTCTATATAGCCAACTTCATAAAAATTATAAATTGCACCTACCTGTAGTAGATACATAAGCACAAAATCGACAATCGAATGTGTATTGGCCATTTCCTGGAAATAGTGAAAAGAAATATAAGCGGTTGGCACTATATAAATAATAATCCAGGAAATTAATTTAGCAGGAGACGAAATTCTCGTTCTAAAAAAATATAAAGCCGGAATAAAAAATTTAGCCTTATCTATCGAAAACATATATTTCTTTTACAGTTGGGAATTTTGTCCAGAACAGTTCATTCTTCTTCTTGGCAACTATAAACGCCTCAGAAGATTTACTAACCAGTTCAGCATCGCTCAAATTATCAGTAATAACAAAAGCCTTACTCACATCCAGGTTATGCAGCCTGCAGGTCTCCAGTTTATTTCCTAATAAATCGTGTAGGATTCTTCCATTACAGATTCCCGTTTCACTGGCAAAGTCCAAGGTGGTGGCATAATATTCCTTCACTCCCAGCTCTTTTGCAATTGCCTGTACCAGGAAATCCATAGACGCAGAAACAATTGCAACCCTCTTCTCCTGAGCCATCTCATTTCTGAGCATTTCCTGCGCTATTGTAATTTCCTTATTCGACAAGGTGGTTTTAATAAACTCTTCCGCCAGTAAGTTTAATTCTGTTCTTGCATACCCCTTCAGACTTCTGACAAAAATCACTCTTGTCAGGTCAAGCCCCAATAATTTGTATAGTACCTTATTAAATACTTTCCATCCGATAAAGTGAGATACCTTATTAAATAATCTGTACTGACGTTTCTCACTGAATACTTTCTCCCGTATAAAATCCATTGTGGTATTAGAATCATACAATGTTCCACACAAATCAAATATAACAATTCTCTTATCGCTGATCATTTCCCAATATTAATTTTAAACGATGATATATTTCACCAGTCTACCCTTCCACCTTTACCAGCCACGCCGTCCTTTATTCCTTTAAGTATATATTTCAGATACATTCTTCCGTTCTCCAAAAAAACAGGATAGAAAAAAAACTTCAAAGAAAATTTGCAGCCACTCATTAATTTCCAATATAATGGTACATATGAACGCCTGACTAAAAGGAGGTAATTCCTATAAAGATAATAACACCTCACCGGCTTAGGAATTCCCTTAAAATTAATGCCTAGTATTTTCTTGTCACCTTCTCCCAACGCATGATATAAATGAGCTGTTTCATCAATAAAAAAGGAATATCCTCCCTTCTCCCTGGCTCTCCAGCACCATTCGTGATCCACAGCATCAATAAACAGCGCTTCATCCATACCACCTGTCTTCTCCCATACCTCTTTTCTAATGAGGGTGCCAGAACTGATCAGTTCTGTAAGCTTTGTAACCTGTATCCCTTCAGCAACGGCAATGCCTTTTTTAAGCTTGGCTTTATATGCAACCCCAGTTTGGGTATTAATTGCCCGTGGACCAATTCCGCCTATATTATACTTTTCAATAGCAGACACTTGTTCATAAGATTTTACCAGGGAAGCCACCATGTTATCGGCAGGTAAACTATCCTGATCGAAAAAAACGATACTATCCACTTTGGAAAATAGATATGAAGCCCCAGTGTTCTGAGCCACAGCAATTCCTTTATTATCCCCTAAGGAAATATATTTAACTTTCGGCCATTGCTCACTTAACCGATCGTTCCAAATAGCCAACTCTGCAGCAGAATTATCTACAATACAAATGTGCGTAATATTTTCCTGCTTATGAATAGCTTCCAGCTGCAATTCACTTTGCAGCAAGTCCGGATTATAATAGGTAATCATAATCCCAATACCAGCATTGCTTATGCTGTTCCTAGAGTCGACCATTTTTGAAAAGAAGGGTTACGATCATAAAAATTCTGAAGTGCGTTAAGCACTAAAATTACGGCTATTTGATTAGAGTCAAAAATATATGGATTGGTGCAGGCGTATATTACATAACAAACATAAATGAATAGTAACCATTTATTACGGAATTTATATAGTGGCATCAGGACAATTACATAAAGAAAAACAAGTATAAATCCTATTACTCCCAGCTGATTTAAAACATAGAGCACTTGTAATTCAAAATATACATCTCCCCTGTAATCTCTTGCATATGTGGCCCTTTCAACGGTATGCCCTAGTCCGGTTCCTAACAAAAAAGTACCAGCATTTTGTGTCAGGTCATCCATTAGCAAAGCAGTTTGATCTGCACGAGTACTCAATGAACCTTCCTGTTTTCCTTCAAGCACAGGCTTTACATAATAAGTGTACACAGGTATGCTTAAAACAAAAACTGTCATTAATAACAGTACTATTTTTCTTATAAGCTCCTTCGCAGTTTCTGAACGTAAAAAATACACCATATAAAATAAAGCCATTGAAATCACATATGCAAAATTCCCTGCTACTACACACGCAATCAGGAGTATTCCCCGTATAAGATATTTTCTCTTGATCGGATAAAAATAGGTGATAAATAATGTCAAAGGAAGCAGGGCATTTCCCTTTATCTGAACGATAAATAACCATCCATTATAAGTATATACATCCCCCCACTCTTTCTCCAGAAAAAAGAACCTGATTGGCATATAGCTTGTCAGGTCAAAAAATACGCTCAGATAAATTGAGAAAAGAATAATGACTATAGCTTGCAAAAGCATTATCGCTATAAATATTTTTAATAACCTTTCGGGAGGGACTAGATAGAAAGAGTAAATAAGTAATATCAGAAGTATAAAAAACCTTATATTTTTGACAACATCGTTCATTAAACATATGCTGTAAAACAAATCAAAAACCAAAAGACCAGTAAGCAAAAAAAGTAGAACCCTAAAATAAGAGGGGCCTTGATAAATATTATTTACTATTGGAAGAAAGTATACAAAATAAATTAATAATAAAAAGAGGTTCATTATTATGGAAAACCCACTAAATGGAACCTGCCTGGTCAAAAAAAAGAAAAATACTCCTGCAAAGAAAAGTAGAGCAGAATTTTTCAGATTTATATTTTTAACGGGTGTGTTCATGAATTAATTAACATCGGTAAAAATCCTTCTCAACCAATTGGTAATATGGAAATCTTCAATATCTAGCTTGTGAGTTGGAACAGAAGATATAAATTCTCTATCTACTTCAAAATCTGACCCTTCAAGCACATATACATATTCTTTATTATATATACTTTCTTTTTTAATATTCACATTTGAAGTTATAACTTTTTTTCCCCTTGCGAGGGTTTCAATGGTCCTTATTGTTAATCCAACCTGTCCAGGGACAGGAATATCCACGACACATTTAGCACGATTTGTCAATTCTGCTACTTCTTCGCGCCCTAAAACACTAGTTGTAATAAAATCTGCTTCATTCTTACACTTATTGATTTTAGCAATAAGTGTTCTGTAACCAGGGAATAACAAGCGCTTGATGGCGTTAAGTACTTTTCTTCCCCTGGTAGCATCGTTTGCCTGAAAATATAGTCTGAGAAAAGAACGAAGTTCCATCCGCCTCGAATAGTGATCCAGGTCTAACAGAATGTCGCAACGATTCATTGATGCAAGACCTACCGAACCAATATAAAGAAGGTCTATATCCTCCTTATTTGCTGCGCTATTGTCAACTGCTGTATACTCGTTAGTGTAAAATAACGGCAAATACTTTAAAGCCTCCCATTTATCACAATCAAGCGGGTCAAAAGAATAAGCGCGGTCAAATAACAAAAAAAGTTTTGAATGATCCCAAACTGAAAACGAATCCCAAAAATATATTATAGAGATTATTTTCTTATTGACAGTCTTAACATGTCTAAGCAATTCCGGGGTAATAGAAAACCCTCCAATACAGAAAAAATAATCATACTCTTTTAGTCCAATTGAATTTATGATTTCATCATTGTATTTCTTCTTCCTGTTCGGCAAAAAAAACTTCCTGACACTACGGGCAAGCCATGATGATTTTTCATATTCAGGAAAAAACTTGTTTTCATAAAAATCAACCTCTGCTCCCTGATTTTTTAATTCATCCAAAATCTTTGTATGATAATCATAAAATATCTGGCCAACAAACAGTATACGTTTGTTTTTTAAGTATTGCTCCTGCATAATCATTTATACATTCCCTTATTTTTCATTTCATCTATGGATTGCTCGTAACTATCCCCCAAGCTCACATTCTGTTTGTTCACCCAATTGGCAAATTCTTTGATCCCCTCTTCAAACTGTACTTTTGGCTGAAAACCAAGCCTACTGCCAATTTTAGTAAGATCTGCATAGTTATGCCTGATGTCGCCTAATCTGAAATTACCTGACACCTTATAGCCCACGGAAGCGCCATAGCAATTAATCAAACTTTTCACAACAGTGAGAACATTAATAGGAACCCCAGTACCTACATTAAAGACCTCATTATTGGCTTCGTCCATTTCAATACCCAATATTGTGGCATCTACAACATCATCAATAAAAACAAAGTCTCTGCTCTCTTCACCATCTTCAAAAATATTTATAGACTTACCACTTTTAATTAAAGAAGAAAAGATCGATAATATTCCAGTATATGGATTGGATAATGATTGACCAGGGCCGTAAACATTCTGATATCTGAATGCAACGGCTGCTATATTAATGGATTTACACACCAGCATTACCATCTGCTCCTGCACCTGCTTTGTAATACCATACACAGATGTTGGGTGAATTTTTGATTGTTCATCTGTAGGCACCAACTTCAAGAGTTCATGTATCCCATGGGTACTTACGTTAAAGTCACCTTTCAGCATCTGCTCCTCCATTCTAGCCTCCGGATATACGTACTGCCCGGTGGAAGGTACAAGATATCTGCCTTCTCCATAAATAGCCCGCGATGAAGCTACCACTACTTTTTTCACCGAATGCTTAGTATTGGCTAATATGTCCAACATCAATGCAGTACCTCCAATATTCACGCTGTTATACTTTTCAATTTCATACATTGATTGACCAGTACCAGTTTCTGCTGCTAAGTGAACTACTACATCCTGATTCTTTAATGCTTCCATCCAGTCATTTCGAGAAGTGACGCAACCCTTAATAAAGGTGACCTTATTCTCTATACTCCTGAGCAAAGGAGAGTTCTTTTCTGGATTCACCCCGTGTATTTGCTCAGATAAATTATCAAGAACAGTTATCGTAAAGCCCTTCTTCAATAACTTTAAAGCTAAGTTAGAGCCAATAAAACCTGCCCCACCAGTAATTAATACGTTCTTCATAATCAAATTCTATTTTACAATTCAATTGACAATACAGATAAAAAGCTCATCAAATAAAAAAACCTTTATTGTCTGTTTTTCTCCAACTATTCGTTTCAAAACAATATCGCTTGATAATGTAAGCAGGTGCCCCAACAACAATACTGAAATCTGGAATATCCTTGGTTACTACAGCGTTGGCACCAATAACACAATTTTTACCGATTTTGGCGCCTAATATACAAACGTTCTCCCCCAACCATGAACCCTCTCCTATAATTACTTCCCCTATCTGGCGTATCCGCTGCTTCATCACAGGCAGATGTATATTTTCATAATCATGTAAATTATCCGATATATATACTTTATCTGCTGTCAGAACATTCCTTTCTAATACGATCTTTTTTGTCGCATAAATATGATTGAAATGTCCGATATTAGAACCGTCCCCAATTTCCAGAACACATTCCTTTTCTCCCGTTAATGGCAGTGCAGCCAGCCAGGTGCCCTTTGCTACATAAACACTTTCACCTATAATTATATTATTCCCACCATCAATTTTCAGAGGTTTACCAATTATAGACTTAATACCTATTCTCTTAAATACAAACTTGTAATATAATACTGTTTTTAAAAGATCTATAATTCTGATTAAATATCTCATAATTGCATTGTTAACCCAGGTCCACAATTGTATTGTTGAAAATAACAGGATAGTTAGAAATATTCAATCCAATAATATAATCCAGCTTTTGTTCTACCTCATTATTATAAATAGCCAGATTATCCATCTGCCGCAAATTTTTTATTTGCATACTGAGCTCTTCAACAGAAGTAAATATATCATCTCTCACTCCAATACCGTTTTCAAAGGAATCATCACTAAAACGCAACGAAGGAACACCATATATATATGACTCATAATACGCAGCTGTATTAATTGCCAGAGAAAAATCAAATTTATCACTTTGTAGCAATTCCGTCAACGTTAGATTGTCCATTAGAATAACTCCCACATCCTTAACTTTTTCTTCATATAACGAAGCATCCAGCGTCGGATGCAGTTTAAAGTATAGTTGGACATTATCATCTCTATTCTTTTTTTTATACTCTTCAAGCATGTTTATCAGCTTAAAATTGCTTTCAGCATACTTATGGCGGGCTAAAAAAATAATACAGCGGCTACATTTTATAGGAGAAGATTTTCTTACAAAATGCGCCTTTCTCGGATATCCACCGATCAGTAATCTATCAGCTGCGATGCCATAACTTACAAACTCATCCCTGGTGTAGGCTCCCCAGCAAAAATGGAAGTCAGAAATAAAATTCTCATAGGCTAACGCGTCAATAGGTATATCTCGCTGAAAAATAAAGTATAAGCCGTGCTGTAACGAATATGTCGGTACTTTTCTTTTCTGAAAATACAATGTAAAAATCGCCTCATATGGGTGTACACTGCTAAAGGCGAGGTAGCTTTCATACTTAGTTTCCAGAGAAAACTTTTCCAAGGCATTGATGCAATTGTAGTAATGAACAACTCTCACAAAAAGAAATAGTTTTTCTTTTGTTGTTAAATAAGGTAGGGGAGTTTTAAAAATAAGTCGATATGCTTTAACTATATTATATCCGCTGAAACATATGCTATATTTACAGTCGTTTAAATCAACTGGATATACATCACCCAGTTTATTATTTATAAATTCGAATATTTCATAATAGTCTTTTCTTCTGTTATATCGCCCCATTGTGCTGAGCACTTTAGCTAAAGGGAGCTCTTTAATCATTGAAAAATCCAGCCTCACAAATGCAAACAGGCAACTTTTAAAAGAGAAATTCACTCCCGAATAAACAAGCATGATAAGATCTAGTGCTACGATCTTATCTATACTATACCCTTTAAAATCAACTTTAAGTAAGCTCTTTATTTTTATATAGCGCTTAAAAGAATCACGATCCATCTCGTTTCAAAATTTTTTTTAAACTATCATTACTAAACAGCTTTCTATCCAAAAGATATACAACAATAAAATAGTAAATAATTGAAATAAAAATGCTCCAAATCTTTACAAAAGCATAATGGTTATAAATAAGTTTAAAAGAAACAGCGATCACCAGGGAGATCAATATCGTTTTTAGGTAGCTTTTAATTGGGAAATAGTCTAATAATGAAACTTTCAACCTCCTATTCATAATAGTTACAGGTAAAATATATCCAAGATAGGTACTTAATATCCCTGCATAAACAGCTCCCATTACCCCCCATTTTAAAATAAAAAAATAATTCAAAATGAAATTGATTACTAAGTTAATAGTAGTATTTATGAATACCCACATTTGCAGACCAATTGCATTCATCATCATTGAAAACAATACTACTGTACCGAAGAAGCGCAGGGTATAAATTTGAAAAATATAGCCGGAAAAGGCAAACTTATCTGAATAAAGCCAGGTAATAAGCTCCTGGCCAAAAACCAAACAATAAACAAATATTGGGACCAACAAAAAAGTGACTTTCTCCGTGGCCCGTTGAAGATTATCAACTATTTGTTTGAAATCGCCCTCATGATAATTCTTGGATATCCTTGGCAATAAAGCGGTAACTACAGACCCTGTAATAATCCCAATAAACGGAAAAACAAAAGCACCAACCTGGTAATCGGCAAAATCACCAGGCCCTAACATGCTTGATATCATAATTCTGTCCACAATGAGATACAAATTACTTATTACAGCAACCAGGCACAAGGGATAGAGATAAGAGAATTCTTCCTTTTTAAGAAATACATTGTTCTTTAGTTTGAGAAATGGCGCGACCTTAGGTAATAAAAAGATTAACCTGATGCTATCGACCAGTAATTGTCCTAAAAGAATCTCTTTAATATTAAATTTTAGAAAAAAAGCAATTACTAAAAGGCAGATGCAGAATATCAGATAAAAGACATTATTCCAGATATAGTAATATAAATTATGGGTCAATAAGCAAAAATTCGAAAAATAAACAAATAATAAGCGCACTAAAGCAATCCCTGCAATAACTAGAACGTAGTTGGTCATAAACGAATTATCCAACCGCAGGGCCAACCATTTGTTAAGAGCAAGGAATAAAATGACCAATGATATCGAAGTCAGAGATAAAAAAATAAAGAATCGCTTGAAAGCTCCTTTATGCTGATCTGTATTCACATACTTTCCAAAGAAAAAGCTCAATGCATTGGGTATGCTTGAGGCGATAACCGCCAGGAAGTTTATTAATACAAATAACTGCTGATAACGTCCAAAATCAGCTTTATTAATAATCAACCGGGCAACGAAAATACTAAATAATAAGCTTGTTAATACCTGGAATACATTGCTTATAGATAAAAGTATACTTTCTTTTCGTAAGGACATCAAATGTGCTTTAATTCAGAAAAACTTTCAATATAATTATAGCCCTTTTCTTTCAAAGAGGGGTTGTTATATCCCCAAAAAGAGATACCATTTAAACTGGCCGCATCAAAATCGTTTTGAGAATCTCCTATCAAACAGATTTCATCTATAGAGTAAGGTACCTCGCCCAACAATTCAGCCACCAACTTATTCTTAACGGTTGGCGAGCCATTTATGGATTTAAAATATTGACTCAGATTAAGCTTGGAACATAAAAAGCGCAATTCATTCTGGTCAGATCCAGAAACTATATGAAATTCGTAATCTTTGTAATGCTTTGCTATAAATAAATTAGCATCCTGGATAAGGTTGGCGGGATCAACTAACATTTCGCGCATAATATTTGAAAACGCATCTGCATACCTATTCACCTCTTCTTCTGAAATTGGCTCACCCAAAATTTGTTCAAAAAAATAACGTATTTTATGATATCTGGATAACCCTCCGTTTTCTCGGTGATACCGGATTAACTCATCTATTGCATTATGGGGAAATGCCGATAATATTCGTATAAATCCAACATCTCTAATGTGCATTGAGTCTAATATTACCCCATCAAAATCCCAGAAAATGCTTTTTATACTCATTAGTTATCTATTAGTACTTTTTTTATTTGTGGTTTTCTAATATTCGAACTATCTATAATCATCTTTTCGGTAAGCTTCACCATTAATATCTCCTTTGCTTTGTATCTTTCACGGTCATAGACCACATAAATAGTCCCATCTTTATCTTCCGAAGCATCTGGGTATGAAACTTCATTACGGTCATCAATTAACATTTTATATGGCCAGGTCTTTCCGTCATCTGCCGAAAGAAAAGCTGTCAAATTCGTCCTCTCCCGACTATTATTCATTATTAAAATTAATCTTCCAGAGCTTAATTTCCGGATATGAAACCTACTACAAGCGGCCGGACCACAACGTTTAAAAAATTGGGCCTGCTCCCATGTACGTCCCGTATCGGCAGAATACGACTCATAAATTCCCCTTTTACTTCTTATCAACGCCCATAATCTACCATCCTTAAGTTCTACAATCTGATGCTCTGAAACTTCTTCGTATGTTTTATCAATCCCTATTTTCCCGATGAATAACAAACTATCGGATTGAGACCGATAAACATTAACTCCGGCTTCTTCCGGATGCTGCGGAGCTTGCATGAAATCGTAAACCTTATTCCAATACGCAATTGGATATACTACCTCTTTATTAATCAAAGTAGGTTTATTCATCATCACGCCATTTGCCAATCGTTTAGGTGAGGACCACGTTATGCCCGACACGTCTCTTTCTATGTTCCACACTCCACCTACGCCGTCCCATGACTTCCGAAAACATTGAGCCCAGTACAAATGCAATTTGTTGTGCTCATTATCAACCCAAAGACAAGGATCAAAAACCCTATATCCTGCATTGGGTTGAACGATAACAACATTTTTCTTCCAGGTAACTCCATCATCCATACTTTTCGCCATAACAATGTAGTTGCCGATCTCTTCTCCATTTCCCCCTGAATACCATGCCGTCCATATTTCTTTGTTGGGTAACAATTCAATAGTAGGAATCCCTTGCCATACTTTTTTATTGTAAATTGGATCCTGTGTATCATAAATGATAGTGACAGACTTTACTGAGGGATCGTATGATTCCAAAGGATCTTCTTTTTTGCATCCAAGTAAAATAAAAATCAGACAAGTCACGATTGCCGTGAATGCAAATTGGGTCTGAACTCGAGTATAAAAAAGCATGCATTAAGGCTTAAAGTGGTATAGGGAATGTATTAATGAATTGTATTAATTTTTATTACGCATAGCTTCTTCAACCCGTTTCACATCATCTGGGATATCGACAGCCAAAGATGTTCTTGAAGTCCTTACCATCTTAATTGGTATTCCCAAATCAAAAAAACGAAGAATTTCAATATCCTCATATTTTTCAAACTCAGCCTTTTCTTTACAATTCCCAAATGCTTCAAGTTCTTTATAGTTAAACGCATAAATACAAACTTGCTTAAAGTAGATAGGATACTGATCTCCTTTCTCTTTAATTCCCGGAATAGCTAATCTGGACATATAGACCAGGTCATCATTCTTATTCGCAAGTACTTTAGGAATATTAACGTTCTGAGGATCTTCCTGTAAATCAATCGGGAACATTCCATTGATGATTTTGTCTGGGTATTGCGCCTTTACTGCAGCTATCTGTTTAATATCATCAGGGTTCAACATTGGCTCATCACCTTGAACATTAATATAAATATCAGCTTTGATAAGTTTAGCCACTTCCCATACCCTGTCAGTTCCTGTTAAACAATCAGAGGGTGTCATTACCACCTGAAAGCCATATTCCTCTACTTTGCTTTTTATCTGTTCATCATCTGTTGCTATAAAAGTATTTTGCTTTCCAAGCGCTTTTTCTACTATTTCAGCGACATGTATGATCATTGGTTTGTTTAAAATCTCCACCAATGGTTTACCCGGGAATCTGCTGGATCGAAACCTAGCAGGAATGACACCAATTATTTTCATTTTAAAATTAATCTAGATAAGAAAATATTGAAGACTGGGAAAGACCCTTATATTTTGTCGGAGTAAGTGCCTGTACAGCCTTTAGATTCAACGCTAAAGCTCTGTCAAATATATACTGATTCTCTTGTGCCAGTTCATATTGAGTAGCATTAATAATATCATCGATACCACTCCCTGATCTGTAACCATCAAATCCAACAAAATATAATTCATCTATTCCCATATCTATTGCAGTTTGAATAGAAACAGTCAACGGAGAATCATGATGCTTATCTATAAAGGTGATTTTCTGCAGCTCAAATGAATTTTTCACAACATCCTCAGGCACATAGGTTCCCATTCTCCTCGGAAACGGAGGTAGTATACATGAAACACTTAAAGCTTTCAGATTATCAAATAAACTGGAAAGGCGATGGCCCTCATTACCTATGAGGCAATAAAACTGAGTTGCTTCAATATCCTCATACCACTTTGCATTTCTCGTACTTGAATGGATGACACAATACTCATCATTGCTGTTTTCTAGTAACGCTTTCACAGCTCTGGCATGCTCTACAGCTGATTTACCGCCCCCAATAATAATAGCCTTTGTATGCTTTCCTTTTGTGGGCTCGAATGAAGGTAATTGAAGATTATCCATTACATTTTCCTTCTGATTATTCAAGGCATTAACAATAGTGCTGATGGAATATCTATTTTTGCCAACCCACTCCATAACATCTTTCTGAGGAAGAGAATTAGCTCCAGAAACCATATAAGGTAAATTAGTCCCCCATTCGTATTTCTTCTGATAAGCGGCAAATGCCGAAACTACATCGCTCAAAGCATTATAGTCAATAGAAAGCTTTTTCTGGGCATTCAAAACGGTCAACAATAATTCTGTTTTTAGATTGCCGGCACCTCTCCCCATTCCACTAATTGTAGCATCTATCATATCAGCACCGGCTTCTATCGCTGTTAAAGAATTAATCAAAGCCATTTCCACATTATTATGACCATGAAAACCAACAGGCATACTTAATACTTCTTTACATTTTTCTACCGCCGAACGTACTTCCTCAGGATACACACCGCCGTAGGAATCAACCAGACTAAAGTAATCAACAAGACCATTCATTGAAGGGAACTTCGCAAAAACATCCGGAGATTTCATAACCTTAGACATATACATGAGATTGAAGCCTACTTCAAAACCCAGTTTCTTAATTTCTTCAGCCAGCTTCAAGCCAGAATCAAATCTAACTGGATCAACAGCCATCCTCACTATATCAATACTTTCCTTTAAATGCCCTAATAAGGATGCAACATTTTCAGGAGCGTTATCTCTTTCATTTAGCATCACTGCTATTTTCTTGGAAGGCAGAGATTTACGAATATCATTAAGAATAAATTGCGGACAATAAAAAAACTCACCCAAATAATGGGTCTGAGGTAAACTTCTATAACCTACCTCCACCACATCAATTGGAAGCTTTTCGACGCTTTTAAAATAGACATCAAGCAGAGATTTATCAAAATCCCAATTTGTGTAATATCCTCCATCACGCAAAGTGCAATCCAATATTTTAACTTTATTCATTGTTAGTTCTTTAAAAGAATTCAGCTTAATAAAAAAAATATCTACAATTCATATCCATATTCGAATTCCCAATCGCGCTATCTTCTAATTAGCTATTATAGACTACTCACCTCTCATTACCTCAGCCCAAAAACTACGCAGCAATACTACCATAGTAGCAATGAACCCAAGAAGCATTCCACCGATTACAATCCCTTTAATTTTTCCCAGTTTCTCTATAACAAGTGGCAAAATAGGGCTGTCAACGATCTGTATGACAGGAGTTTCTCTTTCCATAGCAATCTTACTAATTTCAAGATTTTTGGCAATTTCAAGATACATTGCCTGTAATACCATTTTGTCACGCATACCAATTTCGGCACCAACCCCCGCCACTACCTTCGCTGGATTCAGATTAAAATCCTGAATGGCCGCAGCATCATAGGTTTTACGATTCAATAACAGTTTAAGAGAATCTGCCTGCGTCTGAAGCCTTTGTACATTGGTTTTAGTCCGCATCGTTTTGGTATCCGTATAAAATTCTATAGCTTCTCTCACCAGGGTTTCAGTGAAACCTTTAGAAAATTCTTCCATAGGCGATTTCAGCTTTACTTCAATAAAACTCAGTTTCTTATCTACCTTATCTATTACGAGGTAATGTCTAACCAGGTCATCCTGCATAACGTTTAATATGCTATCCTGGGCTAACGAAAAAGCTTTCCGATCTTGACCAACCGGATATTTTACATCAAACTTATCTTTTCTTCCTGCCCATTTCTTACGAAGTTTTTTAAATTTAATATAGCATTCGGCCAGCGTTACCTTTTCTCCAGATACAGCTACCGGGGATAATAATGCCTTTTCAACGATTAGCCTTGATTTAAGAAACTCCATTATGTTATCCCCTTCAAATATACTGCTCTCACTTTTACCTCCCAGATCAATTCCGAATTGACCAGCAAGACTTGCATATGCACTAAAAGGACTATCATTATTTGCTTCCAGAACAAAAGTCAACTCAGCTACATAAGTTTCATCTGAGAGAAGCGATGCCCCTAATCCCAACAAGCCACCTATAACTACAGCTATTATTATTACCAATTTTTTCCTCCAGAGAATCTTAAATAATTGCTGTAACTTAATGATCAATTCCTTTAATGAAATCTCATTATTCTGCATTTCACTATGAGGATTGCCCTTAGATGGTTCCATGAATGTATAAATTATTAACCCTTACAATTTATTCAGAATAGTAACAATTATCAGCGCTATGGAAGCCAGACCGCTGGCCAAGCCGATCGCTTCACCACCTGTGAGTCCCTTCCTATCTTTCTTTGATGGCACATATACTTCTGCACCTGGTTTCACTTTGGGGTATTTATTAAAGAAGAATATCTTCCTTGTACTTTTTACCTCCCCGTTAGCATATACAACATAACTGCGTCTCTTCAATGCAGAAGCTGTATATCCCCCAGCCCCTCTTATATAATCCCGGAAAGCATATCCATTATCATAGCGAATCTTTTTGGGGAAATAAATTTCACCAAACATCTGCACTGTCTGCAATTTCTTAGGTATTTTCAATACATCTCCCTCCTCTAGCAGAATATCGTACTTCGATCCTGGTTTCTTCACAACGTCATCCAAATTAATTCCAAGCAACTGATATTTGCGTTCCATCATATTTTTAACACTGGTAATACTTGAACTATCTTCCAACTTACTGTAAAACAACTCTAACTTATTGTTGAGCAAGGCGCTGTCAGCACTACTGATATAAGTTTTGCGAAGCAATACTGCTCCTTCCGGAAAAGCCTCAGGCCTAAGCCCCCCTGACCTTTTTATCAGATCCGAAATATGTTCCCCTTTACTCACAATAGTGTATTGTCCGGGATATACTACTTCACCTTCAATAGAAATATTTGCCTGCTCACTGTACGCCGGAGATTTACGAATAACCACCTCGTCAAAGGGTTCCAATGCCACTTGTTCTCCTACAATGCTGCTCAGATCCGCGCTAATATCAAATTGTCTGATAATTGCCCTTGAACTGTCTTTACTGTTATACTCTCCTTTTCTGATCCGTCGGGACACTTCTACATGTTTCAACGATGCAGCATCTTTAAGCCCCCCGGCCAGTAACACCAAGTCTTCCAGGCGCATGCTATCAGCAAATGGAAAGGAACCAGGTTTGTTGACCTCACCACCAATCAATACTGAATACTGTTGTCTTAGATCCAGTTTAGAAAATATAATCACACTATCTTCCTTCTTAACAGGAATATTTGCTCTACCATTAATCACATCCTGCACATTAAAACTTATAATAGCCGGTGTGAAGTCATCCTGTAAACGACGGATAATACCCCGATTCAATGATGCTTCCTCTCTAACACCATCTGCCTTTTTAATCAGATCTGAAAGTGTCATGCCAGGCTCAAGCCCATAATTCCCAGGATGAAAAACAGCCCCACTGATTGTGACACGATTGCTGAAGCGGTTTAAGATAGAATCAACAAAGAACTGGTCACCGGATTTAAGCTTAAAAGAAGCAATCTGATCAGCTGGTACGTTAATTACTTCCCGTTCCTTATTATTAATACGATAACCTGTAATATTTTCTTTAAATGATCCATCTGTGTAGCCACCCGCATAGTCAAGAATGTTCTGCAATGTTTCATTGTCCTTCGCTTCAAAAATTGCCGGACGCTTCACTTCTCCTAACAACTCAACCCTGGTTTTGTAGGGATTTACTTTCACAATATCTTGATCCTGTAAAACAATATTATTCGCCAGATCTCCTTTAGCGATAAAATCATACAAGTCAAAAGTCGTAATCACCTGTCCGTTGCGGATCACTTGTATATTCCGGAATGAGCCATTTTCATCTGGGCCGCCGGATACATACAGCGCATTGGCCACTGTTGCCAGAGATGGCAATGTATATGAACCTGGCTGATAAATTTCGCCTATCAGCAAAACACGGATACTACGGATATCCCCTAAAGAAATCTGTACAAATGTTTTACCGCTTGATATAGTTGAATAAATAGTAGACAATTGCTTGGTAATTCTATTCTTAGCTTCGTCCATAGTCAAGCCGTTCACATAAACAGGCCCAAGATTAGGGATTCTGATGTACCCTTCCGAAGTCACGGTCAACTTATATTGCACTTCTGAATAACCATACACATCAATCATTACCTGATCATCTGCAGCCAATTTATAGTTGGAGGGAGTAGGTATTCGCAGATTGGGTTCAAACGTCAGGTTCTTATTTGTAAATAATTCAGCGCCAAATATCTTCCTTCGTTTAATGTCCGAGGGACTTACATTTTGCCTGAATAAATCAACCTTACTTGTATCCGAATCATTGAATGATCTTCCTGAATATTGGTTATCCTGCTGAAAGATCTCTGTACTTTTCTTTTTATCCAATGATTTATCCAACCCAAGCATCTGTATCCGGCTCTTCAACTTTTCCGCCTCACTTGACGGAATACCTTTCTCTTCCGCATAGGAATCTATATCATCCATTCCCAGATTGTTCTGTTTCATCTCAGCAACAATCCGCCTGATCTGATCATCTGATAAATTATCTACGTTTACTTGCTTTATCTGAGCTGGGGACGGTACCTGTGCCATTACACAAAACCCTACAAACAGGAACAGTTGGACCAACAGTATTTTTCTTAACATGTATAATAGGATCTAAACTTTCTCGAATACCTTTTTGGAAACAATCTTATCCGGCGCCGGCCAAATAAGGTGCAAATCTATTAAAAATAACATATAAATGTTAGTTCCTAACACTTTTAACCTGAAAACCTTATGAGCTGTCTGATATACGTTTAAACATCTTTCCGGGTGTTGGACTCACCCTTACGCAAATAAGGGTCCAAATATCACCTGGCCGCTAATTTTAAGTTATTTATAATATGTGAATATTGTTAATACAATAACCCAATCTTTTTTTCTCTCTTTTACGTTAATGTATATAGAGAGTCACCTGTATTTACCTGTTTTAGAAAATTTGGATCACAACTTAAACTACCACCTGTTTTACCGATCTAAGTACTGGCATAAGACGAATTGCTTGAGAATCAATTAAAATAACGGAAAAAAAATCATGTATTAACTGCCCCCAAGGCATCCTTAGAAAACGTCTTTTACCCCCTTTTTTGTTTAAATTAGTTAAGGCAAAACTTAAACATTATGTCGTCTGTTGAATTTAACACCTTGCTTGTCGGAAACGCTGATTTCCTGAAACCCTTTGCTTTTACACTCACCAAAGATGCCGAACAGGCAAAAGATCTTTATCAGGAAACCCTTTTCAGAGCCCTGTCCAACCGGGAAAAATACCTGGAAGGCACAAATATCCGCGCCTGGCTATTCACCATTATGCGGAATATCTTTATAAATCATTACCGGAAAAAATTGAAACATCGCACCGTCGCAGAACCCAGCGCCAGCGAATTCTTTATAAACCACCAACAGAATATAGTCAGCAATAAAGCGGCCTCTAACTTACAAATGAAAGATATCCATGTGGCGGTTTACCATCTGCCGGGCATCTTTAAGAAGCCATTTATGCTTTACTATGAGGGTTACAAATACTTCGAAATTGCCAATATGCTGAAAGAACCACTGGGCACCATCAAAAGCAGAATACACTTCGCCCGGAAAATTCTCAAATCACAGGTCCCCAGGCAATAATCCCCTACCAGTACCGGAAATCCCAACACGCAGCTATCCAGCCCAAAACGCCGGAACAGCACTGCTATGAACGGGGATAACCATACACCAGCCGCAGATAATGCTCTTTGAGGTGCGACTGGAAATAAAAAGCAGTAATCATTATAATAGCAGCTGCACAGAGAAATGCAGGATGAGGCCAAACATAATAACCCGCCAGGCAAAATACCAGGTAACGGGCATACTCCAGGTAAAAGACCCATTTCTTCTGCTCCATAATTGCTCCGCAGTTGATCAGTGTAAGCAGGATCAGCAGGGTTACGCATACCTGTATAAATACCGGCACATAATGCTCCAGCAGCAGGAAGGAAAACAATACAATCAAGGTGGCCACAATCTGCCACAACACATAATTAAATAGTTTGGGCGCTTCCGTGATATGAGGATTACGCAGCAGGAACTTTTCTTCCAGGATCTGCCGCGCCCCGGGATCTACATTATCCGGTTTGCCAAAAACGATCCGCAACTTGTTCCTCCAGCCTTTCGCCTGCCGGGCGGAATACAACATCTCCAGGATAAAGTGGAAATGCTGCCATAAAAAGCTATTACTTTCCAATGGCTTGGTTAAACCATACACCGGCTCCTCTTCTTCCTTTACAAAAGTGCCAAATAATTTATCCCATATTATAAATACATCACCGTAATTCTTATCAAGGTATTGCGGATTGCTCGCATGATGCACCCGGTGATGCGAAGGCGTTACCAATATATATTCCAGTATCCCCAGCTTGCCAATGGTGCGCGTGTGAATAAAAAAAGGATACAATCCATGCACCAGCAGCATACTGGTAATCATGGCAGGAGGAAATCCGATCACCGGAAGTATAGCCCAGAAACCGGTACGTATGAAAGCCTGGAACACCGTAATCCGCGCAGATACCGTGTAATTGAACTCCTCACTCTGATGATGCACCACATGCGCACACCAGAACACGGTCACTTCATGCGCCAGCCGGTGATACCAGTACCAGATAAAATCCGTACAGATCAGCAACGCCACCCATAACAATACACTGGATTTAATATCAAAAATGGCAAAATGACGATACAGGTAGTCGTATACAAAATAAAAAAGACCTACTGTAAACATATCCAGTAAGCGCTCTGCAATACCCACACTCAGGTTGGTAATAGAATCATTAAACTTGAAATAAGTCTTTCCGTTTTTTCGCGCCACCAGGTATTCTAACCCAATAAAAGTCAGGAAAAAAGGAACTGCCAATGCCAGGTAGTTTAAATGCACTTGATATAATTTTAAATCCGGAAATCCAAATAGTAAGACATAGGCTAATACACGGTGCCAGCCCATGCATAGGTTTACTGGTAAAAACTGGTGGTGGTAAATTACCACAATGATAAGCAATAAAATTTAATTATCCTACTATTTTAATAGACTAATAAAAACGAAAGGCGGAAACAACTTTCGCCGTTATCCGCCTTCGCTTCATTGCATATATTTTCATCAGTCTTCCGGAGGTCCGCCATCAGCCATCCGCACCACTTTGGGCACAAACTGACCAATCACTTCCACCAGCGCTGTTTGCGCGGCCATTACCGTATCAATATTTTTATACGCGCCTGGCGCTTCATCCAATCCGCCTCCGATCAGTGTTACACCATGTTCCTGTAACTGCTGTTTCAACACTTCGTTAGTGATAGATGACTTTGCCTTCGTACGCGACATTAATCTTCCGGCGCCATGCGAAGCCGATTGTAAACTACCCTCTTCACCCTTTCCACGCACAATGAATCCCGGCGCTGTCATGGATCCGGGGATTACCCCCAGTACTCCCTTTCCGGCTGGTGTAGCCCCTTTCCGGTGTACAATCACTTCTTTCCCCTGGTACATTTCTTTCCAGGCAAAATTATGATGATTCTCCACCCTTGCCAGCAAAGTGGCGCCCATCGCATTAATCAGCCGTTTGTGAATCAGGTGGTGACAGGCAGACGCATAGTCACCCGCCAGGTTCATCGCCAGCCAGTACTCCTGCCCTTCCGCTGTATCCAGATCCAGGTAAGCCAGGTGCTTTGCATGTTCCGGTAACGGGCAGATCTCTTTTGCAAGCTGCGTATAATGCCCCGCTATCTGCGCACCCATTCCGCGCGAACCGGAGTGGGATAGTAATGCCACATACTCACCGGGCGCCAGCTGCCATTCATTCTGCGGATCAGTAATCGTTGCAATTCCCCATTCCACGAAATGGTTGCCGGAACCAGATGTTCCAAGCTGCCCCGCCGCTTTATCAAACAGGTTCTTAACAAACTTTATCTCCTTAAATTCACTTCTCTCCAGCACCGGGTCCGCCTCCCGTTTCTTCCACTCCGCACCGGCGCCGAATTTGGTGAAAGTCATCAGCTGCTTTGTATACGATGTTTCGTTCATCAACAACGTTTGCACCGGCAAATCCAGTACGCTCAAACACATACGGCAACCAATATCCACGCCTACGCCGTATGGTATCACCGCGTTATCTGCAGCCAATACACCGCCTATCGGTAATCCATATCCCTGGTGGGCATCCGGCATTAAGGAACCAGCAACGGCAACGGGTAAACGAACAGCGTTATTCAACTGCTTCACCGCGCCTTCTTCTATATATGATTCTCCGTAAACGGAATAAGGCACAGGCGTTTCACGCAAGGCAATCACTGCCGGCGCAGCAGGAACCAACAGTTCCTGTGCTATTTCGCCCAGTATAGCGTCATCTGCATATGCGGCAGGATCCGCCAGCACTTTGGTTAACAACGCAATTGCTTCTTCTTCCGTATAGTGTCCGTAATGTTTTTCTATAACATCCATAGCTATACGAAAAACAGGGCTTTGAGGGTAACCTATCTCCAGTAATTTTTTACCATTGATTTTTAAACTTGACATAAAGGGTTAATTTTATTCGTACCATTCTTCCTGCAGCAGCTGCTGCAGGGTATACTGCTTAAATTGATATTTTATCTTATACTCCGGCAACCATTTTCTCCAGCCAGCCTGCTTGCTCCTCGTAAGGCTCCAGATCTTAGGTTCCAGCTGATTGCGTTTCAGGAAATTATCCAGCTGATCTATCTCAGAACGCAGCTCCGGCGCCGTTACCCGCTGTTTGGTGATCATATTGGGACGCACCTGTAATACAAATCTCCAGGGTTCTTTTACAACAAAATACTTAATCTGATCAATACCGTTTTTACAATAACGTACCCGTTCTTCAAAACAATTCCTCTCTTTTGGGGTGAGTTTCATTTTCTTAAAATGATAATCCACGGGTTGCAACAATTGCTGTTCTCTCAGCACATGTATCTTTCTCCCTCTCCTTCGTTTTTTAACCTTAAAATCTTTACGGTGACTATAATCATACGTATTGATTTTTTTTAACAGCTCCTGGAAAAATTCACCATCCCGGCTTCTGGCCACATCCCCCCGTAAAACAAAGTAACGCTTGTAACCTTTCATTACCGGTGGATCCAGCTCTGTATAGCCCCGCCGATTCCATGCCTGCCACAATTCCTTTTTCTTTCTGTTGTATTGCAGTAGTTGTTTGTCGTATTGTTTAAGCGCATCGCGCTTTCTGCGCCTGCACGTTCTTATCCGTGAGGCAGCCATATAATTTTCGATCTCCTGATTGTCCATAATCAGTAATTAAATTTTCAATATTGTTTACGCTGCTGATATATATGGACAATTGATTTCTTTTCATTTTTATTAATTTTTTAAGATGAATAAATAATATTACGCGATCTCTTCCAGCATTTCCCGCCTGAACCCGATCACATGTTGCCTGGTTTCAAAAGAAGGCTCATGCTGATTTGCAATTTCTGCAATGGTCATCGCCTTGTTGACTACCGTATCAAAACCCATGTGTTTTGATAACGCCTGTGCTTTAGCGGCAGACAAGCGTTTGAACTCATACTTTGCGATCAGCCTGCCTTTGCGTAGCAAGGCGCTGTCAATAGCGGATAAATCACTGTTGAAAGAACATACCAGTTGTATATTCAAACAATCTGCCAGTAATCCATCCGACAGGTTCAGCAGGTTGGAAACGGAGGAGTTTCCGGAAAACTTACGATCCATTATTACATTTTCGGCATCTTCAATGATCACCACGCAATTGGGATTATCGATCAGCAGCTCCATGAACTCAGGATTCATAATGTTGTTCGCCAGGTCCGGTGAAACAAAAAGCACGCGCTTTTTTATCCGGCCTATCAGGTAACGCAGGTAGGTAGTTTTACCTGTTCCCGGCAAGCCATGCAGCAACACGATCCCCTTGTCTTTATCCTTCTTCAGCCGCTGTTGTATCACCTTATCTATCTCCTTAAAATCATCTTCATAAAACTTACCTATATCCAGCTTGGTGCGTTTTATTTCCAGGCTTTTAAGCTCCAGTCCTTTACGTCCGCTGGTGATCAGGTTAATTTCATGCGGCTCCCTGCGTTGTTTCTCTTTATATCGTGTAGCCATTTCCGTTACTTCAGATACAAATGCAGGAATAGTGCCGTTATGCAATATCTCACACCACGATTGCCAGAACGCCACCACGCTGTTATTATTCAGTACAAACAGCGTCTGGTTATGTTTATACTTTTTCTTTTTATTATCGTAATCAGTATAGCGGTGTGTATGCACAATCATACTTTCATATTTCTTCGCAAAAGCAGCGGTGGCTTTATCACCATCTACTTCATAAATGTTATTGATATCGGGAATAGCATTAAAATTAACAGTATATACTCCCTTCGGGGCAAAATGTTCGCCGTCTGTTATATCGATGTTATTATTAACTATATGCTCCATATTTCTTGATCTCTTTAATGTGATTGCCTCCTGATGATAAAGATTTCCCGGAACCAGGCCGGTCCCGGGTAAATCGTATTTATCATGGGGTAAATTACAGGTTATCCTTCTGATAACCTGATGATAAGGGGTTAAAAATGCAAACAGAGACGAAAAAAAATATCTTAAAAAGGAGATGAAAGCGGAGCAGGATTACTCCGCCTGCCTGTTTTTTATGTACCTCCTCAAATAATCTTTATACTGCCGCATAAAAAAACCCGGTCTGTTTAAAACGGACCGGGTCATATAACGTTAACGCATACACTACGTTAAGACATACCTCGTCCGTTTAGCATTAATTGAATTAATGCTATCTCTAAACCATTTGCTGCGGCGGATTTGAATCCGTTCTGTTATTTCCGGTAAACTCATCATTTCAATAAATCGATAACAAAAAAGCCCGGATCCAAAGACCCGGGCTTCTGTTATACTTACAAATATTTTTTATCTACCTGTAACCATAAAACGCCCGGAATCCGCTGCCATCTTGCCCGAGGCAGGATGTTGCGTTGTCCATATGTAGATTAATGCGTTTCATGTTTATCAATTTGTTTTATTATCAATTTTAACGATGCAAAGATAACAGGATATATTTTGAATTTGCAAATTTTTAACAAAATATTTTCAACTATTTTATTTATGCTTTCTTAAACAACACTTTCTGATTTTCAAAATCCGCGGCTGCATCTATGACCTGGAGCAGGTCTGCAAAATACAAGAGCACTAAAAAGCCGGAAGTCTTTTCACTTCCGGCTGTAGTTATGATCAGGATTAACAAAAACAGATGGTGGTGGTCGACCTAAGTTATATTAACACCGCACTTTCTTCGAATTCCTTCTGAAGACGCTGCATCTGGCGGATATGCCGCTCAATATGCTTGGTGAGGAAATAGATGTACTGATAGATATCCAGCTTACCCAGCTGATTCACAGACATATTTGTAAATACCAGCACCCCTTCGCCGTTTTTCAGTAAAGACAGGTTGTACATGCACTGTGCATACTGTTGCTTCAGGAGGGCTTTTACTTCCTGCATATTTTTAAGTCCGGTAGGTTCCATATGTTCGGGTCTTACCCAACCAAAGGATTTACTGCCGATGACGTCTATCTGTTCTAATTTATTGGCATAATCTGCCGGGAGTATCACGGAGTGTCCGGTTTTCTTACGTTCCAGCGCACGGCGGGTACTCTTATTGATGATCAGCAGCAAAAAGTAATTGGTGAGCGTAATATGCTCCAATACTTCCCGTATGCTCCATTGATCACGGTCTGGTTTGAAATCCAGTAATGCCGGTTCTTTTTCAAACCACTGATCCAACTCCCTGAAATTGGTGAGTAAGGCCTCTCTTACAACTTGAATAACGTTTCTCATCATCTAACGTTTTTGGGATTATGCACTTTACTTTTTTGCTAATCAAACGGGTTAGCGCATAACATCTTTGAATAAATATTTTGTTTGCCATTTTTATGCCGGATTTGGCCACAAAAAAACCCGGCCGTATTTACGGACCGGGATAAATAATGTAGAGGGTTATCTCACATTACCGCATACCTTGTCCGTATGGCCTTTTTAAGGCAAGACCATTCCGTTTACACCATGAGGTGTATTTTTTTTGCATTACAGTTATCGCTTGAAATTCTTTCAATGTCGTCATTTCATTACTGCTTCAAAAGCAAAAAGTCCCACACTTTTCTCTAGTGCGGGACTCTTGTTTATATCGTTTGATAACTTTTTCTATCGTTAACAATCGGTGCAACATGCCCGCATTCCGGCCTTGACCTGCTTGTGTTGGCAGGCCATCGCTGAAATCTCGTATGTTGATATAAGTTGCACAGTTATTTTTGTTCTTGAAGCAAAGGTAATTTTTATTTTTTTTATTACACAAAAAAACACCCTACTTTTTTCCTAGACTTAACAATTAGTTTAAAGTGCAACCAAATATCATTGATTATCAGAACAGACTTAATTGTGAATTGGGCCGGCGGAAGGCTGCTGTATTGAATTCAAAGCGTTCCTGATTCAAACCGTTCTTCTTTGTGTGAATTTTAAACTGCTGCTTTATCAGGTCTGCGATGTTACCTTCTCCCCTCATTCTCCGCCCAAAATCGCTGTCATTCACCTTTCCACCGTGCATACTTTCTATATGATGCCATACTTTATCCGCCCGGTCAGGGAAGTTTTTATAGAGCCAGTCGTTGAAAATGACCTTCACCGCGTCATTGAGCCTCACCACCGTATACCCTGCATACTTAGCCCCATTGGCCGCTGCAGCTTCCAGCAGGCGGGGAATTTCATGGTCATTGAGCCCGGGGATAAGCGGGGCTGTCATAACGCCAACGGGTATCCCAAGATCACTCAGCTCCTTCACTACCTTCAGCCGTTGCACCGCCGTGGCAGTGCGGGGTTCCATTTTTTGCCGCAGATCTTCCTGGAGGGTGGTCACAGACAGGTACACGCACACCAGGTTCTCCTGCGCCAGCTGCTGTAACAGGTAACGATCCCGCAATACCAGTGAGTTTTTTGTGATGATGCCTACCGGCTGTTTGTATTCCAGCGCTACTTCCAGCAGCTGCCGGGTGAGCCACATCTTACGCTCTACCGGCTGATAGCAGTCCGTATTCCCCGAAAGGGAAATCGGCTTGGGATCCCATTTCTTATTATCCAGGAACCTGCGCAGCAGTTCCGGGGCGTTATGTTTTACAATAATCTTTCTCTCAAAATCCAAACCCGCACTCAAACCCCAATACTGGTGGGTGTTACGGGCATAACAGTAAATGCAGCCATGCTCGCAGCCCTGGTAGGGATTCATGGAGTACCACATTCCCACATCGGGACTATCCACCTTATTGACGAGGTTTTTAGCATGTTCCTCAAACACCTGGGTAGGTACATCTGCCTGCCACCATTCATCAATACCTTCTGCATGCTCCTGCGCATATTCGTCTGCCAGGTATTTATTCTTGGGATTAATCTGTGCTCCGCGCCCTTTATAGTATGGATTTTCCGGTGCGCCCTCCTGGAATGGCAAAGTCATAGACTAAATATTTTAGTAAAAATACTAAAATATTTAGGATTTAAATAATTTCCATTTGCTTCATCAGGAAAGTGGCGTTTTTATTCCGGGCAATGCCCACCCGGATGCGGTAATCGAAGAAGAGATGATTATCCTGTATGGTGCTTTCAAAGCAGTAGTTCCTGATCTGACCGGGATAGGCCGCTTCCAGTTGCCCCAGCTCCAGGTCGTGCGTGGCAATCATGCCCAGGCAGTTATATTGCAGGAAATGCTCTATCAGGCTGCGTGAGCCCGATAATTTATCTTCAGAATTGGTGCCTTTGAGAATTTCATCTAACAAAATAAATACCCGCGCACCGGTTTTCAGGTGACGGATAATATGTTGTAACCGCAGCAACTCCGCCTGGAAATAAGAGGTGTGACTGGCGATAGAATCCTTGATACGCATGGAAGTCATGATACGCATAGGGCTGAACACAAAACGGTCGGCACACACCGGTGCGCCGCACATAGCCATCAACAGGTTGGAGCCTACGCTCCGCAGGAAGGTACTTTTACCGGACATATTAGACCCGGTAATGATCAGGAAATGATCCTTGCTGCCGGCGGCGCCATCGTTCTTCACGCATTCGCCGGCCGGGATCAGGGGATGCCCAAGCGCCGTAGCCTCCAGGATGCGGCCTTCTGCCTGCGGCGCAGGCCACGAAAATTCCGGATGATTAAAGGCATAAGTAGCCAGGCTATTCCACACTTCCAGCTGGGTAATCACATCAAACCACTGGGTGATGTGCTGCTTATGCTGCTTTTTCCATCGTTCCAAACGCAGGATGCAATGGAGATCATACAGCATCAGGGAATTGAGCCCCAGCGCCACCAAAAGGTTCAGCCGCTGGTCAAATGCATTGCATACTTTAGATAACTGCCGCAGTGCTACATCGGCCTCTTTGGCCATATCCTGCTGCTGTTGCAGTAAAGCGGATTTTTTGAAACTGCCGTTTTTTATAAGATGTAATAAGATAGAGAACTTATCCAGTATCCGTTCCTTGTGGGAAATCAGGACATATTGCGCCATGATCTTTTTCTGACTGCCGCCCAGCAGCAACCAGTTCAACATAATCAGTATTAACAACGGGTAATACTTGCCGGTGGTGGCATACACCACAATGGAGCCGGTTACCAGCAAAGGACTCAGCCAGATAACCACATTTATAAATTTGTTGTGCAGAAAATGGAAAGGCATTTCCAGCCAAGCGCTGATTTCCCTGCGATCGCTTTCTTCCTCTTTTGCCAGCGTGGCATTGGCGGTGAGCAGCTGCCGGAACTCCAGCTCCGGTGTAAGCACCTGCAAAGCCTCCTGTGTGGCCAGTATAGCGGGAGCATCTTCCAGCGGGTTTCTCAATGCGGCGGCCAGCTGCCGCCTGCCGGACAAAGTACCCGTGCGGTTAATATGCTGAAAAATAGAAGACGGCCCGAAAACATCCAGGTCGCTGCTGAAATCATGCTTGTCGTCCACAAACTCATTCCCGTCGTCAAAGGCCGATTGCCAGGTAGTTACCACCTGCAATTCCTTCTCATTCAGCTCCAGCAGGGATTTGAAGAGCTGCAGCTTCTGCTGTGCCCTGGAATACAACACCAGTAATACTATAAACGCAATCATACCGGCAGCTGTAACCAGCAACCACGGCGCCTCCCAGCCGCTCCGGATAAAAAACACGATGCCGGCTACTATCGCCAGGAAACAGATCAGCCGTGCCCACGACAGGCTGGCGGTTAACCGTTTCTCTTTTTTTATCGCTTCCCGGAACTGGTGGATCTTTTGCTGGTACGTATCTGCTGGTGTCATTTATCTGGTATTTATAACTAAAAAAATCAGGGATTTCATGGTGTATGTTCGCAATATATTGAACATAAACCACAAAATCCCTGGTAGAAATATCTGGATTATCTATGCGTATTGCCTCTTCAGCAGATCAGGATACTCCTGGCTTACTTTCAGGATCAGCTCTCCAAAAAGTGTATTCACCCAGGCAAACCACGGACGGGTAAACTTCGACGGATCATCTTTATGATAAGATTCATGAATAAACCCGGTTTCACCATCGGTATTGCGTAAGGTTTTAATACAGGAAGCTATTTCCTCCTTATCATGACTGGTTAAAGCTCTCATGATAATGCTCATCGGCCAGATATAGTCGTTACCGGTATGCGGGCTACCTACTCCATCACCATATTTGCCCCTGTAAAACCAGGGCTGGAAATTGCTCCATACAAAGTGGCGGGAAGCCTGGTACAACGGATCATCAATGCCGGTATAGCCCAGGTAAGGAATAGACAGGAGACTGGGCACATTGGTATCGTCAAGGAATAAACGGTTGCCGAAACCATCTACCTCGAAACCATACATCATACCCAGCTTGGGATGTTCCACAATAGCATGGGCCTTAATAGCGCGGTCTACTTCATCTGCCAGCGCAATACATTCATGTGCAAAGGCTGGATCTTTATAAATGGTTTCGCTGATTTCCGCCAGCTGACGCAGAGATACTACGGCAAACATGTTGGACGGAATCAGGAAAGGAAATACCGTAGCATCATCAGACGGACGGAAAATAGAAACGATCAGCCCTACCGGGGAAATGGGATTACCCCAGCCTCCATTGGCAACGGTATCCGACTGTACGGGTGAGTTACGCTGAAATTTATACGGACCGTGACCGTCTTTACGTTGCTGTTCCTTAAATGTTTTCACGATGAGCTGAGCGGCCTGTTTGTATTTATCATCAAAGGGCGTATTGTCACCGCTGATCTTCCAGTAGTTATAAGACAGGCGAACCGGGTAACAAAGAGAATCAATTTCCCATTTGCGTTCATGCAGTTCAGGCTTCATGGTGGTCAAATCCTTATCCCATTCGCTGCCGGTAGGACCTTCATTGAAGGCATTGGCATACGGATCAATGAGGATACATTTTGTTTGACGGTTGATGACGCCCACCACCATTTCTTTCAGCTTTGCATCATCCTTTACCAGTGGCAGGTAAGGCCATACCTGGGCAGAGGAGTCGCGCAGCCACATGGCGTTAATATCTCCGGTGATCACGAAAGTATCGGGCCGGCCGTTTTCTTTCTTAAAATTAACCGTTGTGTCGAGCGTATTAGGGAAACAGTTTTCGAACAGCCATCCCAATTTGGTATCCGCAATCTGGGATTTCACCTTTATAATTGTCTTTTCCACCGCCTCACTGGTGAATTTCCGCTTTGCCAGGGGCGGACGTTGGGAGGTATACCCACTCCAGCCAAACACTGTTTTGGGCAATCCAAGCCCAACAACGCCTGCTACCAGGGCGCTGTTCTTAAGAAAATCTCTCCTTGCAACCATAACGTTTTTGAATTTAGGAAACCCTAAAATAGAAAAGTTTTGTGGATTTGCTTAATCGATTTATCAGTCGTCCTCATCTTCAGCGGCCTGCAACTTCACAAAAGCGCTTCTTCTGGGCGCCGGCATCACCGCCTGCTCGCCACGAATGGCCTTCCACACTACCTCATTCAGCTCCAGGTCCGGCACCCTGTCTTCATGCGCCAGGTCGAAGCTGGCAGACCGGCGGGCACTTTCATTCCAGGCAGTATTTCTTTCGTTGATATCCACATTCGCAGATAATACCGTGTACGGCCGGAGATCGGGCGTAGCTGAAAATAATTCCCACATCGGAGTAGCAGCAGCATCGTACTGGCTCATAGGCGGCAAACCCAGGATCAGCTCCATTGTACGCAGCATGCCGGATGTGGAATACATGGTATGATTTACGGTATTTCTTTTTACATACGGACTAATCACATAAGCAGGAGAACGATGTGCATCCACATGATCAGGTCCATTCTGTGCGTCATCTTCCAGTATAAAAATGGCGCTCTCCTTCCATATTTTACTATGGGAGATGTATTCCACCAGCCGGCCCACTGCCAGATCATTGTCGGCCACAGAGGCATAAGGCGAATAGGCGCCCTTCCGCATACCGCTGGTATGATCATTCCCTAAACGGATGCTGTTAAAATGCGGCACAGCATCTATCGCCAGCAACGAATCGAAATCACGCTGCCAGATTTGTTGCCGCGCAACATCCTGTATGGTAAGATCGAATGAAGGATAGTCAGTGCAGAAATACTTTTCCAGCGATTTCAACGTCGCCTTTCCCTTCCCCGCAAACTCGCCGTAGGTGCGGTAGCTAACACCGGCGCGCTGACAGTAATCCCAAATGAATCCTTTCTCCGGGTAAGCCACCTTGCGGCTGCCTTCATAGTCATAAGTACCACCCCGGCCACCGTAGCTGGTGGGCCACGTTTTTTCCACATAATCGGTGGCATAGGCTGCCATGCTCCAGTTATGCCCATCGGCGCTTACTTCTGCATCTACATAAAAATTATCCAGCAATACAAAATCATTGGATAAACGATGCTGGTTAGGCGTAATGCGTTCCGGGAAAATACATAAGCTGCTGTCGCCGTTGCCATGCGGCATATCACCTAACACCTGGTCATAAGTACGGTTTTCCTTGATGATATAAAATACATACTTAATGGGAGATGATTGCCCTGCAGCTCGTGGAATAGGGTTCCCTGCTTCTCCGGCAGCATGCTGTTCTTTCTCTTTTGTGTAAGGCGTATTCTCATACACCTGCTTGGACCAGCGGCCCAGCAGCGCTTCTCCGGGTTCGTTGAACATCGACAGGGTGCCTTTGAATAAACCGGCGATATACTGCACCGGCCTATCCTTACGGGTATTCGCCAGGTGCGATCCGCTTTCATCCTTCCTGCTCACCGGGTTGGGGCCTTCCGGGTTGGCCATAGAAGTAAATCCCTTGCCATTGGCCACAAATAATTTTTTGCCGATCCTTCTTACACAGGTAGGATACCAACCCACCGGGATAAACCCCTCCGATCTGCTCTTTCCCGGTGTTTCCACATCAAAAACCGCCAGGCAGTTATTATCTGCATTGGCAATATAAAGCGTGTTGTTATTGGCAGATAATGCCAGGCCATTAGTGGTGGAGCCCGCCGGCGCATCCGGATACAAGGCCGTTTGCAGCGATTCAATAACCCGTTGACCGGCAGTGCTGATCACCGATACCGAATTGTCATTGGCATTGGCTACATATAAATATTTTTCATTGGCAGACAAAATCATTTCGTTAGGATGACTGCCCGTTTTGATAGTATTGGTAATTTTACTGGAGGCAACATCAAATACCGCCACCGCATCGCCTCCCCAGAGAGAGATGTATAACAGGTTCCTGTTTTTAGATAAAGTAACGGTGTATGCTTCCGCTCCCAGCGCTACTTTGCTGATTACCTTATTGGTGAGCAGGTCGATAATATACAAACTGTTGTCTTCCTTGGTTACTACGTATAGCCGGTTACGTGAGTAGTCGATAGTCATCCCGGTAGGACAGATTTTTTCTTTTGGCCACGACAATCCCAACCGGATACTATCTGTTACCAGTAATTTATTATGGCTGATAGTATACTGCCATATTACGTTATCATTGGCGCCGGAGGCATACAGTTTCTTTTCGTCCCTGCTGAACGCAAGTCCCAGCCAGGCTTTGGGGATACTTACTTCATCGAGTACAATCTCCTTTCCGGCATCTATCAGCTGTATGGTTTGTTTGCTTTGACCATTGTTGGTAACCGCTATCAGTTTTTCTGATGGAGATACCACCATATTCAGGGGTAAATCCCCCAGCGGCAATGAATGCCCCACCGGCGTTAAAGCCCAGCCATTGGGCAGCAACACCCGCTTTGCGGCGGTATCTGCTGTTTGGGCATTTGCCTGCAAAGCGCCCAGTAAAGCCAAACCAACAAGTATTCTTTTCATAGTAATTCCGATAAGTGAAGCTGTAAAAATAGGACAGACAGACCCGGCTGATAACGGCCATCAAAAAGGTAATACTAATATAATACAAAAAGCCTGTATCAGTAGCTGATACAGGCTTTTATAACAGTATTAAGATTACATATTTCTCCGGTACTGCCCTCCTACTTCATACAGTGCATGCGTGATCTGCCCTAATGAGCAATGCTTCACCGTTTCCATCAGTTCCGCAAAGAGGTTGCCATTGCTAACAGCCACCTGCTGTAATTGTTTAAGTGCAGCGGCGCTCTTATGCTGATGCCTTTGCTGGAAGGCTTCGAGGGTATGGATCTGGAATTCCTTTTCCTCTGTGGTAGAGCGGATCACTTCTGCCGGGATAATAGTAGGCGATCCGTTTTTATTCAGGAAAGTATTTACGCCTACGATCGGGAATTCACCGGTATGTTTCAGCGATTCATAGTACAGGCTTTCCTCCTGTATTTTGTTACGCTGATACATTCTTTCCATAGCGCCTAATACGCCGCCACGTTCGGTGATGCGGTTAAATTCCGTTAACACGGCTTCTTCCACCAGGTCGGTAAGTTCTTCGATGAAGAACGCTCCCTGTACCGGGTTTTCGTTTTTAGCGGTACCCAGTTCACGGTTAATGATGAGCTGTATGGCCATTGCCCTTCTCACACTTTCTTCCGTAGGTGTGGTAATGGCTTCATCATATGCGTTGGTGTGCAGGGAATTACAGTTATCGTAAATCGCATACAGTGCCTGCAGCGTAGTGCGGATATCGTTAAAATCAATTTCCTGTGCGTGTAAACTGCGACCGGAAGTTTGAATGTGATACTTCAGTTTCTGGGAGCGGTCGTTTCCTTTGTATTTATACTTAATGGCCTTAGCCCAGATACGGCGGGCCACACGTCCGATCACCGCATACTCAGGGTCCATACCATTGCTGAAGAAGAACGACAGGTTGGGCGCAAAATCATCGATGTTCATGCCGCGGCTCAGGTAATACTCTACGTAGGTAAAACCGTTTGCCAGGGTAAACGCCAGTTGCGTGATAGGATTGGCGCCGGCTTCTGCAATATGGTAGCCGGAAATGCTGACAGAATAGAAGTTGCGGACTTTTTGCGTAATGAAATATTCCTGTACATCTCCCATCAGTTTTAATGCAAATTCTGTAGAGAAGATACAGGTGTTTTGCGCCTGGTCTTCCTTCAGGATATCTGCCTGCACGGTGCCACGAACTGTGCTGAGGGCATGCGCTTTGATCTTTTCATATACATCTTTGTCCAGTACTTCTTCTCCCGAAATCCCCAACAGCTGTAAACCCAGGCCATCGTTACCTGCCGGCAGATCGCCGCTGTAGTGTGGCAGCGGATGATCTTTGAATTTAGTTTTGATGAGGGCCTTTACTTTTTCGGTAAGACCCTGCTCTTTGATATATTTTTCGCATTGCTGATCAATGGCTGCATTCATGAAAAACGCCAGCAGTATGGGCGCAGGACCGTTGATGGTCATGGATACCGACGTTTTCGGATCGCAGAGATCGAAGCCGCTGTATAACTTTTTGGCGTCGTCTACGGTGGCGATGCTCACGCCGGAGTTGCCTACTTTACCGTAGATATCAGGACGCACTGCCGGATCTTCGCCGTAAAGGGTAACACTGTCGAATGCAGTAGACAGCCGCTTTGCCGGCTGGTCGAGTGATACGTAGTGAAAACGTTTGTTCGTCCTTTCCGGACCGCCTTCCCCTGCAAACATGCGGGTAGGGTCTTCTCCTTCGCGCTTCAACGGGAACACGCCTGCCGCATAAGGGAATTCACCGGGCAGGTTTTCGGTGAGCTGCCAGCGCAGAATATCGCCCCAGTCTTTATACTTAGGCAGCGACACCTTTGGAATACGGCTGTGGCTGAGGCTTTCGCTGTACAGCGGTAGTTTGATCACTTTGTCCCTTACCTGGAACTCGTAAAAGTCGGCGGTATATTTCTTCACCAGTGCAGGCCAGTCCTCCACCAGTTTTTTACATTCCGGGTGTAATGATTTTTCCAGGTGTGCTTTGATGTCGGCCAGTGCGGCGGCAGATGCCGGATGCAGGGCCATTACACCTTCCACCTGGTATAGCTGTGTAGCCAGTTTGCATTGCTCATCCACCCATTTGCTGTAATCGCCGATGGCTTCGGAGATCTCCGCCAGGTAACGTACCCTCGCCGGTGGGATGATCTGTGATTTGGTAGAAGTGGACTTAATGCTTTCATGCGCCATAGGTCCGAAGCTGGCGCCGGTTTTCTCTTCCACTTTTTCCATTACTTTTTCAAACAGCAGGTTGATGCCTGCGTCATTGAACTGGGAAGCAATGGAGCCTACCACCGGCAATTCTTCTTCTTTGGCGTTCCAGAGGTTGTGGTTACGCTTATATTGTTTACGCACATCGTGCAGGGCATCCAGTGCGCCGGCCTTGTCAAATTTGTTGATGGCAATTACATCGGCATAGTCCAGCATATTGATCTTCTCCAGCTGGGAAGCGGCGCCATATTCCGGTGTCATCACATACAGCGAAACATCGCAATAGTCTGTGATGGCGGTATCGCTCTGACCAATACCGGATGTTTCCAGGATAATAAAATCGTATGCTGCCAGTTTGCAGATATCGATGGCTTCCTGGATATGTTCGCTGATGGCTTTGTCGCTTTCGCGGGTGGCCAGTGAGCGCATGTAGGCGCGTGGGTGGTGGATGGAATTCATCCGGATCCGGTCGCCCAGCAAAGCGCCGCCGGTCTTCTTCTTGGAAGGGTCCACCGAAATCACGGCTACGGTTTTATCGGTAGTATGATTGAGGTAGCGGCGAACCAGTTCATCTGTTACGCTGCTTTTACCGGCGCCGCCTGTTCCGGTGATACCGAGTACAGGCGATCTTTCAGGATCTGCGGCGGTGTGGGTAATGTGAGTGCCGGCCGCTTCATCTACTGTAACAGCAGTTCTTGCTTTTTGCCCGGTGAGCATAGCCACCGGCATATCGTTTTCTGCCAGGCTGATGGCCCTCGCAATGATCTTAGGATTTTTGTCGGCCTGCAGTTGCGGGATGTCTTCCACGCCGGCGCCGGCAGCTAATGGTTTGATAGCAATATCGCACTGGCTGATCAGGTCTTCAATCATGCCTTCCAGTCCCATTTGCCGGCCATCGTCCGGTGAGTAGAGGCGGGCAATGCCGTAGGCATGCAGTTCTGCTATTTCTACCGGGAGAATGGTACCGCCACCGCCGCCAAAGATTTTGATGTGGCCGCAACCTTTTTCCTGGAGCAGGTCGTACATGTATTTAAAGAATTCCACGTGGCCTCCCTGGTAGGAGGTTACGGCTATACCCTGTGCATCTTCCTGGATGGCACAGTCTACGATTTCTGCTGCAGAGCGGTTATGTCCCAGGTGAATCACCTCGGCTCCTTTTGCCTGCATAATGCGCCGCATGATATTGATGGCCGCATCATGCCCGTCGAATAAAGCTGCTGCTGTTACAATGCGAACCTTATGTTGTGGTGTATAAGACATATCAATTACCGGATTTTTGACCAGGGGTTTCATGCTTCCTGCATGAAATCCGCGAAGAATGCAAGTTACGGAAAAACCAGCTGAACTGCCGGTATAGCGTGGGTTTGCCCAGAATTAGAATTGATTGAACAGGCGCCGGATCTTATTGCAAAATATTTAACTGATCCCGGATCAGGTTAGTATTTCCCTAAAACAACTTTCCCCTGTACATTACCTGTACAAGGGAAAGCGTAAAGTAAGACACAAGGCATTAATGCTTAGCAGTCTTATGTTTCATAACGTGGAACTATAAAATCAAACTAGTGATAAATGATTTATAGTCTTCAAATCTGTTAAATGGAATTTTCTACATACGGCAATAAAACAAACGAAAAAAAATGCTTTTGGCGAACAAGTTAAATTTTGGTTTTATAACTGACGGTTGTTTGCTTCTTAAGATGTGTATATCTTACACAATCTTACTTAAAATTTTGTTAAAAACAAACTTTTTTTTCTATTTAGATAGAAAATTAACACAGCTGTTTTTGGGCATGCGAGAGCAATGTCAAATCCTCCGTGGCAGAGGATTTTGGTCTCACTTAAATTAACCGAAATGGCAGAGATTGCAAAAGTGAAGGAGAAAAAAATATTACAACAGCAGTTTTAGAAGCCTATCCCGAGATAACGCTTCTTTCTTTGGTCATATTTATCAAAATTAAATTTATAGAGCTTCGCCGGACGATGAGGCACATCTTCTTCTTCTTCATTCAAATCCATCAGTAAATCCATCGATAAAAACTTCTTCCTGAAATTACGACGGTCCAGTTCCATATCCAGGATAGCTTCGTACAAATTCTGTAATTCGCGGAGGGAAAACTTGCGGGGCAACAGGTTGAATCCAATAGGCTGTACCAGCACCTGCTGTTTAAGCCGCTCGTGACAGGTATCCAGGATCTGTTTGTGGTCAAAGGCCATTTCATGCAGCTCTTTCACGCTGTGCCAGTGCAGTTCATTATTACTCATTTTCAGCTCCACATGCTCAATGTTCACCAGCGAATAATAGGCCACGGTAATCACCCGGCCCGCAGGATGCCGCTCCACTGCCCCAAAGGTTTGCACCTGCTCCATGTATACATTATCCAGCCCGGTGCGCGCTTTAAGCACCCGGTAAGCTGCTTCATCCAGCTCTTCCTCCGGCCGCACAATGTCGCCCAGCAACGACCACTTCCCCTTAAACTCTTTGAGATCCGATTCTATTAACAGTACTTTCAACTCATCGTTGTTGAATCCGAAAATGACGCAGTCAACCGAAATGGCTACCTTGAAATAATCCTTTATTTCAACGAGGTGCGTGTTGAGGTTCTTGGTGTACATAGACATCATAAAGACGTGGAATTACAGTAAACTCAGTTAATTCGATAACGCGTGGAACTATATTCAAATGAAAGAAAAAAATATCACATTTAAAACAAAAGTGCCCGGATTTTTTTCAACAGATATCCCTAACCTGAAAGATAAGTTTAAATTTACGGCTCAGTTATACCAATTATGTACACAAAGGAGATAGAAATAACCCTGACGCAGCTGGCCAAAAAGCTGCTCAGCCATTTACAGCAGGAAAAACTACTGCAATCCATTGATGAAACCCTGGATGCCCTTCGTCGTGTAATCAGTTATAACGACTGGCGCTACTACGTGGAAAGTGAACCCGTGATCAGCGACTATGAATACGACCAGTTGTTTGCCTGGCTGAAAAAACTCGAACTGGAACATCCGGACCTCGTTACATCCGACTCTCCCACCCAGCGGGTAGCACAGGGACTCACCAAAGAATTTATCACTGTACCACACCTGGTACCCATGCTCAGCCTGGAAAACTCCTACAATGCAGATGACCTGCTGGATTGGGACCGCAAAGCACGCGAAAGCGCCGGCCTTGCTGAAATTGAATACTGCATTGAACCCAAGTTCGATGGCGCCAGTATTTCACTGATCTATGAAGACGACCGGCTGACACGCGGCGCTACCCGCGGCGATGGCGTTGCAGGAGAAGACATCACCACCAATATCAAACAGATCCGCTCTATCCCCCTGTCGGCCTCCTTCTCAAAATATGGCATTCACCAGATAGAAATACGCGGGGAAGTGCTCATCAATAAAAACACCTTCAAAGCCTTTAACGATAAACGCATCGCCGACAACCAGCCCCCGCTGGCCAATCCGCGTAATGCCGCCTCCGGCTCGTTGCGGATGGTAGATCCCAATGAAGTAGCCAAACGCGGACTGGAAGCATTCCTCTATCACATGAGTTACCATAACATGAACCCGGGAAAAACAGAACCCGATGCACTCAAAACGCATAGCGGTACGCTGGAACTGTTATCTACCCTCGGTTTCCGCAGCCCGGCCAAAGAAAAGAAAGTGATAAAAGGCATACAGGGCGTTATTGACTACGTGCTGAAATTTGAAACAGAACGAGATAACCTGCCTTATGAAATAGACGGCATGGTGATCAAAGTAAACGACTATAACCTGCAGGACCGGCTGGGTATGACCACCCATCACCCGCGCTGGGCCATTGCCTATAAATTCAAGGCACGGCAGGCCACCAGTAAACTCCGCAGCGTAGAGTTCCAGGTGGGCCGCACCGGCTCTATCACGCCCGTGGCAAAGATCGACCCTGTGCCCATTGGCGGCGTAACCGTAGGGTCTATTTCTCTTTTTAATGAAGAAGTAATTAAAGAGAAAGACCTGAAACTGGGAGATACCGTGCTGGTGGAAAGAGCAGGAGACGTGATCCCTTATATCGTGAAATCCGTGGCCGACCTACGCGATGGCAGCGAGCAGGACATCATCTTTCCTACACACTGCCCCGTGTGTCATGATAAGCTCGTAAAGCCGGAAGGGGAAAGCGTTTGGCGCTGCACCAACATCAGCTGTGAAGCACAGGTAGTAGAAAGAATGATTCACTTCGTGAGCAAGGATGCAATGGATATCAAAAGCTTTGGCGAAAGTAATGTGCGCAAATTCTTTTCATTAGGACTACTAAAAGATATACCCGGTATTTATGAACTGGATTTTGAGAAGATAGGCGCGCTGGAAGGCTTTGGTAAAAAATCACTGACCAATCTTCAATCGGCTATTGAGCAATCAAAAACGCAGCCGCTGCACCGCCTGATATTTGGCCTGGGTATCCGTTATGTAGGTGAAACCACCGCCAAAACACTCGCCAATGCAGTGAACCATATCATGGACCTGCAAAACTGGACGGAAGAACAGATCCTCGCACTGGAAGATATAGGACCGAAAGTAGCGGGCTCCATCCGGCTGTTTTTTGCCAACAATGATAATATTGAAATGCTGAACAAGCTGGCAGCCTTAGGTATCAGCATGACGAATACAAAAAAGGAAACACATACCTCGGGTAACCTCAACGGGCAAACGTTTTTGTTCACCGGCACCCTGCATAAGCTGAAACGCACCGAGGCAGAGGAAATGGTGGAACAGGAAGGTGGTAAAATAGTGAGCGGCGTGAGCAGCAAACTCAACTACCTGGTAGTAGGCGATGATGCCGGCAGTAAGCTGGAAAAGGCCAAGAAAATTAATACCATTAAGATCCTGTCGGAAGATGAGTTTCTGGCAATGATCAACAAATAATTTTTAGCCTTTGGTTGTTTTGCAATCAAAGGCTGAATACTAACAGTTATGACAGACGAACATTTTATGCGGCAGGCGATGCAGGAAGCACGCAAAGCCTTTGAAGACGGAGAAGTACCCATTGGTGCGGTAGTAGTGCTGAACAACCGCATTATTGGCCGTGGCTATAACCATGTGGAAAGATTGAACGACTGTACCGCACACGCAGAAATGATTGCGCTGACGGCCGCATTCAATACGCTCGGTAGTAAATACCTGATGGAAGCTACTTTGTATGTAACAGTGGAACCCTGCCTGATGTGTGCCGGGGCGCTATACTGGAGTAAAATAGGCAGGATTGTTTATGCCGCGGCAGATGACAAGAACAGCTACCGGAGAGCTACCGGCGACCGGTCCCCGTTTCATCCCAAAACAAAACTGGAGGCCGGTCCGTGCAGCGAAGAAAGTTTACAGCTGATGAAAACCTTCTTTGAACAAAGGAGATAATTACTTTTTGGTGGAATCCATCAGCTTATTCATGCCCATCATTTGCTTCATGGTATGATCCATCCCTTCGGAAGAACCGTCCAGGAAGATGACGTTTCCTTTTGAGTTTTCGGCAAAGTGTTTAATAGCTTCAGTCCACATGGAGAAGAGGATTACCGAGGTATCCAGGTTGGCCTGCTGCATTTCTTTGGCGGCCATACTCATACCCTTGGCTACTTCTTCACGGAACAAAGCCACACCCATACCACGCAACTGCGCGGCCTGGCGCTCTGCTTCTGCTGCGATCTTGATCGCATTACCATCTGCTTCTGCCGCTTTTGTTTTGGTGATCAGTAAAGCCTGACCTTCATTTTCAGCAGCTGCTTTCAGGTTATTGGAAGCCACTACCTGTGCCATCGACTTCATGATCACTTCATCAAAAGTGATGTCATTCATCTGCAGATCCAGCAGGTGGAAACCCCATTCTTCCAGGGTTTTGTCGATCTGTTCTTTTACGTGTTCCGTAATATCTTTACGGAGTCCTAACACCTCTGCCTGTCTTTTAGTAGCTACAAATCCACGGATAGAACCTTCAATGGTGCGAACCAGCGCCTGCATAAAGCTTCTTTCATCCATAAATTTGAATGCCACATTCTTAAGCGTTTCTTCTTCCTGATTCCACACGGCATACAACAGCATGGCCTTGAAATACACATTCGCCTGGTCAATGGTGATGGCCTGGAATTCCAGTTCCACAGATCTGTTCTGGATGGATACCCTTTTAAATACCTTTTCAATGATGGGTATTTTCCAGTTCAGTCCGGGGAAAAGCACCCGGTTGTATTTTCCGAAGATAGTAGTGACAGCAATGTTTCCCTGCTGCACCGTTACAAACGATGATAGTATGACGACTAAAGCCAGTACTATCAAAACGATCAAGATAACATTCATAGAATGATTGTTTAGGTAGGGTTTAGGCTGGTAAATATAATGAATTAAAGCCAACGGGCAGATGAGGGCATAGTTTTCCCTGTGGATATATAAAGGAAGAATACCGGTGGTTCTTTTATATTCTTTGTTTCCTTCTGAAATATATAAATACGTCGTCCAGTTCTATTTGTTTCAACTGGTACGCCAGCCGTGTTCTCAGGTCTTCCGTTTCATCTTTTATTTTTCTGTATTGATCTTTAAGGATTTCGTAGCGTGCCACAATTTCGTCCGCAGTTGCAGATTCTTCCAGTTGTAAGATGTCAAATGCTCTTTCCTCGGTTATCATAGTCATAGGGGTGTTTCAGCTAATAATCATAGCGGATGTTTAAAAAACACATATAATATTTAATTCACTAAATTAGTGGAGTTTGAAAAACGAGCAAATACCCAATGTTGGGTATTTTTGAAATATTTAGCAATTTTTAGCAAATATTCTGCAACCAGATATTTCTCCTTAAAAGTTGGCTATCAGGAAAATACAATTTTATTCAAATCCTATCTTACGGGCAATTGCTACCAGTTCTGAGGTGTTACGCACTTTCAGTTTCAGCCGGATGTTTTTCCGGTGGGTTTCCACGGTATAACGGCTAAGGTTCAACGATTGGGCTATTTCTTTGTTGTTCAGTCCTTTTACAGCCATTCCTAATACATCTTTCTCCCGCGGGGTGAGTTTGTTGAAAAGGGTTTCATTCTGGCGGCGCATGATGGCTGCCAATGCTTCAGACAGTTGAGCATTGGTATCAATGGCATTGGTAAGATCTAAAAAGGCACAGATGATTTCCACCACCCTTCCGTTCTTATCGTGCGTAAATGGCACTTCCAGCCCAAGCAGCCACCGGTAGTCAATTTCTCCTTTTTTGCGGATGCGGGCCAGGCCGCCAAACTGTGCTTTGTTATTGATAAAGGATTGCTGTGCTACAGCTGCCAGTTTAAAGTCTTCAGGATGCATGATGTGCCGGAAAAATTCTATTCCCATCCCGGTCATCTCATCAGCAGAAAATCCAACCGTTTCTGCGAGACGGTCGTTGCACCATGTCACACATTTATTATTGTTATCGTAACTGTAAATCATGGCGGGTACATGATGTAAAACGCTCTCCAACCAATGGATACGATTTTTTAAATGCTCATTTTCCTTCTGTAAGGCATTGAGGGAAAAATGTAGCCCCGAGTCCGAGCCTGTCTGCATACTATAAGTTTTAAACAAACAATAGGTAAACAACAACCGGGCATACCTGAAAAATATGCCTGATGTTACGTCCTGTTAAACCGAGTATCCGTAAATATAAAATAATTTTCCATATGATCAAGCCCAGGCATTGATTGATTTCACTAATTATCCTGTTACCCCATTCCCTTTTTACAGTCGCCTGCAGAACATCTGGTTAACTTAATAATAAATATCTAAATTTTAACGGATTGGCAGTAAATTTGGCGACTATCAAGAAATCATATTTTAAAACCCATAAAAATTAGAGTTATGGCATTTACACTTCCGAGCTTACCCTACGCTACCGATGCGTTAGAGCCGAATTTCGATAAACTGACAATGGAAATTCATCATGGTAAGCACCACCAGGCTTATGTAGACAATCTGAACAAAGCAGTAGCAGGCACAGAAAATGAGAACAAATCGCTGGAAGAACTGGTAGCTAACGCCGGTAAAATCAGCCCGGCAGTAAGAAACAATGGCGGTGGTCACTGGAATCACAGTTTCTTCTGGACCAGCCTGGCGCCAAACGCCGGCGGTGCACCAACCGGTAAACTGGCAGATGCTATCAACAGCACCTTTGGATCTTTCGAAGCATTCCAGGAAAAATTCAGCACTGCCGGCGCTACCCGCTTCGGCTCTGGCTGGGCATGGTTAACCGTAAAGGATGGCAAACTGGAAGTTTCTTCCACGCCAAACCAGGACAACCCGCTGATGGATGTTGCTGAAGTAAAAGGCACGCCTATCCTCGGTGTAGACGTATGGGAACATGCTTACTACCTGAAATATCAGAACCGCCGTCCGGAATACCTGAAAGCATTCTGGAACGTTGTAGACTGGAACGCCATCAGCAAACGCTACGAAGCAGCTGTATAAGCTCTCCCCGGTTCATCAAACTGTATAAAAAAATCCCGTCAGGTAAACCTTGACGGGATTTTTTATATGCTTGACCAATTGTTTATAGTTCCCTGATCTTTAAATTTTTGAACCATATTTCGCTGCCATGATCCTGCAACGCAATGTGGCCTTTTTTAGACAACCCATAACCTTTGGCATCTTTCCATTTGCCTTCCTCCTTGTGTTTCTTCCATTCAGGCGTCCACAACTCGTAGTCGGCCGTTTTCTTCCCGTTCAGCCAATGTTCCACATGACCTTTGTTCACAATGATCTTTGTCGTGTTCCATTCACCAATGGGATTGGCAGCATCTGCCAAAGGAGGATTCATAGCGTAGTTGGCGCCTGTGCGCTGCCAGGGCTCCAGCTTCTCCGGGAAATTTTTATCATCAATGATCTGGTATTCCGGACCACTCAGCTGAGGGGTTTCAAATTCTTCCGTTACCATATACATGATGCCGCTGTTGCCTTGCGGCGACAGCCTCCAGTCGGCTGTCAGTTCAAAGTTCTCAAACTGTTTATCTGTGATCAGGTTACCCCGTTTATCAGACTTGTCTGTTTTATTACCCAGGCAATGCAGGATCCCTTTCTCCGCCACCCACGAATCTGCCGGTTTATTTTTGTAAGTCCGCCAGCCTTCCAGTGTATGGCCATTAAACAACAGTTGCCAGCCTTCCGCCTTTTCCGCCTCACTTAATACGGCTCCTGTAGAATCCGCAAGCGCAGTGCTTACAAGGGAATCCGCCACCGCAATGGCGTTCTTGTTATCGTTACTTACCGTATTGCTTCCGCAAGACGCGGCCGCGATAGTTAACACCGACAACGCAGGAACCAAAAGGTGCTTCATATATACCGTGTTTAATTACTTGTTCACTACTTTCAGATTCTTCGGATCCCAGTGGATGATCTTATTATCGAAATAGCTTTCGTTACACAGCAGCGCCGGTGCGGCAGCACGGAAACCGAAGGTAGGATCTTCCGCTACTTTGCCATTGGTACGCATTGCATTAAACAGGTTGTAGAAGTGATCAAAGTGCGCGCCTTTGTATCCTTTCTCTGCTTCATAGATCATCTTTTCAGGATCCAGCATGTTCGCACGGTGATAGGCGTACGATTTTCCATTGTTGGAAGCAGCTGCATTGGCAGCAGCCAGCGGATCGTTTTCATCTACCTGTACGTTATTGCGGAACAGGGTTACCTTATCCCATTCTACCGTCATGGAGCCTTCGCTGCCTACCATGCGCAGGTAGTTGGTACCGCCGGTACCATCCACAAAGTTTACGCGGAGCGACAGGTTGAATGCAGGATGTATTTCTGTTTCAGGATAATCAAACATCCCCAGCATAATATCCGGTACTTCCCTGCCGTCTTTCCAGTAACGTAATCCACCCGTAGCCATTACTTTGTTGGGCCCGAGGGAACCGGTTACCAGGTGAAGACTGGAAAACAGGTGAACGAACAGATCGCCGGAAACGCCGGTACCATAGTCTTTATAATTACGCCAGCGGAAGAAACGTAACGGGTCAAAATCGCGCTTGGGCGCATTTTTGAGGTAAGCGGTCCAGTCTACTGTTTTAGTGGAAGCATCCGCAGGAATAGGATATTGCCATGCGCCGGTGGGCGACATACGTGCCCAGAAGCCTTCTGCATAATTAAGTTTACCGATAGCGCCATCTTTCAGCAGCTGCCGGGCTTTTTCATTACCCAGGGAGCTCATGCCCTGGCTGCCTACCTGGTATACTACCTTTCCGTTGCGTTGCTGCGCTTCCACTACTGCGGGGCCTTCGGTGATATCATGTACCATCGGTTTTTCGCAATACACGGATTTGCCTTTATTCATGGCTGCCACAGAAATATCTTTGTGCCAGAAGTCCGGCACTGCGATGATCACGGCATCAATGTCTTTTCTGTCCAGGATATCCTGGTAGCTGCGGGTAGTGTAAATATCATTACCCCATTTCTTTTTTGCATCAGCCAAACGGCCATCATACAAATCACAGGCGGCTATCAGCTTTACACCGGGCACGGTGATCGCCGTATTGGCATCTGCTGTTCCCATACCACCCGCACCTATCAGTGCAATCTGTATCTGGTCGTTCGGACTGTATTTTTCTTTCAGGCGGGAAAGTGATTGAATGTTTCTTTGTTTATCAGCTGCGGTCAGGATACTTGGCAGCAGTGATGCTCCTACTACTCCTTTGGCAAATTTACTGATGAAACTCCGGCGAGAGTCTTCATTGGAATTTACTGGCATGATAACCCATTTAGATTGAGAAATGATATGTGTTTATTATTCACTGGACTCTCAAAATATAATTATTCTACCGGAATTCATAATTTATATGAGAATTGGAAAAGGAGGAATAATGAAGCCTGCAAACAAACTCCGGTGGCAACCGGGGCATGTTTGCAGGCTTCAATGTTATCAGCAACGGGGGCGATTACTTCGCTACCGCAAGCAGTTGCTTATATTTTGATGGATTATGCAATAAGTCGATAGCGGTATTTACTTCATTATCCCATTCGAGCGACCTGATAATACGGCCTCTCTGCAAATAATAGCGGTTCACTATTTCTTCTTCCAGTAACCGTTTTATTTCTGTTTTATTCTTCAGCAGATCCTGCTTCTTATCGTGTTTCATTTTCGCTTCGAGTGTTTCCAGCTCTTTGGCGATGGCATCATAATACTTCTCTTTTTTTGCGGTGCTTTTGAAAGAATCCAGGGCTTCTTCGCTACGTGTTTTGTAGCTGTAATCTTTGTTCTCAAGATAGCGTTCAAAATCTTCGAAGTCGCTTTCAGAGAGCGCAAAAGAGCCGGCAGCAGCTATTTTCGGATGACGATAGTAGTAGCTGGTGGCGTAATCAAAAATAAATTGTTTGCGGATGAGAGTAATGGCTACCTGGCTGATGTAGGTAGGATCTACCTTTGCATCCGGTTCAATGCCGCCGCCATCTTTTACGGCGCGGCCACCTGCGGTGGTAAATGATTTACGGAGGGAATCCGGCACATAGTCTACACTGCCATCATCGTTGCGGTGTGAGTAGTCGATAGCCTGGATACAGCGGCCACTTGGCGTATAATATTTAGCAGTAGTTACTTTCAGTTTGGTATTGTAGGGCAGCTGACGGGTGGTTTGCACCAGGCCTTTCCCGTAGGAGCGTTGTCCTATTACCAGTCCGCGATCGAGATCCTGTACGCTGCCGGCCACTATTTCAGCGGCAGAAGCAGAGGAGTGATTGGTGAGCACAGTCAACGGGAGGTGCAGGTCTACCGGTTGTTCGGATGTTTCGTAGTTGCGGTCCCAGTTCTTTACTTTTCCTTTGGTGCTTACAATGAGTTTATTTTTATCTACAAAGATGTTGGCTACCACAACGGCTTCATCCAGTAATCCACCGGGGTTGCCGCGCAGGTCGAGGATCATGCCTTTTAAAGCGGGGTTGGTTTGTTTCAGTTGTTCCACTGCTTTGCGTACCATAGCGCCGCTGTTCTCTGTGAACTGGGTCATTTTGATATAGCCGATATCATTTTTCAGGATGCCTGCATAGCTGACAGCCTTCACATTAATTTCCTCGCGGATGATCTTTTTAGGGGTTTCCACACCGGTTACCGGGTTGCGGAACACCATGTCCAGCGGGGTACCGGCAGCGCCTTTAAGCTGCCTGCTGATTTCTTCCTGGGCTACATTTTTGCTGGACTTGCCATCCATGCTCACGATGATATCGCCTGGTTTTACGCCGGCCCTGTCCATAGGGCTGCCTTCGTATACATCGGTGATGGAGGTCCATTCACCGCTGGTGTTGATGGAGGCGCCTACACCGCCGTATTTACCGGTGGCCATAAATTTAAGATCGTCCAGGTTTTCTTCGGAAACAAAATCTGTAAATGGATCTGTTTCCTCCAGCATAGCTTCAATGCCTTTCCGCATCACTTTTTCAGGAGGGAGGTCATCTACGTAATACGTATTCAGTTCCCGGTAGAAAGCGGCGAATATGTCCAGGTTTTTGGCAATCTGGAAATACTTATCGTTTTCATTGAAAGCGAAGATCCCTGCTGTTGTAATGATCAGGAGCAGGGCCGCTGTCAGTTTCCTTCTTTTATTAAAAAACGCACGCATGCAACGAGTGTATAAGATGAATGATAGTAGTTGGCAACCGGTAATAATTATGGTACCGGATCATATCCATGTCCACCCCAGGGGTGGCATGACAAGATACGCTTTATGGTGAGATAGCCGCCTTTGAAAGGGCCATATTTTTTAAATGCTTCCAGCCCGTATTGTGAGCAGGTGGGGGTATAACGGCATTTACTGCCCAGGAGGGGCGAGATAAACCATTGATAAATTTTTATCAGGAAGATAAAAGGGAAACTAAGCCAGCGCACAACACGATTCATAAGCAGCTTTTAGCAGTTAGCTTTTCGCCAGTAAAAAATAAGCAGGCCATTTAACGGAGTGTCAAATACCGGTTTTGCTGCAATCAGCTAAAAGCTAACTACTAAGTACTAAATGCTGGTTTGCAGCTTTTTTAAAATTACCGAAATTTTGTCTTTCAGGGTAGAAAAACCGGCGATTTTTTTGTCGGTGTAGATGAGGAAAACGGCGATCTGTTTTGATTCAGACCGGAGGTGATCGTAGAGTTCCTGCTTTTGCAGGCGCCAGGCTTCACGGCCCAGGCGTTTGATGCGGTTCCGGTCTACCGCATGGGGAAACCGGCGGGTAGCGGCGCTAAAGCCTACCTGCACGGGGTATTTACCCGGTTCTTTTAACGGCATGTAAACAACCCGGTAGGGAAAAACAGAAAACGCTTTTCCTTCACGAAAAAGCGTTTCAATAAGTTTTCTGCTTTTTAACCTTTCTTCCTTAGTAAAAGAATAAGTTTTTATGGCAAATAGTATTTAGCTACTACAATTATTTCAGCTTACGCTCGTCAGAAACAGTCAGCTTCTTACGACCTTTTGCTCTACGGGAAGCCAATACCTTACGGCCATTAGCAGTTTCCATTCTCTTTCTGAAGCCGTGAACGCTCTTTCTGCGTCTGTTATGCGGTTGAAAAGTACGTTTCATTTCTTTTTTTTGTTTTTACCTGTACTATACTAAAACTCCCGTGTTAAAGGATTGTGGTTTTTAAAACGGAAGGCAAAGGTAGCAGAAAATATTTGAAAAGTAAAATTAAAATACGAATTCTTAAATGTAAAGGTGGAATGCAGCTTTCACCACATTCCACCTTTAAGTATTAAGAATTTTAATTATTTAACTCCCAGTTTGGTCTTTACAGCAGCCAGGATATCGTCTGCAGCAGGAGAAACCAGCAGCATACCGGCAGAGCTGTCGATTACGTAGTTGTAACCTTTTTCTTTTGCTACATCTTCAATTGCCTTACGGGCTTTATCGTAGATGGGTTTCAGCAGTTCCTGCTGTTTAGCCTGTACTTTCTGTTCAGCGCCTTCACGGTAGTCCTGGATACGTTTCTGGGCATCCTGGATTTCACGGCCTTTGATTTCTTTCATGTTGTCGGTCATAGTGGCCGCTTTATCATCGAATTCCTTCATTTTCTTCGTATACTCATCTACCAGTGCTTTTCCATCACCTTCCAGTCCCTGTGCAAAAGTTTGCAGATCAGTTTCTGCCTTTTTGGCTTCCGGCATGCTTGCTACCAGTGCCTGTGCATTGATATGCGCTACTTTGGATTGTGCCATTGCATTCACGCTGAACAAACCGGTAACCGCCACAAAAGCAATAATTACGTACTTCTTCATGATGTTGTCTGTGTTTAAAAAAATTTAAATACTTATAGTTAAAAAATAGGTACGGGTTTATTTCTTGACTCCCAATGATTTCAGGATTTCTTCGCTTTTATCCAGCTTGGGATCAGAAAATATAACGGTGGCGCCTGCAGCCTTATCCAGTACAAAATCATACATCCTGCCCGCAGAAAGCTTCTGCACCGCATTGTAAATCTTATCCTGAATGGGCTTTACCAGTTCTTCCCTCTTTTTGAAAAGATCACCTTCGTAACCGAAACGCTTCTTCTGCAAATCCTTTGCCTCTTTTTCCCGGGCTACTATTTCATCCTCCCGTTTACGTTTCAATTCTTCTGTGAGCATTACCTGTTCTGCCTGGTAAGACTTATACATCTTATCCACTTCCTGGAACTTAGCGTCAATTTCCTTCTGCCATTGCTCCGCAACTGCGTCCAGCTTTTTCTGTGACTCCTTGTATTCCGGAATGCTTTCCAGGATATATTTTGTATCTATCACGCAATAGCGCTGTGCACTTGCTGCACCGCCCATAGCCAGCACAATAGCGGCTGTAATAAATAATTTCTTCATGCTACAATAATTTTTCGCAAAACCAAATGACGGTTAAACTTGCAATATATAATTATTTTCCACATTATTCTGGTTCAAACCCGAGCATAAATGTAAACTTAGCAGCGTCTTTTAAACCACCACCCGGCTGGAGACGGTCAAACCCGATACCATAGTCAAATCCAAGCAATCCAAACATCGGCAGGTAGAAACGCATACCAATACCGGCAGAACGGCGTAATCTGAACGGGTTGTATTCATTCAGGTCTTTATAACCGTTGGCTGCTTCCAGGAAGGCCAAACCAAAGATGGTGGAGCTGGGATTCAAACTGAACGGATACCGCAGTTCCATCACATACTTATTAAATACGGTAAAGCCGGAATAGTTGGCAGGCTGACCGTTTTCAGGATTGATGCTCGGATCGGAGGTGTAATACACCGGGTAACCTCTCTGGGAGATGATATCACGGTCGTAGATAGCGAAGTTACTCAAACCATCACCACCCATTTCAAACCGGCCGAAAGGCGACAGGGTTGTACGGTTGTTGTAACGGCCGATGTAACCAAATTTCGCAGCTACTTTCAATACAAACGTTTTGTTATCGCTACCCATCGGACGGCTCAAAGGCACGTACCACTCTGCGTTAAAGCGGTATTTCTGGTACTCAATAAATTTAAACTGCTCTGAAGCCGGCTCCTTGGAGTAATCCTTGTCGGGATTAAACAGGGAGTATGGTGGCGTATACTGCGCAGATACCATGAAGTTGGAACCACTGCGCGGGAAGATCTGCTGATCCACAGAAGAACGGGACAGCGTCAGTTTGATGTTGACGTTGTTGGACGTACCGCTTTCAAACCCGGGAATACCAAAGTAGTTATAGTTCTTCAGCTTATACTGCTGATAGTTCACGGAATAGATCAGGGTGAAATAGTCATCCGGCCATTTCAATTGTTTACCCAGTGATACAGAGGCGCCCAGCACTTTAAAGTGACCATTTGTAGAGGTGGTGGTATCGCCCGGCAGCTTATAATAATCGTTGTATGCGTAAGGGTTCTGGTAACTGCTGTAGAGACTTACCGAAAACTGGTTCCTTTTTTTACCTCCCAGCCACGGTTCTGTGAAGGAGAAGTTGTAGGAACGGTATGCTTTACCATTGGAAGATACACGTACAGACAGTTTCTGTCCGTCGCCGCTTGGCAATGGATCCCAGGTTTCTTTTTTGAAGATATTACGCAGGGAGAAGTTGTTGAAGGTAACACCGAGGGTACCGGTTAAACCGATATAACCACCCCAACCGGCTGATAGTTCCAGCTGGTCATTGGCTTTTTCTTCCACGGTATAATCAATATCCACGGTACCATCCTGAACGTTTGGTACGGGGTTCATGCCGATCTTTTCCGGGTTGAAGAAGCCGAGATTGGCAATTTCACGGTTGGAACGGATCAGATCCTGGCGGCTGAATTTTTCACCCGGAATGGTACGCAGTTCACGGCGGATAACGTGTTCGTTGGTTTTTTCGTTACCGGCTATACGTACTTCCTTGATGGTTGCCTGCGGTCCTTCACGTAAACGGATTTCGTAATCGATGGTATCGCCACGGATGCCGACTTCCACCGGATCAATCTGGAAGAAGAGGTAGCCATAGTCCATGTAGTAGCCGCTGATATCGCCGCCTTCCTGTGACATTTGTTTACCGATTCTTTTTTCCAGCAGTTCCAGGTTATAGATATCTCCTTTTTTGATGCCGAGGATACGGGTCAGTACGGAGTCGGAATAACGGGTATTTCCTTTCCAGGTAATATCACCGAAATAATATTTTTTACCTTCAGAAATCTGCATGTCTACATTCAGATTCTGTGAGTGGGTTTTATAGGTGGTATCTCTTACAATCACCGCATCACGATAACCTTTGGAGTTATAGAGCCCGATCACTTTACCTTTATCTTCGAGGTATTTGTTTTCGTTGAATTTGGCAGAACTGAACAGTTTAAAGCGGAAATAAGGATCCAGTTTCTCAAATGCGCGTGTAGGCTGCAGGAAGCCATAGGTTTGCCAGAAATCATCCGGCTGGGCCAGGGAATCCACATATACGTGTTCCATGTCCGGGTGAAGCGTGAAGCGGGAACGTTCTTTGGTTCCTTTCATCTTCTTCTTGATCTTGGAGTCGGCTATGCTTTCGTTGCCTACTATGTTGATATCCTGGATACGTACTTTACTGCCTTTGGTAACGTTAAAGATCAGGTGTTTGGAGTTTACCTGGCCGGTATCCCCTCTTTCCTCGATTTTCACGGTAGCATTTCCAAATCCTTTATCTGCATAAAATTTATGAACTACCCCGATTACGTTTTGTTTCAGGGCCTGTGTGATCACATTTCCTTTACGTAAACCGGCTTTGGTAGTAATATCGTCTGCTTCTGTTTTTTTGATTCCCCTGAAAACGAAGGAGGACATGCGGGGCATTTCCGTTAATCCTATTTCCAGCCAGATCTTATTGTCTTCTATTTTGGTCACATAAATGGTTACATCGGCAAACAGTCTTTGTGACCAGAGGCTCTGAATTGCCTTTGTGAACTGGTCACCGCCCGGATAAGTAACCTTATCGCCGACAGTGAGGCCGGAGAGCGACAACAGCAGTGATTTATCCAGGTATTGAGTACCGGCAACGGTGATATCGGCAATTTCGTACTGTTGCGGAATACCTGTGTTGATAGGAGAAACGGCCGGCGGATTAGCAGGGGGCTGCGTAGGAGGCACGGTATCTTTTTGCTGAGCGGATACACGAATGCCTGCACTGCAACATAATGCTATAGCCAGAAGGCCCTTAGGAAATAATTTCTTCATTCTGCTGAATTTGTTCGCTTGTTTTGCCAAAGCGCCGTTCTCTGGTTTGGTAATTTAAGATGGCTTGGTAAAGATGTTCATTGCGGAAGTCCGGCCAGCGGGTATCTGTAAAATACAGTTCCGCATAGGCCAGTTGATATAGTAGAAAGTTACTGATCCTGCATTCTCCACTGGTACGAATCATTAATTCAGGGTCCGGCAGGCCGGCGGTACAGAGATATTTTTCCCATACCTCTGGCGTCACAGCTACCGGGTCCAGGGCTCCATTTTTCACATCCAGGGCTATTTTCCTGGCTGCATTCACGATTTCCCACCTTGCACTGTAGCTAAGAGCCATAATGAGATTGAGGCCGGTATTCTGGCTGGTAAGGGCAATGGCCTCCTCCATTTCCCGCTGGCATTGGGGAGGTAACATTTCCATGTCGCCTATTACGCTCAGCCGGATATTATTTTTTGATAACGTATTCACTTCCATGCGGATAGTGTTTACGAGTAGTTCCATAATGCCATTAACTTCATAAACCGGGCGGTCCCAGTTTTCAGTAGAAAACGCGTATAGGGTCAGATAACCTATTCCCAGTTCTGCACAGGTGGTCACTATATTACGCACACTTTCTACCCCTTCGTGGTGCCCGTACAGCCTGTCTTGTCCCCGCTCCTTTGCCCAACGGCCGTTCCCGTCCATAATAATGGCTATATGGCGCGGCAACCGTTGTAAGTCCAATTTTTCCTTCAAGCTCATTTGTGTCAGGCGTATTATAACAGATTATAACAGATTAACTAAAAGGGTGCAAAGATACAAAAATAGAGTAATGACTTTTTTGGCAAAGCCTAAGAAGTTGTTTTAACGTAGTTTTAACAGCGAATTCAATACCAGTGGGGATTTTAGCAAATTCGGAGACTTATCATGGCGGTTGGCAGGTACGGAAAGGCCACCCGCAGAAAGGATTTTTTATTGTAAATTAAAATTTACAGTTGTAAGAAGTGAAAAGAATGCTGATCGTTAATTCGATGGTCACGAACTGATCCTTATCCCGGCTGTTTCCTCTTTGCCGCCCTATCACCCCGATGGGACTGCCTTTTACAGACGACCTGTCCTGCAACTGAGCCGCCACCGTGGGCTGGCTGCTGGGAAGCGCAGGAAAAGCCGCAGGGCCGGCATAAGTAGTGCTTACGTCGTCGAGATAATCCGTTTGGGTGAAGCGGTATAAAGCTTCCAGGCCCACATTTACTTTTTTGGAAATATTATATTTAAACCCTCCCCCGATCAGCCAGGCATAGGAAACCAGGCTATAGGGCTTCCGGTCCGGATACAGGGCCGTGCCCTGCCCCTCCGTGCCCAGGGGCTGCAAAAAATATTTAACCCCATTCAGATAGGCATATGGGTTATAATGAAAAATACTGGCGCCACCCGTCAGATAGGGCGAAAAACGCTCATATAAGCTGCCCGGTTCAAACCGGAAAAAATTGAAATCCCCCTGGAGCGACAGCTCCCATAAATTAGTATTGAAACTGAGATTACGGCGGTTCTGGAACTCATTTTTATTGTAAACGTCGGAATAGCCAAGTTGCATAAACCGGGCATGAGCGCGGAGGCCCACATAGTCGTTCATGTATTTGCGGTAGTAAATCCCAATGGCAGGCTTCAGGGTGTTTAAAGCCCCCCGGGTGTTCAGGTCCCCGAAATATTGCGCGCCTCCCACGGAAAAACCCAGCTCTCCCACATATTCCAGCTCATTTTGTGCCGCAGCACGTTCCGCAAACAAACAACCGGCCGACACCAGCCATATAAAAACGATGTATTTGGAATATAGAATAGGTTTCAGCATAAATCAGTTCTACTTAAACGCTAAAATGCCGGATTTATTTAATGTATGGCTGATGATTATGCTTACTTATTTGGCGTTTGCTTTCCTCACGGGGCATAATTTCTATTACAATCAGCATGAAATGTATTTGTAAATGTAACAATATATTTTACATTTCTATATTTTAATCGTGTTCCGGGCGTCAATGCCCCAGAGTAATTTATTGCGGAGGGTATGCAGGAAATTGCTGTCGTCCAGCCGGAGCAGGCTCAGTTTGAACTCTTCTTTTTTAACGGCCAGCTGCACTCGGTTATCGATGGTTTCCATGCGGCTGTCGAGGGTACAGAGAAACTGATCGCTGCGTCCTTCCACTTCAAAGGAAATGATATTGTTGTTGGGAACAATGATGGGCCGTACGTTCAGGTTATGCGGCGCCACAGGCGTGATCACAAAGTTGCCGGCGTCGGGGAATACGATGGGGCCGCCGCAGCTCAGGGAATAGCCGGTGGAGCCGGTGGGGGTGGCTACAATTAATCCATCAGCCCAGTAGGTGTTCAGGAATTCGCCGTTCAGGTAAGTATGGATCTTTACCATGGCGGAAGTATCCTTTTTATGGATGGTAAACTCGTTGAGGGCGTAAGGTACATCGCCAAATAAGGGGATGTTGGCATCCAGGTGGAGCAGCGACCGCTGGTCTACCACATACGTGCGGTTCAGCAGTGCCTGTACCAGTGCATGGATCTCTTCTTTACCGATGCTGGCCAGGAAGCCGAGGCGGCCAAAGTTGATCCCTATTACGGGAATATTGGTATCGCGTACATAACAAACGGTATCCAGCAGGGTACCGTCTCCACCGAGGCTCACCAGGAAGTCTATTTTTCCCGGCAGGTCTTCCGCGGAAGAAAACAGCGTTGGTGCGTTATCGAAAGGAATGTGTTGCTCCAGCGTATGAAAAAAAGGCTCATAGATGATGGCCTCTATCTCTGCCCGCTTTAATTCCTCCAGCAATAAGCGGATGTTTGAAATATCTTCTGTAATAAATCCCCTGCTATAAAGTGCTACCTGCATAATTTTTTAAGCTTTTTACGATCGGCTCTGAAGTGCTACATATCCACGCTCGTGTGTAAAAATAGTCCTTTTTGCCCTAACTGGTTAAAGCTGTATTCGATCCGCAGGCAGGTATCATAGAAGGAAACGATGTCCAGTCCGATGCCGCCGGTATACAGGAAACGGTTATTGAGGAAGCTGTCGCCGGGGAATTTGTTATAGGCGTAACCGGCGTCGCCAAAGGCTTTGGCGAAGATACGCACCGGAACGGTATTAAATTTCTTTGGAACAATGGGCAGCTTTACTTTAAAAGAAAGGAGTTCCTGCCGGAGCGTTGATTTGAGAATGGCAAAGCTGGTACCATCTATCACGTAATATTCCAGTCCGCGCAGGTAATCATCGCGGTAGCCCAGCGCCTGCTGGTTAATATACGGCTGTTCATTGGAGAGTTTGGCCACGCTGCGGATACCCAGTGCTGCAAAGGTTTTGGGCCGCAGCTGCCAGTATTTGGCCATATTGAGCCGGAAGTGAACATCATCCACATCATTGAGGGAGCCTATTCCTTTTTTACCTGCTTCTGCCAGTATCCGGAATCCTTTGAGGGGATACACCCAGCTATCTGCCTTAATATAAGTAAAACGGTAGGTGATATCTATGAAACGTACGTTGGTGCGGCCTTTCCCCAGGTAGTTAGGGTTGATGATGGCTACTGAATCCGCTACTTTTTCATAGTTATAATTTACAAATACCTGGTGCCGGGTGTTGATGGCCCGGCGGTAGCTATAGTTAAGCCCGATGATGTATACCTGGCGCAGGAAATCATCTTTCCGGAAAAACTGCTGTTTATTATTGCTGGTACTGTCGTTCACCTCACGGTTACGGTTATAGGACGCGATGATACCGAGGCCGTGACGGAAACGTTTATCGATATACGGTATATTATACTGGAGGGCGAAGCGCTGGGTGTAACCGAACTGCAGCGCGGCGTTCAGCGCATCGTTGCGGCCGGTCAGGTTTTCCTGGGTGCCGCTTACGCCAAGATTGATGCGGCTAAGGCTGTGATTTTTTTCCACCCACCACTGGTTGAAGTTACGGTCTGCCAGTTTGAAAATGGGATAGGCGAAGGTGTACCAGCGTTCCCATACTTCAAATACGAGGTCGGCTTCGTTACCGGTCCAGTTTTTTACGTTGGCGGTAACATTGAGGAAGAGGGAGGTATTAAGTAATTGTTTTCTTCTTTCTTCCAGGGTAGCGGAGAGGTCGCGGAGATAGATGGTATCTCCTGGTACGGTGCTTATTTCCCGGAGAATGATGGAAGTCCGGGTTTTCTTATTACCGGAAACGAGGATGTTACGCACTACCAGGTAGCTGGTATCCATTACAGACACAGACTGTCCTTCAGCATTTTCCGGTATCACAATTCCCAACAGGCAGACCAGGGCCAGCAGGTAGTAACAGCATCTCAGCATGTAGGTCCTTAAAGCATTTTAAAAGTTGACAATGCGGATTTTGTCTTTCTCAGGATTAACCTGATTATACTGATTTTTTTTTAAGATTAGGGAAGATATAAGCAGAATACATCTGCTTATATCTTCCCTAATCTTCTTTAATCATTTATAAAATCCAAAAATCAGTATAATCAGGTTAATCCTGAGAAAGACAAAATCCGCTTACATACCGATATAATTCATCAGCAGGTCGTAGTTTTTCTTCAGCAGTTCTTCTTCCGGCTCTTCTGCAAAAATGTATTTGATCACATAGTTGAAGCGTTCGAAAGTGGCTACCAGACCTTGCAGTTCCTGCCGGTTTGTTTTCAGCACTACTTCAAGTTTGCCGGTAACGGGGTTGGTGATGGTGTTTACGCTCAGGAGGGTCACATCATTTGATTCAGCGATACGGGCAATTTCGCTGAGGGCGTAATCGCGCGGATCTACTTCAAACGCGATGATACCACCGGGTTCCTTCACCCCGTTATATCTTGCTAAAGCTGCCAGCAGGTTATCTTTGGTAATAATACCGAGGTATTCATTTTCCTTGGTTACTACCGGGAGGGCAGACAATTTAAAGTCGTAAAAAAGTTTGAGTGCTTCAAATAGATGAGCGTATTCCATGACAGCCGGGCGGGTACTGCTGTACTCCATAGATTCCAGGGGTACATCCGGATCTTCGAGATCCATGATATCGTCTTCTTCCACCAGGGCCAGGTATTTGCTATCTACAACCATCGGGAGCTGCGTAAGATGATACTCGTTCATCAGGCGCAGTGCCTTTGTTCCTGAATCCGAGGGATGCAGAACAGGTACTGAAGATATGAGTTCTCTGGCGATCATGTTAGCGTATTCTGATACAATAATAGTAAAGAATATGCCAACAGAAAAAGAAATTACATGTACGCGAAATCACTGCACCTGTTGGTACAGTTACCGTGATGCCGGGAAAGTGCCGGTTTAACTGGCAGGTTGAAACTTCAGTTTCTCCAGGAAAGCGTGCAGAATTTTGTTGAATTCTTCCGGCACCTCCATCATGGGAGCGTGTCCGCATTTGTCAATAAACTGCAGTTCAGAATTAGGTATCAGCTTTTTAAATTCTTCGCCCACCATAGGAGGAGTAACGGTATCGTTCTGGCCCCAGATCAGTAAGGTTGGTTGTTGGATATCTTTCAGTTCATCTCCCAGGTTGTGGCGGATGGCTGATTTTGCCAGTGTGATGATCTTGATCACTTTCAGGCGGTTGTTCACTATCTCAAACATTTCGTCTACCAGTTCTTTGGTAGCTATTTTCGGATCATAGAAAGTAAGTTCTGCTTTTTTGCGGATGTATTCATAGTCGCCGCGTTTAGGATAGGTTTCGCCCATTCCATTTTCGAACAAGCCGGAGCTGCCGGTAAGGATCAGGGATTTTACGGGTGCTTCAGGGTGTTTTAACAGGTATACGATGGCTACGTGACCTCCCAGTGAATTGCCCAGCAGGTGTACATTTTTGTATCCCCTGGCTTCAATAAACTTGTGCACATATTTGGCCAGTCCGCCTACCGATGTTTCCAGGATGTTTAAATCGTACAGGGGTAACATCGGAATCACAACCTTGTTATACTGCCGGAAATATTCGATCATGTGCGAGAAATTGCTCAAAGCACCAAAAAGTCCATGCAATAATACCAGTGGTTCTCCTTCTCCTTCTTCTATAAAATTAAACTTACCCTGTGTTTTGATTTCGTAATCCATTGCCAAATCTTGAAAGTCAATTTTACGCTAAAATAATTCTTTTTATTAATCTAAATAATCTTTGGAACGAGTTATCCAGGTTGAATATGCCGGGCTGCCTGCTCAAAAAAAGATTGTAACTCAGTGAACATATTCTTAAAAACCGGGATCACACTTCCTATATGATCCAATACCCACGGGCCAATATTCTCAATATAAGGATATACCACAGATTGCAGCTTTGTTTCAGGACTCAGCCAGTATACCTGGTTGGCCATCCACAGCACTACACTATAAATTATTATAAATATAACGCTATACAACAGTATTCCGCCCAGTTTATTCAGCCAGCCCAACATTACCAGCTCTACCAACTTCTGTAATGCCCCGGCTCCCAACCTTACAAGTAATATTACTCCCAGGAAAAGGCACACGAAGCAGATCACAGGTACCCAGCGGGAATGCATTTCCCAGTGTTCCTGTACATATAAGGCGGTAATTGCTGTTAGTTTCAGGGCCGCCGCTAATCCCAATATGGCGGCTACCAAAGAAAATAAGGCTACTATCAAACCCCGGGTGTAGCCCCGGTAGATGGCAAAAACCATGATGATAGCAAAAATAATGTCTATAGGCATGATAGAAATATAGGGAATCTGGTATTTAACTACCTGATTTTTTAGTTTCCGGGAGATGTTTACCTGCCCGGTTACCGCTCTTCAACCAGTTAAATACCAGACAGCACTATTTAGTAAGCAGTTCTTTCACCAGGGCGGAAATGGCCTTTCCGTCGGCTTTACCGGCCAGTTGTTTGGTGGCAACGCCCATTACTTTACCCATATCAGCGGGTGAGCTGGCGCCGGTGGAAGCAATAATATCTGTAATGGCTGTACGTAGTTCTGCTTCATCCATTTGTTTGGGAAGGAAGCGTTCAATTACTACCAGCTCCTCTTCTTCTTTCACGGCAAGGTCTTCACGGTTCTGGGCACGGAAAATTTCGAGAGAATCCTTTCTTTGCTTGGCGAGCTTCTGCAACAGTTTGGACTCGTCCGCTTCGGTAAGGTCTCCGTGGGCGCCTTCTGCTGTTTTGGCTACCAGGATAGCCGCCTTGATAGCACGCAGTGCACGCAGGTCAGCTTCCTTTTTACCCAGCATCGCAGCTTTGATTTCTGCGTTGATATTTAGTTCTAATGACATATGGTTAGGTTTAATGGATTATTTACCTGCTTCTTCGGCAGCCTGCCTGTCCTGGAATTTCTTAAAGAAATCCTTTGCAAAAGCACGCATATCGTCTGCCTGATCTTTATAAGGGGTGGCCCTTCCGTAGGTGTCAGCCATTGTCATCATGGTCTGAAAAAAGAAATCCGCCATTTCATCCACCATCATGTCTTTTGTCCACAGGTCAATACGCAGCGCAACCTTTTCAGCCGGATCCCAGAAAGATACGATCATGCCTTTGGCCTTGACCATTCTTTCTTCCTTACTATCTGTAGCGCTCCACTCTATCGACTCGGGCACCTTCTGATCGTCCAGTCCAACCTGGATCTTTATGGTAGATACTTTACTCATGATTTTCAATTAAAGCGCAAAAATAGCCATCATTTACTGATTTTGGAAAAACCCGTGCCGGTGAGATGATTCCACAGCTGTTCCGCAGCATGTTCCCAGCTGCTGAAAGGCTTCGCCGCAGGGATCTTAGCCAGTAAACGGGATCTTAATTGTTCATCTTTATATAAAAGACTCATTTTTTCTGATAAATCGTCCAAACTCGCCGGATCAGCGTATAATACCGCGTCTCCGCCTGCCTCCCGGGCAGCTGCCCCCTCCAGGGCAATCACCGGCACCTCACACCGCTGCGCGGCATATACCGGCAGGGCAAGCCCTTCCAACCTCGACGGATACACGACGGCATAAGCGCCACCGGTGAGCCGGGCAAGGGTATCTTCGTCCGCATCTTCTATACACACCACATCCTGCCTGAACTTATAGCTCTGCAAAGCAGTGGCAATATCCGCTCCCGCCGGGGTTACACTCCCCGCCAGCACCAGTTTGATATTACTCCGCTGCCGTTTCTTCAGCGCTGAAAATGCTTTCAGCACCGGTATAATATTATTCCGGGGATGCATACTGCCCGTTACCAGGAAATACTCCGCCCCACCGGAAAAAGCCCGCTTCACGGTTTCGCGCTGCTCCCACTCCAGGGGCTTATACAGCTCACTGATACCGGTTTCCAGCCGGACCAGCTTATCTTTTACGCCGGGTGCGTAACGCAGCACCTCATCCTGTGCTGCATCCGACAACACGGCTATACGCCGCGCCCGGTCGAGATACTTCGTGATATTGTTTTTAAGCGACCGCTGTTGCACACCCGGCTGCAAACCGGCATCACGTAAAAACGAAAGATCTCTCAGCAACAGTCCCGCAGGGATTTTACTACGCAAAGGCAGCGTGCCATCCAGCCCCAGGAACAGGTCCGGGCGGAATGGCTTCATAGCCCGCACCAGCTGCCACTCCTGCCACCAGTACAAATGCCAGGGCTTATTGCCTTTCAGGGGCAATACCACATTGGTCACATTGGCCGGTACCTTCAAACCGGCAGGTACTTTTCCGTCAAAAAAAAATGTGAACTGATGCGCTGGCTGCTGCCGGCACATCGCCAGTATTATTTCCGTTGCCACATTCCCGGTATCGGCAGGCATGTCCTGTCGTAAACAAGCGGCATTAACAGCAATTTGCATAAACGATTCCTTTGTCTGCGAGCTTGCAAACCTACACAATTTTAGATTCGGGACTGATGGATTTTAATCGCCCGCCTATTCCGCAGACTTATTGGTAAGGAAAAACACCTGTGGGGGAGTTACATTGCCGGTGTTACCCAAAGACGCCAGCCTGATAGTTACCTCGTAGGTTTTTAATGGCTTCAGATGACGGAGCGTAATAGTAAAGGGAGTAGTGCTGATATCCGCTATATCGTCCTGCGGCAGCGGGATAAGACCTGTTTCTGTGGCTACATTCAGCGTTACCTTCACCCCCTTCTCTGGCAGTTTGCTGGTAACATTTACTTTCAGGGCATAGGTGCTGTCCTGCGCCATATTATATTTCCCTACCTGTACTTCGGGCAGTTCGAAAGCCAGTGTTTCTTCCTGCACATTGGGTGCAGGATTATCTTTTTTCTTCTTTTTACAGGAAGAAAAAGTAAGCATTGCAATAGCTAAGAAGGCAGGGAGACAGGTTTTCAATAACATATTTCTAGTTATATAGGAGCATGAAATTAGCTTTTTTTAATATGCAAATCAAATTTTACTTCTTACATCCAGCGCATCCCGCAATCCATTACCTAACAGGTTGAAAGCCAATACCAGCAGCATAATCGCAACGCCCGGCGCCAATGCCAGCAGGGGATTATGCGTGATAATGAAATTGTAGTTCTCTTTGATCATCAGCCCCCACGATGGCTGTGGCGGCTGCACCCCCACCCCCAGGAAGCTGAGTCCTGCCTCCACCACAATAGCGGTGGCAAAATTACCGGCGGCTACTACCATCACCGGCCCCATGATATTTGGCAAGATATGTTTCACAATAATCCGTACATGTCCATAACCCAATGCCCTCGCGGCTTCCACGTATTCCAGCTCCCGGATGCCCAGCACCTGCCCGCGGATAATACGGGCAACGCCCACCCACATAGTGAGTCCCACGGCAATGAACACCTGCCAGAACCCCTTTCCCAGCGCCAGCGTAAGTGCAAATACCAGCAGCAGCGTTGGCATGGACCATACCACGTTCACCAGCCACATCACCACATCATCGGTACGGCCTTTGAAATAGCCGGCTACGGCACCCAGCAGCACGCCAATGCTCAGGGAAATGACTACAGCAATACAGCCTACGCCTAAACTTACCCGCGTGCCAATCAGCAGCCGGCTCAGGATATCCCGGCCAAACTTGTCGGTACCCAGCCAGTAAGTGCGGGAGAAAATCCGTTCGGCCAGTATCTTCTCCTGTAACGCTTTTGATGACAGGGGGTTGGCCGGCGCATTGCCGTACCAGATCTTCGTGAGAGCATAGGTTTCTTCCCGGCTGGTAGATTCATCCACATACCGCTGCACTACCAATACGCTGTCCCTGAACTGCCACGACCGGATAGGTATCCAGCTGAGATCGGATTCCTGGCCGTACAGCAGTCGCTGGTAAACGGATACCTTTTTTACGGGCTGCTCTTTCCACACCGCCAGCATATTGATCCGGAAACCAGGGTGTTGCCCCTCTATTTCCAGCACCATCCTGTTGGCATTGGGCGTATGATCCGGCGCAATAAAATAGGCGGTGATACTGATAAACACCGCCACCGCAATAACCAGTAAACCGGCCACTGCACCTTTATTCCGGTATAACTTTTTCCAATAAGGCTGCATGTCTGACAAAGGAACCAGGATTTAATTTACCTGCCGGCCTTTCCACTGATAACTGCCAAACTTCCCAAGCCACCCGGCAACAACAATATAAGGAATATGAAATATCTGTCCCGGAATAAACCATAACAGCAGTTCTGTTTTATTAAAAAACCTGGCTACGGGGAGCAGGAAATAAAGCTCCAGGGTTATTTTGAATAGTAAAATGATAAGGAACCACGGCCACCATACCGGCAGAAACACGGCCATTACCGCCAGCGCCAGCAAGCCGGCGTTGAACAGGTATACCAGCAGCAGTACCCAGGTGAGTCGTTTATCCTCATACTTATCTGCTTTCGACGACCAGCGGATCCGCTGGTTCATAAAGTCTCTCAGCGTATCCACGGCGAGTGTACGCACTACTGCGTCTTCACACTTCAGGTAGCTCACCTTATCGGGATATGCGCTGTAAATTTTATACATCAGCAGCATATCATCGCCGGAGGCGATATTATCGATGCCATTGAAGCCGCCTACTTCCAGGAAGGCTTTTTTCTCATAGGCGAGGTTAGCGCCATTACACATGGTACCGGAAGCCAGTTGTGCGGCTGCGCCGGTAATACCCTGCATGGTCATGAAATCGAGCGACTGTAAGCGCTTAAAAAAGTTATGTTCTTTATAGAAGCTGACCGGTGCGGCTATAAATTTAGGTTGATGATGTTCGTAAAACTGCACCAGTGTTTCAATCCAGCGCGGCCCCATTACACAATCGGCATCGGTGGTTACAATAAGGTCGCCGGTGGCTTTTGAGATCGCAATTTCTATAGCTTTTTTCTTGAAAGAATTCAGCCGTTCTTCTTCATTGAGATACTGTTTTAATTCCAGCAGGTGAATATTTTCTGCCGGGAAATTGCGCACTACCGCCGCTGTTTCATCTGTAGAAAAATCATCTATTACTATCACTTCCAGCAAGGCCGGGTTATAGGTTTGCTTCTTCAATGCTTCCAGCAGGGCTGGCAGATTGGCGGCTTCATTCCGGGCAGGAATGATCACGGTAACGGCAGTACGGCAGGCCGATGGCGCTGCCGGTGAAAAACTTTTCAGGCGCTTCCAGCCCAGGCTATACCATAACATCAGTATACCATACCCTAAAGCCAACACCAATAATATAATTACAAAAAGATACATCCGGGTTAAAGATTTGTTTTGATGATAAGCCCCAGTTGAGCAGAAATCAGCTGATGGCCTTTTTCCATTACCAGTATTTTGCAGGGAAAAGAACCATCTGAAAAACGGGTACCCAGCACAGGTGGAATTACACGGTCGTATTTCCCGAATATCAGGAGAGTTAGAACGTTATATCTGGATAATAATTGTTTACACAATTTTTTATCCGGCATCATCCGCCGCAAATTGGTCCATACGTTGTACACCAATTCCCTTTTTTCCGTTTCATTCATACGGTGCAGCGCAAATTTGTACACGCTCTGGTTCAGCAACCCCAATCGTCTCCAGGTATGCAATAACGTAAAAAACAACCGGGGATGGTAGGTATTATATTTAAACAGCCTGTTTCCGGCAGTGGTTTGGGTTACAAACATATGCCAGGGGTTATTTCTCAGGCCATCTCCGGCAGCAATGATCAGGTGATTGATTCTGTCTGCCATCCTTTCCACGAGGCAAAGCGACAGTCGCCCGCCCATGCTGTAGCCGAGCAGGGAAAAGCGCTCCTTCCCGTGCTGCTGCAGTAATAACTCCACCAGCGCCACCAGGTCGTCTTTCTCCAACACCCGGTTTTCCTCCCATTGGGTGCTGCCGTGCAGGGGCATGTCCAGCGCCACTAAAGTGAAGGTATCCCCCAATGTGGCGGTTAACGGGTGAAAATGGGCCGCACTTTCGCCAAAACCGTGTAAACAGATCAATAGCTCCTCCCCGGCACCTTCCACGGTGCCGTGAAACCGGCTTTTCAAATATGACAGATAAAAATCAGGCATAAAGGGCAACAATGATACAGAATAAATGCCTAATGGCGATGGATATGATTATAGGGAAAGGCATTGATCCGGCTATAAGGCGGCACACATCCGGGATTGTTACTATGTGACTTCCCTGGTTGCATTCATATTATACCAGTAATAAAGACAGTGATAAGCCATAGATAACCAGCATCTTTATAGATACGGGTTATCTACGGCTTAAATACGGCTCATATACGGCTTATCTACGGCTTATCCCTAAATGGCGGGTACCTGGCACCCGGCAGTCTATTTATTTTTTGTTAAAAATAGCGGCCTCCCAACAGGAGTGCCGCATTTAACTTACATTCAGTAAGTTAATACAGCAGGTATCAGGGAAATCAGTTTAGCCCTCCCGGTGACCGGTTTTGCTTAATGCTTTTTTCAGTAAATTACAGAACTACCAAAAATACAGTAACATGGACGCAACAGTTGAAAATAAGACTGCGTTAAAAGGCGCAGAGTTCCTGGTTAAGGAGAGTGCTCCTGAGGAAGTGTTTACTCCCGAAGATTTTTCGGAAGAACAGCTGATGATTAAAGACATGGCAGATCAGTTCATCAGTAAAGAGATAACACCGATAGTGGAGCGGATAGATAAGCTGGAAGAAGGATTGATGCCCTCGTTGTTGGAGAAAGCGGGCGAACAGGGATTGCTGGGCGCTTCTTTCCCGGAGGAATATGGTGGTTTAGGTAAAGATTTTGTGACCGCAACAATCATCAACGAAGGACTGGGTGCTGGTCACTCTTTCTCCGTTGCTATGGCGGCCCACACGGGCATCGGCTCTTTACCGATCCTTTACTTTGGTACTGCAGAACAAAAACAAAAGTATATACCCAAGCTGGCTACCGGTGAAATGAAAGGCGCTTATGCCCTCACAGAGCCTGATTCCGGCTCTGATGCACTGGGTGCTAAAACCACCGCCAAATTAACGGACGATGGTAAATACTATATTTTAAACGGGCAAAAAAGCTGGATCACCAACTCCGGTTTCGCGGACGTGTTTACCGTGTTTGCAAAAATTGACGGGGACAAGTTCACCGCCTTTATTGTGGACAAAGGAACACCCGGATTCACGCTGGGTGCAGAAGAACACAAAATGGGGATCAAAGGATCTTCTACCCGCCAGATCTATTTCCAGGACGCCAAAGTACCGGCAGAAAATGTGCTGGGCGTAATTGGAAAAGGCCACCTCATTGCTTTCAACATCCTGAACATAGGCCGTTTGAAACTTTGTGCAGCCGCTCTGGGCGCCTCCAAAAAATGTATCAATACCTCCGTACAATACGCCAATACCCGTACACAGTTTAAACAACCGATCGCCAACTTTGGCGCTATCAAACATAAACTGGCGGAAATGGCTATCCGTACCTGGACATCAGAATCAGCCCTGTTCCGTACAGCACAGCTGATCGATGAAAAGGAAAAAGAACTGCTGGCAGAAGGCAAACCCTTCAACGAAGCCTTACTGGGCGCCGCGGAAGAATATGCAGTGGAATGCGCCATCCTGAAAGTAAACGGCTCTGAAGTGCTGGACTACGTAGTGGATGAAGGCGTACAGATTCACGGTGGTAACGGTTTCAGCGATGAATACATCATTTCAAAAGCCTACCGCGATTCCCGGATCAACCGCATCTTTGAAGGCACCAATGAAATCAACCGGTTACTGACCCTGGATATGACACTGAAACGTGCCCTGAAAGGTAAACTGGACCTGATGACGCCTGCCATGAATGTAATGAAGGAACTGATGAGTATTCCCGACTTTGGCAACGATGATGAAAGTGCTTTCAGCAAGGAAAGGAAGATGATCGTTAACTTCAAAAAAGCCATCCTGATGGCTGCCGGCGCCGCTGCGCAGAAGCTGATGGTGAAGCTGGAAAACGAACAGGAAATCCTGATGGATATTGCCGATATGGCCATTGAAACCTTTGTGGCTGAAAGCGCCCTGCTGCGCTTAATCAAGCTTACCAACAGCAAGGGCGAAAGCGCCGCTTCACTCCAGGCAGATATTGTACGCACCTTTATTTACGATGCGGCCGACCGTATCAATAAATCCGGTAAAGATGCCATCAATGCCTTTGCAGAAGGCGATGAACAACGTATGATGCTGCTGGGCCTCAAACGCTTTACCAAAGCAGAACCATTTAATGCAAAAGATGCCCGCAGAAGAATTGCGGACAAACTGATTGCAGATAATAAATACAGCTGGTAACAACCAGCTTAAGCACTTGAAAAAATGCAGCGGAGTACTATATTTCGCTGCATTTTTTCTAAATGCTTTTTTCCTATTCCCCTCACCTGCTTATCTTTACCATCTTTCAAAGATATTGATGACAGGGTATGACGCTATCAGCAAAGTTTTTTTCTACGTTTCTTATTACCATTGCTATCCCCTTTCTTGCAAGCAGTCAGGCAACACTGCGTATCAGTCAGCCTTCAAGGGATCAGAATAATGTAAACACACCCAGGCAATTTATTGCCGGCCGCACCTGCGTTGGCTGTACGGTGAAGATTAATAACGATACCGTACACGTTTATACCACCGGCACTTTTGCTGCAAAATATGAACTGACCACCGGCAGAAATTCCTTTTCCGTTACCGCTACCACACCTAACGGAGAAACATATACGAAGAACATTACCTATTACTATAACCAGCCTCCGGCGCCTGCTGCCACCAGTATTTTCCGGATAGATTTTATGGAGATATCGCCCTCCGGGAACCTTCAGCTTTCCGAAGGAGATACGCTGCGGATAAAGATGAAAGGCTATCCCGGCCAAAGCGCCAGCTGGTTCAACGACGTACCCCTAAAGGAAATGCCCGTTTCGCAAACAGGCGGGGTACCGGGCTATTACAGCGGCAGCTATATCATACAGCCACGCGACTCCCTGCTGAATGGAAAAATTATGGTGCGCCTCCGCAAACAAAGCGGCGAAACTGCTATCCTGGGTAGCACCTACCGCTACAGCGTAATGCACAATGAAATACCATTCACCGGCCGTACCATCGACAATATGACCTACCTCACTGCCAGTCCGAATGGCGACCGGCTGGGACCCGACAAAATCGGTTACCTGGATAAAGATGTGCTTTTACATATTGTGGGCAGACAGGGAGACTATTACAAAGTAAGGCTATCCTCCCGCACCACCGCCTTTATTCCGGAGCCGTTATTGGACACGGAGATCCCCCAGGAAGAGCTTCCCGTAAGCATTGCAGACGATGCCAAAATATGGGGAGATGAAAAATATGATTATGTGTCGGTAGCCTTATCTGATAAACTGCCGTATACTTCCACGCAACTGGTTTCTTCCAAAAAGATCATCATCGATATACATGGCGCTTATGCAGAGAAAGGACTAAACTCTTTGCTGCAAAACACCAAAGAAATTACGTCTGTAGCATGGGGGCAGCCATCGCCCGATGTATGCCGCATGGTAATTTCCCTGCAACATGCGCCCTGGGGCTACCAGGTGTATTACGATAATAACCGTATAACGGTAAAGGTTAAACGTGTGCCGCAAAACTTATCGCTGAAAAACCTGGTGATAGGCCTGGACCCTGGCCACGGTGGCGGCAACCCCGGAGCTACCGGTCTTACCGGCGCGGTGGAAAAAAACATGACCCTGGTGCTTTCGCTGCAACTGAAAGCGCTGCTGGAAAGAGAAGGAGCTACCGTAATCATGTCGCGCACTACAGAAAAATTTGTTGCCAACGAAGACCGGCTTTCTTTTTTCCGCAGGGCCAACCCCGACCTGCTGCTGAGTATTCACCTCAATGCTTCCGGCAACCCTGTTGATGTGTATGGCACTGCCACCTACTATAAACAACCTTTCTGCGAACCGCTCAACGCAGCCATCCATGAGCGTTTGCTGCAAACCGGCCTTTATGATTTCGGCAATAACTCCGGCTTCAACTTCATCCTTAACAACCCTACCGAGTTCCCCGACGCTTTAGTGGAAACGCTTTTCCTCAGCAACCCCGGCGACGAAGAAAAAGTGCTGGACCCTGCGTTTCAGCGGGAACTGGTTACAGGCATCGTGGAAGGCGTGAAGGATTATCTCCGCGAAGCAGTGAAATAGTGCGGAGGACCGCCTTCGGCGGTGGTAAATTGTCTTGGAGCAGGATTACACTGACTAACCGTGATTAACCTGATTTTTATTATAATGATTAAGGGAGATACAGGCGAATCTATTCGCTTATATCTCCCTTAATCTGTTAAAATCAAATATGATCAAATCTTAGTAATCAGTATAATCAGTGTAATCCTGCTCCAAGACAATTTACCACCGCCGAAGGCGGTTAATGAATGTTCCCTAAGTAAGCAGACAGCCGGTTGATGGCCGCAGCTACTATTCCAATCTGTTCCTGTGCTTCCTTCCAGCGGCGTTGCTCAATGGCTTCTCTTACGCCAGGAATGGTTTTAACGCCATAGCCGGTATAAAATCCGGGAGCATACAAGGTATGCTTATACCAGCTGCGCGCAGGCAGACCGGCATCGTTAAGCAGTTGTTGCTCGCCCTGGTACAGCGCTTTGTTGGCAGCAGCGGAGAGTTGCTTCTTCGCAGCAAGCGATGCGGTAACGGTGTCTAAACCGGTGAGGGCATTCTGCAAAGGAGAAAAATCGAGATATGGCACTTCTGATTTGAGAAGTGGAGGCGACAAATGTTTGGCTGTATCCGTAGTGAGCTGGTATTTGCGGTCACGGATCAGCTGATTTTCGATAGTGGTGGACTCGCGCAGGCTGCTGGTGAGTTCCGTTAACTCATTCACATAACCGTTTACGGTTTCATAGAGCTTGCGGTAATCGAATGGCAGGTTAACGGTGTTGGCTACACGTAAAGCCGTATGACCTGCAGTTTGTGAAAGTGCCACGCCGTAATTAAAGCCGGGATCTTTAAACCGGGTATAGTCGTCGTAGGAATCGTAGATGGAGTGGTATTCGCCGCCTGCATCTTCTCCCCCAAAACCAAAATCAAGAGAAGGTACGCCCAGGTGCTGGAGAAAAGAAGAATAGTCAGAACCCGAGCCCATAGCGCCGATTGCGATGCCTTGCTTCGCCAGCTTTTCCTTTTTCAGTTTAGGAGTAGCAGCCTTTAACACCTCTGACGCCTGTTTGCGGGCAAGGATGCTGACCTGTGTTTGCGGATCAGTAATATCACGCGCCACTTCATTCACGAGGGTTTCCAGGGCATGAGAGCCACTGGCATTGAGGAAACCACGGCCATTGTTATCAGAGTTGATGTATACCACTGCTTTTTCCTTCAGTTCGGCGGCATGGTCTTCCACCCATTCGGTAGAACCCAGCAGGCCGGGTTCTTCTCCGTCCCAGGCGCAGTAAACCAGTGTACGTTTTGGCTGGTAGCCTTGCTTATGAAGCGCGCCGATGGCTTTGGCTTCTTCCAGGAGAGCGGCCAGTCCGCTGATAGGATCGGCGGCGCCATTTACCCAGGCATCGTGGTGATTACCGCGGATCACCCATTGATCGGGTTGTTCGCTGCCTTTCAGTTTGGCGATTACATTATAGCAGGGGCGTATCTGCCAGTCGAATGACAGCTTCAGGTGTACCCTGGCTTTACCGCCGCCGATATGATAGGTAAATGGCAGGGCGCCTTTCCATTCGTCCGGTGCCACGGGACCTTCCAGTGCCTGCAGCAGTGGCGTGGCATCGTGGTAGCTGATGGGCAGCACCGGTATTTTCAGGAGATTGGGCGCCTGCAGGCGATCGAGCCGTTGCGCGTTGGCGGTAGCGCCGGTGTTGGGGGTGAGCGGGTCGCCGGGATAGATCACGATATCCATTACGGAGCCACGTTGCACGCCGTATTCATTTTTGAACGCTCCTTTGGGGTATACGTCACCGCTGTAGTAGCCATCGTCTTTCGGGTCAGAGTAGATGATGCAACCGGCGGCGCCGTGTTCCTGCGCTACTTTTGGCTTGCTGCCGCGCCAGGAGCGGCCGTATTTGGCGATTACTATTTTGCCTTTTACGTTGATGCCTGCGCGGTCGAGGTATTCATAATCTTCCGGGAGGCCGTAATTCACGTATACCAGTTCCCCTTCCACGTCGCCATCGGCGCTCCAGGCGTTATAGGTAGGCAATTGGCCTTCCTGGCCGGAGGTGGCATCTTCTTTCAGGGCGGGTTCTTTCAGCAGGGCTTTGTAGGCGACAGGTCCTTTAAGTTCTACCAGGCGCTCTTTCGGGGTGGGGAAAAGTACCTGGTAGGTTACAATTTCCGCGTCCCAGCCGTAGCTTTTGAAGCGTTGCAGGATATCTTCCGCTACGGCTTTGCCGCGGGCGGAGCCAATGTGATGTGGTTGGGAAGATAATGCTTTGATGGTTTCGCCTATGTGGCTGCTGCTTAACTGTTTATCGAAGCGGTTTTCCAGTTCCAGCTGTTGGGTGGCGACATTGCCGGTATACCCGGTGAGCTTTTTGTCCTGCGCCCGTGCTGCCCCGCCTGTGCACAGTAGCAGCGCCATGAGCAGGGAGAAGTTGGTTGTTGTCATAATTTCGATCCAGATCTTGTTGAAAAAGAGGGTTTATCCACTCAATATACAAATAGTCTATTATATCAATAGACTAATTTGACGAATGCTTTTAGCGCAATAACTTTTGGTTATGATCCATAAATATAGGTTATAGGCCAAATAGTCTACTTAACCAGTAGATTAATCTATATTTGTAAATCCTTTCATAGCTTTATTGGGTGAAACGATAAACATAACACATAAACAGCAGTTATATGGCCAATGCGATTCAGGAGTTTAACGACTACCGGGCTAAGATGAACGAGGTAATACTTGGAAAGCAGAACAAAGTGATTAACAGGCTTTTCAACCTGGATACCAACACCTATGCAGAAGGAGCGCTGAGCACCAAAACGAAAGAGATGCTGGGATTGGTAGCTTCTATGGTACTCCGTTGTGACGATTGTATCAAATATCACCTGGAGAAGTCGTTTGAGCAGGGTGTTACCACCGAAGAAATGTATGAAATCTTTGCAGTAGCCAACATTGTAGGCGGCACCATAGTGATTCCGCATACCCGCCGGGCGGCAGAATTTTGGGAAGAATTACAGGCACAGTGAGCTGATAATTACAGCTATCTATCGTAACTTTACGGACTCTATAATATATTATTTTAACTCATACTAATGTCAACAGCAACTATAGCCCCGCAGGCGCCACTTACGTCGAAAGACTTTGCAACGGACCAGGAAGTACGCTGGTGCCCTGGCTGCGGCGACTACTCTATACTTAAGCAGGTACAAACTATTATGCCTACGCTGGGCGTACCCCGCGAAAACATTGTGATCGTTTCCGGTATCGGTTGTTCTTCGCGCTTTCCATACTATATGAATACCTATGGTATGCACTCTATCCACGGCCGTGCCACGGCGATTGCTTCCGGTTTGAAAGCAGCCCGCCCCGAACTGAGCGTGTGGATTGTAACAGGCGATGGTGATGGCTTATCCATTGGCGGTAACCATACCATTCACCTGCTGCGCCGTAACTTTGATGTGAACATCATGTTGTTCAACAACCAGATCTACGGTTTAACAAAAGGACAATACTCTCCTACTTCAGAAGAAAATAAAGTAACCAAATCTACCCCGATGGGTAGTATTGACCATCCGTTTAACCCAATGGCCCTGGCCCTGGGAGCAGATGCTACTTTTATTGCCCGCAGTATGGACCGCGACCCCAAACACCTGCAGGAAATGCTGAAACGCAGCCATGCACATAAGGGCGCTTCCTTCCTGGAAATATACCAGAACTGTAATATCTTCAATGACGGCGCTTTTGAAGCCTTCACAGAAAAAAGCAGCAAAGCCGATGAAACCATTTTTGTGGAACACGGCAAACCACTGGTATTTGGCGCTACCAAAAACAAAGGTATCCGCCTCGATGGTTTAAGGCCAGTGGCAGTGGAACTGGGCAGTGAGTATACGGAAAGCGACCTGTGGATCCATGATGAAAATGATTTCTACAAAGCACAACTGCTCACCCGTATGTTTGATGATGTGCGTATTGAGGGACATTTACCCCGTCCGTTCGGTATCTTCTACGAGGCTTTCCGTCCTACTTATGAAGATATCATGGGCTTCCAGTTAACAGAAGCGCTGGCTAAAAAAGGCCCCGGCGACCTGGATAAATTACTGGCAGGCAGCGAAACCTGGACTATCAAAGGATAATAAACACCTCCAATAAAAGAAAAAGCCTTCCGTGATACACGGAAGGCTTTTTTGTATGTCAGTATTTTTAGTGTCCCATAGCGCCTACGTCGAACAGTACTTTATAAAGCAACACCACGCCAAAAATGATCATGCTGGCCCCGGCAATACGGTTCAGCCATTCTACATTGGCAAGCGTTAATTTATGACGGATTTTATCAGATACAAATACCTTCAGGATATCTGCCGACAACACCAGGCTTAGGCAAACTGCGTACATGATGATCCGGTGCCCGGCTGTGGTAGCACTATTGGCCACACAAACTCCTAACCAGAAGATGATAACACCGGGATTCAGGGTGTTCATTAAAAACCCGGCGAGCCATATCTTGAGGTAGTCGTGGGTGCGGAACATTTCCGGTTTTTCATCTCCCGTACTGATCTTTACCTTTTTAAACAACAGTCCGTATACACCCATGCCTATCAGCAAACAACCTCCCACAATACCTATCGATCTTTTATATTCTTCCAGGCCGCTGATAAAAGAAGTGGCCAGGTTACCTGTCAACACAAAAATGATATCGCTGAAAGACACGCCCAGCGCGAAACTGATCCCTGCCTTAAAGCCGTTATTGATGCTATATTTTATAATTGCGAATATTACCGGGCCTACTGATAAAGAAAGAAATAATCCCAGTCCCAGTCCCGCTACAATTGATGCTATCATGCGTATAATTTCCGTGTCACAGGTGCAACTTAACTCTTAACGGTTTTTCCCGCAAGAAATTTCTCCCAGTCTTTCAGTTTCTCGCCTTTCATTACACGGGGAAATTTATTCATGGCGCCTTCCTTGCCTTTGCAACGGAGGTAATCTATAAATGCATCATTGGGTAATATCTCCACAAATACTTCCTTCAGCGCAGCAGAACGTTCCACAGCATAGTCATCGTTTACCTCTGCGAGGGTTTGGTCGATGATTTCGCGTACTTTTTCCGCATCCACACCTGGCGTATCCGTACCTACATACCAGCGGTGGGCAAACAGGTTCTGATAAGGGAACCCGGCTACCGTAAACTCACGGACGTTTATACCCAGTTTCTTCTGAACGTTATCTATCGCTTTGTTCATGTTGTCGATACTCATGTGCTCCCCGCAAAGGCTGAGGAACTGTTTGGTACGGCCAACAATCACTATTTCATGTTCTTTTACGGAAGTAAATTTCACCACGTCACCGATCAGGTAACGCCATGCTCCTGCACAGGTAGACAGCATCACTGCATACTCCACATCTTCCACTACCTCATGGATCATGTAAGATTTAGGATTGGGTTTTACTTCTCCTTCGGCATCAAAGTTTTCTTCATTAAAAGGAATAAACTCATAGAAGATCCCTGCATTCAGGACCAGTTTAATACCTTTTGTACCCGGGCGCGCCTGGAAGCCAAAAGAACCTTCAGAAGCCATATAGGTTTCAATGAACGCAATGGGCTTTCCGAGCAGCTTCTGGAAGCTGTCGCGGTACGGTTCAAAAGATACGCCGCCATGAATATATACCGCCAGATTTGGCCATATTTCATGGATATTTTTAACCCCGTGATATTTGATGATTTCTTCCAGTACAATCTGTACCCAGGCAGGTACGCCGCAAACAGTACCTACGTCCCACTCCTTCGCTTTGCGCACGATTAATTTGATACGCTGCTCCCAGTTGGGTTTGCGGGATATTTTACCACCCGGCTTATAAAAACGGCGGAACCATTTCGGGATATTCTTGGCCTGGATGCCGCTCATATCACCTTCATAATAGTCGCCTTTCTCAAACAATGAAGTAGTACCCCCCAGCATCAGGATGCCTTTTTCAAAAGATCGGGGCGGGATATTAAAGTTGGCCATAGAATACAGCTGCTTCACGCCCACCTTCTTCACTGTTTTCAGCATGGCTTTGGTAACAGGTATATGTTTACTGGCAGATTCAGAAGTACCTGAACTCAATGCAAAGTATTTGATCTTCTCGGGCCAGCTCACGTTTGCTTCACCTTCCAGGCAGCGGTACCACCACTCTGCGTGCATTTTGGTATAGTTATGCACGGGAACATTTTCGCGGTAGTGACTAATGAAATTAGCCCCATCCAATACTTCCTGAAATTGGTAGTGGCGGCCAAACTCTGTATCCTTGGCCTTCTCCAGCAACCGATGCAGCACCTGCATCTGGTATTGGCGCGGTGTTCCTAATTTAAATGTGAACTTCTTCCTGATGCGTAGTGACCTGGAAATAAGATTACCTATGATGGCCATTAACTTTCCCTCTCTTTAATTGAACTACAAAAATAAGTGGAATATTGAATATAAGTTGACTGATAATTCGGAATTACAGATTATGTAGTATCATTAAGTCATCTATACATATAAAATATCCAAAACATGTAGGTTATAATTCGCAATTCATAATTCGTAATTCGTAATTACCTTTGCGGCATGTTAAAAACAACTTTACTCAAAGCTACTGAAGCCAGCGGAAAAATACTGCAACAATATTTCAACGGTCCTTTCGAGGTGAGCAGTAAAAGTACGATTAACGACCTGGTAACGGAAGTGGATAAAAAATCTGAAACCGCTATCATCAACATTATCAGGGAAACTTATCCAGATCATTTTATCCTGAGCGAAGAAGTAGGGGAGATGAAGACGGATTCTTCCGTGAAATGGATCATTGACCCTATCGATGGTACGGTTAACTACGCCAATGGTATTCCCCTCTGTTGCGTATCCATAGGCGTGGAAAAAGACGGAGAAATGATACTGGGAGCCGTATACAACCCTTTTATGAACGAGTTGTTTGTGGCAGAAAAAGGACAGGGCGCTACGCTGAACGGCAAGCCGATCAATGTTTCTGTCAAAGCCGATGTGTCAACCTCCTGCCTGGTAACAGGTTTTGCCTATCAATGGCAGGATAGTGCCAACAATCCCTTACAGGTACTTGAGCGCGTTATCAAAGAGGGCATTCCCGTTCGCAGGCTGGGTTCTGCAGCCATAGATCTTTGCTGGGTGGCCTGCGGCCGCTTTGATGGATTTTATGAACACCACCTCCAGGCATGGGATTCCGCCGCCGGCTACCTCATTGTAGAAGAAGCGGGTGGAAAGGTAACAGACTTTTCAGGCAACCGTTACTCCCCCTATCAGAAAGAAATACTGGCCACCAATGGCCGTATCCATAGTGCATTACAAGATCTTGTTAACGGTAAATAAGTATTGGGAAGATGGAACAGGAAAGAACTGAAATACAGGACCTGGGAGAATTCGGATTGATCGATTATCTCACCAGGAACATAGAAATACAAAACGCCAGCACCGTACTCGGTGTGGGCGACGATGCCGCTGTGATTGATCACTTCGGCAAACAAACGGTGATCAGCACCGATATGCTGGTGGAAGGCATTCACTTCGACCTGATGTACACGCCGCTGAAACACCTCGGGTATAAAGCGGTAGTGGTAAACCTGTCGGACATCTACGCGATGAATGCCACGCCAACGCAGATCACGGTCAGCATTGCCTTCTCTAACCGTTTCTCCCTGGAAGCGCTCAACGAATTCTACGAAGGCGTGTACGCTGCCTGCGAAAAGTATGGCGTAGACCTGATCGGCGGCGATACCAGCAACTCACAGAAAGGTTTTATCATCAGTGTTACCGCCATCGGCGAAGTAACCCCCGACCAGTTTGTAAAACGGTCCACCGCTGAAAAGGGCGACCTGCTCTGCGTTACCGGCGACCTGGGCGCGGCCTACCTCGGCCTCACCCTCCTGGAAAGAGAGAAAAAGATTTACCTGGAAAGCCCGGAAGTAAAGCCCGACCTGGAAGACCAGACCTATATCATAGGCCGCCAGCTGAAACCGGAAGCCCGTAAGGATATCATCGAATTCCTGCAACAGGAAGATATTAAACCTACTTCCATGATGGATGTAAGCGATGGCCTCAGCTCCGAAATACTGCATATCGCCAAACAGAGTAACCTGGGTGTTGTGCTGTACGAAGAAAAGATCCCCATTGCCCAGGAAAGCAAGGAAATAGCCATGAAATTTGGCCTGGACCCTACTGCCTGTGCGCTGAGTGGCGGCGAAGACTATGAGCTGTTGTTTACCATGAAGCAGGCCGACTACGACAAAATTGTACTCAATGAGCAGATCAGCGTGATCGGCTACATGACCGATATTACCGAAGGAGCACATATCCTTACCAAAGGCGGCAACAAGTATAAACTGGTGGCGCAGGGCTGGAATGCGTTTCAGCAGTAAAGCACGGCATCATACAAAAGAGAAAGGCGCATCGGTGATGCGCCTTTCTCTTTTATTTTTCTACAATCACCGGTATCACCGGGCTGTTGTGCGTGGGTGGCAAATCGCCTGCAAACACCGAGAATTTCAGCTGGTAATTACCTGGCTTGTCGGGCATTACCACTTCCAGGTTGATGAGACGCCTTAGCACGGCCCTTTCCAGGGTCATGGAGGATTTCACCGGTGGCAGCGCTTCATCTTTCGCCATAAATCCGTAGCCAAGCACCGGTTCATTGGACCTGTCCAGCCGGATAGGCTGGTGGTAACCGTTGGTAGGTTGCAGGATCACATTTACATGTTCGCCACGTTTTGCCCGGATGCTTTTCAGCGCGGGTTTCAGCTGTATCAGTGAGTAAGAGTAATAATCGGATTGAATGTAATAATCCCATGTGCCATGAACCGTTTTCAGGCTATCCGTGATAGGTATTCCTGAACCCGGATCAGATACCACCATTACAGGCTTGCCCCAGAGCTGCGTTTCGGTATCCCAGAAATTATACTGGCTCCTGCGGGAATAGCGGCTGTTGAGGCTATAGGAAAGTTGCCCGGTATAAAACATGTACTTCGAGGGCCGCTGATAGCTGTTCACAAAAACCACTGGCTTGCCCTGGGCACGGGCGGCTACCTGTGAAGTCCATTCTTTGTTATGATGAATTTCAGGTCTTATTTCCACTCCCGGCATAAAATCCCACACCATGTATACCCGCACCACCAATACCAGCAGCAAAGTAACCGGCAATGTATACAGCAGCCATTTCTGCGACCACCCTTTCCTTACAATGGCCTGGTGCGCCAGTATTACCACCGGTGTAAAGAGCATCACCGTCCAGTTGGCCTCTACCCTGCCTTTGAAAGTACTGAGCAGGAAAAAGGACAACACCCCTATCACGCAAAATTTCAGGGCGCGTTCAAAGGAGTTGGTGATCGGGCTGCGGAACGCATAATACAGTATGAGCCAGCCCAGCAAAGGACCGAATAATAATAGTTGCCCTCCGAGATAATCGAGCGAGTAATTAATGCTATAGGAAGATGCGTTCCTGTCTACCAGGTGATATTGCAGCGAAGGGAAGCCGTGGGTATATTGCCAGTAAATATGCGGCAGAAACAGCACTGTAGTGAGTATGCAGGCCACATAAAACTTAAATACCTTTAACAGGTTCACGTTGGATAATACGGTGAAAAATACCAACAGAATGCCGTGGTATTTACTATAAAACATCAATGCCATTGAAATGCCCAGCAGCAGGGTGTTTCTCCAGGTTTGCTCGTTCACGAAATTCCGGTAGACCCAGAAAAATACGGCTGCAAAAAAGATCAGGGGAACATCCGGCACTGCCAGTATACCACCAATCTGCATGGCGCCCATAGATCCTATGAGCAGGTAAAAGAGTTTATTGTCTTTTGAAGCAATCAGTTTAGCGGTAATCCACAGGGTGAGTGTATTTACCACCACGATGAGCAGCCTTACTCCCAGTTCATTATGAAAGATCCCGTATCCTATTTTGATCAACAGCGCAATCATAGGCGGATGATCAAAGTAGCCCCAATCCATATGACGTGAATACACCCAATAATAGGCTTCATCATCCCATAGTTCAGAGAAGCATGCCTGTAGCAGGCCCAGTACCAGCCAGGAGAGCAGGAACAGATTTTTATACCGGTCTTTTTTCAGGAAGCGAGTTAGTGCACTCATGCGGATATACAGTATTATTAATCCTGCGAAGATAGGGCTATTAACAGTATACTGTAGTTTCCCAGTTAGAGTCGATGGCAACCAATGCCGCGTCGTAGCCTACTGCAATACGGCCTAATGCCTGCTCACGGCCAATTACACGGGCCGGATACAGGGATGCCATGCGTAAAGCTTCCTCCAGCGGAATGCCTACCTGCTCCACACAGTTGCGGACGGCTTTAGTCATTGTGAGCCGTGAGCCGGACAAAACACCCGAGGCGCTTACATAGCGGTCTGTCTCCTTAATATATACATACCCGCCTTCTTTATTCTCCTCTACCGCGTCTGTGATCAGGAACAAACGATCTTTCATGATCTTTTTGCTGATCCTGATGGAGGCAAAGTCCACATGTACGCCATCCGCCACAATGCTGGCGGATACCCGCGGGTGATCATAAATGGCTCCTACCAGGCCGGGAGCGCGGCTTTCCAGCGGTGACATGGCATTAAAAAGATGCGTGGCATGGTGAATACCACTGTCGAACGACGTATAGGCCTGCGCGTAAGTGGCGTTACTATGACCTGCAAATATCACGATACCGGCTGCTTCCAGCTGTCTTACCAGTTCGGGATCACAGCATTCCGGCGCCAGGGTCATGATCTTCACCACATCGCGGCCGTTTTCCAGGATCCAGTTAATATCCTCCTGGGTAGGGGCATGAATATATTGCTCGAGGTGTGCGCCTTTTTTCTTAGGGTTGATAAAAGGTCCTTCCAGGTGCAGTCCCAGCACGCCTTGTCCGCCCTGCTCCCAATAAGCCTTTACTGCATTCATGGCTTCCAGCATAATTTCGGGGCTGATGGTAGCCACGGTGGGCATGATCCACGCCGCGCCGCCGCCTTTGCTGTACGCCACGGTAGCCGCCAGCGAAGTAACTGAAGGATACATGGAAAACACGTGGCTGTTGCCGCCATAGATCTGCAGATCTATAAAAGCAGGGGCCAGCAGGCCTCCTTTCAGGTCTGTTTCACTACCGGTTTTTTTCCATTCGGAGACAGGAACAATACTGGTAATTTTCCCTCCTTGTGTAATCACTGCATGATCATCCAATATCTCTTCCCCGGTAAAGATCCGGGCATTGATGTAGGCAACAGACATAGCAATAAAATTTTACGGGTGTTAAATGACTTCGTATAACTCTAAAGGCAGCCCGTCGGGGTCTGCAAAAAAGGTAAATCGTTGTTGGGTATGGGGATCAATGCGCAGGGGTTCGGTACTCACCCCTTTTTGCTGTAGCTGCGCAACGGCAGCTTCGATATCAGCCACCGCAAAAGCCAGGTGGCGAAGCCCGCAGGCCTCCGGGTGACTTGGCCGTGGTGGCGGGTCCGGGAAAGAAAACAGCTCAATAATGTACTGGTTGCCCAGTGCCAGGTCCAGTTTCCAGGAGTCCCGTTCTTCCCGGTATACTTCACGTATTACCTGCAGGCCCAGCACATCGGTATAAAATGCTTTACTCCGGGAGTAATCTGCACAAATAACCGCGATGTGATGGACTGCCTGTAACAACATATCAGAATTTGTTTAGTTAGTTATCCCTTTGGGAGAATTGTAAATGCGTCGGCATCCTTCAGGAAAGGAATATTCTTTCTCACTTCTTCCAGCCGCTCACGTTGAAGGGTATACGTAAATACATCTTCATCGTGCGATTTGCGGTAGATGATTTCTCCCATCGGATCAATAAGACTGGTTTCCCCGCTGTGATAAATATTGTTACCATCGTTGCCTACCCGGTTTACACCGATGGCAAATGCCTGGTTTTCAATAGCACGGGCCTGTAGCAGCGTGGTCCAGGCGGTTTTACGTCTTTCCGGCCAGTTGGCTACATACACGAGCAGGTCGTACGCGGCTTCGTTGGTATCCGGCTGGATGGTATTGCGCGCCCATACCGGGAAACGCATATCGTAACAGATGTTCAGATTGATTTTCCAGCCCTTTACCTGTGCAATGAGGCGTTTATTACCGGGTGTGTAGTGCTCGTGTTCTCCTGCATAACCAAACAGGTGACGCTTATCATAAGTGCCATAGGTGCCATTGGGCAACATCCAGATCAGGCGGTTCAGGTATTCGCCGTTTTCCTCAATGATCAGGCTGCCGGTGATGATGATATTCTTCTCCGCCGCCTTCTTCTTCATCCACTGCACTGCGGTTCCATCCATTGTTTCAGCCAGGAGCGCTGACTGCATACTGAAGCCGGTACTGAACATTTCGGGTAAAAATACCACTTCAGTCCTTTCCTTGATGCTGTTGATTTTCTCATCAAACATACGGAGGTTGGCTTCCTTATCTTCCCAGTGCAATTGGGTTTGTATGAGTGTTACTTTCAGATCTGACATTATCGGTTATTGTGGTCACAAAATTACGGCCTGACGGGTTAGAAACTTTTCAAATTATTGCCCGCTTAAGCCTCATTCTTTGCGATTTGTTCAAGTGCTTCGTTGATGAGTTCAGATTCAAAGCCTCTTTGCAGGAGGTATTGCATGGTCTTGTACTTCCGTTTCATACCTGTTTCTCCTTTCAGCGACAGGTATTTTTTCTCTGCCAGCTTATGAAGTACCGCTATATAATCATCTTCATCAATTTCTTCCATTCCTTTTTTGATGCAGTAAGCAGACACCTGTTTCTGCTTCAGCTCCATCATAATCTTTTTGCGTCCCCATTGCTTGATCCGGAATTTACCGCCGGCGTAGGCTTTGGCAAACCTTTCCTCGTTGAGGAAATTTTCAGCGATGAGCTCAGAAATGGCTTCGTCTACTTCCTCTCCCCTCAGGCCAAGCTCCAGGCATTTATATTTTGTTTCCTGGTGGCTCCGTTCCTGGTAGGCGCAAAACTGCCGGAGTTTTAACATCGCGGTTTTCATGTCACTTATCTTACTATTCTCAGCTTGGCGTAGTTCAGCATAATTTTCTTTTCACCGCCGCCTTTAGGGAAATTGATGGTAGCGATCCTGTTGTTAGGCGCTCCTTCCATTGCCGCGATGATACCGAATCCAAATTTCTGATGCTCTACCTGCATGCCGGGCTCCATGCCAGCCGGATCGTCCGGGGCAAAGTCAGCAGAAGGCACATGGGTAGTGGCAGGAGAAAAGGTTGGTTTGGCAGCAGGCTTCTGCGTTACCGGCTGGGAAGGCTGCGACGGCGCCTTTTTCCGGTCAAACATATTATTACTGTTGCTCCATCCGGAGGTGCTGCCTCCGCCAAAGGCGTTGCGCACGCTGCCTCCGCCGGCATAGCTGCGGTCGATGAATTTCTCCGGCATTTCTTCCAGGAAACGGCTCGGTTCATTCTGTACCAGGTTACCAAAGCGGTAACGGCTATTGGCGTAGGTGAGCCATAAGCGCGCTTTTGCACGGGTAATGGCTACATAAAACAGTCTTCTTTCTTCTTCCAGCTCTTCCCGGGTGTTGATAGACATACCGCTGGGGAACAATGTTTCTTCCAGTCCTACAGTGAATACCACCGGGAACTCCAGGCCTTTTGCGGCGTGGATAGTCATCAATTTCACCACATCGCTGTTTTCATCATTGCCCTGATCAGCATCGGTGAGCAGGGTGATTTGCTGGAGATAGGAGCCCATGCTTTTATCGAGCAGTTCTCCTTCTTCGTCGGGGGTTTCTGTAAACTCTTTGATGGAGTTCAGGAGTTCCTGCACGTTTTCATAACGGGCAAGCCCCTCCGTAGTTTTATCGTTAAACAGTTCTTTTACAATGTTGGTAGACTTGCCCACCGCAACAGCCACATCATAGGCGTTGTGCGAGGTGAGCATTGCCTGGAAGCTTTTGATCATGATCACAAACGCTTCGATGGCTTCCACGGTACCGCCTTTGAAACCAAACTCCCTGGCTCTTTCCAGTACTTCCCACATGGTGATATTGTGTTCATTACTGAGCACAATTGTTTTTTCGATGGTGGTTTTACCGATACCGCGAACGGGGTAGTTGATGATCCTTTTCAGGCTTTCTTCATCGCGGGTGTTCATGGTGATGCGCAGGTAAGCTACGTAGTCTTTGATTTCCTTGCGCTGGTAGAACGACAGCCCCCCGAAGATGCGGTAGGGAATGGCTTTACGGCGCAGGCTTTCTTCAAAGGAGCGGCTTTGGGCGTTGGTACGGTACAGGATCACGAAATCGCGGTTGTCGTAATGATTCCGCAGCTTCTGTTCCGAAATAGTGTCGGCTACGAATTTACCTTCTTCGTTGTCGGTCATGGTGCGCACCAGTTTAATGGTATCGCCTTCGGTGTTATCTGTCCAGAGGTTCTTTTCTATCTGTCCTTTGTTGTGTGCAATTACTTCATTGGCTACATTCAGGATGGACTTGGTACTACGGTAATTTTGTTCCAGTTTTACCACTTTCACATCATCATAATCTTTTTCAAACTGGAGGATATTTTCGATGGTCGCGCCGCGGAAGGAATAGATACTCTGGGCATCATCTCCCACTACGCAAATATTTTCATTGACAGCACCGAGTAATTTGATGATTTCGTACTGGGCGGGGTTGGTATCCTGGTACTCATCGATCATAATGTATTTGAACTTGTGCTGGTATTTATGCAGCACTTCCGGGAATGTTTTGAGGAGGATATACATTTTAAACAACAGGTCATCGAAGTCCATTGCGCCGTTTTTGAACGTGCGTTTGGCGTACATGTCGTAGATTTTGCCAATCAGTGGCCTGTTGGCGCGCATATCTTCCTGTTGCACCAGGTTATCCAACTGGTATTCTTCCGGTCCCATGAGGCTGTTTTTGGCAGCGGAGATGCGGTTGTAAACGAAGTTGGGTTTATAGTGTTTATCATCGAGATTCAGCTCGTTGATAATGGTTTTGATAACACTTTTGGCGTCGTCGGTATCGTAGATGGTAAAATCGTTGGGATAGCCGAGGCGGTGCGCTTCTGCGCGCAGGAGACGGGCAAATACGGAGTGGAAGGTACCGATGTAAAGATTACGGGCTTCGCTGCCACCGAGAATCTTTTCCACACGTTCCTTCATTTCACGGGCAGCCTTGTTGGTAAAGGTGAGGGATAAAATATTAAACGCATCCACGCCATTCCGCATCAGGTGTGCGATACGGGTGGTAAGCACCTTCGTTTTTCCCGAACCGGCGCCTGCTACAATCATCAAAGGGCCGTTGATATGTATTACTGCTTCCCGCTGTTGTTCGTTAAGCTCGTCTAAATAATTTGCCTTCATCACGACTGCTGTTTATATTTTATATGTAGAAAAGATGTAGTATTTCTGAAGGGTGTAAAAGTACGAAAAAGGAAGAGAATAGAATCGCCTTCGGCGATTGTAAATTGTCTTGGAACAGGATTACACTGATTATACTGATTCTTTTGATTTTATTTTTGGGGATTTTTATAATGATTAAGGGAGATATAAGCGAACATGTATCCACTTATATCTCCCTTAATCTATTAAAATCAGAAGTGATCAAATCTATGAAATCAGTATAATCAGCGTAATCCTGTTCCAAGACAATTTACAACCGCCGAAGGCGGTCACCCAACACTACGGTTTAGCACCGAGTGCTTTCATGAAACGGAAATGAGATATTACTGCTCCCTGCATGGTAGGGATGGAATTGTAAGTAAGATTGTGTTCTGCACATTTCGCGGCCACTATTTTGCTGAGGGCCGGGTAATGCACATGGCTGATCCTCGGGAACAGGTGATGTTCTACCTGGTAATTGAGGCCCCCTACGAACCAGGAGATGATTTTATGTCCGGGTGCAAAGTTAGCGGTGGTTTTGATCTGGTGGATAGCCCATTCGTTTTCGATGACTTTGGCATCTTCACCAACTACTTCAAATTCGGTTTCTTCCACTACGTGCGCCAGCTGGAATACAATGGCCAGGGTAAAGCCCATTACCACGTGCATTACTGCAAAGCCGATGGCCCACGCCTGCCAGCCTACCAATGCAATGGGAAGTGCGATATAAAACGCCAGGTATAATACTTTGCTGCCCCAGAACACCATATGATCGGTTAATTTCATGGGCTGCAGCGGAGTGGTATATACTTTCCGGCTCAGGTATTTCACAAAATCCATAATAAACACCCAGGCGAAAGAGGAGATAGCGTATATCAGTATTACATAAATATGCTGAATCCGGTGCATGGGCACCCATTTCTGGGTGCTGCACTGCCGCATGAGCGGGCTTTTGCCGATATCGTCGTCCAGGCCGTCTACGTTTGTGTAGGTGTGGTGAATGATATTGTGCTTCTGTTTCCAGATGAAAGCGTTGCCACCCAATGCGTTAAGGGTAAGGCCGAGGGTGTCGTTCACTTTGCTGTTGGTGGAATAGCTGCCATGACATGCGTCATGCATTACGTTGAACCCGATACTTGCCAGTACAAACCCCAGTAAAGCGCATAAAGTTACCGAGAGGATGGCCGGCATCGATATAAATAATACCGAAACATACAAGGCTACCGCTACCGGAATAAGGACGGCGGTTTTAATATATAATTTCCAGTTACCTGTTTTTTGAATGTTGTTTGATTTGAAATAGTCCTCTACAGCGGATTTGAGCGCCGGAAAGAATAATGCATTCTTGTTGTTGAAAGTTACTTTAGGCATAAAAAAATAAGCATTGTTGTTGCCGGGCGTACAGTAAGTTGTAGAGAATCCGGGAAAAAAATTGAAAAGTCTACGCTAATAAACGGCTTTAAACCGGTTTTTATATATTTCCCGGGATAATAAACGGTTATTTAACAAAGATTTGTGCTTATATGGGGATTTGGCAGTAGAGGGGATGACAATCGGAGGAGAAAGGGATAACGGAAGTCTGCAAACAAGCATACAGCAATAATCGCTCACCTGACAGGGTAATTACAGGCAATACGATATACAAACAATCACAATTTTCGCCTGCTACGGCTTTCAATGGCCATATTGAGGGTTTGCAGACTTCTGTTATCCAAAAGTCTGAGAATAGTATTGTATGGTTAATAGCCGTTAATGCCTTGTAATACGGGTCTTCAGCATTTTCCGGGCAAAGTGGATACGGCTTTTTACCGTGCCCAATGGTTCATTGAGTATAGCTGCAATTTCATAATATTTATAACCTTCAAAGTACAACAGGAATGGTTGTTTAAAAATAACCGGCAGATTGTATACGGCCATCTGCACGTCTTTCACCCGCAGGTCTGATTCTGCAAAATTTCCGATGGCAGAAGGCTGGTGGCTCAGCAGGTAATCTCCTACCGCATTATCCAATAGCCGGTACTGGCGGTTACCGCGACGGTAGTTGTTAATGAAGATGTTTCTCATGATCGTATACAGCCAGGCGCGGATGTTAGTGCCGGCAAGGTATTTATCACGATTAGACAGTGCTCTGAATAAGGTTTCCTGGTAGAGATCTTTTGCAGATTCAGAGTCTTTAGTTAAGGTTACTGCATACGGCCGCAGGAAGTCGGCGTTTCCAAGTAATAAGTTGTTAAATTCGGTGGATGACATAACGGTTAACTTTAAATTATTCACAATTAGCTAGAACAACAGCCTGTAAATCTGGCCGGGAGAAATAGAGTTTGAGGCAGTAGTGGTAAAGCCGCGGGTCTCCTTCCGGGTACTGCCGGCACCTGCCACGTAATTTAAAAGGGAGGTATCAACACCCTGATAAATGGCGGCAACAGGCGCCCTAACCAGGTGTTGCGACAATCATAAAAAAGGTTTTAGTTAAAGAATAAGCTTGCATAATGGGGTACTTTAAAAAATAGTAAAACAGGGTACCGTATTCTTCAGTTATATCAATATAGCTATCGTTTAACTCCTGCTGCGCAATCTGAATGAAAGCAATACGAGCATGATTCCTGTGAAGATGGCATATATACCAAAGATCCAGGTAAGTGTAACCGCCGCTGCTACAGGGTTTGCAACCAGGAGAATTCCAAAGATGATAGTCAGCAAACCACCTGCAATATACCAGCCCTCGCCTGTTATCACTTTCCTTAACCTGATGGCAATAATCAGTTCAAACAGGCCCGCCAGCATAGCCCAGAAAGCAACCACGTAAATGAGTGCTGCGCCGGTGGCAAAAGGATTGTAAAAAGTGAGGATACCTAATATCACGCCTAACAGCCCTGAGAGCAGGAAAATACCCCAGTTTTCGTTCGTTTTCCGGGCAGCTATTGCGCCGGCAACAGCAAAAAGGCCGGCGATAAAAAGATAGGCGCCTAAGAAAACGATCAATGTGGTAAAAGTAGCACCAGGCCAACCAACGGCCAGTACTCCCAATACCAGGGCGAAAATTCCTCTTAACAAAAAGAGCCACCAATAAGCGTTATAAAAATCAGGCATGCATTCTCAGTTTTAGGTTTCCACTACGAGTGCTGTATTTATGGCAGGGTATACCATTACGTGCTGTAAGCATCTCCGTTTCTCAACATTCTGAACAACCAGGATAATTAATAATAACAATACTACAAGACATGTAACCAGGTGTTTCCGTTGCAACATCGATCAGGGCACAAGGGTGCTCTCCTTGTGGGATAGTACTTTTTTAAAACAGAAAAGGTGGCAGGTGTTTCCATACTGGTAAGTTTATATGGTTACGAATAGTGGGAACCGGCTCTGCTTTCCATTACCGTTAAAATTCCACTTGATCCTATAAATACCGATTGAACAACAACAGCTTAGTTAAAAATGTTTAATGGGGAGGCCTGCTCTCAGTGAAATAATTGCCTTATAACACCTTAACTAATCTTGATTCACCTGTTCATTTAAATACAAAAAAGAAATATGTATTTATTGCCTTCTAAAAAAATAAGACTCTATACACAATTTAAAAAATTTTGTTAAAAAAAACAAAAAGGATTTAACCGGTACTTCTATACCGGAAATAAGGGATTTTTGGAAGATTTGAGCTGATCGGGTTATTTTTCGTGCCGGTCTACTACCAGTTTCTGCTCGCGGTTGGCAATGTCCCAGGCGGTGTAGAAAACCAGGCGTGCTCTTTTCGCCAGGAGGTTGTAACTGATTTTATCAACTGTATCCGTAGGCGCGTGATAATCAGCGTGTGTGCCATTGAAATAAAAAATGATCGGAATACCGTGTTGGGCAAACATATAATGATCTGAGCGGTAGTAGAATCCTTCCGGATCGTTGGGGTCGTTGTATTTATAGTCCAGTTTAAGATGGGTATAGGTATCATTGGCCTTTTCATTAATGGGCCGCAGTTCAGAGCTCAGTTTATTATCGCCGATAATATACACATAGTTGGTATCTCTTTCATGTGCAGGATCAATGCGTCCTATCATATCAATATTCAGATCGGTGACGGTATTGGCTAACGGGTAAATGGGATGTTCCGTATAATACTGGGAGCCGAGCAGTCCTTTTTCCTCACCGGACACGGTCATAAATACCATGCTTCTCCGTGGGCCGTTGCCGGCTTTTTTTGCGCGGGCAAATGCAGCGGCTATTTCTATCACCGCGCTGGTACCTGATCCGTCGTCATCTGCACCATAAAAGATCTCATCATCTTTTTTGCCGAGATGATCATAGTGGGCGGTAACGAAAACAATTTCGTCTTTTTTATCCGTGCCTTCCAGGTAGGCGAGTACGTTGGAGGGTTGTAATACGGTGGCTGCTTTATCAAAAACAAGATGAACCGGCGTTTGCGTAACGGCAGCTGGTTTCCAGCCCCTGTCTATTTCTTCGAGGAGGTTATCTCCTTTGTCGGTATTGAGTATATCGGCGGCAAGTGCAGGTGTGATGTAGTAGATATTCGGATTCCAGGAGGTATCCTTCTGCCAGTAGAGACCGGTGGTATGCAGTTTCTTTTGCTCCAGGGAACGGTATCTGCCGGCAGCGGGGCTGATGATCAGCAGGGCGGCCACGCCTTTACTTTTTGCAGTGCTGATTCTTTCATCGAGGCTACGGCGGTCCCGTTGTAGCCCTCTCCTCATGTCATCCCGGATCATTACTACCTGCCCCTTTACATCCATGTTCTGGTAGTCGTTATGATCTGCAGTTACTACTCCTGCATCTGCATAAAATACGCGGGATACGCGTAAGTCCTGTTTGTTGCCGGAGCGCAGATCAGCGAGAAAATCCTGTGCAAATGAATACGTTTTATTACGAACAGTGATGGTGCTTTTAAGCAAACTATCTGAATAGATAGGATAATATTGTTCCCATTTCCCATTGGCGCCGGGTTGAAGTCCTGCGGCTGAAAACTGGCTGATAATATAAGCGGCAGCCCTCTCCTGCCCTCTTGTAGCGGTTTCCCTTCCTTCCATTTCCGGTCCTGCAATGATGTGCAGTTGCCGGCTAAGACCGCCGGCGGTTATGGTTTCACCATATTCTGCAGCCACCCCGTTATTGGTTTGTGCCTGCACAACATTCATCAGCAACAGAAAAGCAACAGCAAAGGGAACTCTCATGGAGTATTTTTTTATAGTCAGATTCACATGTATATTAAAAAAAAGAGCCGGTTGGAAGCCGGCTCTTTAATATTACCACAATTTCGTGTATTCGTTACAGTAAAAAATGATATATGGCTTAAAACCGTTACAGGCAAACCATTTTACGTACCCGGTCCTGGTGACGGCCGCCTTCAAACGGTGTACCGATAAACACTTCTACCATTTGATTGGCAGCGGGAATATCCACAAAACGGGCGGGGATACATAACACGTTTGCGTTGTTGTGTGAACGTGCCAGTCGCGCCAGCTCTTCTCCCCAGCAGATCGCAGCGCGGATTCCCTGGTGTTTGTTGGCGGTAATGGCTACTCCGTTGGCGCTGCCGCAGATCAGGATCCCGAAGGCGGCTTGTTCCCTTTCCACTGCTGTAGATACCGGGTGTGCATAATCAGGATAGTCCACGGAATCTTTCGAGTGAGTGCCGTAATCCTTTACCTGCAAGCCTTTCGACTCCAGGAAAGAAATCACTTCTTCTTTATATTCATATCCTGCATGATCAGAACCGATAGCCACTGGCAATGTCAGGTTAAATATGGCATTTTCCATTTTCAATATCTTATTAACTGTTAGTGAGAACTAGGACCACTCTTCCACCTCTGTTTTAGTCATCTTGTCTTCACGGTCTTTCAGCGCCTTTTTCGATATAAAGATACTGATTTCATACAGACAGTATAAGGGAACGAATACAATCAGCTGATCTATGAGATCCGGCGGTGTGATTACTGCAGCCAGGATCAGGATCACCACGATAGCATGGCGTCTGTAAGATTTGAGGAATTCCGGTGTGAGGATGCCCAGTTTAGTGAGGAAAAATACGAGGATAGGCAGCTCAAACAAGATGCCCATACCCAGTACGATCTGTGTCATCAGATCAAAGTAATCATCTATAAAAAACTGGTTTACAGCTTTTGCGGTAACGGTGTAGGAAGCGAGGAAGTTGATAGTGAAAGGCGCCATCAGGAAATAGGCAAATCCGATCCCGAGGAAAAATTGAAAAGATACCCAGAAGATCACGCCTCTTGCTCCTTTCAGTTCTTTTTCTTTCAGTGCCGGTTTTACGAAGCGCCAGAACTCCCAGAAAATGTAAGGAAAGGCACAAATAAAGCCGATCATGAACGCCAGTTTAAATTGCAACATGATCTGCCCCACCATCTTATAATTCAAAAACTGGACCTTTACAGGCGTAATACAGAGCTGATCTCCCAGTCCTACCCAATGACTGATTTTACATAATGCCACATAAGAGGGAAAATCGGCGTTGGTAGGTCCGAAAATTACGTTATCCAGAATTTCCTGTGTATATAAAAAGCCGAATACGCTGAATGCAACAAGTGCCAGGGCCGATCTGACAAGGTGCCACCGGAGATCTTCCAGGTGGTCGAAAAAGGACATTTCTGCCTTATCCTCATTGCTTGCGAACAATTTCTTTAACATACTTTATACGGTCGAACGATGTTGAATACAGTTTCTTATTAAGGATCACAAATATAGCTGTTGCATACTACAAATTACAGTGTACCGCGTATAAAGTGCCCTATTTTAATATTGCTTTAAGCAGAGTGGTGTTCATGCTCACTGCATGTATGTAAAAAGAAAAAATCAGGAAGAAGAAAAAGGGAGAAAGTGTGAGAGCAGTTGGGAGAAAAAAAAGAGCCAGCCCGAGAAGAATCAAGAGCCGGCCTTTCATCCATTGTTTGTTAACCCCAAAAAAGTTGAATTCGAGAATGTCTTTAGCTTCCAGTTAAACTACTTACCTAATTGATGGCAAGCGTTCAGAATAAGTAAGAATCCCTGGTTGCGTTTTATATTGTAATACAAAAATAACAAGAATTATTTTATTATCAATGTTGGAACACTTTTTTTACAACCTTTTAACAAAAATCAAATCATTGTGTTACATCATCTGGAGCAAATGTATACAATCCGTGTTAAATTCCTACTACTTTTTTTAAAAACGTTTTAGCAAAATTGTTATTGTATCGTTAAGCGTTACATTAAGGAAATAATTATATCATATTAATATCTGATAAGTCAACCAGTTTAACGGTGAGTCTTAAACTAACATCTTCATCTTCACCATTTCGATCCTGGTATCCGTAACATTCAGAATATCAAACTCATAATCGTCGATTATAATGCGTTCTTTGATCTTCGGGATGGTTTCGTGATGGTTGATGATGTAGCCTGATAAGGTTTCACTTTCATCTTCCGGAAAATCCAGTCCATATCTCTCGTTCAAATAATCGAGTTCTAATCTTCCTGAAAAAATATATTCTTTTTCGGCGATCTGCTTCTCTACGAATTCTTCTTCATCATGTTCATCTTTGATTTCTCCGAAAATTTCTTCCAGTACATCTTCAATTGTTACAATACCTGCTGTTCCTCCGAACTCATCTACTACCCAGGCAATGCTTTTGCGTTCTTTATTAAACTTGCTGAGGAGATCGATGGCGCTCATTGTTTCGGGCACAGCCAATATCGGATGAATGATGCTTTTGATATCCGGCGGGCTTTTAAACATATCCAGCTGGTGGATATAGCCCAGGATATTATCGATGGTACCTTCGTAAATAATGATCTTAGATAGTTTGGTATCCATAAATTTATTCCTGGCGTCGCTGAGGGGCCGGTGTATTTCCAGCGCTTCTATTTCCTTGCGGGGAATAAGACAGCCACGGATTTTTACGTGTGCAAGTGACAATGCATTTTCAAACAGTTCTGTATTCAGCTCCTGGTTATTTTCCCCAAAATGCTGTTGCGACTGCCGGATAAAATGCTCTACATCCACGCGGGTAAAGGATTCACCGTTTTCCACGATACGGACATTGAACAAATATTTCAGCATCCATTCTGAGATGGAAGCAAGTACATTACCGATCACATACAGCGGCTTAGCCACTATAGACACGGGTAGTGCAAAGAAACTGAGTAATGTTTCCGGTCTTGACCGGAAAATTGCCCGTGGGATAAAAAAGCCCAGGAATAATACCAACAGGGTAGCCAGTATTATTTCAACGAAAATAATAAAGGGTTGAATGCTGGCTGAATCAGGCTTCCGCATAATAGTGTCCAGTGCCGGCTGAAATACGCCTGCCACGAGGATCCCATAAACGACTATGGTAATTGTGAATCCTACCAGGCTGGTAGCCAGGAAGCGACTGGGGTTTTCGTTCAGACTGGCCAATATTTTGCCAGTAGCCCTGCCTTGCTTTTTTTTGAGCTCAATGCTAAGTTTGTTAACATTGGCAAATGCAGCTTCGATACCTGAAAAGAAGCCTGCCAGCAATACCAGGAAAACCAAAATAATTATAGTGTATCCGTCCATCCTAACAAAAATAACGAATTAGGAAAACCAACGATCACGTCGCTATTTTATATTTAAAAAATCTGTCACCAGCCTTTTCACTTCCTGGTAGGCGTGCTCCAGTTCGTCGTTTACTACAATCTCGTCGAATTCATGGGAAAACGACAGCTCATAGCGGGCTTTGGCGAGCCGTTCGTCCAGGGAAGACTGTGTTTCCGTACCTCTTTCGCTGAGTCGGACGCGCAGGGCATCTAACGAGGGGGGCTGTATGAAAATAGTGAGTGCGTTGTTGTGATATTTTTCTTTGATAGATAAAGCGCCTTTTACATCAATATCCACCATCGGGATCTGGTTGTTGTTCCAGATACGCTCCAGTTCACTTTTCAGGGTACCGTAATATTTACCGGCATACACCATTTCATATTCTGCAAAGGCGTTTTCTTCAATCCGCTGATGAAATTCATCGGAAGACAGGAAGTAGTAGTCTTTTCCGTGTACTTCGCTGGCACGCGGGGTGCGGGTGCTGGCGGAAATAGAAAAGGACAGTACCGGCATATTGGCCAGCAGCTTTTTTACGATAGTGGTTTTACCGGCGCCTGAAGGAGCGGTAACGATGATGATCTTTCTTTCCATTATTTATTACAATCAAGGTAGCGGTTACTCCAAATGCAAAACCCAAAAACCAGTAAAATGTTTTGCTGGTATTTGGGTTTTGATGAAGTATGAACAACTGTTTATACTCTCTTTATGTCTGCTCCCAGTTTTCTCAACCTCTCGTCGATGTACTGGTAGCCACGGTCTATCTGGTCAATGTTCTGAATGGTGCTCTTTCCTTCTGCGCTGAGTGCAGCGATCAGCAGGGATACGCCGGCACGGATATCGGGAGACGACATGGTGATACCGCGCAGGTTGTGCTGACGGCCCAAACCGATTACCACGGCACGGTGCGGATCGCATAATACGATCTGAGCGCCCATGTCTATCAGTTTATCTACGAAAAACAGGCGGCTTTCAAACATTTTCTGGTGGATCATCACGCTGCCTTTTGCCTGTGTGGCTACAACCAGCACAATGCTCAGCAGATCCGGTGTAAATCCGGGCCAGGGATGATCAGAAATAGTAAGAATGGAGCCATCCAGGAATGTCTGGATTTCGTAGGAGTCCTGGGAAGGAATATAGATATCGTTTCCCCTGATTTCCAGTTGGATACCTAACTGCCGGAATTTCTCCGGGATGATACCCAGGTTATCTACGCCTGCATTCTTAATCGTGATTTCGCTTTGCGTCATGGCGGCCAGGCCAATGAAGGAGCCTATTTCAATCATATCCGGGAGCATGCTGTGTTCGCAGCCGCCCAGGTATTTTACGCCTTCAATGGTGAGGAGGTTGGAGCCTACTCCGCTGATGCGGGCGCCCATCCGGTTCAGCATTTTACACAGCTGCTGCAGGTATGGTTCGCAGGCAGCGTTGTAAATAGTGGTGGTTCCTTCAGCCATTACGGCTGCCATTACAATATTGGCGGTACCGGTAACGCTTGGCTCATCCAGCAGCATATAAGTGCCTTTGAGCCCTCCGGAAGATTCCAGGCGGAAGTAGTTATCATCCGCATCATATACAAACCTGGCTCCCAGTTTCTCGAACCCGATGATATGGGTATCCAGTCTGCGACGGCCTATTTTATCGCCACCGGGTTTTGGGATGAAGGCACGTCCGAACCTTGCCAGCAGCGGACCTGCAATCATCACCGAACCACGGAGGCGGCCGGATTTCTTTTTAAATTCAGGGCTTTCCAGGTACTTCAGGTCTACTGCATCTGCCTGAAATTCGCAGGTGTCCCTGCTGATACGATTCAATTTTACGCCAGCATCTCCTAACAACTCTATCAGCAGATTTACATCTACTATATCCGGAATATTGGTGATAGTAACCTTTTCGGGGGTTAGCATCACGGCACTGATGATTTGTAAAGCTTCGTTTTTGGCACCCTGGGGTATAATTTCCCCCTTTAAGCGGTTGCCGCCTCTTACTTCAAAAGCACTACTCACTTGTTCCTGTTTTTGTTGTATTTGTTATTGTGCTTATTGTTATTATCCCGGCTTTTGCTGCCGCCACTGCCGCTGTTGCTGCTTTTGAACTTGTTTTGCTGGAAGTTTTTGCGCTTATTGGAGCGGAACTGGTCGCCGGCACCTGCTACGTTACCGCTTGGTGCGAAGCTTACAGGGCCTGGAATATGGGCAGTATGGCCCGGGTGGTATTCCAGCTGGTTGTCTGTAATGGCCAGTAATTCTGCCTTGATGGCATCATCGTGTACACTTTCCTTATGCCAGTTACTGTAGGCCAGTTTCATATAGTTACCGATACACTGGGTAAATCCTTCTTTTTTTTCAGGATTATCTTCATGTACGGCTTTATCAATGATCATTTCCAGGTTTTTGCCGAAGTGGCGGTTCCTTGGATATTTTTTGGGATAAGGAAGTCTGTCGGGTTTGGCTCTGAGCTTTTCAATAGTGGGGATTGGATATGGTGATTCCACCTTCAGGGTAAAGCCGGAGATATTAAAAATATGATCCCATAATTTATGCCTGAAGTCTTCCACATTGCGTAAATGCGGGTTCAGCGTACCCATCAGCTCTATTACAGCCATAGCATTACGCTGGCGCTCTTCGTCGTCTTCTATGGTTACCAGGTACTCCACCATTTTCTGGATATTCCTGCCATATTCCTTCATTATCAGGTAATTGCGCGTGGTATTGTATTCCATTACTAGTATTTAAAAAAACATGATTTGATGATGGGACATCTTAAGTGAAGAAAATTAATCGGCAACATCTATGCAAACATAATAAAAAAATATGAGGAACATTTCATTGGGCTGTATTGTTTATTAGAGCAAAAAACATTGTTATGGACCAATTGAAAAACAAGGTAGCGCTGGTTACAGGCGCCGGTTCCGGCATTGGTAAATGTGTGGCCGAACTGTATGCAGCCAATGGCGCGGCTGTAGTGATCAGCGATATTGATGAAAAGGGCGGAAACGCAGTGGCAGATGGCATCAGGAGTAAAGGTGGCAAGGCCATTTTTGTAAAATCGGATACCAGCAGTCCGTCTGATTGTGAGCAACTCGTATCCAAAACCCTGGCCGAGTTCAAACAACTGGACATTGCCTGCAATAATGCCGGGATTGGCGGCGCGGCGGCGCCCACCGGCGAATACAAGCTGGAGGACTGGCAAAAAGTTATTAACATAAATCTCAACGGCGTTTTTTATGGCATGCGTTACCAATTGCCTGTGATGGGAAAGGCCGGCAGCGGCGTAATTGTGAACATGGCATCCATACTGGGAGCGGTAGGCTTTGCCGGTTCCTGCGCCTATGTAGCCGCCAAACATGGCGTGGTAGGGCTTACGCAGGCGGCAGCGGTAGAATATTCGGCCAAAGGCATCCGGGTAAACGCCGTGGGGCCGGGATTTATTGAAACCCCATTATTAACCAAACATCTGAGCCAGCAGGAGATGCAGGCACTTGTGGGTTTGCATCCCATAGGCCGGCTAGGCAAGCCGGAAGAGGTAGCAGAACTGGTATTATGGCTCAGTTCTCCGCAATCCTCTTTCGTAACCGGCAGCTACTATCCCATTGATGGAGCATACCTGGCCAGATGATTTGGTTATGCTGTTTTTTGAGCATTTCAGGGAGATAAAAAAATGTTATCTCCCTGAAAAATTCAAACAATCAAACAGGCAAATCCAAAATGTTTGCTAGTTTTAGTCAATGCAAACACATAAACTCCCCATACTTTTTTTACATGGCGCACTGGGCGCCTCTTCCCAATTTGAACCACTGGCTAAGGAAATGTCCGACCATTACGATGTGCACCTGATTAATTTCAGCGGGCATGGTGATGTGCCTTTTTCCGAGCAGGGGTTCAGCATCCAGGTATTTGCGGCGGAAGTATTATCCTATCTGGAAACCCATCAACTCGACTTTGTACACATTTTCGGATACAGCATGGGCGGCTATGTGGCGATGTACCTGGCGAGACATTACCCCGAAAAAACAGGGCGTGTAATTACGCTGGCCACCAAGTTCAACTGGAATGAGGCTACCGCCGGTAAAGAGATACGGCAGCTGAACCCGGATTTAATTGAAGAGAAAGTTCCCGCCTTTGCACGGGTGCTGGAGGCAAGGCATACCGCCAGCGACTGGAAAACCGTGGTAACGCGCACGGCGCAGCTGATAGAAGAGCTGGGACATCAGTCGCTGCTGAAACCGGCAGATTATGCCCGGGTGGTAACCCCCTGCATGCTGATGATGGGCGACCGCGACAACATGGTGTCTTTCCAGGAAACCATCGAGGTATACAACGCCCTTCCATTGGCGCAGCTAACGGTGATGCCGGATACCCCGCATCCACTGGAAAAAGCGGATGTACCGCTACTGGCTTACTATTTAAGAAGATTTACTACGCAGGATATCTGATATCAGTTACTCTCCCATCGCAATTTTGCCCCAGTTGCTGAGTTCTTCATCCGTCCATAGTTCGGGGAAGAAAACGATCCGTTTATTTTTCGGCGGCAGGAATTGCTGCCAGTTGGTACCTCCTGTGGCGACGATGTCTTCCGGTTTTTTATGCAGGTATCTTACCGCGGATTTGTAGTGCATCAGCGGCCAGCGCACGTTTACATTGAGATCGTATTCCTTTAGCAGGGGAATCAATTCCGTTTGTTCTGCGGGAGAAAGCTTTTTATAGCTGGCGAGCAGGTTATTGTCTTTGTACTCAGTAGCCAGTTTGAGGAAGGTATCCATATATTTCAGCTCAAACTGGCGGAGGGTGAGTGTTTTTTTACCGGTAGCCAGTTCCGTGGCGCCGCTTCTCCAGTAAATTTTGTCCAGCACATCTTTTAGTTCCAGCCCTTCCACTTCCGGGCGCTGGGGTTCGTATACCAGGTTGTTTAACCGGGTAGAGCAGATTTCGATCATGCGGAATTGTCCGCTCTGGAAGCCACTGGCAGGCAACAGCGCCATGCGGAATTGCAGGAACTGTTCCTTATCCATCCCATCCACCATTATTTCAAATGAGCTGATAAGGCTGTGGAAATAGTTGTTGATCCTTTTAAGCTGGGTTTTAAATATCTCAGCTGACAGTACGGGTGCGAGGCTGATTTGCTCGATTGCCTGCAACGATAATTTCAGATACAATTCCGTGATCTGGTGATAGATGATGAAAATCCTTTCATCAGGAATTGGTGTGCGTGGATGTTGCAGATTAAGCAGTACATCAAGTTGAATATAGTCCCAATAAGTGAGGTAGTCCGCATACAGAAGGCCATCCAGGTAGGACGACAGGTTCTGCCCCATAGCGGCATACTTTTCTTCCAGCCGTTGAATTTTTTCGGCAATTTCTGTTGTAACCATGATGAAAATTAATAATTAAGAATGAAATAGCAACAGGGTAAACTTTCCATTCTTAAAAACCAATTATTCCACCACGTTAATTGTTCTGTAGAAGCTTTCTTCGAGGGAAATCAGGGTTTCAGTTCTCTCAATACCTTTAATTTTCTGCAGTTCATCGTGGAGGATACGGCGGAGTTGGGTGATATCTTTACAGATGATCTCAGCAAACATGCTATAACTGCCTGTTGTATAATTAAGGCGTACCATTTCGGGTATTTTCCTTAATTCCTTGGCGACAGTGTCGTACATGGAGCTTTTTTCCAGATAAATGCCGATAAAAGCGATCACATCATAGCCGATCATTTTTAAATCTACATGTAATTTAGTACCTTTAACTACACCCAGTTCTTGTAATTTCTTCATTCTCACGTGGATAGTCCCGCCGGAAACGAACAATTTCTTCCCCAGGTCGGCGTAGGAGATCTCAGCATTAGACATCATCTCGCTGATAATCTGCAAATCTAGTTTGTCAATATTCAAATTGTGGCTCATTTTTACAATTTGTTTTTGAATGTTTTAAAGTTATATGCAAATATTTAAAAAATATCGAAAATTCCAAAATTCTTCTTAAAAAATTTGCAAGAAAGTCACCTTCTCTTTAGATTTGCATCATAATCATTACGACAACGGCTAACGAAAAGCAATAGCTGGTAACGATTCAAACACATTGTGGGATGATGAAATTGGCAGACATGCCCTCTTGTCTCGGGGGTGGGGATCACAGGATAAACGTAGTATAATTGGGTTGACCACTAATCTTACTTGTGCTATAGCTAACTGCCCCGTGGAGGTTCGACTCCTCCTCCTACAGCTTAATTGGTTTAAAGAGCTCGTAAGTTATCATGCTTACGGGCTTTTTTTATTTTATATCACGATGTTTTATATTTGAATTAATTCAAATATAAAGTTATCATGAAAAAGCTTTTATTAGGTACCGTAGCCCTCTTAGCCTTTAATGCAGCGGTTATCATCACCCAGATGAGCTGTAAAAAAGAAGCCAATGCCGAAACTCCTGTTACCGGCACCACATTAAGACAACTGGATATTGTGTTATACATTAACTATGTTAAAACCGGCCCAGGCACTACGGCATCCGAAATCTGGATCTGTAAGCTGGACGGCAGTAACAAACACAAAATAAATGTCACCTTACCGCCCAATATCGTGGTAGGAGATGAAGCTTCCCTCACACCGGATGGCCAAACCGTGGTATTCAGCACCTACGAAATGTCAGGTACAAGTGGAAAAGACGGTGGCATCTATACCTGTAAAACAGACGGCACAAACGCAAAAAAGATAGTAGACGGCAATACGGACGGGAACTATGTGACCGTGCAAGGTGCTTACTAATTTCTGTACTTACTTATAAAAGATGCTGCCGGCTAGCCGGCAGCATCTTTCTTTTTTATATCCCGGCCTCAAAGCGGCAAGTTCCCCATTATCCCTCCCCCATTCAAAAAATCGCCCTATTTTTGCGGCAAATGGGACAAAAAAAACTACAACGATTTGCTGAAATCGAAACCTTCCCCAATGTATTGATATACCCGGAAGGTATGCAGGGAAAATGGAATGAGTTCTTCAAAAACAGCCACCCTGTTACATTAGAGCTGGCCTGTGGTAAAGGAGACTATACCCTGGGCATGGCCCGGCTGTTTCCTGATCAGAACTTTTTAGGCGTGGATCTCAAGGGCAACCGCATCTGGAGAGGCGCTAAAACCGCCATGGAAGAACCGCTGCCAAACGCTGCTTTCCTGCGTACACAAATAGATAAGCTCAATAATTACTTTGCGCCGGGAGAAATAAAGGACATCTGGATTACCTTCCCTGACCCTTTCCTGCGCAACTCCAAGTCGAAGAAAAGGTTAACGCATCCTAAGTTCCTGCAGCTGTTCCAGCCTTTGCTGGCGCCCGGAGCCACCATTAACCTGAAAACAGACTCCCCGCAGCTGTATGCTTTCACACAGGAAGTAATTGCCGCGGCCGGATGCACGTTAATAGAAGATATTCCTGATGTATACGCATTACCGGAAGTACCGCCGCTGCTGAGGATCCAGACCTTTTATGAAGGCATGCACCTCGCCGATGGCAGAACAATCCGTTATCTCAAATTTCAATTGCCTGCTGCACCGTTGAACTGGCAAAGCATTAAACTGCCTTCCGATGAAGCAACCGTTGGTGGAGAAGATTGATTTCTACTATAATGCCCAGGGCTATATGGTATTTACCGAAAAATTCCACCTCGACCGGGGCTTCTGTTGCGGCAACGGCTGTAAGCACTGTCCATTTAATTATGAAAAAGTACCCGAACCCGAAAGATCAGCACTCCTTGCCCGCCGCAGGGACGAAGGAAAAGAAGGCCGCTGAGCCGGTTTCTTTTTTTGAAACGGTTTTTAAAATTGCACGCACCATACCCCGCGGCCGGGTAACCTCCTATGGCGCCATTGCAGACGCTTCCGGCTTAAAACTCACCGGCCGCATGGTTGGCTGGGCCATGAATGCAGCCGGCAGCGCCAAACCGCCTGTTCCCGCGCATCGTGTGGTAAACAGCAAAGGAGAACTAAGCGGCCGGAGTCATTTTGCCACCCCTACCCTGATGCAGGAATTACTGGAACAGGAAGGGATAGTTGTAAAAGAAGATAAAATAGAAAATTTTAAAGCCGTATTTTGGGACCCGGGACAACCTTTAAAAAAGGGCAGTAAAAAGAAAGGATAAAATATTAATTCAACATCCGGACAGGGTGCAGCGCTACTTTTCCATATGACAATACTCAAGCTTAAACTGGACAACGACCAATTGGTAGAGGACTTCTTTGAAAGCACCTACGTAATCGGCATCGCTTCCACTACGCGGGATTATCAGTTGTGCTGGCATATTAACCGGCAGTTGCATACCAACTTCCGGGTGAATAACAACCTGGAAATTACCCTGTCTAAAAAAACAAGATCTTTTCATTTCCCCGTATTTGAGTTTCACGAACCAACCAATTCAGTAGCACACTACCTTTATAACAATCGTTGCCAGGCAGAATTCCTGCTGCCCGAACTTAAACAGATCAATTTTCTGTGGATGATCAAGGGTGATTACTACCAACCCGGCGATGTAAAAAAATTATTAGAAGAATTACGCCTTGTTCCGCTTGTACAATTAGTATCTTTACTTGATATCAGAGAGATCAAGAATAAGATGAACCTTATTTTTTAGGAGAGGCACGACGCACCAGCGGTAATATTTTGACCAGATTCCATGACAGACCCGATGTTTTACCTTTAAATTCCTGATTTTTTTATGTGGGAAGAAAGAAATAAACAGCTTTACCGGGCTTTTGAATTCAAAGACTTTCGGGATGCGTTTGCATTTATGACCAAGGTTGCACTGATCGCAGAGAAAATGGATCACCATCCCAACTGGAGCAACGTTTATAATAAAGTGGAAATATTCCTGTGCACACATGATGCCGGTGATATCGTCACCGCTAAGGATGAAGCAATGGCAAAAGCTATTGACAAATTGCTATAACCAAACTTATATTACACTTTGTGAAGCGCATTATTCTAATGCTGCTGTTGTATTGTTACACTGCAGAATCCTTTGCCACTGTAGATCGTACCCCAGTAGACACACTGATCACTGATACTGCTTTCGCCCCTGCGAATCTGGACCTGCGGCCTTTTTTATATGTGCTGACAGCCGATGAGCAGCACCTGACCCCGGAGCAGGCAGCCACTATGCCGTTTGCCCGGCAGGAAAGCATCTTTCATAGTAATCCCCAGAATAACGGACGGGTTAATAACTGCTGGCTACGGCTTACTGTAAAAAATAAAAGCAATAAACCGCTATCGTACCACCTGTTTTCCGGCTGGCACGACTATATGTACTGGTACGCGCAATCTCCGGGCGATAAGCCCCGGCTGCTGATGCAAACCGGTTTAATGCTGGACAAAGGTGGCGTGGAAAGATGGAACCATTACGCATTTGCCGTACAGGTACCAGCAGGGGAACTCCGCACGTTTTACCTTCATATCATCAATAAGTCTTACAATGAAGGCGCCCTGATGCCTGCACTTTTCAGCACCGAAGCCTATGGCACCTTCCGCGACAAACAACTGGACGGCTTCCGCAAAGAAGCCGTAGTAATCCAGGTACTGCTGGGTATGCTGCTCGTATTTTTTAGTATTTCCATTATTAACTATATCCAGCTACCCGACAAATCGTATATCTATTTTGCAGCCTATATACTTGGACTGATCCTCTTCTTTGCATTGCGGCTGGATGATAAGCCTTACCAGTTGTCGTTTTTCCACCGCTGGCCCATGCTGAAATATTATTGGGACATCCCCGGCCTGTTGTTTTGCTTTTACCTGATGTACCTGTTATTTGGCAATGCCTTTCTTAACCTTACCGAGCGATATCCTTTTATGGAGCGCGCGTTTACCTGGGTAGCGGCGATAGTGGGCGGGCTGATCATTTTATGCGTGTATTTTATCAGGATAGGTCAGTACCACATGCCTACCATCATATACAGCTATGTGTATTTTGTAACGCTGGTACCGCTGCTGGCGGTATTTGTGGCATTGGCACGGCGTTCCCGTCACCATCCGCTGGTACGGTTCTTTTTGTATGGATCGGTATGTTTATACCTTGCCTGCCTGGGCTCCTTCCTTATGCATGTGCGGCCGCTGGGCTTACTCAGCGCCCTGGGCGAACTGGCAGCGCCTACTATCCTGCTGATAGGCGGTGTACTGTTGCAGGCCATGTTTTTTCTTGCCGGGTTGAGCTACCGCAATAAACTGGTACACCTGGAAAGAACCCGTACCCAGGAGCTGCTGATTAAGCAGCTGAATAAAAACAAAGAGCTGCAGCGCAAGCTGAATGAGCAACTGGAAGAACTGGTAAAAGAGCAAACCACCGAGATCCTGCGCAAAAAGCAGGAACTGGAAGAGCAGCGAAAGAAGCAGCTGGAAACAGAATATGATAAAAAGCTGACAGAAATTGAACTCAAAGCCATCCGGGCACAGATCAATCCGCACTTCATTTTCAACTGCCTGAATTCCATACAATTGTTTGTGATGCAGCGGGATTATGAGTATGCACAGAAATATCTTTCTGACTTTTCTTACCTGATCCGCAAAACGCTGGACTTCTCCCGGCGTAATTTTATATCCCTGGCAGATGAAATTACCTATCTGAATACTTATCTTGGGTTAGAAAAGATGCGGTTTGAAAACCGGATGGAGTATGAAATAGTAGTAGACCCCGTGATTGCCACCGCCGAACTGGAAATCCCCGCGATGCTGTTGCAACCTTACGTGGAAAATGCCGTAAAGCATGGCATGACGAATCCCAAACAGCCAACAGGAAAGCTTTCCATCTATTTTAACCAGGTGGCTTCAGATATGCTGGAGTGCGTGATTGCAGATAACGGAATTGGCATTGCCCGTTCCAAATCATTGCGTATGCTGCCAAAACATCATCAGTCGTCCGGCATGGAAATAAGCCAGAACCGCGCTGAGTTACTGAACAAAATGTATAATACTGAAATCCATATAGAAATTATTGACAGATCATCTGAGGATGAATCGGATAGCGGCACGATCGTTAAAATACTGATCCCCCAGTTATAATTTTAGTGTATCCGTTAATGTTACTTTTTATGATAAAGGCTATTATAATCGATGATGAGAGAAACAGCCGGGACATAATCGCGTTAATGCTCGGTAAATACTGCCCTGAAATTACGATTGCCGACATGGCCTCCGACTGTGCGGATGGCATAGAAAAAATAAAACAGCATCGCCCCGAACTGGTATTTCTTGACCTGGAAATGCCTGATGGTACCGGCTTTGACGTACTGGCCGGCACTTTACCGGACATCCCTTTTGAAGCGGTGTTTGTAACTGCATTTGAAAAGAAGTTCCTGCATGTAATCCGTTTCAGTGACGTGGAGCTGATACTGAAGCCTATCGACAAAGAAAGCCTGTTGCAGGCAGTGGCACTGATCACAGAGCGGATTAACACCGGCAGCAGTAAAGACCGCTACCGCGTATTGCTGGAAAATTTCAATAACAGCAAGCCGGTGGCCTGGCAGCTGCTGATCCCTGCTACTAACGGGGAAGCCTATACTATTAATATCCCCGCTATTGAATACCTGGAAGTAAAAGGCGATAACTGTATGTTCCGCTTAAACTCCGGTAAGCTGATTACAGCGGTGCAGTCGTTCCGCTACTATGCCGATCTTTTTACTTCCCTTCACTTCTACCAGATCAACAACAACCAGATGATACAGATATCCAACATCAGCCACCTGGATGGTTCTTCCGGGAAGGTGGTGCTGAAAGGCGGTACTACACTGGATATTACCGAAAAAAGGCAACGTGATCTGCTGCATAAAATGGCGCATCATTAGCCGTTCCGTTTCGTGTATCCCTCCCCGGTAATTATACAATTTCAATTTTTCCGCGGACATGTTTTCGATTTAGTTAACGATTTGCCAACGTTTTTGTGAACGTGTTAGTATTTCTATGACTTTCCATTCGTTTTAATGTATTGCGCGAAGGGTACGTAACAATTTCTTAACAAAAAAATTTGGTGGTTTTAGTTTTGGTCGTACATTTGACCCGCAAAACAAAATAGTCAAACAGTCAGTTTTGTTTAGCAGTACACTATGGCAGAGCAGGACCTGAAACGAACGATGATTCTGGAAGCGGCGTTAAAGCGCTTCAAGCGGTTTGGGTTGTCTAAAACTACCATGGAGGAGATAGCCAGGGATCTGGAAATTTCCAAAGGCTCTTTGTATTATTATTTTTCAGATAAAGAATCCATCTATGCGGCGGTGGTAGAGCGTATGATAGCCGATTGTTTCATTGACATGTCGGCATATGTGGAAGAGGCGCGTTGTACCGCAGACATCATGGATCGCTACCTGGCGCTGAAAGAAAAAATGTTGCTGGAGTATCATTTTCTGTTTGGTGTAAACGAATGGATTAAAGATGTTCCTTCCAGCAGGATGCGGCAAACGATTGAGTTACTGCAGCAGGTGGAAATTTCTTTTCTTTCTGCTACTATCTCAAAAGGGGTGAGCAGCGGGGAACTTAACAAGGATACGGATACAGCACTCACGGCGCAGCTACTGGTAAATGTATTATTCGGATTATGGGTAATATGGTGCAAGTGGCAGGCAGCAGGTTTTGATCCGCACGACCGGGAAGCGCTGAAATGCTTTATGGATCGTGAAAAACAAGTACTGACCATTTTTTTTAATGGCTTAAGATATCGACCAAACATCAACAAGGATTGCTAAGAATGTATGTAGAAGAACCAATAACACAGGAATAGTTTTAATGAATATTTAAATTTAACGACAGATGAAAAAGTTGATTGTATTGGCCGCAGTAGCACTGTTCGGCACACAAGTAGCAAAGGCTCAGTTTTCGAAAGGCGATGTAATTTTAGGAGGTAATCTGAATGTTACGACCAGCTCACAAAAAGTAAAAGACACAGACAACAAAACCACCAGCACTTCCTTCGGTATCAGCCCGAAAGTTGGTGTGGCACTGACTCCTAACTGGGTTATCGGTGTATTCGCAAGATCAGAATTCAGCAACGACAAAAATGTTGCAGGTGTTAAAACCAAATCATCCGATATCACTCCGGGCGTTTTTGTTCGTAACTACCACATGATCGGTGAAAGCAAATTTGCATTCTTCGCTGAAGCCAATGCCGGCTACCACTTTGGTACAGACAAAACTGATGATACCAAAACAGCTACTTACAACGGTTTCTCCGTTAGAGTATTGCCTGGTATCACTTACTTCGTAACCAAACGTTTCATGCTGGAAGGCGCATTCGGTGGTCTGAGCTACGCTTACGATCAGAAGAAAGCAGAACCAACAGGTGTTAAAACCAACACCAGCACTTTTAACTTCGATTTCCCTAAAGAATTTCAAGTTGGTGTAAACTGGATATTCTAAGCATCGTATGATGTTTTATGTAAGATAGTTATAAGGTTAGATAGATTGGATAATCCCGCCGCAGTACTACTGTGGCGGGATTTTTGCATTATAGCAGTAATTCTGTTTAAAATAACTGTTATGCGAAACCTAAAATTAGTACTGTCGCTTTTTACCGCCGCCATCATTTACAGCGGTTGTGTAACTACTCATCCGGGAGGCAATCCACATGGGTTACCACCGGGACAGCAAAAAAAGATCTATGGCACTAAGTCGGCCAAACCATTTGCACCCGGGCAACAGAAAAAACAATAGCATTCTATAAAAGCAAAAACCCGTTACGGATAACCGTAACGGGTTTTTGCTTTTATAAGATAACCTGTTTCTAGCTATTCATAGAGATCAGGAATTCTTCGTTGTTTTTAGTTCCGCGCATGTGTTGCAGCATGAAGTGCATAGACTCATCTGTGTTCATATCGCCCAGGTGATTACGCAGGATGTGGATACGTTTCAGGGAATCTTTATCCAGCAACAGATCATCACGACGGGTAGAGGATGCAGAAACATCGATCGCCGGGAAGATACGTTTGTTAGCCAGTTTACGATCCAGCAACAGTTCCATGTTACCGGTACCTTTAAATTCTTCGAAGATCACCTCATCCATTTTAGAACCGGTATCGATCAATGCGGTAGCCAGGATGGTCAGTGAACCACCATGTTCTATTTTACGTGCCGCACCGAAGAACTGTTTTGGTTTCTGCATGGCGTTAGCTTCCACACCACCGCTCAGTACTTTACCGGAAGCAGGTGCCACGGTGTTGTGCGCTCTGGCGAGACGGGTAATGGAATCGAGGAGGATCACCACATCATGACCGCATTCTACCAGGCGTTTCGCTTTTTGCAGTGCGATGGCAGATACTTTCACGTGTTTTTCAGCCGGTTCATCGAAGGTAGAGGCAATTACTTCTGCCTTTACGCTACGTTCCATATCTGTTACCTCTTCCGGACGTTCATCGATCAGCACCACCATGAGGTAAATTTCGGGGTGGTTGGTAGCGATGGCGTTGGCTACTTCCTTGAGTAACATGGTTTTACCTACTTTAGGCTGCGCTACAATCAGTCCGCGTTGTCCTTTACCGATAGGCGTAAACATATCCATGATACGCGTGGAGTAGTTATTGGAAGTAGTAGTTAATCTCAGTTTTTCGAAAGGAAACAGTGGTGTCAGGTAATCGAAAGGTACACGGTCGCGTACTTCTTCCGGTGACTTGTTATTAATTGTTTCCACTTTCAGCAAAGCAAAGTACTTCTCCCCTTCTTTAGGCGGGCGTACAGAGCCTTTCACGGTATCGCCGGTTTTGAGGCCGAAGAGTTTAATCTGCGACGGAGACACATAAATATCATCCGGGGAACTGAGGTAGTTATAATCGGAAGAGCGGAGGAAACCGTAGCCGTCGGGCATCATTTCCAGTACGCCTTCACTTACAATAACGCCATCAAATTCTATATTGAAAACTGGTTCTTTCTTATTAGGGAAGCGGTTCTTCTGCGCTGCAGGCACTATCGGAATTTCTCCGGGCACTACAAAATCGTCGTCTTCGTCCAGCTCATCTTCTGCCGGAGGAATTACTACCACTTCTTCTTCCTCTTCCGGTTCTTCATCTTCTGTAAAAGAAGGGATAATGATATCGTCATCATCATCGAAAGTGAGGGAAGGGATACTGTCCAGGTCTATCTCAAAGTCTTTTATTTTAGGCTTGGCGGAAGTTACCGGTTTCTCGTCTTCGTCATGATCTTTTGATTTATTACCGGTAGCTTTTTTTGCTGCTGGTTTCTTAGCAGCTGGTTTTTCTTCAGCGTGAGCAGGTTCTTCAGCAGCGTTGTTTGCTTCGTCTTTCTTTACAGGTTTGCGTTTCCGTGCTTTCTTTTCGTCTCCGTTGGCTTGGTTATCTTCTGAGGCTAATACTGCTTGTTTATCAAGAATTTTGTAGATGAGGTCCTGTTTGTTCAGTTTTTTTGCGTTGGGAACGTCCAGTTTCTCTGCAATATCAAGCAGCTCAGGAACGAGCATGTCGTTCAGTTGTAAGATGTCGTACATCATCTGTGTTGTCAAATTTTAGAAGTGTTGTGAGGCGGGTACCACTGCATACCAACATACACCAATTACAAATAATTGTTTTTGAGTCAATAAATTTAATTAGCTTATTAAATTTGATAGGGAATGATTGAGTTTAGGAACTGCTGATGAAGATGGAAAAATGAACTTAATCAGGCAGAATATACCGCAAGATTAAAACAAGTTTTACTATTATCCAAAAATATTTAAGTGCAAATTGCCCCAAAGTAGCCCCTAAAACCGCTCTTCCCCGGGCTGTACCCTACTGTTAGCCGAACGCTCAAACCCTTGTTTGTACAGGGGTAGCGCCTGTTTGCCCCTCTTTTTTAACATTTCCTTTGCAGTAGCAGCCCGGAAAAAGGCCGGAGCCCGTACTACATACTATGAAGTTTTCCACTTATTTTTGCAATCCTAAAATTATATATATCATGAGCCAAAGGGTGAAAGTCAAGCAAATCTTGTCAGACGACAAGGCGCATTACGAAGTTACAGTTAAGGGTTGGGTGCGTTCATTCCGCAACAATCAGTTTATAGCTTTGAACGATGGCTCCACCAATAATAATTTACAAATAGTAATTAATACTGAGAATACGGATGCCGCGCTGCTGAAGCGTATCACTACCGGTGCGGCTATCAGCGCTACCGGCGAAATTATTCCTTCCCTGGGTAAAGGACAGAAAGTAGAATTAAAAGCGGCTACCCTGGAAATACTGGGCGACTGCGATCCGGAAAAATATCCGCTGCAGCTGAAGAACAAGCCCAGCCTGGAATACCTGCGTGAAATAGCGCATCTGCGTTTCCGCACCAATACCTTCGGCGCCATCTTCCGTGTACGCCACGCACTGGCATTTGCAGTACACCGCTTCTTTAACGAACGTGGATTTGTGTACCTGCACACGCCTATCATTACCGCTTCCGACGCAGAAGGCGCCGGTGAAATGTTCCGCGTAACCACACTGGACATGAAAAAACCGCCACTGAACGAAAACGGCGATATTGATTACAAGGAAGATTTCTTCGGCAAATCCACCAACCTCACTGTTTCCGGGCAACTGGAAGGAGAACTGGGCGCTATGGCCTTTGGCGACATCTACACCTTTGGCCCAACTTTCCGTGCTGAAAACTCCAATACAGCCCGCCACCTGGCAGAGTTCTGGATGATTGAACCGGAAATGGCCTTCTATGAGCTGGAGGAAAACATGGACCTCGCGGAAGCATTTATCAAATCTGTTATCGGCTATATACTTGATAACAATCGTGATGACCTCGACTTCCTGGCCAACCGCCTCGCGGAAGAAGAGAAACAAAAACCACAGCAGGAACGCAGTGAAATGGGACTGATTGAAAAGCTGGAATTTGTGCTGAACAACGAGTTTGTACGTATTACCTATACAGAAGCCATCGACATTCTAAAAAACAGCAAGCATAATAAAAACAAAAAGTTCCAGTACCTGATCGAAGACTGGGGCGCCGATCTGCAGAGCGAACACGAACGCTACCTGGTAGAAAAACACTTTAAGAAACCGGTGATCTTAACCGATTATCCTAAAGAGATCAAGTCTTTCTACATGAAGCTCAACGACGACAATAAAACCGTACGGGCAATGGATATCCTGTTCCCCGGCATCGGTGAAATGGTAGGCGGTTCGCAGCGTGAAGAGGACTACGACAAACTGGTAAAACGTATGCAGGAAATGCATGTGCCGGTAGAAGAACTGAGCTGGTACCTGGATACCCGCCGTTTTGGTACCGCGCCACACGCCGGGTTTGGCTTAGGCTTTGAGCGCCTGATGTTGTTTGTTACCGGTATGACGAACATCCGCGATGTAATTGCATTCCCGCGGACACCGAAGAGCGCAGAGTTTTAAGCGGAGGGCGCCTTCGGCGCCTTAAATTGTCTTGGTCCAGGATTAGGATGATTATGTTGATTTCGCAGATTTTCCCACCTTTTGTTGTTTGATTTTTTTGGGGAGATAAAAGTGTGATGCTTTTGTCTCCCTTTATTTTTTAAATTTTATAGGATTTTTATAGATGAAGAAGGGAGGTGGAAGCGTGCTGCTTTTATCTCCCTTCATTATTTTAATCATCTTTAAAATCTAAAAAATAAAATCAGCGAAATCAACATAACCATCCTAATCCTGGACCAAGACAATTTAAAAGCGCCGAAGGCGCCAACTCCCCATTTATGGAAACTCCCCTTCTCCGCATCTATACTCCTGAAAGCGCTTTCAACCAATTTCGTTTAACCTAAACCGTTATTTATGGCTGAAATAAACACCGCTACGCAGGGGAGCAAAAGAGGCACCCGCAGCAACAAAAAATCTACACGTGTGGATATGACACCTATGGTAGACCTGGGATTCCTGCTGATCACTTTTTTCATGCTCACCACCACCATGGCCAAACCCAAAACAATGGATCTTATCATGCCCAAAGAAGACGGTGATCCGATGTCGTTGCCGGCCAAAAAAGCACTGACCGTAATCCTTGGTCCGGACAACCGTATTGCCTGGTACGAAGGCATTGGCGACGACCCCGCAATGCCGCCGCAGGTGCATTACAGCACCTATGCCAACCGTAACGGGATCCGGGATGTGATCATCGCAAAAAAGGCCGCCGTATACGAAGCTTTCCACAAGAATGAGCTGATGGTACTGATCAAAGCAGACAAGGCATCAAACTATAAGAATGTGGTGGATATTATGGATGAAATGCTCATCAATAAAGTAGACCGCTACGCAATGGTAGATATTAACGATAAAGAGGCCGGCTACTTCAAATGAGCTATTTTTCCCTACCTTTATCGCTCCAAAACAATTATTCAATATGGCAACTACCCACTCTATCCCCTCAGTGGATCTTGCAGACTTCACATCCGGAGATGCAGGACGAAAGGCAGCCTTTGTGCAGCAGTTAGGTAAGGCTTATGAAGAAGTTGGTTTTGTAGCGGTAAAGAATCATGGGATTCCTGACGAACTGATTGCGGACCTCTACAAATACGTACAACAATTCTTCAAGCTTCCCGCTGACACCAAACATCAGTACGAAATTCCGGAACTGGCCGGGCAACGCGGTTATACTTCCTTTGGTAAAGAACACGCCAAAGGTTATGACGCCCCGGACCTGAAGGAGTTTTTCCAGTTTGGTCAAACTGTGGAAGATAAAGATCCTATCAGTTCGGAATACCCTGCCAACGTACAGGTAGCGGAAGTGCCGGAGTTTACGCCAACTTTCTTTAAAGCATACCGTGGGTTTGAAAAATCCGGTAAATACCTGTTACAGGCCATCGCCCTGTTCCTGGGACTGGAGGAAACCTATTTTGATGATAAAATCCATAATGGCAATTCCATCCTGAGAGCCATCCATTACCCGCCTATCACGCAGGAGCCTAAATCGGCCATCCGTGCGGAGCAGCATGAAGATATCAATCTCATCACTTTACTGGTGGGCGCCTCTGCGGATGGTTTGCAGATCCTGGATAAACAAGATAACTGGGTACCGGTTACCTCCCTGCCGGAACAGATTGTGGTAAATGTGGGAGATATGTTGCAGCGGTTAACAAACAACCGTTTAAAATCTACCACACACCGGGTGGTGAATCCTCCCCGCGAAATGTGGAATACTTCCCGCTATTCGATTCCTTTCTTCCTGCATCCAAAATCCAATATGAAACTGGACAGCCTGGAAAGCTGCGTTACTGCACAGAACCCGCTGGCATATGAACCCATCACTGCCGGTGAGTACCTGGATGAGCGCTTACGCGAAATAGGCTTGAAAAAATAAGGACTATACATAGCAAAGTCCCGGTAAAATTGTTACCGGGACTTTGTAAATATCCTGCGTATAAGCAAGTCTCTTCTTTAACGGTTCTTCCTGATATGGTTATTCTTTAGATCCGAACATTTCTCATGTTGGTGGGTAATTAACCTGTCTGATAAAATTGATCACAACGGACAAAAGGCCATATTCGTTATAATAATCACCGATATTACAAGTATTGTGCCTTTATTATTTTGGGGATTACCGATATTAGCAACACGGTTGTATTTTGTCCGGATATTTGAGTACCTTATAACCTGTCCAATCGGCATACACTAAAATAAACTGTGCTTCTACGTCATATACCTTTTCTTAAAGCTGTGCTATTACATAGCATCACTGCCTACGGAGGCCCGCAGGGTCATCTGGCCATGATGATGAAAACATTTGTACAGCAACGGAAGGATGTAACGGAACAGGAGCTGATGGAATACAATGCTTTCTGCCAGCTGCTTCCCGGCGCTTCTTCTTCCCAAACCCTTACCTTAATCGGCTATAAACGCGGCGGCGCAATACTGGCTATTATTACCCTGCTCATCTGGATTTCCCCGGCCTGTTTGATCATGGGTTCCCTGAGTTTCCTGTTGCAATATTTCGGCAAAAATGCCCTGCATACTGATATTTTCAAGTACGTACAGCCGATGGCGGTAGGCTTCCTCGCGTACGGGGGCATCCGTGCTTTCCGGATCAGTATTAACAGCGTGGCCACTTTTGCCATCATGGTGGTATCCATGTTCACTGCCTTCTTCCTGAAATCGCCGTGGACCTTTCCCGCGCTGATCATCCTGGGGGGTATTGTATCCAACTTCAGTAACAAACGTATTCCCGGTGTGGCGGAAAAGCCCCGTAAAATACAGTGGGGAAATATCTGGCTATTTGTGTCGTTGTTTATACTCGCCGGATTCCTTTCTGAGCTGGCGCGTACCCACGAGTGGATTACCAGGCGGCCATTTAACCTCTTTGAAAACTTTTACCGTTTCGGCAGCCTTGTATTTGGCGGAGGGGATATCCTGATTGCGATGATGCTGGAACAGTATGTAACCCGCGCCAAATCGCAATACCTTTCTGCGGAAGAGTTACTTACCGGCGCCGGTATTATGCGGGCACTCCCCGGTCCTACCTTTTCCATATCTGCGTATGTAGGCGGTATGGCCATGCGTAACCTGGGTATGGGTTACCAGTTCCTGGGGTGTATTATAGCGCCAATTGCCATCTTCCTGCCCAGCCTGTTGCTGGTATTGTTTTTCTTCCCTATCTGGAATAACCTGAAAAGATACGTGGTGATATACCGTGCCCTCGAGGGGATCAATGCCGTGGTAGTGGGTATTATGTGGGCAGCCACTTTTATTCTCTTCTTTGTGATCCCGGTCAACTGGTACAACCTGCTGATCATGGCCAGCACCCTGGCATTGCTGTGCCTTACCAAGGTGCCTTCCCCTTTTATCGTACTGGCGTGCCTGTTACTGGGCTGGCTGTTATGATGCGCTGATATTGTATTCTTTAATTTTATTGTAAAGCGTGGTTAACCCGATGCCCATCAGCTCTGCGGCCCTGGTTTTATTGCCTTTGGCGTGGGCCAGCACCCGGATAATGTGTGTTTTTTCCATATCTGCCAGTTTAAGGGAAGATGCATCTTCCGCGTTCCCTTGCTGAAAATCGAACGGCAGCACGGGGGTATCCAGTATGTCCGTGTCCGTTAGGATGGCGGCCCTTTCGATCACATTACGCAGTTCGCGGATATTTCCCTTCCAGCTGTGCTGTTGCAGCGCCTGCAGGAAAGCGGGCGTCATCCCGGTGATACGTTTATTCATTTTAGGCGCTATCTGCTGAAGAAACCAGGTGGCCAGCAATGGGATATCCTTCCGGCGTTCGTTTAGTGATGGCAGGGAAATCTGAAAGGCCGACAGCCGGTAGTAGAGATCGGACCGGAAATGCCCGGCTTCGATTTCCTGCTCCAGTTGCCGGTTGGTGGCGGCAATGATCCGTACATTTGTTTTAGTGGGTTTTGTTTCGCCCACTTTATAAAACTCCTGCGTTTCCAGCACGCGGAGCATTTTGGCCTGCAACTCTATGGCCATCTCTCCTATTTCATCGAGGAAAATGGTACCGCCGCGGGCTTCTTCAAAAAAGCCTTTTTTATCTTTTACGGCACCAGTAAAGGCGCCGGCTACGTGCCCGAATAATTCGCTTTCGAGGATCTCTTTTCCAAAGGCGCTGCAGTTAACGGCTACAAAGGGTTGTTGCCGCCGCTGGCTCCCCTGGTGAATGGCCTGTGCAAATACTTCCTTACCGGCGCCGGTTTCTCCCAGCAACAGTACAGTCATATCTGACGGCGCCACTTTTTCCGCCAATGCAATGGCGGCGCGTATTTCAGGGGATTCGCCCAGGATGCTGCCGAAATTATATTTACCGCTGATCTTCTTTTCCAGGTCGCGGATGCGGAACTGCAGGTGTGCCTTATCCAACGCTTTGCTCACCAACGGAAGGATCCGGTTGTTATCGTCTCCTTTGGTGATATAGTCAAAAGCGCCGTTTTTAATGGCTTGTACCCCATCGGCGATGTTACCATATGCCGTGAGCACAATGGTTTCAATTTCGGGGTACCTGGCGCGTATCTGCTGCACCAGCTCCACCCCGTTGCCATCCGGCAGCTTTACATCAGACAGGATCACCTGTATTTCTTCTTTTTCCAGGATCTTTAAGGCAGACCTTATATTGCCCGCCTCATGAAGTGTATATCCTTCCAGGGCCAGCAGGCGGCTTAAAAGCCTGCGGAGCTGGTCCTCATCATCGATTATTAAAATATGGCCTTTAGACATAGCCATGCAAAGATAATAGTTCCTATGGCTTCCGTGATTTATCTGTTTTCTGATTGGGTTTAAAAACCATAGCACCCAGCAGGGCTGCCACTACGCCAACAAAAATATTTACAAATAAAGCATTCCCCAGGAAGTAGATCCAGAAACTACTTTTTACCGTGTCTTCCTCCTGCAGGGCGTGCGATGGGTTTCCACCCACTACCAGGTGAAAAATGAGCAGGAATATAGCATACATAATAGTGGCTGTGATAGTAGTGCGTAAACCCATATTAAAAGACGTCATAGCAGAGTTCTTATCTTTATGTACCCTGTTATAATGAATAATGGAGATCAGCACACCGAGGAACATGATGAGGTTGCCAAAATATCCCATCCACAAATTGCCGTACAACTTTGTTACATAAAAGAGGAGGGTAAAAACGATGCATATGGCGCCAAGAATGAAACCATACGCCGGTAGCGCTTTTGAAGATAAAGGCCTTTCCATAACTCAGTATTTAAATGAACAAAATGATCAGGCGTGCGCATTGCTTTCTATTTCACGGATCACTTTACGCAAGTCATTCTTAATACTTTTAATATCGTGCCACAAGTCGCCAGTTTCGTTTAGCCGTTCCAGTGAGTTATGAATATTAAAATCGCTGATACGGAGTTTTTCATTCACTTCTTCCCACAAAAGCGGCATAGATACCGTAGCACCGGGTTTTGGACGGGCGGAATAAGGAGATGCGACCGTTTGTCCTTTACTGTTTTGCAAAAAGTCGATATACACTTTTTTATTCCGGGCAGATTTGGCGCGAACCACACTGGTGCTTTTTGGCAACTCCTCATTAACATGACGTGCAATATATTCCGCAAGCAGCCGGGTAGTATCATAAGAATGCTTTGCCCCAACAGGCACATAGATATGTAAACCGGTAGAGCCGGAAGTTTTACAAAAAGAAGTGATGCTGAAATTATCCAGCATGTTTTTGATATGCAGGGCCGTTTCTACCACGTATTTAAAATCAATGTCTTCCGGGTCAAGATCCAGTATCATAAAGTCCGGTTTGTCGAGGCTGCTTAACCTCGACAGCCAGGGGTTTATTTCTATACAGCCGAGGTTTACCATATAGGCCAGCGTGGCTTCGTTATTACATACCAGATAGTCTACATCCTTACCGGTAGAATCTGCGTGCAGCGGCACGCTCTTAATCCATGCGGGGGTTTGTTCCAGGTCAAGATCCTTCTGGTAAAAAGAAGGTCCTTTGATACCGTTGGGAAAACGGTGCAGCGACAGCGGCCGGTCTTTCAAATGAGGCAGCATATATTTTGCCACCGACAGGTAATAATCTATCAGTTGTCCCTTTGAGATCTGCTCATCCGGCCAGTATAATTTCGTTTGATTGGTGAGGGATACTTTCTTGCTGTTGAGCGTCAGGGTGCGTTCTTTTTCAATAGTAGTAGCCATGTTTATTTTTTTTGCGGTTTCAGGATGTACTTCTTTTGCCGGTTTATCTTCCCGGAGGCCGAGGAAAACTGGTTGCCTCAGATGTCCGTCGCCGGTCCATTCCTGGAATTTCACTTCACATACCAGCTTCGGCTTTACCCAGGTAACAGGCATATTGGTGGCCACCTTTTCTGAGAAAGGCGACGTTTTGCTGATCAGCGGCTGCAGCCGGTTGTAAAGTTCACCGATAGTGGCTTCGTTTAATCCGCCTCCACAATGCCCGATGTATTTCAGTTTTTTGTTCTCATACATGCCCAGCACCAGGGCACCTATCTGTTTCCTGCTGCCGCGGGGAGCTGTATACCCGCAGATCAGCGCTTCCTGTTCGTTCACAATTTTTATCTTCAGCCACGACATCCCTCTTCTTCCCTCTTCATACACGCTGTCTGTTTTCTTGGCAATGATGCCCTCCCACTGTTGCTTCCGGGCTTTCTCAAAAAAGCTGGTCCCTTTTTTAAGCACATGAGAAGAGAAACGGACTGTTTTATCATCTAATTCTGCTATCACATCTTTCAGCAGGCTTTTCCGTTCCAGCAGGCTCAGGTGCTGCAGTTCATTTCCATCGAGATGAAGCAGGTCGAACACCACGTATACCAGTTTCCCTTTACCTGTAGTCCGGTAATTCTGCAGGGTTTGAAAGTGGGATCTGCCTTTATTATCCAGTACAATAATCTCTCCGTCCAGCACCACATTGTGCGAAATTTTCTCTACGGCAGCCACTACCGCGGGATAGTCATTGTTGAATGATTTCTCATTGCGCGAATATAAAGTTGCCTTGTGTTTTTCCACGCTGGCAATGGCCCGGTAGCCATCCCACTTCGTTTCAAAGAGCCAGCCGTCCCCATCAAATGGTTCACTGACAAGGGTTGTAAGCATGGGCTTATATACTTTCTTTATCCGGTGAACAGCCCGTGCTGTTTTATTTTTTGACTCACTACGTACTACTGCTGTTACTTTTTTTTTTGCCACCTTCGTGGCTGCTTTATTCTTTTCTCCCTGCGCTTTTATTCTTTCCGGCGTATAGTCTTCACTGTTATATTCATCTACTGCGTACTTATCTTTATGTTTGATCAGCAGCCACGCATTTTCTTCGCGTCCTTTCATCTTCACAAGGGCAAATTCTCCCTTTAGCTTTTTCCCTTTCATTACAATTTTAAGATCGCCGGATTTCAGCTCCCGGAGGGCTTCTTTATCAAAACTTTTCCCATCGGGATTCATCAGTTCAAAGGTGCCTTTGTCCCAGATGTATACCGTACCTGCGCCATAGTTGCCTGCCGGGATGGTGCCTTCAAAATCCTTGTAATCGTAGGGATGGTCTTCTACTTCCATTGCCAGCCGTTTATCTGCCGGGTTCATGGACGGACCTTTTGGTATTGCCCAGCTTTTCAGCACGCCATTTACTTCCAGTCTGAAATCATAGTGCAGCCGGGAAGCATGATGGCGTTGTACCACAAAGATGTGTTTCCCTGCCACCGGTTTACCGGTAGCAGGTTCGGTAGTTTCCGTGAAGTTTCGTTTCTTTTTGTATTCCGACAGGCTCATGATGCGCGTTTTTTAGTGGCGGTGGGTTTACCACCCAGACTGGCTTTCAGCTGATCGAACAGGTTATCGCTCTTGGTGTGTACCACACGCATTTTCTTCACTACGGTTTTCTTACCACCGGCTTTGGCCTTGATAATTTTCAGGAGTTCCGCTTTATATTCATCTTTATACTGACTGATATCAAATTCGGTCGTGTATTGTTTTACCAGTTCTATGGCCATATCCAGCTCCTTCTTTGCCAGTTTTATATGTGTTGGCAGGGTGAGGTCGCCGGAAGGGCGGATTTCTTCCGCAAAGCGGAGTTGTTGCAGCAGCAGGTAATTTTCCCGCGGCCGGATTACGGCCAGGTGTTCCTGGGTACGCAGCACAAACCTGCTGATACCCGCCTTACCCGTTTTTTCCAGGGTTTGTTGCAGTAAGGCATAGGCCTTTTCGCCTCCTTTGGCGGGTTCAATGAAATAAGGATTTTCAAAATAGATGTCATCGATTTCTGTTTCTTCCACAAAAGATTCTATTTCGATGATCTTACTTTTTTTAGGGCTGGCTGCTTCAAAATCTTCATCTTCCAGTATAACATACTCATCTTTATACAGATAGCCTTTTACGATCTGTTCCCAGGGTACTTCTTTACCTGTATTTTCATTGATGCGCTGGTATTTGATGTGCGCCCCGTTTTTGCTATCCAGCATGTCCAGGTCCAGGCGGCTGTCCTGTGTGGCGCTGAATAGTTTTACCGGGATATTTACCAACCCGAATCCGATGGATCCTGACCATATAGCTCGCATAAAATGATAGTTTTGGTATTAAATAAAAGTTAACACAAATGGTACCATGATCTTAAAACATCGCGGCATAACTTTTGGTTTTTTAAGTTTAACTAAAACCTTATTTTATGGAAAAGCCAGGCGAAATGACAACTTTATCAAGGGTATTGGAAAAGCTGCATGAGAAAGGGTTTGATCATGAGTTAAAGATGAGTGATCACGGCAGGTTACAGAATACGGATGAGCAGAAGATCTATAACCCGGAAGACCTGACTATCATTAAAACCTATCGTTTTGAGGGAGAGTCAGATCCTTCAGATTCCTCCATTTTGTATGTAATGGAAGACCAGGATGGCAATAAGGGCTACATACTGGACGCTTACGGCGCTTACAGTTCACACGAAGAGGCAGGTTTTGACGAATTTATCCAGAAGATTAAAGTAGAAGACAGAGAAGATCAGCTGATATTCGGGTAGCCGGGCATAGCAGGCGCCTTTACCTGCTACAGGGCTTCCTTCAGAAATTGCATGAGCAACTTTTCATCCGCATGTAACCCGCCACTGGCGGGTTTACTGCGTTTAGCCCTCAGCTGTTGCAGCCAGGGTTCCAACTCGCCGGTTTCGTAGCTGTTAAGGATTTGCGGATGAATGTAATATTTCCTGCACACGGCGCGGGTATTCCCCAACTTGCCCGCCACACCGTCGATTATCGCTACAATATTCCGGCGGCATTCTGTAACGGATTCAAAGGGTGTGAGGTCTGCCAGAAGATTTAATGCGTTTACCGTACCGGCCCAGGTGCGGAAGTCTTTACAGGTAAATTCATTTTCTGCGCAGCACTGCTTTATATATTCATTTACTTCTCCGGAATCGAGGGCTTTGTGTTCGCCGTTTTCATCGTAATACTGAAACAATACCTGGCCGGGAATGTCCTGTACTTTTTTCAGCAGTTTTGCAAGTGCGGCGTCGTGAAGTTCAATTTTATGCTCCACCCCTTTTTTTCCCCGGAACTGAAAGAATGCTTTGTTACCATTGATCTTCACATGTTTATTCCGCAGGGTGGTAAGTCCGTGTGAGCCGTATAACCTTTCATAAGAAGCATTGCCCACGCGGATCAGTGTTTCCTCCATCACGGACAAAGCAATGGCAATCACCTTATTTTTATCCAGTGATGTTCGTTTTAAATCTTCGTGTATACGTTTCCGTATCCCCGGTAACTTTTCGCCGAACTGCCGGAGGCGGTAGTACTTGGTTTCATTGCGGGCTTTGCCCCATTCAAGATGATAACGGTACTGTTTGCGTCCTTTCACATCGGTGCCGGTGGCCTGCAGGTGGCCATTGGCCCAGGTGCAGATCCATACATTTTCCCAGGCGGGCGGCAGCACCAGTTTCCGGATACGGTCCAGCACTTCAGGGTCTTTTACTTTTTTGCCGGCGGGGTCGAGGTAGATAAAGTCCTTCCCTTTGCGGACGCGTGTATACCCGGGTGTATTTGCTGTAACGTACCGCAGTTTCACTGACCGGGCTACGGCCACGGGGTCTGTTATCAGATCTATGCTAACCATTTATGATTTCCCCTCCATTGGGATGCAGGATCTGACCGGTGAGATAACTGGCTTCATTGCTGGCCAGGAATACGTAGCAGGGGGCTACTTCCACGGGCTGGCCGGCGCGTTTCAGCGGCACATCTGTACCAAACTTTGCCACTTCTTCCGCGGTAAAAGTAGCGGGGATGAGCGGGGTCCAGATGGGGCCGGGCGCCACGCCGTTTACCCGGATTCCTTTTTCAGACAGGGAGGCGGATAAAGACCTGACAAAAGAAACGATGGCGCCTTTGGTGGAACTGTAATCAATAAGATGGCTACTGCCCCGGTAAGCGGTTACAGAAGTGGTGCAAATAATACTTCCGCCTTTGGGAATATACGGCAGGGCCGCTTTCGTAAGATAAAAGTGCGGATAAATATTAGTTTCAAAAGTTTTGTGCAGCTGGGCGGCGCTGATATCCGTGATACTTTCCTGCGGGTATTGTACCGCTGCATTATTTACCAGGATATCTATCTTTTTAAACTTCTTTATTACCTTTTTAACAATATCGTTGCAATGCTTTTCATTGCTGATATCGCCTGCAATGAGCATACATTCCCGGCCGGCGAGGGTAATGTGTTCGCAGGTAATTTCTGCGTCTGTATGCTCATTAAAATAAGCAATGGCTACGTCTGCGCCTTCTTTGGCAAAGGCTACCGCTACTGCGCGGCCAATACCACTGTCGCCGCCGGTAATAACGGCCACCTTGTTATGCAGTTTACCATTTTTTGTATTGCTTTTTTCGAACACCGGGGCCGGGTTCATCACTTCTTCCAGGCCGGGTTGTACGGATTGTTTCCGGGCCGGCCTCACTGGTTTTTTGGGATTGGATTTTTGCATATCAACGGGTTAAAAAAAGTCCCTGTTTATGCAGGGACTTTTGCAGTTTTCATTAACACAATTATACAAATCATCGTTAACCTATTCTGCCGCAGCTTCTTCGTTTACAGTAGATTCAGCTACTTCTGTGAGTAAGCTGTCGGCATTCTTTTCTTCTTTCAAAGTTTGCTCCAGTAATTTCGCAACCTGGGAATGGCCCATTACATTGGCGAGTGTGCGTAAACTGCCATAGGCGGATATTTCGTAGTGCTCAATTTTCTGGGAAGCAATGATAATACCAGCGTCTCTTACGGCCGTGTCTTCGTCGGTATCTGCTACAACTTCCTGTCCTTCGGCAATCAATCCTTCCATCGCTTCGCATTTTTTTGCCTGTGGTTTTTTGCCGAGTAATTCGAATACCTGTTCCAGCCTGGCTACATGTTCTTTTGTTTCTTCCAGGTGGTTTCCTATGCAGGTACTTAATTCTTCCGAGGTAGCAGCTTTCTGCATTTTGGGCAGTGCTTTTACCAGGTTCTTTTCTGCCCAGTAGATGTCTTTTAATTCATCCATAAACAGTTCATGGAATTTGGAGTCCGGCATTTTTTCGCTGGCTGTTCTTCTTGCGGTGCCGTTGCCGGCTGATTTTGTGGTAGGCATTGTAACAGATTTTTTTAGATGAAAGAATGGTTAATGTTTATCAGGTGATTGTCTTTTAAACGCTTCTTCTTTTTCCTCTACCGCCTGCGGATTGGCGGGGGTATGAGGAGTATCCCTGTCCGGTATCTCCTGCGGGATGGGTTCAATTTCCGGCTTGTCCGGTGGCGGTTGAACCGGTATTGGGTCTTCTTTTCCCGGCTGTTGTTTATCTGGAGTTGGATCAGGAATCGGCTGTTTATTTCTATCCGGATTATTCATACCTCACAAGTTTATTGGTTAAGAACTATAGTTAGTTGTCCAAAGTTCATTCCACTAGTTAGACCTGTTGTTTTTACCACAAAAACGCGTTTCTCAAACCCGCTACGGGAAAGCATTCCAGCGTACCTGTATCTCTGCGGTAACAGTAAGGCGCCACTGCTTCCGGTGCTTGTAGAATTTACCGTCATTCTGTGGAATATGTTGCTCAGAAAGCCCTTCACGGGAAAAGGGTATTTTTTAGTAGTGAAATTCAGGCAGAAATAGTAACTTGAAATGCTTTCTCAAGATCTCATACATACAGATGCATTTTTCAGTACACAAAAAAATACGACTTGGCTTTTTCATTGCATTTACCGTTATCGTGGCAGCCTCCGTGTTCTCGTACCTGGTGGCCAAAAACCTGCTGGATAACGCCGGCAGGCTGAATCATGCCATTGAAGTATCCAAACGGCTGGAGGTAATTACCCGGCAGCTTAAGGAAGCGGAAGCTGCGATCAGGGGATATACGCTTACCAAAGACAGCTCTTTCCTGGACCCCAGTATGCAGGAACGCAGCAACAGGATTGAGCGGGAATATCTCCTGCTCCGGAAAATAACGGCCGAAAATCCAGTTCAGCAAAAACACCTGGATACCCTTCGTCTGTTACTGGCCATCAAATACCAGCAACTGCAACTGGGCGAGGAGAATTCCACCCAGCTGAAACAACTCTCCGATGTGAAAGAAGGAGAAAAATCAATGGATATCATCGACATTAAGGTGCGTGACATGATCCGGATTGAAGAAAGCCTGGTACAGGAAAAATCGGAACTGTTCCATTTCTTTGCGGTGATGTGGGTACCCATGATCTTTATATCCTCGCTGGTGGCCATCCTGATAGGCATCTATTCCTATATTACCCTCACCAGGGAATTCAAACTACAGTTACATATTGAAAGCCGGATGAAGTCCTACCAGCGTGATCTGCAACAGAATATCTCCCTCCTGAATAAAACCAACCAGGAGCTGGAGCAGTTTGCCTATGTGGCTTCGCACGATTTGCAGGAACCCTTACGCAAGATATCTACCTTCAGCGACCGGCTGCAGATGAAATATAAAGACCAGCTGCCGCCGGATGCCACGCAGCTGATAGACCGCATGGTGTCTGCCGTTTCCCGGATGCGGGTGCTGATCAACGACCTCCTCATTTTTTCCAGGGCAGGCCGTATTACGCCGGAAAGCATTACCCCCGTGGATATGACCAGGCTGTTGCAGGAAGTGCTCAGCGACCTGGAGGTTACACTGGAAGAAAAAAATGTACAGGTTACATACGACCAGCTGCCAGTTATAGAAGGCAGCGATACTTCTTTCCACCAGCTGTTTCAGAACCTGCTGGCCAATTCTATTAAGTTTGCCAGCCCCGACAGGCGCCTGGAAATCAATATCCATCATCAGTTACTGCTCGGAAAGGAACTGGGTATTGTAAAAGAAAGCCGGTGGAACGAGAGCTACTGCCGCATCAGCCTGGACGACAATGGTATTGGGTTTGAGCAGGCTTATGCCGATCGCATTTTTCTTATTTTCCAGCGGCTGCATGGCATCAGCGAATATTCCGGTACAGGGATAGGACTCGCCATCTGCAAAAAAATTGTAGACAGCCACAATGGTTTCATACAAGCCCACGGATACCCGGGGAAAGGAGCCTCCTTTGTGATTATTCTACCCCTGCGACAGAGAAACAGGAATGATGGACCTACAGATTGATAAAAGGTTAGCACCTTTATTGCTGTGGATTTTGTCATTAATTGCCAAAACTCCTAATCTATTCTATTGCGATGAGCGAGCGACCGATACACATTTTAATGATAGACGATGATGAAGACGATTTCTTTCTCGTAACAGAACTACTTCATGATATTTCACCAGGTCAATATGTGCTTGAATGGGCTTCTACCTATCAGAAGGGGCTGGTTGCCATAGCCGACAATACGTATGATGTATTCCTGGTAGATTACCGGCTGGGACCCAATACCGGTATCGATATCCTTCGCAGGTTACACCAGATGCATCATCAGCCGCCGGTAATTATGCTTACCGGTAAAGGCGATTATAATATTGACCGGGAAGCCATGCAGGCCGGTGCTTACGATTACCTGGTGAAAGGAGAAATGACTGCCGACCTGCTGGAAAGATCCATCCGCTATGCGCTCGATGAATTCAACCATCGCCGGTCTATTGAAGAAAGCGAGAAAAAATATTACGGCATCTTCGAAAAAGCGCACGACCTGATTGTACTGGCCGATTGCGACCGGAATATTATTGACGCTAATCCCGCTGCATTAAAAACCCTTCGTTACAACCGGGAACAGATACTGAAATTACATCTGCGCGATCTCTTCATCTCCAAAGATCAAAGCGAGAATTTCCTGAACAACATCTGTAACAGTGGTATTGCCAATTTACAGGAATATGATTTCAAAACTGCCGATAACAAAAAGCTGGTGGTATTGATCAATGCCGTTATGCTGGACGAAGCAGCGCAGATATTCCTTTGTGTAATCCAGGATATCACCGATAAAAAGAGAGAAGAACAGGAGAAACAACACCAGGAAAAATTTGTAATCACCGGGCGTATTGCCAGGGTAATTGCACATGAAGTAAGAAACCCGCTAACCAATATATTGCTGGCCGTAAGCCAGTTTAAGGAAGAAGAAGAAGTGGCCGCCAATGATGATACACTGATGTATACAGATATCATTGAACGGAACTGCACCCGTATTAACCAGTTGATTACAGAGCTGCTGCACAGCACCCGTATGATTGAACTGCATATGGAACCTGTAGGTATCAACGAGCTTATAGAGAAAGCGCTGCAGCTATCCAACGACCGGCTGCAACTGAATGAAATCCGTGTGGAAAGAAACCTGGTATCGCCGGATGTGATGATTAATGCGGATGAAGAAAAAGTAGTGATTGCCTTTCTGAATATTATCATCAACGCCATTGAGGCAATGGTACCCGGCAAAGGCGTACTCACCATCAGTACAAAGCTTAGCCAGGACAAGGCGAAGCTGATGATCCGTGATAATGGCGCCGGTATTGCGGAAGACAAGCTGGCGCGTTTGTTTGATCCTTTCTATACCAGTAAGGCGAAAGGCACAGGTCTTGGCCTGACCAGCACACAGAATATTCTATTAAATCACAAAGGAACTATACACGTGGATAGTGAACCCGGGAAGGGAGCGGTATTTACGATTGCAATACCTGCAATAGGATAATTTATTCCCTGGAGACGGATGTCTGCCAGGGAATAAACTGCTAATAATTTATATTCAGCAACCGTAATTTGTTATACAGGGTTTTACGGTCGATATTCAATACCTGCGCTGCTTTTGTTTTATTATACTTCACTTCTTTCAGCACATTGATAATCTTATTGTATTCTGCCTGAAGGGCTACTGTTTTCAGATCATTATCGTTGGAAAGCAGCGCCAGTTCACCGGAAACGTGTACTTCTTCCGGAATCTGGTTAAAAGATTCTTTCATTTCCAGCGGCAAAGCAATCATGGTAATATCTTCCATTTCAGGCGTAAGCAAACAGGCTCTCCTGATTACATTTTTCAGTTCGCGGATATTACCGGGCCAGTTGTATTGCTGGAAGCAATCCCACACTTCAGAAGAAATTTTACCACATGATTTATCCAGTTCCTTTTCCACCTGGTTTACAAAGGCGGTGGTGAACAGTGGTAAATCTTCGCGGCGCTCACGTAAAGGCGGAATATAAATGGTGAATTCATTGAGGCGATGGAACAGGTCTTCCCTGAATTTGCCGCGCTGTACTGATTCAGAGAGCTTTTCGTTGGATGCTACAATGATGCGTACATCAATTGGTATTTCTTTTAAACTTCCTACCCGGCGAATTAATTTTTCCTGAAGAACGCGTAGCAGGGCTACCTGTATGTCGTACGATAAATTGGAGATTTCATCCAGGAACAGGGTACCTCCCTGTGCCTGTTCAAAGGCGCCTATTTTGGTATTGATAGCGCCGGTAAAAGAGCCTTTTTCATGACCAAACAATTCACTGGCGGCCAGTTCCTTGGAGAGGCTGCCGCAATCCAGCGCAACAAATGGTTGCTGGTTTCTTTTACTGTGATGGTGAATAAGATGTGCTACGGATTCCTTACCGGTACCGGTTTCCCCGAAAATGATAACGCTGTAATCGGTAGGCGCCACCAGTTTAATCTGTCTTATTAATTCTTTCGCTCCTTCGCTTTCACCGTATACGTATTTATTATTTTTGTCGTCCTGGTTACGTGATAATAACGTTTCACGTACTGCTTCGGGCTCACTGCCCGACTCTACTGGTCTGGATGCGCGCCGTTCCTGTTCTGCGTCTTTATGCGCAAAGGCTTTATGTACGAGGTTCAGAATTTCATCCGGGTACAGCGGTTTGGAAAGATAATCGTATGCGCCGTTTTTCACCATTTCCACCGCTACTCTTACATCTGTATAACCTGTAATAATAATTACAATAGTAGAAGGATTGATCTGATGGATATCCTGCAGCAGTTGTGCTCCATCTGTATCTTTCAGCCTGTAATCACAGAGTACAAGGTCATAGGTTTTCTCTTTCATCATTTTAAGTGCAGCGCCACCCGTCATGGTGGTATCTACATCAAAGCCATGTTTCCCGAGGAATTTGCTCAGGAGTGTACAGATATTAATTTCGTCGTCTATTATTAGAATATTTTTCATACTTCTTTAATATAGTGGTAATTGGCAACAGAATAGCTGGTTAAAATTACTGATTATAACCAAGAGGGCGTTATCAGCTTTTTATTTTGATACTGTCGATCAGTTCATCTACGTTCTTGAGACTGAAAGGTTTAGCCAGGAAAAAGGCGGCTCCTGCTTTCAGTGCGGTTTGCTTTTCCATCGCATTATCATAGGCGCTGATGGTGATTACTGGTAACGTGGGACAACGTTCCTTGATCACAGGCAAAGCCTCGAGGCCCGATCCGTCGGGCAGGTGGATGTCCAGAAAAAGGAGATCGGGCTGATGTCTGAAAATGGACTTCATCCCTTCTCCCAATTCATGTACGTATTTTACATTATATCCGTGACGTACCAGCGTAAGTTGCAATAGTCTGCATATATCCGGCTCATCATCTATAATCAATATGCTGGGATACTTCATGTTATTCTCAGTTGTAGCCAAGTCTGACTGGTGCCAGGCTGTTTTGTTTCGGTGTAACATACTTATGCTTATTCCATTGTTCCATTAATAATCTGGCAATCAGGTAACATACAGTAGATTCGGCGCCCTGGTTCTGGTTTATATTGTTTTTTTCAAGGCCATCGTAGCAACCGTAAGTTAATGGATTATAAACAAGTTGTTTCAGGTGATTATTACCTAAATACCAACTGAATGCCAAACGCATCTTTTCCAAATATGATTTATTCTTTGTGGTATTATAAAAAGTATTCAATGCCAGCATGGTATAGGCTACTTCTATAGATTGTTCGCCGCCGTCTTCCTGTTGCTGGGTGTTATTCCTGTGGTACCATGTTTTATTGCTGATCACCTTCATATGGCTGTCTGTAAAGGTTTTGCCACAAAGGAAAGCGAGGCTGTTTTCCGCGGTTCTGCGGTAGGCATCTATCCCGGTTACCTGGTAGGCCATCATCATTGCCTCGGGCAATACGGCGTTACCGTAGGTGAGGTAGGATTCGTACCAATGCCAGGTTTCATCCGCTTCCTGTTTGTAATGTTCATACAATTTTGCAGCCAGATGTTGTAAAATTTCCACTGCTTTGCCACCGGGCTTATAGGCGAGGAAGTAATACAGTCCTTTGATGGTGAAAGCCATTGCCCTGGGTGAGTTCAGTGACTCCATCCAGGTGAAGCATTTTGTGAATATGGCTGCTACATCCTGAACCGCATCAAAAGGCAGGTGGCGGTGCGAAGCGAGGGCGTAGCCCAGCGCCCATACAGCGCGGCCATTGGCGTCTTCCAGGTTTACTTCGTCATTCATTTTATTGAACTGGCGATCGATATCCACATAGTTAAGAAACTTGCCGGAAGGCTGCTGACAGTAGGCAATAAAATCGATGTATTTACGGGTCAGTGAGTTCACGAAGCTGCTGGATTTTAATTCGCTGCTGTACATGCAGGTAGCAATAAGTGCGCGTGCATTGTCGTCGAGCGTATATCCGAACGCAGGATCAGGAATATCATGTTTGGAAAATTGCAGCATCGCTGTTTCATCGGTCATGCGATCGATGTGATCGAGGTAAGGCGGCGGCAGGTTAGGCAGGATCTTATCTTCTGCCAGTGCTTCGCTGATTACGCTCATATGTGCGATAGCTACATTTTCCCAGATGGAGTTACGTGTTTTTTCAATAGCCGACTGGCTCATCTGCGCGCGCAGTTCCGGATCGCCGAGCAGCTGTAACGCGCATGCGGCAATTTGTTCCGGGTTATTGAAATCTACCAGGCAACCGGCTCCGTCTTCCAGCATTTCGCGGGCCTGCACAAAGGAGGTGGAGATCACCGCGCAGCCGGCGCTCATGGCGTATACGAAAGTACCGCTTACTGCCTGATGCGGATCTTTTGACGTAAAAAGGTATATATCTGTAAGAGATAAATAATCGAGTAATGTTTTCAGGGAAAGATAATTATTGACGAATCTCACGTTGTTTTCCAGGCCGAGTTCTTTCACCAGTTGTTCCAGTGAATCACGGTATTTTTCTCCTTCGCGGGAACATACTACCGGATGGGTTTTTCCCAGCACCAGGTAAATGGCATCGGGATATTGCTTTACAATATCCTTCATTGCCCGGATACCAGTTTCAATCCCTTTGTTTTCGCTGAGCAGACCAAAGGTGCTCAGTACCATCCTGTTTTCTACATTATATTGTCTTTTCAGTGTATCTACATCTTCTACGATGTGCGCGTGTGTACCATGCGGGATATGCACAATTTTTTCTGCAGGCACATGATATACATTCTGCAGTAAGTCGGCGGACGAGCGGGTCATTACAATCACTTTTGCCGCCAGTGCGCTGATCAGGCTTACTACTTTAGTGCATTTATGATCGGGGTAAGGCAGTACGGTATGGAAACGGACTACGAAAGGCTTATCCAGTAAGGAAAGCATAGCCAGGAGGTTATGACCGTATTCTCCGCCATACAGGCCAAATTCGTGTTCAAAACAAACCAGGTCTATTTTGTCGTTCTCATTTATTTTCTGTGCAAAATCGATACAATTATCAATATCAAACGGGTTGACCGAGTAAGTAACAGGTGTTTCTTTTACATTGGCAGGTTTGCCTGATTCTTCCAGTGCTGCCACCTCAATATTCAGGTTACCGGCAAAGTTCTTATTCATTGCGTTTACCAGGTCCTGTGCAAAAGTTGCGATCCCACATTCACGGGGCGGGTAAGATGTAACAAAAAGCAAAGTTCTAATCTTCATGGCAAAAATTTTATACTACGCAGTTAACAAGTAACCAGGTCCTCAATTTTGCGGATCGGGACATAGGATGTTTCAAATATCAATCCAATGCCTGCTGTAGGGGGTTTCACCGGATTTGGACGCAAGAAAGTGTGGATATAATTCCACACATTTTATCCCGTATCCACAGGTAAGGTCTGTGAATAAAATAAAAGCGGACCATTTACATTCTATTAACAGTCCATATAATCATAATTGTTTACAATTGTAATGTAATTTGCTGATTACAGGGTTATTAGTGACACAAATAGCAATATTATTACCATACCAGGTAAACAATAATGTTTCTTTGTCCATTTCAGCTTATTTTAGCTAAAGTAAGCACCCAAGCTACCATGTGAAGAGCAAATTTTAACCATTCCATTTTTTCTCATTTAAACCCAATGGCCGTTATGCGAAACATTGCATGTACATTTAATGTAGATGGTGTTCCTACCAAAATCAGTTTGAGAAAACTTCCCCGGCAAAGGCGCTTTCAAGCCATCATTGACCGTAATATCACGGAGTATATCATCTCAGACGAGACCAATGAGATTGAGTATTATGAGGGACCGGTGTTAAGCGAATATCTTTTCACCCGGATTGCCAGTCTTATTAAACAGTATTTCCCGAATGTGCGGGCAATTATGAAGATTGGGGAAGATAATTATGAAGATTACGACGATTTTTAGACACCTGGCAGACGGCTGTTAGCCTGGCAAGACTAACAGCCGGCCGTTCTTTATATGAAGCCTTTTTCGAGAGACAGGAACGCCTCTGAGGGATGCACCTGCTGCCATAAAATAGCATATACGGCTTCGGCAACCGGCATATACGCCCCTATATTCCTGTTCATTTCATGCATACATTTACTGGCGTAATAACCTTCTGCAATCATATTCAACTCCAGCTGGGCAGCTTTTACGCTGTACCCTTTCCCGATCATATTACCAAAAGTACGGTTACGGCTATGCAGTGAGTAGCAGGTAACCAGCAAATCGCCCAGGTAGGCGCTGGCGCTGTAGTTATGCACCACTGGCTCTGTTCCGGCTATTGCAGCTTTCTGTTCTTCATATTTTTCGAGGAAACTTTGCATTTCCCGGAAGCAGTTGGTAATAAATACACTCAGGAAGTTATCCCCGTATTCCTGTCCGTGTGCAATACCGGCGCCCATTGCGTAAATATTTTTGAGTACCGCGGCCAGTTGTACGCCTATTACATCTGTGTTTACAATTGTTTGCAGGTAGCTGCCGGTAAATTTGTCGGCGATAGACTGGGTAGTATCCAGGTGGGCGCCTGAAAAGGTAAGGTACGACAGCTTTTCGCTGGCTACTTCCTCCGCATGGCAGGGGCCTGTAATGGTGAAATACTGGCTGGCCGGTAAATTAAATTGTTTAAGAAGATATTCTCCAATCAGGTCGTTGGTACTTGGTACCAGCCCTTTAATAGCAGAAATGACTCTTTTATTGATCAGCGCATCTGCAGGCAACATGCTTAACACATCTTCCAAAAAAGCACTGGGAACAGCCAATACCAGCTCATCACAGGCAGCCACTACTGCTTTCACATCACTACTGAGGCTCAGCAGGCTGGTATCAAAATATACGGAGGTGAGATAATGTTTGTTATGATGCCGTAGCTGCATATGGCGGATGGTATCATCGTTCCTTATCCACCAATGTATATGATGCCCGTTATCAGTCAGTATTTTAGCCAGGGCAGTAGCCCAGCTGCCACTGCCTATAATTCCAATGCTATTGCTCACAATGCAAATTTTTATGCAATGTAATTAAAAAGCAATAAAGCAGTTTTGCGGGCGGGGGATATTCGCGGATGTTGTCTTTCTCCGGATTACGCTGATTTTGCTGATTTTACTTTTTGGATTTTATAAATGATTTATGCCTGATCATGATATAGGTCATGCTTGGCAGTTGCCTTGCACATGCTTGGCAGATACTTAGGACATGCCTTTGATGTGGAGATAACACGGACTTGATGTGGAGGTGATGTGGACTTGATCGGTAACGTATTGGATATCAATGCGCTATACAGAGTCCGCTTGCGTTCTTTGTATAAATTTTTCGGAGAAACATGTTGTATATCAACGCTTTATGCATATCATAAAGATAACCCTGATCAGCGGAAATACCAAAAGCAAAGAGGTTGTATCAAGTAATTTGATACAACCTCTTTGCTTTATATAAAGTTGTGTAACTGCGTTATTTTGCCTGACCTTCAAACAGCTCGGCCTTTGGTACCACCTTTACTTTTTTGCCGTTTTCCAGGTTGCGGGAAATGGCAGTATAAGGAGCGCTGATTACCTGGTCGCCGGCGCTGAGGCCGGAAGTGATCTGGATCCAGGCATCATCCTGTACACCGGTTTTAACGGGTACCATTTTAACGCTGCCATCTTTCTGCAATACAAATACTACCTCGTTTAACACGGGTTTGGTATCGGCAGAAGAACCTGGTGTAGTGTTATCCTGTACCGGCGCTTCTTTCTTTTTGTCGCCTTTTGCTTTCGTAGAATCGCCGTCGCGGGTAGTAACGGAGTTAATTGGAATGGCCAGTACATTATTTACATGCCTGGTTTGAATATCCACGCTGGCACTCATACCCGGGCGGAATGGGAAGGTCTTCTTGTTTTTATCAAGGAGATCCTGGTAGCTTTCCTGCAGGATGCGGATATGTACAATATAGCTGGTTACCTGCTCTGCAGAGGAGGCGGTGCTTACCGTAGCAGTAGCGGCGCCTTTACTGGAGCTGGCAATTTGTGTTACAATGCCTTTAAACTGACGGCTGTTATACGCATCCACTTCAATGATGGCAGTGTCACCGTATTTTACTTTTGGAATATCGTTTTCACCTACGTCTACCTGTACTTCCATGGTGTTCATATCAGCGATACGCAGCATTTCGGTACCGGTCATTTGTGCGGTACCCACCACGCGTTCTCCTTTCTTTACAGAAAGCAGGGAAACGATACCACCCATAGGAGCGGAAATAGTGGTACGACCCAGGTTTTTATTGGCTTCATTCAGGTTGGCCTGCGCGCTGGCAACGGCAAACTTATTTCCGTTGATCTGTTGCACGGCGGCGTTATAGTCTGCCAGGGAAGCGAGATAGGTGGCTTCCGCTGTTTCAAACTCTGACCTGGAGATCACTTTCTGGGCAAGGAGTTCTTTGTTCCTGTTGAAGGCAGCCTTGTTTTGATCAAGACGGGCTTTAAAGGAGTTCAGCGCCGCAGCGGAATTGGCCAGCTGCGCCTGCGACTGGCTCATGGAAGCCGCGGCTTTGTCTACCATCGATCCGTAGATATCTGCGTATATCCGTGCCAGTACCTGTCCTTTTTTCACGGAATCACCTTCCAGGATGGGCAGGTCTGTGATTTCACCTGAAACGTCGGAGCTTACTTTTACTTCTATTTCAGGATAAATTTTACCGCTGGCGGTAACCACTTCTATAATATTTCTATTAGAAGCATTGTCTACAGCAACTTTAATTCCTTCTTCTTTACCAATAACCCCGGACGCTTTAAGCACCAGGAACAAAATAACGAGTGAACAAAGTATGCCTATGAACCAGTAAAGTTTTTTCTTCTTCATAAAGCAATTTAATTTCCAGGGTTGGCTACAGTGATATTTTCTGGTCCCTGTAGAATTCCAGCAATTTCATTTTAAATATGTAATCGTATTGAGCAAGCACCTTGTTTACCTGCGCATTATACAATTTACTTTGCGTTGTGATATAATCAATGGTGTTCATTAATCCGAGATTGAAGCGTTTGGTGGCAAAATCATACGCTTTCTGGGCCGCCATTACCCCTGTGGCAGATGCGTTATATTTCTGTAAAGCAGCTACTGCATTGGCATGGGCGGTATAAATATCCTGCCTGAGCTTTTGGTGATCCAGGTCACGGATCAGCTCCTGGCTATATATATTTACTTTGGCTTTGGCTACGGTAGTACGTTGCTGCCAGCCATTAAAAATAGGAATGTTAAGTGTTAACCCAAGATTTTTCCTGTAGGTATTGCTGATCTGGTCATGAAACGGCAGCACTTTCGTTTGCGCAATATCTTCATAATAGTTATTGGCGTAGTAGGTACTGAGGCCGCCGCTGATGCTCAGGTTGGGATACAGCTGCGCTTTGGCCGCCTGGTATGCTTTAGTGGCGCTCTGGATTTTCAGTTCGTCCGATTTTACCAGCGGGTAGTTGGTTAAAGCGGCGCTATACACCATTTCCGGCGCCATTTCCTGCAGGGCAGCTAATGGCAGGGAAGAAATATTTTCCGGTACATCCGGTTTAAAAGGAATTTCAAATCCGAGGTTGAGGTATGCCTTCATCTGGAGAATAGCCAGGGTCACATTATTCTGGGCGGTAACCAGGTTGCTGCTGTCCAGCGCCAGCTGCGCTTCGAGGTCGGCCTGGTTGCTTTCCGGTACGGATCCCGCGATCACCAGCTTTTTGGTGTTATCCAGGTTGGAGTTGGTAAGGCGTACGTTTTCTTCGTTTACTTTCTCCGTTTGGATATTGAGCAGTATCTGCAGGAAGGCGGTGGCTACGTTAAAAGCGAGGTCGTTCCTTGCTTTTTCCAGCAGGAAACTGTTAGCCTGTGCATCCAGTTTGTTGGCGGCAATTGTTTTTTGCTGATAAAACCAGCTGAAAAGGTTCGCCTGCATATTCAGGTTACCGCTGGAGTTAAACACGGTTTGGTTAACATACTGGTTATCTCCCAGGCTGGCACTTCTACCATCAGTATACCCTCCTGTTACTGATCCGCTGAAACCAGGGATCATTTGCAGGCGGCTTTGCTGTAAAGTGAGATCTGCCAGGCGTTTCTGTACTTCCTGTTGTTTAACCGTCAGGTTATTTTGCAGTGCATAATCCACACAACGTTGTAAACTCCACGTATCCTGCGCATCAGCGGAAGTTATGTTAGCAAACAATAAAATCAGGATTGCTCCTGCTATTCGGGATATTCTCATAACATTCCAAAAATATAATAATTGTGATGATACTTTTCCACCCTTCTTGATAGAAGGCAAAAATTTAGTAGGTATGGCAGTATACCTCACTAATTGAGCGTACAACATAATCTTTTTTTTACAGAATTCTTAAAACTGATCCGCCTTTATTATGGTTGAATATGTCCATCGCGGATCTGGATAACGCGGTTGCCATAGGTGGCATTCACGTCTGAGTGGGTTACCTGCACAATTGTAATTTTATCCTGTTCGTTCAGGTGTTTAAACAACTGCATGATCACCTTTGCCTGATCGGAATGCAGGTTACCGGTGGGTTCGTCGGCCAGGATCACCCGGGGTTCCGCTACAATAGCGCGGGCAATACCTACCAGCTGTTGCTGTCCGCCGGATAACTGATTGGGGAACAGATCTTTTTTGGCCACCATGTTAAAGCGGTCCAGCACATCTGCCACCCGGCTTTTTCTTTCTGAAGCAGGTATATTCTTATACAGTAACGGCGTTTCAATATTTTCGTACACGGTTAACTCATCTATCAGGTGATATGCCTGGAACACAAAGCCAATGGAGCCCCTGTGCAATTGGGTCCGTTTTTTCTCGTTCATCTTGTCTACACGCTCTCCCTCAAATAAGTACTGTCCCTCGGATGGTTCTTCCAGTAAACCCAAAATATGCAGTAAGGTGGATTTCCCGGAACCGGAAGGTCCCATAATAGATACAAACTCGCCTTCATTGATCGTGAGGTCAATATCTTTCAGGATGTAATTTTTTCCGAATCCTACCGGGTAATGCCTGGAAATTTTCTGCAATTGTATCATGATCGGTAATTTGTTTTTTAATTTACATTGATATTTTCTGCATATCGGCTCAGCAATATAATTAAAAGTAGCTGCTCCGGTTATTCAGATTTTAGTGCGTTGACCGGGTTACTCAAAGCCGCCCTGATCGTTTTTATACTCATAGTAGCCAATGCCAGTATAGCCATTAGTCCGCCGCCGGCGGCAAACACCCACCAGCTGAGCGGCGTGCGGTAAGCATAGGACGACAGCCAATGCTGCATGGCCCACCACGACAACGGGATAGCCAATACGAAAGCAATACCTACCAGCTTCATAAAATCGCTGGTGAGCAGGGTCACCATCTGCCATACGGAAGCGCCCAATACCTTCCGGATGCCAATTTCCCGGGTGCGCTGGTTAGTGGTAAAAATAACCAACCCCAATAACCCCAGCGCGCTGATAAAGAATGCCAGTCCCGCACACCAGTTTAAGAGCTGCCCTGTACGTCGTTCTTCTTCATATAAAGCTTCTATACTTTTATCAAGAAAATTATAGCTGAAGGTTTCCCGTGGGTACACTTCTTTCCAGGCTTTCTCCATCTTTTCAAGTGCATGCTTCCAGACGATACTGTTTTCGCCGGGGGCCCGCAAAAGCACGTGCATGTTGCGGTGTTGCCACAACGCATCACTTGTCAGGGCCAGTGCCGGTATTTCCTTACGGGTGCTGCTGGTGTAAAAGTTTTTCACCACGCCTACTACCGGGTGACCCTGTACTATTTCCCCGATCACATCCTGCGGATTACGGAATCCCAGCGCAGTTACTGCTTTTTCATTTAACACCCATTCCGCAATGGTATCGCTGGTGCGCAGGTTTCTGCCCGCCACAAATTTCAGGTCATATAGTTTTGCATAGGCACTGTCGCCATACCGGATCTCCACATTCTTATTGATTTCTTTATCTCCTTTATGATAACTGAAGGTGCTGCTTACAAATCCCCTGAATAAAGGCGGCATTCCTCCCTGGCTTACCAGGGCGATTTCCGGGATAGCCGACCACTTTTCCTGGAGTGTGTTACGCTGACTGGCCGCATAGCCGCGAAAAGGAGTGCGTACCGTTACCACGGCATCTTTCCGGAAGCCGGGATCGCGGCTCAGCGAAAAGTGCACCTGTTTGCTCACGATGATGGTAGCTATGATAAATACCTGCGCTACCACGAACTGTGATACCGTTAAGGTTTTACGCAGCCATAATTTTCCTGCGGCCGACTGCACCTGTGTTTTTAATACCGCTACCGGCTCAAACCTGGCCAGCACCATTGCCGGGTAAATACCTGCCAGCAGCGTAATGGCGATACACAGTCCGGCCAGGAACAGCGCCGTTTGCCAGCTGTACAGGGTCATCGCCGTTAAACCAACTGGTAAAAAAGAGTGGAATGCCATTATCAGCAAAGGCGTGATCAATGCAGACAGGATGCATGCCAGCAAAGTAAGCAACAACGTTTCACTGAGAAACTGGGTGATCAGCTGGGGGAAACTGCTTCCCAGCGATTTGCGGATACCGGTTTCCCTGGCCCTGCGGGCGGCCTGGGCGGTAGTAAGATTAATAAAGTTGATCCCCGCCAGCAGCAACAACGCCAATGCTACGCCACCCAGCGCATATAACCGGGTTAAGCTGGCCGGCCGGCCCTGTGCCGTATAATCTTTATTGAAATGAATATCGCGCAGCGCCTGCAAATGCAGGGTGGTTTTGGTATAATCAGCTACCCGGTGCTCATCTTTCAGTTTTGTGAGCTGCGCAGTTACTTTCGGTACATTGGCCGATGCGTTTAGTTTTACGAGTAGCTGTGAACTGGCATTCACACTATTCCACTGGTCGAGGCTATACATTTCTTTTAACCCATTGCTCTGCAGCGTAGCCAGCGAAATGAATTCTTTGTTGGCAAAATCAGAGGGATATTGCAGGTCGGCCACTATTCCACTTACTGTTGTACGAATGGTATCGTCATAAATAATTTCCTTCCCCAGTACCGCCTCCGCGGGCAATCCCGGGAAATAGGCGGCCGCCTTGCCGGAGGTTAATACCACTTTAAATGGCTGCTGCAAAGAGGTTTCAGGAGATCCTGCCAACCACTGATGCGGGATAAGACTGAAGTAATTTTTATCTGCATAAATAATATCCTTTCCGTTCTTAAAATCCTTTCCGTTAACGGTAATCCTGCCGGTGATGTCATTCTCAAAAAACGGCGCTACTGTTTCGGCGGCAGGAATATAATTTGCCACCATGCCCGCTACCGGCGCGGCAATGCCAGAATTTTTAATGATATCGCCGTTGAAATCAATTTCCGTTACCACCCGGTAAATATGGTCGCCATCCTTTTCAAACCGGTCGAAGCTGTTTTCATAATGTACCACCAGGTACACCATCAACGCCGCGCTGATGCCCACTACCAGCCCCATGATATTGATTATGGAGAAGGCTTTGTTGCGCCAGATACTTCTGAAAGATACCAGTAGAAAATTCTTTAGCATGATACAAGTGTTTATTCTGATCTCAGACTTTTAACCGGGTTCATTAATGCTGCTTTTACCGACTGTAAACTCACCGTGAGCAAGGCTATTACAATAGCGATAGCACCTGCCAGCAGGAAAGTACCTGCATGTAAACGGGTATGATAAGCAAAGCCTTCCAACCATTGATGCATGGCATACCAGGCAAACGGGGAAGCGATACAAAGCGATATCAGCACCAGCTTAATAAAATCTTTCGACAGCAAGGCCACCACGCTGGTGGCAGAAGCGCCCAATACCTTGCGGATGCCCACTTCGCGGGTACGTTGTTCTGCAGTAAACGCAGCCAGTCCCAGTAAACCAAGACAGGAAACAAGGATAATAACGATAGAAAAGGTTGATAAAATGGTACCGGTTCTGAATTCCGATTTATATAATCCGTTAAAGTCTTCGTCCATAAAATGATACGCGAAAGGCACTGCGGGCAGATAATCTTTCCAGATGCTTTCTATTCCCGCTATTACCTGTTGCTGATTATCCCCGGAAGTTTTAACGAGGATTTCCCCAAACCATTCATATTCCGGGAAAACAACGATGGGTTCTATTTTGCTTTTCATAGAAGCAAAGTGAAAATCTTTCATCACGCCTTTAATTGTTCCGGCGCGGCCATTCATCACCATCCGCTTTCCTGTTGCGGTTTCGGCTGTCCAGCCCAGTTGCTTTACCGCGGTTTCGTTGAGAAAGAAGTGGTATACCCGGTCTTTATCTTCTTTTAAAACATCCAGTATATCTGCGTCGGTTAAGTTTGCGCCGGCCAGCAATGAAATCCCCATTGTTTGCAGGTAATCTTTCTCCACAGGGATAGCGGTAATATTCATGCTATAGTCTGCCGGTTTCCCTTCCAGGCTGCCAATCGTATATCCACCACCTACCGATACCGGTGAGTCGTAGGATGCACTTACGTATTTTACACCTGATTGTTGCAAGAGCCGGCCTTTAAACGTTTCCAGCATCTGCCGGTTAAAGTTTTCTCCCGACAGCACCAATACCTGCGACCTGTCCAGTCCTATTTTCTTATGCTGGATATATTTCAGCTGGTTGCCCATCACCAGTGTGCAGATAATAAAAAACACCGAAGCCGCAAACTGAAACACTACCAGGCTTTTACGGATGCTGCCGCCCGAACCATGCATCACCCTTCCCTTTAATACCTGTACCGGCCGGAAGCCCGACAGGAACAGGGCCGGATAAGTACCTGCAAAAAAAGTAGTACAAAGAAAAATACCAGCCAGCCATAGGTAGATGTGGTAGCTGCCCAGTCCGAGCTTCAGGGTAGTACCGGCCATGTTGTTAAATGCCGGCAACAGTACCAAAGCAATCATTATTCCCAGTACCATCGCGCAAAAGGAGATCAGCGTAGACTCTGCAATGAACTGCCAGAACAGCTGTCCGCGTACTGCGCCCAGGGCTTTCCGCACACCGATTTCGCGGCCTCTTTCCGCAGAACGGGCCGTGGCCAGGTTCATAAAGTTGATGCACGCAATCAGCAACAACAACGCCGCGATAATGGTAAGGATATAATTATAGCGGATATCCCCGCCTGGTTCTGTTGAATTTAGAGAGATAGAATGGAGATGGATACCGGGTACAGATTCCGGCACAAAACCGAACGTAACGCCACTCCTGGTAGCATTGCCCATCTGTTCTTTTACCAGGTTGGTTAACCTGCCTTGCAGCGCACCGGCAGTAGTGTTGTTTGCCAGTTGTATGTACGTATAATCATTCGCGGAATTCCAGGTGTCTTGTTTGCCCAGCGAGGCATAGCTGGCTATAAAATCAAACTTCAGGTGCGTGTTCGCAGGAGGATCTATTGCCACACCGGTTACCTGGTATTCCTTTCTGTTATTAATCTTTAGCGTTTTACCTACTATATCAGTAGTTCCAAAGTACTTCCTGGCCATCGTTTCAGACAGCACTATCATATTGGGGCCACTCAACACAGTAGCTGCATTTCCCGCTATCAGCGGGAAAGAAAACATGTTGAAAAAGGCGGGATCTGCGTAAAGAAAGCTATTCTCGTTCATTACCTTATCCCCGTAGGCCACTGTGGTAGCCGAAGGATAAACCCTGGAGATGTATTTCACTTCCGGGAAATCTTTCATCACCGGCGCCAGTCCGCCCGGCGTGAGGGCGGTGTGAGTCACCGGCTGGTCCTTTTCGCCATAGTCGAGACGGATACGGTACAACTCCGCCGCATGCGCGTGGAACTGATCATACGTCCATTCGTTCCGGAGGTACAGCGCCAGCAGTATGAAACAGGCAATGCCCGCAGAAAGCCCGGTGATATTGATCGCCGAGTACAGCTTGCGTTTCATCAGATTTCTTACCGCTGTTTTCAAATAATTACGCCACATCATAGGTGATATTTTAACGTTAATCCCTGGTTAAACTGTTTACGGGGTTTGCCAGCGCAGCTTTCACCGACTGCAAACTCACGGTTAAAAAAGCAATGCATACCGCCAGCAGCCCTGCTACCCCGAATACCCACCAATGAATGGTGGTATGGTATTCAAATCCTTCCAGCCAGCGGTGCATGAAATACCAGGCTGCCGGGGTGGCTATCAGTACTGCCACAAGTACCAGGCGGAGAAAATCTTTCGACAACAACAACACAATACCACTCACAGATGCACCTAATACTTTACGGATACCAATTTCTTTTTTACGGTGCGCCATCACCAGCACGGCAATTGCAAATAATCCCATGCAGGAAATGATCACGGCGAGAACAGCGCCACTCATAAATATCTTTGAAAACCGTTGTTCCTGTCTGTATAACCGTTGTGCATTTTCATCGAGGAAAGAAGGATCGCTTTCTGCCAGTTCATTAATACCTTTCCAGAGCGTAGTGATCTTTTTCAGTGAGGCTACCGGGTTGTGGGTTTCCACTTTTACGAAGATATAGTTCAGGGGAGCATTCATGATCATCACCAGCGGATCAATTTTCTTGTGTAACGATTCAAAGTGATAATCCTTTACCATGCCAATTACATGTACCGGCGGCTCATCGTCGCTCATCCGGAAAGTTATGCCTACCGGATCTGTTACGCCCAGTTGCTTCGCCATCAGTTCATTGATTACTACAGCACTGCTGTCTGTTCCGTATTCCCGGGAGAAATCGCGGCCGGATAATATTTTGAGGTCCAGCGTTTTGGCGTAGTCGTAATCTACTGCGAGGCATTGCGTGGAAACGTGGCGGTCTTTATAGATGAAGCCCCGGGTCCAGTTGCCGGAAGAGCCATCTTTTCCCATGCCCAGGTTTAACATGCTGCCGCTCACGCTTCTTACCTCACCCATTTCGGCGAGCCTGTTTTTCATGGTAGTGATATCCGAAGGCGTGGCATTATCGAGCGGGATACTGATCACCTGGGAAGAATTATATCCTAACGGGGCCGACTGTATGAAATTAAGTTGTTGCCAGATGATGGACGTGCAACTGATCAGCACTACCGCCACCATAAATTGTACAACAATGAGTCCGTTGCGGACACCACTGCTTTTACCCATGCCCATCTTGCCTTTCAGCACCTGCAGGATATTGAGCCGCGCCACTTTCCAGGCCGGGTAACCACCTGCCAGTAACGTGATCAGGAAGAAGCCGGCAATAGTGCCGGTTACTACCCATATATTACGGAATACACTCAGCGCAATATGATGCCCGAACACCTGGTTGTAATAAGGCAGCAGGAGTATCATCAGCCCCAGGCTCAGTACCAGCGCAAAGCAGCACAACAGGAACGCTTCTGCCCAGAACTGCAGCAGCAGCTGACCATTCTGCGCCCCGAGGGATTTCCGCAAACCTATTTCACCACTGCGGGCAAAGGATCTGGCTATAGAGAGATTAATAAAGTTGATAGCGGCAATACCGATAATCAGCGTAGCAAGGATGATCATCAGCCAGGGATAAAATTTATTCAGGCCACTGTAAAAAGAGCTGTCTGCGTCCAGGTGGAAATCTTTCAGCGGAAGTCCTTTCAGGTAAAACACGTTTTTAACGCCCCCTGCGTTTTTTTGCAGGTCTTCTATCTTCCCTTTATAATATTTGTTCACCACCATGTTCATATTTTTCTCGAAAGAAGTTTTACTGACGCCCGGTTCCAGCTGAACAAACAAAGGAAAATTTGATGCGCTCCAATCGTTTTTGGTGCTATTATATTCGGGTTCATTTTCAAACCGTGTGAGCAACTCGAAATACATCCCTGAGTTATCGGGAATATCGGCGGCTATTGCGCTTACAATGAAAGGCTGCCATTTACCATTCAGGTTCAGTTCCACAGTTTTACCTACCCCATCGGTATCTTTAAACAGGATTCCCGAAGCGCGCTTTGTGAGTACTACCTGGTTCAGTTGCTGTAATGCACTATTCTTATTTCCCTTAATCACCGGGAAGGTAAACATCTTCAAAAAATCCTTGTCTACCATTTGCGCACCCAGGTAGTAATGATTGGCGCCATATCTTACCGGCACATTATACCCGGCTATAAACGTGATACCTTTTACGCCCGGTACCTCTTTCTGCAAAGCCACTGCCAGTGGTTTCGACATACTGGAACCTGTTTTCACCTGGCCGCCGGTGTCTTCGATACCAATCAGCTGGTATATATCTTTCCCGTTCTCATGAAAATTATCGTAGGTCCATTCCCGGTATGCAGTAAGAGACAAAAGTAGTGCGGCACACAATGCGGTACTCATTCCCACAATGTTAACGGCGGCGAACACTTTTTGTTTCCGCAAATTTCTCCAGGCAATCTTTAAGTAACTCTTTAACATACGGCTATATTTAAAGTGATAAAAAATAAAAGCAGGGCGTGTAGACACACACTCTGATTTGCTGTTCACTTGTTATTCTATCTTTAATGCGTTTACCGGGTCCCTGATGGCGGCTTTCACGGCAAATTCTATGTAATTGAATAGTAGCATAGTCAATCGTTTCTCAGGTTATCTGCCGGGTTCACTTCAATAGCTCTCCAGGTTTGTGAAAAAATGGTGACCAGTGCCAGGAATACCAGGAATAAAAAGCTTCCCAGCATTGCCAAAATGCCTGTGCTTACCCGGTAAGCAAATATCTGCAGGAAAAGCAGGCTACTGATATATCCCAGTGGCAGGGCAATACATCCCGCTATGACGATTAATTTTATATAGTTTTTAGACAAAAGCATTAACAGCCCCGCCGCACTGGCGCCCAGTACTTTGCGGATAGCGATTTCTTTTCTGCGGGTAAAAGAGGTATAGGCTACAATGCCCAGCAGTCCTAATGCAGCTATCAAAGTGGTAATGAACACCAGGAAACCCAGCATGGAAACCACCTCTCTTCCGTCGCGGCTACCTAGCTGCTCATCCATCCATTCCGAGGTGAATATTTCCCCGGGATGCATAGCAGCCCATATTTTCTTCACGTCTGCTACCTGCTGTTCTTTATCTCCTTTCAGCATTGCTAACTGCAGCTGATGGAATTCGGCAGGCACAAAACGGATCGCCATCGGGCGGATATTTACTTCTATCGGCTGGAAGTTGAAATCTTTTACTACGCCAATGATACTTACAGGCAGGGAATCGGACAGGAACAAGGTTCTTCCGATAGCGTCTGCAGGAGATTTTATACCCATTACGCTGACCGCCTTTTCGTTGATAATAATATATTGTTCTTTTTCAGCAGAAGCGGATTCGGGGAAAGTAGTGCCAGCCATCAATCTCAGGTGCATTACTTTGAGGAAGTCCGCATCCCCGGCGTAGTAACCAAATTCCATTCTATCCTTGCTCTCACCAGTGCGGATAACGCAAAAGTTACAATGTCTTGGCATTCCTAATGTTCCGGAACTGGCAGTGGCTGTTCCCACATCCTTCAATTGCAGCATCCGCTCCTTCATCCGTTGGAAATCCGCATCCGCCAGCGGTACATTCAGGATATCTTTACGATAGAAGCCCATGTCCTTAATGGCTTTATAATGGAATTGCCGATACACTGTTACGAGGAAGATGATGGCGGTTAACGACAGGGAAAACTGGATGACGATGAGTGTTTTTCTTAATCCCAGTCCGCCAAACAGTTTAATATCGATGAGGTTCTTTAATACCTTAGCCGGCTGAAAAACAGATAGGGCCCATGCGGGAATAGCGCCTGCCACTATACCAATGACGATGCTGAACAAAAGGAATAGCATAAGCAACCGGGGCTCCAGCAGATTGTTGTCGGGAACCGGTAATCCCCTGAAATGCGTGGACTGCATCAGCAACAGCAATAAAACCGCCATGATCAGCGATAATATACACATGATCACAGATTCCGTAATAAACTGTAAAAATATCTGCCAGCGTTGCGCGCCATTTACTTTCCGCACGCCTACTTCTTTGGCCCGCTGTAAAGAACGCACAATGGATAAATTGGTGTAGTTAAAACAGGCGCAGATAATCAGCCCCAATGCCACGCCTATTTCTGCCAGTATTTTGCCCCAGGGCGGCGTACCGCCGATGTCGTCCACCAGCTCCTGCGATGGTGTGATTTTGCTAAGCGCCTGTGGCTCAAAAGCCATGCTGCCCTGTCCTTTCTGTACCAGTCCGTCGTAGCGGTGGGCCTGGTCTTTCAGGGCAGATTCCAATGCCGATAACTTTTCGCCGCGACGCATCACCACATAGGTATAGCTGCTTTGTACCTGGTCCCAGTTATTCAGTTTGTCCGGCAATACTTTACTTTGTTCCAGTAAAGGCACAGACGACATCGCCGCAAAGGCTTCGTAATCGATATGTGATTTGGAGGGTGCAGGTTCCATTACCCCACTAACGATAAAGCTGCCAAAGCGATCGAACTGGATTACTTTTCCCATCGGATCATTGGTGCCAAAAAAGCGTTGGGCTGTTTCTGCCGTAAGTACAATACTATTGGGAGTAACTAACGCGGTGCGGGGATCACCTGCGGCCAGTTTAAAGCCAAACACCTCAAAAAAGGAAGGCGTGGCAAATGTCCCGCTGATATAGATCTTCTTCTTATCTATTTTCCCTTCTCCGTTCAAAACACCGTATAAAGTAGCCTCATTTTCAACGGCAGCATAATTATTTTTCAACGCCGCACCCATTGGCAAGGGCACACTGGCCATATGATATTTTCTTCCGTCCGGCGTTTGCGCATGGGTAGTGATTCTCCAGGTACGCGAAGCAGCAGGGTGAAAGTTATCATAACTGAAATTTTCCCTGACGGAGATCAATACGATCAGGCATACCGTCATACTCACCGCCAGCCCGGCTATGTTGATAAAGGTAAACAACCTTTGCCGCTGCAGATTTCTGAATGTTATGACGATATAACGCTTGAACATAAAATTACTCGGCTTTTAAAGATTTTACAGGATTGGCCATAGCGGCCTTCACCGACTGGAAACTCACCGTTGCCAACGCTATCACCACTGCCAGCACACCGGCAATGATAAAGATCCAGGCAGATAAATTTGTATGATACGCAAACCCGGATAACCAGTTATTCATCATGTACCAGCTGATAGGCGTGGCCAGTAAGATACCAATGATCACCAGGGTCAGGAATTCTTTTGAAAGCAAACGGGTAACGTTCATTACAGAAGCACCCAAAACTTTGCGGATACCAATTTCCTTTTTGCGCTGCTCGGCAGTAAAAACGGATAATCCGAATAGTCCCAGGCAGGATATCAGGACCGCCACCACCGCAAATACCTGCGCCAGTTTACGCAACATCGTTTCCGACCTGTACATGTTGTCAAACGTTTCATCAAGGAAATGGTAATCTACCGGGTAGCCGGCGTTCAGTGTATTGAACACCTTTTCTACAGCCGCCACCTGGCCGGATACTTCTCCTTTTGCCAGGCGGATCATCATATAGCCGTTATCCTTTGGTTCCAGCATCATCACCATTGATGAAATATTTTCCCGCATAGAAGCAAAATGATAATCCTTTACCACGCCGATAATTGTTCCTTTTCCTTTCCAGAAACTGATCTGTTTTCCTAACGGGTGTTTCATGCCCATTACACGGGCGGCTGTTTCATTGATGATATAAGCGCCGGAGTCTGAAGCAAAATCACGGGAGAAATCGCGGCCTTCCTTCATCGTCATTCCCATAGTGGAAACATAGTCGTATCCCACCTGTTGCGGCGCGGTATTTACAATCAGCTTATCGGGTTTTCCTTCCCAGCCCAGGTCGGCACTTGTACCGCTAATAGACAGTGGCAGGAAACTGTTGTAGGTAAACGACTTTACCTGCGGCAGCTGCGCCAGCGATTGCTCAATAGCGTTCTGGTTGGCAGAAAAGCCTTCATCCAGCTCTATATACATTACATTTTCTTTGTCAACCCCCAGGTTACGGTGGTAGATATACTGCATCTGGTTGTAGATCACTACGCTGCTCACAATAAAAATGAAAGAGAGTACAAACTGCAGCACCACCAGGTTTTTCCGGAACAGGGAAGCGCCGCTGCCGCTGCTCAGGTCACCTTTCAATACCTTCACCGGCAGGAAACGCGACAATACAAAAGCAGGGTAACTGCCGGCCAGCAAGCCGGTCACCAGTATTACACCCAGTATCCCTAACAGGTATTTAAGGGTAACAGGCAACGTAAACGTGATATGTTTGCCTGTAAAATTATTGAACGCCGGCATCAGCAGGTATACTATTGCTGCCGCAGTAACGGCTGCAATAGCGCACATCAGGATTGCTTCCCCGGTAAACTGCAGCATCAGTGAAAGCCTGGAGGCACCCATTGATTTACGTACACCTACTTCCCGGGCTCTTTTGGAAGCCTGTGCCGTGGATAGGTTCATGAAGTTGATACAGGCTATAGCCAGTACAATAAGTGCCGTAATAAAAAACAAACGCACATATTCAATTCTTCCGCCGGCTACTTTTCCATTTTCATATTTTTCATGCAGATAGATGTCCCGGAAAGGTTGCAGCCATACGTCGTTCTTATTGCCGGGGTTAAGTTTAGCGTAGTGTTGCTGCATCTTTGCAGTGAGACGGGAAATATCCGTACCGGGTTTTATCACCATGTAATTATAAATGCTATAACTACCTGGTTTCAGCAGCCAGGGATCTTGCTGCAGGGAAAGCGCAAAGGGCAGGATAAAGTCAAACTGAATGGATGACGCAGCGGGTACATCTTTCACGATAGCCGTTACCTGTAATGCATTGTTCTTTTCCACGTTAATGATCTTTCCTACCAGATCGGTGGTGCCGTAATATTTTTTTGCAAATGATTCAGTCAGTACAATGGATTTGGGTTGCGTCAGCGCGGAATGTTTATCTCCGGCTACTACCGGAAAATCCATCTCTTCCAGCAGGTTAGACGTGGCGTATATATAATTTTTTTCCAGGCCGGATTTCTGCGCGGTTTTAAACAACATATTGCTATAAGTCGTGCGCACTTTCACGTTCGCCGTTATCTCCGGGAAATTATCTTTCAGATCATCTGCCAGTACAACAGGTGTAGCCGTCATGGTACGTATACCACCCCAGTCGACATTCGCCTGCAGCCGGTAAATATTCTTCCCGTTTGAATGGAACTTATCAATACTGTATTCATCCAGTACCCAGCAGAGGATAAACATGCACACTGCCATACCAAAGGCCAGCCCTGCGATATTCACCGCAGCGAAAAACCGGCTTCTTTTCAGACTCCTCCAGGCAATGCGGAAATAGTTCTTAATCATGTTTATTCAGATCTAAGTGATTTAACCGGATTCATTAATGCCGCTCTTACAGATTGCAAGCTGACGGTACACAATGCTATCAGCACTACCACAACGGCAGTGAGTAAAAACACCCACCACTCAACGTGTACCCGGAAAGCAAAGTTCTGCAGCCATTTTTCCATACCGTACCAGGCTATGGGAGAAGCAATGCAGATACCTATCAAAACCAGTTTGAGAAAGTCTTTCGATAACAACAATGAAATATTGGCAACAGAAGCACCCAGCACTTTGCGGATGCCGATCTCTTTGGTACGCTGCCGGGAAATGAGCATAGACAATCCCAGCAGGCCCATACAGGCTATAAAGATGGCGAGGCCGGAGAAGATACCGAATAATTTGCCCAGTGTACGTTCAGAGGCATACTTCGACTGTATATCAGCTTCCACAAAGGTGAAATTAAATGGTACGTCCGGAACGATGCTGTTCCATGCGGCTTCCACACGCTTTAATATCGCCTTCTGATCGCCGGCGGCAAGCCGCAGTGTAATGATAGCTACCTCTTCCTGCCTTACCATGTAAATGATAGGATCTACCGCCGATTGCAGCGAGCGGAGGTTAAAATCTTCCACTACTCCTATAATGGTGCCGTGCCTGCTCATATAGCCTGGTCGCCATTCAATCCGTTTACCCACAGCATCATCTTTAAATCCAAACTGCCGTGCGGCGGCCTGGTTTATGATATAGGCATCAGATGAATCAGTGGCCAGCGCCGGGTTAAAATCACGTCCGGACACCAGTTTGATACCGGTTGTTTTAAGCAGGTCAAAATCCGATTGAATGATCCCCGCTACGAAACCTTCTTTATCATCTTCACCCTCACGTACTACCGGGTTATTGTTAAACACGCCACTGCCCATTAAAAAGTTATGCATGGAAGCCTGCTGCACACCTGACTGGTTTAAGAAAGAAGATTTCAGCAGTGCAACTTTAGCGCTGCCATCCACGCCGGACAGGTATATATTTACGAGATGCTCTTTGTCGAATCCGAGGTTCTTTGTTTGCCAGTAACGAAGCTGGGAAAATACCACTACCGTGGAAATGATCAGCGCTACGGCTACCGCAAATTGCGCCACTACCAATCCACGACGTATCAGCACACGGGAACCGGAAGTAATAAAATTGCCTTTCAATACGCGTACCGGTATCAAACCAGACAGGTAAAGCGCAGGATAGCTGCCGGCTACCAGGCCAACAACCAGTACCAGCAATAATAAACCAGCATATAAAAAACTATCTGCGGAAGAAAGTAATAACAGTTCTTTACTTGTAATGGTATTAAACAGCGGCATTACCAGGCCCACCAGCAAAATAGCCAGCACAAAAGAAATGATACTGATCACCAGTGATTCTGTGAGAAATTGCATGACAAGGCTCTTTCTTTCAGCGCCCAGCACTTTACGTAATCCTACTTCCTTTGCTCTTTCATGCGCCCGTGCAGTGGTGAGGTTCATAAAGTTGATACAGGCAATCAGGATCAGGAAAACGGCTATAGCAATGTATAACCAGATCAACGGAGAATTATCCACTCCTTTGTCGCCTTCCGGGTGCAGGTGTACATTTTGAATAGGTTGTAATTCCAGCGCAAACTGTATATTATGCCGCTTCAATATTCCACCAATATGAGTGGATACAAAAGCTTTTAATTCTTTGGTGAGTTTATCAGGATCTGTATGATCGGCCAGCTGCACATAGGTAACATTGTTGCCGAACATGAACCACTGGTTTTCCACGTCGTTTCCCGCTTTTAATCCTTCTTTAAGCATCGTGGAAAACGACATGATCATCGTCATGCGAAGATCTGTATTAGCCGGAAAGTCCTTTGCCACGCCGGTTACCGCGCAGCTGTAGCCATTCCCTACCTTTATCAGTTTACCAATTGGGGATTCATTTCCGAAGTATTTTTTTGCAGCAGATTCGGTTAATACAATGGAATAAGGTTCTTTTAAAACAGTAGCAGGATTCCCTTCCAGTAAAGGGAAATTGAATACCTGGAAGAAGGGTTCATCGGCAAAGGCCGTATTTTCTTCCCAGATTCTTTTATCTCCTGCAGTATAAAGTGTACTCCCCGGTGCGAAAATGCGCACGGATTCTTTTATACTGCTGATATCTTTTTTCAGATTGGGACCAATAGGAAACTGGGTAGCGGCGCCGTAATCTGTGTTACCGGTTGGGCGGGTGCTTTGAGTTGTAACGCGATAAAGGTTATCCGTATTATGGTGGAACCTGTCAAAACCCAGCTCATCGCGCACATACAGCGTAATCAGTATACAACAGGCCATGCCCACAGCCAGCCCGGAGATGTTGATCACCGTAATGAACTTATGGCGCTGCAAATGACGGACAGCAATTTTGAAATAGTTCCGAAACATCATGATGTGGTTTTAGAATGGCGGAAAAAATCACACATGAAACTGCTCCTTGATATTCTCTGTCACCACGCGTCCATCAAACAGGTTGATAATACGGTGTGCAAACCCGGCATCATATGGGGAGTGCGTTACCATGATCAGGGTGGTACCGGAGTTGTTCAGCTCCTGCAACAACTTCATTACTTCTTCCCCGTTGGTAGAGTCCAGGTTACCGGTGGGCTCATCCGCCAGTATCAGGTTGGGCTTGGCTACCACGGCGCGGGCAATGGCTACTCTTTGTTGCTGACCACCGGACAGCTGCTGCGGGAAGTGGTTACGGCGGTGCATAATGTTCATGCGTTCCAGCACCTCTTCTACCTTCACTTTTCTTTCAGCAGCGGGAACTTTCAGATAGAGCAGGGGCAATTCCACATTCTCGAAAACGGTCAGCTCATCAATGAGGTTAAAGCTCTGGAACACGAATCCAATGGAACCTTTGCGAAGCTGTGCTCTTTGTCTTTCACTCATACGCGCTACTTCCTTATCCCAGAAGTGATACTCGCCATCGCTGGGGTTATCCAGCAGACCCAATATGTTCAGCAAAGTGGATTTGCCGCAACCGGAGGGTCCCATGATCGCCACAAATTCTCCATCCTGCACTTCCATGTTAATACCATTGAGAGCAGTGGTTTCTACCTCTTCTGTTGTAAACAGCTTCTGTAAGTTAACAGTGCGTATCATAAGTGTTATTTATTTTAAATGCTAGTTTATATAAAAAAATGGATGAACTAAAAGGATAAAACATCTTTGTTACCGAAATTCTCATAAGAGGAAGTGATCACCTGGTCGCCTGGCTGCAGGCCTTCCAGTACTTCAAAATATAGCGGATTTTTGCGGCCCAGCGAAATATTACGTTTTACTGCGCGGTTGCCGCTTTTATCCACTACATATACCCAGTTACCACCGGTGTCGGAGAAAAATCCGCCGAGTGGTAAAAGGATGGCTTCTGCGGACTTACCCAATACAAGGCGGATAGGAGAGGATTGTCCACGGCGGATGCCTTCCGGCGTATTCTTTTCAAAGGTCATATCGGCCTGGAAACGGCCGCTTTTTACTTCGGGATATACCTTTGTAACCAGCATTTCGTAAGATTTGCCATCGAATTCGAAGGTGGCTTTCAACCCGGCAAATACCTGTGAAACATAGTGTTCGTCTATATCGGCGCGTAATTTAAATCCATTCAGGTCATCGATCTGGCCAATATTCTGGCCGGCGGTGATGCTGGAACCAACTTCCACGTCGATGGAAGAGAGCTGTCCGGATACCGGGGCGCGAACAATCAGGCTGTTCAGGTTTTCCCGCATCAGGTCCAGGTTACGCTGGGTTCTGGCCAGGGTGCCCTCCAGCTGGGTAATCTGTATTTTGGCATTGTCCAGCTGGTATTTCTGGGATTGCAGCTGGATATCTTTCTGACGGAGGAGTCCTTCCAGTTCAAATTTGTTTTTGTTGAACTCCTGGCGGGCAACGATCTTCTCTTCCACCAGTTGCTTGTTCCGGTCGTACAGATCCTGTGCAGCTTCTATCTTGGCGTCGATATCTGAAATGGTTTGCTGCATGGTAAATTCCTGCTGGCGGATGCTCAGGCGGGTATTCTGCAGTTCATTGCGTAAACGGTAGATCTCTGTTTCATGGTTTACAAAGTCCATCATCATACGCTGGTTATCCAGCCGCAGGATAGAGTCGCCTTCCTTTACCATACTACCTCCATCCAGGTACTTACGGCTTACATATCCGCCTTCAATGGCATCCAGGCGGATGGTTTTCAGGGGCATTACCACAGCGGTAACGGCAATATATACATCAAAGGTTCCTTTCTTTACTGTAGAGATAGTGATCTTGTCCTTTTCTACATTCAGGGTGGCCCGGTGATCCGCAAAAAGCAATGTATACAACAGCAGCATTGCTACTGCCGCGCCACCACCTATCATCAGGATGCGCTTTTTATTCCAAAACTTCTTTTCTAATTTTCTGTCCATGTTTTTTAGCGAAAAGTTTGCTGACCGGAGAAAGTCAATCCACATGCCAAAGCTGAAAACCGCTTACCAGCAACGTTTTCAGGGAAAAATGGTTTAAAAAAACGTCCTTTGCCGGACAAGCGGTGTCCATAATCGGACACTTTTAAAAGTTCCTGAAATTAGCTGTGGGTTTGAAAGAATCTTTGTTTAATATTGTCACCTATTCACCATTCGCATATGACTACCATGCAACCAGGAAAGATTTTAATTGTTGATGATGATGTAGATGTTTTACGTGCGGCCCGCCTGTTACTTAAAAGACATTTCGAACAGGTTGATTTTGAGAAGAATCCGCAAAAAATACCCTATCTCGTATCCAATTTCGATTACGATGTAATCCTGTTGGATATGAACTTTACACGCGACCTGAGCAGCGGAAAAGAAGGCTTTGAATGGCTCGATCGGATCCTGGATATAAAACCGGAAACGGCCGTTGTATTATTCACTGCTTATGGCGACGTGGAAATGGCGGTAAGGGCTATCAAGGCCGGTGCAGTTGATTTTGTGCTCAAACCCTGGGAAAACGAAAAGCTTCTTGCCACTATTCAAACAGCCTACAACAAACGTGCAGCCCAACAGGATAAACCACCTGCTGCGGTACATCATCCCGGCAACCAGGTAATCGGTAAAAGCCCCGGTATGCTCGCCGTATTTGATACCGTATCCAAAGTAGCCGCCACGGATGCAAATATCCTCATCCTCGGTGAAAATGGTACCGGTAAAGATATGCTGGCCCGCCAGATACATGCACAGTCGAACCGGAGCAGCAAACCCTTCGTAAGCGTAGACCTCGGCGCCATCAGCGAAACCCTCTTTGAAAGTGAACTGTTCGGCCACGTAAAAGGCGCCTTCACCGATGCCCGCGAAGACCGCGCCGGCCGCTTTGAAGAAGCCAACGGAGGCACCATCTTCCTGGACGAAATAGGAAACATTTCCATCCCCTTCCAGGCAAAACTGCTTACTGTACTGCAAAACAGGTCGGTTACAAAAGTAGGTTCCAATAAAAGTATACCCATCGACGTTAGACTGATCTGCGCCACCAACCGCAACATCTCGCACATGGCTGCGCAACACCTGTTCAGACAGGATCTGCTCTATCGTATCAATACCATCGAAATACACCTGCCGCCACTGCGTGAACGCGTGGAAGATATCATCCCGCTGGCAGAACATTTCCTGCAGCTGTACCGAGATAAATATAAACGCCCGGTAAACAGCATGCACGAATCACTCATCACCCAGCTGCAGCGGTACGACTGGCCCGGCAATATCCGCGAACTGCAACATGCACTGGAAAGAGCCGTGATCCTCTCACAGGGAAAAACACTCCAGCCCAAAGATGTGTTTGTGAAAAGTAACAACAACGCCGATCAGGCAATGGACACCGGCTATAACCTGGAAGAAATGGAACGCAACATCATTTCCCAGGCGATGAAAAAATGCAACGGCAACATCACCGAAGCCGCCAAAGAACTGGGACTTAGCAGGGCCGCCCTTTACAGAAGACTGGAAAAATATAACATATAGCCGTTGGCTTTCAGCGGTTAAATAATCACTGAAAGCCAATAGCTAAAAGCGCTCCAATGAATCGTTTCAGCATTAATATCAGCTTACGGGTTATCCTGCTGGCCGCCACGCTTACAGCCGCTATCTGGCTGTTCATGCACAGTATGCAGCCACTCACATTCCTGCTGATCCCGCTGGTATTAATACAGCTGTACGGTATCTATCATTACCTCAACCGGATTAACCGTAAACTCACGCTGTTCCTTGAGTCTATCCGCTACGAAGATTTCTCTATCCGCTTCAGCGCCGACAATAAACTCGGTAAAAGTTTCAGTATGCTCAACCACCAGTTCAACGAAGTACTGGAGGCCTTCCGCCAAACCCGGGCAGAGAAAGAAGCTAACCTGAAATATATCGATACCATTGTGCAGCACATCAGCATTGGAGTATTATCATTTGATGCAGAAGGCAAAATAGAACTCATTAACCCCGCGGCATTCCGCCTGATGGGCATCTACCGGCTGCGTAATATTCATGAGCTGAAAACAGTTCATCCGGGCCTGTCGGAATTACTGATGGAATTATCGTCGGGCAATAAAACGTTGTATGCTACGCGGCAGGAACAACAACTGTCTATTCACGCTGCCACCGTGCGTTTGCAGGGACGGCTCATCAAACTTATTTCTATCCAGAATATCCATTCGGAACTGCAGAAAAAAGAACTGGAAGCATGGCAAAACCTCACCAAAATATTGCGCCACGAAATCATGAATTCTGTAACGCCTATTGTATCGCTGATTGGTACCATGCAGGAAATTGTGGACCTGGATATAGCTCCCGGCGCACAACACCAGGAAGGGATCTCCGACTTACGAGAAGCCCTGCAAACAGTAGAAAGCCGCAGCAAAGGCATCATGAACTTTGTAAATGCCTACCGCGATTATACCACCCTGCCGCAACCCCAGTTTACTACGGTTAATGTAAGAACTCTGGTAAACTCCGTGAGCAGCCTGTTCCAGGCAGATATGAAGCAGGCAGGCATCCGGTTCTCCGTAGAAACAGAGGCCGAAAATATGGAGATCCATGCGGATATATCGCAGTTGCAAATGGTGTTGATCAACCTTGTCAAAAATGCAATGGATGCACTGGAACATACGCCGGAAGCAACCATCAGCATGAAGCTGTATCTTAACAACATCCAGCAGATATGCATTGAAATTACAGACAACGGCCCTGGTATTGATAAAGACGCCATGAACAAAATATTCATCCCTTTCTTTACTACCAAGAAGAAAGGGTCCGGCATTGGTTTAAGCCTGTCTCAACAAATCATACAAATGCATGGCGGACAGCTGAAAGTGATCAGTCCGGGCATTAACGGTAATGGCACTACGTTTTATATCCTGTTAAATACTTAGCAGAAATATTTGTAAATTACTGATACAATCCCTTTCCATGTTCCGCCCAAAGCATTTGGTTATTTACTTTCTTGTACTATTGGCTGATATCCTGTTGATTGCCTTTGGCAGGGAGGAATACCGGTATGCCACCAAGCCGCTGCTGATGATTTTACTGGCGGTGTATGTGTTGTATACCAATGTAAAAATGCCCCGTTCATTCCGTATCTTTTTATTGCTGGCATTATTCTTTTCTTCCCTGGGAGATGACCTGCTGTTGTTTGAAAACCTTTTCCTGCCGGGCCTCGGCAGCTTTTTCATTGCACAGGTGATGTATTGTGTCTTCTTCCTGAAAATAAGATACAGCAATCTGCCGGTACCGCTGTGCCGGTATCCGTACATATTCCTCAACGCTGTTGTCATTATCCTGTTTATTCTTTTCCTCCTGCCCTACCTGGGCAGTTTAGCCGTACCCGTTATCGCGTATTCAATCACCCTTTTCTTCCTGGTACAATGCGTACTGCATGCCTTTCATTTCCGGCGGCAACCTACCGGCTGGTATTCCCTGGCTGGCGCTATATTATTTGTGATTTCAGATGCCATGATAGCAGTGGGCAAATTCTATCATCCGTTTCCCGGTGGCGATATCCTGGTGATGCTCACCTATGGTTTTGCGCAATGGGGACTGGTGTATGGCAGTACGGAGTACTTCCGGGTAAAAATTAGCCGGTAATTCTTACTTTTGTCTAACTATGCAGCAAACAGACTTTCTTGTCATCGGTTCAGGAATTGCAGGGCTCACTTATGCGCTCAAGGTGTCACAACAATGTCCGGATAAAAAGATCACCGTCATCACAAAAAGCCGGGAGGATGAAACCAACACCAAATACGCCCAGGGCGGCGTGGCGGTGGTAAATGACCTGGAGAATGACAGTTTCGAGAAACATATAGAAGATACGCTCATCGCGGGCGACGGGCTCTGTAACGAACAGATAGTAAAGATCGTGGTAACCGAAGGGCCGGAAAGAGTGAACGAGATCATTGAATGGGGCGCCAACTTCGACAAAAACGCCGATGGCGATTTCTCTCTCGGCCGCGAAGGCGGGCACTCCGTTTTCAGGGTGATCCACCACAAGGATGTTACCGGCAAAGAAATTGAACGCGCGCTGCTGGAGGCCATCCACCAACGTCCAAATATAGAACTGGTCACACATTGCTTCGTTGTAGATCTCATCACCCAGCACCACCTGGGCTACCTGGTCACCAAATCCACGCCCGATATAGAATGCTATGGGGTGTATGTACTCAACCTCGCTACCAATAAAATAGAAAAGATCCTGTCTAAAGTAACGCTGCTGGCTACCGGTGGCAATGGCCAGGTATACCGCAGTACCACCAATCCCAACATCGCTACCGGCGATGGCGTGGCAATGGTGTACCGCGCAAAGGGCCGTATCGAAAACATGGAGTTCATCCAGTTTCACCCTACAGCCCTCTACCAGCCAGGTGTAAGCCCTTCCTTCCTCATCACCGAGGCAGTAAGAGGCGATGGTGGTATTCTCCGGAATATCCACGGGGAAGACTTTATGCACAAATACGATCCGCGCCTGTCGCTGGCTCCGCGCGATATTGTGGCCCGCGCCATCGACAGTGAAATGAAGATCACCGGTACAGAACATGTATACCTCGATTGCCGGCACATGGACCTGGAGAAGTTTATTCATCATTTCCCCAATATCTATGAAACCTGTAAGGCCGCAGGAATTGATGTGGCCCATCAGATGATCCCGGTATCGCCTGCCGCGCATTACAGCTGTGGCGGTATTAAAACCAATGAATGGGGTCTCACCTCTATCCGTAACTTGTATGCCTGTGGCGAATGCGCCAGCACCGGGCTTCATGGCGCCAACCGTCTTGCATCCAACTCACTGCTGGAAGCAATGGTGTTTGCCCATCGCTGTTTTATGGATGCCACGAGCAAAATAGATTTACTGGAGTTCAAAGAAAATGTACCCGACTGGGATGCCACCGGCACCAGCGCACCCAAAGAAATGATCCTGATCACCCAAAGTTTGAAAGAGCTGAAGCAGATCATGAGCGATTACGTAGGGATTGTAAGAACAGACGTACGTTTGCAACGCGCCCTCCGCAGGATGGATATCCTGCATGAAGAAACGGAAGACCTCTACGAAAAAACAATGGTATCACCGCAATTATGCGAACTGCGTAACCTCATTACGGCAGGATACCTGATCGTAAAAGGAGCCGCCTTCCGTAAAGAAAGCAGGGGACTTCATTTCAACACCGATTATCCGTTTAAGAGCGAACTGGTACAAAACATTGTACTGTAAGCTAAACGGCTGTCTTTCATTACCTTTGCGTTGGATTTACAACAATCAGGAATATGTATTATCTGCTGCTTGCTTTTTGCTATAGCCTTTCCATATTGCCATTCCCGGTACTTTACTTCATCAGCGACGTATTATACGTGCTGGTGTACTATGTGATCGGGTATCGCAGGAAAGTAGTGATGGAGAATCTGACCCAGGCCTTTCCGGATAAGTCAAAGGAAGAACTCACCCTTCTCGCTAAAAAATATTATCACAACCTTACCGATATGATGGTGGAAACCATCAAACTGCTTACCATGAGCAAAGCACAGCTGCAAAAACGGTTCCAGTGCGACCTTACGGTATTGCATGAATTATATGCACAGGGTAAAAGCTGCCAGTTACACCTCGGGCATAACTTTAACTGGGAGTGGGCAAACCTGTTTTGTATGCAGGGCGTGGCATTTCCATTCCTGGTAGTATATATGCCGCTTACGAGCAGGCCGGCCGACCGGATGTTCCGTCATTTCAGGGAAAAATTCGGCACCATCCTCATTCCTGCCAACGATATGGGCAACAGCATGCGGGCATGGACCAACAAACAATATTTAATTGCGCTGGTGGCAGATCAGAATCCAGGAAACCCGCGTAGCTGCTACTGGTACCCCTTCCTCAATAAAATGACGCCGTTCTACAAAGGCCCGGAAATGGGCGCTAAAAGAAGCAATATCCCCGTAGTGTTTGTGGACATCCGTAAGGTAAAAAGGGGTTATTATCATGCTTCACTGAAGCTGGCCTTTGAAAATCCGCAACAGGAGCCTGATGGCGCTATCACAGAAGCTTTTGTAAAATATCTCGAAAAAAATATTCATGAACAGCCTGAAGTATGGGTGTGGAGCCACCGGCGCTGGAAACATGAATATAAAGGGAAGTAAAAAATAGTTTTTTTACAGGAGATGGATACCTCATTATCTCCTGTGTTGCTTCATGCTTTTACCACACTATTTTATTTAACCTGTACGTTATTCGTTATTTTTTTTGCGGAGAACTGTTGTGCTATCTGCAGCATACTACGAACGTTTTTCTTTTTCACCATTCCGTCGAGGATAATTTCCCCGTTTGAAACAGTAACCCTAACGTTGTTAAACTTCCGGGCAGCGTACACAGAATCGAGTGAGTGTTTCAGGAGATCGTCAGTATTGGGTGCTGCCGGGGCAGGCGATGCCGGCTGGGCAGGCGGGGCTACTACGGCTGTTTTTACGGTAATATTATCCTGTACCGACTTCACTCCTTTCAATCCTTTCAACGCGTCTTCAGCGGCCGATTTGGCTACTTCATCGCTCACCTCACCACTAAGCATCACTACCCCGTTCTTCACATCTGCGGTGATACCGGGAATGTTACTCAGCTTTTCATTCACCTCTTCTTTTAACTCCGCATCCGAAGGTTTACAGGCGAACATCAGCATGTTCATAAACATCAGCAAGGCTATTGCCAGGGTTTTGATTGTCATGCCTAAACAATTTTGTAGCAAGAAGTTAACAAATACGCGGGGAATAGCCAAAAGAAAACGGGAGCGATAAGAAGAAGATTATGCCTCTTTTTATCGCTCCCGTTTAAAAATATAGCGAAAATTAGTTCAGTACTGTTTTTTCCTGAACTACCTGTAATCCTTTCTGGTCCTTCATTTTAGCGAAACCGCCTTCTATGTTACGCAAATTGTGGATACCTTCTCTTTTCATAATAGAGCAGGCAATGATGCTGCGGTAACCACCCTGGCAATGTACGTACAGGTTGTGATTATCTTCCAGGTCTGCTAATTTTCCCGGGTCCATCATATCACCGAGGGTAATGTTAAGCGCATTCTTGATGTGGCCATCAGCAAATTCGATAGGCTTACGAACGTCGATGATCACCAGGTTGGGATCATGCGGAATGTCCATTGCCAGTTCGTCTGCTTCTACGGTGATGATCATATCTTTTGCTTCGCCGGCTGCTTCCCATGCAGGGTAGCCACCATTCAGATAGCCGACAACGTTATCAAAACCTACACGTGCCATTCTTACCACGGTTTCTTCTTCTTTACCGATAGGGGTAACCAGGATAATGTCCTGGTCAAACGGCAGGAGGCTGCCGGCCCATTCCGCAAAGCGTCCTTCCAAACCGATGCTGATAGCGCCGGGTACATATCCGTCGCCAAATTCAGTAGCCGGACGTGTATCGAGGATCAGTGCTCCTGCTTTACCTTTTGCTTTGAATTCAGCAGGGGAAAGTGGCTGCATAGCCTTTTCCATTACTGCTTTCAACGCATCGTATCCTTCCTTGTTTATTTTTGCGTTGATAGGGAAATAAGATGGCGGTGTAGCTAAGCCGCTGGTCACTTCTTCTATAAATTTATCTTTATCTGTTGCCAGTAATGCGTAGTTGGTGGCTTTTTCCTCACCGATGGTGCTGTAGGTATTTGGTCCCAGGTTTTTGCCACAGGCAGAGCCAGGGCCGTGTGCGGGGTATACGATTACGGCATCCGGTAATGTTTTAATCCGGTTGTTGAGCGAATCGAACAGGTATCCGGCCAGTTCTTCTTTGGTGAGGTTGCCGCTGAAAAGATCGGGGCGGCCTACATCTCCAACGAATAAGGTATCTCCGGTAAATACGGCGTACGGCTGTTGCTGTTCGTCTGATAACAGGTAACAGGAAGATTCCAGGGTATGCCCGGGTGTGTGCAGCACTTTAAGGGTTACTGCGCCGATCTCAAATACTTCATTATCTTTTGCTATGTAAGAGTCAAAGCTGGTTTCAGCGTCCGGGCCATATACGATTTTTGCGCCGGTAGCTTCTGCCAGTTCCAGGTGTCCCGAAACAAAGTCAGCGTGAAAATGAGTTTCAAAGATGTATTTAATGGTAGCGTTGCGTTCTCTTGCCAGATCCAGGTATACTTCAATATCACGCAACGGGTCAATCACTACCGCGATCCCGTTGGATTCTATGAAGTATGCCGCTTCCGACAAACAGCTGGTGTACAATTGTTTTACGTACATGGTTTTTGATTTTTACAAATTTACAACTTCTGAGGCTGTACACTTATGGATAAAATCTATACCAAAATAAAAAAGTAGCCGTATGGCTACTTTTTTATATAATACTTTCCGTAGTGATACACGGATCAATGCTTTTAACCAACAAGTTCTTCCACAAACTTCGCCACTTCAGCAATACGTTGCTTGTTGATGGTGTAGTGAATAAACTTACCATCTCTTTCTGTAATTACAATGCCAGCACGCCTTAATATGGCGAGATGTTGCGATGCTACCGATTGTTCCAGACGCAATTTCACGTAAATCTCCGTCACGGTCATTTTCTTGTGATCTTCCAGCAGCTTAATCATCTGCTGGCGCAGCTTATGGTTGATAGCACGTAAAACCATAGCAGCTTTCTTTACGGCAATGTAATCCAATTTGATCTGGTCTTTTTCATTGGTACCTCTAGAAATAATAAGAGTATTAGAAGAGGTAGTTAATAATGTTTTTTCCATCGCATAATAGTTTTAAAAAAATGATGAAATGAAAGGGATCAACGGACAGTACTCGCAAACAGTTAGACAACAATTGCGGTAATCGATTTATACAAAAATATAATATCTATCACAATAAAAAAAATTTCCATACCTTAATTTATCATATATATGCCCCGGATACTTGCAAATTAGATGTAATTTGACTATTCTATGACAAAACTAAGGTATATGTCAGGGCTTTTGAGGGGAATAAAAGGGCTTGAGGTAGAACGGACTGAAATAAGCCAGGTCAACGAATAGCTTTTTTTCATAAGCCTGCGCCGACAAAGGCGCCATATGTGCAGCACTTATCACATATTCTGCAAAAATAGCGTTTTTGTGTGAAGATATCATTAGTTGCCATTTGGGGCTGCCATCCCCGAAGAAGTAGATCTGGTGCGCCGCCAACTGTTCATCAAGAGAATTTGGCTCCAGGATCATTGCCTGTGGCGGCATGATCTCCTGTAAGCGGGCATCATACAAGCCCATAAACACTTCCTGCCTGCGGGCGTCCAGCATAGGACAATATAACGCCTGTTCATTTTTTACTTCGGAGGTTAAACCCTGCGCCATCATCTGAAGCGTGGAAATGGCCAGCAGCGGCTTACTCCAGGCATAACATAATCCTTTGGCAGTAGCCACGCCTACACGTAGCCCGGTATAGGAACCCGGTCCGGCACTTACTGCTACCGCATCCAGCTGCGCAGGAACAATGCCCTGCTCCTTTAATATCTGCTGAACAAACACGATCATAGTGGCTGCATGGTCCTGCTGCTTTTCATTCACCAGCGTTTGAATCACCTGCCCATCGCGGGAAAGGCTTACAGAGCCTGTTGTTGTTGCGGTATCTATATTCAGTATAAGTGCCATGTAAAAAATTAAATCGCTTCGTAGGCTGTTTGTAATGAGGCTGCTACCTGGTACCGGTCGTCGCCGGTTGCATCATGTACCGCCTTTAATACTTCATACACCTGCTTTATGCCTATCCGTTCGCTCCATTCGAAAGGCCCGTAAGGATAGTTGGTGCCTAAACGCATGGAAGTATCAATATCCTCCGGCGTTGCAGTGCCTTCCTGCGCCGTAAGAAAAGCTTCGTTAATGATCATGCATATCACCCGCGGCGTTACCAGTCCTACAGCATCCGCTACCAGCAGGTATTCCCAGCCCAGTTTATACATGAGGGTATCCAGCGTTTCCTTTTGTCCTTCATCCAGCACTGTTACTTCCAGTACCGGCATATTCACCAGCCCGGTCAGAAAGTTGCAGCCCATGATATTGAATCCCTGCTCAAACGCATACTGGCCGATGATTTCGGTCAAAGACGTTTTCACTATCCCTGCCAGCACCGGGATTCCCGGATTTTTTGCATACACCATCGCATGATCCGGCCGGTCATCGAAAATAAGATCCAGCACCAGGTCAAATGCTTTGAGAGATAAGACCTCTTCCAGGCTTGTTTTCCATTGTACATCATGATGCTTCGCCATTCCCTTCTCCTGCAATTCATCAAAGCGCTGTGCATCTGCTATTACCAGGATATTCATGCGTTAAATTTCGGCAAACCTAATAAAGAATCACTAATTATAATGCATCTGCTCCGCATACATTGGTGCGTTCTCAATTATTATTTACTTTCGTTTTCATGGAAAAGCAAATCATTAACACCAACAATGCGCCCGCTCCTATAGGGCCTTATAACCAATCTGTGAAAGCAGGTAATACCCTGTATGTATCCGGCCAGATAGCCCTGGATCCCGTTTCCGGCGAGTTGATCAAATCCGGTATTGTGGATGAAACCCACCAGGTAATGAAAAATTTACAGGCCGTTCTTACTGCTGCCGGACTGGGGTTTGAGCACATCGTAAAAACCACCATCTTTATAACAGATATGAAAACTTTCCCGCAGGTGAACGAAGTATATGGCAGTTATTTCACCAGCGACTTCCCCGCCAGGGAAACCGTAGAGGTTTCAGGGTTACCTAAAGGGGTAAACGTAGAAATTTCTGTAATCGCAGTAGGAGCTTAACTTTACAGCAATACAGCGGAGAGAGAAGCTCTTCCCTCCGCTGTATTTCATATTTTATTTACCAAATAAAGAGGCTGCCAGTTTTTTATCGTGGCCATACACGTCATCCCTGAAATTCAACCGGCCCTCGCTATCTACAAAGGCGGTGAAGTACACAATGAAAACGGGTACTTTTTCTTTTATCGTTACAAACTTTTCTTTACCACCATTCATAGCGTCGTCAATTTTCTTTTCTGTCCAGGATGAATCGCCACGCAGCAGCCATTCTGCAAGGTGCTTGGGCTCTGCAATCCTGATACAGCCGTGGCTGAAGGAACGCTTGTTTTCTCCAAACAGGTAACGCGCAGGCGTATCGTGGAGGTAAATGTTATACTCGTTAGGGAACAGGAACTTCACTTTGCCGAGTGAGTTTTTACCACCAGGTTTCTGCCTTACGATGTAAGGAAAATTCGCTCCCGAATATCTCGCAAAATTGATAGAGCCCGGGGCAATAACTTTACCGCTGGCGCCCACTATTTCCATATTCTGACGGGCAAGATACCCGCTGCCGCTGCGTTTAAGGCCCGGCAGCACTTCACCGCCCAGGATACCCGGAGGTACATTCCAGTAAGGACTGAACACTACATAACGCAGGTCTTTTGTGAAAATAACCGTGCTGGCGCCCGGCTTACCCACTACCACATTACAGCTCCACGATAATTTCCCTTTATCATACACATGCATTTTAAACTGCGGGATATTTACCAGGATATAATCCGTGGTAGGCTCTATGGGCACCCAGCGTAAACGTTCCATATTGAGCAGGATCTTTTGAATACGATCCTGTACGGGCGTATTCAGTGCATCCAGTACGCCTTTGGTGATGAGGCCATCTTCTTTCAGTCCCATCCTCAGCTGGAAATTACGCAGCGCAGAATCCAGCGCTACTGTGAACTGACGGCTGGTATCGGTTCCTTTCAGGTCGCCATAGGCTTCCAGCCTGGTTTTCACTGCCGCAATTACTTCAGAAGAATCTCCTTTTTTGAAACTCTTCTGGGTGGTGCGGATGGAATCCCATTTGGTGGAAGATTCGATCTGCGCCAGTTTTTTCAGTTGCTGACGCAGCATGATATAGTGCCTGTTTACCGGTTCATCATCTTCAAAAGCATTCGTCTTTTTATTCACCATAGAGTCCAGCAGGCTCTCCATATCAATTTTCTTGCGGGGGATAAACCATTCCAGGTCTTTGGCGGAATCAGCGGTAAGTCCGCCCCATACTTTATTTCCATAGGCAAAGAATTGCGCGGTAAGCAGCATTTCAATGCGGGGAATGGCGGTATCACCGGGTTTCAGACCCACATCACTCACCAGCAGGGTATCTGTAAGCCGCTGCAGATCAGGGTTCATCAGGCTGCTGTCTTTAATACCATAGGCCGCGTCATTCTTCATCATGTTGATGAAGTTACCTGCCTGTTCAGTAAGACCATCTTTATTGATCCAGGCAAAATGGTAATCGCGTTTACGGTAAAAGTTGCGGATATATTCGTCATAGGCGTCATACGAGGTATGTGACTGCAGGAAATTATTTACATAGTTGCTGTCGATAGTTTGTTCAATATACTCCTGTTTGGTATAGTGAGTGGTATCTCTAGCTTTTGTTTTTTTCCGGGAGCCGCCCTGCTGCTGACAGGCAGCAAAAATAATCAGTGTCAGTAAGGCCAGTGAGGAGTAAAAACGTATAGTCATAAGCGTAATGGATGTTGAATTATTTACTTAAAACAAACATGACAATCAAACTGTTGGGATTGGAAGGGTATTATGTGGTAAATGTATGAAATATATATACTTATCGCTTCAGACCGTTGTTAAAATCTGGTGTATCAGCTATATTTAATATCTAAAAGATATAAAAATGAACAAACCTGCTCCTTTGGATACTATTCCTGTAAAAAATACGATTGCCGGGCATTATGGCCGGTTTGTGCATGGCAGTAAGAGTACATTGGCTTTCTGGGAGATAAAGGCGGGATTTGAATCGCCGGTACATCAGCATCCGCATGAGCAGATCACTTACATAGCGGAAGGTGTGTTTGAGATGAGCCTTGATGGCCGGAAGTATACGCTGAAGCAGCATGATACACTGGTGATTCCGCCGGATACGCCGCATGGCGGGCGTGCGCTGGAGGATTGTAAGATCATCGACAGTTTTAGTCCTGCCCGTGATGATTACAGATATTAAAAAGAAAAGGTCCTGGTTAAACCAGGACCTTTTCTTTTATAATTTAATTTCTTCGTCGTTAGCGTCAAAGAAGCGATATTCAGTAAGATGGTAATTGGAGTCAGCTTTGAGTTTTATCCATTTCTTATATTGGAAGTACCATTTCCATTGTTTGGATGCCAGGAATCCTTTGGTAAGGAAGGCATGCAATATAGGGTGAACGCGGATGGTAAGACCTTTGTGTTGGTGATTGAGCAGGTATTGCAGGTTCTTTTCGATGTCTTCGAGGATCAGCATGGATGCACCGATTTTGCCGGTTCCTCTGCAGGTAGGACAATCTTCTGCCACGGAGATGGTGATCTCAGGTTTTACCCGTTGGCGGGTAATTTGCATGAGTCCAAACTTCGAGATGGGCAGGATGGTGTGTTTAGCTCTGTCCTGGGCCATGAATTTCTCCATAGCTTCAAAGATAGCTTTCTTGTTTTCCGGCAGTTTCATATCAATGAAGTCAATGATAATGATACCACCCAGATCACGCAGTCTTAATTGCCGGGCAATTTCAGCAGCGGCTTCCAGGTTGGATGCGAGGGCATTTTGTTCCTGGTTGTTGCTGGAGCTTTTGTATCCGCTGTTCACGTCTACAACGTGCAGGGCTTCTGTGGCTTCAATGATGAGGTATACCCCGCTGTCGAGATTCACGGTTTTACCGAAGGAGGCTTTCACCTGCCGGGTAATCCCGAAGTTGTCGAATATGGGGGAACCGTTGTTGTAATAGTTAACGATATCAGACTTTTCCGGCGCAATCTTCTGGATGTACGTTTTGGTGTCAGTGTAGATATTTTTATCGTTTACAACGATGCGGTTAAAGCTCTCATTGAGCAGATCACGGAGGATACTGGCAGTTTTGGTTTGCTCGCTCAGGATCTTTTGCGGGGCTACGCCTCCACTGAGATTTGCCTGGATATTTTTCCAGGTTTGAACGAGGGTGGTCAGATCTTCGTGTAATTCTGCAGTTTTCTTTCCTTCAGCGGCGGTGCGTACAATAACGCCAAAGTTGGGCGTTTTGATGGCTTCCACGATTTTCTGCAATCTTTTTCTTTCTTCGGAGGAGTGGATTTTTTTAGAAACCGCAACAATATCATTAAAGGGTGTTAACACTATAAATCTTCCGGGTAAAGAAATTTCGCAGCTAAGGCGTGGGCCTTTAGAAGAAATGGGTTCTTTCAGAATTTGTACGAGGATATTGGGTTTGCCGCCCAGTACATCCGTAATTTTACCGGTCTTGACTATTTCCGGTTCATTTTTAAATTTGGTAAAATCAAATCCATCGGGCGTTTTATCGCTGATGGCCATTGAAGTAAATTTAAGAATGGAGCGGATATAGGGGCTGAGATCCGTGTAATGTAAAAAGGCATCTTTTTCAAAGCCTACGTCGACAAATGCAGCATTTAAGCCGGGTATCAGCTTTTTCACCTTACCCAGGTACAAATCGCCTACTGAGAAGTTAGGATTGCCACTTTCGTGATGTAACTCCACTAGCTTCTTATCTTCCAGTAACGCAATTTCCACCCCTGTGGGAGCCGCATTTATAATAAGTTCCTTATTCAAGCGTCCAAAATTTTAACCTTTAAAACTTCACCTTTATGCTATGCACACGGCTATTTAAGAACAGCTTACTGCATACCAAAACAATAGCTCACCTATAAAGTTAGCGTATTTCTTCACGTTCGTGATGAATGGATTGCTTAAGGGTTCAGCGATCACTGCAGGTAATGTCCGGAGAATTCAATTGCGGGATCTATGGAAACAACCTGCATGACTATAGCAATTTAAGAAGTAAATGCTAGAATCATGCAGGATATATGAAAATTTTTATCCGACCACCGCGCCGGGAGCATACCTTGTTAGTATAAATGGCGGGAAACTGGAGTAATTATTTCTTCTTACTTTTATGCCGGTTCTTTCTCAGTCTTTTTTTACGCTTGTGAGTGGCAATTTTATGTCTTTTTCTTTTCTTACCGCAAGGCATACGCTGATACTTTTTTAAATGATTGAAAAATAATATTATTGAATACTTTTAATGTAACTATCTACTTCTTTCTTCAGTTCCGGATCGGTCATGAGTTGTTTGCTTTTTTCAAACAGTTCAATCGCTTTCTTCTTGTCTCCCTTGCTCCGGTACGATTCTGCCAGCACAAATAACACTTTTGCATTATCCGGGTGGTTCTTCGCAACGCCTTCCAGTCTTTCGATAGCTTTATCGTACTGACCTGATGTAATAGCAAGGTTAGCTAAAGTAACCTGTGCGTCGATATTATCAGGGTGTGCTGCAACGACTTCTCTCAGCTTGGCTACGCCGGTCATAGGTTCACCGGTGTTCATGTACACCATAGCCTGTGATATTTTCAGCGTATCATTTGCCGGGTTCAATTGTATTGCCTGATCAAACAAAGTAATTGCCTGCTGGGCTTCCCATTTTGCTACACGCGGATCTTCTGCATGTTGCAAGTGGGCCAAAAATAAATTGGCTGCAAAGGTGAGGCTTTTTTCGGAATTTTCCAACTTAGCGGCTTCGCCAAGATAATATGCGGCTACGGGCAGCTGGTTGAGGCTGTCCCAGGTGTTGTACAATTGATGGTACGCGGCTATCTGTTGGGTTTTCACATCCCCGCGGACAACATTTGTTTCAATGGTATTTACCTGTAAAAGTTTTTCAGCAGGAATTTTCCCTTTTGCGGTTTCCAGCAGTTCAGAGAAGGCAATAGGTGCTACATCCTGTCCACCCTGCATAGGGGCGGCAGATGACATAGGTTTCTTTTCCGACCGGGGCACAGTACGGCCAAAGGCGAATAATATCACCAATAGTGCTACCGCAGCACCCACCAGAAGAACTTGTGATTTTTGCATCGCCTAAATTATTAGGCTGCAAAATTAAGAACTTTTGAGCTTCTTTACTTCAGCAACAAATTCTTTCGAAGGTTTAAATGCCGGAATAAAGTGCTCGGGGATCTCCACAGCTACGTTCTTCTTGATGTTACGCCCAATCTTGGCGGCCCGTTTTTTTGTGATAAAACTTCCAAACCCACGGATATAAATGTGTTCTCCGTTAGCAAGAGCTTCTTTCACCTCTTTAAACATGGCCTCAAGTGTGACTAACACATCAACTTTGGGGATGCCGGTTTTTTCAGCAATGTTGTTAATTAAATCAGCTTTTCTCATATGAAAGCGAGAGGATTACTTTACTCTCAAAGTTAATTTAAAAATTCTAATTGCTGAATTTTAAGCAAATAAATTTTATCATTTTTTCTTATAACTGGTATTGGCGATAAATTATATTTATTTGCAGGCCCGGAAATGGGTATCCGTTGTACCTTATAGGGTTTTTGTACAGCATTTGCCATATCAATATACTAAATAATTTTATTAAAATAATATATAAATGATATCACCCCGACAATTTTTTACCGAAAAATTACTGGAATGGAACCGGGAAACGAATACCCGCAACATGCCCTGGAAGGGTGAAAAAAATCCCTACCGGATCTGGCTGTCTGAAATCATTCTTCAGCAAACCCGCGTGGAGCAAGGCTGGCCCTATTATGAAAGATTCATCCAGCACTATCCCACCGTTAAAAAACTGGCTGCCGCACCAGATGAAGAAGTGTTCCGTTTATGGCAGGGATTAGGGTATTATGCCCGCTGTAAAAATATGTTGGCAGCCGCCCGGGAAATTACGGCTACCTATCAAGGTAAGTTCCCCGACCAGTATGAACAGATCAAAGCGCTCAAAGGAATAGGCCCTTATACCGCCGCCGCCATCGCCTCCTTTGCCTTCAATCTTCCCTACGCCGTGCTTGATGGCAACGTTTTCAGGGTCCTCTCCCGCTATTTTGGAATCGAAACACCTATCGACAGCACTGCCGGAAAGAAACAATTCGGCACTCTCGCCCAGGAACTGCTGCCACAGGGCCTCTCTGCCGAATACAACCAGAGTATCATGGACTTTGGCGCCGTGGTATGCAAGCCTCAGCAACCTCTTTGCGGGGAATGTGTGCTCCGCAAAAAGTGCGTGGCCCTGCATGAACAACTCGTTCCACATCTCCCGGTAAAAACAAAAAAACTCCTGATCAAAAAAAGATATTTCAATTATCTCCTTGTTCACTATAAGGAAGATATATATATCCGTAAGAGAACAGACAGCGATATCTGGCAGAACCTGCATGAGTTTGTGCTCATCGAAACAGCAGGCCCTTCAGACATCACGGCACTGCAATCGTCGGGAGCCTTTGACCCCATCCTGGGGAAAACGCCTTTTGAAATAGACCGGGTGTCGGCTCCGTTTAAACAACAACTTACCCATCAAACCATTCACAGCCAGTTTATCAGCATCACGGTGAAGAAGGCGCCGGCTATCCCGGGGTATACCCTGGTGCCCCGCAGCAGCCTGAATAACTACGCTTTTCCAAAGACCATCACAACCTTTCTGGAAAGTAATCACCTGCAATTATTCTAATAAGCACGCATAGAGAATAAAAATATACATTAAGTGTTAAGCCACTTCAGGAATAGTGCCCGGTAACGAAATCCGGCTTAACCTGCTGCCAGTAAGAAATTTTTCCCTATCGATTGGAAAAAAATATTAACTTTAAGAAGGTTGTTTATTTATTAAAAGAAGAACTTTTTAACAATAGACTAAAAAAACCTACAACTATGAGAGGTGTTAATAAAGTAATCCTGATAGGCAATTTGGGCAGAGATCCGGATGTACAGTTTCTGGAAGGAAATATCGCAGTAGCCAAATTTTCACTGGCTACCACTGAAACGTTCAAAGACAGAGCCGGCAAGCTCATTTCACAAACAGAATGGCATACGGTGGTGCTATGGCGGGGACTGGCCGAACTGGCGCAGAAATACCTGCACAAAGGTAGTCTTGTTTACATTGAAGGCCGCTTGCGCACCCGCAGCTGGGAAGACAAAGAAGGCAATAAGAAATTTGCCACCGAAGTTGTAGGAGATAACCTGGTTATGCTGGATAAACGCATGGACCTCAACAACCAAGATCACCCCATACCTCACCATAGCAGTACGGGTTCAGGCAGTGGAGAAAGTTTTCCGGGACTGGAAATCCCCCCTTCACTGAACGAACCAGCAGACGATCTGCCTTTTTAGTTGCAAAAAAATATTAAGTTTTAAATGTACGTAATCCCATATAGGGACATTACTTATATTTGCGTGCAGGGAAAGCAATTCCATGAATTACTTTCCCCTATTTTTTGATTAATTACATCAAAGTTGAACATCTTGGGCATCCTTCCGGCAAGCTACGTATCCTATTTTTTACAAGCCAGCGCACCAATTGGCGCCCCTAACGTGGTGGTATTTCTGCTTGTTATTTTTATTCTGCTCCTGCTAACCTTTATTGTTTCCGGTGCGGAAGTAGCCTTCTTTTCCCTTAACCACAAGGATCTGAATGTGCTTAAAACACGCCAGAATGCCTCGGGCAAACTGATCACCAGACTGCTGGAAAAGCCAAAATCACTGCTCGCTTCCTTACAAATTGCAGGTGTATTGCTCATGATCGCATTTATCATGATCACCAATTACCTCGTTACCCAGATGGAAGACCTGCAAACACTGCCGGTAGTATCCCTCCTGGTAAGGATTTCCGCGATCTGCCTCATCTTACTCTTCTTCGGCCAGATCCTCCCCCGGGTATGGGCCGCTCAAAACAATATCCGTTTTGCCACCTATTTCGCCTGGTTCGTAAGCGGTATCCATGCCACTATGGAACCCATCAGCGATTTTTTTGTTGGCCTAAGCACCAGCATCGAAGACCGCTTCTTTCACCGCGGCAGCGGCCCGGTAAATTACCAGGAAATCGATGAAGCCATCGAAATGAGCGTGGACGCCACCGCCTCCCAGGAAGAAAAAAATATCCTGAAAGGCATCCTTAAATTTGGCAATATCACCGTAAAACAGATCATGCGCGGCCGTTTGGACGTAAATGGCGTGGAATACGACAGCACTTTCGGCGATATCGTGAAAAGTGTAGCCGACCTGCATTATTCCCGTTTACCTGTTTATAAGGACAACCTGGACAATATCGTGGGCGTTATCCACACCAAAGACCTGCTCCCCCATCTCGACAAAGGCAATACCTTCGACTGGCACGAAGTAATGCGCCAGCCTTTCTTTGTGCATGGCCATAAACTGATCGAAGACCTGCTCTCTGAATTCCAGAGCAGACGGATGCACTTTGCCGTAGTAGTGGACGAATTTGGCGGTACCTCCGGCATTGTAACCCTGGAAGATATCATGGAAGAAGTGATCGGCGATATCAAGGACGAATTTGATGAAGAAGAATTTAACTACAACAAAGTAGATAACTTCACCTACGTATTTGAAGGCAAAACCATGCTGAACGACGTTTGCCGCATCATGAACATCTCTCCTGAAACATTTGAACCCGTAAAAGGCGAAAGCGACTCTCTCGGTGGTCTTATACTGGAACTGGCCGGAAAATTTCCTGAAGAAAACAGCGTTATTAACTACAATAACTTCGATTTCACTGTACTGGAAGTCAATAAAATGAGGATCCAGAAGGTACAGGTAACCATCAGGCCGGACGCTGCTGAAAAAGTGTAACTGCCTGTTAAATAAGCGTAAAATGCCAGCGATTAAAGGAAAGGCCCTCGCACTGATCATCGGCCTGATGTGTATATTTGCCTCCTGTGAAAACGTACCCACACCGAAGCCCAGAGGCTATTTCCAGGTAAAATTTCCGGATAGAAAATACCGCACCTTCGATATGCCCGGATATCCTTACACATTTGAATACCCGGCATACGCCAATATCGTCAAAGACACTTCCTTTTTTGGCGCAGCACCCGAAAACCCTTACTGGATCAATATAGACTTTCCCTCCCTGAACGGGAAAATTTATATGAGCTATAAGATCATCGGGCCCGGTAACAACAGCTTCCGCAAACTGGTGGACGATGCCTTTAAAATGACCTACAAGCATACCTATAAGGCAGAATATATCGATGAAAACAAGATCCATACAGCAAACAATGTAAGCGGTACCTTCTATGAAGTGGGTGGTAACGCTGCCTCCTCGAAACAATTCTTTGCCACCGATTCGGTAAAACACTTCCTCCGCGGCGCCCTCTATTTTGACGTTACGCCCAACGCAGACTCTCTCGCACCCGTTTACCGGTTCCTGGAACAGGATATGTGGCATATGGTGGAAACCCTGCGCTGGAGATAAGCCCTGAATGCTGTAACTTTGTGGTCTTAATAAGATTGTCTGTCTGCAATTTCAGGCAAAAGACCATTCCCGATGATTATCATTGACGATAAATACATAAGTGACGAAGTAATTGAGGAGCAATTTGTGTGCAATCTGTCTGCCTGCAAAGGCGCCTGTTGTGTAGCGGGCGACTGTGGCGCTCCACTGGATAAAACAGAAGTTAAAACCCTGAAGAAAATTTATCCGAAGATTAAATCTTACCTCCGGGAAGATGGTATCAAAGAAATTGAGCACACCGGTACCAATACTACCGACGATGAGTATGGATATGTTACCCCCATTGTAAACAAAGGCATTTGTGCATACGCCACTATAGACGATCACGGCATAGTAGGTTGTGGCATCGAGAAAGCATACAATGATGGAGTGGTTGATTTCAAAAAACCTATTTCCTGTCATCTCTACCCTATCCGTATTAAAAAATACGAAACATTTGAAGCAGTAAATTATGACCGTTGGGAGGTTTGCAAACCCGCCTGCAAGAACGGTAAAACCCTTCAGGTGCCAGTGTATCGTTTCCTTAAAGATGCTTTGATCAGAAAATACGGCACGGAATTTTATGAAGTGTTGGACAACATCGCAAGAAAAGAACACGGGTAAATCATTTTCGGATTTAACTATCTTTAATTAGGAATATTGCTTGCTTATGCATCAAACAGCATCTACTTTTCTGGAAGAAAGTGAAAAGAAAGCGTCTGATCTCGGCCACCGGCAGACGATCAACTTCAATATAGGCAAATACAATACAGCTGTAAAAGCCGGTAAACAACAGTTTACGGATTTACCCGGCGCAAGGGAAAGAGCCAAGAACATCAAGTGGAGAGCTATTGAGCACCTGGATAATCACCTGGAAGAATTCGAGCAAAACTTTACCCGTCGCGGCGGCAAGGTCATCTGGGCCGAAACTGCCGAACAGGTACAACAGGAAATACTGGCCATTTGCCAGGCCAAGCAATGCAAAAGCATCGTAAAAAGTAAGTCGATGGCTACCGAGGAAGTACACCTGAACGCCTTTATGGAAAGTAATGGCATCGAGTGTGTGGAAACTGATCTCGGGGAATATATACAACAACTCGACGGAGAACCGCCATACCACATCGTTACCCCGGCCATGCACAAAAGCAAGGAGGATGTGGCCCGCTTGTTTGCAGATAAACTTGGTACTGATCCCGGGCTTACACCAGAGCAACTAACACTGGTTGCCCGCGAAAAGCTCCGTCACAAATATCTCCAGGCGGAAATAGGTATCACCGGCGCCAACTTCATCATAGCAGATACCGGCTCCATAGCCGTTACAGAAAATGAAGGCAATGCGCGTTTAACCACGGCGTTTCCCAAAACTCATATTGTATTGGTGGGTATTGAAAAAGTACTCCCTTCTATTACAGACCTCAGCCTGTTCTGGCCTTTGCTGGCTACCTATGGTACCGGTCAGCAGATCACCGCTTACAACAGTATTTTCAGCGGCCCCCGGCAGGAAGGAGAAATCGACGGTCCGGAGGAAATGTATGTGATCCTGATGGACAATGGCCGTACCAACATCCTGCAGGATACTACTGCACGTGAAAGCTTATACTGCATCCGTTGCGGCTCCTGCCTCAATGCCTGCCCTGTTTATAAAAATATTGGCGGTCACTCATATGCCGCCACCTACAGTGGTCCTATCGGCGCTGTGATTACCCCTCACCTGAAAGGGATGGACTCTTACATGCACCTGAGCTTTGCCTCTTCGTTGTGTGGTAACTGTACTGAAGTATGCCCGGTGCGCATTAACCTGCATGAACTGTTGCTGCATAACCGTCAGAAAGCAGTAGAGGAAAACTATACTTCCGGGGGAGAGAAATTTGCCTGGTTTATGTGGAAGCAAGGCTGCAGCAGCCGCAAAATGATGAACTTAGCCAGTGGAAAAATGAAAAATTTCCTGCTGCGAAGATTCTTTGCCAAAAGCTGGGGAGATAACCGCGAACTACCTGTATTCGCCTCCAAATCCTTTAACCAGCAATGGAAAGAGCGGAAATAGCTACTTATCTTTCTGCACATTAAATTTTACCCTGACTTTTACTTTAGCGGGCTTTCCGTCTGAAGCAGGTATCCATGCCGGGCCTTCTTTGATCACCCGGATGGCTTCTGCATCACACGCATCATTCAGGTGACGGATAATTTTAAAGTCCTGCAGGCTACCATCCGGCATAACGGTAAAGGATACACGTACAGTACCGTTATATAGGTTATCCGGGTTAACAGTTTTGGTTTTAAGATAATTTTGAAAAGCGGTTTCCCCGGTTATAGGAGCAGGCGCCCGGTAGGCATTGATATCAGTATCGTCAGATGACACGTCTACTCCTGCCACCTTCCCTTGCAAGAATGCCTGAGTGCCGGAATCAGAAATGGCGCTTTCTTTGACAACAGTTACTGCACCCGTAACATTTTGTTTCTTTTGTATACCATAACCAATCACTACTACTTCGTTTAATGCATTCTTCTGACTATCCAGTTTACCCAGTGAATAATTATTTTGCCCCCTTATCATTATCTGTTTCTCTTTATTTGGTGCAGGAGGGACTGCAAAATTCCGCTGTTGTTCAGCGCGCTCCGCCTGAATGGCCGTGGCCGCAGCGGGAACACTACTATCGACATCAGGTACTCTTCTACTAACAGAAGGAACTGTTTTATCTGCCGCCTCATTTTTGGCGTAGGGTACTATTTTATCCGCTGCTTCAGTTACCGGCTCCTGTTTTGCCGTTTGCTTTTCGGCAGTTACCGGTTTAGCGGGTGTTGGAGGAGTATTTTTTTGGGCAGGATGATCAGCATTTGCCGGCGATGGTGCGGTGTCTCCATGTTCGGAGAATACAGACGCCGGTTCCTTCGCAGAATTAGATGTATTTACGCCGGCAATAGGCGTTTGCCGTTGCTGTTCCCACAGGAACCAGCCTGCAGAAAACATCAGCAGCAAAATGGCTGCCGCCGCGGCTATTCGATAAAACATCGGGCGGATGCGGCCTCTGGAGGCAATTCTTTCAGACAATCTGGCCGCAAGGTCTTCCTGGTGGGCGGTTTGTTCCGGCGTGTGCAAGGCATAGCCTTCCAGCGCATCAGCCAGGAACGGGTCGTCCAGGGCCTGACGCTCCAGGGCATGCATGGCTTTATCGTCCAGCTCTCCCGCCAGGTATTGGCGGATGAGTCCGGCGAGTTCTTCCGGTTTTATATGTGGCCGCTTGTCAGTCATTTTGTTGTTCCATACATATTTTCAGGTTCCGCTTTCCGTTCTGGATGTAGCTTTTCACCTTATTCATTTCATATCCGGTGATAACGCTCACTTCCCGGTAGCTCTTTTCCTTCAGGTAAAACAAGTCTACACTGCGTTTTTGTTCTTCCGGCAAGGTTTCCAGGCATTTTTCCATGCTCTGCAGGTTATCTTCCAGTGATACTCCGTTTTCATGATGCCCGTTTTCCCCGTTTTCCACAATGGGGTGATCATCAATAGACACCTGGCGGGATTCCTTATTTTTCATTGCCCGCAGCTTCATTAAACAATGATTGCGCGCAAGTACATGCAGCCAGCTTTTAAAATTCTGGACTTCATGTTGCTTCAGTTTTATAATTAACTCCTCAAAGATCTGCATTACTGCATCTTTGCTGGCTTCTTCATCAAAATATCTCAGGCATACGCCGTATACCAGGTTCATATAACGCTGGTAAAGGGCTGCAAGAAAATCCAGTTTGCCGGTGGTTTTAAACTCCCCGATCAACCAGGCATCATCTGCATCCTGCATGATATTTTGTTGGATAAAAGACATTTGTAGCTGCTATTCGCTTATGGTCCTCGCTTTTAGGATGATATTGATTTACAAGTCAACAATACTATTATTATTTTTTGAATATTATAAGATGAAAATAAGAAAGCACCGGGAAATTCCGGTGCTTTCTCTTATAAATTCTCATAATTACCGTTAGTGTCTGAAGTGACGCATACCGGTCATTACCATCACCATATCATGTTCTTTACAGAATTCGATGGAGTCATTATCCCTCATGGAGCCACCGGGCTGGATCACCGCAGTAATGCCATGTTCGTGCGCAATGCTTACACAGTCGTTGAAGGGGAAGAATGCATCAGAAGCCATTGCTGCGCCTTTCAGATCGAAGCTAAACTGGCCTGCCTTTTCAATAGCGTGGCGCAGCGCGTCGATACGGGAAGTCTGACCACAACCTTTACCAATCAGTTGCTGATCCTTTACTAATGCGATAGCATTTGATTTCAGGTGTTTGCAAACGATGTTGGCAAATTCCAGGTCAGATTTTTCAGCCGGTGTAGCTGGACGGGCCCCTACTTCATTCCATTCTTTGTAGTTACCATTATCGCTGTCCTGCAGCAAAACGCCATTCAATACATTTTTGAACATGTATTTGCTCTTTACCGGTTGTTTCTGTTCCAGGAGGATGCGGTTCTTTTTGGCCTGCAGTACAGTAAGTGCATCGGCATCAAAGCCCGGAGCGATCAGGATTTCGAAGAAAATTTCGCTGATGGATTCCGCAGTGGTTTTGTCGATTACCTTGTTGGTTACCAGTACGCCGCCAAAAGCACTTTCCTTATCGCCTGCCAGTGCTGCGTCCCAGGCTTCTTTCAGCGTAGCACGGGAAGCAATACCGCAAACGTTGGTATGCTTGATCACAGCAAAGGTGGTGGCTTCAAATTCCTGGATCAGCTGGCATGCAGCGTCTACATCCACCAGGTTGTTGAAGGATAATTCCTTGCCATGTAGTTTGTTGAAGATTTCGTTGAGGTTACCATAGAAAACACCACGCTGATGTGGGTTTTCACCATAACGGTTCACTTGTCCTTCCGGAATAGAGAGCTGGAAGTTTACGCCCGGCTCATTGTTCAGGAAATACTGGGAGATCGCCACATCATAGTGAGCGCAAACTTCAAATGCTTTAGCAGCAAAGCTTCTGCGGTCTTCAATGGTAGTAGCGCCGTTGTTATCGGTCAGTACTTTTTCGAGGTCGGCGTATTGATCTTTAGAAGCAACAATCACCACGTCTTTGTAGTTTTTGCCGGCTGCACGGATCAGTGATACTCCGCCTATATCAATTTTTTCGATGATGGTTTGTTCTACCGTGGTGCTCTTCACTGTTTCCTCAAATGGATACAGGTCAACAATTACCAGGTCTATTTCCGGAATCTGGTATTCCTTCAGTTGTTCCAGATCCTGTGGATTATCACGGCGGGCCAGAATACCACCGAATACTTTAGGATGCAGGGTTTTAACACGTCCACCCAAAATAGAAGGGTAAGCAGTCAGGTCTTCAACAGCTACACATTTCACACCCAGGTCCTCAATAAATTTTTGGGTACCGCCGGTGGAATAGATGGTAACACCTTGTTCACCTAATTTTTTAACAATGTTCTCCAGGTTATCTTTATAGAAAACGGAGATCAACGCTGATTTAATTTGCTTTTGCATGAATGGAAAACATTAGAAATTAATAACATAGGCTCCCTGGTCCGGAACCGAAAAGAAGCGCAAAGTTAACACGTAACAATCACTTTTCCATTTCTCAATCCTCCGCGAACTATTTGAAGCCGCAAAAATAAGCGTATCAAACGTATAAAAATCACCCAATCGCCTGATATCCAACGATGGATTACGTGTCAATAAAATATAATTGGTCCGGAATTTTTCAGGTGGCGCCCGATCCGGCAATGCGCTGTCTATGATCAGTAGCCGTTTTCCTTCAAAGCTCAGAAAGCGGCCATATTGCTGAAAAGAAGCCGGTTTGCCTGGATGAACGCGCAGGTTTGTGCGTGTATTCAGGAGTTGCTGCGCTACAGGTAATTGCCATACGCTGTCATTACCGGTAAATTGCACGAGGTTACCTTTAATACAGTCAATTGCCGTATAGGCGGGCACGTTATAAACAATGATACTGCATTGCGAGCGGCAGGCTACCACCCAGCTAACGCGGGCGATCAGCAATCCCCAGATACAAAGAAAGCCCATCCACAGGCCGGGCCGGAACCTGACCAGTAGCCACAGTGCCAGTACTGCAATGAGCACATAAAGCAATACCGTTTGCGCCAGTGAACAGTGAATATCCGTGATCAGCGCACCTGGCAGCTCTCCTATCCACCGGATGCAGTTGTTCATTCCGAGAATCATGTATTTCAATGCGCTTCCCAGCCAAACGGCCGGAGTCCCGAAGGGAGCCAGCAACAGCAGCATCACTTCTCCATAAATAATTACGGTAGATAAGGGCACCGCAATCAGATTAGCCGGCAAAAAGTAATTGGGAAACTGGTGAAAGTAAAATAAACTCACTGGTGTAGTGATCAGTTGCGCCGCCAGCGATACCGCCACCATTTGCCAAAGCCAATCTGCCCACCTGTATTTCCATTGGAACAGGCGGTAAATGGGCTGGTAAAAAAGCAGGATACTTAGTACCGCGAGATACGACAACTGAAACCCTGCATCCACAGCCAGGTAGGGATTAAAGCATAGTAATAAGGTAGCCGAAGCGGCCAATGTGTTGTAAATGCTGCTATGCCGGTGCAATACAAAACGCCCGATGGTAATGCCTGTAAACATCACTGCAGAACGAAGTACAGAGGCAGATGCACCGGTGAGTAATGCAAATCCCCACAGCACAAGCAAGATGATCACTGCTCTGGTAATATGCAGCCAGCGATGTGCCGGCAGCCATTGCAGCAACCATAACAAGGTACCATACAACAGCGCAAGATGCATCCCTGAAATAGCAATAACGTGTACAATGCCGGTATTACTATAACGCTGCACTACATCCCGGTCGAGGTCCTGGCGGTAACCAATAAGCAGCGCTTCCGCCATACCGGCTTCTGGTCCGTTTCCAATATATTTCTTCAGGTTATACAGGCAATAATCCCTCGCCCGCAGCAATAACCTGCGCACCGGGTGCCCGCGATTGCGCGGTAACCGGTAAAAATCTCCGTTGCGGAGATACAGCTGCTGATAAACCTGTTGCGTTACCATGTATTGCTGATAGTTAAACGCTCCGGGATTGCCGTTACATTTGATCAATTCAGGCCGTTTCCGGGCGATTAATTCATCTCCGTAATGAAGGGCAGGTGTAAGACTATCCTTGCCCGTATAAAGCAATAAACAGCCCTTTACTGGCATCCATTCGCCTTTCCTGCAGATGGCTATCACTTGTGCTGTGGTTTTAAAGGAACGGGGCTTTTCCTGTGGCGGTTCATTTATACGCAACAGGTAAAACGGCGTGTCTGTAGTGCATCTGTCATAAAACCCTTTACTGTGGCGGAGATCAGCATTATATAACAACAGGCCGCCGCAACAGCTGATCAACATAAAGAGGAGTATTCCCGGCAGCCAGGCGGCGGCAAACCGCCATTGCAGCGGTAGAAAACGAAACACTGATGTCCCTGCCATACAACAGCAGATCGATACAATGTATAAAACAGGATACACCGGGATATACAGCTGAAGAGTGATCCCAGCCAGCAACGGTACAACAATACGCAGAAAAGGCGCACGCTTCCAGCACATCACAACAAACAATGTAGATTCAAATTCCATGTAAGGGTTAACTTTTTATCGGGTAAACAAACCTCGTACTTATACGCAGCAAAAGCGTTTTGGAAATGTTAAAAAGGAAGATATTTTAGCCGCTAATATTTATATATGATAACATGAGAACTTTCACTTTACACAAATAAATTCCGGCAAATCACGCGAGATTAACTTCTTTTTAAGATATTAATAATCAATATATATTATATTATACATTATCTCATCTGTTATTGATTAGTTAACATCTCTTTTAAATATAATATTATTTGTAAACTGCATTACCGGTCACGCTATATGAATTGTATCAAGATTCAATAGTCGTGTCTTTAATGGTTATTTTGAGGGAAAAGAAGGAGCCTGATTTTTATCAGGCTCTGTTCATTTCAGATAAATCGATTTATACATAAAAAAGCCCTTCCGGTATACACCGGAAGGGCTTTTAATATTTGGTTCCTTCACAGGAAACTATTTGCTCAGATACATGCTCTTTTCTTTAAACAGCTGTCTGAAATATGGATCACGCAGATCCTTGATAAAGCGGATCGCTTCTCCCGTAGATTTCATTTCAGGGCCCAGCTCCTTATTTACACCCGGGAACTTATTGAAAGAAAACACCGGCTCCTTGATGGCAAAACCTGTGAGGTTCTTTACAATGGTAAAGTCCTTCAGCTTATTAGCGCCTATCATCACCTTAGTGGCAATGTTCAGGTAAGGTACCTGGTAAGCTTTGGCAATAAATGGTGTAGTACGGGATGCACGCGGATTGGCTTCAATCACAAACACATTACCATCTTTAATGGCAAACTGAATGTTGATCAAACCACGGATATCAAGCGCACGTGCAATCTTTTCCGCATAGTACTCCATAGTAGTTACTTCGATGGGCGACAGGTTGAAAGCCGGCAGCAACGCGTGGCTATCGCCACTGTGGATACCCGCTGGCTCAATATGTTCCATCACACCCATTACATGGAAGTCGGTACCATCAAAAATACCGTCTATTTCCGCCTCCTGGCAACGATCCAGGAAGTGATCAATCAATATCTTGTTACCTGGCAGATGTCTGAGCAGGCTCAGTACAGATTCTTCCAGTTCTTCTTCATTAATAACAATCCTCATACGCTGCCCACCTAACACATAGGAAGGACGTACCAGCACCGGGTAGCCCACTTCTTTCGCCACATCTATAGCGTCGTCTGTGTTGTAAGCGGTACCGTACTTAGGATAAGGAATGCCCAGTTCTTTCAGCATGTCGGAGAAACGGCCGCGGTCTTCCGCAATATCCATATTGTCAAAGGATGTACCGATGATCTTCACACCGTTTGCTTCCAGGCGCTTCGCCAGTTTCAGCGCAGTTTGCCCGCCCAGCTGAACGATCACTCCCTCCGGTTTTTCCAGCTCCACAATTTCCCAGAGATTTTCCCAGAATACCGGCTCGAAGTACAACTTATCCGCCATATCGAAATCGGTTGATACGGTTTCCGGATTACAGTTCACCATGATCGCTTCATATCCGCAATCCTGGATCGCCTGCAAACCATGCGTACAGCAGTAATCAAACTCAATACCCTGGCCAATTCTGTTTGGACCGGAACCGAGTACAATGATCTTTTTCTTATCGGAAGGAATGCTTTCGTTTTCTGTATCGAAAGTAGAATAGAAGTAAGGCGTTTTTGCTTCAAACTCTGCGCTGCAGGTATCTACCATTTTAAAGGTGCGGCGGATACCCAGTTCCTTACGTTTAGCGTATACTTCATCTTCATCGCAATCGCCAAACAGGATAGCCAGCTGCGCATCGGAGAAGCCCATTTTCTTGGCGTCTCTCAGCATATCAACGGAAACAGTCTGCAGATCAAGTTCCAGCAATTGTTTTTCCAGGTTAACGATATCCTGGATCTGGTGCAGGAACCAGCGGTCAATAAAGGTGAGCTGGTGAATATGTTTTACCGATACACCCGCCATCAAAGCATCTTTGATACGGAAGATACGATCCCAGGTTGGACGTTTTAATTTCTCGATCAACTGCTCACTCTTCATGAGTGATTTACCGTAGTAACCCAGTCCCAGTGCATCGTTTTCGAGGCTCTGACAGGCTTTCTGCAGGGCTTCAGGGAAAGTACGTCCGATAGACATTACCTCTCCTACTGACTTCATCTGCAGTCCTAAAGTATCATCAGCTCCTTTAAATTTATCGAAGTTCCAGCGCGGCATTTTAACGATCACATAATCCAGTGCCGGTTCAAAGAAGGCAGAAGTTGTTTTCGTGATCTGGTTCTCCAGTTCATCCAGTGAATAACCAATAGCCAGTTTCGCAGCAATTTTTGCAATCGGGTACCCGGTTGCTTTGGAAGCCAGTGCAGAAGAACGGCTTACACGTGGATTGATCTCGATGGCAATCAGCTCTTCGTTTTCAGGATTGAGGGAGAACTGCACATTACAACCACCGGCAAAGTTGCCGAGGTCGCGCATCATCACCATCGCTTTGTTACGCATGTCCTGGAAAGCAGTGTCGCTCAGGGTCATCGCAGGAGCCACCGTAATGGAATCGCCGGTGTGGATACCCATCGGGTCGAGGTTTTCCACGGTACAAATGATAACAACGTTATCATTCTTATCACGCAACAATTCCAGTTCATATTCTTTCCATCCGAGTACGGCTTTTTCCACCAGTACCTCGTGGATCGGAGACGCTTTCAAACCACGGTCCAGCGCTTCATCCAGGTCTTCTTTACTATGTACAAAACCACCACCGGTACCACCCAGTGTGAAAGAAGGACGGATTACCAGCGGAAATCCGATTTCCTGGGCGAACTCTTTCCCTTCCAGGAAGGAGTTGGCTGTTCTGGCAGGCGCTACAGGTATTCCCAGCCGGATCATCCACTGACGGAACTGTTCGCGGTCTTCTGCCTTATCAATGGCTTTGATGTCTACTCCAATCAGGCGAACGTTATTTTTTTCCCATATTCCCAGTTCGTCTACCTCCTTACAAAGGTTCAGCGCAGTTTGGCCGCCCATAGTAGGTAATACGGCATCTATCTGGTTTTCTTCCAGAATCTGCTCAATGCTTTCCACGGTCAGTGGCAGCAAATAAACCTTATCGGCCATCATAGGATCCGTCATGATGGTAGCCGGGTTGGAATTAATCAAAATCACTTTAATTCCTTCTTCCCGCAGCGAACGTGCTGCCTGGGAACCGGAATAATCAAATTCGCAAGCCTGACCAATAATAATGGGTCCAGAACCGATAATGAGTACAGATTTGATAGATGAGTCTTTTGGCATTTGTGTAATCTATTGAAAATGAAAAACCAAATTGATCTTTCTGCCGTGTGAGGGAACAAAAAAATCGTGCAAAGTTACGGGATTTGAAGTTTATAAACGGAAATAAATTTTGTTTTGGGAGAAGATTTTTTGAAAATGGATTGAATATAGATGGATTTATATAGAAGAAATACGTTATTTGGGAGAAATATCATTCCAGGTATGCAAGAAATTCCTGAAGCGTGGAAAACTGTTTTAAATAAATACGGAGGCCAGGCAACATTTATTGAGGGTGATTATATTCAGCCGAATTACTGCTTTAATTTTGCTTTTAATTATCATCTCACAGAGGGGCACTTATCCTTTTCCTGGAGACACACCAAAAATACCTATGAACAACAGCAAAAATTCAAATGGCACGCAGCCGATGATCCGAGGCGGGAAATTGGAAACATTTATGATACACAAACAGTACTATTGATGGAGCTACCGGCGCAAAAAAACAAGCTGAAAATTTATAATGCCGGTCCGGTCACTACTCTGTTAAGCCGGCTATACTCAGGCAAAATCAGCACAGGCCATGCAGACTTTGACAAAACCTTCATTACCATTGCTAAACCAGCCCTCATAGTGCCCAATCTGATGCCTTATCTGCACTTTTTATTACACCCCTCACTAGCTCCCTCGCTGACGCTTAATACCAGCTGGCAGGATGCACAAACTTCGCTGTTCTACCTGAGACTACAGATCAATCAATTGATAACAGACGAGCAGGACCTCGGATTCATACTGGCCAATACCCATAAACTAACCGACCAATTAAACCAATATAACTAGATATCACCCGGGTATTCCCCGCTCTCCATTTTCCCGTATAAATACTTATCATGATCTCATCTTATTCTCCTAACTTTATCATCCGCAGTTAAAATACTACGCTGCAACCCCAAAAAGACTGGCACTAAATTCTACAACAGCCCTGCCCCGCAGGGAATTCCTCTTTATTTCATATTTAAACACCCCAAAATTCAAACGTCATGCGTACAGCTGAAATTCATTACGGCGACAACGGTCACGTAGATGTTGCCGTTCCAAAAGGCACCAAAATGGAAGACATCACCAAACTGCAATCTATGGTGATCAAACAAATCAATCCCCGCGGATGCCAGGCATGCTTATCCGGCGTTCACTTTAACATCCGGGAAAAACTGGAACAGGTGATCAAAGTGGATCTGGATAAAATGGCTGTCATCAAAGACATTGCAATCAAACAACATTAATGCGGATGCCGTCCCGGCGCCACCGGGACGGCTCTTAAAACCTCCTCACCATGTCACAAGTATTATCAACAGCCAGGGTGGGCCATCTTTATCAGCAAACTATTCCGCAGCTGGGCGTAGGGCTTCTCTACAACCCTTCGCTGGAACTATACCTGGACGCATGCCCCGGTATCTGCGATTATGTGGAAATCATCCCGGATATGTTCTGGACTGATCGCGGGAACAATACGCCGCAACGGTTTGAAGAAATTGAATCGTGGATGAAAGTGCTGGATAAAATAGCTGCCACATATCCTTTAACTTCTCACAATATCTCCTACTCTCTCGGCAGTGCAGGCATCTTCGATAAAAACTATCTCTATAAAATGAAAGAATGGCACGAACGCTATCGCTTCAAATGGCATAGCGATCACCTCTCTTTCGTAAAAGTGCATAACGAACAACAGGAAGAACACAATGCCGGACTCGCCGTGCCGGTGCCCTATGATTACGAAGTGCTGGATATGATCGGCGGTCGCATCAATGCTATCAAACGTTCCATCAGCACACCTTTCCTGGTAGAAAACAATGTGTACTTCATCGACCTGCCCGAACAGGAACTCAGCGAAACAGCCTTTCTCAATGAGCTGTCGCGCGATACTTCCTGCGGCTTGCTGCTGGATATCCATAACGTATACACGAATGCGGTGAATCACCACTTCGATGCAAAGGCATTTATTGCACAGCTGGAATTGGATAAGGTCATCGAAATTCACATTGCCGGCGGAAACGAGATGGCCGGCATGTACACCGACTCCCACGCAGGACCCTGCCCGCCGGAAGTATGGGAGTTACTCGAGTATACGTTACCGTTAGTACCCAACTTATGCGGCATTACTTTCGAGTTTCATGAATCTTATTTTCACCTGCTGCAATTTGAAGGCGTTACCCGTGAGCTGAACAGGGCAAAAGCAGCCTGGAACCTTTATCATACCTGAAACTATGTCACTTTTATCTTTTCAGAAAGCACTCACAGATCTGATTGCCTCCCCGCAATTATGCCTGCAGCTGCGGAATGAGCCGGCAGCGGTATTATCACGGTACGATCTTACCAGCCGCGAACAACGGCGGTTGCAAACAGTGGTATACCAACAGGGCATGTCGGTAAGCTGCACCCTGTACCGGGTAAACAGGATCACACCCATTTACACGATGCTTCCGTATACCTGTTTTTTATTGGGAGAACAGCTGATGCCGGTAATAGAAGAATTTTGGGCCATCGACAACCGTTCAGATCTGCAATTCAAAAGGGAGATCAACATCTTTGGTGAATTCCTGTTACAGAAATTACTGAGCGGGGAAATTGTAAATCCTTACCTGCGGGAAATTGTAGTGATGGAACTGGCCATGAATGAATTGAAATTTTTACCGCGGGAGTTATTAATGGAAACAGGCGATGATGAAACAAGCATACATCCGCTGGTAAGGCTGGTGCCATTTGATCATCCGCCGGAACCCTTGCTCACCGCGCTTGCCGGCATGAAGTTACCTGAGCGGGAAGAAGATACCGGCGAATACTGGCTGATGCTCGATCACCGGGAAGAAGAACTTTCTTTCCGCGCGCTGCCCCATAAAAATGGAGCAGCGGCGGTAGCAGGATTATAATTTGATCCTGGACGACATGACCGCTATAGCAGCGCCCATTACGGCAATCATAGTAAAAGCCACGCCAAGATTGGTAGCCTGCGCTACAAACCCGATCAACGGAGGACCAAAAAGAAATCCGAAATAGCCGATAGTAGATACGGTGGCCAACGCCATTCCTGGTGGCAGTTTGGTAGATTTGCCCGCGGCACTGTATACCAGCGGCACTACTGCAGATACGCCCGCGCCCACCAGCATAAAGCCCAGCATAGCCGGAACGAAGTAAGGGAAGATAACAGCTACCAGCAAGCCACTGGCAGTGAGGCCACCGCTTATCAGCAACATCTTTTTAACGCCAAGCCGTGTAGTCAGGTAATCGGCCACAAAACGTCCGGATGCCATTGTACTCATGAAGGCAGCATAGCCGGCGCCGGACCATCCTTCCCTTACCTGTATCACCCTGCGGAAATATACCCCGCTCCAGTCAAACATAGTACCCTCGCAAATCATAGAGCACATCGCAATAATTCCAAGTGTAAACAGGAAGGCATCCGGTTTGCCAAATAAAGAAGGAGCATTGTTTTCATTGGTTACGCGTACTACCAGCCGGTTCATGGTAATGACAATAAGGATCCAGGAAACTGCGGTAATAATTAAAAAGTGATACACCGGCGCCAGGTGCAAACCTGTCATCCAGGTACCAAAAGCCGCCCCGGTAAAACCCGCTACACTCCACAATCCGTGAAACGAAGCCATAATGGAACGGCCGTACATAGCCTCCACACCTACTGCCTGTGTGTTCACCGCAATGTTGGCGAGGTTACCGAAAAAGCCAAAGAACACCAGGAATACGCTCAACTCCCAGGAAGTATGCGCAAGACCAAGCACCGGCAACACCGCCGCATACGCGACCGCTGCAATGAGCAATATCTGGCGGCTGCCATATTTCGATACCAGTATGCCGGCAACCGGGAGGGAAATAATAGAGCCCACCGGAAGTGCCAGCAGCACACTTCCCAGCCCGGCATCATTCAGGTTTAATGCCAGCTGAATATCCGGAATGCGGGAGGCCCAACTGGAAAAACATAGTCCGGTTAAAAAAAACAAGGCGCTCACCGCAATGCGTGTAGCTCTTTTATTAATCATTACCATCGATAGATCGTGTAACATCTTCGGTCAGATAAAAGTTAAAATTGATCAGATTACCTGTATTCCCAGGTTAATATACGGTTTCAGAGATGGCAGATCCGGATTGTCTGTAATAATAGTATCCAAACCTGTAATATCGCATACTTTAAAAGGTTCTGCCGTACCCATTTTATCACTGGTAGCCAGTGCAATGGTTTTATTGGCAGATTCCACCATCACGCTTTTCACATCTGCTTCCCCAAGATCCAGGCCCGTTACGCCTGCATCCGGATGCAAACTGCAGATGCCCAGAAAGCAAATATCCGCCCGCATTTTTTCCAGCATGCGGATGGTATCCATTCCACCGGCTGTTTGGGAATCCTTACCAATCAACCCGCCGGTGAAAATTACTTCAATCACAGGATGCTCTATCAGCTGTGCTACGATAGGTACGCTGTTCGTAATAACGGTAATATGAAGATTAGAAGGAAAGAGTTTAGCCAGCATTAAAGTAGAGGTACCCCCATCGAGAATAATGGTTTGCCCGTTGTGCAGGTACGCCAGGGCTTTGGTGGCAATATGCTTTTTATCATCTTCATGATATACGATACGCTCTTTAAAAGAGTAAGGATTCGGCGAATGCGGGATGGCGCCTCCCCTTACTTTGATCAGCTGCCCGTTTTGCGCCAGGGATTCGAGATCCCTGCGCACCGTATCTTCCGATACCTGCAAATCGCTGCTAAGCTCTGTTTGCAGCACTTTATGATCTGTTTGCAGCTTTTTGAGGATATAATCCAGCCTTTCCTCTCTCAACATGCTCATGCTATTTTATGCAATATTATGAAAGATTATGCAATAATTTGCAGAATATCGCATAACTTTGCATAAAATAGCAAAATATGGCAAGAATAGCAATCGACATGGACAATGTAATGGCAGACCTTACCCAACATCTGCTGGACGTATACGCAAAGGAATATGGCGAAGTAATAGATCCGGAGCGTTTGAACAACATCCCGGAAGGCAGCGCTTTCCCGGAAGGAGTAGCAATGAAAATATTAAGTGCCCCGGGATTTTTCAGGGGGATACCGGTAATGGCCGGCAGCCAGGAAGTAGTAAAGGCGCTGGCAGAACAACACGAGGTTTTCGTTGTATCTGCAGCTATGGAATTCCCCCTGTCGCTGGCGGAGAAACATGCGTGGCTGAATGAACACTTCCCTTTTATCAGTTGGAAAAACATCGTATTCTGCGGTTCCAAAACCATTGTGGAAGCGGACTACATGATTGACGATCACGATAAAAACCTGAGTACCTTTAAAGGAACACCACTGCTGTTTACAGCACCGCACAACTTACCCCTTACAGATTACAAACGGGTAAATAACTGGGAAGAAGTAGCTGAATATTTTGCGCTCAGTCCTGTACAAAACGAAAAACAATTGCTGGCTGTCAACTAAAAGCCGGCAATTACCCGGCTTACCTGGCTTCCAGGGTATTAATCCTTTTTTCAAGGGTATTTACTTTACGGGCGTATTGTTGTACCTCCATACACTTGTCCAGGTACGCCTCCACCCAGTTAACGCCCTGCTTCAGGGCTTGTGGGTCTGTAAAGTAGCCGGGGGATAATTGCAGGTGCTCCTGCAACAGTTCCAGCTGCACGTGGCTGAATTGTGCGGAGTCCAGCCATTCCTGTATTTCATCCAACGATAAATGCAGCAGCGCTGCCAGTTGCTTATCTTTTATTTTCTGCTTCGCAAGATATAACTGCAGCAGCTCACCCTGATGCCAGGTATTTCCTTCCAGTGAATTCCAGTGGTAAAAATCTTCCAGTGTAACAGGAACGGCAGCCAGCAACAGATCCAGCTTTTCTCTTTTGATAGACGCCTGTGAAAAATAACGATACAGACCCTGCGGGGTTAGTTTAACTTTCCTGGCATAATGCAGGATCACAATTTCCTTATGCCTTAATATACGCCGCAACCTGGCGCCTGCATGAACATAATATGGAACTGACATTTATACAACTCCTGTTTTGGTGAAGAATGGGGTGTATACAAATATAATACTTTTATATTCTCAAAACAGTGGTTGTCCTCTTGAATTTTAAAGCGCACCGGCTATAAACTATCAACAAATATCATTATAACAAACAAGTGGTAGTTTTAATTGTTTTGTTTGCGGAAAGCCGCCAGTTCTTTCTTTATCTGCAACAACTCGTCTTTCAGTGCAGCATGACTTTTCAATAACTGTGTATATTCTTCCAGCTGCTTATAATATTTTTCTCTCAACAGCATCATTTCTTCGCTATCCGTGTTGCGGGCTTCCTGTACAACACCTGGATTAAGAAAGCTATCCACAGTCATATCCAGCCCTTTCGCTACCCTGTCCAGCTCATCAGGTGAGAAGTTTTCTTTCTCAAATAAATTATACATCGTGCGGCGGCTCATGTCCAAACGGCCTGCCAGCTTACTTTTATTCAATCCTTTTTCCGCAATGATATGCTGCAAACGTTCCCCGTGATGTATACTTTTACCATTCGTTAATTGCATGGCGCCGTTCCATCTCATAAACTCCTCGGGGGTTATACCAATAAGGGCACAAAAACGCTCCATAGTAGCGCGTTTCATGTCACTCTTCCGCAAGTGATAATGAGCGATTTGATTTGTAAAACCGGCCATAGTGGCGAAATCAACAATCTTTATTTTCTTCTGCTTCAAGATCTGTTTCAACCGGTGTCCCATGTGTATCAGGCTCGACTGCATCCCTTTTCATTTTAAATTATGATGCTACATACAGGATGACCTGTCGTATTATCGTATAATTTAACAATTAATATTTCATTCTGTAAATAAAAATATCAATTTAACGAAAAAAATATAAGTCCGTAAGTAGCCCTGGCCAACAAATACCTGTACTAACTATAAAGGGTATACGCAAAAAGATAACAAGAAATATTTATCGATTTAATAGCGCTGAAATCAGAATGATAATAAGCAGGATTATTGTGTAAGCAATACACATCATTTACAGAATAACGAATCATAAACAAAAGGGTAATAATTCTCTCAAACCCGCTACTGCAAACAGTTACATCATTCCATATTTTTTTTGAAGAAAGTAATATTTTATAATTATAAATTGCATTATTATAAATACATTTGCTTACACCTTAAAGTAACTTTAAAACATGTTCTACTATTCCGACAATTCATTTGTTAACCATATCCAATCATTCTGAAAACAATACCCATTATGAGCAAAGAACCAATAAATGTGCTACTTGACATTCATACCAAACTTTCCAGTCTTCCTGTGCTGTTCAGGGAGAAAGTATGTGAAGAATGCAACTGGAGCACACCCACATTTTATCGCAAGATGCGCGGAAGAGATAAACCCAATCCAAATGAGAAAGGAAAAATCATTCCGGCACTCAGCAATGCGGAAAAGCAACGAATCATTGAAATTATGGAAGAAGTATTTGCATCCGGCGAAGATGACCTGGAAAAATACCGGAAACCTTCCAAATGATCACTGTTGCCTTTCATCCCGCCGTTTGTAGAAACATCTTCCGTAAAAGTAATCAAGCGCCGTAAAGCCTTGTTCGCCACCCCGGGCTAACAAGGCTTTACTTTTTAACTCTCTTGAGTTAACCAGGATCCCCTTCCGCATACCGTATCCCCCGGTAAGCATCCTCCTAAATACATCTTTTATCCTTCCGGCCAGCATCAACTAAGTTTTTCTTTTTAAAACTAAATTCTTAGTTTTAAGGATAAATACTACCTCTTATGCATAGGACAACCCAGTGGTTTATCAGCCTGTTTCTACTTATTAGTATCACAACAGCCGCACAGGCGCAGGAATCTATCGACCGCACCCAACTGATGGAATACCTCCAGAACCAACAGTATGATGCCGCCATCAGCTATCTGCAGCCACGTGTACAGGAAAATAACATCGCGCAGCTTTCCCTCCTGGCATATACCTATTACCTGTCAGGAAAAACAAAAGACGCCATGACCCATTATGAAAAGGTATTGGCGCTGGACAGTAACAATATACCGGCACATCAGTACCTTGCCAGCATCAGCATGCAGCTGGAAAGCCCGCTGCCGGCCATTTTTCACTACCGGCAAATTGTACGGCTGCAACCCGCCAATGCCACGGCATACAAACAACTCAGCTTCGCCTGCTTCGCAGCACAACAGCCGGATACCGCCTTTATTTACCTGCAAAAAGCATATACACTCAACCCGGCAGATCCAAAAGTAACCGCACGCCTCGGGGAAGAACTGATCGAAAAGCAACAATATCCGCAGGCAGACAGCATCCTGCGCACCTTTCTGAAAACAGACTCCCTTCAGCCCACCGTTATCATGACCGCCATCAGATCGGCCTGGTTCCTGAAAAACTATACCCGCTGCACAGACCTCGGTACACAACTGATGCGCATGAATATCCTGTCGCCCAATACCTTCAGCATTGTTGCTGCCGCCTGGTATACGCTCAAGCAATACCAGCAATGCATCGGTGTATATGAATACCTCCTTGCCAATAAAGGCCAGTCTGAAACCATTATGTATTACGCAGCCCTCGCGTACACGGAATTAAAAAACTATACCGCCAGCAATGAACTGCTGCAAACCTGCATCGACATGGCCACCTCTAAAAGCCTGGATAGTTACTATAGTGGAAAGTCGGCCAACTACGAAGGGCTCCGTCAATACAAATCAGCCGTCGCCAACCTGGATACGGCCTACTACCTTTTTCATCAACCCCTGCGCCAATACAGTATTGGCCGCATTTACGAGGTACATCTCCACAACAAACCGCTTGCTACCCGTTACTATAAACGCTACCTGCAACTAGGCAATCCCACCAACCCCCAGGAAGCAGATGTTTACAAATACCTCCGCTCATATGTTGAAAAATAATCTGCTTTTAATATGATTTTTTAGATTATTTCTACCAAACCATCTGGTTTTTCTTAAATTTAAAGCCCGTTAGGAAAATGCTTGTACTTAACCAATAAACAATTACGGTGCTATGTCGTACCCATACCAGATCAAGAGTATCGAAGATTATCAGCAGGCTTATCAACAGAGTGTTATTGACCCGGAAGGCTTCTGGGCCAATGTAGCAGACCATTTTTACTGGCGTCGCAAATGGGACAAGGTATTGGACTGGAATTTTAAAGACCCGGAAATCAAATGGTTTACCGGTGCTAAACTAAACATTACAGAAAACTGCCTGGATCGTCATCTGGGCACATTGGGCAATACTCCCGCCATCATCTGGGAGCCCAACGATCCGGAAGAACACCACCGCATTATCACTTACCGCGACTTATACAACAAAGTTTGCCAGTTTGCGAATGTGCTGAAGAACAACGGTGTTAAAAAAGGCGACCGTGTTTGCATTTACATGGGCATGATCCCGGAACTGGCTATCGCCATCCTGGCCTGCGCCCGTATTGGCGCGGTTCACTCCGTAGTATTCGGAGGATTCAGCGCGCAGTCTATCGCCGACAGGATACAGGATGCACAGTGCAGCCTGGTGATCACCTGCGACGGCGCCTATCGCGGCGCAAAGGATATCCCGCTGAAATCCGTTATGGACGACGCCCTGATGGCATGTCCATCTGTAAAAAAAGTAATTGTATGTACCCGCACCCGCACCCCGGTAAGTATGCTGAAAGGCAGGGACCTGTGGTGGGAAGATGAAATAAAACAGGTGGAAACAATGGGCAATCCGCCCTGCCCCGCTGAAGAAATGGATGCAGAAGATCTCCTGTTCATCCTCTATACTTCCGGCTCCACCGGCAAACCTAAAGGCGTGGTACACACCTGCGCCGGCTACATGGTTTACGCCAACTACACCTTTGTAAATACATTCCAGTACCAACCCGGCGAAGTATATTTCTGTACTGCAGATATCGGCTGGATCACCGGTCACAGTTACATTGCCTACGGTCCGCTCAGCGCAGGCGCCACCACTCTCATGTTTGAAGGGGTGCCTACTTATCCGGATGCAGGCCGGCTGTGGGAAATTGTAGATAAATTCCGTGTAAACACCTTATATACCGCACCAACAGCCATCCGCAGCTTAATGAGCTATGGCCTCGGCCCGGTTAATCATAAAGATCTCAGCTCCCTCAAAAAACTGGGCAGCGTAGGAGAACCGATCAATGAAGAAGCATGGCATTGGTTTAAAGATAATATTGGCAAGGGCAAATGCCCCATCGTGGATACCTGGTGGCAAACAGAAACCGGTGGTATTATGATCACTCCTATTGCCGGCATCACCAAAGAAAAACCAGGATACGCCACCCTGCCACTGCCAGGTGTACAACCTATCCTGGTAGATGAAAATGGAAAAGAACTCAAAGGCAACGGCGTAAGCGGTAACCTCTGTATCAAGTTCCCATGGCCAGGTATGCTGCGCAGCACCTACGGCGACCACGAACGTTTCCGCAAAACATACTTCTCTACCTACGAAAATCTCTACTTCACCGGCGACGGCTGTATGAGAGATGAAGACGGCTACTACAAAATTACCGGCCGCGTGGACGACGTACTCAATGTAAGCGGCCACCGTATCGGTACCGCGGAAGTGGAAAACGCCATCAATATGCACGCCGGCGTAGTGGAAAGCGCTGTGGTTGGGTATCCTCACGATATTAAAGGCCAAGGCATTTATGCTTATGTGATCACCGAACGGCTCACACATGATCCCGAACTGACTAAAAAAGATATCGCGCAAACAGTGGCCCGCATCATCGGCCCCATTGCAAAACCAGATAAGATACAGATTGTAAGCGGTTTGCCTAAAACCCGTTCCGGCAAAATTATGCGCCGCATCCTGCGCAAAATTGCTGAAAACGATATGGACAACTTAGGCGATATCTCTACCCTGCTGGATCCTGGTGTGGTAGACGAAATCAAGAAAGGAAAACTGTAACATATTCCGGAGCTATTTAAAAACGAAGGGATGCAGGATAACTCCGCATCCCTTTGTTATACCTGATTATACAATGAAGCGTTTCTTCAAAAGGCTGGCCTGGACCTGCGTAGTCCTTTTCATATTACTCAATATCATCGGGGCCTTTCATGCCTGGAAATTCACCCATTTCTATGAAGACGGCGGCCGCAGGAACAAACTCCCGGAACAAATGAGCACCGGGGAAAAAATAAAAACCATCCTGTTTGGCGTACGCATCGCCAAATCCGTTACTACCAGTTTTCCATCAGTACCTTATGAAACCGTATTGCTGCATACCGCCGGCGGGCTCCGGCTCGAAGGCTGGTGGATCCCGGCCAAAGCAGCTAAAGGCACCGTTATCCTGTTTCATGGTTATAACGGTAATAAAGGCTCGCTGTTTCCGGAGGCGGACCGTTTCCGCTCACTTGGCTACAATATTTTTTTACTCGATTTCCGCGCCCACGGTAACAGCGAAGGATATACCTGCAGCGTGGGCTACAAAGAAGCAGAAGATGTAAAACTGGCCTGGGACTACGTAAAAGAAAAAAGCAACCAACCCATCATCCTCTGGGGGGTAAGTATGGGTGCTGCCGCTATTTTAAAGGCGGTTCCTGAATACGGGCTCACACCAAAGCAGCTGATCCTTCAGTGCCCGTTTGCCACGCTTACAGACGCCGTAAAAAGCAGGATGCGCTCCGTTCACCTGCAGGCATTTCCGTTTTCACAGATCCTTACCTTCTGGGGAGGAGTAGAACAGGGTTTCTGGGGCGCCGGTTTTAAGCCGGAAAGCTACGCCCGTCAAATACATATGCCGGTGCTATATTTCTACGGAAAACAGGATATCCGGGTAATGCCACAAGAAACGCAGGAGGTATTTTCCCATTTGGGCACCCGGCAAAAAAAGCTGTATATTTTCCCCAATGCAGGACATCAGTCGTTTTGCGGCAAAGATTCCGCAGCCTGGATGAAGGAAGTCACCGCTTTTCTGCAACAATAAAAAAGCGCGCACCATACGAGTGGAGCGCGCTCTTCACAGGATCTGACCCGCCGTTTATATTTGAGTCATGATGCAGTATCACTGCACCACTAGATGCCGTACCTGTTTATGGCGGAGGCTAAATTACAACATGCAACTGCCGCCGGAAGTCACTGCAAATTAATCAGCAAAAACCTTACCGGCGAATAACCACCGGGGTACCTACTTTGATTACCTCGTATAATTCATTGACATCTGAGTTTTTCATACTGACACAACCCAGTGTCCAGTTAATACGTGCTTCCACATAGCTATCCCGGATCCCGGAATTATATTCCACCCCGTGGATACCGATAGCCCCGCCAATACTGGCGCTCGACGATACCATGCCCTGTGACTGACGGTCACGGAATTTCTGCCAGGACACCTCGTTGGGATAGTCCAGCAGCATGAACCGGCTCCAGCTTTTATCCACTCTTTTGGTTAAAATATGGAAGGTCCCTTCCGGTGTTCTGCGATCACCTTCAACTTGTTTATCGGTTTGGTCGCGGTTACCAAATACCACCTTGTAGATTTTTCTCAACGTTACGTCTTCATATACATACAACCGGTAATCGCTTTTATCTATCAGCAGGAAAATTTTATCAGGATCAATGTTGGCAGCATTTAACCTTACACTATACAAATCAGATTCGTTGATAAATCCACTTAGCGGCAGCAGCAACAGAACAGCTACCAACCAGTAATGACAGCACTTCTTCATAGGAGTAATAAATATGCAGATAACGTAGCAGAAGAATAATTTATTGTTTGGGAGATGGGTAGAAAATAGAAAGGCACAAAGCGTAAAGCTTTGTGCCTTTCTATTTTACCTGATTTTTCCTTACCGTAATCAGTAGCCGAAAATCTCTTCCAGCGTGAGTTTCTTCACATCGCCATATTTTTTCAGATCGTCCATGCTGATCTTCTTTTCAGAAGCAACAATGCAATAAGTATATGGTTTATGCGCGAGGTTCTCTTCGTGGAACTTCTTCACTTCGTCAAAGTTCATTTTGTCGATAGACTCGTACACCTGTTTGCGGATATCCGTATTTAATCCCAGCTTCTGAGCCGCCAGGTAACTGAAAATGATACCATCGTTGGTGATACGTTCTGTTTCAATATCCTGCTTCATGCTTTCCTTGGCGGTTTGCAGCAGTTTATCGGCACGGGGCATATCGTTCAGCAGTTCGTTCATGCCTACAATAGCGTCATTCATTTTATCTGCCTGGCTGCCTACGTAAGCCACTACAGAATAGCGCTCATCTTTTTTATCAGGAGATGCGTAGTAAGCATAGGTAGAATAAGCCAGCGCTTTGGATTCACGGATGGTTTGGAATACCACAGATCCCATACCGCCACCAAAGTAGCTGTTGAACAGGGTAACCACACCTGTGTTAGCCGGATTGTATACCGTTGAATTTCTCAGCCAGTTTACTTCTGTCTGTACCATATCATAATCTGCGAACAGCACCTGGTTTTTATCCTGGTTGTCTTTCGCAAATTTCACGGCTTCCGGTGTAGCTTTAAAGGTGGCTGGCAGCGGATGCAGTTTTTTCACATCAGCTGCGGCAGTGGCCAGTGGCTGTGGTCCCCAGTAAATGATGGTATGCTTGTAAGTAGGCAGTTCATGTAAAATGGTAACGAGTTCTGATGCGGAAATACCGTCCAGCTCAGCCTGGCTTAACTGGTTGTTAAACGGATTTTTAGCGCCATACATCGCGTAATTCACCACCCCTTTCATGATAGCGCCCTTATTCAGTTTGCTGTCGGAGCGGCCTTTCTGGATACGGCCTTTCAGTGCTGCCAGGGCCTCTTCGTTAGGCTTGCAGTTAGCAATCACATGTTCAAATAAGGTAACGGCCTTATCAAAGTTTTCCTGCAAACCACTGATCACGATTGTGGTGTTTTCAGTGGATGCGGATACGCTGAAGTTACAGGCAATGTTATAAAACTCCTTGCTGATCTGCTCAGAGGTATATTTATCCGTGCTAAGGTATTGCAGGTATTGCGCTGCCAGGGCCAGTTTCTTATTGCTCCAGGTACCCATATCGAAACGGTAGTAGAGGTGGAAAAGACCATTGTCTTTGTTCTGCACATACATCATATCGGTGTTGCCCACCGCTGTTTTCTGGATATCTTTTTCATAATCCAGCCATTGTGGTTTTACCGGTGTGGCAGGTATAGCGGCCACCTCCTGCAGGAAAGATGATTGTGCTTCCCTGTTTACTTCTACCGGGGTAATAGCAGGCTTCTCCACTTTTTCGATGTTCTTGTCTTCGCCCTTGCGTTTGTAAATAATTACATAGTTGTCGTTGAGGAATTTATTGGCATAGTCAACAATCTGTTTTTTGTTAACCGTACCCATATCATCCACATAGGCCACATCGTACACCCAGTTTTTACCCCTGCTCTTGATGAAACCATCCATGAGGGCGGTAGCGCGGTTGTTATTGCTTTCCAGTCCCTGCAGTTCGCTCAGTTTGGCGTTATTAACGATGGCTTTCACCAGGGTTTCATCAAAATCTCCTTTCTTCAGGATCTCCAGTTGACCCAGTAAAAGTGCTTTCACTTCTTCCAGGGTTTGGCCCTGTTTGGCTTTACCACTCAGCGAGAAGATGGAATAGTCTTTCAGGCCCATTACACCGGCACTGGCGTTCAGCACTTTCTGTTGTCTGTTGATATTCAGGTCCATTAAACCTGCTTTACCATTTTCCAGTATAGACGACATTACGCCCAGTACCAGGTTGGATTTGGTATCGAGCGCTCCGGGCATTCTGAAGGCTATATCTACGCTTTCAGCATCGGGGCCCAGTACTTCTTTTACTACCGGTGATTTGATCGGGGCTTCCGGAGCAGGCTTGTATTCCTTTACCGGTTTGGCTTTCATGTAACTGAATTTCTGATCGATAGATTTGATCACATAATCCGGATCAAAATCACCCGCCATTACGATGGCCATGTTGTTTGGCACATAGTATTCGTTGTAGAATTCGCGGATTACTTTCAGGTTTGGATTTTTGAGATGTTCAACGGTACCGATGGTAGATTGCTGACCATAGTTGTGTGTGGGAAACAGGGCTGCGAGCATCGTTTCGTACACTTTGCGGCCGTCATTATCCAGTCCGCGGTTCTTTTCTTCGTATACCGCTTCCAGTTCGGTGTGGAACAGGCGGAAAACGGGGTCGCGGAAGCGCTCGGCCTGTACGGTCAGGTATTTGTCTATGGCATTGGAAGGGATATCTTCCTCATAAATGGTTTCTTCCACCCAGGTATGCGCGTTGGTACCCTGCGCGCCCATGCCCGACATCATTTTGTCGTATTCATTGGCGATCGCATATTTGGCGGCCACTCCGGAAACGCTGTCTATTTGATGATAAACTGCTTTACGGGCAGCCGGGTCCACTGTTTTATTGTATTTATCATACAAATTGGAGATCTCGTCGATCAGTGGTTTTTCCTTTGCCCAGTCGAGCGAACCATACTTTTCGGTGCCTTTAAACAGGAGGTGTTCCAGGTAGTGCGCCAGGCCGGTGTGGTCTTTCGGATCGTTATCGCTACCGGCGCGGGTGCCGATCAGTGTCTGGATGCGGGGATCTTTTTTATTGACACTCAGGATAACTGTGAGGCCGTTTTTCAGTGTGTAGAAACGTGCCTTCATGGGATCATCGGAAACGTACTTATAGGTGTAACCGCCAGCAGTAGCCTCCTTCCATTGATATTTTCCCTGGGCTCCCGCTACTTTCAGCGAGCAGGCAAACAGGAATAGTAATACGACTCTTTTAAGACTCATACAAATAGTTGGTTTTTTGAAATTAGTCTGTCAAATATACCGGAAGTCCAAATTATAAAGCGGGAAAAAAGGGGAGAATTGTATGAGCGGTAGATGCATAGGAGTTGCAACCGGTTGCCGGCCCGGTGATCAACTTAACAAGATAAGGGGTGATCTCAGGGGTTCTGATTATTATAAATGGTATACTTTCCTCTTACAAAAACCTGGTTAAAAAGCAGGGAATCTATGGCCTTGCTGTTATTAACGGTTTGTTTTTCCGCCTTCGGCCGGCTCCTGTTACGGCTAACCGGAACGGCTATGGTATTGGAGGCAGGAACTACCTGGGAAATGTACCTGGCAGCAGGGATGCCGGCTGGTGCAACTGCTAACGGCAACTGCTCTGGCTGATCAATAAGTAAATTGTTTTTTTCGAGTCTAACGCCTAACAAACGTTTCTCACAGGAGTGAATCCATGCAATGCAACCAATACATGTCATCAAAGCAACAAAAGAACGCATAAACACAATTTAGGACTGGCTAATAAATCTTAGAATCCGTTTAACCGGATACCTATTGAAAATGGATATTGTTGTAACCCATAGTCATGTAATGCCGTAAGGGCAAAGTTTGCATACAACTTTACAGGTCCATAGCCCAGTTCACTGGTAAGGCCAAAACGCCACTTGTTGAGATTGAAGTCGTCCGTTTTTCTAACCTTGCCTCTTTCTTCACTAACCTGCTTGGTTCTGGATTTGAGGAGATAACCACCGGAGACACCAAAGCTCGCCTGGAACGCACGGCTCGGGCGGGCAGGGTTAGAATTAAAATTAAGCATTACCGGGATTGATATATATTCGGCAAACAGCTTATTCTTTGAAAATTCTACGGAATCTCTGATTATTTGTGTAGGATAACCCGGCAAATATGTAATGCTCCGGGCATACCTATAGTTATTCATCTCTAATCCTAAAGCATATAACAAGTTAAGTTTGTGTTTTGTTATATTAAGTCGCTGTTGAAACAGCCAAATATTAAAATTAATTGATTTTCCGGTGATTAGCTTAAACTCTGAAGGCGTTAAAGGCTCACTGGCATCCCTGGGAGCAAAGGTGGCAAGCCCTACGGCAGAGTAATCATATGATTTAGACACCGGGGCAGGCGCTCCGTTATAATAAGCGCTGTTATTGGGGTAATAATTTATAAAGCTGGCGCCGTTATAGTCGCTGTGATCAATATAGTTGTTGAATCCCAGGTCAAAAACGAACCATTTGGTCTGCAGGTTCTTTTTGAGCTTCTGGCGTGCATAGGCGGTATCGTTATAGAACTTATAACTGGTACGCCCCTTATCATTCTTGCCTTTGATAATGATCAATCCTTTGATCTGTATGGTGTCCGGTGGTGCCGGTGTATTTTTATCTGCCTTTTGCGCATGAGCCCATCCGCCACATAATACCAGTAACAAAATGAGTAAAAATTTATGCTTCATATGCTATGACCATGATTTATTATTTATTCCTTTTACGGGAAAAAAACTTCGCAACATTGGTTACCTTATCTAAAATCCGGCTGTCGCTGCCACTAACGGACATGATCAGCTCACCCGGAGCCCCGGGCTGTTCGGTTACAGGGACTATCTTATTATTTAAATGATCGTTTGTTTTGGGCGTATTTGCTGCTGCCAGTACCGTTTCCTTATTCACTTCCGGGCGAACGGCCGCAATATGGGCATTACCCGCCTGTTGCAGGTGCTCTTCCACTACTTCACTCATAGAGTTGCGCTGTGGAGGCAACTGGGAAATAACCGGCGCCTCTGTTTTGGGGGCGTCTGCGGCTGCCAGTACAGGTTCATTTACCGGGGCGGCAGCGGGTTTGCTGTTGCGTGGTGTTACCGTCTTACGGCTCTTAGCCAGTAACGGTTGATTGGTGCGCGGTGTAACGGCAGGTACTTCCACTGTTGCGGTTGCAGATTGGTCCGGGGTAGCAGGGGTAGTTATTGCAGGAGCAACGGCTGGTGCCGGTACAGTGGCAGCTGGTGGCGTGTTTACCGCAATAGCTGGTTTTTGTGCCGGTTGATCACCTGCCGGTAATAACCAGATAAACAGGCCCGCTACTACCGCGGCAGCAGCAGCTCCCCACATCATACGGCGATACACCGGGACAACCCGGCGTTTGCTGCTTCTGTACAGGGATGCTTTATCAGTAAATACCAAAGTGGTATCGGGCGTGAGCTTGGTGGCCTGCAATAAGGCCAGTTCCCGCTGCGCAGCCGGGTGTTGCTGCAGGTATTCCTGCAAAGTGGCTTCCTCAGCGGCCGTCAGCTCGCCGTCGATATAACCCAGCATTAATACTTCGTAATCAACGGCCGCTGTTTTATATAAAGCAGCTTTATTATCAAAAACAACGTGTGTATCCGGCGTCAGTTTTGTTCCTTCCAGCAATTCCAGCTCCTGGCGGAACTGGGGATGCTTCTGCAGGAAAAGTTCCAGCGCGGCCTGTTCTGTCTCATTCAGCTCACCGTCGATGTAGCTGAGGAGATAGGACTCGTAGTTTGATATGTTAATTTCTATCGACAAAAATCTAATTTATTACAAAAATATTATATAACATTCTCCATTTTTACCAGGTAATTCTTCAGATGGATCCTGGCCCTGTGCAGGTAAACCTTTACCTGGGAAGGATTCAGCTCCATCATTTCTCCTATTTCCTCGTAGGAATATCCTTCATAGTCCTTGAGCATAATTAAGGAGCGCTGTACCTCACTGAGCTTGGATAATGCCTTTTCTATCACTTCCTTCGCGTTATGTATCTTATGATCCGAAACTTTATCCTCGTCTTTAAACTGGTCTACAAGTGTGATCCGCTTTACCTTACGTACATGATCGATCATATTGTGGTATCCAACTGTAAACAGGTATGACTTAGCCTTTTCAAAAGGCACATCCTGGCAGTGTTTCCACAATATCTCGAATGAATTCTGTACTACGTCCCTGGCGTCTTCCGCATGCTCCAGATTCTTTACTATAAAGCGGAATAAATTGTCCGAATACAGATCCACGCATTTATTGTACTCCTTTTCCGTCATTCCGGTGGTGCGGGATTTTAGTGCTAAGTTCCGACAAATACTTTAATACCCATCATTGACCAAATCCATTTTTGTTACCCACACCTACTCTAAAGCTGGTTCATTTATCCCGCACAGTTGTAGTAACAGTTCCTTTCAAACTGAGCATCAACCTCTTATCAAGTATGCTCTTTCAGCATCTTTTAACAAAGGGGTGAATTATCAGTTTTCCACTTCATGGTATTAATAATCATGATAGTACTATGACGGAGGGCGGCGGGCAAATGTTACACCTGGGTCAAACTTTTTGCATATCCGGCCGTTACTGATTTACGCGATAAATAATCGTAATACATTTATTGCCCATAACTTTGGTAGATCCACTTTAAATATTGCAATTTTTATGAATGAGAAGTTTATAACCCGTTTACGGGAGGAACTCGGCGATATCAATAAAGCCGGCCTGTACAAGAGAGAGCGCATTATTACATCTGAGCAGGGGGCTGAAATACAGGTGGGTGGCGAAACAGTACTTAATTTTTGTGCTAATAACTACCTGGGCCTGTCGTCTCATCCTGCAGTGGTGAAAGCTGCCAAAGATGCAATTGATACCCACGGCTATGGCATGAGCAGTGTTCGCTTTATCTGCGGCACACAGGATATTCACCGGGAACTGGAAGAAAAGATCTCCAAATTCCTGGGTACAGAAGATACTATTTTATACGTAGCGGCCTTTGACGCCAATGGTGGCGTATTTGAGCCCTTGTTCAATGAACAGGACGCCATCATTTCTGATGCCCTGAACCACGCCTCCATTATCGATGGCGTTCGTCTCTGCAAGGCACAGCGCTTCCGCTACGAACATAACAATATGGCCGACCTGGAGGCAAAACTGCAGGAAGCCAAAGACTGCCGCAGCCGGATCATTGTTACAGACGGCTCATTCAGCATGGATGGCACCATTGCCCAGCTGGATAAGATCTGCGACCTGGCCGATAAATACAACGCCATCGTAATGTCCGACGAAAGCCATTCCTCCGGATTCCTGGGCAAAACCGGTCGCGGTACCCATGAATACCGTGGCGTAATGGGCCGCGTAGATATCATCACCGGCACCCTCGGCAAAGCACTGGGCGGCGCCTCCGGCGGATTCACCAGCGGACCAAAAGAAGTGATCGACATCCTGCGCCAGCGCAGCCGTCCTTACCTGTTTTCCAACTCCGTAGCACCCAGCATCGTAGGCGCTTCCATCGCTGTACTGGATATGCTGAGTGAAACCACCACCCTGCGCGACAAGCTGGAATACAATACCAAATACTTCCGCAGCAAAATGACGGAAGCCGGATTTGACATCAAACCGGGCGACCACCCGATTGTTCCGGTAATGCTTTATGATGCGGTATTGAGCGCCCAATTTGCCGATAAACTGCTCCAGGAAGGCATCTACGTAATCGGGTTCTTCTTCCCGGTAGTACCGAAAGGCCAGGCCCGCATCCGCGTACAGCTGAGCGCAGGCCACGAACAGGAACACCTCGACAGGGCCATTGCCGCCTTTACCAAAGTAGGTAAGGAACTGGGCGTGATTAAATAAGATTTGCTACCGTACCCGGTGCATAAAGACTGAGTATGATTAAATAAGACTGCGGGTTAGTGGGGAGATAGACGCCGGAATAATCACGGTTGCTATCTCCCTGCTAACCCGTAATCGTTTTTCTTACGCCGTAATTCTTACTTTTGCACCTCATAACTACTCAATCATTATGCAGATGAAACGATTTGGCTGGATGTTGCTGGCGGTTGGCCTGTTCCTCGCTGCCTGCGCACCGAATAATGTAAAAGAAGAACAAGACTGGGAAAAGTATTTTGCCGAATACAAAGTAGAAGGCACTTTCATGTTATTCAACAACAGCCAGGGCGTCTTTAAAGTATATAACCTCGACAGGGCCAAGAAACGCTTTCAGCCTGCATCTACCTTCAAAATATTCAACTCCCTCGTGGGCCTGCATACCGGCGTCATTAAAGATACCAGCATGGTAATCCGCTGGGACAGCGTAACCCGCCAGTTCCCTGCATGGAACCAGGACCTCAGCATGGCCCAGGCATTTAAACAGTCGGCAGTACCTTACTTCCAGGAAGTAGCGCGCCGTATCGGTCAGCCAACCATGCAACTGTGGCTCGATTCCATTAAGTATGGCAATATGAAAATCAGCCGCCTGGATACCTTCTGGCTGGATAATTCCCTGCTCATTTCCCCGGATGAGGAACTGGGCTTTGTAAAGAAACTTTACTTCGACCAGCTGCCTTTTGCCAAAACAACCATGAAAACCGTACGGGACGTAATGCTCATGGAAAAAACACCGAAGTATGAGCTGTCTTACAAAACAGGATGGGACTATAACGATGTAAAAAAATTAGGATGGGTAGTAGGATGGATTGAAGAAAACAGGCACCCTACTTTTTTTGTGCTGAATATTGAAACAGAAGATCCTAAAGTAGATATTCCTAAAGTACGCATGGCCATCCTGAGAAGCATCCTTACAGATGCCGGTTACTTTAAAGGCGAAATGTAGTAATTCACCTTTTCCGGCTACGCCAACTCTCCGGGATCGTTAAAAAAACGATAAAACCCCACCCCTACGGCTTGCAATACGTGACAAAAAAATTATTTTTGATATCTTACCTGGTTTACTACCGGTAACGGATATCTTAAAATCGAATATGTTACGCTTTCAGCATAGTGAATATTTATGGGCACTGGTGCTCCTGTTGGTTTTACAGGTGGCCTTCCTGGGCGTGTCCTGGTGGAAACGCCGCTCTATACGCCGCATCGGGGACAAGGCACTGGTAGAAAAACTCTTTACCGGCTACTCCCGCAAGCTGTTTATATTAAAGTTCCTGCTTATTTTCCTGGCCTTCTTCTTTGGCGTAGTGGGATTGGCCAACCTGCAGAAAGGCAGCCGCATGGAAAAGATCACCCGTAAAGGCGTGGATGTGATGATAGCGCTGGATGTAAGTAAAAGTATGCTGGCTACCGATGTGCAGCCGGACCGTCTTACCCGCGCCCGGCAGCTGATCAGTAAACTGATGGACAAGCTGGATAATGATCGCGTGGGCCTCGTGGTATTTGCCGGTAACGCTTACCTGCAAATGCCCCTCACCGTTGACTATTCTGCCGCCAAAATGTACCTCAGCACCGTATCCCCGGATATGATCCCAACACAGGGTACCGCCATTGGACAGGCAATACAGGTATCTGACGATGCTTTCAACAAAAAAGAACGTAAACATAAAGCCCTCATCATTATTTCCGATGGAGAAGATCACGATGAAACCGCGATCCAGCGTACCAAGGCCGCTTTTGAAAACGGCGCCGTTACCAACACCATCGGTATCGGTTCAGTAGCAGGTTCTCCCCTGCCCGACCCCGAAACCGGTAGCTATAAAAAAGACAGGGAAGGCAATACTGTTATTTCCAAACTGAATGAAGCAGAGTTGAGAAGCATTGCCGCCGCGGGTAAAGGCATTTATCAGCACCTGGATAACAACACAGACGATGTAGTGAATACCCTCGTAAGTAAAATAGATGGCATGGAGCAGAAAGAATTTGGAGAGAACGTATTCACAGATTATAACAGCTATTTTCAGTATTTCCTGGGCGTATGCCTGGCACTGCTGCTGATTGAATTTTTTATTCCTGAAGTCCGCCACAAGCGCACTCCTGAATCACCAGCAGTTTAATTCATTACTCATGAAAATCATTTTTATAAAATACTGTTTCCTTATTGCTGCAGTGATGCTCGTGAGCCTTACCGGATTCGCGCAGAACGGCTCCAATAAGTATATCCGCAAAGGCAACGAACTGTATAAAAAACAACAATACACCGATGCGGAAGCCAATTACAAAAAAGCACTGGAACAAAATGCCCAATCTGCCGAAGGCAGTTATAACCTCGGCAATTCCCTCTATCAGCAAAAACGTTACGACGACGCACGCGCGCAATATGCCAACAGCCTGAAACTGGGCGGTAAACCAGCCATCAAATCAGACGCAGATTATAATATCGGTAACACCTTCATGGAAGGCAAAAAATGGGAAGAAAGTATCAAATCCTACAAACAGGCATTGAAAATCAATCCCTCCGATGAAGATGCCCGGTATAACCTCGCCTATGCCCAGGCCATGCTGAAAAAACAACAGCAAGGCGGCGGTGGTAATGACAAAAAAGATAACAAAGACAAGGACAAGAATAAAGACAAGAACAAAAACGATCAGAATAAAGACAAAAATAAAGATCAGAACAAAGACCAGCAGGATAAAGACAAGGATCAAAACAAAGACCAGAACAAGGATCAACAGAATAAAGACCAGGACAAAGGCGACAAAGACAAGCAGGATCAGCAGAAGCCTGAACCTCAACCCAGCAAGATGAGCAAGCAGGAAGCCGAACGCCTGTTACAGGCTTTATCACAGGAAGAAAAGAAGCTACAGGACAAAGCAAAGAAAGTAAAAGGCCAGATAGTACCAAAAGAAAAAGACTGGTAGTATTTTCATCCTCCACATATCACACATCCCAAAGCAGGCTCATCCCGCTTTGGGATGTTTTATTTAGGGGGCCTGAGGAGACATAGTGCATGGGGAGTGCATGGGGAGTGCATTAATAGTGCATGAGGAGTGCATGCTAACTGTATGGATAGTGCATGGATGATCCATGATATACGCAGGTCCGAAGTATTGGAGAAGCATCCGGGAAGTAACACCGGCATTACCGGGAATATATCTTAATCATCTCCCTAAAAAATAAAAAACCGGAATAGGAATATTCCGGCCGTTTTACCTAAACCTACAATTGCTACGCGGCGTAACAATTCTCTTTCGTGTTTTAAAGCAACAGCGCCCCCTGTACGGAAGCGCTGTATTGCCTGATTCATCAGGGAAGTATGTTTGCCTGCTACCCGTCACTCTTTACCTTGCCGAATACAGTTCGTTAAATGATTCTTCTGTTCGTTGATTCTTCTGCTTTTCTGATGATTCCTGATCCAGTTGATTCCTTTTCCTGCAAACACCTTCCCACCTTTAAACACACATTATTTTGCCACCGCTGTTAACGGCGTTCCTTCTTTTATTTCATCACTGCCGTTCTGCACCAGCTGGTCGTTGTCGGATAAATCACCGAATACTTCCACCTGCCCGTTGGATTCATTCCCGCATTTCACCGGGATCCACACCGCTTTATTGTTCACGGCCTTGATCACAAATACTTTCTCTGAATTGCTGATGATGGCGGATTTAGGCACGATGTACACATCTTTTTTACCTGGCATCGGCATCTGTACTTCTGCATACATACCCGGAAGCAGGCGGGCTGTTTTGTTGGCCACATCCATTTCCAGTATTTCAGAACGCAGCTTCACATCCAGGCTACCGGCAATACGGTTCACCTTCGCGGTGAAAGTATCTCCCGGCAGGGATTTCACGGTAAAGCGCACATTGCTGGCATGATGCGCATCATCAGTATAAATTTCAGGTACAGCCACGGATAAACGCAGTTTCTGTTGTTCTTCCAAACGGAACAACGGCTTATCGGAGCCCTTACCCGCAGGGCCTACATAAGTGCCCGGATGCACATTACGCTGGCTGATCACGCCGCTGAACGGCGCGCGGATCACCAGGTAGCCCAGCATTTGCTGTACTTCATGGTAAGAAGAACGGGAGGATAACAACTCTGCGCTATCGGCGCTCATTTTCTCAAACGCCATATCCAGGTCGTTGGGAGAAATGGTACCGGGTACTTTACTGGTTTTAAGCAAACGTTCGTAAGTAGCGCGGCTGGCGCGGAACATGGCTTCCTTTGTATGAAGCCTGGATTGCGCTTCCAGCAGTTGTGTATTCATTTCCGGCGCATCCAGTGTAGCCAGCACCTGGCCGGCAGTTACCTGGCTGCCCAGGTCTACATTCACATTTTTCACATAGCTGTTCACCTTTGCATAGAGATCGGCAAACTGAAACGGCTTTATTTCTCCGGGTAATTTCAGGGAAGCATCCAACTGGCTTTTCTGCAGGTGAATAATTTTCACCTGAACGCGCCCGTCTTCTTTTTCATTTTCATCGTCTGCCCGGGAACTGTGGCAGGCGGTGAAAAACAAACCGATGGGCAATAATGCAGCAGCCGCCATGACCCGATACGACAGGCTGTATTTATTTATATTCATGATATTGATATGTCGTTTAGTCATTATAGTTATACTTGAATTAAACACGCGCCGCCCCCGGAACATAATACTGGCTGTTTTCATCTTCAGGGTCCAGTGACACGGATTTCACGGTCGACTTTTGCTGTACCCAGGCGAAGATCAACGGTAAAATAAACAGGGAAGCAAAAGTGCTGGCTATCAACCCACCAATTACTGCACGCCCCAGTGGCGCCGTTTGATCGCCCGCTTCACCCAGCCCCGATGCCATCGGGATCATACCTGCCACCATGGCGATGCTCGTCATCAGGATAGGACGCAAACGGATAGAAGTACCTTCCAGTGCGGATCTGCGGGAATCATGATTTTCCAGCCGCAGCTTCTCTGCATTGGTGATCAGCAGGATCGCATTGGCTACCGATACGCCCACCGACATAATGATCCCCATATACGATTGCAGGTTGAGCGTGGATCCGGTAATGAGCAACATAATCAGCGATCCCGCCAGCACCGCAGGAATAGTAGACACAACTACCAGCGCTACTTTGAACGACTGGAAATTGGCCGCCAGCAACAACAGGATCACGATAATGGCTACCAGCAATCCTGACTGTAAGCTATCCAGCGTTTCATTCAGCAGGTTCATCAAACCACGCTTCTCTACAGTAATTCCACGCGGCGGTTCACCTGCACGTTTGATAGCTGCTGCCACCGCGGCGGAAGCGTTACCAAGATCTTTCTTATGGATATTGGCGCCGATGGATACAATCCTCACTGCACCAATACGGTCATACTCTCCTACCACGGTATCCGGCTGTAACGTAGCCACATCCCCCAGCGAAGGCCGCGTATTGTTTTTACTGATGGGAATTGCGGCCATATCGTTGATGCTCGACATTTCATTTTCCGGCACAGAGATCTGTACAAAATAAGACGTGGCATTCTTCTCGTCCAGCCAGTTGTTCTTCTCTGTAAAACGGCTGGAGGAAGTGGAAGCCGTAAGAGATTTAGCAATATCTGTAATGCTTACGCCCAGCTGCCCGGCCCTTTCCCGGTCGATGTTTACACGGATAGCCGGGTAATCCATCGGCTGATTGATCTGCACATCACGCAGGTAAGGAATCTTCTTCATTTCTGCCAATACCTTTTTCGCATAGGGCACACTTTCTTTCAGGTTTTTACCCATGATGGCAATTTCAATCGGCGTGGAAGCGCCCTGGCTCATTACCTTATCGGTAAGATCTATCGGCTCAAAGCTCATCTTTACTTCCGGCATTTGTTCGTGGATCCGCTTACGCAGCTTCTCTTTGAACTCGTCCATATTGATTTTAAAATCTTCTTTCATATTCACCTGCAACACGGCTTCATTAGGCGTAGCCATAAACAGGTAAATGGGGTTGGTAGAATAGGACGATGGATGAGTACCGATGAAGGAAGAAGTGATGTCGATGTTTTTGGCGCCGACTACTTCCTTCAGAATTTCCGTCGATTTAATAAGCATGGTTTCCGTCCGTTCGAGGCGTGTTCCTGTGGGCTCTTTCAGCCTTAACTGGAACTGGCCGTTATTCAGTTTAGGCAAAATATCACGGCCAATAATGCTCATACACAGTGCTACTATACCAATTACCCCAATAAAGTAAGCGCCAATCACCAGTTTCCGTCTTTTCAGCAGCGTTTCCAGCCAGCCGATAAAGCGCAGCTTAAAGCGATCGAAGCCGAAAATAGTTTTGGCGTGTTGTTTTTCATCTGCAATTTCTGTTTCAATATACCCGGCTGTTTTATGTGCATCGTTGCTATGCACATGCGGGTGGCCATGATGCTTGAATTTGTTGGCGTCCAGCATCCAGTTGGCGAGGATAGGCACCAGCGTTTGCGACAGCAGGTAAGACGCAATCATGGAAAAACCAATAGCCAGCGACAGCGGCATAAACATCGCACGGGGCACGCCTTTCATGGTGAAGGAAGGCGCAAACACCGCGAGGATACACAACAGGATCAGGAGTTTCGGGAAAGCAATTTCCTGGCACGCATGCCAGATCGCCTGTGCTTTTGGTTTACCCATTTCCAGGTGCTGGTGGATATTTTCAATGGTTACTGTTGATTCATCTACCAGGATACCGATGGCCAGCGCCAGGCCGCTCAGCGTCATGATGTTGATGGTTTGCCCGAACAGTTTCAGCAACATCACTCCAATGATAATAGATACCGGGATGGTGATGATCACAATATACGCGCTGCGCCGGTCGCCGAGGAACAGCAACACCATCAACGCGGTAAGTACAGCGCCTATCACGCCTTCACTGATAAGGCTTTTCACGGCATTGATCACATATACGCTCTGGTCAAACACAAAAGAAATCTTTACATCTTCCGGTAATAATTTCTGGATATTGGGTAATGCTGCTTTCAGGTTATTTACTACCGTCCAGGTGGAAGCATCTGCTGTTTTTATTATAGGGAGATATACAGAGCGTTTTCCATTAATCACTGCATAGCTACTGGTTACGTCTGCCGCATCTTCTACCTTCGCCACATCTCTCACAAATACGGTAGGGCCATCTCCCATTACCAGCGGAATGTTTTCAAATTCCTTCACAGTGCGTATCACGGTGTTGGCGGGTGTGAGATAGGTGATATCGCCGATACGCACGTTACCGGCCGGTGATATCTGGTTGTTATCTTTGATGGCGGCTACAACCTGGTCGGCCGAAAGATGGTGACTGCGCATCAGTTCAGGATCTACATGGATCACAATGGTGCGGGAGTTCCCGCCAAAAGGCGCCGGTGAAGTAAGACCGGCAATACGGCTGAACGATGGTCGTACAATGGTCATCGCCAGATCCTGCAATTCGTTGTTGGTGCGCGTGGGACTGCTCAGTGCCAGCTGGCCGATCGGTAAAGTAGATGCGTCGAAGCGGATAATAAAAGGAGGCTGCGTACCAGACGGCATCGAGGAAAATGCACGGTTGGCCATTGCTGTTACCTCAGCCGCGGCCTGCGCCATGTTTGTCCCTTCGTAAAAAGAGATCTTGATCATGGTAAGACCCTGGATATTTTTGGCCTCAATATCTTTTACACCTGTTACATACAGGAAGAGGTTCTGGTAGTTGGTGGCAATAAAGCCTTCCATCTGCTGCGGCGACATACCGCCATAAGGCTGTGATACGTATATAGCCGGCAAGTTAAGATCCGGGAAGATATCTATTTTAATATCCCGCGTTGCTTGAATACCAAAAAACAATAGTCCCATCACTACTACAATGATAGCTATCGGTTTTTGTAATGCGGTTCTGATCAGGTTCATACAATTATATTCAGGAAGTGAATGTCTTCCGGTTAATTACAGTTGATTCAAAAACAGTTGCAGATCCCCTACGGTAGCGGACTTATACAGTATCGCCTGCCACACGCCATTATAGGCAATATCCCGGTCTGTTTCCGCGCGGTTAATGTTATACAGCGCCTGAGCCAGGTCGGCGATATTAGACAACCCGTTTTCATACAACGTACTTTTCTGCAGGAAGGCGTCGCTGGCGGCTTTCAGGCCGGTGGGCGCTTCCCGGTATTTCTTCACTGCATTGTCTATCTGTTGTTCCGACAGCTGCAGCTGATGTTGCAAGCGGCTGTAGGTTTGATTGTATTCATTCTTCAATCCTTCAGTAGTATAGTGCTGACGCGCTACCTGTGAGTGCGTGCGCCACAGGTCAGTAACCGTCCAGGAAAGATTGAGGCCCACGAGATAATTGGATACCTGCGGTTTCACACCCGACCAGTATGCCTGGCTGTAGTGGCTGAGGTTAGCAGCGCTGTAGTCGTAGTCAAAACCGGAACCGCGCGTTTGCATCACGCCCATAAAAGACAGGCGGGGCATCGCGTTTTTGCTGATCAGCTTTTGATTGGCATCGCTTAATGTTACGCGGGAACTGAACAATTTTAGCAGCGGCTGATTTTTCAGTGATACAGAATCCTGTGCAGATACGGTTTCCAGCAGCTGGTTGGGTATTTTAGTAACAAAGGTGGTGTCCAGTGTAAAGTCCTGCGGTGGTACGTCCATCATTTCCGCCAGTTTATTGCTCTGTGCATTTTCGTAGTTCACCGCGTCTACCAGTGTGAGTTTTGCTTTGGATACTTCTGCGTTGGCGATGGAGCTGTCTACCCCGGCACTGAGTCCGTTCAATGCGCGGGAAACGATAATATGCTGCAGGTCCTGCGCGCGTTTCAGGTTGGACTCCATAGAACCCCGCAGGCGCTGTGCAGCCAGGAGGTTCAGATAAGCGCCGGCGATGCGTACCTGTTGTTCAAACTTTTCCTGTTCCAGGTCGGCCTGGTTGGTGTACAATTGTTCTTTCGCGGCCTGTACTTTTGCGTGCTGGCGGCCAAAGGTTACTACGTCCCAGCTGATATTAGCCAGGTACAATCCGCCGAAGGCGGCATTCCAGTTTTGTGATGGCAGAACGGGTCCGGAAGCACCGGTAGTCCAGCCTTTGTACCCCCACATAGGTCCATTTTCACCATTCACGGTACCATAACTATTTTGAGCGGCAAGGTTCAGATCAGGTAAGTATTCTCTTTTTACTGCGCTGATATTTGCGGTAGCTGCTTTAGCATAGTTTTCTTTTGCCTTGATGGACTGGTAATTTTTCAATCCTGTTTGTAGTGCTTCCTGTAAGGTGAGCGGGCGGGTTTGACCCATCACGGCCGCCGAACAGCAGCCTGCTGCAATAACCAGCAGGCAAAGCGGTTTCCAGATGTTCATATATTAATCTATAGCGTCTGATAAAAGCCGGCTGATGCGGGCTATGCAAATATAGACAGGGGTAAGCGGCAGGTGTTAGGACAATTCAGCTATTGACTTGTACTATTTGAACATCATGTCCCGGAAATCCTGGGGAGAGATGCCGGTATTATTCTTAAAAAAACGGCTAAAGTAAGCAGGGTCCTCGAATCCAAGCTCATAGCAGATCTCCTTGACACTTTTGTGACTGAACGCCAGGTTTCGTTTCGATTCGAGTATAATCCGGTCGTGTAATAATTCGGTAACGGTACGGCCGGTGGTTTCTTTGGTGATTTCGTTCAGTCTTTTAGGAGTGAGGGCAAAGGCGCCCGCATAAAAGGCTGCCTGGTGTTCTGTGCGGTAATGCTGTTCCAGCAGTCGTCGCAGCTGTACTACACGGCCATCGTGAGCCAGCGGCATCATGGTTTCCGCGGCATTGCGTTTCTTTTCCCGTTCTATCAGCAACAGGAAGGCATTCAGGTAATGTTTCACAATGCCCCGGCTGCAGGCAGGCGCGCAGGATTTCTCCCTGCTCATCAGTTGTATCAATCCCAGGAGAGACTCCGAGGTATGGCCGCTGGTACTGATGGGGCCGTATCCGTGCCAGTTATCGAAAAGCGAAGTAAAATCGTAGAGGGTTTCCTTATCGTGTTTATTAGTAAAGTAAAATTGCTCTGTGAAATACAGAAAATACCCTTCCCGCTCACAATCCAGCTGATGTACCTGTCCGGGACGAAGCAGGAAAATCATATCATCTTCCACATCATACCACACAAAATCCACCATGTGCCTGCCTTTCCCTTTGGTAATCCATATAATCTGAAAATGATCATGACGGTGCGGCTGATCGGTTAGTTCATTGCGGAACATGCCCAGGGAAGCTACATTAAACTGCCCGGAAAAGGGCAATTGCTGGTAAGGTATATCTATGCTTTTATTCAGTAACATAAAGTGGGTCAAAAATAAAGCTTTATCCCCTATTTAGATAGCCCTGCGCCCGCCGTTCGTGGAATTTAATGTAGCTTTAAGTTGCGGTTCAATAATACCACAGGTTTACTAACTTTGCTTCCGCAGGAAAACAAAAACTACGTATGCAGCTTTATTGCAACTCTCTGACAGAATACAAACGACTGGCCACTCTGGAAGTAAAGGTGGGAGATCTTATCATCGGAAATTTTAACCCGGTCCGCATTCAAACCATGACCACCACCGATACCCTGGATACCGCTGCTACCGTGGCGCAAACCATCCGTTGTATTGAAGCCGGTGCTGAACTGGTACGCATCACCGCCCCCAGTAAAAAGGAGGCCGATAACCTGCTGGTCATTAAAAACGAATTACGTAAACAGGGTTATACCACTCCCCTCGTTGCAGATATCCATTTTACGCCCAATGCAGCCGAAATAGCGGCCCGCATCGTGGAAAAAGTACGGGTAAACCCGGGGAATTATGTAGATAAAAAGAAATTTGAACAAATAGACTATACCGACAGCGAATACCTGGAAGAAATAGACCGCATCCGCGAACGCTTTTCCCCGCTGGTAAAAATCTGTAAAGAGTATGGCACCGCCATGCGCATAGGTACCAACCATGGCTCCCTCAGCGACCGTATCATGAGCCGCTATGGCGATACGCCCATGGGTATGGTGGAAAGTGCGATGGAGTTTTTACGTATTGCCGAAGACCTGCAATACCGCAATATAGTGCTAAGCATGAAAGCCAGTAACCCACAGGTAATGGTACAGGCATACCGCCTGCTGGTACAAACCATGGAACAGGAACTGGGCCACTGCTACCCACTGCACCTGGGCGTTACAGAAGCCGGCGACGGAGAAGATGGCCGTATTAAATCTGCCATCGGCATCGGCGCCCTCCTGGAAGATGGCGTAGGTGATACCATCCGCGTTTCCCTCACAGAAGATCCTGAATTTGAACTCCCGGTTTGTAAGGATATTGTGAAAAGATATACTAACCGTAACGACTATACGGCTATTCCGCCGGTAACCACTATCCCCTATTCTCCCTTTGAATACAAACGCCGCGAAAGCGCGCCTGTGGAGAATATCGGCGAAAAGCAGGTACCAGTGGTAGTGGCAGATTTCAGCGACAACAACAGCTTACAGCCCGCCGATCTGAATGCCATCGGTTATACTTACGATGAGCCCAGCGATAAATGGAATATCGGGGATGCCGCAGCAGATTATATCTACACCGGCAAACAATTGCCTGCCTTTGGTCTTCCCGGCACACTGCGCGTTGTAATAGATGCAGAATACTGGCAGAGCATAGCCGACAAACAGGAACTGGTACCTTACTTTGATGCCCGCCACTATGTAACGGCCTGCGAACAAAATGAAACCGGCCGGATCAACTTTGTACAATTCGACTGCAATCACCTGGATACGGAACATCATGAACAACTGCTGCTGCAACTGGCTAACCCGGCTACAGCAGCCAGCACCGTACTGGTGGCCACGGCTTCCGGCAGCAATGCGATGGCGGCTATCAGGCGCCTGTTCATCTTACTGCTCAACAAAAATATTACAGTACCTGTCGTTATCCATAGTATCAGTAATCAGCCTTCGGCAGATGAACACCTGATCCACCATGCCACGGAAGCCGGCGCACTGTTGCTCGATGGCTTCGGCGATGGATTATGGCTAAGTAACCAGCCCACGCAGCCCGGTCAGCATGCCACGCTGAACAACATTTCCTTTGGCATCCTGCAGGCTACGCGTACCCGTATCTCCAAAACAGAATATATCTCCTGCCCGTCGTGCGGCCGCACCCTGTTCGATCTCCAGGAAACCACCGCCCGCATCCGCGCTGTTACCCATCACCTGAAAGGCGTGAAAATTGCCATCATGGGTTGTATTGTAAACGGCCCCGGCGAAATGGCCGACGCCGACTTTGGCTATGTGGGCAGCGGCGTAGGCAAAATTACGCTCTACCGCGGTAAGGAAATTGTGAAACGTGGCCTCAACAGCGATGTTGCCGTAAACGAACTGATAAACCTGATCCGTGAAAATGGTATGTGGGTGGAAAAAAACTGATTATTAAATCTGGCTTAAAAACAGCGACAGCGGATACAGCAATGCCGGAAAAAGCTTAATTTTTCGTAAAACATATTTGATATGAAAAAGTTCCTCACCGGATTGTTGGCCATGTTTATGGGTTTAACCGTAGCAATGGCTCAAACACCCGCCACCGCTAAAAAAGAAGCAAAACCAAAAACAGAAAAGAAAGCAGAAAAAGCAACACCCGCTACTCCTGCTACTCCCGCTGCCACTACTAAAACAAAGAAAGACGGCACACCGGATAAACGCTATAAAGAAAACAAAACAGCCGCAGCTCCTGCAGGACCAACTAAAAAAGACGGAACGCCTGATATGCGCTACAAATCAAACAACAAAAGCGCAGGTAAGAAAAAAGCATAACCGCTACCTGTTACTGGATAATAATTTTAGGCAACCCCGTACAAGTCAATACTGTACGGGGTTTTCTTTTTCCGTTATATTTTTCTACATTTATCGTTTTACTTTTTTTATATAGATGTCAATAACGATTGGTTATCACTGATAGTTATTAGTTATTTGACTTCGCTCTGGTGGCCTGTTACTTTTGTAGCGTAATCCACCAACCTGTAATTTTAATGGAAACCAATAAAATCCAACGTTATAAGCGGATCCTTTCCGGGCTATTTGCGTGCCTGTTGATGTTAATACTGCTGGCAGGCTTTGAAACATTTTATCTCTGGACACGCTACCTGTTCCCGGCTGCGGCGCCTATGCCTGCATTGCAGGCCGCCCCTGTAAAAGGCTGGCAGCCTCCAGCTGTAACCACATTGCCTTCCGGTGAAAAAGCCGCCGCCATTGTTTACGGACAAACACTGATCCGCGAAACGGCGCGATACCTCGGTCCAAAAGGAAGCGTGCTGCAGATCACCAATGGTATGAACTGCCAGAACTGTCACCTGCAGGCAGGTACCAAACCCTTTGGCAATAACTATAGTTTTACTGCGGCATCGTACCCTAAATTCAGGGCCAGATCCAACAGCTCGGAAACGCTGAACAAACGCATCAGTGATTGCTTTGAACGCAGTTTAAACGGCGTGGCGCCAGATAGCAACAGCAAAGAAATGACGGCCATAAAATCTTATATAGAATGGCTGGGCAGTGAAGTACCGCCGCATGAAAGGCCCGATGGCAGCGGCCTCCGGAAGCCGGCCTTTTTATCGCGCGCTGCCGATCCACAGAAAGGCGCGCACATATATACACAACAATGTAAAAGCTGCCACGGCGCCAATGGCGAAGGCGTAAAGGATGCCGACAGCATTGCATTTATTTATCCTCCGCTATGGGGCCCGCAAAGCTACAACGATGCCGCCGGGCTTTACCGCCTCTCTAACTTTGCCGGCTATGTGAAAAATAACATGCCTTTCGGCGTGGATTATAACACGCCCGTTCTTTCCGATGAAGAAGCCTGGGATGTAGCCGCATTCATCAACTCACAACCCCGGCCACATAAAGATCAGTCGGCCGACTGGCAGGATCTTAAAAAGAAACCCATCGACTTTCCTTTTGGTCCCTATGCAGATGCTTTTTCCGCAGAACAACATAAATACGGACCTTTTAAACCCATGCAACATTAACCGTCATCAAAAACGTACACCATGAAAAAAATAACACTCCTGCTCTGTCTTTTCACCCTGCTAAGCGCCCAATATGCCATGAGCCAGCGTAAACCCAGATACAGGGCTGTTTACCAGCTAAACAGCGACGATGATAAAGTGATCCGCAATACCCTCCGCAATATCAAAAATGCGCTGGAAGATCCGCGGCTGCAAAACCAGGTAATCATTGAACTGGTGGCCCACGGCGGCGGTGTAACGGCTTACAGAAAGGATCATCCCTATGAATCCCTGCTACAGGAACTGCAATCAAAAGGCGTGCTGCTGGTAGAATGCGAAAACACCCTGCGGGAAAGGAAAATCTCCAAAGAAGAATTATTTCCCTTCATTCAATATACTCCCAGCGGTAATGGTGAACTGATTATAAAACAGGCAGAAGGCTGGAGTTACATACACCCATAAACCAACCATCATGAAACAATTTATCACTACGCTGATAGTAACACTACTATCAGTACAGGTTTTGCATGCCCAGGACCACCGCTTCGACCCTCCCTGGAATACGCCACCATCCGGCGGTGTAGCCTTTACGGTACCTGGCATCGACAATGTACCCGACCTTTATGGCGACATTATAGATCCGCAGCTGGTCATCTTCTTTGCAGGTAACCAGTTTATGGTGATCGATTCCCTGATCACTGATTTTAAAAAGACATATCCGCAATATCAACGCGTATTTGCGGAAACATTACCACCAGGTATCCTGGCGCAGCAAATCATCACCGGGTCGCTGGTATTGGGTAATCTTCGTATAGCCGTAACGCCCGATATCTATACCGCCGGGAAGGGCCGTATAGATCAGTTGCGGGATAGCTTCTCCCTGGTAAAAAACTACGCAGGAAATACCCTCGCCATCATGGTGCAACGGGATAATCCAAAAAACATCCGTGGACTGGCAGATCTCGGGCGCAAAGATGTGCAGGTAAGTATGCCCAACCCCGCCTGGGAAGGCATTGGCAAACGCATAGAAGAAGCTTATGCAAAGGCCGGCGGCATCGCTTTACAACAAGCCATCATGAAAGAAAAAGCAGCAAAAGGCAGTACTTATCTTACTAAAATACATCACCGGGAAACACCGCTGCGCATTCTCCGGCAACAGTCGGATGCAGGTCCTGTGTGGTTTACAGAAGCATACTACCAGCAAATGATCCATCACCCGGTGAGTGTGGTGAATATTCCTGAAAAGGAAAACATCAAAGCGTCTTACTGGGCCGGTATATTGAAAAGCGCACCACATCCGCAGGCGGCCAGGGATTTCATGGACTTCCTCATGGGTCCCGCCGGACAAGGTATTTATAAACACTTCGGCTTTACGCCGCCTGAGTTGTAAGGTATTTTTGTATTTTTAGTGCATGTTCGATTTCAGACTCAAAGTATTTCACACTGTCGCCAAGCGTCTCAGCTTCACCAAAGCTGCAGAGGAATTATATATTTCACAACCGGCTGTTACCAAACATATACATGAACTGGAGCAACAGCTGGGCATGGCGTTGTTTGAAAGGATCGGGAATAAAATAAAACTTACCCGCACGGGAGTGCTGGTGATGCATCATGCAGAAATTATTTTTACCGATTACCGCAACCTGGAGTATGATGTAAATCAGCTGAAACACATGCAGGGCGGACTGTTGCCCATAGGCGCCAGCACTACTATTGCGCAATACCTGATCCCACCGCTGCTGGCGAAATTCAACCAGCGGTACCCCGATGTAAAAACATCGCTCACCAGCGGAAATACCGAGCAGATAGAACAGGCATTATTTGAAAAAAGCATTCAGCTGGGTATCATTGAAGGCAGTTCCAAAAATCCTTTGCTGAAATATGTGGAGTTTGCAAAAGATGAAATTGTGCTGGTGGGCAATATGAAGCATCAGTATGGCAATGGCGAACCGCTTAGCGCCGCCGATCTTAAAACCATTCCCCTGCTGATGAGGGAACACGGTTCCGGCACGCTGGAAGTGATTACCGAGGAGCTGAAACGCCTGAAATTAAAAATCACCGATCTGAACGTGGCCATGTATATGGGCAGTACAGAAAGCATCAAATCATACCTGCACCATTCGCCCTGTGCAGCCTTTATTTCTTCACAGGCCGTGCAGCGCGAACTGGAGCTGGGAGAGTTCAGAATATTACCGGTAAAGAATTTCAAACTGGTAAGAAAACTTCACTTCACTTACCTGCAGGGCTTACAGGATAAGCTTTGCCAGCTTTTCATCCGTTTTGCAAAACAGAACATGGTGGAATAACGATAACGTATCTACGCTATTTATTCAGGAGCTGCCAGTGCAGCATCTCCCCGGGCGATTTCACTTCCTCCATACCCAGGTGCTGCAGCACCTTCATGGAAGCGGTGTTGGTAACATCGCACTCGGCGATCAGCTTTTTCACATGTGGCTGCCGGAAAGCCCATTCCACCAGTGCGGTAGCGGCTTCGCGCATATACCCTTTTTTGCGCCAGGAAGGCAGCAGGGTATAGCCTATTTCTATCACACCGTTTTTATCGGGGCGTCCTTTAAAGCCGATATCGCCGATCACGGTTCCTTCTTCTTTATTTACAATGATCCAGAGCATCCAGGGAAACGACCGGGGATCATGCTGGAGCAATTCAATAAAATGTGGCAATTGTTCTTTCAGGTCTGGTTGCGGCCAGTTTTCCGGGATGTTTGCCTGCAGCGTTTCGCGGGCATGCGGATGTTCCAGGAATATCTGCGTAAGCAGTGGCAAACGGCAGGGATATATGAACAGTCGGTTGGTATTCAGGGGTAACATATGTCGGGATTTATGGCATATTCGTTCACTAATGATGGCTGGCCTTCACAATAGCGGTATCCAGTATTTCGCCAGGCTTCAGTACATGAATCTGTAAGCGGTCCAGGTCTTCCGTCAGCGCGCGCAGCCGCTCAGGCGTACCCGTGAGCGTAGGCATTGTTCCGTAATGACAGGGGATCAGGTGTTTTACTTTCAGCAAACGCGCAGCAAATGCGGCTTCCAGTGGTCCCATTGTAAAACGGTCGCCGATAGGCAAAATGGCGATATCCGGCTCATATATCTCACCAATCAGTTCCATATCACCAAATACAGACGTATCTCCGGAATAATATACAGAGATGTCGTCGCTCATCCAAACAATGAAACCATTGGTGGCGTGCGGGTAGCCGATTTTACCGTCCGGCAGGGGGATATGCGCAAAATGAAAGGCATTGGTCATGGTTACTTTTACATCCATTACAGACAGGGTGCCACCGGCATTGAGCGGTTCAAACGCATGATCCGGCACGCCCTGTTCCTGCAAATAAAACCTCACTATCGGGTTGGCAATCACTTTGGGCGACCTGGTGCGGATAATGTCCACCATTTTACTGTCGAGGTGATCACGGTGTCCGTGTGTAATAAGGATGAGGTCTATCTTATCCGGAATCGCTAAACCGGGAGGCAGTGCAGGATTATTCGTATACCAGGGATCTATTAATATCACGTGACCTTCGGGGGTGGTAATCCTGAAGCTTGCATGCGCCAGGAACTGAATCTGTGACTGTTGCGTGCTCATAGTAATGGTGCTTGGTGATCTAAATATACATCTTTTGGAAAAAAGACAGCGGAGACCAAAGAACATGATCTCCGCTGCATTTAATAAGCTAACACTATGAGCGATAGCGGTTATTTACGTTGCAGGGTGTATATAATGGCTGCACTTTTATTCTCGAAGCTGATGTTTGCTCTCCAGGTCATAACACTACCGGCGCCGGTGATTTCCATGCGGTAACCTTCGGTTACATTCTTTGCTTTATCGCCACTGTACAGCTTTTTGAAGCCGAACATGCTTACGCCGCCACTTTTGGTCAGCGACCAGGCAATGTTCTGGGTAACAGCGCTGCAACCATTTTCTGTAGAGGTGAGCGTGTAGGAACCCATCGCATAATTATCCGGCAGGATCCACTGGCTGCCGATAAAGCACTTGGCGTTGGCTTCATCAAATACAGTTACTTTGGCGTTTTCAGGAATTCCTTCGTATTTAATATCAGTTAAAACCCAGTTACCTTTTACGGCGCCTTTATTAATGTCTTGGGTGACACCTTGTTTTGGGGAGCAGGAAGATGCAAAAACGGCAACTATCGCCATTAGTAACGCTGCAAATGAAAATTTTCTCATGGGAAATTAGTTTGTGTGTTTAAATGCCAATGTATTCAACACGCAGCTATCAAATAAGGTTTTATAACAGCCGGAATACAGGGGCAATTTCAGCATTTGCAATAAACGTACCAAATGAAAGATGCCCGTTTAACGGGTTACAGGGGCCGGATAGGTTGCAGGCGGCACTTTGAGCTTAAACAGGATATCTTCCAGCATCTGGGCGCGGTGGTAGAAATGCCAGGTACTGGCCGCCAGCGACATGGCCAGTACGGCGAGGGCAATAAAAGCGCAACGCCACCATACGCTTACAGTGATCCGGCGGTTCCAGAAAGAGTCGAGGGGGATATATGTATGATGAAAATTCGTATGCTCATAGGGGTTATAACCGCCCCGTGGACGGTCTTCCCAATCCTTATCCGGTTTAATCCGCTGCAAAACGGCATTTTTTATTTTTACCGGTGGCAGGGAACCTTCTTCCATCAGTTTGTCTTCTATCCGTAGTTCTGCGGCAGTAAATTCCAGGTCCAGCAACGGGTAAATCCGGCGCAGGTGCAGCAGCTCGTCTTCCTGTTCAGGAGAGGCGAGCCCCAACAAATAACGCTCAATAATGCCGCTTTCTATATAGTTACTGATGTTCAAACTGCCCGTTTAAATTAACCAAGGATATAAAATATAAATAATAAATACTATATCTATAGATACGTTAACCCACTTCTGGTGGATTCTCAAAATGGTAAAATCTTTAAAATAACGACAATCCGGATAGAAAATTATAACAAGGGGTTTTGTGTTTGTTCCTGCCGGATCATCTGGTGCAGGTTGTCGCTACGTTGTTGTTCCTGCGACATACGGTACTTGAGGTAGTAAAAAATGGCCAGGAAAAGAAAAACCTTGGACATAATGAAGAAGATAATAAAGAAGATCTTCCACCAGCGGTGAACTGTGATGTGATCACCATCTTTCGGCTGGATGTTGATAAACGTATAATTGGAAGAAGGATCTGAATAGGCATGTCCATCTTCCCACCTGATTTTCTGCAGCACCCGGTCGCGTATTTCCGCGGGCGGCATGGCGGGCTCATCAAACGCGGCGCTTTCCAGGCGGCGTTCAACGTATTCGACTTCCGTATCCAGTTCCGGATACAGCCTTCTCATGTGCTGCAGCTCTTCCACTTCTTCTTCAGAAGCCAGGCCCAGCACGAAGGACTCGATAATACCGCTTTCTATGTAAAATTTTAGTTCCAAGTCTTTTTTAAGAATTGTCTGAAAGACTTCATCGCTTCTTTCAGGGTGTCATTTATCTGCCCCTCCGGCAAAGCCAGTAAGCGGGCTATCGTTGTGATTGATAATCCTTTAAAATAACTAAGCCGGAACACCTGTTGTTGATCGGCTGGCAGCATCAGGTAAAATTGCTGCAATAAGCCATCTTCCTGCTTCATCAGCTCCGTACCGGATAACGCGGTCTCCGGCAGGGCCTCCTTGATGGCGAATTCTCTCGCTTTACGTAGTAACCAGGTAAACAAAATACGATGACCCGAGGTCCGGAATGTTCCAATGTTTTGGAATGACCAGAGAAATACCTTTACTATCACTTCATTTGCACGCTCTTTCACCGGCACAAGCTGCAATACAATGTTATAAAGAGCCCCGGCGTAACGGTCGTATAACAACTCTTTTGCCGCAGGATCTCCAATTATTAACTGCTCAATGAGCCTCTGCTCACTTATATTTGCCAAATCTCGCCGCAAAGAAGTTGTGTACCAGGTTTAGAATGCTAATATATAGAAATAAAACAGGGTGTAGGTCATAACACCTATATGAATTTATCAACATGCCTAGCTAAAATGGATAACTATGGCCATGAACCCGGCTGGTATAGCCGGTATTCCTATAATTCAGTGTATCCTTCACCGTTATTTAACCTCCTGGCTCCAACAATTTCCCATCCGGGTTGTTGAAATTTATCAGCACTGAGAAGTATTAAAAATACAACATGATAACGCTCATAGTTATTCTTTTTGCCGCACGATAATTTTGGAGAAAATATCACCGCATGTCTTACACATCCATTACAGCAGCTGCACAGCTGATCCAGTCCGGCCATACCGTATTTATCCATACCGCGGCAGCCACTCCGCGGGAGCTTGTCAACGCCATGACCGCCCGCAGCCATGAACTGAAAAAGGTGCGGCTGGTAAGCATCCATACCGAATGGGAAGCGCCCTATGCCTCCCCTGAACACGCGCACGCATTTGAAATAGACGCCTTCTTTGTAGGCAAAAATATCCGGCAGGCGGTAAATGAAGGCCGGGCCAACTACGTTCCCATGTTCCTCAGCGAAATACCCAGGTATTTCCGTACCTGCGAACAACCGATAGACGTGGCGCTCATCTCTGTTTCCCCGCCGGATAAAAACGGCTACTGCACCCTGGGCGTATCCTGCGATGTTTCCAAAGCCGCCGTGGATACCGCTAAAATTATCATCGCGGAAGTAAACCCACGCATGCCCCGCGTACTGGGCGATGGCGTTATTCATATTTCCAGGATAAACGCTGCCGTGGAAGTAGATTACCCTATTTATGCCCAAACCATCCGGCCATCCACCCACGTAGAACTGGCAATAGGCCGCAACGTGGCCTCCCTTATTGATGACCGCGCCACCTTGCAGATGGGCATCGGCGGTATTCCAAACGCCGTTTTGCAATGCCTCTCCAATCACAAAGATCTCGGCATCCACACCGAAATGTTTTCCGATGGCATCATCGACCTCGTGGAAAGAGGCGTAATCACCGGCAAATACAAAGCCGTACACCCCGGCCTGCTCATCTCCAGCTTCGCCATCGGGAGCCAGCGGCTGTACGACTTTATGGATACCAATCTCATTATGCGGCTCATGGATGTGGAATACGTGAATAATCCCACCACCATCCGCAAAAATCCAAGGGTAACTGCCATCAACAGCGCCATAGAAATTGATATCTTCGGACAGGTATGTGCCGACTCAATCGGGTTCAGACAATACAGCGGCGTAGGCGGACAAATGGATTTCATGCGTGGCGCAGCCCTCTCCGAAGGAGGCAAACCCATTATTGCCATTCCCTCTACTACCTCTAAAGGTGTTTCCCGCATCGTATCGCAGCTGCAACCCGGCGCCAGCGTAGTTACCACCCGGGCGCACGTGCATTATGTGGTCACGGAATACGGCATCGCCCATCTGCGTGGGAAAAACCTGCGGCAAAGGGCACAGGCCCTCATCGATATTGCTCATCCGGATCACCGGGAAGCACTGGAAAAAAAAGCATTTGAGATATTCAGGGTATTCTGATATTAATGCCAATTTTATGAAGGGATTTCTTCCGGTCATACTGCTTTGTATCATGGCAATAACCGCGTCCGCGCAAATCACGCAGGACGCCACCAAACAATTAAGGATATACGAAGACGACGACTACTTTAATGTGTGGGGACGGGGAACAGACCGTGGCTACAGCAACGGCAGCAGCATAGGTTATCTCTACATGAAAAAAAAGAAATCAGTATTCCTCGATAAATGGATACTTCCCGCAGCAGGCAGGAACGCTGTTAATGTATTTGAGTGGAGTGCCATGCAGGTCATGATCACCCCTAACCAGATTGCAGATACCAGCTTTAACCCAAAGGACTTTTATTATGCCGGCGCATTGTATGCCACCCACGGGCTCACCTCTTACAACCCCGAAAAAAAGTACAGCTTCCATTCGGAATTTGTATTCGGCGTGCTGGGCCCGTGGGCGTTTGCCAAAGAAACCCAAACCTTCTTCCATAAACTTATCGGTTACCAGCCACCCAGGGGGTGGGAATACCAGGTGCCCAATGCACCGCTGATCAACTATAGTTTCACCTATGAAAAAATGTTGTGGAGCCCTGTTGATTACCTCGAAATTATTGGCAGCGCCAATGCTAAACTGGGTACCATGACTACCGCCGTAAGTGCCCTCACCTATATCCGGGCAGGACTTTTCAATCCTTACTTCGGCAACCGCAGTTTACCGGTGGCCGTCAAAAAAAGATTTCAGCTGTATGCTATGGCCAGGCCACAATTTACTTTTACAGGATATAATGCGCTGCTGCAGGGCGGTATTTTTAAGTCGAGGGATACCAATTTTGAAGATTTATCCAACTACCAGCAAACGCGGATGCGGCACTTCAGCATTGGCATGGATTACGGCATCGGGATTGTTATTAACCGCGCCACCATCAGCTATACACAGAAAACCCGCACCGAATGGATGAGCGGTACCGGGAAACATTCCGTGGGCAATATTACCCTCCTCATCCCGATCTCCCGTAAAACTATTCCCGGCGATTAATGTTATCTATCAAAACATATTTCCCATGCATGTTAAACTGATAGTACTTGCTGTTTGTATAATGGCCACTGTTTCCTGTGCCAACAGCGGTACAAAAACGGAGAGCGACAGCACTGCCGCCGGCAGTGATACCACGCTGAACGTAGCGCCCAATCCCAACAGCCAGCTTGAAGTAAAACCCATTTCCGGCTATTTCCTGAAAAACACGATTACGGTGAATGACAGTCTTACCTTCTGGCTCATTGATAACCAGGCATCGTTCGACAGCCTGTTTGGAATGGCTAAAACCATGAACAATACCATCGATAAGCCCGACTTTGGCACGCAGATCGTAGTGGCCGCCACTATGCCGCCGACTTTTTATGGTACGCAGATTCAACTGGAATCCGCTACGTCAGATAATGCAAACAACAACGCCTCGCTGCATTTTGTGGCTACTTCCAATCCCAGCAGAGGCAGCGCCAGCACCGTTCCGCTATGGCTGGGTGCCGTTCCCAAAACCGGCAAAAGCACCTTCCAGCTTTACACCGGCGATCATTTAACAAAAACCATCACTACTCAGCAGTAGGCCGGCCAAATATTTTTTCAACGGCCTGAAACCGGTATGCAAACAGGGCTTCCAACTGTTTCTTTACAAACAACCGGTGAGCCAGTTTACCGAGCCAACCAAAAGGCAGCCGGTAATGAACCAGGTCCGTCATTTTTACGCCGCCGGGTACTGCCTGGAAATGATGTTCATGGTGCCAGATGCTGTAGGGGCCTACCCGTTGCTCATCTACAAAATAATCCAGGTATGCTACATGGGTGATTTCTGTCATCCATTCCAGCGGAATGCCCGCTACCGGTGATACAAAATAGGTGATAATCTGTCCGGGGTACACCTGCCCTGTGTAGGGCGGGGAAGTAACGGTGAACCGCATAGTGGGAGGCGTAATATGCGCCAGGTTATTGGGGTTGGAAAAATAGTTCCAAACCTCCTCCGGTGGGGCCGGGATCACCTGGGTATGTTGCATGAAATAAATACTTGCCATATATAAGATTAAGGAAAAAATATGGTTCTGGTCATTAGCAGCTGCCAAATTCGTATTTCTTTGAAATGAGTTCGTAAGTTTGTGCCTGATTAATCCGATCAGGTACATGAATCAATATATCAGGGGCTGGGTTTTCTGGCTGATGTTTATACTCGTTTCCATTTCATTTACGCGATGCGCCAACATTGTGCCACCCAGCGGCGGACCGAGGGACAGTGTGCCTCCCGTATTGCTGCAGGCTAACCCCAGGGATTCCACCCTTCACTTCAACAGCAAAAAAGTGACGTTCATCTTTGATGAATATGTGGAACTGGATAATGTGAACGATAAGCTGATTGTATCGCCAACGCTGAAACGCACGCCAATTGTCACGGCCAAGCTGCACACGGTAACCCTTGAAATAAAGGATACCCTGAAACCAAATACCACCTATACTTTCAATTTCGCGGACGCTATCCGGGATATCAACGAACGTAATATTTCGGCTGATTTCCAGTATGTGGTGTCCACCGGCGACTATCTCGACAGCCTCCAGGTGTCTGGTCACCTGATAGATGCGGAAAACGGCCGGGTAGACAGTAACGTGGCTGTTATGCTGTACCGCGATCTGACCGACTCCATTGTGTCGAAGGAAAAACCGGTGTATTACGCTAAAACCAAAGGGGATGGCTCGTTCCGCTTTAAGAACATTGCACCCGGCTCGTATAAAATTTTCGCCCTGAAAGAAGAAGACCGTGATCTGCAGTATAGTCAGCCTACGGAAATGATCGCCTTCGTGGAAGCGCCGATTGTGTTAACAGAAAGCAACCTGGCCGATGTGAACCTGCTGTTGTTTATGGAAGCAGATAGTACCATCAAGCCACCACCGGAACCTGTTGATTCTTCTATGCTTGAACAGGAAGAGGAAGAAAAGAAAAAGAAGAAGCTGCCGAAACTAACCGCTACTCCTACGCTTGATGGAGGAATGCAGGAATTGCCGGCGCCGCTGAAGATTACATTTTCGCTGCCACTGAGGAACCTGGACAGCGCCAGAACCATTCTTGGGGAAGACAGCGCCTACACGCCGGTTACCTTTACCAGCACAATGGATTCTACCCGTACCCAGTTAACAATTGGCTATACCTGGAAAGAAGGCACTCCATACCGGTTCATTATTCCTAAAGATGCGCCTACCGATACTGCGGGGCAGCAACTGGCCAGGCCGGATACCCTTAATTTCCGGACCAAAAAGGTAGCAGATTACGCCATTTTCACGGTTACAGAACTCAATATCAGCGATAGTACAAAAAGTGCCATCAATGATTCTGCCATGCACTATGTAGTGCAGCTGGTACAGGATAAAACCATTAAATATTCCGGCACTGTTGTAAACGGCAAGTGGAGCCAGCGGTTTATTACACCCGGCGAATACGACATCCGCGTGTTGCTCGATACCAATGGTAATGGCAAATGGGACCGTGGTAGCTACTATACCAAGCCTAAAAGGCAACCGGAGCGGGTAATCAATATTGAAAAAGTAAACCTGAAGGCGTACTGGACGGTACCCAAAAAGATAAGCATCTAAATAATCGTTGCGGAGGGAACAGTGCTGCTCCCTCCGCTCCAATATTCCTAACTTTGCACTATGATATTTTCCTCTGCGCTGATAGAAAACGCGGTAAATGAATTTGCCAAACTGCCGGGCATCGGTAAAAAAACCGCCCTGCGGCTGGTGTTGCACCTGCTGAAGCAGGAAACAGCCCAGGTGGAACAGTTTGGGGATGTGATAGCACGGATGCGGCAACAGATACAGTTCTGTAAGGTTTGTCACAATGTGTCGGATGCGGAAGTATGCAGCATCTGCAGCAGTCATTCCCGGCAAAAGCAGGTGGTATGTGTGGTGGAAAGCATCCGCGATGTGATGGCCATTGAAAATACGCAGCAGTTCAATGGCTTATACCATGTACTGGGTGGAATCATTTCTCCTATTGATGGTATTGGTCCTGATCAGCTGAATATTCATTCGCTGGTAGAAAGAGTTCAGTATCAGGGAGTAGAAGAAGTGATTATGGCTGTAAGTCCTACTATTGAAGGGGATACTACTATTTACTATCTCTCTAAAAAATTAAAAGAATTCCCGGTAAAAATTACCACTATTGCCCGTGGTATTGCCTTTGGGGGAGAGCTGGAATATGCAGATGAGATGACGCTGGCCAGGTCTATCAGCAACCGGTTACCGCTGGAAAGCTATGTACAGAACAAATAAATAACTTCCTGAAGTGATATAAAAAAAATACGGGTGCTCAATAGCACCCGTCTTCGTTTAACCTGTAATTCCACGTTATGAAAAGTTGTCAGACAGCATCCTTTGAAGGATGGTCCGGAAATATTGTATGATTGGTTTCTGATTCCTGTTGTTGTTGCAGCTCTTTCCACCGCTGCATTTCATATTTATTCAAGAAGCATACCTTAAACACTTCAGACTGGTTTCCGTTGCCGGATTGGGGCACTGGTTGTAATCCCAGGCTTGCCAGGTGCTGATGCAGGGTATGAATATGTTCTGATATAGTCATGACTGACGTTAGTTTTGTTGTAATAAAATATTTGAGAAGAACTAATGATGAATCTGTTAATTGCAGCAACGGCAACTACAAGGAGTGCAGGCAAAGGGCTGGTGGGAGGCCATAACCGGGTAAATCACTATATTTCTATCATTTTGTTGCATTGTATCTTTCTATTACCCTACAAATATAGTAGACTTTGTAGACTACTTCCAAATTAAATTTATAGGTATAAACAAAATCTATATTTATTTATAGAGATATATAGCCTGAAAAAGAGCAGATCAAAGCCGGGCAGATCCCGGAATCCACGCAAATCACAAAACAATAAATTAGCTGGGAAAAGGTTATATTTGTGGACTCGTTCAGGGTGGATTTGTTTATTGTTCGACCCTGTTCTTTTCTTAACTGTAACTAATAAACGCCTTGATAAATATGAAATCTTTACAAGACTGCGCCAATGAGCGCATACTTATTATCGATGGTGCAATGGGCACCATGATTCAACGATATCAACTCCAGGAATCCGACTACAGGGGCACCCGCTTTGCTAACTATCCCAGTGATCTTAAAGGCAATAACGACCTCCTTAATCTTACACAGCCTCATATTATTGAAGCCATTCACAAGGAGTACCTGGAAGCCGGGGCTGACATTATTGAAACCAATACTTTCAGCAGCACTTCTATTGCTATGGCCGACTACGATATGCAGGCACTGGCCTATGAGCTGAATGTAGCCGCTGCACAGATAGCCAAAAGAGCTACTGCAGAGTATACCGCTAAAAACCCCGACAAGCCCCGTTTTGTGGCTGGCGCCATAGGGCCCATGAATAAAACCCTGTCGTTGTCGCCGGATGTAAATAATCCCGGGTTCCGCTCCGTATACTTCGACGAAGTGGCCGCAGCCTACGAAGAACAGGTGCGTGGCCTCTCTGAAGGCGGTGTGGATATCCTCCTGATAGAAACCATTTTTGATACGCTGAACTGCAAAGCAGCGATCTATGCCATCAAGAAGTACTACCGCGAATCGGGGAAACCCCAGATCCCGGTAATGATTTCCGGTACCATCACAGACGCCTCCGGCAGAACCCTCAGCGGGCAAACCCTGGAAGCATTCTATATCTCTGTGATGCACGCCAATCCGTTCTCCATCGGTTTAAACTGCGCCTTAGGCGGTCAGCAGATGCGCCCCTATGTAGAGGAGCTTTCCAACATAGCCAGTTGCTACGTTAGCTGCTACCCCAACGCCGGCTTACCAAATGCCTTCGGGGAATATGATGAGGAACCGGAAGATACCGCCTGCATTATTGAAGACTTTGCCGCCTCCGGCTTTGTTAACATAGTAGGTGGCTGCTGCGGTACCACTCCTGATCATATACGCCACATTGCAGAACATGTGAAACATATCAAACCACGCCTCAAACCCGTATTAGCCGAAACACTCGCCTGATCAAACCGTGGCAGGTTTTCTATTCAAACATCACTTACAGCAGAAATGAGCGAAACAACTATAAATAATACAGATACCGCCAACGAACCTATTGTCAGCGAAGAACGCAGGGTAATCAAACCCTTTATGCGCCTGAGCGGATTGGAACCTTTGGTGGTAAGACCTGAAACCAACTTCATTAACGTAGGGGAACGTACCAACGTAACCGGCTCCAAGAAATTTGCCCGCCTCGTAAGAGAAGGACTGTTCGAAGAAGCCCTGTCTGTTGCCCGTCAGCAGGTGGAAAGCGGTGCGCAGATCCTCGACGTAAACATGGACGATGCCCTGCTCGACGGGGAAACCGCCATGTCTACCTTCCTGAACCTCCTGGCAGGAGAACCGGATATTTCCCGTATCCCGGTGATGATCGACTCCAGTAAGTTCTCCGTCATTGAAGCCGGGCTGAAATGCGTACAGGGTAAATGTATTGTGAACTCCATCAGCTTAAAGGAAGGAGAAGCCAAATTCATTGAACAGGCGCATATCTGCAAAAGCTACGGCGCTGCAGTAGTTGTAATGGCCTTCGATGAACACGGCCAGGCCGACACCGAAGAAAAAAGAGTGAGCTTCAGTCACCGCGCCTATAAAATACTCACCGAAGTAGTGGGATACGATCCCCAGGATATCATCTTCGATCCCAATATCTTCGCCATCGCCACCGGTATCGAAGAACATAATAACTACGCCGTAGAGTTCATTAACGCTACCCGTCGCATCAAACAACTGATGCCCCTGGCAAAAATCAGCGGCGGCGTAAGTAACGTATCCTTCTCTTTCCGCGGTAACGAAACCGTGAGAGAGGCCATGCACTCCGTATTCCTGTTCCATGCCATCAAAGCAGGCATGGATATGGGTATTGTGAATGCCGGGATGCTGCAGATTTATGACGACATTGAGCCAACCCTCCGCGAACTTTGTGAGGATGCCATACTAAACAGAAGAGACGACGCAACCGAAAGGCTCATACAATTCGCAGAAACCGTAAAGGCCAAAGGAAAAGTAGTAGAGAAAGATGAAACCTGGCGACTGGGCTCTGTGGAAGATCGTTTGAGCCACGCCCTCGTAAATGGTATTACAGATTATATAGATGGTGATACAGAAGAAGCGCGCCAGAAATACCCGCGTCCGCTGGATGTGATCGAAGGCCCGCTGATGGCTGGTATGAACATCGTGGGCGATCTCTTTGGCAGCGGTAAAATGTTCCTCCCGCAGGTGGTAAAAAGCGCCCGCGTGATGAAAAAATCCGTGGCCATCCTCACTCCATATATTGAAGAAGAGAAATTACGTATACAGGCCGAACATGGCGGAGAAATAAAAGCCGCCGGTAAAATTTTGCTGGCCACCGTAAAAGGCGATGTACACGATATCGGTAAAAACATTGTAGGCGTAGTACTGGCCTGCAACGGCTATGAGATCATTGACCTCGGTGTAATGGTACCGGCTGAAAAGATCCTCCAGACCGCCCGCCAGGAAAAGGTGGATATAATTGGTTTGAGTGGCCTCATCACGCCTAGTCTCGATGAAATGGTACACGTAGCCCGCGAACTGAAACGGCAGGATTTCAATATTCCGCTGATCATCGGAGGCGCCACTACCAGCCGTACACATACGGCTGTTAAAATAGCCCAGGAATATGCGCATGGCGTAGTACACGTACTGGACGCGTCCCGCAGCGTAACCGTTACCGGCAGCCTGCTTAACAAAGCGCTGAAACCCGACTTCCTGGCCGGTATACAAACTGAATATCAAAAGCTGAACGAAGCTTTCAAGAATAAAAAACAAACCAAGCAATTCCTCCCGATTGCTGCAGCACAGGCCAACAAAACCGTCATTAACTGGGATACCTTTACCCCGGTAAAGCCTAAAATGACCGGTGTGATGAAGTTTGAGAACTACGACCTCGGGGAAATTGCGAAGTATATCGACTGGCAGCCATTCTTCATTGCCTGGGAACTGCATGGTAAATTCCCGCAGATCCTTACCGATGAAGTAGTGGGCGTAGAAGCCACCCGCCTGTTTAATGATGCAAAGGAATTATTAAACAAAGTGATTGAAGAAAAATGGCTGGGCGCCAATGCTGTTATTGGGCTCTATCCCGCCAGCAGAGTGGCCGCAGATTCCGTGATGGTAACACCCGAACAACCGGACATTAAACCGGTACAGCTGGAATTCCTGCGTCAGCAGGTAAAGAAAGCACCGGGGCAGCCGAACCTTTCCCTCGCCGATTTCATTGCTCCTGCCGAATCCGGCAAAACCGATTATATCGGCGGCTTTGCGGTAACCACCGGCGTAGGCATTGAAAAGTGGCTCGATAAATTCAAAGCAGAACACGACGACTATAACAGCATCATGCTGAAAGCACTGGCCGACAGGCTCGCCGAAGCCTTTGCAGAACTGATGCACGAACGGGTACGTAAAGAGTTCTGGGGATATGCTACAGAAGAACACCTGAGCAACGAAGACCTTATCAAAGAAGCCTATGCAGGTATCCGTCCGGCGCCGGGATATCCCGCCTGCCCTGACCATACCGAAAAGTGGAAATTGTTTGATCTGCTGAACGCCACCGAGAATACTGGTATTACCCTTACCGAATCACTGGCCATGTATCCCGCTTCCAGCGTGAGCGGCTGGTATTTCGCCAACCCGGAAGGTAAATATTTCGGTCTCGGAAAAATTGAAAAAGACCAGGTAACAGACTATGCTGCCCGTAAGAACTGGACAGTGGAAGAAGCCGAACAGTGGCTCCGTCCGAACCTCGAATACGATATCTAAAAGCATTACAGCCTGAATTGTTACGGATCTGTGGAGGGATAACAGCGGAATTTTTCGCCTTTATTATCTGACCACAGGTCCGTAATTCGTAAATTTAAGGAGGTAATTCCCTAAACAACACCCAACATGAGAATCATATCTTACAATGTGAATGGCCTGAGGTCAGCCATGACTAAAGGTTTTACAGAATGGTTACAAACAGATCCCGCTGATATTATCTGCCTGCAGGAAATAAAGGCCCACCAGGAAAATATCGACTTTCAGCAATTCGACAATCTCGGCTATGCACATTACTGGTACCCTGCGCAAAAGAAAGGGTACAGCGGTGTAGCAGTGCTCACCCGTATTAAACCCGACTTTGTACAATATGGTAGTGGCCACGGCCAGAGCGACCTCGAAGGCCGCTTTATAAGGCTTGATTTCGGCGATATTACCCTGATCAATACTTACTTCCCCTCCGGTACCAGCGGCGACCTGCGGCAGACCTATAAATACCAGTGGCTGGAAGAGTTCTTTCAATACCTCGAAGAACTGAAGAAAACCCGCCCCAACCTGGTTGTATGCGGCGATTACAATATTTGTCACAAGCCAATAGATATCCATGACCCCGTGGGCAATAAAAACTCCACCGGTTTCCTGCCTGAAGAACGCGCATGGATGGACCGTTTCTTTGAAAGCGGCTTTGTAGACAGCTTCCGTCATTTTAATACAGATCCTCATCAGTACAGCTGGTGGAGCTTCCGGGCCAATGCGAGAAACAATAACAAGGGCTGGCGTATCGACTATATCAACGTATCCGCACCATTGAAAGGGCTGCTGAAACATGCCACTATTTATCAACAGGTAAAACACTCAGATCATTGTCCGGTGTTCGTGGAGCTGGCAGTATAAATAAAGAGGCGTATGATTATATATAATGTAACCACCAAAGTGGCCACAGATACATCTTTACGGTGGCTGCAATGGTTGCGGGAAGAACATATTCCGGCGATGCTGGCTACGGGATTATTCCGTGATTACCGCATCAGCCGCCTGCTGGAGCAGGATGATGAAGAGGGTCCCACCTATGTTGTGCAATATTTTGCAGACAGCCTGGACGACTATCAATCCTTCGCAGACCAGTACCAACAGGCCCTGCGGCAAAGAGGATATGAGCTTTTCGGTGATCGTTTTATTGCGTTTACAACCGTAATGGAGGTGCTTTAAGTAAGGGATCTTTACTAAACTTATCCACAGGAAATCCACTATTTTCGGGGCATCCGGACTTTGGTACAATAGTTGGCTCAAACCCGCGTTAATAGTAAAAAAGCAGGCAAACATGCCACGGTACAGGGTTCTATGCGATCCTGCTAAAAGGTTGTCCTTTAGCACGTAAAAGACCAATCAGCTGTAACCGTTACCAGTAGCGTTTTTCAGCCTATAAAATTTTCTATAAAAAAGCTGTAAAAAATTTGGTAATCTGATAAAACGCGCTATATTTGCTCACATCAAACATTTTTTCACTAGTTAAATCTTACTAACTATGAACAAAGCCGAATTAATCGACAAGCTTGCTAAAGATGCAGCTATTACCAAAACCCAGGCTAACGAAGCTCTGGACTCTTTCACCAAAGCTGTTGCTGATACCCTGAAAAAAGGTGGTAAAGTAACTTTGGTTGGTTTCGGTACTTTCTCCGTTTCTAAACGTGCTGCACGTAACGGTAGAAACCCACAAACCGGTCAGATCATCAAGATCAAAGCTAAGAAAGTTGCTAAGTTCAAGGCTGGTAAAGCTTTATCCGACAAGCTCTAATCAGTTAACACAACTTATTCAAGCAAGGAACAGTTATGTTTCTTGCTTTTTTTTTATATCAAACGGCCAGTACTACGCTATTTCATCGAATTACAGTATTTTGCAGCCTGATAACATCATATTTAACAACAACAAACTTCAAATTATTCGTTATGGGTAGAGGAGATATTAAAACCAAAAAAGGTAAGATCTTCAGTAAATCTTTCGGTAAGGTTAGATCTGCAAAGACCAGAAAAAATACTGCCGCAAAAGCTGCTGCACCAAAAGCTTAATTTTACGCTTTTAGTAAAATGCCGCTAAGATTATTCACATAATCTTAGCGGCATTTTTATTTGGAAGATGGATTGTCAAGGCGCCAGGCGCTCAATTTTCCAGCCACCTTCAGGTGTTAATGTATACAGGATCCTGTCGTGCAACCGGCTGCTTCTCCCCTGCCAGAATTCCATCACCTGTGGCTTCACTATATAACCTCCCCAGTAATCAGGTCTCTGGGGGGCCTCCTGCTGATATTTTGCCGCTACCTGGTCTACCTGTTCTTCCAGGAAAGATCGGCCCGGAATGACCTTGCTCTGTGGCGAGGCAATGGCACCGATCCGGCTGCCCTCCGGCCGGCTGTTGTAATACTCATTACTTACCGATACCGGCGCCTTACTAACGGTACCCTCTATACGAACCTGCCGCTCCAGCTCCCGCCAGAAGAACAACAGACTAACATGCGGATTCAGCGCCAGCTCCTGCCCCTTGCGGCTTTCGTAGTTGGTAAAAAACAAAAAGCCATCGTCATCAAAACTCTTTAATAATACAATCCTTGCAGACGGACGGCCATCTGGCGTACTGGTGGCCAGCGTCATGGCATTGGCTTCATCAATTTCACTGCTGATAGCATCGTGCCACCATTTCCCAAACTGGGACAAGGGATAAGGCGCTACCTCACTTTCATCCAGGGAAGCCAGCTTATAATCTTTTCGTAAATCAGCTATTTTCTGGTTCAACATGGTCTGTTATTTTTATGATTCAAACGGGTCCTCAAAGGTATGGAAGGATAATAGTAATTTTGAGGTACCTGATATAAATCATACTATGAAAAGAGTTTCTCTACTGGTACTGCTGATAGCTGTTGCACTACTCTCCTGTCACACAAGAAATAACAACAATGGCAAGGCACCGGCTAACACCGCCAACATCATTGTACCACTGGCTTCTACCCCCCTTTTCTATACCCAGCTCAAAGGAAAACTGGGCAATAAGGAAATTACCATGCAATTGCTGAAAACCGCGCCCCACCTGTTCCGCGGCTACTATTGCGACGATAGCACCGGGCAACCCATTTCTTTATGGGGCACCCTGGATTCTACCCTGGTGAATATTTATGAAGAAACCAATAACAGCTCGGAAGACCGTCTCTTCAGCGGTTATTTTTCTGATGATGGAAAATTTAAAGGCGTGTGGCATGGTGATGGCACCTCTTATCATTTTGAACTGCATACCGATCTGAAAAACGCTGTACCGCTGAAAGTATTCTACCAGATCGATTCTGCACGGCTGGCGCCATCCATATCCAAATCGCCGGTAGGCACCGTGTCCAACAGTATCATCTGGCCCGACTCCCTGGTGGATAGCACCATCGCCCGGTTTATTATAGGCCAGGTAACAGGAAACAGCCGCGCTACCGACCCGCAGAAATTCCTGCGAAAAGGAATCGACTCCTTTATCCTGAGCTACCGCTATTCGGCTAAAGATGCCGACAGCACAGAGTTTAACGATAATACCACTGCCGTATCATGGAACTGGACTACAGATAACGATATGAAAGTGGTGTATAACACCTGGCCTTTACTGGTGATAGAAAAGTATGCATACGACTTTACCGGCGGGGCCCATGGCAACTGGGGCGCCACCTATTACACGCTGGATCTGTCTAAACGTAAAGTGCTTACTCCCGATGATATTTTTAAACCGGGTTATAAAGAAGCGCTGAGCGGGTTGCTGGACAAAGCTTTCAGAAAACGGTTCAATATGAGTGAAGAAGATGCATTGGATCAGAACCTGCTGGTAAAGAATATCCCGCCAAATAACAATATGATCGTTACCGGCAAGGGAGTAGCGTTTAGTTATGTGCCTTACGAGATCGGGCCATATGCACTGGGCCAGGTAACCCTGTACATCCCGCTTTCGGAGATGAAAAGTATATTAAAATAACCGCCGGTTGAGGGCATAAAAAAGCAGCAAAGAACAAATAGTCTCCGCTGCTTTTTTTATGCGTTTACTTATCCCTTTACTAAAGTACCCACATTTTTGCCCATGATCACGTTCAGGAGGTTACCCTGACGGTTCATATCAAACACGATAATAGGCAGCTTATTTTCCTGGCAAAGGGTAAAGGCTGTCATATCCATCACGTTGAGGGATTTCTGGTATACTTCTGAGAAAGTAATGGTTTCGTAGCGGGTGGCTGTTTTATCTTTTTCAGGATCAGCAGTATAGATTCCATCTACACGGGTTCCTTTGAGGATTACATCGGCCTGAATTTCTATAGCGCGTAAGGAGGCGGCAGTATCAGTAGTGAAGTACGGGTTACCGGTACCTCCTCCGAATATTACTACGCGGCCTTTTTCCACGTGACGGATAGCGCGGCGGCGGATATAAGGTTCTGCGATCTGTTCCATTTTGATGGCAGACTGGAGGCGGGTATAAAGACCAACTCTTTCCAGACCACTTTGGAGAGCCATACCATTGATTACGGTGGCGAGCATTCCCATGTAATCTCCCTGGGCTCTTTCAATACCGGTATCGGCTTCGTTCATTCCGCGGTAGATATTACCTCCGCCAATAACGATGGCTACCTGAACTCCCAGATCGGTAACTGCCTTAATATCGTAGGCATACTGAGATATCACCTTCGGATCAATACCATAATTTGCATCCCCCATGAGGGCCTCCCCGCTCAATTTGAGCAAAATACGCTTATACTTTGGCAACATGACGCTATAAAATATTGTAAGATTGTGATTTTCCTAATACTGATTACGGTATTCTAATATACAACTTAAATGCAGAAAGGAGGAAAGGAAGAAAAAAATGCCTTTTCTGATACCTGTTTACTGTCCTTTTATGTGTATGATTAGTTATGCGCAAAAAAAAGGAGAGAAACGAATTCTCTCCTTTTTTTTGATATGTTTTTCTTAACCTAAAGCAACTCGCTTAAAGCTGGTTACTTTCAGGTCAGCATCTACGGACTTCAGGTAATCCGCTACGGACTTGTTATTGTCCTTAACGAAAGCCTGTTGCAGCAGGGTGCTTTCTTTGAAGAATTTATTTACTTTACCGGCAGCGATCTTTTCCGCCATTTCAGCAGGTTTGCCTTCTGCTTTCACCTGTTCAACAGCGATTTCTTTTTCGCGGGCGATCAGTTCAGCAGGAACGCTATCTGCATCAACTGCGATAGGGCTCATTGCTGCGATCTGCATAGCGATATCTTTACCTACTTCTTCAGAAACAGGCTTAGAGAAAGCAACCAGTACACCCATACGGTAGTTACCGTGAATGTAAGAGGTTACGCCACCAGCTTCAACGAATTCGAATTTATTGAGGGTGATTTTTTCACCGATTTTTGCAACCTGGTCGTTTACTTTATCAGCAACGCTTGCGCCATCCAGTTGAGCAGCATTCAGGTCTTCAACGGTTTTGATACCGCTGGCCAGTGCCAGATCAACGATTGACTGTGCAAATTTTACGAAGTCTTCGTTCTTAGCAACGAAGTCAGTTTCACAACCCAGACCCACGATAACGCCGGATTTACCATCTGCCGCTGTTTTAGCGATGATAACGCCTTCTTTGGTTTCACGATCGGAACGTAAAGCGGCCACTTTCTGACCTTTCTTACGCAGGTAGTCTACTGCTTTTTCAAAATCGCCATCACTTTCTACCAGTGCCTTTCTGCAATCCATCATACCAGCACCAGTTTGCTGACGCAGTTTATTTACATCAGCTGCTGTAATTGTTGCCATGAGCTATAATTAGTTTTATGTTGTAAAAATTATTGCAAGTACTTAATCTGCTTTCAGCTATTAGCCTTTAGCTGTTAGGGACCATATTGGTTGAACTAACTGCTAAAGGCTAATAGCTAAAAGCTTAAAATATTATCTTCCGCCGCCTGGTTTTCTTGGACCGCTGCTGCCGGCGCCAGATGGACGACGTTGTCCGCCTGCTGCACCACCACCACGGTTAGCACCGCCACCGCCACGGTTAGCGCCACCGCCCTGGCCACCAGGACCACGGCCGCCGCCACCACGGTTAGCACCGCCCGGACCGCCTGGACCACGACCACCACCTGGTGCTCCTGGTTTGCGACCTCTTTCACGGTCTTCACCACCTTCAACTTCAAATTTGCGTGCTTTATCGTCTGCTTCTTCTTCTTCCTCTACTTCTTCAGATTTCTCTGTAGCTCTTTCAGAAAGACCTTCAGCGATAGCTGCGCAGATGTAGCTGGTGATGATAGCGATAGATTTAGTAGCATCGTCATTCGCAGGGATAGCGAAATCTACTTTGGTAGGATCGGAGTTGGTATCCACCATACCGAAAGTAGAGATACCCAGACGCTTAGCTTCTGCCAGTGCAATGTGTTCGTGGCTGATATCAACCATAAACAGCGCTGCCGGTACACGTGCCAGTTGGGCAATACCACCCAGCACTTTCTCCATTTTCTCTTTATCGCGGCTTAAAGTAAGACGTTCTTTCTTGGTAATGTTATCGAATGTACCGTCCTGCAGCATTTTTTCAATGCTCTGCATTTTCTTTACACTCTTACGGATCGTAGAGAAGTTGGTGAGCATACCACCTAACCATCTTTCAGTTACGAAAGGCATGTTGATGTTACGCGCAGCATCTGCCACGATTTCTTTCGCTTGCTTTTTAGTAGCAACGAACATGATCTTCTTACCGCTCTTTGCGATAGATTTCAGGGCAGCTGCTGCTTCCTGTAATCCTTCTACGGTTTTGTTCAGATCAATGATATGAATACCTTTCTTTTCTGCGAAAATATAAGGCAGCATCTTGGGATTCCACTTTTTCTTCAGGTGACCGAAGTGAACACCTGCCTCCAGTAACTGCTGCTGCAATGAGGTATTATTTTCCATGTTTATATTGCTCAATTAAAAGGATCAAATAATGTTTAGCTTTTAGCATCCGGCGAATTAGCCCGGAGCTAACGGCCAATAGCTCAAAAATATTAGCGTTTAGAGAACTGGAAGCTTCTTCTTGCTTTCGCTTTACCTGGTTTCTTACGTTCAACTCCACGTGGATCACGTTTCAGCAAACCCGCAGCTTTCAATGCAGGACGGAACTCAATGTTCACTTCGCATAAAGCACGGGCAATACCCAGCTTAATAGCTTCTGCCTGACCTTTGATACCACCACCCTGTGCATTCACTTTCACATCAAATTTATCGAGCGCCTCGATAGTTTTGAAAGGCAGTTCCACCTGGTTCTGCAGGTAGATCAAAGAAAAGTAGTTTTTATAATCTTTGTCGTTAACAGTAATGTTACCGGTACCCTTGTTGATGTAAACACGGGCAACAGCTTCCTTACGACGACCTATTGTATTTTTTTGCTTTTCCATGTATCAGAGAAAAATTAGAAAGTTAATGGTTGTGGTTTCTGCGCAGCATGAGGATGTTCAGCACCAGCATATACAAATAATTTTTTGTACATCGCACGGCCCAGACGGTTTTTAGGCAACATACCTTTAACAGCCTTTTCGATCAACACTTCAGGACGGCGACGGATCAGGTCCTTTGCTAATTCGATTCTCTGACCACCTGGGAAACCAGTGTAGTGCATGTATTCTTTTTCCTGCATTTTATTGCCGGTCAGGGCAATCTTCTCTGCATTGATCACGATGATATAATCACCACAATCAGTATGAGGTGTATAGTAAGGCTTGTTTTTACCCCTCAGGATAGCAGCCATCTTAGCAGCTACTCTTCCGAGTGTCAGGTTAGTAGCATCTACTATATGCCAGTCACGCTTTACGTAAGCGTCGTTAGCCGATTTAGTTCTGAAACTTAATGTATTCATTGTTGTATACGATAAAAATTACGTCTTGTAAACAATTCCCCGATTATGGGGAGTGCAAAGGTACATTGCTCATTCTTAATAACCATACATTTTGGGCACTTTTTTACGGATCACCCTTGCAATTGATTGATTTTCAATAAAGAATTTGTATAAAAGTTATTAACAGCAGCTATCCACACGGTTGATAACTACTTTTTTTATCATATAAGTGCATAAAAAAGCACCTGGTCAAACAACCAGGTGCCTTTTCTTAAATAGCCATATATCTTAATACCCCTGATTCTGGCTCAGGTTGGGATTTACATCTCTTTCAGATTGCGGTACCGGTAAAACCAGTTTAGGATCATTGTAGTTCAGGTTACCCACCTTCAGCTTCAAACGCTTAACCGTCCACAAACGGTCGCCTTCAAAGGCAAGCTCCCTGAATCTCTCATCCGCAAAGTCATTGGAAGTAACCACAAGCAACGGCGTGGCTTTTGCCCTGCTCCTCACCTCGTTTATATCTTCCAGCGGAGTTACACCTCCAACAGGAGCTCCGCCCTTGCGGAAGTTAGCTTCAGCCCTTGTCAGGATTACTTCAGAAAGACGAACAATAGGGATCGCCTTATACAAATCCTTGAATTTGCCGGTGTAAGTACCGGGAGCACCGGTAATGCTCACCCCGCTATATACAAAAGCCTTACGCGTATCATTGTCTTCATAACGATCCAGGAACGCAGGCAAGATCTGTGCATCCCCCCTTCCAACAGGCTTTGCAGCATAGAAAGTGGTCATACCATTGTTAGATGTACCGGCATTACTCTGCGTAGTTTGCTGGATAGTGAAAATGTCTTCAGAGGAAGCAGCTATATTATTAAATGCCTTCTCAATGGTGCTTTCCAGGTTGAAACCGCCATTAGTGATCACATCATTGGCGGCAGTAGCCGCTTCTGCATACTTTCCCTGGTTCATATACACGCGAGCCAGGAAAGCCAGCGCGGAATACTTGTTGGCACGGCCGTCATCATTAGATTCCGGTAATCCTGCAGCCGCATCTGTGAGGTCTTGTATCACCTGTTTGTATACGTTTTCAACAGAGGCTCTTGGTTTGTTATCTCTATCAGGTACATACGTTCCTACAGATTCCAGTATCAGCGGCACGGCTTCATTGGTGGTGGTATTACCGGCAGAATAAGGCTGTCCAAAGAAATTTACCAGGTCGAAATAAACGATGCCCCTGATGAATTTCGCTTCTGCTGCGATACTCTTTTGCTCACTTGTATCTACCACACTGATTTTTTCCAGCACGGTATTTACGCCTGCAATGGCAATATAGGCGCGGCCCCACATGCCTTCTGCAATGCTGAGCGTTTTATCCTGTCTTTTCTGGAATACCTGTCTGTAGTTAACAAAGGTACCTACCCATTTCAGTTGCTCATCGCCTGCCAGCAAATCAGCCACAAACAGGTTACGTTCTCCGAAAGAGTTAAAATGCTGCAACGCACTGTAACTTCCAAAGAGAACCGCTTTTACATCCTCTCCCGTGGTGATTTGTTCGGGCGTTATCTGCTGTTGAGGAAGCACATCCAGTTTTTTATTGCAACCATTACCCGCTATCAGCATAAGCCCTAACGACGCATGGATTATATATTTTGTGATTTTCATGTTTTGAGTGTTTTTAATTTACGATAACAGAACCTTTAATTACAGCTGGTCCATCAAAAACGGATATTCACGCCTGCTGTAAATGTTCTTGCCTGAGGAATGGTATAAAAGTCAACCCCACCGGAAGTATTGGTAGACGTATTTGTTTCTGATGCCAAAGGAGCTGTATTCACTTCCGGATCGCTCAGGTAATCGGTTTTAGTCCAAAGATTGTAACCTGCCACATATACTTTAATACCTTGAATCTTCAAAGCAGACATCGCTCTTTTAGGCAGGTTATAGCTCAGTGTTACATTCTTCAAACGGATATAAGAACCATTATAAATATAGCGGGAAGTTGCCTCTGCACCGGTACCATAATAGTAGCCCACCTTAGGAACATTGGTAATATCGCCAGGTTTCTGCCATCTGTTAAGGATGTCTCTTGTCTGGTTATCCAGCCCGTTTGCAAATCCTGTAGTCTGATAGATACCTGCACCGTTGTAAATGGAATTACCATTTACAAATGTGAAGAAAACACTCAGGTCAAATCCTTTGTAGGAGAAATTATTCGTGAAACCACCGGTAAAATCAGGGTTAGAATTACCCACCACCATTTTAGGCGCTTTACTGAACTCTGTTGTGGTTTTGCCACTTGAATCGAGATACAATGCTACGCCTGTTTGAGGATCTGCACCAGCAAACTTCGGTAAATAAAAAGATCCGATCGCTTCTCCTTCAACTGCACGTTGTGATCCGGTATTGATGATCTGTCCCTGGAGATCAGTGATTTTATTCTTATTGTATGCGATGTTGAAAGTAGTATTCCATTTAAATTCACCTTCCAGGTTACGGGTAGTCAGGGAAAATTCTATCCCTTTGTTTTCCATTTTTCCGAGGTTACGGTAAATGCTGGCATAACCGGTGGTAAGCGGAATATTTACACTTAGTAACAGGTCTGTTGTATTCTTTTTATAGACATCTATTTCTCCGGAAATCCTGTTATTTATAAATCCGAATTCAAGACCCGCGTCTACCTGAACTGTTTTTTCCCATTTCAGATCAGGGTTACCAATGGTTTTTGGCTGAAAACCTGGCAGATTGGGATAGTTGGTAATGTTGTACAGGGACAGGAAGCGGCTTTCACCTATTTCGGCGTTACCTGTTAAACCCGCACTGGCTCTCAACTTCAGGAAACTGAGCGCTTTTGATTCTTTCAGGAAATCTTCCTGCGAAATTACCCAGCCCAATGAACCGGCAGGAAACACACCGTATCTGTTATCCGGACCAAAACGGGAAGAACCGTCTGCCCTTATACTAAATCCTGCCAGATATTTTTCGTTATAGCTATAGTTAGCTCTGAAGAAATAAGAAAGGAAAGTATACTTGTAGTTTTCAGAACTACCGAAAGTTACTGTGGTAGCTCCTGACAGATTCTTCACCGCATCAGACGGATAACCTTCTGCCTGGATACTCGCAGAACGGTTATCATTCTGCAGATAACTCATACCTAACACCATAGACAATTTATGCTTGCCACCCAGTTCAGGATTAATGGTGAAAAAGTTGTTGGTGTTCAGGGATATACTCTGTGCATTAATGGATTGTCCTTTACCAATGCCGGCTCCATCCTGCGATAGTTTACTTTTGAAGTAATCTTCGTTCATGTTAACGATATCCGTTCCTACTTCAGAGCGGAAGTTCAGCCAAGGCAGGAATTGGTAGCTTGCATAAACATTCCCGAGAGTACGGAAAGTGATCTGTTTATCGGTATCGTATAATGCATCCAGCAAGCCGTTGTCATACAAAGTTCTTGCATTGGGCTTTCCTGTTTCAGGATCAATTAATGGAGAAATAGGTACCTGTGCCACCAGCTGACCGGGAGTAGAGAAAGAGTTATCATCCGTAACCCTGTCGAGCTGTGAACGGTTAACGCTCATGTTGATACCGATGTTCAGTTTTTCAGTAGCCTGGTGATCAAGGCTCAAACGCGCACCATAACGGGTAAACCTGTTATTGATTACTATCGCATCCTGACCGCTGTAGAAACCGGAAACAAAAAATCTTGTCTTTTCGTTACCACCAGTAGCGGAAAGGTTTACCTGGTTGGATCTTGCCACATCACGATATACCTGGTCTTCCCAGTTGGTATTTACAGCCAGGTTCCGCCAGTCGGTACCTAATGAATAATAATCCAGGATATCCGAGTCATACAATTTTGTATAGTCTTCTATAGCTTCCTGCTCGGTACCATAACCGGTATCGCCATTGGCGAAATCTGTTTTACCATCATTTACTGCTGCCTCATGGATCAGATCTATATATTCTTTTGCATTCAGGAATCCGCGCTTTTTTGTTGGCTTGGCCCAACTTGTGTTTACATCCAGGTTAAAAATTGTTTTCTGGTTAAGCTTCCCTTTTTTGGTAGTTACCAGTACCACGCCATTAGAGGCGCGGGCTCCGTAAATAGCCGATGCAGACGCATCTTTCAGTACTTCTACTGATTCAATATCATTTGGGTTAATATCAACGAGGGGATTGGTAACTTCATTATTGGCATCTGACTGGAGGCTGCTTTCAACGGGCATACCATCCACAATGTATAATGGCTGACTGCTGGCGGAGATAGAAGAGGTACCACGAATTCTTACTTTGATACCCTGTCCTACTTTACCACTACCGGATTCGATTACCACACCGGCAGCCTTACCCTGAATAGCCTGTTCAAAGCTTGGCACAGGTATATCTTCTATTTCTTTAGCGTTGATCTTGGCAATGGATCCGGTTACATCGCGTTTAAGCTGGGTTCCGTAACCTACCACCACTACTTCAGAAATGTCTTTGGTACTGCCACCCAATGCAACATTAATAGTACTTCTGCCAGAAACAGGCACTTCCTGGTCGGCATAACCAACAAATGAGAATATGAGTGTAGAAGCACCGGGTTCCACATTCAATTTAAATACACCGTCGGCGTTGGTAACGGTCCCTTCTTTAAGACCTTTCACCTTAATGGTTACACCTGGCAAGGGACTACCATCTCTCTGGTCGGTAACTTTACCGGTAACTTGTTTGGACTGGGCAAACGAAAGCATACAAAATAGCAATAGGATGCCCATAAATGAGAAGAATCGCATCATGGCTCTGAGTTTAGATTTAGATTTATTGTCAGCAGGCTGAACTATTTGGTTGAACTATTTGGTTGAATGATTTGGTTGAACAAGTGATACATTGGGCTTAATTCTCATATAAGCAAAACACCGGAAAATTGGTTGACCTTTTCCGTGGAGTAAAACTAAAAAAAAATTTCTACTTTTCTTAATTAAATGTTAAAAGAACTAAATCTAAGGGGATTTTTAAACAAAAAAAGGCAGCCATCAGGCCGCCTTTAATAATATAATAATCTTATCTAATTAGTTATTCCTGCTCCTTGCACCCGTATATATTAATACATAATATACCAGCGTGGCGATAGAAGCGAGTGCCGCTACTACATAAGTCATGGCAGCCCACCAGAGGGCATTTTTCGCCTTATCGTGTTCCTCCCTGCGCATAATGGTGGTGTTATCCAGCCAGGCCAGGGCCCTGCGGGAAGCGTCGAACTCCACGGGCAGCGTTACCACGGAAAATACGGTGGTAAGCCCAAAAAGGATAATACCCGCCAGTAACAGCTGCGGGAAGGTGTTTATGAGGAGGATACCGGCCAGCAGCACCCATGAAACGATATTGGAGCTGAACTGCACAATGGGTACCAGCCTGGACCGGAGGCCCAGCCAGGGATAGGCAGCCGCGTGCTGCACTGCGTGTCCGCACTCGTGGGCGGCCACGGCTGCAGCGGCCACATTGGCGCCGTTGTATACGTCGGGACTCAGGTTTACCGTTTTATCGGCCGGGTTGTAGTGATCGGACAGAAATCCTTCTGATTCACGTACCTGAACACCGTATATCTGATTGTCTTTCAACATCTTCTCTGCAATCTGCTTACCGGTTAAACCGGAAGAGGTGGGTATTTCGCTGTAAGCCCGGAACTTACTTTTGAGCACGAAGCTTACCAGCAGGCTGATCCCCACAAAAATCAGCGATAAAAACATGATTCCAGGTGTCATAATGATATAAAGTTAGATGATCTTATGGCACAAATATCTCACCAGATCCCCCCTTTTAAGTTTTATTTAGCACTTAACTGCCATCCCTGCTTTTTGTCCGGAAATTATAAATTTAACACTGTCATTATGGCGTTAAAATTATTTTTTACCGCAAAAAAGCGCCTGTTTGTCATTTAGAAAAATGTGTTTTATTAACATTTATTCATATACAAAAATCATCAACATCAACCCTATTTATCAACATTTTACGAGCCTCCAATGAAAGTAATATTAGATAAAAACAACCCCTGAAACAAGCGATGGCAGCCACTTTCTCAGATCCTGCCAATACCTCAAAAGTTATTCACATCAATTAAATAAACTTTTTTATTCTGAAGCCATTTTGTAATTTAGACCTGAATTTAATGGGTTAGTAAGTAGAAAGAGTCAGCGGAATCTTCCGTTTGGCTCTTTTCTCTTTTTATACCTCTTCATCTCCTTTTTTAACACTTCTCTTCTTATCATTTCGGTTCAATAAATGTAAAAACGTTACTTTGTAACGCATCTTTTTTATGAAAATTATGAGTAAAATCAGAACCGCTTTTTTCTGTCAGAATTGTGGATATGAATCAGCGAAATGGAATGGAAAATGTCCGAGTTGCGGAGAATGGAATACGTTTGTGGAAGAAAGAGTGCAAAAAGATATTCCACTCAAACAAGCCGAGTGGAAAAACAACGATACTTCTGCTCCCCGGACACACAAAATAATTAACCTCGCCGAAGTAGTTACCAAAGATGAAGAAAGGATATTAACACCCGACAATGAATTGAACCGTGTGCTGGGAGGCGGCATAGTAGCGGGTTCGCTGGTATTGGTGGGCGGAGAACCCGGCATCGGAAAATCAACACTCTTCCTCCAGAACGCACTACAGCTGAAGCATATCAAAACACTTTACATCAGCGGTGAAGAAAGTGAACAACAGATAAAAATGCGGGCCGACCGCATCCAGAATTCCAATGAACAATTCTATCTGCTCACCGAAACTTCTACACAGACAATCTTCCAGGAAATTAAAAAATTACAGCCGCAACTGGTCATTGTGGATTCTATTCAAACACTGCATTCACCATTTATAGAATCTGCACCGGGAAGCGTGTCGCAAATCAGGGAAACAACCGCCGAATTACAACGCTTCGCCAAAGAAAGTAATACGCCCGTATTCCTTATCGGACACATTACCAAAGATGGCTCCATTGCCGGCCCAAAAGTGCTGGAACACATGGTAGATACGGTTTTACAGTTTGAAGGCGACCAACATTATGCCTATCGCATTCTCCGAACCATCAAAAACAGGTTCGGTTCTACCGCAGAACTGGGCATTTATGAAATGACCGGCACAGGACTCAGACAGGTAACCAATCCTTCAGAGATCCTCATTTCACAACGGGAAGATCTCCTCAGCGGCGTAGCCATTTCGGCCACAATGGAAGGAATGCGTCCCCTCCTCGTAGAAGTACAGGCACTCGTTACGCAATCCGTTTATGGTACACCGCAACGTACTGCCACCGGCTTCGACCTGCGCAGGCTGCAACTGCTGCTGGCCGTACTCGAAAAACGCGGCGGCTTCCACTTCGGTGTAAAAGATGTGTTCCTAAATATTGCCGGCGGCATCCGCGTGGAAGACCCGGCCATTGACCTGGCGGTATTATGCGCCCTGCTTTCATCTTATGAAGACAATGCCATTTCACCCAAAATTTGTTTTTCGGGAGAAGTGGGTCTTAGCGGTGAAATAAGAGCCGTGAACCGCATTGAACAACGCATTGCAGAAGCAGAAAAACTTGGCTTCGAGAAAATATTTATCTCCCGTTACAACAAAAAAGGAATTGATTTCAGTAAATTCCATATCGAAGTAATTGCTGTAGGAAGAGTGGAAGAAGTGTACCAGCGGTTATTCTGATTACCATATCTTAAAAAACCAATCGATGCTTACCAGTTTGTTTTCCCCACTGGTTCATCTGTTCTATCCGCATTGCTGTGAGCTGTGCGGTACTGATCTGCATCAGACAGATGAACTGTTATGCCTGCGTTGTATGCAGGCGTTACCTCTCACCCATTTCCAGCGTTATCCCAACAACCCGGTAGCGCAGGTATTCAGCGGAAGGGTTTCCGTACAACAGGCCACCGCCACGTATTATTATAACCAGTCGTCCGGCCTGCAGCACCTGATTCACCGGTTTAAATACGGGCAACGTCCGGATATTGCTACCTGGCTTGGTAAACAAACCGGTTACCAGCTGCAGGAAAGTTCCTGGATCAGCAGTATCGATTTCCTGGCGCCGGTGCCTTTGAATCCCCGTAAGGAAAAGAAGCGCGGCTACAACCAGGCCACCCTCCTGGCCAATGGCATTGCACAGGTAGTACAGCTGCCGGTATACCCGGCCACCCTTCGCAGGGAACAATTCACCGCCACCCAAACAAAAAAGGGTCGAACAGACCGGTGGCAGAACGTAGCCACCGCTTTCCAGGCCAATGGCAACCTTTCAGATGGTTCACACGTACTACTGGTCGACGATGTAATTACCACAGGTGCCACCACGGAAGCCTGCTGCAGAGCCCTTCAACAGGCCGGCGCCCGGGTAAGCGTTTGTTGTCTTGCCTATGCCTGGAAATGAGAAGGCTAAATTCTTCTCTTTTTTTATCATGGGAATGCTAACTTTACAAATACAGCCCCGCGCTGTATTTTAATCTGTCTTTAAAAAAAATCTATATGTTCAGATTAGCTATACTATCAGTTGTTATGCTTTTTGCCTCCTCCCATCTTTATGATTTCAAAGTAGATGCCGTTGACGGAGGAAAAATCGATTTCTCCAAATACAAGGGAAAGAAAGTATTGATCGTGAATACTGCCTCCCTGTGTGGTAATACCCCTCAATACGAAGGCCTGGAAAAACTCTATAAGAAGTACCACGACAAATTGGTTATCGTTGGTTTCCCTGCCAATAACTTCGGTTCACAGGAACCCGGCAGCAACAAGGAAATACAACAGTTCTGCACCAAGCAGTATGCAGTAACCTTCCCGATGGCAGCCAAAATTTCCGTGAAAGGAGCAGACATTCATCCCCTGTACAAATGGTTACTGGATGAAAGTAAAGCCAAACACATGGAGCCTGCTGAAGTTACCTGGAACTTCCAGAAATACCTGCTGGATGAAAAAGGTAACCTGGTAGCTGTATTTTCTCCCAAAACACAGCCTGAGTCGGCAGAAGTGATTGCTGCAATTGAGAAGTAGCTCTTTTATTACCTACATCTGACTTTTGTGTATAAAAGAAATTTTGCAGATACTTGCGTAAACGTATATCCGTTTACGTAAGTATCCTGTTATTCATTATACAACGCGCACCGTATTCATGAAACACTACCTTGTTCCTACAAATAACGCCTTGCCGCTAATGGCATTGCTTTGCTTTTTAGTGATGCTTTCTGCGTGCCAGCACGACGTAGATCCTCCTTCGCTTTCATGTCCGGAAATGCAAATGGTTACCACCATTGGAACCAGCAACAACACCATGACCTTTAGCCGCAGCCTCCTGTTCCGTGAACGGACAGACACCGGCGGACTAAAATTCCTCAGCGTGGAAACCGTATCCGATTCCTGCAGGGTGGTATTTAACCTCACAGATGGTATGTATGACGAAGCCGGATTGAAGAATGATAGTTTGCACTTTAAAACTTATACCTATACCCGGCAGGGAATACAAACCGGCGGACTGGTGGCTGTAGCCATTAAAAACAGCAATGGCGAATTCACTTATCTGACCACAGATTCTTCCAGCGTAACAATCCGTAAAATGAATCTCCGGGCACAAACAATTTCCGGCACCTTTTATTTTACAGATAATGAGAAGAAGATCAGCGGTACCGGCACGTTTGAAAATGCCTGCTATGTATCTCTTCAATAAACCCCTTTTCGTTATCTTGCGCCCATGCTTTTTTCTGATATCATAGGACAAGGGGATGTAAAGCAACAGCTCGTTCAATCCGTACAACATAACCGGCTAAGTCATGCCATGATACTGCTTGCTCCCGAAGGTGCAGGCGGCCTTCCGCTCGGACTGGCTTTTACACAATACCTGGTTTGCGAAAACAAACAAGCACACGATGCCTGCGGCCAATGCGCTGCATGTACCAAAGCCTCTCAATTTGTACACCCGGACATTCATTACTCTTACCCGGTTATTCCACGTAAAACAGGCGACAAACCTGTGAGTACCGACTATATCACCGAATGGCGGGAATTTGTAACTACACATGCTTATGGCAATGCGTACGACTGGCTGCAGTTTATAGGCGCCGAAAACAAACAGGGTAACATTACTGCTACTGAGTGTCAGGACATTATCCATAAACTGAACCTGAAAAGTTTTGAGAGTGGTTATAAGATACTGGTGATGTGGATGCCTGAATACCTGGGCAATGAAGGTAACCGCCTGTTGAAACTGATTGAAGAACCGCCTCAGAATACCCTGTTTATCCTGATCGCGGAAAACCAGGAACAGATACTGGCCACCATCTTATCAAGAACACATCTTATCAAAATAAATCCGCTGGCAAAAGAAGACCTGGTAACAGCGTTGATCCAGAAAAGCAATGTTCCTGCAGCAAAGGCCCAACAGATGGCTACCATTACCGCAGGCAATTACCGCGAAGCCCTGTACCTGTTGCAGCATTCAGATGACGACTATCATGAATTGCTCCGCAGCTGGCTGAATCACCTGTTTACCGGTAACCGGGTGGCCCTCCAGGAATGGATCGAAGGCATCTCCAGTGCAAAAACCGGCAGGGAAAATCAAAAGCAGTTCCTCCGCTATTTCATCAACCTGCTGGAACACACGCTCCGCCTGCAATACCTGGATAAAAGCCAGCTGGCTTTTTCCACAGAAGAAATGGACTTTGCCGCCAAGCTGGCCAAACTGGCCAACCTGGACCAGATGCAGGAAATTACAGAAGCCCTGAACAACGCCAGCTACTATATAGAACGCAACGCCAACGGAAAGATGCTGTTTCATGCCCTGTCCATCAAGCTGCAATATATATTTAAAAAGAAACCTTTACCGGTTATGTAATAACCACCGGCATCCTGCGGGGCTTATCAGCTGCTTTTCCCTATCTTTGTTGCTTCCGGCCTTTTGTTTTTCTGAAAGGAAAAACGTATTTTGAAGAACTGGAATAACCTGAAATGCTTATTTATAAAATTTAAACTAATTAATAATATGGCTTGTGCCGGATGTGGTACGGGTGTGGAAGGGAAGCCGTCAGGATGCAAGAGTAATGGAGGATGCAGCACGGGAGGTTGTAACAGACTGAATGTGTTTGACTGGCTGTCCAATATTCCCCTTGGTGATAGCTTAGCACCATTTGACATTATAGAAGTAAGTTTTAACAATGGCAGCCGCAAGGACTTTTTCCGTAACGTAACCAAACAATTCTTTGATAAAGGAGAAATGGTTACTGTAGAAGGAGTTAGCGGATTTGACGTTGGAACAGTAAGCCTGACGGGCGAACTGGTAAAACTACAAATGAAGAAGCGACGCGCTGAAGACACACCCGAAGTAAAAAAAGTTCTACGCCGTTCAACTAACGACGACCTGCAGCGAATGAATGACAACAAGTCCCGCGAGAAAGAGGCGCTCATAAAATCCAGAGCCCTTGCCCGCAACCTCGGACTTGAAATGAAACTGGCAGAAGTGGAAATACAGGCCGATGGCCGTAAAGCCACTTTCTTCTACACCGCAGACGATCGTGTTGATTTTAGAGAATTGATCAAAGTATATGCCTCTGAATTCAGGGCCAAGGTGGAAATGCGCCAGATAGGCGCCCGCCAGGAAGCCGGAAAAGTAGGTGGCATCGGCAGTTGCGGCAGGGAGTTATGCTGCTCCACGTGGCTGTCTGATTTCAAAAGCGTGAATACAACCGCTGCCCGGTACCAGAACCTGTCTATCAACCAGGCCAAGCTATCCGGACAATGCGGCCGTTTGAAATGCTGCCTCAACTACGAGCTCGATACCTATCTCGATGCCCTGAAAGACTTCCCCGACGATGCGGATAACATTGAAACTGCCGGCGGCGTTGCCCACCTGCAGAAACGGGATATCTTCAAAAGCCTCATGTGGTATTCTTATGAAGGCAGTAACAAACAGTATCCACTCACCATTTCCAGGGCTAAGGAAATACGCCTCCTGAATAAGCAGGGTATTAAACCAGATGACCTGAAACCGGTAGAAGTAGTAACCGCCAAACCAAAAGAAACGGATCTCGGATACGCAGATGTGGTTGGGTTAATCAGTCTGAAATCTCTCGAAAAAACAGCACAAAAGCGTAAACAGAAAGATAAAGACAAACAAAAACAACAAAGAGGCGGTGAACGTGGCGAGCGTGGAGAACGCCCGGAACGCGGGGAACCAAAACAAGCCCAGGGCCAGAGTCAGCCAAGAACTGATTCACCCAAAGCTGGTCAAAGACCCGATAACCGCCAGCAAGGTGATCGTAAACCGAAGCCGGACAACCGCCAGCGGCAACAAGGTGGAGGTCAGCCCAAACAGGGTCGTGAACAACAACCCCGTAACGAGCAACAGCCACCACGCCCGGAACAACAGCAGGGACAAAGACAACCAGCTGCTCCGAAACAGCCCGGACAACAACCGGCGCAACCCGGCCAGGGAGGCGCTCCCCGGCAAGACAGGCGTCCGCCACGGCATAAACACCGGCCGCCTAACCCTAATAAAAACAACAATCCTGAAAAGGGACAATAAAAATAAAAAAGACAACCAGCCGGTTGTCTTTTTTATTGCCTGCTTATATTTTAACGGGCACATGGGGCCTTATATCTCCTGTTAACATTACTTCCCGGATGCCTCTGCGATACTTCGGACCTGCGTATCTGATGGACTATCCATGCACTATCCATACTGTTCCCATGCACTCCTCATGCACTCCTCATGCACTATTGATGCACTATTGATGCACTATCCATGCACTATCCATGCACTATGTCCCCTCAGCCCCCCTTCGGGGACAACAGATTTTTGAAATACCAGATGATGGAAATGTAATCAGAGAAAACCAAATAAAAGGCCGCCCAGACGAGGCAGCCTTTGTTAACAATTGGTTTTTGCTTATGAGAAAACTTAAAAAATGCTAATTTATATCTCTTCACAAAATCAATCACACAGGCGCCTCTACTGTCTGTCACACGGTTTTACGCTTCATTCTCAAACAGTAGCTTATAATAGTTCATGTTAGTGGCTTCGTCGAAACCGCGCTCAATCATCTCGCGGTTGCCATGAATATATACATGAAAGTTACGATCCAATTTCAGAATGCTCTTAAATACTTTCTGCTGTTTCTTTACAGCAGGTGCAGATATTTCAAATTCGTCAGGGATATCTTGTTGAAAATGATTCGCATATTCGTTTCGGTACTCCTTAAAAGAAGCTATGGCGTCGGGATGACCCAGTACTTCTTTCGCAAAATCGTCCAGTTGGAATTGTTCTTTTTCCTTGAAATAAGCGGCTGATTTATTTAACAGATCTACCTGATCCACTCTGTCCATCTCATACTCCGTTGGCAATTTGTTGTGTATAAACTGTTTACACATGTCCACCGCGGTTTCTGTCTGATGGTAACTATCTTCCCGGCGCTGTACCTGTAAAAAGGCATCCTTCCAATACACCGCCTCGGTTTGTTTGCTGTTGCTATCTACAATACTTACTTTAAAGCCCTCGGTTTCTTCCGTATTAAATACCAGACAACCTTTATCCAGCTTATTAATATTTATACCGTCCTCGTAATTTACCTGGTAATTCTCGTCTGCCAGAAATACTTTCAAATAAGTATCGCGGTTCTCCGACTTAAAAATGCCTATGGCTTCTACCTCTTCACCATCCACCTGACACTTGCTAAAGTAGGCTATATAAAGCTCTCCCCCTTTGATTTTAGGATGGGTGGAATGTTTATATAGATGTTTGGCAATATTGACCGACTGCTCCTGGAATTCATTTTGGTCAGTAAATATACGTCGACAATATTGAAATATTTCATTCAATTGCAGATCTGCGTCATGACGGAATCTGAAATACTCTGCTGCATTGGCAAAAGGCTGAATAAAATATGTTACCAATAACTGGCTGATCGTTTCATCCTCCAGCTGCAAAGGCGCTTTGGAACAGAGCAGGGCCTCGTCGTTAGTGGGATTCCCTACCTTGTGTATCGTTAATTGCGCCAAATCTTTAAACTCCGAAACATGGATCATGGGCGCAAAATTAATAAATTAGTTGACAGGCAACAGATCCGTTTTCCCCGGTAATTATTTCTTGATAATTTCATTACATACCCTCCCTCCCATCCATATACGCTGAAAAATCTGGAATAGTTCCTTAATTTAAAGTTTCAAAATAAAACGAACATGAGAAAATATATCTGCCTGCTGGCAATGATGGCCGGATACGGCCTCCCGCTGATGGCGCAGCAAAAAAACACACACAGACCTGTATACGAAACCCGCGACCTGACAGCAGAAAATATGTTTTCCGTAAATATTGAAGGACCCAACTTTGACAAAGCAGGCAATTTTTACGTAGTAAATTTTCAACAGGATGGTACCATTGGTAAGATAAATACCAAAACCGGCGCCGGTGAAATATTCGTAACACTCCCCGATAGCAGCATCGCCAACGGCATTCATTTCAACAGCAAAGGAACCATGTTCCTCCCGGATTTTATCCGGCATAATGTGCTCACTATTGACATGAAAACCAAAAAAGTAGGCGTATACGTTCACTCTGATCAGTTCAATCAACCTAATGATCTCTGTATCAACAGCAAAGACCAGATCTTTGTCAGCGATCCCAAATGGGCCAGCAACACCGGCCAGATCTGGCGAATAGACCCCGGCAACCATACCCCCATACTGCTCGAAAGCAATATGGGCACCACCAACGGTATTGAACTCAGCCCCGACGAAAAAACACTGTATGTAAACGAAAGTGTGCAACGGAAGATCTGGAAATACAAGGTGGATAAAGCCGGTAACATCTCCCGGAAAACCTTATTCGCTACCTTCCCCGACTTTGGTTTTGATGGGATGAAATGCGATAAAGTGGGAAACCTTTACGTGGCCAGGTGGGGAAAAGGCGTGATCGCCGTGCTGTCGCCGAAAGGAAAACTGATCCAGGAAGTACCCCTGAAAGGGAAACAATGCAGCAACCTCGTGTTTGGGGATAAAGACGGCAAAACCGTGTATGTAACCCTGCAGGACCGGAAATGCGTGGAAACATTCCGGGTAACGATACCGGGTAAACGCTTTTAACTACGCTATAAAAAAGAACGGGGACATCAGCTGATGTCCCCGTTCTTTTTAGTTATAACTTACTTTATAATCAGCAGCCAGCCCTTATTCTTTTCTACAGGGATGCCGGCATCTTTACCAAACACCTGCCCCTGCTGGAAGCTGCGTATATCCGGCGCCGTTATCACTGCCTTTGCAGGGTCTATGCCCAGCGCTTTCCAGTCGATGGTGAGTTTAACCATGGTGTTTTCCGGCGCCCAGCTGGCCAGGGAAACCAGTACTGCGCCATCTTTCCGGTAAATAGTAGCCGGCACCAGCGGGTTATTGGTTTTAACCGGGTTGTTCTCTACCCAGTAGCCAATCATTTTTGTTCCCTGCATACCAAAATCATCCCACACTTTCCAGATAGGACGGGGATCAGATGTAGCCGTCCACGGCATGCGGTTAGTCATCCCATACACCATACCACGCCACTGGTTACCGCCATCCTGGAGCATTTCACCCATCAGGCCAAAGGGAATACCGCTTACTTCCGTGAGGAAAAAATCCGGATCATTCTTCTCATAATCAAAATATTCACCAAACCAAAGCCTGTTCAGGTAAGGGAAATGCTCCATATAAAGTACCGCACTGTTAATAAACCCATCGGATTTATTATACTGGTTGGCAGAATGCAAATCAATAATACCCGGATGGTTATCCTTTGTGAGCACACGTTTCACGCGCTTCATAGTTACCCGGTCAAAAGCCACATCGTCCAGGTAAATACCATCGATACCCACGTTTTGCACCAGCCAGTTCATCCCTTCCACATAATAGTTATGCCAGCGGTTCATGCCACTGTTGATGATGGCGGCATCCTTAAACTCCGGTACAAACCACGCCGCGATGTAATCTTTACCCACGTGCTCCTGCAGCCAGGAGAAGCCACCGCCGTTACCGGAAGTATATACTTCATGCCCCAAACTGCGCAGTGGGAAGGTTTCCCAGGCATGGTTCGACAACTCCCTTACAGTATTATAGATCTTCACTTTCAATCCTTTCTGGTGCGCGGCTGTAATGTAATCCTTCATTGCGCTCCATTCAATGAACGGATAGTTGATCCAGGGGTTGATGTCGTTGCCGTGGTGAATGTTTACCACCGTAGCCCCGGTAGCTTTAATGCTGTCGAGGTTATTATACCGGTGGTAGAAACGGGTAGACCACTGGAAATCGGTGTTAACCGGGTGGAACGGTGTAATGATCAGGTGGAAGTTATAATACAGTACCTCTCCTTTATGCAGGGTTCTTTCACCACTGTAGTTGTTTACCAGTATGGCTTTCCCTTTTTCACCGATGGTGATACCGCCTTTATTGCCATTACCCCAGGAAGTGGGCAGCAGTAAAGGTTTCTGCAGGTAGAAGTTTGTATTCAGCGGGCGTACATAATTTTCATCCCGCAGGTTAAACTGGATACCGGCATTCACATCGCCAATCCAGGCGCCGTCCTGGTTTTTACTTTTCACGTCCCACTTCCAGTCGATCTTTTCCGGACGTACCCCACCCTTCTGGTTCAGCCCCATCATATACTTTGAGGCGCCTTTATCAAATGGCAGGTGCATCGTGATATCCTTCAGGGATACGTCTTCCAGGGCAGTTACTTTTACAGTATAGTCGAGGAAGCCGTCAAATTCGAGGGAGGCGTTTACTTCCATTTCCAGGCCGGTAGTGGTATTCACTGCTTTCCAGCTGATTTTGCCCGGCGTTTGTTTGGTAACCTGCCAGCCATTGCTTTGCCAGTGCAGATCCTTGCCGGTAGCGGCATTGATGAAATGGAAATGTACCGGTTCGGTAAAAATATTTTTGGGCTGTGTGGACAGCGACGTCATTTCAGGCGTAAAAAAAGTCTGGATCTGGGCAGGGAAGCCATCTTTATTGATACTTACTTTACGGCCCAGTAAGCTGATCACGCTGTCTTTCATTTCCAGTGGCGTATAAGGGGCGATCACGGCGTCGTCCTGTGCCAGCGTGGAGTTCAGCCATTTCAGGCGGGTTTGTTTCCAGGGTTCGTTAAAGCCGCTGTTCACTGCCAGTTTATTCGTTACCGTTAGGGTGATCCTTACCGGCATAGCAGGCATACCTTCCGCCTTTACAGTGGCAATCCCTTTATAGATGCCTGCTGCGGCATTTTCCGGAACATCTATACCGCACCACATGGCCTGTACTTTTCCTTCCGGGATATTCACCGTGGCTGAAAAAGGTTTTGCATCATAAGTGGTACCGGTGGTATTGATACAGTTGAGTTGTGTTGCCGGAATCGTTTGACCAGTAGCCGTTTTCAGATCGGCAAAAGAAATCTGTACATCCTTCATTTCATGACGGGCGTAAATGCCCAGCTGAAATGCGTAGTATTCTCCTTTACCGGCTTCGCCGGAGAAAGACTGCGAAGGTCCTTTCTTTATCCAGCGCTGTGGCAGGTCGTCCGTCATTTTAATGGGAAACTGCCTGTCTTCGGGGAACAGCATATAGCCGCCACCCGGATGTTTCAGCAGCAGTTGCTTTCTTTCTGCTTCCGTGGCAATTACTTCCATCGGGTAAAAAGTATTGAAGCTGTCGATGGCTTCCAGCTGCTTCACGGTGGTATTGGGCTTTATACCTGCAGGTATGGATTGCAGCCAGTTGTTATCAGCAGTTTGTTCCGGCGCCAGGTACACACCTTTCGGATAGTTATCGCGGCCTTCATTCTTGGAGGGCAGGTAATAAATATAGTAGTCGCCTTTACCGGAGGTGGGTTCAAAGCAGATATCGCCCTGCTCACGGGTAAGCGCCAGCGTTTTTACGTTGGTAACCTTTTGTTTTGTTCTGGCATCTTCAATAATGATCCGCTTCAGCTCCGGATGTTCATCGCGGCGGCGCCAGGGGATTACTACGCGAGCTACGCCGGTGGCGCCGTTGAAGGTAACTACCGCACGGTGGTTACCGAGCGAGTCTGCATTCCAGTTGTTGTTGCCATTGGTATACTTCAATTCCTGGGCGAGCGCCGTGGTAAGGAAGCTGAAAGTAAGTCCTGCCAGCAGCAATCCTTTCCTGAAATTGCGGGAAGGGTGGTTTGTCTGATACATGAAGGATAATCAATTTTTTAAATGTTCACCGGTTATAAATTTACTACTGTTGCGGTTTCTTTTCCTGATTATTTTATAAAAGCAAAAGCCCCGGTGAACGGGGCTTTTACCGGTATTTCTATTGGATCGGGTTTTGCACCAGGTTAGGATCAAGCAATATTTCCTGCTCGGGAATAAAGTGTACCACCCTTGCATCTGTATAGGAAACTGTTTGCGGATTGGTTTGTACGCCGGGATAGTTCCGGTATACATTCCGGTTGTTGCGGAACAGGTCAAATACACGATGCGTTTCAAAGGCCAGTTCCAGGCGGCGTTCGTCCAGTACTACATCCAGCACGGAAGCATAGCCATGCAGGTCTGATACGGTGAACAGTGCCGCGCCGCTTAAGCCAGCTCTTTTACGGATGGTATTTACATCATCGATGGCGGCAGCGTTATTGTTCAGCTTCGCATTGGCTTCTGCACGGATCAGGTACATTTCAGCCAGGCGCAATACCACCGGTGAACTGAGGGTAGGCACGTTATCCTGGTTGGAATATTTCAGCACATACCATTTTGGTACGCCGTTGCGGGAAGCCATTACTTTCTGGCCGCCGGCATTCACGGAATCCCGGCCATCAGCCCCTTTCAGGTAAACCGCCTGCACAAAGGAGTTACGGGCATCTGCCGGATATTTGTGCAGCAGATCGAGGTACGATTGCGAAGCATACATTTCGCCATAACCCATACCACCGGGCGACATATAATACATAGAGCCTATAGAGCCCCAGGTACGGTCGTCCTGCAGGGTATGATGAATAGCAAAGATGGTTTCCTTATTGTTTTCATTGGTTTTGGTATAATAACCGGGAAGATCAGAAGTATTCACCAGGGAATACTGACCTGAAGTGATCACAGAATCTGCATAAATACGGGCAGAATCATTTTTTCCCATGTAGAGATATACCCTTGCCAGTAAAGCCATAGCGCCGTATTTGGTGGCATAGCTGTTGGTGTTGGAGTTATCCATCAGGTCTTTTCCTTTCTTCAGATCTGCTACTACCTGCGCGTATACATCTTTTACGGTGCTACGTTTAGGCATCGCAGTTATATCGAACTTGGTTACCACCGGTACGCCCAGGTTAGTTTCAGGGTTCTGTGTATAAGGACGGCCGAAAGACCTTACCAGGCTGAAATGTACAAAGGCGCGGATGAACAGGTTTTCCCCGATCATTTTATTCACGGCATCCGACTTACCTTCCGTCATTACTTCCAGCAGCTTATTACAGCCGTTGATAGCCTTGTATCCTGCCCGCCAGATCTGCAATGCATTGGCCTGGTTGGTGAGGTGGCCGTAAGTATAAGAATAGAAGAGCGCATCGGTAGTGGCACCGCTCAACGCCACATCATCACTTGGGAACTCTCCCATCTGGAAATAGTTGCGCGTAAAACTTTCTTCTTTCAGTAACGCATAATTACCCACAGTAGCCGCCGGCCATTTAGTTTCATCTTTCAGGATATTATCATCCGGAACAGCACTATACGGGTCTTTCTTCAATGAACAGGAAGTAGCCACTGACAACAGCAACAGTCCTGCAAAATATTTCGACATGTGTTTCATGATCATCTCTTTTTAGCTCCTGTTAAAAATTAATTTCAAGACCTGCAAACCATTTGGTGCTGGACGGATACTTGATGTAGTTGATACCCCTGTCATCTACTTCCGGATCCAGACCGGAGAATTTGGTTAATGTCCACAGGTTATCACCGCCAATAGAAATTCTGGCGTTTCCAATATGCGCGCGGTCCAGCCAGGCTTTGGGCAACGCATAGCTCAGGTTTACGTTTCTCAGACGCAGGTAGCTTCCGTCTTCCAGGAAACGGGAAGATGGTTTATGTGAGTTTTTATTTCCTTTGATAGTATACTTCGGATGGGTAGCCACATCGCCCGGTTTTTCCCAGCGACTCCAATCTTTATCCAGCTGCATCATATTATAAGTATAATACGCGCCATCATTATCCATCAGTTCACGGGTGCTGTTATACACATCATTGCCGGAAACAAAGGCCAGGAAGGCGCTGAGCTGGAAGTTTTTATAGGAGAAGGTATTACGCATACCACCAAAGAATTTTGGCGTGGCAGAACCCACAATCTGCAAAGATGCATCGTTGTAATTGTTGGTAGTGGTTTTGCCGGTTACATTGCCATTAGCATCCGTAACGAGTTTTTCCCACAGCGGATCACCATTGGCAGGATCTACACCCGCCCATTTGCGCATATAGAAACTACGCATATCCTGGCCCTGTTGCAGGATGAAGTAACCACTGATCGGATCTACAATCTGGTTCTTTCCGGTATACAGTTCGGTTACCCTGTTTTTATTGAAGCCAATGTTGAAGTCGGTGCTCCATTTAAATGTACCTACCAGGTTATCTGTGCTCAGGTTAATTTCAAGTCCTTTGTTACGCACAGATCCTACGTTCTGTGAAATGTAGCTGTAGCCGGCAGTAGCAGGCAGCGGCACGTTGAACAGGAGGTCTTTGTTATCTTTCTGGTATAATTCTATCGTCAGGTTAATCCGGTTAAATAATCCCAGGTCGATACCAATGTTGGTATTATATGCTTTCTCCCACGAAAGGTTAGGCACATTGTACACGCTCTGGTAAGCGCCGGGGAAACCATTGTACTGCGTATTGATAGAATATGCCCCGATAGCGCTGTAGTCGCCGATTTCCGCATTACCGGTAGTTCCGTAGCTGGCCCTTACCTTCAGGTTGGTGATGGCTTTTATCTGTTTGATAAAATTTTCTTCAGATGCTGCCCATGATGCTCCAAAGGCATAGAAGTTACCATACTGCTGGTTGGCGCCAAACTTGGAAGATCCGTCTCTTCTGAAGGAAGACGTGAAGTAGTATTTATAATTATAGTTATAGTTGGCCTGTACAAAATAGGAATTAAAAGCGCGGGCTATTTTTGTACCGCCAATAGACATCGGCGAAGAAGTACCATCCAATACCTCTACACCCTGCAGGATACCTTTACCTTTTGCATTGATATCATTGAGATTGGCTTGCTGGAACTCAGCGCCCACCAGTCCGTCGATGTTATGCACCTTATTAATGGTATATCTTGCTTTCAACAGGTTGGAGCTGATATAACTCGCAGAATCCTGGTAGTAGTTATACAGGTTACCACGGTCGTCGGTGCCGGAGGAAGTGCGCACATCTCCGTTGCTCTCCTGGTTGAAGTGGTAATATTGTGCGCGGTTGGTGGAGCTGAAAGACAACCATTTGGTGATATCGTATTCCAGTTTCACCAGGGCTTCGAGCGACTGCCGTTTATTTTTAATATAGTTATACTGCTGGTCGTAGAGGAAGTTACTCATATCCCTGCCATACCAGGTGGCGGCGGTGAGCGGGTTTACCGGCTTGCCTTGTTCGTCGTATGCCTTATCCCATGGGAGGTTGGTGTAGTACTGATACAGCGAACCGTTTGAATTATCGTGGTCGGAAGTTTGGGTTCCGGCAAAGTTGGCGCTGATGCGGAACTTATCGGTGATGTTATGATCCAGGTTGAGGCGGGCGCTGAAACGCTCTACACCAGTACCTTTCAGGATACCATCTTCTTTATAATAGTTACCGCCCAGGTAGAACTTTGTTTTCTCGTTACCCCCACTGGTAGATAATTCGTAGTTCTGGTTGGTGGCATTCTGGAAGGCCAGCTTCTGCCAGTTGGTGTTGATATTACGTTGAGATGGGTCCAGTGTGGCTCCTGCGGCTTTCTGCAGGTCGTACAGTTCTGTTCCGTTCATCAGGTGGAAATGGCCGGTATTGAGCTGGGCGGTTCCTACGTTGGTGCGGAAGTTTACCTGTGTTTTGCCGGCTTTACCTCTTTTGGTGGTAATTACCATTACGCCGTTGGCGGCGCGGGCGCCGTACAACGTAGTGGCGGCGGCATCTTTCAGGATGGTAACGCTTTCAATATCGCTGGGGTTGGGTAAACCGCCAATGATACCATCTACCACTACCAGCGGAGAGTTGCCCGCAGTAAGGGTTCCGTTACCACGGATGCGGATAACGGGTGCGGAAGCGGGGTCACCGGAAGTATTCCCTACAAATACGCCGCTTACTTTACCCTGCAACATTTTGTCCATGCTGCTGGCGGTTACGTCTTTCAGTTTAGCGCCGCTTACCGCCTGCGCTGCGCCGGTGAGGTTTTTGGTGGTAGTAGTGGTGTAACCCATTACTACTACTTCTTCCAGTTTCTTCGTATCAGGTTCCAGTTTAACATTGAGTTCGGAGCGTCCGCCTAATGTTACTTTCTGTTGCAGGTAGCCGATGTAGGAAAATATCAGTACGCTGTTTTCTGAAGGAGCCTGGATAGTGAATTTACCGGTGGCATCTGTTACTGCGCCGGTGCTGGCGCCTTCTACGGTGATGGTTACACCGGGCAACGGATCTTTGGTAGTGGCGTCTGTTACATATCCTGTTACCTTTACCTGTGCGGTACCCGTGGGAGTGATCACTACCAGGTTGTTTTCCAGCACGCGGAAAGTAACATTGGAGTTGTTGAAGAGTTCCTTCAGCACATCACTGATCTTTTTATCTTTCACATCAATGGTCACTGCCTTATTCAGATCAGTAAAGTTCTCGTTGTAGAAGAAGCGATAATTGCTGCTGTTTTCGATGAGTTTAAATACATCTTTCACGCTTTTATTTTCAGCATGCAGTTCTTTTATTTTATCCTGCGCGTAAGCATTAGCGGATACCTGTAAAAAACCTCCGAAAATCAGCAGACCCGTCAATTTCATCATGAGCAATAATTTTCGCCCGGGGCAAAATAATGCCGCCAGGTTTGCAGTGGATTTCATAAACTTGTATAGATTTTAGTTAAACGATAATTACGGTGGTTGCCCGTCGCAAAGGCAATTCACCATTCAGTGATTTTCGTTGATTGGGGTAAGTCGCATTACCCCAATTTTTTTAGTCCTTCATGTCGGGCATGTAAGTTGGTTTTACAGGTGATAGAATGATGGTTCTCTCTTCTCGCCGGCCATTACCGGGTCTTAAATGCTTTATTATATTTTTCTCTCAGCTCCTCATCCAGCGCCAGGGTAACTACACCTTTGTCTATGGTGTATTTCAGCGGTGCCGTGAGCTTTAGAATGTTCAGTACCTGTTCCAGCGTTTCCTGACGGAAAGTGCCACTGAAGCGGTATTCTTTCAGTTCCTGTTCTTTAAAGATCACCTTTACATTAAACCTGCGTTCCATTGTAACCGCCAGTTCGTCCATTGTTTGAGCGGCCACTATCCAGTTGCCGTCTTTCCAGGCGGTATATATTTCTGTATTGTTCACTTCCCTGCTTTCTATTGGGGCAGCTGTAGAGCTGTCGCCGCCGGATACAGGCGTTTTCGGTTGTTCACTGCCGTTTGTTGACAACGGTTTTTTATACACAACATGCTGATGTGGTTTCATCATGAGTCCGAAAGGCGTAGTGGTTTTGCTGCCATCTATCTTCACTTCTCCGTCTACGAGGGTGGTCACTACAGTTTTATCTTCCGGGTATGCTTTTACATTGAAAGATGTACCCAACGCGAGTATGCTCAGGTCGGAGGCCCTTACTGTAAAAGGCTTTTGTGCGTTGGTATGCACTTTAAAGAAAGCCTCTCCTTCCAGTTTTACTTCGCGGCCGCGGAGGTTGTAGGACTGTGCATACTGTAGTTTACTACCTGCGTTCAGCCATACTTCCGTACCATCAGACAATTCAATTTTGGTGGTGGCCCCTTTCGGGCTGGTTACCGTTACCAGCGCGTTACTGCTGTTGTCTTTCTTACCGGAAGCCCAGGCATATACCAGGCCGCCGCCGATTAAAAAAGGTAAGGTGTAAGAGGCGGCCACGCGGAAATAATATTTCCATTTATTTACCGCCAATGGCGCTTCTATGGCCGTTCTATACTGCAAACTATCCCAGGCGGCGCCGGCATCATAATTTCCTTCCCGTGCCGTTGCCTGCCACGCATCCCTGAGCTGCAGGAAATAAGACTGGTTCTCCGCCGTAGCATTGATCCAGTGCGTTAGCGCTGCTTGTTCATCCGGGGAAATATTGCCGGATAAAAAACGTGCGATCAGGTCATCTGCCTGCTCCTGTGTATAGTTAGGCCCCATCATATAGAAAACAAGTAGTAAGACAACATTTAATGCCGGGTAGGGTGACAAGAGAAGAAAAAAAACTTTTTTATTTACTTCAAAAGAGGGAGTAATTCATCGCGTAACCTTTGCAGCGCGCGGGTCATCTGCGTTTTCACGGTATTGATGGAAATGCCGAGGTGGCGGGAAATTTCGGGGTAACTCAGTTCTTCAAAACGGCTAAGCCGGAATACATCCTGGCATTGGGGTGGTAATTTTCGGATCGCCTTTTCTGCTATCAGCTCCAGTTCGGATTGCTCCAGTTTTTCGGCCGGTGAATGCCCGGAGGTGATGCTGAAGAGAGCTATGCGGGACTCCAGCTGCTGGAGTTGTTCGCTGCCGTATTGCGCCTTCACTTTGTTTTGCTTGATGTAGTTGAGGCAATTGTTCTGAACAGCACGGTACAGGTATGCTTTTTCAGATACCTGGATGTCCAGTTCCTTATACTTTTCCCATATCTTCAAAAAAGTATCCTGCACAATTTCTTCTGCCAGTTCATGTCTGTTTACAAAATCAAAAGCGAATGTACAGAGCGCGGGATAATACTCTTTGAATAATGACTCAAAAGCGGGTAGTTGACGTTGTTTCCGGTTAATATTTTTACTTACTTCCTCCAAAGTATTCCTTCGTCCACAAGATTGTTCACTGTGGCGAAAAGATACGTAAAGTAGGTTCAATAAAAAAACGCGGGTTATAGGCCCGCGTTTTACCATCTTTAACTCGTTGAATTACATACATAAACCGCCACAGGTGCTGATTGTCTGACCGGTTACATAACCGCTCATATCAGACGCCAGGAACAGGCAAACGTTGGCAATATCTTCCGGTGTACCGAAACGGGCCAGCGGAATCTGAGCAATATAATTGGCAGCGCCCTCTCCTTCTTTGAGGTAGCTGGTCATGTCTGTTTCTACAAAACCCGGAGCCACGGCATTGCAACGGATGTTACGGCTGCCCAGTTCCTGTGCAATGGACTTGGTAAAGCCTATGATACCTGCTTTGGAAGCGGCATAGCTGCTTTGGCCGGCGTTGCCCATGATACCGATTACGGAGCTCATATTAATGATGCTACCGCTTTTTGCTTTCATCATTGGGCGTATTACATGTTTGGTCATGTTATACACGCTCTTCAGGTTGACGTTCATCACATCATCCCATTGATCAGGACTCATACGCAACAGCAGGTTATCTTTGGAGATACCGGCATTGTTCACACAAATATCAATTTTACCGAATTCTTTCAATACATCCGCCACCAGCGTTTCAGTTTCCTCGTAAACGCCTGCATTGGATTTATAAGCTTTTGCTTTTACACCCAAAGCGGTCAGCTTTGCTTCCAGTGCCTGGGCTTTTTCATCAGAGCTAACATATGTAAATGCTACGTTTGCTCCCTGTGCTGCAAATTTCAAAGCAATTGCTTCCCCGATACCACGGCTGGCGCCTGTTACTATGGCTACTTTGTTCTCCAGTAATTTCATGTTATAGTTGATAGGTTTTAAGCATTCATATGATCTGCCGCAAATTGCAGGATTTCTTCCAGGTACTTGCGGTCGTTATTCAACCGGGGAACTTTATGTTGTCCGCCCAGCTTGCCTTTGCTCTTCAGGAACTCGCAAAAAGTTCCTTCCGGCAGCACATGCACTACCGGCATGTGCAAGGCAATATCTTTATATCTTTTGGCCTCGTAATCTGAGTTGATGGCTTTTAAAGTACTGTCTAATACAGTGATAAAGCGGTTCAGGTCATCCGGGGCTGCTTCAAATTCCACCAGCCATTCGTGTCCGCCGTTGCCATGATCGCTGAAATAAACGGGAGCCGCGGTGTAGTCATTTACCACTGCGCCGGTAGCTTCACAGGCTTTCGCTACTGCGGTATCTGAATTCTCCACAATCACTTCTTCTCCAAAGGCATTAATAAACGACTTTGTTCTGCCACTGATTTTGATACGGTAAGGGATCAGGGAGGTAAACTGGATGGTGTCTCCTACCATATAGCGCCATAAGCCGCCATTGGTGCTGATAACCAGGGCATAGTTTTTACCCAGCTCCACTTCCTGCAGTTGCAGGGTTTGCGGATTTTCCTTGTCTAATTCCTCCATAGGCATAAACTCATAGAAGATGCCATGATTGAGGAACAACAACAACCCTTCTTCTCCTATCACGTCCTGGGCTGCAAAGAAGCCTTCGGAAGCATTGTAAGTTTCCTGGTAATGCATTAAGGGCTTGCGGATCAGTTTTTTAAACTGTTCGCGGTAAGGAGTAAAGCTTACACCGCCATGCATATAGAGTTCCAGGTTGGGCCATACATCGGCCAGGTTGTCGGTACCGGTGAGTTCAAAAATACGTTTGATCAGCACAATGGTCCAGGTAGGCACCCCTGCAATAGAGGTTACATTTTCATGGATCACGGCGTTGGCCATGCGTTCTATTTTTTCTTCCCATTCGTCCATGAGCGCTATTTCCAGGTCCGGTGTACGGATCATATTGCCATAAAACGGCATATTCTGGAGCATCACGGCACTGAGGTCACCGAAATAGGAGTCGCTGTTTTCAGAGAGTTTGTTCACCTGGTGGCTGCCGCCTATTACCAGTGATTTACCGGTAAATACGTCGGAGTCCGGGAAATTATTGTAGTAAAGGGAGATTACATCCCTGCCGGAGCGATAGTGACATTCATCCAGGCTTTCCACTGTTACGGGGATAAATTTGCTCTTATCCGCGGTGGTACCACTGGATTTTGCAAACCATTTGATGGGTGTATTCCAGAGTACATTCTGCTGTCCCTCCATCGTGCGCTGTATATAAGGCTTGATGGTATCATAGGTATGAATAGGAACGCGCTGTTTATATTCGTCTATCTTATAAATCTTTGAAAAGCCGTACTGCTTACCGAATTCGGTATACTGAGCGGCACTGATAAGGTTTTGGAATACCTGCTGCTGCACCTGAACGGGATACTGCATGAAATACGCAATACGCCCCATTCGCAATCTTGCCAGTTGTGATATTGCAGGACTTAAAATTCTCATATAGGATGCTGTAGAATTATTTTTATTGTTTAGCTGCTTCGTCCAGGTAATCTTTACGGCGAAGAATAAAATTCTGGCCAAGATACACTTTTCTTACCTGTTCATCGGCTGCCAGCTCTTCGGCGGATCCTGATTTCAGGATTTTACCTTCAAACAATAAATAAGCCCGGTCAGTAATGGACAATGTTTCCTGAACGTTGTGGTCGGTGATCAGGATACCTATATTTTTGTATTTCAGTTTGGCTACGATTCCCTGGATATCCTCCACGGCAATGGGGTCGATACCGGCAAAAGGCTCATCCAGCAGGATAAACTTCGGGTCCACCGCCAGTGCGCGGGCAATCTCGGTACGACGGCGTTCTCCCCCGCTCAATACATCACCGGGGCTTTTTCTTACGTGCGTAAGCCGGAATTCAGACAAAAGGCTTTCCAGCTTCTCTTTCTGCTCCGCCCTTTTCAGGGTGGTCATTTCCAGCACGGCGGCAATATTATCCTCCACGCTCAGCTTCCGGAACACGGAAGCCTCCTGTGGCAAATAACCAATACCCATCTGCGCCCGCTTGTACATGGGCAGCTTGGTAATGTTCTGGCCATCCAGGTACACATTCCCTTCGTCGGGCTTAATAAGCCCCACTACCATGTAAAAGGAGGTGGTTTTACCGGCTCCGTTAGGCCCCAGCAGCCCTACAATCTCCCCCTGGGACACTTCCACAGATACATGGTTTACCACCGTTCTGTTGCCGTAACGCTTTACCAGCTGGTCTGTATGTATTCTTAATGTCATATGATCAAACTTAGCAAAAATAAACAATTCATTCAGTTAGCCTAGTTATAGTTATCCTAAGATTAAAAATGATCTGATAATAATAAGGGGATATCTTATTTTTGCCCGCGTAATTTTAGCAGGAAGCAGGCTTTATATCCAGCCGCCTTCCTCAAAGCTTATAACTTTATGAAAGTAACTGAACATATTGCCAAGGCCAAAGACACCCTGATTTCTTTTGAAATCCTCCCTCCGCTTAAAGGAAAGAGTATTGAGTCTATCTATGACCACCTGGATCCGCTGATGGAATTCAAGCCCGCATTTATCAATGTGACCTATCACCGCAGCGAGCATATGTTCAAAAAAAAGGCGGACGGATCCTTTGAAAAGGTGGAAATCCGTAAACGCCCCGGTACTGTAGGTATTTGTGCGGCCATTATGAACCATTACAACGTAGATGCGGTACCACACCTCATTTGCGGCGGTTTTAGCCGGGAAGAAACAGAAAATGCCCTGATAGACCTCAACTTCCTGGGTATCGACAATGTACTGGTTTTACGCGGAGATGCGCCCAAAAATGAAACTTTCTTTGAACCCGACCCACATGGACACAGCTATGCTATTGAATTGCTGGACCAGGTGGCACATATGAACAACGGCGTTTACCTGGAAGACGATCTGCAAAGCGGCGTAAAAACCAATTTCTGTATCGGCGTAGCCGGTTACCCCGAAAAACACTTTGAAGCGCCCAATATGCAAACAGACCTGTCGCACCTGAAACGTAAGGTGGAAAACGGGGCTGATTATATTGTTACACAAATGTTCTTCGACAACCAGAAGTTCTTCGACTTCGTAAACAAATGCCGTGAAATGGGTATTACCGTGCCTATCATCCCGGGACTGAAGCCATTAACTTCCCGGAAGCAGATGACAATGCTGCCACGTATTTTCCATGTGGATCTCCCTACAGACCTCTCTACAGAAATCCTGAAATGTAAAACAGACAAGGATGTGGAACTGGTAGGTACCGAGTGGCTCATTGCACAGTCGAAAGAACTGAAAGCCTTTGGTGTGCCGGTACTCCACTACTACACGTTGGGTAAACCTAAGGTGGTGCGTCAGGCGGTGGAAGCCATTATGTAGCTTATCCTAACTCCTTATAAAAGCAGAAGGGAAGGACAAAAGTCTTTCCCTTTTTTGCTGTCTTTCATATAAAAAAAATGCCATCACGTAGATACGTAGTGGCATATCCCTATAACTGTCACACTTTTAATTATAACTGTCCAATGATTGAAACCATCTTCCGATGGTATCTTTCGCTAATAAGACGCGGTAAAAAGGAATGACCCCTATCTCCTTTTAAAAAAAATAAAAAAGACTGCCGTGGGGGGCAGTCTTTCTATTGCTTGTATAGTATAGCAATCACTTTCTTGTAAAGAGATATCCAACAGATAGGCCAAAGTAACGGTGCTTTTCCTCTGTTCTGTTACTGGCGCTAACGTCTAAAAAGCCTGAAGTATAATTTATACTAAATAACAGCCCGTTTTTAAATTCATAACCAGCCAGCAGATTCACGCCCGCATCTATAGCATTGGCATGTAATTCCTCCAGGTTGGTAACATCATCCCCATCAAATTTGATCTGCCGGGATTTTTTTGCTGCTGAATTATATCCTTTATAAGTAACTTTTCCACCGATACCATAGGCTACATAAGGCCCCAGCCCGGCAAAAACTTTTCCCCGGCCAGCTTCCCCTTTATATATAAAGTTAACAGGCAGTTCCAGGTAATTATACCGGTAACTGGTGGTTGCTTCCTCGTTACTACCCATACCTGTTATAAAAGTATTAATGGTTTTGGTGCCTTTAACGCTGTATAACAGTGCCGGCTGTACGGCAAAACTCTCTGCAAGAGGAATATCGGCCAAAATCCCCGCGTGGTAGGCAGGCAGCATCCGGTCATGGAATAATGTCTCCTGGGTTTTGTCTTTCAGTTTCATGTTTCCGCCTGAAAAGCCGGCTTTTATTCCCCATCTTACCTGGGCGCATAAGGTTAACGAACTTAACAAGGCTACAATAATCAGGATGTTCTTTTTCATATAGGTTTAAGGAATGTTGTCTGTCAATTATTACCGGCGGGTGCGGGGAAACAAATACCCGAAAGAAATACGGAAGCTACGATTCAGCTCTTCCGAATTTTCCCTGGTGCTTACATTTATGAAGCCTGAAGAATAACCTGCAGTGAGTATAAATCCTTCATTAAACTCATAGCCCAACAGAAAATTTGCTGAAACGTCTACCGGATTGGCGTGTATTTCATTAGCGTTCCCGGGAACAGTTTCATCCCCATCAAACTTTACCTTCTTTGTTTCTTCTTTAGTGCCTTCCCTGATATAAGTGGCTTTCCCGCCAATGCCATAGGACAGGCCGGGACCAAAGCCGGCTACTACTTTACCCTGCCCCAATCTTTGCTTAAACAGAAAGTTAACCGGTAATTCCAGGTAGTTATATCTGAACTTGGCGATATAGTAATAGTTGCCGGTTGACTGCTCCGGGCGCGTTCTGTAACCAGCAACGCTGTAATACAGCGCCGGCTGTATCGAAAACCATTTCGCCAGGGGGATATCTGCTAAAATACCTGCATGAAAAGCAGGCAACATGAACTCATTACGATCCGGAACATCAGCAGGGTCGGTTAACTTCATACTGGCCCCGGTAAAGCCGGCCTTTAGTCCAAATCTAACTTGTGCGGTTGCCATCTGAACAACCAGCAGGGCTACAACAATCAGAATATTTTTTTTCATGTACGTTTAAGTATAAATCCGTCCCCTGTTAACAAAAACCATTCCTCATAAAAACAATTACCAGTCTTCCCGGTCAAAGAAGAAACCGAGGCTTACGCCCCAATACCTGTTTTTATAATTGTTCTCCGGTGCTTGATCGATATCCACCATTCCATAGCCATATTGGGCACTCAGTGAAAGGCAGCAGTTCAGCTCCAACCCGGCTATAAAATTAAGACCTGCATCCCAGCGTTGCAGGTTCATGTTGGTACCAAAAATATTGGGAGATGCTTTAAAATCCACCCGCTTGGATCCCGATTGAACCAGTTTATTGTCGCTGTAAGCAGATACGCTGTAATCCCCGCGCATACAATAAGCTGCATAGGGACCAGCACCTACCAGCAGTTTGCCAAAGCCTACCGGCACTTTGTATACCAGGTGAACCGGCAGTTCCAGGTATTGCAGTTTCAGCTTTGTTACTCCCGATGTAAACAGATTAACAGGATGGGATACTGCGTAATCCAGCCCTGCACCTTTTTCTACGTAACTAACGCCCGGCTGCAGGTAGCCATTTTTAAACAAGGGTATGTTTGTATAGATGCCTGCCTGCCAGCTATCTATTTTTTGGGTGCCCGGCGCATATCCATTCCCGGACGATTCCAGCCCGGTATTGATATAGCCGCCACGAATACCCAAACTTACCTGTGCATGTGAGGTAACTGTAACAAAAAAAACTGTTACAAAAAGAGGAGTAAAAATTTTCATCAGTGGTTCGGTAATAAAAGGATTAAGAATATCACAGTGACATCATTTTGGGGGAAAAGTCTTAATGCTCAGTCGGTTATTGTACGCGAAATTAAACAAAGGTTTTCATAAAAATAAAAAACCACCCGAAATTAGCGGGTGGTTAATAAAAAGTTCATGTGAAGCATAGTTATCTGCCTCCAAACTTATAGCCAACAGATACGCCAAAGGACGTATTTTTAAAGCTCCGGTCATTATCTGTGTTATCTGCCGTATTTACCAGACCCAGGTCGGTATTCAGACCGAAATACAGTCCTACAGGCAATTCATAACCTACATTGATACCCAAACCGGCATCAAATCTTTTCTGTTTCAGCACGGTGGCTTCATCATCATACACATCTAAGTCACCAAATCCGGTATCCTTGATCTTTCCGCCCAAACCATAAGCTAAATAAGGTCCTGCAGATAATACCAGCCTGCCGGTACCTACTTCTGGTTTAAACATAAAGTGAACGGGCAACTCCAGATAAGACAAAGTCGTTTTCACATCAGTATCCTTGTCTTTACCCCCTTTACCGGAATAAAGTAATCCTGTTCCGATATAGAATTCATCTGCCAGCGGAATATCTACTGTAACCCCGGCCCTTATACCCGTAAGGATAGAACTGGTTTCCTTTCCACTGTTTAGAACAGCATTTTTTGCAGTCATGCTGGAAAACTGAGGTCCTGCAACAATACCCCATTTAGCCTGGCCAAAAGAAAGACTAGCTACCAATAATGCGGCTGCAGATAATAATACCTTTTTCATGTGTGATGTAATTTGAATGATTAAAAAAAGCGATACCCACAGGTCAGGTATCGCTTCCCTAATTTTTTGATTGCCAACTAATGAATGAACCTGTTTTTTGCTTGCTTGCAGTTATTACAATTTAATTCCGTAATTGTTTGTTAAACCGGTTATTTTCCACCAAACAAATAACCTACAGAAACACTGAATACACGGTTTTTACCCTTGTCATCTGTGCTGTTGTCCTGACCGGAATTCACTTTGGCAAAGCCAATACCATACTGGGCGGAGACCAGAAAATTGCTAAGTTCCGCACCAATCTGTACGTTACCACCCCAGTCGAAACGTTTCATTTTATTGTATGCTGTGTTTGGATCGTTATTAAACGGGGTATCATCATCCCATTTAATACTTTCTGAACCACTGCCATGTACTCCGGCAATAGTGGTTTCAAACTTTTGCTTACCGGCAACACCAAATGCAAAGTAAGGACCAACACCTGCAAAGAGACTTGAACTTTCACCGATTGGCAACTTAGCCACGAAGTTCAGAGGAATCTCAATGTAGGATGGGTTTACAGTGTATTTTGCATATGGATTAGTGGTGGAATTGTTCTTGTCCCCGGTTTCAAGCTTGGTACCCTTGGTCGTATAAAATACACCGGGCTGAAACGACAAAATCTTTGGAACTAACGGTAAATCTGCAATGGCTCCCACATTAAAACCGGATAATGAACGACTGTCTTTTGTATTTCCGGAGTTATCGTAAGTAATGTTGGAGAGGTTCCAGCCAGCCTTAATCCCAACTCTCGCCTGAGACATCGCTGCAACTGAAATCGTTAATGCGGCGAATGATAATAACATCTTCTTCATGATCTTTGGTTTTATGGTCCGGTACCACAAAGCCAAAGACTATGCCAAAGGAATGTTAAAATCTATCAACTGTTTGATTTTCAATATATATCGAGGCGCATATTCTACGTTCTACACCCCTGTTTCTACAACTTAGCCGCAGCGTCTTTTGGGGTAACCCGGTCCAGAAACTCCTGTAATTGCTCCACTCCCAGTCTTTTTGCCACAATTTTTTTCTTTTCATCCAGTAAATAAACCATGGGGGTGCTGTAAACATCGTACAACCTGCGGTAATTCGTTTCACCTTGTGGATCTGAGCCGTGTATCCATCCATTCAGATGATGTTCGTGAATGAATTGCAGCCATTCCTCACGGGTACCTTCCGTTTTAATGCCGATCATAGCCACTCCTTTCCTCTTCCAGCTTGCATTCCAGGCAGAATCCAAACGGGGGATCTCTGTTTTACAGTGTCCGCAGGTGGGATCCCAGAAAACAAGCACTGTGAATTTGGCGGGAGTTTTATACAGGGAAAGCGACCTGGCGGCGGTATCTTTATACTGCAGCGGAGCGGCCTGGCGGCCAATCAGGTTAGGCGCCATCGTATATGCCCTGTCTACAATTTTATTGAGTTGTTCGTCATTCAGCCAGAACGCTTCCCCGGGAACGTAATATTTTTCCACAAGGTGTACAAAAACTGCATCCATACCCATGTAAGGCGAGCTCTCGTAATTATAGGTAAGCCACCACAACACAAACTTGAAAACCTCTTTGCTTTTGCGGGTACGGGCAATCATAGCATCACAGTCCACAATAATAGAATCGGGATGTACCGGTACAAGTTGGGTAAAATATTTCTTCAGTTTCCCTTCCAGGACAGGCGTTCTTACCAGGCGATCGCTTGCAAGATCAACCTCATCCCAGTAATGATCTTTAAAATAATGATAGGCAAATAAAGAATCTGCTCCTGCCGGAGGTGGCGGCACTACCGGTTCTTTCATGGCCAGGAAGATGGTGCTGAGAATATTGCCGGGATGTTGGGCAATAAAGCCCGTCCTGAATTCCTGGATCTTCTTTCCCAGTTCCTGTTGCAAGGGCTGTACTTTGGCAGAATCTGCGGCCGTGCGGGCCGTTTGCAGCTGTTGCTGGATACTGCGGCTCAGTGTTTCCTGCTGGAAAAGAAATTTATTGTAGGCCAGGAACCCATCGTTATCGGGGCTGCCTTTGTATACCGTTTTATTAACAAGATCGCTGGTGTCGATGGCTACGCTGAAAACCTGTTGCTTATCTATCAGGGTTTCAATATACTGCTGTTTACCGGGCAGTACCAGCAGGTAAATGCCTGGCAGCAGTTTTTCTTTGCCTTTCAGCATCACTTCTCCCGCAGGGCTTACTTCTGCAGAGTCGGCCAGGTAGGTGGATCTGCCCATGTAATGAGCCAGGAAAAACTTCCCGCCGGTAAAGTTTTTCAGCTTTACAGAAATCTGGTAACCCTGCGCCTGCAGGCTGAATTGCACCAGGAGGGCCGCTATCAGTAATGAAAAAAGTTTACGCATAATATTTGAAAGCAATATGTAAATGTAAGCGGAAAAAAGTGAAAAAGGAAAGAGGTGTGCTGAGTGGTAATTCGTATGAATTACGATGCAGGATTCAGCATTTCAATTACCTTTGCAGCCGTGAGGAAAAAAAACGTTGTTTTAGAAAATGTACCGGTTACTGCTTATGCGGCAGAAGGTAAAGCCCTGGCCCGTCATGACGGGAAAGTGATATTTATTGAAGGCGGAGTAGTGCCTGGCGATGTGGTGGATGTTCGTCTTGGTAAAAACAAAAAAGACTGGGCAGAAGGGAAAGTGGTTCACTTTCACAGCTATTCGGATAAAAGAGTAACTCCTTTTTGCCAGCATTTTGGCACCTGCGGGGGATGCAAATGGCAAATGCTGCCTTATGCCCTGCAGCTGGAGTACAAACAACAACAGGTGGCCGACCACCTGCAACGCATTGGAAAGTTGGCGCTGCCGCCAATGGAACCGATCCTGGGGAGTGCTCATACTGAACATTACCGCAATAAACTGGAGTTTACCTTCAGCAACAAGGCATATCTTACTAACGAAGAGATCAGGGCCAATGATGGCGAAATACCTGTAAGACCCGCGCTGGGCTTCCATGTACCAAAGCTGTTCGATAAAGTACTGAATATAGATACCTGCTACCTGATGCAGGAGCCGGTAAACCTGATCCGCAACACCATCCGTGAATATGCAGTTTCCCATGATCTCACATTTTATGATATCCGTGCACAACAGGGATGGCTGCGTAACCTCGTGATCCGCCTTTGCACTACCGGGGAAATTATGGTAAACCTGGTGATCCATCATGAAGACAAGCCCAACAGGATTGCCCTTTTGGATCATTTGCTGAAAACGGTGCCCGCCATTACCACGGTACTGTATACCATTAATCCGAAAGGAAACGATACCATCTTCGACCTGGAACCGAAGATTTATTTTGGTAAAGGATATGCAGAAGAGAAACTGGAAGATTTTGTTTTTAAAATAGGTCCCAAGTCATTTTTCCAGACGAATACTTACCAGGGAGAAGTGTTGTACAAGGTAACAAGGGATTTTGCAGGATTAACCGGATCCGAGATCGTATATGACCTATATTGCGGTACCGGCAGCATCGGCATCTTTGTTTCGCGCAATGCCCGCAAGGTGGTGGGTATTGAGCTGATAAAGGAAGCCATAGATGATGCAAAGGAAAATGCCGCCCGTAATAATGTGGATAATGCTACCTTTTTTGCAGGCGATGTAGTGGATATTTGTAATAATGAGTTTTTTGCACAACATGGCCAGCCGGATGTGATCATTACTGATCCCCCACGGGCAGGCATGCACGAAAAACTGGTCAATAAACTGCTGGAGATCGGCGCCCCCAGGATTGTATATGTTAGTTGTAACCCCGCTACACAAGCCAGGGATCTGGCTTTGCTGGATTCGCTCTATACAGTGGAAAAGGTACAGCCGGTAGATATGTTCCCGCACACCCATCACATCGAAAATGTGGTGTTGTTGAAAAAAAGAGATAATAACTAGCAACAATGAACGAGTACAGGCCCGGAAAATTTCAGTACCTGCCGATGGTGATCAAAAATCTGATGATCATTAATGGTTTGGTTTGGTTAGTGCAGGTTACGCTGCTGAGCAAATTTGATTATGATCTGAGTCGTTTGTTTGCCCTCCACTACTGGGGCTCCGAACTATTCAAACCACATCAGTTCATTACGCATCTGTTCCTGCACGATCCGAAGAACATATTGCATGTGCTCTTCAATATGTTTACCCTGTGGATGTTTGGCGCTACCCTGGAAAACCTTTGGGGACCCAAGCGTTTCCTCATTTTTTATATAATATGCGGTTTGGGCGCAGCCCTGTGTCACATGGGCGTACTCACTTATGAAAATGTGAGCCTCAACCGGTATGCCGCGCAATTCCTGAATGATCCCAGTTTCTCCAATTTTGTGGCGCTGGATAATAAGTTCGACATCGGCAACCTGGCCAACTTTAACATGGAAAGCCTGAAAAGTGCATTGGCGGCCCGCGACCCTGCGGCCATGGAAATGGCAAGCCTTTATGTTAAAAACTACGTTAACTATTACCGGAATGGCGCCACACTGGGCGCATCCGGTGCGGTATATGGCATCCTGTTCGCATTTGGGTACCTGTTCCCCAACCGGTATCTGTACTTCTTTGCGATGATCCCCATCAGGGCCAAATTTGTGGTAGGCTTCATGATCCTGGGGGAGCTGTATTCCGGTATCCAGAATTCTGCGGGCGATAATGTGGCCCACTTTGCCCACCTCGGTGGCGCACTCTTTGCTTACCTGCTGCTGAGAGGATGGAGTAAGAAGAGAACAGATTTTTATTAAGACAACTGTATTATTGACGTATTTTTGTATTGAAAAATATTTGTACCATGCATGCGTTGGAAAAAGAGAAATTGCCCCGCCTCTCTTTAGGAGAAGGAAGAAATATGGTGACACACCTGATGGTCGTTAATCTTACGATTTTCGTTTTCCTGTTTTTTACGCTTGTAATATACCAGATGGAACAGGTGGGTGAACCCCGGTTTCACCAGGATATTATGACCTGGCTGAGGCTTCCGGCAGATCCATCCAAATTACTGACCCGTCCCTGGACGCTGGTCACCTCCTTATTTACACACATCAGCTTCTGGCAGATCTTCTCCAATATGGTGTGGCTGTGGTGCTTTGGCACCTTCATGCAACACCTGGCAGGCTACCAGCGGATTTTACCGTTATATCTCTTCGGAGGTCTCTGTGGTAATCTTATGTATGTGGCGGCTATGCAGCTGATCCCGTCTTTTCATGCACTCGCTGCCAATGAATATACACTGGGCGCTGCCGGCAGTATTATGGCAATAGCTGTTGGCGTTACCACTATCGCTCCGCGTTACCGCATATTCCCTTTACTGGCAGGAGGTATTTCCCTCTGGATCATTACCCTGGTTTTTGTAGCGCTTTCTGTTGGAGCATTAATGGCGTCCTCCAGCTACGGATACACCTACATCCCGGTACTGGCAGGCGGTGCACTGGCAGGCTGGCTTTATATGTACCAGTGGAAAAAAGGCAGGGATATGGGCGCAGGCTTCAATAAACTGGCCTTTAAACTCACCCATGTATTTCACCCGGCATCACAACGCATTAACCCGGATGATTTTAAAAGAAAGAATACTTCCCAGCCGGATACAGAACAACAACCGTACAGACGTATTGGCAAAGTGCCGGAGCAGAAACTGAACGAAATCCTTGATAAGATCAACGAAAACGGTTTGGCGTCCCTTTCCGCAGAAGAAAGAGACACGCTGTTAAGAGCAAGTAAAACAGAATAAAAGTATTACGGATTAGAAAATACTTTCACTAATAACAGGGAAGATGCAGGCACTATAAGACCGCGCGCATCTTCCCTTTTTTTTGTACTTTGAAAATATTAATTCGTAATTGCTTGTCCCCCTATGCTGAAAATCATTGTACGCCGTACCTTGCTCTGGAGTAACATTTGTTTGGTGGCCGCACTTCTCCTCAGTACCTTTCTTCCCGGTATCAACCCCGGTAAATACTGGCCCGCCGGCTTTTCCGGATTCTTCTTTCCCGTTCTCTTCCCGCTTTGTTTTTTATATACCTGCGTATGGGCATGGTATAAAAAACGGAAATATGTGCTGATGAATATAATGGCTATCCTCTGTGCAGTGCCTGCAGCATTAACTACCTGGGGCGTTCATATCTTCCGGAAAAATATAATCAGCAAACAAACCAACAGCAGGCAGTTTACGCTCATGACCTATAATACCAGCAGTATGGGTTTAGAGAGATATGTAACGGATAAGGACAAGGAAGCGGCGATCTACAACGCCATTGCGTCCGGCAGCCCGGACATTCTTTGTATGCAGGAGTTTTACACCAACGATAAACCCGGTAAGGATCAGCATATGCAACGCATCAAATCCGCCGGGAACTACCCGTATCATTACTTCACCGGCGACAAAATCCACTGGGAAAGCTGGCATTACGGCATTGTGCTGTTTTCCCGCTACCCTGTGATCGCTGCCTCGGCAATCCCCTGCGGGGAAAGCGAAACGGGCAGCGGCAGCACCTTCCTCCGGGCAGATATTGCCATAAAAGGAGATACCATCCGGGTGTTTGCTGTTCACCTCATTTCGTATATGTTTAAAGGTGAGGATTATGAAAACATGAAAGCACCGAAAGGAACCGGCCTGGTTTATAAAATGAGGAGCACTTTCCGGGCAAGATCCGCGCAGGCGCTTCAACTGGCAGCGCTGGTTGCCGAAAGCCCTTATCCTGCCATTGTTTGCGGCGATTTCAATGACACGCCCGTTTCGTTCACCTATAAAACCATCAGCCACAATATGCAGGATGCATTCCTCAAAACCGGTGTGGGCTGGGGTCGCACACTCTCCTATTTGTCGCCTTCACTGCGGATCGACTACATCCTGGCACAGCCCCCGCTGACCGTCCACGCAAGTAAGGTTTTTCATCCCCGGCCATCAGAGCATTTCCCGGTTATGGCCTGTCTTTCGTTGAAAAAAAACTAACTTTAGTACTTCAACAAAGTATGACGCGGTGCGCTTTTTAAGACTATTTACGAAAGGATTTTTTCTGATCATCAATTTCGCCGTGGTATTACTTTTCCTGGCAGCCTGCATGGCACCATATATTTCACCGGCCTGGTTTTGGCCTATCAGTTTTATTACACTGGCGTTCCCGTTCCTGTTGGCGCTATTAGTGATATTCCTGATCGGGTGGCTGTTCTTTAATTATCGCTATACCCTGCTATCCCTGATCGCACTGCTGCTTGGCTGGAAATCTATCAGCGCGTTTGTGGCCTTTAAAATGCCCGCCGGGAATAAAGTGGCCACCACTGGCAATACCCTTACCGTAATGAGCTACAATGTAAGCCAGTTTGGACTATACCGCGAAAGAGACAGTAAATACAACCGGCAGGCCATGTTTGCCATGATCAAAAAACAGGAGCTGGATATCGCCTGCTTCCAGGATTTTTATACCTCCGAAAAGAAAAACGACTTTAATAACCGTGAGGATATTTCCCGCGAAATGGAATTGCCTTACCGCTACTTTTCCAGCGATTTTAACCGCGACGGCATGCAGCACTGGGGATCTATCATCTATTCCCGTTTTCCCATTATAGCATCCGATAAAGTGAAAATGAGCGTGGGCCCCAGAAGCGAAAGCCTTATTTATGCTGATATCGTAAAAAACCGGGATACCCTGCGGATCATTAATATGCACCTGGAATCCTATCGCTTCAACGAAAAAGATTATTCCGCCATCCGGAAGATCAAAAACCAGGAAGACACCGGGCTGAAGGCCACCAAAAGCATTATCCAGAAAATGCGGGAGGCGTATATCCGCCGCAGTCAACAAGCCGATATTGTAGGCAATTTTATCCGGCAAAGTCCATATCCTGTGATCGTTTGTGGCGACTTTAACGATACCCCGGCGTCCTACACCTACTTTACCATTAAAGGCGATCTCCAGGACGCTTTTCTGCAAAAAGGTTTCGGAATTGGCCGTACTTTTACAGGGCTTGCACCTACCTTGCGTATTGACTATGTTTTTGTCAGTAACCATTTTAAGGTAAACAGCTTCCGGAAAATTAACTCAGACCTGTCTGACCATTATCCTGTAATTACCAATCTTAGCCTGATCGGTAGCGGAAAAACAGTAGTAGAAGTAAATAAATAACTGTAACCAATTATGAAAATGTATAATATTTTTAGGACTGACCGATGTTGTTGCCTGCTTGTACCAGGAAAACAATTTTTATCTTTGCCATCCATCAACAAAAAATAAGATGTCAGCTATATGGCATCTGTCATTTACAGCATATGTCAGAACTAAGGATATATAATTCATTACACCGTCAGAAAGAAGTATTTACACCTTTACACCCGGGCCACGTTGGTATGTATGTGTGCGGACCCACCGTATCCGGCGAATCACACCTCGGCCACGCCCGCCCCTATATTACATTTGATGTAGTATTCCGCTATTTAAAATACCTGGGATATAAAGTACGTTATGTTCGCAATATTACCGACGCCGGCCACTTTGAAGAAGAAGGCCGCGCGGCGGAAGATAAAATTTCCAAATTTGCCGTACTCGAAAAGCTGGAGCCAATGGAACTGGTACAGAAATACACCAATCTGTACCACTGGGCCATGCTGCAGTTCGGCAACCTTGAACCAAGCATAGAACCTACTGCCACCGGGCATATCATTGAGCAGATTGAAATGATCAAAACGATCATGGAAAAAGGCTACGCATATGAAGTAGACGGCAGCGTGTATTTCGATGTTAAGAAATATGCCGCCAACTACGACTACGGTATCCTCAGCGGCCGCGTACTGGAAGATATGCTGGAAACCACCAGGGAACTGGAAGGCCAGGATGATAAACATAACAAAGCAGATTTTGCCCTCTGGAAAAAAGCACCACCAGAACATATTATGCGCTGGCCCAGCCCGTGGGGCGAAGGTTTCCCGGGATGGCATATTGAGTGCTCTGCCATGAGCGCTAAATACCTGGGCGCCCAGTTCGATATTCACGGTGGCGGCATGGACCTCCAGTTTCCACACCACGAATGCGAAATTGCACAAAGCGAAATTGCACATGGCGATATGATGGCCCGTTACTGGATGCACAATAACATGATCACCATCAACGGCCGTAAAATGGGTAAGTCTTATGGCAACACCATCAAGCTTACCGAAATGTTCACCGGTGAAAACCCGCAGCTGGAAAAGCCATACAGTCCTATGACCATCCGCTTTTTTGTGTTGCAAACACACTATCGCGGTACCCTGGATTTCTCCAATGAGGCCCTGCAGGCCACGGAAAAAGGACTCCAGCGCTTATGGGCAGCTTATGAAACACTGCAGAAGCTGACGTATACAGCAGCCAACGGCCAGGGCATCAATGAAGAACTGGATAAACAGGTACGTCAGTGGTGCCTGGAATGCCCGGAATTCATGAACGACGATTTCAATACAGCGAAAGTACTGGCCAACCTGTTTGAACTTACACCGGTGATCAACTCACTGAAAGGCGGACAGATAAAAATGCACGAAATCAGTGAAGATACTTTCCAACTGTTACAACAAACCTGGAAAACCTATCTGGTGGATATTCTCGGCATACAACAGGAATCCATCGCCGGGGAAGATAATAAACTGGATGGCGTATTACAGATGCTGATTGAAATGCGGAAGGAAGCCAAAAGCCGCAAGGACTATGCAACCTCCGATAAAATCCGTAACGAATTATTGTCTGTAGGCATTCAGCTGAAAGATGAAAAAGACGGTACCGTTTCCTACAGTCTTCAATAAAATAAATATTCCGGAAGATAATGCGTAAAGCTCTTATTACACTGACAGCGCTGGCCTTACTGGCCGGCGCCTGCCAGCAGAATAGTCAGACAACCGATAACACCACCGACAGTACCGGCGACAGCAAAGTGGCGAAAGTGGATGTACCTGTACCTGTTTTCCAGGCAGATTCTGCATATGCGTACACCGCACGCCAGGTAAGTTTCGGCCCGAGGATACCTAATACGCCCGCACAGGAGAAATGTGCCGGCTGGCTGATCAGCAACTTCCGCAACTGGGCGGATACCGTGTATGTACAGCGCACTACTGTTACCGGGCCGAAAAACGAAAAACTGCCCTGTATCAATATCATCGCCAGTTTCAACCCCGCGGCCAAACAGCGCGTTTTGCTGCTGGCCCACTGGGATACCCGTCCCTGGGCGGATGAAGATGCCTTTGATAAAACAAAGAAGCTGGACGGTGCAGACGATGGCGCCAGCGGCGTAGCCGTATTGATGGAAGCCGCCCGGCAGTTCCACAAACAAAAACCGGAAACCGGCATAGACATTCTGCTCGTAGACGTGGAAGACTACGGCGCTAAAAATGATGAAAACTCATTTTGTCTTGGTACCCAGTACTGGGCTAAAAACCCGCATATTCCCGGCTACAAAGCAAATTACGGGATCCTCCTGGACATGGTAGGCGGACGCGGCACCCAGTTCTACATGGAAGGCTCCTCCAAACAATACGCAGGCGCACAGATGAAAATGTTCTGGGATGTAGCCAACAAACTCGGCTATTCTGATATATTCCGTTATGAAAATAATGGCGCATTTATCACGGATGATCATATCGCGGTAAATACCATCGCCAATATCCCGACATTCGATATCATTGCGTTACAGTCGAACAACGACTTTGCCCCTCACTGGCATACACAAAACGACAATATGGATGTGATTGACCGGAAAACGTTGCAGGCAGTAGGACAAACACTGTTGCAGGTAATCTATACACAGCCGTTTAGTTATTAATAAATTCACTGGAGCTCCGGGGTGAAGGATGATGTGACGTATTAACTTTAAAAAACAGTTTATGCCCAGGTCTAAAAGCACCCCGGACGCTGTTCCGGTACATTATGTGGCCCATCTCAGCAAGGATAAAAAGCTACAGCAAATTATCACCGGCCCGTTAACGGAGCTGACTATACGAAAAAACATCTGCCTGAAACTGATTGGCTCTATTATGAGTCAGCAGCTATCCACCAAAGTGGCAGATGTGATCTATTCCCGGTTTCTTGACCTCTATGGCCGCCGGGAGCCAACAGCGCAGCAAATACTGGATACCCCGCCGTTAACGCTTCGTGGTATTGGTTTATCCAATGCTAAGGTAACCTACGTGCAAAATGTGGCGGCATTCGTTATCGCCGAAAAACTGACCGACAGCAAGCTGAAAAAAATGAGCAACGACGAAGTGATTGCCTACCTCACACAAATCAAGGGTGTGGGCCGCTGGACAGTGGAAATGCTGCTGATGTTTCACCTGTGCCGCGAAGACGTATTTGCAATGGACGACTGGGGCTTACAACAGGCCATGATCAAGCTTTACAAACTGGACCCGGAAGATAAAAGAGCATTCCGGAATAAACTGGTTAAAATCTCTGAAAAATGGTCGCCATACCGTACACATGCCTGCCGCTACCTTTGGTCGTGGAAAGATAATACCCCGGATAAATAACTTTACATATACAGTGCGTAGCACGGTTGTAAATTTGTGTTATGAGTGTGCAGGGAAGTTTTTTCAATGAAGAGGATGCCGGGAAGATTTCATTACTGAATGGAGAGCTGGCTTACTATCCGCAGTTTTTTAACCTGCCGGAAAGCGACCATTTCATGCAGGTCCTGCAGAACACTATTACCTGGAAACAGGAATCTATGAAAATATACGGCAAAGAGGTATTATTTCCACGCTTAATGGCCTGGTATGGCGATGCAGCCAGCTCCTATGGATTCTCCGGAAATATCTTTTCCCCGGAAGCATGGACAGCCGAATTACAACAGATACGTGACCGCATTACACCGGTGAGTGGCCAGGCGTTCAACAGTGTGTTACTGAACCTTTACCGCAATGGCAACGACTCTATGGGCTGGCATGCAGATGATGAGCCGGAACTTGGGCGTAACCCGGTAATTGCCTCAGTAAATTTTGGCGCTACACGTCGTTTCCAGCTACGCTATAAAAGTGATCATCAACGGAAATACGAACTATCACTGCAACACGGCTCCCTGCTCGTTATGAAAGGGCCACTACAGGAATACTGGGAACACCAGGTTCCCAAAACCACTAAAATATCACACGGAAGAATTAACCTCACCTTCCGGTTTATCCACCCTTAAAAGACGGCATATACTATGAAAAACCTTGTATTATTAATCGGAAATGACATCAACAACATCTCCCGCGGCCAAAGCTGGAAAGACCTGCTGCAGGATATTATCACCTTTTGCCACGCCGGCGATTGTGTGGAACTGGACGATAAAAAACCATTCCCGCTCCTGTATGAAGAAATCTTTTTAACCGCCAGCAAAAATCACCGGATAAGAGAAAAAGATCTCAAATCATTTATCGCTATCAAAGCAGCAGAAATAAAAGCCAACCCGCTGCACAGCGCCATCCGGGAGCTGAAGCCGGCACACATCCTCACTACCAACTATGAATTTACGCTGGAAGGACAGATACCATTGGAGAACACCAGTATCATCAAGGAAAAGTTTTACAGCATTTTCAGGAGATATGAAGTAGATGATATCCAATACTGGCATATTCATGGCGATTGTCTCAACCCCATGAGTATCAACCTGGGATTTGAACACTATGGCGGCCAGTTACAACTGATGCGCAACTACGTGGTGAGCGGCACCGTATATTCTTCCAAAGAAGTACCCAAGCCTTCGCTGCTCCGGCGTATTCATGCCAGGGAAGTGTATTTTCACTCCTGGATAGATCTCTTCTTTACAGATGATATCCACATCTTTGGCCTGTCGCTCGATTTTGTGGAAACGGATCTCTGGTGGCTGCTCACGTACAGGGCAAGGCAAAAGTTTCATCATAAAAATGTGCCGGTCCCCAATCACATCTTCTACTATATTCCGGAAGAATATGTGGCAGCATCTAAATTTAAACTGGACCTGCTCACCGCAAATGATGTAACCATTGTAAGCCTTCCCGGCAAAGATAAACTGGGCTACTACGAATCTATTATCAAACAAATCGGGAAGACCCGTCAAACGGCCCACCATAGCAGCACCAGGTAATACCAGGGCCTAAAAGTGAGACTGGCAGCGTTTTTGCAAAATATGGAGCAATCCTTCAAAAGAGACAACCTCATGACTCCTTTTGTTGTTAATTATTAAAATCTATATTTTATGTTACTTGAATTAGCAATCACCCTCGCCACCACCTTTATGGCCCCGGTACAAAGCAAACAACCACCCGCCAAAACACAGGTTATTTATGTAAAAGAATCAAAGGAACCCTGCACTGGTGTGGCTCCTATGGAGTGTTTGCAGATAAAAGGAGTAAATGATACAGACTGGTCCAACTTATATACCAATATCAACGGCTTTAAATATACCCCCGGCTACCGCTATAAGCTCAGGGTAAAAATTACCCAGGTAAAAAATCCGCCGGCAGATGGCTCTTCCCTGAAATATACCCTCACCAAAGTGTTGGAAAAAAAGAAGATCAGCAGCGCAGCTTCATCTGCTATCGCCGGAAAAAAATGGGTATTGGTGAAAATGGATAATGAAGATATTTCGGATGGCGCCATCTGGATGGAGTTCGACGCCGGTAAGAAACGTATTCATGGTAAAAGTGGTTGCAACAATATGATGGGCGCATATACCACCTCCGGCAGCAATATCACCTTTTCCAAAACCGCCGGCACCCTGATGGCTTGCCCCGACAGAGACATGATGCGCCGCGAAACCGCCTTCATGAAACAATTAGGCGATCAAACATTTCAATATACCGTATCCGGGCAAACGCTGAACCTCGTCCAAAATGGCAATACCGTACTGCAATTCCGCCTGGAAGAAAAAGATGGCAGCGCTTCCAATAACAACTGGGCAGCTGTTGGTAATAAAAAATGGACCTTGAAAATGATCAATGACGGAGTAATCAGTAACTCCGGTGTCTGGCTGCAGTTTGATGAAGGCAAAAAACGTTTCAGCGGCAAAGGCGGCTGTAACAATATTTCCGGTGGCTATACCGCCCTTAAAAATAAGATCACTTTCACACAGGCCATGAGCACCCGCATGATGTGCGGCGATGCAGATGTAATGCGCCGTGAATCCGACTTCCTGAAACAACTCGGCGGACATACCTTTACCTACACCGTAAACGGAGAAACCGTTGATCTCCACGAAAACGGCAAATTGGTGATGCAGTTTACACTGGAAAGTAATGGCAACGATCATCAGGGCAACGCTTCAAACAATAACCAGTGGGCTTTCATTGGCAGCAAAAAATGGAACGTGATCAAACTGAATGACGCTACGCTAAGTAACTCCGGTATCTGGCTGGAATTTGATACCAATCAAAAACGTTTCCACGGAAAAGGCGGCTGTAACAGCATTTCAGGTGGATACAACGCCGCCGGCGATGAAATAAAATTCACACAGGGCATCAGCACCCGCATGGCCTGCCCGGATGCAGATGTAATGCGCCGTGAAGCTGAATTCCTGAAACTCATCAGTGATAATACTTTCCGGTATGATGTGGCTGATCAAACATTAAATCTCTATAAAGACGGGAAAATTGTGGTGATGTTTGGCATGCAGGATAAAACACTGTAACATTATTTTCAGATAATCCATCATAGGAAAAGCAGCAGGGTCCGGCCTTTGCTGCTTTTTTATATTTAATATCGTCCATTAAAAAGAACGCAACATCAGCAAAGTTATTTGTATCACCGCTGCATATAGCCGGTAGGGCTTTCCCCGGCAAACGCCCTGAACTCGCGGGTGAGATGTGCATGATCATAAAAACCGTGGTCCAGCGCCAGCGACAATAAGTGAGGACTGGACAGGCTTTTCAGCTGCTGCTTTAAACTTAGAAATCTTACAATACGTGTGAAAGTTTTCGGAGATACGCCGGTTGTATACAAAAAGTGGCGTTCAAAATTACGGGGACTCATATATGCCTGTGCGGCCAAAAAATTTACTGCTATGGCTCCCTTCGATTGCCTGATCTGCGCAATACTATGCTGCATTTTTCCGGAGATGATATTACCGGCCGGCAACCGCTGTAAGAGGAACTTTTCCAGGCACACTACTTTTGCAGTTATCCCCGATGCCTTCAGTAGCAATGGCTCCAGCGCCACATGCCATCCGGAAGAAATATCGCGCAGGGGAACATGATCATCCGTAATCAGTTGTAAAGGCAAACCTGTAAAACCACTCAACCCGCCCGGTTTGAAACGGATTCCTAACAAATAGGTATTTGCATGGAAGGCAGTATCATGGAAGGTAGTCATGGTGCCTACTACAAAAGCGTTACCTGGCATTATTTTCAGCGCTCCATCGGCTGCAGCGATGATGTCTTCACTAATATTAAAAATAATATCAGCACACGTATCCGGTAATATACGCTGCTGCATAAAATGCGGTCCACCAGCTACCCAGTAGGCGTCTACATATGTAGTCAATAGCGGATGTGGCCGGAACTCTTTATACATGCCACTAAATTAAAACATTATTACGAATGGCGGTTTTATACACAACTCCGCCAATGCAAGAAAATCTTCGCATAACTATCTGTGTATAAAACCGCAATCCGCAATTTTTAATTCATCACGCTTACTTCGCTGCTACGAGCTTGGGATGATATGCAAACAACATCGCGTTGGATACATTATCTCCTACCGCAACCACTACAGGCACTGTGGTGGCTTTCTGCACAGGTACCTGCACCAAAAGGGTGTTACCATCTGCACGCAGAATTTGCGCAGGTACGTTCCCAAAGTTCACTTTATTTTCGTGTAAATCTTCACTAAAACCGTGTCCTTTAATCAGGAGGAAATTTCCTGCATGTCCTTCTACAGTTACTACTTCAGCGGTGTTTTCTGTTGAATTCGGGGAACAGGCCGTCATGGCCATAATTAACAGCATAAGGGCTGTCACAAACAATTTAAACTGTGTCATCTTTTTTTTCTTCTTTTTGGGGGGTCACAACCCTGTTACAAATAATTCACCGGGGTTAACACTATTGCAATTGCAACTCTTATCGGCAACAGTATATATTCGGTATTCAAACGGACGCAAAGGTACAATCATTCCTTCAATAAAAAAACAATCGATCAAAAAAATACGTAGAATTACGGATACGGTTATATGATTTTATTGCTTCAACACCAATTCTATTGACCCATAAAAATCTTTTCTGCGATTCATTTACCAGATACCCAATACTTTCCACCAACCGCCGCCAATGCCTATCCAGATAAGGATAAGCACGATGCTCAGAATAAACCCGCATCTCCACCAGTCTTTCAGATCTACATAAGTACTTCCGAAAAATACCGGCGCAGGTCCATGACCATAATGGGTAAGTGTTCCGAAGATGCCACCGCAGTATCCCAGCGCCAATGCGAGCAACATACCCGGTATACCTACAGAAATACCCACGCCTAAAAACGCGGAATACATCGCCGCCACATGGGCCGTAGCGCTGGCGAAAATGTAATGACTGTAAAAATATACCAGCACTATAATCGGGAAAGCTATCGTCCACTTCATACCGCCTACTTTCTGTTTGATCAGATCACTGAACCACGGAATGAAACCCAGGCTGTTCAGGAAACTTGCCATCATTACCAGCGCAGAAAACCATACAATGGTGTCCCATGCGCCTTTCTCCGACTTCACATCATCCCAGGTGAGCACCTGTGAAATAAGCAGGAATACCAATCCTATCAGGGCGGTAGTGGTAGCATCTATTCCAAACAGATCTCCTGTTATCCACAGGAACAGCAGGATCACAAATGCCAGCAGCATCAACCACTCGTTCCGGTGCACCGGTCCCATTTCCTTCAGCTTTTCAGATGCCATAGCAGGCGCATCTCCTGTCGACTTCAACTCCGGCGGATATATCTTATACAGTATCCACGGCACTGCAATAATGGAAATAATCGCCGGCACCACTGCCGCTGTGAACCACGACATCCAGGAGATATCAATACCCAGGTTTTTCGCAAACTTCTGACACATAGGATTACTCGCCGTACCTGTTAAAAACAGGGAAGACGTAATAAGATTCATGTTATAACTGTTCAATGTAAGATAGCCGCCCAGCTTTCGGTGAGTAGCCGGGTCTTCCGGCATGGAACCAAAGTTGATGGCCATAGATTTCATGATGGGATAAATAATACCTCCTCCCCGCGCGGTATTACTGGGCACCGCCGGCGCCAGTACGAGGTCGGCCAAACCCAGTCCGTAAGCCAGTCCCAGCGAGCTGCGGCCAAACACACGGATAAACAGGTAAGCAATACGTTTTCCTAAACCGGTTTTAATAAATCCCCGCGCAATAAAAAAAGAAATACCTATCAGCCAGATCACTTTATCACCAAAACTGCTAAGTGCCAGCGTAATGGATTTCGCCGGATCACCCGGCGCCAGCACACCGGTGATGGCCACCAGCGTAATAGCCACCACCGACATAGTGCCCATGCTTGCCGCCTTCATAATGATACCTACAATGGTTGCCAGGAAAATAGCCAGCAGATGCCAGGCTTCCGGCTTCACTCCCTCCGGCGCCGGGATGAACCAGATCAGCAAACCTACCGCGAGCGTAATTAACAGTTGTGGATACTTGATTTCTTTCATATAAACTCACATTTATTAAAACCTGCATTGTACCTGCACAATCAGCAGGTTGCTGTTATGCGTTTTTGTTCCGGGAATATCTTTGTTATACTGGTCTATCTGCATTCCTAACTGAATACGGCCACCATAATCTTTCAGAAAAGCCAGGCTGACCATGGGGATATAGGATTGCCGGATAGCGCCATTATGTTTTTTGTTTTCATCAAAATATTCATAGCGCATGGAAAGCTCGATAGAGGTCAGCTTATGATAGCTGATCTTATAGCGCAAATTGGGAAGCACGTATATTCCATCCATAATATAACGGCCTACTCCTTCCCCACCGCGGATACTGTCTGGCAGGGCGTAATAGAGCTGGTGATTGTTACCTTGTTTGTATTCCGACTGCAACTGCAGATCCCATTTGGGCGCCAGCGGAATTACGCCGCTCACATCTACTCCCACAGCATACACTTGCTGTCGTTTCACTGCGCCAAAGCCTCCATTCAGTCCCAGCGAAAGTTTATTCATCTCTCCGAATTCCAGCCGGGCCGTTCCCAGTTTGCCGTTGTCGTTATCTGATGGCTGGTTGCGGTTGTTCCCATTCACCACGGAAACAGCATACTTCATAGGGATCTTACTGTCCTGGTTAAATGACCCGAACATCGACACACCGATCTGGAAGCTTTGCCAGCCGTTGCTGCCGAACGCAGCGTATTGATTGGAGAAATCCATCGACTGGATAATATCTACAGGGTACAGATCTTCCAAACCAAAAGATGGCCGGAATTGCCCCACGGTGAAGTTAACTGCATCGTTCCAACGGTAAGAGATATACGCATTTTCAAGGACCTTCCCTTTGGTATCTCCGGAAAATTCAGCCAGGTTAATCAGCACTGCTGCCGTAAAACGGTCGCTTACCTGCGCTTTGGCCTGTAAACGCGCACGCTTGATACTGAAACTGTTTCGCACTACTTCTTCTGCATTTGGTTGATGCATCCCGTTTACATCCACATCACGCACCAGCGACCCGGTATACCTGGCCTGGAAAACACCCCCGAAAGATATCTTCTTGATAAATCCGGCTATTTTTTCGATAGAAGAATCCCTGGCAGTAGTATCTCCCGGCGGCCATGCAGATGCGCTGGCAGAAAAGACACAGACAAAAAACAGGATAGCAAGGAATAAGGTTCGTTTATGCATGCACGGTTGTTATTAGATGTTGGAAACAGCCTATGGGGATAACACCATGCAACAAAAAAATGTTTTCAGTAAAACAGCGTTAATCCGCAATAAAAAGTCCCGCACCGGGGCTACCAGTGCGGGACTTTCTGATCAAATGCTTACCAGTCGGTTATTTCACCAGTTTCAGCTCATTAATAATATTTTTTGCACCGCCCAGTTTGTCAATGCACCACAGTACGTAACGTACATCTACACAGATAGTACGATTGTACTCGGAATCAAACTGAATTTTATGACTCAGTGCTTCGTAGTTACCATCAAAAGCAAGCCCAATCAGTTCGCCGTTGGCGTTGATAACAGGAGAGCCGGAGTTACCGCCGGTGATATCGTTAGTTGTGATAAAGCCTACTACAATATCATTGCGTTTGGCATCTTTGTACTGACCGAAATCTTTTTTATTGTACAGGTCAACATAATTTTCAGGCAGGTCAAATTCATAATCACCCGGTACATATTTCTCTATTACCCCTTTCATGGTGGTTACGTAGTCGTAGTGCACGGCATCACGCGGAGAATATGGTTTTACCTGGCCATAAGATAAGCGCATGGTAAAGTTGGCATCAGGATACCTGTTGGCGTTAGGATTCATCTGCATAACACCTTTCAGGTAAGCCCGGCCAAGATCGTTATTCTTTGTATTGAACTGGTTATATAACGGCAGGTATTTACCTACATAATTTTTGATGAATGCGTTGGCATAGGCGAATACCGGATCATTCTGCAGGGTTACTGCATCCGGGTTTGCTACAAATGCGTTCCATTTGGCATCATCAAAAATAAACGTGTTGGCCATTAAGGAAGCAGCCCAGGTATTGTATGTTTTGTCTTCATCAAGAGGACCGTATTTTGCTTTCAGTGCATCATAAAAACCAATCGGATGTTGATCTTTGGAGATGTCTGTGTAGAACATATGACAGGTAGCTGCGAGGATTTTCTGGTCGGATGGTTTGTTTTCTCCTTCCAGGAATGCTTTACGCGCTTTATCAGCTGCATCTACTGCCTGTTTAACGGCATCTTTAGGAGCGCCCGGTGTTACCAGTGCTCTTTCCACGGCCGTTAGAGAAGCCGCAAAAGCCGCTACCGGGGAACCCATGATACCTTCATTCAGGTAAGTGCGTTGTTTGGCGTAGGGAGTCCATGCTTTATAGGCTGCCTCGTAGTCGGAAAGGATATTGGCAAATTCAGGTTTGCCCTGTGCCCATTTAGCAAAAGCAGCTTCCTGTTTTTGTTTATCGGCCAGCACACCGTGTTTCTGCAGTTGCTTTGTTTCACCGTCAAAAAACTTCCAGTAGTTGGCTATTCCGGCATAGGAAGATGCCAGCTGCAGTTTTACCGCAGGATCTTTCTTCATCTGCTCAAACATAGCCTTCAGTCTTACATCGCGGAGATTTACCACGGAAGGGTTTTCGATAGCAGTTTTCAGCTGTATGCCGTAAGAAGTTTCATAACGGTTGGTACCACCGGGGTAACCGAAAATCATGGCATAATCATTTTCCTTTACCCCCTTGATAGATACCGGGAGGAAATGTTTTGGCTTTAAAGGCACATTGTCTGCGGCATAGGCAGCAGGCTTGCCGTCTTTACCGGTATATACACGGAACACGGAGAAGTCGCCGGTGTGGCGGGGCCATTCCCAGTTGTCGGTATCACCGCCAAATTTACCCACGCTTTCAGGAGGCGTACCTACCAGGCGGATATCTTTATAGCGCTCGTATACAAACAGCAGGTATTGATTGCCTTTGAACATAGGCACCACCTTCGCTTCATAGCCGGTGTTGGCAATGGTTTTAGCGATAATTTCGCCATATACCTGTTGTTCTTTCTGGGCTCTTGCAGCGCCATCAAGTCCTTTCAGGGCGTCTTCCACTTCCTTGCTCACATCTTCCACTCTTACCAGGAATTGTACAGACAGCTGGGAAGAAGCAATTTCTTCCTGTTTATTTTTTGCGTAGAAACCGTTTTTCAGGTAGTTGTGTTCTACAGAACTGGCGGCGGCAATAGCGCCGTAGCCGCAGTGGTGGTTAGTAAAAATGAGGCCTTCATTACTTACAATTTCACCGGTACAGCCGCCACCAAAAATAACGATGGCGTCTTTCAGGGATGCTTTATTAATGCTGTACAACTGTTCTTTCGTCAGCTTCAATCCTTTCTTCACCATGTCGTTGTACGTTTGCTGCCCCAGTAAATAAGGCAACCACATGCCCTCATCTGCTTTAGCCCATTTGATACTTACGCTAAGCAATAAGAGCAAAACCAGTAATTTTTTTCTCATATTAAGTCAGGTTTTGTTTTTAAGGACCTCAAACCTAGCTAATTTTTTGTTACCGGGCGCAGGTATAAGGACCAATGGCCACAAACATCTGATAAATATTAAAATATGATCCGGGCGTGAACAAAAAAACTGGAATATGTTTTGATAAAGGGGTACGGCCGGAAGGCTGTGCCAGTATTTAAAAACACAAAAAAATCGTCGGAACATGAAAAAGATATTCTTACTGGCGGGCATTGCCGCTTTATTTGCCTGTAACGAGAGTAGCACTCAACAGGAAAAGAAAGAAGAAATAAAGGAAGACATTAAAGAAGCCGGGCAGGATATAAAATCTGCCGCCAGCAGCACGGGCGATTATTTATCCGAGCAAAAGAAACAGGCGGAAGAAGCTATTCAGGAGCGTATCCGGGAAATAGACAAAACCACGGAGGAGTTAAAGAAAGAAGGAGACGAGAAAAGTGTGGCTGCCCGGAAAAAACTGGAAACGCTGAAAACACAGATGAACAAAAAGCTGGAAGACGTAAAAAACAGCAGCGCCGATAAATGGGACAGCACCCGGGCAGCCGCCGACCAGCTGATGAAAAAATCTGATAAGGAGTGGACAGATTTCAAACAGGATTTTAAAGATCTCTTTAAGAAAGATGAATAGAGGGCTGCGGTATTGCTTCAAAATTCCACAATCCTTGTTCCTTGAACATTAATCTTGTAATTTTACCCGGCTTAATAGATTTGGATTTGCTACTTTCTTACTATCAGGAATTATTAACAGAAGCCGGCTGCGATGAAGCCGGAAGAGGATGCCTGGCGGGTCCTGTGTTTGCTGCGGCCGTCATTCTGCCAAAGAATTTCAGACATCCGTTGCTGAACGATTCCAAGCAGATGAAACCGGCAGACCGGGAAAAGCTGAGAAAGGTGATTGAAAAAAAAGCAGTATGTTATGCCGTGGCAAGTGTAGATAATGTGGAAATAGACAAGATAAATATACTGAAAGCTTCTTTCAAAGCTATGCACCTGGCGTTGGAGAAGTTACAGCAGCAACCTGAATTTATACTGGTAGATGGTAACCGCTTTTATGCATACGGCAATACGCCACACGCCTGCATTATACAAGGCGATGGCATATATGCCTCTATTGCAGCAGCTTCCATCCTGGCCAAAACCTATCGTGATGAATATATGCAGCAGTTACATGCCACATATCCACACTTTGGCTGGAATGAGAACAAAGGATACCCTACCAGGCAACACCGGGATGCCATCCGGGAATTTGGCGATACGCCATTTCACCGCAAAACATTCCGTTTGTTGCCGGAGCAGCTGGAACTGGATTTATAGCTTTTCGTTATCTAAAAGCTAAATGCTGACAGCGAGTCGCTCTGTTAACCTTATACTTATTAATTTTGCCCTGACAGGGAATAATTATGTTAAAGCAGACACAACAGCAGAAATTATTACAGAAACTTTCACCCCAGCAAATTCAGCTCATGAAATTGCTGCAGGTACCTACTGTGAACCTGGAAGAGAGGATCAAAGAGGAACTGGAAGAAAATCCGGCATTGGAATATGGCGAAGAGGCAGGTGAAGACGAGTTCAAAGAACAGGAAGAGTACGAAGCACCGGCGGAAGAAGATGAATTTGAACCCGACGGCAGTGAAAATGAGTACGACAATATCGATATTTCTGAGTATGTAAGTGAAGGAGATGATGATGTGGCGGATTACAAGCTGCGTGATGATAACTATCCTGATCCGGACGAAAGCAATAAAACCATCCCGATCAGGGTGGAAACATCTTTCCATGAACACTTATTGAGCCAGCTGGGCATGCTCGAGCTGGACGACCACCAGAACGCCATTGCCGAACATATCATCGGCAGCATAGACGACGACGGTTACCTGCGCAGGGAAATCAGCTCTATGGTGGATGATCTCTCCTTTTCGCAGAATATTGACACCACTGAAGAAGAAATCAACTCCCTGATCAAAAAGATCCAGGATTTTGATCCGGCAGGCGTATGCGCCACCGATCTGAAAGAATGCCTCTTACTTCAGCTGAAACGTAAAGCACAGGACGATCCCGGCGTACACAACGCCTACCTCATCCTCGAAAACTACTTCGACGAATTTACCAAGAAGCACTATGAGAAGATCCAGAAGGCATTAGGCCTTTCTGACGAAGGACTGAAAGAAGCCATTACCCAGATCATCAAGCTCACACCTAAGCCAGGCGGCAATTTTGCTACGCTGAATAAAGCGGAGAGCTACGTACTACCCGACTTCTTTATTTTAAACAACGCCGGTAAACTGGAACTCACGCTGAATTCCCGTAATGCTCCCGATCTGCGCATTTCCGGTGGTTACCGCGAAATGCTGAAAGAGTACGACCGGGGCGACAAGAAAGATAAACGCCAGAAAGAAGCCGTACTGTTTATCAAACAGAAAATTGATGCTGCCAAATGGTTTATAGATGCCATCAAGCAGCGGCAACATACGCTGTTATCCACTATGGAATCTATCATGGATTACCAGCGCGAATTTTTCCTTACGGGAGATGAAACCACCATGAAGCCTATGATCCTGAAAGATATCGCGGATCGTACACAACTGGATATTTCTACCGTAAGCCGCGTGGCCAACAGTAAATATGTACAAACCGAATTCGGTACCTTCAAACTGAAATTCTTCTTCTCCGAATCCCTGTCTACCGACAGCGGCGAGGAAGTATCCACCCGGGAAGTAAAAAAGATCCTGTCAGACCTCATTGAAGCAGAAAACAAACGTAAACCGCTCAGTGATGAAAACCTCACAAAAATGCTGCAGGATAAAGGATATAACATTGCCCGCCGTACGGTGGCAAAGTACAGGGAGCAGCTGAATATTCCGGTAGCCCGTTTACGTAAAGAATTATAAGAACCACACCATGCAAGAACAAGCTGTTTTAGACCGGAACGGAAATATACGTTTGGAGCCGGAGTTTCCAAAGGCAATGAAATCCCTGGCACTGATCATTTCCTATCTCTCACATCCACTGTTCATTCCCCTGCTGGTGACATTCCTGGTGCTGGAATCCATTCCGGAATACATGGTAGCCTTTAAGCCGCTGAGCAAAAGGTTTGCCTTCGACATGCTGTATTTCAGGGTGGCTATTATCAGTATCGGGTTTCCGGTGCTCACGCTTTTACTGGCCAAGGCGCTGAAATTTGTTTCTTCCGTTCATATGAAAACCCAGCGCGACAGGATCATTCCTTATGTGGCCATGATCACCTATTACTTCTGGGCGTTTTATACTTTTCAGCAGGAAGGCAGGGCGCCAAAGTTCTACACGGCGTTTTTCCTGGGCGTGTTCCTGAGTGTTTCCATCGCTTTTGTTAGCAATAACTTTATAAAAACCAGCATGCATACCGTAGGCTGGGGCGGCGTGATAGGTCTTTTACTATCGCTGATGTGGGGAATGCATATGAACGTCTCCATACCACTGGTCATTACTTTCTTTGTAGCCGGCATTGTGGCTACGTCCCGCCTGGTACTGGAAGCGCATGAACCGCGTGAAATCTATATTGGTTTCCTGATTGGGATCGTTTCGCAGCTGGCCGCTTGCTGGATACTTGTAAAATAGGCATTTCACCATTCTATCCCTGCTCCCCTGCCGGTAAATGCTGAAACAAGTCAGCCACCAGCCAGGGATCAGGGAGAACAACATATTAGAATGGCGATAAAAAAATTTTGGGGTTTAACCTTGACCGCTTCACCGTTTCTTCCTCACATGGATGCAAGGCCGCAAGGCAGGCTAACAAACAATTTTAACAAACAGTAGGGGATTAACTTCAACAACTAAACTTGACACTACAAAAGTGAAACTTTCTGCGCTGATACTCAAGCGTATAACTACGCTTTTTAAAAATGCAGTAGAATTCTCACTTCCTGCGGATAATTATTTTTTTGAGGTTTTGTTGTTACGCATATTCAATGCGTAATGGGTTCGCATCTTTGTTATGCCATTGCGGGTTAACCCTTTTAAGATCTTAAGAATAAATTTTTTTTGACAGGAAGTTCTTGAACAGCACGGAAAAAGATTACTATTTTATTTAGCAATTAAAAGAAAATGCTAAAATATTTAGGAAAATAAAAAATTAGATCATAACTTAGCAATCCAATTAATTTGCTTTCTAATTGTGATCAGCTATCTATTAAATTTGTAAAAACATTACTTATATGTCTACAGCCAATGCAGAAAAACTGAAGGCCCTGCGCCTCACAATGGACAAGATTGAGAAAGATTTCGGTAAGGGATCTGTGATGATGATGGGGGAAAAAGCAGAAGCGCCGATGGAGATTATTTCCACGGGTTCCCTGGGCCTTGATATCGCACTTGGAATTGGCGGTTTACCAAAGGGAAGGATCATTGAAATATATGGACCAGAGTCTTCCGGTAAAACAACCATCGCCATCCATACAATCGCTGAAGCACAGAAAAAAGGCGGCATTTGCGCCATTATAGATGCGGAGCATGCTTTTGACAGCAGCTACGCAAGAAGACTGGGAGTTGACGTGGATTCCCTGTTGATTTCACAGCCGGATCATGGTGAGCAGGCACTGGAAATAGCAGATCGCCTGATCCTTTCCGGAGCAGTAGATGTAGTCGTAATTGACTCTGTTGCCGCCCTGGTACCAAAAAGTGAACTGGAAGGTGAAATGGGTGAAAGTAAAATGGGATTACAGGCCCGTTTGATGTCACAGGCACTGCGTAAATTAACGGCCACCATTTCCAAAACAAACTGCTGCTGCATCTTTATTAACCAGCTGCGTGAAAAGATAGGTGTTATGTTTGGTAACCCTGAAACTACCACCGGTGGTAATGCGTTGAAATTCTACGCATCTGTAAGGCTGGATATCCGCCGCATGAGCCAGATTAAAGATGGCGACGAAGCAATCGGTAACCGCGTGAAAGTGAAAGTGGTGAAGAATAAAGTAGCACCGCCATTCCGCCAGGCAGAATTCGATATCGTTTACGGTCAGGGTATCTCCAAAACGGGAGAAATCATAGACATGGGTGTTGAATATGGCGTTGTTCAGAAAAGTGGTAGCTGGTTCAGCTATGACACCAATAAATTAGGCCAGGGCCGTGATGCAGTGAAACAACTGCTGAATGATAACCCTGAACTGGCAGCAGAAATCGAAGCAAAGATTAAAGTGAAGATTCAGGAAAAGCAGGATGCCGCTTAATATTGGCTGCTATTGATTTGAATAAGCATTGAATTGAAACTTAGTATTTAAACATACATAGAAGTTAGTTTTAGTTTTAGTAAGCATTGGGTTAGTATGCACATCCCTGCCTTATCCTGGGCGGGGATTTTTTTGCCCGGGAGTGAAGTCTCCCCTCTACTTCCTCCAAAAAACAAAGCCGCCCCGTAAAACGGAGCGGCTTTGTTTTTCACTATTATCTTACAAACAAAGGCAATTAAGCTTCTGCTTTCATGCTCTTAGCTGATCTCTTACGTTCTTCCTCATCCAGTATAACCTTACGCATACGGATAAAGTTAGGAGTAACTTCAATACACTCGTCATGCTGGATGTACTCCATACATTCTTCCAGTGTCATCAGTATTTTAGGTGCAATGTTAGCAGCACCATCGGTTCCGCTCGCACGCATGTTGGTCAGTTTCTTACCTTCATTCGGATTCACCACCAGGTCGCCCGGTTTGTTGGTTTCACCAATGATCATACCCTTGTATACTTCTTCTCCCGGATCAACAAAGAAAGATCCTCTATCCTGCAGCTTATCCAGGGAATAACCGGTAGTAGTACCAGCTTCCTTGGCAATCAGCACACCGTTATTACGGCCTGGGATAGCACCTTTCCATGGTTTGTAATCATTGAAACGGTGCGCCATTACTGCCTCACCTGCAGTAGCAGTAAGCATTTGTGTACGCAAACCAATCAAACCACGGGAAGGAATTTCAAACTCCAGATGTTGCATTTCACCCTTGGTTTCCATGATCAGCATCTCACCTTTACGACGGGTTACCAGGTCAATTACCTTGCTGGCAAAATCCTGCGGAACGTCTACCACCAGGGTTTCGTACGGTTCGCATTTTTTACCATCCACATGCTTCACAATTACCTGAGGTTGACCAACAGTCAACTCATAACCTTCACGACGCATGGTTTCAATTAATACCCCTAAGTGCAGGATACCACGACCATACACCATGAAGCTATCAGCACTGTCAGAATCCATTACACGCAGTGCCAGGTTCTTTTCAGTTTCCTTCATCAAACGGTCACGCAGGTGACGGGAAGTAACAAACTTACCATCTTTACCAAAAAACGGAGAGTTGTTAATACCAAACAACATGTTCATGGTAGGCTCATCCACACTGATGATTGGCAATGCTTCCGGCTCTTCTGCATCAGCGATAGTATCACCAATGTTGAAACCTTCAATACCAACTACCGCGCAAATATCGCCGGCAAATACTTTAGTTACTTTTCTCTTACCTAAAGCTTCAAAGATATACAGCTCGCGCACTTTCTGCTTCTTGCTGGTACCATCTGTCTGCATCAAAGTAACCCACTGTCCTTCTTCGATAGAAGCACGGGCCACTTTACCTACAGCAATACGACCCAGGAAAGAAGAGTAATCCAGTGAAGTGATCTGCATCTGCAGGTTACCTTCCGGAGTTTTTGGCTGTGGAACATATTCCAGGATGCCATCCATCAACGGAGAAATATCTTCACTCTGCTCTAATGTACTGTTGAACCAGCCATTTTTACCAGAGCCATAAAATGTCGGGAAGTTCAGTTGTTCCTCTGTAGCATCCAGATTAAAGAACAATTCAAAAACTGCATCGTGTACTTCATCAGGACGACAGTTAGCTTTATCTACCTTGTTGATAACAACAATAGGTTTCAGATTCAGCTGCAAAGCCTTCTGCAATACAAAACGGGTTTGCGGCATAGGACCTTCAAAAGCATCTACCAACAGGATAACACCATCAGCCATTTTCAATACCCTTTCTACCTCACCACCAAAGTCGGCGTGGCCCGGAGTATCAATCACATTGATTTTAGTTCCCTTGTACTCAACAGATGCGTTCTTGCTGAATATGGTGATACCACGCTCTCTTTCAAGATCGTTACTATCCATGATCAGTTCGCCTGATTCCTGGTTAGCCCGGAATACATTAGCCTGATGAAGGATTTTGTCAACCAAAGTAGTTTTACCGTGGTCTACGTGTGCAATAATTGCGATATTACGAATGTTCATATACTTAAATCTTTAGCTATCAGCCATTAACTAAATTTACGCTAATAGCTACAAAAAGAAGGCGCAAAGGTACGAAAACATAGCGAGAATGAGGGTGTCACGTTTTAAATAAATGTAATCATTTGGTCAGCCCGGAAATCGCTCTTGCAATCGGTTGGTTATCATTGATTTACAATTAATTATATCCAAATATTGCAAACAAATAGTTTTATGGCGTCAATTTTGTCCCACCCCACTGCGTTTTAACTGCTTAATACCGCCTTCATGAAAAAGAAATTATATATCCTCGCCATCATCTGCCTCTCCCTCATCTCCTCCCGGATATATGCACAAATACCAGCCCAGGATATCACCCTCTCCGGATATAAATACCCGTTCCCGGTGCATTTCCTGAAATTACAAATACAGGGGCAGGCCCTTCAAATGGCCTACATGGATGTTCAACCCTCCCGCCCCAATGGCAAAACAGTTGTACTCCTCCACGGCAAAAATTTCTGCGGCGCCTATTGGGACAGCACCGCAGCAGACCTCAGCAATAACGGATACCGCGTTGTCATCCCGGATCAGATCGGTTTTGGTAAATCCTCCAAACCAGAACACCTTCAATATAGTTTTCAGCTGCTGGCGCAAAACACCAAAACATTGCTCGACTCCCTGCACATCACCAAAACAGCAGTGCTCGGCCATTCAATGGGCGGTATGCTGGCCACCAGGTTCGCCCTGATGTACCCGGAAGTAACCGAGAAACTGATCCTGGAAAACCCCATCGGGCTGGAAGACTGGAAAGTGAAAGTACCTTACCAGTCAGTAGATAAATGGTACAAAGCAGAACTGCAACAGAACTATGAGAAGATCAAACAATATATGATGGACAGCTATTACGCCGGCAAGTGGTCGCCCACCTACGATAAATGGGCACAGCTACAGGCCAGCTGGACCAGCAGCCCCGACTACTCGCTGGTTGCCTGGAACTCCGCCCTCACCTACGATATGATTTTTACCCAACCGGTACTGTATGAGTTTCAAAATATTACCGCCCCCACCCTCCTCATTATAGGACAACGCGACCGCACCGCTTTAGGCAAAGCCAATGTCCCGGAAGAAGTGCGCAAAACAATGGGGAATTACCCTGAACTGGGAAACAATGCTGCGAAAAAAATTCCACACGCCACACTCGTTCCCATTGAAGGTGTAGGACATCTTCCCCACATTGAAGCCTATACGAAGTTCATTGCTCCCCTGCTGAAGTTTTTGCAGGAATAACAGGGAATTTATTTTAATTAAACACCGTGAATAATGCTATTCTTCCAGCAGCTTCACCACATACTCCAATGCACTCTGATTGGCAGGATTATCCAGTGCATGCGCAATATCCAGTTTCTCCCGGGAGGTAAGATGCCACGACAAAGCCGCCGCCTTGTCCTGCTTTTGCGGCACATACTGGAAAATCACCCGGTGAAACTTCTCCGGGAAATATCCTTCCATGTAGTTCAGTAAATCATCCTGGTCAAAATCCTGCATGGCGCTCCAGTGTTGTTGCATGGTAAACAACGGCTCAAACAACAGGTCGCTCAGATCCTTTGTTTTCTTGATAGGGGAAATATCATTTTTGCGGGTGTCACGAATCTGGATATATATCACTCCGCTGGTATTTTCATTGATCCATTTATTAAATGTATACAAATAACGCAACGTGGTTTGCTGGCCAAAATTATCGCGGATACCGGCATCCATCACATCCACAATAGGATTACTGGGCAGAAACGCATTCGGCAGCACATAAGGAAAAGTTGCACACATACGGATTGCGCTGGTTACACGGAGATCCATTGCATCCTGCGCCGCAAAGTATTGCCCGAAATCCACGCCGTCGATATCCCTTACCTGCCGTGTAGGATACTGATATTGCGGGCTGCACAAATAACTGATCGGCTGCGGGGAAATCATTAACCGGCGCCCGTCTGCATTGATGGTAGCATTCCATATCAGCATAGGAATTTCTGCATTGGCTTCCGGCGCATGGTAATCTTTCAGCGTTTTATCCAAAGCGCTGTCTGTATGCTCATTCAGCTGCATTTCAAACGCATAGCCCCTGTCTTTTGCGTAACGATTTTTCCCGATGCTGAAACTTCTCCAGGGCGTAATAAAATCATTCACTGCCATAGCAGAAAATACAGAATTGAGTAAATCCTGCGACACCTTCTCGGCATAAATATTATCAGACAGGCGGATAGGCTTGCCCTGCTGCTGTTCATAATATAGCTCCCGGAAATAACTGGCGCCCAGCATACCACCGGAAGCGCCTGTCATGAGCACGGTATGCTTCATCAACCGGCCTTGCAGCATGCTGTCCAGCCGTTGTAATACATTTACGCTCCAGGTGGCCGAACGGCTGCCGCCGCCGCTGAAGTTCATTACAATGAGCGGGGGCTTTTTCCCCGCCGGAAATTTCTTTCTCCAGTTCTCTAATATCAGTAAGGTTTGTTTCTTATCTGCTTCATATTTCTCCCGGGTAAAAAATTGTTGCAAAGCCGCCACACTATATTCGGGACGCGCTTTTTTGTCCCGGTAATTCAGGCCATAAGCCTTATTGCGGTTATCTACCCAGTTATGTTCCACCATCCAGTTCAAACCAAACAACATCACCAGCAATATGGGAATAGACCAGGTTTGTAACATATAGGAAAAGGCGCCGGCCACTCCAATCAGAAATGCGAAAAAGATTAACACACTGGCGCCGGCCGGAATTCTGAACATATCGTAATCCATCATGTAAGCCAGTATTACCAGGAAAATCAGCGAGCAGCCCACGGTGATCATGGCCGCAAAGTGATGCTGTTTAAGGATGCTGTCGAGGTAATGCTTATTGTAGTGATCTACATTCCTCGCCCTTCTGATGCGCCAGGGCGTGGAAAAATAATTATGAACGGGCAGTGCATTTTCGTCGGGGTCCTGGTTAGGTTTCAGGATCATCCGCAGGAAATTACGCGGATTACCGAAACGCTTTTCCAGGCGGCGGCCAATATTTTTATCTGCATTAAAAAAATAAAAAAAACAGAAGAAGAAGATAAACAACACCCCACAAATAAATCCTTCGCCCAGCAGCATAATATCCGGAACGGTGTTGAGCTGTTCGTAACGCTGGTATTCCCATCCGCGGTAAAGCATGCTGAAAATGAATATCAGCGGGATGATAGCATTATTAAGACAATACCTGAAAAATGGCTGGGAAGTGGTGGCCAGGAACTTAAACCGTCCGGTATGCAAAATGAAGGTGGTAATTTGCCAGCTCATGATAAACATGCCGGTGGCCAGCCCCAGGATAGTAGTACTGTAGAAATTTACTTTGCCCAGGTATTCCGGCGCCAGGTAAAGTGCATCTCCGCCAAACACCTTGGCAAAACCGCCGTTGATGGTGCTGAACAGGATCACCCAAAAAATAAGTAATACCTGGTACTTCCTGAAATGCAGGAGCAGCAACTGTATAGGGAAAGAATAGTAAGTTTTTATCAGTAATAACTTCACCTTCATCAGACGATTATTACGAATAAACCTACGGAAAATTTACGGATTTATGGCTGCGGGAATTTGGTCCGGGCGGAAAATCAATTCCCGTTTCTAACGCCCCTGCTAAGGAACAGGGTCCAGATCAGCGACAGCATCAGCAACATTCCCACGCCCTGGTGCAAAATTCCATAACTCACAGGAATCTTCACCTGGCTGTTTAACAGGGTCAGCACGCCCAGCAGCACCTGCAGCAATACCAACAGCAAAGGCAGGTAACGGATGGCGTGTAACAGGCTGTTTGCCGGTGTTTGTGCCGCTTTCCACCACCAAACAGCGATAAGGATAGTGATCAGGTAAGCCAGCCCGCGATGTATGAATTGAATGGTAATCGGGTTATGCGCAATATCTGTAGCAAATCCACCCTGGGAAAACATGCCGGCGGGCACCCAGGAACCATTGATATCCGGCCAGGTGTTCGCCACCAGCGCGGTATGTAATCCGGCCATGAAGGCGCCGTATACCAGCTGCACTACCAACAATACCAGCAACCAGATGTTCAGTTTGTATAAAGCGGGAACTTTTAATATTTCTATCGGATGTACGCTCAGTTTCAGCGCAAACCAGAATACATATGCCAGCAATACCAACGCAGATATAAAATGAATGGCCAGGCGGATATGGTTAACGTACAAATTTTCTTCATTCAGGCCACTCTTCACCATGATCCATCCTATCAAGCCCTGCAAGCCCCCCAATACAAACAGGATGATCATCGGGTTAATCATACTCTTGTTAATCTTCTTCTTAATAATAAAGTAGATAAACGGAATGATAAACACAAATCCCATCAGCCTCGCCCAGTCACGATGCAGCCACTCCCAGAAAAAAATGAACTTAAAATCCGATAAGGTGAAGTGATTATTAACATACTTGTACTGCGCTATCTGTTTATAGCCATCAAATGCTTTCTGCCAGGCGGCTTCATTCATTGGTGGGAAAGCACCCAGCAGCGGCTGCCATTCAGTAATGGACAGGCCCGAGCCGGTTAAACGGGTGATCCCTCCCAGCAATACCTGAACTATCAACATGCCCACGCCTATATATAACCAGATAGCCACGGGGCGGTTATTTTTTATTGTAACTGCTTCCATAAACGCTGCAAAAATAGGGAATGAATGCCGAACAAGCAGGCTAAATACTCACATTATTTTAACAAAGGCGTAATGTTCCGTTAATCCGCAAGTCGGAGCTTTGCATTGAAAATTTAAACGGCACCATTGTATTAGCTAATACCGCCCTAATTAAAAAAAAGACGAACACATTAAAAAAATAATGTCATGAAACACTTACGTTTTGTTGTTTTAGCACCCAAAGTAGCTTTGTTGGTATTTGTTACTATCCTCTTTCCAATTTTACATGCTGCGGCACAGTCAAAAACCTTTGCTTATAATGCAGCACGACTGGCAAAAGAAAAACCTGTACCCGAAGCTCCCATCGAGGCTTTCAACGTACACATCACACAATTGCAAAAGGATCAGCTGTTATTCCAGCTTTCTGTGGATAATCCTTCCAACGAAAAGCTGACGCTCTACATAAAAGACAATTTCAATAACACGCTGCACCGCGAAACACTGCCCGCCACCCTGCGCTTTGAAGCACGTTACAACCTCGGTTCTCTCGAGGATGGAGATTACACCTTCGAAATCAGAAGCGGCAAAAACAAATTGGCAGAGAAAGCTATTGCCATAAAAACGCAAACCATGATCAACAGGAGCGTTTCCGTATCAGAGTAGTCCCGCATCGCATAATTGAAAAATGAAAAGAGGTGGTATCCGTTAAACGATACCACCTCTTCTTTTATTATCCATATCTCTTATTTGCGGGCAGACTCATACACCGCCTCAAACATTTTCTCCCGGGTATGCAACGCCGCTATTTTCGTATTAACGCCACCGTTAGGATACACCCGGTTACTCAGGAAAATAAATACCAATCCCGATGTTGGGTCGGCCCATACACAGGTACCGGTATAACCGGTATGCCCAAAAGTAGCCGCAGAAGCGCTCCTGGCCGGGTATGGCTCCCGCCGGGTGGCATTGTCTTTTTCCGGCTTGTCAAATCCCAGGCCACGACGGCTGATATTGCTGTTATAGGCCGTAAACAACTTCACCGTTTCCGGCTTAATATATTGTACGCCATTGAAAGATCCTTTATTCAGCAACATCTGCATAATTACCGCCACATCATGCGCATCGGAAAATAATCCGGCATGACCCGCCACCCCGCCAAACATAGCAGCGCCGGGGTCATGTACATCTCCCCGTAATAACTGCATACGGAAAGAATACTCGCGTTCCGTAGGTACAATCTCCGACAAAGGAAAACGCGTTCTCGGCAAAAAGCCGGTGGTAGCCAATCCCAGCGGTACGTAAAAAGTTTCACGCACATATTCATTCAGCTTCTTACCCGTTAATTGCTCTACAATTTTTCCCAGGAAAATAAAATCACAGTCGCTGTAAACATAACCCTGCCGGGGCGACAACTTACTGTCTAATATCCTTTGCCACATGGTGTCTACATAGCTGTTTTCCATGTACATCTGTTCTGCCACGCGGATGCCGTGCGTAGCATCCGGACTGCTGTGATATAACACCGTGTCGGGCTGCGCATTGTTGTAAAGGGTTTCTTTATAAAACGGTATAAAAGCTACCAGTCCTGCCTGGTGCAAAAGAATATCGCGGATCCGTAACCCTGCTTTATCGGTGCCCAGCACCTGCGGCAGGTATACGCCCAATGTGGCGTCCAGGTTCAGTTTCCCTTCATCATATAACCGCATCACTGATAATGTAGTAGCACATACTTTGGTTACCGAGGCCAGGTCATAAATAGCCGTTGGTGACACGGGTTCCTGTTTGTTGTATTCGTAATGACCGAAGCAACGGTTGTAAATAATTTTTCCATCCTTCAGGGCCAGCACCTGCGCTCCGGGCGCTGCGCCGCGGGCAATCATATCGTTGGCCAAACCATCGATCTGCAGCAACGCCTGTTCATTAATGCCTGCTTCCTTTGCAGTAGCTGTGGGCAATAAATGAAACTTGTTCACTTCATAAGTGATACCGGTGCCGGAAGGCAAATCCGGGCAAACGGTTACCGGTAATTTTCCGGAGGGCCCCAGCTGCCCGAAAAGCAGATCTGCAGCCGCTCTCTGGGTAGTGCTGTCATCTTCATAAGCAGCCACCAGGTGAGGCGCATCACAGAAATACTGGATCGCATACGGGTTACCAAAAACAACGGTTACCGAAGGCATTTCCGATTGCAGCTGACGGATAATCAGCCGTTCTGCCATAGACAACCCGAAGTTTCCGGCAGGCCGGCGGCTGTAGTCGTGCAAACTGATAATAACCGCCTTGTAGTCACGCTGGATGCGGGATACAATAGGTGCAATCTGTTGTACCGTTTGCCGAGAAGTGAAAATAAATGCGTCCGTACCGGGTTTATAATTCTTCACGGTTTCTACGAAAGTGTTGCTGGCATCCGCTCCTACGGCAATCACCGCCAGCTTTTGCTGGGTCATGGCCGGTGAAAAAGGCACCAGTTTTTTATCGTTGCGCACCAGGGTGATCGCATTTTCCGCAATACGTTTACGTAAAAGATCTGTTTTAGCGTTGATATCTTCTGCCAGATGATCGGTATTGATATGTTGCGGCTGCCACAGTCCGAGGTTGTATTTGGCGCGCAGCACTTTTTTCACACGTCCGTCTACTTCTTCCTGGCTGATCTTACCCGCTTTGATCGCTTTTTTGATGGCCGTTACACTGCCTTCAGCGGTAGAAGGAAGGATCATCAGGTCGTTGCCTGCAAGCAGCGACTGTAAGGATTCCTGTCCGTTGGTATAAAATTTTGCGATGCCTTTCATTTCAAGTGCATCGGTTACAATCAGTCCTTTAAAACCCATTTCATCTTTCAGCAGTTTGGTAACGGCATTATAAGAAATGGAGGTAGGCGTATTTGGTTTTTTATCGATAGCTGGAATATAAAGATGGCCGATCATCACAGATTGCACACCGGCGGCAATGGCTTCGCGGAAAGGATACAGCTCCAGCGAATCCAGCTGGGCGCGCGTTTTATTGATAGTGGGCAGGTCCAGGTGCGAATCCACGTTGGTATCGCCATGACCGGGGAAGTGTTTGGCGCAGGCCATAATGCCGGCGTCCTGCATACCTCTTATGGTAGCTACCCCCATGCGGGCTACCTGGTATTTATTTTCTCCAAAGGAGCGGTCGTTAATTACGGGGTTGGATGGGTTGTTATTCACATCCATGTCCGGCGCAAAGTCGATATGAATACCGAGACGGCGGCATTGTTCTCCCATGAGCTTTCCGGCATCATAGGCCAATGCGGTATCCTGCATGGCGCCTATCATCATGTTCCGCGGCAGCGAAATAACGCTGTCGAGGCGCATGCCGAGGCCCCATTCGCCATCAATGGCCACCAGTAAGGGTACTTTGGAAATAGATTGATAGTAGTTGGTAAGATTGGCCTGCCGTACCGGGCCACCCTGGAAAAAGATAATTCCTCCTACTTTATTATCCTGTATATCTTTAATGACGGCATTAATATGGTCCTGCCCGAGATTGGAATGCGCCCGGATCATAATAAGCTGGGCAATGCGTTCTTCAGGTGTAAGCGACTGAAACACACTATCTGCCCACTGTGAGGCTTTGTCCTGCTGTGGCGTCACCTTTTGTGCGGTCACTTTTTTATGCTTCTTCTTTTCCTTAAACACCAGGGGCGCTGAGATGGCGCTGCCTGTCATCATTAGGCCTGTAAGTCCTGCAACCAATAATTGTTTCCTCATATCATAAACTTACAAATATTCATGCGTAAATCCAGAGTGACAGCCCTGAATATCAAAGAATTACTAATAATAATCATATGATTTTGTCAGATCCAAAGTATTTCATTAAATTAGAATACCCTGTTGAAGATATTTTACGAATTCTGGTAAAAAATTAAAATGTGTTTACTATTTTGTCAGAATATTTACATTTAGTTTAATCAATCGTAATTTTAATTACCAATACATTCATCTGTTTCTTATATTTGCAACCTTGCGAGTAAAGTAGATTTTAATAAAACATGGTCAATCTCATTTTATTTGGCCCTCCCGGTAGCGGCAAGGGTACACAAAGTGCTAACATTATCCAGAAGTACGGACTTATTCATCTTTCCACGGGCGATTTGCTTCGCAGCGAGATCGGTGATAAAACGCCACTGGGTCTGGAAGCCAAGAAGTTTATGGATCAGGGCCAGCTGGTACCGGATGAAGTGGTGATTGGCATGATCAGTTCCAAACTGGACGCTAATCCTGATACACGTGGTTTCATTTTCGACGGATTTCCCCGTACCACTGCGCAGGCAGAGGCGCTGGACAAGCTGCTCGCACTGAAAAAAACTTCTATTTCTACCGTTCTTTCACTGGAAGTCCCGGAAGATGCGCTGATTAAACGCCTGCTGAACCGTGGCTTAACCTCCGGCCGCAGCGACGATGCCTCTGAAGATGTAGTGAAAGCACGTATCGTGGAATACCATAGCAAAACGGCTCCTGTGGCTGATCACTATGCCAAATTCGGCAAATTCAAAAAAGTGAAAGGCGACGGCACCGAAGAAGAAGTATTCGAACTGCTCTCCAAAGAACTGGATGAACTGGTAGGAGAAAAAGTGCAGTAAGCGGAATCCCGCTGTGATAAAGACTTTTAGCATCTTATTATACAACGCAAAGATTGTAAGTAAAGAGCTCCTGGCACATGATGGTGCTAATTAGCTCAAACTTCACGATCTTTGCGTTTTGTTTTTCTGTGGTAAGGGACCCCAGAGTATTAAAAATTGAGAACTAGTGGAAAAAGCAAACTTTGTAGATTATATCCGTGTATTTTGTAAATCCGGGAAAGGTGGCGCAGGCAGTATGCACTTTATGCGTACCAAGTTTAATGCGCAGGCCGGCCCTGATGGCGGCGATGGCGGCAGAGGCGGGCATGTTATTTTAAGAGGCAATTCACAACTGTGGACCCTCCTCCACCTCCGCTGGCATAAAAACCTGCTCGCAGAAGATGGGGAAAACGGCAGTGGCGACAACTGTACCGGCCGTTTTGGTAAGGATATTATCATTGAAGTTCCACTGGGCACACAGGCCAAAGACGAAGAAACCGGCCAGGTAGAAGCCGAAATTCTCCACGATGGCCAGGAAGTTATCTGGATTCCCGGCGGACAAGGCGGTAAAGGTAACGCCTACTTTAAATCTGCTACCAACCAAACACCCGAATATGCACAACCCGGCATGCCCGGCAGGGAAGGCTGGAAAGTAGTAGAGTTAAAAGTTTTGGCAGATGTGGGACTTGTTGGTTTCCCCAATGCCGGCAAATCCACCCTGTTGTCTACTATCACAGCAGCTAAACCTAAAGTAGCCGACTACGCCTTTACTACGCTAACCCCACAACTAGGAATGGTGGAATACCGCGACAGTAAATCGTTTTGCATCGCCGATCTCCCCGGTATCATCGAAGGCGCCCACGAAGGAAAAGGTTTAGGCCACCGTTTTTTACGACATATTGAAAGAAACGCCGTATTATTATTCCTTATTCCAGCTGATAGTGCAGACCACCGCAAAGATTTTGAAGTATTGGTAAATGAACTGGAACAATATAATCCCGAATTACTGGATAAACAGTTTCTGCTGGCCATCAGTAAAAGCGATATGCTGGATGATGAGCTGAAAGCCGCTATATCCGCGGAGCTGCCGGAAGATGTTCCACATGTATTTATTTCCTCTGTTACAAACCAGGGCCTCAGTGAACTAAAAGATATTTTATGGGAGGCGCTTAACAGGAAAGTAGATACAACCGACGCTGTAGACGCAGAGTAACTGTTTCCGGACACAAGAGGGGACTATTCCTGACGTCAATGTTCGTTACAGTATCCCGTATACCATGAAGATATTTTTACTCCCCGCAATCGCGTTGCTGTTGCTCCCTGCCTGCCATCGAACCGTAAAGTCCGTAAAGGATAAACCCGTGCAGATCGATACCATGCAGCTGATAGCCATGCCTGCACCAACAATGAAGGTAGCCTCCAACGAAGTATATGTAGTGTGCCGCGACTCTACTACGTATATCCGTTTCGGTGACTGCTACTTTTCGCTGGACTGGATCATACCGGATGCACAACTCAACGACTTTGAACTGCGCCCGGATACCCTCTACTTCCGGCTGGCGCACCTCCATACCATCGAAGGCCAGATGCTCGCTGTTACCACCGGCGAAACAGACAGGATAAAAGTATCACAGTGCTACGAAACAAGCACTGTTATTGACACGGAACCATTGCCCGGATGGAAACATTACCGCTCTCCCTGGGAAACACTGCTCCCCGAAGCCAGCAACTTCTTCATCTGCAAAAAATATACGGCGGCAGAAAGAAGCCGCTTTCCTCCTGCCAGCTTACAGTCTTTACAGCAACACGTGAAGCATCATGGCTCCCCCGGCACTTATGCACGGGTGGCACAGCTGAACAACTTCCCCGAACCGCCCGTACAAATCGAAATCAGCCGGTACTACATCCGGCTGGATGGATGCTACAAAAAAACAATAAACAAAATCAATAAGCTACTCATTATTGATGTGAACTTTAATGGATAATCAACACGCGAAAAACCGGCAATGCAAAAGCATCGCCGGTTGATTCATTGGCTGTAATTTCACCGTAAGGGGGTTCTCTTGTTTCAACTATTGAAACGGCTGAAACAACATGGCAGTGCACAAACAATTCCTGTAATTTTTGCCTGCCAGGATAGGATAGTTCACGCAACTTTTACATCCCTCCCAAAAAAGAGGGTCATGTGTAATTTCATTATAAGTAACCGGTTCAAAACCCAACCGGGTATTTAGTTTCATCACAGGTAACCCGGTGGTGATACTGAATATTTTTGCCTGTGGATAAAGCAGCCGGCTCAACTCAAATATTTTCTGCTTGATGGCCTGCGCCACTTTCAATCCACGGAATGCCGGCGCCACAATTAAACCGCTGTTAGATACAAACCTGTTTTCTTCCCAGGATTGTATATAGGAAAATCCCGCCCATATTCCTTTCGCCGTAAAAGCAATAACGGCCTTCCCTTCCAGGATCTTTTCTTTAATAGTAAGAGGATTTCTTTTCGCAATCCCCGTGCCCCTTGCCTTTGCGGAGGCTTCCATTTCTGCCACTATAGGCAGGGCAAAATCAACGTCCATAGCCGTAGCCAACCGGACGACAATCTCCTCATCTGTTTCCATTACCAGTAAGTTGATGTTGTATGTAAAGTGGATATATTGAATCCGGTATCAGTGAATACATCCGGATCCTGCTCACGGCATCTGCCAGGGGAACCCGGCAAAGTACCGGTAAAAAAATACGGGTAATCGCTTCTTTCACAACGGTATTACCCCGTTCGTATAACCGGCCGGCCAGTTGCAAACACTTGCCTGCTACCGTAAAATTCTGCTCCCTCAGCTGCTTGTCGGTATACTCCGTAAAACAACCGATGGTTTCGTAGATATGATATACCGCCGGAAACTGGTGTAACGCTTTTCTTAGTGCCGGTATCGTGTCTTCAATACAAGCTGGCACTTCATACTGATTAATCATATAGGTAATATCATTTAGCAGGTATATGCCAAATGCTATTCCATATTCTGTGTGGAAATGTTAAAACTTAGCAGGGATAAGGGTTTGCAAAGAAAATGTTAAAAGCGGATGGAGAGAAATGAGGTAAAAACCTTCCGTTTCTGAAGGGTGTTTTCAGAAACGGAAAACGGAGAGAGGATCCTGTTTTATGCTACCTGTGCAGTCGTTTCTTTGGATACAACCGGGGAGGCCACTTTCTTTTTCTTCTTCCGGGTTCTATTCAGCCACATCAGGGTGCCTGTAACAGGGAAAATAGCGCCCAGCAGCGCGAGGATCAAAGCAAATATTTTGGAAGGCGTGCCAAAGATAGCGCCGGTGTGCAGTGGCTTTATGGTTCCCCGGATCTTTTGCCCCAGGTTCCTTTGCGCAAAAGTTTGTGATGTCAGTACGCTCCCATTGAACTGATCCAGGTAATAAGTAGTGGTGGCCGCTTCATGTAAGGCATCCGCCGGAAGCAGGCTTACCATAAAAGCCGCGGAGCTGTCTTTCGGCGCAGTAAAGGAATAAAACAGTGCATCAGGAACAGCATGTTTTACTACTGCCATTGCGGTTTCATAAGAAATACTTTTGCCACTGGCCTCCACTGCCGGAGCCGAAAGCGGCGCTGCCAGGGGCTTCGGGGAAGTGCCCAAAGAAGCGTACAACGCCTTGTTAAACCATTCAAACGACCAGGTTAAACCAGTGAAAACAGTTACAAAAAGAAAGATGGACGTGTAAAAACCCAGCACAATGTGCAAATCATTATTCACCCGTTTCCAGTTGCCATCCCACTTAATTTTGATCCGCTGCCTGAAAATATTGCGCGTTTTGGGCCACCAGAGAATGATGCCCGTAACCAGGATAAAGAAAAAGATGAGTGTGCTGATACCGGTAATAAGCTTGCCAACAGCGCCAGCCAGCAACCAGCGGTGCAGGGAAAATACCTGGTAGTAAAATGTTTGCTGATAGCTGTAGAGTTCAATTATTTTACCGGTGTAGGGATTTATAAACGCCGTACGTCCTTTTTCTTTTTTGGGTCCGGCAGCTTCTTTTTCACCGGCTTTTGCGGTTCCTTTTTTTCTTCCCTCCTTACCAGCTCCGGCTTCTTTCTGCCCGCCCTTTTTACCTTCTTCCAACTGCACCTGTAGCGTCCGGGTGGGGTCGGCAAACACCTGGATCCTCGAAATACCTGCGCCGGGAACGGCCTCCTTTACCAATATAGCTACCTTATCCAGCGGTAAACGCACTCCTCCTGGCTCCACAAAGTAACGGTCGTGGTTAAACGCCTCTGTCAGCTCCTTCTCAAATACCAGTAAGGCACCTGTTAAACAGCTGATAGTGATGACCAGGCCGGCAGTAAGGCCCAGGTATAAGTGAATGCGCCGGAAGAAAACTTTCATATCAGAGTCGATCGTACCTGCAAAGAAAATCCACGCGCGGGTTATTATGGTATCGGAAACGGAATATTATTTACGCAATGCAGAATTTATTCAGTATTCCCATAAAATAAAATCGCCATATATACTAAAGGTACATATGGCAATCCCCTGTATTGAAAATATATTACATCAGCCCACCCAGCATTCCGCCGGCAGCATTTTTCATTTCTGCTTCCCAGGAATTCTCTGCATCTTTCAGCGCACGGTTCAGAGCAGTAAGCAACAGGTCTTCCATTTCTTCCTTATGCTCCGGTGCAAAAAGACGCTCCGCAATATCAATACTTTTCACCTGACGGTTACCATCCACGGTTACTTTTACGGCGCCATCACCGGCCTCACCGGATAAAGTTACTGTAGCCAGACGCTCTTTGCCTTCCTGCATTTTCTGCTTGATCTGCGTCAGCTTTCCAAATAAATCACCAAACATGTTTCGTGTGTTTTTAAGAACGGCAAATATAGCGGATTTTTAACGGAGGCAATCCCCTCTGCTAAATCCACACTATTCCGTATCTTACCAGCACGTAACAGCATCATTAATAATGGAAACAAAAGTTTGTATCATAGGCGCAGGACCCGGCGGAGCCACCGCAGCACTGCAACTCGCCCAGCTTGGCATTGAATGTATCGTGGTAGATAAAGCCGTTTTCCCACGGGATAAAGTATGTGGAGACGGACTAAGCGGAAAAGTACTCACCCTCCTGGAACGTATCGACAAGGGCATCGGACAACGCCTCCAGGAAGCCATGTTTAAAGCAGACAGCTGGGGCGTTACCTTCGTAGCACCCAACCGCATCGGAATGGACATCCCCTACCGCCTGGGTTACCAGGAAGATAAGAGCAACCCACGGGGCTTCGTTTGCAAACGTATCGACTTTGATAACTTCCTCGTAGATGAAATGAAACGCCGTTCCGAAATCCGTTTGTTCGAAGGCACCAGCATCGATAAATATGAACTGAAACCAGACGGATACCACCTCTCCAGTAAAGACGGCTCCTTCAAAGTAAAAGCCGATGTGGTAATAGTAGCCAACGGCGCCCACTCCGGCTTCACCCGCGATGTGGCCGGTATCAAAATGGAACCCAAACATTATGTTGCCGGTATCCGCGCCTATTACAAAGGCATCACCGGCCTGCATAAAGACAACTTCATTGAACTGCACTTCCTGAAAAATATGCTCCCGGGCTATATCTGGATATTCCCCCTCCCTAATGGCGAAGCCAATGTAGGCGTAGGAATGCTCAGCAACTCCGCCCGCAACAAAAAGGTAAACCTGAAACAGCTGATGCTGGATACCATCGCCACTGATCCCGTAATGAAGGAACGCTTCAAAAACGCGGAACTCACCGGTAGCATCGACGGATACGGCCTCCCCCTCGGCAGCAAAAAAAGAAAACTGCACGGAGAACGCTACATGCTGGTTGGCGACGCCGGATTTCTCATTGATCCCTTCACCGGGGAAGGCATCGGCAACGCCCTGTACTCCGGTAGAATAGCCGCCCAACAAGCCGCTGCTGCCATTGCCGCCAACGACTATTCCGATACCTTCTTCAACGCATACGATGAACACGTATACCGCATCCTCGGACCGGAATTACAGGTAAGCACCAAATTGCAGAAACTCATCAAATACCCCTGGCTGTTTAACATGCTGATGAAAATGGGCTCCCGCAATAAACAGCTGAAAGACCTGATGTCATGCATGTTCCATGAGGTAGATCTCCGCAAGAAACTGGGCCAACCCATGTTCTACGTAAAATTGTTATTTAACAGATAAAAGCATCCTTCCGTCGTGAAATTTTTAGGCCAATTATCCGTCATCCTCCTTTTCTCATTCAACATGAGCGCACAGGTACCCTCTTCCAATCCGGCACCAGCTACCCGCTTAACACGGGACATTGCCAATAAACTGGCAGAACTGCCCCTGAAATGCCTGGACCTGGAATTCCCCTATAAAACAGGGATCGTATTCACCGACAGCTCATTGCTGACGGCGCCGAAAAATTATCACCCCGCTTTTTATGGCTGTTTCGACTGGCATAGCAGCGTACACGGACACTGGATGCTGGTGCGCCTGCTGAAGTCTTACCCCGACCTGGCCAAAGCCTCCGTCATCAGAAGCAAACTGGCAGCACATCTATCTTCAGAAAATATAAAAATTGAACAGCAACTGTTCAGCAGCGCAGAAAACAAAAGCTTTGAACGCATCTATGGCTGGAGCTGGCTCCTGCAACTGCAAAACGAACTGCTCACCTGGAACGATCCCCTGGGCAAAACCATGAGCCAAAACCTGCAGCCACTGGCCACCCAGTTTTCCACGGCCTATATCCAGTTCCTCGATAAAATCATGTACCCGATCCGCGTGGGAGAACATACCAACCTCGCCTTCGGACTATGCCTCGCCTGGGACTATGCCGTTACCGCGAAAGATGAAGCCCTGCAAAAAGCTATACACAACGCCGCCATGCGCTTCTACGCCGCGGATAAAAATGCACCCATACAATGGGAACCCGGTGGCTACGACTTCCTCTCCCCCTCCCTCGAAGAAGCAGACCTGATGCGCAGGGTGATGCCGGAAGCCGACTACCGCAAATGGCTATACGCGTTTTTACCCGGCCTCTTTGAAAACAAGATAAGTATCCTGCAGGTGGCACAGGTAAAAGACAGAACCGACGGAAAACTAGTTCACCTCGATGGATTAAACCTCAGCCGCACCTGGTGCCTGGAAGCCATCGCGGAACACGGCGGCAAAAACCAGCAGGCCATTCAGCAACTGGCCCATGCACACATGGAAGCCGGACTAAAACAGGTTTTCAGCGGTAGCTATGCCGGCGAACACTGGCTCGCATCTTTTGCAGTTTATATGTTAACTGTCGGAAAACAACCGTAAATTCATCAACAAAAATTTTTATTCCCCTATACCCGGCCGCCCAAAAAGGGGGATCAATCAACATAACTGTACTATGCACGTCATAAATTCCCGTGCCTGGATGTTAGTATTATCCCTGCTGCTGATACTAACCCCCGCCATTGCACCCGCCCAAAAAGTAAACACCAGCCCGGCCCCGGCATGGCTCGTTCCCTTCACGCCCGATCTCTCCAAAAAACCCAACGCCAAAAATATCAGCGATGGCTATTACCTCCTGCTGCTGGAAGAACAAAGACATGCAGAACTGAAAAGCAACTATCAACACTTCATCCGGCAAATTATCTCGGAAGCAGGCATCCAGAACGGTTCGGAAATTTCGGTGGACTATGACCCCCAATACGAAAAACTTACGTTCCATAAAATAGTGATCCACCGCGATGGAAAGGAAATCAACCGCCTGCCCGGTGCAGCATTCAAGCTCCTTCAGAAAGAACAGGACCTGTCGCGCTTCATCTACAGCGGCACCTACACGGCTTACCTGATCCTCGAAGATGTACGGAAAGGCGACCAGATAGAATACGCCTATTCCATTAACGGCGACAACCCCATCTTCAACGGGAAACTGGATAGCCGCATCTATTTCGTTGCCTACGAACCTATTGTTAACTACTATAAAAACCTGATCGTTAGCCCTCAAAGGCAAATCCGGTTTAAACGGTATAACAACGCCGCAGCCCCCGTCCAGAAATCATGGAACGGCCTCACCGTATATGAATGGAATAAAGTAGACGTAAGGGAAACCGATAACACCAACTTTGTTCCTTCCTGGTACAATCCCTTTACCTACGTACAGGTAAGCGAATATCCTTCCTGGAAAGAGGTAGCGCAATGGGGCATGAAGGTGAACCAAACACCGGCTCCCGGCCCGCTGCTGGCCGGCAAAATCGCCGCGTTTAAAAAGGCGGCCAACGGTAATCCTGCCACCTACCTGCTGCAGGCGTTACGGTTTGTTCAGGACGATATCCGGTACATGGGTATCGAAATGGGAGAATACTCCCATCGCCCCAATAACCCCGACAGGGTGCTGGCACAGCGTTTCGGGGATTGTAAAGACAAAGCCCTGCTACTCTGCACCATCCTGCGCGCCAACAACATCGTGGCCGATATGGCTTATGTGAATACCGACCTGCGCGAAGCCGTCAGCGAAATACTCCCTTCTCCCAACGCCTTTAACCATGCCATTGTACACGCAGTACTGAATAATAAAGTATACTGGCTGGATGGTACCATGTCGTACCAACGGGGAAGCCTCGCCGATTTATGCGAACCCGATTACGGGCGGGCATTGGTGGTTACCGATACCACCACACAGCTCACGCCTGTCATCCCCACTACCCGTGGCAAAATTGCCGTCCGCGAAATCTTCACACTCCCGGACGATGCAAATAAAGATGGGAAACTGGAAGTGGTAACTACCTACCACCGCGATGATGCAGATGCACAACGCGCAGAACTGGCAGGTACCAGCATGAAGGACAAAGAGAAGTCCTACCTCGCCTTTTACAAAAAGCTCTATGGAGATGTGGTGATCCGCGACTCTATCACTACCCGCGACAGCGTTGCCGGCAACACCATATATGTGAACGAAAGCTACCTGGTACACGATATCTGGAAAAATGACAGCAGCAGCAATAAACTGTTGTTTACTACCAATGCGCAATCTTTTTATGATGCGCTTTCCTTTATCTCCGATGATAAACGTAAGATCCCTGTCAGCATCCGCTATCCGTACGACCTCGATTACCAGATCATCCTGCATACACCCGTTAAGTGGTCGCTGGATCAAACGCCACTGCACTTACAAAATGAATATTACACATTCGACTATACCGCTACCATCAGGGAACAGCAGGTTATATTATCCTATCATTTCAAAACCTTCAGTGATCATATCCCGGTAAAGTTTATACCGCAATATGTAAAGGATCTGAAGAAGATGAATGAAGTAACTTCTATGGATCTTACCTGGAATCCGGGAACCACTGCTGCGCGTCATCCGGATGGAAAAGGAAACTGGCTGGCCATTGTACTGGCGGTGTTGTTTGCCGGCGTGTTTGCCGGCCTTGCATTTATTTTTTATAAACATTCCGTTACCCCGGCCGGGGAAACACCGGAGTCCCTCCCAATTGGCGGCGGACTGGTACTTCTCGCCATCGGGTTAGTGTTTACGCCAATGGGAGAAATCACGGGCATCTGTAAAATGGCCGTATTTGATTACTCGTACTGGATCAGCATTTCCGACCGGCAGGATCTGGGAAATATCACTGTGGTTCAGCTTTTCCTCATCATGGAAATGATGGTCAATGTATTTATGCTGGCATACAGTATCCTGCTGGCAGTCCTGTTTTTCCAACGCAGGGATACCTTCCCTTTTGCGCTGGCCACTTTTTATTTTATGGCTACTGTTTTTATTTATGTAGATAATTCCCTGAATCACTATCTCTTCAAAACAGAAAAACCAAAAGATATCTTCAACATTAATTCTATTCTCTGGCCATTGCTGCGCATGGCTATCTGGGTGCCTTATCTGCTCATTTCACAAAGAGGCAAAAACACTTTTACCATGCCATACCGGCCACCACAGGGCTAAATATTATTTACATACTTCCTCACGGTGAGGAGGTTTACGATATACACCAGTCCTAACACCAGCGCAATACCTGCAAACACAGGCACGCCCGGCCAGGTGCTTACCAGCATTTCATGCTGCGCCAGCTCCCGTGCCGCCCAGTATTGCAGTCCGGCTACCAGCAACAGCGACAATATCCCGATAACAATATACAGGGGTACAAACTGCCGCAGCAGGTACCGTTGCAGTTGTTTGGGAGCAGTGCCCAGTATCACCAGCAATTGAATTTCCCGCTTGCAGGAAGCAATCACCAGTTGTATAAACATGCTGAAAACCAGCAACGCAAAAAACAGTAAGATCAATCCAAAAAATCCCACCACCGATACAATTGTTTGCACAATCAGTCTTGTTTTGCTGAACTTCAGCTTATCCTGGTTGGTGGTATAGCCATTGTCTTCCAGGAACTTTACCAGGTCGGGGTTAGAGGGGTCCGGCGTTTTAATGATTACGCGGGAAGTTCCTGCGGCAGTGGTCATGCCGTATTTCTCATTGGCCCAGGCCATAAAAGACGCCGGTACCAGGAAGGAGGAAATCCGGTCGGAGAAACCAACAATATGCCCCATATACTGATCCGATACCTGGTTGTTGGAAATATTTACCTGCAGTGGTAATGCTTTCACGGTTTCCTGTGAAATCTGCGGCAGGTCCTGGCTCAGGGAAAAGCCAAAGTTGTAAAGGTTCAGGAAGTCGTTAGGCAAAATAATAGGAATGGTGCGGTCGCCCTCACTCCATTTCCAGTCCTGTCCTTTTACATCCAGGAAGCTGTCCGGTACTGCTTCAAAAAACATATCAGTAGCAAAGTGCAGGTCGCCGGGCGCCTGAACCACTACTTTATACTGGCTGGAGGTTACTAACCCAAACGACTGTACGAATGGTTGCTTTTTTATAGTGCCAATTTCTTCCGGGGTAAAAATACTCTTGGCCGACTGTCCCATCATGGCGTTGGTGATGGTTTTGTTGATCACGAGGAAATCGGCCGTTTCATTCTGGTTTTTGCTGCTGTACAGCAGCTGGCTGAAGTTGGAATGCGCCTGGATGGCAATGAGGATCAGCAACATAGCAATGCCCAAACCAACTGCCGCCATCAGGAACCGGGTTTTTCCCACACCGGTTTGAATAATTTTCTTCAGTAATTCAAAAAATGGACGCATGAAATAACATTAAAGATGATAATGCACATCATAAGGGAAGTGCTGGTCATTATCCAGGTCTGTTAAAATGAACCCGGCATTGCGGGCTTTACATTCATCGGCAATCAGGGCAGCGGCGCGCTGCGTGTTTTCTTCATCCAGGTGGCTGAAGGGTTCATCCATCAGGAGCCACTGAAAAGGTTGTACCAGCGCCCGGATAATAGCAATACGCTGCCTTTCGCCATACGAAAGGGTTTTGCCGCTTTGCTCCAGGATATGCGACACATTGAGCCGGGCGGCCATTTCATCAATCTTCTCCGCAGGGTAATAAGGCTTTGGCTCCATTACCCGCTTCAGCGATATGTTTTCCCTGGCGCTGAGCTGTTCAAAAAGGCGAAGATCCTGGAATACAATACTGATATCCCGCTGCCGCATGGCGGCTATTTCATTCTTATTATATGCCTGCCACGGCTGGCCATTCACCTGTACTTTCCCCGTATAGTCGTAACGGATATGATACAGGTAATGAATCAGGGTAGTTTTGCCGGTGCCGGAAGGCGCCTTGATTTTCACCAAACTGCCTGGCTGAAAAGTTACGTCCTGGTTCCAGATGTCCGACGACCGTTGCCGGAGTTTATCCTGCAATGGTATGGGCATGAGCTGATTGAGCTGAATCTGCATAGTGGCATTTACTGTTAACAGTAGCGAATATAAATGATATATTTTTCGCAAAAGAAAAGGGCGCAACGGAGATGTTCCGGCGCCCTTTTCCTGGTAAGGTTATAAATTACTGTGGTGCAACAACGGTAGTATCTACCGGTGCAGCAAACAGGCTGTCTTCATATGCTTTTTCCTTCGCTTTCTTTGCTTGCATTACTTTTGCAGCTTCAGTGCCCAGGTTAATCAGCTGTACCAGGCTGTTCTGATCTTTATTTTTAAAGGTCAGTACAGCTTCTCCATGTTGTACATCACCACCGTCGGCTTTGCTTACAAAGGTTACATCTTTCAGCAGTTCCTTTGCTTTCTTCGCCACTGGTTTTTCGTCTTCGTCCATTTTATCTTCAGGGATCACAGCAGTCACTTTTTCCAGGTCTACATAACCGCCCAGCATGCTGCCTTTTATTTTCCCTTCAATACCATCAGGTAATTTGATGTGGCCTTTACCGCCCAGGTATTCCTGCAGTAAAGCACTGTCGGAGCCCAGTGTTACAAACTTCTCGTTGATAGACATAGCCGGCATGGTAGCCGCTGCCATTGGATTTACTACGGTATAGTGGTCACCTTCCCGTGTGAATACTTCTTTCAGCATCGGGGAAGTCATGATTTTATTGAATGCATCTTTGTTACCTACTTTCAGGCTGAAGATCCATTTGGCATCTGGTTTCTCTGTGAATTCGCCGGGGAAATAAGGAGATTCCTTTTTGGTGATAGCGAAATCGGAAGCCACATAAGTTAACTGGCCTTCAAATGCGTTCAGCACATCATCCATAGACAGGCCGGATTTACCCATCATCAGGTTCACCATACCGTCCATGCCGGTCGCTTTCACGATATCGCCGATCATGCGGAAATCAAAGGCATAAGAAATGAAACCGGTGATATTCTGGGAAGGATACTTGTTCAGCATATCCATATCGATCTCTTTCTTACCATATTTTTTATAGATAGCCGCCAATTCTTTACCCATGTAAGAGTGACCATTGAAAACGATTTTACCGTTTTCGAAGTTAACTGTACCGGTGTAGAAAGAACCTTCCATCAGTTTCTTTACGTTGGCAGGGATCATGGTGAACTGACCGCTGTTGTAAATAGCTTCCGGGTTTACAAAGATACCGGCGTCGGCATCTTCTTTCAGTAATTTGGCGAAAGGCTCGATGGAACCAGCTGTTTCATCCTTTTTCAGGTGAAAGAGATGATCCACTTCAGCTACCCAGGTTTTGATCTGCGCATCGTCTTCTGCAGTCGTCAGGGCGGCAGGAATGGCCATTGCGGAATCTGTTACTGCAGTTGCAGAATCTATCATGGGTTCTGAAGGATCATAATCGGGAGATGAAGAACCGCCCGGGTTATACTTTTCCAGGTTACTTGGATCTACTGCGCTGATATAGATAACGGCAGATTTATTCCATCCGATTACGGCATGTTGCTTTTCTTCCCAGATATATTTGAAATCATTTTGTGTTTTCAGGGAGAAGTTGGCGATGTTCTTTTTGAGATAGGCCTCAAATTTGTCGGCATCTTTCAGGCTTGCGGTAAGGCTGATATAAGATTTGTGTTCTGCCGGCTGGCCCTGGAATACGAAAGAGGCAAAGAAGTGGCTTTGCATGTCGATGCCGGAGTTTTCGGCATCTTTCCACGCCTTCATCACTTCGTTGGAAGTGTCTTTACTTTGTGTGGCTTCAAACAGTTTATCCATTGTGATACCGTTTGTCACCAGCTTGGTGGTCAGTTGTTTGGCATTCAGGTCTACTACCACACCGGCTGTTTTCGGAATGTACCGGCTCTCATCAGGGGTCTTAGAGCAGGAAGACAGCATAACCGCTGACGTCACAGCGGCTAACAAAACTTTGGAAATTGATTTTTTCATAAAAGCATTAAAAATTAAGAAAAATTATTCGGAGCAACACTATATCAAACAGTACATTCCCACTATCGTGGTATTTCATTCGTGCAAAAGTACGTATATTTTTGTAGCGCATATGTCTCATTTTTCCCTGGTACATACAATATTTCAATACTGATTAAGTTTATACCTTTGCTACTAACTATGAAACTATTACTAAATACCATAGAAAAACCATTATGTTCCTGATTATGCTACAATACATACGGCCCGTTGCGGCTGTAGAACACTACATGGAAGCGCATACTGCCTTCCTGCAAAAGCACTTCGACAGTGGCCGGTTCATCTTATCAGGCAGGCGAAAGCCGAAGTCCGGGTCTGTTATTCTCTGTAATGCCGCCAGCCGCAGGGAGGTAGAAGAGATTATGAGTGAAGATCCGTTGGAAAGGTTCCAGCTGGCGCTTTATGAGATCATAGAGTTTGAACCAACCAAGTATGCCAACACACTGGGAAAATAGTACTTCCCTCCTGTAATGCCGTGCCAATCGTTTTTGCTTCTTTACTTCCGGATAACTACTTCATAAAGTAAATGACCTTCGTAAGCCATTTGCTACTGTCCATTTCTTTGCCCGGACCAATCACATACATCTCTATAGTGGGTGGAATAATGGTCCTCCCTTTATCGGTTATAAAGTTTCGGATCGCCACGTGTGCGTTGACTACCTTGCTATGAGGCCCTACATAGTCGGCATACGCCGCCTGTGCTGCCGGGAGGGTAATGATTTCATATCCTGGTGCGGGTTTGCTTCCTTCCGGTACCGGGATGGCTGCTGCCATGTCTGTTTGCCCCAGCTTCCTGTCCCAGCTGAAGAAGATGCCGCAGGGCACGCCTGGCTGTAACCGGGCAGCGGAGGCCGCATTATAAATAGTCCGGAGGTTGGAACGGTAATAGTCGCTGATCTTGCTGATGGGGATGGTTTTTCGTACAGCCGCATACGTTGTTGCAGGGAAATTCATCTCTTTTACAGTCACATCAATGCCATTGGGGGCATTTGGTCCTCTTACTTCTGCCTCTGCCATGCTTTTCAGGTTGTTGAGGCCCTGTTCAAAGTCCTTTTCCAGCGCACCTTTCATAAAAAGGGTCATTACATTCATGGGCCGGTCGTAATGCGTGTCAAATCCCCAGGTCACCTTTGTTTTACCCGCTGCTTCCGACAAACGGAAAAACACATCCGACTCGGAGGCAAACGGAGTAATAAAGGTAAGCTTCTGGGTAACCGACTTATAAGGGTCCATAGACAGGTGTTGCAGCTTTCCCTCCCCGATCTTGCTGCCTTTCCAGGAGTCAACCGCGCCAATAGAGCCATCTTCACCGGTAATAGTATACCTGGCGGTAGAGTCCATCTGTTTCCAGGTACTCCACTCGTTAAATTTCTCGAATTTCACAATATCATTCCATACAATCGTCGCGGGGGCATTAATTTCCACCGAACGCTCCACATGCATAGTAGTGGGCGCAAAAAAGATCAGCACAATTGCAATGAACAGGATGATTCCTATGATCCAGGCGAGCGTTTTAAGTACTTTCATGACTGTCGGGGGTTGATGATAATAAAAATACATCTTTTTATTGTTCAACCGACAGATGATGCTGGCAATCAGGCAGAAGAATGTTGACTATTCTAGTTCTTGGTCACTTGATTTATTGTCTTGCTGGTAATGTTCATCCGCTTCTTTCGCTTTTTCAAAGTCGAGGATCACGGAATTAATACAGTAACGGAGTCCGGTTGGTGGTGGACCATCGTCGAATACATGCCCCAGGTGGGATTTACAGCGGCCACACAATACTTCCGTCCGATGCATCCCATGACTGTTGTCCGGAGAATAGATAACACTGGTTTTGGTAAGTGGCTGAAAAAAACTGGGCCAGCCGCAGCTGCTTTCAAACTTGGCATCGGAAACAAATAGCGGATTTCCGCAGGCTGCACAGTAGTAGGTTCCGCTCTCGCTGCTATTCCAGTATTTTCCCGTAAAGGCCCACTCTGTTCCCTTTTCCCTGGCAATATGATACACGTCCGTTGGCAGTACTTTTTTCCATTCTTCGTCTGTCAGATTTACTTTAGTAGCATCTGTGTGGGAGTAAATCTCTCCCTTCTTTTTTCCATCTTCCATTGATTTCTTTTTTTCCCCATTTTTAGGGATAAGTATAGTTGGTAACCCTGATAGAGATAGTCAAAATTATTAGTTTCCATAGGTACATATGTAAAGTTTTGATTCGTTAACTTCTCATTAACACTAGCATTGTGATTGTTGGGTCGTTGGCCGGATCCTTTTTTTATCTCTACCTAAATTACGTATGAACAAGCATAATGGATTGTTATTTCCTGCAAATCAAGGGGCTAATTAACAAAACAGTTAATTTTTTGTTTAAAACTGTCTGATAATCACCGGCGAGCAACTGCATATAAATTGTTAACTTTACAGCAAAAGGCTAGTAAGTGGCGGATATCATCAATTTATTACCAGACAATATAGCGAACCAGATAGCTGCAGGGGAAGTGATACAAAGACCGGCATCAGCGGTAAAAGAATTACTGGAAAATGCAGTGGATGCAGGTGCTACCGATATTCAACTGATCATTAAAGATGCAGGAAAAGAGTTAGTGCAGGTAATTGATAATGGCGGCGGTATGAGCGAAACAGATGCCCGGATGTGCTTTGAACGCCATGCTACCTCTAAAATACAATCCATAGAAGATCTCTTCCAGATCACTACAATGGGATTCAGAGGTGAAGCACTGGCCTCCATTGCCGCAGTTTCCCAGGTAGAACTCAAAACCCGCAAAAAAGGCGCAGAAGTAGGCACCTACGTGGAAATTGACAACAGCTTCGTAAATAAACAGGAACCCTGTCAAACCGCTGAAGGAACCAGCATTGCCATGAAAAACCTGTTCTTCAATGTGCCCGCACGCAGAAACTTCCTGAAAAGTAACGCAGCGGAAATGAGACACATCGTAGACGAGTTCATCCGCGTGGCCATGTCGTTCCCGCAACTGCAGTTCTCCCTGACAAATAATAATCAACAGCTGTTCCACCTGGACAAAGGATCGCTTAAACAGCGCATCGTGGCCATTCTGGGACAACATTATAACGCCCGGCTCGTAAGCGTAAAGGAAACTACCGACTACATGAATGTGTACGGATTTGTAGGAAAACCCGAAACCGCTAAAAAAACCAGGGGCGACCAGTTCTTCTTCGTCAATAACCGCTTTATCAAGAGCTCGTACCTGAACCATGCCGTGATGAACGCCTTTGCAGACATCATCCCGGCAGACAGCTTCCCGCTCTATGTACTGTTTATTGACGTAAACCCTGAACATGTAGACATCAACGTACACCCTACCAAACAGGAGATCAAGTTCGATGATGAAAAACTCATGTATGCCTTCGTGCAGTCGGCCGTGAAACACTCCCTGGCCCAGTTCAGCATCACTGCTACACTGGATTTCGACCTGGACCCAAGCATTCAGGCACTGGATGCGGTAAGCAAACCCTTCACCGCCCAGCAGCAGAATGAATCAACCCAGAGTCCCCTGTATAAATCATTTACACAGGCCAACCAGGCGCACATGATCGATAAAAGCAGCAACAACAGCAACCTGAAGCACTGGAAAGATCTGTACGAAACCAACAGCAACAACGAAAGCACTTATACCATCGCCCCGGAGCCGGAAACACGCCCGGCCGTGACTTACGAAAGTCAGCCGCACGCCACCGCCTCCGTGATCGATGAACGCTGGCAGGATACCGCCACCGATCAGAAAGTACCGGTACAGGTGCACCAGCAATATATCCTGTCGCAGATAAAGTCAGGATTTATATTGATAGACCAGCAGGCCGCCCATGAAAGGATCCTCTATGAACGCTACCAGCGTGCCTTACAGGAAGCCCCCATGGCCACCCAGCAAAGCCTGTTCCCGCAAACCCTGCAGCTGCCCCCGGCAGATGCAGCCCTGGTCAGCGAAATGCTCGGCGACCTGCAAACACTGGGCTACGACCTGGAACCGTTTGGCAACAATACCTTCATCGTTCGCGGTACCCCCGCCGACATTCAGAATGGTAACGACCATGCCACCATCCAGAACCTGCTGGAGCAATTCAAAAACTTCAGCCACGAACTGAAAGTAAATAACCGCGAGCAACTAATCCGCTCAATGGCACGTAATAACGCCATACCGGCCGGCAAAATACTGGCTGCCCGCGAAATGCAGAATATTATCGATGAACTCTTCGCCTGCAGCATGCCCAATGTAGCACCCGGCGGTAAGTTCACGTTTATATCATTCAAACTCACAGACCTCGCCCGTATGTTTGAACGGGGGAACTGATTTTCAGGATGTTAAGACGTCCGGGGAGATAAAGCAGGCACGCCGCCTTCTTCTCCCCGGACCTTTAAACTACGGCTCAACCCCCATAACGCCGCCCTTTCAATAGCCTCCAATCCCTTTACAGTAAAGGGTTTCCAGATCAAGTCCACATCACCTCCACCATCACTCCGTGTTTAGTCCATGTGTAAGGCATGTCCTATCTATGTGCAAGGCCACTGCTAAGGCTGTCCTATACCATTATTCCGCTACAAGAATGGCTTCAATCTGCCCGTACAATTGCAGGAACATCTTATACTTTTTACGATACGCTTCAAATTTGCCAGCATCCGGCGTAAATACCGTTTGCGCAGGTTCCGGGACCCGCTGCGGCCATCCAAGCACTTCGGCAGCCAACAGGATAGCACCGAGTGCGGAAGCGTCGCTTTCCTGCTGCAGGTGCATTTCCTGGCCAAAGATGTCGGCCAGCAACTGAATCCACCCCGGCGCATTGGTAAACCCTCCACTCACAGAGATCTTCCGCACCGGCCCGGCCGTTTCCTCCAGGGCCTCTTTGATGCTCAGCAATGCAAAACAGATCCCTTCCAGCACGGCCCGGGTGAAATGTGCCGGCGTATGCTGGGGCTGAATGCCTATAAAAGCGGCGGTGGCATGACTGTTCCACACCGGCGCCCTTTCCCCCAGCAGGTAAGGCAAACAAAGGAGCTTGCCCGGGTCCGTGATCAATGCTTCTCCCACCAGGTCGTTAAGGCTACTCAGCGGTTGCCGCAGGAAATCCCTCACCAGCCATTGCAGCACCACGCCTCCATTGTTGGAGGCGCCACCGGTAATATAAATATCATCTGTTAAGAGGTAGGTGAACAGCCGGCCACGGGCATCGGTGAGTGGTTGGGCGCCCGCCATTCTTACCGCGCCGCTGGTGCCAATGGTAAGCGTGGCATGCCCTGCGTCCAGCGCGCCGCTGCCCAGCTGGGCCAGGCAGCCATCGCTGCCCCCTATCACAAACGGCGTATCGGCCGGGATGCCCAGTGTGGCCGCCATATCAGGGGATAGCCCGCTAACCACATAATTGGCCGGCACGGGCTGAGGCAGCTGCGCAGCTGTAATACCCGCCACACTTAAAGCCGTTTCGTTCCATTGAAGCGTATGGATATCAAACAGGCCCGTGGCCGAGGCGATAGAATGATCTGTTATCCAGCGTCCGAAGAAATGATGAAAGATGTATTCCTTGATGCCCGGGAATATCGCCGCAGCGGCAAATACAGCCGGTTGCCGCTCCCGCAGCCACATGATTTTGCACAGGGGCGACATGGCGTGCACCGGGGTGCCGGTTTGCCGGTAAATTTGCCTGCCCTCAGGGGTATCGCGTAATGCCAGCGCATTGGGCTCGCTCCGGTTATCGGCCCAGATGATCAACGGCGTAAGTGCAGTCCCATCGGGACCCACAGCCATCATACTGTGCATGGCGCTGCTAAAGGAAATGGCCGCCGGGGCGCCCCCAGCCTGGGCCACCACCGCCCGGATACCGGCTATCACCGCTTCGAGGATCACCTCCGGCTTTTGCTCACTGTATCCCGGTTGCGGGTGACTGGTAGCATATGCCTGCTGAAATACCGCCAGAATTTTTCCGTCCATTCCTTGCACAATCGATTTTGTACTGCTGGTGCCTATATCTACACCAATAATATACGCTGTATGATCACTCATAAAAAAAACCGTTCTTTTTCCGCATTTAATTTATAGATTTAAAACCGGTGTTCTTCTAAAAAGTCTAAAATATCCACGCAAATGGCTTTCGAAATCAAAAAACAGGGGAAGGTTTATGACGTTTGTATTGTTGGTTCCGGCGCCGGAGGGGGCATGGCTGCAAAAATCCTATCGGATGCCGGCCTCAAAGTAGCCCTCCTGGAAGCGGGTCCTAAATACGACCCCGCCGACCCCGAGCAGGCAACACAGCTGAAATGGTCATATGAATCGCCCAGAAGAGGCGCCAGCACCACCCGCCCTTTCGGTGACTTCGACGCATCCTACGGCGGATGGGAAATCAACGGTGAACCTTACACGAAAAAAAACGGAACTGAATTCGACTGGTTCCGCTCCCGCATGTTAGGTGGCAGAACTAACCACTGGGGCCGCATTTCACTGCGCTTTGGCCCACGCGACTTCAAACACAAAAGTTATGATGGTCTCGGCGACGACTGGCCCATCACCTACGATGAGGTAGCACCCTTCTACGACCGGGTAGATAAGATGGTCGGCGTATTCGGCACCAAAGAAAACCTGCCCAACGAACCGGATGGCTTCTTCCTCCCACCACCAAAACCCAGGCTCCATGAGCTGATGGTGAAAAAAGCAGGAGATCGTTTAGGCATCCCCGTTATCCCGGCGCGCCTCTCCATATTAACCCGCTCAGTAAATAAAGACCGCAGCCCATGCTTCTATTGCAGCCAGTGTAACCGCGGCTGTACCGTGTATGGCGACTTCTCCGCCTCTTCTGTGCTGGTGAAACCAGCCATGAAAAGCGGACATGTGGACCTCTACACCAACGCAATGGTGCGGGAAGTATTAACAGACGGCAACGGCAAAGCCACCGGCGTAGCTTACGTAGATAAAACAGACCTCCAGGAATATTCCGTAAACGCACGGGTAGTAGTGCTGGCGGCCAGCGCATGCGAGTCGGCCCGTTTGCTGCTGAACTCAAAATCAGCCAAACATCCGAACGGACTGGCCAACTCCAGCGGTGTAGTGGGTAAATACCTGCACGATTCCACCGGCTCCTCCCGCGGAGGTTTCCTCCCCCAGCTGATGGACCGCAAAAGATATAATGAAGATGGCGTAGGCGGCATGCACATGTATGTTCCCTGGTGGGGCGATAACAAGAAACTGGACTTTGCACGCGGCTACCACATTGAATTTGGCGGTGGCATGCACATGCCCGGTTATGGCTTCGGCTTTGGTATGGAAAACATGAACGGCCGGGTTCCTGGTCGTGACGGCCAAACGAAAGCAGCCGGCGGCTACGGCGCTTCACTGAAAGATGACTACCGCCGCTTTTACGGCTCCCAGATCGGCTTTGCCGGCAGGGGCGAATGTATTGCGCGGGAAGATAATTACTGTGAAATAGATCCGAACGTAGTAGATAAGTTCGGAATTCCTGTTCTGCGCTTCAACTACACCTGGAGCGATCATGAAATCAAACAGGCCAAACACATGCAGGACACGTTTGAACAAATCATTCATGAAATGGGCGGCATTGCCTTTGGCACCAAGCCGGGAGCCGATACCAAATACGGACTGGAAAATCCGGGCCGCATTATTCATGAAGTAGGTACCACCCGCATGGGCGACGATCCTAACAAATCCGTGCTGAATAAATTTAACCAGGCACACGAAGTAAAAAATCTCTTCGTGGTAGATGGTGGCGCGTTTGTGTCGCAGGCAGATAAAAATCCTACCTGGACCATACTGGCACTGTCTATGCGGGCATCCGAATATATCGTGGATCAATTGAAGAAACAGAATCTCTAATCTTTTTAAGTTTTTTTCATGGATAGAAGAGAATCACTCAAAGCGCTTGCACTGGGAACGTTATCAGTTGGTACCATTTTATCTGCCACTGGTTGTGAAGATAAAAAAACAACGGCCGATAAAAATGATCATCCCAATGTGAAAACGGCCGGCTATGGCCGTACTCCGGATGAAGTGTCGCGGGATAAAAAGCTGATGGAGGAAAAGTTTTTCACAGACGCTGAAATGAAAACCATCACCATACTGGCGGATATCATTATCCCGGCAGATGAACATTCCGGCAGCGCCTCCGATGCAAAGGTGCCGGAGTTCATAGAATTCATTGTGAAAGATATACCGGAACACCAGTTGCCTATGCGGGGCGGATTACGCTGGCTGGATATGCAATGTGCCAAACGGTATAATAAATCTTTTGCAGAAAGCAGTGCAGAACAACGTATCGCAGTGGTAGACCTGGTAGCTTATCCCGGAAAAGCATCTCCGGAAAACAGCCAGGGTGTGGCCTTCTTTAACCGGATGCGTAATCTCACTGCCACAGGATTTTTCACCAGTAAAATGGGCATCAAGGACCTCAACTACATCGGTAATACGCCCAACGAATGGGATGGTGTACCTGCAGATGTATTGAAGCAGTACGGCTATGCCTATGATGAGAAAACATTGGCTACCTGCCTGAAAATCGAAGACAGGGGCAAGCTGATGACCTGGGAATAACGACTTAACTTGCTATTTCATAATTTAAATCCAGAAAACTTCACATCAATGATTCCAGAAAAAAAGAATGAGGGAGAAAACGGTGTTTCCCGCAGATCATTCCTGAGAAACGGTGCGCTCGCCGCCGCCGGTTTCATGATAGTTCCACGTCATGTATTAGGCAGAGGCTATGTAGCGCCAAGCGATCGCCTGCGGGTAGCAGGTATCGGTGTAGGCGGTAAGGGCTTCAGCGATATATCTGAATTTGCTAAAGGCCCGGCTGATATTACTTTCCTGTGTGATGTGGACAAACGTCGTGCAGCCGAAGCCGTGAAGAAATTCCCTAAGGCGAAGTTCTATACTGATTTCCGGGAAATGTTTGACAAGGAACACAAAAACTTCGACGCCGTTTCCGTATCCACTCCGGATCACACACACGCCGTAGCAACAATGGGCGCTATGCAGCTGAAGAAGGATGTATATGTGCAGAAACCATTAACCCACGACATCTACGAAGCACGTATGCTTACGCAGGGCGCCAACAAATACAAGGTAGTAAGCCAAATGGGTAACCAGGGTTCTTCCGGTGATGGCGTTCGTCAGCTGATGGAATGGTACAATGCCGGTCTTGTTGGAGATGTACACACCATCTACTGCTGGACGGATCGTCCGGTATGGCCACAGGGCGTTCCCTGGCCAACCAACCGCGAGGAAGTGCCTGCAGAACTGAACTGGGACCTGTGGTTAGGTACCGCTCCTAAAAAAGATTACGTAGGCAACCTGGTACCATTCAACTGGCGCGGCTGGTGGGATTACGGTACCGGCGCCATCGGCGATATGGGCTGTCATATTATTGAACCTCCTTTCCGTGTACTGGGCCTGGGCTACCCTACTTCTGTAGAGTGCAGCGTTGGTAGCGTGTACGTAGGAGAATTCACCCGCGGATATTTCCCGGAAAGCTGCCCTCCTTCTTCCCATGTAATTATGAAATTCCCTGGAAAGAATGGTAAAGAAGTAACCCTTCACTGGATGGACGGTGGTATTCAACCGGAACGTCCGGAAGAACTGGGACCTAACGAAACAATGGGAGACGGTGGTAACGGCGCCCTGTTTATCGGTGATAAAGGCAAAATGATGTGCGGTACTTACGGTATGTATCCTAAGTTGCTGCCTACTTCCCGCACTACAGAAGCTAATGTGCCGCAAACTATTGCACGTGTACCGGAAGGTCACTACGTACAGTGGGTAAACGCGGCTATCGCCGGTTACGGCAGCAAACAACAGAAAGCGCTCAGCTCTCCGTTCGATATTGCCGGTCCGCTTACTGAAACCATCCTGATGGCTAACCTGGCTATCCGTAGCTTTGATATCCGTAAGGAGAAAGCGAATGGTAAAGGCTTTGATTATCCGGGCCGTTATATCAAGCTGCTGTGGGATGGTAACAATATGAAGATTACCAACTTCGACGAAGCCAACCAGTTTGTGAAACGCACTTACCGCGATGGCTGGTCACTAGGCGTATAAATGATATAATCTATCATAAAAAGAAATGCCGCGATGATCTCGCGGCATTTTCTTTTTATGAAAAGCTAGTACATGAATACCGTTATTTATAATCTTCCTGTTGATCCAGGTTCTTGTTCTTCCTGATTTCATTGGCAGGAATAGGCAGTAAGTAGTTCTTCGCCTTATTAAATTTACGCGGCTGGATGCTGTACACATGGTACACAAAAGGATGTCCGGCAATCTGTGATCCCAATACTTCAATGCCAAAGGCATTTTCATTGAAAACAGTTTCAGCATCTCTCCACCTGCGGGCATCAAAGAAACGTTGTTCTTCATAAGCCAGTTCATATCGTCTTTCATATTTCAATACGGCCAACAAAGCATCCCCCGATGCAGTAGTAGGAGGCATCCCGGCACGTTCACGCACCTTATTCAACATAATACGGCCATCTGCGTCATCGCCATATCCGATGGCAGCTTCCGCATAGTTCAGCAAAATTTCTGCATAACGGATGAAGATCCAGGACTGGTTGCCACGAAAGAATTGAGCATCCAGGTTTTTGTCCATAAACTTACGCAGGTAGTACCCGGAATAAGTACCATTCCAGTTCTCGATAGTGCTGTTACGGGTATCAAGTCCCCACACACTATCCCTGCCATTGGCGGCTTCATATTTCCCGGTTTGTATAACTCCCACCGAATCAATTTCGGCCGCATCGGAAGGACGTGGTTTCCACTTAGCCCCATCATACAGGATGGTGGCATAAAAGCGGGGATCACGGTTTTCATATGGCGCCTTTGCCTGGGCCACATTACTCCAGGAAAAAGCAGTACCGTCTTTCATTTGATAGCCGGTCACAAAGTTTTCGATAGGCACATTTCCACCCCAGTTATGATACCCGTTTGGACCGTTGTACAGGTCGTGGGAAGTACCCAGTAATGCTTTATCATACTGCTTAACAAAGATCATTTCCGGGTTATCCCTATCCAGAAACACGCGGGTATAGTTTTCTACCGGATTGTCTGTAGGCTGGTAAAGACTATACATGTTAAGATCCATCACCGCTTTTGCTGCATCCATCGCCAGTTTGTAGCGGTCTTTCTGCAGGCCGGATTTATACCCCATTAACTCGTTCGGTACTTTCTCATCATTGAACAACTTGCTGGCGGCGAAAAGCAGGATCCTGGATTTAAGGGCCATAGCAGCGCCTTTGGTAACTCTTCCTTTCGTAACGGCATCATAGGAAGCTGGTAGTTGTTGTGCGGCCAGGTCGCATTCCGCCGTAATGAACTTAATGCATTCATCAAAAGTGGCTCTCTTTACACTTAGTATCTCCTGTTCATCTCCCTTAATATTAAAGGTCTTGGTGATCAACGGAACACCGCCATAGTACTTCACCAGCAGGTGATAATACCAGGCCCTCATAAAATGCACTTCACCGGTCATGCGGGTACGCAGGGCTTCATTGGAAAGAGGCACTTCTGCAATCTTTTCCAGGAACATGTTACAGTTACGGATAGCCTTGTAGTGCAGGTCCCACCGGGCAAAATCATTGATGGCGCCTACGTCATCGGCGGAGGCGTTCCCCTGCACTACCCTGGAGGTGTTGTAGTCGTGGATAAACCGGCTTTCGTCTGTCATAGAGGAAAGCATTACTTCCAGGTAGCCGGAGCGCATCTGTACATACAGGTCGTTTACAAATGCCTGTACCAGGCCCACATCTTTCCACACGTCGTTTTCTTCATATTCGGTTAACGGCTTCTTTTCGAGGAAGTCTTTATTACAACCGGCGGAAACCGCGCATAGTAAAAACGCTCCCGCTATATATCTGATGATTGTTGTTTTCTTCATGGCACATTAATTAAAAGGTTACGTTTAATCCCACATTGTAAATCTTGGTTTGCGGATAGAACTGTCCGCTTCCACTTGGCGCTTCAGGGTCAAAAATCTTCACTTTGTCGATGGTGACCAGGTTCTGACCACTTACATATACCCGGAGGTTTTGCAGTCCGATCCGTTTGCAAAGGGTGGTAGGTATATTGTAACCAAGATCCAGGGTTTTTAAACGGACGTAGTTGGTATTCCAATACCAGAAAGTATTCTGGCGGTTTACCCAGTACTCACGGTCACGGTCGTACGCTCTTGGCCATGATCCGTTGATGTTGTCTTCTGTCCAGCGGTCTTTTACATATGCCATCGGGAAGTTACCGATCAGCCCGGATTCTGTGCGGAGGTATTGGCTGGCGCCGGTAGCGCCCTGCCACAGCATGGTGAAGTCGAAGTTTTTGAACTTGGCGGTCATGGTTAACCCGAAGATCCAGGTAGGGTTTTCGGTACGGTCCATACGAACCCGGTCGAGATCATCAATAACGCCATCGTCGTTTTTATCCAGGAAGATAACATCGCCGGCTCTGGCGCCGCCTACGTGCGCGCTTTTGTCCACTTCATCCTGTGTTTTATAAATGCCAATGGCCTGGTAATAAAGTGGCGCGCCTATCTGTTTACCGGTGGCCTGCTGATATGCCGGAAGATTTGGCGTTTCGTCGAAGAACAATACTTTATTTTCTGCGTGAGTAACAGTTCCTATAATTTCATAATGGAATTTTTTGATGTCGTTTTTGTGGCTTAATACCAATTCGAATCCTTTGTTTTCCACTTTGGCGATATTTTCCTGTGGCAGGGTCATACCGGTATAACCGGGCATCGACTGGCTGCGGCTGGCGAGGATGTTGGATCTTTTAGTCAGGAAGTAATCTCCTTCAAAGGCCAGTTTATCTCCCAGTATTTTTGCTTCGATACCGAAATCATAGTTGTTGGCTACTTCCCAGGTGATGGCCTCGTTGGGCGACCGCAGCTGGTAAAGACCTTTGTTCAGATCTTCGCCCAGCATTACACCACCGGCGCTGAAGCCATAGGTGCTCAGGTATTGGAACGGATCTATCTGGTCGTTACCCATCTGGCCCCAGGATGCGCGCAGTTTAAAGTAGTCGAGTGTACGGATGCTTTTTTTCCAGAAGGCTTCGTTAGATAATACCCAACCTGCTGAAGCGCCGGGGAACAGTCCCATACGGCGGCCTTCCGGGAAATTCTGGGAGCCGTCGTAACGCATGTTATAATCAAACAGGTAGGTTTCTTTGTAATTATAGGAAATACGTCCGAAGTAATTACGGCGGGCATATTCAAAACCACTGCCGGCATTGTTCTTTTCTTTATCGCCGCCTAAATTCAACTGGTCCAGCTTATCGCTGATAAAGTACCTGCGGTTAGCAGAGAAGCCGTCATTTTTCAACGTGGCCTGTTCAAAGGCGATGAAGCTGCTGAGGTTATGCTTTCCGAAAGAACGTACATAATTCACTTTAAAGTTGACGGTGATTTGCCGTGTTGTACTGAACTGTTCCGTTAACTCCGGTGCGCTTACTCCCCTGGAACCCGCATTCAGCTTATGCGTAGGATCATTGGCATCTGCCAGCGTGTATAACGTCCAGGGTTTGATGTAAGATTTGTAGAAGTCGAAATTCTGATCGTATGCAAAACTACCATCTACAAACAATCCTTCTACCCCCGGAATATTCACAACGGCAGACATGTTGGTGTTGATCACATAGTTCTTATCGTTTGTGTAACCGATTGCATTTGTTCCCGTAACAACGGGGTTATCGCCGTATTCAATATCAGGCCCGGGCAGTCCGTTGGGCCAGATAGCGTTTTCTGTAGGGCGGCCGCGCATGAGGGATCTGAAAATAGAACCGGCACTGCGTGGAGGAAAGTTCCTGTTTTCGAGACGCCCTGCCAGGTCGAAACGCAGGCGGATGTAATCACTTACTACTGCATCCAGGTTGGCTCTTACGTTCTGTTGTTTGTAATTGGTGGCACTGCTTTTATAAATACCATCCTGGAATAACGAACCCAGGGAAACGTAGTACGACATTTTTTCTGTACCTCCGCTGAGCGACAGGTCGTGCCTGTTCTGCAAAGAGTATTTTTTAATCGCGGCATCGTACCAGTTGGTGTTAGGGTACAGCCATGGATCGGATCCATCTCCAAATTTCTTGATCTGTTCATCTGTATACTTCGGAGCGTCTCCTCCATACTTTAAAATTTCGTTCACCACTTTAGCATACGTAGGCGCATCAGCCATTTCCGGCAGCCTGGTGGGTGTTACAAAAGATTGGTTAAAGCCGTAACTCAGTGTAGGTTTACCTCCCTTACCACGTTTGGTAGTAACGAGGATAACACCATTGGCTGCGCGGGAACCATAAATGGCCGCAGCAGCATCTTTCAGAATGGAAACGCTTTCGATGTCGTTGGGGTTCATGCGCTCAAAGCCATCGCGCGGGAAACCATCAATTACAACGAGCGGGTTACTGTTACCTAAAGTACTGCGGCCACGGATAAAAATGCGGGAGCCATCGTAACCGGGCTCTCCACTGTTGTTAACGGCGATAATGCCGGGAATACGTCCAACAAGCGAATTAGAGATATTAACGTTTGGTGACTGCTGTAACTCGGCGCCTTTTACAGAAGATACTGCGCCGGTTTTAGTAACTTTTTTCTGTGTACCGTAGCCAACTACTACGTACTCGTCAAGTGTTTTCTGGTTTTCTTTTAATACAACATTCAGGGCCGTCTTTCCGTCTACTTTCAGCTCCTGTGCATCAAAGCCGATGTATTGGAATACGAGTACCGCATCTTTTTTTACATCGGTTAGTACATAGTTACCTTTTTCATCGGAAGTGGCTCCTTTCTTAGAGTCTTTCACCAACACCGTAACCCCGGGCAGCGGGTTACCGTTGATGTCTTTTACCTTTCCCTTAACTGTGAGATTTCCTTGTTGCCATACGCTGGGTAATGGCGCACGCGCGGTAATGGCGCTGCTGGTGGTTGCAAAAAGGCATAGCAATAGCATAGCCTTTGCATAACGTGGGTTCATGCTACAAGTGATTTTGGAAGATGATGAAATTTGTCTGTTAACTAGCTTTTCATAACGACGAAACGGGTATTCATGTCTATGTAAGATAAACATGAAAGGTTTAATTATTTTCTAAAAATAAATGTCGCAAATACAATTATTTTAAAAATTCTTCCTTAAAAAAAGAGGAAATGTAATTTCTACTAGTATAAGTATCTGGGAGACTAACTTTTCTTGTATGAAAAGTTCCGTGCCCGGTTCCTGGGGCGTTTTACCGTTGCAGGTTCAAAAAGTAGGTATCCGGTCAGCCCGCTGCAATTTTTATCTGCCGCAGATCTTTTTGCCAATCCCATTATCAGCTCCACTCAGTGGCCGTTTCCGGTTCAGGATCAGCCGGCAGTTCCTGATTATTATATTATTAAAAACCCACCAGTGGAGATGCTGGTGATTTTTTTTGCATAATTTTATACCCTTAAGCGTTATTTGAACGTTATAGTAACATCAACCATATGGTTTTATGAAAAAACGTTACTTTCTCATAGCTATCCTTTCAATGGTAACATTGCTGTTTTCCTGCAGTAAGGAAATGAGCAATGAAGGAGAAGGTACACAACCCTCCAACAGTAATTGCGAATATGCTCCTTACACGAACGGCTCCTCCTTTTCCTACATTAACATAAATAGCGCTAAAGACACGATTACCTATACCCTCACGGTTTCAGAAGATACAACCATCAACGGCATTGTGTATAAAAAAGTGGGGAACGACAGCGTATTTACCTGCTCCAACTGTAAAGACGGTATCTATACACAAGTGGCCAGCATCCTTACTTTTCAGGGTTACAGCGCAGACAGCCTGGAGCTTACCTACCTGAAAGATAATGTACCCGCCGGCACCAGCTGGAAAGACACTATTACTGTGAACAATGGTGGCGTAACCACCTCCGGCATCCTGGAATTCACCATCACAGAAAAGGATATCACCAAAACGGTGAATGGCAAAAACTACGCCTCCGTGATCGCCGTGAAAATGGACGCCTATGCCATTGTTTTTGGCAACCCGGTTTCTGTGGGCACTATCTCTACCAGCTATTACGGCAAAGGAGTAGGACTGATAGAAGCTGATCAGCTGCATGATACCACCACCATCGTTTCTTATACCATAAAGCCTTAATAGGCCGCACTCACCATCGAGAGCAGCCGCTCTACCGCCCTTCTTACACTGGTAGCGGATTCATGATGATTATTCACCAGCACACTGAATACCAGCGTTCTCTTTTTCTTTGTTTCCAGGTAGCCGCTTAATGCTACCACACCGTTCAACGTACCCGTTTTGGCGTGTACTTTCTGTTGCTGATAGTAGTTCTTCAATGTTCCCCTGCCGCCGGTGGGGAAAATTTGCCAGAGACGTTCCTGCGGAAACTGTTCCCGCATCAGGGTGAGCACGGTTACAAAGTCGCGGGGCGTAAACAGGTTATACCGGGAAAGACCGGAACCATCCTCCCATTGCGGCGGATGCGGCAGGCTTTTGAGATCGCCGGCAAGCAGGTACTTAATGGTGCGGGCGCTGCTGATGGTATCCCATAAAGCGGAAGAGGCCATCATCAGTGTTTGTTCTGCAAAGAAATTATCGCTGCGCTCCATCATCGGGATAAACAACGAATCTGACGGGATGCTTTTCAGTACCGTGTAGTTTCCCGCCGGCGGTATAACGGCCAGCCCTATACGTTTATGCAACGTGTCTTCCAACCTTTGCCGCAGCTCTTGTACCGATCCGGTGATGAAAGGCACTTCGGCTTTTTTCAATGCTTTATCTTTCGGATTGTATTTCAGGTAGAATAAATTATTCCGTTCATCCCTCGACGTGATAGTTTCGCTCAGGGTATCATCTTCCATAATATCCAGGTCATAAAAAGCAGGTGTGATGCTATTGTTGTTACCCTGGTGATGGATCCGTACCACATTGCCGTACATGGGCCATTCATTTAGCTCCGGCTGATAGTCGTCGGCATAGTCGCCCCAACCCCAGCCCGGGCCGAAACGTTGATTGGCATTTACGCCTTGCACCAGGTATATCTTTTTAGCGGTTTGCTGCAACAGCCGCAGCAGGGGTTGGTAGTTGTAGTCCGGGTGAAGAAAAGACGGATCGCCCATTCCTTTTACAAAGAGAGCCGTATCGTTTTCATAATACCGCGCCGCCGGAAGAGAATCCCCCAGCAGTTTCAATCCTGCGTACAACGAGAAGATCTTGGTATTGGATGCGGGTGTGAAAAACTTATTGTCCTGGTACTGGTACCAATATTTCCCGGTGGCCGGTTCATAAATACAGATGCCCACATGTGCCTGCTCCATTGGTATTTTATGAAGCAGTTCTGCTTCTGCCCATTTCTTTATCGCCGCCACCTGGGCAGTTACACTTCCCCCGGTTAATATGGATATAATTACTACCAGTAATTTTTTCATAGATGGAAATTACGAATTGTGCATTACGAAACAGGGATTTATGAGAAGACCATTTTATTGATCTTCCCATAAATCCCTGATTCGTTTTTTTGACCTGGTAATTTTATCAGGTAAAATATTTGGTAATGCCTGGTTTTGCGTAAGCATAATTACCGGAAGCATCCGGCATAACCGGCGGCTGCGCATCAAATGAATATGATTTAGGATGCAGATCCAGACCGGAGTTCAGCGCTACATTCCAATCGATCACCTGGCCGGAATAAGTAGCCAAACGGCCTATGATCGCAGAAAGGGTAGCCTGCGCACCTCTTTCCGCATCTGCAAATTTGTATTCGCCTTTGGCAATAGCGGCAAACAGTTCATCGTGTTCCGTTTGGTAGGGATTGTTTTCTTTCTTCTTATCAAACTGGTATAACACTTTGCCTTTATGATCCACTATCTGGGCTTTATCACAGTAGATACGGCCCTTTGTTCCTACAATTTCCTCGTCTACTTTGCTGGGAGCGTCTTTCCAGTGGCGGCACTGGCTGTTCATCACTACACCGTTGGCATAACGGTACTCCACAAAGTGGTGGTCAAATATTTCACCGAACTCTTTGCCGGTACGCACAGCACGGCCGCCCATACCACCTGCGGTAACAGGGGTAGCGCCCATGAACCAGTTGCCCACGTCAATATTGTGGATATGCTGTTCTACGATATGATCGCCGCAGAGCCAGTTGAAATAATACCAGTTGCGCATCTGGTATTCCATTTCAGTATATTCAGGCTTACGGGGTTTAACCCACAACGCGCCCTGGTTCCACCACACCTGTGCCGACAGCATATCACCGATCATACCATCCTGGAAGCGTTTGTACAGTTCGCGGTAAGAATTCTGGTAGCGGCGTTGTAAACCTACTACTACGTTCAGCTTCTTGGTTTTAGCCACAGCAGCAGCTTCCAGTACTTTTTTAATACCGGCGGGATCTGTTGCTACTGGTTTTTCCATGAAGACATGTTTCCCTTGTTTAACCGCTTCTTCAAAATGAATGGGTCTGAAACCCGGAGGGGTGGCAAGGATCACTACATCCGCCAGTGCAATGGCTTGTTTGTATGCGTCGAAGCCAATAAATTTATTGCTTTCAGGTACGTTTACCCGGTTGGCTTTATCGCCCAGCGCTTCTTTAATATCATTAAAGCTGTTGCTCAGCCTGTCGGGGAAGGCATCCGCCATTGCTACCAGCTCCACATTTTCTTTTGTGCTGAGCGCCTGTGTAGCAGCACCTGTACCGCGGCCACCGCAGCCAATCAGGGCTATTTTGATAACACCGGTAGATCCTGAGAAATAATTTGCTTTGGATAAAATAGGCATAGCCAACAAACCGCCCGCAAGCAAGGTAGTTTGCTTTACGAATTCGCGGCGGCCTTCACCGTGGAATTTCTTTTCGTTGTCCATAAATGAATAAGATTTTTAGATTTTTGGATGTTGAATCTTTCTAGCGTGCTCCTTTATATTTCGCGATCATCTCTTCAAAAAATGTTGTGGCTTCTGCTGCTGTTGGTTGTTTCACTGGTCTTACTATCCTGAAGCCAACAAAGGGGGCGTCTGCATTCCACCAGGAGCTTTTTGGGATCTGCGGGTCCCGGCGGTTCCAGATGGGGTCCGACTTCAGGCGGGCGGCGCTGCGAAGCAGCGGGGCTTCATCCTGGAAGCTGCCGCCTTTCAGCAGTCGCGGGGTTTTAGCGGTAGGCTGTGTCCAGGGATCAGTAGCGGCTGCATTGGCTACGCCGTTTTCATCATATTGGTCCAGTGTCCATTCTTCCACATTGCCCAGCATATCGTATAATCCCCAGGCATTGGGTTTCAGCTGTCCTACCTTATGGTATTTATTATCGCTGTTGCCCTGGAACCAGGCGTACTCTTTCAGCTGACTGTCATTGGCGCCAAAAGGATACGCTGTAGTGGAACCTGCCCTGCAGGCATATTCCCATTCTGCCGCTGTTGGCAGGCGATAAAAAACACCGGTTTTAATGTACAGCCACTGGCAATACATCAGGGCCGCATACTGGCTCATACTGTTGGCGGGAAATCCACCGGATTTGCCCATTCCCAGGGTAAGGTCAATATATGGCGGACTCGGACGGGTCATTCCATCCGGTGTGGGGGTTTTATCCTTTTCCGCATCGGCATATATATCGTATTCATCAAAAGTAACTTCAGTAGCGCCCATCCAGAAATCCGAAATTGCTACCTTCTTTGCCGGGCCTTCATCTTTCTTCCTTCCTTTTTCACTGTCGGGGCTTCCCAGTTGAAAGCTGCCTCCTTTTACTGGTACCATTTTAAAACTGACATCGGTTCCGGGGATTTGCTGGCTATAAGCTTCGAATGCCTGTTTTGATTGTGCTACAACAACAACCTGGCTGAACAATCCGCCCAGCGCTAAGGTCACATACTGTTTAATCATCTAACGTGTTTGAAAATATATAAGTGGGTGAATCTAAAAAAAACTAATCTGGAAAGCAATATTTTTTTATGAATGCGAAAATGGGCTGATGAATTGAAAATTTTTCATCAATATTAGTATTTCCTTAGAAAAGCGATTAAATTTAGCTCCCTGTCAATTATACAATCAATCAAACGTTATGGAAAGAAGAAAATTCCTGCAAAACGGCACCCTGGCCGGTATTTCAGCTCTGGCACTGGGAGGCATCAGCAACGCTGCGCAAGCTGCCGGCGCCAATAACGCCAGCGTGGCCGGAAAGCCGTTTAACATGAACTATGGCCCTCACGATGGCATGTTTAAAAACAGTGCCAATGGCGGCAACTTCCTGGACCAGATAAAATATATGTACGACCAGGGATTCCGGTCTATCGAAGACAATGGCATGCTGGGACGCTCTCCTGAGGAACAATCCAAAATAGGCGAACTCCTGAATAAACTGGGCATGACCATGGGCGTGTTTGTAGTAGATACCGGCAACAACTGGAAACCCTCCCTGGCCACAGGCAAACAGGAATTTAAAGAGGCTTTTATTAAAACCTGCAAAACCAGCCTGGAAACAGCCAAACGTTGTAACGCCAAATGGGCCACCGTTGTACCCGGCTATTTTGAACGGACGCTCCCGATCGGCGTTCAAACCGCACATGTAATCGATGCACTGCGCAGTGGCGCGGAAATCTTTGAACCGCATGGCCTCATCATGGTGCTGGAACCACTGAGTGATAACCCCGACCTGTTTCTCCGTACCGCCGAACAAAGCTTTGAAATATGCAAAGCCGTGAAAAGTCCTTCCTGCAAAATTTTATACGACATCTACCATATGCAGCGCAATACCGGTAACCTCATTCCTGTAATGGACTGGTGCTGGGATGAAATTGCCTATATCCAGATCGGCGACAACCCCGGTCGTAAGGAACCTGGCACCGGCGAAATCAATTATAAAAACATCTTTAAACATCTCCACAACAAAGGATATAAAGGTGTACTGGGCATGGAACACGGGATCGCCGGAAAAGGAAAAGAAGGCGAAGACGCACTGATAAAGGCATACCGCGAAGCAGACAGTTTTATATAAACAACTGATAAGTAGCTGTTGGTAACAAAACATTTGCCTGTTACCAACAGCTAAACTTTGCCATTCACTTTTTTTTTCGTTACCTTAACTAGTAAAATGACGTACAATGGGTTTCCTGCTTCGTATACTAGTTAGTGCTTTAGCTGCCATGTTAACCGCCTACCTGCTGAAACCGGCAGTAAAAGTTGATAGCTTCATTACCGCGCTGATACTGGCGCTGGTGTTAGCGCTGTTAAATGCCCTGGTTAAACCCCTGCTCATTTTACTGACATTCCCGGTAACCATCGTTACCCTCGGGCTTTTTCTTTTTGTTATCAATGCACTGATCATTCTACTGGCCGCTAAACTGGTACCCGGTTTTAAAGTGGATGGTTTCTGGTGGGCCCTGCTTTTCAGTATAGTCATGACCGTAATCAACAGCGTCATGATCAGCCTTGCCGGCGGTAACAACGATTAGCCCTTACCTTTACTGCCTGTTAAAAAGCCAATTCATGCACTTTGACCGGTCAGACCTGAGCGATGCGCAATTAGTGTCTTTCTATAAAGCGTTGGTATATCCACGGCTTATAGAAGAAAAAATGCTGTTGCTACTTCGACAGGGTAAAATAAGTAAATGGTTTTCAGGCATCGGCCAGGAGGCTATTGCCGTAGGCGCCACCCTGGCGCTGGAAGCAGACGAGTGGATACTTCCGCTGCACCGCAACCTCGGCGTGTTTACCACCCGCGAAATGCCACTCCACAAACTATTTCAGCAATGGCAGGGAAGCGAAGACGGCTACAGTAAAGGCCGCGAACGCTCCTTTCACTTTGGCAGCAGGCCACATCACATATGTGGTATGATCTCCCATCTCGGGCCCCAACTCTCCATTGCCGACGGCATTGCACTGGCACACCAGCTGAAAAAAGAAGAAAAGGTATCCCTCACTTTTACCGGCGAAGGCGGTACCAGCGAAGGAGAATTTCATGAAGCGCTCAATGTGGCCGCCGTATGGGGACTGCCGGTCATCTTCCTGATAGAAAATAATGGTTACGGACTAAGTACTCCCGTCAGTGAACAATATCGCTGCGCCAGCCTGGTGGATAAAGCCATCGGCTATGGCATGGAAGGCGTACAGATAGATGGCAACAACCTGCTGGAAGTATATCAAACCATACGAACCGCAAGGACCTATGCCATCAAGGAACAGAAACCAGTACTGATAGAAGCCATGACCTTCCGCATGCGCGGCCATGAAGAAGCCAGCGGCGTGAAATATGTGCCTCCGGCCCTGTTTGAGGAATGGGGTAAAAAAGATCCCATCACACAATATGAATCCTTCCTGGTGCACGCAAACATACTTTCTGCAGAAAGTATGGCCGCTATCCGGGAAGAACTGAAACATGAAATAGAAGTACAAGTGGCCGCGGGCCTTACCGATACCCCGTTTATTGCCAATACACAAACAGAACTAAATGACCTCTATGCCCCGGCTCCCGCTCCCATAACCGCTTCGGGACCATCTTCAGAAAAGCGTTTTATCAATGCCTTGTCCGACGGTCTTAAACAGGCGATGGAGCAACACCCGGAGCTGATCCTGATGGGGCAGGACATTGCAGCCTATGGTGGGGCTTTTAAAATCACGGAAGGCTTCCTGGAACTGTTTGGCGCAAACAGGGTGCGCAATACCCCACTGTGCGAAAGCGCGGTGATCGGCGCTGCACTGGGCCTCTCTATCGGGGGATTCAAGAGCATGGTGGAAATGCAGTTCGCTGATTTTGTGACCTGTGGCTTCAACCAGATTGTGAACAACCTGGCGAAAATACATTACCGCTGGGGTCAACCGGCTGATGTGGTGATCAGGATGCCCGCCGGTGGCGGGGTTGGCGCCGGTCCTTTTCACTCACAAACCAACGAAGCCTGGTTTACCCATGTACCCGGCCTGAAAGTGGTATACCCTTCCAACCCCGCAGACGCCAAAGGATTGCTCACAGCGGCTTTCGCCGACCCCAACCCCGTCATGTATTTCGAACATAAAGCGCTGTACCGCAGCATCAGCGGACCAGTACCCGATAATTATTACACCCTGGAAATAGGGAAAGCTGCGCTGGTACAACCCGGAGAAGATATCAGCATCATTACCTGGGGCAGCGGCGTACACTGGGCGCTGGACTACGCCCAACAACACCCGGCGCTTTCTATCGCTATCCTGGACCTGCGTACCCTGCTGCCACTCGATTACGCGGCCATCCGCGAAATAGTAGCGGCAACCGGTAAAGTGCTGATCCTGCATGAAGACACGCTGACAGGCGGCTTTGGCGCGGAAATCAGCGCCTGGATCGCTGAACACTGCTTCCCTCTCCTGGATGCCCCGGTGATGCGGTGTGCCAGCCTGGATACCCCCGTGCCTTTTGCCGGCGTCCTGGAAAAAAATTTTCTCGCCAAAGCAAGGCTGGACAAGTACATACAGCAATTAACCAACTGGTAACCGGCCGTTTGATTGGGAATATGCCTTGAAAGTTTTAATTTGCATCCGGAATAATATAAAATCATTATACAATGTTGATGAATCTTTTAACAGTAGTACACACCACCAATTTTTATAAAGTTGGCGATAGTATCGGAGGTTTCCTGGCTCCTGTGGCCATTATCATTTTTGCTGCCATGTTTATCTACGCATGGGTTAAATACGCAAAAATCTAATTGCAATAGTTTTTCACATCGCATTATAAATAGAAGGGGCCATCTCAATGAGATGGCCCCTTCTATTTATAAAGTTTCTTCAAACTTCCAGCTTTTCATGGTAAGCTGCGATAGCACGGAAGTATACCGGATCACTCTTCCGGACGTATATACTGGTTATAATAGTGTTCGGTGTAACGCAAATTCTCTTCGTCAAAACATACCAGGATCACTTCTTCTATTTCTGTATTTTTCTCCAGGTACTTCACGATGGTGTCCATCGCTATTTTTGCAGCAAGGTCTTTAGGAAAATGGTAGATGCCTGTACTGATATTAGGGAAGGCAATACTTTTCAAATGGTGCCGGTCGGCCAGCTCCAGTGAGTGCCGGTAGCAATTGGCCAACAGGATATCTTCTTCACGGGTGCCGTTGTTCCAAACCGGTCCTACCGTATGAATAACATGTTTTGCCGGTAAACGACCGGCAGTGGTAATAACCGCTTCGCCGGTTTTGCATCCTCCCTGCCGGGCAACAATGGCCCTGCAATCATTGAGTATATCCGGCCCGCCGGCGCGATGAATGGCTCCATCCACACCACCTCCACCCAAAAGCGAAGAGTTGGCCGCGTTAACAATGGCATCTGCCTTTACTTTTGTGATGTCGCCCTGAATTATGCTGATCTTTCTATATGCCATAGGATTATACAGTTCTTACGTACACCAGCTTCCCGGTTTTCTTTCCACTTTCCCTGATATCTATTTCAAAGTCCGGAAAACTTTTCAGCAATTGCACCAGCTTATTGAATCCAAAGTTACGGGAGTCAAAATCGGGTTGTTTCTTCAAAAGCAGGTTACCAAGTTCTCCCAGGTAGGCCCATCCGTCTTCATCTGCAATATCATTGATGCTGGTGGATATTAAAGATACCAGTTGCTTATCCGCTTTACTGATGCTATTCCGTTTGTCTTTGGTAGTCTTTGTTGTTTTTTCAGTATCTGTTTTCTTTTCCCTGACCTGTAAAATTTCCAGGTAAATAAATTTGTCGCACGCGGCCCTGAAGGCACTGGGCGTTTTTTGTTCCCCCATACCATATACAATCATCCCGGCCTCGCGCAGGCGGGTAGCCAACCGGGTAAAATCGCTGTCGCTGGATACGAGGCAAAAGCCATCCACCCTACCGGTATACAGTATATCCATTGCATCAATGATCATGGCCGAATCGGTGGCATTTTTACCGGAGGTATAACTGTATTGCTGGATGGGAGTGATCGCATAATCGAGGAGTACCCCCTTCCATCCTACTACCGTGGGCTTCGTCCAGTCGCCGTAAATTCTTTTAAAGGTAGGATTACCATACTTGGCTATCTCTTCCAGCATACCTTTAATATTGTGATACGGGATATTATCAGCGTCTATCAGCACTGCCAGGCGGAGATCTTTCGTGGTATTATCCATTGTTTTAATTTTTGGGTTGAAGGGGAACATCAGCAAAGGTAGCCAATTGCTGAAAACTAAAAACGTGCCGGCTACAGTTATTTACTGCCACCAGCACGTCAGTTATTTTAAGTGCTTTGTTTAACTCAGGTATGCGCGGATCATCCAGGCCAGCTTCATGTGCTTTTGCAGCATTTGGGTGGCAAAATCTGCGGCCCCTTTATCTTTGTATTTCTCATCAAATTCGTCGATGAGCCTGCGCAGGTTACGGATAATTGTTTCATGATCGTCCAGTAATTCCTTGAGTTGTTTTTTCTGGTCGTTGGAATACTCTGATTCGAGCAGGTTGGTCAGTTTCAATACATCGGCGTAGCGGCCTTCTGCGTAGTGTCCCAGTGAACGGATGTATTCTGCTACCTCATCACCAAAATCCTGCAGCTCTTCATATTGTGCTTCATAGAACTTATGCATTTCCATGAAATTACTTCCTTCGATATTCCAATGGGAATTGCGTGTTTTAGCATAAATCAGTAATTCATCAGCCAATACCTTATTCAGTTCTAGTGCTATTTTCTTTGTGTTTTCTGCTGAAACACCAATGTTTGCTTTCATATCATCGAGTTTTTTTGGTTACTATAAATTTAATATTTCCCTGATTAGCGGACTATGATGATTGTCATAATTTAACAACCGGTTAATATAAACAGACCACTACTGATTTTTGTTCATGAGATCGCCGGGTGGCAATTACTTTGCTAAAATTGTACCATAGTTCCTAATTTTGTGTGCATGTATCAGTCGAAGGAAAGAATTTACACCCTGCATTTTATACTTCTTTGTCTTAGTAATGCGCTCTTTTCTGCCAGCTTCAATATGATGATCCCTGAGCTGCCGGCTTATCTTACCCGGATGGGCGGCGCCGATTACAAAGGATATATTATTGGTCTGTTTACCTTAATGGCTGGGCTGTCGAGGCCATTCAGCGGAAAATTGACAGACACCATAGGACGTGTGCCTGTTATGATTTTCGGGTCGCTGGTATGTGTGGTGTGCAGCCTGATCTATCCGTTGATCAGTTCTGTAGGTGCGTTTCTGTTACTGCGGTTCTTTCACGGATTTTCTACGGGGTTTAAGCCTACGGGTACTTCTGCCTACGTGTCTGACATGGTGCCGGTTACGCGGCGTGGCGAAGCGATGGGGATGGCGGGATTATTCAGTACCATTGGTATGGCTATGGGGCCGGCCATTGGCGGATATGTAGCGGTACGATGGAATATTAACATCATGTTCCAGTTGTCTGCTGTATTTGCGCTGTTGTCTGTGGTTATTCTCATAGGGATGAAAGAAACCCTTACCAATAAGCAGCCATTCCGGTTTTCCCTGCTGAAGATTTCCGGTAGTGAGATCTTTGAACCATTGGTATGGTCGCCGGTGATCATTACTTTCCTCACCTATTTCAGTTATGGCGCCATTCTCACTATCATACCGGATTTCAGCGCTTACCTGGGAATAAGCAATAAAGGGCTCTTCTTTACTTTCTTCACTGCCAGCTCCATCGGTATCCGGTTATTAGCGGGCAGGGTATCAGATCAGTTTGGCCGCGTACCTGTTTTAAAGATCTCCGCGCTGATGATGGCTGGCTCCATGCTGATGATGGCGCTGGCCCATAATAGCATATTACTCCTTTCCTCCGCAGTGGTATACGGAATTTCTGTGGGGCTCAACTCCCCTGCCGTTACTGCCTGGACGGTTGATCTGGGGCGGCCAGAACATCGTGGGCGTGCACTGGCCAGTATGTATATTGCCATGGAAGCTGGTATCGGCCTGGGAGCTTACTTTTCGGCTTTCATTTATAATAATCACGCCACTAATTTCCCGGTTACGTTCTATGTATTTGCCGCTATCACGATAATGGCTACTTTATATCTCAGTTTCATTTATAAACCCCGGAAGGCAGCTGATGCCGCTCCGCAGCAGTTGTAATTTGCAGTCCCGGAAGATGTTCGCGGCAAAGCTGTGGATAGTAAAGGTGGTCCCATAGTTTCGCCTTCCCTCTGGCATCATTGATGCCCCTGCTTTTTCCTCCGCACTATTCCACAACATCCGTGTCTGCAATTCCTTTTGCAGGAATTACAGTAATCTGCTCTTCATCAGGCAGTGACAGGTCTGCAGCCGGATCTGCTTTCAGATCTTTTGGCAGTACCTTCTTATTGTCAAGACCCAATTTGCGCATTCTTTCCGCACGGCCCACAAGATTACCGTTCCCGGTGGATAACTTATTCATGGCGCTTTCGTAAACATTCTGGCTGCGTTTCAGGTGTTCCCCGATCAGGCCCATATCTTCTGCAAAGCCCACAAACTTATCATACAAGGCGCTTCCCTGTCTTACAATTTCTTCCGCGTTCTTATTTTGTTTATCCAGTCGCCACATATTATCAATCACACGAAGTGTAGCCAGTAAAGATGGTACACTCACCAGTATGATCCTTTTACGGAAAGCGAAATCATACAAGTCTTCGTCCACCTGCATAATGGCCAGCGCATAAGCCGGCTCAATGGGGATAAACAACATCACAAAGTCGGTAGTGTTTTTATACAACGTATGATAAGCTTTGGCACTTAATTCGGTTACATGGTTTTTCACCGACTGCAGATGCATCCTGAGTGCCTGTTTCTTTTCATCTTCATTGGTGGCGCTGCAATACTGCTCATATGCTTTCAGCGATACTTTGGAGTCAATCACCAGTTGCCGGTTTTCCGGCAGCTGCAATACCAGGTCGGGTTTTCTCAGTTGCCCGGTTTCATCACGTTGCGCATCCTGGGTAAAATAATGCACCCCCTTTTCCAGCCCGGAAGCCTCCAATACCCTCTCCAGGATCATTTCCCCCCAGTTTCCCTGCTTCTTCGTATCTGCCTTCAGGGCATTCGTCAGGTTATTCGCTTCTTTGGACAGCGTTTGATTGAGCAGTAACAACCGCTGCAGCTCATTCTTTAACTCGGTACGCTGCGCCGTTTCCGCCACCAGTGACTGCTGCACGCTACTGCGGAAGTTGTCGATCTTCTCGGCCAGCGGTTTCAGTACATCATCCATTTTCACCTTGTTCTGCTCCATGAATGTACCGGAAATACGCTGTAATAGTTGCTGGGCAATATTCTCAAACTGGATTTTAAAATCCTGCTGCACCTGCTGCAACCGCTCCTTCTCACCGCTCAACTGCAACTGGAGATACTTATTTTGTTCCATGATGCGGCCCTGCTCAGACATCAGCACCGAAAACTCTTCGTTTATCCGTTCCAGTTGCTCCTGCTTCTCTTTCACCAATGCCCCTTTATCATCCAGCATATTCTGCAGGTACTGCTGCCGGGCTTCCAGCAGGTTATACTTTTCCTGCAGGGCCGCCTGGCTGGCCTGCCAAATACCCTGCTGCTGCGTCAGCACCGCCTCCTGGGCACGCTGTTGTTGTTTAGCAGCGAACAAAAGGTAGCCGAGCACCAGTATCACAATTCCCGAAATGACGATTAGTGTAATCATGATAATTTCCTCTGAAAGCAAAATAACTTATTACTACGCACTGAATCTGCGTTGCGGTGGATAGATAAACTTCTTCAAAAATCATTAAAAAAGCAGGAACAACCGGAAATTGTTCCGCCCGTTCCTGCTTTCAATATAGTTAACCCAGTTATAAACGCTCGTATAGCTTACGCAGTCTTTCGCGGGTCATAATCTGCTGCCAGTCCTTGCCCAACGCATTTTCCCACAACGGCGCCATACCCAGCGACACATTGATCATCGTTTCAAACTGCTCATCTGTTAAGCCTTTGGTGATACCCTGCGGGATATCAATCTTGTGCTTTTTCACCATCTGCTTGAACTTGATCACTCCTTCCGGATAAAATTCTTCCAGCTTATCAAACACTATACAGTTACCAATACCATGCTTGGTACCGAGCAGGTACGCCAGGCCATAACTCACGGCATGCGCCACTCCCACCTGGGAATACGCAATGCTCATCCCGCCTGCATAAGAAGCCATCATCAGCTTTTCGTCGGCATCATCATCCCACTGATCCTTTTGCAGGAAAATTTCTTCACACAGCTCCTGCGCCTTTTCACCATATGATTTACTGAATGCGTTCAGGTAAGTCCCTTCCAGCGATTCCACACAGTGAATAAAGCAGTCCATCGCTGTATAAAAGCGCTGGTTTGCTTCCACGGTCCTGGTCAGCGAGGGGTCCAGCACAATCTGGTCAAACGGCGTAAAGTCTGAGTTCATACCCAGCTTACGGGTAGGCCCTGTTAACACACAGGTACGGCTTACTTCCGCTCCTGTACCGGAAATAGTAGGAATACCCACTTTATATACACCGGCTACTTTCACAAGATCCCATCCCTGGTAATCAGCAGAAGAACCCGGATTGGTCATCATCAGGGATACCGCTTTAGCCATGTCCATCACAGAACCGCCGCCAATACCAATGATACCGGATACTGTGCCGAATTCCGCTTTTAGCTCATCACGGATCTTATCTACTGTTTTGGTTTTAGGCTCATCGGTCACATCAATCACCACAATTTTGTCCTTCCCTTCCAACGGAAGACGGGCCAAAAATTCATTCTTATCCTGGAAGTACTCATCCACGAAGAATATCATGGGAGCATCACCTATGCGCCTGGGGGCCAGTATTTCACCCAGCTGATCAAAACATCCGCTGCCGTAAACTACGTAGTCCACCATTTTAAAATTCCTGAATTTCATATATCCGTGTTAGTTAGGTATTATAAAAGTTTTGCTGCCTTCTCCAGGTCTTCCGGAGTATCTATTTCCACACCCATATAGGAAGTCACCACCATTTTCATGGGAATGCCATTCTCCAGGTAACGCAAACATTCAATCTTTTCGGCGGCCTCCAGCGGAGTCACCGCCAGCTGTGTGAAATCCAGCAGGGTTTGTTTGCGGAAAGCGTAAATACCGATATGTTCGTAGTAGATGCTTTTGATATCTTTATTCCGTGGATAGGGAATAACGGAACGGGAGAAGAATAATGCGTTGAAGTTCTTATCTACCGCCACTTTCACGTAATTAGGATCTTCAATGGATGCCGGGTCTTTCAGTTCCTGCATCAGCGAAGCCACCTGTACTTTCTTTCCTTCTTCTCCTTCAAATACTTTCAACAGCTTTTCCAGCGGCGCTTTCTGTGTAAAAGGCTCATCTCCCTGCACATTCACCACAATATCCACATCCATATCTACAACGGCTTCGGCTATACGATCGGTACCGCACTCATGTTCCTTTTTGCTCATAACGGCCTTGCCTCCGTTATTTACAATTTCATTATAGATAAGATCACTGTCTGTCACTACCATTACATCGTCAAAAACCCCGGTGTTTACAGCAGATTCATAGGTTCTGAGTATCACCGTTTTATCACCCAGCTTAGCCATCATCTTACCTGGAAAGCGGGATGCTCCATAACGGGCAGGTATCAACGCTATTTTTCTCATGTAGTATTGGTTTAACTGCAAAGACGCAGACAACAAATATACATTGCTGCCGCACGCCTTTACCAGATCAATTATAATGCGCTTTTAACCGCCTTCACGAGTTTATCTGCTCTTTCGCGGATTTCCTCATCGCTCCAGCCCAGGTTGATCGGGGTAGAAATGTTTCTGCCGATAATAGCATCTGAAGCAGGGAATTCTTTGGTTTTGTAAACTTCCATGGCCTGTTTCAGTTCTTTTGCAAAAGGAGTCAATACACTTCCTTCCTTAAAATGCTGCCACTGGCGGATGTAGTGCCAGTTGTTATCATAGTAATGGAAGGCCGCCAGTCCTGCAGCTTTCATCGCAGCAGCCGCTTTGGCTGCCTGGGCTGTTTCCGGCAGGAAAAACGACAGGAAGGTAGCGCTGTCGCCGGCTTCATCAGGCAAACGGCGGAAGGTTACACCCGGCACAGCAGCCAGTGCGTCTTTGAATATTTTCTTGGTTTTACGCTGTATTTCCAGGAAGGTATCCAGTTTGCGGATCTGCGCCAGTCCTACTGCAGCATGCAGTTCAGAAATACGGTAATTGTAACCGATAAACGGATGAAGATCAGCACCGCGGTCTACCCCGAGATGATCATGACCATGATCCGTATAGCCGTCACATTTAGTATAAATGTCTTTATTATTGGTAATGATGGCGCCGCCTTCTGCGCAGGTGATTGTTTTTACGAAATCAAAAGAAAACGTACCGGCATCACCGATAGAACCCAGCGCTTTCCCTTTATAGGAAGCACCGAAGCTCTGGCAGGCATCTTCCAGCAGGAACAGGTTATGCTTTTTGCAAATGGCCTGTAACGCATCCAGATCCGCCATTGCGCCACACATATGCACCGGCATTACTGCCTTTGTACGGGGAGTGATGGCAGCTTCCACTGCTTTGGGGTCCAGGGTAAGGGTATCATCCACATCTACCAGTACCGGTGTAGCGCCTACGGAAAATACCGATTCAAAGCTGGCCACAAAAGTAAAGGTGGGCATAATGATTTCATCGCCGGCGCCCAATCCCAGGGCTGCCATAGCGGTGGTTAACGCGGCTGTACCACTGGAGGCCAGCTGGGTGTACTGTACATTCAGTTTATCGCAAATAGCCTGTTCCAGCTCCTTTGCTTTCCAGATGCCTTTACGCGGACCGTCGAATCCGTAACGCATCATTATTCCTGTTTCCAGTACGTCGTTTACTTCTTTCCTTTCCTCGGCTCCAAATAGTTCATATCCGGGCATAAACTGTTGATTTTAAAATATAATTTGAATGAGTGCTTTTTAAATAGTGCTGCAAAGTTACTATAATAGGCATTGCGTTACATCGGAAAAACTGTTTATCTTTTGCTAAAAATTCACCATGCGTTTTATACTGTTCCTTACCCTGTTGGGTGTTTTAGCCGGAATGCCCACCCACGCACAGAAAGCCCGGCCCGCCGATCAGCAGCAGATTGCTGCACTCATGGCCACACAAACATCTGCCTGGAATAAGGGGGATATCGAGGGCTTCATGACTACCTACTGGCATTCCGATTCCCTGCTGTTTATTGGCAAAAACGGGGTAACCTATGGCTGGCAGGCCACGCTGGACCGCTATAAGAAAACATATCCGGATGCCGCCGCAATGGGTAAACTGGATTTTAAACTGCTGGAATTCAAACCCCTGGCTTCAGATACCTACCTCTTAATCGGGAAATGGCACCTGGAAAGGACTATAGGAGACCTACAGGGCCACTTCAGCCTCATCTTACAAAAAATAAAAGGACAATGGAAAATTATTGCTGACCATAGCAGCTAAAAAAAACCATCCCAGGAATAGGATGGCCGCTATACACCACAACATTAAAGAAGTTCTGGACTTCTTTATCTTTAGAAATAAAGTTTGAAAGTTTTCATATGATATGGTAAAAAGCTCAATGCTTTGATTTTTTACCGGCTTCACTATCCCTTACGGCTTTGTTCTCCTTCTCAGGTTTATCAGACAAATCGCCATGTAAGGGATTACGGGTAGTAGTGCCTTTATCCTGATCCAGTATATCTACCGGTTTTTTCTTCCTGTCATGATATTCACCGGTATGATCTGTTTCCTTCTTTTTCATACGTTCTTTTTTGAAGATGAAAATATGGAGATACACAGAAGGATCACAAACACTATTCCACCTGCAAAACAGGCCGTTTTGGGCACTTAGCGAACTGTGTCCGGGGCATCAGTTCCACAAAACCCTGATGCACAGTGAGAAAGAATAACAACATAACGGGTGCGGAAATATTGCAGTTATGATTAACATTAGATTTACAAAAACTATGATCATTATCTCATATCTTCGATGCCTCAAACGAGTTTTAACCCGTAACCTCTGATCAACCACGAGTAGTTTTAATCAAGTTCCTCCTAAAGCCGATTTTCAGTTTTAATCCAAGTCCTGTTTAGAACCCGGTATCTATTTACTATAACTTATTACTGGTTATGCCCGGGAAAATTATGCGTATTGCCACCGCACTGATGGCTGTTATTATTTATTGCAGTTGTACTAAAAAGACAGATCTGGCCCTGGATGAGCCGGGAAAAACACCTCCTGCAGATACGTCGGTGGTGCCCGAAAATAAAGTGGACCGCAACGCCTTATTACTGCTGGTAAACGGATTACGCAGCCGCGGCTGTAACTGCGGTACAGAACAGATGCCCGCCGTGAGCCCTGTTACCTGGAACGGCCTGCTGGAAAGAGCAGCCTATGATCATAGCAAAGACATGGTACTGAATAAATATTTCGATCATACCGGGCTCAATGGCTCTACGCCTGGCGCCCGTCTGGATGCCGCCGGGTACAAATGGAACTACTACGGGGAAAATATTGCCGCCGGCAGCCTGGATGAACAGGCCGTGATACTCGGCTGGTTAAACAGCCCGAAACATTGTCATAATATGATGGATGCTAAATTTACAGAGATTGGCATCGGCCGCTATAGCAACGACTGGACAATGGAATTGGGCAGAAGATCCATTGCTAACTAATCAGGGAGCGCTCATCTTTTTGCGCCACATGCGCCATACAAAATAAAGATACGCTGCCATGGAAATCCCAAACCAGCTATAGAAAAAGATCATCCTGCCGGGGGTTGACTCCTCCGGCACGGCAAATCCCAGGTACAACCCCAGGAATACATTGATCATTAACCAGAAAAAGCCAATAAAGATGGTCCGCATAATTTTTATGAGGAAATGAAACAATTCATAATCCATCTTATTGGGATCCGGCGCCGGTTTTTCCTGTTCTTCTTCCATAATCTTTTATATCAGCAATACTAAGGTATGCACAGTTTGGCAAGGTCTGTACTGTCGCCCTTAAATACATTAAAATCCACGGTGGTCCGGATACCATTTACCCGGCCGATATCGCTGTGCTGCCAGAACAACCAGGCCCTGTCGGAGCGCGGCCGCTCTTTCTGATAGTAATGTGCAATCCATAAAGGATAACGGTCAAATTCGCTGCCAAGATAAGTTTCGTAAAAATGAATATTGGTGTAGATGATGGGTTTTACTTTGTATACTTTCTCCATTTCTTCCAGCCAGATCTTTGCGGTGCTGCGGATTACCGCCGCAGGCTGGTTGTTGCTGGTTTCTATATCCAGCACCGGCGGAAGATCGCCGGTTTGCAGGTCGGCCACATTGTGAAAGTTAATAGCCTGTTTCAGCGGATCCCGGGTAGCGTAGAAGAAATGGTAAGCGCCCCGGATTAAGCCAGCCTTTCCGGCCCTGTCCCAGTTTTGTTTGAAGGCGGCGTCCTGCCGTGTAATACCCTCTGTTGCCTTTATAAACGCAAAGGATATACGAATTTTATCCACCTGCATTTGCTTTACTGCTGCCCAGTTGATGTCTTTCTGGAATTTAGAAACATCTATACCGTGTATCTTATAATTCACCGGCATGTCAATTCCAAATTCTTCATACCGCACAAATTTCACTTGCTTTTCCCGCTCGCGCCACCATAAATAAGCCACTGCGGCTAATACTACCAGTAATATTAATAATAATCGGATCCGGATGCTTTTCACTTTTGCTTCTGTTAGTTGCAGGGTAATTGGGTAAGGATGCTGTAATAATTGCCGGCAGTCCTATTTTTTACAGCAAGTATAGGTTATAATTTGTTTAAAGGAGCTACTTTTACAATGGTCAAGTGATTTTTTATGCCCGATTTTAACCTGAAGGATACCCTTAATTTGTTTTCCAAGTTCACGTTGCGCCGCGGTTTGAATGCCGGCAAAGTACTTGGAAGCTATTTTATGAGCAAGTGGACCGGTAAGCCGGTTCAGTGGGGTTATCCTATTTCTATATCTTTTGAACCCACCACCTCCTGCAATCTCCGTTGCCCCGAATGTCCCAGTGGACTCCGGGCGTTTACCCGCCCTACCGGTATGCTGGAACAGGATTTTTTCAGGAAAACGATCGATGAAATTTCTAAAGAACTGCTATACCTGATCTTTTACTTCCAGGGAGAACCTTATCTCAATACCGGTTTCCTGGACATGGTGAAATACGCGGCAGACAAAGGAATATATACCGCAACCTCTACCAACGCTCACTACCTTACAGACGCCAATGCAAAGAAAACGGTGGAAAGTGGGTTGGACAGGCTCATCATCTCTATCGACGGTACTACCCAGGACGTATATACGCAGTATCGTGTAGGTGGTCATCTTGATAAAGTGATACAAGGTGCAAAAAACATCGTAAAATGGAAAAAAGAGCTGAATTCATCTAAACCCTTTGTTTTCTTTCAGTTCCTCGTAGTAAAACCCAACGAACACCAGATAGAAGATATTAAACGGCTGGCTAAGGAAATTGGCGTAGACCAGGTGCGGTTTAAAACAGCACAGGTATATGATTATGAAGAAGGCAACCGCTTAATCCCTACCATTGATAAATACTCGCGCTACCACCGCAATGAAGACGGGACCTACGCCATAAAAAACAAGCTGAGCAACCATTGCTGGCGCCTGTGGCACTCCCCGGTAGTTACCTGGGACGGGCTCGTAGTGCCCTGCTGCTTCGACAAAGACGCACAGCACCGGCTGGGCGATCTGAAGAAAGAATCCTTTAAGGCACTATGGCATAATAAAGAGTATATCCGTTTCCGTAGTGAAATCCTCGAAACCCGCAAAAACATAGATATCTGCGCCAATTGCAGCGAAGGCACCAAAGTCTGGGGATAATTCCCTCCCGCTGATTTTTTCTTATTGACATTCAATCTATTAACTACATTTATAGTTTAATACTACAAAAATAGTTTTTAAACTACAAAAATAGTTATAGATTCGTGTTATGAAAAAGCTATCCCGTAAAGAAGAAGAGTTAATGCAGGTAATGTGGGATCTCGAAAAAGCATTTGTAAAGGATGCTATCGAGCAACTCCCCGACCCGAAACCTCATTACAACACCATCGCCACGCTCATGAAGCGACTGGAAGAAAAAGGATATCTCTCCCATCATGAATATGGCGGCTCCTTCGAGTATTATCCCACCATTGCAAAGGAAAGTTATAAAGATACTTTTATGAAAAAAGTACTCAATACTTTCTTTGATAACTCCTATCTCAACATGCTGGCCTATTTCGCCAAGGAAGAAAAAATAAGTGCGGAAGAAATGAAGACACTGGTAAAGATGATTGAAAAAGATAAAAAATAACGTGTATGCCTACCCTGTTTATATATATTCTGCAAGCATCCTGCGCGATGACGCTTTTTTATCTCCTGTATATCAGCTGTTTTAAAAAAGAAACATTTTACAGGTATAACAGGATAGTTCTGCTGAGTGCTTTCGTCTTCTCTGCAGCATTACCACTGCTTCCGCTTCCGGCACTACGCTGGACGCAAAAGCCAACAGAAAGCGCCTCCCCGGTAAACGTTTACTTCAGCGATAACGCGCACGCATCTACGCAAACAACCACCTCGGCAGTCGTAAGCCACTGGTGGGATCCATTGACACAACATGCCACCACTATACTGGTTGCCGTATACATAGCGGTAGTCGTCCTGCTACTGTTGCTACATATGCTGCAGCTCTTAAAAATCAGGCGGCTGGTGCGGGCAGGCAACGTGTATACGCGCAACAACATACGCTATGTGCAACTCCCCGGAATAACGGCGCCCTTCTCTTTCCTGAGAACCATCTTTTTCGACCCTAACGCCCACGCACACACGGAACTGCAACATGTTCTCAAACATGAAGAAGCGCATGTACAGCAATACCATTCTGCCGATATGCTGCTGTCTGCCTTTTACTGCTGCATTTGCTGGATCAATCCCTTTGCATGGCGTTGCAAAAGGGCACTGCAGCTGAACCTGGAATTCCTGGCAGATGAAGCCGTTATCCAAACTACAGATGCGCCGGATGCCTACCAGTACAGTTTACTGAAGATTGGCCTGGCCGGAAGCCGGGTAACAATCGTGAATCATTTTAGTAAGTCATTCATTAAAAACAGAATACTCATGATGAACAAAACACAATCACCCCGGTTACGTACCTGGCGGTACCTGCTGTTGCTGCCGGTATTGGCGCTGGCAGCCGGCCTTCTGGCGGCTACCGCCCCTTCGTCCGCGAAAAATGACGCAGGTAGTAAATACCTGGCCACAGAAAAAGATCAACTTTACGGAGTGGTTACGCGCTTAACCACTGATGAAGATTTTGCCGTGATGAAGAAAGTGCTGCTGAAAAAAGGAATAACGCTGCACATCCCAACCCTCAAACGTAATGAGAACGGGGAAATCACAGATATTGAGTTCAAACTGACAGCTGAAAGGTGGTCAATGAAGGAAACATCGGGAAATCCGTTTGGCACTTATTTCTTCTATTGTTTTCCAAAGGAAGGCGGTATAGGAGCTTTTCCTGTGAAAAGCTGCCCGCAGCAGCTGCTGGACCTGGCATTGGCTGAAAGCAATGGTGCAGTTAAGGGGATTACTACCGACTCTACCTTTTTGAATCGTTTTCCCGGCGGGGAAAGTGCATACCGCAAAACGTTTGCAAAAAACGTCCGCTATCCAAGGGCAAGCCAGCAAAGCAAAGCAGCTGGTGTAGTTATGCTACAATATAAAATTCAACCCAACGGAACTATCAATGATATAGAGGTGCTGCAAACACCGGATAAAGCATTGGGTGATGAGGTAAAACGCGTTACAGGATTGCTTCCCACTTTTGCCGCGGATCCTTCCGGTAAAACTGTTACCGTTTCCCTGCGCATATCATTTATGCTGGATAACGGCGCAGGAGGATATATCAAAGGACCCGATGCAGACAATGCAGATGTAATAGTGATGGGATTTTTACCAAAACCTATTTCCTTTATTCAGCCACTGGCTCTTTCTTTTTTCGACGACCCTTCGTCACCTTGTTAAACAGGTTGATGCCCAACTGAACTCCTATAAACTCAAGTGCTGTCATTAATGCCCCGGTAGCAAAATTCTTAAATTTACCACTTCCCCAGGCAATCTTAGCCACGTTCATGGCTACGTTCAGGGCACCGCTATGTTTTGCGCTACCGGGGATAACAGCATTCAGGGCCATCTTTTTATAGTTGTCCCTGAAATAATCTACCCTGTTACCCATCTCATTTTCCAGCCGCCTGGACTTCATTTTTAACCGTTCAATTTCCAGCTCCAGTGATTCGAAGCTGTTTATTTTCTTACTCATGTGTAAACATTTATCATTGTTTATCCTTTCATGGTGTTTTCAGTGGCTTCTTCATCCGGAACATACCCGGGATCCACAGGTTGCTCAGGATATTCCTTCGCCCGCTGATTATGAATATGATTGGAATGCTCATCCTGCTCAGTGATTTCATCTACCAGCTCAGTAATCAGCAATTTAGCCAGCGGCCGCTGTATCAGCTGTTTACGGAACAACAAAATAACAAGAAATAACAAAATAAATAATCCCGCGGCACAGCTGAAACCAATCGTAAAACTATTGGTCATCTCCCCGATCCAGAAGCCTACTACCATGCCCAGGAACACAATCACAAAAAAGAACAGCAGGAAAGCCATCAAAAGCGAAAAAAACAATCCCAACGCTTTTGACAGCTTTCCTGCTGCCTGGAGCTTAATCAGGTCCAGTCTGGTTTCCAGGTATTCCCTGGCTACTTTACCCGTTTGGGAAAAATAGTTGCTGAAATTACCTTCCATGCAAATCAATTTATTCAAATGGGGTTATGCCAACTCATTTTCTAACTCATCCTGGAATTGATCTTTTTTCTTTCTCCATTTTTCTTTCAGCTTTTCAGACTGATCTCTTAATTTTTCTACCAGTTCATCTTTTTTATCTGAATTGAGGAAATACCCTACCGCAACGCCTACGGCTGCACCTACAATAAATGAAACCACGGCTTTGGAACTTGTACTCATAACTAAAGGTTTTTAAGATGTTATAAATTAGGTTTTCTTTTTTGGTAACAGAGGTGCAACAAACATTATTCCATAAATAGCAATTGAATAAAAAGCTGTGTTAAACCTCCGCCAAATAAGAACAAGCTCTCGGCAATTTTGTTTAGGCTTTATAAAAGTATCACAGAGCTGCCGGTCTGCTTTTTGACATTCCAGATAATTACACGATATTATGTACTATGAGCTATCTTGACAACGACCGCCTTAAACAAATTGGCTTTTTACTCCTGATCCTTTTTCTTGCTGTGCTCCTGTTTATGGAGATGTTTACCTTTTTTCCCGGCTTTCTCGGGGCCGTTACCCTGTATGTGATCTGCAGGAAATGGATGTTCAAACTTGTAGAACAACGCAAGTGGAGGATGAGCCTCGCTGCTGCCTTGCTGATGGTGCTGTCCTTCCTTGTAATCCTGCTGCCCATAGGCATGCTGATAAACATGCTCGGGGCAAAAGCCGCATATGCCGCAAACCACTCTACAGAACTCATCAACAGCCTGAAACAAACCAATACCCGACTGGAAAACAGCCTGGGATTCAGCCTGTTCACCGCAGAAAGGCTGCAAAAAATACAGGAAGGTATTACGGGTTTTCTACCCGGATTCCTGGGCGCCACCTTTAATACGCTTACCACTATTGCCCTCATGTACTTTATGCTGTATTTTATGCTGGTAAGCGGCCGGAAAATGGAAGAAACCCTGTATGAATATATTCCCCTGAAAGATAAAAATGTGGAAAGACTGGGTAAAGAGTTCAACACTTTGGTAATTGCCAATGCCGTAGGTATCCCCCTCATTGCGGTGGTACAGGGTATTATTTCTTTGATTGGCTATTTAATTTTTGGAATCCCCCAGCCATTCTTCTGGTTTGTAATTACCTGTTTCACAGCAATGCTGCCGGTAATAGGCGCCGCCGCGGTATATGTGCCCCTGGGAGTTTATTTACTGGCTTCCGGCAGTACCTGGCAAGGTATTGCTGTACTGGCGTATGGATTCGGTGTAGTAGGCACCTCTGATAACATCGCGCGGATGCTGCTGGCTAAACGAATTGCAGACGTACATCCTCTCATCACTATATTCGGTGTAATCATTGGCGTTAGTCTCTTTGGCTTCATCGGTCTTATTTTCGGCCCATTACTCATCTCCATGTTTATCCTTTTGCTGGATATCTATGGGAATGAATTTGTGATAAAAAGAAGGGATATCGCCCAGAAAAAATCCTCCCCTGATACAGATATCCGTGACACGCCCGGAACAAGGTGATCAGCGGTAATAATTATTTTCAGAGATATAATTAATCACATTATCAGGTACCATAAAACGCACAGATTTGCCTTCTTTCAGCCATTTGCGGATATCAGTAGCAGAGATGTCCAGCATAGGCGCATCCAGTATTTCAATCTGGGCGCCAAAGGTGTCTGTTATTTCGTGTCCCGGCCGGCGGTAAACATAGATCGGATAGTTTTTCACAATCTGCTCATAGTTTTTCCAGCGCGGTAAATTCTGAAAGCTGTCGCTTCCCATAATGATGGCAAATTCCTGCGTAGGAAATTTCTCCTGTAAATAAGTGAGCGTGTCCACTGTATAGGAAGGCCGGGGTAACGAAAACTCAATGTTACTGGCGCGCAGCCGCACCTCGTCCCTGATGGCCAGCTCCACCAGGTGAAAGCGGTCGTGCTCATTCAGTAGGGCCGACTGCGGTTTCAGCGGGTTATGCGGCGAAACCACCAGCCATACTTTATCAAGATCAGTATTGTACGCTACGTAATTGGCAATGATCAAATGCCCCGTGTGTATAGGATTAAAAGACCCAAAATACAAGCCTATTCTCATGTTTTCATCGTATAAATTGCCAATGGCTACTTCATAATGCGTGTAAAAATAGGTATTTATAGCGGGAACATGGAAATAAGGCTTATTCCAGTGGTTTGAATTGCTCAAACACCTGGCCGCAGGCCTTGCAAAAATGAATAGCACGGCACAACGTAGAGCCAAAAGGAGAACGTAAATAAGTTTGTTCGCTGCCACAATGCGGGCAGGGAACCTCCATCATAATTTCTGTGCTTACCTCGCCGGACAATACCTTAGGAGGGGCTATGCCAAAGGCTTTCAGCTTTTCCTTGGCCGCCGGTGTCATCCGGTTACTATGCCAGTGTTCCTGTTTGTCTACTTCAACGCTAACGGCTATACCAAGTTCACTTTCCAGCACCGTTTTAATATTATGCCGGATATAACTCACCGCCGGGCATGCCGCAAAGGTGGGGATCATTTTAATATGCACCGCCGCTTCCCCCAGTTCCACTCCCGTGATCATGCCCAGGTCCACCACGCTTAATACCGGGATTTCCGGGTCCATCACATGTTCCAGTGACGCATATACTGCGGCGATCGTAATTGTTTTGGAAGACATCATTTACCAACTGGCCTCCGCATCCAGGTTAAACACTTCACTCATTTCTTTCAGCAACGGCTGCAGGTGCGGAGTATGAAGTCCATGACGACCACCATACACCGGCACAATAGCACTCATCTCCGGCAGATTCAGGGAAGCCTTCACCAACACCGGGTAAATACGATCCAGCCAGCGATGATACAACTCCTTTTCACCAGGATACACTTTATCATCAATCAACGCTTCTTCATAGTGCTGTGATGGTTCAAAAATTCCTGCTGCCAGCGCAATGGTCTGGTTCAGCGCCTGCTGCATCCGGTCGTAGCTCTCTTCTCCGGCCCTGCTCAATTGCATGATCCAGGCATTCGCATGCAGCGTATGATATTTCAACTCACCCTTTACTTTTTTACTCAGCAGCCGGAAAGGCTCATAGCTGCTGTCCTGCAAACTTTCATACCTGATGGCCTCCGCCAGATCGAATAAAAAATGCCGCATCAGGCTGAAATCATATTCGCCATTAGGCATTTCCACCAGGTGTGATGATTTGAATTCTTTCTCCGGCCGCAGAAAGGCAAATGTATCCGGATGTTTTCCTCCGAGATCTTCATGAAGGATGCGATACAACGCCCACGCATGGCCTATTTTGTCCTGTGCCATAGAAGAAAAAGCGATATCTTCTTCCATCACAGGCCCCAACCCGGTCCACTCAGAATTACGATGCCCCTGAATCAGCTCATCGTCTGCCATTTTTATAATCAGATCTGTTAGTGCTGCGTTGTTCATCATTTGGATTGTTTGAATTTATTGATCTTCTCCATCACTTTAAAGCCACTGGCATCCCGGTAGGTTTTCTCCATGTTGTTGGCAAACATATCTTCATCTTCCACATCAAAAGCCAGGATGTCTGCGCTTTTCACTACCCACAGGTTTACGCATTTTTTCCGCCGGGCAAATTGTTCCTTCGCAAATACCAGCGCCAGCTGAGGATCCGGGGCATGCACGCAACCCACATGCTCATGGTGAGCGCCTCTTTTCTCCTGGTGAAACACCTCGTATATATTCCAGTTCTCGCCCTCCTCCACTTTCACTACTTCCCCGGCCGGGCCCAGTTTCAGCCTGTTTACACGGGGATCTAAAGAATCGTTAGACATGAATATTTGAATAGTTTTAATGATAAAGTTTTGATGCACACAATACCGCCGGTTTACCGGCGCATCCTATGCCACGGGCAATACCCGTTTTTCCATTGGTTTCATGAGCGCTTTACGCACCCAACGACCCTTTTCTTCCGCCCACTTGCGCACCTGCAAACGTTCCATATTACAGGGGCCGCCGCCGTTGATCACCCTGAAAAACTCATCCCAGTCCGGATCTGTATATTCCCAGCGGCCGGTTTCTGCATTTTTCCGCAACGCCGGATCCGGCAGGGTAAGCCCCAGTTCCCAGATCTTGGGCACATAGGATTCCAGGAATTGATTCCGCATATCATCATTACTCGCCATTTTTACTTTCCACTGCATCAGTTTTTCGCTGTGACTGGAACTTTTATCCGGGGGGCCAAAGAAATGCATGATCGGCTGCCACCAACGGTTAAGGGCATCCTGCAGCATTTCCTTCTGCGCCGGCGTACCCGTTGCCAGTTCAATAAAAGCATCATGGCCCTGTTTGAGATGGAAACTTTCTTCGTAACAAATACGTTCCAGCGCCCTGCAGTAAGGACCGTAGGATCCTTTGGCATTGGCAACCTGGTTTACAATCGCTGCGGCATCAATCAGGAATCCGATAACAGCCACATCAGCCCAGGTTTCAGCGGGATAATTAAATACGTTGGAGTACTTGGATTTGCCGCTGAGCAGGTCGTTGATCATGGCCTCTCTCGATTTGCCAAGTGTTTCGGCCGCATTGTAGAGTAATTGCCCGTGGCCTATTTCATCCTGTACTTTGGCGATCAGGGCTAGTTTGCGCTTAAAACCCGGCGCCCTCGTAATCCAGGTTCCTTCCGGTAACGCGCCGATAATTTCTGAGTGAGCATGTTGTTCAATAAGGCGTATTAACTGCCTCCGGTATTCTACCGGCATCCAGTCGCCGGGTTCTATCTTTTCCCCTTTGGCAATACGTTCCTCAAAAGCAGCGAGCTTTTCCGGCTCATCATGCTGTTGTTCTTCCCGCAACTGATTTCTGTTGGGTTCATCGAAAATATATCCACCGCCGTACATAGTGCGATTGTTTTGGTCGGTAGTAAATTACGGAAAAAACACCGTTTCAGCAGGAATAGATTGTTAAAACACCGGTACTCAAATGTTATAGAATCGCCAAATTTTCCCGGCATGAAACAGATAGCCGGCCATTCCCTTAATTTTATTAACTTCTAACCGATAATGCTGTCTGCTGCTACCATACTGAGCTTTCTGTTATTGCCCCACGGGCATAAAAAACCGTGCCCGGAGACCCGGCATTTTACCGTCATTCAGCTGAATTTTGAAGAAAAACAAGCCCCGGCGCCACCCGGATCCGATACTATTTACTATGACTTCGATAGAAAACTGCAATGGGAGGATTTTCTGGCAAAACCATCGCCCAATGGTCCCAGCGCTGCAGTTTCCTACACCAGCTTCGCCTATGAAGGCAACAGTAACCTGGTAAACGATACCCTCCGGATCACATTACGGCTGCAGGTGTTCTTTATAAAAAGTGCATCCTGGGTAAGACCGGAAGCAAGAAACAGCTATGCCCTGGCACATGAACAGCTTCATTTCGATATTACCCGCCTGGTAGTGGAACGGTTTAAACAGAAGCTCCGGCAAACCGCGTTAAACCGCGATGACTACGATAGTATCATACAATATCAGTACCTTCAGTCTTTCCGGGAAATGAACCGCCTCCAATACCGTTTCGACCAGGAAACCCACCACGGACTAAACGCCGTGGAACAGATCCGCTGGCGGGATAGAGTAAATGTAGGACTGAAAAATAACGGCGTGCTTCCGGAAGAACTGGGTATTGAAGGCATTAACTTTACACCCATACAATAACAACCCGTTTTAACGTTTATTCATAGCGGTTATGCAGCATAAAAAAGGATCTATGCAACCAAATAATTTCTACCATTCACTGCTCACTGGCTTAGCGCTCATTTTTTTGATGTCTGCCTGTAATAAAAAAGATAGTAACACTCCACGAAACCGGGGAGATAACGGCGTAAGCGGCTCCGTCAACGACAGCGTCTTTTTTATCGCAAAAGATATTTACCTCTGGAACGATGTGCTACCCGACTCTGCAACGTTCAAGCCCAATCAATATGCAAACCCGATCGTGTTGTTTAATGCACTGAGAACTTATAAAAAAGATGCTTCCGGCAATAACCTCGACAGGTACAGCTTTGTAGATAATGGCGGCACGTCCAGGGCCCTGCAGCAAGGAATTGCGGGCGATATGGGATTTGAAGTCGGTTATCAAACAGATTCAACCTTATTTGTGGTATACGCATATCCCGGCTCTCCGGCCGACAAAGCAGGTATCAAAAGAGGTTGGGAATTAACTGCTGTAAATGGGGTTACCCGCTTCAGAAATGATGATGCTACGAATGATATGCTGAATGCTGCCTTCAGCAGCGCCAGCGCCTCCTGGAGTTTCCGCAAACCAGACAACACTACCCAACAGTATAATTTAAGCCGTGTAGATTATAAGTTAAACCCTATTCTTTATTCTCATTTATATGACTTCAACGGCAATAAAATCGGCTACTTTGTCTTTAATAACTTTGTAGCATTATCTGATGTTAAAGCGCAGATCGACTCAACTTTCGATGCTTATACAAAGGCTGGCGTAAAGCAGGTGATCATCGATCTGCGGTATAACGGCGGTGGGCTCATTGAAACGGCAGAATATCTTGCCAACATACTGGTACCTGCAGCCAAAACCAATACCACCATGTATTCCCAGTATTTCAATAATAACGTGAATACCAATAATTACGGCCCCTATTTCAAATACATGAAGGCCGTACCTTATTACCCCAGCGTAAACTGGGCAGATATCTTCTACAGCGAAGCCACCACTTATAAAACAGCGAAGTTCCAGAAAAGCGGCGCCCTTGCTTTAAACAAGGTCACTTTCCTCGGAACACGTAACACCGTATCTGCCAGCGAACTGCTGTACAATGTGCTGAAACCGGTGATGACTACCAAACTGGTAGGAAGTAACACTTATGGCAAACCGGTTGGTTTTATCAACATCTCTTTTGGTAAATACGATATGTATGCGGTAAACTTCCAGACAAAAAACTCCGCTAACGAAGGCGATTATTTCAGCGGCCTTCCGGCAGATATAAAAGTAACTGATAACTTTTCTCTCGACTGGGGCTCCCTTAGTGATCCGTTGTTACGCGCTGCACTTACTGATATGGGTGTTGATGCCGGTTCACTGGGCCGCACTGCAAAATTAAACGGAAACAGGCTGGCTGTAACACCCGCCAACAGGCTGGAATCCACTAAATTCAAAGGGATGATACAAACCATCCGGCAATAATATTTACGGCCGGTAGTTCAGAAAAAGCTACCGGCCTTCTTCTCTACATTGTTTTCGCACCGCTGTATTTGTTCTCCGGCATATCGCTGTCCAGCTTCTTCACAACTTCCAGCACTGCCTGTACCGCCCTGTAATAGAAAGAATGATTAATGCGGGAATATTCATCGGAAAGACGATGGTAATCGGGGTGATCTTCCACGCCAAAGTACAGGAACGGGATCTTCTGTTTAAAAAACTCATACTGATCGCTCTGCTTCGTCCAGTCGTCTGTACCGCTTTCCGGTTTATCATGGCCGGCGATCAGCTTCACGCTACTGCGGGCAGCCACATCATCTGTATACTTCTTCAGATCCGGAAACTGGAAAGTGCCACATACATACAGTTCGTTTTTGTCGTTATGGGCAATCATATCCATGTTAATATTCTGCCGGATCTGTGTAAGCGGTACCGGTGGCTGTGCTACAAAGGCTTTAGCGCCCTGCAGACCTTCTTCTTCTCCATCAAAAGCGGCAAAAATGAGGGTATAACGGGGCGGGTGCTTTTTAAAATAAGTGGCCATTGCCAGTAATCCACCGATGCCGGAAGCATTGTCATCAGCACCATTGTATACAGTGTCTGCGCCATTGGCTTTGGAGGTAATACCAAGATGATCATAATGGGCAGAAATAACAATCACTGTGCTCAGCTTACCGGGGATATAGCCGTACAGGTTAGTACCCATAATTTTTTTATCTCCTTCCTGGAAATAGAAAGGATATTCGTAGGTATCGTGATAAGCGGATAAACCTATTTTTTTGAAGCGGTCGAGGAGATAGAACTGGGCCATACGGCTGCCGCGGGAGCCGGTTTTCCGGCCTTCCATTTTATCCGCTGATAGCGTTTTAACATCCTTCATCAATTGTGTTGAATCAACGGAAGTTTGCGCCATCACAGGCAGCGCAAAAAGCAGGCAAAAGCTGTAACAAAGCCATTTCATAAACATTGCATTTATGGTTAACTATACCTGCAATGTACAAGATATTATTTGAAGATATTAAAGATGATCAAACTGCATACATAGGCCAGCGCGGTCATATAAACAAGCTGTATCAGCGGATATTTCCAAGATTTTGTTTCACGTTTTACAATGGCCATCGTACTCATACACTGCATGGCGAATGCATAAAAAATCATTAAGGACAACCCGGAAGCCAGCGTGTATACCGGCGCCCCATCAGGCCAGGTGGCTGAAGACAGTTTTTCCCGGAGGGTGGCGTTATTATTGTCAGGATCTTCTCCCACACTATAAAGGGTAGCCATAGTACCCACAAATACTTCACGGGCGGCAAAAGAGGTGATCAATGCAATACCTATTTTCCAGTCAAACCCCAGCGGACGAATGGCTGGCTCAATTGCGTGACCAAGCACTCCCGCATAGGAGTTGGATAATTTGGCAGATTGAAATTCTTTATTGAGCACCGCAGCTTCGGGCGATTCTGCAGGCACTTTCGCCAGGAGTTGTTCATATTTTGCATGTACCGGCTCCATTCTGCTGGCGGGGCCATAAGAGGCCAGGAACCAAAGGATCACAGATATTACCACAATCACCTTACCTGCATCTTTCACAAATATTTTCGCTTTCTCCACCATCGTGGTTCCCACGTTGGCCCAACGCGGGGAGCGGTAAACCGGCAATTCCATGATGAAGTAGCTCTTTTCCTTAATGCGCACAAACAGTTTCATGATGGCAGCAATAAAGATAGCCATGAAGAAGCCCAACAGGTAAAGCCCCATCATGATCAGTCCCTGCAAACCGAGTATGCCAAAGATCCGTTTGTCGGGGATGATCAGCGCAATCATCATAGTATAAATAGGCAACCTTGCAGAACAACTCATTAAAGGCGTGACCATGATGGTGATAAGCCGTTCTTTTTTATTCTCGATGGTACGGGTAGCCATGATAGCAGGTACCGCGCAGGCTACTCCGCTGATCAAGGGCATCACAGATTTTCCGTTTAATCCAACCTGCCGCATCAGGCGGTCGGTCAGAAAACTGATACGGGCCATATAGCCGGTATCTTCCAGTATCGTGATCAACCCAAACAGGATCATGATCTGGGGGATAAACACGGCAAAGCCGCTGATACCGGCAACGATTCCGTTGATGAAGAAGTCGGTGACTTTATTATCGGGCAGGGTACTGCTCAGCCATCCGCTCAGCGCCCCAAAGCCGCCTTCGATCCAATCCATCGGGTAAGAGGCCAGCCAGAAAATACTTTGGAACAGGAGGAACATCACCACCAGTAAAATCACGTATCCCCAGAAGCGGTGTAGCAGGAGGTCGTCTATTTTTTCAGACCGCAATTGCTTCTGCAGTGGATCATTTTCCACTACGGTGGCTTTCATGATATGTTTGATCCGGCTGTACCGCTGCATGATCTCTTCGGCCTGGATCTTTGTTTTATTAAACTGGTGTTTTTCCAGCGAGCTGTGGATGACCTTTTTCTGTGCTTTGTCTACAAAAGGAAGGTCGTCTACGTTAACGGCTATATGTAAAGCGCCATAGTCACTTTTCACCGGTACTGTTTTACGTACCTCATCAATCACGTCTTTGGCCAGTGCGTTGTTGTTAATAAAATCCCTCGGCGGCGTGCTGTAATGGGAGCGCATCGCCAGGTCTATTACTTTCTTGATTTCCGTAACGCCTTTGTTCTTTCTTGGATTGATGGATACTACGGGCACGCCCAGTTCTCTTTCCAATCCGTCGAGGTCTATCTCTACTCCTTTCCTGCGGGCAATGTCCATCATGGTGAGGGCAATGATGACCGGGATTTTGAGATCTATGATCTGGGAACAGAATAATAAGTTGCGTTTCAGGTTGGAGGCATCCGCCACAATGATCACGAGACGGGGGGAGTCTTCATTTTGCTGGTTGATCAGCACGTCATAGGTAACATATTCATCGGCGCTTTTCGGGTACAGGCTGTAAGTTCCCGGCAGGTCGATAATATTGGCGGTTACGCCGGATACTATCTGAGCTATCCCGGTTTTTTTATCTACCGTTACACCCGGAAAATTACCCACCTTCTGGTTTAAACCGGTGAGCGCATTAAAAAGGGAACTTTTACCACTATTCGGATTACCTACCAGCGCGATGTTTATGGGTGCCTGCATTCCTTATCTTATCCTATTTATTAATATTAATTGCTGAAGATGCAAAGTTAAACATTAATCGGCCGGTCGAATGATCCGATCGGGAAAATCTCAGAAAGGTAATCTGCTGGAAAAGATAAAGCGAAAACAAGGGCTTGTTTTCGCTTTATCTTTTTAAAAATTAATTATTTATATAGATTAACTGTGAAACATGTTAATGAGGGAGTAAGCCAGGAAAGATACATCCCCTTCGATGGGCTGGTTCTTTTTTACCGCTTTCACTGCGTTTTCAGCGGCTGGTCCCTTGTAACGGTAGCCTTCATTGGAAGAGTCGGTATTCGCCTTTTCCGGAGCTGGTTTCTTTTCGTTGATGTCGTCGGTACCATCGGGGGTCATTTTCAGGTTCAATGGTCCGGGCTGGTCATTGTCGAAATCGTTATCCCAGTCGCCATCGTCACTCCGGTCGTACCGGCTGAAGTCATAGTTACGGTATACTTCCCGGTCTATTTCAATATTCTTTCCTACCGGTACTTTAATGGTTACAGTAACACGCTGGCCGCGGTACTTGGAGTGCGGCGGCAGGGAAAACCCTTCCGGCAGGTACAGTACAGAGTCCTGTTGATTCAGGTGGAACGCGATATCATGAGCCAGCATTTTTGCCTGTTGAACAGTACGGCCCCTGGAAAAGCGGGATACATCTACAGAAAAACTGTCGGTCAGGCTTTTTTCAACCCGTATCCGGATGTAGTTAATCAACACGGTATCATCTGCGATCAGTAAATGATCGTCAAAGAAGCTGATGTCATCGCCATTGATTTCAGACAGGATGCCGGGTGTTCTTTTCAGTATCAGCTTACCTTTCGATGGCTGTTGAATAGCTATTGCTTCCGTTTCAGTTGCCGGTCTTCTGAAATCTTTTACAAAAGATGTGGCAATGATGGCGGCGAAAGTCAGTCCGAGTAGCCAGAGGAAGGTTAAGGTATAACCTGCATAGCGGTTGCCTTCTTTTACGCCAGTGAGTTTACGGATGATGAATATAACCAGTGCAACAATCGGGATGCCTATCAGCAATCCAACAGCAGGCCATAACAATGCGCTTTGCACCGGGGCGCCGAGTAACAGATCCTTGATGGGAAAAAGGGCCGCGGAAGTGGCTGCAATGGCTATTCCTGCCACTATCAGGCAGATCAGCATCACTACAGCGAAGAAGTAAAAGAACCCTTTGGTAACAGCTACCAACACTTTACCTAATCCACTTGCCAGGCTCACAAAAAAGCGTTCGATATCGCTACCTACCTGCTTGCCGCGGCCCTGAGAAAAATTTCGGATATCATCTCCTACATTTTTCACCTGGCCTTTCATATGATTTAATTCCTCCTGGATGGTAGATTTGATGGTGTTCAGATCCACCTTCTCTCCTCTCATTTCCAGCTTCTCCGCTGCCGTGTCGGCAGACGGAGTAGCTATCCAGAGGATGAAGTATACAAGGATACCGGTACCGAAGCCACCAATCGCCAACAGGGCGAATATGATACGGAAGATCACCGGATCGATGTTGAAGTAAGCGCCTAAACCGCTACATACGCCACTCAGTACTTTATTTTCCGGATCGCGGTACAGGCGTTTGCGGGGGCGGGGAATATATCCTGCAAAGGGATCGTCCTCTTTTTGCTGTTGGGTGCTTTCGCCGGCGGCATCGTCGAACTGCTCAGGCGTACCCATAGAGGCTTTCACCGCAATCACATCTTCATCAGTAATACAATGAGCGCCCTTTTTCAATTTATCCTGGAATATTTCAGCAATGCGGCTTTCAATATCAGACACGATTTCATCCCCGCCTTCCTCTTTCGAGAAGTACTTCTTCAAGCTCCCGAGATACTGGTTCAGTATCTCATACGCGCTATCCTCGATGGGGATAAGGCGGCCCGAAAGGTTTATGTTGATTATCTTTTTCATTACCAGTTGATTTTAGGTTTTAGGTTAGTCTTCCTTTACAGCGGTGTACTGTTTTGTGTTAATTGATGCACGGCATTAGCCAGTTCGTTCCAGGTGCTTTCCAGTTCTTTATAAAAGGTTTCCCCTTTATCTGTCATGGAAAAATATTTCCGTGGGGGACCTGAGCTGCTTTCAACCCAACGGTAAGTGAGCAATTCCGCATTTTTCAACCTTGTTAATAAAGGATAAAGAGTGCCCTCCAGGATATCCAGCTTTGCTTCCTTCATCTTTTCGATGATGTCTGAAGGGTAAGCTTCTCCTTGCTTAATGACGGACAATATGCAAAACTCCAGCACTCCCTTCCTCATCTGCGATTGTGTGTTATCAATGTTCATGGCAAGTGAGCTTTAATGTTTTTTTTCTAATGGTGGTTTCTGATCAGTTATTAAAGTATTTGATAGCTATTCTTTCAACTTTACGATACAAAAATAGGAAACTTTTACTACTATGCAATACACAATACCATAGAAAGCAAAATAACTTGTTTAGAACGTTACCCGGTAAAGCCTATAAAATCCAATACAGATGCGCTTCTTCCGGAAAAAAACAGTTATAACGGATGCGACAGGATAATGATGACCGGTTTTGAGCCATGATAAACGGAAAACTACAGCCGGCACGGCCTTTTTATGTTAAAGTCCTTTAACATTTTTTTAATTGGGAATATTTACCATTTATGGTTATCCTCTATTACATTTGCATTAAGCGTATTATACACATGAAGAAATTAATCGGCATATTCCTCCTGGCACTGATGGTGTCACAACTGCTTCCAATCAAGGAAGTAGGGAAGCTGCTGTTTAATAATCAGATTGTGGAAGAACATCCGGTTGATTGTGGTGGCGATCATATAAAGATTGCGAAAGAGCTGAAATTCTGTAAACAGTTTGATGAAATTCAGTTTAACCCATTGCTCATTCTTGGTATTTTACAATATCATTTAATGGAAGATATTCCCAGCAACCCTGCTCAGGAAATACATGCCCCTCCTCCCAATATGCACATCGCATAATTTCGTTTTGCAGTTGTAATTACAACAGCTGTGTTTTCTATTTATTTATTACTGATTTTTTCAAACACTGCCCGGGCTACGTGTATCCATTAAGGCGATATCCGTATTTAAGCCGTTAACGGGAGTACTATTCTATCATTGTAGCTTCCACGGTTGCAGCATTGGCTGCTATCCGGAAGTGCGATCCCTCAACGGAAAAGCAAATTTTATGAACAAGCAGACATCATTATTCTCTAATATAAAAGGCGATTTTTCAGCCGGCCTTGTTGTTTTCCTCATTGCGGTGCCGTTGTGTCTGGGTATAGCCCTGGCCTCCGGGGCTCCTTTGTTTGCCGGTATGATTTCCGGTATCATCGGTGGCCTGGTGATTGGCTTTTTAAGCGGCTCGCAACTGAGTGTAAGCGGCCCTGCAGCGGGTCTTACCGCTGTTGTACTGGTGGCTATCACCAAACTGGGTGCGTTCGATGTATTCCTCCTGAGCGTGGTAATAGGCGGCGCCATTCAGCTGATCCTGGGATTAATTAAAGCAGGAACAGTAGCCAACTACTTCCCTTCCAACGTAATCACAGGAATGCTTACCGCTATTGGTATCATCATTATCCTGAAACAATTACCACACGCATTTGGCTATGATGCCGATTCGGAAGGTGATTTCAATTTTATTCAGGTAGATGGCGAAAATACTTTCAGTGCTTTGCTTTCCACGATTAATCACATTAGTCTTGGCGCAACACTGATCACCATTATCTCCATTTTCATTATTCTGTACTGGAGCAAGATCCCGAAGCTCAATGTAGTGCCAGCGCCACTGGTAGCAGTAATTACCGGCATATTGCTGAATACAGCATTTTCCGGCAGTGAGTTGCTGGCACTGGGATCTAATCACCTGGTATCGTTACCTGTAGCTGGTAGCTTTGGTGATTTCATAAACCAGTTCACGCTCCCGAATTTCAGTGCCATCACTAACAAGGATGTATGGATCACCGGTATTACTATTGCTATAGTAGCTTCCGTGGAAACCCTGCTGAATGTGGAAGCCACCGATAAACTCGATCCCCTGAAACGCTACACCTCTCCTAACCGGGAATTGAAAGCACAGGGTATTGGTAACATGGTCAGTGGCTTAATTGGCGGTTTGCCAATCACGTCTGTAATCGTGCGTTCCAGCGCTAACATCAATGCCGGTGGTAAAACCAAGCTGGCAACTATGACGCATGGTGCGTTATTACTGGTTTGTACAGCACTGATCCCGGTTTTGTTAAATAAAATTCCGCTGGCTACCCTGGCGGCAGTATTGCTGGTAACCGGTTACAAATTGTGCAAAATTTCCATTTTTAAGGAAATGTTCAAAAACGGTAAGTACCAATGGGTGCCTTTCGTTGTAACCGTAGTAGCCATCGTGTTTACCGATCTGCTGATTGGTATCGCGCTGGGTATGGTAGTAAGCGTGCTCGCCATTTTACGTGGTAATATGAAGAGCTCTTACTATTTCCGCAAAGAAAAATACCATACCGGCGACAGCATCCGCCTGGAACTGGCACAGGAAGTTTCTTTCCTGAACAAAGCCAGCATCCTGCTTACGCTGGATCACATGCCGGAAAATATCACACTGGTGATTGATGCGCACAAAACTGCCTACATCGATTTTGATGTATTGCAGACTATCCGCGAATTCAAAGACATCAAAGCGCCGCAAAAAAATATCAAAGTAATCCTGACGGGGTTTAAAACCGTGTACAACATTCAAAACACGCCAGACCTTTCTGTTGAAGAGCAGTCAAGACTGAACTCTCCGCAGGTACACACTATTTCTTCCGGTAACCATAAAGAGTTGCTGAAAGAACTGCAGTTAAATTAAAGGCATCTATGCCTTTAATAAAAAACGGAACGGAATACCATGCTTAATATCCGTTCATTTTTCAATCTCAAAAAATGACAATAATGAAGACACTGAATAAAATATCTCAAGCCAATATATCTCCTAAAAAAGCGCTGGAACTGCTACAGGCCGGTAACACCCGGTTTGTGGACAACCTCCGCCTGAACCGTAACCTGCTGCAAATGGTGAACGATACATCCGACGGACAGTGGCCGATGGCTGCCATCGTTAGCTGCATGGACTCCCGCACCTCTGCAGAACTGATCTTTGATCAGGGATTGGGCGATATTTTCAGTATCCGTTTAGCCGGCGCCGTTATTTCTGATAACGTACTGGGCAGCCTCGAATATGCCTGCAAAATAGCGGGTTCCAAATTCATCGTAGTATTGGGTCACACCAAATGCGGCGCTATTAAGGGCGCCTGCGACTCAGTTGAAATGGGGAATCTTACCGGGCTGTTAAATAAAATAGCCCCGGCTGTATTTGCAGAGAAAACTGTTAAACAGGATCGTAATTCTCATAACGGCGAATTTGTGGAAGCTGTAAATGCTATCCATGTACAACGCTCTGTTCAGGCCATTATGGAACAAAGCAATATTCTTCGTGAAATGATCCAGAAAGGAGAAGTGGGTATTATCGGTGCTATTTACGACGTAGAAACAGGGATCGTGAGCTTTATGGAGCATACCCTGATCCTGGAAAATAACAGACCGGAAGGAGCAACAGCTGTAGCTGTTTAATCCGTCCTGCTTTTTATAGAAGAGAATAAATTTGCTTTTTCATAAAAAAGAGGGAGGCTCTGACGACACGTTTGATCAATTATTTAAAGGCATTGATCAAACTGTTATCAGTAGCCTCCTTTTTTTATATCTGTTGCAATCGCGCCGCGGCCTGTTCTAATGTAGCCTGCCTTTTGGCAAAGCAAAAACGGATCACATGATCATCTTTTCCATCCTGGTAAAAAGCTGATACCGGGATAACCGCCACCCCAAACTCTTTGGTCATACGGATTGCAAAATCCTTGTCTCCTTCATCCGATATCCGGTCGTATTTCATCAGCTGGAAATAACTTCCCTGGCTGGCCAACGGGGTAAACCGGGTGTCCTTCATTAACTCAAGGAAATAATCTCTTTTCTGCTGGTAAAATGCGGGCAGCTCCAGGTAATGGGACGGTGTTTCCAGGAATTTGGCCAGTCCGTACTGCATAGGCGTATTTACCGAAAAGCAAAGGTATTGATGCACCTTCCGGTACTCCTTCATCAGGTGTTCGGGCGCTACACAATAACCCATTTTCCAACCGGTATTATGAAATACTTTTCCAAAAGAAAAGGTAACAAAGCTGTTCCTGAAAATAGCAGGATACCGCAATACGCTGTGGTGCTGCGCGCCATCGAAAATCAGGTGCTCATATACTTCATCCGACAACACAATCAGGTTAAACTCGTCCACCAGTTTTTCCAGTTCCTGCATATCATTTTCCTGTAAGATGCTTCCCGTGGGATTATGCGGGGTATTCAACATAATCATCCTGGTGCGGGATGTGATTTTACTTCTCACTTCGTCCCAGTTAATGCGGTAGCCAGGAAACGATAGGGAAATCAATACTGGTATTCCCCCGTTTACCAATACATTTGGGATATAGCTGTCGTATGCCGGTTCAAAAATAATCACTTCATCACCCGGATGTATACACGTTGCAATAGCGGTAAAAATAGCATAAGTGCCTCCGGGCGTAATGGTAATCTCTGTATCAGGATGTACCTGCTGGTGGTAAAGACTACTGATTTTTGCGGCAATGGCATTGCGTAGCTGCGGGAGTCCCGGCATGGGAGCATACTGGTTATGCCCCTGTTGCATGGCTTCATTTACCATTGCTTTCAGTTCGTCGCTGCAGTCGTAATCGGGAAATCCCTGGGAGAGGTTAATTGCCTGGTGGGAGGCTGCCAGGGCAGACATGACGGTAAATATAGTAGTGCCTACATTGGGCAGTTTTGAGATCATCGCCGGATTTTTAGATATTGAAATTCAGACATCTGCTGGTAAGAAAATCTTTTCAGCCACTAAATATCTGAATTTCAATATCAAAAATCACAAAAATATTTACAGGAACTTCTCGCCTTTGTTGCGCTTGATTTCTCCTACATATTCCTTGATCTGTTGTTCATTTTCTTTTTTGCAGATGAGCAGCACATCGTTTGTATCTATTACGATAAACTCATCCAGTCCCTGCAGGAGTACCAGCTTTTCGTTGGGCACTTTCACCATGCATTTGGTAGCATCGATCACTACTACGTTTTTGCCCTGTACCGCATTGCCGAGGTAATCTTTTTCCAGGTTTTCATAGGCGGAAGCCCAGGTGCCCAGGTCACTCCATCCAAAATTGGACGGGATCACATACACATTGCTGGCCTTTTCCATAATACCGTAATCAATAGAGATGTTGGTGCACTGCGGGTACACTTTCTCCATGACCTCTTTTTCCTGTGGGGTATTGAGTGCGGGAGTGGCTTGTTCAAAGAGTTCATCTATCTCCGGAAGATATTGTTTAAAAGCTGCCAGGATAGTTTTTACATTCCATACAAAGATGCCGGCGTTCCAGAGGAAATCGCCGCTTTGCAGGAACGTTTTGGCCAGTTCCAGGTTAGGCTTTTCTGTAAACGTTTTTACCTGGTATACATTATCTGCCACGTGCTGTGGTTCAAACTGGATATAGCCGTAACCGGTGTCGGGCCGGGTAGGTTTGATCCCCAGGGTAACCAGGGCGCTGTTTTTCTGTACAAACAGCAACGCATTTAAACAGGCATTGGTAAACGCCGGTCCATCCATGATAAGGTGATCTGCCGGCGCACAGATAATGTTGGCCAGCGGGTCCTGTTTATGGATTTTGTGGGAAATATAGGCAACACAGGGAGCTGTATTTTTACGGGATGGTTCGCTCACAATATTGGCTGTGGGCAGTTCAGGTAACTGATCACTCACCTTGCTGGTATATTGGTGGTGGGTTACCACGAATATATTTTCCTTTGGGATGAACTGCGCGAAGCGTTCATAAGTCCATTGGAGCAGGGTTTTTCCCGTGTTCAGGATATCCAGGAACTGCTTGGGATTGTCTGTGCGGCTGTGGGGCCAGAACCGGCTGCCTATCCCCCCTGCCATTATTGCCACATAAAAATGGCTGTTCAGCTGTGTCATTTCTAAATAATTCCTTCTCTGATTAAATCATGTAAGTGAATAATACCTTGATACCGTTCACCGTCCATTACCAGCAGTTGGGTAATATCATGCTGGCGCATCATCTCTAAAGCGTTGATGGCCAGTTGATCCTGCTGGATCAATTTCGGGTGAAGCGACATTATATCTTTTGCCGTTACAGCTGCTGTAGGAACATCTTTCTCCAGCATTCTGCGCAGGTCACCATCTGTAATGATACCCTGAAGTAATCCATTTTCATCCACTACGGCAGTAACGCCCAGCATTTTAGATGAAATTTCCACAATCACCTCTCTTAATGAGCTGTTTGATAATACCTGCGGGGCTTTATGCTGTTTGCTGAGATCCCCGACCTTAAGGTACAATTTCTTTCCTAAAGCGCCTCCGGGATGGAACTTTGCAAAGTCTGCTGCAGTAAATCCGTGCCATTCTATGAGACAAACGGCCAGTGCGTCTCCCATCACCAGCTGGGCAGTGGTGCTGGTAGTGGGTGCGAGGTTATTAGGGCAGGCTTCCTTACTAACGGTGGTATTGAGTACAAAATCGGCTTCCTGGGCTAAAAACGAGCTGGTATTCCCCACCATCGCAATTAAAGTGTTGCCAAAATTCTTCACCAGGGGAACAAGTACCTTTATTTCGGCGGAAGTGCCGCTTTTAGAGATGCACATCACTACATCTTCCTCTCTGATCATCCCCAGATCCCCGTGGATGGCATCTGCCGCATGCATGAAAAGGGCAGGCGTACCGGTAGAATTAAATGTCGCCACTATTTTCTGGGCAATAATGGCGCTTTTACCAATGCCGGTTACCACCAGTCTCCCCTGGCATTGAGCGATCCTTTCAACAACTTTTTCAAAATCTGCATCTATAAAATGCTGCAAATCATTAATAGCTGATGCCTCCATCGCAATTGTGCGCCTGGCTACCTGTCCTATATTGATAGTTTGATTCCTTTTCATGACGATTTACAAATTTATCATTTTTTAACCAGCACTGGAGCGGTCAAGTAATTTATATTGATACTCCGCGCTTTTTTAAGTAACTTCGTGTCCCCTAAAAAACATATAAATATATTTCGTCATTTGATGGATCTTTAGAGTTAAAATTTGAATGCAATGGCTGTTGTTAAGGAACGTTTGATGGATGCATTACGCGAACACTTCGGGTTCGATTCCTTTAAGGGAAATCAGGAAAAAATTATAAATAGCATCCTCTCAGGCAAAGATACTTTTGTGATAATGCCAACCGGCGGAGGTAAATCATTATGCTATCAACTACCGGCGCTGATGCGACCGGGTTGTGCGCTGATCGTTTCACCCCTTATTGCGCTGATGAAAAACCAGGTAGACCTGGTACGAGGCTACAGCAGTAAGGACAATGTGGCACACTTTCTAAACTCCACCTTGTCCAAGGCGCAGATCAAGAAAGTGCGGGCCGACCTGACGGCGGGAAAAACCAAGCTGCTCTACGTAGCTCCGGAAACGCTCACCAAACAGGAAAACCTGGATTTCTTCAAGGAACTGGAGATCTCCTTTATTGCAGTAGATGAAGCGCACTGTATTTCTGAATGGGGACATGACTTCAGGCCGGAATACCGCCGCCTGAAGGAAATGATCGACCAGATCAGTGATAACCTGCCCATTATTGCCCTGACCGCTACTGCTACCCCCAAAGTACAGAGCGATATCGTAAAGAACCTGTGTCTGAATAAGGCCAATATCTTTATTTCTTCCTTTAACCGCCCAAACCTGTATTATGAAATCAGGCCAAAACGCAAAAAGGAACAAACCATCAAGGATATTGTTAAATTCATTCATCAGCATAAAGGCAAAAGCGGTATTATTTACACGCTGAACCGTAAAACCACCGAAGAACTGGCAGACATGCTGGTAGCCAACGGCGTTAAGGCGGTAGCCTATCACGCCGGCCTGGATCCCACCACCAGGGCACAGCGCCAGGACATGTTCCTTCATGAAGATACAGAGGTAATTGTGGCCACCATTGCATTTGGAATGGGCATCGACAAACCCGACGTACGATTTGTGATCCACTACAACATCCCGAAGAGTCTCGAAAACTACTACCAGGAAACCGGTCGTGCAGGAAGGGACGGACTGGAAGGGCATTGTATCTGCTACTATTCCCATAAGGATGTGCAGAAACTGGAACACCTTATGCGCGACAAATCGCTCAGCGAACGTGAAATGGGCGCACAGCTCATTAACGAAACCGTGGCATATGCTGAAAGCGCCGTATGCCGCCGCAGGGTTATCCTGCACTATTTCGGGGAACATTACGAAACGGAAAACTGCGGACAGTGCGACAACTGCCGCAACCCGAAAGAAAAAATAGAGGTCAAGAACCGGGTAGTGATCATGCTGAAGGCCATCCGTGCTCTCGAAGAGCGCTTTGGCAGTGAATATGTGATCAATATCATCACCGGGAAAACCAGTCCCCAGATCAGCACCTACCGCCACGATAAACTGGATGTGTTTGGAGAAGGAAAAGAATTTGATGCGCACTTCTGGAACTCCCTGATGCGCCAGATGATGCTGGAAGGGCTCATAGAAAAAGATATTGAAGAATACGGCCTGCTCAAAGTAACCGACAAGGGCGCCAAATTCCTCAAAAAGCCATACTCCATCATGGTAGCGCTGAATCACCAGTTTGATGAAGATACCCTGGATGAAGAAGAAGAGGCTGCAGCAGAAGCACAGGCATCTGCAGATCCTGCATTGTTTGAAATGCTGAAAGAACTGCGCAAGAAAGTATCCAAAGAAAAGAACCTTCCACCGTTTGTTATCTTCCTGGAAACTTCTTTGGAAGACATGGCAACGCAATACCCTACCACCGTTCAGGAACTGGAGAAAATCCAGGGCGTGAGCAAAGGCAAAGCAATTCGCTATGGCAAACAGTTTGTGGATGTAATCACTAAATACGTAGAGGAAAATAACATCACCAAGCCGGACGATTTTGTTATGAAAAGCGTGGTGAATAAAAGCGGGATGAAAGTATTTATTATCCAGAATATCGATAAGAAAATACCGCTCGAAACCATCGCAAAAAATAAAGAGCTTTCCCTCTCCCAGTTACTCGATGAAATGGAAACCATTGTAGCCAGTGGTACCAAACTGAATATCGATTACTGCCTGGATGAAGAGCTGGATGACTATGCACAGGATGAAATCATGGAGTATTTCAAAGGCTGCGAAACGTCCAGTCTTGCCCTTGCCAGGGAAGAACTGATTGAAAATGATTATTCGCTGGAGCAACTGAAGCTGATGCGTATAAAATTCCTGGTAGTATACGGCAATTAATGCCGGCTGCCAGTACAATATTTACAACGAATGAGTATCAAACAAATACAGGAAACCATCGCCTCCACCAGGGAGAAAGTAGTAACACACCCGTTATACGCTGAATTGCAAACATTAGATGATGTTCGCACCTTTATGCAGTACCATGTATATGCTGTATGGGATTTTATGTCTTTACTGAAAGGACTGCAGCAACAACTCACCTGTGTAAACGTGCCCTGGGTTCCCGTGGGCAATGCTGCAACCCGTTATCTGATCAATGAAATTGTTACCGGTGAAGAAAGCGACGTGGATAAAGAAGGAAACCGTTGCAGCCACTTTGAACTGTATGAACGCGCCATGCAACAGGCCGGTGCCGACACCAGCCCCATAGAAGCGATTATAGCCGATATAAAAGCCGGAAAGTCCATTCAAAGCATTCTGGCTACAGCAGCCCTTCCTGAGGCCGTAAAAGGCTTTCTTAGCTTCACATTTGAGGTGATTGCTACCGGGAAGGCACATATTATGGCGGCCGTATTTACCTTCGGCAGGGAAGACCTGATTCCTGACATGTTCCTCGCACTGGTAAAAGACCTCGATCAGAAGTTTCCGGGCAAGCTGGATACCTTCATTTATTACCTGGAAAGACACATAGAAGTAGACGGTGATCACCATAGTCAACTGGCCATGCAAATGGTCAATGAATTATGTGGCATGGACAAAAATAAATGGGACGAAGCTGCTGAATATGCCCGTCAGTCGCTGCATTGGCGGCATGAACTTTGGAGCAGTATTCTCAGTGAAAAAGTGATTTCGTAAAATTTTCTCAAAAAAATTTTGCAATTCAAAAGAATGTATTACTTTTGCAATCCCCTCACGAGAGAGGGCAACAAAAAACGGATGGTGCGGTAGCTCAGTTGGTAGAGCAAAGGACTGAAAATCCTTGTGTCGCCGGTTCGATCCCGGCTCACACCACAGAAACGGAATAGTCAGTATCAAAGCTGATTATTCCGTTTTTTTTTTGCCTACGAATACCCTATCCTGGATAAAACTCTCTTCTCATTCTATCTATCCTCCTAATCAAAAATAGAGATGCTGACGCTTATTTAAACAACAATATTCAAATTCTCTTGTTTGAATTCATCAATAGACTGATAATAGTTTTTACTTACCTTTTCAGCATTAAGCACTACGAACGATACTACCATTTTTCCTAAAATCAAACATATTTTATGAAAAGAATTAATCCATTGATATTCATTGCGTTTTCTGTATTGGTTACCTTCTGTAGTAAAAAATCAGAAGATAAGCCCTCCACTCCAAATCCACACGAAAAGTTTGCAGTTACATTTAAAGTAAATGACTTTATTCAATCTATAGGAGACATTGATGCCAGAAACTCTTCTTCAGGCCAAAATCAGAAACAACCAGGAGATTCACTGAAGAAATATATTGATCACCTTGTAATGGTCATATATACCTCCAATAGCACATTTGTAAAGCAAGTCTCCCAGAACTCCTCTAATCCGGATTTTGGTGTATTTAAAGACTCTCTTCCAGCAGGGGATTACAGAATATCTGTAGTGGGTACCAAAGATTCTGTTCCGCTGAGTTACAGTAATCCTCCTGAGGCTGGTCCATCTCTCATTAATCTGACACTTCCAGGAACCGATGCGTTCTACAAATTCATGCAAATAGGTGTAAATGGGTCCATCAATCAGGTAGTTGTTCTCAGTCGGGTGGTCGCTAAAGTAAAGCTGATTATTAAAGATCGTATTCCTTTTGACACCAAGAGTATTTCAATAAAACTCTCCGCCTTTCCGTCGAGTTCTGTACCGGACATGAATGATGTGTTCTCTGGAATAAGTTTATCTTCAGGAGGTTACTATTATGCTGTACGGGGACAATTTATCTATTATCCCCTGGTATACAATATCCCGGATTCTCTCAGAGGAAGTACCAATTTCACTTCAGAATTTTATGTATTAGTATTACCTAATACGACAAAAATGACCATGCAACTTACCAGTAACAAAATGGATGGCACTGTACTCGCACAAAAGGACATTTACGATATATCAATAACCGCTAACAAGAGAACTATTCTTACTGGAAATCTTTTCGATGGAATAACAACAGATACTTCTGGTCTCTCTGTCGGCATTGACGGGAGATGGAATGCAGACAGTACAGTACAGACCTTTTAGAACCATAATAGCATTAAGAAAAGGACGATAAATAAAATTTTATCGTCCTTTTCTTATTCTCCTTGTCTAGAAACGCTCTAATGATACTTCCTCTTTCCCCTAATGTTTTGAACAATTCCAGCCGATAAGCGCCAGGATACCGAGAAGTGGAACCTTTAAATTACAGGCCTTCAATATAACTCCATATCCAACTAAATAACTTTTTTCCAGCGAAGTCCTCTCCTGAAAAACCGTTATTGTCTGTGAAAAACTGTTGATTACCATCTTATTTCATGAAATATAGCTATCCCCAATTTATGAAAATTGATTACCCTTCATGAAATATGGTTAAAAACACGTGTTTATATGAAAAATAATTATTTAGATGGTCAGGTATGTTTCACTAATTTTCTTGATGAAATGACTCGCTCGCAATGAAAAAATCTGCAACTGTAATCTATGATAAATTAAAGATTACGCCTGAAGAGCCCAACTAGCATTCCGACTCAGACATTTATACAATTTGATGAAATCATCGATGAAATACTTCACCATCTCCCCGCTCCTTTCCACAATAAAAAAAGGTCATCTAACGATGACCTTTTTTTATGCCCGGAAGTGCCGATCCAACCGGGTCATAGCATTTACTATGCCCAGGAGCTCTGACCTCCACAGGCGTATCTTGTTTTATTAATGCGCCACTTTAATATACCCCCACCCTTCTCTCTGTTTAGTGATTATTTCATAAATAGCATCCGGTACTACTTCAACTCCCGGGATCAATTCACTGGCATTTTTATTATTCCGCTTCATGGTAGCGCCACATACTTTTACGCTCACTTTTTTATTGTTCAGCAACTCTGTGAGGGCTGGTGTTATTTTTGATTTATCTTTTAACACCATATCCAATGCATCGCCGTAAACGGCCACCTCCAGTTGTGCATCCGGACTACCTTTCAGGATACCGTTTACCTGCCGCATCACCGTGTTATGATCCTCTACCGATTTACTGGTAATATCAAATATTACCTTGTAATCAGCCTGGGCATAAGATGCAATATATCCCAGCAAACATCCAACAAGTACAAACAACTTTTTCATGATCATATTTTTATTTGAATGAGGAATTATTTAATGTGCTGCTTGTCTCTCTGATGCAGAATAGGACCAAATGGACCGTATTTATGCTGTTGTTCAGAAAAGGTATCGCTGAACGGCCCGAAAGGATGATCTGCCGGCTTGGTGCTTATTACTGGCCAGTCTTCCGGGAATCTTTTAACAGGACGTGGTTGTGAATTTACAAAGGCAGCCACATCCCAAGCTTCCTCGTCCGTTAATTGTGTTTTACTATAGTCGGTGCCAAACGGCATATTGCTTTTTACATACCCGGCAAATCTTGATATCCGGTAAATGCCGGCGCCCGTATTATAAGAGTGCTCTCCCCACAAAGGCGGATACTCATACTCCACAGCACTTGCTGATAGCTTACCCATGCCATTCTCTCCATGACATTTACTGCATTTCTGCACATATACCAGCTTGCCCTTTATCGTGTCGGCCTCTCTTTCGAGGTACGGCAGCTCTTTTATTCCGCTTCCGGGAGGTTTGTATCCTTTAGGCACATCTTTCCCAAGCCATTGTATGTAAGCGATAATAGCCCTGAGCTCCTGGCTGTTACTGTCGAGCGCGTTCCCATTAAGACTGCGGATCAGACAATCATTCACCCTTTTGGCAATCGATTCAACCATGCCGCTCCTTTCCCTGAATTTCGGGTATGTAGATGCCGTGCCTCCATAATTGTTTCCCCAGAGCCTGGTACCGGCGTCCAGGTGGCAATTCTGGCAGTTCATGCCATTGCTGATGACCGCAATTTTTCCCTTTGGTCCCAGATATACAGAAGTATGCGCAATAAGATCCCGGCCATACCGGATCATTGCCCCATTTGGCGTATGCGGAATCATACCCGTATCAGGAGCCAGCCATAACGCTTCTGTTGACTTCTTATCGTGTTTAACCTGGTTGCTGAAAAACACTTTAACAACAACCAGTATCAATCCCAGCAACACCATGCTCCACAACACCCGGAAAGAAATCTGTTTCATCCCGCAAAACAGTAGCCGCAATTCCGTTCCTGGGCGCGACCTACAGCCCATACACCGGAAGGCACCAATTGTATTCCCGGTAAGATTCCTTCGATCCATTCTTTCTTGACCTCTGCAGCGTCGAGCGACATGTTTTGCGCCACCACTGCGCTGTACACTGTTATCGCCATGTTACATACACAGAATAATACGCCGCTGGCCTGCAGTTCATTGATCCCGATAGCTACATCGCCAACGCCCGGAACTTTAAAATCTCCCGGCTTCGGCTGCCAGAACGGGTTTCTTACTGCCGGCGCCTTTGTGGCAGGATCATCTGCTTTAAATACTTCTCCAAATTTATACTTCTCCCATAGCTCACTCTTCATAGCATATGGAATCGCGTCATGACGCAATACCACTACCACACAGCATTCTTTTTCTGGCGTACCCGTAGCGGCATTGGTCAGTAAAAACACTTTTGGCCACGCAAAAGGCAGTATGTCGTGCGGACGAACCACATCCAGCACCATTTTGTGTTTGCCCTTGATTTTATTCACCCATGCTTCGGCGTCTTCGGGAACGATATTCATTTTTTCGGGGGCGAACGCCGCCTGCAGGTCCAAAGGAACAAAGGACGGCATAGTAAGCACCGTTGCCCCTGCGATGATTTTCCCGAGAAAATCACGGCGGTTGGTTGCTTCGTTTTCACTATAACTCATATGATTGCTGTTTTGATGAATGCAATATTTACCTGTAACATCAGCCATTGCTAATACCAGGCAGTCAATAAAACCAGCTTTAAAGGAATGCGGGGAATTTCGAGGAGACGGTCAAAAATATCAGAAGATGTATTTTCGACATAATTAATACGGTCAACTTCGTCAACCAATGTTATCATTGATTAACCGTACTAACACGGGGAATTACAAGTGATGCTAATTTAGGAAAATAAGAAAGGGAACTATCGGATAAAAGTGACAAAATTTAAATTCCCAATGCCAGCTCCAGGCTGCTGCGGAAACCAGGATATTCATGTGGTAAACATCCTGCGAAATGCCTGAACTCTTTGATAAAATGAGTTTGGTCGCTGTACCCGAACCGGCTGGCCAATAAACACCATTGAGTTTTTCTTTCCTTTTCTATGTATTCAATCGTTCGCCGGAAACGCACAATACGACAAAATGTTTTCAGGCGAAGCCCCGTTTGTTCCAGGAAGTTTCTTTCCAACGTACGTTTGGTAAGATAGGTTCCCAACTCCAGTTGGCGGATGGTAATATTACCGTCTGCTGCATATATCAGCCGTATCGCTTCATTTAAACTTCTGGAATATTTTCTTTCGCTTAATAACTGCCGGAGAAGAAATGCTTCCAGCATAGCAACCTGCTCCTGGCCATTATTGCATTCCCTTAGCAGCTCTCCCAGTTCATGCATTTGAGAACCGGCAACCGACAGATCAATGGTTTTATTTGTGAAGTTTGTTGCAGGAATATGAAAGAGTTTAAACCAGGCGCCAGGCTTAAGATTTACCACCAGGCTTTTCATTCCGGCATATATGCAGCGTTCACAAACAATATCATTAGGGCCTGTAATACTGTCTGATGCCACATATTCCTTACTAGTAACATCATAAACCTTACCCGGCGGGCCTATATTAAATACAATGCTTTGAATAAGATGCGGCAGTATGGTCATCTTCCGGCAGCCTTCCTCCAGGAAATCACTTTCCAGGATCAGGTAAGTAAGTACAAAATCCTGTAACAACCTGTGTGGCCGGAAAGATTGCACCTTGAACATATTCAAATGCTTTACCGGTACAAATATCTGAAATATTCGACTGCTTTGAACAATTAACAATAGCCGGGGCCAATCCTGACTATATAACAACGCTTTTTCGCATGACCGTCGCACCCATCGGCCCTTTCATTGCGGATCTACATTGATCGCTATTCCCAGTATCTTTCCTATGGCCTCTTTCACCTCTTCCACCCTCTCGTTAAACCGCAGTCCTGATTGGGTAACCAACCTATCAAACAGGTGAATACTGCCATTTTCTGCCAGCTGTTGCAGCTGAAATATATGCTCCTCTCTTATCACTTTCTTATCAAACCAGCTCGAGTATAAAACAAAGTAATAAACCTCAAAAGCAGACTGATTAAAATACAACAGGATCTTCCTGATATCAAATGCACTGTTATCCAATACCAGGTTGAGGCTAAAAAGAAAAGAGGTATCTGATGCAGTATGGTACTGTATAACAGATTTAATGCGGTTAAGCTGGTCATCTGCCCGGCAGTAAGGGTCTGGCGTATTTACAACAATAAATTTTTTGTTCCACAACGCATCCAGTTTTATGGGCTGTTTAAAGAGATAAAATTGCTTTCTCTGAAACAAGTATTGAATGGTTCTTGTTTTGCCTGAATGTGGTTCACCAACAATGACAAATAATTTCCGTGGGTTAAAATTCATCTTCAAAAAAACACGGAAAACTTCAGAAATTTGTTAATCAATTGTAAACAGACTATACTTTTTCTGCCAGCCATGCAATTAGCTGCGCACACGGTAACAGCAACAGCTGTGCAAGCAAGGTTCCGCTGATACGGGCAATTACCATATAGGAAACAAATCTCCTGAAAGTACCCTCTGAAAGCTTGCCCAATACCACATCATCCGTAAGAATAGATAAATGCGGATCAATAAACAATACCATCAATACCGTGGCCAAACCGTTTATAACACCGGATAAATTACTGGCGGTTGTTCTGTACTCCGGGTTCAGATACGCAGCATAAACGCACGATAAAACTGAAATAGTTATGATAGCACTGGCCAACACATTGTAAATAAAAATGCGCCAGGGAATATCCCTGTGAGCCGGCAATTCCAGAAATTGCTCTTTTGTTGGCATCCGCATACTTTCTTTCACAAACTGCATACCGGCACCGGACAAGCCAACATAAAATAACCTGGGAATAGATTTGTGCACACTAAAATGCGACACCGCCTTAGATAGCAACCGCTGAAAAGTAGGGATCAGCAGTGCGCCAAGTATGGCACCAATCGTACACGACAGGATAATATACCTGAATATCCCCGTATTGGAAGAAACCCCGTGTTTCAGATCCTGCTCCACTGTTTTGGCCAGTAACGGCGCCTGCAAAGTATTGGCGGTGCGGGATAAAAGAACGAGGATATTAAATAAAGAAAAGGTAATGGCAATTCTACCGGTTTTTACGCCCACCAATCTCACGGCATAGGATAAGGTTGTCATCCCGTTAATAAACATCGTAAGCACAAGTACAATGATAATCTGAGTGGCCATTTTAGTAATTCTTTAAAACAATTACTAAAATAAACATTATTCTGTTCTCAGGCTCTTTACCGGGTTAACAGCCACTAACCGGCTGGTCATCCCTACTATGATCACCCCTACCAGCATTACAAGGGTAACACCCACCACCAGGAAAGGTAATAAGCCGATATTGACCCGGTAGGCATAATCCATCAGCCAGCCATGTAAGAGATACCACGACAACGGCCAGGCAATGATGTTGGAAACAACAATGATTCCTGAAAATTCTTTTATAAAAAGCAGCAGTATGTTTAAGCCCGATGCACCGAGTACTTTTCTTATTCCCATCTCCTTATTCCTTTTTGCAATACTCATAGTAACAATTCCCAGTACTCCCAGCAATACAATCATCAGCGACACTACTGTAGCCGCCTTGGCAGCCTTCTGCATCTGTGTTTCGGTATCATATAGCTGTGCTATACTATCATCCAAAAATTTGAAATCAAAAGGAGCATCCGGGAAAACCTGCTGCCATTTGCGCTGCAATGCTGCTATTTGCGCAGTTGTATTTCCCGCATTAAAGCGGAACGATAAATACCGGTATATATTCGCACCCCGCACAGGTTGAAAATAAACCGGGGTAATAGCATCACGCAGGGTGCCAAAATGAAAATCGCGGGTAACGCCACTCACATGCACCACCGGGCTAAAATTATACAACCGCAGCGGCTTATTGATGGCCTCTTCCGCACTCTTCCAGCCCAATGCCTTTACGGCTGCTTCATTGATAACAATTTTTGCAGAATCCCCTGGAGTGCCGTTATAAAAATTCCCCACATCCAGTTTGATATCGTAGGTGGCCAGGTAACGTTCGTCTGTAATAAGCGATACTGCTGAAATAGCAGTGCTGGAATCATTTTCCGGCCTGTAAATCCTGCTGGCTCCGCTGGCTGCTCCATCCGGGATTACATAAGCAAAGGTGGCGTCTTTTATTTCCGGCATGGCGCGAAATTCATCTCTCATACGTTCCATATGCAATACACCTGCTGTGGTCCAGTCGCGTGGCACCGCAACAGTTACCACCTTCTCTTTGTTATACCCAAGATCTGAATTGAAAAAGAAAGCCACCTGCCGGTCTATTACAATCGCGGCAATAAACACCACGATAGCCGTTACAAATTGTACCGTTACCAGCGACTGCCTGAAAAATAATTTCTCCTTTACATCCTTCAGCTTTCCTTTCAACGCCGTTACAGAAGGTTGCGCAGACAATACAAACGCAGGATAAATCCCTGCGAGTAAGCCTGTAAACAGGATAACGATCAATGGCAACACGGCAAACCAGGCAGGAAAAGAAGATAATGCTGGAATATCTTTTCCGATCATCTCACCAAATAATGGTCTTAGTATAAAATATAAACCCAGCGATACAATAAAAGAAAACGTAACGATCAGCACTGACTCTGTGATAAACTGAAGCACCAGCTGCAGCCGCTTTCCTCCCATCGCTTTTCGTACACCTATTTCTTTTAATCTCGTTAAAGAATTACCGATAGAAATGTTTACAAAATTTATAATCGCCATCAGCAGAATGAACAATGCCACTAAAGAAAAAACGGCGATCATTTTTCCAGCCAACCCTTTATTCATCATGAGGTACCAGTCTTTCAAAGCTACCGGTGTTACCTCCAGCGTACGTTGAATTTCTGCGGTGGTATTGGTGGCTAACAGCGTTTTTATCGGACCCCGCAACTGTTCGGCAGTAACGCCTGGCTTCAGCAATACATAACCCACAATATTGGGCGACAACCAGCTGGTAAATCCAAACTCCCTTCCGAAATAGCGGATACTGCCGGGTGAAAGAAATATTTCATTACCAGGTTTAAAAAAATTAGTGATGGTGTTAAAAGGCAGATGTTTTATTACAGCTGTTACTTCAAAATTGTCATTCCTGCCATCGAAGGATTGTATTCTTAGTAACTTCCCAACTACATCCGTTTGACCAAAATACTGCTTTGCTTTTTTCTCCGTAAGCACCACTGCATTAGGCTTATCCATTGCTGTACGCGGATCGCCATAGGCAACCGGGAAATTAAACATCTCAAAAAAAGTAGAATCCCCTGGTTGTACCCCTTCCCTGAAATGTTTATCTCCTACTGAAATAACAACGTTAATCCCATCATGGGCATAAGCCTTTTCTACCAATGAAGGATAATTGTCCTGCAATGCTTTTGTTAGTGGTCCTAATGTTGCAAACTCCACCCCTGTTTCCGGGTTTGCCCATTTGCTTCTCAGCAGAAAAATACGATCGCTGTTCTTCACAAAATGGTTCACCTGGTACTCTCCCCAGGTATACGCACCAATCAGCAATACAAAGGTGATCCCGATAGCTAATCCCCAGATATTCACCACAGCAAAAAAACGGTTCTTCGCCATATTTCTCCAGGCAATCAGAAAGTAGTTCTTTATCATAAACGAATGAATAGTGGTTTCTTCTTCCCGCGAAAAAAATGCCGCACCTCAACATATTGACGATCAACAGCATTACGGAGAATTTTTGTCCGCTACCGGACAACTTTTGTTCACTTTTGCACGGGAACGCCTTTGCGGGAAAAGGGACCTTTTCTCCCGTAAATTATCATGTAATCCTTCCTTTTTATTTGTATTTTGTACGCTTATTCCTCGTAGTAAATATTTTAGCATGAAAAAACTGCTTTGCATAAGCTTTATACTGTTAACCCACTGGGTATCTGCACAAGAGAAAAATATTCGCATTGCCACCCGCAACATCAGCCTCCTGTATGGCATTAACCACGAAGGCCGGTTAATACAACAATACTTCGGGCAGCAATTACAGCCAGCCACAGCCGACACCCTTTCACAGGGAAAACAGGAAGCCTATGTAACCGCAGGAATGGAAAGCCTGCTGGATCCGGCTATCCGTATTGTGCACAACGACGGAAACCCTTCGCTGGAGCTAAAGTACAGTAGCCAAACTTCAGTAAAAACAAACGACGATATCACTACTACTACCATTACACTCAAAGATCCCGTATACCCGGTAACCGTTATCCTCCATTTTGAAGCATATTATAAAGAAGATATTATCAAAGCATGGACAGAGGTAAAACATAACGAGAAAAAGCCGGTGCGACTAACTGCATACGCCTCTTCTATGCTTCACCTGAAAGCAGATAAATATTGGTTAACACAATTCCACGGCGATTGGGCAAAGGAAGCCGGTATGCAGGAACAATATCTTACCACCGGGATGAAGATCCTCGACAGTAAACTGGGGGTAAGAGCCAACATGCTGCAATCCCCGCTGTTCCTGCTGTCATTGAATCATCCCGCCGAAGAAGAAAACGGGGAAGTACTGGCCGGAACACTGGCCTGGACCGGAAATTTCAAATTTGGTTTTGAAGTAGATGAACATAATACCCTGCACGTTAATTCCGGGATCAATCCTTACGCGAGCGACTATACGCTAAAACCCAATGAAGTTTTTACCACGCCGGCGTTCATCTTCACCCTGTCGGCCAAAGGAGCCGGACAGGCCAGCAGAAACTTTCATCAATGGGCGCTCAACTACGGTATCCTCGATGGACACACCCCACGTTTAACCCTGCTCAATAACTGGGAAGCAACCGGGATGGACTTTAACGAACAACGGCTGATCAGTCTTTTCGGCGGTGCTAAAAAACTGGGTGTAGATATGTTCCTGCTCGACGACGGCTGGTTTGCCAATAAATTTCCCCGTAATGCAGACAATGCAGGTCTGGGCGACTGGGAACACAATACCACCAAACTTCCGCATGGATTAGGCTACCTCGTACAGGAAGCAGAAAAACAAAACATCAAATTCGGCATCTGGCTGGAACCGGAAATGGTAAATCCACAAAGTGAATTATATACGAAGCATCCGGATTGGGTACTTCGCCTGCCAAACCGCGCGGAAAACTATTACCGCAACCAGATGGTGCTGGACCTTACCAACCCTGCTGTACAGGATTTCGTATATAGTGTGGTAGACAAAACCATGTCTGAAAACCCGGGCATCGCTTATATCAAATGGGACTGTAACCGGATGCTGACCAACACTTATTCTCCTTATCTGAAAGAAAAACAATCGAATCTTTTTATTGATTATACCCGCAGCTTATATAAAGTACTCGACAGGGTAAGAGCAAAATATCCTCACCTGCCGATCATGCTTTGCTCCGGCGGTGGCGGACGTACAGATTATGGCGCCATGAAATATTTCACCGAATTCTGGCCCAGCGACAATACCGACGGATTGGAAAGAATTTATATCCAGTACGGATACTCCCACTTCTTCCCGGCCAATACAATGGCAGCACATGTTACCAACTGGGGAAACCAATCCCTGAAATTCCGCACCGATGTGGCCATGATGGGCAAACTGGGATACGATATCAAGGTGGATGATTTTACAGAGAAAGAATTACAGTTCAGTCGTGATGCCGTAACTACGTATAAGCGTATAAGTGATATAGTGTGGTATGGTAATCTTTACCGGCTTATTTCTCCCTATAAAGAAAACAGGGCGGTATTCCAGTATACCAGCGACGATCAGCAGAAAAGCATCGTTTTCAGCTACCTGATGAACATCGCAAAAAACGACGTGTTCACAATGGTTAAACTCCAGGGACTGGATCCTCAAAAACGTTATCGCATCAACGAAATAAATCTCTTCCCCGGAACACATTCTTCATACCACTTTGATAAGCTCTACAGTGGCGATTTCCTGATGAAAGAAGGTATTCAGCTGGTGGCCGGGAATGGCAGATCGCTGAGCAGTAATATCCTTGAAATAACAGCCGAATAAGTACGTTATATTTAAATGCGCTGTTTCCAACAATACGGGAAACAGCGCATTTTCTTTTGAGGAAAAATGAATCGCAGCTGATTTATTATCTTCAGTATTTCAAACTACAGGGATATGCTTCCTTTTGCCAATATGCCTTACGGTGCCGCACCCGGATACTGCTTTCCGCTAACGGAGATCTGCATGTACACCCTGCTGCTTATTTGTGGTTGGCATGCCCTTAAAAAAGGTACAGCGAATATTGCATGGTTGCTGGGGGCATTATGTTTCGGATTGCTCCTGGAATATGTGAACGTAGCCACCAGCAGTGGTTATGTATACGGGCAGTTTTGGCTTATGCTGGGTAAGGCGCCTCATAATATTCCGTTTTGTATTGGCTGTGGCTGGGCAGTCATCATTTATTCGTCGCGTTTATTTACAGATAATTTCGGACTGCCGCTATGGGCGGCCGCTGCGTTGGATAGCCTGCTGGCTTTGAACATCGACGGAAGTATGGACGTAGTGGCCTATCGCCTGCATATGTGGCACTGGGATTGGGTGGGCAGGGGGTACCCTTCAGAAACACTTACGGGGCAGTGGTTTGGTGTGCCATACGCTAATTTCTATGGCTGGCTGCTGGTAGTATTTTTTTATTCGCTTTTTGGCCGGCTGCTGGAAAAAGTGGCGGTTACCCGGCTATGGAAAGCCGTGTTGCCTTTACTTTCCATTATCCTTTCACAGGCCGCCCTGTGGGTATCCTTGTTCCCATTGGCCGATTTACTGAAGCAGGCATTTGGCATCAGCAGCATGCACCGGCTTATTGCATTAATAATATTACTGGCGTTAATGGTAGTAACAGGCTTTGCCAGGAGAAATAAAATCAGTGATCATTATTTTCCGCTGGCAGCGTGGATTGTTCCATTATGGTTCCACGTGTATTTCCTGGTTTGGTTATTCCTGGGTGGGTTCTCCCGGGAAAATAGCTGGATGACGGCTTTCTCTTTGCTAAATGCAACAGTCGGTATACTGATTCATTTACCTATGCTGATAAAAAAGCGACCCATAACTATTTTAACGGAAACATGTTAATATTAATACCTTGTTTTACAGCTTAAATAACTTTTACTGGTGACAACACTGATCGGTTATCTAACAGGTGCTGAATGGCATATTTATATCAAAATAGGCAGTATTGTCTTACTGATCCTTATTTTCATTGGTTTGATTGCCACTATTCTGCTGGAAAACCGCAACCCCGTAAAGGCTATCGGTTACATCCTGGTGCTGGTGTTTATTCCGGTGGTTGGTTTGATTGTTTATTATTACCTGGGACGTGATCTGCGTAAAAGAAGAAGGTTTACCCTGAAAGGCAGTAAAGATGAGGTGTTATTTTCCAGGTACTGGGAGTCCCAGAAACCGCTGATAGAACAAATGCAGGTGGAGTTACGCCGACTGGCAGGAAATAAACAGGAGATTTCTGCCATGCTGCTCAATACCAGGCAGTCGATCCTCAGTAAAAATAACCGCGTACAACTACTGATTAATGGAGAAGAAAAATTCCCGGCCGTTTTCAGTGCGCTGCGTGCCGCGAAACACCATATTCATATCGAATACTACATGATTTCAGCGGATGATGTGGGTAATGAAGTGACAGACATCCTGATAGAAAAACTAAACCAGGGCGTACAGGTGCGCTTTCTGTATGATGATATGGGCAGCGACCGGATCGGGGATATTCCTGATCGCTTAAAAGCACATGGCGCCAGCGTATACCCTTTTTCCCCTGTGCTGGTAGATTTTTATCTGAACGCCAATTATAGAAATCACCGCAAAATTATTGTGGTAGACGGCAGGATTGGTTTTGTCGGCGGCATCAATCTCGATGAACGATACATCAACAACGGCAAGCATCCTGTTTTCTGGCGGGATACCCATCTGAAAATTGAAGGCGATGCCGTGAACATCCTGCAGCTGCAGTTTCTGATGAGTTACCGTTATTGCAGTAAAGAAGTATTTCCTTTTGCAGAGCCGTTCTTTCACCGGTCTGATCTCACGGGTACCTGTTTTGTAGATATTGTTGCCAGCGGCCCCGATTCAGAATGGCCGGTGGCTATGCAAAGTATCCTCATGGCTATTAACATTGCCAAGAGAAGGATCCGGATCACTAACCCTTATTTTATTCCCACAGAAGAACTGCTCACGGCGCTGCAAATGGCTTCCCTCGCCGGGAAAGACGTACAGCTGATATTACCGCTCAAAGGTGATTCCTATATTGTACAACATGCTGCCCTCTCCTACCTGAAACCATTGCTGGCTGCGGGTGTAAGAATATTCTTCTATACCCGTGGTTTTATTCATGCTAAAACGATGGTAATAGACGATAATCTTGCATGGGTAAGCTCCGTTAATTTCGACAACCGCAGCTTTTACCTGAATTGTGAAATAGGCGCTCTGATCTATGATAATGAGGTGGCTACCCGGCTTAATAAAGTGTTTGAAGAAGACCTTTTATATTCCGTTCCTGTACAGGAAACCCGATGGAACAGGCGCAATGTTGTAAAACGGTTTATGGACGCAGTATGTCGTCTTCTTACACCACTGTTATAAGCCCTAATCCTTGTCTTCTTCCAGGTCGAGGAACTCTCCGTTGTCTTCTTCCAGATCTTCGTGTCTGTCGCCTCCTATGCTGTAAATATTGTTTTCCTCATCTTCCTCCCCAATGGCTTCTGCTTCATCGTCCAGTTCTGCACCCGGAATATCGAGGTCATCTCCTACTTTATCCTGGCGCCAGGTTTCTTCCTGTTCATCGTTTTCCCTGGACCTCTTTTTATCCGGTGGCAATTCACTGTTTCTGCGGAAAGAGCCGGTTACCTCGTTGATATCCAGATCTACTTCTTTATCCCGGTTCTTTTTATTCATGATATCTTCGCTGGCAGGGTATTCCGGGTATCCCGGAAATTGATCTTCCTCTTTTTTTGGCAGTTGTTGGTCTTCCTTGTTGGTTTTATTTTTCTTGTTGCTCATAATCAAACCTTTTATTAAATACGAAAGCAGAAAATGCCGTGCCACATAAAGCAGCAGGCATTGTATCAGGAAGATAACAAAGCAGAAGAATGTTTGTTTACAGGATTGATCAGCGTTTTTTTCCTACCAGGTTTAACTGCAGCGATAAGCCGGCAGAGTACAGTTTCACCTGTCCCAATCCTACCCCATGCAGGGGAATTTTTGCATATGGTTGTACCCCAACAATTAATCTTCTTCCGGCGGGATGCTGATAAAGGGCGCCTACATTCAGGATAGCGAGATAATGCTGATTTTCATTTTCTACTGTTCGTTCCTTTTCAGGAGTGTATTTGTAGATATACTGATATTTTTCTTTCAGCATAATATAGTTGGAAATACCGAGTGTGGCGCTCACCGTATTATTTTTTACCTGTAAGAAGGTATAATTTATATTCACGGGTATATCGAGCACATCACAATTCGCATTCACTTTCACAAGATCATACGGATTGGTGTAGTTGGGATTTCTATAATCGCTGCTCGTAGCGCCGTATAATTTTTTACTGTATACTACTCCACTTGTAACAAACCAGTGCTTGTTAAAATAATAGTGCGCCAGTACGCCGGCATTAAAACCGATCTTTCCATAATTAAACGAAGGCGCAACATTCAGATCTGGTCCGAATGTTACACCGACATAAAGTCCTTTTGAGTTAATCTTTCGTCGTGCAACTTTTTTTTCCTGATCCGGTTGTACCTCAGTGTTTATAGGTATTTCACCGGGTCTTCCTATTTTCGTATATACGTTATAGTTATTAGCGCTCTTTGTTTTCAGCAAATCGAAAACGGAGTATTTTATAGCAGACTCATCACCATTATCATTGCCCGTTGTTTTTCCTGATTCAACAGGAATATCTGGTATCGTTCTTTTTTCCGGTATATATTGATCTGTTGTTTTATTTGCCTTCGGCAGATAGGTATCTGCTGGCGAAGAGGTTTGCTGGCGGCCGGTGTTTATGGCTGTCGCATTTGTTTTTGGCAGATGGATTCCTGATGGGGATACCGTTTGCTGTTGGGAGGAATTTCCTGTTGCGGTATTCGCATCAGGCTGTTGTTTTTCTAACGATGAATTACTTCCCTGATGTGTTTTAGTTGGCGCAGTTATTTCCCTTAAATGAGCCGCATTACTATCCGGAGTGGCCATGCGCAGCCCGTTTGTCGTAACAGAGTCCTGTTGTTGTGGGGAAGCTACTGTTGCACGTGAAACAGCTTTATCCGTAGCTGATGGTTGCATGATCCACCAGCCTAAGCCGCCCAGAACGGGCAATAATAACAGCCACCACCAGCCGGCCGGGCGTTTATTATTATCGCCTGCATCCAGCTTTGATTCCATTTTTTTCCAGGCATCCTGGTCAAAAGGAATATCAGCTTCATTTAGCTTGTTACGGATACTATTTTCAAACGCGTCATTCATTTTTGTATAAGGGCATATTTATGTCTATTCCATCAGTAGTACTCATGGATGCTTTAATAATTCTGTCTTTCAGTATTTTCTTTGCTTTGAATAAATTTGATTTGGAAGTTCCTTCTGAGATTCGCAACATACCTGCTATTTCCTGGTGTTGGAAGCCCTCCATCACATACAGATTGAAAACAGTTCTGTAAGCCGGAGGCAAAGCCTGAACATGCTTCAGCAATTCATCATAGGATAGTTTATCAATTATTTTTTCATCTGTTCCGGGTTCTGGTACCTGGTTGATATCATCCGTAAAAACCAGTTTCTTTTTACCTCTTAAAAAATCGATGGCAGTATTTACCATAATCTTTGCCAGCCATGTTTTAAATGGCCGGGAGGTATCAAATGTTTCAATGTGTTGGAATATTTTAAGGAATCCGTCATTCATGATTTCAACTGCCTCATCTCTGTTTTGTGCATATCGCAAACAAATGCTGAGTCCATATCCGAAAAAGTTCCGGTATAACGCTTCCTGACTGCTGCGTTCTTTTCTGCAGCAACCAGCAATCAGTTCATTAATATTATTCAGCTCATGCACAAAAATATTCTTGCCTGCTTTTTTGGTATTAGGTGCGTTATAATTTTCTTATCAGGAAATGATTGTTTAAATAAAACTCCAAACTGAAGATAGATACGCTTGGCAATCAAAAAAGGTTGCTTTCGCTACAAAAATAAACTTTTCCTCAAAAAATATGCGTTTTTAGCCCCTTTTATCCCCTCTTAGCCTTTTTTAACACTTACATCCACCTCATTAGAGATAATTAAAATTTACCCCATTTCTGAAGGTCGATTTTGCGGCATTTTTGCTATTTTTTTCTGTTTGTGCCCGTTAAAATAAAAAGCGGGTAGATTGTAAAAAACAACGTTACCCGCTTTTATAAAACTTTTTATTTTTTATCGTCCCATATATACCATCAGGATTTGTACATCACTTGGATTAACTCCACTTATACGACTTGCCTGACCTAAAGTATGCGGACGGATTTTATTAAATTTCTGTCTTGCTTCGTTTGACAAGGAAACCAGTTTAGCATAATCGAAATTGGAAGGTATTACGAGATCTTCCAATTGGCTCATTTTCTGAACCAGTTCATTTTCTTTTTCAATGTATACATCATACTTAATCTGGATTTCTGCCTGTTCCAGAATATCCTTACTAAATCCGGAGAGTGCCTCTCCGATTTTTTCCACCTGGTCTTTCATGGCAAAAATGTCGAGTCCGGGGCGTAACAAAATCTGATGTGCTTTTTGTTTCTGCGTTAACGGAGCAGAAGATTTCTCAGCCAGTAGTCCGCTGATTTCATCCGGCTCTACTGATAATTCTTTCAGGATACGTTTTATCTGTTCAACTCCTTGTCTTTTTTCCTGCACTTTCTGCATCCTTTCTTCAGACGCCAGTCCCATTTTATAGCTCCTTTCCGTTAAGCGGAGATCGGCATTGTCCTGGCGTAACAGGGTTCTGAATTCTGCCCTGGAGGTAAACATACGGTACGGCTCTTCGGTACCCTTATTGATCAGGTCATCTATCAGCACTCCAATATATGCTTCGCTCCTTTTCAATACAAAAGGCGCCTCTTCCCGGGCCTTCAGGTGTGCATTTATGCCCGCCATAATACCCTGGCATGCAGCTTCCTCATATCCGGTAGTACCGTTAATCTGGCCTGCAAAGAAGAGGTTTTGAACATGCTTTGTTTCCAGGGAAAACTGGAGCTGTGTTGGCGGAAAGAAATCGTATTCAATAGCATATCCGGGGCGGAACATCCGGCAGTTTTCAAACCCCGGTACCAGGCGAAGTGCTTTCATTTGCACATCTTCTGGTAAAGAGGTAGAGAACCCGTTTACATATATTTCCACGGTATCCCAACCTTCCGGTTCTACAAATAACTGGTGGCGTTCTCTTTCCGCGAAGCGGTTTATTTTATCTTCAATGCTTGGGCAGTACCGGGGTCCTGTTCCCTGAATACGTCCCTGGAACATAGGTGATCTGTCGAAACCTGTACGCAGCATTTCATGTACAGCATCGCTGGTATAAGTGATCCAGCAACTTCTTTGTTGCGCCGGTTTAATTTTTTCGACATCCAGGTAAGAGAATCCTACAATTTCTTCATCCCCCTTCTGTTCTTCCATTTTGGAATAATCGAGACTCCTTCCATCAATACGTGGAGGGGTACCTGTCTTTAAACGATCACTTTCAAAACCCAGGGAAACGAGTTGTTCTGTAATACCGGTAGCCGCTTTCTCTGCTACCCTGCCACCGCCAAATTGTTTATCCCCGATATGAATTACACCGTTGAGGAACGTTCCGTTGGTGAGTACTACCGCCTTCGCCTGAATTTCATGCCCTAATCCGGTGATAACACCGTGGCATCTTCCATCCTTCACTAAAAGGCCCTTTACCATATCCTGGTAAAAGTCAACATTCGGTGTTTTTTCCAGTGCTTCCCTCCATTTTGCAGCGAAAAGCATGCGGTCATTCTGTGTGCGGGGGCTCCACATTGCAGGACCTTTTGAACGGTTGAGCATACGGAACTGGATCATAGATTGATCCGTTACTATTCCGGAATATCCTCCGAGGGCATCTATCTCTCTTACAATTTGTCCTTTGGCAATACCACCCATAGCAGGGTTACAGCTCATTTGAGCTATGGTTTGCATATTCATGGTTACCAATAAAACTTTGGACCCCATATTGGCAGCAGCGGCAGCGGCCTCGCAACCTGCATGTCCTGCGCCTACAACAATTATATCGTATGATGGAAACATAATAACTTTAGAAAGTGCAAAATTACGTAGAAGTAAGGAGAATGTGGTTGCCAATGTGGAATGTTCCACGTGGAACATCGATAAGGAAGAATTAAGAGGCTCGCCTTTACAATGATTGTATATACTGTTCACCGGAGAAAGGATGTTCCACGTGGAACATTTATTATAAACTATCCTGACAAAAGTCTAATCCCTCTTTTTCTGACTTACGTGTTTCTTGAAATCAGAAAGCCGGCGGCATGTTAGCCAGGCGCTCTCAAAACTCACATTAAACACCAGAAAACAAGCTGGTAAATCTGATCCATTCATTGCCAATCAGTTTCCTTCATTAATCCCTTCCTACAAGCAATTTTCCTCAAGTACTTCCACTCACAGAAGTAAATAAATCGCCATTCTGATGCCTTTCATTTCTGACCAAGATTCTCCAAATAAAAATAATTCAGGTCACACAAGAAGGTGGTTCTTTTGAAGATCGTCATCTTCCCTTTTTATATACATCTACGTTTCTTCATTACAAGTACTAGATATTGTTTGGTGCCGCTTCGGGAACTGCACCCTAAATTTAGTCCTCGTCTCTATAAAGAGACGCAATTCCAAAGCCATAAATACCATTCAACTCTTTTTATTCTTCCGAGTATAACACACTATTCATCGATTCTCTTCCACGCGGAAAACAACTTCTTATAAAACTCTATTAATACCAGTTAATTTCTATTTCTTTAATGCTGGTTTCCTTAATCCAGGAACCCGTTTAATTAAGTCGTCCCTAAATGCGCATACGACAGCTCTCCCTTCTCATTTGTAGTACCCTAACATAAACACAGGTAAATACCAATCAAATCCCAAACACCGATATTTCGCAGGTATAAATATTTAGCGCATCAGGAAATACAAACCAGGAGGACACCGCATAAACATTCTCTACCTTCTAAAGAGCCATGTGTATCTTCTCCAAACTAAATCTATATAGAAAACAGATTATCAGATGCCTCAAGGTTAGATATAGACGGGGTGAAGGAAAATGCAGTTACACCTCTTCGACACAGAAGTGTTTTTGTAACCATCCTGTAGAGGCAATCAATCACATCGTATCTCTTTAAAGGGATGCCCTCTAAAAAGGCTATTCCTTTAATTGCACAAACAAATCCCCTTTGTTAATCACCTGATAGAAAATAAAGATTGAGCTTTGTTACCATCAATTAAAGATTATCTAATCATACAGGATCAACACGCGTACTGGCATGCGCAATAAACCGCTACAAGATTAAAAACAGCCAATCCTCGTTAAACAGGAAAAATATTCAAAGGCAGTCCAGGAAAATACCACCCCTTAAAAAGAGTATAAATGTTCCACGTGGAACATTTATACCCAAAATAAGCTCCTATCTTTTAAATCCTTTTCGTGCAGATGCTCCCAATATATTCATCGGGATAATAAGGTCCTAAAACCTGATATGTACTATAAAACAGGTCTCTGTCGAGAGGTGATTAAATTCTTTCGAATGCCCAAACAATGGTTACATAATTCTGGGCTTCCCACCACCTTACACCCAAATTACGCGTTTTCATAAGGGGCATAGTGTATGGGGAGTGTATGCCAAGTGTATTGTGAGTGTATTGTGAGTGTATTGTGAGTGTATTATGAGTGTATTATGAGTGTATAGGGACTGTATGGTAAGTGTATTGTGAGAGTATGGGGACTGTATAGGAACTATATAGGGACAGTATAGGGAGTACAACGCATATACGAGTCCTAAGTATCGGACAAGTATGTGAGAAGTATCCGAGAAGTAACAATAGTGTATCCAGGATATAAATTCAATCTGTAATCACCTCGTCTTTTAGATCAACTATCCCTAAATAAGAAATGTTCCACGTGGAACATCCTCAGGCTATTTTATTACCAAAATACTTTACCAGGTATTCATCTTCCTTACTTCTCATCAGGGCGGCATCCTTTTTACTTTTGTCTTTGAAACCGCATAAATGCAATGCGCCGTGAAAAATAACCCTGTGCAGCTCCTGTGCTACGGGCACCTTAAATTTGTCTGCATTCTCCAACACCCTATCCACGCTAATATATATTTCACCCTCCGTAATGGCCGGATCCTCTCCCATCTCAAAAGTTACGATATCCGTATACGTGTCGTGTTGCAAAAACTGCTTATTAATCTCCAGTAGGTAAGCATCCGAACAGAAAACATAATGTAAACTCCGTAAACCCTGCCCTTCTGCGGAGAAAAGATCACTTAGAAACAATTTCAACTTCCTCTTTTCCTTTAAATAATCCTTCACCTCATGCGATGTAAACTGAATAGCCATCTATAATCAAAAAATTTATGTGGATGTAAAAGTAAAGTGAAATTTTGGATTGGCTGACCTTTCTTTTTGCATATTGGCTATACAGCGGTAACTTTGCTTATCATTCATAAGTATGCATCCCCATTGTGCTGGTACAAAGTTTAAACAGATTAACAAGCAGGAAATGAAAAAAGGCATTATAAAACTATCGTCCCTCTCAACAGGAAAAAGTGCGGTAATTATAGAATTTGCGAAAGACGATCTTCATATTAAACTGATGGAAATGGGCTGCGTACCAGGTGAAACAGTAAAAATTGAAAAAATTGCTCCCTTAGGAGATCCAATTTCAATTATGGTGGCCGGCTATAACTTGTCACTTAGAAAAACAGAAGCAGACCATATTTGGGTAGAGGAAATTTAGTTTTCCTCTATTTTTTTATCCCCAAAAACCAAGAAAATTTTATAAAAAAGAGCGTTTTTTCCGAAAAAACACACTTTTAACCCCACTTTTCCACATACTTCCGGGATTTTTAGTCCTTTCAAAAGAAATTTTGGCCGGATCACCTCACTTATCAACAAATCTTTCAAACCATCTTTCTTCATATTTCCAGGAGCATCATTTGGTGCTTTTTACCCCGATTTGTTAACAAATTTTCCTTTTTTTTCTCCTTTTTCTCATTTCTTTTGCCAAATTTTCAATAAAGCCCCCTCTTCCGGCATTCACTTTTCCAATAAATTCCATCTTAAAACCTAGAAATTTGAATGCATTAAGAATGGATTTCTCTGAATTTTTCCAGCATTCACCCGCAGAATCTAAGAAAATATAAATCTCAGCGCCCTGGCAAAGCGCTTACAATTCAACACAAGCATACATTTATCCGGCATAGCAAAAAATGTCCGATTCTCAGCGCATACCCAGTGACCTGAGCATCCAGCCGCTCAAGAAAAACAGGATGTCTCCGGGAAAAATAAAAAAATTCAATTGTCAGCGCCTTCGTCAGCCGCTGAGGTATGCCCAAAAAACTGATCCCAGGATAAATCCGCGAACCTTTCTGAATATTCAATTCTCAGGGCCTTGCTTATACGCTGACAATCGTCTGAAAATATTTTCTCTGTATTTCAAAAGTGGAAAGTTAAATATTCAATTCTCAGGGCACTAACAGTACCACCAGGTTGCCGTATAATTCAGGAAAGCAGGAACTACTGCACAGCGAAATCAAATATTCAATTCTCAGCGCATTGACAACGCGCTGAGAATTGAACGAAATCCGGCCCATCCGGGGTAACCCAATCAACACTTCATTCTCAGCAAACTACAAGTCAGCTGAGAATTGGATGAAACTTAAAATCCCGGGGTAACCCCAGCAAAAAGAGAAATATTCAATCCTCATAGCCTTCTTTAAAAATCAAATGGTTGCTCAGTTGGAAAGCTCCCATTTGCCCCAAAAAAGATGGATAAAGATCTCCAAACAACTCCGAAAAGAAGCCTCTAAAAGAGGAGAGAAAAGCCTTCGTTAAATTATTTGTGAAAAAAATTAAAGGCTTGAGAATGTAACGAAAATGGAAAGCATGGGGAAACCCCATCACTATAGGAAATATTGAATTGTCAATGCCTTTAAAAAATAACAACCGAGAGTTCCCTGAAAGAAAATTCCGCACGCTATTGCGTGATAAAAAAGAAATATCACATCCTCAGCCCAATATCAGTGCGCTGAGAATTAAATATTCTTCTAAATCCTTCACTTACCCAATGCCGATTATTTTTTTTCAATTCTCAGGGCACTAAAAAACAATTTCAAAGGGTTTCTAACATCAAAAAATATTGCGTTGCATTGGCTTTTACGAAGAATGGTACAGCTACATCATGGATATGAGTTTCTCATAGCCTTCATAACGCGCTGAGAATTAATTGATTCGTACCTAAATACGAAGGCCGTGAGAATATTAAATTCTCACGGCCTTCCGCAAACTATTAACTTCCTATATGTAAAAAGTAAAATCTAAATAACTATGTAAATCAACTAGTTATATTAAAGTCCAGCCTGTGCACTAATTTCCAGCATGCGTTCAATTGGCCTTTTAGCGGCTATTCTCAGGCTTTCTTCCATTGTAATTTCCGGCTGTTCGTACTCCATACACAAATACAATTTTTCAAGCGTATTCAATTTCATGTGCGGACAGTCGTTACAAGCACACGCATTATTGGGTGGAGCGGGAATAAATGTTTTACCGGGATTCTCTTTCTGCATCTGGTGCAGTATGCCGGTTTCAGTAACAACGATATATTCCTGCGCATCATCCTTTTGACTAAACTTCAGTAAACCAGTGGTGGATCCGATATAGTCCGCGATGGCCAGAACCGCCGGTTCGCATTCCGGGTGGGCAATCACTTTGGCTTTGGGATGACGAATCTTCAGCTTTGTAATCTTTTCCAGGGAGAAAATCTCGTGCACCATACAGGCGCCATTCCATAAAACCATGTCTCTACCCGTTTTTTTGATCAGATAGGCCCCTAAATTCCGGTCGGGGGCAAATATGATCGGCTGGTTGCGGGGAACGCTTTCGATGATTTTCTCGGCATTGGAGCTCGTGCAGATGATATCGCTGAGCGCCTTGATACCCGCAGAGCAGTTGATATACGAAATCACGATATGGTCAGGGTAACGGTCCCGGAACTTCTTAAACAGCTCCGGAGGGGCACTGTCGGCCAAGGAACAACCTGCCTTCAGGTCGGGTAACAGCACTTTCTTCTGGGGACTGAGAATTTTTGCGGTTTCAGCCATAAAATGTACACCGGCAAAAACAATCATGTCCGCATCTGTTTTGGCAGCCTGCTGACTGAGTCCCAAACTGTCTCCGATGTAATCTGCGATATCCTGGATATCCGGTTCCTGGTAATAGTGCGCCAGGACGATAGCGTTTTTCTTCTTTTTCAAATTTTCTATCGCTTCAAACAAATCCAGGGAGGGATCGACTGATATATCCAAAAATCCGTTGCGTTGCAAATTTTTTTTCGCGTCAGCGATTTCCATAATCATAGCTATATACTTCTTTAAATATTTAAAAGAAAAGCCCACTACTATTAGGGCTGTGAATATGTGGAAATTTAATTTCCGGCTCACGTACAAATGTAGTTGTTATTCCTTTTTATTACGCTTTCCACACGAAATTAACATGCCATTTCCGCGCCAATACTGGCTTTTCCTACTTTCATCCACATACGTGGATATCCTCCCCGGTGAAAATCTTTTTCGTCAACTGTGTATTAGGAAAATGTTAAAAGAAGGCGTTTGCTATCCACATTTCCTCGCTCTGATTTTTAAGGGTAAATTTAACCACAATAACAAAATTAGTTTTACCTGTGAGCAGAGGCACCTTTTCCCACCTTATTTTGCGTTTTACAGGGGGTTTTACACATCAATTGTGGAAAAGAAACTCTTGGAGATGAAAAATGGTCAAAATACATACAGGCTTAAATTAGCCCTGTTTTATTCACAATTTTATGTGGATTAGAGAATCCGCTTTTTTCACATTTGTGAATAACCTTTTTTTAGATTTTGACACTTAATTTAGGCGAAATAGCTGCTGTAATCAACGTTTAAAAATATTTAGCCCTTGAAAAAGAAGAGGTTGTTAATAAGCCCGTCATGTGGAAAACCTGTGAATGTTACATAGTCCACAAAAGTGTTATAAGCACCTGAAACCCTTTACTGTATTGAGTTTTAGAGCAAAAAATACTCTTTTGCAGTTACAGTTTATTTATTCTATTTTTGCTATCCTTAAAAATGTAGACTATATAATATATGTCAGTAATTCAGAAAATCAGGGACAAGTACGCCGTCATGATCGTTGTAGTGATTTGCCTGGCTATTGTTAGTTTCCTGTTGCAGGATGCCTTTTTTGGCAAAAGTTCTCTATCCCGTCGCGATACCAGCGTGGGTAAAGTAAATGGTGAAGATCTCGATTTAGCAGAGTATCAACGTCGTATTCAGGACGCAGAAAACAACGCGCGTCAGCAAATGCCTAATATTGACGAACAAACACGTCAGTATATCCGCGAACAGGTTTGGAACGAGTTTCTGAATGAACAAATTATGCAGGCTCAATACAAAACATTGGGTATCGACGTAACTGAGGCAGAAGTTGTAGACCAAATCAAAGGTAAAAACCCCAACCCGGTAGTTGTGCAACAATTTACCCGCGATGGCCAGTTTGACCGCAATGCTTTGCAACAGGCTATTTCACAGGCAGGCAGTAACCCGCAGATCCGCGAAGGTTTACACCAGCTGGAAAGCTATATTGCCAAATACCAGGAGCGTTTGAAATATGTAACCCTTGTTAAACAAGGTATCTACTATCCAAAATGGCTGGCAGAACAACAACAGAAAGATAACAGCCAAACAGCAACTGTATCTTATGTAAGCGTTCCTTATGCTACCATTGCCGATTCCACTATTAAAGTAACAGACGCGGAACTTGATCGCTTTATCCAGGATCACAAGCAACTGTTTAAAGTAGAAGAATCCCGTAAAATTGAATATGTATCCTTTGATGCGATCCCTTCTGCCGCCGATTCAGCTGCTGCTATCCAGCAGATCATGGCAATGAAGCTGGAACTGGATACTACAAAGGATAACATCGCCGGTTTTATTAACCGTAATTCAGATATTAAATATTACGACGGATATATTTCCAGGAACGAAGCGAAAGTTCCTATGAAAGATTCTATCGTGAATCTGCCTGTGGGAACCGTTTTCGGACCATACTACGATAATAACCTGATCGTTTTTGCGAAAATGGTGGATCGTAAGAATATGCCGGATAGCGTGAAAGTTCGCCACATCCTCATCGCTTCCGGCGCTCAGGGTGGTTTACCGGACTCTATTGCTAAAAAACGTGCAGATAGCCTCGAGCTGGCCGTAAAAGGCGGCGCCGATTTCAAAGCACTGGTTAATCAGTTTTCTGATGATCCGGGTAGCAAACAAACCGGTGGTGAATATGAACTGACTCCATCTTCCCAATTTGTTCCTGAATTCAAAGACTTCGCTTTCGATGGTTCAAAAGGCCAGGTAAAAGTGGTAAAGACGCAGTTTGGTTACCACGTTATGGAAATACTGGATCAGAAAAATATTGGTCCGGCTATTAAGGTAGCTTATCTCGGTAAGTCTGTAGAAGCCAGCAAAGAAACTAATAACAACGCATTTAGTGCTGCGAGCGGTTTTGCCGGTAAAAGCGGTAATGCTGCAGCTTTTGAAAAAACAGTACAACAGGAAAAGCTGAATAAAAGAATCGCTGATAATGTGCGTCCAATGGATTTCGTGATCCCCGGTATTGGACAATCACGTGAACTGGTGCGCTGGGCTTACGAATCCAAACAAGGTGATGTAAGCAAAGTATTTACCTTCGATGATAAATACGTAGTGGCCGTTTTAACCAATGTACGTAAAGAAGGTACTGCTCCGCTTGCAGATGTTAGGCCTCAGGTAGAAGCTGAAGTTAAGAAACATAAGAAAGCAGAACAGATTATGGCTAAACTGCAAACTCCGGCTTCACTGGATGCTGCAGCAAAAGCAACCAACCAACCGGTGCTGAACGCAGAAGGCGTTTCTTTCGCTACTCCGTTCATCGCTTCCCTGGGCTTTGAGCCACGTGTTGCTGGCGCATCTTTCAATAAGAAATGGGGTACTGCAACCGTATCTGCTCCAATTGAAGGAAATGCAGGTGTATATGTGATTAAGGTAGATAGCTTCCAGCCGTCTGCTCAACCAGCTCAGGATATCGCTTCCCAGCAGGCTGCTTACGAACAGGGTGTTAAATCCATGTTGGATCAGCAACTGTTTGAAGTGTTGAAAAAGAAAAGCGATGTGAAGGATACCCGTGGTAAATTCTTCTAAACCACTACATTTTTTACTGACATAAGAAAAAGGGAAGCAGGAGTGCTTCCCTTTTTTATTTCCCTTCCTCCTGCCTTTCACCCCTTATTCCTATTCCTGCGCCGATATTCGTAAATTTGTATTCTTAAATAGGGATAAAATGGAAGAAATCATAAATAAAGTAGCGCAGAGTGGACTGGAAACCATTGATCTGGAACAATTTTACCCAAAGGGGGAAATTGTTGTTTTTGATATGAAGGATTACCTGTTTATGGGACTCATTCTGAAAGAAAAGGATTTCCGGGCAGCTATGCAATCGCACGACTGGGAGCAGTACCGTGGAAAAAATGTGGGGTTAGTATGTTCTGCAGATGCCGTTATTCCTTTATGGGCTTATATGCTGGTAATGACCAACCTGGAACCGGTAGCGGCCTATGCTGCTTTCGGTGATGCTGAATTTATACACAACACATTGTACCTCAGGAATCTGGCGGAAATTGACCTCTCCGCTTTTGCTGACAAAAGGATTGTTATTAAAGGATGTGGCGACAAACGGGTGGGAGAAATTGCCTATGCGGAAATTACCCGCCTGCTACGCCCGGTGGTAAAGAGTATTATGTATGGAGAGCCCTGCTCTACTGTACCCGTATATAAGAAGAAGGGCTAAAACCAGCCTCTTTTCCGGAATATCATTATCATCAGTACCAATAATATGCCCATGCCTCCCAGGGTATAATAATAACCGTTGGCAGATGCCAGTTCGGGCATGTTGTGAAAATTCATTCCATATATACCAGCGAGCAGTGTTGGCGGCGCCATTAACGTAGTAACCACCGCCAACACTTTCATGATTTCATTCATTTTCAGGTTCAGCTGGGTATGATACATCTCCTGTAAATTCAGCACCATATCCCGGTAGTTATCTGCCAGATCATTACATTGAATGATGTGATCGTATACATCCTTGTAGTATTTAGTCACTTTATCATCCAGCAGATCGCTTTCACTTTTCAGAAAACCGTTCACCAGTTCCCTTACCGGTGCAATAGCCCGTTTGAACAGGAAAACCTGGCGGCGTAAATAATTAATCCGCGCCAGCGTACGGGTATTGGGCTGATGTTGAACCAGGTCTTCCATCATTTCAATCCTTTCCCCCAGTTTGTCCATTACGATGAAATAGTTATCGACAATTACATCCAGTAATGAATAACAGAGATAATCCGCGCCACCGTTGCGGATCCTGGATCCTGCTATTAAAAGTTTAGCCCGTACCGGATCAAATACATCCCGTGCGGGATCTTCCTGGAAAGAGATTACGAAGTTTCTGCCGAGTACAATACTCACCTGCTCCAGATCAATAGAAGAAGTTTCGCTGTTGAAATAAATCATTGGAAGTAAACAAAACATCCGGTCATTGATTTCATCCATTTTTGCCCGCTGCCCTATACTCAGAATATCATCTTCCAATAATGGGTGGATTATAAACTGTTCACATACGGCATGCACCTCTTCTTTCCTGATACCATCAATGTTGATCCAGCTTAATTGCGGAGCGGTTGCGTACTTGAAGGTTTCTTCTATTTTATTCAGCACCAGCTCTGAGCAAAGACTGATATTATAATCAAAAACGGTGATCTTGGTCTCTGCCGCCGGCTTGCGGGTGGTTATTCCTTCCGCCGGATTATAGTTCATGATGCGTTGCTTCTTCACCTTGAATGGGTTTAGTACTTGTACTACGCCGGGAATAGGCAATTTATTTTTGAAGGCCATATGTGCTGATGTTACCAGGATTGATTACCGAATTTAAAGTAAAAATCGGTCAGAATACCTGCTATGTATTAATAATTATACCTGTTGGAGGAAAGTTGTTTAGCCCCGGCTTTTGCCGGAAACGAGTCGCGTAAGGCTGAAAATAAATGCGTAACTTAAATCCTATGGGGTATGTGGACTAATTGTCTGGGCCTGGTAACGGATTATTTTTTTGAGAGATAAAAAAGGAATCGCCCGGCATTGTTACAGCCGGGCGACAAGGATTAAATATGATGAATTGTGTAATTGCTTAGAACCTGGGCAGCTCAATAACCGGAGGAGTACCGGTGGCAGGACGTTCAAACAAATCGCCATACTGCGCATTGGCAGGTTTAAAGCCGCTGTTCCATAAGTAGAACCATCCGTTTTCGGAACCGCCGCCATAGTCGAGCCTGTCTTTTGCTTTAGCGGTAGCATCATTGGAGAATTTTGCTTTGGTAAGCTCTATCCATTCGCCGGTATTGGTTTTGATCCAATGGTTACCGAAGTATCCCTTGCGGCCGAGGTGACCATTTTCAAAAGAGAAGTTTTCCAGGAAAGAATAAAGATGTCCCATATACTTCCCGTCTTTAGGGGCTCTGAAGCTGGCAATCAGTTTCCACTCTTTGTGTTCAGGAACATAAAAATAGGCAGTGTAAGTAGTGGTATTGCCTGTTGGTACACTGTGCATCAGGAAACGATAAGTATCTCCGGCTTTCCAGTTGTATACCCAATGGCTATGCCCACCGGTGCCTTCGCCGCCAAACCCGCTGGCGTCCACACTATCTCCTTTTGCCAGCATCACCACCTGGTCTTCATACTTTACTTTGCTGCGCTCCTGCGGTTCCCCGCCAGCATCCCATACGGAAAAAATAATCCTTCTTTCGGTAGGAGAATTTACCTGCATGCCGAAGTAACCCCTGTGAAATCCGCAGGACATGAAATAAGTGCCCAGTTTATCTTCTCCTTCCGGCACTTTAATTTCTCCATAAAACCACTCTACATTTTTACCTTCCGGAACAGGATAGTTTAAATGTACAGAAGCCGCACGGCGCCAGGGTTTGGCGTTGTACTGAATATCTTTGACAGCCGTGCCGGAGAGGGTTACATTTTTTACATCTGCATATACATTTCCTTTCCTCTCCACTCCTTTTAATGATACACAATAGAAGCCTGCTTTTTTAATAGTTGTTTGTAAGGCAGGAATATTTACGAAATCAGTATTGGAAGGAATGCTAACTATTTTTTCTGTACCATTTACCGAAACAGATACTTTGCTTTCGGCATCGGCTTTCGCTGATAGTGATACTTTGAGCGAGCCGGGAGTGGCTACATGAAAATAGAAATTAACGGTGTTGCTGTTATCCGTCCAGTGTACAACGCCGTGGCGTTCACTGATCTCTACATGTTCTTCTACCGGATCGGCATAGGCGGCAAAGCCGGGCAGCTCAGCCACCCGCGCCTGTGCAAAGGCGTTGTTTACAGCAAAGCCAATAGCCAGCGATGCTGCAAGGAGTGTTTTCTTGTTCATTGTTCTTAATTGTATGTCAACAAATAAAGCAGCATCTGTTTCCAAATGCAATTTTGCGGGGAAAAAATTACAATCGAATGAGATTCCCATACAATCAACGGTATGTGCATTAATTTATACAGGGCAGAAACGTACTGATCTTGTGGGAAGTACTGTGCGCGTAAGGGAAGACAAAGGGAATTGTTTTTGTGGTAGATAAGTATGCTGCCGCGGTATTTATCTGCCGGAGGCAGGATATTTCCAAAAACTATATAAAACATTATTTTATGGAAAACCAATTAAAAGATAAGAAGGTAGCTATTTTAGTAGCAAATGGATTTGAAGAAGTAGAACTGACAAAGCCCCTGGAAGCGTTGAAGAATGCAGGCGCTACAGTAGATATTGTTTCCCCGGAAGGAAAAACCGTTCGCGCCTGGGCAGAAAAAAACTGGGGGAAAGACTACCCGGTAGACAAGGATATAAAAGATGTGGTGGCATCTTCCTATGATGCGCTGGTATTGCCGGGAGGCGTAATAAATCCGGATCGTTTGCGCACCAACGACCGCGTAGTTGCTTTTGTTACCGGTTTCTTCGACGAAAGCAAACCTATAGCGGCCATTTGTCATGGTCCGTGGACATTGATTGAAACCGATGAACTTGATGGCCGGAGGGTGACGTCTTATCCATCGTTAAAAACGGATCTTGAAAATGCAGGCGCTTTATGGGTGGATGAAGAAGTGGTGACCGATAAAGGGTTGGTTACCAGCCGGACACCAAAGGATTTGCCGGCGTTTTGCAAGAAAATGATTGAAGAAATTGCCGAAGGCCCGCACGATCAGCGAGGCAATGAAGCACGTAAAAGAGGAGTACATCAATTAGGATAATTACCACATACAGGAGTGAGGCACCTCACTCCTGCCTTTTATTTCTTTTTCTTCTTTTTGTATTTCACTTCCACATTGGCAACACCCGTATTCAGCATGCCTATTTTGGAGGCTGCTTTATGTGAAAGATCAATAATCCGCCCCGGTACAAACGGCCCCCGGTCGTTGATACGGACCTTTACACTTTTTCCGTTGGCAACATTAGTAACGGTAACGCGAGTACCGAAAGGTAGCGTTTTATGTGCGGCCGTAAGCGACCGCTGGTGGAAGGTTTCACCGCTTGCGGTACGTTTTCCATCGAAAGAGTTGGCGTAATAGGAAGCTTTTCCGGTTTCGGTAATTTTCCGGCTACAGGAAGAGGCGCCTGTCATTATCAGGATAATGAACAGCAATACCCAATTGCGTTGTAAGGGTGCAGGGATACACATGGCGGATAGCGATTTAGACAATGACCTAAAAATAAGTCAATTTTCCGAGGCTTTCAGTGACCGGTGGCGGGGAATTTGATGAATGGCAGACAGCTGAACAATGTAAGAGATCAGCTGTTTTTATCAGGCATTCATTCTAACAAATTATTTATGGCAAAACTTGTAGCGGATCAATTAGTAGATATGCTGGCAACCGCCGGCATCAAGCGTATTTATGCCGTAACCGGCGATAGTTTAAATCACATTAACGATGCCGTGCGCCGCGATGGCCGGATCCAATGGATTCACGTACGGCATGAAGAAGTAGGCGCGTATGCCGCAGGTGCGGAAGCACAATTGAATGGACTGGCCTGTTGTGCCGGCAGCAGCGGGCCAGGACACGTGCACCTGATCAACGGTTTATATGATGCACACCGGTCGGGCGCTTCGTTGGTGGCCATTGCATCTACCTGTGCTACCAATGAATTTGGAAGCGACTATTTCCAGGAAACCAATACCATTAAGTTGTTTGATGATTGCAGTCATTATAACCAGGTAGCCGCAACTGCAGAACAGGCTCCCCGCATGTTGCAGGCAGCCTTGCAACATGCCGTGCATAAGCATGGTGTAGCGGTTTTAGGATTACCGGGAGATGTAGCTGCTGCTGATGCAAAGGAAATTCCTACTGCCACGAAGCTGTATCATCCTAAACCCGTTATTTGTCCTTCTGTTCCGGAATTAAAGCAGTTGGCCGGCTTGCTCGGAGACGCAAAGAAAATTGCGATCTATTGCGGCCTGGGCGCCGTAGAAGCGCACGACGAAGTAGTGGCCCTCTCCCAGTTGTTAAAAGCGCCCATTGCATACTCGTTCCGGGCGAAAATGGGGATTCAGTACAACAACCCCAATGAAGTAGGCATGACCGGCCTGCTGGGGCTTGCATCGGCTTATAAGAGTATGCATGAAGCAGATGTATTGCTCCTGTTGGGAACAGATTTCCCTTACACGCCATTTATTCCTGAGAAGGCAAAGATTATCCAGATAGATATCCAGCCGGAAAGGCTCGGTCGCAGGGCGGCACTGGAGCTGGGGCTGTGTGGGGATATCGCGGATACGCTGAAAGCACTTCTGCCAATGCTGAAAGAAAATACCGACCGGCAATTCCTGGATGAGATGGTAGCGTTTTACCAGGAAGTGCAAAAGAAAATGCAAACCTATGTGGAAGATACCGGCAAGGAAAACGCCATCAGCCCGGAGTTTGTGGCTTCCACCCTCAATAAAATTGCAGCCGATGACGCCATTTTTACCGTAGATACCGGCATGACGAATGTTTGGACGGCACGTTATCTCGAAGGCACCGGCAAACGCACGTTGCTGGGATCTTTTAATCATGGTTCTATGGCCAACGCCATGCCACAGGCTATTGGCGCGGCATTGGCGCAACCGGGCCGGGAAGTGTTTGCGCTGTGCGGCGATGGAGGATTAACGATGTTACTGGGCGACCTGATGACCATTAAACAATATCAACTGCCGGTAAAAGTAATTGTGTTTAATAACCGGGCGCTGGGCATGGTGAAGCTTGAAATGGAAGTAGCCGGACTTCCAGATTGGCAAACGGATATGGTGAATCCAGATTTTGGAGCGGTTGCTGTGGCAATGGGTTTCACGGCATTTACCATCCGTAAACCGGAAGAAGTGGAAAGCATTTTATCCCAGGCAGCGGAAACAGCGGGGCCGGTGTTGGTAAATGTATTTACCAATCCGGAGTCACTGGCAATGCCGCCGAAAGTGGAGTTTGCCCAGATGAAGGGATTTGCCCTGTGGATGGGAAAGCTGATCCTCAGCGGAAGATATGAAGATGTATTTGATGCGGTGAAATCGAACTACAAGCACCTGAAAGATGTGCTCTGAGTATGAATTTACGGGGAGATGATTTCAGGACCATCTCCCCGTAATATTAAAACGGATACCCGATGGCAATGTTAAGAATAAGGTTCTTTTTGCGCCAGTCAGGATCGCCAAAATTTATTTTATCAAACACCCAGCGTTCATTTTCCGGCAGGTAAGGAATGCGGAAGGGAATAGCCAGATCGAGGCGTACTACCACAATAGAAGCATCTATGCGTAGGCCCACACCACCGCCAACGGCAATGTCTTTATAAAAAGTATTGAAGGCGAATTTGCTGCCTGGTTTGTCCGGCACATCTTTCTGCAACCAGATGTTACCCGCGTCTACAAAGGCTGCCACATTGAACACACTGGCTACGTGTACACGCAGCTCGGAGTTGAATTCCAGCTTGATATCGCCGGCTTCATTGGCCAGCAGGGCGGAAGTATCCACGGCAGGATTGTGATATGATCCAGGGCCGAGAGTACGTGCCCGGAACGCCCTGATGCTGCTGCTACCACCTGTGAAAAACTGTTTTACAAAAGGCAGGGTGGATGAGTTCCCGTATGGTAAACCATAGCCGAGTAACAGGCGGTTTACCCATTGTTTACCCTTGCCCAACTGCCAGTAGTGGCGCGCTTCCGCAGTGAACCGTTCATATTGCGCAAATGAATTTCCAAGTAATGTTTTTTGCCCGGTATCATTTTTTGGAATGATTAACCCGGCTATGTTGCCTGAGATATCTATATTCCCACTCAGGTAGAAGCTGTGCACCCGGTTGGCCTGCTGGTTATTGTAGGTGATGGTGTAGTTGCCGCCCAGGATAAATTGTTTTTCAATAGCGTTGCGCTGACTCGGATCATTTGCCAGGATACTATCGTATGCCGGTGTTGTTTTGGTAGGCAGCACATATGTAAGCGCCACCGGCGCAAAGATATGACTCAGGTATTGTGTCCGTTGCCAGAGGTATTGCAGCTGCAGCGTGTACGCGTTAAGGTTATACAGGTCTGCACGGCTGTACAGTTCATAGCTGGCGCTTATTCTTGTTTTAGGCACATAGGGGGTACGGATGTTCAGTCCGCGGAAAGGCGTAATGAACCGCGGGAAAGTAACGGCTACTTCTGCGCCGAGGCCATATGAATTAGATCCGCCTGCGTTTTTATTGCCGGTTTGCCACTCCAATCCGCCACGTAACCCGATTTCCAGCAATGCCGCAGAATGCAACCAGTTGCGGTTTTTAGCGGTTATCTGTATCTGTGATCCAATGAACCCGTTAGATTTAGATGTACCGCGTAATTCTGTTTGAAGAGAACGACGCTTATAGGGGGTGAGGAAAAGCTTTGCATCGAGCCAGCCGCTGTCGAGTGCCACCCGGTTATTCACCATCGCCCTGTAGTTGCTGGCCTGGGAAGTATCACGGGAATAGGAGCTATCGCGCCGGTTCAAATTTCTGCCGGAAGCATCCCGTCGACGGGAGCTGTCCCTGGTGCTGGTAACATTTGGGCTGCCTCCTACCAGGTTGTGAACAGAGGTATCGCGCACCGGCGAAAACTGTCCTTTTACGAATTTGAATACGCCCAGGTTAATCAGCCTTTGCAATGTAATATTATGTGAGCTCAGGCGATACAAACTATCCGGCCGTAAAAACACGGACCGGTCAAATGCAGATGATTTGAACCGGTGGGCGGAATCCACAATATAAATGCCTTTGTATCTTATGGGAGTTCCCTGTGTAGAAGCGGAGTCGTTGTCCAGCGAGTAGTCAGGGAACAACACTATGTCGTGCATCCTGTAAGGGCGAAGCGCTGCCAGGGGTGTGTTGTCTTTTATCTTCACAAACAGATCTACGGTACCGCTATTGGTACTATCTACCTGTACCAGTAAATAATCGGGAGTAAAATAATAATAGCCTTGTTCTTTTAATGCAGCGTGTATGCGTTCCCGTTCGGCCTTGATTGAATCGAGCGAATAATTGGCGCCGATGATCAATGAACTTTCCGGTTTGGTATAGGTAACCGTTTTGCCGATGGCGCTACTATCTGTTAAATAGGTGACGCTTTTTATAGTGTACCGGTGATTGGGCGTAGCGGTGTACTTCATGGAAGCTTTTTTCTTACCGGATAATTTAACGGCCGAAGTAACCCCGGCCTGGAAATAGCCGTTATCTACCAGGTATTCTTCCAGCACCTGTGAAGTGTAGTCGGGTTTGGCCTGGCTTAGTAAAACGGGCGGTTCCCCCCACTTTTTACGCAGCAGGTAATTCAATCCTTTTCCCTTAGGTTCATTGCCTAAATTATAGAGCCACAGCTTTATGGGCATACCGAGGAACTTACGGTTCCTGTTGGGACGGATTCTTTTATCCATTCCTTCCATCAGGGAACTATAATCTTTCGGTCTTTTTTTAGCAATGCTATCAGTGATCCATTTTACTTCGCTGCCAGTATATAGCCGGTCTCCTTCGGGTACGGTACGCGTGGTACTGCAGGAGCTGATTACCAGGTATACCAGGCAAAACAGGCTACAGCAAATGATGATATGGCTATTTACTTTTCGCATCAGGCGTTGTCGTATTTTTATCGTCTTTCTTATTTTTTTTGTTGTCGCGGAGTTTCTGTTTTTTAGATTCAGATTTAGACCGCTGCAAAATTTCACGGAATTCATCGTAGTCCATGATCAGCGCAAAAGCTACCCCTGTTTCCACTACCTGTCCTTCCAGCACTGTTTGGCTATCATTGCGCTGGTATACCCTTATCCGGTAACGTCCGTCGCGGGTAAGTTTATATTCCACAGAGATATCGCCGATCAGGGAGCTGGCGTTTTGCTGATTTCCCTGCAACATGATATTGGAACCAACAGAAACGGTTAAACGATCGTTGAATAACTGTTTGGAGGCGCCCACTTTCAGATTGGTAGACTCCTGTGCAGTGCCGGTGGAATAATCTTCCTGGTTCTGCAAATCGAAGTTAAGATCCACCCCTTTGATCAGGTTGCCCGCCATGTTATTGAGCTGTTGTGAAAGTATTTTACTCACACTGTTTTTCGCCGCCTGTCCTACTCCCCCGCCGGTGCCGCCATCGAGGGTATTCATAGGATCATCCGGAATAAAGGAGTTCAGCACCAGCAGTCCCATCACCTGTTTATTCAGTTCAGAAGGCACCTGGTTAATTTGTTTCAGGCGGTTATACGGTGTTCCATTCAGCGTATTCCGGTCTTTCTCTGCCAGGTCCAGGCGGAAGCTGATATCCGGCTTCATCAGGTTGCCTTTGATCATCAGGTATACCTGGAAGGGCATCCGTTGTTTATAGGTATTGCGTTGCTCGGCAGACATGCTTTGGAGCTGGTCTGCCACGAGATCGTAGGCCGGAGCGTTCACCGTGTATTTGGCGGTGATGTCCAGATCGGCGCTGGTAGCGTCTCCATTGAAGGATACGAAGCTGCCTTTTTCTATATCGAAGGAGCGTTTAATGAGCTGGTTCAGCGACATCTCATATTTACCTTCCGTTATTTCATAGCGGCCGGTAAGACTTAATTTACTGCTGGGGTCCAGCGTGGCGTTGATGCTGGCGGTACCTTTCGCCTGTACATAATCACCATTTTGTGAGTCGATAATAATTTTAAGAACAGATTCCGGCGTAATATCGAGGTTGCCGGACAGGAACATGCCTTTTAACCGCGTTGTTTTAAACCGGAGGCTATCTTCACGGGCCAGCAGTGCTGAATCGACAGGGTTGGATTTATCCACAAATTCTATCACGCCTTCCCTGTTGGCGAGTCCCGGTTCTTCCTGCGGGAGCGTCATGGTAACGCTGGATTTGTCGCGCAGCTTTACGATGGCATCAATTCTTGGCAGATCAAGCGTACCGCGGATCTTCACTTTACTATCTATATAAGCAGGGCCATAAATCCACTGATCCGGGCTTTGTTGACGACCCAGTGCCATGAAGTTATCGGCAGTAACATCGAGGTTAAAGCTATACCGGGTAAAGTTCCTGGTATTGATGCGGCCATCTACTACCAGCTCGTTATTGGCGCTGTCGGCTATTACCAGGTTATTCAGCAGGATGCCTCTTTCATCTATCACAATATCTTCATCTGGCAGGTGGAACGTGCTGCCAATCATGGTTACCATGCCGGCGGCATTATCGAAGTGCAGGCTTCCCAATACTTTGGGGGCAGAAGGAGTACCGGTAATATTGAACTGCCCGGTAGCGTTGCCGGACATTTTAGTCACGCTGCCCATCGTGAAAGGCTCCAGTGAGGCAATGCTTAGTTTATTGATATCAAGCTGGGCGTTGATGGTTGTGTCGTAGGTACCATCTACTTTTATATCATTATCGTTACCGGTTAATCCGGCTGTAAGTTTATACTGACCGGGGCCACTGTTTTCTACATTGGCATCCAGTGTTCCCATGCGTGTATTCTTCACCGTTAGACTGTCTACTTTCAGTGTGGCGTGGATCAGTGGCGACTGGTTCCAGTTCCTGACCGAGGCTTCCGCATTGAGGGTACCGTTGGCCAGCAGCGTGTCTGTTGCCAGCAGCGCGGTAATAGTAGATAATTTGAAATTGGCAATGTTGGCCTGAAGCGCAGGAACCGTGCTGGTATCCGGCCGGGTCACAATCTGGATGGATTGATCGCCCTGCGACAGTTTGATATTTGCGGTATCCGGCGCGCCGTTCTTCATCCGGAGAATATTGTTTTCTGCCACCGTCCATTCCTGTTTGTTCAGCAGCAGTCCGGGTTTAAGAGACAGCTGCATAGCATTCTCTTTCAGGAAGGTGAAAATGCCGCCCAGTTTATATTTGGGCTGCCTTTTAATATCATCCAGCACAACGTCAAAATCAACCACGCCGGTATTGGCATACGCTGTGAGATAAGTGTGTTGCAGCGGGAAGGAAGGATGCGCCATACGGGCCAGGGAAACCCCAAGCCGCATAGAAGTATCCAGGATAGAAACGCCCATGCGCAGACTGTCGACCTGCAGGGAATCATAATTAACTTTCGGAAGATATGCATTGGCGATGAGCAGACTGCTGTCGCTGTTAAGGCGGCCATTCATCACCAGTGGCACTTCCATTCGCAGTGTTGGGATCATCTGCTGCAAACTCTTTGGCCATTGTAAAGAAGCATTCCATTGCAGTGATTGTCCGCCGGGAACCTGCACAATAACGCCCGAATCGGCCGGCAGCAATGGCTTGCTGATAATGTTGGCGAATGCAGTGCCCACCTTTGTATAATCGATATGGCCGTTGGCGCTGATCAGGCCAAACGGACTTTTTAAAGTAAGGTATTGCTGATCTTTATATTCGGCTATCAGGGAGATACTGTCCAGCGGAAATACCTGTCCCTGTGTGGCGATCTGCCATTTTGTTAGAAAGGCGTTGCCTTCAATACGCTGTGGTTCGATGCTGTTAAAATCTGCCAGGAGGTTTCCCTGTATAGTTAATGGTTCTGTATACCAGTGGGTAGCATAAAGATCGGCTTTAGCCACTTCCATATTTACTTTCAGCCCCTGGATGGTGGTATCCACCAGTTGCCCGCTGATATCGAAAGTAGCGGTGATGCTGCTATCTGCACTCTCGCCCTGTGCTTCAAAGTCGCCTTTGTTGATACCGGCAACTACACTTACATCATGATACGTATAGGCGTTATAGGTAGCTTCATCCAGTTGTGCGGTGGCTTTGGCCACCATTTGTTTTAACGTATATCCCTCACCGGTAGCGCTCAGTTTTCCGGACATCCAGCCGTAGGTGGTATCGTATAGCATGGCGCCGGGGTTTACGCGGAAGTAGGGAATACTGATGGTATAGCTGCTGCGGATGCTGTCGGTGATATTAACGAGATGCGCATTGATGTTGGCGTTGGCGGTTTCGCTTTTCAGCTGCAGTTGGGTAACCAGGTCTTTCATGCCGCCTTTGAACATACCGGTAATCAGCATGTTTTCCGGCAGGCGTGGTGTATCTGGCAGTGTACCGGCCGGCAGCCAGGCGCGCAATGGTTTGTTTCCTGTTTGTATATAAAGTGTAGGGAGATTGGCACTGAGCCGGTCCGGATCTGTAGCATGGAACACCTGGCCATTGTCTGTTTTAATCAGGTTGCCTTCGTGATCGTTGACATAAAGCTGTTTAATATTCAGTTCTCCCAGGTTTCCTTTTAGTATAGCCGCCAGCGTTAGTTGTTTATTCCAGAGCTGGTCGAATGATTTATTTTTGCGGGCATCAGGAACAAAAGGCAGCCACTCTCCCAGTGCTATATGCACAGAATCGAGATTGGCATCCAGTCCGAGTTGATCGAGGTGATCGGAAATGCCTGACCAGGAAGGGACTGTTACAATGATCTGTTTGCGGAAGATGCTTTTATTGGTTTGCAGCAGGAAATTGCGCAGCGCCAGTGTATACGGCGTAAACAATACGTCCATATTGGCTTTGCGGATCGTAAAGCCGGACTTATCCCGGGCAGTCAGCGACTTTATACCCACCATAATGCTATCGGGCTTATAGCGGATATTATTGATTTTACTGGAGAAGCGGGTCAGGAACAGGTGATTATAGTCAGGATCTGGTCCGGCGGCCTTTGGAGCCGGGCCGCCGTTATCGTAGCGTAAAGCCAGCTTATCAAGATTTACCTGGGTGGCAAATACCTGCCATGTATTTGGTGTGGTGTCGTTTGGCGCGGCAGGAACGGAATCTTTTCCGGGCACCATCATTACCAAACCGGTGGTATTGCTGATGGAGAGATCTCCTACCTGTATCCGGGTGGAGTCCTGGTCCAGGTTGCTGTTCCGTAATTGCAGGGCGCCTATTTTCCAGGCGGTAGTAATACCGGAGCCTTCATCTGTATACAGGAAATTACTGTTATTGATCTGTAGTTTTTTCAGGAGCAGGTGCAGGGATGCGCTGCTGGTATCAGCAGGTGGCGGCGGCGGAGCGGCTGATGTAATAGCCGGAGGTATATATTGTTGCCGGAAAAAGCCTTTCAATCCATCGAGGGTAATACCCCTGAATGCGTAAATGCCATCATCTATGAGCAGGTCGTCCGGATCAACATGTAAGCTATCCCAGGTGAGTATGGCAGACATGCCACCCTGGGCATCGGCATAGCTTACTTTCACTTTACGGAATGAGATGTCTTTCAGCCGGTATTGTAAGGTGGTACCGGTTTCCGGTGCCAGGGTATCTTTTTTACCGGAGGGTGTCACAAACGCATCTACCGCAAACTGGTAATTAAAAGCGGAATCGCCGGGATGCCGGTATACGTTTACCAGTAAGGTGTCCCATTCCAGTTTATCTATTTTCAGTTCATTACTGATCAGTGACAGCAGGTTGTAATGTACCTTGAGGGAACCGGTGTAAAAAAGGGCCTGGTTGGAGGTGTCGGCTACATATACATTACGCAGTTCCAGGTACTGCCAGCCACGTGCGCGCAGGTAGCCGATCTGCACTTTTGTGTGCAGTTTCTTCCGCAGGTATAGTTCTCCCTGTTCTCTTAAATAATTCTGGACGCCGTTCAGTTGTAATAATAAAACAGCCATTACGGGCAATAGGAGCACCGCAACAATAATCCATATAAGCCATCGCCACCAGGGGCGGCCGTGTTTTTCTCCGGTTTCTGCTGGTTCTGTCACTATGATATATTACAAAAGTAAATTACTGAATATAAACGCAAAAGCGTGCTTATGGTTTACTTTACCGGCAGGATAGTGCAACCGGGCGCTTGCCTGCGGGGTACAACAAAATCCATACCTCAGGGGTACCGGGAATAAATAGTAATTGCAAGAATACATTAAATACGGTAACGGACATACTTTTTTTGGTGCAGAAACAGAATGGGGTGAGTAGTAATATGCACAGATTGGCGAAAAGAAAATGGATCGGACGGGTTGGTTTTTATTATTTAGTTATCCTGATTCAGGGCATTTTTATCTTCTTTTTCAATTCGTTTTTTAACTTTATCCACATCTTCTGCCGGAGGGAGACTTTCCGGTTTTACACCTCTTTCGAGAAGTACATTTCTGACGGCAGTATTGTTATCGACATGTTCTTCTGTAATATCAACTTCTCCTTTCAGATCTTTTTCTACTACATTATGGCTGGTAATTTCTGCTGCGAGGTCTTTTGCTTTAATAGTAATGGTGGGAAGGAAATCTGCCAGGGCTCTGTTTTCCGGAACAATCAGTTTTCTCTTCATATCGCGGGTGGTAAATCCGCCGAAAAGGGCTTCATCGCCTTTGGACCGGATCCTGGCAAATCCTTTATCGTCCACTCCTCTTTCGTAAATAATACCAGATAGGACCTTTTCTGACTTCGATAGTTTTTCCCGGGCATTGAGGCGGTCAATATCCAGTAATCTTTTTTCAACGATTTCCTGTTTGCGGGTTTGTACGGCGAAGTAGGTTTGTGCAAACGCAATCGGATCTTTTTGGGTATCGCCACTTTGAGCAATCAGGTAGCAGGCGTAACGGGTAAGGGCGATATCCTGAAGCTGTCTTTGGCCACCTTTAGGAACAGGTATCGATTTCGTGATGTCACGAAAATGATCGGAGACGACAATTCCACTGTTTTCGCAGGAATTTTTGGCCTTTTCAATGACTTTGAAAAAGTTTTCCCATCTCAGGTATCCAAGAATTTGTTGCAACTCCCTGGCGCTCCAGCACTCAATACCTTTGTGTTCATAACAAGCCTGCTCAAATTGTTTAAACAGTGCTTCAATCAATTCTTTTTTCATGAAAAAGTGTTTATTCATCTCACAACATTGTGATACGCACAATATACCGAAGCCACAACAGCAGCAAGTTAATGAAACTTAAACGCTCTCACTTTGAAAGAAATTTAATTACTTTATTTCTGGCTTGTTCCGTTGGTTGAACCGGAAAATGTAATACTCCAGCTGATCCTTCTTCTCCCTATCGGCCCTGAATTCATCGAGCAGTACGCTATCCTGTGGAAGGATATATTTTTTGAGATTGTAGGCAGATAGTTCCAGGATCTGCCCAGTCACTACATTCAGCACTTTTTTGAGCACCACGGGGGTGTTGATACTGTTGGTAGTCATATCGGCCTGATTAATATAGCCCCGCGAAGGTTGAATGCCATGTAGAGCATATATGCAGTAGTAACCGATTTCCTGTAATTTATTGAGACCGTTGTCTTTGATATAGATATTTTTCCCGTCGCAGAAGCCCCAGTAATTTTTCAGTTTGTGTTCCTGGCCGGCGCCATCCCGGAGCACCAGTTCATTTCTGTTGGCCAACAGGTAGATCTGCGCGGCGGAGCTGCGGTTTTTGATTACCAGGTCCCCTTCTTCTGAAGGATTATTTGATTGAAATTCCTCAAAGGTCTTGTACAGCCCTTTCTTTAGTTGAGGGGCATCGGTAATCAGCACATTTTGCCCCGTTACGGAGATGCCCAGCAACAGCAGGCTCCAAAAACACAACAGTTGTTTCATAATTTAACAAATGTATTGGGTTTAGGGAGTGGCGATACCTGGAAATAGCTGAACACCTGCATTGTTTCTGCTGATGTTTGAATTGTGTCTTTAAAACCCGGAGGAAAGGAGGTATTGAACAGGAACAGGCTATTTCTGGGAGGATCCTGTCTTTTTAAAAAAATATAGGCCGGGTAAAAACCCGGCCCGGCTGAAGGTTACAACAAAATCTAAACCTGCTTATGAGAAAAAATTTGATTTACATAATTGAATTATAAAGCCATTGCCTGCAATGAATGGTCTTTGCTTTCCAGCTGGGAGCTACCCATCAGGAATTCGTCCACTTTTCTTGCGCACTCACGACCTTCGCTTATAGCCCATACCACCAGTGATTGTCCGCGGCGCATATCGCCGGCAGTGAACACTTTAGGGATGGATGTCAGGTAATCTTTTTCGGTAGCTTTTACATTACCGCGTTCATCTCTTTCCACTTCCAGCTGATCCAGTAAACCGGTGTGCTGGGGATGTACGAAGCCCATAGCCAGTAAGGCCAGCTCGCAGGGTACATCTCTTTCGGAACCAGGAACTTCCGTGAATTTTGCCGGTCTGCCGTCGGCGCTGGCGGTCCATTGCAGGTCTACCAGGCGCAGGGCTTTCAGGTGGCCGTTGTCATCTCCGATAAAGGATTTGGTAGCAATGGCCCATTTACGGTCTGCTCCCTCTTCGTGGGAAGAGGATGTTTTTAAGACCATCGGGTAGGTTGGCCACGGCATATACGGCGTACGTTCACCCGGAGGTTTTGGTAATAATTCCAGCTGCGTAACACTGTTGGCGCCATGACGGTTACTGGTTCCCACACAGTCGGAGCCCGTATCACCACCACCAATTACAATTACATTTTTGCCGGTAGCCAATATATCGCTGCCTTCTACTGCAATATTGCTGACTCTTTTATTCTGCTGCTTCAGGAAGTCCATTGCATAGTGTACGCCTTTCAGCTCACGGCCCTGAATCGGGAGGTCGCGTGGAATGGTGGAACCACCAGCCAGTACAATTGCGTTGTATTCTCTCAGCAGGTCATTGGTACTAACGTTAACGCCTACGTTGGCATTGCATTGAAACACCACTCCTTCTTCTTCCATCAGTTTCACGCGGCGGTCTACTACCCATTTTTCCAGCTTGAAGTCCGGGATACCATAGCGTAAAAGTCCACCGGGTGCATCATCGCGCTCAAACACGGTTACGGTGTGGCCTGCATAGTTCAACTGTGCTGCTGCGGCTAAACCGGCGGGGCCGGAACCAATAACAGCGATTTTTTTGCCGGTACGCATACGGGGCGCTTTCGCCTGTACCAGACCTTTATCGAAAGCTACTTCAATGATATGTTTCTCTATTTCCTCGATCGCTACCGGGGGCTGGTTAATACCGAGCACACAGGCGCTTTCGCAGGGAGCAGGACAAATACGTCCGGTAAATTCCGGGAAGTTATTGGTAGAGGACAGTATATCATACGCTTCTTTCCAATCCTGACGGTATACGGCATCGTTAAATTCCGGTATCACATTACCCAGCGGGCATCCGCTGTGGCAAAAAGGCACCCCGCAGTTCATACAGCGGGCCGCTTGCTGATTTAATTTATTATCGGGGAAGCGTTCTACAAATTCATTATAGTGACCAACCCTTTCCCGGGGATCCGCTTTCCCGGGCAGCTCGCGTGTAAATTCCAGGAATCCTGTAGGTTTACCCATAATTTTCCTCCACAAGTCCCTTACCTGCAAGGGATATTTTGATGATGAATGTTAATTGTTCAATTAGTGACCTACTTTCTGACCCTGTACTTTGTCTGATTTCAATGCTGCCTTGTATTCTTTCGGGAATACTTTCACAAAATGACGCAGTTGGTTTTCCCAGTCTTTCAGGATAAACTTCGCCACAGTGCTGTTCGTGTAGGCATGATGTTTAGTGATCAGATCCTGTAACAGTGCTACATCTGCCGGATCCAGCGGATCCAGGTCGATCATATCCCTGTTGCAGTAGTTGGCGAAAGTTCCTTTCACATCGTATACATAAGCGATACCACCGCTCATACCTGCTCCGAAGTTACGGCCGGTTTCACCCAGTATTACCGCTTTACCCCCGGTCATGTATTCACATCCGTGATCACCTACTCCTTCTACTACTACTGTAGCGCCGGAGTTACGTACACAAAAGCGTTCGCCTGCCTTACCGCGGATGAAAGCTTCACCGGAAGTAGCTCCATAGAAGCAAACGTTACCTGCGATAATATTTTCTTCCGCCTTGAATCCTGCTTCTCCGTGTGGATAGAGGATCAGTTTGGAACCAGACAAACCTTTACCGAAGTAGTCATTGGCTTCTCCTTCCAGTTCCAGCGTTAAACCTTTAGTGGTAAAGGCGCCGAAGCTTTGGCCTGCAGATCCGATAAATTTGAAGTGCAGGGTGTCTTCCGGTAATCCTTCGCTTTTGTAGCGTTTGGATATTTCGTTAGACAGGATAGTACCGATGGTACGGTCTGTATTTTTTACAGGGAACTGCTGATATACCCTGGCTTTCTTTTCCAGTGCAGGCTGTGCGGCCTTCAGCAATTGCCAGTCGATTACTTCGCTGATGCCGTGATCCTGTTCTTCCTGTTTGTACAGGCCGGTTTCGGCAGAAGCTTCTTCTTTATATAAGATCGGTGACAGATCCAGTTTTTGTGTTTTCCAGTTGGTGATGTTATCACGCATCTGGAGGCATTCTACCTGACCCACCATTTCATTGATGGTGCGGAAGCCCAAGTCAGCCATGATTTCGCGGAGTTCTTCCACGAGATAGGTGAACAGGTTTACCACATGTTGCGGATCGCCGGTGAAGCGTTTGCGCAGTTCAGGGTCCTGGGTAGCCACACCAACAGGACAGGTGTTTACATGGCATTTACGCATCATGATACAACCTTCTACCACGAGGGCAGCGGTGGCAACGCCCCATTCTTCAGCGCCCAATAAGGTAGCAATCGCAATGTCGCGGCCGGTTTTCAGCTGACCATCTGTTTGCAGTACTACCCTGCTGCGGAGCTTATTTTTTACGAGGGTCTGGTGTGATTCTGCCAAGCCCAGCTCCCACGGCAAACCTGCGTGTTTGATAGAGCTTTCCGGAGAAGCACCGGTACCGCCATCGAAACCAGAAACCAGTACCACATCGGCGTGTGCTTTTGCAACACCGGCTGCGATAGTGCCAACACCAGCCTTAGATACCAGCTTCACGCTGATACGGGCGGCACGGTTAGCATTTTTCAGGTCATAGATCAGCTGCGCCAGATCCTCAATAGAGTAAATATCATGGTGAGGAGGCGGAGAAATGAGGCCCACACCTGGTGTGGAGTGCCTTACTTTTGCGATCCACTCATCCACTTTATGGCCGGGCAACTGCCCGCCTTCGCCGGGTTTTGCACCCTGCGCCATTTTAATCTGTAGTTCGTCGGCATTGGTCAGGTAGTAGCTGGTAACCCCGAAACGGGCACTGGCAACCTGTTTGATGGCAGAACGCATAGAGTCGCCGTTTTCCAGCAGCTCATAACGCAGCTCATCTTCCCCACCCTCACCGGTATTACTTTTTGCACCGATGCGGTTCATGGCAATGGCCAGTGTGGAGTGTGCCTCATGGGAAATAGATCCGAAGCTCATGGCACCGGTAGCGAAACGCTTGAAGATGCTGGAAGCTGGTTCTACTTCATCAATGGAAATAGATGGACGATTCTTTTTAAACGTAAACAGGCTCCGTAAAGTGGCTGCTTTTTCGCTTTGATCGTTTACTGCCTTTGAATACTTTTTGAAAGCAACATAGTCGCCCATACGGGTAGCCAGTTGCAGATAGTGAATAGTAGTGGGGTTAAAGAGATGGAATTCTCCTTTACGTTTCCACTGATATACACCACCTTCTGTTAAACGCTGAACCGGAGTTTCTTTACGACCGTAGCCCATCCAGTGTTTAGCCAGTGTTTCACGGGCAATTTCATCGAGGCCCAATCCCTGTATGCGGGAAACGGCGCCGGTGAAATATTTATCAACAGTTGCCTGGTTGATACCCAATATTTCAAAGATCTGTGCCCCCTGGTAAGATTGCAGGGTGGAGATGCCCATCTTGGAAAATACTTTCAGAAGGCCATCACAGATTGCTTTAATATAATTTTTCTTCAGTTTATCTACGTCGAGTGCCGTGTCCAGCTTGCCATTCAGCTTCATATCGCGGATGGTGCTGAGTGCCAGGTATGGGTTGATGGCGGTTACGCCAAAGCCCAGCAGGCAGGCAAAGTGGTGTACTTCCCAAACATCGCCGGCTTCCACGATCAGTCCTACCTGGCCACGGTAACCCTTACGGATCAGGTGGTGGTGAACTGCAGATGCAGCCAGGATAGATGGAATAGCGGCGTGTTCTGAGTCGATAGCACGATCAGAAAGAATGATCACTTCAAAACCATCTTCCACTGCATCTACCGCGTAGCGGCATAAGCGGGCCAATCCTTTTTCCAGGGAGCCGGGTTTACCGTCTGCCTTGAAATAAGTGTGTAATGTTTTGGCCTGGAACAAACCGGTATCGATACTACGGATCTTTTCCAGTTCGTGGTTGTTGAGAATCGGGTGACGCAACGCCAGTCCGTGGCAGTGCAGCGGATCTTCATCCAGCAGGTTGCCGTTGTTGCCTACAAAAGTAGCCAACGACATCACCAGTCTTTCCCTGATAGGATCAATCGGTGGGTTGGTTACCTGTGCAAACAATTGTTTGAAATAGTTACAGAGATGTTGTGGCTGATTGCTCAGTACTGCCAGCGGGGTATCTGTACCCATAGAGCCAACAGGTTCCTTGCCATCAATTGCCATTGGGGCAATGATGTGATCCAGGTCTTCTGTGCTGTAACCGAATGCGCGCTGGTATTTAAAGATCTGGTCGTGTTCCAGGTGAGTAAAGGTTACTCTTGGTTCCGGCAGTTCTTCCAGGCGGATCTTATATTTATTCAGCCATTCGCCATAAGGTTGCTGGGAGCAGATCTGTTGTTTCAGCTCTTCATCACCTATGATACGGCCCTGGTCCATGTCTACGATAAACATTTTACCAGGTTGCAGGCGGCCTTTCTCTTTAATATTCTTTGGATCGATGGGTAATACACCGGCTTCAGAAGCCATGATTACGCGATCATCTTTTGTTACTACGAAGCGGCTTGGACGTAAACCATTACGATCCAGGGTAGCGCCAATGATTTTACCATCGGTGAAAGAAATGGAAGCAGGACCATCCCATGGCTCCATGAGGGAGGCATGATATTCATAGAACGCTTTCTTTTCTTCGCCCATGTCTTCGTTGCCATCCCATGCTTCCGGTACCAGCATCATCATTACATGCGGCAGGGAGCGGCCTGTCATGGTGAGGAGTTCAATCACGTTATCCAGGCTGGCGGAATCGGACTGGCCTTCTTCCACAATGGGAAGCAGCATTTCCATCTCTTCTTTGCTGAAGTATTTGGAAATAAAGTCCCTTTCGCCGGCGCGGAGCCAGTTGAGGTTACCTTTCAGGGTATTGATTTCACCGTTGTGGGCAATGTACCTGTAAGGGTGAGCCAATCTCCAGCTAGGGAACGTGTTGGTAGCAAACCTGGAGTGGATGAGGGCAAAGGCGGACACCATTTTCTCATCGCTCAGGTCTGTATAATAATGACGCACCTGGTAGGTGGTCAGCTGACCTTTGTATACAATTGTTTTATAAGAGAGGGACGCAATGTAAAACAGCGATTTCTCTTTTGGAACGGTATTGCGAACAGTTTTGGAAACGTAGTTACGGAGCACAAACAGTTTGCGCTCAAAAATTTCCGGATCGCTGATATGATAAGGACAGGCGATAAATACCTGTTCAATTTCCGGTTCTACAGAAAGGGCAGATTCACCAATGCCATCCGGACGTACCGGTACTTTACGGTAGCCAAGAATTTCCAGGCCCAGTTTCTCTGCGCTGCGTTGAAATATCTCGCGGCATTCTTCACGCCAGCGTGGTTCTTTCGGAAAGAAGACCATGCCTACACCGTATTTTCCAAATTCCGGTAAGGCGATGCCCAGTTTCAGACATTCGTCATACAGGAACTCGTGGGGCGTTTGAAACAGTATCCCTGCACCATCTCCCGTGTTCTGCTCACAACCGCAGGCTCCGCGGTGTTCCATGTTTTCCAGCATGGTTAAGGCATCACGTATAATATGGTGGGATTTACGACCCTTGATGTGGGCAGTAAAACCTGTTCCGCAGGCATCATGTTCAAATTCCGGACGGTATAAACCTTGCGTTTGCTTCACTTCATCCATTTGGTTTAGATTTTTTGCTTTGGCACACCCTTCCCTTCTGACTTGCGCCGCGGGTGATGGTGTACGATATAATTCGGGAACGGTTTAAAGATACTAAAGGAATGCGGTATTTTTTGTATAAACTTTTGTCAGACGGTTAAAATTTAGAAAAATACAAAAAGAGGAGGTTATTTGTTAGAATTTTTGAAAAAATGACTGCTCCCTCACGATAAATTGGCCCCGTTTTAAGGCTCAGGTTGACAGGTTTAAGGGCGACCCTGATTATAACACTTTTATGCGGGGTGCTTTTTTCAGCCACCTTGTATTATATTTGAATGATACCCTTTACCAACATGAACGCCTATACCAATTTTATGCTCCAGAAGCTATTCATAAGTGCGTTTTTAGTGTCTGCCGGGTTTCTGCTGCCGGCCCGCGCACAGGACGCCGCCGAAGCACCGGCTACCATCTCACAAAAAAAAGTAAGCCTGGGTAAAGCCTCTCCCTTTACAGATAGCCTGCAGGCTAAAGTATCCGGGATCACCATCGTCAATGCAGTATGGGATACCAGCCGCATCGGGTTTCTGCAAACCGGGCTTTTCAATAATAAGGCGGAAGCCATCCCCGATAAGGAAATGGGCCAATACCTGCAGGAATATGTGAATAACACCTTCGGAGGCGTATTTACTCCTGGTAAACCCCGGCTGATATGGGTGGTGGAGGACCTGCGCATTGGAGAACGTACCCAGATGATGGGTGAAAAAGCCTACGTCCGCGTAAAGGCAACCGCCTATGTACAAACCGGGGAGGATACTTACAAACTGCTGAAAGTCATGGATATAGTGCATTTGAACAACGGCTTTGATGTAACCCACCAACACCGGAACAATATCTCAAATGCCTTTAAGGAATTTTATACCGCAGGTATAGACACTATAGATGCCGTGTTGGCCGACACCCAGCCTGGGCTTTCCTACGCGGCGATCACAGATGTTTATGCAAAAAAACGGGAGCAGCCGGCGCTGAAAGCTCCGCTGATGAACGACGGCGTGTACCTGTCTTTTGCCAGTTTCCTGGAAAATAAGCCGGATATCCTGCAATTTGAAACAAAGGGAAAAGCCGGCAAAGTGAAGGTGTATGTGATTCCCGGCGACGGTCAGAAAACAATTATTCCCGCGTTATGGGGCGTGGTAAAAAACGGAGCGGTATTCAAGTACACCAACAAATCGCTGATAGGATTATCCAGGAGCGGTCATGGTTATGTGATCACGTCTTACCTGTCGGCATATGAAAGAAGACAAACAGCCATCATTGGCGGGGCTTTAATTGGAGGGGTTGCCGGTGGTTTGCTTGGATCCACTACTGCCCTGCAGCATACAGATGCCTTCCCGGAACTAAAACTTCCTGCAGAGGCTACCGCGATAGATATGGAAACAGGCGCACTGATTTTTTAATGCGCCTGTTCCCCGCAGCTATGGCTCAAAGAGGAATTGTACTTTACCATTTACCTGCCGCATACGCAGCGGTTCGCTGATATGACTTTCATTCTGCAACCTGTCGAGTGCCGTTACTATATAGGTATACAGCTTTCCTTTCACATAAGTGAGGTCCTTAAATTCGGGATCGGAAGACTGCGACAGAATGCTGATAATTTTCGTAGGGTCGCTGACGTTAATTGCTTCATTTTGCTCAAACCGGTACAGTACATATTGTTTGGTATGGCCGCTGGTATCGTCATCCGCCCAGTGTATTTCCAATCCGCCTGGCCGTTCAAATGCATCAATAAAGTAAGGCGCCTCTGGTGTTTCCTTTGGCAGCCACGACATGATTGGCCGCAGCGCCGGGTATTTATAAACGCGGGTACGCAACGCATCTTCAATGCCCAGCGGGTTGCCGCGGAAAGAGGCAGCACTGTAAAAAATACTGCCCTGGATAGTGTTCAGCGTTCTGGCCTCTTCTATTTGCGCCGGTAATTCATTCGGGTTTTTCCACGCAGCATTGCTGCCAATCCGGTATACGCCGTGACCAATATACACCTGGCGGCCATAGCCATGCTGGCTCCACCAGTTCAGTAATATTTCGTAGTCGGCCAGCCGGTGTCCGCGCTCCCAATAGATTTGCGGCGCTACATAGTCGATCCAGCCGTTTTTCAGCCATTTCAGGATATCGGCAAACAGGTCGTCGTAGTTGGTTTGACCGCCTTTGGTATAAGACCCTTCCTGGTCTTTGTCCTTATTACGCCAAACGCCAAAAGGACTGACACCAAATTTAACCCAGGGTTTTTCTGATTTGATGGCAACGCTCAGCATTTTTATGATGGCGTCTGTATTGGAGCGGCGCCAGTCGTCTTTCATCATATTATTGCCATACAGGCGGTAGGAGCTGTTATCCGGGAACTCCTTTCCGGGAACGCGGTAAGGATAAAAATAATCATCGAAATGCACAGCGTCAATATCGTAGCGTTTCACCACATCGCGGATAACCATCGTTACATATTCCCGCACCTCCGGAATGCCCGGATCAAAATATTTTTTATTGTCGTAGGTAACGAACCATTGTGGTTTCAGGCGGGTGATGTGATTGGCGGCCACGCTGCTGCGGCTTGTATTAAATACGGCTCTGTACGGGTTAAACCAGGCGTGAAATTCCATGCCGCGTTTATGTGTTTCTTCCACCATGAACTGTAACGGATCATAGTAAGGATTTGGCGCCTGCCCCTGTACACCGGTGAGGTATTCGGACCAGGGTTCATAAGGAGAAGGATAAAAGGCATCGGTAGCCGGGCGCACCTGTACCACTACTGCATTCATACCATTTCGCTGTTGCTGGTCGAGTATAGCAATGAACTCCTGTTTTTGCTGTTCTGTACTTAACCCGCGCCGCGATGGCCAGTCAATATTTTCTACAGTGGCGATCCATACCGCTCTCAGTTCGCGTTTGGGGGGCAATTGCGCCCATGCCTGCTGCATTCCAATAATCAATAGTATTGCGCCTGCTATAAATTGCTTCAACATCAGCCTGACTTTTTAACCGTAAGATGCGAAAATAGCAAAAAGCAAGGCTGATCCGATACAAATATGTGATTCTTATGAAGATAGGGGAAACTAATCCTTCTCCATCTTCAACTTTGTGGCAGGCGCCTGGTAATTTTCGGGTAAATATTCTGTTGGTACCGTGGTCATATTTCCATCGCGGTGGGCAATGAAATGCGGCGACATAATTTCAATACCCGCAGCATTAAACTCGTCGATGATATGCCTGTGGAGATCGGAGTAGATGACCGCCATTTTATGGGAATGATCGGTGTACACATTGATTTCGTAAGCGATGGCAAAATCATCCAGGCTGGTTTGTAAAACAAAAGGAGGTTTGTCTTTCATAACACCTTCCGTATCTATAGCTGCTTTGATCAGCATTTCATGTACTTTTTTCCAGGGCACTTCATAGCCGATAGTAACAGTAGTATGTAAGATGAGGCCGAGGTCTTTACTGGACGTGGTGAAGTTAATGGTATGGCCACTTAATATACTGGCGTTGGGTACCGTAATTTCTTCGTTCTTAATCGTGCGCAGCCTGGTTACCAGCAGGTTCTTTTCTATTACATCTCCCGTAATTTCCCCGATTTTCACCCGGTCACCGATCTTAAACGGACGCATATACGTAATTACAAAACCCGCTATCACATTGGAAATGGCGGAAGAAGAGCCTAATGAAAACAGGATGCCGAGGAAAACTGAAACGCCCTGGAATATTTTTGAATCCGATCCGGGTAAGTAAGGAAATATTACCACGAACATAAAAGCATACAGCAGGAACTTGATGCCGCTTCCGGTGGGCCTTGCCCAATCGGCATAAAAGCCTTTGATGGAGAGGTTGCCGGCGGCCACTTCTTCGGCGAGGTAATTCACGAGTTTTACGAGGTACCGCGTTACAAAGTAGATCACGATGATCGTGAGTAATTTGGGAAGATAGTGTAAGAAGCTTAGCAGGATGGATTTTATGGGAGATAATGTCCAGTTGATCAGCTTATCGGCGATCCCTTTTGTCCAGGGAAAGATGCTGAATACAAAGGGAAGCGTGATATAAAAGACGAGAAGGATAGCTACGATCCGTACTACGCGCAATATGTTAAAAACAATACCTATCTGCTTTTGCTGGTTCAGCAGTGCATAGTCTTTTACTTTTACGCCTTTAAAGTAGCGGTCTTTTTCCCGGACAATCCTTTTGCGCAGGCGTTTGAACAAGCGGTTGATGCCGTATACAATAGCGGAAAAAACAACGATGATAAGCAGTAGCCAGCCTATCCTGATGAGGACATTCTGCAGGCTGCTGTCTTCCTTTTCCTGTAGTATTGCTTTGCGTACAGCGGCAGCATATTGTTGCGCTACCTCTGCTTTATCGTGGTCCAGCCAGAGGGCGTCGTCGTCCGTTACGCTTAGCAGCACCAGTTCATTATAGGTAACGTCTATATTGTTTTCGTTTGGTATAACCTTAATGGAATCAGGCACAAAGAAAGGATCATCGGCCAGCTGTGCCAGTTTGTGGTCAATGTTCGCAGCCCGGTCGCTGGGATGCAGTGGTCCCAGCTTATTATAAATATAGAAGAGGGTGTCGCGGTGGAAGGGAACAACCGGAATGCCTTTGTTAGTGGCTTTCAGCTGGATGATGCGCTGTCGCGCGGCTGCCTTTTTCAGTGAATCGGCCTGTTCAAAAGCAGAGAGCTTCTGTTGCAGTTCTTTTTTGCGGTTATCGTTGTCGTTGGTGATCAGCAGCAGTTGTTGCTGCAGTTGTTTTTTCTGTTCGTTATCTGCTTTCTGGAGGGAATCGCTTTCCCGGAGCAGGCGGGTGGTCAGGATCAGTTGTGAGTCGGTGAGGGAGTCGCGGGTAGCTTTGCTGCTATCGTTTTGCGCATTGCATAGCAAAGCCCAACCAGCCAGAATGGTAGTAAAGTAGAGGGTAAAAACAATTTTCATTCCCGAAGCTTTTGTTTAAAGTACGGAAAATTCGGGAAGCAGCAGGCGGCTATATCTTCCTTTTTGTATACTGGCTGTAATCCGGCAGACTGGCTTCGTACTCCTGGTGCATCAGGGGGGATGTAAGGAGGAAGTCGGCAGACGCACGGTTGCTGGCCATCGGAATATTCCACACCACGCCTAAACGCAGCAGGGCTTTGATATCCGGGTCATGAGGCAACGCTTCCATGGGGTCCCAGAAGAAAATGATCACATCAAGTTCTCCGGTGGCCACCAGGGCGCCAATTTGCTGATCGCCGCCCAGGGGGCCACTCAGGAGTTTTCTTACAGATACATCCAGCGCCTGCTCTATCAGCAGCCCGGTTGTTCCGGTTGCATATAGTTCATGCCGGCTCAGTACTGTTTTATTATAGATGGCCCATTCAATTAACTCTGCCTTTTTATGGTCGTGAGCAATAAGGGCAATTCTTTTGCGGGCTTTTAAAACTTTTGATGTTTGCATATATGATCACAAAAGTAATAAGTGACGCGCAATAATTAAATCTAATGTTTAGTGTTTGTCGTTGCTGTCCAGAACGGCCAGGTCCCGGTCAAAAATGTAAAGACCGCCCTTGTCCTCTCCTATCAGTTTTAATTTATCGAGGATATGCCGGGCCAGGCGTTCTTCTTCAATTTGTTCGGTTACATACCATTGCAGGAAATTGTGGGTGGCATAGTCCTTTTCGCTCAGGCACATATCCACGAGGTTGTTGATTTCTTTGGAAACCAGCAGCTCATGACTAAATACTTGCTCAAAAATGGCATGTATGCTTTTGAATTTCACGGTAGGCTGCTTCAGTGCCGGAACCAGGCCATGACCGCCTCTTTCATTGATAAACTTCAGCAGCTTCAGCATGTGGGCCCTTTCCTCATCGGAATGCCGGTACAGGAACTGGGCTACGCCATTATACCCCTGCACCTCGGCCCAGGAGGCCATTGCAAGATAATATTGGGAGGAGGCTGCTTCCATTTCCACCTGTTGGTTCAGTGCGTCATAAATTTTGGGAGAGAGTTCTTTCAATAACATAATGAAAAATTTGTATAATATGAAGAAGATCGAGGTGTGACGGGGATATCACCGGGAACTATACCGGGATTGTAAATTTCGATAGACTACATTCAGATGCGTCCCGGAAATCTGCCTGAAAAATGCTACCTTTGCATAAGTAAATTAGGATAAAATGATTAAAACAGGAAATCCAATCATCAGCATATATACGGAGATGACGCCAAACCCGGAAACGATGAAGTTTGTGGCAAACAAGCTTCTGTACCCAGGCAAGAGCATTGATTTCCCGGATGAAGCCAGTGCCAAACCGTCTCCTCTAGCCATAGAGCTGTTTAGCTTCCCTTTCATCAGGGGCGTATTTATTATGGCTAACTTTATTACGCTTACAAAAACCAGCGAAACTGACTGGAACGATATAATTCCTACTGTTAAGGCCTTCCTGAAAGAATACCTGGAAGACTCCCGTCCTGTTATCAACGAAGATGAGGTAGTTATTACCAAATCTACTGCGAGCAATGAAGTGAGTGCAGACGATACAGATGTGGTAAAACGAATTAAGGAATTACTTGAAAACTATGTGAAACCTGCGGTTGAAATGGATGGCGGCGCCATTCAGTTCAAAGACTATGAAAATGGTACGGTTACACTGATGTTGCAAGGTTCCTGCTCAGGCTGCCCCTCCTCCATGATCACGCTGAAAGCCGGTATTGAAGGCATGATGAAGCGCATGATCCCAGAAGTGAAGGAAGTTGTGGCAGAAGCAGAATAAGCCATAGTTGAGTGAATGATAGTGTTAAACGAAAGCACAGTCTTTATGGCTGTGCTTTTTTTTAGCGTAAATGCCAGCCGCTCCACCTATACAACACAAAGCAAACAGCTACAATGAGAAGATTACTACTGATCGTTACCGGCATGGCGCTCGCCCTGCAGCCGGTACAGGCGCAAAGGAAAAAGAATGTGGACAGCGCATCGGCCGTTATTACCTATGGCTTCAGCAGCAACGGGAAAGCCATCCCCGGCAACGAACTGCAATTGATGATTGACCATCACCGGGCACACATCGTTCCCGGCGGCAACAAACAAAAAGAACAGCAGTTCCTGGATTTCCAGGAACAAGCTACCCTGCAGGTGTTAAGTCTTCCCAACGGGGAAGTATATACGCTGAAAAAAAACTTCTCTGAATATACCACCCCGGAGCTATTGCCGGATACTGCCACCATCCTCGGATATGCGTGTAAAAAAGCAAAGCTCTTTATCCGTTCCAATACCATTGAAGTATGGTATACCAACGATCTCCCGCTGAAAGGCACGCCCAATCTTACCCTCGCGCCCGGCCTGGGCCTGGTGCTTAAAACGGTGCGCAACGGCAACAGTGAAACAGTGGCAAAGAAAATTACCTGGCGCAAAATTACAGATGCCGAATTGGCCTGGCCGTCCAACACCGGCGCGCTGGTAAACGATGCCGCATATACACGGCAGGTAATAGACAGCCGCTATACTACCCTGCCGGTATTTAACCAGGAACAGATCAGCTGGGGCAACAACACGCCTAACCCCTCCGGCGGGCAATTGAACCAAACCTATCATTTTGCAGGAGGCACCGTGATCCTGAAAAAGGTAAGCCTGCCGGCGGTAAAGAAGGGCGAGACTTTGTTTGCGGAACTCACACAATACTCCAACGGCGATGCGTACGACAGAACCGGCTCCGTATTTATGATCCCGGCAGATAAAGCCACCTCTTTCCTGGATGGTTTGCAAAAGGGCGTTGGGGCATTACCGTTATTCACCGCTAAAAACGGCAGGCAATACCAGGGCATGGTGGCCACCGATAATTATTTGCCTGCACTGGAAGTGCTGCGCTTCTTTACGCCTTTTGGTGTACGGCAGTTTAACAACCAGGTTAAGATTGCCGGTTACAACTGGGCGGATTCCGTTATCTATAAGCAAGACATCACAGAGCTGCATGGCCGCCTCCAGGGCGATGTGTGGCTGGGCGTATATATCGGCAACTACGATAAAGGCGGCCATAAGGTAAGCCTTAGCCTTAAATATTATCCGGGTGATCCGGAAGACGAAAACCGTCCGGCTGCCAACTGGATATACCCGGTTTTCAATACCACCAACCTGATGGAAATGGCCGGGCAGGAGTATGCTACCCTCTTTGACAAAGACTCCCTGAAAGTAACCGTTACCATTCCGGAAGGAGTTAAAAATATTCAGTTAAGGTTCCTGACTACCGGCCACGGTGGCTGGGGCGGGGGCGATGAGTTTAATCCTAAGCAGAATGAAATTTTTGTAGATGGAAAACGGGTGTATCATTTTATTCCGTGGCGCACAGATTGCGCTACCTATCGTTTATCCAACCCAGCTTCCGGTAACTTTGGCAACGGGCTTTCTTCTTCTGACCTGAGCCGTTCCAACTGGTGCCCGGGTACGCTTACCTCGCCGGTATTCATTTCTCTACCCGATATCACCCCCGGGCAACATACCATACAGGTAGCTATTCCACAAGGAAAGCCGGAAGGCAGCAGCCAGAGTTTCTGGAATGTTTCCGGTACACTGATCGGAGAAAAGAAATAATTTTTCCGGGATGCAGCAGATGCTGCATCCCGGATGTGATAATCCGGAATTAATTATCCACTTTCGCACTATGAACGATTTATACCAGGGCATATTAGAAGGTCTTCACCAGATGACCTGGCTGGAAGCAGTAGCCGTTTTCTTTGCTGTCTTATCGGTCATCTTTCAAAAAAATAATAACATACTGGTATATCCTACCGGCATTGTGAGCACGGGTATTTATACCTATCTCCTGTCGAGGGAACATTTCAAGCTGTATGCCGATGCCGCGCTGAATGCGTATTACCTCGTAATGAGCGTATACGGCTGGATCTATTGGGCGAAAAAAGGCCCGGAGCAGCCGGCAACGCCGGTGATGCGCAGCAACAGTAAAGAGCTGACTACCGCGGTCTTCATTGCACTGGCCGGCTGGGGAATTTTCTATTTCCTGTTAAGCCGTTTTTCCGATTCCAACGTTCCGGTGATGGATGCCTTTGTATCTGCCACGGCCTGCGCGGGTATGTGGTTACTGGCCAAGCGCAAACTGGAAAACTGGATACTGCTTAATATTTCCAATCTTGTAGCCATCCCGCTGTTGTTATACAAGCATCTGTATCTTACTGCCGGGTTAACCGTCTTTTTATTTACCATTGCCATATTCGGATATCTTAGCTGGAGAAAAGAAGTGCTGCAAAGAGAAATGTCTCATAAATGAAGAAAGTAGTTGTTATAGGGCCTGAATCTACCGGGAAGAGCACCCTCAGCGAAAAGCTGGCGGCGCATTTTAATACGGTATGGACGCCGGAGTATGCCCGTGAGTATATTGACCAACTCCAACGGCCATACGAAGAATCCGATCTGCTGGAAATTGCCGCCGGCCAGATAGCGCTGGAGCAACATATGGCGCGGCAGGCTAACAACGTGCTGATCTGTGATACTGATCTGTATGTGATTAAAGTATGGAGCGAACATAAATACGGCCGCTGCGATCCGCGTATCTTACAGCAGATTGCCCGCCAGCAGTGTGATCTGTACCTGCTCACCTATATTGATCTGCCGTGGGAAGAAGATCCGCAGCGGGAATATCCCGATCCGGAAATGCGCCATTATTTTTATAATATTTACCGGGAGATAGTAGCTAATTCCGGTGCTGCATGGAAAGATATCAGGGGCAGTTTTGAAGAGCGCGAAGCCTTGGCGATAGCCGCGGTGCAGGAGTTGCTGAACAGACCCTGATTACTTTCTGCCGGTAACCAACTCCATGATATCGGGGTCCGGCGCCAGGTTACGCATTTGTACCAGTATTTTACGCTGGCGGTAAGCCGTGATCCGCGCAGGCGGATTGATGGTATATTTAAGCGGGTTGGGTAAACAGGCGGCAATCATGGCGGCTTCCTCCCTGTTCAGGCTGGCGGCGCTTTTTTGATAGTTTGCCTGGGACGCGGCTTCCACTCCAAACACGCCCTCTCCCATTTCTGCCACGTTCAGGTATACTTCCAGGATACGCTGCTTGCCCCATATTTTTTCAATCATGAAAGTGAAGTATACTTCCAGCCCCTTGCGCAGCCAGCTGCGGCCCTGCCAGAGGAAAACATTTTTAGCTACCTGCTGACTGATCGTACTCGCACCCTTTATTTTTTTGCTTTGCTGGTTATGCTTCATCGCTTTCTCGATGGACTTAAAGTCGAAGCCATTATGATCCGTAAAAAGCTGGTCCTCGCTGGCTATTACAGCCAGTTTGGCGTGTTGGGATATTTCATCGTAGCTCACCCACGTTTTCTGTAGTTTTTTATCTGTTCCCCAAAGGCTGAACCAGCTGCCGATTTCTGTAATGGTAATAGGCGGGTTCACCCATTTCAATAAGAGGATGTATAAAAATTGTGCAACAATTAAAACCAGTACTACTCTCTTCAATCTCCTCCACGTTCTGGGAACAATGCCTTTTAAATTCATCGCGTAGGTTTAGAAAAATCGGGACGAAAGGTAGGCTAAAAACCTGAAAGTGAAACACAATCGTTAACTTTATATATGCTATTAAACGTACACCCGGATAACCCGAATCCCCGTCATTTAAAAACGATCATTGAATGTTTAAAAGACGGAGGAATTATTATTTATCCAACCGATACGGTTTATGGTTTGGGCTGCGATATTACACAACATAAGGCCATAGAGCGTATTGCGAGGATTAAACAGATAGATCCGAAAAAAGCAAATTTCTCATTTATCTGTTACGACCTGAGTCATTTGTCCGACTACGCGAAGAGTGTGGATACGCCCGTTTTCCGTATGTTGAAAAAGGCATTGCCAGGCCCGTATACCTTTATTTTGCCGGCCAGCAGGATGGTGCCCAAGTTATTAAAAACGAAAAAGGATACCGTGGGTATCAGGGTGCCGGACAATAATATTTGCCGCACCATTGTAAAAGAACTTGGCAATCCTATTATGAGTACCACGCTGCCGATAGAGGATTACGTGGAAGAATACACAGACCCGGAGATCATTTATGAGAAGTTTGGCAACCAGGTTGATATTGTAATAGACGGTGGTCCCGGCGGTATGGGTTTTTCTACTGTGGTGGATTGTACCGGTGCAGAGCCGGTGTTGATCCGCGAGGGCATTGGAAGTTTTGAAGAAATATCCTGATCATATGCAAAAGCGGTGGTGGATAAGTGTGGTTTGTTTATTCCCCGGCGTGATGGCCGGGGCGCAAACGGTTATGTTGAAACCGGTAGCGCCGGTGTCGTTGGTAACGGTGAAGCCGTTGCCTTTTATGCTGTCTGATACTGCTGGCTTCACATTAAAGCCAGCGACGTTGCTTTCCTCTTCCGCCCGGAAATTCCCCGCTCCGGTTCCTGTAGCTGCACCGGTTTACCGCCTTGCGGCCGATGCTTATTACCAACAGCACTTTGGTTTTTTTTGTAAGAAAGAATGGGTTTGGCAGAAACAAACAGGAGTGCCTCTCAAGTTCCGTTTAGGAAGCTATTCTTATGCCCAGCAACAGGAAGGAAAACGTTGATTTCTTTTACTGTATTTATTCTGGAAGATAATATTTGCCAAAGTCAATGATAATTAGTTGATCAAAGCAAATATATTTTAAAAAGATAAATATGATTAACTGTGAGAGAAAGTGCATTAAACACCCAATCTGATGGTTAAAAGAACCCCATAAAAAAAGAGGATTTACCCGCAGGCAAATCCTCTTTCCTATCTCTTTAAAAAAACTATTTAATACCCAGTTTCTTTGCGATATCTGCCGGTAACGCTTTTTTGTTTACCATGTAGCAGGTGGTTTTATACGCGAAGTAAGGCTCAGAAGCGTAGAAATATCCCTGACCCGGATTGTCGGTGCCCCAGGAGTTTTTCACGCGGAAGTATTTGTTACCGTTCTGATCTTTCACCAATCCTACGATGTGCATACCGTGATCATCCTGTGTTTCGAAGTTATCGAAAGCCTGCTGGCGTACCTCAGGTGTGATTGTTTTTTCTTTGCCTGGTTCCAGGAAAGCATTTCTTCTTTCTTCAGCAGACATATCGGCCCAGTCTTTTTCAGGAACAATGGCCAGCCCGTCTTTGAAATTGAATCCTTTTTCGCTTACATCAGCAGCCCATGCAATGGAGTAACCATTCAGGATAGCATTTTCAGCGATGTTGGTAAAGTCATTCAGGTTTACGTTATATACTTTTTCCCAGTTCCAGTTATCCGGAACTTCCAGTACAAACTGTGAATTGTACGGGTGGTGGGTGAAGGAAGAAATCAGTACGTAATCATCGGCGTTCAGGCCCAGTTCTTTTGCAAAGGTCTGTGGCGTATATGTTTTACCGTTATACTGGAATTTTTCCGGAGCGTCGCCCATATAGGCATTGAGCACACCATCAAAAGCTTTTGCCCAGTCGGGGTTGATAGTGCCCTGCGCATTACCTATTTTATTCACCATACCTTCCAGGAGGCTTTCCATTTCAGCATGGTTGTACATTTTACCTTTATTGCCATCATATGCACCCTGTGGAACCAGGCCGTATTCACGGAGGCAGAGCAGGTCATCCGGGAAACCGCCACCTTCGCCAAAGTTGGCTTTTCCATGCATACGTACATAGTTAGCGGCTTTCAACGGATACATTTTGCGTACCACGTACATTTCACTGAGGTTCAGTCCTTTATTTTTACCGGTACGGAGTATTTCTGATTCAAAGAAAGACAGGCCGGAAAAAGACCAGCAGGTGCCGGTGCGTCCCTGGTTCTGTACATCTCCTGCATCCAGGTTCTTTAAAACGGTAAACTGATAGCGGCTTCCCTCTACGTTGGTACTGTTTTGTGCATACGCGCCTATGCTGTAAAGCATGGCTGCACACATTATCCATTTCTTCATGAGTATATCAATGATTGGTTTAAAAACAAGGACCAAAAATAAGGGAAAGCGGGTATTTGACGGACGAAAAGATGGATGAACGGGGCTTGCTACAGCTTCTTTTAATGATTGTTCACGTGAATTACAGTTATTTCTCCTGGTAATGATTACGGGTAATTTCCCATTCCCAGAGATCTTCTCCTTCTTTATTTTTAAATGTACCTACAAATCGCATCCCCGCTTTTTGTAATATTTTAACGGAGGCGTTATACTCTTCTTCGGTGTGGGCAATCACCCGGTGAACGTAAGAATGTCCGAAGGCAAAGCGGATAAGCCCTTCGGCCATTTCGGTGCCCAGCCCTTTTTCCCGGTAGGCGGCTGTTATTTCATAGCCCATTTCCACGAGCCCGTCTTCATTGGGCTTGCCTTTGAAGCCGCCGGCGCCAATTAAGCGCTTGTCGGCGCGGTGAATTACCAGGTAAAAGAACCAGCCAAGCATGGCGGGGTCGTTGCGTAACTTATCATATGCCACCAGTACCATTTCGGGATACTCTGTCCAACCTTCCGGGATAGAAATGCCAAGCAGGTCGGCCAGGTGATCGTTGCCCTGTAATAGCAATTCGAAATGCTCCAGTGAGCACGGCAACAATTGTAGTCGAGGTGTTTGGATCATGTTTGAAAACTAGTAAACTGTTTTGGGAAATACAATAGCAGCTTTTAGCATTTAATTCATTAGCTTTTAGCATTTAACAACCCTGCCGGGGAAAATATTCCCGCGGATCAGATGTTACCTGCTAAAAGCCAATTGCCACAGCCAAAATTTTAATGCGCCTCCAGCCAGTTATTACCGGTACCCATTTCCGCTTCAACGGGAACAGACAACGGCAAGGCATTACGCATAAGATCTAATATAAGGGGTTTAATAATTTCCAGTTCAGAACGATGCGCATCAAAAACCAATTCATCATGTACCTGCAACAGCATGCGGGACTTGAGGTTTCGTTCTTTGAACGCTTTATGTATAGCAATCATTGCCAGTTTGATCATATCTGCCGCAGTACCCTGGATAGGCATGTTAATGGCGTTCCTTTCGGCAAAGCCACGTACTACCGCATTAGATGAGTTAATGTCTTTTAACCAGCGTTTACGTCCCAGCAGGGTTTGAACATAACCCTTTTCTGACGCAAATTTTATCTGGTCATCCATATATTTTTTGATAGATGGATACTGGGCGAAATAGTTATCAATCAGCATTTTGGCTTCACTGCGGGGAATACCCAGGTTCTCCGACAAACCAAAGGCGCTTACGCCATAGATGATTCCAAAGTTTACGCTTTTTGAATTGCGGCGCATATCGGAGGTAACCTCTTCCAGGGGTACGTTATACACCTTTGCCGCAGTAGCCGCGTGGATATCTATTCCCTGCTGAAAGGCGGCCATCATTTCTTTGTCTTCACTGATGGCGGCGATAATGCGCAACTCAATCTGCGAATAATCGGCCGATAATAACACAAACTCCTCATTGCGCGGAATAAAGGCTTTCCTTATTTCGCGGCCCCTGTCTGTACGGATAGGAATGTTCTGAAGGTTGGGGTTATTGGAACTTAAACGACCGGTTACCGCCACTGCCTGGTTATAGGATGTGTGTATGCGGTTGGTGCGTTTATTCAGCAATAACGGCAACGAATCTACGTAGGTAGATTTCAGTTTGCTCAGTTCCCTGAAAATGAGGATATCCTCTACTATTTTATGCTTGTTGGAAAGCTTTTGCAGCACATCTTCACCGGTAGCATACTGGCCGGTACGTGTTTTCTTTGCTTTGGGGTCCAGCTGTAATTTTTCAAACAGCACTTCTCCCAGTTGCTTTGGCGAGGCCAGTTTGAAACGTACGCCTGCCTGTTCGTATACGCTTTCTTCCGCCCGTTTAATTTCTATTTCCAGCTCTTTTGAATAGTCGGCCAGTGCCATTGTATCGAGGGCAATGCCTTCGTACTCCATGTCGGCTAGTACTTTCACCAGCGGGTTTTCAATATCGTAGAATACTTTGTCCACGGCCTTTTCAGGCAGCATCGGCGCAAATTTTTCTTTCAGCTGCAATGTGATGTCGGCATCTTCCGCAGCATATTCCTTGATCTTTTCTATCTCCACATCCCGCATGCTGCCTTGTCCCTTTCCTTTTTTACCGATCAGGGATTCTATGGAAACAGGTTCATACTGGAGGTATTGGGCGCTCAGCACATCCATGCTCCTGCGGCCTTCCGGCTCAATCAGGTAATGCGCCAGCATGGTATCAAACAGGGCGGTGGTAATTTCCATACCGTACCATTTCAGGATCAGCATATCATACTTGATATTCTGACCGATGAGTATAATGGACGGGTGCTGGAACAGCGGTGTAAATTCATGAATGATGGCGCGTGCAGCAGTGTTATCTGCCGGCATGGGAATGTAGTAGGCGGCGCCTTTTTTGAAGGAAAAACTCATGCCTACAATCTCCGCATCGTTGGCATCGGTGCCGGTTGTTTCTGTATCAAAAGATACCTCAGACTGCTGCAGCAACTGCTGCAACAGGGCGGTTCTTTTTTCCAGCGTATCAATTACCTCGTATTCATGAGGGGTATTGTGAATATTTTTGTCTGCCAGCAGGATGTTGCCGGTTTCCACTGTTTCGGTGGTTACGGTTACTTCTTCTGTAACAACGGTGCCAAAGAGATCTGTTTGCACTACCCGCGCTTTAGCTTCCACACTGGCGCTACCGGCAAAACCATCTCCCAGTATTCTTTTACCAAGAGTTTTAAATTCCAGCTCCATAAAAATGTCGGTGAGCTTTCCTTTATCACAATCTTTGATACAAAAATCTTCTTCATGGAAGGTAACCGGTACATCTGTGATGATAGTAGCCAGTTCTTTGGACAGCAGGGCATTTTCACGACCCGCTTTGATCTTCTCTCCCATTTTACCACCAATGGTATCGGCGTTATCCAGCACATTTTCGAGGGTATGATATTGTGCCAGTAGTTTCATCGCCGTTTTTTCGCCGATGCCGGCAATACCGGGGATATTATCCACTGCATCACCCATGAGGCCGAGGATATCAATTACCTGGTGTACATCTTTAATCTGCCACTTTTCACACACTTCCTTTGGCCCCATGATTTCCTCCTTGTTGCCCATGTATGGTGGCTTGTAGATAAATATATTATCACGAACCAGTTGTCCGTAGTCTTTATCCGGGGTTACCATATAAACGGTGTAGCCTGCATCAGCGGCCTGCCATGCCAGCGTACCGATTACATCATCCGCTTCATAGCCATCCAGTTCTACTACAGGGATATTGAAACCTTCAATGATCCGTTTGATATCCGGTAATGCATCCAGCAGATCCTCCGGTGCATCTTCACGATTGGCTTTATAATCAGTATAAGTGGTATGACGCTCGGTAGGCGCGTGCGTGTCAAACGCAACGGCTATATGAGTAGGCTTTTCTTTATTGATGAGGTCCAGTAAAGTAGTGGTGAAACCAAACTGCGCATTGGTATTTCGACCCGCACTGGTGATGCGGGGATTCCTGATAAGGGCGTAATAAGCCCTGTAAATCAGTGCCATGGCGTCCAGTAAAAATAATTTCTTTTCCATTGCTAAACCTACAAGATTTAATTTGAATCTGCAAAATTAAGATAGTACTACCATATACGGTGAGGATGTAACTTTACAAATAAAAAAAAACAAAAAAGAATGAATAAAATTTATCATTTGTCGACCTGCGGAACCTGTAAGAAAATTCTGGAAGAAACGAAGGCAAAGGAGCGTGGATTTGTTTTGCAGGATATTAAGAAAGACAAAATCACGCCGGAGCAGCTGGATGAAATGAAGGCACTTTCCGGCAGCTATGAATCTTTATTCAGCCGCAGATCGCAGCAGTACCGGCCAATGGGATTACATGAAAAAACGTTAACGGAAGATGATTACCGTAGCCTGATATTACAGGAGTATTCATTTCTGAAGCGCCCGGTGGCTATTACGGGTGGAAAGATTTATACCGGTGCGGACGTGAAAAATATTTAGCAGTCTTTTTTAAGGATATGGAACTAAAAGGGGATGTCTGAGTTTTTCAGACATCCCCTTTTTTTAAATAAGCTCAGAGTGACTGTACAAACTGTTGTACTACCTGTTTGTACTGGTTCATATCCTGTTCATGGTGAAAAGACCGGAACGGGAAGCGGGATGCTTCGTCCAGCGCAGTTTTCAGATGAAAGCGTTCCTGTGGAAGGGAATAGAAGTACCCTTTCTCCATCAGGTATTCGCCCAGGTATACCTGCTCTGATTGTCCGGGTGTAGGGATAAGGATTGCTTTTTTATTCAGTTTGGCCAGATCCATCAGGGTGGTATACCCGGAGCGGCTCAATACCATATCTGACGCCAGCATGGCTTCGTTTAATTCGCTGGCGTTGAGGTGATTAATTTGTGTAACGCCCGGGGCTACCTGTTCGTGTTGCGGCGTGCCGGGCTTTCCGCTGACGATCAGTGCGGTGATGGACAAGGATTTAACCTGGTCCAGGATCAGTTTTTCCAGGTTGGAGCGCTGTGGCTCCGGTCCGGAGATAAGCACCAGCAGATCGTACTTTTTTTCCACGCCGGGTTTGGGCTCAAACCTGCTCAGGCAACCGATATAGGTGGTATGGGCAGGTAATTGGCCGGGATGCGCCAGTTCGCCGGAGAGATTGTTGCTGCCGGTGAAATCGGGAATCCAGCAGGCGCTGTATTTGTTAATAAAACGATAATTTATTTTTTGCAGGGTCCGCTCTATCCAACCGCCGAAAGGCGTTTTAATAAGGAGCTGGTGGGTAATGAAAACAGTGGGAATATTTTTATGATATAAGCCAAAGCGGTTGTCTGAAATAACTGCATTGATTTGATACTCAGCGACTATCTTCTTTAACCATCTCTGTTCATAGTTTACGGCACGGAAAATCTTGGGTATTTGCTGGATGATTTTCAGTCCGAAAAACTGCCCTTTTTGCGCATATTGAATGCGGTAGCCAGGCAATGGAAGTATGGTCAGTTGCGGGAATTCCTGCTGTAACAGGGCTGCGTGTTTGCCTTCCGCTGCAATAAAAACCTGGCAACCTGCGTTTAGCATTTCACGGATGAGCGGAATATCCCGGGTGGCGTGTCCAAGGCCCCAATCCAGGGGAACGATTAAAATTTTTCGGGACGCAATAATTGTGGACAAATATTTTAATATTTTTTACGAATTTAGCTTAAATTACAAAAGGGCATTGTTAAGAAAAGGTAAACACTTAAGGAAGGTATTCAAAAATAGCCAGTATATAATTAGTAGTATGAAAAGTATAAAATGGATCGTAGTCATTTTTCTTTGTGGATGCCTGATGATGGAAGGGTGTAAAGTTTTTAAGAAAAACGATTGCGGTTGTCCTACCATGAATAAAAAAAGAATGCACTAAATAAGACGATCTGTTTGATAGCAACGACGACTTTGACAACGACTGACAACTAAACAATTTTTGCCTTATCTTTTTGAACTATCCTTTGATACCTGGCCAAACAATATTTCGGGGAACAGTCAAATTTTTTATTCATGAAACCTGTAGATAGAGATTTATTAATCCTGCTACATGAAGATAGGTACACGGAACAGCAGATCCAATCTGCGGTGAGACAAATCAGCGAAATGCTTTCGTTGATTGAGACGATGGATTATCTCTGTGCAGTTATGGAAGTTATGGATTGTAACAAGAGTCGGATTACCAGCAAACGAACCGTGCTGGAAAAAGCAATTTCACGTAAGTCGCATAAGCCTTTCGAATTTATTATTCACAAGAACTAGTAGCCTTACCTCTACAAATTCCCGTTATAGTAGCTTTGACCCGCTGCCCTTATCTGCCTGGTTTTGCTTTTTTTTAAATTCTTGTTGTACGTTTGCCATCAAATAAACGCAATTTACTGATGGCAGATTTTTCGCATCTGCAGGATTTCCTACATCCTGTTTCAAAGGCATTTTTAAACGATGACCAGGAATACGATCCATTCCAGGTGGGCGGTGTAATTGACGCATACGAAGATGATCACCATCCGGATATAGACGCAGCAGATATTATTTTGCTGGGTGTAGGAGAAGAAAGAGGCAGTGAATCCGGCAAAACGGATACACACGGTCCTGATGCTATTCGCCGCGAATTTTTCCGCTTGTACAACTGGCACCGCGATATCAAACTCGCGGATGTTGGCAACCTGCTGCCAGGTGCATTTCTGGCCGATGCATATGCTGCTATGAAAACAGTTGTTGCAGAATTATTAGCCGCTAATAAAACCGTGATCATCCTGGGCGGTTCGCACGATCTTACCTACCCGCAATATAAAGCCTATGCGTCGCAGCAATTAATTATTGAAGCCACTGTTGCCGATGCGCTGATCGACCTGAAAGAAGACTCCAGTATACGCAGCGAACGCTTTTTAATGGACATCCTCACTGAGCAACCCAACTACCTGCGTCATTACAATCATATCGGTTTCCAGAGTTATTTCGTACATCCGCGGATGTTAGAAACATTGGATAAGCTTCGCTTCGACTGCTACCGCCTTGGCCGCATCCGTGAAAATATGGAAGAAGCAGAACCGGTATTGCGCCACTCAGATTTATTCAGTCTTGATATCAATATTATCCGGCACACCGATGCGCCGGCCAACCAGCTTTCGCCCAATGGCTTCAGTGGTGAAGAAGCCTGCTCCCTGGCCAGGTACGCCGGTATGAGCAGCCGCCTCTCCTCTTTTGGTATTTACGGCTACCGCCCTGAAAAAGACAAAGAACACCTGACCGCCCGGCAAATTTCGCAGATGATGTGGTACTTTATGGATGGACGCGCTGTGAAAAATAAAGAAGCCCTGCTGGACGACCGCGATGCTTTCTGGGAATTTCATATAGCCTTCTCCGATATAGAAACCGTTTTCCTGAAGAGCAAGAAAACAGGCCGCTGGTGGATGCAGCTCCCCGACCGCGAATTTGTGCCGTGTGCGTATAACGATTACCTGATGGCCAGCAACAATGAAATGCCAGAGCGCTGGCTGCGTCACCAGGAAAGACTTTAATCGTTATTGTCTCCGTACAATGAACATCATTGTACGGAGACAATATCAAATATTGAGAAGGGTAGTTAACCGCTCTTTGATGAAAGCAGCCTTATTATCGGTGGAAATCATTTCATCATCCAATCCTTCCATCGTGCGTTTATGCATCTTCTCCACCCGCTCATCTATCTTCTTGAAATATTCTTCTTTCTTTGTTTCCCATGCCAGCTGTTCTTCCTGCAGCTTTTGCTGCCGCCCGGTATTCAGGCTGGAATAGAGATAGCGGAGAGTGGTATTCAGTAAACTGTCCAGCTGTTTATAATAGGTAACTGCGCAGCTATACATATTGTGGCTATTGCCAAGGCACTGCTGGTAGCGGATTTCAAGTGTGTCCAGCGCTGTATGTTGTGATTGTGAATACGCTTTCGAACACAGGAATAACGCAAGAAGGATGATCAGGTTTCGCATAGGGACTGTGTGATCATCAAATATACAAAATATATTTAATAAAATACTAATATCAGTAGTCCTTCTTATTGGTTGCCCAGTTTATCGCCGATAGAGCCGGTACACACATCTCCCTGTGGTAGTCCGTTCAGCCAAACCCGCAGGGCTTCGGCACGCTGATTTGTAAGTTCGGTGAGGTAACCGGCCCGGCACATGGGAAATGCACTGCCATAGCTTTTAGCGGCAGCAGGATACATCGCCTGTACCTGTGCATCACGGAATTGTATCCAGATCCGCTGCGCATCTTTCAGGTTTTTAATGAATGCTTTGTTGGCAGCATAATCTTTCAGGATCAGCTGGTAGATATCATTCAGCTTTTTGTCGGCCTCTTTATATTCCTGACCGGCCTGTTTATTTAATTCTGACTGCGACTGTGAAAAGGCGGCCATGCTGCCTGTAACCAGTAAAAGAAATAGAACAAGAGATTTCATGTTATAAAGGTTTGAAGAATTTAAAAGCGTATACCATTGGCAGTTTTCCTTCCATTCCCCGGATATAAAAACGGCCATCTTTTTCAACGGTGTTACTAAAACAGTTATAGGGAGAATAATCAAACTCCTGGAATACCCGGAGCTGCAATCCCTGCGCGGTTAATGAAGAAACGATCTCACTCAGCGGATGATTCCAGGAATAGGAAGTATGCCGGATATCGCTGCCGCCATCGGTGTAGGTTCCGGTTGTTTCTTCCACAATGGTTTGGGTGTTAAAATAGCTGTAGATGATTTCTTTAATGTTGTCATCAAACATCCATATAACGGGATGAAAATCTGCCATCACGAATGATCCGCCCGGTTTCAGAAAATGATTCACTACGGCTGCCCATTTATCAAGGTCCGGTAGCCAGCCAATAGTTCCGTAAGAGGTGAATACCGTATCAAAAACGCCCTCCAGGTGATTGGGCGCGCTATAGAGGTCGCAGCAAACGAAGCGGGCTTTTTTCTCAAGCCCGGATTGAATGGCCAGCTCATTTGCCAGCGTAATGGCAGCATCGGAAAGGTCCACTCCTGTTACAGTGGCGCCCATCCTGGCAAGAGACAGGGTATCCTGCCCGAAATGGCATTGCAGGTGAAGGATCTGCTTATCCTGTACCGTTTCAAGTAACTGTAATTCTATTTCTTTCAGGGAATTTTTGCCATCAAGAAAGCCGGGAAGGTCGTAAAAATCAGACCGTACGTGAACGCCTGTACGCTTATTCCATAGCTCTTTATTTGTTGAAAGATAATCAGGTAATGGTTCCATGAGTACAGTGTTTAAGGTACTTTGATTTCCAGTGGATGGGGATAATACAGGTTATCCAAAAATAAAAGGTTTCCGTTAATGGAAACCTTTTATTTTTTTGTCGGCATATATCTTTTTAAATCACTACCAGTTCATAAAAATCGCCTGGCGTGAAATATTGTTTCGCCAGCTGCTGCAATTCTTCAGCGGTAATGGTTTTGATAGTTTTGATGTTATTGTAGAAGTAGTTTTCATCCAGGTCGTTCAGGATGAGGTTTTTCCAGCGCTGGATTAGCTGGAAAGCGCCGTCAAGGTCGCCCAGGATGGAGCCGATCATGTAGTTACGAACCAGGTCCAGTTCTTCTTTCGGAACAGGTTCATTCTGCAGGCGTAGCAGCTCCTTGTAAATTTCATCGATGGTGGCTTCGCAAACATCGCGGCCGGCCTCCGTTTGGATGTTCAGCGCACTGGTTTGACGGAAGTTATACAACTGTGAATAGATGCCGTAGGTATAACCTTTTTCTTCCCGGATGTTACTCATCAGGCGGGAGCCAAAGTAGCCGCCAAAAATGGTGTTTAACACCAGCATCTTCGGAAAATCGGGATGGTAACGGTTTGGGAAATGACGGGCCACGCGTACTGCGCCCTGTACGCCATTTTCATCATTGAAGATCCTGAACTTTTTTTCTTCCGCCGGTTGTATGGGCAAATCGAGTTTAACCAGGTGTGTATCTCCGTTCCATTTGGTGGTACCAAAATATTGATTCAGCAGCGGGATCATGTTGGCAGGCAGGTTGCCGGCTACAAAGATCTTACAGTTGTTGTAAGTATAGTGCTTCTTATAAAACGCCTGCAATCCTTCGGATTGTAGGGCGTCATATGCCATCATGGAGCTTACGCGGCCATATGGATGGAATTCCCCGAACAGGTATTTATCAATAAAACGGTTCCCTACAAAATCGCATTTAAGGAGGTTTACTGCCAGTTTTTGTTTCTGGTTCTGCTTGTACAGGTTCAGTTCCTCTTCCGGGAATATTGGGTCCAGGATCACTTCCTGCAGCACCGGGAGGAGTACTTCCGTATGCTTGGTGAGGCAGTGAAGCGTATAGGTGGCGTTTTCATGGTACGCATTACGGTTCAGGTAAGCGCCGTGATAATCTACGTTTTCGTTGATTTGCTGCGACGTATGTTTGCTGGTACCATTTTTCATGAGAAAGTTGGTGGCTGTGGCTTCCAGGCTTTCGCTTTCATACCAGCTGCCTGCAGGAAATACCAGCTCCAGCTGTAATGTTTCCTGTTCGTCAGATTTCATTACATATACCGGGATGCCATTGTCCAGGGTGAACTGTTCATATGGCTTCAGTTTTATATCGAAATCCACCGCATCTTTAATGGGAGGGGCAATAGTTCTGTTCATCGTGTCTTATTTAAAGGGTGAGGGCCGAAAACAAGTCACTGCTTTAGTTGGCAGCGTAATAGTAAATGGTATTTGAATTCTTCTCATCAAAAAGGAGTTTCGCTTCCTCATGTATTTCTGCTGCGGTTACTACTTCGTAATTTTCAAATTCGCGGTTCATCAGAGCAGCGTCGCCCAGCAGTTCATAAAAAGCCAGGTTATTGGCGCGGTTGAGCAGGCTCATGTCTTCAAAAGCCAGCAAACTTTCCACGCGGTTTTTTACTTTTTGCAGTTCTCTTTCTGAAATGACTTCCTGTTGCAGTTTTTCCAGTTCCTGTTGAATGGCTTTTTCTGCATCTTTCATCTTTACGCCTTTTACCAGTTTGCCTTCTATGGTTAGCAGGCCGGCATCGAGACTGCCAAAATGATAACACTCAATATTGCTGAATAGTTTTTTTTCTTTTACCAGTACCTGGTTCAGGCGGGAGGAGCTGCCTCCGCCGAGGATGTCGGAGATCAGGTCGGCCGCGTAATAACGCTTGTCCGTACGGGCGTACATGTGATAGCATTTATATAATGCATCCAGGGGGACATTGGCTTTTACTTCCAGTTTATGCGCGGCCGTTTGGGCGGGTTCAACCGGCAGGTTGCGATAATATTTTTCGCCGGAAGGAATGTCGCCGAACCATTTTTCTGCGAGCGCTTTCACCTGGTCTACCGTAACGTTACCGCCTACGGAAAGAATGGCATTTATGGGCCGGTAATACTTAAAGAAAAATGCTTTTACATCTTCCAGTTTAGCATTTTCAATATGTGATAATTCTTTACCGATGGTCATCCAGCGATAAGGATGGGTAGTGTACGACAGCTCGCGCATTTTATGCCATACATCTCCGTAAGGTTTATTGATGTAATGTTCTTTAAATTCTTCTGATACTACTTTGCGTTGCACATCCAGGCTTTTTTCATCAAAGGCCAGGGAGAGCATGCGGTCACTTTCCAGCCAGAAACCGGTTTCAATATTTTCTGCCGGAAGCTGAATGTAGTAGTTGGTCAGATCACTGGTGGTGTACGCGTTATTTTCGCCACCAGCCATTTGTAATGGTTCATCGTAAGAGGGAATATTGATGGATCCGCCAAACATCAGGTGTTCAAACAGGTGGGCAAAGCCGGTTTGAGCCGGATTCTCATCTCTCGCTCCTACATCATACAGTACATTTATTACCGCCATTGGCGTAGTATGGTCTTCGTGAACAATTACCCTCAGTCCGTTTGCCAGCGTAAACTTATTATAATGGATCATATCTTTTTATTGGTCAATATGGTAAAAATAGGGAATTACGGTAAGCTTTCAGCTCAAAGCAACAAAAAGCTACTCGAGGTACAGTTCCTTCTTATCGTAATTAATGGTAAGCGTGTAGTCTTTCCAGATATCATAACCAATGGAGCCGGCTACTTCTGTGAATACGCCGAGGTCGTCGATATCCTTGCTGTAGCTTACCGGCACGTTGGGGATGCTGCGGCCGCCCATTTCCAGTGAGGGCACCGAACTATTGATGTAGTACAATACCTTCAGCATATCCTGTACGCGGTCTGTATTGATGGTGGGGAGCAGGGTATTGAGTTTGTATTTATCCACGTAGGGCCAGTTAAAAAGGATGCCATAGTCGCCGCCGGTGGTGATGTGATAGTGGCCGGGTAACCGGCGGCCATCGGGCAGCTGGATGGAGGCATCAATCACCGGTGTGCTGAAATTCAGCTGAAAATGCAGCAGCCGGCCGGTATTGCCAACGGGCGTTTTCCCGGACTTATACAGTACGAGCTGTTTGGAACGGTAATCAATTTTTACGATGTAAAGCTTTAGCAAAGCGATTCCTATGATCCCGTCTACCGGCCCCAGGTTGCTGAGGTTTTCCAGGTATACTTTCACATAAGGCAACCGGAGTTCTTTGAGATAGAGGGCATTCAGGGTAGCCAGTTCCGTTTTGGCCATTGCATTGTTGGTACCGGTTAAGAAGGCATTCCCGGCGTTTCTCAGCTGTAGTTTGGCGGCTGTGGCGATGTTCATCACGGTTACTTCTGCCCCGCTGTCAAAAATAAAATGAAGGGTATCTGAACTGCCGGAAACCGCAACAGGGATAATCACCTGCCGGTTTACCAGTTGGAAGGGAATGACGGCTACTGGTTTGCTGTTATCCGTTGCTGCTGCTGATGAGCCTCTGCGCTGGGCATGGGCAGGCATTAGGGCATAGCTGAATACGATGGTTACTGTCAATAAAAAGCGCCACATGACACAAATAACGTCAAAGAATACTTTTTATTGGCAATTTTTTAATGAGGAGTTCTTTATCCCGGCTTACCAGGCAGGTGGCCCTGGTGCCTATGTTTTTCAGTAATTCGCGGAACAGCTGGAGGTTTGGGCCCAGGTTATTGTTGATGCCCATGATAATATCGCCTGTTTTGAAGCCTGCTTTTTCTGCCGGCGATCCTTTGATAATATCGGTTACTTCAACCCTTCCATCGATCAGGTAGATGATCAGACCTGTGTAGGAATAGTCGAACATATCACGGAAATGCGTGTTGGGCAGCATGTATATTTCCTTTTTGCCGTAGTTGAGTGTGATGTTGAAACGGCGGAGCAAATCGTTCCCTATCATTCCGCCAAGAAAAGGATAAGCGGTAACGTTGCTTTTATCATCGAACACATAAGTGGGCACATTCCGGAAACTGTAGTTGCCGATGCGGAATTCATTGACGGTGGTGAGTGACATGGTCATCTTCCCTCCGAGGCCCTGGGCTTCGGTTTGTATGATCTTTTTGGTGCGGCGTCTTTTGCCCTGTAATACGCTGCTGTCGTTTACAAACTGGGACGACAGCAACAGGCACATACCGGCGCCGGTATCGAAATAATAGCGGTTGGTGATGGTGCGCACAGAGTTCTTCAGGGGTGCAGATATCAGCGGAATCTGTGTAAGGGATGGTCGCAATAGTTGACCACCTTTGGGATAAGTATATTTTCCTTTGGAGTAAATAATAATTTCTTCGGTATCGTAATCTATTGTCACAATATACCGGCTCAGCAAGCTATAGCCAATGATGCCATCTACCTGGATGCCATACACCTGGCTGATCAGCTCATAGTCGTTGATGTGAAAGTCGAGACTGTCAACCTTTAACCCCGGGAGTTTCAGGGAGTGACGCCGCGCAAAAGATACCGGCTTGGAGCTGCCAAGACCTTTAATGATCCGGTCTGATGGTTCCATGCTTATTCCCAGTCGCACGCAGGTAGAAGTATCCAGTGAAATGCCTGCACTGCCTGTATCGAGGATGAACTGAAGGGTATCAGGATAATTGCTGACCAATGCCTGGATCACTACAACTCCCCCATAGTATTGCTTGAAGTGGAAGCGCGTAAGCAGCATAGCTTCGCGTGTACTATCGTTGTCGAACGTGGCATTTCCGGCTTGGGTGCTCATCGATATACCGGCGGCTGCCAGAAGCAGCATAACGTGTAACAGAATTGGTCTAAGCATACTTGGTTGATGCAGGGGATGTGTATTGCTATAAATTTAACATTAAATAGTGTTCGTATAAAATATTTTTATTACAGGCGGTTAATTGCCTAAATACTACCTTTGCTGAAGTTATTCAGGGTTAGAAACACAGCATATGGAACTTCAGGATTTATACAAAAAGGCGCAGAACTTTGAGTTTCTGACAGCAGCAGAGGGCGTTTACCTGTTTGAAAATGCTCCACTGGCAGAATTGATGGAAATAGCCAACGAGTTACGCAAGCAGCAGGTTCCACATGGAAAGGTAACCTGGCAGATAGACAGGAACGTAAATACCACCAATGTATGCACGGCCAACTGCAAGTTTTGTAACTTTTACCGCATTCCCGGCCACAAAGAGGCTTATATTACGCCAATTGAAGAGTACAAAAAGAAGATCGAGGAAACCCTTAAGTATGGCGGCGACCAGCTGCTGTTACAGGGAGGACACCACCCGGAACTGGGCCTCAGCTTTTACGTAGATCTCTTCAGGGAACTGAAACAGTTATATCCTGCATTAAGATTACATACCCTCGGGCCCCCCGAAGTAGCACATATCACCAAACTGGAAAAAAGCACGCATATAGAAGTGCTCCGTGCCCTGCAGGAAGCGGGCATGGACAGTCTTCCAGGCGCCGGCGCAGAGATCCTGAACGACCGCGTACGCCGCCTCATCTCGAAAGGAAAATGCGGTGCGCAGGAGTGGCTGGATGTAATGCGTGCAGCGCACAAACTGAACATTGCCTCTTCCGCTACCATGATGTTTGGTCACGTGGAAACGGTGCTGGAACGTTTTGAACACCTGGTGGATATCCGGCAGGTACAAAGCGAAAAGCCGGAAGGGAATTATGGCTTTACCGCTTTTATCCCCTGGACATTCCAGGATGTGGATACCTTGCTGGCAAGGATCCGTGGTGTACACAACATGACTACCGCAGAAGAATATATCCGTATGATCGCCATGAGCCGCATCATGCTGCCGAATATTAAAAATATCCAGGCATCGTGGTTAACCGTGGGTAAACAGGTGGCGCAGCTTTGCCTGCACGCCGGCGCCAACGATTTTGGTTCTATCATGATCGAGGAAAATGTGGTGAGTGCCGCCGGCGCGCCGCATCGTTTCACCTACCTGTCTATGCAGGAGGCGATCCGCGAAGCTGGTTTTGAACCACAGTTACGCACACAATTGTACAAATTCAGAGAGCTGCCTGCCGCTATTGAAGAACAGGTAATCAACTACTGATAAGAAAAATACTAACTTAAACAAGAGGTTGTCCCGGAACCCTGATCATGCTGATTGGCTGATCAGGGTTTTGTGATTTTAGCGAAGGTTAGCGGAGGTTGTCCTGGGACACTGATTACGCCGATTTTACTGATTGGCTTTTTGTGATTTTGGATTTTGAGAGGTTGACGAAGGGGACAATAGGGATTGAATAAAAACTGCCTTTAAAGATTGCTTTTAAGATGCTTCGTTCCTGTGTAGCATACGCTTAGCAGATACTTAGCACATGCTTATTACATGGAGATAACGCGGAGGTGACGTGGAGGGGACGTGGACTTGATCCCAGGATCGTTTACCACAGTGCATTACAGACGAAAAAATTCGGGCCGTTGTGCGCAATACTACCCCTATAAGTGAAACAGTACCCTGATATACCGGCGAAAGTGAGTGAACGGCATTCAATAAACCCTTGCCCTTAAACGGGCTCAGCTTTTTAAACTATTTAAAGAATGGTGATGGAGAAAAGCCGTTTAAATTCACTGAATTTTCCGAAAATCATACAAAAAGCGAAAATAAAGCCAATTTTCCAGAGAAATATCAATGCAGAAATTAAAATCTGACGAGTGTACTCATCTTCCCAAATCCCTCAAAATCACAAAAGCCAATCCGTAAAATCAATGTAATCAGTGTTCCAGGACAACCTCCGCTCGCCTTCGCTAAGCATTCCAGGGCAAGCACTTTTTTATTGTGCATAAACCATTCATTAGCAAATCATTAACAAGTCTCAAAGATTTGTTAAAACTATCGTGTACATGTTACAAATCGTCTTGTTCTACGTCTAACAGGTACAAACTAACTAATTAAACTAAAGGAGGGAATATGAAAAAGCTGGGTCTTATCATGGCGGGATTTGCAATGATCGTCATGGCAGCCTGTTCAAGCACCAAAGTAACGTCTTCCTGGCGTTCCAATGATGCACAGCAACTGCAAAAGGATAACAAAATAATGGTAATGGCGCTGGTACCTCAGAGAGACCGTACCCTGCGCAGCCAGATGGAAAATTATACCGTATCGGAACTGAGAAGAAAGGGATATAATGCCGTATCTGCACTCCAGACCTACGGCCCCAACGACATGGCTAAAATGAATGAAAAGCAGGTATTGAAGCAATTACAGGGTAGTGATGTAAACCAGATCATGACCATTGTAATGCTGGATAAAGGCAGGGAAAGAAACTTTGTTCCCAGTTATTCACCTTACGGCTACTATGGCTTCTGGCCTTATTACTCTATGTGGTCATCCAGGATGTATGCACCGGGATACTATACCTACAACACCAAGTATCAGTGGGAAGCTAACCTGTATGATATGAAAAGCGGACAAATGCTGTACTCCGTACAGTCACAGTCTTTCGACCCGCCAACAACGGAAAGAATGGCCGTATTATACGCCCAGCAGGTAGTAAAAGATATGGCTAAACAACAGTTGTTAGCAAAACAGTAAACGGTAATAAATAGAGAATAAACAGCCGCGGGCTTTTAGTTTTTGTACACTAAAACTAAAGGTCAGCGGCTATTTACTGCGAGCTGGTTGGATTTTACGGGAAATCGGTGTAAGTTTAACGCCCTTTTAAATCCAGTTATGTTCGAAGTAACCGTTAATGAAGACATATACCTCCGGCAGCTACAGGTGCAGGATGCCCCTTTGGTATATAAACAACTGGATGTATCGCGTAAAAGCCTGCGCAGATTTTTACCCTGGGTAGATTATAATACCAACGAAGAACATTCCCTCCGTTTTATACAGCTGATGTTACGCAAAGCCGAAGAACAGGAAGCCATCGCACTGGGCGTATGGTACAAAGAAGAGTTTTGCGGTGTTATTGATCTTCATGGATGGGATCACCAGTTGCAGAAAGCAGAAATCGGGTATTGGATAGGAGAAGATTTTCAGCGGAAAGGCATTGCCACCGCTGCGTGCAAAGGACTCATTTCCTTTGCCTTCAAAAAACTCCACCTGAATAAAATAGAGATCCGCTTTGTGCTGCAAAACGAACGTAGCGGGCAAATCCCGATCAGACTGGGATTTGCCAAAGAAGGAACCCTTCGCCACAGCGCCAAACTGCATGGGCAGTATGTGGATATGGTGGTAATGGGCGTGTTGCGGCAGGACTGGAAATATTAGCTTTTCAGCTGGTTGCGTACTTTACTGTGTTTCTTACCGTAAAATTCATAGATCGCCATACCTATTGCCATCCATACGATGAGACGCAGCCAGGTATCCCAGGGCAGGAACGCCATCATCACCGCGCAGGTGATAATGCCCATCAGCGGTACAAAGGGAACCCACGGTGTTTTAAATGCCCTCGGTGCGTCCGGCATAGAATACCGCATGATCCAAACCCCCGCGCATACGATCACAAACGCCAGCAGGGTACCAATGCTGGTCATCTCCCCTACTACCCTTACCGGTACCAGTGCTGCAAACAAACTTACAAACACACAGAAAAGGATATTCGATTTCCAGGGGGTACGGTAACGGGGATGAACATCCGAAAAGATCTTTGGCAGTAGCCCATCTTTAGCCATACTGTAAAATACCCTCGATTGTCCCCAGAGATCCACCAGGATCACGGAGGTATAACCTACTATGATGGCCAGGATAATCATTTGCCCCAGCCATTTGTAAGGCGTGTGTGCAATGGCAATAGCTACCGGCGCCGCACTGTTTTTAAACTCTTTATAGGGCGCCAGTCCGGTGAGCACATGGGAAAAAAGAATGAAAAGGACCGTGCAAACAGCCAGCGATCCGAGGATGCCTATAGGCATATTGCGCCGCGGATTTTTGGTTTCCTGCGCCGCGGTGCTCACAATATCAAAACCCAGGTATACAAAGAAAATAACCCCTGCTCCCCGCAGAATACCGGATATGCCGTATTCTCCAAAGGTGCCTGTGTTTTTAGGAATATATGGAGTGAGATTAGCCGGTTGTATGTACTTCCAGCCCAGGGCAATAAAAACAAGCACTACGCCCACTTTGAGCGATACCACTACTGCGTTCCAGATGGCCGAGCCTTTGGTGCCGCGCATCAGGATAGCCGACATGAGGATAATGACCAATGCCGCAGGAAGATTGAAATAGCCGTGGGTAGTGACGCCGTTTGCGAGGGTTATGGTTTCAAACGGGGAGTGTGAAAACTGCGCCGGAATGTAAATTTTGTATCCTGCAAGGAAGGCTACCAGGTAGTTAGACCAGCTGATGGCCACTGTGGCGGCTCCTACGGAAAATTCAAGCACGAGGTCCCACCCGATGATCCAGGCAAGCCGCTCCCCCATCGTCGTATAGGCGTAGGTGTATGCACTCCCCGCCACGGGGATCATGGAGGCAAATTCAGCATAGCAAAGACCGGCAAATGCACAGCCAATACCTGCCACTATAAAGGAAAGTGTAACTGCCGGCCCGGCGTTATTGCCGGCTGCAGGTCCCGTAAGGGAAAATAACCCTGCACCGATAATAACACCCAGGCCCAGCATCAGCAGCTGAAAGCCATTCAGCGTGCGTTTGAGGGTATCTTTACTTTCACTGGCCGACTCGTTGAGCAGCCATGATAAAGGCTTTTTGTAAGATTGATTCATGTTGTATACCCTACTGTTTTAGTAGACTGGTCCGCGAAAGTAGGATATATTTATGAATTTAAGCCAGATCGCAGATTCCTATCGCCTGGCGGAGCGATGCGATCTGGTCTTTATGGGCAGGAATAAACTCCTGGGCCACATGGCCTTTAAAGCCGGTTTCGTAGATCGCTTTCATAATAGCCGGGTAGTACAGCTCCTGGGTTTCATCAATTTCATGACGGCCAGGTACTCCGCCGGTATGGTAATGCGCAAAATATTCGTGGTAGCTGCGGATATTACTGATTACGTCCCCTTCCATGATCTGCATGTGGTAAATGTCGTATAACAGCTTAAAATTGGGAGAGCCCACTGATTTACACAGTTCTACGCCCCAGGCGGTATGATCGCACTGGTAGTCGGGGTGATTTACCTTGCTGTTCAGCAGCTCCATTACCAGCGTTACCTTTTTCTTTTCTGCATAGCCGATAATGCGTTGTAAGCCTTTGGTACAGTTTTCAATGCCCTGCTGGTCGCTCATGCCGTTACGGTTGCCTGAAAAGCAGATCAGGTTGGTAAAACCGGCTTTTGCGGTTTCATCTATATAATGCTTAAAATACTCTTCCAGTTTATCGTGGTGGGCAACGGTGTTAAATCCTTTGCCAATATTCCAATCCGGGCCGTTACTGGCTACCATAGCGGTGATCATGTCATTCTTCTTCAGAATGTCGAAGTCTTTCGGATCAACGAGGTCAATGGAATGAATGCCTATTTGTTTAGCCGCCTTACACAGTTCATCCAGCGGCATGTTATAACACCATGCGCATACCGAGTGGTTAATTTTGCCTTTTAATTCTTCACCTACTGCCAGATCGTGTGCAGCTACCCTGGTAGAGAGGGATGATAACGCGGTGGATGCGAAGGCCATTGTGGCTACTTTCTTAATCATATCGCGGCGAGAGTTTTCCTGATGCATAAAAAGGTTTGCTTTAAAACTGCCATCAATGTAGGCGAAATTATGTTTACTTACAAGCTCCCGCCGCCTTTTTTGGAAGGAAAAGAGCGTGGAAATACGGATTTTATTTTTCCCGTAGATCCAACCGCGCTCATCCCGCGTTTATATAGTAACTTGCAGTTAGTTTAGATTTTGGTAAGTAATTTGTTTAAGTATTGAAAAGCGGAGGTTGATATGGAAAAAAAATATACTCCCAGTTTATGGATCTGCATCCTGATGGACCTGTTAGGATGCGCCAGTTACGCAGTTCCGGTATTAGGGGACGTCAGCGACTTTATCTGGGCCCCGATTTCTGCCATCATTTTCTACCGTATGTTTGGCGGCACTATTGGTACTTTCGGTAGTGTTTTTAACTTTATGGAAGAGTTATTTCCAGGCACCGATTTTATTCCCACCTTTACCCTCGCCTGGGTATTGAAGCGGGTAAGGGCCCCCAGAAGAACGGTGTCGATCTGAATTATTCTTAAAATAACAAGGGCATTATTAATCTCTGTTGATTAATAATGCCCTTTTCTATAAATGGTTAACTCAGAAGCCTCTTGGTCTCATTCCGCCACGGCCGCCTCCCGGAGGGAAACCCATCATACGGTTGCCTCTTTCTCCCTTACCGGTATTACCTCCAAACTTATTCAGGAAGTAGGTGAAGCTCACCATAAAGTACTGCTGTAACACATTGCTCTGCACATCCTGGATGTAGTTATCTGCCACGGTGCGGGATACACTGATATATTGCCTCAGCAGATCAAATCCCTGGATCTTGATCATCCCCTGTTTTTTCGGGAATACATACTTTGAAACGTTGGCGTTCCACATGGTGGAGGTAAGGTTATACCCCGCCTGACGGCCACGGTTCATGGTACAGGTAATATCGCTGCCTATCATGAATCCCAGCGGCAGATTGATGTTGAAGTCGGTATTGATGTTGTAATCCAGGTAGCGGGTATCATTGGCGCCTGCGCTGGCCTGTGAATAGTTGGTGGCATTGAAATTAACGCTGCCGCCCAGTGAAACGTCAAACAGCTCCTTGTACATATAGCTTACGTTGGCGGATTGCGACAACTGCAATGAATTGGTACTGCTGTTAATGCCATTGCTCACAATTACATCTTTATTATAACTCACGGAAGTTCCTGTGTTCAGGTTTTGTCCGGGTGTTTTAGACAAAGGAATGGAGTTGTGCACCATACCGGAAATATTGTAGTTGCCATTTACGTTTACCGGCCTCACAGTTTGCTTGCCTGTTTCAGGATCAAGAGTAGTAGCATTGATAATTTTATTCACGGTATAACCGCCGTTCAACCGTGCAAACATACCCCGGAAGGTGATGTTGTTAAACGAGTTGTAATTAACGCTGAGGTTATTGGTGAAAGATGGTTTCAGGTCCGGATTACCCAATTGGATATACAGCGGGTTACTGTTGTCCGGCACAGGCGCCAGCTGTTGTACAGATGGCTGCTGTGTATTCCCGTTGTAGTTTATGTGTAACCGTTTGTTTTTGGAAAAGGTATAGTTAAAAGATGCCTGCGGAGAGAAGTTGACCGTGTTTTGTGTGATCAGACTATCTTTCCCGGTAAGGAATGAATACGTGTTATTCTCCAGGTTATTAAACAGCACATTTAATCCTATGGAGTAATCATATTTCAGCTTGTTGGTGCGTATGGCAAAGCCGGCCTGCTGGTTCAATGTACTGTTGGTAAAAGAATTGCTCAGCGAGTCGTTCATGATATTGTACTCTCCTTTCGCATCATCATAATCGTAGGTGTATTTGGTGCTGTTGCTGTTGTATTTCGTGATGCCATAATTTGCTTCCAGGAAACGGTCCCTTCCCAACGGTTCTGTATAGGTAAGGTTTACACCTTCATTACGGCTATTGGTATTTATTTGATTGCGCTGATTGAAGTTAACAACACTGTCGGCAGAAACGTAGTTAATACTTGACTTTACGTAGTTCTCCTGATCATTATCACTGTTGTTATAACTAAAGTTAAGACTCAGTGTACGGCCTGCTTTTTTGAACCGTTTGCGGAACAACAGGGTACCACCATAATTTTCATTGTGGCCCTGGCCATCATTGTAGGTGAGTCCCCTGTTCAATGTATCCTTGTTGGTGTTCAGCGACAGGTTGTCTGTAACACTATAGCTGTTGCCGTTTGTAAGGGAATACGTTGGTGAAAAAATCAGTGAATGAAAGGAGTCGATTGTATATTCCACCCTTGCAGAAAAGCGGTTGTTGCTGTTGTCTGTTTGGGAGGTGGAATTGGTGTTATCGTAGTTGGTGGTGGCATTGCCTTGTTTATCTGTACTGAATGTTTGCTTTGCCGTTTTTTGTTCTATATTATTTTTGGTATCATTAAAAAAGTAGCTGCCGTTAACGATCAGGTTTTTACTGAAGTCCTGGTTGAAGTTGAGGCCTGTGTTCCAGTTGCGGGTGATACCGCTGTTGTTACCGCCGCCCATGAACTGTTGCATACCACGTCCGCCGCCGCGGCCACCACCGCCTCTTCCACCACCGGCAGAACTGAAACTCATCGCATCCTGTTGGGTATAGCCCATATTGTTTACGTTATTACCGCCGCCGAGCAACGACATCTGCTGGTTTTCCCTGAAGCGGTTTAAGCTGAGGGAAACGCCATAGCGGTCGTCGGTGCCATAGCCTGCGGTAGCGCGGCCAAACAATCCTTTCTTTTTATCTTTCTTAATGGTGATGTTGATTGTTTTTTCTGTTTGCCCGTCGTCGATTTGTGTGAACTGTGCCTGGTCTGATTTTCTGTCTATCAGCTGTACTTTATCAATAATATTGGCCGGAAGGTTTTTGGTGGCAAGTTTGGGATCGTTGCCGAAAAACGGTTTACCATCTACCAGTACGCGGGTAACAGTTTCTCCCTGTGCGGTAATAGCGCCATCTTTATCTACAGTAACACCGGGTAGCTTCTTCAAAAGGTCTTCTACCACTGCATTTTCACGGGTTTTAAATGCATCGGCATTAAATTCAAGGGTATCTTTTTTAACTACAATGGGTGGCTTCTCGTCCAGTATTTCCACGGCATTCAGATTTACTCCTTTGAGCACCATTGGGATGTTGCCGAGAGATAATTCTTTATGGTCCTGGTTAATCTGTATTGATTTATTGATGGGCTTATAGCCCAGGAAGCTTACGTACAGGCGGTATGCGCCATCGGCGATGTTGGTTAGTTCAAAGTTGCCTTTGTTGTCTGTCATGGTGGTGGTAGCAACGCTGGAGTCTTTTGCGTTCAGTAGCACAACCGTGGCAGCGGGCATGGCATCCCTGGAGGTAGAGTCAGTCAGTTGGCCTTTAATCTTTCCTTGTTGAGCCTGAGCCTGGGCATGTATAATGCCCAAACCCAGTATCAGCAAGAGTTGTATAAGTTTCTTCATAAATGAATTTAACAGGAAAGGGGAAAGTTAGGATGAAATTTATTTATTGTTGTTGCCGCTTACGTAATTTCTCCATTTCCTGTTTCCTGATTTCTCTCATCTGTTCCTGCGTTACTTTTTCTGCACCGGCAGGAATGCTGAGATCCGCATCTGTTATGGCTTTCAGGCTAACGCTTTTTGCGGTGAATGCGCGTTTGCTGCCTTCAGCAGAAAGGACTACGGCGTTGCTGTCGGGCAATAATCCGTTCACCGGGGAGAAACTGAAAGGTAAATCGGTGGTATACCAAACGGTGTAGGTATCGTCCTTCAGCTGTATGGTGGCCTTTTTACAGTTGTATCCTGCAATCTTTTTGGTTTTGTCGGACGACTTGTTATTAGCGGTAAAGATGAAATCTTCTTCTGTATAATAAGTTTTCTTATCATCGCCGAAGGTGCTGAATACCTGTTCATACTTTTTATTGGCCAGGTCTACATACTGTGCGTTACCTCCCCGTCCCATCATGCCCATACCCATGCCGCCGGGGCCTTGTCTGCGTGGATTACGGGTGCTGGTATCTCCTTCGGGGCGTTGTCTTCTGCCGCCGAAGCCACCGCCTTCAGGGCGTTCTGTAGTGAGTTTGCCGAGGTTGTTGCTGAAAGTAAATACCTGTTTGAAGGTGATGACATCCGGAATTTCGGGAGCATCGTCGCCACCACGCTGGAATCCGCGCATGCGTTCGGGGTCTGTTTTGGCGGTTACTTCATATTCTATTACTCCTGATTGCTGTGCAAATACAGGGCTGGTAGCAGATAGCAGCGTAGCTGCTGCGATGAATAAACGGATAGTTCGGTTCATACCTGATTGATTTTACAGCAAATGTGAATCTTCGCTTTCATTTTTTGGGTTAAAAAGCTTTATTTACTGTTATTTACTGTTAAGGGCTGTCTGTAAGCGTTAATCTTCCTTATTTACTGTTAATTACTGTTAAGGGATTGTCTTGTTTTCCCTGTGGAATGGATAGTTTTGTAAGGATCTTAAAATCTTTCATGCGACAAAGAATCAGAAATATTCTCATCCTCATGTCTGTCTGTATCCTGGGCATATTTCTGTTCCAGGGGTACTGGCTGTATAATTCATACAAATTAAGAGAGGAACAGTTCAATAAAGAGATCAACGAATCGCTGCGGATGGCCGTGTTCAATAAGCAGTTTTCTGATGTACGCCGCTATATCCGTTATTTCGGGAAAGATAAAGACTCGCTGAAGTTACCTATGCGCGGACTGGCAGATCAGCTGGAAGAAATAGGTATGCCTAAAGGCAGGCGCTTCAAGGGGCAGCATTACGACCGCTACCCGGGGCAGCCCAGGACAACCGCCTTCCCGGGCGACTCACCCAACAGGATATATGTGGATACACTGGCCAGGCAGATCTCTGAGTTCCTCATTACCAGCAACTTACACGACGATAGCACCAATCTTAAAAAACTGGATTCGGTATTCAAAGTGGAGCTGGCCAACCGCCAGATAGCCACGCCTTATGAACTGGATACCTTCCATCTGAACTACAGCGGCTTTGAAAGGGAAACGTTCAGGGACAGCATCCGCCGGAGAGAACCCAGGCAAACGGCTAAAATTCCTTTTAACCCTGCCAGCAACTTATTCGTACAGGCCAGCTTCGATTCTCCCCTGCAGTTTATTTTACAGAAGATGATCTGGACCCTGCTCAGCTCACTGGTATTACTGGTGCTTACTACCCTCAGTTTTATGTATATGCTCAGAACAATTCTTAAGCAAAAGAAGCTGTCGGAAGTAAAGAATGATTTTATCAATAACATGACGCATGAGCTGAAAACGCCCATTGCAACAGTGTCTGCAGCGGTAGAGGCATTACAGAATTTCAATGCGTTGAACGACCAGCGTAAAACACAAACGTATCTCGATATATCAAAAAATGAATTGCAGCGCTTATCAGACCTGGTGGAAAAAGTACTGCATATTGCTGCCGAAGAAAAAGAAGATATTGAATTATTCAGGGAGGAAACAGACCTGAACGAAGTGATTGATAACATCCTTTCCAACCACCAGCTTAAAGCAGGAAAACAGCTACAGCTGCGTTATGATAATAACCTGGCCGGCAAAACCGTGTTTGTTGATAAAACGCACCTGGCCAGCGCTATCAACAACCTGGTGGATAACGCTATTAAGTATTCCGGCGAACACGTGCAATTATATCTGCAAACCAGCCTTGAAAACGGTATCTTAAAGATCCGGGTAAAAGATAATGGCATCGGCATTCCGAAGGTATACCAGGGCAGTATCTTTGATAAGTTTTTCAGGGTGCCTACCGGCAACCTGCATAACGTAAAAGGATTTGGCCTGGGATTAAGTTACGTGCGGAAAATAGTGGAGATGCATGGCGGCGCCATACAGGTGCAAAGTGAACCGGATAAAGGCAGCGAATTTACCATTATCATCCCTTCTGCGTAACCATATAAAAGAGATTTATGCCCAAAGTATTATTGATAGAAGATGAAGTGCAGCTTGGACAAATTGTGAAAGACAGCCTTGAAATGCGGGGATTTGAAATGTTGTATGCCGCCGATGGCAAAGAAGGGCTGCGTATATACCAGCAGGAACATCCCGATGTAGTGGTGCTGGACATCATGATGCCCAACATGGATGGCTTTTCGGTGACCGCAGAAATCCGTAAGCAGGATAAATTCACTCCTATCATTTTCCTGACCGCCAAATCCCAGACGGCCGATGTGGTGAAAGGCTTTGAACTGGGCGGAAACGACTACCTGAAAAAGCCGTTCAGTATGGACGAGCTGATAGTGCGTATTACGGCCCTGCTGAAACGTTTCGGCGACAACCCCGGCACCCGTGAAATGGAAGAAGGCGCTGTAACCATTGGCCAGTATATTTTTAACTACACCAAACAAACCCTTGCCCGTAATAATTCCATCGAGTTCCTGTCGCACCGCGAGGCGGCCATTTTACGCCGGCTATACGATAACAAAAATGAGGTAATGGAGCGTAAGGCTGTACTGCTGGACCTTTGGGGAGATGATAATTTTTTTAACGCCCGCAGTATGGACGTATTTATCACGAAACTCCGCCGGTACCTGAAAGATGATTCCCGCGTACAGATTGTGAACATCCGGGGAGTGGGTTACAAACTGATTTTTTAACGACTCATAGCCGGGTCGGATTCAAAGGTAATATACACACGGGTACCCTCTACCGTGTTCTCCGCTCCGGACAGATCGGAGATTTCAATATTAAATTGTTTATGATACATGGTTCGGTAAAGGGTGGCCCTTTCCATGCATATTTCCATGCCGCGGGAGTGATGGTTGTTGCTTTTCAGCCCGTCGTGATGATATTGCAGGGCCTGTACCCTTCCAATGCCGTTGTCTGTTACTTCGCAGGCATACAGGTTCGGCGCCAGCTGCATCCACTGGATCTGCAGCAGCCGGTTTGTGCTCTTATGCATGAGGCCATGCCAGATGGCGTTTTCCACAAAAGGTTGTACCAGCATACAGGGCACATATAAGGCCGATGGAGAGATCTGGGGATCGGTATAGAGCGTATACTCAAACCCGTTATTGGTGCGCAATTGTTCCAGTTTCAGATAAAGCTCCAGCAGGTCGGTTTCTTCCTGTAAAGGGATGAAATTCTTATCGGCCAGCATTAACACCTTCCGGAGCAGGCCGGCGAAGCGTGAAATATATTCCTGTGCCAGCGCCGTTTCCCCGGTCATGAGGGCGGTATAAATGCCGTTGAGGCAATTAAACTGGAAATGTGGGTTCACCTGTGACTTCAGGTTCACCAGTTTTAGTTCGGTCAGTTGTTTGTGGAGAAGAAGCAGGGAAGCCTCCTGTTGGTGGCTGTTCCGGATCATAGCTTCGCTACTGCCTTTGAAAAGAAGGTAACGGGAACGGTAATGCAGACAAAGGAGAAAAAGAATGGCGGTGCCGGCTGCAGCCAGTATCAGCATAACAGTGTGTATAGTGACAGGCATAACCCCCTCGATTTGCTCATGAAAATATACGTCATTTCCGGCAAAAAAGGAGCAAGGGGTAAACCTCTTCAGTTTACGCCTAAACGCTTATCTTTGTTGTTTATGGAACAGTTAGTACAGCAAATAGCAGCCTACAAAGAAGAAATAGCGGCTTTTACGCCTGCCGGCGCAGCGGATCTGGAACAGTACCGCATAAAATTCCTGGGTACAAAAGGTATCGTGAAAGCTCTTTTCGGGGAGATGAAACAGGTACCGAATGACCGTAAGAAAGAATTCGGGCAGATATTAAACGAATTTAAACAACTCGCGGAATCCCGCTACGAGCAGTTCAGTGACCTGAAAGATGCTGGTGGCGCAGATGCCGGCGATATAGATTATACGTTGCCTGCCGCCCCTCACCGGTTAGGTACCAGGCACCCTATCAGCCTGGTAAGGAATAAGATCATCCGCATTTTTGAGCGCCTGGGCTTTACCATTGCCGAAGGGCCTGAAATTGAGGACGACTGGCACAACTTTACAGCATTGAACTTACCGGAAAATCACCCGGCCCGTGATATGCAGGATACTTTCTTTATCAGCAAAAATCCGGATTGGCTGCTGCGTACGCAAACTTCCTCCGCCCAGGTAAGGGTGATGGAAGAAGGCAAACTGCCTATCCGTATCATCAGCCCGGGAAGAGTATACCGTAATGAAACCATTTCCGCCCGTGCGCACTGCTTCTTCCACCAGGTAGAAGGATTGTACATCGACGAAAACGTTTCTTTCGCAGACCTCAAACAAACGCTGTATCACTTTGTCCAGGAAATGTTTGGCGAAAACATAGGCATCCGTTTCCGTCCCTCCTATTTCCCGTTTACAGAACCCAGCGCGGAAATGGACATCGTATGCTTCATTTGCGGAGGTACCGGCTGTAATGTATGTAAGCAAACCGGCTGGGTGGAAATACTCGGTTGCGGAATGGTACATCCAAAAGTACTGGCCAACTGCGGCATCGACCCGGAAAAATATTCCGGCTTTGCTTTCGGGATGGGAATAGAACGTATTACCATGCTGAAATACCAGATTAAAGATCTGCGCCTGTTCTCTGAAAACGACACCCGTTTCCTGGAACAATTTGAAGGAGCAGTGTAAATATTTATTACCAGGCTATTTGGTTATTACATAAATGCAGCGGAATATTCCGCTGCATTTATGTAATAACCGGATGAAAAACCTCAAAAAGTGATTCAAACTATTGCCGTATGCGGCGCAGGCACCATGGGTGCCGGAATAGCACAAATAGCAGCCTACAGCGGATTTACTACTTTGTTGTTTGATATTCAGCAGGACGGCCTGGACAGGGCGAAAGCACAGATTGAGAAGAGCCTGACGGTAGCCGTGGAAAAAGGGAAACTGACCCCTGCAGATAAAGACAGCATCCTGCAGCGGATCCGTTTTACCGCAGCTATCGAAGACTGTGTAGCCGATGTGATCATAGAGGCTATTGTAGAAAGAATAACCGCCAAAACAGCACTCTTTAACCAGCTGGCCGCTATCAACACTGCGGAAACCATTTTTGCTTCCAACACATCCTCTCTTTCTGTTTCTGAAATAGCTTCGGCTGTCAGCGTTCATCCGTCGAGGGTGGTGGGCATGCACTTCTTTAACCCTGCACACCTGATGAAACTGGTGGAAGTGGTAAGCGGAAAGGAAACCGCTCCGGAAGTAGCAGATACCATCTATGAACTGGCAGAGAAGATGGGTAAAGTGCCGGTAAGGGTAAAAGATTCTCCCGGTTTTATTGTGAACAGGGTGGCCAGGCATTATTACCTGGAAGCCATGCATATTGCAGAACGGGGTCAGGCAGACTTCAGTACCATCGACCAGCTGCTGGAAGCAGCCGGGTTTAAAATGGGTCCTTTTGCATTAATGGACCTGATAGGTAACGATATCAACCTGGCAGTAACGCAATCGCTGTATGATGCTTTTGAGCAGGCGCCCCGCTTTAAACCTAATGTACTGCAGGAACAGCGGGTGAAGGAAGGTAAGCTGGGACGTAAAACAGGATTGGGTTTTTACAGGTACGAACAATAACAGGTTTTAGTTATTTTTGAACCTCTTTCAGAAAAAAGAATTTTAGTCTTCATGATTTTAGTCACCGGCGGTACAGGTTTTTTGGGTAGTCATTTAATCCGGGCATTGGTTGCCGCAGGGAAACCTGTGAGGGCATTGTACCGTAAACAACCTTCTCCCCGGTTGCAGGATATTTCCGATAAAATAGAATGGGTACCAGGCGACATCCTGGACGTGTGCGCACTGGAAGATGCCATGACGGATGTAACACAGGTATATCACTGTGCTGCAGTCGTTTCTTTCCAGGCAGCGGACAAAGACCGCCTGCTGAAAATTAATGCCGAAGGCACTGCCAATGTGGTGAATATGGCATTGGATGCAGGTGTTAAAAAGCTCCTGTATGTAAGCTCTGTAGCTGCTATCGGTAGGGCAAAGCCTGGTGCTGCTGTAAATGAGGAATGTGAATGGGAAGACAGTAAAAATAATTCCCGTTACAGCATCAGTAAGTTCCAGGGAGAGATGGAAGTATGGAGAGGTATTGCAGAAGGATTGGATGCTGTGATTGTGAACCCTGCCATTATCCTGGGTGCGGGTTTTTGGGATGAAGGCTCCGGCTCCCTGATCAAAAATGCCTGGAAAGAATTTCCCTATTACACGCAGGGTGTAAATGGATTTGTAGATGTGGAGGATGTGGTAGCTGTCATGATCCGGTTAATGGACAGCGATATCAACGAGGAGCGGTTTATCCTGGCAGCAGATAACTGGAGTTATCTGCAGTTATTTACCACTATGGCGCAGGCGCTTGGTAAGAAGCCGCCGCATATTGCGGCAAAGCCCTGGATGGCCGAAGCGGTGTGGCGCCTTGAAAAGGTAAAAGCGATGTTTACAGGCAAACATCCGCTCATCACCAAAGAAACAGCCCGTACAGCCCAGCTCAAAGTATATTACGAAAACAACAAGATCTTAAAGGCTTTACCTGGGTTTCAGTTCCGGCCACTGGAAGAAACCATCCGGAATATTTCTGCCGCCTATCTCCGGGAACGGGGAGTTGGTCTTTCTCAGGATTAAACTGATTTTACTGATTTAGGGATTTGATCACTTTTGATTATAAATGATTTGGGGAGATCTAAGCGAATATACCCGCTTAGATCTCCCCAAATCATTTATAAAATCCCAAAAAGTAAAATCCCTAAATCAGTAAAATCAGTTTAATCCTGAGTAAGACTACATCCGCTTTCTACTCAAAACAGGAACGCTGCTATAGCTGCTGCCAGTGTTTTGGAGATTTCAGGAGACACTTCCCTGCTCATCCATACCCGTGGTTTTTCGCCCGGTATTACTGCCGCCACAGGTTGCCCGCGGTATTGAAATTCGTAGCACACATTTTCGTAGGAATTCACTTTACCGAACCGGTTATTGGCGGTAATGCGTATATCTGTATCCGTAGACCTTAATACGCCTGCCGGTTTGTTTTCATTCAGCTCCAGGTAATGAGGGCTTTTAATGATCATTTCCCAGCGTTTTAACGGCTCATTCTTCGTGCCGTTGATCAAGGCATAGCGAAGGTCCGTAGCTGCCGGCAAACTACTTAAATAAGACGGTAAATCGCGGTTGGAAAACACAATTGCCGTAGTGTTCATGGTTTGTATCAACAGGTGTTCCTCATTGCCGTTCAGATAAAAATTAAAGGCGTTTTTCGGGTCTTTGATGAAGGTAGCTTCCGCTACCCCGTTTTTACGGGAAGTAGTGGAATAAAGGCCAAAAGAAATGGTTTTAGCGGTAAGCCAGCCGTCTTTCACCTTCACCGGCCATTCCTGGTCGTTGGTGTATAGGGATGATTTAACGGCAGCGGGCTTGGTAGTGCTGCAACTCCAGAGCAGCAGGGGGAGTAAGGCGGCAAACAAATACTTCATGAAGCGGGTGGTTTTGAATATGCTGAAACGGCGGGAAGTAGTGATGCTGCTTCCCGCCGTTGGATGATTACCTGGTTTCTTTCAGTTTCTCCCACATTTCGGGGATGCGTTTGATCCAGGCAAGTTCTTTCTTTTTTGCCCTGGCTTCTTCTACCGGGGAACCAAAGTATGTTTTACCACCTTCGAGGGAAGCAGGCACCCCGCTTTGTGCGAGTACAACGGCGCCTTTTCCGATGGTGAGATCTTTATTCACGCCTACCTGTCCCCAGAGGATCACATTGTCTTCGATTTTGGCTTTGCCGGCGATGCCTGCCTGTGCAGCAATGAGGCAATTTCTACCGATAACGGTACCATGACCTATATGGATCATGTTATCCAGTTTGGTGCCGCGGCCTATGATGGTGTCGCCACTTACGCCTTTGTCGATGGTACAGCCGGCGCCCAGTTCCACATCACTCTCAATGATCACTCTTCCGCAACTCTCCAGCTTATCATACATCACTTCGCGCTCTGCTCTTTTCTTAAAGTAAAAGGCATCCGATCCGAGTACTGTTCCTGCATGGATAATTACGTTGTCTCCGATTTCACAGTAGTCATAAATCGTTACGTTGGGATGAATGAGACAGTTACGGCCAATACGCACATGATTGCCAATGAATACGTTGGGTTGAATAACAGTGCCTTCTCCTATCACGGCACTATCGCTGATGGCTTTGGTTGCCGCCTCAAATGGCCTGAATCTTTTAACGAGTTTTACATACGCACTGAAGGGGTCGTCCAGCACCAGAATTGCCTTGCCTTCCGGACAATCTACCTTTTTGTTAATGATAATGATTGTTGCTGCCGATTGCAGACTGGCGTTATAGTATTTCTCAAAGTCAACAAAGGAAATATCTCCCGGTGTAACCTTATGTATTTCATTGATGCCAGTGGCCATCAGTTGGCTGTTGCCAACCAGCTCTGCGCCTATATATGCTGCTATTTCCGTTACTGCAACAGGTGCTTCGAACTTCATATACTCTGAATTATTGAATAATGTTTAAGAGCAACAAAGGTAGTAAATCGGCGATTGCAACAATCAAAATATGAAGGCATGATAACGACGATCAGAAAGTTTCAATCTGCTGTTATCCACAATTATTTTAGTAGTGTGAATAAAATTTTTTGTAAATTTTTTCTTTTGTGATGAAATTCTTTTTAATATTGTGTAGGGAATTTTGTTTCCCTGTACTTACTAACCCATTCACATAACAAGAAAGTCTGATTGTTCCAACGGTCAGACTTTTTTTATTGCCTCTGAAACCCGCATGAATAAAGCGTTACAGCAGATCGCATTTTTATCTCACTAAAATTCATCACTACACCTTCCTTTTTTTCATCCCCATTTCCCGGTAAATGCATAACCCGGGCAACACCCCCGTTTTTTCAATTTTTGGGTTTTTCTGCCCCAAAAAGCAAAAAAATTACCTTAGCGGATGTTGTCTTTCTCAGGATTAAACTGATTAAACTGATTTAGGGATTTGATCACTTTTGATTTTAAAGGATTTGGGGAGATATAGGCAGATATATTCGCTTTATCTCCCCAAATTTTTTTAATCACTTAAAATCCCAAAAAGGAAATCAGTTTAATCAGTTTAATCCTGAGAAAGACAACATCCGCTGGCGTTATATAGCGCTGCTAAACAATTGTGAATGTGGTACTTGTCGCCACAGCCTTGCATCAAAAGCCATGCAGATGTTGCGGATAAATGGTCTTCCTTCAGGCGTAACCACCACCTTCTGAGGCAGTACCTGCACCAACCCATCCCTCTCCAGCTCCTGCAATCGCTGCAGGCCATCAATGATCGCATCACACTGTGTATCTGCCTTGTGCCAGGTAGTTTCAAAATGACACATCAGCTCATGAATGTGCTTCCGCAGTAGTCCGTCTTCTTCGTTCAGTATATGACCACGCACCACCGGAAACTCACCTTTGTTCACCAGTTCCTGGTAAGCATCCACCTTCTTCTCATTTTGTGCATAAGCATACCAGCTGTCGCCAATGGAAGATGCTCCCAAGCCAACCAGCAGCGATGTGGGAGAATCTGTATAACCCATGAAGTTCCGGTGCAACCGCCCTTGTTGGAAAGCTTTGTGCAACGCCTCTTCCGGCAGTGCAAAATGATCCATACCAATCTCTGTATAACCATTACTGTCGAACAGTAACTTACCCAGTTCATACAACTGCCGTTTCTCTTCATCCTTTGGCAGATCTGCTTCTGTATAACGACGCTGACCGGTTCCTTTTATCCAGGGCACGTGTGCATAACTGTAAAAAGAGATCCTGTCGGGGCGTAACCGGACAACCTTATCAACTGTATGCTGCATACTTGTAAGCGTTTGCAACGGTAAGCCATAGATCAGGTCGAAGTTGATGGAGGTAAATCCAATCTTCCTGGCGTTCTCTACTACGGATGCCACCATTCCAAAAGGTTGCAAACGGTTGATGATTTCCTGCACCCGCATATCAAAGTCCTGTATACCTAAACTGATCCTGCGGAAGCCGAGGTTGTACAACGACTGAAGATGTTCCGGTGTGGTATTGCCTGGATGGCCTTCGAAACTTAGGCTGGCATCAGGCAATAGTTCGGCAGTGCGGTAAATACCATTCAGCAACATGGCCAGGTGCGCTGCACTGAAAAAGGTAGGCGTACCTCCGCCAAGATGTATTTCCCGGATACGGGGGCGCCCGCCGAAGGTATCCACATACAGCTGCCACTCCTTCAGCAGGGTTTCAATATAAGGCCCCTCTACCCCATGATTAACCGTGATGTGTTTATTACAACCACAATACGTACACATACTTTCACAGAAAGGCAGGTGAATGTATATACTGATCCCGTCTTTACCATTCGACTCCAGGAATGATTTCTTCAACAGCGCCTTCCACTTCTCCGGATGAAAAGTTGGTTCTTCCCAGTAAGGAACAGTAGGGTAACTGGTGTACCGCGGTGCGGCCACGTTATATTTACTGATGAGGCTCATGATTTGATGGTTTATGACAACAATTTTCAACAACATGTTCACTATGGGGCGTCATCACCGGGCTGATGTAAGGAATGCCCAGGTTCAGCCCACGGAGGATCAGCAACACACCCATGATACTGATTGCAACCGGTATCATGCTGCGCATCCGGTTACGTACCGGTATGCTGATGAGGTGACTGAAATAGCTAACACCGGCCATAGCAGGTAAAGTACCTGCACCAAAGGCAGCCATGAACAACATCCCTTTCAGCACATCGCCGGAGGCAACTGCACCGGCAATACCGAGGTATACGAGCCCGCATGGAAGGAGTCCGTTCAGAAAGCCAATGGCATATAAAGTATGGAAGCGCTGTTGCCGTAACAGGTTACCCAGCCGGGATTTTATTTTTGAAGTGAAAATATCCGGGAGATGCCTGCCTTTTGTTAATCTTATGCCGGTGTATTTCAATATTACCAACACAAGCAGTAAGCTGCCGGTGATAATCGATAACCATTGCTGTAAACCGCCCAGGTATAACTGTCTGCCCAGCCAGCCAAAAACTAATCCGAGAATGGCATAGGCACTGATGCGGCCGGCGTTGTATAACAGGATGCCCGCTAGCTTCCGGCTACCGTTAAGATGTTGTACGGGCAGCGTTAATGCAATAGGACCACACATTCCTATGCAGTGAAAGCTGCCCACAAACCCCAGTATAAATGAAGCGATCATAATGCGTATATCTTTTGTAATTTTTTAAATAACTATCCTCAATTAATATTTACCAGTTGTTCCTGGTAATATGGCTGGTCGTTCATGGTCCATGCTATCTTCACTTTATACTGTCCCCTGATGAATAGCTGCCGGCTAACCAACTGCCTGCCTGATTGGTCGGGTTGAAGCGGCATGAATATATCTTTGCCTGAATCGGAAGGCCGGTAAAAGGTTACTTTACCGGTGATTTGTTTGTTCCGCAGCTCAGCTGGAACAGAGATCAGCACAGCAGTATCTTCCTGGGATACAGCAACAGGAGCGGATAATTTCCCGGCATTTTCTTTTCCATCAATTACCTGCTGGTATTTTAATTCCTCGCCGTAGTAATCAGGCGTTACCATATCAACCCTGGTACGCATGCTTTTGGTAACCAGCGTTAAAATGCCGGCGGCGAATATTACAAACACTATGATGATCTTATGTCCCCAGTTCATGGTAATAATTTTTTAAGATGTGAACGCCCTGTCCCGTTTATTGCACCGGTCCTAAAAACGTGGTGCGTAAACGGGTAATTCTTTCGTTGTGCTCATACAGCCCGATATATAAAGTTGACTTACGCTGGTGTACAGCTGTTTTTGGCAATACAATAAAGAAAGTACCTTCTCCCTGTCCTTCGGCCTTTACATGGATCACTGCATTGCCTATCATGGATACCACGCCGCTTTCATCTTCCAGTTTCAACCCGAGTGGAATATCCCGGCCGGTTTTATTGAGGAGTTTAATACGGTACAGGTTCGACAAACTATCGGCACCTCTTTCCTGGTACAGCATACCTGCTGTGCGCATGATAGTGCCGCTTACCGGTTTCCGGCTGCCCAGCATAAAGCCGATGGCAGTGAGTAATACCACCAGTACTGAAGAGTATACTTTGAGCCGCGGCGTAAAGCGCAGCTTTTGTTTGCTGGCGATGCCGTTTTCGGAAGCATACCGGATCAGTCCTTTCGGCCGGCCGGTTTGTTCCATCATAAAATCGCAGGCATCAATACAGGCCGTGCAGTTTACACACTCCAGCTGGGTGCCGTTCCGTATATCTATCCCCGTAGGACATACCTTTACGCACTGCATGCAGTCGATACAGTCGCCATGTGCCCGGGAATCGTCTTTACGGAACTTTCCACGGGGTTCTCCCCTTTCATAATCATAAGCCACCAAAATGGAGTTCCTGTCCAGCAATACCCCCTGTAAACGGCCATACGGGCATACAATCGTGCAGATCTGCTCCCTCATAAAGGCAAATACGCCATAAAACACCCCTGAAAACACGATGATGGCAATAAAGCCGCCGGTATGAGCGGACAGGGGTTCGGTGATAATCCTGCCCAGCGCTTTGGCCCCGATGATATAGGCCAGGAATATATTGGCAATGAGAAAAGACAGTGCATAGAAGGCAAGGTGCTTGCCTGTTTTCCGGACAATTTTATTGGTATTCCAGGGCGACTGCTGCAACATTTTTTGCGCCGCCGCATCTCCTTCTATCCAGTATTCCAGCCGGCGGAACAGCAGCTCCATAAAAATGGTTTGTGGACACATCCATCCGCAGAAAAGCCTTCCGAAGGCCATTGTAAACACTACTATAAAAAGAATGAACGCCAGCATCGCCAGTCCGAAAATGAAGAAGTCCTGCGGCCAGAAGATGGCGCCAAAAAGTATAAACTTCCCCTCCACCACATTCAGCATAAACAAGGGCCTGCCATTTATTGAAATAAACGGCAGGCTGAAAAAAACACTAAAATACAGGAGACTCACCCAGCTCCGGATATTATACCAGCGGCCTTTCGGTTGCTTTGCATAAATCCAGTTGCGTTTGCCTTGCCCGTCAACGGTAGCTATTGTATCTCTGAATGTGCTGTTGGTCATAATCCGTGCTTTATTCTTTCTGTCCCTGTGGTTCTTTGGCATTCGGCGGATTAGTGCCGTGTAAGGTTTTGATGTAGCAGGCTATCTGCGCCAGTTGTTTGGGCGAAAAATCTTCCTGCCAGGATTTCATTCCTTTATCTGCTACGCCGTATTTAATTGTTTTAAACACATCATTGAGTTTGCCGCCATGCAACCAGTAATCGTCGGTAAGGTTGGGGCCTACCACACCTTGTCCCTGCGGGCCATGACAAGGCGCACAGCTGGAAACAAATATCTTTTGCCCTGCAGCTATATCAGCCGGATCGGTAAGCATGGTTACATTGTTTTCATCGATGTTATTGGCTGCTTTTTTCAGGTATTCCTGTTTGGCAATGGCTGCTTTTTCTTCTGCCACCGCCAGCTCTTCCAGCTGGCTGGGCGCAGAGTGGGAAACTTCTGTACGCCAGAAGTAAACAATGCCAAAACAAACGGTGAATACAAATCCCCATTTCCACCACGGAGGCGTTGGGTTATTGAGTTCATGGATACCGTCGTAGTCGTGCCCCATGTCTTCTTCTGCTTCGGCCACTGCATCTACCGTCCGGGTTTTATTAATTTTTTCCAGCCACGACACCCTGGGTTTACCAGGCGCCACTACTTTCGCCGGTTTACGTTTTCTTTTGATGCCTACCAGGTAGCGCAGCAGGAATAAAAGACTGATGATTACCGCCAGCTCCAGTATAATAACGGATATTAACAGGTAGAAGGAGGTTTGCGACAGCCTTGTAAAATAAGTGCTGGCAGTAGTGGTGGCCTCTTGTGCAAAAGCGTTGCTGGTCATGAGTGTCAGCATAACAATACCACCAGCCAGTAAAGCTTTACCAGCATCTTTCTTCATCTTCTCCCTGAAAATATCCATAGCGCCCAGTACTGCATTGGCCAGGATGCCGATGGCCAGTAATAATCCTCCTGCTACTACCAGTAATACCAGGGCTACCGGGTCAGATAATTCTGAAGGCGCCTTTGCTCCACCATCCGCAAAGGCGGGGATACTGCATAATAAACTGCCGGCAAGTAGTTGTATAAACTGCTTATTCATTGTTTTTCTTTTATTGGGCATTTGTGTCGTCATTATCTAAAGGAATACGGCTGATATGATCCACCATTTTCTTATCGGCTTTAAAAGCCCATAGTGAGGCCACCACAAAAAAAGTGGTAAACAACAGCAGCGATGCCATCGGGTAAACACTGATGCCGGCTATAGATCCCAGGTAATTAATGAACTTCATGAGATTGCGTTTTAAAATTCAGCGTTATCGGCTACCGGTGCAGATTTGGGAGCGGATTTAATATCTTTTCCCATCCTTTGCAGGTAGGCTATTAATGCAATAATTTCACGGTCTGCTTTGATGGGCAGCTTATCCTTTTGCAGGGATGCTGCAATGCCCTGTGCCTGTTTCTCCATATCGGCAATGGCCTGTTGTTCGTAACCTGCCGCATAGGGTACACCCAGCTTCCGCATTACATTGATCATGGCCGGTGTTTTACCTTTATCCACTCTTTCTTCGAACAGCCACGGATAGGCAGGCATAATGGAACCCGGCGTCATGGAGGTAGGATCCAGCATGTGATTAAAGTGCCAGGAGTCCGGATACTTGCCACCGATGCGGGCCAGATCCGGACCGGTACGTTTGGATCCCCACTGAAACGGATGATCGTATACAAATTCCCCGGCTTTAGAGTATTCGCCATAGCGCGCGACTTCATCGCGGAAAGGACGGATCATTTGTGAGTGACAGTTATAGCAACCTTCTCTCAGGTAAATATCACGTCCGTGCAGTTCCAGCGGAGTATATGGCTTTACACTGCTGATAGTAGGAATATTACTGCGGATCAGGAAAGTAGGCATCATTTCCAGCAGGCCGCCAATGGCCACCACAACCAGACTGAATACCACCAGTTGTATAGGACGGCGTTCTATCCAGTTATGCCAGTGAGCTTTACCATGTGTAACAATTTCTTTTGGTAACGCAGGCGCTTCCGCTGCTTCGTTGGGAATAAACACCCCCTTGCGGATTGTTTTGGTAAGGTTAACAATCATCAGTACCAGGCCGCTGATGTATAACATACCACCCACTGCGCGCAGCGCATACATAGGAACGATAGTGGTAACTGTTTCCATGAACTGGTACTTCAGTTGTCCTTCTTCCGTAAACTGTTTCCACATCATGCTCTGCGTAAAGGCGGCCCAGTAAAGAGGAATTACATAAAAGATAATGCCCAGTGTGCCGATCCAGAAGTGGGTATTCGCCCATTTGCGGGAAAAAAGTTGGGTGCCAAAAATGCGTGGGATCATCCAGTAAAGGATGCCGAAAGTAAGGAAGCCGTTCCAGCCCAGCGCTCCTACGTGAACGTGCGCAATGGTCCAGTCGGTATAGTGGCTGATGGCATTTACATTTTTCAGTGACAGCATCGGTCCTTCAAAAGTGGCCATGCCATAACAGGTCAGCGCTACCACAAAAAATTTAAGGATCGCATCTTCCCTTACCCGGTCCCAGGCGCCGCGCAGGGTAAGCAGGCCATTGAGCATACCTCCCCAGGAAGGAGCAATAAGCATAATACTGAATGCTGTTCCCAGCGATTGCGCCCATTCAGGCAAAGCGGTGTACAGCAGGTGATGCGGGCCGGCCCAGATATAAATAAATATCAGCGACCAGAAATGGATAATGGACCAGCGATAGGAATACACCGGTCTGTTGGCGGCCTTAGGTACAAAATAGTACATCAGCCCCAGGTAAGGCGTAGTGAGAAAAAACGCTACCGCATTATGTCCATACCACCACTGTACCAGCGCATCCTGTACGCCCGCATACCAACTGTAACTTTTGAACAGGGATAAAGGGAATTCAAAAGAGTTAATAATATGTAACATGGCAATGGCTACCCAGGTGCCAATGTAGAACCAGATGGCTACGTATAAATGTGATTCGCGCCTGCGGAGGATAGTGCCCAGCATATTGGCGCCAAACACTACCCAGATGAGGGTAATGGCAATATCAAACGGCCATTCCAGTTCTGCATATTCCTTACCGGTGGAGTAGCCCAGGAAGAGGGTGAGGGCGCCTCCGGCGATGATAGCCTGCCAGCCCCAGAAATGTATTTTACTCAGCAGATCGCTGAACATACGGGCTTTACAAAGCCGTTGCAGGGAATAATATACCCCCATGAAAATACCATTGCCCACAAATGCAAAAATAACGGCGTTGGTATGTACGGGCCTTAACCTGCCAAAGGTAATAGGGGCAAATCCAACGTTAAGGCCGGGGATCACCAGCTCCAGCGCTGCCCATAACCCGGCCAGCATGCCTATCAGTCCCCAGAACATACAAGCGTAGGCAAACCATTTCACCGTGCGGTTGTCGTAATAAAATTTTTCGAGTGACATAGTGGTATTTAAAGGTGTTGATAAATGCGTTTATTCGTTAACGTTATCCCGTTTATCTTCAAAGAGGATGCGGTGTGCCGGTGAAAAATCATCTTCAAACTGCCCGTTTTTTACAGACCAGATAAAGGCGGCGAGGAAGCCTATGGCTACCAGCAAACTAACACCGAGTAAAATGATGATAACGCTCATGGCTATTTATTTTATGAGAATAAACCGGGCTGTTTCCAATGCCTGCAACGCATGTATTTCGTTGGCGCCAAAGGAAAAAACGTCACCGGATTCCAGGATGGTAACTTCGTCGTTCAGCATAAATGCAATTCTCCCTTCCAGTATCAGGATCATGGCCTGGGCCGGCGATGTATGCGGCGGAATCTGGTGTCCCTGCTGCATAATGAGCAGGGTGGCGTCAAAGCGTTTGGTTTTCAGTATAGCACAACTCTTCACTTTTTCATTTCCCGCTACCTGCATTACGTTCATTCCTTTCATGGATGGTGTATTGTGATGTAATACATACTTCCTTTCCGGCATGCCTCACCCGTTGCGTGTAAACAGCCTTTTTCAGAGGCTGTTTACACGCCCATTTCATTCGGGCTCATTTGAGGTTTTGCTTAGATTTACTGTGTATGTTTCGTGTGATAGCAAAGGTAACAGTAGCTTACCTTTACTACTATGACTTTACTCAATCAGGAATATGACTTTTATCAGTCATTTGCTGCAATGCTTTGCTGTAAAGCCTTTTGCCCTGCCATTCACTGCAACTGAAAGTGATGAGGATAATGCTGACAGAACTGGCCGGCATCAGTATGGCCGCTACCAGCGGCGATAAAATTCCCTGTACTGCAAAGTATAAGCCGGTAATATTATACAGCAGCGATAATATAAAACTGATGAGGATAATACGTTTGTTAGCTTTGCACAACCGGATAAAAGAGAACAGCAATGGCAGCTGATCCGCATGCAGTATGCCATCGCTGGCTGGCGTAAAATTGTTACTGTCTTCTGTCAGTGAAATCCCGATATCACTTTGTTTCAGCGCACCGGCGTCATTTAACCCATCACCTATCATCATTACCTTTTTTCCTTTTTTTTGCAGGGAGATGATATAAGCGAGTTTATCTGCCGGTTGTTGTTCAAAAAGAAGCGTGGCATTGTTGCCCATCAGCTGACTTAATTGCGTGATAGTATGATTATTATCTCCTGAAAGTACAGATAAGGGATAAACAGATTGCAATTGTTGCATCAACTGCCGTAAGCCGCTCCGGTAGCTGTTGCGGATTGTGAATAGCCCGCAGAGCTTTTCGTTGATGGATACATACACCACGCTGCCCTCCTGTTCATTTTTACGATGCGCGCCGGTGAATGCTGCATTGCCCAGCCGGATAAAAAATCCATCTACCCATCCGCATACGCCTTTACCCGTAAAGTGTTGGAAGTCGTGTATATGCCGCGACACCGGATCGCCGCAATACTGAACAATTGCCCGGCTTAAAGGATGAGTGGATTGTGCGGCCAGCGTGGCTATCATTACTTCCTGCCCGGGGGTAAGCACATTGCCGTAATAGATAACAGAGCTGCCTGTTTTACCGGTGAGGGTACCGGTTTTATCGAATACAATATGTGTGGCGTTAGCCATGTTTTCAATAGCCTGTGCATTACGCAGGTAAAACCGGTGCCGGCTGAGGATCCTTAAAATATGTCCGTTGGTAAAGGAAGAGGCCAGCAGCAATGCACAGGGACAGGCAATGATCAGGATGGCCGTAACGGCAGGCCATATACGCGCCGGTTCATGTACCCACCAGTAAGTTGCAGTAACCGCTGCAATAAACAGCACCGCCCACGTAAAATAACGGCTCAGCAGGTGAACAAAAGACACCTGCTTTTCTTCTTTATTCCTTAGTTCATCACGGTTCCATAAACTGGTGAGGTAACTCTGTGCTACTTCTTTAATGGTCAATATTTCCAGGTTGCCGTCGAGCTGCCTGCCACCGGCATAAATAATTTCTCCGATCGATTTGCTGACGGGCGCCGACTCCCCGGTTACGAAGCTGTAATCGATCAGTGCTTTTCCTCTCACAATAATACCATCTGCCGGTACCAGTTCATTGTTATGAATACGGATGGTGTCGCCGGTTTTCAGCTCAGGAAGCGTGGTCGGGATTTCCTTATCTTCTTTTATAACGCTCACGGCTATGGGAAAGTAAGCGGTATAGTCGCGGTCAAATGAAAGCCCCTGGTAAGTTTTGTCTTGTAATACCCTTCCTATCAGCATAAAAAATACGATGCCTGTCATGGAATCAAAATATCCCGGCTGACCATTGACCACTTCTACAAAGCTGCGTATAAAAGTAACGAAGATGGCAAGCACAATAGGCACGTCTATATTGAGGAATCCATGTTTTAACCCGCTCCAGGCCGACTTATAAAACGCCTGCGCGCTGTAAAGTAATACCGGCAGGGCGAGTACCAGGTTCATATACCGGAACAGGCGGTTAAATGTTTCATCAAGACCGCCCGCACTGGCAAAGTAATCGGGGAAACTCAGCAGCATGATATTACCGAAACAAAATCCGGCTACACCAAGTTGGTACACCAGCTGCCTGTTAACAGCGGGCTTTTTGCGCTGCAGGTCCTGCAGGCTGATGTATGGCTCATAACCGATGGCGGTTAATATTTCTGCAACCCTTCTTAAGGAAGTCCCGGTATGTGAATAGATGATCAGTACTTCTTTCTTACTAAAATTAACAGTTACCCGTTGTACTCCTTTTTCCAGCCGGTGCAGGTTTTCCAGCAGCCACAAACAGGAGCTGCAGTGGATTTGCGGGATATAGAAGGAAACATGTGTTTGGGTATCATCCCTGAAAAGATAGAGTTGCTGCGCAATTTTTTCGTCGTCCAGGAAGGCAAATTTATCACTTCGCACCGCTACCCGCTGACTGATACCGGGTTTGCTGTTAAGGTCGTAATATTCACAGAGGTCGTACTGGTTCAGTATTTCATATACTGTTTTACAACCCGTACAGCAGAATACTTTATCGGATAGTGTGATATCGTTGCCGGTACAGTTTTCCCCGCAGTGATAGCAGGTAGTGTTGGTGTTGGTTTGCGAAGAAACGGCCATCAGTCAATAATTACGTTATTAATTTCATGTTCGGTTACTACAATGGTATGGCCGGGAATGGCGGCGGGGTAAAGGATATTTTGTTCTACGTATATCCATTGCTGTATGAGCTGTTCTGTGATGAACAGATCGCCTATACATAATTTGTATGCCGGGCTCCATTGTGCCTGCAACTGGTAGTTGCCGGAAACCTGGCGGATTTTCTGAAGCAGGAGCAACACTTGCTGAAACGATTGCTGGATGCTGTTATAAACAGTTTGTGGTATATTTTTTTTGTTATTATTAAGCGCAGATGAATTGCGGATTACCGGGAACAGCACTGTTGATTCTTTTCGTATCAGCTGGGATGTTTCGGCTTGTAATTTCCCGAACAGGAGTTGTTGCAGATCTGCGGCCGGCGGGGCGGTGTGGTCTTCCTGCCGGTCCAGGTTAAAGTAGGTCATCACCTGTTCTGTTTGATGGCTGATGGGGAGATGGAATTTGCTGGCAATCACATTGCATAAATTGCCGGGTGTTAATTCATGAAAGTTGATAATAGAATAAGCGAGCATGAACATGGTCTTTTGAACTATTACAAAAGTACCGGTCGCAGCAGAGGGGCGCAATGATATGCGTCAAGGGAGGATATGATATTTATCAGGATTGGAGCTACTCCTGCAGGTTTGCAGTTCTGACAATTTCGGGGAGGTCGAGCAGGCGGATCTTTTTGCCTTCCAGTTCTATCATGCCGTCTTTCTTGAATTCAGAAAGTAGCCTGATAGCGGATTCGGTGGCTGTGCCTACGAGGTTGGCAATTTCTTCGCGGGAGAGGCGCACACTGAGGGTGTGACCATCTTCTTCGAGGCCATAAGTTTCTTTGATAAAGAGCAATGTTTCTGCGAGGCGTTCCCTTACCGGCTTTTGCGCCAGGTGGGTTATTTTCAGTTCTGCTTTGCGCAGTTCGCTTGATAAGATACGCATCATTTCAAAAGAAAGGGATGCATCTTTCTGTAGAATATTGAGAAACAGGTCTTTAGGTATAAAACAGATGGAAGAATCTTCGAGGGCAGTGGCGGTAGCGGTGTACCTTTCGTTGCTCAGGAGGGCTTTGTAGCCCATGATATCGCCGGCTTTCACCAGGCGTATGATCTGTTCCCGGCCATCATCGCCGCTGTGCGACAGCTTTATTTTGCCGTCGTTTACACAGTACACGCCAAAGGGATAAGCTCCTTCATGGAAAATAACCTGTCCTTTTCTGTATACTGAGCATACTTTGGCTTCTGCAATCTGATCGAGATTGCATTGTTCCGCCTTGCAGAATATTGATGAGAAGCGATCCTTGCAATGATGACATGAAGGATTGTGGAACGATGTAGCCATAATCAATTTGCAAAAGTACTAATTTACGGCTCCTTAACCAAAGCAAAAGCATTCGTGGCTCTTTATTATTATATTATTTATAAACCATATGAGGTATTGACCCGGTTCACACCTGAAGGAAACAAGGCGTGCCTGGCAGATTATTTTAAAGTGCCTTCAGATGTGTATCCTGTAGGGCGACTGGATTACGATAGTGAGGGTTTGCTGATCCTTACAAATGATAAGACGTTGAACCAGCAGTTGTTGTTGCCGCAACATGCGCATGAACGGGAGTACTGGGTGCAGGTGGATGGCGCCGTAACCGCAGAAGCTGTGCAGCGGCTTGAAGCAGGGGTACAGATTAATGTAGATGGTAAGTTATACCGCACCAAACGGTGCCGGGCAGAAATATTTGAAGAGGAGCCGTTGTTGCCGCCACGCAACCCGCCCATCCGTTTCCGTAAAAGTATTCCCGCGCCCTGGATCAGGATGGTGCTCCAGGAAGGCAAAAACAGGCAGGTGCGCCGGATGACTGCTGCCGTAGGCTTTCCTACGTTGAGGCTTGTCCGTTATCGTATGGAAGATATCACCATTGCGGGCATGCAATCAGGAGAGATGGTGGAACTGAGCCGGGAAGAGATCTACCGGAAGTTAAAGCTAAGGACAAAGTAGCCATTGTGGCCCATTGGCATGACAGTATCCTCCGGGTTGGGCCGCAGCTGCCCACCGCCCTCCCCCGCTTTTTGCTTTAAGCTTTATGCTTTCAGCTTTTTTAACTAGGTTTGTCACCTACAAATTTCTATTATGCTGAAATCAATGACCGGCTTCGGAAGGGCAGAAAGCGCAAGAGGCGAAACTAGTATCGTAGTGGAGATCAAATCGCTGAATGGAAAGCAGTTTGAGGTGAATCTGAAGTTTTCTCCTTTGTTAAGACCCTATGAATTTGACATCCGTACCCTAATGCAGCAAACGTTGCAGCGCGGCACCCTTGATGCAACAATCAATATCCGCCAGAACGGCGCCACCCGCCCGGTTGTGATCAATACAGACCTTGCAAAATATTATTACCAGTCCATCACTATGCTGGCCAACCAGCTGGAACTCCCGCAGGGAGATATGCTCAACGTGCTGATGAAATTACCGGAAGTGGTAAGTCCGGCCTCAGAGCAAATGACCGAAGAAGAATGGAAAGATGTGGAAGACACACTGCGTGAAGCCCTGATAGACCTGGATACACACCGCCAGGATGAAGGACTGATGCTGGAAGCCGATCTGCAGCAACGCATTGATAATATCGATACCTATATGCAGAAGGTGCGTGAACTGGATCCACTCCGTAAAGACCGTATCCGTCAACGCCTGGAAGGACTGCTGGCCGAGCATGTAGGAAAAGAAAATGTAGATGGCAACCGCCTGGAACAGGAACTGATCTTCTACCTGGAAAAACTGGATATCTCAGAAGAACTCTCCCGCCTGGAAAATCACCTGCGTTATTTCAGGGAAATCCTGAAAGACAATGATTCTGCCAAAGGCAAGAAGCTGGGTTTTGTGTTGCAGGAAATAGGCCGTGAAATCAATACTACCGGTTCCAAAGCCAACGACGCCGGTATACAGCAATGGGTGGTGCTGATGAAAGATGAACTGGAAAAAGCCAAAGAACAAGTATTAAACGTTTTATAGTAAGGCGAATACCGTATGAACAAACTTTTCCTGGCCACAGCAGGCTTATTACTTTTGGCTGCAGCCTGCATGCCACCTAAAATGGACACTTACGAAAAGAACCTGGAGATTCTCGGGCATGAGTGGACATATGACTATAAACCATCTTTTGAAGTAAAAATACAACCGGAAGATACTGCGTACCTTTACAATATCTGCGTAAACATCAGGCACACGGATGCTTATCCTTACAGTAATATCTGGTTATTGGTAGGTACACAGTATCCCGGCGACAGCATATCAAAGGAACAGCGGGTAGAACTGCCACTTGCAGATGTAACCGGCAAATGGTCCGGTACCGGCCTGGATGATATTTATGAACACCGTATCTTCATTCAGCAACGTGCTATTTTTAATAAACCAGGTACCTACAGGTTTACCTTTGAACAAAATATGCGGCAAAATCCGCTCCCCCATGTAATGAATGTTGGCTTGCGGATTGAGAAAGCCGGCACAAGGCCATGATGAAAAGAATTTTCAATAAAATGCAGGAAGGGAAATCCGTTTCCTTCGTTTATTTTTTAGTAATGGCGTACACAATTGCCGCACTGGTTTGGTGGGGCATTTTGCTGTTCAGACAAAGTGAACAGATCCGCCGCTTTGAACAACAAAACCTTTCTTTGCGGGTAGACAGCCTCGCACAACCGGTAGAACATCAGCTGCAACTGGAGCGGATCAACAAAGAAGAGCACATGCGCTCTTTTAAATACCTGGGCGAAGGTCTCATCTTTTTAGGAATCATTTTGCTCGGTGCACTTTTTGTTTACAGGGCCGTGTGGAAGTATATGAAGCTCAGCAGGCAGCAACAGAATTTTATGATGGCCGTAACGCATGAATTAAAATCACCTATCGCTGCCGCCAAACTGAACCTCGAAACTATCCGCAAACATAAACTCGACGAAGAAAAACAACTGAAGCTGATCAATAATACCATCCGTGAAACCAACCGCCTCGACCAGCTGTGCAACAACATCCTGCTGGCAGCGCAACTGGAAACACACAAATACCAGGTGTTTAAAGAATACCTGGATTTTTCAGCCCTGATAGAAAACAGTATCAAAGACCTCGATGGCCGCATTGGTACTCATCAGATCATCGCGGATATTTTACCGCACGTGTGGATGGATGGCGATAAGCTGACTTTACAAATTGTACTGAGCAACCTGGTGGAGAATGCCGCGAAATATGCCCCGAAAAACACCACCATCTCTGTAAAACTGTTTGAAAGCAATCAGCAATTGAAATTACAGGTGATCGATGAAGGCCCGGGAATACCGGAAGAAGAGAAAAGCAGGATCTTCCTGAAATTTTACCGCGTGGGCAACGAAAATACCCGCAAGGCAAAAGGCTCCGGCCTGGGCCTGTTCCTGACCGCCAAAATCGTGGAACAGCACAACGGACGCATTGAAGTGAAAGACAATGTACCTGCCGGTAGCTGCTTTGAAATATCCTGGCCTGAATATTCCGTGCAAACGGCGTAAATTAGATGACGGATTGATGAATACCGGAATCCGGATTCGATGTAAAAATCAAACAATAACACATGAAGGAAGCGACAAAGGCATCAATACTGCTGGTGGAGGATGAAGAAAATCTCCAGGAAGCCCTGAAGCTGAACCTGGAGCTGGAAGGTTACGAGGTCACCGCAGTGGACAACGGCACTGCTGCTCTCAAAGCAGTAAAAAACGAATATTTCGATCTCATTATACTGGACATCATGTTGCCTGAAATGGATGGCATCGCAGTATGCGAAAACATCCGTATTCAGAATAATGAAATTCCTATCCTTTTTCTGAGCGCCAAAAACAGCAGCGCCGACCGCGTACTGGGCCTCAAAAAAGGCGGCGATGATTATATGACCAAACCCTTTAACCTGGAAGAACTCCTGTTAAGGGTGGAAAAACTCATCGTAAAAAATAAGAAGATCCAGGACAAAGACAGCGTACCCAACGTATACCGCTTCGGCGATAATGTAATCGACTTCGCCGCACAGGAATGCGTTGGTAAAGATGGTAAACACTACGAACTGAGTAAGAAAGAAGCTATGCTGCTGAAACTGCTCATCGAAAACAAGGGAGAAGTAGTTACCCGCGAAAAGATCCTCCAGGTGGTTTGGGGTTATAACGTATATCCTACCACGAGGACCATCGATAACTTTATCCTCAATTTCCGTAAATATTTTGAAGAAGATAGCCGGAACTCCCGCTACTTCCACTCCGTAAGAGGGGTAGGCTATAAGTTCACGGAAGCCTAGATACCAGGCATTTGGCAAATGCAGCAGTAGATAAGTATACGCATCTTTGCTGTATTTGCTAAACGCTAAATGCTAATAGCAAACAGCCACTTTTCACCTTATTCTCCCCACTTTCCTGTAAAATCCGACCTCGTAGTAAATCCCACTTTATATTGGAGATTAATTAGCCGATATTTATTGCGCTTATAAGAGTAGAGAAGAAGTATACTTCCTATAAACCTAATTAGTGGCACATTATACCGATATCGTCTTTGCTGCGGAGTGGCCCTTCTGGCTGTTTTTTTTGTTAAGTCTCGTTACCCTAATAGTATTTTTTACCCTGCGGGAAAGAAGAATCAGGAGAGCCTCAGCGAAAGAAATCACCAAGAACCATGCGTTGATTAACCTGGAACTCCATGCTTTCCAGGCGCAGATGGACCCGCATTTTATTTTTAATAGCCTCAACGCTATCCACCACTATATCCTTACCACCAGTACGGACATGGCTTCCCTTTATCTTACCCGCTTTTCCCGCCTCATGCGCCTCATGATCGGTAATTTCAATAAAGAATGGATCTCCCTCCAGGATGAACTGGATGCCCTGGAACTATATATACAGCTGGAACAGCTGCGCTTTGATGAACAATTCAAGTACCAGCTCATCGTAACGCCGGAAGTAAACCGGCAGTTTACCCTCATCCCTCCCCTGATCATCCAGCCCTATGTGCAATATGCCATCTGGCACAGGATCCTGCTGCGCCCCGAGAAATCGGGCGGACTACTCCGGATCACCATCTCCAAAGAAAATGACCGGCTCCAGATCCAGCTGGAAGATAATGGCATACTGATCACCGAAATGCTGGACGGCACCGGCGAACGACAGGCTTCCGGTATCGATATCGCTTCGGAACGGCTTTATATGATGAGCGAGAAATATCAGATGCAGGCCAGTATAAAAGCCCTGCAGATGTATGATGAAGAGCGCGAGCCCTCTGGCAACCGCCTTATTATCAGCATGCAACATGTAGCCGCCCGCCAATCCCTGGCCGGGTAGGCTTAAATTGGAAATGTCCGCTAAATTGCTTAATTTCTACATGGATTTAATAGAATCAATGACCATATACTTTCCTACAACAGTAAATCTGAAACTACCTTTCATAATCTGATCTCAAATGCGTACCATTATCGTGGACGACGAGAAGCATAGTCGGGATGCACTGCACATGATGTTAGAGAGGTATTGCCCGCACGTTTCTGTACAAGCCGTTTGCAGCAGTGGTCCTGAAGCCCTGACTGCCATTCATGAACTACATCCCGAACTGGTATTCCTGGATATCGAAATGCCGGGAATGGATGGTTTCCAGGTGCTGGAAGCCTGTGAATATCATTCCTTTGCCGTTATCTTCATTACTGCGTATGATCAATATGCCTTGCAGGCAATTCATCACAGCGCGTTAGACTATCTCCTGAAACCTATCGACAGCCAGGAACTGAAAGATGCAGTGGAAAAAGCCGGCTCCCAATCTACACTCGTTACCGCGGGAAAAGTAGATGACCTCCTCCACTTTTTGCAACAGCACCTCAACCAGGACGAACGACTGGCACTGCCTACCTCAGATGGCCTGCGCATGGTGGTTGCGAAGAATATTATTTATTGCAGAGGCGCCGGCATGCAAACCCGGTTGCATTTACAGGAGCCGGAGAAGCCCGTGATGGTATGCCGCACACTTGTGGAAATGGAGCAATGGCTGGCCGATAAAGGATTTTTCCGCGTGCACAGCAGCTTCCTTATCAACCTGTCTTTTATGGAGAAATATATTAAAGGAGATGGCGGGGAGATCATCATGTCTGATGGCTACAGCGTGCCACTGGCACGGGATAAGAAACAGGATTTTCTGCAACGCATCGAAAGACTATAACCGTTTGATATAATTACAACTGATCCAGCCGTTTTTTCCATCAGCCAGTTCAATTTTACAGAAGTCGCGCGTGGCATCGGTGATACGCACTTTCATGCCCTCTCCCACCTCAAAAGCATCCTTGCTGTTTTCGTCTGGCGATGTTTTCGCCCGGATGTTACCATTCATTACAACTCCTGCTTCATGGTTATTGGACCACAGGTAAGTATCTACAGACATGATCAGGTATAACGCACACAATACTCCCAACACATAAGTGCCCCAGCGTAAAAATTTGTTTCTCCATCCGGGGATATATACATTGAGCATAACAGCCGCAATAAACAGCCAGAAAAAGAGGATGGTGCCTATTGCCCAGCCATTGGCTTTATGAAGATGTTGGAGCTGTAACCACCACTGCTGAAAAAATACCATCGGCAACTCTTCCACAAAACCATTCACTTTCTGATTAGCGATAGCAAGGTTATGTTTCACCGCAGCGTCGTTGGGCGACAGCTGCAGTGCTTTCTCATAGTTATAAACAGCCTGCCCGGTTTTACCTGCTTTATACCAGGCATTGCCGGCGTTGAAGTAAAGTGCTTTCTGTGTATGACCTTCATCCAGCAACTGCTGGTAAACCCTGGCGGCTTCTGTAAACTTACTCTGGTTAAAGAGCTTGTTCGCATCTTCAAACCGTTGTTGCTGATTCTGTGGCGGCGTTTGTGCACGGCTCAGGGTAACAGAGAGCAGGCATATAGCAGCCAATAATACCGGTTTTATTTTTCTGTAGTTCAGCATTTCGCCTTTCGTTAAATAGTTAGTTCTTCAACGCATCTTCCAGGTTGGTGATGATGCTCACCGCCTGTTCGTATGTACCCTGCATTTTACGGTTATCCTGTCCGGGTGCATACAAGGCCACTTCACAATTATCGATCAGGGCAAACAGGTCGTGCGTATTGCTGCCGTTGATATGACGGGCGCTCAGCTTATCCTGTATCAGTTGTTTACTGAGATCGGCCATTGGGATTTTCAGTTTGGAACTGAGATACCCCCAAACGGCGCGCGAAGTTTCCTCATAAAATGCTTTGTCCTTGCCTTCTTTCAGGTAACGCGCGGCCAGTTCCAGTCTTTTCAGTGCTACCTTATTGGCGTAGCGGTGTTTCAGCACAGCTGCATTGGTAGTGTTATAGTCCCTGCGGCGTTTGTAGAAAATAATCCCTGCGGCTATCAGCAGCGGTAATAACAACAGGATGTAGAACAATGGGCTGAGAATAAACCAGCTGTGATTACGTGTCCAGTCGAGGATACCGGTTTCATTTTTCACCAGTTCATTTTTACCGGTGCCATAATCCTGTTTATCCTGCTTAATATGTTTGCCTTGTTCGATATGGATATCGAAAGGTTGGGAACGGAGTGTTTTATAGGTGTTGGCTGCGGGATCGAAGTAAGAGAATTCTACTGCCGGGATGGTATGATCGCCGGCTTCCTGTGGCATCAGCACATATTCAAAAGTACGGCTGCCGGAAAGCGGGTTGCTGTTCTTTTCTATGTCGTCGGTTACTTTCGGATCATATTTTTCAAACCCGGTAGGTGTTTCAACCTTAGGGGAATTCAGCAGGTTTACATTACCCTGTCCGCTGATGGTAACCTTCAGGGTGAGGGCGTCATCAGTGGTCAGTTTCTTTTTATCCACTACGGCAGTCATGTTAAATTTACCCACTGCGCCATTGTAGCTGAGGGGGCGCCCGTCAACCGGAACGGGTTTAACATTGATCTTTATCGGGTTGCTCTGAATTTTGTAGGGAACATCCTGGTATTCCACTTCCGGGCGGTTAAAGAAATCATCAAAGAAAGGATCTCTGAATGCCGGGTCATTGAAGAAATCTTCAAAAGGATCCCTGCCCCTGCTGCCGCCTTTTTTGCTCACCATTTTCACAAGGCGTACCTGGTTATCCACTTCTACAGGATCCAGTTCCAGGGCGCCTGATTGCAGTGGGAAAAGCAGTGTTTTGCGGATGGTAAATACTTTATACGGAATGCCGTTTACCCTTTCTTCTGTAGCCTGTGGCGGGTTTGGCAGCTCAATATCTTTAGCGGAAAATCCTTTGAATGCGGGTACTTTGGTAACGCTGGAATTGGTAGGGAGACGGGTAAAAAGTTTATACGTGGCCGTTAGTTGCTCGCCTTCGTATAAATTGGTTTTATCTACTTCAACCTTCAGGAAAATATTCTTCTTTAGTTTTTCATTGATGTCTTCTCCTTTCTTCAGGATACCTTCCTGGATATCTTCATTACCACCGGATGGTCCGCGGTGTGGCGGATAGCCGGCAGAGGGAGGCGCTGCCTGCTGCTGTTGCTGTGCATTGCCTTTTCTGACTTCAATTAAAACCGGGTTTGATTTAACGATGTTTCCATTTACGCGGGCCTGGGCGCCGGCGATGGTAAAGCTGCCCACATGTTTGGGTTGCAGCAGGTAACTTAGTGCAATGTATTCAGACCGTTTTCCATTGAAAATAGATTGACCCTGCATTTGAGAAGGGCCCTGTAGTACTTCAAAATCCTTGAAACTGGGGGGAGTAAAGCTGGAGACGTTTACGCCGTTTTCCAGCATAAACTGGATCTGGAATGGTTCATCCTGCGTCACGGCATTATTGCTCACAGTGGTAGTAAAGCGGAATTCCTGTGCGTGGGCACAAGCTACCAGTCCTATACAAATCAAAATGGCGTAAATACACTTCCTTATGCAAAATCTGTACATCATAATTATGTCAACAAATTTAACCAAAGCCGCGCCGGAAGCGCTGTAAGGCCCCGTTAAAAGTTAGTTAAAACATTTTAATATGTTCTTATTTAGTTATCTGGAGAAAGAACAATTTCTACCCACTAAAAAGCCAATATAATAAGATGTTTAAATATCTCCCAACATGGGTCTCAGTACAATTTCCTCAACAACGGTTTGTTTGGCCATTGTCCAGGCGGCCCATATCACGCTGGCAATATCTTCGGGGGGCATCATTCTGTCGGGAGGCGCGTCAAAGCCTTCCCAGGAAGCGGTTAAAGTAGGGCCCGGGCTTACCGCCGAAACCCCGATGTAGTGCGACTTAAGCTCTTCCCGCAGGTTTTTTGTAAAACCGAGCAGGGCGTATTTGGTAATACTGTAAGCACCGCCGTTGGGGTATGCACGGTAGCTGGCAGTGGAACACATGTTAAAAATATATCCTTTACGCCGGGCGATCATAGCGGGTAATAATGCCCTGGTAAGATGATAAGCGCTGTATACATTCACCGCCATCATCTTTTCCAGTAGCCCCTCTTCTTCCTGGTGAAGGGCGCCCGGCACAAAAATACCGGCATTGTTCACCAGTATATCCACCTGCGGAAATGCTGCGTTAACTTTATCTGCAAAAGCCAGTACCTGTGCTTTATCTCCCATATCCACCACCTCTGCCAGCACGCTTACCGCCGGGTTTTTCCGCTGAATATCCGCTTGGGCCAAAGCCAGTGTATCTGCATGTCTCGCACAAATGGCCACATTAAATCCTTCCAGCGCCAGTTTTTCCGCTATAGCCTTTCCGATCCCCTTGCTGGCGCCCGTAATTACTGCATTCATAGTTTCTTTCATTAATGCAGTAAAATAAGGAATTTACTTTGAATACACCGGCGCCTTTCAACCATCTCTGAGGTATTTTGTACCTTTGCGCAGTCATGAAATACAAACATCTTTTCTTTGACCTGGATCATACCCTCTGGGACTTTGAAACAAATGAACAGGAAACTTTGCTGGAGCTGTACAACAGCCATGCTTTAGAGAGCAGGGGAATACCATCTTTTGAGGCGTTTTCCGTTTCTTATGTGGAGCATAATGAACGCCTGTGGGATCGCTTCCGCAAAGGATTTATCACCCGCCGTGAACTGCGCGATAAACGCTTCCGTCTTACGCTGATCGATTTTAAAATAGGAGATGAGAAACTGACCCAGAAAATCAGCGATGAATTCCTGGAAATACTGCCGTATAAAAAAGCATTATTCCCTGAAACAAAGGAAACACTGGAATACCTGGCAGCAAAGGAATACCCCATGCACATGATCACCAACGGTTTCGAGGAAACACAGTTGCTGAAAATGAAAAATGCGGGAATTGATCATTATTTCACACATATCGTTACATCAGAAGTGGCGGGAAGCTTAAAGCCTTACCGGGAAATTTTTGATTATGCCATCGGCAAAGCCAATACCAGCGCTACAGAGAGTATTATGATCGGAGATGCAATGGAGCTGGATATCAAGGGCGCCCACGGTGTGGGAATGGACCAGGTATATTTTAACCCGGCTAAACCACCAGTGGATTTTCAACCTACTTATGTGATCGGGCACCTTCGGGAGCTGAGAAATATTCTGTAAAAAAGAAGGAGATGTGGATAACCGCATCTCCTTCTTTCTTTATTGTGCTTTCGCTTTTGTTTTGGTAGCGGCAGCCATTCTCAGGCTGGCGGTTTTAGACGGCTGCTGACAACAGCTTTTACCTTTGGCAGTAGTTTTACACGAGGCAGCGGAACAATCCTTTTTCGTTTTGGCAGCTGCTTTGGTTTTTTCCTGTGCCAGCGCTACGCCTGCTATCAGCAGTAATGCGGCGATGCCGGTAAAAGCTTTCTTTATCATAAAATGCCGTTTAGCTATTAAAGATACTAGATTTTGGCAATAACTGTAATACCGCCCTGTACCACCTGTTCCAGCTGTACCGCTACTTCCGTACCGATAGGCAGGTAAAGATCCACACGGGAGCCGAACTTGATAAAGCCCATTTCTTCATTCTGACCTACTTCCATGCCTGGTTTCAGGTAATTCACAATTCTGCGGGCCAGTGCGCCGGCGATTTGTCTTACCAGGATATCCGTTTTACCGTTGCCGATTACCACGGAATGCCTTTCGTTTTCGGTGGAAGACTTTGGATGCCAGGCCACCAGGTATTTACCGGCGTGGTATTGCGACAGCTTCACGGTACCCCTGATAGGGTTCCGGTTTACATGCACGTTGGCAGGGCTCATAAAAATAGACACCTGCAAACGCTTATCCTTGAAATACTCCGGCTCATATACTTCTTCAATTACCACTACTTTACCATCGCAGGGAGAAACCACCAGCGAATCACCTGTTGTATATTGGCGGGAGGGAATACGGAAGAATGAAACGATGAACAGGAAGAACGCAATGGAGATAATGGATACCGTCCAGCACAGCGCCGGCGCGTTACCGAACCAATAAAATACTGCTCCGTTTATTAACGCCAGTACCAGGAATACAAGGGAAATGGTAGCAAATCCTTCACGATGGATCTTCATTGTTTTTTTATTAGATGATTGATTTATGTGTTTAATCTTGATGCGAAGTTACTTCAATTCAGTTTTTTTTCGCATACGAATGTTACGTTAGTGCATCATAAAGAACTGAACGTAGATCCAGGCGAAGGGAGCCGCCAGCAGCAGTGAATCGAACCGGTCCATGAAACCGCCATGGCCGGGCATAATCCGGCCGGAATCCTTCACGCCGGCCATCCTTTTCAGTTTGGATTCTATCAGGTCGCCGATGGTACCGAATATGGCGGCAATGAGGGCCAGCGCTATCCAGTGTTGCAACGCGAGGTACTGATAGCCCCAGAAATGGCCATAAATGCCGGCAGTGGCTACCGCGAGGATCATTCCACCAACCGTGCCTTCAATGGTTTTTTTAGGGGAAATAGCAGGGGCAAAAGGCGTACGCCCTATCAGCGACCCTACTATATAAGCCATTGTATCGTTAATCCAGATGAATATGATGAGCAGCAAAGGAATAAGCCAGCCGGGAGCGGTACCTACGTTTTCCGGGGCATAGTGAATGTTGATAGCATTCATCCGGATATGGATCAGCAACCCAAACGGGATGATCACATACAGTAACCCGATAGCCGAGTAGCCTATATTCTTTAAAGAGAAATCTTTACTCATTAACACTTCTCCCAAAGGCATCACCAACAGGAAAATAACGGCTGTCCACCAGCCAATAAGCCCGGTGGGGATGCCGCCTATCTGAAAATTATCTCCGGTAAAAGTAAGCAGGATAGCGGCTCCTGCAATGGTAGCACCCCATTTATGCCAGGATGAAACACCGGCATAATCGGCATCTATTCCACGCAGCAGCCTGAAATATTCCTGGAGGGCAAAACAGCCTATCAGGAAGAAAAGCAGGAAAAAAGTATAGTCGGCCCATAGGATCCCTCCCAGCATTACTGCCACAAACACAAGCGCAGAGGCAGTGCGGGTGAAAAATGTCTTCATTATGGTTATATCTGTTGATTAAGTTCTACCCGCAAAAGTGGATAAAAATACCCTACGGAGCAAATCCCGTTCAGGGAACTGCCGGGAGGGCGCCACCCGCGGGTGCTGTCACTTATTCTTCCCCTTCTATTTGATTCGGATCGCCGGTGGGCAGATTGTTATGATTGTGCACCAGGTCTTTGGCTAATTTTTCCATCGATTCATGCACATACAGTTCCACCTGTCCCGGCAGGGTGATATTGTAAGAAGACGACTGACGGTTGAGCAGCACCGCCTCAATGTCATTATCCAGTAACATACCTTTTACTATCTCGGCTTCAAAGGGCCTGTCGCTCGAAAAAATTTTAACCCAGTCTTTTTCCATAATGATTGTTTTAGTGTCTTTTATTAAGATTACAAATTTTCGTCTGTTCCAATTTCGTCCACTTCTTCCTCATCTTTTTTACTCACCGGGTCTGTCATCAACATGGGTGTTGATTTTTTACTTAACGCCCAAAACAGCCCAATGGTTACGGGAACGCTTAAGGCAATATAATACCATGCCACGGGTGTGTTTTTCATGGGATCATCCTTTATCGTCCCGTGCTGGAACAGGTACAGCAGGGTTACCTGCAGCCCGTTGTTCAGGATATGTGCGAAGATGCTTAACCACAGGTTGCCACTGATAACATAGATAGCTCCCAGCGCAAAACCCATTAATACGCGGGGCAGAAAACCCAGCATTTCGCCGTGGATCGCGCTGAATAAGATGGAGGTGATAAATACACTCAGCCATACCTTCCCGGTAGCTTTAATAATGAGCCGTTGTAAAACGCCGCGGAAAAACAGTTCTTCCGCAATAGCCGGTACAATGGCCACCAGTACCAGGTTGATGAAAAGATCCTTCAGGGTAGGCATCTTCAGCATAACCCCCAGCAGTTTTTCCGCCATATCCTGGAGGTCACGGGCTGATTGGGAAATCGGCCAGGTTTCGTTCCATTCACCCAGGAGGCTGGCTAAGGGCAAACTACCGTACATGGCCAGCAGCGCCAGTATAACCTGCAACCCGCCAGGCGTTTTAAGCCCCAGGTATTTCAGCGGATAAGGCTGCCACAGGTAGGCAAAAAGCGCCGCTGGTACAAAGAAGGCGACTACGGTATAAAGGAATTGTGTTATTTTCAGATAGCCGATCGAGTTAGGGTCTGTAAGCGTACCGGTTTGAAGCGCTTCCAGTGTTTGACCGGTAACACCCGGCGTAATCGCCTGAAGCGCATAAAGGTACAGGGCAAAGAACCCAAAGGAAAAGCCCAGGAAAGAGACAAACTGCAATGAAACGGGCGACTGCTTCAGATAACCGGACATAAGAAGATACTGTATTTTTTTGCGTAAATTTACAGCGCGAAATTAAGTTTTTGCAGATGCTTACCGCTTACCGCAACTGCTGAACGATAGCCGTTACTGCAAAGAAATCCTGCTTGTAAAAGAAATAGTATATAAAATATTAAAATAATAACTCCGGCAAAAGCTGCTGTGGTTATATAAATTATGGTGAAGATAGGAAATATTGAATTGGGAGAATTCCCTTTATTACTGGCGCCCATGGAAGATGTGAGCGATCCGCCTTTTCGTGCGGTGTGCAAGGATAATGGGGCCGATCTCATGTATACTGAGTTCATATCTTCGGAAGGACTGATACGTGACGCCATCAAAAGCCGCAAAAAACTGGATATTTTCGACTACGAACGTCCGGTAGGAATCCAGATTTTCGGCGGAGATGAAGAATCCCTGTCGCTGGCCGCGCAAATTGTGGAAGCCACTAATCCTGATCTGCTGGATATCAACTTCGGCTGCCCGGTTAAAAAGGTAGCCTGTAAAGGCGCCGGCGCCGGCATCCTGAAGGATATTCCTAAAATGGTAAAACTTACGGCCGCCGTAGTAAAGGCAACCAGGTTGCCGGTAACCATTAAAACCCGCCTCGGCTGGGACGACGACACCAAAAATATTGAAGACGTAGCGGAAAGGCTCCAGGATGTAGGAATCAAAGCCCTTACCATTCATGGCCGTACACGTACCCAGATGTATAAAGGCAGCGCCGACTGGACCCTCATCGGAAAAGTAAAAAACAATCCACGCATACAAATTCCTATCTTTGGTAACGGTGACATATGTACGCCGGAACAGGTAATTGCTGCCAGGCAGAAATATGGCGTGGATGGTGTTATGATCGGAAGAGCCGCCATCGGCTATCCATGGATTTTCAGGGAGATCAAGCATTTTATGAAGACGGGCGAACATTTACCCCTGCCAACTGTTTTGGAAAGAGTAGAAGTTTGCAAAAAACACCTTCACCAGTCAGTTGCCTGGAAAGGTGAAGTAGTAGGCATACTGGAAATGCGCCGGCATTATACAAATTACCTCAAAGGTTTGCCGCATATAAAGGAATTCAGACAACAATTAGTAACTTACAATACATTAGCTGAGATTGAGGAAGTACTAGACGCGGTTGTGTTACAATACAAGGACCATATATTCGAGAGGGCCGCTCCCCAATTAGCTGCACACGATTTTCTGCCGGCTGATAATGAAATGGCCGGTTGTAACGTTTACGGATAAACGGATTACCCCAGGATATAAAAAAAATAAAAATTACTTTCACATGACCACAATTAAAAATCTGAAAAATGAAGTCTGGAAAGACTTACAGATTAAAAACAAATCTGCCCTGCGTAAAAAATACGCCGTTTCAAACATGGGGAGAGTGATCAGTTATCATGAAAGTACCGAAGATGGTAAGCTGCTCACGGGGTCTACCGTAGAAGGCTATACGGTATTAAACGTAAAGCCTGCAGATAGCTACCAGTCACTCTACCTTCACCGGGAAGTGGCGAAACTTTTCAGCAAAAAAGGAGGACGGGCACATAAATATGTGATACACCTGGACTACGATAAAAAGAATAATAAAGCCTCCAACCTCCAATGGGCCACCAAAGAGGAAATGGAAGAACATCAGCAAAAAAGCCCCGCCAAGCTTGCCTATAAGGAAAAGCAACGCAACCGCGTGAAAGGACTCAAACTGAATGTTACCAAAGTAAAGAGCATCAAACGCCTGCTGAATAAACCCGGCAAGAAAACAATGAAGCAAATCGCTGAACAGTTCGATATCAGTGAAATGCAGCTCTACCGCATTAAAAGCGGTGAAAACTGGGGGCACGTTACACTGGATTAAAGCCTGGTTTACCAGGACTGATCATATATGATGTTGTCTGACAATGGCCATACCAACCGTATGGCCATTGTTACTTGGCAACTTATTACGTATAGTGTCCACCGTTAGAGCACGCCTCTGCTCATTTCCCCCAATACCCTCCGGTAATGGGCGCTATCCTGCAACACCGGCTCATATCCCAGCAATATCACCTGTTTTCGTGCACGCGACAACGTTACCAGCAACTTCCGGTCTACCTCTATCACCTCTTCTTCCCAGTTAAACTGCCCCAGGCATTGCAACGTTTGCACCTGCGCCGCATGATATACCGCCAGCGATACAATGATAATATCGTTTTCAGAACCCTGGAACCGCTCTACCGTATCAATATTGATGTCCTGCAGTGCTTCATCATCCGCAATCAACTCCCGGATAAGACTGATCTGCGTTCGCCACGGCGTAACCACCCCCACCGTATCTTTGCTGAAACCCGCGCCGTAACGCTCCTTCAGGTGACGCAGCAGCGATACCACCCACTTCGCCTCCGTTCTGTTCATCTTGGAACTCGGCTCATAGGGACTGCCAATAAATATTTTTCTTCCTAAAGACAAAACCCGCTCCCATCCCAAATTTTCATGACCGGTGTATAAATCGAAACTGGCTTTTTGCTCTTCCCTTCCGGAAGATAACTGCCCCGCATAGTAATGATTTACCAATGCTGCGATGTTGTCGTGCATCCGGAAGTGCGTATTCAACATACCCCAGGCATGGCGCCAGTGGCTGGTTTTACAGCGTTGTATCAGCCGCTCAAAAATAGAGGTTCGCAAATCCCGGATACCCAGCTCCTGTAAACAGGGCGCTTTCACCTGGCAGAAATATTCTTCCTGCGCCACCACCGGCGGCAACTGGTTCTGATCCCCTATCAGGATAAATTTACGGAAGGGCATCAGCAGCCCCAGGAGCTGCGGCTCTGTTAACTGCGAAGCTTCATCCACAATTAAGGTATCGGTAGGAATCCCCATCATCGTGAGCTGCTCCAGCCGGGTAGCCATAGTGGCTACCGTGGCAACAAATACGCGGTGACTGGTAATATAATTGCGCGCTTCATCCAGCGAGCCTTCCAGGCAATATTGCCGGAGGGTAAGCGAGGCGTCTGAGTTACGCCCGCCCATACGCAGGTGCGTAATATTTTTAGCCGTCAGCTTATGGCATATTTCTTCTACTGCCTTGTTGGTAAAGGCAACAATGATCACATAGTGATCCTGTTTTACCATCTCCCCCACTACAGTTGTAAGCATGGAAGATGTTTTACCGGTGCCCGGCGGCCCCTGTAACAGGTAATAATCCTGCGCCTCCAGGGCATGCTTCACCAGCTGTTCCTGGTTAGGGTTAAACATGGCCGGTGTGGTGTGCTGCAAAGGGTACCAGCGGGGCGTGGCGAGGCCCAGCAGCATATTGGTACGCTCCCGGTAAAGCGGGGAAATCACATGGAAAAGCGAAGCTGCCGCTATCCAGTAGTTGGATTCGTAAATATCATGTTCTATGATCCACTCATCAAATTGGCGGAAAAAGTCGAGCGTCATCTGCCGGTTATTCAGGGAGAAGCTTAGCTGGTTTTTTCCGAGATCTTCTATCCTGCCCTTCAGCAGCTGTTGTTGTAAAGGCTGTAATTCCGTGCTGGTACGCGGATAAATGATAGCGGTATCTCCCTTCCGGAAGTTATGGCTAACGGGAACGACTATATCAAATAACACGGAACTGTTAACGGTGTCAAATTCCCGGAAGCGTAGCCCCGGTATAATATTGAAGCGGGAAAGTTTATCTTTTTCCTGTTGCAGCCATAGCGCTGCAAAGCCGTCGGCATCTTCCTCCCGGTTAATTTCTGAAAACATCCCGCATTTTGCCTGGAGATATTCCCGCAGCATAAAGGCCAGGAACTCGTGGTAGTAGGCTTTTGCTACCGGGGGCGCCGTTTGCCAGGCTTGTTCAAAAGTGGTGAAATGCGCCGCGCTGAAGGAAGGCAGGCCAAGCGCCGCTGCGGTGGTGATGGTGGACAGTATTTCAAATTCCCCTCCTGCAAGCCGCAGCAGCATCCCCACCACTTCGTTGCGTAACAGCAGTAAATCATTTTCGGTGTGATGGGTACTGCTCACGTTCCGCAGCGGATTGGTGGTAGCGGCTGAATACAGGATGGCAGAACTCCCCTTGCGTTGCCGGCCAAAAGCAGAGCGCAGCAGAAGGTTATAGCCCACTACCTGCATTTCGTGGTTCTTCCAGGTATTGAAGTCGGGGCATTTCCCGCTTTTCAGTTCAAAAATTTCCTTCCGGTATTCATCGGTGTCATCTTCCGCCATGAGATCCAGTCGCCCTTGCAAGCCGTACTGGGCAGAGAAAAAGGTGGGTTCTATCCTCACCGGTTTATCTTGTAGTTCCTTTACGGTATTATGCAGGTTGCCCCAGTGTTGTTGCCGGATGTCGCGGAACATTTCGTTGATCTTCTCCCGGCCGTAAGCGGCTGCCTGCAGCACGTTTTCGGCCACTGCTTCCACAAATGAGCTTTTGAAATCTATTTCCCTGTTGCGGAGCATTTCATCCAGCAGGGCATTTACCAGGTTTCCTTTAAATGCTGCCGGGCTGGATTGCTGGGGAGTGAGTTTTTTAACAAGATATAATAACCGGTTAGGTCCTTTATGGGTGAAGCATTCTGCCAGGTCGCTGATATCTATCAGCAGGTCAGGCTCCAGCACCACCTGGCTTTCGCTGGTGGTGGTGTATTCGTGTCCGCTGGCGCCCTGGCGGCAGTGGAGTACATGAATGGTGTCGTAAGGCCGCAGCAGGCCATGCAGGGATATTACTGCTACAGGATCCATATGTTCCAGCAGCAGTTGAAAATCGCCCTGCTCATCATTTTTCACATCCAGCAGCAGGGTGTATTTTCCCAGCGCGCTGGCGGTAAGTGTGCCTACGGTGGTAACCATGCATTTCAGCAGTGCCAGGCTGCCGGGGCGGTGTTGCCATGCGAGCGATAATTTATGTGATCCCGTGGGGGCGTACAGCGCGGTAAGTTCTGCCGGCGGCGTTGCCTGATAGCACCAGGCAACAGATTCTGTAAGGGCTTTGATACACAGGAGGTGTTCTGCGTCCTGCAGGGGAAACATACCCCGTGTAGCCTTGTTGGTTAGTATGCGTAGTGCTGTCAGCTGCTGATGGATGTCCGGCGGAACGGATTGCCGGTCAAAATAAAACTGCATGCGTGCAAACAGGTTCCCGAAAGAGCGGGTTTCCTTGCGGGTCAGTTCCCGGAAAAGGATCTCCAGGATCTGTTTATAGTGACGGGTTTTATCTTCCGTATCCGGAATGCTGTGGGCTTCTTTTATCCTGGCGTAAAACGCAGTTGCTGTCTGTAATGCCTGCATGTCCGCAAGTTAATGAATCGTTGCCGTTTGCATGGATGCAGCATTTGTTATACCTTTCTTACGATTTATAATGTAATCTTCATTTTTTATGTCAGCCAAAAAAATAGCCATTATAGGTGGAGGAAATCTGGGATCGGCCATCGCCCAGGGATTGCTGAAGAGCGGGTTTTCAAAGGCCGGCGATATCATTGTTACCAAGCGTAACACCAGTACTCTTACAGATCTGCGTGATGCAGGTGTGCGGATAGAAACGGATAATGATATTGCCATCCGCGAAGCGGAAATAATTGTGGTGGCTTTAAAACCGTACAATGTGCGGGAGGTATTGCAGGAGTTCAAGGGTTCCTTTAACCCGGCAAAACATATACTGATCAGCGTGGTTACCGGTGTTAGCATCGACGACCTGGAACATGTGGTACCCGGTATGCCGGTAGTGCGGGCTATGCCTAATACGGCCATTGCTATACAGGAGTCTATCACCTGTATTGCCCATAAACATGCCACCGAAGAGCAGATCCGGTATGTGAAAACGATGTTCGACCAGTTGGGCGCTACAGTAGCCATTGATGAAAAACTGATGGATGCTGCTACTGTGCTGGGCGCCTGTGGTATTGCCTTTGCGCTGCGCTATATCCGCGCAAATATCCAGGGAGGAATTGAAATTGGATTTGATGTGCGTACTGCCAGTTTAATTGCCGCACAAACGGTAAAAGGCGCTGCGGAGCTGCTGATCCGCGAAAGCCGTCATCCGGAAGAAGAAATCGATAAGGTAACCACGCCCAAAGGCTGTACTATTGCAGGTCTTAACGAAATGGAACACCAGGGCTTCAGTTCTTCCCTGATCAAGGGAATTACCGCTTCCTACAATAAAATTGTGAAAGACTAATCTTTACGGGGATACTCGAAGAAGAGGAACTTTTTCTTTGCCAGGTCAAAATCTTTCCAGCTATCGGTGTCTGCCTGGATACCAAAGATACCGGTAGTGGGTACATTATCTATCCTGATTTCTTCGGTGAGGTAGTTGGCAAAATCGGTGATGCCTGGGTTATGGGCAAAGATGGCCACGGCGCCGAAGTCGTCATCAATTTTGGTGATCACCTTCAGAAAGGTGGCAGCGTAGCAGAGATATAGTTCTTCTTCCAGCAGGATAGCCTGTTTGGGATAGCTCCACTCATTTGCCATTATTTTAGCGGTGGATCTGGCTCTTTTGGCGGGGCTGGAAATAATTAATTCCGGTACCATGCCGCGGGTAATAAGGCGTTGCGCCATTTCGGGCGCGTTCGCTTTTCCCCGTTTATTGAGGGGCCGGTCGAAATCATCCATGTCCGGATCGGTCCAGCTGGATTTAGCATGACGTATAAGTAGTAATGTTTTCATGGGCTGAAAACCTATAATTAACTATAACGAAAATACAGATTTTACAGGAAGTTAACTTGTTAGACTTATACAGTCAGAATACGGGAGGTTATTTAAGATAAAATTAACATGAAAACAATTAGTCATTTAAATAATAAGAGATCTGATTATTCAGCTCAAAAGAATGACTCCTCTGATAGCTAAATGACCAGATCTCTGATTATTTATACGATTAATATCCCCTTTCGTTTTTGCCTTCCATATAGTTCATGAATGCTTTATTCACTACACGGTTGCCGCCCGGAGTGGGGTAATTACCGGTAAAGTACCAGTCGCCCAGGTTGTTCGGACAAGCCAGGTGGAGGCTTTCGATAGATTGGTAGATTACTTCTATTTCGGCTTTAATACCGCCAGGGTTAAGGATTTCCGCAATCTTGGCAGAGATCTGTTCCGGGGTAAACGGCTTATAGATGTTTTTCACTACGTTTTGTGCGTGAAGGGTGTTGGTACGCTGCAGTTCCTTACAGAGGCCATAGGCTTCATTCAGGATATGTTCCTTGCCGTGGTCTTTCAGGAGGGCAATGGCGGCCTGGAAGGCTACGAAATCGCCCATTTTGCTCATATCAATACCATAGCAGTCCGGGTAGCGGATTTGCGGGGCAGAAGATACGATGATGATCTTTTTGGGTCCTAAGCGGTCCAGCATCTTCACGATACTTTCCTTCAGGGTGGTACCACGTACAATAGAATCATCAATTACCACCAGTGAGTCAATACCGGGTCTTACCTTACCGTAGGTGATATCGTACACGTGTTGTACCATTTCATTACGGCTGGAGTCTTCGGTGATGAACGTACGCATTTTCACGTCCTTGGTAGCTATTTTATCGATGCGGATCCGGCGGTTCACCATTTCGGTGAGCTTTTCCTCATCAAAATCGTTACCCCAGGAGAGGATGCGTTCTACTTTTATTTTGTTGAGATATTCTTCCAGTCCTTTTAACAGGCCATAGAAGGCTACTTCAGCAGTATTTGGAATAAAGGAGAAGATGGTATTGCGGAGGTCATTGTCGATGGCCTTCAATACGGTACCGGATAAGTGACGACCCAGATCAGTACGTTCCTTGTATATTTTTTCATCGTTACCACGGGAGAAGTAAATCCTTTCAAAGCTGCAGGCTTTACGTTCTTTGGGTTCGAGAATCTGTTCGATGGAGTAGTCGCCGTTGTTTTTTACGATCAGCGCATTACCCGGCATCAGTTCCAGCACTTCATTTTCGCCTACGTTGAAAGTAGTACGGATAGCGGCCCTTTCAGAGGCAGCTACAATTACATCGTCATTAATATAATAGTAAGAAGGACGGATACCGTGTGCATCGCGGATCACGAAAGTATCACCGGAGCCGATCAGGCCGCAGGTGTGGTACCCTCCGTCAAACATGGAAAATGCCTGTTGGAGGATCTTTTTGATATCCAGGTCGTTGCTGCCTTCATTGTCTTCTTTGGCGAGGAAATGGTGTACCACTTCCAGCATGGCCGCCAGATCACTGTTTTTGTGAACTTCACCAGGTTGTGCCTTGGAAAACTCAAACAGTTCATCGGTGTTTATCAGGTTAAAGTTTCCTGCCATAGCGAGGTTGCGGGCAGGAATGGTGTTGTAGCGTACAAAAGGATGGCAGAGTTCCACGTTGTTTTTACCCTGGGTGGCATAACGGATATGTCCCATCATGAGTTCACCAAGGAAACGCACATGGCCTTTCATCAGGCCGGGGTATTTGGTGATTTCCGGCTGATATTTTTCTATCTCCTGTATTTCGTCACGTACTTTCGCAAAAATATCTCCGATGGCCTGCGGAGCAGCACTGCGGATGCGGTGCATAAAGGGAACGCCTGGTTCGGTGTTCAGTTTCACGGTAGCCAAACCAGCGCCATCCTGGCCCCTGTTATGTTGTTTTTCCATGAGCAGGTATAGTTTGTTCAGCCCATAGAAAACACTCCCATATTTTTGTTGGTAGTAGGAAAACGGTTTTCTTAATCTTATAAATGCCAGACCGCATTCATGTTTGATCGCATCACTCATGGCAGAAAATTGAAGTCGCAAAGGTACGCCAAAAAAGGAGAAAACCAGAAAGCGATTGGTAAAGCTATCAGCCTTTGCCTATTCAGTATCAGGGCATAAAAAAAGCGGAGATAAAAGCTCCCGCTCCTATCTCCGCTTTATATAAATAGTTTGATTATTGCTTGGCAAGTGCAGCCATCCACTGGCTGATATGATTACATTCTTTGTATTGATCGTCTACGTGTACGTAGAAGGTCGGGATCTTTTCGATGAGCCATTTGTTGATGGCTTCCGCGCGTTTGATATCCAGTGTTCTTTGCTGGATGCGGGAATAGTCATCTGTAAGGTTTTCGCGGTGCGGCTGGGTACGTGTTTTCAGGTACACGATCCGTACTGCTGTGCGGCCGTTTTCATCTGTAAACTGTACCGGGGCGGAAATCTGACCTGGTTTCAGGGTATCGAGCATCATTACGATATCCCTTTCGGTAGGGTCATCCAGCTGGTCGATGGTGATCAGGGTGCTTCCGTCGCCTGTTTTGGACTGCATCATACCGCCATCAAATTTGGCGCTTGGCGCGTCGCTGTATTTGGCTACTGCTTCCGAGAACGTGATTTTGCCAGCCACGATGCTTTTACGGATAGAATCCAGTTTGGCGGTATTGCCTGCCAGGTCGGATTTGGTTACTGCGGCTCTTACGAGGATGTGTTGTACAGTAACGTTATCGCCGGAGCGTTTCAGCATCATGATCAGGTGGTATCCGTGTTGCGACTTCACCGGGGAGGAAATTTCTCCTTCTTTCAAACGGAAGGCGGATGCCAGGAAGTCGGGATCCCAGGTATTTTTATCGTTACGGTTCAGGGTGTACACGCCTTTGTTATCTTTTACACCCGGATCTTCGGAGTAGAGGATAGCGAGGGAGCCGAAATCGGATTCTTTATTCTGAACACGTTTTTTGAAATCGAGGAGGCGGTCGATGGCGTATTGGTCCATTTCGCGGGTAGCTTTGGGCTGCAGCACGAGGGTACCTATTTCCAGTTCTGACTCGTAAAAATGAAGACTATCTTTCGGGATGGCGTCAAAGAAGCGTTTTACTTCTGATGGCGTTACTTTTACCGGTTCAATGATCTTGTTGCGCATTGCCTGGGCCAGCAAACCTTCTTTGATAGGCTGACGGAAGCGTTCGCGGAGCTGGTAAATGGAGTAGCCGGTAACTTCTTTCATTTTCTCCTTACTGCCGTACATGGATTCAAAGTAGCGGATACGGTTTTCCATCTGGGCTTCCACGTCGCCGTCACTTACCGGTAAACTGTCTCTTTCCGCCTGTAACACCATTACTTTCTGGGAAATCAGCATTTCCAGTGTTTTGCACGCAGCATCGGGCGCCAGATTGCCATCGGGCGAGTTGTGTTGCTGATCGCTGAGTGCTCCGTCCATATCGGATTTGAGGATAATTTTATCCCCTACAACCCCGATAATCTTGTCTGCCACCAGTTTCTGGGCCGTAGAAGCCTGCCATAGCAGCAAAGCGCCTGCGGATAATGCTAAAAGTTTCTTCATACAAAAGCGGTAAAAACCAAAAATAACCATTTAAAAGTCAGTAGCATAGGGAATGTCGATGGATTTAACAAAAGTTTAGATAAGCTGCCGCCTTTTAGCCATAAGCATCTTAGCCAAAAAAAACAGCGAAGAAAATAACGATAATAGGTTTTACACTACGGATCGTTCTTTTCTTCGCTGTATGTTATTTTAAAGCGGGTAGTTTTTGGCTACAGGCTTATAAAGTTCTCTTCACTTCTACTTCTTCAAACCCTTCGATGTTATCGTTAGGTCTCAGGTCACTGTATCCGCGAACGCTCAAACCACACTCCATGTTGGCGGCCACTTCTTTCACGTCATCTTTATAACGTTTCAGTGAGCCGAGTTCGCCGGTGTGAACCACGATACCATCGCGCACCACGTTGATACGGGTGTTTCTTGTCAGCTTGCCATCGATAACGAAGCAACCTGCCACGGTAACCTTCTCGAATTTGTAAGTTTCGCGCACCTGAACGTTGCACACCACTTTCTTCTCGATTTTTGGTTCCAGCATCCCTTCCATCGCGCTCTTGATTTCATCAATCGCGTCATAGATGATGGAGTAGTTACGGATTTCGATATTCTCTTTCTCCGCGAGCTTGGCAGCCTGTGAGGAAGGTCGTACCTGGAATCCGAGGATGATGGCATCAGAAGCGGTTGCCAGCAATACGTCGGATTCTGTAATCTGACCTACTGCTTTATGAACGATACTGATCACGATTTCTTCGGTAGACAGTTTCTGCAGGGAGTCACTCAATGCTTCTACGGAACCATCAAAGTCGGCTTTGATGATGAGGTTGAGCTGTTTAAAGTTACCCAATGCCAAACGACGGCCGATTTCATCCAGGGTGATATGTTTCTTGGTACGGATACCTTGTTCACGAACGATTTGTGCTCTGCGGTTAGCCACTTCTTTGGCTTCAGATTCTTCGGAGTACATCTTGAACTTCTCACCTGCCTGTGGCGCACCATTCAGGCCGAGTACCTGTACTGGCATGGATGGTCCTGCTTCTTCCATTTTCTGGCCGCGTTCGTTGAACATGGCTTTGATTTTTCCGAAGAAGGAGCCGGATACGATGGTATCGCCCTGACGGAGGGTACCATTTTGTACCAGGAGGGAGGCAACGTAACCGCGACCTTTATCCAGGGTAGCTTCCACGATACTTCCGGAGGCTTCGCGGTCGGGATTGGCTTTCAATTCCAGCAGTTCCGCTTCCAGTAATATTTTTTCGAGGAGCACATCGATATTTAACCCGCTTTTGGCAGATATTTCCTGGCTCTGGTATTTACCGCCCCAGTCTTCCACCAGGAGGTTCATGCCGGCCAGTTGTTCTTTGATTCTCTCAGGGTTGGAGCCTTCTTTATCCACTTTGTTGATAGCGAATACCATTGGCAGCCCGGCCGCCTGTGAGTGGGAGATTGCTTCTTTTGTTTGCGGCATGATAGCATCATCAGCAGCGATCACGATTACAGCGATATCTGCTGCTTTGGCACCACGGGCACGCATTGCGGTAAACGCTTCGTGACCCGGAGTATCCAGGAAGGTGATCTTTTTGCCGCTGGCAGTTGTTACCTGGTACGCACCGATGTGCTGGGTGATACCACCGGCTTCACCGGCTACCACGTTTGCACTCCGGATGTAATCGAGCAGGGAGGTTTTACCGTGATCGACGTGACCCATGATGGTTACGATCGGTGCACGTGGTTCCAGATCTGCAGGATCGTCTACTTCATCTTCATCATCGGTTTCTTCTGCATCTTCCAGACCAATGAATTCAACTTCGTATCCGAATTCGCCGGCCACCAGTTCTATTACTTCCGCATCGAGGCGTTGGTTGATAGATACCATGATACCGAGGCCCATACATTTAGAGATAACTTCCGCGAAGCTTACATCCATCAGGTTAGCCAGTTCGGATACAGAAACGAATTCTGTAACCTGGAGTTTGTTGTCTCCATCGCCCTGGTTAATTTTCTGGTTGGCTCTTTCTTCACGTTTTTCTCTGCGGTGTTTAGCTTTCACGTTTTTACCGCGACCGCCGCCACCGAGCTTGGCCATTGTTTCCTTGATCTTATTCTGGATCTCGTTCTTATCGATTTCTTTTTCTTCGGTAGTACGTTTATCCTCACCGCGGTGCTGACCTGGTCTGTTGTAGCCGCCCTGACCCTGGCCTGGCCTGTTATAGCCTCCGCCTTGTCCGGGTCTGTTGCCACCACCACCTGGTCCGCCGCCTGGACGGTTGTAACCGCCACCCTGTCCGGCTGGTCTGTTACCTCCGCCGCCTGGACCGCCTTGTCCGGCTGGCCTGTTATAGCCTCCGCCCTGACCCTGGCCTTGTCCGGCAGGTCTGTTGTAGTTACCGCCGCCGGTGCCTGTGTTGGCGCCGCCCGGACGGTTATGGTTACGGTTATCGCCTTGCGGACGATTTCCGCCGCCCTGGCCCTGGTGTCCACCTCCGCGGTTATCATTGTGGTGAGGGCGGTTGCCGCCTTGTCCACCATGTTGATGCGGGCGATGTTCGCCTGGGGCGCCGCCTTCTTTGCGGTCACCTTCTTTAAAGTCTTTAGGCTGAACGGGTTCAGGTTTCTTTTCCACGATGATACGCTTGCGTTTGCGTTTCTCGTCCCTGCTAAAGTTGCTGTTCTTATTATTATCGCGTCTGTCAGACTGAACTGGCAGCTCAATTTTGCCGATTACTTTAGGGCCGGTTAATTTTTCGGCCTGGATATTTTCAATCACAGCAGCACCAGATGCCTCGTCCTGTGCCTGTGGGGCTGCGGGAGGAGGTGTTGGTGGGGTGTTTTCGGCAGTAGAGGGTTTGCGATTTTCCGTCTTTACGACATGTTTAACAGGAATGTGCGCCGGTTCTTTGACTGCAGCCGGTTTTGCCTCTTGTAATACTTCTTCCACTTTATTAACTACAGGTTTATCTTCAACCGGTGCGGCTTTTTCCGTTTTTTCTGTCGTATCGGTCTTATCTGTTTTCGCTACTTTCTCTGCCGGTGGAGTGGTTTCGGCTTTAGGGGCCTGTTCCACTTTATCAGCTTTATCAGCTTTTTCAACTGGTTTCTCAGTTGGTGCTGTAGTTGCTTCCTGTACGGGAGGGGCAGGAACGGGTTTAGGTTCCGGTTTTTCAGCAACGGGAGGAGCGGGTGTAACGGGAGCCGGTTTTTCTTCTTTTACCGGTGGTTTCACTGCTTCTGGTTGCGGAGCCGGGGTTTCTTCCTGGTCTGCTTTTTTAGCAACTGGTTTTTTATTGCGGTTTAATGCGTCCAGATCGATAGTGGTGATTACTTTAGGGCCGTTGATTTTCGGCGAATCCGTTTTCTTCACTGCGTCTGGTTCTGCCGGAGGAGGCGTTGCCGGTGCTTTGGGAACTTCCGCAACAGGGGGAGCTGTAACAACGGGTGGTTCAGGCTTCGGTTCAGCTTTTTCCTTTGCGGGAGGCGGGGTTGCCTGGGCAACATTCGCCTGTGGTTGCGGTTCCGGCTTAGGAGTTTCCTTAACTGGTTCCGGTTTAGGTTCAGGTTTTGCTTCCTGTTTAGGAGCAGGAGCTGCCTCTTCTTTTTCTTTAGTGGTATTCTTTTTAGCCGCCGCTTCCGCTTCCTCCTTCTCTTTCTTCTTCATCGTTTCTAACACGCTTCCTTTAGGCAGGGCTATCTGGTCGCTTTTGCGCTTGTTAGCCTTGTCCTGCTGGAACTCCGACTGCAGTGCTGTGTACATAACAGCCGTAAGACGGGCATTGGGAGAACCAAAGCCGTCCATATCAAAGCCTTTATTGCCAAGGAAATCGATGAGGGTTTCCTTACCAATATTAAACTCTTTGGCTGCAGCCAGCAATCGTGGTGTGTTGTTTGTTGTTTCAGGCATATCGTATTTCGGGCCTCCCCTGTTTCCCGTTTCTTCAAAACGGGATGTTTTTTTACGTTTAAACAATAACTCGAAAAAATCAATTCCCTTTCTAATAAGGCCTTTACCTGGGAAGGGTTGTGGCTCGGCTTTATTCTTTGTCAAACTCTTCCTGTAATATTCTTCTTACATCCTGCACTGTCTCTTCTTCCAGATCGGAACGGCGAACCAGTTCTTCAACGGTCAGCTCCAATACGCTGCGGGCAGTGTCACAACCTATTCGTTTAAGCTCATCTATTATCCATTCTTCGATTTCATCCGAGAATTCTTCCAGATCGATATCAAATTCAGACTGTTCCTGCGCTTCATCACGGAATACATCAATCTCAAAACCAGTCAGTTCACAAGCCAGCTTAATGTTTACTCCTTTTTTACCGATAGCCAGTGATACCTGGTCGGGGTTAAGGTAAACGGAAGCGTATTTGTTTTCGTTATCCACTTCCATGCGGCTGATCCTGGCGGGTGTTAAGGAACGCTGAATCAACAATTGAATGTTGGTGGTAAAGTTAATGATATCTATATTTTCATTTCTCAGTTCGCGCACGATGCCATGAATACGGCTTCCTTTCATACCCACACAGGCTCCTACCGGATCTATACGGTCATCGTAGGATTCAACAGCCACTTTGGCTCTTTCTCCTGGTTCACGAACAATTTTCTTGATCACGATAAGCCCGTCAAAGATCTCAGGCACCTCAATTTCCAGCAATTTAGCCAGGAAGGATGGATGTGTGCGGGAGAGAATGATGAGTGGTGCGTTGTTTTTCATTTCCACCTTCTTCACCACCGCTCTTACGTTCTCCCCTTTTTTGAAATAATCTGTGGGGATTTGTTCAGATTTAGGCAAAATTAACTCATTCCCTTCATCATCAAGCAATAAAACTTCTTTTTTCCAAACCTGGTATACTTCACCATTTACAATTTCACCTGCTTTGTCGGCATATTTCTTTACCAGGATGTTCTTTTTCAGATCGCCGATACGGGCAGATAAAGTTTGTTTCGCCGCCAGGATAGCCCTGCGGCCGAAATCCATGATCTCTACCTCTTCATATAAATCCTCGCCTACCTGGTAATCCGGTTCTACCTTAATAGCTTCGGAATAGGCAATCTGGGCATTATCATCTTCTACTTCCCCATCCGTTACAATGGTTCGACGGCGTAATATTTCAAGGTCACCTTTTTCGGTATTTACAATCACGTCAAAATTCTCATCTGAGCCATACTTTTTCCGCAGAAGCGTTTTGAACACATCCTCCAGGACCTTCATCAATGTAGGACGGTCAATGTTTTCCGCCTCCTTGAACTCGGTAAATGACTCAATCAAGTTAATACTAGCCATGTTTAGTTGTTATATTTTAAAACACGATGCACACCTTTGTGTGCTTTATTTCATTAAGTTTTAAATCAGTTGATTTCTTTTCTTTCTTCTTGCCAATCAGTTCCTCGATATTAATAGCATCTTCGGTTACCGTTTGGAGGGTGCCCTCTTTTACAGAGCCATCCAGCAGGGTAACTTCCACTTTGCGTCCAATATTTTTAAGGTATTGTCTGTGCAGTTTGAGCGGTTCATCCAGGCCTGCGGACGAAACTTCCAGGGAGAAATCGTTATTTGGGAACAGTTCAGCCGCTTCCAGCAAAGGATATAACTGACGGTTGAATGACACCAGCGTAGCCACCGGCACCCCTTTATCCCCGTCCAGAAAGAGCTTGATATTGTTAGTGGGCTTAATTCTGATGTCTACCAAAAAATTGTCGGGATCATTCGCCAGCAGTCCTTCTGCCATCTCCCGGATAGTTTTTATCACGTGTTCGTTTGCCATACAAAAAGCGCGAAGGGGACAATATCTCGTCCCCTTCGTTTGAATCATTTTTCCTTCTACAAAATTAGGATTTTATTTTGATTGAAAAACTATTTCTTTAACTTGTATCTAAATATTTGTGTAAGATGCTCTGCCATCATTCATATGTATTTTTAAAATATCTGACGTGACCACCGCTTTCTGGCGAAAAATAAATATCGAACTGCTGGCATGGCCCCTGGGCCTTACCCTCCTGTATGTGATGAAGCCCGACGAAAATGCAGGCAGCCTGTGTTTGTTCAAAAATATTGGCATCCCCATTTGCCCCGGCTGCGGATTAGGTCACGGTATTCATTATTTTTTACACGGACAATGGACCGCCTCCATTCAACACCACTTGCTTGCTCCCCTGGTAGTAGCAGTGCTGCTGTATCGCATCCTTCAACTGGCCCGGTATCAATACGCTGATTTCAAACAATCATAAACCCAACACTATGAACGACTTTTCATTTGCGATGCTCCCCGGAATCGAAGCCGAGGAAATGATGTGGCTACAGGAACTTACCAAGGGCTATTCCGCCGAAAACAAGCAAAGATTTCTGGCCGTATACCAGGGCAGACGTAAAGATCCCCAAACAATTCTTATCTGCAGCCTCATAGGTTTCCTGGGTGTAGCCGGCGTGCAACGCTTCCTGGTAGACCAGATCGCGATGGGAATTGTATACTTCATTACACTCGGCTTCTGTGGCATCGGCACCATTATAGACGCCATCAACGCCCGCAAAATGACCTGGCAGTTCAATAAAAAAGAAGCCCTGGCATCCGCAGCTTTACTCGGACTTTAATCTCTCCCTGAAAGTTAAAAAAACCTTAAAATGAGGTGATTTTCAGGAAGTCGGAATGTATATTCCGCTACCTTCGTGTCATTATGTTAAGATTTATAATTTCTATATTTCTGGCCTGGCTGCTGTACAAACTGGTATTCGACCTGATCATACCAGGCTACAGAGTTACCAAGCAAGTGCGCAGACAAATGAGCGATATGCAGGATCATATGCGTCAGCAGTATGAACAGCAAAACGGCGGACAAAAAGGTTCACCACCACCTCCCACCCCACAACCCAAAAATGTGGATAAGGGAGATTACATCGATTTCGAAGAAATTAAATAAAAAAAGGCCGGTGCATCACCGGCCTTTTTTATAACGCCTTTTTGGGCTGAAAAATATCCATAATCGTTCGGGGCGCCTGCAAATGAATGGTTTGCAACCCTACGGCCTTCGCTCCATCTATATTTGGCAACGTATCATCTATAAACAACGTTTCTTCCGGCAATAACCCATTCTCCTCCATCACCATCAGGTACGACTCCTTATCCGGCTTGCGGTAACCCATCAGGTGGGAGTAATAAGCCCTGTCGAAAAAGCTGCCCAGCGAAGGAATTCCCCTGCTTTCCTGCAACAACCGGTTGAAAGCCTCCAGGTGTATCGCATTGGTATTACTCAGCAAATACAGGTTATAATGCTGCCGCAACTGCTGTAATAACTGCAGCCGCTGTAACGGAAAATCCAGCAACATCGCATTCCATGCCGCCGTTATCTGCCCACCTGTAATCCCCTCCGGCACGTGCCGCTGCATTTCCGCCAAAAACTCCTCCACGGAAACATGCCCTGTTTCCAGGCCGTTAAATAGGCTGGAACCATGAAACTGTGAATACAACTCATTAAAGTTCTTCACGCCAAGAGCAACAAATGCGTCGTTGGTAAGCTGGTAGTTGATGTTCAGAATAACGCCACCCAGGTCGAAAATAATGTTCTTTATGCCTTGCATGCCGCAAATTTATTAAGTATATGCGTAAGCGTTGGTATTAAAAAAAAAATTTAGGTTAATTCAATAAAATAATTAATTTTGCCGTCCCCTGAAAAGGGGAATTAGTTCTTCGGAACGGGTCCTATAGCTCAGTTGGTTAGAGCACCTGACTCATAATCAGGGGGTCCCAGGATCATGCCCTGGTGGGACCACACGATAGGAAAGGCTTTCAGCGGTTTGACGCGGGAAGCCTTTTTTCATTTGATACATGTTTTGATACTTAATTGACAATTTTAAAGTTAGCCTGTACAACGGCCATAATTTATTAGCTCCTCCCCAATACTGAAGCAAAGGATCACAGTTCCGCAATATTTCTCAATAAGTTTTTAATACGCAAATAGGGTACATACCCCCCATTTATATTTAAGTAAATCTTTTTTGTTAACCACGAAACCTTATTTATGACAGTTACATCCATTAATGCCCTTAAAAGTCTGAGTACTCCCCAGGCCAATACCATTTACCACGTTTTAGGTTATTACGACGCCAACGATGGTGGCGGCGGAGAGTTCTACTGGGACAGCAGCGACACCACTTCTCCGGAGAATGGAGGAACGATTTTTATTGCCTCAACAGGACGTTGGAAAAGATTATATGACGGCGAATTAAATGTAAAATGGTTTGGCGCAAAAGGTAACCCTGATGCTATTGATGATGCTCCGGCAATCAATAAATGCCTTGACTACGCCAGACAGGTATTTACCAATGGAGGCAAATTGGTGTTTCCCCGTGGCCGTTATCCCATTTCCAGTACCCTGAATATGACCAATGCCATCTTCTGGCAAATTATTGGAGAAGGAGCCACCATCGCCCCAACCAGTGCCATTACAGCTATCAATATAAAGGCCAGCCGATCCACTTATACTGGATTAAATATTAGCTACGAGACCTTAGATCCCGGTGTTAAGATCAACGAAAACTGCGTTGCTATCTGGCTCCATAAAGGTGGTAGTACAGTAAATGACCAGGTGAACAACACTACTTTTGAGTGTTTCTCTATTATTGGTGCTCATACCGGTATCAAATCAACCCCAAATACCGGTCTGATATGGCAGTTGGATTTTAAATCTATTTACTTCGATATCTATGAAGGAGAATCCTCAATACAAGCGATAGGGTTTGATATTGCCAGTGGTTTTAACCAGGGAGGTAGTACCACAATAAGGATTTCAAAATGTTGTGTTCAAAGCTTCATAGTGAACAGATTGAACAGCAGTGGCGAACCAATTTACCCAAAAGGTGTTGGATACAGGGGATTCAGAATTTACTATTCTACAGATGTTTATATTGTTGACTCTTCCTATGATGGTTATCTGGGTGACACTATCCAGCTGAATCAAAATGGCCAGATCATGGATATTTTCTCAAAGAATATTCATATCGATGGATTTCACTGCGAAGCATTAACCAACACTTTAAACGCCAATATTACACAGGCCCCATTCCGGATCAACAGTACCGGATTTCTCGATATCAAGAATGTTGTAATACTGGATTCCTTTATGAACTGTGGAGGCCCGACAGCTGCCGGTGCCTGGTTTCTTTTCTTTGGAGGCGGCGTTTTTAACTTCGGGACCTATAACGACAATCACATTGGTTCTGCAGACAATACCCCCGTTTACATTATTACACTCAGCAACCTGCTGGATGGTGATGATGTTACAAATAAAAGATCCCAGATTAATTTATCCAATTCAATACAACCCTCCCAGGTTCATCTGTTGAACAGGAATTATAACAGCATCCGTTTCGACGCTATGGAAGTAAATGGCTTGGTTACTGCTGTTACAGGTACCGCTCCGGTTACAATTTTAACCATACCAACTACACGCGCTTCCTGTATGATTGCTGTAAGAGGATTCTCCCAGGTAGATGGCAGCTCTTACTTTATCGACTACCTGGTAATATCCCGGTCACGGACCAGCGGAATCGTGAAAATAAAATCATTACTCAGCGATAATAATAGCTATGCAAGTGTCGTGAATACCTATAGTGTAACATCTGATGGGAATATCCAGCTTGCCAGGAATATCTCTACCGGTTTTTGGGTAACAACTAAAGTTGTAAATATGATCTAATTAGAATAGGACTACTCTCAGGCTAAGGTTATCCAACAACCTTAGCCTGACTATCTATAAGGTATTGCAGAACAGCAATTCGCAAATTATTATAGCCATAAAAAAGTATTGAAAAGGATATCTACTATTATCAGTCCTCCGTATCAGGAAGCGCTAAACCAGGTGCTTTTCATTTATAGGGAAAAGTTCTGACTATTGCCGGATTTTCACACCCCTTGCAGCATTCCCCTTTAAACAGGAGGCAAATGGGAACACTTAACAATGGTCGTTATATCCAGGGGATCAGCAAACAATGGAGCGCCAACCTATTGTTGATCGACGCCCTGGCATTGCCAACACAGATTCGTCCCGGTAAAAGCAATCCCTCCCTCCAAAAGGCAGACCAGCCATTTCACAGAATGGACTAGTTGCTGGCTCATACCCCTGAAATATACACTTCACCGGAATTACCGCTTTAAAAGAGTTGTAAAAAATACCCGTTTCGGTTATATATTCACCGGATATTCAGTCAGCTTTGCCGTTTGCTAAGTGGATGTAAACCGGGCGTCTGATAAAGATAGCTTTGGTACAATAAAATTATTGTATCATGAAAAGAACAGTTTATCTATGGTTGCTGCTTTGTTTGCCTTACCTGCTACCGGCACAGGGCAAGCCCGGCTACTTTGCCCTGAAACCGGGCGACTGGTTTGATATGCAGATTACGAAGCACAAGGATAATGATTACTATCCCGTGATGGAGCCGTTATTACAGTTTCAACGCCAGTATGTGCTGAGGTATCAGTTACGGAACCAGCTGCCGAATGGCAACCAGCAATACAGTATCACTCTTGAAAGAGTTGTAGCGTATACTCCGTATAGTCAGAAATTTGGCTGGATGGGGTACGACAGTTATTATCCTCCCTATAAGCAAGGGTTAGATAAAAAGCCACCTAAAGGGATGTTCCGGTTGGAAATTACGGCCAACGGAGAAATCGTATCACTAACCACCGACAAAGATCAGCCACCTTTGCCGGTGATGATGACGAGTTATAGTCCTCAAAAGCAGGTCGGCATATCCATCCGTTCAACTTACTCGCCTATACCGCCGGAGGAGTTGCACCCCGCGATAGAAGCGATGCTGAAATTACGTAGCATCAATAACGGCATACCTGGTCTCATTCCCGCCAAAACTGAATATGAATACGCCCAGTTGCTTACCGGCGCATCTTTTCCGGTTGCAGGCAATACATTGATAAAAGGCACATTGGCGCATGCCCACAAAAAGCAAGTGGAGATTGAATTGGGAGGCAGCACGTTCAGTTTTCCCATTAATAGCCGGGGCGAATTTTATTGTCCGTTACTGTTAACAAAACCGGAACGCCGGTATATTACCATGGAAAATAACGGAGGGTATGTTTTCTTAGCTCCTGGTGATACGCTGATCATTGAAGCGGATGCCGATACTTCCCGTGGATGGCAACCCAGAAAGCTATCGGGCGGTGCTAAATGGAGTTCTATGCTGGCAGAGGAGGTGAATAACATCTTTTACGGTGACGAGGGTATGAATACCATGTACAGAAATAAAACCCTACAGGAAGTGCTTAACGCACAGGAAAGCGCAAATGCCAGATTCCAGGCAGTGTTGCAAACCTATGAGGGAAAGGCGTCTCCCAAAAGTATCGACTACTTTAAAACCAATTGGCAATACCGCATTGCGGATGACTGGCTGGTTTTTCTGTATACTCATGGCTATCAGGTAGCTCCGGAAAAACGGCCATTCCAAGACATACCGGAAATGATCACCACTGGTATTGATACCATGCCGGTGGCAATGAATTCTTATCATGACACCAACTTCTCTTTCTATCATCAATACCTTGATTGGCTCCTGATTTATCAACAGTCACGCATCAGTCTCTCTGCTGGCGGCAGTTCAGAAGAATCTTCCTTTTACAGCAATTACTTTGTCCTGCTTTCTATGTTGAAAGGATACCCGCTGTATTATAAATTATCAAAAGGGATCAGTGAAAGCATGAAAGCAAATAGCTTTGTTAAAAATCAGCGGCTGAAACCTTATTTCGAAGATTTTATTCGTAACTGCGACGACAGCAGTATCATTAAGCCTATCATCAAGGACTGGAAGCTCATGGAACACTGGGCGCCGGGTAATACAACGCCCTTCCCAATCCTATCGCTCGCCAATGGCAAAACGTACGATTTAAAAACACAGCGTGGTAAAACCACCTGCCTCATATTTGATCATGCCAGCTACTTTCAGGACAGTGCGTTGGTTAAAATGGTTAAAAAGCATCCGGAAGTAACCTTTGTGTTCGCATGGATAAATGAGCCTGGCTTTAACCGCCAACATGATCCAGAACTCGGTACGTTGTCCAACTTTACTAGTATTGAAATAAAAAACCAGGGAGATAAAAACTATGAAGTATATGGGATAGCCGAAATGGGCAAGAAAAATGTTGTAGTACTGGATCAATGGGGAAAAATAATATCAGATCACATCTATTCTGACGACAACATTTGGGATGATCTGAATACAGCCATAGATGATGCAGCAAAAGCGCCCCGCTTTTCGGCCCTGCAAAAAGCCGGCGTGATGAATATTATTGGATGGAGCCTTGGCTCCATCCTCTTTACCGTGCTGGTGGGTATCTGGATTTACCGGGTACGCATTCAGCGTATTAAACGGGCGGAAGCCATGAAAACCGCGATCCGGGAACTGGAAATTAAAGCCATCCGTTCACAGATGAATCCCCATTTTATTTTTAATGCACTCAACTCCATTCAATCGCTGATCAACACCAGTCAATATAAAGCCGCCAATACCTATCTTGTAAAATTTTCGTTGTTGTTGAGAAGTGTATTGCACAATGCCGAAAAAAATATGATTACACTGGCAGATGAACTGGCTACCATACGCCTTTACTGTGAGCTTGAACAATTGCGTTTTAATTTCTCCTTTGAAATGGATACACCGGAAGAACTGGCTACAGATCTGGTAGATATACCCGGTATGATTTTACAGCCACTGGTAGAAAATGCTATCCTGCATGGTATTTCTTCCAAAGGAAAAGAAGGCCTGCTCCGTATTACCATCGGGAAACAACATGCAGCGTTACTGATTGCAGTGTACGACAATGGCCCGGGATATCATCCGGAAGCTGGTAACGGTTCGCACAAAAGTGTAGGGCTAAAACTGGTACGGGAAAGACTGCAGCTCTTCAGTATCACCGGGCAAACAGCCAGTTTGCATATTAGTAACGGGAACGGCACAACGGCATTACTCACTATTCCAATTGAAAGCGTATGAAGATAAAAAGTATTCTTGTAGACGATGAGGCAAAAAGCAGGGATAATCTGCGTGTACTCCTGGGTGAATACTGCCAGGCGGTTGACATAGTTGGAGAAGCTGATTCTGCAGCCACTGCGCTCAGACTCATCAAACAACTGGAACCGGACCTTCTTTTCCTGGATATTGAAATGCCCGGTGGCTCAGGGTTCCAGCTATTGCAATCACTACCTGCCAACAGGCGCTTTGAGGTTATTTTTGTAACAGCTTACGACCACTATGGTATTGCGGCAGTAAAAGCCTGCGCCATCGACTATGTGCTGAAGCCCATAGATGTACTGGAACTTTCCGGCGCTGTAGAAAAAGCGATTGCGCAGATTGTACCCCAGCAGGAAAACAGCCGTTTGCGGGAACTGGTAGCCAATATGGGCAAGCCTATGGCAGAAAACCGTATCGCATTTCCACTGGCGGATAAAATTATTTTTGCCCTGCCGGAAGATATTATTCGCCTCGAAGCAGCAGGTAACTACACGCATGTATATATCTCCGGTCAAAAAAAACTGATTGTTTGTAAAACCCTTAAAGAATACAACGATCTGCTGGTAGATAAGCATTTTATACGTACGCATCAGTCCCACCTGGTCAACAGTCACAAAATTACAGCCTGGATAAAAACAGAAGGTGGCGCCATTTCTATGGAAGATGGCAGCCAGGTACCTGTTTCCCGCCAACGCAAAGAAGAAGTATTAAAAATACTGATGAAATAACTACGGCGCGTTTCCGCGGGTATCACACTTACTTTCCGGTTGCTGAATACAGGAGATATATTTCCATTTTTCTCCCGGTCTTTTTTTGTGATTTCAAACAAACGTTAACCCTCAATGGCCCGGCAAACAGGCATACCGGCGTGGAACAATTCTTCACACAGTCGCCGGTTATTTTGCACAAAACAATTCGAGTCCTTGTACGATTCACACCTAAAGCGTCACCGCCTTTTTTATTTTCTCCGTTTCTGCAGAAGTATCTTTCACCCGCAGCGACAGGTAATAATGCCACAATATCATAGTGGCAACGGTCCGGTAAGGCTGCCATGCTGCTGATATGCTCAGCAGTTTCTCAGGAGCAGTGTCTTTGGGCAGCTTTTTCACCTGCTTGAGTGCATTCACTGCAGCAAGGTCGCCGATAGGGAAAATATCCGCCCGTTGCAGCACAAACATCAGGTAGACGTCTGCAGTCCAGTTGCCGATTCCTTTCAGCGCTACCAGTGCTTTCCGGACATCTTCATCCGGTAACTTTTCCATTGCTTTAGGATTGAATGCTTTGCTTTGAATTGCCTGTGCCAAAAACCGGGCATACGATGTCTTTTGCCGGCTGAAATAACAGGCTTTTAATTCTTCGTCCGTTAATTCAAGTAGTTTGGCAGGAGTTATTTTTGTGAGCCTTTCCCGTAATTTATTGAGCGCCGCTAAGGCGGATGCCAGTGATACCTGCTGCTCCAGTATGATATGTATCAGGCTTTCAAATGTATTGGGTCGTGTCCACATTGGTGGATAACCATATGTTTTTACAATGAAGGCTAACTCCGGATCATGGGTACATAGTTGATCACAAATGGAGTGAAAGTTTTCCGTTGAAAAGGTATGCAACACTTACTTCGAGTTTGCGGAAAGATAGTATAAACTACCCACCTCAACAAGTATCTAAAATAATGTTGGACTAACTTTATTTTCTAACTGAAGTAAGCGATTCTTGTTTGCTATACCACCTGCAAAGCCAACTAATTTTCCGGAAGCGCCTATTACCCGGTGACAAGGAGCAATAATAGAAATGGGGTTTTTATTGGCGGCACCGCCAACAGCACGTACTGCTTTCGGATCACCAATTTGTTTGGCGATCTGACCGTAGGTCCTCGTTTCACCGAAAGGAATCGTCAGCAGAGCTTTCCATATTTTCTTTTGAAATGCTGTTCCCACAAAATCCAGTTCCACAGAAAAAGAAGTTCGTTTTTTGGCGAAGTATTCATTGAGTTGTTCTTCTGCCTGGCAGAGGATAGGATGATGTATATCAATTGTGCCGGCGTTTATGTTGACGCGATCAGGAAGTTCATTTTCCCACAGCACTGCCGCCAAACCTTTATCGCTCGCTATCAGCGTCAGTTGCCCTACGGGAGAGTCCATTGTTTTATGATAGTAGGTCATCTTTTTATTTTTTTATGATGATACAAATTTACCATCGTCATACATGTAAAAGAACCCGTTTCTTGCCCTTAACGATATTAAACAGCCATTTGAGGAATATAGCCCGCCCTGAAGGTATTCACAACAGAGGCTGGCGTTAAAACAGGTAATTTGCTCCTCCCCGGTAAAGGGATGCTTTTAGAATAACCGCCGGGCGACCATAAATACAACAATCCCTTGTTAAGAAGATAGGGCTCCTCCCCGATACTCACAAAAGTGCCGTCAGGCAAGGCATCCGGGCTATCTTCGAATGTAACTTTTAAATGATGCTTATCTATCCGTTCTGCATGAAGAATATTGTCGATCTCTTTAATAAGCGTTTTTTCGTTAAAGCCTTTATCCGGATTACCTTTCAGCCAAAGCGATTTAAATTGATGAGCTTCTGTTTTACGGCATTCAAAACAGGGCCGGTGGCCGGCAGCAAAGGAGGTGGCTTCATCCATAAAGAAGAGTTCAGTATACCGGTCGGGAGCCATTACTGGTCTTCTCCTGTTTTTAAACGCCAGTACACAGGTAATCCAGGTCTTGATCTTGTACGGACGGATAATTTCCTGATCGTCGTTGTGTATCACTCCCCGGTTCCCCATAAAAAGTCCTCTCGCTTCTGTCCGGATAATATTACCAAATGGATTAACCCTGTTCTGTAGCATGACGATGCGTTTTATTTGAATGGTATTTAAAATTACAGCTTAACGGAGAATCAGCAGATCAAGTTACATATATCCGTAAATAATATTGCTAAATTACTAATTAATTTAGTATTATTGCTAAATAAATTAGTTATAAATATTTAAATCAGCTGTCAACTATGCCCGCAGAAAAAGCAGCTATCATTGCCGGTTTGCAAAGGGAAATCCTCCTTTTGCAGGGCTTTAAACAAGCCGGTAATACGAGCGTGGATATGGGACTTGGGCGGGTTACAGCTGCTTTTCCGAATGCAACATTTCCAACCGGGGTAATACATGAGTTTGTGAGTACAGCAGCAGAACACACTGCCGCCACCGCCGGATTTATCGGTGGTTTACTGAACGCGTTGATGCAAGGTGGTGGCGCCTGTATATGGATCAGCACCTGCAGAACGCTTTTCCCGCCTGCATTGAAAACCTTTGGTATCGAGCCGGAACGGCTCATTTTTGTAGATCTGAAACGGGAGAAGGATGTACTCTGGGCAATGGAAGAAGCATTGAAATGTGAAGGGCTCGCCGCAGTGATCGGGGAAGTAAAGGATGTCAGTTTTACGGCCTCCCGGCGCCTGCAGCTGGCGGTAGAACAAAGCAGGGTAACAGGGTTTATTATTCGCCGGGAATCCACTGCTTTTAATACCACCGCCTGCGTTTCCCGCTGGCGCATTACATCATTAGCCAGCGAACCGGAAGATGGATTGCCTGGTGTTGGTTATCCCCGCTGGAATGTTGAACTACTGAAGATCCGGAATGGGAAGCCCGGCATTTGGCAAATAGAATGGTCCACCGGCAGGTTCAGGTTGATGGATGAGCCATCATCTTCCGCACCGCCGGAGCTGATTCGCAAAATCGGGTAGTATGGCCAGGCGTTTTGTTTCTATATGGTTTCCTCATCTGATGACCGACTGGCTAATCCGTTGCCGCCCTGCTTTACGACAGGAAGCTTTTGTACTGGCCATCCCGGATCACGGACGGATGATTGTAACAGCCGCCAGTAGAACGGCGCAGTTGCAGGGCATCACAAAGGGAATGGCCGTAGCAGATGCGCGGGCACTCATCGGCACACTGCAGGTGATTGATGATAAGCCCGGACAATCGGGCCGCATACTAAACGCACTCGGGGAATGGGCCATCCGCTTTACACCTGTAACGGCAACAGATCCTCCCGATGGTCTGCTGCTGGAAGTTACCGGCTGCGCCCACCTTTGGGGCGGTGAAGAAGTATACCTGGAAGAGATAGTGACCAGGCTTACGCACATTGGATACCAGGTGCGTGCAGGAATGGCTGATACGATTGGTGCTGCATGGGCCATCCCCAGGTTTGGACAAACACCGGCAGTGATTCCTGCCGGTGAACAGATGGCTGCATTAATGGATATGCCTCCGGCCGCACTGCGACTGGAATCTGCTATCTGTGAACGGTTAATGAAATTAGGCCTGCGCCAGGCAGGAAGCTTTATTGGAATGCCCCGCACAGTGCTCCGCCGGCGCTTTGGCCGGGAAATGCTGCTACGGCTTGACCAGTTCACAGGACTGGAAGATGAGGTAATTCAACCCCTGCTGCCGGTTGAACCTTACCAGGAACGGCTGCCATGCCTGGAGCCTATTGTAACAGGTACAGGTATCGAAATTGCGCTCAGGCGCTTACTGGAAACCCTTTGCCAGCGCCTTTCCCAGGAAGAGAAAGGATTGCGGAGCGCTGTTCTGAAATGTTATAAGGTAGATGGTGCAATTGAACAACTGGAGATAGGCACAGGACATCCATCACATAACACCAACCACCTGTTCAAACTGTTTGAATCGAAAATACCAACGATCAAACCAGACCTGGGTATCGAACTATTTGTACTGGAGGCTCCTAAAGTGGAAGACGTGCGCCCGTTGCAGGAAACATTCTGGAATGCAGCAGGTGGACTGGAAGATGTGAGTATCGCCGAACTGATCGACCGGCTGGAAGGCAAGGCCGGCAAAGGAACCGTTCACCGTTACCTGCCCGCTGAACATCACTGGCCGGAGTGGTCTGTTAAACCGGTTGCCAGCCTCCATGAAAAAACAGATACTTCATGGCGAACAGACAGACGCCGTCCCATTCAACTGCTCTCCAGGCCAGAACCGATAGAAGTAGCGGCGCCTATACCCGATTATCCTCCGATGCATTTCCGGTATAAAGGGAAAGTACATAAAGTGAAGAAAGCTGATGGCCCTGAGCGGATTGAAAGTGAATGGTGGCTGCAACAAGGACAACACCGGGATTATTATGTAGTGGAAGATGATACCGGTAGCCGCTACTGGCTGTTCAGGCTGGGGCACTACACCGGTGATAAACCTCACGCCTGGTTTATTCATGGTTTTTTTGCATGAGAAAATGGAGGAGATATGAGCTACACAGAATTGCAGGTAACTACCAACTTTAGCTTTTTAAGGGGAGCATCACATCCGGATGAACTGGTAGAACAGGCTGCTGCACTGGGTTACAAAGAAATAGCGATTACGGACCGGAATAGTCTTGCAGGCATTGTTCGCGGCCATGCCGCTGCAAAAACCAGTGGCATACGCATTATACCCGCCTGCCGGATCGATCTGTTAGATGGCCCATCATTACTTGCTTATCCTACCGATACAAAGGCATATGGGCGCCTTTCTGCGTTGCTCACCAAAGGCAATCTGAGAGCCGAGAAGGGGCAATGTCATTTATACAAAAATGATGTATTTGAACATGCAGCAGGAATGAAATTTATTGCATTACCGCCCGCATCTTTGAATGAAAAATTTGAATTTGATCCCTCCTTCAACATGGCCATGAATGAGTACCGGGAGGCACTGGGAACCAACCTGTATCTTTCTGCCACCCGTTCTTATCAGGGAGATGATTTTAAGAAACTACACCGTCTTTCACAGTTATCGTCTGCATATAATATCCCTTTGGTAGCTACCGGCGACGTACATTATCATATCCCCGAGCGCCGGCAGCTACAGGATATTGTAACCTGTATCAGGGAAAAATGTACCATTTACACAGCGGGTTACCGTTTGCACGAAAATGCAGAAAGATACTTAAAGCCTCAACAGGAAATGTTACGCCTCTTCCGGCAATATCCCGATGCCATCCTTTGTACAAAAGAGATTGCAGAGAGTTGCCGGTTTTCTCTCGACTCACTTAAATACATCTACCCGGAAGAAATTACCAGCAACGGCCGCACGCCCCAGGAAGAACTTACACATTTAGCATGGCAGGGCGCCAGGGAGCATTTCGGGGATGATATTCCGGAAAAAATTACTACTGCCATTCACTATGAACTCTCTTTCATAAAAGAGATGAATTATGCATCTTACTTCCTGACTGTATATGACATTGTCCGTTTTGCGAGGCAGCAGGGAATCCTTTGCCAGGGCCGCGGTTCAGCAGCAAATTCCACGGTTTGTTATTGCATGGGAATCACTGCTGTTGATCCTACAAAAATCGACCTGCTGTTTGAACGGTTTATTTCCTCCGCCCGTAATGAGCCTCCTGATATTGATGTGGATTTTGAACATGAACGAAGGGAAGAAGTGATTCAATACATTTATGAAAAGTATGGCCGGAACCGTGCTGCCATTGTCGCTACCGTTACACAACAACGGCAAAAAGGCGCTATCCGCGATGTAGGAAAAGCAATGGGCTTATCTGTTGATACCATCAATCGCCTTTCCGCTTCCGTATGGGAGTTTACTTCCGAATGGCTGGAAGGGGAAGGACTTGCAGAACAGGGATTTGATCCGCGTGATCCGCATCTGCGGAAAATGCTGGAGCTTACGCGGCAGTTCATCGGTTTTCCGCGTCAGCTCGGGCAACATACCGGTGGCTTTGTTATCACGCAGGGCGCCCTTTCAGATCTGTGTCCTATTTTGAATGCCCGCATGGAAAACAGAACCTGTATTGAATGGAATAAAGATGATATTGATGTACTTGGATTTCTTAAGATAGATGTGCTGGCCCTCGGTATGCTTACCTGTATCCGCAAAGCCTTCGATCTGGCAAAAGTACATCACAACCGTCCTCTTACCCTGGCGAGTGTTCCGCAGGATGATCCGGATGTGTATGAGATGATAGGCCATGCAGATACTATCGGCGTATTCCAGATTGAAAGCCGTGCACAACAATCCATGCTGCCACGGTTAAAGCCCACCTGCTTCTATGACCTGGTGATTGAAGTAGCTATTGTAAGACCCGGACCTATCCAGGGCGACATGGTGCATCCCTATCTGCGCCGCCGTAATGACGAAGAAAAGGTTACTTATCCTTCTCCTGAACTGAAAGAAATCCTCGGCAAAACGTTAGGTGTTCCGCTGTTCCAGGAACAGGCAATGAAAATTGCTATTGTAGCCGCCGGCTTCACCCCGGCAGAAGCAGATGAACTCCGCAGGAGCATGGCCACTTTCAAAGCACCCGGACAGGTAACCCGGTTCAGGGAAAAGCTGGTAAAAGGCATGGTCGCAAAAGGATACGAAGAAGAATTTGCCCTGCGGGTTTTTAAGCAGCTGGAAGGGTTTGGTAGTTATGGTTTTCCTGAAAGTCATGCCGCCAGCTTTGCCCTGCTGGTATATGTTTCCAGCTGGCTCAAATATCATTATCCGGATGTTTTTGCATGCGCCTTGTTAAACAGTTTGCCAATGGGCTTTTACCAGCCGGCACAAATTGTTATTGATGCCCGTAAACATGGGGTGGAAGTACGGCCGGCAGATGTAAATCTTTCTCTCTGGGATAATATACTGGAAGAAAAAACAGAGAGGTTGTGTGCACTACGACTTGGATTTCGCCAAATAAAAGGTATCAGCCAGGATGATGTACAGGCGCTAATTGCATGCCGGAATACAGGCTATACAACGATTCATGCTCTCCGGGATGCAGGCGTTACCCTGATCACGCTGGAAAAACTGGCCGATGCAGATGCCTTCCGGTCGATGGGGCTTGATCGCCGTCAGGCGCTTTGGGAGGTATCCGCACTTCACGACCGCCCCATTGGTATCTTCACGGGGCAGCCATCTGAAAGTGCTGTTGAATCCCAGGTACAGCTACCGGAAATGACTATCTCGGAACATGTGGTACACGATTACAGCGCCACTACACTGTCTTTAAAAGCACATCCGGTAAGCTTTGTACGGGAAAAATTACAGCTGCTGCACATCCTCTCCGCAAAAGAACTGGATGGCGTTATGAATGGTGCAGCAGTGAAAGTAGCAGGTCTTGTATTGGTGCGTCAAAGACCAGGTACCGCCAAAGGCGTTTGCTTTATCACTATCGAAGATGAAACCGGATGCAGTAACCTGGTGGTTTTTCAACAACAATTTGACAAGTACCGCAAAGAAATCCTGCAGGCCAGGCTGCTGATGGTGGAAGGAACCCTGCAACGCGAAGGTGAAGTGGTGCACGTTATTGTAAAACGTTGCTACGACCTGTCTAAATTCTTACGGCAATTACTTCCTTCAAAAACAGAAAATCAGCTAATGCAGCCGCCGTCAAAAAAAGAGGAGATATCAGCGACGTTGTTTGCTGAAGCAAGGAATTTTAAATAGATGTTTATACATTCTCGAGGGAGGTGCTAACCCCTCCCCGTCTACGCTTCTACTCCCAACCGGTGCCGGAATATCCCGCACGGATCCCACTTTCCTTTTACACGTTGCAGTCGCTCATAATTATCCTGGTAGTAAAACACATGCCATGGCACGCCCGATTTATTAAATTGTTCATCTGCCATATCTGCATCCGGGTGCGCAATCAAACATCCGCCTGCCTGTTCACCAGGCACGGGTACCCCGCCTGTTTGCGCAAACAGCTCCTGGTAAATATTACGTGTCCATGCAACAGACTTCGCTTCGTCTGCCGCATCTAACCACCCGGATGTACAGGCAGTCGCTAAAATTGAGTCCCGCTGAGGGAATGCGGTAGCATCTGCAGCAACAGCATTCATTTTGCCACCAAAAAATGCTAACCCAACAGAACCTCCAGGCACATCATTATGCTCCGTCAGATACCGGTATATTACCCCTATCTGTGCAGGTGTATAGGGTGCGCGTAACAGGGCATCCTTTACTTTGAAGGCGACCCGCTGCTCTACGAAAATATCCGGAAACGGCTGCAATGCAAATTCCACCCAGCGCATCGGTTTTCGTATAGCTCTTCCCGTTATACCGAGCCCGGCAGAAATTGCGGCGGCAAATTCTTCTGCTATTTCTTCCGGACAATCTGATAACACCGCTTTCAACATAATTTTTCCGGTTACTTTATTCGACAGGAAAAGGGTGGCAAACAAGCTTCCGGCCTCCGTGTCCGCACTGCTGTGCATCTTCGCCCATTCCCCGAAATTCTCTGTCAGTTGTTTAAATACATGTTCGTCTACCTGTTCCCAATCCCACTCCATCTCCATTGTTTCCAATACTTCCGGCGATTTGGGTAATAACAGGGAAGGATCGCGCTCATTCACGCCGGCTGCACGAAACCAATAACGGGTAACGATTCCAAAATTTCCGGTACCGCCTCCGGTATGCGCCCACCAGAGTTCCCGGTTACTATCCGTTTCTTCCCTTGTGGCAATCACTTTTTCTACCTGCCGCTCATTGTTTACCCAGAGTACTTCTACCGCATATAAATAATCAACCGCCAGTCCATGATGGCGATGAAGAAAGCCAAAGGCGCCCCCGGATATATGTCCGCCTATCCCGATGGCCGGGTGCTGTCCTGCCGGAAGTAAAACGCCCCACCGGTGATCCAGCGTTTCAATTACTTCTCCCAAAGTTGCGCCTGCCGCCACTTCAATCGCGTTCATTTCCTCATCATAACGGATACCCTTCATCCGGGAAATATCGATCATTATTTCTACTGCCGGATCATCTACAAAGTTCTCAAGGCAGTGACCTCCACCGCGCACCGTTACACGTTTGTTGTTATCTACTGCATATTGCAGCGCATCTGTCAATTCATCGGCAGTAGTTATGGGAATAATCCCGGAGGGATGTCCCTTCCATCTCTGGTTAACGCCACGGTTGTTCCACTCATCATATGCTGCATCTGCGGGAGTGATGATACTAAAGTTCATAACAACGGCTTTAAGTTGATAGTGAAGACAGGGATCAGGACATCCCAAAGATAATGGTTAAAAGTTGTAGCAAACAAACACTACTTTTTCCTCACCGGGGTCATGGTTTTATATACCCGCACCAAAGCGGAACTATCGGTACTCACCGTATCTATTTTGTTGCCATTCCAGCTTAAGTGGTAGTAGTCATAAGACTCGGTGGCAACGGTATCTTCCGGAGTTCCATACTGACTGGAACTGAAATTTTCGAGGATCACCCGCCAGCTGCTGTCGGGAGAATGATACAGCCAGGAGTTTTTAATCAGCACATCACCGGCGTCACCAAATTCTTCTGCCAGCTCAGTTTCAAATGTGATGGTATTTGTTTGCTTATGGTAAGCGAATAATTTAACGGAAGAAGATTCGTATTCAGAAGGCGCTCTGGTAACCAGACCAATTGTATTGGGATCCAGGTTGAATTTATAGCAGGCATAAAAAAGATAATCTTTATTATACATGCGGTCGCTCAATAGTGGCTGTAGCTGGCTGTCGATGGCGGTACCTCCAAAATGCCAGCTGCCGGGATCTCCGTAAGCGCCGGGTAAAATTTCCAGGGTGTCCTGTTCGAATGTTTGGTAAAGATTAATCAGGGAACTTATATCAGGAGAGATAGTATCACGTACGGCAGTAACCGTTATATTTTGTTGGCGGGTAATACCTATGCAGGCAGAAAGGAAAAGCAACAGCAGAAAAGGCAGATATTTCATGCCCAAATATAAAGAAGACCCCCCGGAAAATCCAGGAGGCCGTTCTTATTATTACAAATCCACGTTAATTAGCTGATTACCATTATCAAAGGTTGCCTGCTGTACAGTGCAACGCTCTGCGGGAATCGAGGATCCTTGCGGATCAAAGCGTGATATAGGTGAAAGGAAAGAATAACCAGTTGACACTAACGATAGCGGACTACCATTAACGGTTACACTTTTTTGGTCCCCAAATCCGTGGAGTAATAATTTAATGTGATGAAATTTGGATGCATAACTACCACTTGCTTTTTCCAGTGTTATTTTTTTATCAGCAGGATGATAAGCGATAGTCCGTTGATAATACACTCCTTTCTCGTTATCAAAAGTTTCTCCGTCATCTTCATAATAAACAAACGTATTTTGTTTATCACCTTTGTAGATGTGCAGGAAAAGCGTATCTGATGGCTTTTCAGTAGTATTTTGTATCAACGATTGCATAGGGATGATACTGCTTTCTTTTACATATACCGGCAGCGTTTTTATATTCAGCGGTGTAATTACTTCCTGCTTACCGGCAGTGATGGTATCATTATAAAGATTATACCATTTTCCTTCAGGGAAATAGATGGAACCGAATTCCTTAGTGCTCTCGAAAGGCGCTATCATAAAAGCATTGCCATAACCATACTGGTTCTGGAAGCGGGTATCGTACACATTGGCGTCAAAGGTATTGGTGAGCGCCAGGGTACGCATAACGGGCATGCCCGTACGTGTAGCTTCATACATGGAGCTGTAGAGATAAGGAAGCAAACGGTAACGGAGGTTTACATAGTTGCGGGAAATTTCCAGCACCTCTTCTCCATATGCCCACGGCTCAGACGACTTGGTATTTACGCCTGTGTGATTGCGATAATAAGGAATGAATGCGCCGATCTGCATCCAGCGGGCATACAAACTCACGGTAGGGTTCCCGGTAAACCCGCCTATGTCCATACCAGAAAATGGCATACCGCTAACACCCAAACTGTTCATCAGGCGAACGCCCAGCAGCATATGATCTTCCTCCGCCCGGTTGTCGCCGGTCCAGATGGCACTGTAGCGTTGCGAGCCGGCATAAGCGGCCCTGGTTAGCAGGAACGGACGTTTCTTTAATTCCTCCCTGGAGCCTTCATAGCTGGCCCGCACCATTTCAAGGCCATATACATTGTGCGCCTGCTGATGGGTTACCGGGCTACCTTCGTAATCAAAGATCACGTTGTTAGGCATCTTTTGCCCCCAGGTGGCAATTTCATTCATATCGTTCCATATACCGCGCACACCGTCACGCATATACGATTTTACCTGTCCTTTCCACCAGTTGCGGCCTTTTACACTGGTAAAGTCCGGGAAGTGGCACCAGCCGGGCCATACCTGGCCGGTATAGTTTTGACCGTCGCTATATTTGATAAAGATGTTTTCTTTTTTTCCACTTTCGTAAGCGGCATAGCCCTCTTCTACTTTTATGCCGGGGTCTACGATCACTGTAATTTTGAATCCCATATCATTCAGTTGTTTACTGAGTTGTTGGGGATTGGGAAAACGGTCTTTGTTCCAGGTAAACAGTTTATAGGCGTCCATGTAATGGATGTCGAGTGTAATACCATCTGCGGGAATCTTTTTCTCCCGCAGGGTTTGCGCAATGCGTAATACTTCTGTGTCGGGGTAATAGCTGTAGCGGTTTTGCTGGTATCCGAGGCTCCACAGCGGCGGCATAGGCATGCGGCCGGTGAGGTTGGTGTAAGAGGTAATGATATCCGCCATCTGAGGGTGATAGATGAAATAATAATTCATCTCTCCTCCTCTTGCGCCAAAAGAAGAAAAACGGTTATTGCTGGCGCCGAAGTTAAAATCGCTCTGGAAGGTGTTATCGAAGAAGATACCGTAGTTAATATGATGATGTATGCCCACGTAAAATGGTATGGTAGCATATATGGGGTCCTGGTTGGCAGCATAGCCAAACTTGTCGGAGTTCCAGTTCGTATAGCCTTCACCTTTACGGTCGAGGTTACCTGTTTTTTCACCCAGGCCAATAAACCGCTCTCCTTCCTGCATTTTCTTGTAGGTTGTTACTTCATCGCCGATCCAGGACGTGGTTAATCCATCCTCATCCTCATTGATCACTTCTCCCGAAGGGGTAAGAAAACGGATGGCAAACGGATTTTTGGAAATGCGCAGTTGCAGGGAATCTGTAGTTACATTGATTTCACTGTTATTTTGGGTAGTCTGTAACCGGGTGGTGGCGGGTTTGGCAATCACGGCATAAGAAAAATCTGCGGCAAGCGGATGCTGATCCATTCTTACACGGATCACGGATGGGCTGTACACGGTGATTTCCGCGAATGCATTTTCTGCACTGATTTTTATCTGTTGCCCTGAGATGCTGACCGTATTTATTTTACCGATCTTTTTTACCTGGTTTTGTGCCTGGGCCGACAGGCAGGAAACCAGTAAAATCCATCCTGAGCGCCTTAGCAGAGCTTTTGTATACATAAGAATGATTGAATTGCTACGCAAAAAACTCCCCTGTCGCATTAGCTGTGTAATGCGTAACAGATATGAAATATAGTTTGGGAGAAGGTTTTGCTGCGGGGCAGGACTTATCCGGTCCTGCCCGCAACAAAAGAATAATTATTAGTAACCCGGGTTTTGTACAAGGTTTTTATTTACAGCGAGATCACTGGTTGGAATCGGGAATAGCAGGTATTTTGGATCGCTTGCAGTTTTCAGCTGCCATGCGTCCAGGTATTTACCAAAGCGGATCAGATCCATTCTTCTCCAGCCTTCCCAATATAATTCACGGCCTCTTTCAGCAAGCATTTTGGTGAGGTCAAGGCTGGTGAATGGAGTAGCGCCGCGTTTCAAACGCAGGTCGTTTACGATTACGAGCGCTGCTGCCGCATTGCCCGTTCTGAGCAACGCTTCTGCTTTCATCAGCACTGCATCTGCATAACGGAAAAATACGAAGTCGTTGGTAGCATTGCTGCCGCTGGAACCCATGTCAGGCGGATATTTCACTACCCTGATACCAGACATTTCCACTTGCGTACCGGTGGCTCTCAGTTCTACTTCGCGGGTGAAGATAAGCGGGCGGTTGCTTCTGTCCAGGATCTTATTACCATTCTGATCGTACTGCTGGCCTAAAAGGAAACCTACTTTCAAACCGGAAACATTGGTAACACCTGGATAGTCGCCGCCTCTGCGGGTATCTGTTGCTTCAAATGAATCATAGAAATCAGACAAAGTGGTGAAGCCATTCCATCCGCTGGGGTTCTGGCTATAGTGCAGGGTACACATCCAACGGCAGTATACGTTGTTGCCGTTACGGTTGTTACTGACACCGGGGCCGTTCAGTTGGGTAAAGATATTTTCGGTGGACTTCGCATCGTTATCCCTTGCGAAAGTGTCGAAATATTTCGGCTGAAGGCTATAGCCACTGGCTGTTATCTGATCTGCCAGGGCAATCACTTTCTGCATGTCAGCGGCATCGAAAGTGGGTGCTTTCCTGTTCAGGAAGGCGCCTTTATTCAGATATATTTTCATCAGCAGGAAGCGGGCCGCATCCTGGTTGGCTACATAAGCATCCTTGGCGGTAACTCTATCCGGCAGGTTAGGCAGTATGGCATTCAGTTCAGAAATAATGAAGTCCAGACCTTCTGCCGCCTTGTACACCTTTGGTGCTTCCAGCAGGTTTTCGCCCGGGCTACGGAACGGTACCTGGCCATAAAGGTCAATCACCGCAAACATAGAGAAGGCACGCAGAAAACGTGCTTCCGCCTCTTGTCGTGGTGTAGGGCGGAAATTTAATACGTTGGTAGCGCTGAACTGTTCCAGTAACAGGGCGCTGAAGGTATTCTGAATATGTGAATGGTCTGGTGTCCACTGGTGTTGGTGAAGGGCGCGCCATACACCATTATCATCCCAGTCGCCGCCACGTGTGGGTCCGAGCGCTTCGTCGGTACTGATTTCACACATGCCCCAGGTCTGCGAAAAATCCTGGTAGGCATTCTGCAGGTTATCATAAGCGGATCCCAGCAACTGGGAGGCTTTGATCAGTGAATCGGCCTGTTGCTGATTCAGGTTACTTCCCAGGTCTTCATTCAGACTGCAGGCTGTAAAGCCAACGCTGCAGGCAATTACCAATGCTGTTTTAATTATATGTTGAGTCGTCATTGTGGTCTTTTTTTAGAAGTAGATTATAAGGTAAACTGTACACCAAGCATAAAGGTTCTTGCAGTTGGGTATGGAGAATACTCGATACCAAAGGAGCTTACGCCGTTTATGTTTTTATCAGTATTTACTTCCGGATCAAATCCAGTATACTTTGTAATTACGAACAGGTTCTGACCGGTTACGGATACGGCAGCAGCTCTGAATACTTTACCTACCGGGCCTAAGTTGTAGGAGATGGTGAGGTTATCCAGTTTCAGGAAGTTGCCGTTTTCCAGGTAGCGGGAAGAAGCGGCCGGAGAGTTAGTTTGTGCTTCTCCGTTACCTACCAGTGCTTTCGCAATGTTCCTGGAGCCCAGGTTACCGATTGGTAATACGGTGTTGGCGGTGTTGTTATACACCTGGAAACCAAAGGCGCCGTGTGAGCTGGCAGACAGGCTCCATTTTTTATAGGCTACTTCTGTATTGATACCCAGTAATACTTTTGGATTCGGGTTAGTCATGTAATAAAGGGTGTTACCGTTATCGGAGTAGATGCTCACGCCTTTATCATCGAAGCCTTCAAATCTGCGGAGATAGAAAGTATTTAACGGATAACCGTTAGCCAGGCGCTGTGAGGTTACGCCGGATACGCCCTGTCCGTCGATAGAACCGGTATTAACAGTTGGACCGGAATAACCCGACATTTCGTTTTTCAGCCAGGTAGCATTTACGCCCAGGTTCCATAACCAGCTTTTAGACTGAATGATATTTCCTTTAAGCGACAGTTCCACACCGGTATTCATTACTTTACCCGGTAAATTGATCCAGTAGCTGGAGGCCGGAGCCGGTTGAATAGCCGGGAAGCTGAACAACAGGTTGGTGGTGTTTTTCAGGAAGTAATCCACGGTACCGCTGATCCTGCCTTTGAGAAATCCGAAATCCACACCAACGTTCAGTTGTTTGGATTCTTCCCATTTCAGGTCCGGATTTGGTACGTTGATCAGGCTGGCTTTACCGCCGGTAGTTAAACCGTACTGGGCTTGTGCTGCACCGGCAGGAAATTCCTGGTTACCGGTAATACCGTAACCGGCCCTTAATCCGAGGTTGCTGAAGAAGGTGTTATCCTTCATGAATCCTTCGTTGGAAATATTCCATTTGGCGGCAAAGGAAGGGAAGTAACCATAACGGTTGTTGGCGCCGAATTTACTGGAACCATCAGCCCTCATTGTAGCGGTGAGGATATATTTTTCTTTTGCATTTATCGTTACCCTGCCAAAGAAAGATTGCAGCTCAGAGCTTGGATTACGGAAAGAGTTCATATTGGTATTCACCTGGTCTGGTGTCTGGAGGATGTCTGTGTAATCTACCGCATTGGTAGGAAACCCTCTGGCGCCGAGGCCCACACCGGAGTAGGCAAATTTCTGGTATTCATACCCTACCATTGCGCCCAGGTTCCAGCCAGTGGAGAACTCTTTGGTATAGCTCAGGGTGTTATTGAATAATTGAGTAGTCAGTTCTGCCGTATTATATGCGGCAATACCTTGACCCAATATCTGGTCGATGTTAATGGAAGAATCGAGAGAAGCCCTTCTTTGTCCTACCTGGTGATTTACGCTGTACATCATGCGGTATTCCCAGTTGTCATTGAATTTGAAATACGGGGAAATGCTTGCCAGTATATAGCTGATGTTAGCTTTATCGTTATAACCCTGCGACATGTTCATGGGGTTGATCGCCTGGTTTTTAGCGAGGATGTTCAGTGATCCGTCCGGTTTGGTCAGCGGTAAGGTTGGATTCCACTGCAGTGCCTGGCCGATCAAACTTCCGGTGAAACCGGCATTGTTGGAAATAGGCGCTAACTGTTCGCTGGTTTGTGCCGCCATGATGCCATAATCGATTCCCAGTTGTTTGCTTTCCAGGAATTTGTTCTGGCCACTGAGGGTGGCGGTGTATTTCTTCATGCCTGTTTTCTTCACAATACCCTGCTGGTCCTGTAAACCAAAGGATGCCCTGTAGCGGCCGGTTTCACTTCCACCACTCATCGCCACCTGTACATTTTGGGTAACACCTGTTCTGAGGATAGAGCCAAGTCCGTCGGCGCTGCCGCCGCCGTCACCGGAAAGATTGTATTCCTTTAAAGCAGCACGGTATTCATCGGCATTGAGTACATCAAGCTTTCTCATGATGTTGCTCATACCTACGGAATAGTTTACGTCTACTACGGTAGGGCCGGCTACTCCTTTTTTGGTATTGATGATGATTACACCATTTGAACCACGGGAACCATAGATGGCGGTGGCAGAAGCATCTTTTAATACTTCCATAGTAGCAATATCATTGCTGTTGATAAAGTTGAGCGGGTTGGCGTCCGGTGTTTGTCCTAATCCCGTGAGGCTCAGGGAAGGACGCGCCACACGGCCATCCAGGGGAACTCCATCTACCACATAAAGGGGTTGGTTGCCGGTACGGACAGAAGACACACCCCTGATCCTTACCGTGGCGGAGGCGCCGGGAGCACCGTTGTTATTCAGTATCATCAATCCGGATACTTTACCCTGGATCAGCTGATCTGGGGCGGAAGTGATACCCTTATTAAAATCGGCGGCTTTCACCTGGGCAATAGCGCCGGTAATGTCCTTTTTACGGGTGGTACCATAACCTACTACCACCACATCCGTGAGGGTCGTATTTTCCTGTGCCAGCTGTACGTTTACGGCTGTTTTGCCCACAATGCTCACTTCCTGGGAGGTATATCCTATAAAAGTGATGATCAGTGCGGAAGCTTCAGGAGGTACTGTTACTTTAAAAACCCCATCGGCATCAGCGGAAGTTCCGCTTTTAGTACCCTTTACCTGAACAGTAGCGCCTGGGATAGCAACGCCGTTCCTGTCAGTGATCTTGCCGGTAATGGTCTTGTTTTGTGCGGCTACAATACCTTGTATTGCCAAAAGCAATGTGCACAAAAAAAGATTCTTGATGGATCTTGTTTTAAACATAAAGTGGATTTTTTAAGCAGTCACGTAATACTGCTTCCGTGGATTAAATGTTTTTCAGTGAAATTTTAATAATGGAAATAAGGCGTTGTCTGCGGGGATGCCCCGCAATTTGTCAACGTGGATAATGTTTGTCTTTTTGAATCGACCCTGGTCGTTCTGTCTTCTTTAGTGGTTTTTAGTTCTCTAGTTAGAATTTAGAATTTGGTATTTATCATTCTACTGATTCAAAGTAAAAAATCAATCAGCAGGGTAACAAGTTTTACAGTTAAAATATAGAAAATAAAGCCGAATAATCCAAAATTATATCTTGGATGATATTGATAACCAGCTAGTTATTATTGTATATAAATATTTTATATATTAATGTTGTGAGACAGTTTTTCCTGCTTTTTACAGGGCTTTAATGTTCATAATATGGGCTTCGAACTCTTCGCTTGGGATCAGCGCGCGCTTTTTGATCCTGGTTTTATAGGCGTAAATAGTATTCACGGAGTACTCCAGGATACGGGCAATTTTTTCGTTGTCGTTGATACCGATACGGATCAGGGCGAAAATCCGGATGTCTGTATTCAGCAGTTCATTTTCTTTCAGGATCACCTGGTTCTCTTTATCAAAAAGTGCATTGAACCCGGCCACAAAGTGTGGAAATATTTTAAGGAATACCCGGTCGAAGCTGGTAAAAAGTTCTTCCCTCTCCTGCCTGATATTGATATTATTTACAAGAAACTTTAGCTCTGCAGGCTTATTGGCAGTTAATTTCTGCTCCAGGTTCTGTTTTAGCTTTTCTATTTTACCGATATAGGAAGCATTGATATTAAAGCAATACCCCACATACTCCTCTTTAATTTTATTGGCTTCCAGTAACTGGTTGTTGATTTCCTGTTGTTTAAGATTGGCCGCGGTAATAATGCGTTGCGCGGCTTTTAATTTTTGTACCTGCCGGAATACGGTGATGGCCAGTATCACCAGCGCCACCAGTAATAAGGTTACAATGGCGGCATAGATCAGCAGCGATCTGGTTCTTTCTTCCGCGGTATTGATCCGTTCGTGCTCAATAATTGGTAAAATACTACTTACCATTACCTTTCTTTGCCGGGCGCCATAAAATACGGCTTCCGAAATGGCCCGCTCAATACAATGGGATGCATTCTTTACATCGCCCTTTTCAAAAAGCAGGGTGGCCAGGCTGTAGGCGGCCATCGTTTCTTTCGTGGAAGTCTGCAGATCCGCAATGGCCGACCTGATCATCAAACAAATAGCGGTATCCTTATTGCCGGCAGCATCATAAATAGACCCAAGTGTGCAGGCTAGTATAGCCAATTGCCGCCCTGAAATGTCTGGCTGGTCCAGATCCGGGAAAATGGCCAGCGCTGCCGGAATGTTCCCCAGCTTGAATAACTGCAACCCCTTGTTGTATTTATATGCAACAGAGTTGGGTGTCATCAGGTGAAGGGCAGAATCTACATATGTACTGGCTATTTTAATATAAGTGGGGGTATAATATTTATCCTGGTTATAATCTGCCAGGTCGAAATACAACCGGCTCTTCATCAGGAAAAACTCCACCCGGATACTGTCCGGGGCTCCGGTGGGATCAATTGTATTAATAAAAGCTGCGGTTTCGGTAAACATGCCCGACGACAATAAAACATATCCCAGCTTCACCCGGGCGTCCGTTAATAATACCGGATCATGCAGCTGGCCGGCCAATACTTGCAGCTGCTGGGCATAGGTAAATGCGGAATCGAAGTTGAATACCTTATAAGCATTATATAGCTGCCTGCAAATAAGGTACTGGCGCGCTGGATCATTACCGGCCGCCTGCCGGGTGCGTTTTATGCTGTCAATCCCACGGATTTTAAGGGAATCATAAACAGCCGATTTCGCCATCACCTTGTTCAGCTCCTTCAGAAGACTGTCTGCCGGTGTTTTGCCATAGGCATGTATAGAGAAGAATAAACATAAAATCAGATAGCCCGGAATTCGATTCATAATAAGTTAGAATGATAAAAGGTCACAGGTCACCGCTAAATTTAAGCGACTTTTTTGATATAACGTGAAGAGCCGGTTTATTTTAAACCGGCTCCTCACGTCCCTTTTATATTCCTTAAATATTAAAGCACCTTTTTCAGGGTGTAATTACGCCCGCTTTGTATCGTTTTCTGATCGGAGTCTAATAATAACAGCTCATTTTCATTTACCTGCTGGTAATAGCGCTGGAGGTTTTTGTCTTTATTAGGATTCAGGTGGATCACGGTAGCTGCCGGATCAGCCGAGGTACCATGCACAATTGTATAAACGCCTTCACTGTTAAAGGTTTGGTTCTTCCCCTGGTAGGTTTCTTTCAGCGTGAAATGATCATCCGGTTGTTTTTGCAGGGTCAGCTCTGTAACAATACCCTCACAATCAGCACAAGGCAACGTTCCTGAATAAGTAACCCCGGACGCAGTATCAGAAGGAGAGTTTACCGCTGCACTATCCGACTGGCCGGTTTTTGTACCGGAACCCTGACACGCAGCAAAGATTACTAACAGTAACAATAATGGCAAGTGTTTCATATTGCAGGTTTTTCTGATCATAACAACAGATGGTCATTATTGTTTTTATGGGATAACTTCGAACAGGAAAAACTGGTTTTCTTCTTTATCAGAAAAATTATTATCTGCTACAAATACCAGGCTTCGATGTCCGTTAGGCAAAACAGGACCAAAAGTAACGCCTTCAATGTTATCTATATATTTTCCCAGGCTTGCAAAGTCCAGCAGCAATGTTTTGGCAGCCGGCTTGAAACGGGTATCCTCCCGGAGGGAATTAATACCACTGATACCAGTAGCATGACTAAGGTCGGTGATAAACACCTTGATGGTACAATCCTTTACACCACTGGAAAACGATCTTTCAATAGTTAAAATTTTATCATTGTCCAGCACCATGATATCGGAAATGCCATTTACCTTAAACGCATTTTCAGGAATGGCGGGATGCGCCACCGGCTCCAGTTTATACGCATATTGGGCTACCGGCTGACGGGTGTTGTTGTCAAATTTCAGGATACGGGTATAAGCGCCCTGCCCCACTTCGGCTCTCGGCCCATCTTCATAACGGGGTTCTTCCAGGCTCACATACAGGTATTTATAATTGGGGGTAAATCCCAGGCCCTCAAATACGCCGTTGCGTCGAGGCCCGTTCTCTGTGGCATGCATCCTGAATTGCGGCGGTAGTGCAAATGAATCCAGGTATTGCCCGTTCATACTGATTTCATAAATACCCGGATTTGTAAGAATAGTATCTTTTTCGTTTACAATACGTTCTCCTTCGCTGCTCCATACCAGTCGTTGCTTTTTGGCGTTGTACCGCATAGCTTCCGGGTCGGGCGTAAGGGAAGGATTCGTTTTGGTATCGGGATAGGGCTGCCCGTTGGGTTGTAGTAAAGTGGTAACGGCGGTAAACTTTACACTGTCAAATGATTTGTCGGAGAAGTAAAGCCGCGCGGTATAAAAGCGCGCCGGGTTCAGCGCGGAACGGTCGTCACAAATAAGATAATACTGCCCGGTAGCTGCGTCATAGTCAATACCGGATAAACCACCGGTTACGGTACCATTGAAAGGAAGATTATACGGAACAATATATTCACCGATAAATTTTAACTGGCCTATGCCCCTGGCAGCAGCACCGGTTTTACGGGTGGAGCTGCAGCTGAAGATGCCCGCCAGTATAGGGAGGATCAGAAAAAGCAGGTATTTTTTCATGGCGGCAAGTTAGGAAATCTCCTGCATTCAGATCGCTACACTGCATGAAGGATTTGTTATGCACACGCATGGTACGGCGAAAAGCGGGTTTAAAAAACGTAAAGTATATTTTAATGTGGGGATTGGAAAACATAAAAATTCCCTGTTTAATTGATGGTTATCACCAATTAAACAGGGAAGGATAAAGTGCAGCGTAATCCTATAAGGCCCTGCCCCTGATTATATTCACAAGGATGGCAATAATAGCCAGCACAAGTAAGGCGTGTATTAAACCACCGGCTGAATAAACAAAGAATCCAAGTATCCATCCTATAATAAGAATTACGGCAATTAAATAAAGAAGGCTGTTCATGTCTTAAGGATTTGATTCGCTTATTATACTAGAAAATTTATGCCAATAAGATAATTGCTTTGTATCCAGCTATTTTGCATTGCTGACGCCGCTCTATTGTGGAACCTTCTCCACCATCCGAGAAAAAAAAGGACGGAAAATAGCAGCCTCTCCATCCGGAAATACTTCATGATAAAGGGTTTTACAGTATGGACACATTTTTGGAAATAAAATAGTTATATCATAAGACTATTTTTTTAACCATAAATTTTTGATCATGTTACAAGAGGAAAAGTTGGTCACACTTTTAAGCGATCTCGTAAAAATCAATAATGACCGGATAGAAGGATACAAACAAGCGCAGGATGCCAGTGATGATGCAGATGTGAAAGCGCTGTTTCAACATATGATCAACGACAGTTTAAAATATGTAGGAGAACTGAACCTGTTATTGAGAGCGCAGGGCGCAGATGCAGAAACAGATACCACTGTCAGTGGAAAACTATACCGGACCTGGATGGCCATAAAAACCACATTTACGGGTACTGACCGGTATGCTCTGTTTTCTTCCTGTGAGTACGGGGAAGATGCTGTACAGCGCGCCTACGCCGATGCCCTGAGCATGGATGTAGCCATGCCCTACAGCATGAGGGAAATCATTGGTAATCAGCAGGCGAACCTTAAGGAAGCACACGATACGATCAAGAGCTACCGCAATGTAGTGAGCCAATAGCATTCTGTGCAGACGTATACTGTCTGTTCTTTTTGTTCAAATCAACGCATTAAGCGGTTGTTCAGGATTGCCATATTACTTTTGAATTCATGAAATTCCAATCATACTTATATTGATAAGTAATATGGCAACTACGGGATTTTCGGTACAGGGCTGCTTCCTCATCGTTTGAAGCAGCCCTTTTTTATACGGTGATATGGGAGATTTTTCTGAAATCAGGCCCCGAAAACAACGAATAAACAGCGCTTCTGTTCAACAAGCTCATTCTTGTTCATTTTGTTCAGTTTGACAGGGTGCTTTAAGAATTAAAGGACCTGCATTATCTTTGGCAGGACTGAGAGAAGTATCTCTTGTATTACTTTTAACCTCCCCATGAAAAACAACAATAACTATCAGGTGGCCTAACCAACCACCTTTTTTATTTCCCCGGAGAAAGCAGGATCCCAATCTTTCCAAACCGGCTCAAATCCTTGTTTTTTCAGCATGTCTGCAATAGCGGCAGCGCTCCTGTCGTCAGATATTTCAAACTGTTCCAGCGACTGCTGATCTACCACATAGCCACCCGGATTGGTTTTTGAGGCGGCACTCATGGCCGTAATACCCAGATGCACAATGTTATTCCTGAATTTCTCCTCTTCCCGGGTAGAAATACTAAGTTCCACTTCCTGGTTAAATAGCCGGTAGGCGCAGATCAGCTGTACCAGCTCCCGGTCGTTCATCACTACTTTGGGGGTTAGTCCGCCGGAGAATGGCCGCAGCCGGGGGAAAGAAATACTGTATTTTGTTTGCCAGTATTTTTTCTCCAGGTAGGCGAGGTGCAGCGCCGTAAAGAAACTGTCGGTACGCCAGTCCTCCAGCCCTATTAATACGCCCAGTCCCATTTTATGAATGCCGGCACGTCCCAGCCGGTCGGGTGTTTCCAGCCGGTAGTCGAAGTTGGATTTCCGTCCTTTAGGATGATGTTTTTTATAGTCGTCCTGGTGGTACGTTTCCTGGTATACCAATACGGCATGTAGTCCCAGCTCCGTCAGTTCCCGGTAATCCTGTTCATCCATCGGTTGTACTTCCATCGAAATATTGGCGAAGTGCGGCCGGAGCAGTTGTAATGTTTTCTTAAAATAGTCTGTACTTACCAGCTGGTTTGCTTCTCCCGTTACCAGCAAAACGTGTTCAAACCCCATTTCCTTAATGGCAGCTGTTTCCAGCAGCATTTCCGCCGGGCTCAGTGTTTTCCGCCTGATCTTATTGTCGAGGCTGAAGCCGCAATAGGTACAGATATTCTGGCATTCGTTCGATAAATACATTGGGATATACAACTGCATGGTGTTACCAAACCGTTGCCGGGTAAGCGCCTGGCTCATGGCCGCCATTTCGGCAAGGTAGGGCGCTGCTGCCGGAGAAATAAGTGCAGCAAAATCTTCCAGTGAACGGCGCTGGTTATGCAGGGCCTGTTCCACATCCCTGGCTGTTTTAGCATAGATACCGGCTTTTACCTCATTCCATTCATACTGATCAAATATGCTTTTAAACATACGGAAGGATTAATAAGATGATAAAATAATTATGCTTCATCGAGAAATGCGATCAACGGGCTGGAGGCCACTGCGTGCTGACTGCTGACAGGTAAGCCAGCTTCATAGGCCATGCGCCCGGCCTCCACGCCTGCTTTGAAGGCGGCGGCCATTTGTACCGGGTTGCGGGCCACGGCAATCGCCGTGTTCACCAGCACCGCACTGGCGCCCATTTCCATCGCCTGCGCAGCATGGGAAGGACTGCCAATACCTGCATCCACAATCACCGGTATGTTGCTTTGCGCAATGATGATCTCCAGGAAATCGAAAGTTTTCAATCCCTTATTGCTGCCAATGGGAGCGCCAAGAGGCATTACTGCGGCAGTGCCCACATCTTCCAATCGCTTGCATAATACGGGGTCTGCATGCACATAAGGGAGCACCACGAATCCCAGTTTCACCAGCTCTTCCGCCGCCAGCAATGTTTCCACGGGGTCGGGCATCAGGTAGCGGGGATCAGGGTGGATTTCTAATTTTATCCAGTTTGTTTCCAGTGCTTCGCGGGCTAACTGTGCCGCATATACGGCTTCTTTGGCGGTACGTACGCCGGAGGTATTGGGAAGCAGGTGCATTCTTGAATGCGACAGGTGCCGCAGCATATCATCTGCTTTATTATCCATCTCCACCCGTTTCAGCGCTACGGTAACCAGTTCGCTGCCAGAGGCCAGCAGCGCGCTTTCCATCACCTCCGGCGAAGAAAATTTCCCGGTACCGGTAAACAGGCGGGAGTAAAACTCCCTGCCGGCAATAATTAATGGCTCCATGTAGATAATTGTTTTAACTGGTGATGAATCTGGCTCACAACGGCCTGTTTATCTGTTGCATGGGTAATCAGTCCGCTCACTGCAATACCGTGAATACCGGTTTCCATCAATGCCGGGATATCTTCCGGCAGGATACCGCCAATGGCAATAACGGGAATGCCTATATTTTTTTCTTTTAAAGATTGCAGGATAGATTGATAGCCACTCAACCCCAGTATAGGGCTGAGATTTTGCTTGGTGGTAGTAAACCGGTATGGGCCTACACCTACGTAACTGGCGCCATCCTGTACGTGTTGCAGGATATCTGCAAGCGTATTCGCGGTGCCGCCAACAATCATCTTATCGCCGGTAATAGCGCGGGCGGCGGCAACGGTCATATCCAGTTTGCCTACATGTACGCCCGCTGCTGCTACTGCTACCGCAATCTGTGGATAGTCGTTGATGATAAGAGATGCCTGGTAGCGATCGCAGATCTTTTTCACTGCTTCCGCCACCGGCAACACCGTGGCCGGTGATTCATTTTTGATACGAAGCTGAATCCATTTGCAGCCGGCATCGCAGGCGGCGAGTATATTATCGGTATGTGATGATTGCGATATGTAATGTAAGTTGCTGATCATATGTGATGGTATCCTGTTAATGATGAATGACTGGCTAATAATTTTTCCGTATATACCTTACCGTTAGCACATGCTTCCTGTAGTGAAAAACCCCGTGCCAAACCCGCAGTGATGGCGGCGGACAGCACACAGCCCGAACCGTGTTTGGGAAATACTTCTTTCAGTACCGGGGGGAAAGTATGGATTACATCGCCGGTATACAGCATATCATATCCCGGCTTATTTTTATGATGACCTCCCTTCAACAGCACAGCACAACCCACAGATAATTGCCGGGCCGCAGCTTCGCCGTCGGTAAGTCCCGTTAACAGCAATGCCTCATCGTAATTGGGCGTTAACAGGTAAATCTCCGACAGCAGCTCCTTCCACGCCTGCTGGTGAATGCTGCCGTGAAAAGAAAAGCCTGCCGATGCTTTCAATACCGGGTCCAGGATAATGCGTATACCGGGCGATAATTGTTTTACCTGTCTTACCAATTCAAGCAAGGACTGTATATCCGGCATGATACCGATTTTACAATATTGTAGATGCGTATTGCATAGCAATGGCTTCGCCTGTGCCAGTATATGCGTTACCGGTATCCACTCCACTGATACAAACTGTTCCGGTGTTTGCACGGTAATCGCCGTGCAAACGCCCATGCCGTTTACCCTGTGTTGTTCAAATGTTTTGATATCTGCCAGTAAACCTGCGCCCCCACTGGGATCCAGACCGGCAAAGCTCATCACGTAAGGTCGCTCTTGTTCCATAGCTGCTGTATACGGTAGTAATTTTCCACGGCCTGCGCCGGTGTTTTCCAGATGGCTCCCAGCAAAGCTGCGCCATCAAAATGCCAGTTGCTTAATAAATGTATATTGGTATGATCTACACCACCCAAAGCGAGTACCTGCCGGTTGTTTTTATCAGGAAGCCTTCCTTCCAGCCGGCCATGATAGCCGGGTTTGGAGATACTGTTAAAGACCGGGCTTAATAACAATGCCTGAAAGCGTTTGTCCGTTAACGTTATACCATCTGTTGAATGAATACCTGTGCTGTTTTCTTTGAAATTTTCCGGAGATAGATAACGGGTTGGCAGTTCCGTTTTACCGTTAACCGGCGCCGTTTTTCCGTTACCAGCAATAGCACCCGATAATAACCGGTGCATCCCTTCGCCGCTCCAGTGCACGCCTGCAAGGCCATACCGGGCCGCCAGCGCGCCATGATCGCGGATAAGAATACGGCTGTAGCATTCCGGCGGAAGCTTATCCAGCAACGCAGTGTACTGCGCTGTTGACCATCCGGGCTTTCTTAACAGCACACGCTCCACCCCTGCTGCCAATAAGGCCGCAATGATATCCACTTCTTCGTGTATCCGTTCAGGTGATGTGATAATCCAGATCAACTATTTTAGCATTTAGTTTTTAATGCTGCTATACTTACAGGTAGATTTCTCCTCCCTGTTCAGCAAAGGCAGCGGCTTTTTCCCTCATGCCGGCGGTCATAGCGTCTTCTTCTTCCAAACCCTTTTGTGCGGCAAAATCACGTACTTCCTGTGTGATTTTCATGGAGCAGAAATTGGGTCCGCACATAGAGCAGAAGTGTGCTACTTTGGCGCCGTCTGCAGGCAATGTTTCGTCGTGATAAGAACGGGCGGTTTCCGGATCAAGCGCAAGATTGAACTGGTCTTCCCAGCGGAATTCAAAGCGTGCTTTGCTAAGTGCATTGTCTCTGTGCTGTGCGCCCGGATGGCCTTTCGCCAGGTCGGCGGCATGAGCGGCGATCTTGTAGGTGATTACACCCTGCCGTACATCTTCTTTATTTGGTAATCCAAGATGTTCTTTAGGTGTTACATAACACAGCATAGCACAGCCAAACCAGCCTATCATAGCGGCGCCTATCCCGGAAGTGATATGATCATAGCCTGGTGCAATGTCGGTAGTTAAAGGTCCCAGTGTATAGAAAGGCGCTTCATGGCAGTGTTCCAATTGCTTATCCATATTGGTTTTGATGAGGTGCATCGGTACGTGGCCGGGGCCTTCAATCATCACCTGTACGGAATGTTTCCATGCTATTTTGGTGAGTTCGCCGAGGGTTTCGAGTTCTGCAAACTGTGCGGCATCGTTGGCATCGGCAATACTGCCTGGGCGTAATCCATCTCCCAGGGAAAAAGAAACATCATAGGCTTTCATGATTTCACAGATTTCTTCGAAATGCGTGTACAGGAAATTTTCCTTGTGGTGTGCCAGGCACCATTTAGCCATGATGGAGCCTCCGCGGGAAACGATACCGGTTACGCGTTTAGCCGTTAACGGTATATATCTCAGCAGCACGCCTGCATGGATAGTGAAGTAGTCAACACCTTGCTCTGCCTGTTCTATGAGCGTGTCGCGGAAAATTTCCCACGTAAGGGCTTCTGCTTTTCCATTTACTTTTTCCAGTGCCTGGTAAATGGGTACGGTACCGATGGGCACCGGCGAATTGCGGATAATCCATTCCCTGGTTTCGTGGATATTTTTACCGGTGCTCAGGTCCATAATGGTATCTGCGCCCCAACGGCAGGACCACACTGCTTTTTCCACTTCTTCTTCTATACTGGAGGTAACTGCAGAGTTGCCGATGTTGGCATTTATTTTCACGAGGAAGTTGCGGCCAATGATCATGGGTTCGCTTTCCGGGTGATTAATGTTTGCGGGGATGATGGCTCTGCCGGCGGCAATTTCCTGGCGTACAAATTCAGGTGTAATGAATTTCACGGGTGTATTGGCGCCAAAGCTCTGACCTTTATGTTGGTGCCAGAGGGCGTTGTTTTGTTCAAACAGCTGATCAGCACATTGATTTTCCCGGATGGCGATGTATTCCATTTCGGGTGTAATGATGCCCTGTTGTGCGTAATACAACTGGGTTACATTTTGCCCGGGTTTCGCACGCAGGGGTTTATGTGTGTGGCTCATGAGCGGCATCTTCCCGCCTTCTTTCATCAGCTCTCTTACAAACGGGCTGGTGTATTCCGGGAGTTGCTCCACGTCTTTCCGGTCGTTGATCCATGTTTCACGGATGCGCGGAATGCCGGTAGCTACATCAATATGAATGTCCGGATCTGAAAAGGCGCCGCTGGTATCGTATACTACTACCGGTGCATTGGGAACGGCATCGCCATTTTTTCCATGAATACGTGTATCCGTGAGCGTTATTTTGCGCATGGCTACTTTCACGGGGTGGATGGTTCCGTCCACATATATTTTCTCTGAGGCAGGAAAGGGTGTGCGGCTGAGTGCCACGGGCTGATTATGCATGATATCTGGTTTTTTTAGAGATAGAAATGCCGGTTCCGTGATAATGATCACGGAAAAGACTATACGAAAAATGAAATACAGGGTTTAGCCGCCCTGGGTAGCCCGGATAATAGTAATATTATCGGCTGCAGATAGTGGTTGGTTTTCCCAGGAGGTTTTTGGTATCACCTGGTTGTTGACGGCCACTGCAATGCCTTTTTGAGCAGAGATCTGAATAAACTGTAAGAGTGCAGCGATGGTAGTTCCCGGCTGCACCGCATAAAGTTTATTGTTTACATGCACTTCCATGTTAATTGGAATTTAAGTGAAACAATAAACTTTAAGGATGTGGAAAGATGAGAAAGGTTCAGTTACTTTTCCCTACGGCAGTATGAACTGCTTCAGGTACTGAGGGTATCATCTCAGTTTATCCTTTTTAGTTAATTGGATAAACACCCCTAAAGTGTAGATGTAAAAGTAATGGAAATATTTAAAAATTACATTACAAATGATGAATTGTGTATTTTTAAATTATGGTACGATTCAGTTTAATGTGTTTATTGATACTGGCGGTTGCCTGTAAGGAGAGTAAGAAGGAGGTGGAGAAGGAAGAATTACAGGATGATAGCAGCCTGGTTAGTATTATCGCAGACAGCAGTAATGCCGGCATTACTGACAGCATTGCTGCTGTTGCGGATACGCTGCATATTGATGCAGCTAAGCTCATAGGAAAGTGGATACAGCCCGTAGCGGGCCTGGACAAGGAAACACAGGGTTTCCAGCTAAGAAAGAACGGAACTGCCAGATCCATTAACATGTACACACTGGTATACGAAAAATGGTTGCTGACACATGACACCTTGTTGTTGTGGAATCACTCCGAAGGCGTAAAAGATACCTCCACTATTGTGGATACAACAATTATAAAAGAGCTGTCAGATACTTCGCTTGTATTGTTTCCGGTAAAAGCCGCCGAAGGCTACGTGGAAAAATACCATAGAAGCAATTAATTATATAGCTGCCAGAGTCCTACCAGGCAGGCTACCACCGCCATAAATACGCCGGCAGCAGCGAGCTGCATATCGTCAATATTTTTTCTTCCTATATACAGGGAAACAAGACCTATTACTATGGCTACTGAGCCGGCGGTAACTGCATAGGAAGGTGTGTGGGTACTGAAAGCGAAAGCTGCCGACAGTACACCAATGATGAGCGCTGATATACAGGCTGTTTTTGTTAATGCTGTTGAGTGTTGCATATATATTCGAATTTAAAAAACAGGTGAAGGAATAATTATTTGCAAATAGGTATTTATTTATGTTGACTACTGATTTTTTCCTTCATCACCCTATCGTGTTCCCAGGGCACTTTTAACAGGGATCCTATTTCCTGGTAGCGGGCGTCCTGGTATTCATCCAGTCCGTATCTGATCGCCAGCGTATCCGGTACTTTTACAAAAGTGCCGAAGAGGCGATCCCATATAGAAAATATATTGGCATAATTAGCGTCTGTTTCAGGCTGGTAATGGCTATGATGTACCTTATGCATATCCGGCGATACAATGACCCAGCTAAGCGCATTATCCAACCATTTGGGCAAATGGATGTTGGCGTGATTGAACTGCGACATAAAAGCCGATAAGCTCTGGTATAACATGATCATCCAGAAGGGCACTCCGAGAATCATAATAGCAGTAAAGAGGGCTATTACTCTCAGCAGGCTTTCCACCGGGTGGTGTCTCAGGGCAGTGGTGGCGTCTATCTGTGTATCTATGTGATGAATTTTATGGAACTGCCACATCCAGGCGGTTTTGTGCTGTACCCAATGTATGAGCCAGGCCCCTATAAAATCCAGCAGTAATAGTGCCAGTATAGTATGGAGCCACAGCGGCAACTGCTCCAGGTACAGGATACCGAACTGCTGGGTGCTTGTCCACCGGGAAGCCTTTACGATGAGGAATGCCAGCCCTGTATTTACAATCACCGTGGTTAATGTAAAAAAGAGATTGGTACCGGCATGCCGGTAGCGGTTGCTGCCAAAACGGAACCGGGGCGCCATGCCCTCAATGATCCATAACAGCAATAGTCCGCTGACCAGGATGGCAGTACGGTATACTGACGGAATATTTTCAAAAAAACTTACCATATGATGGTAAAATATATATAACGGTCTCTTATGCTGTGCTGTGTGGTTCTCCTTAACCAGGCCAACAAAATCTCTGCAGTGGATATGATATGGGGATGTGATCTTAACTGTAATACACAGTAAACATATATGCATTACTGTTATTACCCTTGCGTTACTGTCCTGAACCTTCGGGTGTGTTCCAACCACTGATTCCGGATAAAAATTACAACTATTTGGGGAATATAAAAAGGTGTCTTTTGGGCCACAGGCAAAGAAAAAAGCAACCTCTTTGTCAGAGATTGCTTTATGTATAAGTTTTTAGCTATAAGTATTTATCTTTTTAGCATTTAGCTAACAACTGTGGTTAGTTGTTCAGCATGAGCGGCATTACCAGCATGAGGAGGTCTTCATTTTCTTCTTTTTCAGAAGGTCTGAGGATACCTGCTTTGGTGGCAGTAGCGAGGTCGATGGAAATTTCATCTCCTTCAGCAGCATTCAGCATTTCAATGAGGAATTTCGCATTAAAAGCAATCTGCATATCATCGCCGGTATACTGGCAGTTCATGCGTTCGTTACCTTCAAAGGAGAAATCCACATCCTGTGCGGATAACTGGAGTTCGCTGCCGGTGATGCTTAAAGCTACCTGGTTAGTGCTTTTATTGGCGAATACACCTACGCGTTTTAAGGCGTTCTGGAAATCGCTTTTTACCACGGTGAGGCGGTAAGGATTATCTTTTGGTATTACTACCTTATAGTCAGGGAAACGGGCATCAATAAGGCGGCAGATCATTTGTGCGCCTTCGTGCTGTACGAAGAAGTGGTTCTGGCTATAAGCTACTTTAATTTCAGTTTCGTTATCAGGCAGGGCTGATTTCAGCAGGTTCAGCGGTTTTTTAGGTACGATGAAGCTGTCTGCCTGCGGGCATTTTACGTCTGTTCTTACATATTTCACCAGTCGATGTGCATCGGTGGCAACAAAGGTAAGGCTGTCCGGAGCCAGTTCGAAGAACACGCCTGTCATGGCAGGGCGCAGGTCATCGTTGCTCACGGCGAACAGGGTTTTATTGATGGCGGTAACCAGGCCGGTAGCAGCCATTGTGAAGGAGGTGGTATCATCTGCAGCCGGTTCTTTCGGGAAGTTTTCCGGGTTTTCCCCCATCACTTTATATTTACCATTGTCTGAAGTGATTTCCACTGCATAGGAGTTCAGGTCAATGTGGAAAGTCAGCGGCTGGTCGGGCAGATTTTTGAGGGAATCCATCAGGATCTTCGCCGGGATACAGATCCGACCGCTTTCCTTGGCTTCCACCTCCAGCTTCACCCGCATAACAGTTTCCAGGTCAGTTGCAACTACAGTCAGTTCGTTTTTGTCAATCAGGAACATAAAATCCTCCAGTATCGGCAATACTGTGTTTGAATTGATAACCCCGCTGATCTGTTGTAATTGTTTTAATAAAGTAGAGGAAGAAACAATAAATTTCATGGTTTATATAAGTTTGCTTATCATTTTTTGTTGAAGGGTAACCTTAAGGGCATGCTGCCCTGATTTTCTCCCGGCACCTCACATAAAAGGTCAAATGTACTGTAAACAAAGATAGAAAGTTTTGTCGTTCTCCCTAATTTCATCACATCTTATACACTAAGATAACGTGGTTTTACACAACGATTTGCAGTCATTCATATATTTCTTTTTAGTATAATACTAAACAGAAAGAATAAAAAAGCCCCTCTTGGTTAGATGAGATGCAATAACAAGTGCTATTTATTAACGGAAGTGAAAAGAATTTCCCTATTCTTTTAAATTATCTTCAAATCGGTTACTTTTGCCGCGCTGAAAAATTATTACAAACCAACAAAAAAAAGCAGGTTATGAAACTGTCTCATTTAGCCGAAACGTTGATTGGATCCGAAATCATTAAGTTAGCAGCTGAAATAAAGGAGAAACAGGCCAAGGGTGAGAAGATATACAACTTCACGATTGGCGATTTTGACCCGAAGGTATTTCCTATCCCGGTTGAATTTGAACAGGAAATCATAACAGCCTATAAGGAGCACCTGACCAATTATCCTCCTGCCGATGGTATCGCGGAGTTAAGACAGGCAGTAGGTGGTTTTATAGCTGAGCGTGAGGGGCTTTCCTACGATCCTGCAAAGGAAATCGTTATTTCCTGTGGCGGTCGTCCTATCATTTATGCTACTTTCAGAACCATTGTTGACCGTGGCGAAAAAATAGTTTACGCCACTCCATCATGGAATAACAACCACTATACCCACTTCCTGGAAGCGGAACACGTAGTACTGGAAACCAAACCAGAGAACTTTTTCATGCCTACGGCTGCAGAACTGAAGCCGCTACTGAAAGGCGCTACCCTCCTGGCCCTCTGCTCCCCGCAGAACCCAACCGGTACTGCTTTCGGTAAACAACAACTGGAAGAAATCTGCGACCTGGTACTGGCCGAAAACAAAAGCAGAGGCGCCGATGAAAAGCCCCTCTACGTAATGTTTGACCAGATGTACTGGGTGCTCACCTTTGGTGAAACACACCACCACAACCCGGTTACCCTCCGTCCGGAAATGAAGGATTATACCATCTTCATCGACGGTATGAGTAAAGCCTTTGCTGCTACCGGCGTTAGAGTTGGCTGGGCGTTAGGACCCGCACATGTTATCGGTAAAATGAAATCCATTCTTTCCCATGTTGGCGCCTGGAGCCCGATGGCAGAACAGAAAGCTGCTGCCCGCTACCTGGTACAGAAAGAAAATGTGGATAAATACCTGCAGCACTTTAAAGGTGAAATCGAAGAAAGACTGGTGAAAATCTACGAAGGCTTCGATAAACTGAAAACTGCCGGTCATAAAGTGGAAGCCATTGCTCCGCAGGCGGCGATCTATCTTACCGTTAAATTTGACCTGGTAGGCAAACAAACGGCAGATGGCACTGCGCTCGCAGATCAGGCTGCTGTAACCTCCTACATCCTTAATGAAGCTAAAATAGCCCTGGTGCCGTTCTATGCTTTCGGATCTGCTAAAAACTCTCCATGGTACCGCCTCAGCGTAGGTACTTGCGTGAAAGAAGAGATCCCTGCTATGTTTGAGAAGCTGCAGGCTGCGCTCGAAAAACTGAAATAGCGATGTGGCGCCTTTGGCGCTGAAATTGTCTTGAGCAGGATTAAACTGATTAGGCTGATTTCACTGATTTGATTACGTTTTGATTTTAATATTTAGGGGAGATAGAAGCGAAAATACCCGCTTCTATCTCCCCTAATCTTTTATAAAATAATCTTTTATAAAATCAAAACGTAATCAAATCAGTGAAATCAGCCTAATCAGTTTAATCCTGCTCAAGACAATTTCAGCGCCGAAGGCGATCCCCTGCCTGCTCAAATCTCCCCATCCTGACTTTCTGACTTTTCTCTTCGAAAAGTTAAATAGGTGTTAAAAGGACAACTTCGGTTACTATTTCAGAAAAACTTCCTAATTTTGACCTTGAAACTAAAAAAGTCAAAAAGTTAATGCACACGGAAGCTAAAGATGAAATGAGGGATAAGATCCTGGAGGCGGCTCTGAAGCGTTTTACTCACTATGGCGCTTCTAAAACAACGATGAACGAAATAGCAGATGACCTTCACTGCTCTAAAGCATCGCTGTATTATTATTACCCCGACAAAAAAGCTATGCACCTTGCTGTGCTGGAAAGAATTGCGGAAGCCTATTTCCAGCAGATGGAAAAGGAAGCGGTACATGTGAAATCGGCAGCCAAAGCATTATATAATATCATAGATCTCCGGAAAGATTTTATCAGCAAATTTTGCCGGCTGGAAATATTTAAAATATTACAGGATAACTCTGCGCTCTTCCTCGAAGAAAAGAAGAAGGCAAAACAAAGGGAATTCAATATCCATACAGCCATCATTAAAGCAGGTATTGCCTCAGGAGAATTTAAAGTAAAAGATCCTGCACAAACCGCAGAACTGCTGGTACTGGCCAGTATGGGACTGCGCTTCTCCGTACCGGATCATATCCGGGAAGACATGGATCTGAATGAAGAAATGATGGACGAGGTGATAGAGAAACAAAAACAACTACTCGAAATTTTCATAAACGGAATAAAAGCTTAAACGGAAATCATGGTGGTGAGAGAAAGGATACTGGAAACAGCACTGAAGATGTTCAGAACGTACGGTGTGAAAGGGGTTACTATGTTTGATATTGCCCGCGACTGCGGGATCTCCAAAAAAACAGTATACGAGCATTTCGTAGACAAACAGGCGCTGATAGACGAAGGGATGCAGCAACTGCTGACGAACCATATTAACTACTTCCATGAATGTCTGCAAACCACAGACAACGCCATCGAAGAACTGGTGCGCAACATGAAGTACATCACCAATATGGCTAAAACCCTGAACCCGGTGATGCTGCATGAAATCCAGAAATACCATCCGGATACCTGGCGCAGCATCGAGAGTTTTAAGTCGGACAGCATGCTCTGTAACATCAAGAAGAATTTAAAAAGAGGAATGGCGGAGGGCCTATACCGCCAGAACCTTCATATAGATATTGTAGCACGCATGCGCCAGCTGCAGCTGGAGGCAGCTTTTGACCCGGAACAATACCCCGCAGATCAATTTGAAATGCATGAGGTAATGGAACAGGTAACCGCCCACTTTATATTGGGAATCGCCACCATCCGAGGACATAAACTGGTAAACCAGTACCTGCAAATAAAAGAAGAAGAATAAAACTACTACGCTAAGATTTATTTTATGAAGCGATTAAAGTTAACGCTTGTCCTCCTCATGGGGATAGGGGTATATAACGGCTATGCCCAAACGCAGCTGACCTTACAGGAAGCGCTGAAGTTTGCATTGAACAATAATAAACAATTGGCCAAAACCAAAATGGACGAAGAAATGGGTAAATACAAAACCCAGGAAGTCCGCTCCCAGGCTTTACCACAACTGAATGGTAACGCCTCTTATACAGACAACCTGATGTTGCAGAAATCGCTCATCCCCGGTGCTGTATTTGGTAAACCGGATAGCTCCATACTGGTGGCTTTTGGGGTGAAGTACAATGCTACCGTAGGCGCAGAACTGAGCCAGCAGATCTTTAATCAGGCAGTGTTTACCGGTTTGAAAGCCTCCAAGGCCGGCGAACAGTATTACGTGCTGCAAACCCAACAATCCGAGGAGAATGTGATCTATAATGTATCACAACTCTATTACCAGTTGCTGGTAACACAGGAGAAAATTATTACCATCAACAGTAATATTGAAAAGCTCACACAGCTGGTAAGCGCCACTAAATCACAATTCGATAACGGCCTGGCAAAGAAAATTGACCTGGACCGTATCAAAGTGAATCTCATTAACAACATGACGCAACGTACCCAGCTGCTGAATCAATATGCAACGCAAACCAACAACCTGAAACGGGTAATGGGTATGCCGCTGCAATCTACTTTCCTGTTGCCGCCGGCTTCGCTGAAAGACATTGAAAACAAAGCTGCAGGCGTGTTACAATATGATGATATCAATCTCGCCAACAGAACGGAATATAAACTACTGAAGAAACAGGAAGAACTGCAGTTATTCCAGAAGAAAGCTTACCAGGCAGAGAATTATCCGTCATTGTCGTTATTCGGAAGATATTCTTATAACGGGATGAGCCAGCAATTCGCTTTCTCAAAAGACCCTTCCAATTCTACCAGCTGGTTTGGCGCAGCAGCTATCGGCTTAACGCTGAAAGTGCCCATCTTCGATGGTTTCGGCCGCCGCTCCAAAGTTAGTCAGGCTAACGTAACCCTGCGTCAGCTGGGCAAACAACTGGAAGATACAGAGCTCACCCTCAACACAGATTACGAAAATGCCAAGCTGATGGTGCGTAGCAACTTATCTACCATCACTACGCAAAAGGAAAACATGGACCTCGCCAACGAAGTGTATTATTCCACACAGAATAACTACAAACTCGGCCTGGCTGGCTTAACGGATCTGCTGAACGCGGAAACCTCCCTGGCAGACGCACAAAACAGTTATAACGAAGCCCTGCTGCAATACAAGCTGGCAGAGCTGGAGATCATAAAAAGTAAAGGAAGTTTAAAAGACCTCCTAAACTAAACGTATAAACGAAAATAACGATAGAACACACAAACTATTTTGCAGATGAAAAAGTTTATAATCTGGGGCTTGGTGACAATAGGTGCAGTAGTACTGATCATGTGGAAACTTGGCGCTAACAAAAAAGCGAACGAGGCTAAAACAGAATTCGTAAAACAAAGCAATATCGGCGACATCCCGGTGCTGGTACAGAAAGTATCCCGCAATGATTTCTCCCAGGGCTTCCTGGCCAATGGCAACTTTGAGCCGGTACGCGAACTGTCGTACCTCGCTGAAACTGCCGGCCGTATCACCAAACTGCTGGTAGATGAAGGCAGCGTGGTAAGACAGGGACAACCCATTGCTTACATTGATGGTCAGCTTTTAAACACCGACCTCGAATCTGCAAAAGCTAACCTCAACCAGCTGAAAGTAGATAAAGAAAGATACGAAAGCGCGTTCCAGACAGGTGGTGTTACCCAGAAACAAATGGATGATGCCCGCCTGCAGTACGACATCGCAAAAACGCGCTATGAAGCGGCCAGCCGCCGCGTAAGCGATACGTATGTGAAAGCACCTATCTCCGGAATTATCAATAAAAAATACATAGAACAGGGCGCGTACCTCTCTATAGGCAATAAGATGTTCGACATCGTGGATGTATCCAGGTTGAAACTGGCGGTATCTGTGCCGGAAGGACAAGTGGTAACACTTAAAACCGGTCAGAAAGTACAGGTTACTTCCAACGTGTTCCCTGAAACCCAGTATGAAGGCACCATCACCTTTATAGCTGCAAAAGGCGATAACTCCCTCAACTACCCGGTAGAAATGGAAGTGCGCAATATCGACGGAAAGGACCTGAAAGCAGGTATGTATGGTACTGCGCATTTCGTAGACCCCAATGCGGCTAAAACAATTTTCATTGCACGCACCGCATTTGTAGGCGGCGTAAACAGTAACACCGTTTATATAATGGATGGTAATGTGGCAAAGAAACGCAAAGTAGTTGCCGGCCGCATCGTTGGCGACCAGGTGGAAATACGGGAAGGGCTAAACGAAGGTGACACCGTGATTACCAGCGGCCAGATCAACCTGACTGAAGGCGCTGTTGTAGTGGCTCAGAACGGCAAAAAGTAAGCGAGGAAAATGTATCTGGTGTTTGACCAAATTTTTGCAACATGAAGATTACTGAAGTATCAATTAAGCGACCTACGATAGTAGTGGTGGTGTTTACCATCCTCACCCTCCTGGGCGTGATGAGTTATAAATCGCTGAACTACGAGCTGCTGCCAAAGTTCAGCTCCCCGATCGTGACTATTTCTACGGTATACCCTGGGGCCTCCCCTAACGAGGTGGAAAGTACCATCACCAAGAAGATCGAAGATGCGGTAGCATCTATGGAAAAGATCAAAAAGATTATTTCCAAATCTTCTGAAAGTCTTTCTGTTATTACCGTTGAGCTGAACAACGATGCAGATGTGGATATTGCCCTGCAGGATGCACAGCGCAAAGTAAACGCTATCCTGGCAGATCTGCCGGGAGATGCCAAGCCGCCATCTCTCAACAAATTCTCCCTGGATGATCTTCCGATCATGACATTGTCTGCCACCGCTAAAATGGACGACAAACAGTTTTATGACCTGGTAGATAAAAAACTGCAGCCTTTATTATCCCGGTTACCGGGCGTGGCCCAGGTATCACTGATTGGTGGCCAGGAGCGCGAAATACAGGTAAACGTAGATCCAAAGAAATTACAGGCTTTCAACTTATCTATTCTGCAGCTGCGCCAGCTGATCACCAACGCCAACCTGGACTTCCCAACCGGTAAGGTAAAAACGGCCAATGAACAGATCCTGATCCGTTTGGCAGGTAAATATAAAAACGTTGACCAGCTGCGTAACCTGGTGCTGAAAACAACCGAAGATGGTACACAGGTGCGGTTGATAGATGTTGCCGATGTGCAGGACGCGCAGAAAGATGTGGATCGTATTGCCCGTGTAGACGGCGTTAGTGCGATTGCCCTGCAGGTGCAGAAACAAACGGATGCCAACGCGGTAACTGTGAGTGAAGAGATGAAGAAGGCGATCAGTAAAATTGAAAAAGACTATGCCGCGAACGACCTGAAGATGCTGGTAGCAAATGATTCCTCCGACTTTACGCTGGAATCTGCCGACTCAGTAATACATGACTTGATCCTGGCAGTAGTGCTGGTGGCGGTTGTAATGCTGTTGTTCCTGCACAGTATCCGCAGTGCGTTGTTTGTAATGATCTCTATCCCGGCTTCCCTCATCGCTACATTCATCGGTATGAAATTGATGGGCTTCTCGCTCAACCTCATGTCGTTGTTGGGCTTGTCGCTGGTGGTAGGTATCCTTGTGGATGATGCGATTGTGGTGCTGGAAAATATTTACCGGCATATGGAAATGGGTAAGAACCGTGTCCGTGCTGCGTTCGATGGCGTAAAAGAGATAGGCTTCACTGTTACCTCTATTACGCTGGTAATTGTGGTGGTGTTCCTGCCCATCTCTTTAACGAATGAGCTGGTATCAAAGATCCTGCGTGAGTTTTGCGTGGTGGTAATGATTTCCACGATGCTTAGTTTGTTGTCGTCCTTTATGATTGTGCCGCTGTTATCCTCCCGCTTTGGTAAGCTGGAACATATTACCGGTAAGAATATTTTTGAGAAATTCATTCTCTGGTTTGAAGCGCAGCTGCAGAAGTTTACCAACTGGATGACCAGCATCCTGAAATGGGCACTGGGTCATAAAAGGATTACCATAGCTGTTGCTGTCGGTTTATTGATTGCCTCTTTCATGCTGGTAGGTAAAGGCTACATCGGTGGAGAGTTTATTCCTAAAGGCGACCGCGGACAATTCATCGTAATGCTGGAAATGCCAAAGGATGCGTCTGTAGAACAAACCAACCTGGCTACCCGCACCGCAGAAAAATATCTCAATAAAAAACAGGAAGTTACCCGTTTGATCACTACCGTTGGTCAAACCAGTGAAGATGGTTTTGGTAACGCACAATCAACCGCTTATAAAGCGGAGATCACCGTCATGCTGGTGGGGCCGGAACACCGCGTGGATGCTTCCGATATCTACGCCGCCAAGATCAAAAAAGAACTGAAAAGTATCTTACCTGGTGTGAAAGTAAAAACCACGGACGTAAGTATCCTGGGTACCGCAGAGCGGGCGCCGGTAGAGTTGGTGGTAATGGGTACAGAGCTTGACAGCGTAATGAATTACGCCAAAAGAGCGATGGATACACTCAAAACTATCAGCGGTGCTACAGAAGTAAAGCTGTCGGTAGAAGATGGTAACCCGGAAATTAATGTGCAGGTAGACAGGGATAAGATGGCCGCACTGGGCCTCACGCTTGATGCCGTGGGTGGTACCATGCAAACCGCTTTCAGTGGTACAGCCGATGACTCTAAAGTAAAGTTCCGTCAGGGTGATTATGAATACGATATCAACATCCGTTTTGATGATTTCAACCGTAAGAACCTGGAAGACGTATCCAATATACAGTTCATTAACGATAAAGGTCAGCTGATCAAGTTGTCGCAGTTTGCAGTGATAACAGAAGGCTCCGGACCAAGCCACCTGGAAAGAAGGGATAAAAACACTTCTGTATCTGTGCAGGCGCAGGTAATGGGTCGTCCTTCCGGTACCGTTACGCAGGAGTTTTCCGACAAGCTGGCAAAAATGGATAAGCCAACCGGCATCAGTTATATTTTTGGTGGTGATGCAGAGAACCAGGGCGACTCCTTTGGTACGATGGGCGCGGCATTGCTGATTTCCATTGTACTGGTATACCTCATCATGGTGGCGTTGTACGACAACTACATCTATCCTTTCGTGGTATTGTTCTCTATTCCGCTGGCGATCATCGGTGCGTTACTGGCACTGGCACTCACCAATAATACGCTGAACATCTTTACCATCATGGGTATCATTATGTTGATCGGTTTGGTGGCGAAGAATGCGATCATCCTGGTGGATTTTACCAATCAGATGAAAGAGCAGGGCCAAAGCACTTACCAGGCGCTGATCCATGCCAACCACGCACGTTTGCGTCCTATCCTGATGACTACCATTGCGATGGTAATCGGTATGCTGCCTATTGCATTGGCAACAGGCGGTGTGGGCTCCATTAAAAATGGTTTGGCGTGGGCTATCATCGGAGGTTTGATGAGCTCCATGTTCCTCACCCTGATCGTGGTGCCGGTGGTGTATATGATTGTAGACATGGGTATGGCGAAGCTGGGAATGGGCAGGTTATCTACCAAACGTTACATCAGGCAGCGTATGGTGGCCTCTTATGAAGAAGTGCCTTTAAATGAAATTCATTCGAATTAAAGATATGTTACTAACAGTGTAACAGTTGTAGGTTTAGGTAATAGCCGGAGTACTCATACTCCGGCTTTCTTATTTCTTTGATATTAACAATAAATTCTTTCCTTTTCACAACCCGGTTTATCTCTCCATGGGTTATTTTTGCAGCAAATACTCTTAATGAAGGTATGTCCCCATCTTAACATTATTATTGACACTTTTTTTATTCATGCCCTGGCAAAGGCAACAAACATTGCTGGATAAATAATTCCACTGAAAGACTATGGATTATGAGATGTACCGGAAAGTGATTTACAGCCACTTCCCGGTGACAGATTATTTTCTTGCTAAAAGCAGCATATGCGAAACAGGGAAAGGGATAGGTAGAGGTACACCATTTTTGCACGGGCGCATCAACTGTACCTTACCTTCCAACCTGTTATTCACAATCCACTCGTTGCGCCAGGTGGTAGATAAGTTATCCAGCCGCAGTCCCGCTTCTTCAAGGGCTGCTTTCCAGTCTTCGTAATTCCAGAAGCAAAACGTTTCATGCATTTCACTGAGCCAGTTATCGTGGTAATCTTTTTTGAACAGGAATTCACACGCATTTTGCATGGATAACTGTGCATAGGTTTGCCCTTCTATAGTTACCCATTCGTAGGGTAACTGAAACCCTTCATGATGCCGGAAGTCTTTGGCGAACCGACTGAACAGTGCTTTGGTAGACAGCTTTCCCAGCCAGGCTGCCAGTTCCTGCGTGCCGGCGTTTTCGGGTAATGCGGTATCATTTTCCCCGTCGGTGTCATTGAGCCAGAGCAAAATGATTTCTTCTTTATTTTCAGGACCTACTACATCCCGGTTAATCCATACACCGCCGGGAACCAGTTCATTATAACGGTTACGTATAAACGCGATCAGATCTTCCCGGCTGCCGTACGATTCTATTTCATGGGTAAGCGAGGAAGTATGAATAGTATTCATGCTGCCGGCTTCAAATACGAGGCTGGTTACTGCATTTTTTTGTGAGAAGAATACGGAGGGGTTGGCGAATTCCCCGTTATGTTTTCTTTGAAGACAGATATCATACAAATGACGGGATACCTCAATACCGTAGAAGTCGCATTCATGCAGGCGGTCGTCTTCGCAGGCCATTTTTATCCACGAACCAACGGCACAGCCGATATCGCCGATGTTGCCGGGTTGTATGTAGGGCGCCGTTTCACGGTATTTCTGGGCGGCGATGTCGTCCATTTGTTTCACGTATACGTTGTAGTCGCGGGTGGCAGTAAGATCGCCGTCTGCGCCAATGATAGGGTCTTTCAGGATATGCTGCACCTTGTCCCCTACGTTGTAGAGCGACCATATTTTGAAAGATGCCGGGTGCATCTGGTCGAGAATGGTTTTATTTTTTCGCCAGTCGCCGGTTTGCGCTACCAGTTTTACAATGTCCCAGGGCATGGGTTGTGTGAACTGGCTGCTTACCGGGTCCCACTCTGCCGGTAGTATGGTAAAGCCATGTTTAATGTACATATCCTTAACCGCTGTGGAGCAAATAACGAGGGTATTGGCCGGGGTGAGGGAATGGATCCCTTCACTGGAATGACGTATAGTCTTTACCGTATATTCTGTGAAATCATTGATTACACCTACATCGTCGATACCGTATACATATACCGGCACATCCAGGGAGTTGGAAAATTCCTGGATGATCATGGCACGGAGATAGAAGGGTACCGGGTTTCGTTTGGTGCCCAAATGATTGGCGGAGGTAACCGCGAAGATCACGCCTTCTATTTCCTGTGTGGCTAACGGTTGGCCATACACGTCTTTTTCGCCTTCCATTTTACATTTGATCAGGCGGTTCAGGTATTTGAACTGAAAATCTGTTAGCAGGTGATGCCGGCCGGGTATGAGTAAATACATGCCATGAAGTTAAGGAATGCGATGATTTTTTGTATGCGCATGATGCAAAAATAACAGAGGGTGTATCGTAGCTCTGATACACCCTCCTGAGGTAAACACGGTTGGAAGAAATAAGAATAATTTATAGTGCTGCATTTTTTTTCACTTCATCAAAGGTGTAACTAAGCGTTACTTCACCATTTTCAAACACAGTCTGCAGCAGGTCGGCAGATGCTGGTGCATCCTCTTCAGATACGGTTTTGAGAGTATTGTTATCTTTAATGAGCCTGAGTTTTCCGGCTTTTGATTTTTTGAAAGAAGTGCGTAACTGACCGGTGGCATCCAGTTCTACAGGCATTTTTTGAACGTTGATGGCTTCCCCGTTTACAACTGCGTAAGCGCATTTGAGGGCAAATTCCTGCGTGTCGCGGTTTACGCGTTGCAGTAAGGCGCCGCCCATACCCAGTACCAGGTTTTCCGCACTGATACCAGCCTGCTTTAATGCTTCCAGTATGCCGGGGATAGAAGAATAGCTGATGCCGTCACCCTGGATTACCCGTACCTGCGGAGGCAGTACTTTAAATCCTTTTTCGTTGGTGGTGTAGCCAAACTTATCCATGAGAATGGTGAATATGCGGAGCAGGGTTTGTACCGGATCTCCGCTATCAGGGCGGATTACCAGTGTGCCATCTCTTTTCAGGATCTGTTCTTTTAACGCAGTGCCCCAGTATTCTTCACAGGCTCTGAAAATATTGTAGGAGTCGGATACGCAGGCAATGGTGCCGGTAGGATAACTATCCAGTATGTGTTTGAATATTTCCAGCTCCCCTTCTTCTCCAAGAAGCGTTACCACAGAGTGTTCGGTAGCCGGGATAGATAAGCCGGGAGCAACAGGCGCATCGTAATATTTCTTTGCAAATACGGAACCGGGGATGGTATCGCTGCCTGCAAAGTTTACCAGGTGGGCGCTTCCGCCGATGCCGGCGCTTTCAACAGAGCTGGCGCCACGGAATCCAAAGTCGTTCAGTACAAAGTCGATGCCTCCAAAGGCCGCTGCGCTGGCCGTTTCTTCATAATATTTCTTTACTACTTTTTTTATTTCCCTGGATACAGAAGCCACGGTGCAAGGGTACCACACCTGCATCAGTAATGTTTCGAGGAAGTTAGTGAGCCAGAAACATTCGGGGTCGGTGTTTTCTATGGTCATCAGCACATTTCGTACAGGCACCACCGTGCCTTCTGCTACGGCTTTGATGCGAACAGGCAGTTTACCGCCGTATTTATCTATGATATATTCAAAGCGACTGCGGTCAAATACATCTTTCCGGCCAAATACTTCTGTGAGGATGGTTTCGGCCTCGTCCAGTTTTTCTTTGGTGAATACTACGCCGCTCAGATATTCTTTCAGAAAATATTGTAAGCCATAGAAAACAGTTTCTTCAAATTTGCCGCCCCGGCTTTCCAGGTAAGAGTAGATGAATTGTGTACCGGGAATGTACAGTTTATGGTGGGAGTATTTGTAAGCATCGGCCAGGAGGATGAGGTTTTCCTTTGTCATATCTCAATAGTTTTAGTCTTAGTCAATATATTTTTCGGTCAGTTTCGCCAGTAAGGGAATATGTGTATCATTGATCTCTCCTTTGGCAATTAAATCGGGTATATCCGTTACCGTTATCCAGCGGATTTCCTGTAAATCATCGCCAGCGGCAGGTTCGCCGTATACCAGGTCGGTGCTGAATAACGTGGTGATGATCTTGTTTACTTCGCTGCGATAGCGCCAGTCGTTTACCCTGAGAGAAGCCACGTATTGCATGGGACCGGTTTCCACGGCGCCGCATTCTTCCTGTAATTCCCTGGCGGCGGCCATTTCAAAGTTGTCGTCTGTTGGGTCGGAGAAACCGCCGGGGAGGCGCCATACGTTTTCGTTTGGCTTGCGGCCCAGCAGCAGTTCTTTCTTATCATTCCTGAACAGGGCAATATCTACTGTGGCGTATACAGAAGGAAAGAGATTATAAGTATTGTAGATGATGCCGGCGCGGAATTCTTCCGTATCAAACACTTTATCAGATATCGCTTCCCGCATGGCGGTGGCGTTATAATCCTGCACCGGTGGCAGGGCTTCGGTTTTATATTTACCGGAGTAGGTATCCATAAAGCTGTTGCGGCTGCCGTACAATAAAAAGCTTTCGTGGGGGAAGTTGTTGCTGAGCAGTTCATCCAGTTTCTGTGACCATACTTCATCGCTTTTCTGATCGCTCAGGGGCAGTACAATGATTTCCGGAAAGGATTGTTTGATCATCCGTTCGCGGGTATAGTAATCCAGTGGATTTTTGCGGCTGCCTCTCACCGGGCTTACGCCAAGTATGATGAGTACACGATTGTGTTTCTGTTTCACCTGGCGGATGAGTTCCAGGTGCCCTTCATGAAGAGAAGGCGTTTGGAACCGGGCGATAATAACTCCTGTGGGCTTTGTGTTTTGCATATCCGAGCTATTTTGTGTAATTGTTACACAAATATAGAAACCGTTTTTGTATTTCCAAAATATTTCTTGTAAAAAGTACACAAAATAGGAAAAGCGGTTTGCTACAGGATATTAATATAGGGATTATTAAAGGGAAAATAGCATGTGGGGGAATCGCCGGTAGCGGGAGTTTTGGCCGGCAGGAACGCACCCGGCCGGCCTTATTATTTATATTTCAAACGTCATTCCTTCTTTCTTCAGCTTAAAATACCGGGCCTCATCAAAGCTGAACAGCTTCGCGGGTCTTCCCTGCGATACCTGTTTTTGTTTTTCGTTATGGGCAATCAGTATTCCAAGATGATTGATCTTCTTCTGGAAATTGCGGCGGTCGATAGGCCGGTCCAGCAATGTTTCGTAGAGTTTTTCCAGGTCGGCGATCGGGAATTTATTATCCAGCAGTTCAAAGCCGATAGGCTCGTAGCGGATTTTGCTGCGGAGGCGTTGTACGGCGATGTTGATAATGGCGGCATGGTCAAAGGCCAGTGTGGGCAGGTCTTTGATATTAAACCATTTGGCGTCTTCGGCATCGGAGCTGGCCGCCAGTTTGAAATTGGTGGGGTTTACCAGTCCGAAGTAAGCGATGGACACTACCCTTCCGCGCGGATCGCGGCCGGGCAAACCAAAAGTATACAGTTGTTCGAGGTAGTTAATATTTACGCCGGCTTCTGTAAGCAGTTCGCGGGTAACGGCTGTTTCCAGCGCTTCATCGTCCAGCACAAAGCCGCCGGGCAGGGCCCAGCTGTGCAGGTAGGGTTCTATGGTACGCTTGATCAGCAGCACCACGATGCCTTCTTTGGGAATATATCCAAATACTACTGCATCTACCGTTAGTCTGATGTTTTGTATGATCGGCAAACTCTTATCTGATTATTTTGCTTGAATGTAATGTTCCAGTTGGGTAGTGTCTTTGTGTAAATTTACGAACAAAGGATTTTTCTGCGGATCAAAAACGATGATCGTGCTTTGTTCCCAGATATCCTGTGGGGTGGGCAGTTCAATGATCACTTCCTGGCCGTTTTCGCGGCGGAAAAGCAAACTGTCGTTTCCTGCCATGTGTCTTTTGTACTGGTGCTGATCCAGGTAATCGGTCAGTTCTTTTCTCAGTTGCAGCACGGAATCCGTCAGCGGGTTGGAGGCTGGCTTGAATTCGCGGTACACGTAGCATTTTTCGGTGATAACGTCGTAGGCCGACCGGTCGGTGGTGCGTTCATCGTTACGGGTAGGGTTACACGCAAACAGCAACAGGGAAATGCCCAGGAGTGATAATATTTTTTTCATGATCTCATAGCTTTAATGTTCGTAACAATCATAGTTGCGTTGCCGGTAAATTTTCCCGTCGCGGAATTCTATGATAGTGCAAATGAATGCTTTCATTATTTGTCCCCGGCGGAAATGGCCGGCATCCACACCTATTTCCCCTGTCCATTTGGCTTCTACCACCAGGGTATTTCCCGATTCCACTACTTTCAGCACGCTGAAGTGCTGCGATTTCAAAATTATTTTATTGGTAGCCATGCTTTCCAGCATGATCTCAAAGTTCCGTTGTTTAATTTCATTCGAGAGCTGGTTTGGATATTCAGTCTGAATAATATTTGGATGAAAGATCCTGGCAAATTCAACGGGATCTGCTGAAAAGCTCTCCAGCAGCTGGAAATACCGGTATATAAGCGCCAGTTTCTCGTCCATTTAAAGGGATAAATTGAAATTTTACGAATGACGTATTTACGCGAAAATATACATTTCGCACTTATATGTAACCCGCAAATTTTGAAGCGATCTTAATTCAGGCACCTCACTGGATGCTGCTGAAGGCGAGTTTATCCCTGTTATTTGTTTTGTCGATGATGTTATACACCAGCTTCAGTACATGCAGGGTGCCGTCGTAGTTCACTTTGTCTGCGGAGGCGGAGGTGTTTTTGCAGAAATAGAGTACCGGTATATTTTTTTTGTAGAAAGATGCATGATCAGAGTTGCTGATACCGCTGGAATCGTATACCAGTGGCAGCTCTTTGGAAGCGGCTTCCTGGATGATGGCCGACCAGCCGGGGGAAGTGCCTGTACCGCCGATCTGTAATGCAGTACCCGGGTTCAGGGTGCCGATACCATCCATATTAATCATGTAGTTCACTTGTGAAAGATCTACGGTGCTGTGGGAAGCAAAGTAAGAAGAACCGGATAATCCCTGTTCTTTTCCGGAAAAGGCGATGATAATATAATTGTTGTTATGAAGACGGGAGCCTTTCAGTAAGCGGGCTATTTCCAGCATGGCGGCGGTGCCGCTGGCATTGTCTTCCGTTTTGTCGGTGGTTTCCCAGCCGCGGTAGTCGTAATGCGCGCCAATTACAATGGTTCTGGGGGCTTTGTTGTTGATATAGCCGATTACGTTGGTGCCATTACGTTTAATGGCTTTGAAGGCTACCTGCATGTGGATGGGAAATCCGTCCGCATCATCGGCGCTCAGTTTTTTGCTGACATCGGCATTGAGCCATACGGCGGGGATGCCCACGGCTTTTGGGCGTTCGGCCAGCCATTTCATGACTTCGGCGGCCGTTTCCCTGCCGTTATAAAATACCACACCGGTGGCGCCGGATTTTTCGGCGGTCTGTGTTTGCTGTAAATACTGTTCTGTCATGCTTTTGCGGCTGTCGGTATCCAGTTCGGCTACGTTGATCAGCCAGATGTTATCCGGTTCGTTCACCCCGGGAATGGCTTCTCCTTTGGCCGATTTGCCGGCGCTGAAGGGCAGTGGTACAAATTGTTTGCCCGCTTCCAGTTTGCTTCCGCCAATGGTCATCTGGCAGTCTGCCGATGGCTCACGGGTTTCCTTTACGGTAAATGCCTGTAAAAAACCATCTTCGCCCATAGGAGTTAGCCCCATTTTCTGCATTTGTGCAGAGAGGTAGGTGGCAGCCAGCTGTTCGCCGGGAGCTCCGGTGCTGCGGCCTTCCAGCTTATCGCTGCTCAGGTAACTGATGTGCGTTTGCAGGTTACCAATTGTTTTGCGGTCTTCCTTTTTCTGGGCGTGAACGTGTATGGTTACAACTACCAATGGTAACAGCCAGGTTTTCTTTTTCACAGCGAATCTGTTTTGGGTGTTGCAGCAAAATTACGAATTACGGACGGCCCAAAGCGCATTGGCCCCTAATTCTTTTGACTATATCATTGTATTTTAAGTATTTATAATGTATGCCTTTCGTCTTAAAACAGTCATACGCCGTTTTATGTTGGCCGTTCATAATTTCCAAATCGCTATTTTTGCCCCGTTTTAAAAACAAAGTATGAAAAACACGCCTTTTACAGAGAAACACATTGCGCTGGGCGCCAAGATGGCTGCCTTTGCGGGTTACAACATGCCTATTTCCTACACTGGTATTAACGATGAGCATCAGGCGGTACGCACCAACGCCGGCGTGTTTGATGTAAGCCACATGGGCGAATTTATTTTAAAGGGTGAAAATGCGCTGGACCTGATTCAGCGTGTTACCAGCAATGACGCCTCCAAGCTCACTGCCGGAAAAGCGCAGTACAGCTGCCTGCCAAACAACGAAGGCGGTATTGTAGATGATCTGCTCGTTTATTGCATTGAAGAAAATAAAGTATACATGCTGGTGGTAAACGCCAGTAATATTGAGAAAGACTGGAACTGGATCTCCCAGTTCAACACCAAAGGAGTGGAAATGCACAACATTTCCGATAAAACCTGTTTGCTCGCCATCCAGGGCCCCAATGCTACCAGCATTCTCCAGCCGCTCACAGAAGTAGACCTGGTAAACATGAAGTACTACACCTTCGCCAAAGGAACCTTTGCAGGCGTACCGAATGTAGTGATCAGCGCCACCGGCTACACCGGCGCAGGCGGTATTGAAATTTATTTTGAAGATACCGATGGAGCAGCCGATAAAATATGGGATGCCATCTTTGCTGAAGGCACTCCAAAGGGCCTGAAACCTATCGGTTTGGGCGCACGCGATACCCTTCGCCTGGAAATGGGATTCTGTCTTTATGGAAATGATATCGACGATACCACTTCTCCGATGGAAGCCGGCCTGGGATGGATTACCAAATTCACCAAGCCATTTACCTCCAGCGAGTTATTCGCAAAACAAAAAGCAGAAGGCGTTACCAAAAAACTGGTAGGCTTTGAAATGGTAGATAAAGGCATTCCCCGTCACGACTACGAAATCAAGGATGCTGCTGGCAATGTAATTGGCCGTGTAACTTCCGGTACACAGTCGCCCTCAATGCAGAAGGCTATCGGGCTTGGCTATGTGAAAACGGCTTTTGCAGCGCAGGATACAGAAATTTTTATTGCGGTAAGAGATAAGGCCCTGAAAGCAAAAGTGGTAAAAGTGCCTTTCCTCAGCTAGGAATATGTATGAATAGCCGGTTAAAGTTGTTAATTTCGGTGCCTGGAAAGTTTTCGGCGCACCGGAATTTTTATATTTTATTACCATATCTATGCCTACTATTCATTTAACTACCGTTATCTATGCCCCCCTGGAGCGGGTCTACGACCTGAGCAGGAGCATTACGCTGCACAAGCGAAGTATGTCGCACCGGCAGGAAGATGCGATAAAAGGTCGCACCAACGGCCTGATATCCTTTAATGAAACAGTGACCTGGAGAGCAAAGCACCTGGGAAAAATGAGGGAACTGACCACTAAAATCACCGCCATGCGTCAAAACGAGTCTTTTACCGATGAGATGACCGACGGGGATTTTACCCATATGAATCATGAACATTATTTTAAAGCAATAGAGAATGCCACCGTGATGATTGATATCATGGACTTTGGCACCCCTTATGGCTGGTTCGGAAAAGTATTTGAGCGGCTCTACCTGCAAAAATACATGACCAGGCTCCTGCAGGAAAGAAATAATACCATTAAGGATTATGCAGAGAGTGAAAAGTGGAGGGTAATCCTTGATTAAAGCAAAACGCAACTGAATGACAGATAGCAACAAACCCAGCCTGGAAGTGTGTTTATCTCCGGCATTATTACATTTGTTTGATGTAAAAAACAGTATCGTAGTTATCATAGATGTACTACGCGCTACTTCTACCATCTGTACCGCCCTGTACAACGGCGCTTCCCGTGTAATACCGGTAGCCAGTGTGGAAGAATGTGTGAACATCGGCCGTGCCATCAGTGGCATTACTGCCGGTGAAAGAGATGGCCGGATAGCAGAAGGATTGGCATACGGCAATTCTCCCTTTGAATACCCGCGCGAGTTCGTGGAAAATAAAACGCTGGTGCTCACCACCACCAACGGTACCAAATTACTCCACATGGCTAAAGACGCCATACAAATTATCACCGGCTCCTTCCCCAACATCAGCGCTGTTTGCGATTACCTGGTTGCACAAAACCAGAATGTAATCCTGGGTTGCGCTGCGTGGAAGGATCGTGTAAACATGGAAGATACCTTGTTTGCCGGCGCCGTGGTAAGCCGCATCAAAGAACACTTTGATGTAAACTGCGACTCCGCCATTGCTGCGGAAACGCTTTACCATTCTGCGAAACACGACATCTATACCTTTATGAAACAGGCCTCCCACTACAAGCGCCTCGCGCAGTATGGCCTGGAAAAAGATATTCACTACTGTCTTACTCCGGATGGCGCCAATGTGCTGCCCCTGTTCAGAGACGGAGAACTCATTGCCGGGTGAGCGAGGTTGTCTTACCCGGGATTACGCTGATTTTACGGATTAGCTTTTTGTGATTTGGGGAGATTGGTGGAGGTAACAGGGGTTGAATAAAGATTACTTAAAGATTGACCAGGAAATGCTTCATTTATACTTAGCATATGCTTAGCACATGCTTAATACATGGAGATGTACCGGAGAGGACGTGGAGGGGACGTGGACTTGATCATGTAACCCTTTACCACGGGGCGTTACAGACGAAAAGGGGCAGGGTGTTTATAGGGGTACTGCCATATTAGTGAAACAGCATGCTGACAAACCGGTAAAAGTGAGTGAGCGGCATTCAATAAATCATTGTTGTTAATACCACTCACCTTTTTAAATTATTTAAGGAATAGTGATGGTGAAAACTCTTTAATCTCTACTGAATTTTCCGAAGAGCTTATAAAAACCTAAAAATAAATCAATTTTCCAGAGAAAATACTGAATACTCAATTAAGATCTGGCCAGTGCATTCATCTCCCAAAATCCTTCCAAAATTACACAAAGTTAATCCGTAAAATCAGTGTAATCCTGCTCCAGGACAATTTACATCGCCGAAGGCGATTTCTCCGCTCACCATGTTATGCTGAACTTGCCCCCTTTGCCCAAAAAATCCTATATTCTGTTTTCTAAAGATGATGACATGACACACTATATCTGTAGCACCTGCGGGGTGCAATATGATGCAACAGACAACCCGCCGGCGCAATGCCCCATCTGTGAAGATGAGCGGCAGTATGTAAGTCCCGGCGGACAAAGCTGGACCACCCTGGAACAGGTGCAGAAAGCGCACCGGAACATTATAGAAATGGTGGCGCCCAATCTTTACGCCATTTACACAACACCGGATTTTGCCATCGGGCAGCGGGCGCATTTACTGATCACTCCGTCCGGGAATATCCTCTGGGATTGTATTGCTAACCTCGACGCCTCTACGATAAATATTATTGAGAAACTGGGCGGCATCAAAGCTATTGCCCTCTCCCATCCGCATTATTTTTCCACCATTGTGGAATGGAGTCATGCATTTGGCAATATCCCCGTTTATGTGCATCAGCTGGATGCCCAATGGCTGCAGCGCCACGACGACGTGATTAAATTATGGGCGGGCCATGAACTGCCGCTGTGGGACGATATCCGGCTGGTATTATGCGGCGGGCATTTCGACGGTGGAAATGTGTTGTATTCCCCGGAAGGAAAGGGCTGTTTACTGGTGGGTGACGTTATACAGGTATCTTCCGACAGGAAAACAGTATCGGTGATGTACAGTTATCCGAATAATATTCCGTTATCTGCCACCGAAATTAATACCCTGCATGCCGCTATAAAACCGCTGAACTATGATGCGATGTATGGTGCTTTTGGAAAATATATTAAAACAGGCGCCAGGGAGGCGGTAGATTTTTCCCTGGAAAGATACCGGAAACGTATCCGGTAAATGGTTGATAAACAGGCTTCTATATTTAAAAAAAATTATGTGGAAAAATACGCGTTACACCGCCATAGCAAACGGAGAGCGGTTAACGGGTTGTTAATGAGTGAGCCGCGGGTTATTAGAAATTTTCTGCTTACTTTTGTGGATTGCCTTTTTATCAGCTGTTAAGTTTTTTTGATATATCTAGTAACCCTTTTGCTGATAATAAAAAGCGGGCAACAACGTATAGTATGTCGCTACCCCATTTGCTAAAATATGTTTACAACAACGGCACTGATGAAGTGATCCGCAGGGGGAAGCGTATTTTTTCGGCCGGGGGCGTTGAACTCATCGAGGCAGACCCGGTGCTGAAAACAGCTACCTTCCGCGTTAAGAGCGACACACATGCCAATTATTACCGTGTTTCCATCAACAAGTATGGAGAAACTACCGGTATGTCCATCCGGTGCCAATGCCCTTACAACCTGGGCGACATCTGCCGGCACGAGGCCGCAGCACTGTTCCAGCTCCAGGAAATGCTGGACAAAAATCATTTCGAGAGCTTCGACACACAGTTTGATCAGCAGCATACGCTGATTAAAATGAAGTCTATCGATATAAAATCCATTAAACTGCTTACCTCCGGTACTATACTGGCCGAAGCAGAGGAAATTGCCAAGAAACATCCTGCCAAAATAAGCCTGGCCAAAGATGAGAAGGTAGAAGCCCTGCTGAAAGTTAATGGAGAAGAGTTCCCGCTGATCATTCAACGGAACGAAGAACGGTTTTTTGATACACATTGCACCTGCGATGAAACAGAACACGCACTATGCGTGCATAAAACAGCCCTGTTCCTGCAACTCCTGCAGAAAAACGGTCCGTTCTATTTCGATACCCTCCGTAACTGGGACAAGGAAAAGAATAAGCTGCTATCCTTATACGGCTATTCCCTTACCGACGATCTGGACGGAAAGTTTGCCTTCTCCTACATGGATGGCAAACCGTTTTTACGTGTACTGGACCCCAGCATCAAACGGGTAGATGGCGCCGCCGCAGGCAGCAGGCAGCCGGTTACGGCTCCGCCGCCCCCGGAAGAAACCATCACCATTACACAACGGCTGGCAGCAGTTTTTAATGCCAACGAAACATTATACCCGTATTTTAAGATAGACCTGGTAAGCGGCGAAATAAACGAAGAGCAAACCGCCTTCGTATCACTGGCCAGCAAACTGGATCTTACCAAATATGTTGACTTCTACCAGTTCAAGGAAAAAGACCGGGAACTGATAGCGCCTATACGAAAATTACAGGGCAGCGAAGTCAGCAAATTCCTCAGCAAAAATTCTCCGTTTGCCGGTATCTGGGAAAATATAACGCATGAAAATGCAGAGGAACTTCCCACCGAAACAAAAGAACTGATGCTGGAATACCTGCATCCTAAACTCGCCAAACTGTTCCCACAGCTGGCGGAACACGGACTGGTATTTGAACTGCCCAACCGGCAGGCATTTAAAACAAAGAACCTGCAACAGCTGCAGATAGGCGCCGACAGGCTCAAACTGGTTATTAAAACCAACACCGGCGACACCCATGTAGACATTAACTGCTACGTGACCATCGAAGGTGAACTGGTAAATGTGTCTGAAAGCGAATGGGAAAGCCCGTTGCTGTTCCTGCACAAACAGGTGATCTATTTGTTTGAAAGTCCGCAGGATGCCCTGCACGTGGAACTCTTCCGCCAAAATGGTCAGCTGCGTATCGCTAACAAAGACTGGCCCGCTTATCTGAAAGATTACCTGCTGCCGCTGAGCCGTCAGTACGATATCCAGTTTGATAAAGGATTGCTCGCAGAACTGAAAGATGTAATGCCCGAACCACGGGTGTTCCTGAAAGAACTGGGCGAAACCTTTATCATACAACCCGGATTTGCTTACCGCGGCCAGGAAGTGGAATGGAACGATGAGAGCAAGATCACCGTGCAGGAAGGAAATAAAGTGCTCATCATCCACCGGAATAAAGAAGCAGAAGAAACTTTTGTAAATAAACTCCGCACCCTACATACCAACTTCGCACAACACGATAACCACAATTATTTTTACCTGCGCGCCAAAGAAGCGCTGAAAAATAACTGGTTCTTCCTGTTCTTCGATGCACTGAAAGAGATGAACGTGCGCGTGTTCGGATTCGATAACCTGCGCAACTTTAAATTCAGCTCGCATAAGCCGGTTACCAATTTACAGATCAGCTCCGGCATCGACTGGTTTGATGCACAGATAGAAGTATTGTACGGCGATCAGAAAGTAAGTATTAAGGATATTAAAAATGCGCTGGCCAACAAACAGAACTATGTTCAACTGGCAGATGGCTCCCTGGGCCTGTTGCCGGAAGAATGGCTGCGCAAATACTCCCTGCTCTTTAAAGTTGGGGAAGAAAAAGATAAAGGACTCAAACTCAGCAAATATAACTTCAGCGTAATCGATGAACTCTATGAGTTTATTGATGATGAGGCCGTAGTGCTGGAGCTCGAACAAAAGCGCCGCAAGCTGCTGCAGTTCGATGAAATCCGCAACATTGCCCTGCCGGAAAACCTGCAGGCAACCCTGCGCCCCTACCAGGAAAGCGGCTTCCAGTGGCTCAACTACCTCGATGATATCAAATGGGGTGGTATCCTCGCAGATGACATGGGGTTGGGTAAAACCATCCAGGCACTTACCTTCCTGCAGTATTACAAGAATAAACACGGCGGTAAAACAATGGCGCTGATCGTTTGTCCTACTACGCTGATTTATAACTGGGAAAATGAAATCAGGAAATTTACACCTGATATCAGGCATCATATCCACCACGGTCCTGCGCGATTAAAATCGTCTGAAGAACTGGGTAAATTTGATGCCATCATAACCACTTACGGTACCCTCCGCAGTGATATTCAACTGTTGATGAAACTGGAGTTTGATTATGTTATCCTTGATGAATCGCAGGCAATCAAAAATCCGCAGTCGAAGGTAACCAAAGCTGCACAGCTGCTTCAAACAAAGAACAGGCTGGCGCTGAGTGGTACCCCGATGCAGAATAATACCTTCGATATTTATGCCCAGATGAACTTCCTGAACCCAGGCATGCTCGGCAGCGTAGACTTTTTCCGCAACGAATTTGCTACGCCGATCGATAAATTCCAGGATGAAGAAAGAAAAGAACATCTGCGTAAACTGATCTATCCGTTTATCCTTCGCCGCACCAAAGAGCAGGTGGCGAAAGATCTGCCGGAAAAAATAGAAACCGTAATCTTCTGCGAAATGGATGCGGAACAGCGGCATATTTACGATGCCTACCGGAATACCTATCGCTCCAAGATTCTCGGTGTTATTGAAGATCAGGGTATGGAACGTTCCCAGCTCACCATCCTGCAAGGTTTGATGAAGCTGCGGCAGATCTGTGATTCACCGGCTATCCTGAATGATACGGAACAGTATCCGAACCATTCCGTGAAGCTGCATGAACTCACCCGTGAAATTTCTGAAAACATCGGCAACCACAAAGTGCTGATCTTCTCCCAGTTCCTGGGAATGCTCGGATTGATCCGCGACCGCATGCAGCACCTCAAAATACCATACGAGTATTTTGATGGCAGCACATCTACAGTTGATCGTGAAAAGGCTATTCAGAACTTCCAGAACAACGACGAATGCCGTGTGTTCCTTATTTCACTGAAAGCCGGTGGTGTGGGGTTGAACCTCACTGCAGCCGACTATGTGTATATTGTAGATCCGTGGTGGAACCCGGCTGTAGAGCAACAGGCCATTGACCGTACCCACCGTATCGGGCAAACGAAGAATATCTTTGCTTACCGGATGATCTGTAAGGATACCGTGGAAGAAAAGATCTTACAGTTGCAGGAACGCAAGAAATCACTGGTGAAGGAAATTATTTCTGACGACAGTGGTTTTGTGAAGAAGCTGACGAAAGAAGATGTATTGTACCTGTTCAGTTAGAACGGCGAAATAAATTTATAGGGGAGCGATGTTACATCGCTCCCCTTTTTTATGCACAAAGCGCTATAATGATCTTTGGTAATCCGATGGCAACGAAGATGCCATAAGCAAGGTCCAGCCAAAAGAAGGAGCCCAGTGCGCCGAGCAAAATAACACCTGCTACCGGTATCGCAACAATTTTCAGCCATACTGGCGTATTTTCACCATGCCATAAAATAGACCACATACTTTTGGCATCGCCAATACTTGGGAAAGCATGCATGGCAATGCTGATGCCGAGATAAAGCAGTACATAATCAAACAGGGTCCCCGATTCAAACAGTACTACGGGGATGGCTGCGGGGAACGCAATAATTAGTCCGAGCAAGCTGTTTACAATAAACGGGCCTATGCTGATCATGAGCTGATGTAACGGGTTTCGTGGTATTTCATGGATTACATATCCGGCGGGATTGGCCACCTGGAAATATTTTACTTCAAATATAGCGACCCCAAATAACCGGCAGAAAAGCTGATGCGCAAATTCATGAACAACAACACCCGGGAAGGTAAGCATGGTAATGAGAATACCTGGAACAAGCATTATTTTTATTTTTTAAGATCAGGGAGATGATTAACGATAACTGATTTTGCCGTTGATGATACCAGTAACTTCAGCAATGGTGCTGGAGTCGCTTTCTGGCAAGGACTTTAATTCTTTAAGCAACTGGTCGCGCTCTTTTATATTGTTATTAAAATGATTGGCAAGCGTCAGCGTGTATACTGTCATTGTTGCATGCGGGTTCAGCTCATAAGCCTGTAGTGCCCTTTGTAAGGCTTCTTTATTACGTTGTTGCGCCAGTAATATCTTTGCGCTGCTGGCCAGCGCAAAGTAGGATTCTGCATTTTGTTGCAGCACCTCTTCGCATAATTGCAATGCTTTCCCGTATTGTTTTTCTTTCCTGTAACTATGAGAGAGCATGATTTTAGCCACCTGAAAGCCAGGATTACTCTTTAACAGCTTATTAAACAGAGTATCGGCCCGTGGAAAATTATCATTGTTATACGTATGTTTAGCCAGTATATAGTTTGCACATGCATCTTCAGGGTGATTATTGCAATATTTCTCCAGTGCCTGTTCATATGCAGGTGAATCAATTGGAATACGGTTGAGGGACGCAGCAAATACAGTATCCGCGATCATATAATAACGAAAATCTGCGATAACATCGTTTGTCTTGTTAATCAATTCCACGTTGTCGCTTTTTCTGCCGGCCATTAGCCTTATCATACTATCTGCCTCCTCTAATTCCACATTATTAAATGTGGCTATAATATAGTGTTCACGGGCATCAAAGTTATCAGGGAATTGCTGTAGCACTTTTTCCAGCAGCCTTTTTTCCGTTACATAATGATGTGAAGCTTCTGCCTTTATAGCCTTTTCATAGATAATGCCTGCTTTAAAATATTTCGGGAGGTTATAGCCTGAAATTAAAAATAGTAGCAGTACCCCGGCGGCAGCCAGCTTTACACTATTCAATACCGGATAGCGGCTGAATTTTTTTCTGCACTCCCGGCAAAGGGGTGTCAGATAACCGGTTTCTATTTCGGGATTGGAACAATTATGACAACCACTTCGGGGGGCTTCTTCATTTAATTCGTTCATTGTTATGCACTCGGTTTAGGTAAGGGATCGGGTTATATTATATGTAAACTAAAGGTATCAAAACTCTTTCATTTTTGCATACACCCTACCATTTCTGCATGGTTTGGCCAATGAACAGCATCTCCCTATCTCCCTCAAATATTATTTAATATACTGATTAATAACCGTTTGTGTTCGTTTGAAAGCCTCTTTTCCAATGCTGGCACTCCGCTGGCATTACCCCATTTGTATCAAAACAATTGATCCATATGCTACCAGACTCAAAAATCTCTCAATTGATAGGTTTACAGATTCCGGGGTTAACATTTCCCGCAGAACAGCAACAGCCTGTAAAGGGTTCTGTCAGTAAAGTGATCCACACGTTTGCTGATTATACCGGCCGGATGATCCGGAGTGAACAACTTCATGAGGTGAAACGTTGTTTTAATGTGGCCGCTGTATTGTATCACAATGGGAGCAGTGCCCTGCGTAACGCCATCGAAAGCGCGTTTATGTATACCCTCTCCCCCCTGCTCTGCGGAAAGCATAAGGAACTACTTCCCTTATCACTGAAGAACGTACGGATTCAACATTTACAAACTATAGCTATTTAAAACACTTTTTATGATGATGACTATTCTCCTGGTGCTGGCAGGATTGGCCTGCTTCGCCGTATTCTTCAAATCGGTCGACTATTTCGAAAAGATCTAACTAAAACGCTTGTTATCATGAATGCATTATTTGTTTTATCACTTTTCGTTTTCGGCTACATGATCTATGTACTGTTGAAACCTGAAAAATTCTGATTGGAGATTTTTACTCCCACGCCTATACGCAAAGCTTATTTAACTGACTATAGAAATGACAACAGAAATCTTAGGCGTAATAGCCACCTACGGCATTACGCTTTTACTGGCCTGGCCACTGTCGAGGTACATTGTAAAGGTATTCAGGGGTGAACGGACCTGGTCCGATTTTATGGCGCCGCTGGAACGCCTCTTCTTTAAAATTTCCGGTATCAATCCTAAAGAGGAAATGAACTGGAAAGAGCATCTGAAGGCATTACTTACCATCAACCTCGTATGGTTTGTATATGCCTTTTTTGCACTGTTTTTCCAGGACAAGCTGCCGCTGAACCCGGATGGAAACCCCGGCCAGTCGGCCGACCTGGCGTTTAATACCGCCATCAGCTTCGTGGTGAACTGTAACCTGCAGCACTATTCCGGTGAAACAGGCGTTACTTATTTCACCCAGTTATTTGTACTGGCGTTCCTGCAGTTTGTGAGCGCCGCAACTGGTATTGCCGCGCTGATTGTGGTGTTCAAAGCCATGAAAGAAAAAACAACCACTAAGCTGGGGAACTTCTGGGATATCTTCCTGAAAACAATCACCCGTATACTGTTACCAATAAGTATTGTGATTGCGCTGATCTTTGTTTTCAATGGTATGCCTGCCAGCTACGCCGGCAAGGAAGCCATTGTTACTATGCAGGGTGATACCGTGAACGTTTCTCACGGTCCTGTAGCGGGCTTTGTGGCGATCAAACACCTCGGTACCAACGGTGGCGGATGGTTTGGCGCTAACTCCGCTCATCCGCTGGAAAACCCTAACTACGTTACCTGGATGACGGAAATGGTAGCGCAGGTGCTCATTCCTATTGCAATGGTATTTGCACTGGGGATGTTTATACAACGAAAGAAATTTGCGATGGTCATCTTCGGGATTATGACCATTGGTATGATATGCCTGCTGATCCCTTCCATGCAGCAGGAAATGGCCGGTAATCCTGCCATTGCCCACATGGGTATCCAACAGGCTACCGGGGCTATGGAAGGTAAGGAAGTGCGGTTTGGAGCCGCTGCCACGGGATACTGGAGTACCGTAACCACTATTATTTCTACCGGTTCTGTATGCGGCTGGCACGATAGCACCATGCCTATGACCGGCATGATGCAGCTGCTGGGTATGATGCTCAACTGCTTCTATGGCGGTTGTGGTGTAGGGATCCTCAACTATTACATCTTTATTATTATCGCGGTGTTTATATCCGGGCTCATGGTAGGCCGTACGCCAGAATTCATGGGACATAAGCTGGAAGCGCGGGAAGTAAAGATTGCTGCTATTATTACGTTGTTGTCGCCGTTCCTGATACTGGCTGGTACCGCTTTATCATCGTGGGTATTGTCGCACCACCCGGATGCCAACTGGGCGGTGAAGCCATCGGCCTGGTTAAATAACCCCGGCTATCACGGCTTCTCTGAAATGCTGTATGAGTATACTTCTGCCAATGCCAATAATGGTTCCGGTTTTGAAGGTTTGGGAGATGGAAACGTTTTCTGGAATGTATCTACCGGCTTTATACTGATCCTCGGCAGGTTCCTGCCTATCATAGGACCGGTTGCCATTGCGGGTTTGATGGCTTCCAAAAAATATATACCTGAATCCGCCGGTACGCTGAAAACAGATTCACTCACTTTTGGCGCCATGACCTTCGCGGTGATCGTTATCCTCACTGCCTTGTCTTATTTCCCGGCACTGGCACTGGGCCCGATCGCAGAGTATTTTTCCCTGTAATTTTTTAATGACTGACTACCATGAAGCATGATAATAAATTGTTTCCGAAAGAATTGGTGATGGAGAGCCTGAAGCAGTCTTTCGTAAAACTGAATCCGAAATTAATGATCAAAAACCCGGTGATGTTCACCGTGGAAATAGGTACTGCCGTAATGCTGATAGTGGCGCTGTATGCGCTCTTTACCGGCAACAAGGAACAAGGCAGTGCGGCGTATAATGTTGCCATCTTTGTAGTACTCTTCCTTACCGTGTTGTTTGCCAACTTCGCCGAAGCCATTGCAGAAGCGCGTGGTAAAGCACAGGCAGAAAGTTTGCGTAAAACAAGAGAAGAAACACCGGCGAAGAAAGTAGAACTCGTAGGTGAAATCTTCACTAACGAAATCAAAATTGTATCCTCTTCTTCCCTGCGTAAAGGCGACATCTTCGTATGTGAACCGGGCGATATTATCCCTGCCGACGGAGAAATTGTACAGGGCCTCGCCAGCATCGACGAATCTGCCATTACCGGTGAAAGTGCGCCGGTGATCCGGGAAGCCGGTGGCGATAAATCCAGTGTGGTAGGTGGTACTAAAGTTTTGTCCGACCATATTAAAGTACGGGTAAGCACTGAACCGGGCGAATCTTTCCTGGATAAAATGATTGCCCTCGTAGAAGGCGCCAGCAGGCAGAAAACGCCTAATGAAATTGCGCTCACCATCCTGCTGGCCAGCTTCACCCTGGTGTTTATCATTGTATGCGTAACGCTGAAACCATTTGCAGACTATGCACAAACACCGATCACCATTGCGGCCTTCATCTCCCTGTTTGTATGCCTCATCCCTACTACCATCGGCGGTTTATTATCGGCCATCGGTATTGCGGGAATGGACCGTGCATTGCGTGCCAACGTGATCACCAAATCAGGTAAAGCCGTGGAAACCGCTGGTGATATTGATGTGTTGTTGCTGGATAAAACCGGTACCATCACTATCGGTAACCGTAAGGCAACTAATTTCTACGCCACCAATGGCATTTCCACCGCAGAATTTATCCGTCTCTGCGCACTCAGTTCTTTATCCGATGAAACACCGGAAGGTAAATCCATCGTGGAGCTGGCAGGTAAAGACGTGGTAAGTAAATTATCTGTTAGTGGCTCCAGCCTGGTGAAGTTCACCGCCGAAACCCGCAGCAGTGGTATCGATCTGCCCGATGGCAGCCGTATCCGCAAGGGCGCTTATGATGCCATCAGGCGCCTCGCGGAAAAAGAAGGATTCTCTTTCCCGGCAGAAACACTGGCTAAAGTAGAATCTATTTCCAACGATGGTGGTACGCCACTGGTAGTAGCGCTCAACAGCAAAGTGCAGGGCGTTATTGAACTGCAGGATATTATTAAGCCGGGTATCAGCGAGCGTTTCGACCGCCTGCGTAAAATGGGTGTAAAAACGGTGATGGTGACCGGTGATAACCCGCTTACCGCTAAATATATTGCCAACAAAGCCGGTGTGGACGACTTCATCGCTGAAGCCAAGCCGGAAGATAAAATGAGCTATATCCGTAAGGAACAAAATGAAGGCCGGCTGGTAGCTATGATGGGCGACGGTACAAACGATGCGCCCGCCCTGGCCCAGGCCGATGTAGGCGTGGCCATGAACAGTGGTACCCAGGCCGCGAAAGAAGCCGGTAACATGGTGGATCTCGACAACGACCCTACCAAGCTGATTGAAATCGTGGAAATTGGTAAGCAGCTGTTAATGACACGCGGTACCCTTACCACCTTCTCCATCGCTAACGACGTGGCAAAATATTTCGCTATTGTGCCTGCGTTGTTTGTGGCCTCCATACCAGCATTGCAGGGTATCAACATCATGAAACTGCATAGCCCTGAAACAGCGATCCTGAGTGCCGTTATTTTCAACGCCATCATTATCCCGATGCTGATACCGCTGGCCCTTCGTGGCGTGGCTTATAAGCCTATCGGCGCCAGTGCGTTGCTTCGCCGCAACCTGCTGATCTATGGCGTAGGTGGTATCATAGCGCCTTTCATCGGTATCAAGCTGATTGATATGCTGATAGCGCTTTTCATGTAATTCTAAACTGATAAATTTTAAAGAGATGAAAAAATATCTTTGGCCTTCTGTAAAACTCACACTGTTACTGGTGGTATTACTGGGAGGATTATATCCGCTGTTTATTGCTGGTGTGGCTAAAATGGCTCCCGGTAAAGGCGATGGTATCAAAGTAACGCATAACGGAAGAGTAGTGGGTTATGAAAACATTGCACAGAAATTCAGTGATGATAAATATTTCCAGCCCCGCCCTTCTACAGTGGATTATAACGCCGCCGGTTCCGGTGGTTCCAATAAAGCGGCAGGTAACCCCGATTACCTGAAAACCGTACAGGAAAGAATTGATTCCTTCATGGTACACAACCCCGATGTGAAAAAAGAAAACATCCCGGCAGAACTGGTCACCGCTTCTGCCAGTGGTTTAGACCCGCACCTTACTCCTGCTGCCGCCTATGTACAGGTGCCGCGTGTAGCGAAGCTGAGAGGCATTCCTGCGGATAAGCTGAAACAACTGATCGATGCCAATACCCAGGGTCCTTTAATGGGACTGTTTGGTTTATCTACTGTTAATGTGTTAAAATTAAACATAGCGCTCGATGATATGAAATAGGGCGCAGTCCTTTTATTCCTTTAGCCTGTGAATGTCTTATGAAGAACCTTTTACCTGGTAGTCTGTCGCAGCAGATTACCAGTGATTCTACCAACACGAACCTATATATTTAAGATGAAGAAAATTTTATTACTGGCCGGCGCACTGGCAGCTGCTATTACTATGTTTGCCCAGGACGCACCGCCACAAGAGAAAGAGAAAGGAAAAGTAACCTTTTCCGGCTATGCCGAAGCGTATTACAGTTATGATCTGAACAACCCGGCTAATCATACTAAGCCCGGATTCCTGTATAATTACAATCGTCATAATGAATTAAACCTCAACCTGGCGATGGTAAAGGCCACGTATACCTCAGACCGTATCCGGGCCAACGTAGGGCTCATGGCGGGTACCTATCCGCAATACAACCTGGCATCGGAGCCTACCCTGATGCAGTATGTATACGAAGCTAACGTGGGTATCCGTGTAGGCAAAAACGTTTGGATTGATGCGGGCGTAATGCCGGCGCACATCGGTTTTGAAAGCGCCATCGGAAAAGATTGCCCTACCCTTACCCGGAGCATCCTTGCAGAGAATTCTCCTTATTATGAAACCGGCGCCAAAGTAACCTGGACGCCCAACGACAAATGGTCGTTTGCCGCCATGTACCTGAACGGATGGCAAAGAATCAAAAAAGTGGATGATAACCAAACCCCTGCTTTTGGTACACAGATCACCTTTAAGCCAACAACAAAAATATTGCTCAACTGGAGCACTTACATCGGTAATGATCTGCCGGATAGTGTACGCCAGATGCGCTACTTTAATAATGTTTATGGTACCTTTAGTATAACGGATAAATTCAGTGTCATTGCAGGATTCGACTATGGATTACAGCAAAAGGCCAAAGGATCATCCGACTTCAACAGCTGGTACAGCCCTGTTGTAATTGCCCGGTACGCATTTACCGATAAATTTGCGATGGCAGGACGCGTAGAGCATTACAATGATCAACATGGCGTTATCATCAGCACCGGTACACCGGATGGTTTTCAAACCACCGGCTACTCTCTTAACCTGGATTTTACCCCGGTGAATAACGTGATGTTCCGGCTGGAAGGCAGATCATTTAACGGAAAAGACAAAACATTTATGAAAGGAACAGAACTGAAAAACACCAATACTGCGATCACTGCATCACTGGCCGTATGGTTCTAACTAAATAATAATGACAGATAAAGAACACTCCGTACAGCAATTTCTTGACCTGGCTAACCGCGCCGGCAGAGGGAAGTTTAAAATTTATATCGGCATGAGCGCCGGTGTAGGTAAAACATACCGCATGCTGCAGGAAGCGCATGCCATGTTAAGAAATGGGGTGAATATCCAGATCGGTTACATCGAAACACATGGGCGTGCGGAAACGCATGCCCTGCTGGATGGACTGCCCCAGATACCCCGCCGGCAGGTATTTTACAAAGGGAAAATGCTGGAAGAAATGGATCTTTCCACCATCCTGCTGCTGGCGCCCGACTGGGTAGTGGTAGATGAACTGGCGCACAGTAATATCCCCGGCTCCAAAAATGAGAAGCGCTGGCAGGATGTTGTGGACCTGCTCAATGCGGGGATCAATGTTATTTCTGCCGTGAACATTCAGCACATCGAAAGTATTAACCAGGAGGTGAAATCCATTACCGGCGTGGAAGTGCAGGAGCGCGTTCCCGACCTGATACTGCAAATGGCTGATGAAGTGGTGAACATCGACCTTACCGCCGATGAGCTGATTACCCGTTTGAAAGAAGGTAAGATTTATGACCGCTCCAAAGTAGAGAGCGCCCTGAGTAATTTTTTTCAGGCAGATAAAATCCTGCAATTACGTGAGCTGGCATTGAAGGAAGTAACCACACAGGTGGAACGGAAAGTGGAGATCCAGATTCCTCGTAACCTGCAGATGCGCCATGAGAGTTTCCTGGCATGTATTTCTACCAATGATGAAGTGGCCCGGAAGGTAATCCGCAAAACAGCCCGGCTGGCCGCTTATTATCACGCCGACTGGTTTGTACTGTATGTGCAAACCCCGGGCGAAAGCGCCGATAAGATTGCGCTTGCTGCCCAACGTCATCTTATTAATAACCTGAAACTTGCTACAGAACTCGGTGCGGAAGTTATACAGGAACATAACGCCAAAGTATCGGAAGCTATCATTAACATTGCATTGGAAAAACATGTTACCACCATTTGTATGGGAAAACCGCATATCAGTCTTTTCCGTATCATTTTGCGCACTAACCTGTTTAACCAGTTGTTGAAAACGCTTTCTTCCAACGATATCGACATTATCATATTATCATGAGTACGTTCAGATTAAAAACAAAGATTACGCTTGGTGTACTGTTCCTGTACATCATGCTGCTGGTGGTGAGCATACTGGGCTATTACTATCTGAACCGCCTGAACGAAAAGGCGAAGTTCATCCTCAAGGATAACTATGAATCGCTGGAGTATTCGAAAAATATGCTGGTAGCTTTGGAAGATCTGCCGGCTCATCGTGCCGCTGCTATGCAAACTTTTTCCGTTAATCTCAGGAAGCAGCAGGCCAACGTAACAGAAAGAGGTGAAGAAGAAGCGACGGCAGCAGTGGCCCGCATTTTTGAGTTGTTACAAAAAGATTCTACGGTAGAAGTCGGCGCCATAAAAAGAAATATCTATACCATCATGGACGTAAATATGGCGGCCATTGTAGGTAAAAATGAAAGGGTAAAGAAAACAGCTGACAATGCCCTGCTTTATATTGCCATTATCAGCGGACTTTGCTTTGTACTGGGATTCACTTTTGTTTATAACTTCCCCGGGTACATTGCCAATCCTATTGATGCGCTTACGCAGGGGATTAAAGATATCGCCAACAAACAATATGGTAAAAGACTCTACTTTAAATCCGGCGACGAATTCGGCGATCTGGCCACCGCTTTCAATACAATGGCCCAGCGGCTGGATGAATACGAACACAGCAACCTGGCGCGCATTGTATTTGAAAAGCAACGCGCGGAAGCCGTAATCAGCAGTCTGAAAGATGCTACCATCGGATTTGATGTAAATAATGTGATCCTGTTTGCCAACACCCCTGCCCTGCAGCTGCTGAATATACCTGAAAAGGATCTCATCGGACAGCCGGCGGAAGAAATAGCCAAACGCAACGACCTGCTACGCTTCCTCGTGAATACAAAGGAAAATGCCCCGCTTAAAATAGTGGTGGACGGAAAAGAATGTTTCTTCACCCGCGAAACAACCGACATCAGGCATGAAGAAAAACGTATAGGCTATGTAGTTATTCTCCGGAATATTACCACTTTTAAAGAACAGGATATTGCCAAAACGCATTTCATTGCCACCATTTCCCATGAGTTGAAAACGCCGCTGGCAGCGTCTGATTTCAGTATTAAGCTGCTGGAAGATGAAAGGACGGGTGTATTGAGTACTGAACAGAAAGAGCTGTTGGACAGCCTGAAACAGGACAACCGGCGCATGATAAAAATTGTAAGCGAGCTGCTGGACCTGTCGCAGGTAGAAAGCGGTAATATACAATTGCAGCCGCAGCCGGTAACTGCGATGAACATTGTGCAATACGCGATGGACACGGTACAGAAGCAGGCCGCACAACGCGAAATCACCATCCGCACACAGGTGCCGGATACTTTACCGAAAGTACTGGCAGACGTGGAAAAAACCGCCTGGGTACTGGTGAACCTCTTAACCAATGCCATCCGTTATTCTGCCCACGGCGCCGCCATAGAACTAACGGTAACGCCTACCGGAACAGAGATGGTATCGTTTGTGGTACAGGATTATGGAAAAGGTATTCCGGAAGCCTTCCGTGGTAAAATATTTGAAAGGTTTTTCCAGGTTCCAGGTATGAAGGGCCAGGGGAACGGGCTCGGTCTGGCCATTTCAAAGGAATTTATTGAAGCCCAGGGTGGCATCATTGGCGTAAATAGCGAAGAAGGAAAAGGCAGCCAGTTTTATTTCACCTTGCCGGACGCATAGTGTTGTCAGGGTTGTTCAATGTGCGCTTTTACGAGATGTACATGTTGATAATAGATAGCACTAATTTCCTGCAACCGGTCAGGGATGCTGTCGAGATTTTCTTCCAGCCGGGCATCTCTTTCAACAGATAAAGCTACATCCGATGCGTATTGCATGCCAACCATATGCAGGTTAAATTTCATCTGGTGCGCCAGCATATAGAGCGGTTGCCAGTCTTTCGCTGCCAGCAGCTGGTTCATTTCTGAAAGTTTTTGCGGAATGCTGTCCAGCAGTTCTTCCAGCATTATTTTCACATGTTCTTTTTCGCCGGACATCATGCTGTAAACAGCGGAGAAATCCAGTTCGCTGAAAGGTATTTCAGTGGCTTCTTTTTTTTCAGTGATTGCTTCCGGTGTTTGTTCTCCCAGTCCTTTCAGGATTTTATGAAACAGGTCGGTACGGTCGAATGGTTTGGAAACGTAGTCATTCATCCCGGCGGCCAGGCAGCGGTCTTTTTCTCCTTTTAATGCGGAGGCGGTCATGGCAATCATGTAGGTCCGGATGCCTTTCCCGCGTATGGCCTGCGTAGTCTGGTATCCGTCCATTCCCGGCATCTGGATATCCATAATGATGCAATCGTAAGATTTGTAGTCCAGCATTTCAAGGGCTGATTTTCCGCTGTTAACCACGTCTGTTCTGGCGCCGGCATTGCGGAGTGTATGAAATACCACCTGTTGATTGATGTCGTCGTCTTCCACTACCAGTATGGTTTTCCCTTGCAGTGGTTTTTCTGCATGGTGAAGATGCCCCTTGTCATCTTTACCGGTAACTTCTTCGTTGTTGCGGGCAAACGGAAGCTCAAAGTAAAAAGTAGCGCCTTCGTTCAGGCGGCTGTTTACCCGGATAAAGCCATGTTGAAGGGTGATGAGTTCTTTGGTGATGGCCAATCCCAGGCCGGTGCCGCCAAATTTGCGGGTATTGTCTGCGTGTGTTTGGGAGAAGCTTTTAAAAATCATCTCATGTTGGTCCGGGTCTATGCCTATGCCGGTATCCTTTATTTCAAAGCCCAGCTGAACAGTGGATTGTTCCTTATCTTCTTTTACCAGCGTTACTTTCACGGTTATTTTTCCACTGTGGGTAAATTTAATAGCGTTTTCCACAAGGTTGGTCAGGATCTGGTTGAGACGTATTTCATCTCCCAAAAGATAAGCTGGGATGGCGGTATCTATCTCATCAAAAAACGAGAGTTCCTTTTGTTGCGCCTGTAGTTTCAGGGGGAAGAGGGCATTGTCTATTACCTCGTAAATATCAAATGGTTCGTGGAGGAGCAGCAGCTTACCTGCTTTTATTTTTGAGAAGTCGAGGATTTCATTGATGATCACCAGCAGGCGGTTGGCTGACGTTTTGATGGCGCCGGTGTACTCCAGTTGTGTGGGAGATAGCTGGCTTTGCTGCATCAGGAGGTTGGTCATGCCGATGATACCGTTCATGGGCGTACGAATTTCGTGGCTCATATTGGCGAGGAACATTTCCTGTGCGCTGATGGCTTCCTGTGCCAGGTTGTTGGCGTTTTCAATGGCGGTGATATAGTTGTTTTTTTCGGTGAAATCCTGTCCTATGCCGCAGATGCCGATCATTTCACCGTCTGAATTCCGGAGCGGGAATTTGGTAATAAGAAAGTGATAGATCTTATCGTTCACGGTAATGCTCTGTTCTGATTTTACCCTGGCGCCTGTTGTCCTTACTTCAAGATCCAGTTTAGTATAGCGTTGTACCCAATCGTATGGTAGTTCTTCATCTGTTTTGCCGATGATATCTTTTTTATCTACGCCGTGTATTTCGGTAAAGCGGTTATTCACCAGCAGGTATTTGCCGGGCATATCTTTTATGAACATCATAGACGGCATAAAGTCGAGGATGGCATCCAGGCGTTGCTGGAGATACATCACCTGGTCTTCGTTTCTTTTTTTCTTATCAATATCCCTTACTACGCATTGAAATTCTTTTACACGGCCATCTTCTCCGTACACCAGTGCGGCCATTTGTTCCACCCATTTTTTTGCACCTGATTTGGTAATGATTTCGAATTCCTGGGAGGTATAGTCGTCGCCTGTTTTCACCTGGTTCATGTAAAAGGCTTCGAGTCGTTTCCAGGTATTTTCTTCCAGGAACATGGAGTAATGTTTGCCTACCAGTTCTGTATTGGGGTATCCGGTCATTTCAGCGGCGCCTTTGCTCACGTAGGTAAAGATGCCATCTACCTGCGATTTATAGAGGATCAGTTCTGTTTCTTCTGCCAGCCGGAGAAAGGATTGTTCTCTTTTATGCAGCTGGTTGGTTCTCAGCTTCAGCTTTTTGAACATCCGGTATAAATACCGCGATTCGCCCAGTAACAGTACCAGTGTGAAAAGGCTGATGATAATGGTGGTCCAGAAAGAGTACAGGGTATAGCGATTGTCTTTGTCGACCCGTTCAATCAGTTTACGCCGGTTTGCCTGCATGAAATTATTCACTGCTATTCTTACGCTGTCGCGGAACAGGGCGTTTTCGGGGGCAGTGATCAGTTGTTTGGCCATTGCTGGTTGCGTGGCTGCCAGCGCGAGTATCCGTTGATGATAGCTGATTTTTTTCCGGAGAAGGATACTGAAATTATCCAGTATTTTTTGAGAGATGGTATCACCGGGCATGCTGGCTGAAACAGATTGGAGGAGGCGTAGCACGCTGTCTGGCAGGGCATAATTGGCGGCAGGGATACGTGACTGCCCCATGAGCAGCATGTCGCGGATGCTGTTGGTATAGTTATTATCCAGTACGGCTACGGTTCTTACCTTATCTATCAGCAGGTTGGTTTGTATCATGCTTTCCGCCGCGCTCCTGCTTCTTTTTTTAACCACCCAGGCATAATATACAAAACCCATGAGCGCCATAAATACTACCAGGATAAGTACCAGAACGGTATTTACAATTTTTTTCATGCGTAGGCTTTTCAACGGCTCTTTAATAGCGTTGGCAGGGGTTATGAGCTCAGTGACGGATTATTTATTCAAATTAGGATATTTTGGGGCAATATTGCTGTTCATCTTGTTCAATCCAACGTATGGACCAGGAAAAGATTATGGCGGTCAGTATTTCTTTTTCTGTTACTTTCGGCGTGCGAATGTATTACCGGGTGAATGTTTTAGCAATACTTTAACGGATTGTCTTTACAATCATTCCATTATATTTGCCTAATATTCTTTTTCCTAAGTATGTATATTATATGAAGAAAATAATTTTTACCCTGGGTCTGATAGCTGTTTCTATTGGAGTTTTTGCACAGGATGGCGGTTCACCGATGAATAAAGCGGTTAATAAAGTTACCCATTCCAACGACTTTTTAATGGTACAGTTGTCATACGATGGCTGGGCGGGTGCGCCTGACAGTATTAAGAGCGGCCTTAACAGGGGTTTTAATATTGCCCTGATGTACGACTTCCCGTTCAAGAAATCCAAACTGAGTATGGCAGCGGGTTTAGGTATCAGTACCAGCGGTGTTTACCTGAAAGATCATACGATGGATATCCAGGGAAAGCTGAATCGTAACCAGGTGTCTTTCCCTACTTCCACGGCTAAAAAGAATAAAGTGGCTACCACTTACCTGGAAATTCCTATTGAATTAAGATACCGCAGCGTACCGGATAACGCCAACAAAGGCTTCAAAGCCGCTGTGGGTGTGAAAGTAGGCGCCCTGGTAGATGCTCATACCAAAATAAAATATACCGGCGCTAATGGCAGCAAGGATATTGATAAAGATGCCAACAGGGGATTCTTTAACCCGTGGCGCTTTGCGGCTACTGCCCGCGTAGGTTACGGTAACTTTGCCTTATTTGGCTCCTATTCCCTGAATCCATTGCTGAAAGACAATGCCAGCAATAACCTGGATATCAGACCTTACCAGATTGGTATTTGTTTAAGCGGATTGTAACAGCCTCCGGGCTTTTATATAGAGAAAACGGCCCGGGTTTAACACCTGGGCCGTTTTTTTATGGTGAGATGATCAGCGCGATCGCTTATCTTTTACCGGTTACTCTCCTTTGAATACAGGCTTTCTTTTTTCGAGGAAAGCCTGGATCCCTTCTGCATTATCGGCGGAGTTACCGGCAATTTCCTGGCAATAGGCTTCGTACTCGAGTACTTCATCCAGGTTATCCGTCATGCCTTTGGTGAGCATTTTTTTCATGAGTGCAATGGCTTTCGTAGGTGCGGCAGCGTAGTAAGCGGCTTCCGCCTGTACGGCGGCATCCAGTTCCGCAGCCGGCACCACTTTATTTACCAGTCCCAGTTTCAGCGCTTCCGCCGCGCTTACTTTACTGGCTTTGGTAGCCAGTTCAAAGGCCCGGTGGTAGCCCACGGTACGGGGCAGGAAGTACGAAGAGCCGGAATCCAGCACCAGTGCGATGTTCACAAAAATTTCTATCATGGTGGCTTCCTCGCTGGCAATGATCAGGTCGCAGGCCAGTGCGAGGGAGCATCCTGCGCCGGCGGCCACACCATTAAGCCGGCAAATAACCGGCTTGGGCATATTGCGGATGGCGCGAATGATCGGGTTATAGCGTTTATGCAGCGATTCACTCAGGTTGCGCTTTCCGGCCTCCATAGAAGCCTTGAGGTCCTGACCACTGCTGAAAGCTTTGCCGGCGCCCGTTAACACTACCACTCTCACTGCCGGATCTTTTTCTGCTTTCTTTAATGCGTCCTGCAACTCATAGCTGAGCGGATCGTTGAACGCATTGTATACTTCAGGTCTGTTTAAGGTGATGGTAGCAATACCATCCTGAATATCCAGTAATAAAGCAGCCATGATAATATGATTTACAGGGTTTCTTTCAGCCAGTTAAAGAATTCGCGCTGCCATACAATGGCGTTCTGCGGTTTCAGTACCCAGTGATTTTCTTCCGGGAAATACAGCAGCTTGCTTTTTATTCCTTTCAGCTGTGCCAGCTGGAAGGCTTGCAGGCCCTGTTCAATAGGAACGCGGAAGTCGATGCCACCCTGGATAATAAGAATGGGTGTATTCCATTTATTGGCGTATTCACTTGGGTTGAAATGTTTGTAGCCGTTGGCGTTGGCAGCATCCCAGTAAGCGCCGATATCCCAGTTGGCAAACCACAGCTCTTCGGTAGTGCCGTACCAGCTTTTCAGGTCAAATAAACCGTCGTGCGCAATAAAGCTTTTGAAGCGGTTTTCGTGTACGCCTGCCAGCATGTATACGGAATAGCCGCCATAACTGGCGCCTACAGCGCCTAAGCGGGCTTTATCCACATAGCTTTCCTTGCTCACATCATCAATAGCGCTCAGGTAATCGCGGATTGGTTGTCCGCCCCAGTCCTTGCTGATAGAAGCATTCCACTCTACGCCATGACCCGGCATGCCCCTTCTGTTGGGGGCTACCACGATATAACCCTGGGATGCCATCAGCTGGAAATTCCAGCGGTAAGAGTAAAACTGCGATACGGCCGACTGTGGGCCACCCTGGCAATACAGCAGGGTTGGATATTTTTTAGCGGGGTCAAAATCCGGCGGGAAAATCACCCAGGTAAGCATGTCCTTACCATCGGTGGTTTTCACCCAGCGCTTTTCAATTTTGCACATGCCTATTTTATCGTAGGCCGCTTTGTTTACGGTGGTAAGCGGGGTAACGGCGCCCTTTTGCAGGTCTACGGTAAACAGTTCCGCCGCATGGTTCATATCAGTACGGGACACTACCAGGGTGTTACCGGATTGTGCCAGCATGTCGTTGATATCGAAGTCGCCGGTAGTTACCTGGCGTATATGCTTCTCCGTTGTTTGGGCGATATTTTTCTGCAGGGAAATTTCCAGCAGTTGCTCAGTGCCTTTTATGACGGCGAGGAAGTATATTTTTTTGCCGTCGTTGCTGAAGCGGGAGGAAGCGGCGGTGCCATCCCAGCCTTTGGTAAGGTTGGTGATAACGCCGGTGGCGCGGTCCATGATGATCACGTCATTTTTATCTGCTTCGTAACCATCGCGGGCCATACTTAACCAGGTGAGGTATTTGCCATCCTGGCTGAAGTTGGGCGCCACATCGTAGCCCATCATTCCTTCGGAAAGGTTGCGGGTAGTTTTGGTATCCAGGTTATATTCGTAGATATCTGTATTGGTGCTGATGGCGTAATCTTTCCCGAATTTCTTCTTACAAACATAGATCACACTTTTCCCATCGTGGCTCCAGATCATATCTTCAGGGCCACCGGAGGGCATTTGCGGGCAATCGTATGGTTCTTCCGCCATAATATCTACCGGAGTACCTACTTCGCCATTATTGTAAGTGGCATAAAAAACGTGGGAGAAGTTGCCGTCTTCCCAGGTATCCCAGTGACGGTAGTTCAGGTTATCGTAGATCTGTACATTGGATTTCGGAAGATCCGTGTAATGATCGCTGCCGGATATCTTCTTTACTTTTACTTCTTTCGAAAACAAAATATGTTTCCCGTCGGGAGAAATGCGGATGTTTTGCATCCCGCCGTCCACGTTGGTTTTCTGCACCGGATCGGAGCCATCGGCATTCATTTCATACCACTGTCCTTTCAGGGAGAAACCAATTTTATTGCCGGGTAATACGGCTACATCTCCTTCTGCGCCGGGAGTTTGGGTGAGCTGCTTTGCAGCGCCGCCTGCCAGCGGGATAGCATAGAGGTTTTTTTCGCTTTTGTTCTCGGTCATATTGATCTGAGAAACGCCATAGATAACGGTTTTGCCGTCAGCGCTCAACGCCTCTCCACTCACCCGTCCAAGTTGCCATAGCAATTCGGGTGTCATCTTATCCTGGGCTACTGCCATAGTTGATATTAATAGTCCTGTCAGTAAAAAAGGTTTAAACATGATATCGAAAGGTTGTTTTGGATCGGGTAAATGTAGGAAGAAATGACGTAGCGATTAAATTCTCTGTAAATTTGCTCCAAATTCTGAAATAACTTGATTGACAAAAAACAAGTAGTACAAAAAGAGGAGAGAGCCGTTATAGTTGGTGTTATCACCAAAGACCAGACAGAGCGCCAGGTGAATGAGTTCCTGGATGAGCTGATGTTCCTGGCGGAAACAGCGGGGGCTACGGCTGTTAAGCGCTTTACCCAGCGGCTGGCGCACCCCGACAGGGCTACCTTTGTTGGTAAAGGTAAGCTGGAAGAAATCCAGCAGTTTATTGCAGGCAGGGATATATCACTGGTTATATTTGATGATGAGCTTACCGGCTCACAGATCGCCAATATTGAAAAGGTGCTGAAGGTAAAAGTGATCGACCGTAGTGACCTGATCCTGGATATCTTCGCGCGCCGTGCGCGCACAGCACAGGCAAGGGTGCAGGTAGAACTGGCGCAGTACCAGTATATCCTGCCACGTTTGCGCGGTATGTGGAGTCACCTGGAAAGACAGGGAGGCGGTATCGGTAGCAGGGGCCCCGGTGAAACGGAAATTGAAACGGATCGTCGTATTGTAAAAGACAAAATAGCGCTGCTGCGCAAACGCCTGGAGGATATAGACCGTCAATCCCTTACCCAGCGTAAGGAACGCGGCGAATTTATCCGCGTGGCGCTGGTAGGTTATACCAACGTTGGTAAAAGCACGCTCATGAACCTGCTCAGCAAAAGTGAGGTGTTTGCAGAAAACAAGCTGTTTGCTACCCTGGATACCACCACGCGTAAGGTGGTATTTGATCAAACGCCTTTCCTGCTCAGCGATACCGTAGGGTTTATCCGTAAACTCCCCCATCACCTGGTGGAAAGCTTCAAATCCACGCTGGACGAGGTACGCGAAAGCGATATCCTGATCCATGTGGTAGATATTTCCCATCCGCAGTATGAAGAGCAGATTGAAGTGGTGAACCGCACGCTGCAGGAACTGAAAGCGTTTGAGAAGCCCACCATCATGATCTTTAACAAGATGGACCTGTACGAGGCCAACACCTTTGATAAATGGCTGGAGCCGGAAATTAAACAGGATATCCTGAATACCCTGAAACAGGACTGGGAAACGAAAACCCAGGGAAACTGTGTATTCATTTCCGCGCTGGAAAAAAGGAACATCGAGGAATTGCGCAAAACCATCCTGGACAAGGTAACCCAATTGTACAAGGAGCGCTTCCCCTATAAAACCGAATTCTTCTACTAATGGCCAAAGAATATTCGTGGTATAAATTAGAAGAAGGCCGTTTGCCTTTTGCAGAGAAACAGATCAGCGTAATGGAGGTAAATGGCAAAAAAATTTGTTGTACCCTGCACCAGGGGCAGTTTTTTGCGTTTGCGTATAAATGTCCGCATGCCGGTGGCATTATGGCCGATGGGGTAATAGATGCCGCCGGTAATGTGGTATGCCCGCTGCACCGTTATAAGTTTAGCCTTAAAAATGGCTACAACAGCAGCGGAGAAGGATACTACCTGAAAACTTACCCTATAGAACAGCGTGAAGACGGGCCCTGGCTGGGCATGGAGAAAAGCGGCTGGTTCTGGTAAAAAGCAATTATCTTTTTGTTAAGAGTGATCGTCATATTTGAAGTAACCGGTATATGCCTGTAACTTTTCGCTATGCTGACTACAACTGTTACACGCTCATTTGTTCTCTCTGAAAAACAAGTATGGCTGCTCATCACCGCTATGCTGGTACTATTGCAGTTTAGTGCCCTTTTTGTACCCATCCTGGAACCCGACGGCGCGCTATATGCCGGTATCGCCAAAACAATGGTGATAAAACACGACTACTGGAACCTTTATGCAGATGGTCACGACTGGCTCGACAAGCCCCACTTCCCTTTCTGGATGGCGGCTATCAGCTTTCAGCTTTTCGGTATCCACACCTGGTCTTATAAACTGCCTGCCATTCTTTTTTTGCTGATGGGCGCGTGGTATACTTATCGTTTTGCGCTTCATTTATATGACGAAAAAGTAGCCCGCTGGGCGGTGTGTATCTTGCTCACGGCAGAACATCTGGTTATTTCCAACAACGATGTACGGGCAGAGCCTTATCTCACCGGGTTGATCATCGCGGCAGTATATCATTTCTACCGCCGTGGCATCCTCCTGGGCGCCCTTTTTACGGCCTTCGCCATCATGACGAAGGGATTGTTCGCCCTCGTGCCGGTTTGCGCCGCTATTGGCGGCCATTTGCTGTTTACGCGCAACTGGAAAGAACTGTTCCACTGGCGCTGGGCGCTGGCAGCAGTACTAATAGCGCTTTTCATTACGCCGGAGCTGTATGCCCTGTACCGGCAGTTTGACCAGCACCCGGAGAAAATTGTATTCGGCGTCACTGGTGTATCAGGCATCCGCTTTTTCTTCTGGGACAGCCAGTTCGGACGCTTTATGAACACCGGTCCCATTAAAGGGTCCGGCGATCCGTTCTTCTTTTTTCATACCCTCCTGTGGGCTTTCCTCCCCTGGTCGGTGATGCTATACGCTGCGGTCATCATCTTCATAAAAAAATGGAAACAGCAAAGGGAATATTATTGCATCTGCGCAGCCCTGGCCACTTTCGCACTGTTTTCCCTTTCCCGGTTCCAGCTGCCACATTACCTGAACATCATCTTTCCTTTTTTTGCCATCCTTACTGCACAGTATATTTTATCGCTGCAAACAGAAAAAGGGCTGAAATTTTTCCGGGTTACACAGTACACCATCATCATCGTGATTGCTGTTGCCGGCGTGGTAATTGATCTCCTGTACAAGCCGGCTATGCATTATGCGTGGCTCCTGCTGGCCGCAGCCCTGCTCCTGCTCTACCTTTTACTGCACTACTGGCTGGATAAATCTACCCGGCAGGCCGTATTTTACCGCACCATTTCCATCAGTATTCTGCTGAACCTCTACCTGAACACCATCCTGTACCCCGATATGATGCAATACCAGAGCGGAAGTACAGCCGCCGCCTATGCCAATACATATCTTCCCGGTAAAAGCATAGCGCTGTACCAGGCAAATTCCTACGCATTCGATTTTTATATGCAGGCGCCGGTGTTACGCCCCGATTCGGCCACTGCACTCATTTTCACTACCCCCGATGCAGTGGCCTCCCTGCAACAGCAAGGATATACCTGCACAGTGATCCGGTCGTTCCCGCATTTTTATGTGAGCAAACTGGATTTGCCTTTTGTCCGCAAGGCGACGCGGGCGGGCGCTTTGGGGGAAAGACAGCTGGTGGCAGTGAAAAAATAATTTTATTTAACCCGCTATGGTGGCTGGTTTTAGGCAGTGACCTAAATTTTTTCTCAAAAAAATGAAATAAGATTTTGCAAAAATGAAAATTTCCCTATTTTTGCAATCCCAAATCGCACAAACGATACGGGAAACACTCCTCCTTAGCTCAGTTGGTTAGAGCATCTGACTGTTAATCAGAGGGTCGCTGGTTCAAGTCCAGCAGGGGGAGCAAAAGAGCCTGGTAGTTTTACCAGGCTCTTTTTATTTGAAGCCGTGCAATAGCCACGAAGTATTTTCTTTAACTTCCGGATTAACAATCGTTCCATAATGGATAAATTTATAGCGGTAGAAGGTTTAGATGGCGCAGGGAAGTCAACGCAGATAGACCTGCTGACAAAATACCTCGAGTCAAAAAATGAGAAAACCAAATTTGTGCATTTCCCCCGGAGCAACCAGGGAGTGTTTGGAGAACTCATTGCTAAATTCCTCCGCGGCGAATTCGGGGACGTGAAAAATGTACACCCGCAGCTGGTAGCCCTGTTGTTTGCGGAAGACCGTAAAGAATTTGCAGCTACCATCAACCAATGGCTGAACGATGGTTATTTTGTTTTGGTAGACAGGTACGTGCTGTCAAATATTGCTTTCCAGTGCGCTAAACTCCATACAGAGGATGAGAAACAATACCTGCGCAACTGGATCAATGAATTTGAATACAACTATAATAAGATCCCCAAACCCCGTTTCTCCATTTACCTGGATGTACCGTTTTCTTTTACAGAGTCGGCGCTGACTAAAAGACGCGCAAACGAAGACAGGGAATATCTCCAGGGAAAGGATGATATCCACGAAGCAGATTTCTCCCTGCAGCTCGCTGTGAAAAAGGAATACGACGCACTGCTATCAGCCGATAAAACCATTAACAGGATCACCTGCTATAATGAAGCTGCACAGATGCGCCCCATACAGGAAATTCACGAAGAAATTATTCAGCTGGTTAATAGCCAGGTGCAGTTATAAGATCCCCACTTTCGTGTAGCCATCGCCGCTAGCATCTCCCAAAGAATATTTTCACCGGTTGTAAGTAATTACCGGTTATTTACCTGTCCTCGTATGTGAGCACCTGCGCAAACCCGGTTCCACTGTTATGAGCGCGCAGGCTCCTCCCCCTATTGCGTTATACGGCTTTATATACGACTGGCTGAGCATATTGAAAAACTGACATCTTTTTATTCCACAAAACTGAAAAACATGAAAACTCAAACGCTTTTCCGCGGCACCTGCATGGCAGTTCTCCTCCTGGCATTCCTGGCTACCGGTTGTAAGAAACCGGAAATGATCAAATCTTCCGAAAATACGCTTAAAAGTACTACCTCCAACGGGGTAACAATTAACTCCGTACAACCCGTAAAATCTGAAGCACTGCTGGCCATGCAATGCTACAATAACGCATTTTACCACCAGTATGGCACCTATGGCCCCTCGTTTAAAGCCTACTATTATTCGGATGTAAACCAAACCGGCCGGATGGATTTCTGGCGGCAGGCAGAAGCCATCGAAACCCTGATTGATGCGTACAACATCAACAACGACGTGGATCTCAAAAATAAGATGGTGTACCTCTACAACGGCATGCGGGATGCCTATGGCTTGCTCTGGACCTCCAACATTTACAACGACGACGTAATCTGGGGCGCATTAATGTGCATCCGCGCCTTCCAGATCACCAATGATGGCGGCATGAAAGATATGGCCAAAAACAATTTCGATATGGTGTGGAACCGCGCATGGGATACCAACCTCGGCGGCGGCCTTTGGTGGACCACCGCTAACAATACCAAAAATGCCTGCGTAAACGCACCCGCAGCCATTTGCGCCATGTACCTCTACCAGGCCACCGGCGATGCCGCCTATAAAACCAAAGCCAAACAAATCGTCGACTGGATGGTGACCAAGTTATATGTACCCGGCACCGGCGAAGTGAAAGGCGCTATGAATGCCGCCGGCGTAATTACCGAAGGACCCCGCACTTATACACAGGGCACCTTTATCGGCGCCTGCAGCATGCTCCACAACTCCTACCCCTCCGACAACTACAAAGCAATGGCGGCTAAAGCAATGGACTATACGAAAATCAGCATGTGCAATGCACAGGGCCTCCTGCCGGATGAATACGATACCGACGACTGCCAGGGCTTCAAAGCCATCTTCGCCCGCTGGGCCTGTAAGTTTGTAAAGGACCATAGTTATCAAAGCACTTACGCCGCCTGGCTTAACTACAACGCGGCGGAAGCCTGGAACTACCGCAACTCCAATGGTTTGATGTGGGGCCAGTGGTGGCACAGAACCCCGGATAATTACGTGAACTCATTTGAAACTACCTGCGGCATCGCTATGATGAATGGTGTTTGGCTGTTTTAATTTCCAGCTTTTGTTTTTATTGCGGGAGATAATTAATTTGTGTGAAACAAACCCATACCTAACGGTTATGATGAACACAAAAAGAATCGCACTGCTGTTGCTCGTAATATTTTCAGGCATCATCACACAGGCACAAACCCTGACGGATATCGTTAATAAAAACGTGGCAGCACTCGGTGGCCCCGAAAAATTGAAAGTGCTGAAAAGCCAGTACGCAGAGGGCACAATGGAAATGCAGGGAATGAGCTTCCCTTTTAAGAGATGGGTGTTGCAGGACAAAGCCATGCGCCTCGAATTTGAAGCGATGGGTACTACCAACATCCAGGTGTTAACCAATGCCGGTGGCTGGGTGCAGTTGCCTGTGATGGGTAAAACTAATCCGGAAGATATGGACTCCGCCACCATCAAAGCGATGGGCAAACAGCTGGATCTGACCGGTGATTTTTATCGTTACAATGAGAAAGGTAACAAGCTGGAACTGCTGGCGCCCGACACCGTAAATGGAGCTAAACTTGCAAAAGTGAAAGTTACCTATACTAACGGCAACGCTACTACGTGCTTTGTAGACCCGGTAACAGGTAATGTTCTCAGAACATCCAATTCACTGGAAATTCAGGGACAGCAGATGAACCTGGTAACAGACATCAGCAATTTCCTGAAAACAGCCGATGGCTATAGTTATGGCACCGCTATCCTGCAAGATCCTGTTGGCATAAAAATTAACATCGCCAAACTGGAGAATAATGTACCGGTAGATGAAAGCATCTTTAAAAAGCCATAAGTAAAAAGGCTGGTCCGCAAAGACCAGCCTTTTTATTTTGTGAGTAATGACTCCAGCAATCTTATCTTTTTAAGATCCGGCTTGGTGGTAAATATCCCCTGCCCACTTACATTCCTTACACCACGTACAAAGCAATAGATAACACCTCCAAACTGCTTCTCGTAATTAAAGCCAGGGATCCGGCTTTCCAGGTATTTTTTTACCGCTACCGTATAAATAAAATACTGGAGATGATAATTGTTTTCGTTCATGGCTGCCGCTAAACCAGCCGCATCATAGTCGGCCACGCTGTTGCCCAGGTAATTCGATTTCCAGTCGAGGATATAATACTTCCCCTGGTGTTCAAAAAACAGGTCTACTTTCCCGTTCATGATGCCTTCCAGCTCCTGGTTGCTGTATTCGGAAAACCGTTTTACACTCACACTTACCTGGTCGTCGGACAAATTATTGAGCAGGTTCGACTTAAACACCGGCACGGGAAAATCAAATTCAAATTCCGCCAGTCGCTGCTGCCGCCCCACCGATGCCAGCTGGAAGCTGGCGCCATCAATATGTATCGTGGAGTACATTACATGTTGCAGCATTTCGTTGAGCCGTTCGAGATATACTTCCCTTTGGCCGGGTACAAATTTCCGGATGGCTTCTTCCAGCCAGTGTTCCCATTTACTGCTATCGGAGAAGTTGATACTTTCAAAGATAAAGTGCAGCAGGTTACCGGTTTTAGCGCCCCTGCGCAGCGTGGTAAATATAAAGTTATCGTATGGGTCGGGTTGCTGGAAAGAACGCACCCGTGGCTGGTGTTCGGCTTTTGCTGCTAACATGGTGTAGCTCATCTTCCGCCAGTTTTGCTCCTGCAAATGAAAGGACACCGGCGCGCGGTTCACAGCCAGCTGGCCTTTGTTGATCTGCTGGCGGTAGTTTTCTGTGGGCACTTCCGGCAATGGTCCCTGTAGCTGTATCAGTGAAGCATCCGGCGGTTCAGCGGCCAGCGCTTTCAGGAAAACAGACAACGAAGAATCTTTAAAAGCGTAATAAGTATTTTTAAAGAGATAGCATTTATATACTGCGCGGGTAATGGCTACGTATATCAGGCGGCGGTTTTCCTGTTCCTGTTGGTGCTGGTAGGCTTTTAGTTGCTCTTCTGTGAGCAGGGCTTTTTGCGTACCGAGGTAGTCGCCGGTAGCCGGATCGCGGAAACTTACAAATTCAATTTTGGATTTCTCTACAAAATCCAGGAAAGGCGTCATCACTATTTTGTATTCCAGCCCTTTACTTTTATGGATGGTTACTATGTTTACGGCGTCTTCATCGCTTTCCACGCGCTGGGCGTATTCATCTCCTTCGGTGGTCATGCCATCGATGCCGCGTTTGAGCCAGGAGATGAGATCACGCATAGAAAGGTTTTTGCGGCTCTGGACCTGGTGTACCAGTTCGGAAAGCTGGTACAGGTTGGTGATGATCCGTTCACCGTTTTCAGTATGGCCATCGAGCAACACCTGGCGTACGCTGAAGTCTGCAATAAACTCCATGAGGGCAGTATACGCGCCATCGCGCTGCCATAGTGTGCGGTATTTGCCAAACAGGTCCAGCATGGTTTCATCGTCCAGCTGCAGGATGGTTTGACTGTTATAGCCGGTAAATGACCCCAGCAATGCGCGGTTGATGGACGAACGGTCCGGTGTTTCCATTGCTTCGAGCAGGTGCAGCAATTGCTGCGCCTCAGCGGATCTCAGCACCTTTGCTTCGTCGATGGTAACGGCGGGGATGCCCAGTTTGGCCAGTGCATGCTTAATGTCCCTGCCTTCCTGCCCGGTGCGCACGAGGATACCAATGTCTGATGGTACGATGGAGCGGGCGCCCTCTTTATTTTCAATGCGGTAGCTTTTATCCAGCAGCAGCTGCGCAATTTGTGCGGCAACGCTGTTGCAGATAGTTTCTTTTTTATCGCAGGCAATCACTTCAATCGGCACTTCCGGTGTACTGCCTTTATAGAGGTAGCCTTTCCTGTTGTTATCAGGACTGTGTACTTGTATATAATCAATGCTGTCGCTTTCTTCCGCGAAATCAAATGTTGGGAAGCCCGGGGTGGGTTCAAAGAATACGTTCATGGCCCGGATCATATTTTCCGACGACCGGAAATTCTGGTTCATGTCGTATACATGTTGTACCCCGTTGCGTGCGTTGAAATAGGTAAATATATCTGCTTTGCGCCAGGCGTAAATACTTTGTTTGGGGTCACCGATGTAGAACAGGATGGTGTTTTGGCCGAAGGCACGGTCAAATATCTCGAACTGCTCTTTATCGGTATCCTGGAACTCGTCCACGAAAACGGCCTTGTATTTAATTTGCAAAGAAGCAATGAGTTCTTCGTTGTTGTTTTTTACGAGCGCAGTATGCAGGTTGTTGATGAGGTCATCATATCCCATCATGTTGCTGCGTTCCTTGAAGGCGCGTACCTGTTCGCTGATTTCCTTTATAGCGGCGTAGTATACCTGCCGGCGGATCAGTTGTTGATGCTCTTCCAGTTGTTTGGTAAGCGCTTCTACCTGATCTATTTCTGCCAGCAGCTCCGGGAAAACAGCGTCAATAAATTTTGCTTTCTCTTTTCGTTTGGCTTTTATTTTTCTGACAAGTTCTGCTGGCTCCGCAATTAAATCGGGCCAGTCATTTTTGGTGTGCCGGTTGGCTGCGCAGGCTGCTGCCAGACGCTCGCTGTTGGCGGTTATACCGGCGTACATATTTTCAATGGCTTCCTGTTCTTTTGCCATTAACTGCTGTAGCTCCTGCATCCATTGCTCCTGCAGGGTTTCACTGATATCATCGGGAGTATCTTCCCGGTAGCCCAGGAATTTTTTTCCGCTGAGATGTTCTTTGATCACATTCAGCATCTCCGTTTTCATATCTTCTTCCCAGATCTGTTCCAGCAGGCTGGCATTGAGCGTAGTTACATTTCTTCGCCAGAATTTATTCAGTTCGTTTTCAATGACCGGTGTAAGATCGGGCACCATGGTGGCGCCAAACAACTGGTTGGTTTCAAATGCAAATTCATTCAGTGTTTGCTGGCAGAAGCCATGAATGGTAAGTACGGAAGTTTCATCGAGCAACAGGATGGCATCGCGCAGGAGCTGTTGTACAGGGCGTGGATCATCGAAGTCGATTACGCTGAACACCAGGTCCATGATTTTCTGATCGCTGATTTCCTGTCCGCGGCTTACTTTGTATGCCTGCCGGATGAACAGCCGGATCCTTTCTTCCAGTTCTGCCACGGCAGCGCGGGTGAAGGTAACCATCAGGATTTCTTTGACAGACAGCTTTTGTTCCAGTATCAGCCGTAGTACCAGTATGGCGATGGAGTACGTTTTACCGGTGCCGGCGCTGGCCTCAATGAGGTTGCTGCCTTCCAGCGGAACGGTACCTGCGTCAAACTGTTTATATATAATGCTATCGATCATTTCTCTTTATCTGGTGTTTCTAAATAGGCCGGCAGCAAGGTTGTTAACGGCAATATCAGCAGCTCATAAATATCGAGGTAGCCGGTCAGCGCTTCTTCTTTCTCAAAAAATCCCTGTTCATATACCTGTACAAGATAAGGGTCCGGCGATTCCTGCCGGTCGATCATCCCGGATATTTTATCCCTGAATTTTTTAAGGTCCATGGAGAGCCATTCTTTTTCCGTGATCTCCAGGTCAGGATAAAAGGATATTATTTTGCTGAAGCCTGTCTTATAAACTTTTACAATTTCTGTTAACCGCCTTAATGCTTCTTCAGGTGTTAACGGAATTGCCTGGAAAGCGTCTTCTTTTTTAGCGCCGGAAATATAGCAGAGGTCTGTTACCACGCCTGCCGCTTTTCCTGCAAGATAACGGAGATAGGCTTCTACCAGGTATTTGCTCTCTTTCTTCGACCACGATACCTGTACCAGGGTTTGATCAAAGATCCGCAGATTTCCTTTCAGCATACTGTCATCTACCGTTAATTCAACGGGGATGCGTTTTTCTTCTGCACCTTTGGTAACGGCTTCATACAGGCTGCGTACGGGTACTACCAGTTCTTCCATTTTCTGTATGGCAACAGCGGCCATATTGCGGAGCGGCAGCTTACCTTTCTTTACCAGCGTGGTTTGCAGCGTGTTCTTTTTATCGCCGGCTGCAGGGAGCAGTTCATTTTTAACAGACCATTGCTGCAGCCTGTTCAAACTAAAGATCTCTGTTTCGCTGAGCAGCAGTTGGCTGTCGTTGTAACGGATGCCCAGCACTTTGTTGTAGTAGGCCCGGAAAGGATTTTTAAAGAAGCTGATCAGTTCTTCCAGGGTAATTTCTTCAAAGGTTAAGGGAGTAGTAATTTTATTTTCGTTGAGATATGTTTTTTTGCCGGTGTCCTTATTGCTCAGATAGGAAAAAAGACGGCTGTCGGTACCGGCATATTTCCTGCTGAAGCTTTGTAAAGGTTGTAACGTAACCAGCTCGCTGCGCACGGCTTCCGGCGCTGCGGTGCCGGCTTCTATATAATCCACCAGTTCATCTACCAGCACGGATGGCGGAAGGTCGGTGTTATCTTTTGCATCTTTCCCGATATAGCTGATGTACAGGTATTCCTTTGCCGAAAGCAGGGTTTCGAGGAACAGGTGTTTATCATTTTCTTTCACATTACGGTCGCCTTTTTGCCGGTCTTTTTCCATGAGGTTGAAGCTCGACTTATTCTCGCGGCGGGGAAATTTATTGTAGTTCAGTCCCATCAGCGCTACCACTTTGAAGGGGATACTACGCATGGGGATGAGCGAGCAGAAAGTAACGCCGCCGTTCACAAACAATCCTGCGCGGGTGCTGCCGGTGAGCGTATCCAGGAAGCTGTGGCTAAACACTTCGAAGGTTACTTTTTCACTCATAAATTCATTCAGCGCGTTGTAGGCGGTGAGTTGTTTGATGAGGGTGTTGTAGTCTTCATCAATATCGTCTACCGGTTCGTATACAATGTTATGCAACACCCTTTCGGTGTAGGCTACCCACTCCACAATGGTGCGTGGGCGCCGCCTGTCGAGGATGGAGGACATCAGCACTTCCGCAAAATGACAGAAGCGGATTACATCGTGTGCGTCGCTACCTTCGGTAATATCCAGCGGGAAGAAGCTGTCTTCCCCGAGGCCGTATTCTTCTTCCCCACTCATACAAATACCAAACATAATCCGTTGGATGCCGTATTGCCAGCTTACGAAATGTGTTTCTTCCTTTTTGCTGCCGTTGATGCCAAAGCGGATATTGGCGGCTTCAATGATCCGGCGGATGAGTACCGGGTCCTGGAGGTTAAAGCGTTTGCGGATATAGGAGAAGTCGAGCAACTGCATCACCGCTTCCGATTTGAAGTTCTCCTCATTCATGGTGAGGATGGCGTGCAGGGCGTTAAAGAGATTGTCGTTGTCGGTGTAGCTTTCATCTGCAATCGTATACCGGAAGGTATAAGGCGCGTTGTTGAAAACGGCTTTAATATAGGGTGCATAGGCATCTATATCGCTAACCATTACCACGATGTCGCGGGGAGATAATGCTTCTTTCCGCTGCGCCACCAGGTGTACCAGGTAGTTGTAGAGTACTTCCACTTCGCGGGCTACGGTGTAGCAGGCGTTGATAGTAATGGAGCCATCGCTGATATCTTGTGGTGTGATCAGCTGCCGGTCGGCCGTGGTGGCTGCTGCGGTGAAAATATCGTGTTGTATTTTATGCAGGAGGCTATCCGGTTCCGGTTCCACGGTATCAATTTCTTCATAGGCGTTGATGAAGGCATCGTATGCAAAGAAAAGGCCGAAGCTGTCCTGTATAACCCGTCCCCAGCCGGTGAGCAGGGCGTTGCCGGCTTTGGAGTCCTGGATGTCTTTGAGTCCTTTCTGCCGCCAGCGGGCCAGTTGTTTTTCGTTGCGGTCGTCGAACCAGAATACAACCGGTGAAGGGTTGATGATATGAAAATGTACATCTATAAAAGACGACAGTTCATGCAGGATTTTTACGTGATAGGCGGTGATGATGGACAAGCCAAACAGGTGTACTACCGGCATGCGGGTTAATAATCCTGTTTTGGGACTGTTGCTGCGCAGCGCGTCGAGGATAAAATTTCCTACGATGGTTTTATCCGGAAGCGAGCCACCGGAGAGTTGTTTTACTTTTACCCAGAGCCAGTGCTGCCATCCGGCGGTGGCCAGTTCCGGGGTATCGGTAAAGGTCCATGCCTGGATCATTTCCGGGCGGTATACCTGGTACTGGTCGAATAAGTCGGCTACTTTTTCCGCGAGGGCCATACGTTTCAGGTCACTTTCCGATTCTTCTGCGGTATAGTAGGCGGCAACTTTCGGGTATTTGGCGATGAATTCTTCCTGGCCGAGCAGTTTAAATACCAGCCAGCTGAGGTTTTGCGGGGACAGCACTTCCGAATGCGGACCGCCCAGCACTACGTACAACTGGTAGAGCAGGTCGTTGGGCTTCATGAAGCGGCAGTTGGCTGCAATGCCCAGATGGTTGGCCAGCTGAAGTTTCAGCCAGTTGTTCATCCCTTCCGTTTGGGTAATGATATAGTGAGGTTGGAACACGCTGTTGCCTGCATCGCGGAGGTTTTGTGCCAGCCCGGATGATAAACTGTTCAGTGAGTTCGAAACTTTTAAAAACAATGCCATTGATAAGTTCTTTGTTTGTACTCCGCCATTCCCGAAGCAGATGATTTAATTTACTGCTGTATTCACTTCCCTGAACCTCGAGGCGATGCCGGAGGCTCTTTCCACGAAACGTTCTGCTGCCATGAGTATTACCTCCGGCGTTCCCTGTACATACACTTTGTTTTTTGCGCGGCTTACAGCGGTGTACAGCAGTTCCCTGGTGAGAATGGGTACATCGGTGGTATCCGGCAACAGTACCAGTACTTCCCCGAATTCGGAGCCCTGGCTTTTGTGGATGGTCATGGCAAAGGCGGTTTCTGCCTGGGTTAAGTAACCGGGCAGCACGGCTTTTAATGCGCCGGTACTGTCTTCAAACCAGGCAAGGAGTACTCCGTTTTCATCTGCCCGGATGATGCCGGTGTCGCCGTTGAATAGGCCATGTTCATAATAGTTACGGGTAAGGATCACCGGGCGGTTTTCATAGAATTCCGTATTGGTGGTGATCAGTTTTTTATCGGATAAATATTTTTCTATTTGTTTGTTGACGGCGTATAATCCCTGCGGGCCCTCTCTCACGGCGGTGAGTACACGTTGCGCGTTGAGGAGTTTGAGCGCGGTGGTAATATCTTTTTCTGCGATGAAGGCAGCGTAGCCGGCAATGAAGTCTTCGAACAGTGGTACCGAAGCTTCCGGGTCAACGATTACCTGTTCATCTGCCGAAGGCGGAAAGAAAGAAGTAATTACCGGTATATTATTACTGATGATGGCCTTGCTGAATTTACCAATGCCTTTGTTGCCGGTGAAACGGTGACTGCGCCTCAGTTCCACGAGGTGTTGGAACAAAGGGTGATGATCATCGTTTTGTTCTGCAGTAGCGGGGATATGCCGGTTTTGCTCCGGCATAAAACTGTTGATCAGCTGCCGGCGGCTGGCAGTAAAGCGGTTCAGGTGTTCCTGTGCCTGGCAGAGATCTCCGAACAAGCTGCCGGCTTCCACGGAGGCCAGCTGGTCCTTGTCGCCCAGCAAAATGAGGCGGGTGTCCGGATGGATGGCGTCCAGCAGTTTGGCAAACAGCGCCACGTCTATCATGGAGCACTCATCGATGATCACTACATCGTAGTTGAGCGGATTATCTTTATTGTGCCTGAAGTATGGGCTGCCGTTGATAGATTTCAGCAAACGGTGTATGGTAGCCGGTTGCAGCAGCCGGAACTTTTCAGTGATGTGCGCATCTACTTCGATGGTGGTATTGCGCAGGCTTTCCGCCATGCGGGCGGCGGCTTTACCGGTAGGCGCTGCCAGCGCTACTTTCAGCGCCGGATCAGTAGCAAACAGGATAGCCAGTATTTTAGCAACGGTGGTGGTTTTTCCCGTACCCGGGCCACCGGTGATGATGGTGAAATTATTCAATACGCCGGTGATGGCGGCTGCCAGCTGCCAGTCGGCCGGATCGTTATTATCACCGCTGCCGGCGGTACCGGCAAACAGTTTACTGATCAGCGGCTGTTGTTGTTGCAGCAGGGCAATCCTTTCGGGCAGGTGTGTTTTTTCCTTTACCAGGAAATCGCGGATCCGTTGGAGGAATTCTGTTTCATACCGGAAATAGCGTTGCAGGTACAGCCGGTTCTGGTAAATCACAAAGGGTTGTTTATCGTTGCCCTGTTTACCTACCAGTGGAATGCTTTCCAGGAGCTGGTTGCTGGTTTCTATTTTTTGGTAAGACTCCGGGAGATTGTCTTTTTCTGCGGCTATTTTATCGAGATGAAGACAGATGTGTCCTTCGCTACCTTTCTTTGATAACAGATAAGCATACGGTTTCAGCGCCGGTATATCAAAATACTCGGCAAATTGCTGGTGTACATCATTTAAGGTGGGTATGTTTCGCATTCTTATCCGGACACTTGAAAAGATTAAAGTACAACTTTTTCTGCTTCCCTGAAACACTATATATTGCGGGGATTCTAAACCTATTTTCTATACACTATGACAAAGAAATTGCTAACCCTTAGCTCTATTTTTTTATTTATTTGTTTGCATGCCAGCGCTCAGGAAGATCTCTGGAGAAAACCAGGTCAGTTGAAAGCAAATATTTCCCTGGTGGGCGTTAATGCAAATTACGAATTGCGTTTGTTAAAATATGCAACCCTTAACCTGGAAGCGGGAATTGAAATGGGAGTTTCCTATTCTAATGGTAGCTATTTAGGAGAAGAATGGGAGTTTGCGCTTTATCCGGTTTTTTCGGCGGAGTTCAGGCAGTACTATGGTATTGCCCGGCGGGCTGAACGGAATAAGCGGATAGATAATAATGCCGGAAATTTTTTCAGTTTCACGGGAGGCTACCAGGGCAGTCCTATTACGACTACGGACTATTATTCTCCCCGGGGTACGACTGTTTTTACACCCGCGTGGGGGATGCAGCGCAGCTGGGGCCGTCATTTTAGTTTTGAAGGCCGCTTCGGTGTTTCCTTTGTGACGGACGATGGTTACAGTAATTCGGTATATCCCAGTGTGCGCATCAACTTTGGCTATGTAATTTTGTAAATTAGCTGCTTAAACAGTGAGATATGTCATCCAGGATAGTTAAGCAGGTAATAGTGATGCGCAAGGATCTGAACATGCGCAAAGGAAAAATGATTGCACAGGGCGCCCATGCTTCGATTGCTTTTTTAACGCGGCATGCCACCATCAGCGGGCATACGTTGCAAACCAATATCAGGAATCCGGAAGAGGTATCGGAGTGGATGACGAAGGGGTTTACAAAGATTTGTTTGTCGGTAGATTCTGAAGAAGACCTGGAGCGGGTGTACCAGCAGGCGGTGGAAGATGGGCTGAATGCTACATTGATCACGGATTCGGGGTTAACAGAATTTGGTGGTGTGCCCACCAAAACCTGTTGTGCCATCGGGCCTAATTCAAACGAGGAGATAGACCGGATCACGAAGGATCTGAAATTGCTTTAGTCTTCGTCTCCTACCACATCTGTTTCCACTACCCTGCCTACCTGTCCGTCTTCCAGGCGCACTTTGATACCGCGGGAATGATAAGCGGCAGAGGTGAGCAGATCCTTTACAATGCCATAGGTTTTTTTACCGCTGCGTTGATCTTTTTTCAGGATGATGGCCACTTCCAGGCCAGGGTAGATATCTTTTCTATATTGTCCGTCCATAACTGCAAAGCTATGGATTTTCTAAAAAAGGTGGATCATACGATGACCCACCTTTTTTATTTAGAGATGAAGATTTGCCGCAGCTGATCTATCAGTACACCGTTTCCGCTGACGCTGATGCTGTTGATCTTTTCCGCGATTTTTTCCACATACTCCATTTCCTTCAGCTTAAACAGCATGGGATTGTCTTCCATCAGCTTGGCGGTATTCAGCAAGCTCCTGGTGCTGGCAGTTTCTTCCCTTCGCATGATGATATTGGCCTGTGCTTTTTTTTCGGCTACCAGTACCTGGTTCATGATGTCTTTTACATCACCTGGAAGGATGATATCCCGGATACCGAAGCTGGTCACGTTAATGCCGAGAACTTCCGCCTTTGTGCTTACTGCTTTCAGTATAGCCGGCGCGAGGGTATCTTTCTTTTCCAGCAATTCATCGAAGTTCAGGGCTGCGATATATTCCCGCAAAGCCAGCTGAAACTGTACATACAGCTGCCGTTCATGTTCCTTGTTTTGCAACAGGGCTTTATTGATATCGGTTACCCGGTATTGTGCCCATGCGTTGATTCGCAGTGCTGCTTTGTCTTTGGTCAGGATTTCCTGGCCATTTACTTCCAGCTGCAACTGGCGGGTATCTATTTTACTAATGGTGATAGTGATGTTATTCTTCCACCAGCAATAAACGCCGGAGTAGAGGGTCATGGCATACTTACCATCTACCAGCATGATGGCCTGTTCGTGGTTTTCCACGCTGAAAGATCTTACGTAAGGTGCTACCAGCCGGTGGCACAGGGTAGATCTATCTATATTTTCAGTGATCGCTATTTTAGCGATATCTGCGCGAACAAATTTATTGTCGATGATATTTTTCCAGAAGGCGTATCTGCCGGCGGTCAATACCTGCTTCAGCAATCCATTTTCGTAGTGCAGCACAATTTCGGTGTCTTTTACTTCCACTACCTGCAAGGCGTTGACTACCTCTGCATCCTGCAGGAGGATGTTCAGTTCTACCGGAGCGATGAATGGCTTGTTGATATCGAAGATGGTTACATCTTCGTTGATCAGCCAGTGGCGGCCTACCTGCAGCATTCGCTGGTAAACGCCGTTTTTAAAAACCAGGCCCCTTTCGTAGGCGTTGATGGTTACTCTTTTCATTTTCTTTCATTTTGGGGGTGTTGATAAAAAAGCCAGTGCTGGTGTCCGGATGGTGAACACGGAAACAGGTGTTGATCAGTTCTCAGGCATCAGTTAGGGCGGAAGTGCTAAGTGATGGTAAGGGGCTGATGAAGTTCCTGTTTGCGGGTGTTTGCCAGCCTGCCGGTATCATCCTTTTGATGAGGTGGCTGGGCAGTGAGCCCTGGCTTTGTTTGTTGTTGTAAAGGATTTACAGTCCTTCTGATTTAATCTCCCTATGAGATTGTCTATTGCTCTACCGATGAGCTACCGTTTTTCAAGGACGGAAAGGATTCGAACCTTCTACCCACAGACTATGTGTGTGCGGGAATAGTGTATTGCAGCAACAGCATACAGTCCGTTATTACGGCTGCACTGCGGAGTAGTACGATACTCCTGCCTGGGTTGCTGTGAATGGACATCTATCCCCGTCTTCCTGTTGAGGAAGCTTTTTAGCAAATGCTTTTCATTTGCGTGGTGGATGAAGCAGGAGTCGAACCTGCACGGGCGGTGCTTCAAACCGCTGCTCTACCATTGGAGCTATTCATCCGTGTTGTGTGAGTAGCAAGATTCGAACCTGCTACGCCTGTTAGAACTACAAGCACCGTATTTTAGTAACCCTGACTGGACTCGAACCAATAACCTTCTGCTCCAAATGCAGACGCGCTAACCAATTGTGCTACAGGGCTTTTTAAGTAGTAAGGATTGGATTTGAACCAATAGCCAGCTGCGTATAAGGCAGGTGCTCTGACCGATTGAGCTACCGGACTGGGTTTGTTTGCGTATGTGTTTTTCGTGACTGTTTTGCATTTAGCTGCGCGACTATTGAGCACAAAAAAAACCGGGCGTTCAGCACGACCGGTTTCTACGTATATACATAAGCGTTACTTATGTTCGTCGACACCGGTGTCGTTGATGAAATATTTCATAGCGATAGCAAACCGATAACAGTGGTTTGTTATGATCGTTACTAAATTGTATGTTATGAATATGCATTTGCATGCGTATTTTTAGTTTTAAGTGTAAATAAAAAGCCCCGCAATCTCTTGCGGGGCCTGTGTTATATCGAATTTGTTATTTCAACTTATTCTTCGGCATAACATGCCCCGCCACTGGTATAGCCTGGTATCAGACTAAACTGGTGTTTTGATTGTATGTTAAAAATTGGGCGGTACATGTTTATTGTTTTTTTGTCGATGCAAAGGTGGGGATATTTTTTTAATATCTCCAAATAATTTTTAAAAATATTTTTTAGCTAGATAAATGAAGCGGGATTTTGATTCGTTTATGCGTGTACTTTACTTTATAATAAAATGCCGTTCATTAATGAAATGTAAATGCCTGATGCATTAACAAATATTTCGGACTACTAACTTTATCAAATATATGTTAATAGTGATTAACAAAATATGATACTTTGAAACCCTTTATTGTAGCCTATTTTGTTGTTTTGATATTTTATTCCGCACTTTGATTATTAGAATTAAAATTTTCCGTTAAGACTTCGATTTTAGTGGTGAATAGTTTTTTTCTTTGAGGAATTATTTGAATCCATGAATTCTATTTGTATCAATCAGTATAAATGTAAGGCATATACGATGCTGTGGATAGCTGGGATTTCGTGGATGTTTTTAAACTTATTTAGACCTATAACCCAATTGAACTCAATTATGAAAAACCGGATTTTACACGCTGACGATGATACCATTTTTTCTGGTATTGTAAGAAAAATACTCAATCAGCAAGGTTTCGAAGTTTATAGCGCCTATGATGGGGAACATGCATGGCTGCTGTTTAATGAATTCTCATTTCATTCCTGTTTGTTGGATATCAGGATGCCCCGCCTGAATGGAATTGATCTTGGGGAACGTATCCGTAGTAAGGATAAGCACATCCCTATATTTTATTTATCCGGGGAAGACCTTGCACTCGTATCGGCGGAAGTATTTGGCAGAGGGGGTGCGAATGGTTATTTCCCTAAAACTTTCAACCTGCGTGAATTGACGGGCAGATTGCAGGCGTCCCTAACCCACACCAATAATTACATCTTATGAAAGGAATTATAAGAAAACCTTACTATTCTCCAGAAGAGAATGAGTTTTATAGCTCCCACGGAAGGCCAAGAAAAGTTGCAAAGAGAGTTAAGAAAGTATATAAATGCTTATATGATAACCGTAATGAACTAACAAGTATGGAAACGATTATGGATACTGTTTTTGGTGGAAACGATCACAAAATTGACAAATTGTATGTATATATATCCAGGCTCAAGGAAATTATCAAAGATCACCCGGGCTCAAGTATCTACAATGTTCGTGGTAAAGGATATAAATTAATTATGCCGTAGTTTCCGGCAGTATTTTTTGCCTGTTTATCCCTATAGACTTTTGATAAAAAACATCAGGAATTTTGTTCTATTGGTATGTTTTCCTAACCAGATATTTTATTATATTCGTTGCTGTTTAGTAAACCCAAAGTATAACCGTTAACCATATTTATTTACTACAAAATTTTTAACCATGAAACTCCACAGAACATTACATCATCCTGATGGTGGGCGTTCATTAGCAGAATATGAAATAAAAGACAATAATGTTTTTACCACTATCCACCACGCAGGCGGGTCCCGTTCCCTACCCTGGTATGAGGTGAGAGAGGATAAACTGTATCCCACTATTCACCATCCGCAGGGCTGGAGCTCCTTCCCCTGGTTTGAAATTAATGGTACCAGTATCCGGCCTTCTATTCACCACCCAAAAGGCTGTGACGGGTTGCCGTGGTATAAGATTGTATAACCTCTAAGGAAAGTGGGTTTATAGAACTGGCCTGGCAGGGATGCCGGGCTTTTTTGTGGACAAGGGGAATGATTGGATATTTGGCGAACTGAACTGTAATGCGGCTATACTTCTTGCATACTTCTCCGATACTTCTTGCATACTTCTCCGGTACTTAGGAGTCGTGTATGTGTCGTATTCCCCATACAGTTCCCATACAGTCCCTATACAGTCCCCATACTGTTACCATACACTCCCCATACACTCACAATACACTTCCAATACACTCCCCATACACTTCCTATACACTTAGAACCGCTTGCGCCCGCTATTTTCAGTTGGTCAGTTCAAATTACAGTTTTCACAAATAAGCATTGACCCCGGCACCTGAATCTCTTTATCTGCGCCAGATCCTGATGTTTGCAAGCTTGCTGCATACCCCTATACAGCCAACTTTGGGGCCAATGCTGCTCATTTGAGATGGAATTGATATCAAAGTGATATTATCAGCGCTTCGTTGCTATTTGAGGCCTTTAATAGGCTTAAAAGGTAATTGGCATCCAGTAACCTTAGCAACTCGTTGTAAAGTAGAAGTAAATCCGCCCTGTGCTGGGCATTTTCATATTGGGTATCCTCAGCTGCGAGCGTTTCCGAAAGCCATAGCCATAGTGTTTGTCGCGCGGCAGCCGGAGGGAACAATTCGCAAAAACGGTTTATGGCGAGCATGGGATCAGTAGATTCCGTCTCGGATAAGTGCGTGTAATGAAAAAAGGATTGGGAGGTTTGCATAACAATAGATTTTTATTATGTGCTAAGATAGTAAAAATACAATTTAAAATGTGATTATGCACATTATTTATTGTGATAATCTGCTTATTTATGTGATTTTTATGCTGTCATAATGATTGTGTTTCTGCTTATATTGATGAAAAATATGCTTATAAGGCAGTAATATGGGTGATAAAGTATTCAATAGGATAAAAGCAGTGCTCGCTGAAAAAGCCAAAACAAATAATTGGTTAGCGGAAACTTTGGATATGAATCGAAACACGGTTTCCAAATGGTGTACAAACCAAATGCAACCGACAGTAGAAACTCTTTTTAAAATTGCAGAGGCATTGGACGTTGAGGCAAGGGAATTACTCGTACTTAGAAAAGCCAAATAATCTACTACCTTTAATTAAATGTTACATAAAGAAAGTCTTAACCTCCTCCGTCAACAAATCCCCATTGGCGCCCGTCACGGCCTTCACCTGCTTAACCAAACAAACGGAAATGTAGAACAAGCGAGGCTGCTATTTGAAGCAGAAATGATTCAAATCATTACCAATAAAACTGCTGTTTCATCAGACATCGCCAGGAAGCATTTGATAATCCATAATTACGATATCGCCCAAACCATTGCCAGCATTGATGAAGAACGCTTTACCTTATCTCAGCGTATCTTAAGAAAAGCAAAGAATAATAAAGAAGAAGCCTTAACGCTCATCGTACAAAGCATTGAGTCCACAGAGAATATTCAGCGGAAATTCTGGCTGCCTTTAGAAGAGTTGAGACATTTACCTCCTTCCGTATATTGCTTGTTAGTATTGCATGATTTTTTAAGTTATGAAGATTGGGAGGGCTTCGGCAGCGCTATTTACTTCCATTCAGATATAGTGGTTTCGCAGCTGGAAACGATGCTCGACTTGCCGCAGGTTGCTTATCATTTGCGCGCTGCAAAGAAACGTAGCGATGAAATTTATCAGCAATACAAAGGAAGGACGGAGTTTGGAATTGAGTCGATCATTGCGAATAAGCTGGCCACTGATGCTGAGTTTTCTGAGCATGAGAGAGGGTTTGAGGCTGAAAGACCGTTGATTGTTGACAGGTTGTATAGTATGGTGGTGGATAATGTAGGGGTGTTTCCTTGAAAGTAATCACCCACCATTTTATACCCGCGTCATTCGCTCCCTTAATCCTTCAATTGATAGCACATTGATATCCTTGTGTAACATCCGGTGGCAATTGGAGCATACCAGTGCCAAGTCTTTAAGACTTGTTTTTGTAGAAGCGGTTATCTTTGAAAGGGGCGTTTTGTGATGGCATTCGATAAATCCTTTACCAATATCTCCATAAGAATCATAAAAATCAAATCCGCAAACTTCACAAAGCAGTTTCCCTTTCTTTTTTAATATTTCTTCTTTTTTTAGCTTAATGATAGCAGGTACCCGTTCTCTTACTTTATGGAGTTTGTATAAGATGGAGCCTTCTTCCACACTGTCTTCCACAGTTTGCTCATCTTCTTCAACATGAAGTATTTCGTTTTTAATCGATGGATCAGTTACAGCATTGGTTATTTCAGCAGCTAGTTTTTTTAGCTGATCTTTTTTGTCTTTGAACTCGTTAAACAGTATTTCATCAAGCTTCGAATAGCTTTTCAATCCTTTGCCTGGCGATTCTAAAGACATAAAATTAGCCAGCTTCCTTGCTACCCCATTTACATTCCTAAACTTCATAGGATCGGGACGTTCAAGGTCAAGAGGAAGGCTTCTTAATAATTCGCTCAAGGCAATGATCTTCCGGTTTCTGCGATCAATACTCCCCCTATCTGGAGAAAAATAAAGATCAAGTGCAAGTATAATTTCATCCCTATGCCACTTTGGATTGCTTTTCATGGTACTACGATGTATGGACGCTCAAAATCACGATGGGTAAAGCTTGTCTTGAATTGATATTTATAATATCAATATGATATACAAATATAAATATAGAATCCTTAATCCCCCTTTGCTAATCCCCCCTTTTCTCCCTATTTTTACCATAATGTCCACGCACCATCCAAAACAATCTCACCTCCAACTGAAGTCATTATTTGACCTGCTATACCTGCGCCTTTGCCGATTTGCCGACCTTTTGATCGCGGATTCCGCTATGGCAGAGGATATCGTTCAAAAAGTGTTCATAAATTACGAGTGTGAAGATGATGATTTCCCGGCCATCAAAATGTTCCTGTATAAAGAGGTGTTAAACGCCTGCCAGGAGCATAAAGCAACTGTAAAAACTGCTTTTCTCAGGGCGGAAGTAGGTGGGGAAATAAACCGGGCTATCGCCGCACTGCCGGAGGGATGCGGTAAAGTTTTCAAGCTTAGCTATGTGGAAGAACTGAAAAATGAAGAGATTGCTGCAGAGATGTCGATGCCGGTGAGTTGGGTGAAAACGCAGAAAGCAAGAGCACAGGAGTTATTGCACTGGCGGCTGAAACCGGAAACTTTTCTCGTATTAAACTTCTTCCTATCCATTGCGGAGTAATCTGGAATCATATTACCACCGGTCCCGGTTAATAGTAAAGTATTGGGAAAACACGCTTTCAGAAGAAGAAAGCGAAGAGCTGCAGGCATGGATAGATGCCAGTGAGGAGAACCGGTTGTTATTTGCAGAGTTGAGCAAGGAAGTTACTTTGAAGGAAGAGTTGAAACAGATGGGTAAGTATCATCCGCAGCAGGCATGGAAAAAAGTGGAAGCAGGAAGAAAGGAAAAGAAACAGGTACCGTGGGCAGGAGTTATTGCTACGCTGATTATGTTACTGTTGGCCATTACGCTGAAATGGTGTTATCTCCGGGAGGCGCCGCCTGCGGATAAAAAAATAGACAATGGGGGTATCAGCCGTTGAGCTGCGTCCTGTAGGGAAAGAGGGATTTCCTCTTCTTTCCGCCATAGGTTTTTATGAAGCGTCTCCTTCCGGGAGGCGCTTTATTTGTATCCGGCGGCCTGCAGTTCAAATAATTCGGCGTAGCGTCCTTTGCGGGCCAGCAGTTCCTCATGGCTCCCGATTTCAACCAGCGTGCCCCGTTCCAGCACCAGGATGCGGTTGGCCATGCGTACCGTGGAAAACCGGTGGGATATTAATACGGCGGTTTTATCGCGGGTAAGATCGGCGAAGCGGAGAAATACGTTGTATTCTGCACGGGCGTCGAGGGCGGAGGTGGGCTCGTCCAGTATGAGGAGTTGGGCGTCTTTCATATAGGCCCGTGCCAATGCTATCTTCTGCCATTCGCCACCGGAGAGTTCTATGCCCTGGTTAAAGCGGCGACCCAGCATCTGCTCGTAGCCGAGTGGCATCTTTTCTATAAGCGGGGAAGCAAGACTTTGCCTGGCCGCATCCTCAATCATGGGGAGGTTGTTGCTTTGAGCGATGTTCCCCACAGCGATGTTCTGGGAAACGGTCATCTGGTAGCGTTGGTAGTCCTGGAATATAACGCCTACCTGCGTACGTAATTCTTTGAGATCGTATTCGCGGAGATCTATGCCATCCAGCAGGATGCGTCCTTCTACCGGATCGTAGAGGCGGGACAGTAGTTTCACCAGGGTGGTTTTGCCGGCGCCGTTCTCCCCTACCAGCGCTAATTTCTCGCCGGGATGAAGGGTGAAGTTGAGGTGCCGGATGGCCCATTTGTCGGAGTTGATATATTTAAAGCCTACATCTTCAAAAGTAAATCCCTGTTGAATAGGACGAGGAAACGCCCGGGGATGAAGCACAGGAACCATTTTAGGTTGTATCTCAAAATATTCAAACAGGTCGCGCAGGTAAAGGGCGCCCTGCGTAACACTGGAAAACCGGATAAGGATACCCTGGAACGTGGTACGCAACTGCCTGAAAGACCCCGCCAGGAAGGCCAGGTCGCCGATGCTGAGATGCCCCCGGATCGTTTGCAGGATGATGATCACATAGGCGGCATAATATCCGGCTGCACCTACTATTGCGAAAATGGTTCCCCAGATGGAATCCCTGATCTGCAATACTTTTTTATCGGTATAAAATTTATTGGAGATGAATTTAAAGCGGTTGATCAGGAAATTGGAAAGATCAAACACCTTTACTTCTTTGGCAGTTTCGTCGCTGGCGCCGAGATAGCGGATATAATCCAGCTCACGCCGGTCGGAAGTTTGGCCCCAGGCCAGTTTATAATACAGGTCGTTGAAGTGCGATTCATTCAGGAAGGCCGGGATTACGGCCAGCAACAATAATAATATCAGCCAGGGGTTGAAGAATACCAGTCCCGCCGCCAGGAAAACGATCGTGATAATGTCCTGTACCTGGCTCAGTACCTGCGCCAGTAGCACGGTTCTGCCGGAGGTTTGCTGCCGGGCGCGTTCCAGCTTATCATAAAATTCGGCGTCTTCAAATTGGTCGAGGTCCAGTTTGGCGGCATGTTCCATGATTTTCACGGAAGTATGGTTGGCGAAGAGGTCGCCCAAAAGGCCATCCAGCAGTGAAATAGCGCGACTAAGCGCATCGGATAGTATGGCCAGCCCAAATTCCAGCGCCACCAGTTGCCACAGCCAGGTGGTGGAGTGCCCCGGATCTTTGGTGAGATGCACCACCTGGTCGATGATCAGCTTACCCACATATAACAACGATAACGGCATGGCCGATTGCGCCACCCTGAGAACAGTATTTCCTATAGCGAGCCCCGGACTGGTTTGCCATACCATCCTGAAAAATGCCGGTAAGTTACGAAGGGCCGCCAGCCGCTCTTTGAAGGTTAATTTTTCATCTTTCCCCGGGCGTTTTTTCCGGGGAGCTGCTATTGCACTCATAGAAGTAATTTACGAAAATTGCTTCTCCAAACATAAGCGCATTATCTAAAAGGATTTGTTTTAAATTTGGGTTCATGTGAATAAACCAGGATGCTATGTTATTATTGATCGTTTCCTTACTGATAGTTTGTTGTGTGATTATTGCCGGCGTTGTATACGCTGTAAATGAACAGTCCAAACAATGGGCGGCTTCAGAGAATTAATACTGCGCTTTAGTTGCAGTAACATTTCTTTATAAATCCGGATATCCAGGCCGAATAAATAAAAACTACAATAGAGGGATAGCCCCTCCAGGTGCGTTATACCTGCGTACTATAGCTTTTATTTAATTAGCAATTATGGATATGCGTGAAAAAAGGAATGTGCTGACTTACCTGGCAGAAAAGGAATGGCTGATCATGAGTTTATGGTTTGGCTTGTCCTTTATCGGGGCCTTCATGGAGGTTTCCCGGAATAATTTCAATAACTATCGCATATTCAGAGACGTATTCTTTCACGTCATTCACCAGCAGCCTTTATATATCCCCTACCCGGCCGATTATTACGATGTAAATCTTTATGGCCCGGTATTCAGCATCGTGATAGCTCCTTTTGCCGGTTTGGAGATTCACCTGGGAGCCATGTTGTGGTCGCTCACCGGTTCGGCTGTTTTGTTTTACGCCATCCGGCAGTTGCCGCTTTTACGCCTGCAACAGAATATTATCCTGCTGTTGTGTTCAATGGAGCTGATGGGCGCCAGCAGCTGGTTCCAGATGAACCAGTTCATCGGCGCTTTCGTTATCCTCACCTTTACCAATACTATTAAGGGAAAAGAACATAGGGCCGCTTTCTTTATTGTGTTGGGAACGCTTACAAAGTTTTATGGCATAGTAGGACTCGCATTTTTCTTCTTCAGTCCTAATCCCAGGCGGTTTATCGGGTACCTGTTTTTATGGGGTGCAGTGATGTTTGCATTGCCCATGGTGATATCTTCTCCCCAATATATTATCCAATGTTACTTTGATTGGTATGCTGCACTGGTACACAAAAACGAACTGAATGAAGGCGCGAATATCCTGTTCCAGGATATATCTGCCGGAGGCTTTATAAAAAGGGTGTTTCATTTGCCGGGCATGAGTAATAACGTAGTGCTCATTCCTGCGATAGTACTCTTCTTTTTACAATATACCCGGTTAAAAGATCGCTATAACTCCCGTTATCGCTTCTATATTCTCTGCTCTACACTGATATTCCCGGTGCTTTTCAGCACCAGCTCTGAGTCGCCCACCTACATCATCGCTATACCGGCGGTGTGTATCTGGTATGTATTGCAGCCATCCACAAGACAGAACAACATATTTATGTTTTTTGTCATTTTCCTGATCAGCTTTTCCCACTCGGATATTCTTACTCCCTGGGTAAGGAAGAATATATCGATGCCCTATGCCGTGAAAGCCTTGCCCTGCCTGGTATTATGGCTGGTGATCGTTTATCAGATCTACACGCGGAAATATTTATTAAAAAAAGATGTTTCCCCCGCGCCAGTCAAGGACCTGGAGCCCGTTCCTGTATTGTGAAAAAATTAACTGAAAAAGTAATAATCCGGGCGTAAATTGCCGGATTATTAAAGGTTTTTGATTATGAACACGGGAATCAAGATAGGTAGTGCATTTGCGTTATCTGCGATGCTGTTTCACGGCATTCAAACAAGTGCACAGAAGAAGTCAGCACCATTGCCAGGCTTTGTTGAAAGTAAATCAGTTGCTTCAGTAGATCCTTATATCGGCTCCGGCGGCCACGGTCACGTATTTGTTGGCGCCAGCGTTCCTTATGGCGCAGTACAAACAGGACCTACCAATATTGTAAAAGGGTGGGATTGGTGCTCCGGGTATCACTATTCAGACAGCGTATTAATAGGCTTCTCGCAGATGCACCTCAGTGGAACCGGTATCGGCGACCTGGGCGATGTGCTCATTATGCCCTACACCGGTAAAGTGAGAACCAGCCGCGGCACACAGGAAGATCCCACCTCCGGATATGGCTCCCACTATTCTCATAACCGCGAAACCGCGCGTCCCGGCTACTACGCCGTTCAGCTGGACGACTACAATATCAAAGCAGAATTAACCGCTTCAGAAAGAGTGGCTTTTCATAAGTACACTTTCCCGAAAAATCAACCTGCCAATATCATCATCGACCTGAAAGAAGGTATCGGCTGGGATGCACCGGTAGAAACATTTATCCGCCAGGTAGATGAATATACCCTCGAAGGATACCGCTACTCCAAAGGATGGGCGGTGGACCAACGCCTCTGGTTTGCCATTAAATCAAATGTGCCGGTGAAACAATTTTTGGTATTTGATGGAGATAATAAACAAACCGGCAAAGAAGTAAAATCGAAAGAAGCCAAAGGCGTTATCGTATTCGATAAATCGCCCGGACAGGTAATGCTGAAAGTAGGCATCTCCCCTGTAAGCAGCGAAAACGCACTGGCTAATATCAAGGCGGAAATACCAGGATGGGACTTTATCAAAACCATTAACAGCGCCAACGCTAAATGGGACAAGGAACTGGCCAAAGTAAGCATTGAAACAAAAGACGAGGCCGCACGCCGCGTATTTTATACCGCCATGTATCACACCATGATTGATCCGGCTTTGTTCAACGATCATGATGGCAGCTACCGTGGCACCGATAAAAAAGTATATGCTAACCCAGGCTTCGATAACTATTCCGTATTTTCTCTCTGGGATATTTATCGCTCCTGCGCTCCACTCGCTACCATCCTGCATCCTGAAAAGGTGAACAGCTTCGTGAACTCGATGCTCACCATCCACAAACAACAGGGCAAATTGCCGGTATGGCCGCTGATGGGTAATGAAACCAACTGTATGGTGGGCTATCACGCAGTACCTCCTATTGTAGACGCTTACCTGAAAGGATTTAAAGGGTTCAACGCAGAAGAAGCTTTTGAAGCCATGAAAGTTACCGCCAACCGTGATGATCTTGGCCTGAAATACGTAAAAGAATTAGGCTACATCCCGGCAGACAAAGAATATGAATCCGTTTCCAAAGCAATGGAATACGCCATCGACGACTGGTGTATTGCAGCCATGGCAAAGAAGTTGGGCAAAACAGCCGACTTCGAATACTACAAAAAACGCGCAGCTTACTACCGCAATTATTTCGATAGCACCATCCGCTTCGTACGCCCGCGTATGAGCGATGGCAGCTTCAAAACACCTTACGATCCGTTTAACTCCGTTCATGAAAAAGGCGACTTCACCGAAGGCAACGGCTGGCAATACACCTGGCTGGTGCCACAGGACGTGGAAGGACTGATCCAACTCATGGGCGGCGACGATGCCTTTACCAGTAAACTCGACAGCCTCTTCACCGCTAAAGGCGATATGGGCGCAGAAGCATCTAACGATATCTCCGGCCTTATAGGAATGTATGCGCATGGTAATGAGCCAAGTCACCACGTTACCTATATGTACGCTTTCTCCGGTTACCAATGGAAAACCGCTGAAAAAGTAAGACAGGTAATGAAAGAATTCTACTTCGATCAGCCGGAAGGACTTGCGGGTAATGAAGATTGCGGCGCGATGTCGTCCTGGTATGTATTCTCTTCGCTGGGCTTCTATCCTGAAAACTCCGCCAGCGGCGTATATGTGTTAGGCAGCCCGCTGTTCGACAAAGCATCTATTAAAGTAGGCGCAGGTAAAACCTTCACAGTACAGGCGATCGATAATAGTGCAGAGAATATCTATATCCAAAGCGTTACTCTTAATGGTAAACCATATACGAAAAGCTTTATCACCCACCAGGATGTGGTGGCCGGTGGAACGCTGGTTGTTAAAATGGGTAACAAACCAAACCTCAGCTTTGGTAAAGCCGCAGCAGACAGGCCATCGAATGCCCTTTAAGCGGATGTTGTCTTTCTCAGGATTAGACTGATTGTGCTGATTACATTGATTTTACTTTTTTGATTTTATAAAGATTTAAAAGATTTGGGGAGATGTAAGCGGATATATTCGCTTACATCTCCCCAAATCTTTTTAAATCAAAAATGATCAAATCCCTAAATCAGTATAATCAGTCTAATCCTGAGAAAGACAACACTCGTAATACCTCCGGTGTTACTTCTCCAAAGATAGAAACGCCTGCCGCTCCATTCTGGATGGCCAGTTTCACGGCTTCGGCCAGGTCGGTGTAGTTGCCGTGGAAGTCAGGCAGATACAGCCCTGCATACAACGGGAATGCGCCATGCAGCCCCTTCACCCCTTCTGCCACCGCATCGCCTATCCAGCTCACATTTTCCCTGTAAAAGCCGTGATAGATCATCGGGCAAATAGCGTTCAATGGCCAGTTGGTCCAATCCTGCCGTACGATACGTTTGGCAATTTCAGGAGTAGGAAACACTGCTGCGGAAATTGGTTTCTTATGTTGCTGGGCTACCTGCGCCAGGTTGCTCACTACGTTAGTAATGCGGTCGTAGCGGAACTTGCGCCAGGAAGGGCTTTGGTCGGGATGTTCTATCTGTAACGGATCTACGCCATGTTTTTCTTTATATGCATTGCGGCATTGTTCGCAATAACAGAAATCATACTCCGGTAATTCTTTCGACTGATCAATACCATAATTGCTCCAGAGATTTACGGGCAATATCACATCGCAGTAGCGAACATAATCGAGATGAATGCCATCCACATAATCCAGTGAAAGGATTTTTTCCACCTGGTCTTTCAGGTAATTCACTACCTCCGGTTTACTGGGACACAGCCAGCGGTAGTAATCTACATAAGGAGGATGGTTCGCACAGGACTCGCCTTTCCTGTTTTGCGCATACCATTCCGGGTGACTGGCCAGCAATTCTTTTTCTCCACGGTTCATTGTCCACATCCAGCGGTGCGCTTTGATACCATTGGCTTTGGCGGTTTTAAAATGTAGTTCGCTATCTGCCTCAAACATGATATCTGTGATCCCTGCTCTTCTGTAAGCAGCATATCTTGCTTTTAAAATGGCAGCAGTATCTTTATGATCAGGATTGATCCACACCCGGTGTTGCACGGCGTTCTTTTCCAGCGTGGGCGCTGTTTCCTTTATAGCAGCAGCGCTGGCTGGCAGCGTAGGTTTTACCAATGCCAATCCACCGATACCCAATGATTTTATAAAAAGACGTTTATCCATAGCTGTTATTTTCTGTTACTATACACTTTACCTTCCTGGTTGATATTTACGGAACCAGGGAAATTACTACCGGAAACACTGGCATTGTATTGTGATGAAATGCTTTCCATTGACAACGTATATACTTCTTTATTAGTACCGGTTTGTTTTTCAGGGATCTTCAGCTCTTTTAAACTTTTGGCATACCGCCCATTGGCTTGCCTGTATTGCAGTTGGGCGCTGTAGATTTGCCAGAGGTATTGTTTGGCTTCCTCCGCCGGAGGCAACTGGAAAGTAGTATTGGCTTTGCTGGTAAACAACAGGTATCCCCACCGTTCCGGCGCATGCATATTCACAATTCCTTGCGGCGACCAAACCCAGTTATGCTCTGGCCGTTGTTGTTTTACGTACTTGCCGTTTTTAATGTCTGTGTCCCACTCTACCCGTGAGAAATTGATCCGCCAGAGGCTATTCTCCACCGGCCGTTGATTTTTATTGAAGAAGCTAAGGGCACTGAAAGGCACGGCCATCTCCACTGTCCATTCTTTATCGGTGTCTGAAGGGTTATTAATCGTACCATCAATATGTATAGCAGTGACAATGCCCCTGGTATCCCAGTTGATCAAAGCCTCTCCCATATTGCGATACGGCTTACCCATAAACAGGTCCATCACCGTATTTAAAGCATTGATTTCTATTTCGTAGTATTGGTGGGTATCTCCATCGGGATCTATAAATACCTCAAAATCATTATCCCTGAAAATAATAGCATCATGATCTACCAGTGTTCCCCAGATATGAGGCTCCTGCAGTGTAGCCGCGATGTAAAGGTATTGCTGGTCCCACATCATCTTCACCCGGGTACGCAGTGGTGGTGCGGGTTTGGCGTCGCCTTCAATATCTTTAAAATCGGCTGTCCAGGTAGCTTGCTGCCACCCGGCTTCGTCGAGTTTACCATCAATTACTACTTTATCTTTAGTTTCCTTACACACGTAGTGGAGGGGAGTTTCCTTTGCCGGTTTATACAATTCCAGGCCAGTTTGCGCGAAGGTTGTCTTACTCAGGATTAGACTGATTATGCTGATTGCACTGATGATATTTTTGATGATAGAAGGATTTATTACCATTTATATTTTCCGTTGATTAGTCTTTTAAATTCAAGGCTTGGCCGGCCAAAGTTAATAAGTAATCCGGTTTCTACATTATATGCTTCAAGATAGCTTTTGGCTTGTAAAATGTTTGATTGCTCCATCAATGATAGAGCCTTTAGTTCAACGGCAACAACATTTTCCACCAAGAAGTCGGCCCGCCTGCTTCCTACTACTTCACCTTTATAATATACAGGCATTTCTTTTTCTCTTTCAAATGGAATTTTGTTTTCACTTAATTCTATTGCCAAAGCCCGCTGATATATTACTTCCTGGAATCCTGATCCTAGTATACGATGCACACGCATTGCACAGCCAATAATTTTACCAGTAAGCTCAGAATGCTTATAACTTGGGTTAATCATACATTATATATTAAGGTTAAAACAAACAATGACGCTAATTTAACTATTTCATTAACCCAAAAAAAAGAGCCAGATAATTTATCTGGCTCTTTTATAAAAACTAAATCAATAAAATCAAAATCAGAAATAAAATCAAAAAAATAAAATCCACGTAATCAACATAATCAGTCTAATCCTGAGAAAGACAACCTCCGCGTTACCATATGCGAACGCGGACACTATCCGGCCGGTACATACCATCTCCCGGTTTCACGCCGTATACTTCATAAAACGCGTCCACATCGCTGAAAGGTCCGTTCACCCTGAATTTGGCGGGGGAATGCACATCGGTGAGCACCTGCCTGGCCAGTGATTCTTTTTTGGTATGTCCGAGCCAACCAAGGGAGTAACCCATGAAATAACGCTGTGATGGGGTGTATCCGGCGATCTTTTCGTTTTTCTTATATTGATCTGTTTTTTTGAAAGCTTCCCATCCAAGAAGGATACCACCGAGATCCGCGATATTTTCACCAAGTGTAGCTTTACCGTTGATACGTAAAGTATCCACTACTACATAGTTGTTGAACTGCTTCACCATTACGGCCGCGCGCTCGTTGAATTTCTTTTCGTCGTCTTTGGTCCACCAGCTTTTCAGGTTACCGGCGGCATCAAACTGACGGCCTTCATCATCAAACCCATGTGTAATTTCATGGCCAATGGTGGAGGCGCCGGCATAGCCGTATACAATGGCATCATCCAGTTCTTCGTCGCGCTTACCGGGAACGGTGAAGATACCGGCGGGCAGCACAATTTCGTTGTTGCTGGGATTGTAGTAAGCGTTGTACGTTTGCGGGGTCATATCCCATTCGTTACGATCAACGGGTTTGCCCAGTTTGTTGATCTGGTAATTTTGCCACCACTGGTGAGCCGCTTCGATATTCTGGTGGTACGACTGTTCCTTGATATCCATTGCGGTAAAGTCTTTCCACTTATCAGGATAGCCTACTTTTTTAGTGATTTTGGAGAGTTTGTACAATGCTTTTTGCTTGGTGCTGTCGCTCATCCAGTCGAGGTGTTCAATGCGTGTTTTTAGTTCAGTACGTATTTCCTCTACCAGGTTTTCATATCTTTTTTTAGCGGTAGTATTAAAGAACTCTTTTACAAACAGCTGGCCCAGGGCCTCTCCCATTGCGCTTTCCTCAGCATCCAGCACTCTTTTCCAGCGCGGTTTCTGCTTGTCCTGTCCTTTGAGCAGGGTGCCATAAAACGCGAAGTCGGTGTTGGCGATGGTATCGCTGAGATGTTGAGAGGCGGAGTTGATCAGGTTCCACTTGAGGTAGTCTTTCCAGGTTTGGAGTGGTTGCGATTTAACGGCGTTACTCAGGTTGGAATAAAACTCCGGCTGACCAACAATAATGGTATCGGCAAATTTGTTGATACCCTGTTGTTTGATGAACTCATTCCAGTCGATATTCCCTGCAATTTTATTTAGCTGGGCTACAGCCATTTTATGATAGTTGGCTTCCGGATCGCGGAGTGCTTCCAGCTTGCGGCTGTTTTTAGCCAGGCTTGTTTCCAGTTGTACGATGCCTGCAGCGGCTTTTTTAGCGGCGGTGCTGTCGTAGCCAACAAATTGAAGCATTTTGGCAACGTGGCCGGGATATGCGTTCCGGATGTTGGTGGTACGCGCATCGGTGTTGAAGTAGTAGTCGCGGTTAGGAAGCCCTAAGCCGCCCTGCGCCAGCTGCACGGCAATAACGTCGCTGTTTTTGGCATCCTGCGCGATGTACAGGCTGCAGAATGCGCCGGTGGTGATGTTTAGTTTGGAGGCTACCTGCACCAGTTGCGGAATGGTGGTAATGGCATCAATGGCTTTCAGATCTGCTTCGATGGGCTTTATACCATCCTGGTTGATGCGCACAGAATCCATTCCGCTGGTCCAGAAGGCGGCAATCTTTTTGGAGATAGGATCGGTCGGATTTTCTACTGCTTTTTCATTGATGATGCGCAGGCGTTTGTACAGTTCTTCCTGTACCAGGTTGCCGATACCCCATGAACTATATTCTGCTGGTATAGGATTGCGTTTTATCCAGCCGCCGTTGGCATAATCAAAAAAATCTTGTGTGGGATTTACGGTGCTGTCTACATTAGCGGCTACTGCGTCGGGGGTGGAAGAAGCGTTGGCATCGGGTTGTTTCTGCCCCTGGTTACATGCAGTGAAACAGGTAATGGCAGCCAAACCGGTTCCGGTGAGGATAGATTTTATCATAAGCTGTTGAGATTTTGTTACCGGAAGAAAGGTAATTATTTTTTATCACCCTGATTATTAAAATGGGCTTAACGGCAGCAGAAGAATATAAAGTAAATAATGTATTTTGGTACAAAGTCATTTCCTTACCTGCAACGCTTATGATCAACAATTTAAAGACTGGCCGCATTTTATCTATCGATGCTTTCCGCGGGATTACTATTCTTGTCATGATTTTCGTTAACAGTGTGGCGGGTGTGAGCGGTATCCCTTCATGGATGCAGCATGCGCATGGTAATGAAGACAGGATGACATTTGTAGATGTTGTGTTCCCTGCTTTCCTGTTTATAGTGGGGATGTCGGTGCCTTTCGCCATCAATAGCCGGCTGGCAAAAGGTGATACCTTCTGGCAGTTGCAGCGGCATATTGCCTGGCGCACATTGGGTTTGTGGGTGTTGGGTATTTTTATGGTAAATGCCGAAAAAGTGAATGCTGCTGCTACCGGGATGAGTGGCGCCGCATGGTCGCTTTTATTTTATATATCCGCCATACTGGTATGGAATGTTTATAAGTTCAAAAACGCATGGCTTTCGTGGTGTTTCAAGGGAGTGGGCATGATAGGGTTGATTGTACTGGCATTGATTTTCCGCGGTGGTGAAGATGGAACGGAGCGGTTAACGCCGGATTGGTGGGGCATCCTGGGACTCATAGGCTGGGCATACCTGTATGCATGTATTATTTACCAGGTATTTAAAGGGGTGGCTGGCGCTATTATGCTGATGATTGCCGTGTGTATCGGGTATTATATTTTATGCAAACAGCCATTCATGGGAGAATGGAGTTGGCTTACTTCACAGGCCGGCCACGCGGCGCATACGGCTATTGTTTTGTCGGGTATGTTGCTGACGTTATTTTATTTTGATGAAGACCTGGGTCTGAAAGGGAGTAAGCTGGTGTCGCGTGTAACCGGTTACTTTGTTTTACTGTTGATTGCCGGCATGCTGTTAAGACCTGCCTACAAACTATCCAAGATCCAGGCTACACCCAGTTGGTGCCTGTATTGCAGCGCGATATGTGTGGCCATATTTTCTTTGTTATATTTTCTGATAGATGTAAAACAGATCAGTAAGTGGACGGCTTTCTTCCGGCCTGCCGGTTCCAATCCTTTGCTTACCTATATATTACCGGATATTGTTTTTTATGGAATGTTGCTTGCGGGGATCAGCCTGCCGGCTGTATTGGGAGAAGGACTGCCGGGTATTGCCTGGTGCGCTTTTTTTGCAGTAATCATGCTCTTCCTGGTAAAGGGATTAAATAAGCTGGGAATTCGTTTGCAACTGTAACAATCTTACACATTACTCCGTTATAGCTCTCGTAATGTAGAGAAATATCTACGTGAAATACATCCGTAATGGAGTATAGCGCGTAAATATGTGTGGCATTTCGTTTGTCCCTTTAATTCCTGGAAACAGATTTTTACATCCCAAAAGTTCCCCCCATGAAAAAAATTGCAATTGTATTAGCGTCAGCAGGATTGATTTTAGCTATCTTAGCGCAGTATGCCCTAACCAACGACTGGATGTGGTTCAAAGTGTTCCATACCCTGGGTTTTATAGGCTACATATTGATCATCAGCGGTCTTGCTTGTTTTTTCCTGTGGTTAATTCATCAGTTTTCCCGTGATGAAAAAAACAGGATCAAACGTTACTATCATCGCCAGCACGATGAAAGCGAAGTGAATACTGCACAACGGTAATAATGATATGTCTGACTTCTTCACACTTAAATTTGAATACAAAGGGCATCCGCACATCCTGGATGTGCAAACCGCTCATCAGCAATTTAAAACGGTTTATAAGGTAGCCATTGAAGAGCATGAAATTACTTTTGAGCCCGATGAAGAAGGCTATGTACGTGCTGTTTCCAGCAAGCCTATGCATGATCATTTAAACCCGGTAGATGTGGGGCTGTTACATCATGTGGCGGAACTCATTATCCAGCATATTCAGCAGTAAATTATTCCTCATCAATTTTTTCTCCCCGGATCTCATCACGCAGTGATTCAGGATCCCAGCCCTGTCCTTCATCCAGCCATGTTTTTACACGGTCGGATGAAATGAGCTTTTCCATTTCATCAATACGTTCCTTCATGGAACTGATATATTGCTTTTTATCGTCGCGCAGTGCAGATAAGCCTTTCAGGGTACGTTCATCCTGGCGGAAAAACGTCCGTGCGGCACGTTCGCTCCGGTAAGCCCTTCCGCCCAGCATACGCAGGGCATCCACGCCAAGACGCAGGGAAGTGTCTACCGTTTCGCGGTAAATATGCAGTACGCCGAGGTCCATCAGTTCAAAAGTATCTTCATTATTTTCCGCCCTTACCAGTAGTTGCAGATGTGGAAAATACCGCTGGGCCATTCTCACTATCTCCAGCGTTTGTTCCGCATGATCGGTAGCAATGATCAGCATTTTGGCGTCCTTAGCACCTGCGGCAACGAGCAGGTCATAGCGGGATGCATCTCCATAATATACTTTAATACCCAGGTTGTGCAGTGCATCTACCCGGTCGGAATCCAGGTCCAACACCGTAGCATGAATGCCATTGGCCCGCAGGAAACGCCCGGTCATACTGCCAAAGCGGCCAAAGCCTGCAATGATCACCGGATTCTTTTCATTGATCTCATCCGCTTCCCTTTCGGCCTTTATTTCCGACCGGGTATAATATGGCTGGATCACTTTTTCATACACCAGCATAATCAGCGGGGTGAGCGCCATACTGATGGCTACTACCGCTGTTATCATGGCGGTCATTTCCTTACTCATCAGCCCTGTTTGGCCAGTGAACGACAGCAACACAAACGCAAACTCACCGATATCCGCGAGGGCAAAGGCAAATAGCAGGTTCTGATCGGTACTCAGTTTGAAAATCTTTCCCAGCAACAGTAGTACAATGCCTTTCAATGCCATAACACCCACCACTAAACCCATGATCAGCCAGGGCTGCTTCATAATCAGGCTGAAATCAATAGACGCGCCAACGGCAATAAAGAACAAGCCGAGTAACAATCCTTTAAAAGGTTCAATATCACTTTCCAACTCATGGCGGTATTCACTGTTGGCGAGTACTACTCCGCCCAGAAATGCGCCCAGCGCGGAACTGAGGCCCACCAGGTTCATCAGCACCGCAATGCCTACCACCATCAGCAAAGCGGTGGCGGTAAATAATTCGCGTACACGGGTACGGGCAATGATACGCATCAGCGGCCGCACCAGGTACCTGCCTGCAATGATGATAATGGCTACGGCTCCCAGCACTACCAGCGTTTGCGCCCAGCCAGGTAAATTATCCCTTAGGGAAGCATTGTGCGAAGCGGCATCTGCTGCGGCGTTCCCCGCCAGCAAAGGAAATATGGCCAGCATAGGGATCACGGCAATATCCTGGAACAGTAACACCGAAAAGGCGCTCTGCCCGGCGGAAGTGCCCATCCATCCTTTTTCATTCAGGGTTTGCAACACAATGGCGGTAGACGATAGCGAGAGGATCATTCCCAGCGCCAGCGATGTATTCACTGGTTGTCCTACCAGGTAGGCAATGCCCGCAATGGCCGCGGCACTTAATATCACCTGCAGCCCTCCCAGCCCGAGTATGGAGGAACGCAGCCGCCACAGCAGCGCCGGTTCCAGCTCTATACCTATGAGGAACAGCATCATCACTACGCCAAATTCCGCGAAATGCATAATATCTTCTCCCTCCCTTCCTATAAAACCCAGTAAAGAAGGACCAATGATAATACCCGCGATCAGGTAGCCTAAAACGGCTCCCAGTCCCATCTTTTTGGCCAGCGGTACAAATACAATGGCCGCAGCCAGGTATACCATCGACTGAAATAGCAAAGAATGTTGATCCATATTATCTGGTTTGAGCGGGTAGTTGAAGTATTTGATTCAGATCTTTCAGGCCAGGCAAAGGAGTAAGATCAAATTTATCGTCGCGGAGGCGCTCCAGCACCTGTTTCAGCCGGGCTGCATCCTCCTGGATATCTGAAGTATCCTGCCGGTGCACGCCGTATATCACATAAGGAGCGGTATAATGCATGTTGCACAATTTGGCGGTTTGCATAAAAGGCAGCAGAAATTCATGCACGGTATGTCCATGATGGCCATCCGGCTCATAGGAATGTGCAGCACCTCCCGCTGTAATAATATTGCCGAAATACTTACCCTGTAAGGCTTTACCGGTATGCCCGTATGCCCAGCCATGTTCCAGCACCAGGTCGAGCCACTGCTTTACAATAGCGGGTGCGCTGTACCAGTAAAAAGGATGCTGCATAAAAATAATATCGTGCTGCTCCAGCAGCTTTTGCTCACGGGCCACATCCACATCCAGATCGGGGTATTGTTCATACAAGTCATTGAAAGTAACCCCCGGGATGTTTTTAACCACCCGCAGCAGCTGTGAATGTACCCTGGATTTCTCCAGGGCAGGATGTGCAAAATTTATCAGAACTCTCGCCATTATCGGATTTTCGTATAAAGAAATTTAGGTATTTTGTTTCAAAAGTAGCCCTTCTGTGTTCACAAATTCCCCGTCAGCCTTCCGAATATTCCTGCAAAAGTAACCGGTATTTATTGAGGATGCTGGATTTGGAAATAAAGCCCACCAGTTGCTTATCCTGTACCACCGGCAGGTTCCATGCCTGGGCGGCATCAAATTTTTTGATCACCACGTTAATGTTATCTTTTAAATTAACTACTGCCGGCGGGGCCTGCATCAGCTTCTTTACGGTAATGGTATCGTACAGTTCGGGATTAAACATAACCGGCCGGATCTCATCCAGCGTAATAATGCCTTCAAACAGTTGCTCGTGGTTTACTACGGCAATAATATTCCGGGTGCCTTCTTTCACCAGTTCTATGATATCCCGCAGGGTAGCGTCAATGGAAATTGTTTGCACATCTGTCTCCAGGAGGTCTTCCATTTTCAGGAGCAGCAGGATGTTTTTGTCATGGGCATGCGTAAATACTTTACCGTCTTTGGCCAGTTCCTTGATTTCCGGTGAGATAGGTGAAAACCATTTTGCCATCAGGAAAGAGATGGTAGAAACAATCATCAGCGGGATGAAAAGATCGTAACCGGAGCTGGATTCGGCAATCAGGAAGATGGCGGTGAGCGGGGCATACATCACACCGGCCATTACACCAGCCATACCCACAATTACCAGGTTGGTAACCGGGATATCCGTGAACCCCATCTGCTGACAAACCATTGCATAAAAAAATCCCAGGAAGCCGCCTGCGAAAAGGGACGGCGCAAAGTTCCCCCCGTTACCACCGCTTTGTATGGTAACGGATGCAGCCAATGCTTTCAGCAAACACACGCAGCCGGTAAACACCAGTATCATCCAGCTTTGTATGGGAAGATACCGGAAGAAACTGTTTTGGAGAATAGCTTCGCCGTTGCCGGCAGCCAGTGATTTCACACTGGAGTATCCTTCCCCGAATAAAGGCGGCAGCGCCACGCAGAGGGCGGATACCAGCACACCGCCCAGGATGGCGCGTTGCAACGCTGTCCAGTTGAGCGAGTGAAAGAAATGTTCTATTTTTTGTGAGATGACTACGTAATATCTTGCATAAAATCCACTGAGTATACCCAGGGCTATATAATAGGGTACGTTGTGATAGTTAAAAGCAACCCTTGACTCGAAATGAAACAGTGCTTCTTCCTGTAAAATAATTTTAGAAAGTAAACTACCGCAAACGGCCGCCACAATCAGCGGCATGAAATCAGAAAATACCACGCCGGTAAGTAATATCTCAAAAGCAAACATCATCCCGGCAATCGGGGCATTGAATGCGGCCGCTATACCGGCAGTAGCGCCGGCAGCCAATAACAGCGTGCGTTCTTTATAACCAAGTTTATAGGTACGTGCATAATTGGAACCCAGGGCGGCGCCGGTAACAGCGATAGGACTTTCCAATCCGGCGGAGCCACCAAGCCCTACGGTGATGGCACTCTGCAATATCTGGGAGTACATTTTTACAGGTGGGATCAGGCTGGAGTTCCGGGCTATTTCGTGCAGGATAGCTGGTATGCCTTTCCTCGACTGCCCCTTGAAAAACCAGATGACCATGAGTGTAGTAAGCACAATTCCCAGGAAAGGGAACACCACATAAAAAATAACCTGGGTGCTGAAATGTACTTTATAGGTGATTACATAATGAATATAGTGGACCAGGCTTTTTAAGATGACGCCGGCTAATCCTGCGGAACATCCTACCAGGATACCGGAGAGCAGGAGGAACTGGCTGCGGCTCATTTTACTGTGTAACCAATGTAATATGAGCTCATAGCTTTTGGCACTCTTTAAACTGTATTGTTCGAAATCCTTTTTGAATCGAAAAAAGCTATGGTATTTCCGCAGGCGGTTAAATTGACTCATGCGGCAAATTTAAGGATCAAAGCTCAATCAGGGCATAAACTTTATCATTCATATAAGGTCCGCCAGGGCGGCGGGCCGTGTAATCCAGGTTAATCCAGTACTCGCCTTTCAGCTCATGATAATATATTTCTTTCACGGCGGGTTTCGGGAAAAGCGTGATGATAGCCTGTTTCATGATTTCAAACTCCTCTTTGTCGCCGCAATAAAGCTCCGGGTAGGCATGGCCTTTTACCAGTACAATACGGCACCTCGCCCCGATCGATTGCAGGCAGGAGGTCATCAGGATAGAGTGATCGTCGCAATCGCCGCCCAGGCCATTTTGTATGGTTTCCTGTGCGGTGGCAAAGTATTCATCACGGCGGGAGTCCAGCACATATTTGAACTGGCTGTTGATAAACCGGAACAGGGACAGGAACCGGGTTATTTTTCCGTATTTATAGAAATACTCATCGTAATAATCGAGGGAGTGCTTCACGGAGAAGTTGCGGACCACCGAGTCCTGGAAGTTGATCTTTTCCCGCATGCCGCGCACGGTTTTATCGCGGTAGCTTTCTACCCTTCTCGGGTAAAGACTGAGGATATCCAGCTGCTTGCTGCCTTTGGTGTTGAGGTTTCCCTGCACCATACCTTTATAATCGTTGAGCACATTATAAAAGGTATAGCGATCACTAAGTTTGTTAACGACCATTACACTGCATACCAGTAAAAAGATGGGAATGATCAGCGGCCTGAAGATCCAGCGGAGTACATAAACGACTATGAAACTAGCCACTACGGCCAATAGCAGATCGATATGCCAGCCATTTGCCACGAGTGGAGGCGTAAAGCTGTTGATATAGGGTGCCAGCAATAGTAAAGTCAACAGACTCAATGTGTTGAACAATATATTCTGTACTACGGTATATTTGCTTTCGTCTATGGCCATTATGCTACGCAATAAAGCAAAATTATGCCATAATCACCTCGCAAAGTTTGAAACTGCCTGTTTAAAGGAAGTACTTTTCCGGATGAGTTCTATTTGCTGTACCGTATCATTTTTTTGTTTATCCATTTGGAGCTGCTGATAGATTTTGTTCAGCAGTCCGAAATTCATCAGCGCCAATACTTTGAAATCCAGTTTCTGTGCGTTTTCCACGGCTGTTTCCGCCGTACGGATGGCTTTATTGAATTCGTGTTCGTTAAAATATACGCCTGCGTATAGCAGTTTCTGCACAGATTCCAGATATTTTCCACCAAAATAATCGACAGAATATTTCTTGATCACCTGGTCGGTGTGGCGGCAAATCCTTGCAGCAGACGCTGTTTGGCCGAGGCCGAGGTAGGCCTGTGCCTGCCAGCAGAGCAGCATGAGGCGGAGTGAATCTGTTTTACGGTGTTGTAAAGATGGATATGTTTCAAAGATCCGGGTAGTAAAGCTCAGCAGGTGTTCGTTATCTCCCAGCAGGGTGAAAACGATTCCCATATTCCGGAATACGATTTCCTGGGGCTCACTGATGGGCTTCTTGCCACCGCCGGTCCAGTAGCGGAAATAGTTATAGATCTTCTCCCGGATATCTTCGTTTATAATACCAAATTTGAGGAATTCGTAGATGAAGAGCTGGATTTCATAAGGTGTTACCCAAAGTTCATCTTCAAATTCATCGGCAGTGTAGATTTTTTTTATGTTGTTGAGTTCTATTTCGCACTGTTCTGCATCGAGTTGCAGCAGGGCCATTGTGAATAATTTGCTTCTGATTTTGAGTTTATCTTCCCGGGCTTCAGCAAGTCCCAGCAAAGCGGTAAGTACTTTGCGTTTCCTGAAATGAATAAATTCGTCACTGATAAAGGGGCCAATAGGGTTTTTCTTGAAGAAGCCCGCCGGGAAGATGGATTTAAGTTCTCCTTGATTGTTGCCGTCGTGCTGGTAATGTAATACCAGGTATTCCAGCAGGTGGGATTTTTCTATGTTGGATAATGGTAAATGCAACATTTTGATGATGCCATCGATCTGCGCGTGGTTGATGGCATAGCGGAGCAGCCATCTGAATACGCCTATACGGTATGGCGACTGTGGCAGGTGTTCGAGTATTGCCATCAGCAGCGGTTCATTTATTTCCTGGCCGTTTTCTTTCAGGTAGTGCATGGCCACAAAATATTCGAGCAGCATGGTGTGGGCAAAGCGCACCTTCACGTTGAACATAATTTCCTGGCTCAGGTTTTCTTCCACTAATATATTATCGGCGAGCAGTTCTTTGTAGGCAGGGAACAGATCGGCGTTTTGAGTGAGCAATAAATTTTTATCCGCATAGATTCCTGTTCTGCCGAGATCGAGCAGGGTCAGTAATTTTTCGATGATTTTTATTTTGAAAGAATTGCTCTGGGAGTTGAATACGCGGTTCTGGATAAAGCGCGATACAATCTCGAACAGGCTAAGGTGTTCATCTACAAAGGTTTGATCCGGACCGCTGTTAAGCTGACAAAAGAGTTGCAGGTAATAAGGATAACGCAGTTTTTGCAGGAAATTTTCAGAGAACAGTCGTACAGTAGCTGGATCAAACTGGTGGTTATAAAGAATAGACTTCACTTCCTGTTCCGTAAGCCGGGGCATGTTGATATTGGTTTCTTCATCCATTTCAGCGCCCAGGTACCAATAGCGCCGGAAGGCGGGATATTGCTGGGAGTGCTGGAATATCTCTGCCCAGGTGCTGCTCCGGATAGAAAGGATCACTTTTACCCAGGGGTATAAATCGTTGGAATATACGAAGTCTTCCAGTTTGGAATATAGTAAACGGAGTTTTTCGCCAGCTACTGCGATTTCGTCGAAGCCGTCTATTATTAATATAAGGCGTCCGCCTTTTTTATCGAAGTGGCTGGAAAAGTATTCGCGGAAGTTTTCGCCGTTACCGAGGTTCATCTGGTTATCCAGCCAGGAGGAAAGGGAGAATCCTTTCAGCAGGAGGCTGCCGGCGGCATGAGCGTGGATAAACCAACAAACATCCTGTTTATATCGGGCTTCTTTACCAAACCAACAGTATTCCGCGAGATGCACCAATGCCAGTGATTTGCCCCATCCGGAGGGCGCTATTAACGCGGTGGCCGCGTAGTCGCTTTCCAGGAATTTTTCAATGTGGGCGTTACAGAATGGCCTGTGAACGGTGTACGGGAAGGCAATACCAGAGCGGTTCTTGAGGGTAAGCATGGTGTAATGGGAAACGGCATCTGCTTTGTTTTTCAAATCAGACCATTTACTATTATCCAATGCTGCGGCTGAAGTAGACGCATTGGTTGTCTTGGAAGCGGTGTTCAGCTTCCGGTAGTGATGTTGCTGAAAGTCTTCCCAGTCTTTATATTGGCAATATTGCGAAAGTGTATTCAGGGTGTATCTGGAGAAGCTGTGTTGAGCTACAGCGAATCCGAACACCCTTTTAAGCGTAGTTTCGCTTACCAGTTTCGTGGTGTTATCCAATATGGACTGAGAGAGATGTTTGCAATCTCCTGGCAACATGACTTCAACACCAAACCTGCGTAGAACTTCATTCTGCAGGGTAATGATAAAGTCATAGGATAGATCAATCATAGGGGACAATAAATGGATTTTCGAATTGTCGGTACTTGTTTAATTACGTATCGTATTTGCGTTTAGATTTTCGAATTGCTGAATGAACAAAATGAACAGAAAATATTAAACTGAATTATATATATAAAAATAGCTAATAATAAATATCTACCTCCTTAGTTGTTATCTGGATATCATATATAAATATGATGACGTACAATATAATATTATTATATAAATAATATTAATATATTATTTTTTTTAACTTTGAAGAAGATAAAAGGAAGTATAACTTTTTGCTGACGACGCTAATTTTTTTTCTCTATTCCCGTTTTGGCCAGGTTACCACGCATTCTCCGGCCTGTTTTTCTCCTAATCCCTCTTTCTAAATGAACAAAATGAACAGTAAAAATTAAGATTGAACAAACTGAACTGTTAACCGGAAATGAACAAGAAAGACATATCAATAAACCAGCCCTTCAATATACATTCGTAGCGTTTTTGTAACATTCTTTTAACAAATAACCGCAAGGAAGTATACTTTTTTATCAACCAGTATCCTTTCCCGAAGCCCTTCCTAACCTGCCTGCCTCCCTTAGAGTTTTGTTGTATTGCAATGAAACTGAACAATTTTTATTCAAATATTTGATGCTATGCATTCAAAAGCTACTCCTAATAGCCCTTTTACTGCCCTTTTCTGTTTCCCTAGCTTCGCAGGGAAGGATGCTGTGAAAACCAGCGTTGCCCACTTCTTTCATAAGGCCGGGTCAATAGCATGGAAAAGTCTCGTGCTACTATTATTACTATTTAGTATAGGCGCTCAGGTTAGTCAGGCGCAAACGTACACCACCAGGGTGTATGCCAATACCCAGATAGGCAGAGCCACAGGGCTTTGCGTTGGTTGTGGTGTAACAAATGGTGCGCAGGCAGTGGATGGTTCCCTTACTACAGCATCCACCATCTCTACATTGGTTACACTCTTAGGCGCTACGGCATCGCAGGATCTGATCTTTCCGGCGCCAGTTACCAATAACACGCCGGCGGTGGTTAAAATCGGTACTGCCGGTACACTCGGCACCCTGGTGAATCTAAATCTGCTTGGAGGTGTTTATGTTCAGGCATATAACGGCAGTACCCCGGTAGGAGGTACTGTATTCGCCAATAATTCAGTATTAACCCTGCTGGCAAGCGGTAACCAGGCGGAAATATTTTTACCTGCTCCTGCCGGAACATACGACCGGGTACGGGTAACAGTAGATGGCGGATTAGCAGGAGTAGCTGGCAGCATACAGGTATTTTCAGCATATTATGATACACCTGCTTCAGGTACAATAAACTGTGGCGCAGCAATAGATGTGCTATACGGTGTTACCGGGCAGGCAGCTTCACTCGGTGTGGTAACCAATCCTGCAGCAGCAGGCGATGGTATTGTCACTGCAGCCAATTATGCAACGCTGAGCAGCGTTGTAGGTGCATTAGGCAGCAGTGCACAGGTAACTGCAGTATTCCCTGGTCTCTCTAAAAGCGGTGATTCTATCCGCGTAGTGATTTCTGATCCTGCCTCATTGATTACTTTACAGCTGCTCAGTTCCGTTAGAATCATTACTTACAATGGTCCTAACGTGGTTGATAATATTCAGGCCGACGGTAACTTATTACATCTCAATCTTCTTTCAGGAGCAGGAAATTTGCAGGCATTAACTTTCCTGCCTACCGCTCCTTTCGACCATGTACAGGTGCAGATCGGATCGGGACTGGTAGGCGCACTCGCCTCCCTGAGAGTACATGAAATACAACGTTTCCCGGCGGGCCCGTCAACAGGAGCTGGTGGACCATTGAGGACCACCTGCTTAAATGCGCCGCTTACATTGAATGTAAGTAATCCGGAAGTCGGATTAACTTATACATGGTACGACTCTACCCAAACCACCATCGTAGCTTCCAACAGTACCAGCTACAGTCCTCCTGTAGGGGTAGCCGGAAGTTTCCGCTATTATGTTTCTGCCACCAGGGTTGGCTGTTCAACTGAATCAGCCAAAACACTGGTAACAGTAAAGGTTAATAATTTCTCAACCGCTGCAGATATCACAGTTCCTGCCAGTACGCAGGGCTGCCTGGCGGACACCGTAACAATTACACCTACTTCTGCTACCGTTAATAATAACCCGGTATTCAGCTGGTATAAAAATGCTGATAAAACCGGTCCTATTACAAATGGCCTGATAGAAGGAGCCGTTAAATATAACATCGATACAACCGGAAAATTAAGTATTACCGGTCTGGCTGCAGGATCATACACCTATTATGTAAGCGTATCAGACAGCGATCATTGTGAAAATGCAGCTAACGCCCTGAAGGCAGCTCCGGTAACTGTAGCTGCGCAAATTGCGCCACCTGTACTTTCTCAGGCGTACGCGGTAACAACCGGCATACCATTGGTGTTAACAGCCACCCCGGTATCCGGTGCCAATATTGAATGGTACAGCGATACCACGCAGGCACCCATTGCGGTAGGGAATTCCATTACCCTGCCACCGTTTACCAATCCGGGTGTGTTTACTTATTACGCAGGTGTAAAAACTGCCGGTGGCTGTACGTCTTACCGTGTTCCTGTAGTGATTACTGTAACCGGCCCTGTTACCACTACCAGTTGTAACGTACCCACCAGCCAGGTAACCGGAACCACTTTGGGTTGCATATTGTGTAGTGTTACAAACCCTGGTTTTGACATAGATACTATTTCTACTAATTTTACCCGCCTCAATATACCGGTAGGTTTATTGGGAGGATCAGTTTATCAACAACTTATCTTCCCTGCTGCAGGTGATGCAACAGACAGCATCCGTCTTGATCTCGCTTCCCCGGGCGGACTGGCAGATGTAAGCTTACTTGGAGGCGCCGTGGTTACCGTTTATAATGGTGCAACGGTTGTAAGTACACACACTTTATCACAGTTGGTCACTTTAAGATTATTGAGCGGTACCCGCTACTATGCTACAGTGGCCGCAGGTGGCGTATACGACCGGGTGGAAGTGAAACTTACTGGTGTAGCCAATTTGCTCAATTCCCTTGATATTTATGGTATACGTTCTCTTGTACCGGATCCTGTTATTACCGCCGGCAATGTAACTGTATGCGTTGGCCAGCCTGCTGTATTCACGGCTACTCCTGCTGCGGGTACAACTGTTCAGTGGTATGCAGATTCAACCAGTAACATTTCCCTGGGTAGTCAACCGACATTTACTACCGATACATTGAGAACAGCCGGTACCTTTACTTATTATGTACAGGCAATGGACGGTACCTGCGCGAATCCAAATCGTATACCGGTTACCGTTACTGTAAACGCTTTAGGTACTGCAGCTGATATCACTGTTGCCGATACTACCAATGTTTGCGGAAGCGGTGCTGCCACACTCACACCAACTGCTGCAGGCGTAACAACTCCGGTATTCAAATGGTATACAGACGCCAATAAAACAACGCTTATTACAAACGGCGCTGTTATTGGCGGTGCTACCTTTACTATAAATGCAGCCGGTAGCCTCTCCGTTACCGGTCTCTCACTGGGTAACCATACTTATTACGTAAGCGTATCAGGTACCAACCGTTGCGAAAATGCAGCCGGCAGTCTGAAACCTGCTACTGTAAAAGTAACTACCCCACCTGCACCTCCTACCCTGGTTCAGTCATACACCGTAACTACCGGGTTACCATTAACACTGGTAGCTTCACCTGCTCCGGGATCAACGATCGTTTGGTACCGCGATACCACACAGGCATCCATTGGTAGCGGTAACTCTATTACGTTGCCGCCGTTTACCACTCCGGGTGTATACAGCTATTTCGCGGGCGACAGCCTGCCAGGTGGTTGTGTTTCAAGCCGCGTGCTGATCACCATCACTGTAACAGGTCCTGTTACTACTACCAGCTGTAACGTACCTACCAGCCAGGTAACCGGAACTACTTTTGGTTGCGTGTTGTGTAGTGTTGTAAATCCAACCAACGACATCGATACTGTTAGTACTAATTTCACCCGCCTCAATATACCGGTAGGTTTATTGGGAGGTTCTGTTTATCAACAGCTCATCTTCCCTGGCTTAGGCGAAGCTACTGACAGCATTCGTTTTGACCTGGCTTCACCAGGCGGACTGGCAGATGTAAGTTTACTGGGCGGTGCAGTAGTAACTGTGTATAATGGCGCCACAGTGGTAAGCACACAGAATTTATCACAGCTGGTCACCTTAAGATTATTAAGTGGTAACCGTTACTATGCTACAGTACCTGCCGGTGGCGTGTATGACCGCGTAGAAATAAAATTAACCGGTTTAGCGAACCTGCTTAATTCCCTGGATATTTATGGTGTTCGTTCCGTTGTTCCGGATCCGGTTATTACCGCCAGAAATGTAGCGGTATGCGCCGGCCTGCCTGCTGTATTCACAGCTACTCCGGCTGCAGGTACTACTGTTCAGTGGTATGCTGATTCAACCGGTGGCGTTTCCCTGGGTAATCAGCCGACCTTTACAACAGACACCTTAAGAACAGCCGGTACCTTCACCTACTATGTACAGGTAATGGATGGCACCTGCCCTAATCCAAACCGTATCCCGGTTACAGCCACTGTAAACCCATTAGCTACTGCGGCAGATATTACAATAGCAGATACTACAGCAAGCTGTGGTAGCGGACCGGCAGTGTTGACACCAACTGCAGCCGGTGTTACTACACCTGTATTCAAATGGTATGCAAATGCCAATAAAACTAATCCGATTACAAACGGTGCTGTTATAGGCGGCGCTACCTTTACCATCACCGCGGGCGGTCAGCTTAGTGTTACCGGTCTTACACCTGGCAATCACACTTATTATGTAAGTGTATCCGGTGCTAACCGTTGTGAAAATGCCGCCGGAAGTTTGAAAGCTGCGACTATCAAGGTAGCTACCGCTCCGGCTCCGCCAACAGTAGTACAGAATTATTCCATCAGCACCGGGTTGCCGTTAACCATCACAGCAACTCCTGCTCCCGGCACTACCGTGCTGTGGTATAGCGATACCACACTGGCGCCGATAGCCACCGGCAATTCCATTACTTTGCCTCCGTTCGCAAGTCCGGGAGTATATACATATTATGTAGGCGATAGCCTTGCAGGTGGTTGTTTATCCAACCGCTTGCCAATCGTGATTACAGTAACCGGACCGGTTATACCAGCCAACTGTAATATGCCTACCAGCCAGGTAACCGGAACTACGCTGGGTTGCGTGCTGTGTAGCGTTGTTGATCCAAACAACGACATCGATTCTATTACTACTAATTTCACCCGCCTCAATATACCGGTAGGTTTATTGGGAGGTTCTGTTTATCAACGTCTCATCTTCCCTGCAGTACGCGCGGCATCAGACAGCATCCGTTTTGAGCTGGCTTCACCGGGCGGACTGGCAGATGTAAGCTTACTCGGTGGTGCAGTGGTAACTGTTTATAACGGAACAACCGTTGTAAGTACCAAAACATTATCTCAGTTGCTTACATTGAGAATATTAAGCGGTACCCGCTATTATGCCACTGTTCCGGCAGGCGGCGCTTATGATCGCGTGGAAATAAAACTGACAGGCGTTGCCAACCTGCTGAATTCACTGGACATCTATGATGTACGTGCCGTTGTTCCTGATCCTACCGTTACTACACAAAACCTGGTGGTATGTGCTGGTCAACCTGCCACATTAACCGTAACACCGGCCGCAGGAACAACTGTACGCTGGTATACTGATTCTACCACCACTATTGTAAAGAGCACTTCAAATACATATGTTACAGACACCCTGAAAACAGCAGGTACATTTACCTACTATGTTCAGGCAGTTGGCGCAAATGGTTGTGCAAATCCAAACCGTGTACCTGTTAGGGTAACGGTTAACCCGATCAGCCAGTCTGGTGATATCACTATCGCAGATACTACTACCGCCTGCACCAGCGGACCGGCAGTATTAACACCAACTGCACCGGGTGTTACAGCTCCTGTATTCAAGTGGTATAAGAATGCAAACAAAACATCTCCGATTACCAACGGCCTGGTAGAAGGTGCGGTAAGCTATGCACTGGACAGCACAGGTAACCTGACCATCACTGGTTTGACTGCCGGTGCCTATACTTATTATGTAAGTGTATCCGGAACCGGTCAGTGTGAAAATGCAGCCGGTACGTTGAAAGCTGCAACAGTACGTGTAGTACCAGCTCCTGCTGCTCCGGTTGTAACCGGCGATGTAGTAGTAACTACTGGTGTAAAAGCTGTTTTAAGAGCGCAGCCGGTACCAGGTGCTACCATCGTATGGTATAGAGATGCAACTACTGTTCAGGGTATGGGTGACACCATCCAGGTAGGACCATTTAATACGCCGGGTACTTACACTTATTATGCGGCGGTAAGAATTGCCGGTGCCTGTGAATCTGCCCGCGCAGCCGTAAATGTGAAAGTAACAGGAGGTGTGATTCCTTCTCCGGATTGTAACGTTCCTACCAGTCAGACTTCAGGTACTACCCTGGGTTGTATCCTGTGTAGCGTAAATAATCCTACTAATGATATCGACAGTATCAAAACCAATTTCACTACACTGTCCGTACCTGTTGGTGCGCTCGGAGGCTCTGTATATCAACAACTGATCTTCCCGCATGCAGGATCTGCAGCGGATAGTGTTCAGGTACGTCTGGGTAACTCAGTAGGACTGGCAGATGTTAGTCTCCTGGGAGGTACACTGATCCGTCTCTATAATAATAACACATTGGTTAAAACAGACACCCTGTCAAGATTGCTTACCCTGCGTTTACTCAACGGTCAGCAGTTCCAGGCTACTGTAGTAGCTCCTGCTGCTTACGACCGGGTAGAAGTAAGAATGACTGGTGTACTGAACCTCCTGAATTCAATTGATATCTATGGTGCAAGGATCATATATCCTAAAGCAACTGTAAATACTACAAATGCCACCGCTTGTATCAACACTAAGGCTACGCTTTCTGTAACACCTGCGGCCGGTACATCTGTACGCTGGTATGCTGATTCAACCAGCAGTACTGTATTAAGCACACAGAATACTTATACTACTGATACGCTGAAAGCAGCAGGTAAAGTAACCTACTATGTAGCGGTACTGGGCGGACCAGACAACTGTCCTAACCCGGATCGTATACCTGTAACCGTTACTGTTACACCTGCTCCTCCGGTACCAGGCGCTCCTGCTACCGTGAATATTTGCCCTGGTTCAAATGCTTCACTGCAGGTAACTAACCCGGATCATCAACTGACCTACAACTGGTACAATGTACCAACCGGAGGTACGAAGCTGAATACCGACAGTGGCTTTGTATTTAATGTAACAGCAGTTAACAGGGATACTACCTTCTATGTAGAAGCTGTTAGCAGTTGTGGTGCTGCATCAGGCAGACAAGCCATCAGCATTGTATTATCTGCTTCATTAAGTGCGCCGGTGGTAACACCAAATCCGGATTCAACGGTAGTAGGCAGACAAACTGCACTGACAGCTACTTCCAATACAGCAAATGTTCAGTTTGTATGGTATGCAAGTCAGGCTGGTAATGATAGCCTGTTTACAGGACCAGTATACACGCCTCCTGTATCCAATGTACAGGGAACCGTTACCTACTGGGTAGAAGCCAGGTTAACAGGTGGCGCTTCCTGCAAATCTATCAGGGTACCTGCTGTAGTAATATATGGCCCTGAACCAGGTCCGGATCCTGGCCCATGTGAAGGCGCTTCTACGCAAACAATCGGCGGCAGCGGATTACTCATACTGGGTAATGTGTACAATCCTGCCCTGGCAGTAGACGGTAGCCTGAGCACCGGATCTTCCCTGGTAATCAACCTGGGTGCATTGAACGCACAGGTATGGCAAAGAACTAAATTCAACGGAGTATCTGCTCCTGGAGATACTGTAAGGGTATGGTTGTCGAACCCAAGCCAGGTGCTTTCCGCAGCACTGTTGGGTGGCGTACAGTTAACAACTTACAACGGTACAACTCCTGGAGACTCTCTCCTGGTAAATAATCCGCTCATTAAACTCACTATACTGAGCAGCAAGAGACAAGCTATTCTTGAATTTGTACCGACTAAAGCATTTGATGCAGTGGAAGTAAAACTGAAATCAGGTATACTCGGTGCATTAACAACAGTAGACTTCAACTACGCGCAACGCGCACTGGCGGCTCCGAAAGTTCAGGCAGCACAGGTAACGGTATGTGCCGGTAACACTGCTAAACTGGATGTACAGGATCCTGTGGCTGGCGTTACTTATCGCTGGTACAACAGTAAAGGTGTTTATCTCACCGGTAAAGATGGTGTATCCTTCACTACTGGTACCCTGACTACAGATACCGCCTTCCTGGTAGAAGCGTTCAGGAACAATTGCGCCAGCAGCGTTCGCACAAGAGTGGATGTGAAAGTGGTGGCAGCGCCTGCACCTCCTGTAGTACGTTCTGCAAATGTGGAAGTGTGCGCAGGATCTGATGCGGAACTTGCTATCAACAATCCTGTGAGTGGTTATAGCTACGCATGGTACAATGTGGCTACCGGTGGAACCAGACTGAATCCGGTTCCGGACAGCGGCTTAACATTTACTGTGACCAACGTAACCGCACAGGCAACCTATTATGTAGAAGCTATCAACGACAGCTGTAATACAATATCTGCCACCAGAACGGCGGTTACCGTTAAAACAGGTACCTCATTGGCTCCGCCAACAGTAACACCTGTAAATGATACCGTTGTGATTGGTCAGCGTCCGCTGTTCATTGCAAAAGCAGATGCAGCGAATGCAGAATTCTACTGGTTCAGAACACAAACAGCAACAGACACCTTATTTAAAGGTGCATCTTTCGAAGGTCCTGCATCTACTGCCCTGGGAACCGTTACCTACTGGGTGGAAGCAGCCCTGCCGGGTGCAGCTACCTGTAAGTCTGCAAGAGTAGCAGTGAATGCTATTACTGTAACTCCGTCAGGTCAGGTACCATGCGAAGCCGCAACCGGACAAACAATAGGTGGATCTGGTTTGCTGGTGCTGGGTAATGTTTACAACCCGCAACTTGCAGTGGATGCCTTTACAAGCACCGGATCTTCCCTGGTAATCAACCTCGGGGCAATCAATGCAACGGTATTCCAGAAAGCAACCTTCAACGGATTATCTACTCCGGGTGATACCGTAAGAGTGAAACTGTCCAACCCAAGCCAGATCCTTTCTGCAGCGGTGCTCGGCAGTATACAACTCACTACATACAATGGCAATACACCAGGTGATTCAGTGCTGACTTCTAATCCAATTCTGCACCTGGATCTGCTGAGTGGTAACAGAAGTGCTATCCTCTGGTTTGTACCAACCAAACAGTTTGATGGTGTGGAAGTGAAACTCAGGTCAGGTATATTGGGAGCCTTACTCGATGTTGATTTCAATTACGCACAACGTGCCATTGCTCAGCCGAAAGTACAGGTGAACAACGCTACTATCTGTAAGGGTAAACAAGCTACCCTCAGCGTAATAAATCCTGCAGCAGGTATCACTTACAGCTGGTACAATAGCCAGGGTAACCACTTACTGGATAGCATTGCTTATGTAACACCAACCACACTCGATTCCGGAGTACATACTTATACAGTAGTACCAAGCAGAAATGGTTGTCCGGGTGCAGCATCAGCGGCAATCACAGTAACTGTTCAGGGATCTCCATCAGCTCCGGTTGCGGAAGCCAATAATGTATCTACCTGTCTGAATACACCAACTACCCTCAGGGTAAAAGCAGTAGCAGGGGTTCGGTACAACTGGTACGACGCAGCAACAGGTGGTGCAACACTGGTAACTAACAGTAATGAATATACTACGCCAGGCGGTCTGCAGGCAGGTACCTATAACTTCTATGTGGAAGCGGTGAACGCGGGTGGCTGCGCTAACGACAGCGGACGCACCAGGATTACCCTCACTGTAGACAGTGCTTCAACAGCTGCCGATATTCAAATCACTGATAAAGTAATTTGTGCAGGTGATACAGCGGTATTAACACCAACTACCACTACAGTACAGAATCCTGTATTCAAATGGTATGCTAATGCCGACAGAACCGGTCCGATTACGCAAGGTGTAAGCAGCGCGGGCGTATTAACTATCACAGGACTGACGCCGGGAACATACACCTACTATGTAAGTGTAAGCAACGCCGGCAAGTGTGAAAATAAAGCAGGTGACTTGAAAGCAGTAAAAGTAACGGTGAATAACACCGCCACTCCAACAGACATCGTAGCGGCAGATACAACTATCTGTGCAAATACTACGGTTAAACTCACGGCTGCTTCAACAACCGTAACAAACCCAATATTCAAATGGTATGCAGATGCTGCCCTGACAACATTCCTTGCTTCAGGCGCAACATATACTACCAGTGCCCTGAGCGCAACCACTTCTTACTATGTAACAGTAGAAGGAAGCAACAGATGCGCAAATGCAGCCGGCAGCGCCAAAGAAGTGAAAGTGACAGTGAGTGATATTCCGGCTCCGATTATTAGCGCATCAGCGATCAGCATTTGTGTAGGCGATACCGCAACACTGAGCATTCAGAACGTGGATAATACGCTGACCTACCGCTGGTATAGTGCGGCAACAGGTGGTACATTACTGTTCACCGGTCCGGTGTACAAAGTAACGGGCCTCACTGCTTCGAAAGACTTCTATGCAGAAGCTTCTCTGGGTGGATGTAGTAGTGCTGCCAGAACGAAAGTGTCAATAGGCGTAGGTGTTGCTCCAACCCCGATACTCGAAAACAATAATGTAACAGCATGTCAGGGTGGAACAGCGGTACTGAAAGTAACGTCTTCTGTGAATAATATCACATACAGATGGTATACTACATTAACCGGCGGAGTGGCTGTATTTACAGGACCAATCTTCACCGTGAATAATGTGACAGCTAATACAACCTATTATGTGGAAGCTACCGGTGATACTTCAAATTGTGGTAAACCTTCTGTAAGAGCTGCCGCGAAGATCAACGTGGTACCTGTACCGCCAGCTCCTGTACTGGTAAGCAACAGTGCGGAAGTTTGTAAAGGTCAGAATGTAACATTGCAGATACAGAGTCCTGCAGCCGGCGTTACTTACGAATGGTTTGATGCAGCAACAGGCGGCAACAAAGTAAACGAAGGATCAACGTTTAATATCACGGCACTGGATTCTACAGTGAGCTACTACGTACAGGCACTGGTAAATGGAGGCTGCCCAAGCGCAAGCAGAACGAAGGCCACCATCACCGTGAAGAGCGTACCGGCAATACCTGAAATTTCATCCACTTCCCTGTTCATTTGTCAGGGAGGCAGTGTAACACTTTCTATTCAGAATCCAGTAGCAGGTGTAACCTACCGTTGGTACAACGCTGCATCTGGTGGTACGCTGCTTGCCACAGGCAATAGCTACACAACTGGTGCATTAAATACAAGTACCGATTTCTATGCAGAAGCTAACAATGGTAATTGCAGCAATAGTGTAAGAGCGAAAGTTTCAATAGGTGTAGGACAAGCACCAACACCAATCCTGGAAAGCAATGCACTCACTATCTGTATGGGAACTTCCGGTACACTCCGTGTAACTTCAGCTACTAACGGAGTAATCTACAAATGGTATACTTCTGCCGCAGGTAATGATTCTGTAGGTGTAGGACCGGTATTCCAGACAGGACCGCTCAATGCCAGCATGGATTATTATGTGGGTGCAACAGGAACTACAGGTCAATGCGGTAGTCCATCCGCAAGAGTGAAAGCTACTGTAACAGTAGTGGCACCACAAACAGCTCCGGATGTAGTAGCCTCTGCACTTAAAACATGTGCCGGCACTGGTGTTACCGTATCAGTGAAAACAATCAAACCTGGAGTTACCTATCAGTGGTACGACGCTGCAACAGGTGGCAACCTGCTCTCTTCTGACGCAGTGTACAGCGTACCGGTGGTTACTCAGAATACTACCTTCTATGTACAGGCAAATCTGGGAAGTTGCTCCAGCAGCAGAACAGCGGTGACAGTAACCGTTGACCCAACTCCGCCAATACCGGAAGTAAATGCTGATAACCTCACAACCTGCATAGGTGGTACCGTAACATTCAGTATCAAGGGTGCAGACGCTTCATTGACTTATCGCTGGTATGATGCGCAGAATAACGGCGTATTCCTCGCAAGCGGTACTTCATACGCAACGAAACCACTGGCAGCAAACACTACATTCTATGTAGAAGCACTGAACAGTCAGGGTTGCAGCAGCGGTCGCAAAGCAGTAACAGCAAATGTGAGAAACGATATAGATGCGCCATTGGCAGATCCGTTGACAGTATGTAGCGGACACACAGCGGTACTTTCTGTGAAAGGCAGACAACCAGGTATCATCTACAAATGGTTCAGCGCATCAACCGGAGGAACAGCCGTATTTACCGGTGCAGATTTCACTATCACACCAAGCGTAAGTACTGTATACTTCCTGGAAGCATCTACCAGCGGCGGTTGCATCAGTGCAAGCAGAACAAGGGTAGAAGTAACCGTGAATCCGTCACCGGCTGCTCCTATAGTAACCAATGCAGTCATCAAGGTTTGCACCGGTCAAACAGCTACGCTCGGTGTACAGGGTCCGAATGGCGCCCTCACTTACAAATGGTATACTACCGCAACAGGTGGTACTGCTATCTCCACAGGTGCTTCTTATACAACACCGGCGGTAACAGCTAACCAGATGTATTACCTGGAAGCATCCAGCAGCAATGGTTGTACAAGTCCAACACGTACTGCGGTGAGCGTTGAAGTAATACTTCCACCAGCCGGACCACGTGTAACCGGAAACGATCCGATATGCCCGGGCAGCACAGCAATACTGATGGCTACTTCCACCACACCGGATGTTGATTTCCGCTGGTACTCCGTAGCAACTAACGGTACGCCGATAACCACAGGTGCAACATTTGTTACACCAGCGCTGAATGCCAATACTACTTACTATGTAGAAGCATTTACAGCAGGTGGTTGCACCAGCTCCGCCAGAACAAGGGTAGATATCAGCCTGGCACAACCACTGCCTGCACCAGTTGTAACAGTGGACAATACTACGGCTACGTCTATTACCTTCCGCTGGTCACCGGTTACAGGAGCACAACGTTACGAAGTAACAGTAGACAACGGCGTCACATTCATAGCGCCAAGCTCAGGTGCAACTGGTACCACACATACTATCTCCGGTCTGCAGCCAAATCAGAGTGCTACGATCCAGGTACGTGCTATTGGGGCATCCACTTGTCAGAACAGTGCGCTGTCTGCCGCAGTAACGGATAAAACGAAGAACCCGCAAGGCAATAACATCTATGTACCAAACCTCTTCAGCCCGAACGGCGATGGCATAAATGATATCGAGTATGTATATGGAACCGCCATTGCACAGCTTGAATTCAGGATCTACAACCAGTGGGGTCAATTGGTATTCACATCGAAAGATCAACGTCAGGGATGGGATGGTACCATGAGCGGACAGAAACAACCGGTAGGCGTATATGTATGGATAGTGAAGGCTACCATGCAGGATGGTACGGTGATCACGAAGAAAGGTAACGTAACCCTCATGAGATAATGATGATTCATCAGCAAGATCAAATCAAAAATAAAACCGGGGTGCTGCAAAGCATCCCGGTTTATCCAGAAATACTTAAAAATGTTCCTATGAAAAGGATTTTTATAGTTGCAATGATTTTATGGAGCAGCTTATTGCCCCGCACTTCTGTTGCCCAGGTTGATCCGCACTTTTCGCAATACTATGCGTACCCGTTATGGCTTAACCCTGCTCTTACAGGCGTGATAGACGGTGATTACCGCATTAGTGCCGACTATCGTAATCAGTGGGCCAATTACGGGAAACCATTCTCCACTGTGGGTATTTCTGCAGATGCCGCTACGGATAAGAATATAGGCGTAGGTATTAATGTAATGAACATGTCTGCAGGTGATGCCGGCTATAATTTCTTCAATGCAATGGCCAGCGTTTCTTACACCGGTGTGAAATTTGGCCGTACCAAAACCAGCCAGCTGGTGTTTGGGATCAACGCAGGGTTGATCAACAGAAGGCTGGATCCTGCTAAATTCCAGACCGGCAGCCAGTATCAGCCGGTAACCGGTTTTGATCCCAGCATATTTAACGGGGAGAATGTAAGCAATACCACGTCCAACCAGTTTGACGCAGGAGCAGGTGTAGTATTTTTTGATGGTAATCCAAATCATACATTAAATCCATTTGCCGGATTTGCAGCACAGCATCTTACACAACCAAAGGATCCGTTTTCCTCCGATGGCACCGAAAGAAAGCTGCCGGTAAGATACCTGGTACACGGTGGTACCAAAATCAGGCTGAATGATGCCGTAACCCTTACTCCTACCGGACTTTACATGAGACAAGGAAATGCCGAAGAAATTGTGGCGGGTATGTATGCCCAGCTGATGGTAAATCCTGAATTCGATTTCCTGGTGGGAGGTAACTATCGCTTCAATGATGCCGTAATTCCTTTTGCCGGTTTCCATTTCAAAAGCTTTGTACTGGGATTAAGCTACGATGCCAATACCTCCAACATGCGCCGCCTGGTAAATGGCAGCCAGAGCTTTGAAATATCACTCTCTTTTATCAGCCGCAAAAGAAGAATGCTTAACGAAGAATACTTTATTTGTCCCAGGTTATAATTTATCAAAAACCGGATCAGAATGGAGGCAAAAACATATACAGAAAAAAGAAATGGAACCCTCATGAAAAAAATTACACTCTGTTGGCTGGTGGTTTTTACAGGAATAATTGGCTCCCTACAAGCGCAGTATGTTTATGATTTTAAACATACTGCAGACGTTTTTTACGGCTCACGGGATTATTATTCCGCTGCACAGTACTACAATAAAGCACTGGGCACTTTCAAAATCAAGCCAGAGCAGGTATTACCCTATACAGTTGCCGGCGCTCCTCCCAGTGGTAAACTGAAGGATTATCAACAGGTGGTAGCCAGGCTGGCTGAATCTTACCGGCTCTTCTACGACTATGGTAATGCAGAAACCTGGTATGCGCAACTGGTTGGCTTTAATAATCCGGCATATCCCCAGGCCCGGTACTGGTACGCCATCTGCCTCAGGAACAATGGAAAATACCAGGAGGCACTGGATGAATTTAAAAAATTCAAACAAAGCTATACCGCCGCCGATGAACTGTCTGTAAGAACCCCGCTCGAAATTGCCTGCTGTGAATTCGCACTCTCCGAAGCCAATAAGGAACCAAGATTTACGATCGTAAAAACTGCCGGTAACGTTAATGAAGGCGGTGCAAACTATGCGCCGGTGATCCTCGATCCGGGTACTTTAATGTTTACCTCTTCCCGTGCCGAAAATCCGCCGCTGCCTACCACCGTTAAGCAGCCCACCACAAAAAAACAAGCAAAAAAAGGAACCCCATATGTAAATGATCTTTACACTGCTACCGGCAGCGGCAATACCTTTGATAACAGCCAGAAGCTGAAAATCCCTACCACTAAAGGATTTGATCAGGGAGTATCTGCGATTACCCCGGATGGGAACTCTCTGTATATTACCCGCTGGTCGATGAAAGATGGTGTGAAACAATCCGCTATCTATTTCAGCAGCCGCCAGAATGGAGTGTGGTCTGAACCAAAAATATTAGGCGACAATGTAAACGTTACAGGGTATAACTCTATGCAGCCCTATATCACCGCTGATGGAAAATACCTGCTGTTTGCATCCAACAGACCCGGAGGTATGGGGAAAAATGATTTGTGGTATTGCATCATGACCAACGGCACGCCCGGTGGCGCCCGCAACATGGGTACAGCCATCAACACAAAAGATGAGGAACAGGCGCCATTCTACGATGCAGAGAAAAACCTGCTCGTATTCAGCACCGATGGCCGCGTAGGTTTGGGTGGGCTCGATTTCTTCCAGAGCGAGGGCGACTTCGGTACCTGGTCGGCCCCGGTTAATATGGGTAAACCATTGAATTCTCCTAAAGATGATATCTATTATACAGCACTGGATAATACACATCCCTTTGCAGCAGGCTTCATCAGTTCCGACAGGGAATCTATCTGCTGCCTGGAAGTATTCAGCATTAACCGCATCCGCAAAATAGCAAGCGGGTTGATCATCGACTGTGATACCCATCTGCCGCTGGAAGGCGCTACCGTTACCTTATTGGATACAGTGAGAAGAAAAACAATCCGCAAAGTTACACTGGACGCCACCGGAAGGTATACCTTTGAAGTGGATCCACAACGCTTTTACAAAGTGATTGCTGAAAAAGACAACTATTTCACCAAAACACTCTATTTTAATACAGATTCATTGGTGAGGATAGATTCTATGGATAATCCCACCCTTTGCCTCAAGCATTACGAAATAGAAAAACCAATTGTACTTAATAATATCTACTACGATTTCGGAAAGGCAACGCTCCGTCCGGAATCTAAAGCAGTATTGGATACGGTGGTTGATATGCTGAATGATAATCCGAAGTTAACGATCGAGATGAGCGCACATACCGATAGTGTAGGCTCCGTGAAATTCAACGACAAGCTGTCCCAGGCAAGGGCCCAATCCTGCGTGGATTACCTGATCAGCAGGGGTATTGCTTCGGAAAGGCTTATCGCTAAAGGTTACGGTAAATCCAAACCAATTGCACCAAACTCACTGCCTAATCATAAAGACAATCCAGAAGGACGTCAGCTTAACCGCAGAACTGAATTCAAGGTGTTAAAAAGACAGGTTCAGGTAAAGGTGGAAGATGATGGTAACAGCAGTAGTCAATAAAAATTTTCCCTTAAACCGGCTGTTTGGCCGGATCCTTCCATATCCTGTAATAACCATTTAGAAAGCCGGCCTCCTGGTCGGCTTTTTTATTTAATGATTTTCGATATCTGAAAGAATTTATTTAATTAGGATTCCTTCTTAAATAAAATACAGGAGAAAGCATGTTCATTACTATGAACATGCTTTCAATAGTTCTAATGTAAATTTTCAGACTTTAGAATTAGTTGCTTTTACCAAAGAGGCCAATAGCAATGGTATCAGCAGCTTTCATTACTTTCAGATGGGAACTGAGTTCTATCGCATTGTTATACTTGAATGCAGTATCTTTCTGAATACCGCCTGGTTTTGAAACCTTGATAGATTTTACTTTCGTTAAGAGATCTATCTTCAGTGCAGCACCGGTTCCTTTAAACGTTCCTTTAAGCAGGGTATCTGTTTTGGGAGCCGCAGCAGTGCCAGCAATCAGGTAAACGCCATGATCCGCGTCTTTAATGTTTTTAGTAAGATTCAATACAACGTTCACACTACTATCAGTGTTCTCGGTGATGGTAATATCACCTACCTTTTTATCTTTATCAGCGCCGGATCCTTTCAGTTCAAACGACTTGGAACGTGGTGTTGGAGGAGGTGGTGTTGGATTGTCATCATCTTTGCAGGAGCTTACAGTAATACCCAATACAGTAGCGATCACTACTCCCGTCAGGAGTGTGTTTTTGTTGAACATAAGCATGATTTCAGTTTTTATAAAGGTTTTACGATTGTAATTTTGTAATTGTAATGTTTGTGATTGTGATCTTGTTTTAATATAGGTTTTCAGCGCTTACTTGGAATGTTAAACGGAAGTGAAAATGAAAAGTTACAGCTATAGGTAAAGTATTTTTTAAATATTTTTTTTCACCTGCCTGTAACCTTTACGTATCATGGATCGTAGCGATCGTATTTTCTTTTCATGAAGAAATACCTGTTATAACTGATGTTGACCTGCGCATTTTTAAAGATGGTTTTTGATGATTGAAAAATTAAATTACATTTGCGGAGCATCATAAGATGCCAGAACTGATAGCATATGAAAATTTATTAAGACCACGGTACTTCCGCTTGTCGCCCTTCCACTTTCCTGTTTTAGTTTGCAGTGCGGATAATGCACTGTTCCTCGTTATTATTTTCAAAAGTAAATTATGCCTCTTTTAACGAACGCGCCACAGCGTACACGTCGTTTTTTTCAATTATTTAAGATAGCCGTTACCGGTAGTGAAAAGGAGTTTACAACAGGAAGTATCGACCGGGCTATATTCCTGCTCTCCATTCCAATGATCCTTGAAATGGCGATGGAGTCACTGTTTGCGGTGGTAGATATTTATTTTGTGAGTCATTTGGGTGTAAACGCCATTACTGCAGTAGGGCTTACAGAATCCGTGCTCACGCTGGTATATACTGGTGCTATGGGATTAAGCATGGCGGCCACCGCTATGATTGCCCGCAGAACCGGCGAAAAGGATCCTGATGCCGCAGCGCATGCAGCCATGCAATCCTTATACCCGGGATTGGTTATTTCTGTGCTGATAAGTTTGGCGGGAATATTTTTTGCGAAAGATATCTTACTGGTAATGGGCGCCGCCAAAGAAGTAGCCGACTACGGTTACGTATATACGCAGATAATACTTGGCGGCAACATCGTGATCATTTTATTATTCCTGATCAACGGCATCTTCCGCGGGGCTGGCGATGCGGCCCTGGCCATGCGGTCGTTATGGATTGCGAACGGACTGAATATTATATTGTGCCCGCTGTTAATTTCCGGATGGGGACCAATTCCTGCATTAGGTCTGAAAGGCGCTGCTATTGCCACTTTTATCGGAAGAGGCACGGGCGTGATGTACCAGTTGTATCACCTGGTAAAAGGAAAAGACCTGATCCGCATTACGAAAAAGCATCTGGCTCCGGCGTTTCCATTGATTGGGGCCATTCTTAAAATTGCGGCCGGCGCCACCGCGCAAATGCTGATAGCTTCTGCCAGCTGGATTTTCCTGGTGCGCATTATTTCTCATTTTGGAAAAGATGCCGTAGCAGGATATACCATTGCCATTAGGGTGGTGATCTTTACTATATTACCCGCCTGGGGAATGGCTAATGCAGCAGCAGCACTGGTAGGGCAAAATCTTGGCGCGCAACAACCCGGGCGGGCCGAAAAATCGGCCTGGAGGGCGGCCTTCTTTAATATGATCTTCCTGGGTGTGGTAGCGGTTGTATTTATGGTGTGGGCGCCCGCCATTATTGGCTTCTTTACAACCGATCCGGTTGTAATCACCTATGGCGTGCAATGTATCCGCTTAATGAGCGCCGGTTACGTGTTTTTTGCCTATGGCATGGTACTTACCCAATCTTTCAATGGTGCCGGCGATACACGTACACCTATGTTGATTAACATGTTTATTATGTGGCTATTCCAGATGCCGTTGGCCTATACACTGGCTATCCTGCTAAAAATGGGACCGGTAGGGGTTTTCTGGGCGATGGCTATATCTGAGTCTACCTCTGCTTTGGTGGCTGTATGGCTGTTTCGCCGGGGTACCTGGAAGCAGGTGAAGATTTAGCTTCCTGCTTTCTGTATAAGTAGTTACCTTTGCGAGGTTTGCATTAAATTTTAACATAATAAAAATAACTCAATAAGCATGTCACTCACAGTCGTAGGTACTATGGCGTTCGATGAAATCGAAACCCCCTTTGGAAAGTCAGGTAAAATCATTGGTGGTTCCGCCACCTACATCGCATGGGCAGCGTCTAACTTCGTTCAGCCTATTAACCAGGTGTCTGTAATAGGTGAGGACTTTCCGGCTTCAGAACTGGATGCGTTGACTGCTAAAGGAGTGGTATTGGATGGTGTGCAGGTGAAGAAAGGTGAAAAGTCGTTCTACTGGTCAGGCAAGTATCACATGGATATGAATACCCGTGATTCACTGGCAACAGAACTGAATGTACTGGCCGATTTTCAGCCTGTTATCCCGGAAAGCTACCAGGGAAGTGAGTTCCTCATTCTCGGTAACCTTACCCCACAGGTGCAGATGAGTGTACTGGATCAGTTGAAAGAACGCCCTAAGCTGATAGTGATGGATACCATGAACTTCTGGATGGAAGTAGCACTGGACGATTTGCTGAAGGTATTAAAAAGAGTGGATGTGCTGATGGTAAATGACGGAGAAGCCCGTCAGCTGAGCGGTGAATACTCTTTGGTGAAGGCTGCCCGTAAAATTATGTCTATGGGTCCCCGTTACCTGATCATCAAGAAGGGAGAACATGGCGCATTATTATTCTCCGGAAATCATGTATTCTTCGCTCCTGCTATGCCACTGGATGATGTATATGATCCAACCGGCGCTGGCGATACTTTTGCAGGAGGTTTCATAGGCCACCTGGCTAAAACAAAGGATATTTCCTTTGAAAACATGAAAACCGCTATCATCGTAGGTTCTGCTATGGCTTCTTTCTGTGTGGAAAAGTTTGGAACTGAACGCATCCGCGAAATTACGCATGAAGATATTGCGGCCCGCCTGGAGCAGTTTGTTCAGCTGGTGAATTTTGATATTGACCTGGTATAGTGAATGTATCGCCTCCGGCAATAGTAAATTGTCTTGGAGCAGGATTAGATTGATTATGCTGATTTCATTGATTTGATTACGTTTGGACTTTAATATTTAGGGGAGACAGAAGCGAATACCCGCTTTTATCTCCCCTTATCTTTTTTAAAATCAAAACGTAATCAAATCAATGAAATCAGCATAATCAATCTAATCCTGCTCAAAGACAATTTCCAGCGCCGGAGGCGCCACACTCGCTTATTTATAAATATTATTGAGGATAGCTGCCAAACGCAACCCACCTTTCAGCAATTGCTGATTCAGATCCTTCACAAAAACATAATTATACCGGTAGCTGAGCTTGGCATCGGGCTGCGTATAGGCATATACCTTGTCGGAGAGCTGGTGCGAGTCAAACATCCAATCGGCGATAGAACCCTGCTGTATGGTCTTAATTTCCGCTGCAGATGCGATGTCCAGCGCTTTGGTGTATTCTGTATAACTCAACTGCTGGAAATCGATCAGTTGTTCATCCCATACCTTATGCAGATTGGAAGGTTTATCGAACCACATTACAGCAATTTTGTTGCCGCCCATGTCTTCGTCACGGCCTACGTGCAGGGGCTGATGCATATCGCCCATCATATGAACCAGGAAAGTGAGTGCAAACCGTTGTTTGTCTTTCGGCAGGTTACGGTTTTTCAGCTCCTTTATCATGGCCTGTGTTTGCGTGTACAGGTTTTCATCGTTAGCTGCATTCAGCAGCTCATCAAACTTTGCCCGGTCGATATTGCCGGGAAAATCGAGGTAGTGCCATTTACTGGTGTGATCGTACTGGTGGGTGGTGTCTGATTTGATGAAATCGGGCCAGTTGGCGATCATAGCCAGGCTTTCGCGGCCCAGGATGTTGGTAATTGCTTTGCGGGCTTGGGGGGTAAGGTGAAGCCAGGCTATTTCGGCGGTAATACGGTGGCCGTTAGGGCCCCAGGCAAAAGTGGCAAGGGGTAACAGGAAGGCCAGTATCAGCCCCGTTAAAATTTTTTTTCTCATAAGTCCTTTCTTGATTGTGGCAGCAAAATTAAAGCTTCTTTTTTAACACTTTCACTTCCATATTCTTAGTATTTTTACAGATACTTCTCAAACAGAAATTTCAATATGTCTTTTAATATACATGCTCCATACGCTCCAGCTGGTGACCAGCCGGAAGCGATCAAACAATTAACAAAAGGAATAGAGGAAGGCGAACCGTTTCAGACGCTGCTGGGGGTAACCGGCTCCGGTAAAACTTTTACCGTAGCTAATGTTATCCAGCAGGTGCAACGCCCTACCCTGGTGCTGACCCATAACAAAACGCTTGTAGCACAGCTTTACGGCGAACTCAGACAGTTTTTCCCGGACAACGCGGTAGAATATTATGTTTCCTATTATGATTATTACCAGCCGGAAGCTTATATGCCGGTGAGTGATACCTATATAGAAAAGGACCTGGCCATTAACGAGGAACTAGATAAGCTCAGGCTGAAAGCCACTTCCAACCTGCTTTCCGGCAGAAGGGATATTATAGTGGTAGCCAGTGTTTCCTGTATTTATGGTATCGGTAACCCTACCGACTATGAAAATGGTATCATCCGTATCCAGAAAGGACAAACCGTAAGCCGCAACACCTTGCTGCATGGCCTGGTAAACTCCCTGTACAGCCGTACTACCGGCGATTTTAACCGGGGTAACTTCCGTGTAAAGGGCGATACCCTGGATATTAACCTGCCTTATGTGGATTATGGTTACCGGATTACTTTTTTTGGAGATGAGATAGAAGAGATAGAAACCATTGATGTACAAAACAGTAAGCGGATCACAGTGGTAGACAACGCGGCCATTTTTCCTGCAAACATGTACCTGGCTCCAAAGGACATGATGCAACAGATCATATATGAAATACAGGATGAGCTGAAGGCACAGGTAGAATATTTTAAGGCTAATGGAAAGCTGATAGAGGCACAGCGTTTGTCTGACAGGGTAAACTATGATGTGGAAATGATCCGTGAGCTGGGTTATTGCAGTGGTATTGAAAACTATTCCAGGTTCCTGGACCGTCGTAAGCCTGGCGCCCGGCCCTTCTGCCTGTTGGATTATTTCCCGAAAGATTTTCTGCTGGTGGTGGATGAAAGCCATGTGACCATCCCGCAGATTGGCGCCATGTACGGAGGCGACAGGTCCCGTAAACTGAACCTGGTGGAATTTGGCTTCCGTTTGCCTTCTGCGCTGGATAACCGTCCGCTGAATTTTTATGAATTTGAGAATCTGGTGAACCAGGCCATATTTGTGAGCGCCACCCCCGGCGATTATGAGTTGAAGAAAACAGAGGGCGTGGTAGTGGAACAGGTGGTGCGTCCTACAGGCTTGCTGGAGCCGCCTATTGAAGTGAGGCCCAGTGTGAACCAGGTGGATGACCTGCTGGAGGAAATAGACAAGCGGGTGCAGAAGGGCGACCGTGTGCTGGTAACCACGCTGACAAAGCGCATGGCCGAAGAAATGGACAAATATCTTGGACGTATTAATATTAAGTCGCGTTATATCCACTCCGAGGTGGACACCCTGGAACGTATTGAGATATTACGCGACCTGCGGCTAGGTAATATAGATGTATTGGTAGGCGTGAACCTGCTGAGGGAGGGATTGGATTTGCCGGAAGTGTCGCTGGTGGCTATCCTGGACGCGGATAAGGAAGGATTTCTGCGCGATGAGCGCTCTCTCACGCAAACGGCCGGTCGTGCGGCGCGTAATGTGGACGGGCTGGTGATCTTTTATGCTGATAAGATAACGGAGAGCATGCAGCGTACTATTGATGAAACGGATCGACGCCGCGAGAAGCAGGTGGCATTTAATATAGAGCATAATATTACTCCCCGCACCGTCCGTAAAAGCAAGGAACAGATCATGGGGCAAACTTCCGTACTGGAAATCAAGCACTTCGATGAAAATTCGCCAATGGCTATCCATGATGAGGTGCAGTTGGTGGCAGAAGATGCGATGGCGTATGCGAAATCCTCCGCGGCCAGTGTAAAAACTATCCCGCAGATGGAGAAATCCATTGCCAAAGTGAAGAAGGATATGGAGAAGGCAGCCCGCGATCTTGATTTTATGGAAGCCGCCCGTTTGAGGGATCAGATGTTTGCAATGGAGCGCGAATTACTTGAAATGAAACAATAATCGGCTTTGCAAATTCAGAACATTACATGTAATTATTTATAATATAAATTAGTTGTTCCAGCAATTAAAGTAATAAATTAATAATTTGTATATATTTATTTATCAGGTGCTTATGTGACTTCCTCCCTTATTACAGTAGCGCGTGCACCTGGTAAATTTGAAAATTGTTAACCTTTCCTTAATATTCTTCTAATAGTATTGATATTCAATTATTTACATTAGTATTTCAGCTCTATAAAACCCCAGATATATTAAAAAATAATAATTAATATTATTATAAATTATAATATCATTGATTTAATCCTAATTATCGCACCTCTTATTCAAATATTTCTATTTTTAGACCCTTCTATTTGATGTTTTAAATTTCGGACCTACTTTTATTTAAGAAATTTAAAAATCAAACGCTATGAAGAAAATATCTTTTCAGGACTATCTCCCCTTCATTTTCCTTGCGCTCATCGCAATAGTTGGAATTTTTATGCCTGCCCTCCCGAATTTTGCTGATGCCAGCAAATATAATTCCGCTGATATCGCCTGGATTCTTGTAGCATCGTCCCTGGTATTTTTGATGACTCCCGGTTTATCCTTCTTTTATGGAGGCATGGTAAATAAGAAGAACGTGATTTCTACCATGATGCAAAGTTTCATTGCTACCGGTTTAATCAGTATCGTTTGGTTAGTAGTTGGATTTAGCCTGGCATTTGGTAAATCTGTAAATGGTATCATTGGAGATCCCCGCACATTTTTTATGTTTCAAAATGTAGGGTCAGGAGCCCCCTGGAGCCTGGCCCCCACTATTCCGCTGTTACTGTTTGCGCTCTTCCAGATGAAGTTTGCAATCATTACTCCTGCACTGGTAGTAGGAGCAGTAGCGGAAAGGATCCGTTTCACTTCATATGTATTGTTCATGGTATTATTCAGTTTGCTGGTGTACGCACCAATTGCACACTGGACCTGGCATCCTGATGGCATCCTGTTTAAATTGGGTGTACTGGATTTTGCCGGTGGTACGGTAGTACATATTTCTGCAGGTTGCGCTGCCCTGGCAGGTGCCCTGGTACTGAAAAGAAGAAAGGATCATATCGAAAAGAAAGAATTACAACCTGCAAATATTCCCTTTGTATTACTGGGTACCGGTTTACTCTGGTTCGGCTGGTTCGGTTTCAACGCAGGTTCTGCTTTGAGTGCCAACGCCCTCGCTGCTTCAGCTTTCGCTACTACTAACACAGCTACTGCTGCTGCCGGTTTATCATGGGTATTTTTTGATGTAATCCGCGGACGGAAACCATCTGCACTCGGCTTCTGCATCGGTGCGGTAGTTGGTCTGGTGGCCATCACTCCTGCTGCTGGTTTTGTTGCTATCCCGCAAAGTATATTCATCGGTTTCATTGCCGCTATCATTTCTAACATCGCAGTACACTGGAAATCTAAAACCAGCATTGATGATACACTCGATGTATTCCCTTGCCACGGTTTAGGTGGTATGGTAGGTATGCTGCTCACCGGTATCTTCGCTACCAAAGCAGTAAACGAAGCTGGTACCAACGGATGGTTCTATGGTAACTTCGAGCTGTTCAAAAACCAGGTACTGGGTCTGTTGCTGGTAGTAGGTTACAGCTTCGCAGTATCTTACGGTATCTTCAAACTCATCAACCTGATTCACCCACTGCGTGTATCTGAAGAAGAAGAAGAACTGGGACTGGATGTTACTCAGCACAACGAAAACTATCACCCTTCTATGATCAGTGTATCCGACAACGGTTCCCTGAAAGAAGAAGATGAACTGATTCACTCCTGAGACAGAACGTCTTTCACAGGTATCAGAAAAGAGTTACAGTTCTTTGAGTACGATCTTTATCAACTTTATTAAACGCATATACTTTACGTTGTAAGAACCTGGAATGGATAATTGGTAGTTAAACTTGCTGTAAATAAGTGAAACTCGCACCAATCATTAATTACTGATTATCCATTCCTTCTATTTTCTGAATGTAGCATCAGGAATATTAGCACGCACCCCCCGAAACAATCCGTGAGAAAAGGCCGCATTAGTACTTACCATTTTATCAACCAAATTTATAAGTATGAAAAGAATGTTAACGACCTTGTTTGCCATGGGCAGCACTCTGGTTGCCATGTCACAATCCACGACAGATAGTACATCTGCTCCCGCTTTCAAATTATCAGGATCTGCAGATGTGTATTACAAGTACAATCTCAACGGAAATTACACTGATAATAAAACCAGTTTTACCAATTCCCACAACTCCTTCGAATTGGGAATGGTATCACTAAAAGTAGAACACGGATTCAAAAATGGTAGCATCGTAGCCGACCTCGGCTTCGGTAAAAGAGCCGGTGAGTTTTCCTATAACGATGTACCCGGTTCTTCCAATGGCCTGTCTATGGCTATCAAACAATTGTACGTTTCTTACCAGGTAGCTGAAAAAATAAAACTAAGCCTCGGTAGCTTCGCTACACATATTGGCTACGAACTGGTAGATGCCTACGCCAACAGGAACTATAGCATGAGCTATATGTTTAGCTATGGCCCTTTCTTTAATACAGGTGTGAAGGCAGACATTGCACTCACTTCCTCTTTAAGCGCTATGGTAGGCGTGTTTAACCCTACAGATCTGAAATCAGTTAGCCTTAACAGCCACAAATATATTGGTGCTCAGCTGGGCTTTGCTCCGGCAGAAACACCTGTTAAATTATACCTGAATTACCTGGAAGGAAAAGATACCTTCGGTATTCAGAACCACCAGGTAGACCTGGTAGCCACTTACCAGATCAATACTGTATTCGGTTTGGGTTATAACGCTACCTACAGTACCTATACCGACACACGTGCACCCAAAAGCACCCGCGAAAACGCAAAATGGTGGGGCAATGCACTGTACGTAAACCTTGATTTCACTGAAAAATTTGGTTTAACGGTTCGTGGAGAATATTTCAGTGATAAAGACGGGCTTAAAGTTTTTGGAGCCGTACCGGATGGCGGTAATGTAGTTGCCGGTACACTCACCTTTAATTATAAGGTAGGAAACCTTACTATTATGCCGGAGTTTAGGCTGGATAAGGCTTCTGCAGATATTTTCAGCAAGTCGGACGGTAAACCTGCTGATATAACATCCAATGTTTTATTAGCCGCCACCTATCACTTCTAAAAGTTGCATTCAAACAGATGCAGGAGTTTGCCACGGGAAGAGATCGCCTTCCGGCAAATATCCTGTATCTGTTTTTTTAGAACCCCTCCGGATGGCCCCTCAAAATTCAAAAAACCATAAATGATTTGTATTATCTTGTTGGCAAAAAGAAGTAATGTTGCAGCCGTCCACGTTAAAATTCCTTAAGTCACTCAGGCTGAATAATAATAAAGTCTGGTTCGACGAGCACAAAACCGAATACATGGCCGCCAAGGCCGATTTTGAAAGTATGGTACAGCAGCTGATAGATGGTTTGGCAAGACAGGATGCCACCATGCAGGGCCTCCAGCTGAAAGATTGTGTTTTCCGCATTTATAAAGATGTGAGATTTTCGAAGGATAAAACCCCTTATAAAGTAAATATGGCCGCTTCTTTCCAGGCCGGTGGAAAAAAATCTACCCTTGCGGGGTATTATTTTCACCTGGAACCGGGAGGAAACAGTTTTGCCGGCGGCGGTATCTGGATGCCTGCTGCGCCCCAGCTCAAAAAATTACGACAGGAAATCGACTATAACTTCCAGGAATTTGAACAACTGATCTCCAATAAAGAATTCATCAAACATTTCGGGAAAATTGAGGGCGACGCACTGAAAACAGCTCCCCAGGGCTACCAGCCGGACAATCCCGCTATAGCCTATCTGAAACTGAAAAGCGTGATCGTTTCCCATCCCTTTACAGATGAAAGCAGTACACAACCCGCAATAGTAAGAGAAATTCTGAAAACTTTCGCCCTGATGCAACCCCTGCTGCAATTTATTAATCGCGCAATGGACTAAAGCTAAAAAAGTGGTTTATTGGTTTACATAAGGATTTCATACCTCTCTTAAACCAATAAACCACTTTCCCCTGGTTACTCCAGGATTAATTCTTGTGAATCAGGAATTCGAACGGCCGCGCTTTGCGATTCTTTAAAAGATTTTCCTTGTCCGTACGCGCGTGAGCAAAACGTTGATTGTAAACATTGGCCACCTCTATAATAGGTATAATTCCGTCAAGCGTATCCTGCTGATCAACGATGTTCATGATCCTGGATACTTGTGAAGAGAAATTAGTGCTCCACTCTTCGGTGAACTTGTGCATTAACAGAAGCTCTCGATTGGTGTTGGTTTTCATAGGACTTAAGGGTGTTTTCTGATTAGAAAATAACGAAAAATACCGGCATCTCTAAAATTGGACTTCTCTTCTTTTTCAAAGAGTTAAGTTGGCATAGGATTATTACTACCAAAATTGGATTTTATCCTGCACAAATCAATACTACTTCCGTGTAATTTTTAAGTTTTATGTGTTATGCTTTTGTAAAACGCGCAAAAAAGAGCAAGCGGTAAAATGCTTGCTCTTAACGAGTTATAAATATATTTTCGTATAGTCATATACGGGAGATGCTATTAAGAGTGGTATACCCCTTAATTACATAGCACAACAGTATGATTACAGCCAGTTTTTACCGCTAAGGTATTCTGCTATCTGTACGGCATTGGTAGCTGCCCCCTTGCGAAGGTTGTCTGCTACTATCCACATATTCACTGTTTTAGGCTGTGTTTCATCCCTGCGGATACGGCCCACAAACACTTCATCTTTATCGTGTGCATCCTTTGGCATCGGGTATAAAGCCTTCGACGGATCGTCTACAACTATTACTCCTGGCGTTTTTTCAAGCAATGCCCTCAGTTCTGCCACATCGTATTCATTTTCAAACTCTATATTCACCGCTTCACTATGACCACCCATCACCGGAATACGTACAGTCGTAGCCGTTACCAGGATGCTGTCATCTCTCATAATCTTCTTGGTTTCATTTACCATCTTCATCTCTTCTTTCGTATAGCCGTTATCGAGAAACACGTCTATCTGCGGAATAACATTCAGATCTATCGGATAAGCATATGCCATTTCACCGGTAATGCCTTGTCTTTCATTCATCAATTGGGTTACTGCCTTTACACCGGTACCGGTTACCGACTGGTAGGTAGATACCACTACCCTTTTGATTTTATATTTTTCGTGCAGGGGTTTCAGCACCAGCACCATCTGGATAGTAGAACAGTTAGGATTGGCAATAATTTTATCTTCCTGCGTAATGGCATCGCCATTTACTTCCGGCACTACCAGTTTCTTGGTAGGGTCCATTCTCCAGGCGCTGGAATTATCAATTACCGTAATACCTGCGGCTGCAAATTTAGGCGCCCATTCCAGGGAGGTACTGCCACCGGCAGAAAAGATAGCCACATTTGGTTGCATGGAAATCGCCGTATCAGCACTTACCACCTTCCAGGTCTTGCCCTTAAATGTTACTTCCTTACCAACAGACTTCTCAGAAGCCACGGGAATCAATTCAGTAACGGGAAAATTTCTTTCCGTTAACACCTGTAACATTTTTGAGCCAACCAGTCCGGTCGCTCCAACTACGGCAACTTTCATTTTGTTTTACATTTTTAATTTTGGAAGCCCAAAATTAACATATAGCCCCCGCTTTTCATAACATTAAGATTTTTTTTTACCATTTACATGGCATTAACACCGGGTGATCGACAGAATGCTAAGTTTGAAAGCTATAAAATAATTGTTCATGCGGTTACCCATTGTTTGTTTCTGCCTGCTGCTGCAGGCCCTCCCCGGTTTCACCCAAACACCGGCCATTTATGACGTGGTTATTCATGAAGTAATGCCGAAACCCTCGCCTGTAGCAGGCTTGCCGCCTTATGAATATATAGAACTGCGGAACATCAGCACCACACCCGTGCAACTGAGCAACTGGCGCCTCGCGGTAAACAGGCGGGAAGTAGCGCTGCCGGCCTGTTTGCTGCAGCCCGACAGCTTGCTGGTGCTGTGCGCTCCGGGCGCAGTAAGTAGTTATAACATTCCCAATATCAGGGGAATAGACCGTTTTCCCACAATAGCAGACGACAGCGCACTGACTGTTTTATATGATGCATTCAGAAGGGTGATACATGCGGTAGATTACCATCAAGGGTGGTATGCAGGTGGAAAGGCCGGCAGGGGCGGCATCAGCCTGGAAATGATCAATACGGCATTTCCGTGCAGCGGAAAAGTAAACTGGACAGCCAGCACCGCTGCTGCCGGCGGCACACCCGGTTTCATTAATGCCGTGGCAGCAAATACCCCCGACGTTTCCAAACCGGACCTGTTATTTGCCGCCATTGCAGACAGCATGCATGTATTATTGCACTTCAGTAAAACGCTGGATAGCGCACTGGCAGCCAATCCTGCACATTATGAAATCAGTGGTGGATTGCATGTAACCTCCTGCCGGGTGCTGCCTCCGGTATTCAGCAGCGTAGAACTGCAGCTGGATGCGGCTATCCGGCCAAAGGAGGTATACACCATCACCAGCAACGGGGTGGCAGATTGCAACGGCGCTACCAGTAATATCTATAACAGTGTTACGCTGGGCATACCGCAACAACCGGTTGGCAACGATATATTAATCAATGAAGTGCTGTTTTATCCGCCTGCCGGCATCCCTGAATTTATTGAACTGTATAATGCCAGCGGGAAGGTGGTAAACTTAAATGAGCTGCGTGTTTGTGCCCGTACCGCTGGTAGCGGGTTAGGCGTTTTTAAAAAGATGACCACCAGTGGCCGTTTGCTGATGCCAGGGCAATTGCTGGCATTGACCACCAACAAGGATTTGCTTTGCAGCTACTACAATTGCCGGTCGCCGGAAAATATCCAGGAAGTAAGCAGCCTGCCATCGATGCCGTTGGACGGAGGCGATGTGGTGCTGCTGCGGGTTGATAGTACGATTATAGATGAACTACCCTATACCAGCGGACAACACTTTCCGCTGGCGAGTGAATTGCAGGGCATTTCGCTGGAGCGGTTGCAGTACCAGCTTCCGGCTTCTGACGCTGCCAACTGGCATTCTGCTGCTGCCACAGTGGGATATGCTACTCCCGGATGGCTTAATTCCCAGCGCCGGGGCGATGCAGGCGATTCGCTGAATATTGCATTGTTACCGGAAGTGTTTTCCCCCGATCACGACGGAACCGCAGATGTAACGCAGCTTTCCTGGCAACTGCCCGCTCCTGGCTTTGTGGGCAATGTTACTGTGTATGACCTGCAGGGTAAACCGGTACGGTACCTGGCCCGCAATATATTGATGGGAAATACCGGATATTTGCCGTGGGATGGAACTGGAGAAAATGCAGTAGTTTTGCCACCAGGGATTTATATATTTTTTATAGAGATATTTAATCTTCAGGGGTACGTGAAACGCTGTAAACGCACGGTGGTCATGGCACGAAAGTTGAATTGACGCACGCCCCCGTTGCCGGCTTTTTCCAAGCCAAAAATAGCCGTGGGCAATCTATTATAATTATTTATATTTGCGCTTCCTAAAAATTTGAACATGCAGTACAGAGAAATTGTTGCAGTAACCGGATTGGGCGGTTTGTTTCAGTTAGTAGCCAGTAAACAAGATGGCGCCATCGTAAGGTCACTGGAAGATAAAAGTACAAGGTTTGTATCTTCCCGCGTGCATAATTTTACTCCACTGGAAAGTATTGAAGTATTCACTACCGGCGAAAACGTAAACCTGGCTGAGGTATTCAAGGCCATGGAGGAAAAAGCAGCGGCACACCCGCCTGTAGCTGGTAAAGCAGACAACAATGCTATCAAAGCTTATTTCAAAAGCGTATTCCCTGAATTCGATGAAGACAGAGTGTATGTGAGTGATATGAAGAAGATGGTAAAATGGTTTGGTATCCTCAAAGCAAACGATCTGTTGAAATTTGATGAGATCCTCGCCGAAGGTGATGGTGAAGCGGAAGAAGTGGCAGTAGAAGAAACCGCTGCTCCGGAGAAAAAGAAGAAAGCAGCTCCTGAAGCTACTGAAGAAGCAGCTACAGAAGAAAAGCCTAAGAAGCCACGCGCTAAAAAGGCCGCTGAAAAAGAAGAAGGCGAAACAGGCGCTGAAGAAAAAGCACCTAAGAAAGCCAAAGCTAAGAAAGATGATGCACCGGCAGCGGAAGGCGAAGAGCCTAAAAAAGTTGCTAAGCCACGCAAGAAGAAAACAGAAGAATAGTAAGGATCCGGGTTGTCTGATGATTGAAGCAAACATCAGCCGGCAAAATATTTCAGGCTTCTATTTACAGAGATCTTTTTCTGTAAATAGAAGCCTGAATCGTTTTAGCATTCCCGATATTTAACGATTCTTTTAGCCGGAAACACCCGGCATTAGCATAAAATTGCCTAAATTTCTACATCCGAAAATTTAAAAATAACAGATAGCATGGATAAACTAAGTGCAGATATAAAGAAACTACCGCGTACATTTCTCCCGGAAGATTTTAAAGTAACTACCTGGGATACCCTGCAGCCTTACTTTGAAGCGCTGAAGGAAAGAAAGATCAATAGCGTATCAGACCTGGAAAAATGGCTGAAAGATATGAGCGAACTGGAAGCAGTAATCAGTGAAGATGCCTGCTGGCGCCAGATCCGAATGACCTGCGATATCACCGATAAATCACTTGAGGAAGCCTTCGCTTACTTCTGTATGGAAATTCAGCCCAAACTGCAACCCTATGCAGATGCGCTCAATAAAAAATTGCTGGAAAGCCCGTTTGTAAAAGAACTGGATCCCGACCTGTATAAAACGTATCTCCGCAATGTAGAGAAACAGGTGAAACTGTTCCGCGAGGAAAATATTCCTATCCAGGCGGAACTGAGCGTAATGGCACAACAATATGGCGCCATTGCAGGTAAAATGACCATCAAAGTAAAAGACCAGGAATATACCCTGCAACAGGCAGCTAAATTCCTGGAAAACAGCGACCGTTCCCTGCGGGAAGAAGTGTTCACCAAAACCGGCGCCCGTCGCCTGGAAGACAGGAAAGCACTGGATGACCTGTACACAGGGCTGATTTTAAAACGTGACCAGGTAGCAAAAAATGCCGGCTTCGCTAATTACCGCGACTATAAATTTGAAGAACTGGGTCGCTTCGACTATACAAAAGAAGATGCCTTCCAGTTTCATGAAGCCATCAAAGCGCATATTGTTCCGCTGGTACAACAGATCCTGGAAAAGCAGAAAGCCAAACTGCAGCTGGATACCCTGCGTCCCTGGGACACAGAAGCAGAACCAGCGGGTGTGAAGCCACTGGAGCCATTCCACACAGGAGAAGAGCTGGTGAATAAAGCCATCGCCACCTTTGATGAACTGGGTCCTTTCTTTGGTAATTGCCTCCGGGTGATGAAACAAATGGGCCGCTTCGACCTGGAAAGCCGTAATGGTAAAGCGCCGGGTGGTTATAACTGCCCGCTGGCGGAAACAGGCGTGCCTTTCATTTTTATGAATGCCGCCGGACAAATGAAAGATCTTACCACAATGGTACACGAAGGTGGCCACGCGGTACACTCTTTCCTGAGCCATCACCTGGCACTCAGCGCCTTCAAGGAATACCCGATGGAGATAGCAGAAGTAGCCAGCATGAGCATGGAGTTATTTACTATGGACTACTGGAACATTTTCTTTGATGACGAAACACAGCTGCGCCGCGCACGGTTACAGCAATTGGAAAGGGCCATCACCATTTTCCCGTGGATTGCCACCATCGATAAATTCCAGCACTGGATCTATGAACATCCGCAGCACACCATAGAAGAACGTACCGCCAAATGGCTGGAAATACTGAATGAATTTTCCCCTGCAGCGGTTGACTGGAGCGGCCACGAAGATTACCGTGCTATCACGTGGCAAAAGCAACTGCACCTGTTTGAAGTGCCTTTCTATTACATAGAATACGGTATTGCGCAACTGGGAGCTATTGCCATGTGGAAGCAGTTCAAGGAAAACAAAACACAGGCTTTGGATAACTACGTACAGGCGTTAAGTTTAGGTAATACCAAAACGTTGCCTGAGTTGTATAAAGCGGCGGGAATTAAATTTGATTTTTCTCCGGCTTATGTGAAGGAACTGGCCGATTTCGTGAAAGCGGAAATAGAGAAGATATAGTAAGGATGCCTTTGTTAATGCCGCTTTACGGAACATTAACAAAGGCATTTTTTCATTTACAGGATTTACAAACCCCACTCACCACTACTTCCACATTATGCGCTGCATAACCTTTGGGAAGCTGTATTTGCGGAACATCTGTTTCATCTAAACAAATGGTATTACCGCATTCTTCACACTTGAAATGAATATGATGATCGTGATGGTGGTGCTCCGAACACTCCGACTTACATAAAGCGTAGCGTACCGAGGTATCTGTAGTAGGTATTTTATGAATGATTCCTTTGTCGAGGAATGTTTGTAAGGTACGGTATACGGTTACACGGTCGAACGACTGACCGGCCAGCTTTTCAAAATCGCTATGTTCCAGCGCACCGTTGCTTTTCATGAACAGTTCCAGGATCCTTGTCCGGGTTTCTGTTACACTCAGCTTGCTTTCGCGTAGTATACTGCCAATTCGTTCTGTTATTTGTTGTTTGGTGCCCATGATGAAAAAAACTTTATTCTTCCATTAAACGGTCTATGTCTTCAATCAATTTATCTACGTCCTGTTTTTTAGTGCCTTCATACAAACCGCGGATCTGTCCTGCTTTATCAACCAATGCAAACCATTGGGTGTGTACAAAATCTTCTTCCCCGGTATATACGCCATCGTCTACCAGGTAACCTTGCCTGGCCAACCGGTAGAGCTGTTTCTTGTCGCCGGTAAGGAACCACCAGTTTTTAGAATCAGCGCCATGTTTGGCGGCATATGCCTTTAGTACCGGCACGCTGTCGTGTTCGGGATCTACCGTATGGGAAAGGATCAGGAAGTTGGGATTGTCTTTATACTTCGCATATACCTTGTCCATATTGGCATTCATCTTCGGACAAATACCGGTGCAGGTGGTAAAAAAGAACTCAGATACATAAATTTTGCCTTCAACGTCTGCCTTCGTTTTCGTGCGGCCCTCCTGGTCTGTAAAGGAAAATCCGGGGATGGTATGTCCCGGCGCCCCCAGGTGAGGTAACTTGTCTTTTCCAAAGAAGGTGCCTGTTTCTCCTTTAATAATATAACCGGCATAGGTCAGGAAACCTGCGCTCAACAACACAAAAAATGAAATCAGTATAATTGCTTTCTTCGACATAGGTATGATTCCTTGTTTTATTCGATATACAAAGGTAGCACATAGTTAACAGATGCCCATCAGTGCAACGCATCTCTTATTTTTTTAACACGCCTGCAACATTTTATAGTTGAAAAAATAAATTATCTGAAGATAAGAGATATTTTAATTTGCAACATTGTTGCAAATTTACGTAGTTTTGTCCGGATAGAAAAATGGGAACATGGAAGTGAATATTTTAAAGAAGATGAGTTGGGACACTATTGGAATAGGGGCTTCCCTGTTGTGTGCCGTGCACTGCGCCTTACTCCCTTTGCTGCTCACGGTATTGCCATTGGTGGGATCGCACGTATTGGAAAATGAAATGCTGGAGTATGGCTTATTGTCTTTCTCCTTTGGGGTAGGTTGTTTGTCGCTGGGACGGGGATATTTCAGGCATCACCGGCGCATAGCGCCCCTGCTGATCTTTGCCGCGGGGTTTGCCTTGTTACTGGGAGGGCATTTCGGGATTGCCGGTGGTTTCTGGGAACCTGTTGTCATCTTTGCCGGTGCGGCAGGAGTAACGGGCGCGCATATACTAAACCTGAAACGTTGTAAACAGTGCACGACGGTTAAAGGCCACCCCCATGAACATAGCCGGCGGCATCTGCCGGCTGGCGGGTTGTAAAACTGCTGTTGTAAAACAGGAAATAAATTGCTGTAATTAAAATACGCACACACATAGCAATATAACTTATCACATATGGAAAAATTACCTGTTACGGTGCTGAGTGGCTTTCTCGGCGCGGGGAAAACTACGCTGCTTAATCACGTGCTGCACAACCGTGAAAATCTTCGTGTAGCCGTTATTGTTAACGATATGAGTGAGGTGAATATCGATGCGCAACTGGTGAAGAATGAAAATACGCTGCACAAAACGGAAGAGCGCCTGGTGGAAATGAGCAATGGCTGCATTTGCTGTACTCTCCGGGAAGATCTGCTGAAGGAAGTAGCTGCACTGGCCGCAGAGAAACGGTTTGATTACCTGTTGATTGAATCTACCGGTATCTCGGAACCTATACCGGTGGCGCAAACTTTCTGCTACCAGGATGAAGTGAACAACGTTGATCTCAGCACGGTAAGCCAGCTGGATACAATGGTGACGGTAGTGGATGCGTATAATTTTATCAACGATTACAGCAGTATGTCGTTCCTGCAGGACAGGGGCTTAACAGATGATGCAGCAGACCGGCGCACCATCGTGAACCTGCTGACAGACCAGGTAGAATTTGCCAATGTGATTGTGCTGAATAAATGCGACCTGGTATCAAAAGAACAGCTGGGTAACCTGAAAGCAGTGCTGCGTAAATTAAACGCCACGGCCCGCATCGTGGAATCCATCAAGGGCCAGGTACCATTGAAAGAAATACTGCATACCGGTCTTTTCGATTTCGACACCACCTCCCAAAGCGCCGGCTGGCAGGCCGAACTGGAAAATGAACACACCCCGGAAACGGAAGAATACGGCATCTCTTCCTTTGTATACCGCAGCCGCAAACCCTTTCACCCGGAACGCTTCTGGCAGTATATCAATGAACGCTGGCCCGGCAATATTATCCGCAGTAAAGGATTATTTTGGCTGGCCTCCCGCCCGGACATCGCTGTAAACTGGAGCCAGGCGGGCGGATCACTGCGTGCCGAGAAGGCCGGTTACTGGTGGTGCGCCATCCCCCGCAAGCAATGGCAAATGGATCCCGAAACCTATGAACTCATTACCAGCCGCTGGGATACCCGCTTTGCTGACAGGTATAATGAACTGGTAATCATAGGACAGGAACTGGATTCACAAGGTATCATCATTGATCTTGACAGCTGCCTGTGCACCGAATTGGAAATCAAAAACTTCCAGGATGGTCATCTTTTTAAAGATTCTTTTCCAGATATTTAGACTAATCTAAAAAATAATTAAGACAAGTATAAAAATAGAAGATAGTTTTGTTGAAAATTAAATTGGAAGTGTAATCCATTGTTACTATCCGTGAAAACACTGTACTGAGTTTAAAACCAAGATTACTTATACGCATGAAACAACTATCTACATTACTATTCTTATTATTATTCATTACTACGGCATATGCCCAGCAAGGCGTGGTGAAAGGAGCAGTTGTGAACAAAGACGGGAAGCCGGTGCAGTTTGCCAACATTGCTATCCCCGCCCTGCATACTGGCGCTACTGCCGATCAGCAGGGGCTTTTCAATATTAAAAACCTGGCAGCAGGTACTTATGATATCAAAATATCAATGGTAGGATACCAAACCGTTAAGCTGAAGAAACAAATTACAGCGGGCCAAACAACGGTATTGAACGTTTCCCTGGAAGAAGATTTATCGAAGCTGGATGAAGTAGTGGTAACCGGTGTTTCCCGCGCCACCGCTGTCCGGAAAAACCCCATACCCATTGCCGTTATCGGTAAAAGGGAAATGAACATGAACGTAAATAATAACATTATTGATGCTATTATTAAAGGAGTGCCGGGCGTAAGCGCGGTAACAACCGGCCCCAATATTTCAAAACCATTTATCCGGGGACTGGGCTATAACCGCGTACTGACGCTGTTCGACGGTGTGCGGCAGGAAGGGCAGCAATGGGGCGATGAGCATGGTATTGAAATAGACCAGTATGGTATTTCACGGGCGGAAGTGGTGAAAGGTCCTGCCAGTCTTACTTATGGCTCTGATGCGCTGGCCGGTGTAATTAACATGATCCCCGACATCCCGGAACTGACACCGGGAAAACTACAGGGTAGCTTTCTTACTGATTACCACAGTAATAATGGAATGATAGGATCCTCCCTGGGATTGGCTTACCGGCAAAACGACTGGAAATATGTATTGCGGGGCACGGCCAAGGCGGCGCATAACTACCGCAACAGTGTGGACGGATTTGTATATGGCACCGCCTTCCGGGAATACAATCTCACCGCATTGGCAAGGGTGGATAAATCATGGGGGCACTCCCAATTTGGTGCTACGCTTTATGACAACACCCAGGAAATCCCCGATGGTAGCCGTGATTCCCTGACCCGTAAATTTACCAGGCAGGTGAAGGATGCTGATGACAATATAAAAGACCGGCCACTGGTACCGGACAATGAGCTGCGTACCTACACCATTAACCCGTTACATCAGCATATCCAGCATTACCGGGTATACAACCATTCCAAATGGAATGTGGGTACCGGCGATATTAATACCATGATTGGGGTACAACAAAGCATCCGGCGGGAGTACAATCACCCGGAGATGACTGAGCAGCCTGGCCTGTACGTAGTGCTGAATACATTGAACTATGATGTGCGCTATAATTTGCCCGTGATGAACGGATTGGAAACAACCGTAGGTGTGAATGGTATGTACCAGTCGAATAAGAGTAAGAACGGTACCGATTTTCCCATTCCGGACTATAACCTGTTTGACATAGGCGGATTTATTTTTGCCAGGAAATCTTTTGGTAAGGTAGATGTATCGGGTGGTATCCGTTACGACAACCGTTCTATCCGCTGGAACGACTTCTACGTAGGACCCAATAAGGAGAATGGCTTTGAGCGACATGCGCAGTTACCGGATACAGCAGGGGCCCATCTGCAGTTCCCTTCTTTCAATCACCGGTATACCGGTATTTCCGGCAGCCTGGGCGCTACCTGGAATATCAGCGAGCGGGTGCTGGTAAAGGCTAACATTGCACGGGGCTACCGTGCGCCGAATATTACAGAGATAGGTTCCAATGGTCTTGATCCGGGCGCGCATATTGTATACCTGGGGAACCGTGGATTTAAGCCGGAGTTCAGTTTGCAGGAAGACATCGGTATACAGGCATGGTTACCGGATGCGGATATCAGTGTGGAATTGTTTAATAATAATATTGAGAACTATATCTACCAGGCAAAGCTATACGATAATACCGGCAACCCCGTGGTAATAGTGCCGGGTAACGCCGCCTATAAGTACCAGCAATCTGCCGCGAGGCTATTTGGAGCGGAGGTGAGTGTAAATCTCCATCCGCGGAGTATAGCCTGGCTTACCATGAATAACAGTGTTGCCTACACGCAGGGACGTAACCGGAACATGGAACTGATCGGTACGCATGGCGACGAAGCGCGGTACCTGCCGTTTATACCCCCCACGCATATACGCAGCGAGCTAAAGGCAACCACCCAACGCAATTACGGGATCTTTACCAAAGCCTATGCCCGCGTGGAGGCTGATATTATTGCAGACCAGCCACATTTTTACGGGGTAGATGATACCGAAACATTTACGCCGGGATATACCCTTTTCAATATAGGCGCCGGTACCGGTATTCTCAATAAGAAAGGAAAAACGGTATGTGAAGTGTTCCTGCAGCTGGATAATGTGGCCAACGTGGCTTACCAGGCCAATATGAACCGGTTGAAATATTTTGAATACTACAGCTCCTCCCCTAACGGGCGGCTGGGCATCTATAATATGGGTAGAAATTTCAGTGCTAAAGTGATTGTACCGTTTTAGGGAAGATTACCACAGTTTGAGCCCCATTTTAATACCTATCTGGAGGCTGGGCAGTATGCTGACCATTTTACCATCGTTCAGGGATACTTTGTCGTCGTCGAAATGATAGGTATTGTATTTATAGATTTTACTACGGATACCTACACCGATAAAGGGATCAAGGATAAAGCGGTCTTTTTTGAACTGCCGTCCTACCAGAAGTTGCAGGCCGATAACGGTTTTGTCTCCGGAGTTGGTGTAGGTAATGTTACTGAAGGTATTGTCTTCATTAGGGTAGAAAACCTTTTTAACGAATAACACGGGTTCGAAGTAGGTGCCGGCTGCGCGGGAGGGCGACATTTCCTGTGAAATAAGGTACAGGCGTGCTCCTACGCGGAAGCCCAGTCCCCGGCCATCTACAAACTGTTCAGTACTGATATCAGGTTTTTTCTGTCCGATATCAATCTTTTTTGCCAGCACATAATCGGGGTAATCTGTATAGATACCGCTGATACCTACCTCCAGGCTGAATTTATCAGTTATTTCCTGTTCCAGGTAAATATCGAGTTCATTAATTAAGGTGGTAGGATTTACTTTAAGAAAGGTGTTTTTGCTCAATTGTGTTTTGCCATCCTGGGCAGAGGATGATAAAATAAATGAACAGGATAACCATATTAACAGCAGTGTCTTTTTCATACAGTTGTAAGGGTTAGACTGGCTTCAGAACCTCAATCCGGGCGTGTGTCAGCTTTCAGAACTGGTCAATAATCGTTCCACAATTACCGGAAACCATTGATGTTCCAGCGCCTGTACTTTGCGTGCTACTGACTCGGGCGTATCTTCCGGTGTGATGATAATTCGTTCCTGCAGGATCGTTTCTCCGTCGTCGTATTTCTCGTTCACAAAGTGGATGGTGATGCCACTTTCTTTTTCTCCGGCAGCTATAACCGCTTCGTGCACAAAATGTCCATACATCCCTTTTCCGCCAAATTTTGGTAACAGGGCCGGGTGGATATTGATAATGCGGTTAGGAAAAGCCTGTACCAGGTTGGCGGGGATTTTCCATAGGAAACCGGCCAGCACTACCAGGTCGATCTTTTGTTCTTTTAATAATTGGATATATTTATCTGAATGGAGGAACGCCTCCTTTTCAATGAGTATACTGGTAATACCTTCGCGTTCGGCAATCTGTAAAACACCGGCTCCGGGTTTGTTACAAACGATTACGGTAACCCTGGCCTTATCTGACTGTTTGAAATGATCTATAATTTTCTGCGCGTTGCTTCCTGCACCCGATGCGAATATGGCAATATTTTTCAAAGTCTCTTACTGTTTGAGTAGGGTACAAAAATAGACAATTTAGCAGGGATTTAAAGTTATTTGAGATATTCCCCGCAGCCCTGGTATGTTTTGTCTTTCACCTGTATCTGTACGGTATTGGGTTTCATCAGGCCGCTCATATCGTCGGTACAAACGGTATTGCGGATACTTATCGTGATATCCGGGGTGGTGTATACCTTTAAAGTATCGGTATTAGGCCTGGCCGGGGGGAGGGTAACCTGGAGGCTGTCGCCATTAACGTTGTTGAAACGTATTTTTTTGTTATCAAGGTCGAGGCTCCAGAAGGGTTCGTTGCCGCTGGCGGTGAACCGGATGCCGGCTTTCGACTTTTCGGCGAGCAGTTGCCTGCGGTCGCCACCCTCTACCGGCTTGAGGATATAATTGCTGGCCAGCACCCCTTCGATCCGTTTGCCTTTGGTATCGAGGAGGAGGAGTTTCCCTTCGGAGGCGAGGAAGGAGCTGCTGTCGGTTTTCTTCTGAAGCATTACGGTGGAGTCGGAGGTTTGTTTCCAGGTGCCGGTTTCCACGGAGGCTATCCCCTGTCCTCTTCCCTGGTAGGCCACCAGTTCATGAAAGGTATGATCATCAAACAAACTGATCTGGTAGTCCATGCCGGGGCAGTCGGCGCACGGAAGGGTACCCTGGAAGGTGCCGGTGATAACGGTGGGGGTAGCTGTACCCGGCGTGGTATGTTGCGTGGTGCTATCGTTTTGGGTGGTGGTGGTATTATTGTTACAGGCCGTGAAGGCAGTAAGCAAAACGGGGAGTATGATACTATTTTTCATGGGAGCGATTTTTTGATGGCAGATTGAACATTCTGGTCCGCCGGCAGGTTATTAAGGTAAAAATAACAACTCTCACAGAAATTAACTGCGCTGACAGATAATATATTATATTGTGTGTTAAAGGATATAGGGGACCACTATTTGATTTTCATCTGCATATATTATAATTATATCCCCGCAAACCTTGCCCCACGTTATGATGTAGACGTGCGCCCACAGAGGAATTAAACTTTCAATCAAAATAATAAGTTTTGAAAGGAAATAATAGGTGAAGCGTTTAAATAGGCCAGCAGAAAGACTTCCAGCTCAATCGGTGCTCAAAAAAGAGGTTGAAAACAGCATTCTATAAGACAATAATTTTTTTTAATTGTTGGTAAATTGTCAACATTCTGTCTTATTTTTGCTGGCACTTTTAAGAAACTTTAGGTCAAATCTAAACTATATAGGCTGTGTATCGTCGTGTTTCCATTCTTTTGCGCAAGCATTTTGTGAGTGTGCTTATTCTATGCGCTAGTATAGTAATTCCGTTTTCTTCTGTTAAGGCAGCGGATCCAGCGAAGGGTAAAGCATTATTCCAAACAAACTGCGCTTCCTGCCATAATGTCCATAAGAAGCTGACAGGTCCTGCATTAGCGGGGGTAGAAGATCGCTGGCCCGATAAGAAATTATTGCACCAGTGGATCCACAACTCTGCTTCTGTACTGGCTACAGGGGACAAATATGCCAATGACCTCTTCAATCAGTACAACAAGACAGCGATGACCGCTTTCCCTCAGTTATCAGATGAGGAGATTGACGACATCCTGGCTTATGTAAAAGTTGAGCAAGCGAAAACTCCGGGAGGAGCTAAGCCTGCTGAAGCTGGGGCTACTGAAGGTGCTGAAGACAAAGGCAATGACAACAGTTTACTGTTTGGTATCATCACACTGATCCTCGCAGTAGTAGCGCTGATCCTCATGCAGATCAACAGCAACCTGAATAAGCTGGCTGGTGATAAAGAAGGAGTTCCTACTCCGGACCCTGTTCCTTTCTACAAAAATAAAGCTTACCTGGCGCTGATCATCCTGGTGCTGTTCATGGTAGGCGGTTACTTCACTATTCAGGGTGCAATCGGCCTGGGTCGCCAGAAAGACTATATGCCGGAGCAACCTATCTTCTACAGCCATAAGGTGCACGCGGGTATCAACCAGATTAACTGTTTGTATTGCCACGCCGGTGCTGAGAAGAGTAAACACGCAATGATCCCTTCTGAAAATATCTGTATGAACTGTCACAAGGCCATTAAGGAATACTCCGGTCCTGAGCTGACAACTGCAGAAGGTAAGAAGGTAGATGGTACTGCTGAAATTGCAAAATTATACGATTACGTAGGATGGGATCCTGAAGCTGGTAAATATACCAAGCCAGGCAGACCAATCGAATGGACTAAAATCCACAACCTGCCTGACCACGTTTACTTTAACCACTCTCAACACGTGGTTGCCGGTCAGCAACAATGTCAAACCTGCCACGGTGCCATCACCGAAATGGATGAAGTACATCAGTTCTCCGATCTCTCTATGGGATGGTGTATCAACTGTCACCGTACTACCAAAGTGCAGTTTGCTGACAACAACTATTACAGCATCTTCGAAAAGCTTCATCAGGATATTAAAGATAAGAAGATCGATAGCGTAACAGTTGAGATGGTAGGTGGTACTGAATGTCAAAAATGTCACTACTAGGAAGGATTTAGAGAGATTTTCTCTTAATCAGAAGATATCAAAATTTATAAACGTAACTCGTTAATATAACATGGAGCAAAAAAAGTATTGGAAAGGCTTGGAGGAGTTGCACAATACCGATGCGCATCAGGAAATTGTGAAGAACGAATTCAGTGAAGAACTTCCGTTCGAGAGTGAAGGCCTGTTGAATGCTACTACCCCCCGCAGGGATTTTCTGAAATATCTGGGGTTCACCACCGCTGCTGCCGCTATTGCTGCCAGCTGTGAAACACCGGTTAAGAAAGCGATTCCGTATGTAAACAAACCGGAAGAGATCACCCCGGGTGTAGCCAATTATTATGCTTCTTCTTATGCCATTGATGGCGAATATGTACCGGTTGTGGTGAAAACCCGCGAAGGTCGTCCCATCAAACTGGAAGGGAATACTTTATCAGCTATCACACAGGGCGCTACATCCGCCAAAGTACAGGGCGCTGTATTAAGCCTGTATGATACTGCCCGTCTCCGTTTCCCATCTATCGGTGGTACGGAAACAACCTGGGCAGAACTGGATAAACAAATAGGTGCAGCACTGGCCGGATTAGGCGGTGCTCCTGTTGTTTTATTAAGCGCCACTTTACTCAGCCCCACTACTAAAAAAGTGATCGGCGAGTTCCTGGCAAAATATCCAAACTCCCGCCACGTAGTATACGATGCAGTTTCCTACTCAGGTCTGCTGCAGGCAAATGAAGCCTCTTACGGTAAAAGAGTTGTTCCTTCCTACCACTTTGAAAATGCCAAAGCGATAGTGAGTTTAGGAGCAGACTTTATCGGAACCTGGCTGAACCCGGTTGAATATGCCCGCCAATTTGCTTCTACCCGTAAGATCAATGCACAGAAACCCGAAATGTCCAAACTTTTCGCGTTCGAAAGCCATATGAGTCTTACCGGTGCAAATGCGGACGAAAGATATACACACAAACCTTCTGAAACCGGTGCAGTAGCACTGGCACTGCTGGCAGCAGTTGGCGGCAGCGTAACCGCTCCGGCTATTGCCGACAAACGTGTAGCAGATGGTATCAAGAAAGCGGCAGAATCACTGAAAGCAAACGCTGGTAAAGCACTGGTAGTAAGCGGTTCTAACGATGTAAACGTACAGATCATTGTAAACGCCATCAACAACATCGTTGGCGCCAATGGTACTACCATCGACTTCGCTTCTCCTTCCAACTACCGTCAGGGTATCGACAGCGATATGACCAAACTGGTAAGCGATATGAACGCAGGCAGCATCGGTGCTGTACTGGTTTATGGCGCTAACCCAGCTTACGACTACTTCGAATCCCAGAAATTCGCAGAAGGTCTGAAGAAAGTGAAGATCGCGGTATCCTTCAACGACAGAAACGACGAAACAACTGAACTGTGTAAATATGTAGCTCCTGATCATCACTTCCTGGAATCATGGAATGATGCTGAAGGAAGAGCAGGTTACTACAGCTTCGCTCAGCCTACTATCCTGCCGCTGTTTAAAACACGTGCTATCCAGGATACCCTCCTCACCTGGTCTGGTAACACTACCACTACCTGGGCTGACTACCTGAAAAATGAGTGGATCAGCAAACTGGGCGGACAGGAAGCATGGGATAAAGCATTACAGGATGGTATTGTTGAACCAGCTACTGCGCCTGCATTAGGTGGTGCTGCATTTGCCGGTGATATTGCCGGTGCTGCATCCAAAATCAGCAGCGCTAAGAAAGGTGGTAAACTGGAGCTGGTGCTGTATGAAAAAGTAGCTATCGGTACCGGCAGATCTGCCAACAACCCATGGTTACAGGAAATGCCTGACCCGATTACCCGTTCTACCTGGGGTAACTACGCCTGTATCTCCAACAAACTGGCTAAAACTTTCTCTACCCAGTTAGGTGATGATTACGAAATCAATGCAGAGAAGAAAGTCCTGAAAGTTAAATCCAACGGTAAAGAAATCGAACTGCCGCTGCTGATTGTTCCGGGTATGCACCCTGAAGTAATCGCTATCGCAGTAGGTTACGGCCGTGGTAATAACGTAGGAAGAGCTGCTGCCGGTATCGGTAAAAATGTTTATCCTTTTGTTAGCTTCAACGGTCAGAACTTTGACTACTTCACTACTGACGCATCTGTAGAAGCTACCGGTCAGAAAGAAATTGTTGCTTTAACACAAACACATAATAGTTACGAAGGTCGTCCGATCGTTAAAGAAACTACCCTGGAAGAGTTCATCAAGAACCCTAAAGAGGTAAACGAAGACAGACTGGAACTGAAGAAATTTGGTCCTGACTTCCGTAAGGATGCTACCCTGTATCCTAACTACAGCTACCCTGGTATCAAATGGGGCATGTCTATCGACCTGAACACCTGTTTTGGTTGCGGTGCCTGTACAATTGCCTGCCAGGCAGAAAATAACGTTTCTGTTGTAGGTAAAGAAGAAGTGGCGAAAGCACATGAAATGCACTGGATCCGCATCGACCGTTACTTCAGCGGTGATGAAGAAAATCCGGAAGTAGTGTTCCAGCCGATGCTGTGTCAGCATTGCGATAACGCACCTTGCGAAAACGTTTGTCCGGTTGGAGCAACCAACCACAGCTCTGAAGGTATTAACCAGATGGCTTACAACCGTTGCATCGGTACCCGTTACTGCGCTAACAACTGTCCTTACAAAGTACGTCGCCTGAACTGGAGAGACTGGAATGGTGCTGACAGCTTTGAAAACAACCTGTACGATGTGGCTGATATGAACGATAACCTGACCCGCATGGTACTGAACCCGGATGTAGTGGTTCGTAGCCGTGGTGTGATGGAAAAATGTTCTTTCTGCGTACAACGTTTACAGGAAGCGAAACTGGATGCGAAGAAGGCTGGTCACCCATTGAAAGATGGAGCCGCTAAAACCGCCTGCCAGCAAGCTTGTGGCGCTGATGCGATCGTATTTGGTAACATCAACGACAAGAACAGCGAAATCTATAAGATTCGTAACGAGCAGCAGGTAGACAGGATGTACTATGTGTTGGAAGAAACACACGTACTGCCATCTATCAGCTACCTGGCGAAGATCAGAAACAAAGATGCCGCTCCTAAAGCAGAAAAAGAGTCTGCTCACAAGGAAGAAGCGCACCACGCGTAATGATCTTAACCGGTAATCGTTAAGAAAAAGACAGAAAGAACAGAATCTGAGATCATAACAAAAGACAAGGGCTAGTAGCTAGAAGCTAGCAGCTAAAAGCTTATAGAATATGCATTTAAAATACGAATCCACACTGAGAGAACCTTTGGTAGACGGGGTTAAGGATTATCACCAGGTAACGGAAGATATCATTAGTCCCATTGAAGGGAAGCCTGGAAAACTGTGGTATGTAGGCTTTTTCATCTCCCTGACACTGTTGGGCTTTGGTGCCTTTTCCGTGTTCTGGCAGATCTATTTCGGTGTCGGAGTATGGAATCTGAATAAAACCATCGGTTGGGGTTGGGACATTACCAACTTCGTATGGTGGGTAGGTATTGGTCACGCCGGTACCCTGATTTCCGCGATCCTCCTCCTGTTCCGCCAGGGTTGGCGTACAGGGGTGAACCGTGCGGCGGAAGCGATGACGATCTTCGCGGTAATGTGCGCCGGTCAGTTCCCGATCATTCACATGGGTCGTGTATGGATGGCGTTTTTCATTCTGCCTTATCCAAATACCCGCGGTCCGGTATGGGTTAACTTTAACTCTCCGCTTCTCTGGGACGTATTTGCGATCTCTACTTACTTTACCGTATCCCTCCTGTTCTGGTACTCTGGTTTACTTCCGGATTTCGCTACCGTTCGTGACAGGGCTAAAACTAAATTACGCAAGTTATTATATGGTGTAGCTGCTTTTGGCTGGACCGGTTCTACCAAACACTGGCAACGTCATGAAGCACTGTCGCTGGTACTGGCAGGTTTATCCACTCCACTGGTACTGTCTGTACACACGATCGTATCTTTTGACTTTGCGACTTCTGTAATTCCCGGTTGGCACACTACCATCTTCCCTCCCTACTTCGTAGCGGGTGCGATCTTCTCCGGATTTGCGATGGTACAAACGTTGCTGATCATTACCCGTAAAGTATTACATCTCGAAGAATATATTACCCTGGGTCACATGGAAGCCATGAACAAGGTAATTGTGTTAACGGGTTCTGTAGTAGGTTGTGCTTACCTGACTGAGTTATTCATGGCATGGTATGGCGCTAACCCTTATGAGTTCGCCACCTTCTTCAAATACCGTGCTGCCGGTCCGCTGGGTTGGTCTTACTGGATCATGATGACCTGTAACGTAATCACTCCGCAGGTGTTCTGGTTCCGCAAAATGAGAAGAAATGTAATGGTGACTTTCGTAATGTCTATCATCGTGAACATCGGTATGTGGTTTGAGCGTTTTGTAATCATCTGTACCTCACTGTACCGCGATTACCTGCCATCCAGCTGGGCTTACTATCGTCCGTCCTGGCCTGAAGTAGGTTTCTACATGGGTACTTTCGGTTTGTTCTTCACCTGCTTCTTCCTGTTTGCTAAATACTTCCCGGTAATTGCGGTAGCTGAAATCAAGGCTGTCCTGAAAACTTCCGGTGAGAACTACAAAGAGAAAATGGAAGTTTACGAAGAAGAAAGTGCTGAGAAATTTGCGCACGACGTGGCACATGCACACTAAAAGACGAATTAAGAGAACTAATTACCTGGAATTTGAATTTTTAAATATATGGCTGTTAAAAAATTTGTTGTAGGCTTGTTTGACGATGAGGCAGTGTTGTTTCCGGCAGTAAAGAAAGTACGCACTGCAGGATACAAATTGCACGATGTATACACTCCTTTTCCTGTTCACGGCCTCGATCATGCAATGGGTTTAAGAGAAACCAGTCTGCACACAGCCGGTTTCATATATGGTATCACTGGTACTACTACAGCATTATCCTTCATGAGTTGGGTATTTAATGTAGACTGGCCGCTGAACATTGGTGGTAAACCACATTTCCCGCTGCCTGCTTTTATTCCGATCACCTTTGAGCTGACCGTATTATTTGCGGCGGTAGGTATGGTGATGACTTTCTGTTATCTGTGCCAGTTAATGCCGGGTGTGAAGAAACACATCTTCCATCCAAGACAAACAGACGATAAGTTTGTGATGGTAATAGAGCTGACAGAGAAAACCAATGCGGAAGAAGTAAAGAGCTTCCTCGCTGCTGCAGGTGCGCAGGATATCAATGAGCAGAAGGCTGAAGCAGGATGGTGGTTCGGAAGGTACGATAAGGATGATGAGCCTTATCTCCGTAAGATTCAGACCGCAAACGCTTAATTAAAATAACAGCTAAAACATACCGTTGCGACATTAGGATTTGAGCAAGCAAGAACTAATGAAAGCTAGATAAATAATTTCTGATGAAAAGGACTTCCAACATATTGATTGTAGCCGCATTGGCAACTGGAGCTTTCCTGGCAGCCTGTAACAGGGGGGAGCATAACAGAAAGCCCGGCAGGATTTATATGCCAGACATGTATGAATCCCGTGCGTATGAATTTTACAGTGCTCGTTTGTCAGGCCTGAAGCCAGTGGAAGGAACAGTAAAAAGAGGAGAACTTTTGCCATACCATCTGAAAGAATCAGATACGGCACTGGCTAATCTGGTGAAAAATCCATTAACTATTACGCCGTCTGATCTTAAAGAAGGCGAACGTTTATTTAATATCTACTGTGGTATCTGTCATGGTACTGCATTAGATGGTAATGGTCCACTGTACAAAGGTGGAGATGGACCTTATCCTGCAGCTCCTGCCAACCTGGTTGCCGGTGCAAAATCCGGTTACACAGAAGGCCGCCTGTTTCATGTAATGACTTATGGTTATAACATGATGGGTAGTTATGCCAGTCAGCTCGACAGAGACCAGCGCTGGAAGATTGCTGCTTATATCAAGAGTAAACAGCCAGGTGCTGCCGCCCCGTCTGCCGCTCCTGCTAACGATAGCACTGCAGCTAAATAAATGAGTTAAACTGAATTTCAATCAAGTATTTTAATATACAGTAATGAAAGACCAATTTGTAGTACCGGCAAGATTAAAAAAGACCAGCTTCGTGTTAATGGGCGTGGGCTTGCTGACGTTATTGATCGGATTAATTGCGTTTCAAGGTGAGAACGCGACACGGTTTTGGGCCGGTCTGTTGCAAAACAGCAGCTTCTTTTTGCTGATTACATTGGCGAGCACCTTCTTTATAGCTGCTACTACCCTGGCACATGGTGGCTGGCAGATTGCTTTCCGCCGTGTACCTGAAGCTATTTCAATGGCCGTTCCCGTTTTGTCCGCCATTTTATTTGTGATTGTAATGATCCTTGTTTTTGGTGGAAAAGAGGATATCTACCACTGGGTAAACGCACACCATGTGGCAGAGGATAAGATCCTGACCTGGAAATCTGCTTTCCTGAACAAAGGATTCTTTACCGTAGCAACTATCCTGACACTGGGCCTCTGGATCTTCTTTACCCTGAAGCTCCGCAGAATGTCTATTGAAGAAGATGGATGGGATCTGCGTCCTGAAACAGGCCGTAAATTACTCTGGAGAAATACCGTTGTATGCGGTGGCTTCCTGGTAGTATTTACCCTGAGCGTTGGATCTACCACGCCATGGGTTTGGTTAATGAGTATCGATGCACACTGGTTCTCTACCATGTACAGCTGGTACACTTTCGCCAGCACCTGGGTATCCGGTCTGTCATTGATAGCACTGTTCGTAGTATATCTGAAAAAACACGGTTATCTCACTTATGTAACTGAAGAACACCTGCACGATCTGGGTAAATTCATGTTTGCATTCAGCATCTTCTGGACTTACCTCTGGTTCTCCCAGTACATGCTGATCTGGTACGCCAACATGCCGGAAGAAACTGAATACTTCCAGCCGCGTGTTTGGGGCCAGTGGAGACCAATCTTCTTCCTGAACCTCCTGATCAACTTTGTTACTCCGTTGTTGTTCCTGATGAAAAGGGACACCAAACGTAACTATACTGCCATCGTTTTCATCGCTATCGTGATCATCTTCGGTCACTGGCTGGATTTCTGGCAAATGGTTTACCCAGGCACCGTTAAAACCCTGGTATTCCCTTGGTATGAATTCGGACTCGGACTTGGTTTCGTAGGACTGATCATCTTCCTGGTATCTAACCAGCTGACTAAAGCTGCACTGGTTCCGAAGAATCATCCTTACCTGAAAGAAAGTATCATTCACCACACCTGATTGGGTGATCAAGGAGATTAGGCAAAAGAAAAGCATTAGATAACTTAATTATTTCATATAGCAATGTCAGGATTTTTAGCAGTCTTAGTTGTTGTTCTCATATTCATAGTCATCTTCCAGATTGCGAAGGCGAGCGAATATGTGTCCATATTGAAGGGAGAAAAGAAAGCGCGCGAGCAAAGCAACCGTATAAATGGTTTCCTGCTGATTGCATTCCTGGTGCTGGGGCTTATAGGAGTGTACTGGTGTAACGATTTGCTGAAAGGCAAAATCCTGGGCGAATCTGCATCAGAACAGGGAGAAGGCGTTGATACCCTTATTTATGTAACACTTGCCATCACTGGTGTGGTGTTCGTGATTACCCAAATTGCTTTATTCTGGTTTGCATTTAAGTACCAGGAGAAAGAAGGCCGTAAAGCATTTTACTTTCCGCATAATAATAAACTGGAAGTTATCTGGACCGTTATCCCGGCTATCGCCTTAACCATACTGGTGGCTTTCGGTTTGAAACACTGGTTCCAGCTCACTTCAGAAGCGCCAAAAGACGCTGCTGTAGTAGAAGTAACCGGTAAACAGTTTAACTGGATCTTCCGTTATCCTGGTAAGGATGGCGCACTGGGTCGTCGTGATATTAAAAACATCGATCCTTCCGCCGGTAATGAACTGGGTCTGGACTGGAACGATCCTTTGAACAAGGATGACTTTATGCCTACCGAACTGCACCTCGTAGTTGGTAAACCGGTAAAGTTCATCATCGGTTCCCGCGACGTAATCCATGATGTGGGTTTACCTCACTTCCGCATGAAAATGGATGCGGTTCCCGGTATCCCTACCACCCTGTGGTTTACTCCTAAGTTCACTACCAAACAGATGAAGGAAAAAACCGGTAACCCGGACTTTACATTTGAAATTTCCTGCGATCAGATGTGTGGTAGCGGTCACTACTCCATGAGAGGTGTGATAGTTGTGGAAACTCAGGAAGAATATGATAAATGGGTAGCTTCCCAGAAATCAACGTATAGCCTGACACACGCTGACACTGCAGCTCCGGCTGCGCCTGCCGGCGAAGCGAAAGCAGATAGCACACAAAAAGCAGTAGCTGCCAATATCCAGTAAGCTGTAATTTTGCGTAGAAGAATTTTTGACGGAGTACAATTAAAAACAATAAAGACAAACTGACAAACGACGATACTTCCCGGGCGTTAGTTTATAATAAACCGAACCGATTATGAGTAACGAAGCAACATTGCACAGTCAACAGGAGGTAATGCACGGAGCGCATGATCATCATGATCATGAGCACCACCATGAAGACAGTTTCATTTCGAAATATGTGTTCAGCATGGATCACAAAATGATCGCCAAACAATTCCTGATTACTGGTATCGTTTGGGCTATCATTGGTGCTTTCTTCTCTGTACTGTTCCGTTTGCAACTTGGTTTTCCTGATGCCACTTTCCCCTGGCTGGAAAGTATCCTGGGTCATTGGGCTAAAGGTGGCCGCATTACAGCGGAAGCTTACTATGCATTGGTAACAATGCACGGTACCATCCTGGTATTCTTTGTATTAACGGCCGGCCTGAGCGGTACCTTCTCCAACCTGCTGATTCCTTTGCAGGTAGGTGCGCGTGACATGGCCTCCCCTTTTATGAACTGTTTGAGCTACTGGTTCTTCTTTTTGGCCAGCCTGGTAATGATGGCTTCCCTGTTTGTTCAAACAGGCCCTGCTTCCGGAGGTTGGACAATGTATCCGCCGCTGAGTGCACTGGGAGACGCTTCTATCGGTTCTAAAATAGGTGTGGATCTTTGGTTAACCAGCATGGCGCTGTTTGTTGTTTCGCAGCTGCTCGGTGGTTTGAACTATATCTCTACCTTATTGAATATGCGTACCAAAGGTATGGCGATGACCAAAATGCCTTTGACTATCTGGTCATTCTTCTTCACTGCCGTATTGGGCGTATTGTCTTTCCCTGTATTGCTGTCAGGTTTCATCCTGCTGCTCATGGATCGTCACGCTGGTACCAGCTTCTACCTGTCTGATATCTTTATCGCCGGTAAAGCACTGGCAAATGAAGGTGGTAGCGCTATTCTCTATCAACATTTATTCTGGTTCTTAGGTCACCCTGAGGTATATATCATCATCCTCCCTGCGATGGGTATGGTTTCTGAAGTACTGGCGGTAAGTTCCCGCAAGCCTATCTTTGGTTACCTGGCGATGATCGGTTCCCTGTTCGCAATCTGTATCCTGGCCTTCCTGGTTTGGGCGCACCATATGTTCGTAACAGGTTTGAATCCGTTCCTGGGTGCATTCTTCGTACTCTTAACCTTATTGATCGCGGTACCATCTGCCATCAAGGTATTTAACTGGATCACTACTATCTGGAAGGGTAATATCAACTTTACGCCTGCTTCCCTGTTCTCTATCGGTTTTGTGAGCACTTTCATCTCCGGTGGTTTAACAGGTATCTGGTTAGGTAACTCTTCTATCGATATTCACCTGCATGATACCATGTTTGTGATCGCCCACTTCCATATTGTAATGGGTGTATCTGCGTTCTTTGGTATGTTTGCCGGTATCTACCACTGGTTCCCTAAAATGTATGGCCGTTTCATGAACCAGACCATTGGTTATATCCACTTCTGGGTAACCATGATCGGCGCTTACCTGATCTTCTGGCCTATGCACTACGAAGGTATGGCGGGTATGCCAAGAAGGTACTATGATGTATCCGGCTGGGCTTCCTTCAAACAGTTTGGTGGTCTGAACGAGTTCATCACCATCGTGGTAATCCTCGTATTTGCGGTACAGCTGCTGTTTGTGTTCAACTTCTTCTACAGCATTTTCAAAGGTAGAAAGCTGACCACCCAGAATCCGTGGAATGCAACTACCCTGGAATGGACTACACCTATCCATGCCGGTCACGGTAACTGGCCTGGTGAAATTCCGGAAGTATATCGCTGGGCTTATGACTATAGCAAGGATGGAAGAGATTTCATTCCGCAAACTGAGCCTATCGGACCTAATGAATCAGCGCACTAAAATATAGTTCGGAATTCCGGCAGGAAGATACCTTTCGCATGAAAAATCTTCCTTCCGGGATTTTGTTCACTGTGATGTTTGTAAATTTGTTCCGGACTTAAACCCGGAATGTGGCTAGAAAAAAAATGTTGCAAGAAAACTCCATAAAATTGTCGTCATCATATGCGGTAGCAAGCAAGGTGAAAGATTACTCTCAGCTAATGAAGTTTAATCTCACCTTTATGGTGGTATTTTCATCTGTGGTTGGTTACCTGCTGGTGCCCGGCGTGGAGTTTAACTTAGTAAAAGTTCTTTTATTATTTGCAGGTGGTTTGCTGGTTTCCGGATCAGCCAATACCATTAACCAGATCTGGGAGAAGAATACAGATAAACTGATGGCGCGCACCGCTGTTCGTCCATTGCCTTCCGGGCGTATGCACGACAACGAGGCGATTGCACTGGCTGTGATAACGGGTATTGCGGGTCTCCTGGTAATGGGGTACTGCTTTAACTGGTTGAGTGCCGCATTGAGCGGAGTGTCTTTGGTGTTATACGGTTTTGTGTACACACCCTGGAAAAAATGGAATTCTCTTGCCGTACTGGTAGGCGCTATTCCAGGTGCCATGCCTCCCCTGATCGGTTGGGCAGCCGGCGCCAACAACCTGAGCGAAGGTGGCTGGTCGTTGTTTGCTATCCAGTTCCTGTGGCAGTTTCCGCATTTCTGGGCAATTGCCTGGATTGCGTATAAAGACTATACCAGGGCAGGCTTCAAAATGCTGCCGGGCAGCGGAGAGCCCAACAAGTACACCGCCATACAGGCTGCTATGTACACGTTGTTGCTGATCCCAGCCGGCGTAGCACCGTACCTCCTGAAGATCACTGGAAGCATTTCTGCGATAGTGGCCATTCTGGCGGGTATTTTCTTCCTTTACAGGGCCATTAACCTGTACAGAAAGAATGATGTTCCTGCAGCAAGAAAGCTCATGTTCGGATCTTATATTTATCTGACAATTGTTCAGCTGGTACAACTGCTGGACAAAGCGTAAAATGAAAAGAGGAGTGATGGATACTATGACATTAGAACAACGTAAGAAAATACATCCGCATAAATATTCCTTATGGATCGCCATGGGTAGTATTACCATGATGTTTATCGGGTTTACGAGTGCTTATATTGTTAAAAGATCCCAGGCAAACTGGCTGGCATTTGAACTGCCGCACATTTTCTGGATATCCACTGCCGTAATTTTAACCAGCAGCTTAACTATACACCTGGCTTTAAAGCAGTTCAGGGAAAGGAATATGCAGCGTTACAAGCAACTGATCACCCTTACAGCATTTTTGGGTGTGGCGTTTGCAGCCTGCCAGTGGATAGGATTTTCACAATTGAAGTCGGTAGGACTGCCCCTCAACGGGCCTGTTTCCGCTTCTTTTATTTATGTTATCGTAGGAGTGCACATGCTGCACGTTTTGGGTGGTGTAGTAGCACTGCTCATTATGTTTGGCAGGGCTTACAGAACCCGTGTACGGACCTATAGCGCAGTTCCCATTGAAGTAGCCGCAACATACTGGCATTTCGTGGACGTACTGTGGATTTACCTGTTAATTTTTTTAAGTATCGCCAGATAAACTTTGTAAAATTTTATAAAACAAACAATGGATACAGCAGTTACAGCGAAGAAAAAATGGTGGGCCGGAGGATATTCTCCCTTTAATGTGAGCTATGGTAAGTTGATGATGTGGTACTTCCTGATGTCAGATGCGTTCACATTCGGCGCATTGTTGATTTCATATGGTACCATCCGGTTTTCCAGCCCATCCTGGCCTGATCCGAATGAGGTGTTCCGCTCCTTCCCTGGCATGGGCCATGCCAACTTGCCGTTGGTATTTGTGAGTTTGATGACCTTCATTCTCATCATGAGTTCTGTAACCATGGTACTGGCGGTACATGCCGGTCACATGAGAGATAAAAAAGCAGTGGCCAAATGGATGCTCTGGACCATCGTTGGTGGTATCGCGTTCCTGAGCTGTCAGGCATGGGAATGGACACATCTGTATCACGAAGGTGCATGGTGGGGTCGTAATCCTTTCCTGAACGTTGACGGTACACTGGCATCTACCAACTTTACCAACTTCTTCTTTACCATTACCGGTTTCCACGGTTTACACGTAACTTCCGGTGTGATCCTGAATATCGTTATCCTGGCCAACGTACTGAAAGGTACTTATGAGCACAGAGGTCACTACGAAATGGTAGAAAAAGTAGGTTTATACTGGCACTTTGTAGATCTGGTTTGGGTATTCGTATTCACCTGCTTCTACCTGCTCTGAGCCAAAGGCAAGCAGAATAGTACAAGGTTTGTTGTTGATTATTTGGAATCTGATTTTTAGAATTTATTTAATTTAAATAGTAATGGAGCATACACATACTGAGGCTGGGCATGAAGCTGCACATGTCGATTCATCTACCAAAACAATCTGGAGAACGTTCTGGATCCTGTTGTGTATCACAATGGTGGAAGTAGGTCTGGCCTTTTTACATCTGGAAACAGGTTTCCCCAGCAGGGTATTCCTGAATGCGATCTTCGTTGGCCTCACCGTGGTGAAAGCCTTCTATATCGTTGCTGAATTCATGCACCTGGGTCACGAAATCAAAAACCTGATCCTTACCATATTGATTCCGTTACTGTTATTTGTATGGTTTATCATTGCATTCCTGTACGAAGGTGATTCCTGGAAGAACATGCGGAAAGACCTGAAACCAGGTACTCCAATTGAAACGCCAAAGGCTCCTGCAAAAGAAGGACATCATTATTAATTTCACCATAAACTATCAGGATCATCTCTCGCAGGGCTTTATTAGGAGTGTCGTTGGCTATACTGGTGCCGCTTTTGGGTTATCTCATTGTAGATCACTATGGAAAAAATGTGGTGCCTGTACCCGGATACTTCATCCCGGAAAGAGTAGATACGATCTCAGAAAATGGTAAAGTTTCGTACGATACCGTTTTTCATAAGATCAGGGATTTTAAACTGACCAATCAACTTGGTGAACAGGTGAGTTTGAAAGACATGGAAGGAAAAGTGTTACTGGTTGATTTCTTTTTCACCTCCTGCCCAAGTATCTGTCCTACATTAACAAAAAACCTGAAAAAGGTACAGAGCGCCTACGTAAAGAACGATTCTTTACTGCAAATCCTCTCCTTTTCAGTAGACCCGGAAAGGGATACGGTAGATAAGCTGCGTAAGTACGCATACGACTACCAGATCAATCCCGACAACTGGTGGCTGCTCACAGGTAGTAAAAAGGAGATCTATGATCTCGCCAGAAATGATTTCTTTGTTTCTGTAACACAGGGAGACGGAGGTCCGGACGACTTTATACATACCGAGAAGCTGGTATTAATCGACAAAAACAGGAACATCCGTGGATATTATAACGGTCTTGATTCCAATGATGTAAAAAGATGCGCAGGCGATATCGCCATATTGCATCTGGCAAAAGACAGACACCGACCGGGTTTTGCGGCCTTCCTCAAAAAACTGTTCTCCGGAGAGAAGTAATAAAAATAATTATAAAGGAAAGGTGAATAAGGAAAGGTTGTTCACCTTTCTTTATTCACCTTTTACATTTTAGTGGATATGGAATTCAAGAACAGAAATCTCAATACGCCTATTACCATCGTGTCGATAGCTATACCCGCGCTGGTTGCGTTATTGTTTGTGTTGCCCAAGCCGGAAATGCATCCTGGTTTTGATATCAGGATATTGCCGCTGTTCCACGCCATCCTCAATACCAGTACCGCTGTTTTACTACTGGCCAGCTTGTATTTTATAAAGAACGGACATGTAAAAGCCCATAAGATCACCAATTTAATTGCAGTGGGTTTGTCGGCAGTGTTCCTGCTTTCGTATGTTACGTACCATGCACTGGCTACAGAAACCCGTTTTGGCGACCTGGATCATAACGGTATCCTGGATGCCGGCGAAAAAGCGATGCTGGGTGGCATCCGTTATATTTACTACTTCCTGTTACTGACACATATTGTACTGGCCGCCATTATAGTACCGTTGGTGCTTTTCACGCTGCTACGCGGATTTCAGAATGATATTCCACGCCACCGCAAAATTGCCCGTATTACGTGGCCTATCTGGTTTTATGTAGCGGTAACGGGTGTGATTGTTTATATTATGATTTCCCCTTATTACCATTGATAGAATTAAGGAGATTTTTTTAAGACAGATAGCCTAATTTTGTGAGATCAAACAATAATACTATGAAGAAGACAGGTTTGTTTTTACTGACAGTGTTTTTGACGGTGATGAACGGATCAGTAATGGCGCAATGTTCCCTGTGTACTAAAACGGCTCAGCAGCTGGGCGAAGGCCCGGCAAAAGGTTTGAACAATGGTATTCTGATGCTGGCTTTAACGCCCCTGGCCATTATTGGTTTCCTGGCTTTCCGGTGGTGGAGAAGTAATAAAGAAGCCTGACAATTTTCGTATAACCCAAAATAACTATGATTACCTACAGAAAGGCGGATATAACGGATATCCCGCAGTTAGTGCATTTGCGGCTGCAGTTTCTGAAAGAAATTTACCCTAAGTCTGATAACTCCCAGGATGCCGTGTTGAAGGATCAGCTCAGGGTCTACTTAACAGAACATCTCTCTAAAGATAATTTTGTAAACTGGTTTGCTGACGCAGAAGGCGAGGTAGTGGCCAGCGCAGGCATCGTTTTTTACAACCAGCCTCCACTGTACCACAACCTCGAAGGCAAAGTGGCCTATATTCTGAACGTATACACGCTTCCTGCCTTCCGCCGGAAGGGTATTGCAAAAACGTTGATGCAAAAGATCCTCGACGAAGCCAGAGAGCGTAATACCGGAAAGGTGAGCTTACATACCAGTAAAGAAGGCCGTTTATTATATGAACAGTTCGGGTTTGTGGCCGGTGATAATGAAATGACCTGCCAGTTGCCCCGTATTCAATAAATAGCAGCTACTCTTCGCGGAGCTGAAAAACGGGACATTCCATTCTTAAGCCGCCGTTGTTCAAAGAGATCTTCAGTTTGTTACAGTGATAACCTTTCTTTTCGTTGAGATGCTCACAGTTAAAGCACATGGGCTGCGTGGAAATAATTTCCTGTTGATTAAGCTGGTAAATCAGCTGCATCAGCTGCTCCAGCAGTCCGGCCTGGTCTTTCAATGGCAGTTGTGCTACCGTTGCCTGTAAAGGATCCGCAAATTGCTCTACTTTCCTGGCAACCGCCTTTCCCTCTTTTACCAGGTGTAAGGTGTGGCTGCGGGTGTCTGTAGGGCTTGCCTTACGCGTCAGGTAGTTCTTCTGTTCCAGTGATTTTACTGCATCGCTGATGGTGGCTTTGGTCATGTTGAAGTACGATGCCAATGTTGTTACAGTACGTTTTTCTTCCGGGTAGTGCAGTAAAAAGGTAAGTACCTGGATTTGTATGGGACTAAGTCCATACTGAGTTGCTTCCTGCCATAATAATACGCGGAAGGCTTCTGATAATCGCTCCAGGGAGGCCACTACTTTACTAGGTGTGTTTTCTGCCTGCTGTGCAGGGCTGAATGTGGAAACTTTCCCCATATATTCTTGCTGTCCTTATAGTTAATGTGGCAAGGTACAATATAAATATATGGCGTGAAATAGCATATTAGTGACATTCCTGCGTGAATCCGGCTTTTTTTAGTGACATCCCTCCAATTCATGGATATAATACCCTTTTTGCCGGATATGGGTTTCCCAGCGGGGTATAATTTCGGTGATATGACAAAAACGGCAGTCTTTTCGGGAAACAATTAACCCCTCCCCCCTTTTGGATTGGAGATAAGTATTCCCATAAATCAGTACATCATCAAATGAGGTCTCCTTTGTAACTATGATGTCGAAATGCAGATATCCTCCATCTTTTTTCTTAACATAAGTGTCGAAGACAGCAACTTGCATTGGAATACTTTTGATGCTAACGTAAATGGTTATACTAAAAAGGGAGTTGTCGGGGTTGAGGGTATACCCATAACAATACACTAAAACTAATTGCTTTGAACCATGCCTGCTGCATGCGCTCTACCTCCGCGGCAGAGTGCCCGTGTTTGCTTAAATAGGGTCTGCCGGCTTCTGAAACAGGATATATAAAAGAAGACAGGTAGCGTAAGTATATCATGGGCAACGGGTCCATATCATGCTCCGCCGCGGGCCTGAGTTGCAGCTGTGCCGCAATCCGTTCTTCAAACTGCCACCACGGATTTCCTTCCTGGCGGCTGCATAAATCAGCTATCCATTTACGGAATTGCGGGCGGAGCGATAGCAGGTATTGCATATCGGGAGCGCCATCCCTGGTGAAATAGGTAGCGAGATAGTTATTCTTTAAAATGGTATCATACCAGCTGGTCAGAATGTCTTCTGTATATGGGGCCAGGATGTTTCCTGCCATCACCAGGTATTGCTCGTCCTCATGGGTAAACAACAACATCCTTTTTAGTCTGACCAGTGTTTGCGCATCCAGTGAGGGTTGGGGGTTATCAGCGCCAGCTGTGCCTTGATGCATAGCGTCATTCATACAGTTTAAATTTTGGTTTCCTTCACGGATTGGTTATTACAAATATAATAAGGTTACCTAACTAAAACAATAATATAATGACGTATATTCCTATACGTTAGCTATTAAATATATTATTAAAAAATTATTTGTGATTCTACAATGAACTATATAGCTTTGATAATCTGGTTGATAATATCCTTTCATGATTAATAAGCTATACGCAATAACAAAAAACGGTTGGCCGCCGGTAGTGGCAGCTGTACATATACCTGCGGATGTACCCGGCAAACGGACATCGCGCACGTTGTATCTTTCCGTTGCAGCCATACTGGCGGCGGCAGCAGGCACTGTTGCCGCATGGGCCATTAGCGTTATCATCCATGCAGTTACTTCACTGGCTTATTATGGAGAAATGAGTACTGCTTCCACCGGTATTGAAAATACAGAACAGGGATGGTGGATCATTGGTATTCCGGTAGCAGGCGCACTACTGCTCGTTGCCATTGCCCGTTACACCTCTCCCCTGCTTCGCGCAATGGGATTAACCGTGGCCATTGGCGCCGGTAATCCGTTGGGGATAGAAAATGCCGCGATGTTATTTAACGGAGGCTTAGGCGCATGGATAGGTAAATTATTCCGTTGTACAAACGATGAATGCCGGATCCTTTTTACAGCCGGCGTGTGCAGCACATTAGGCAGTCTCTTTGGTGCGCCGGTAGCGGCGGTATTCCTCGCCCTGGAAGTGTTTCTGGCGGAATGGACGCCTGGCAATATATTACCGGTTGCAGCGGCGGCGGCCACCGCTGCTGCAGGAAGTTACCTGTATCGTGGTACCAGCCCGGTACTGAGCTTCACCCCCCTGCCGGCTATGAATGCAAAGGCCGTAGCAGGTTATATGATAGTAGCTTTACTGGTGGGCTTGTGGGCGAGACTAAGTATAGTATTGTATCGTCTTGTTGAAAAATGGTTCGGAAAGCTAACTAAATACAATACATGGTATCTTTTACTGGCGGCATTGCTGACAGGCATCATCGGCTATATTTCCCCGCGGATACTGGGTACCGGCGAAGGTTATATCCGTGACCTGCTGGAGGCACATGTTACGTTAGCCATCCTTTTTGCACTGGCCTTTCTGAAATGGATCGCCTGGCTTTTCTTTTCGGGCGCCAATAAAACCGGCAGCGGCATCATTCCATTGCTGGTCATAGGAGGCGCTATGGGTTTGTTGATTGGCGCACCGCTGCAAATGGCTTTTCCTTCTTTAATGATCAACGCCGGAGTAGTGGTAGTAGTGGGCATGGGCGCCATGCTGGCGGGTACAACCCGTGCGGTGTTAACGGCTATTATATTACTGCTGGAAATGACCCATGATATCAATGTGGCTCTTCCTGCAATATTGGCCTGCATACTGGCTTATGGCATTGCCATCTTCAAAAGTAAAAAAGCGCAAAACGATTAACCGCTCTGCGCTTTTTTATTTTATTCGTGTCCCGAAACAAACTTCAACCCTACAATAGATCCTATTAGTAACATCAGGAAAAAGATACGCAACATAGCGGCAGGTTCTTTAAAAAAGATCATACCGGCAATAGCAGTGCCGGCAGCGCCAATGCCCGTCCATACTGCATAAGAGGTGCCTATAGGAAGACCGCCATTAATGGCTTTATTCAAAAAGAAAAAGCTCAGACAGATACACACCGCAAAGCTGACAGAAGGCCACAACCGGGAAAAATTTTCGGAATACTTTAATGAAATAGTAAAGCCTATTTCAAACAGCCCGCCAATGACAAGGAATAACCAAGGCATAATTACTGAATTTAGAAAGTAAGAAAAAAATATTGGAAATGAATGGGTATAAAACGCCCGCTCCCTGTGGATCAGAGACCGTAATTAAACACTGCGTAAGCGATAGATGTGCCGAAAGAAGTAAAACGCATGCGGCAAAGGTAGCAAAAAATTATCTAAACAATTCTGCGAAGCGCCTCACGCCTGCTGAGTGGTGCGAGTGTATGGCTGTCAACAAATTTGCGTACACTGTTGGGATTTGTTTTGCCATACTCCCGCAATGCCCAGCCAATGGCTTTCTGGATAAAAAATTCTTTGGAGTGGGCGCATTGTTTTACATAATGGTATAACAGCTGCTCGTTGGTATGTTGCTTGTATGCGTTCTGGTGTATAATGGCCGCGCGTTGCAACCACATATTTTCGCTGTTGATCCATTGGTTGGTAATAGCCGGCGATGCTTCGTGAAACTTTTTCAGCCACGGACCTGCGAGGCATGATACTATAGCGTCCACGCTGTCCCACCACGATTTATGAACAATCATGTATTCAAAGAGATGGATATCTTCTGCTCTCCATTCTTTGTTTAACAGTTGCATAAAATCTATAGCAGCATACTGATACTCACGTTCCGGTTTTTTCCATAATGCTTTTACCAGGGCCGGCATTTCGCCGATGGCCGGCAATCCATATCCCGTTTTTAACCCTTTGTTGATAAGGCGGCGCTCCGGCGCAGTAATGCCCAGGTATTCAAACTGGTTGCGCATGTATGCTTTCATAGCAACGGCATTGGCCGGATTGGCCGCCACCAGATATGCATCCGTGATCAGGTTAAGATAGCGCATGTATCCTTAGCTTTTAGTGCCGATATAACGGTAAAGGTTAAACGTTTTTTGTTGCAGCAGTTGCTGTATTTCCTGTTGAAGAATTTGCTTGGAGATATCTTTCATACGCCTGTGCTGTATCAGTTGCCAGGCTTTTTCTGCCAGTAGCAGAACATGTTTTTGTTGCTGATGGGAGATGATGGCATGATGTTTTTCAATGGCTTCAATAATTTCGTGTATGCCTGACTGTTGGGTAGCCACCGATTTGATCACCGGGATTTCCCAGTCGCCACGATGCTTACTATGCGCAAGCAGCCGTAAATTTTTCACAAAGGCATCGGCATTATCCCGGTCTGCTTTATTCACAATAAAAATGTCTGCGATTTCCATTAACCCGGCTTTCATGGTTTGTATTTCGTCGCCGGCTTCCGGAACTACTACCACAACCGTTGTATCTGCCACGCCGGCTATTTCCACTTCACTTTGGCCCACGCCTACGGTTTCTATAAAGAGGTAGTCGAATGCGGCTGCTTTAATAAGGTCGCTTACTTCTATAATTTTAGAGCTTAATCCGCCGAGGGCACCTCTGCTGGCCATAGAGCGGATAAACACGCGCGGGTGGTTGAAGTGTTGGCTCATCCTGATCCGGTCGCCCAGCAAGGCGCCGAAGTTGAACGGGGAAGAAGGATCCACTGCTATGATAGCCACGCTTTTATCCTGTTCCAGTAATTGAGTGATGAGTGCATTCACAAGGGTGCTTTTACCTGCACCGGGAGGACCGGTGATGCCCACCACCTTGGTATGGTCATTCACAGGTATTTGTTCCAGCAGCTGTTCATATCCTGTTGCTTCGTTTTCAACAAGGGAAATGCAACGGGCCAGTGATTTGATATTTCCGTTTAAGAGTCCGGGTATATGCTGCGGGTACATTTTACTGTTTACAGAATTTAAAGAACAAAAATAAGCGGTATTCCCTGTTTACGCGATCAATGACCGGTAAATATTGAGGTATTGTTCCCCTATTTCCTCCCATCTGAAGCTATCAGCGTGCTTTTTAAGGGCAGCCATTGGTTGGGTGGCTTCGTAATGGGCCATCCCTTTATTGAAAACCTCCTGCATGTAGGCAGGGTCAAAATTTTCGAAGTAGTAGGCAAGGTCGCCGCCAATTTCGGGCAGGCTGGTTTTGTCTGAAAGAAATACCGGTTTCCCATAGTGCATGGCCTCTATTACAGGAATGCCAAAGCCTTCTGCGATAGACGGGAAAACAAAAGCGGCGCAATTACTGAAATACCAGTATTTGCTTTTTTCATCTATAGGACCAATGATTTTAACCCTGTCCTGAACGCCGTAGGCGGCTGCTTCCTGCAGGATCTGTTTTTGATAGGTGGTATTCGCATTCCCGGCTATAATCAATTCATAATCAGTGTCTTTTAACAACCGCGGAATAACATGAAAATTTTTCTTCGGTAAGATGGTACCAATTGTAAAAAGAAACGGCCGGGAAGGGCGGTAAAGCGGTTCATTAAATGATGGGAATGATTTTACATCACAGCCATTATAAATAACGCTCAGCGGGGTATCTCCTATTTCAAGATGCTGCAAAACATCTTCTTTTACATAGTTTGAAATAGTAATAAGATGATCGGCTTTGTTGATCATCCGCTGTACTTTTGCCAGCTGGCCCGATATTTTATGTTTGTAATTAGGCTTGTATAAGAAATTGAGATCATGTATAGTTAATACCCGTTTGATATCAGGTGAAGCAGGGATATAGTCGGATAACTGGTAGGTGGTATGCCAGAGCTGAATGTCTTTTGAATAGGGCATCCACAGTTTATGCCATGCTTTTTGTTTGTAATGCGCGTGGTTTGAAAAAAGTGTTTCCTTGTAGGAGGGCAGGTAGAAGTACAACTCCTCGGGAGGAGAGATCAGCTTTGTTAAAGTTTGGCCAAGTTCACTGCAATAAGTATATAGACCGTTATTCGGATATTTCATTCTTTCACAGTCTATCACAAATCTTGGCATGTTAATCAGTTTGAATAATTGTCAGGTATATATTTATATATAACTAAATGCTTAAGCGAAGATATTACAACTTTTTACGAAAAAGCGATAATTATCTTTCGGCCATTTCCAGATAAATTTATCTTCCTGGCGTATATTGGTCGTCAGTCCGATGGCGAATAATTAATACAGATGACGAATTTTATCTCCATATTTCCGCTTGGAATTGTAGTGTATCCGGGAGAGCAGTTAAATCTGCATGTTTTTGAGCCCCGGTACAAGCAATTAATTGCAGCCTGTTTGGCCGAGCAAAAGCCATTTGGTATTCCAGTTGTAATAAATAAAAAAATTATGGAATATGGAACACTCGTCCAAATAAAAAAGGTAGAAAAAATATATGAGAGCGGGGAAATGGACATAATTACCGTCGGAGACAGTGTTTTTCGCATTTTGGAGCATGTTTCCGAGATCCCGGAGAAACTGTACGCCGGCGCCATTGTAAATTACCCGGAGAATAATGAAGCCGGCAATAACCGGTTACTGCAGGAGGTATTGCACGGTGTCCGGGAGTTGCATGCTATTCTCCAGATCCATAAATCGTTTAAAAAAGAAGACAGCCAGCTCAGTTCCTACGATCTGGCGCACCATGCCGGGCTATCGCTGGATGAGGAATATGAAATGCTTCACCTTTTCTACGAAGCGCAGCGACTGGAGTACCTGAAGCGCCATTTACACAAGGTAATTCCCATGATGGCGGAGATGGAAAGGCTGAAAGAGCGGGTTTTATTGAATGGTCACTTCAGGAACTTATCTGCCGACAATTTATAATTTTTATGAAGATGCCCGTCTGACTTGCTTTTCAGGGCATCAAGACCGCAACTTTAACGTGCATTTAACAGGTGGTTTTTTGGATTTTTTTGCTTCCCGCCTTAAAAAGTAGATATTTGCAGACCCATATTTTCACTGGAATAAGGGCTTAAACTCAATTCTGATACTAAATGCATTGGACAAAAGTCAGTATTCTTTGCCTGCTTGGAAGTTTTTTTCTATTGGCAAATAAGGCTATCGCACAGGACAACTCACCATACTCCCGCTACGGATTAGGAGATCTGCATAATAACCAGAACACGGTAAACCGTGGAATGGGAGGCGTTTCTCAGGCTTATAGTGATCCGCAATCAGTCAACTTTATTAATCCGGCCAGCTACTCCAGCCTGCTGCTCACCACATTTGACGTGGGAGTGGAAGGCGGCGCCCGCTCTATTAACGACAAGGGATCAAAATTTAGTTCCGGATTCGGTACCCTCTCTTACCTGCAGCTGGGTATTCCGCTGATTACCAACAAATGGGGCTTGAACCTGGGGCTGCGCCCGGTAACAAGGGTATCCTATAACATCCAGGAATCAGGTAACGGTACTTTCTTTGACACACTGAGGGTTCCACTGACCAGCAAATACGAAGGCAGCGGCGGTCTTTACCAACTATATGCCGGTACTGGTGTGCGTTTTGGCCACTTCAGCGTTGGGGTAAACCTGGGTTATCTTTTTGGCAACATCGAAAACAATACCCGCCTCACCTTCCCGGATCCCACCATGTATGCTTCCCACCGTATGTTCCGTACTACCTACAACAGCTTTTTTTATAAAGTGGGTGTACAGTACAGGGCTAAGCTGAAATCGGATATGGACCTGACATTTGGCGCCTCCGGAAGTTTGAAGCAGAACATGAATGCCCGCCAGGAAATACTTAATGAAACCGTGCAGTTTGATGCATCTTCCAATAACTACGTTACACAGGATACCGTTAAGTATACAAAAGGCGACAGGGGAACTGTGGTATTTCCGCAGGAATTTGGCGCAGGTATCATGCTCCGTAAATTTGATAAATGGATGATCGGGGTAGACTTTAATTCCAGCCAGTGGGAGAATTATAAAAATTTCGGTAACAAAGATTCCCTGCAGAATTCCTGGAAGCTGGCTGTCGGTGGACAGTTTGTACCCAATGCAACTGCACTGAGCGGTTACTGGAACCGGGTAGCGTATCGCCTGGGTGGTTACTACGGAAAAGACTACCTCCAGCTTCAAGGTGTGAATATGCCTACTTTGGGCTTCACAGTAGGTGCTGGTTTGCCTGTGCGCCGCATGCCTTACTCCAACCAGTACAGTATGATCAACCTGGCGTTTGAAGTAGCTCACCGCGGTAATAACGAAACCGTACTGAAAGAAAACATTTACCGTATATCACTGGGCTTTACCCTGAGTGATAAATGGTTTATCAAACGTAAATACGAATAACTTTTTTGCACATATACATGCAGCGGAGATATAAGCTAAGTTTAAATACGGACTACGCTTATATCTCCGCTTCGTTTTAAAGGAAGCTGAAAGCGAATTCCTATCTTTGAAGTATTATCCATTCAAATGATTAAAAGAGCCATTTTATTTTTTATAATAGCCATTGCCGTTAGTAGCTGCGAAAACGATATTGATGCCGTGATGGAGCTGGATTCCAAAAAAGCAGCCACGGAAAACGGGCAGGATATCGTGATCATATTCAGCCAGGGCGGAAAGGTAAATGCAAAATTAATGGGCCCCACTATGGAGCGTGGTTTGGATAAGCCAACCTATGTGGCCTTTAATAACGGGCTGAAAGTGTTTATGTATAATGATAGCCTGGGGCTGGAAAGTACACTATCGGCCAAGAAGGGAAAATTTATGGAAGATGACGGAGACGTATTCCTGTCAGATAGCGTGATTGTAATTAATAAGAAGGGAGAGCGGCTGGATACCAAAGAACTGAACTGGGATCCCAAGAGAAAGATCTTCTACTCTACAAAAGAAGTGTTTATTAAAACGCCTACCGACTCGTTGCATGGATGGGGACTGGAAGCTAACCAGGACTTCAGCGAAAAGAAAATACTAAAGGTTAGTGGTCCTATTACTGTCCAGGACAGCACCGCCGCCCTCAACTGATATCACTAACGTGAATATATACACGAAAGAACCCCACCTCTGCAGGTGGGGTTCTTTCGCTTTAACCTATTTTTTAACCTAAAATTTGGGATAAAAAGTCAATAATTATGCCAGTTTGCCGGGTTTTGCGCATTGTTTACTACCGTTCATAACATTTGAATACAATCATTGTTATGTAGGCATCTTATGATACCAAAACCTCAAATAATGGAATACAGACGACTGCCCCTGTACAAAGCTTTGTTTTAAACTTGCTAACAACAACCGGGATGGCTATATTGGCCGAAAAAATTAGCGCATGGAAACTATCAGCTGGCCCGATTTTGAAAAAGTTGAAATGAGAGTAGGCACTATCCTGGAAGTAAACGATTTTCCCAAAGCCCGTAATCCTTCTTATCAGTTGGTAATAGATTTTGGCCCGGAAACCGGGATCAGGAAATCGTCTGCCCAGATTACCCGTCTTTACCGGAAAGAGGACCTGGTTGGAAAGCAAATTGTGGCGGTGGTGAATTTTCCGCCAAAGCAAATCGCAAACTTTATGTCGGAATGCCTTGTTTTGGGTGCAGTGGGCGATAACAAGGAAATTGTGTTACTTCAGCCGGATATGAAAGTGGTCAACGGGCAACGTATAGCTTAATTGGATTTATAAATAAACCCGGAAAATACTTCTTCTATCTTATTATCAGGTAGTAATAGATATTTAAATTATATAATTCTAAATTTTAATAATATTATTATTAAAATAATATAATAAGACGTTATCCATTATCATCAGTTTACGAACAATAATACATCGTTCACGGAAATGAAACCTATTACTAAAATCGGCAGTATATCTTTGTTCTAGGTTTTTCATAGGATATGGTTAAAATTATTACAAGGGCGGTATTCTTACCAGCCCTTTTTTTTGCTTTTTACCCACCAGACCCCGAAAAAGGGTAAAATAACTGTTTAAACATCTAGTTAGGCTGATAATCAATTTATTGTGGGATTATACTCGCATACCAGCTTATCATGAAGTGTTTTTTGCCCTCATACGTTCACCTTCACTTTTGATACGTTTACCGGATAAAATATATCATTCACTAGAATGGCCATCGCAGTATGATAAAAATCGGCCACCTTTGGTATAGGTTTTTCAATAAAGATATGGTTAAAATTTTTCGGGGCTGTAGTCTTGCAGCCCTGTTTCTTTTTTCTGAAGTCCTATTTTTCCCTCTGCCTTCTCTTCTCCGGTAATTTTCCAAAACTCATTAACAACATTACGGCTTGACATACAGATACAAGCGTATATCTGTATGTCAAGCCGTAATGCTATTTTATAGTGTTGTACTTACTTACTGAACAGTGCAGGATAAGGTTTATCCAGCAGGTTATTATAAATAAACCGGTAAGATTCACCGGAAGAATGCACACTTTTTAAGCCACCCCATCCGTGACGTTCGCCCGGATACAGCATAAATTCAAAATGCTTATTAAGATTTTCCAGTTTATCGATCAGCTGGATGCAGTTCTGCATGTGCACGTTATCATCCATTGTACCGTGTACAATACGGATCAGTCCTTTATATTTATCGGCGTAGGTTATTACTGAAGTAGCCTTGTAACCTTCGGGATTCTCTGCCGGGGTATCCATATAGCGTTCGGTATAGTGGCTGTCGTACAGCTGCCAGTCGGTTACCGCGTAGTTAGCCATGCCATAGTTAAATACATCGGCGCCATAGGTGAGGGCCATGCAGGTCATGTAACCGCCAAAACTGCCGCCGGTCATACATATTTTGCTACTATCGGCCCAGGGCTGGGAACGGAGCCATATAGCGGCGTCCATATAATCCTCTATTTCATGTTTACCCAGCTGGCGGTGAATATAGCTCATGCCCATTTTGCCGAGCTGTCCGCTGCTGCGGTTATCAATAGCCACCTGGATTACACCTTCCTGCGCCCACCACTGTTGTACATTACCATATTTCCAGGTATCATAAACGGTACCGGCATTAGGGCCGCCATAAATGCTGATCAGAATTGGATATTTCTTACCTGGTTCCATATGCAGCGGCATGGTAATAGTGAGTGGAAGTTCCAGTCCGTCGCGGGTTTTGTATGTTTTCAGCGTTGTTTGGGCGAGGTTGTAATCGTTAAAATTTTCTCCTTTGCTGTCGCCAAGTTCCCGCACCAGTTTACCATTATTGTCCAGCAGGGCCATTTTTGAGGGCGTTTGCAGGTTGGAATAAGTAGTAATAAAGTATTTACCTCCAGGCGCCAGTTTGATCACATTATTATAGTTACCGTTGGTTAAACGGGTAAGTGCACCGGTTTTCATGCTCACCTTATACAGGTCGAAACGGGTAGACGCTTCTTTACGGGCGGTGAAGTATACCAGCTGATTCTTATCGTCTATCTGCAGAACTTCTTTCACGGTCCAGTTGCCGGAGGTCAGTTGTTTTTTCAGGGAACCATCCATATTATGGAGGTAGAGGTGCGACCAACCGGTTTTATCGCTTTGCAGCAGGAAACCGTGATTGTTTTGCACAAAAGGAACGGCATCGAACCAATCGATCCAGGTTTTTTGTTTTTCATCATAGATTTCCTTTTTGACGCCGCTTTGAGGGTTGATGCTGTATATTTTCAGGTTGTCCTGCCCGCGGTTCATCCATTGCATCCATAGTTGCTGGCTATCGTCGGTCCAGAAGGGCGTACCAAAATACTGGTCGTCGTTTTCGTTGAAATCGGCCCAAATGGTGGCGCCGCCGGTAACGGGGACCACGCCTACTTTCACAGCTGGGTTGGGATCGCCGGCTTTAGGATAGCGCGTGTTTTCCAGGTATCCGTGCTGGCCTTTCTCGCTATAGATAGGGAATACGGGCACTTTGGTATCGTCAAAGTGCATGTAGGCGATCTGCCTGCTGTTGGGACTCCACCAGAAAGCGCGGTAATGCGTAGGCCGGCCCAGGATTTCTTCATAATATACCCAGGATGCCCAACCATTGTATATTACATCAGAACCATCGGTAGTGTAGCGGGTTTCTTTTTTGGTAGCTACTTCCACGCTGTAGAGGTCATTGTTGCGGGTAAATGCCACATATTTCCCATCCGGCGAAAGGGTTGGATTTTTTTCTTCTGCAGCATCGTTGGTCAGCCGCACGGTGCTGCCATCAGCCGCTTTATAGAACACATCTTTTTCGCGTACTTCTACACTGGGGCCATCTACCGGTGCTGTGTAAATGGTGGCTTTGCCGGTGCGTGCATCTACAGACCATGCCTGCATGCGGCCATTAGCCGCATCAGGGCGCATTTCCAGGTAATGTTCTCCATCAGCCCAGTCGCGGATGGCCGGTAATGGTTTGGTGATATGGGTTGCTTTGCCTTTAAAAGCCTGTTCATAGGTAAGGTCCTGCTTTTGCTGGGCCTTTAAACAGGGGGCAGTCAGCAGCAGTAAGCCTACACTGCTGATAGTGGTTGGTTTTAACCATTGTTCGCTTCTCATCATTTGTAAGATATCAGGTGGTTGTTTTGTTGTCGTTAGCGGACGAAAATAAGCATAACTGAAAAATAGCGCTCACAATTTACACAAACGGGCAGCCCCCGCAAACCGGCAACAGGTCAAATACCACCAGATATGAAAGATTTCCCCGCGACGGTTAATTGGGGCTGCAAATAGCAGTGGAAGCGGTTATCTTTAGTCTGGTTTTCATAGGATATGGTCAAAAAATAAGAGGGCTGTAGTCTTACAGCCCTTTTTACTATTTTTGCACTCCATTAGTGCAATTAAATTACTACATGACACAATTATCTGAGCAAGAGATTATACGCCGGGAAAAATTACAGGAACTGCATAACCTAGGTATAGACCCCTACCCTGCAGCTGAATACCCGGTTAATGATACTTCCGTAAACATAAAAGCCAATTATTCGGAAGAAACAAAGGAACAATTCCAGGAAGTATGCCTGGCAGGCCGTATTATGAGCGTTCGTGATATGGGTAAGGCGGCATTTGCCGTTATCCAGGACAGCGTAGGCCGCATCCAGGTATATATCCGCCGGGACGACATCTGCCCCGGGGAAGATAAATCCATGTACGATACCGTATTCAAGAAACTGCTGGATATCAGCGACTTTATAGGTGTAAAAGGCTACGCCTTTATCACCAAAACCGGTGAAACCTCCATCCATGCAAAGGAAATCACCATTCTGTCCAAATCACTGCGTCCCCTGCCGGTAGTAAAGGCTAAAGAAGGGGAAGTATTTGATGAGGTAACCGATCCGGAATTCAAATACCGTCAGCGTTACGTGGACCTGGTGATTAACCCCGAAGTAAAAGAGGTGTTCATCAAGCGTACCCGGATGATGCAAACGATCCGCGACTTCTATAATAACCTGGGTTACCTGGAAGTAGAAACGCCTATCCTGCAGCCTATCCCCGGCGGTGCTACTGCCCGTCCGTTTGTTACGCACCACAATGCGCTGGATATGCCGCTCTATCTTCGTATAGCCAATGAGTTATACCTGAAACGCCTCATCGTAGGCGGTTTTGAAGGGGTGTACGAGTTTGCAAAAGATTTCCGCAACGAAGGAATGGACCGTACCCATAACCCGGAATTTACCGTAATGGAAATGTACGCAGCCTACAAGGACTATGAGTGGATGATGCGCACCACAGAATCGCTGCTGGAGAAAATTGCCCTCACCTTACATGGCACCACCATTGTACAGGTAGGCGACAAAACCATTGATTTTAAAGCGCCATTCCGCCGGGTGTCTATGTATGAGGCCATACAGGAACATACCGGTTTGGATATTGCCGCTATGGATGAAGCACAGCTGCGCGACGCATGTAAGCAACTGGGTATCCACGTGGACGCCAAGTTCGGCAAAGCCAAACTGATAGATGAGATCTTTGGTGAAAAATGCGAAGGCAATTATATCCAGCCTACTTTCATCACCGATTATCCGGTAGAAATGAGCCCGCTCACCAAGAAGCACCGCAGCAAAGCAGGTTTGGTAGAACGTTTTGAGCTGATGGTAAACGGTAAGGAAATTGCCAATGCCTACAGTGAGCTGAATGATCCTATTGATCAGCGCGAACGTTTTGAAGAACAGGTGAAACTGATGGAACGCGGCGATGATGAAGCCATGTACATCGACTACGATTTCTTACGCGCCCTGGAATATGGTATGCCACCTACCTCCGGTATCGGTATCGGTATCGACCGCTTAACCATGCTAATGACAAACCAGCCATCTATCCAGGATGTACTCTTCTTCCCGCAGATGAAGCCGGAACAACAGAAATAAAATCATCTTAATAAAAATAAAAAGGCGGATGGCTATGGTCATCCGCCTTTTTGTTTTATACAATGTAAATGTGGCATTAAATTTTCATAAAGCGTTCATATACCAATGCACATCGTTAACTTTAAGTAGTGCTTATTAGTATCTTAAAATTAGCCCATATGAAAACAATTTTAGTACCTACTGATTTTTCTGATACCGCTTATAATGCAGCTACCTACGCTATTGCCCTGGGAAACAGTTTAGGGGCTACCCGCATTGTATTGTACCACGCATATGAGCTGATTGTACCTATCCCCGATGTGCCTACCATGATTCCAATGGTAAATCCGGATGATCTGAGAGATGCCAGCCTTGAAGGTCTGGAGAAAATGAAAGCAGAGCTGACGTCCCTCATCCAGGAAGGCACTACGCTGCTGGCCCGTGCAGACAACACTTTGCTGGCCGCCACTATTGAGGATGTATGTAAAAATGAAGAAGTGGACCTGATTGTAATGGGCATTACCGGTGGCAGTAAACTGGAAGAAGTACTGGTTGGTTCCAATACAATTGATGTAGTGAAAAATACGAGCTACCCGGTGCTGATCGTTCCCGGGTCTGCAAAATATAAACCCATAGAAAAGATTGTTTTTGCAGCGGATCTGCGGAAAGTGGCGGAAACCACACCGGTAGAACCACTAAAGAAACTATTGCATATTTTTAACGCGGAACTGCATGTAATCAATATAGATCATGAAAGCAGGCATTTCAGCACCGATACACCTTTTGAAACGCTGATGCTGGATACCCTGCTGGAAGATTTCCACCCGGAGTACCATTTCATCGATAATCCCAATGTAGTAGCGGGAATTGTGGAATTTGCCGAAGAGAATAAAGCAGATCTTATTCTTACAATTCCCAAAAAACACGGATTATTTGAAAGCATCTTCAAGCGCAGCCGTACTTCAAAACTGGCGTATCAAACCCATATACCACTGTTGACTTTACACGAATAATTTATACTTTTGAAAGATATTAATATTTATAATAACACTATGCTTAAACGTTCATTATTGGTACTGCTGGGCTTTTTTAGTCTGCAGGCTACCCAGGCCCAATTCCTGAAGAAGCTGGGTAAACAGCTGGAAACCGCCACAAACAAGAGTAGCAGCACAAGTACCGGTAGTGGTACTTCCCTCGCCGGGTTAACTGAATCTGATGCAGGTTCCGGTATTAAGGAAGCTTTGGCTAAAGGGGTGGCTGCCGGTATTGCAAAGCTGAATAAAAAAGATGGTTTCTTTGGAAGTGATGTATATAAGTTATTACTGCCAGAAGATGCAGTGAAAATTGGTAACACCTTACGGGCTATTGGTTTGGGTAGCCAGGTAGATAAGGCCATCCTGCAAATTAACCGTTCCGCGGAAAAAGCAGTGGGTTATGCCGCTCCTATCTTCGTAGGCGCCATCAAACAAATGACCCTCACCGACGCAGTGAACCTGGTGAAAGGTGGAAACACATCTGCCACCGATTTCTTTAAAAGCAAAACAACCGATTCGCTGAAAACCGCGTTCATGCCGGTGATCAAGAAATCGCTCGACAGCACCAGCGCTACCCGTTATTATGCGGATATCGTAAATAATTATAACAAGCTGCCTACTACCTTCAATAAAGTAAACCCTGATTTACAGGACTACGTAACCACAATGGCCGTAAATGCTTTATTTGACCAGATAGCAAAAGAGGAACTGGCTATTCGCGCCAATCCTGCAGCCAGAACTACCGACCTGCTGAAGAAGGTATTTGGTGCAAAATAATATTACTGATAAAAAAGGAAAGGGGCAGAGATCATCATCTCGGCCCCTTTCCTTTTTTATTTTGCGGCTTAATAGCTGCCGGCCAGTAATACCTGCCATGCTGCGGCTACTTTTCCTTCGTCCAGTAATTTCTTTGCATAGTAGTGCAGTTCTTTTTCCATTTCATCCGGTGTTATGCTGTAATACTGGATAATATTTTTGAGATGATCATCATTAAAGGTGGCATCCACAAAAGGAACTTCATGAACATTGCCCAGTTGCCCCAGGTTGTTACCGGTAAGGATACGGCTATTCCGGATAGCCAACGGTAACGCATCTACGCCGATACCCAGTTTGGTATTGGGTTTGGCTACCTCGAACACGGCATCACCGGAGGCGCGGCAATAATAGTCGCCGCCCATACGGGCTACCAGGTCTATTTTGTGCGGGTCTATTTTGCCGTTGATATCCAGTATGTTTTCGTTGATGTGCAGCATTACCGGTTCGCAGATCACCAGGTTGCCGGCGCCACCGCCCTGCCCTGTTTCAATGATCTCTCTTACAATACACTCCATTTGTACCGGGCTTTCTTTTACCCGGAACGGCTGTACTTTTTCAGATTTCAATGGGGTGAAGCCGGCTTTTTCAAATTCATTTACACCAGCGGGATATTCGCAGCTAGATAGAGATGCCTGCTGCACCATATCATAGCTTACCATGTTGATCACCACTTCTTTGGTGGCGTATACATTTTCCAGTGTATGCTTTACCGTATTATCGCGTACACGCCGCGATGGTGAAAAGATCAGTGTAGGAGGATTGGAGCCAAACACATTAAAGAAGCTGAAGGGCGACAGGTTTGGCTGGCCATCCGCATCAATTGTACTGGCAAAGCAAATGGGGCGGGGTGATACCGCACCCAGGAGGTAAGCATGCAGCTCACTTGTTTTTACCTGTGATGGATCTATCTGCATGGTTATGCTTTTTTCTTAAGGGCCAGCAGGGAGAAGTCTGTATCTTCTTTTACAATAGTATTGGATAAGGAGCCTAAGCCGGTTACTTCCATTTCCACTACATCGCCGGGTTGCAGCCATTGTTCGGTGTAGTCCGGATCATTCAGTTTGCCGGTACCGTTCAGTTCCAGGAAGCAGCCGGTGCCCACGGTGCCGCTGCCAATAATATCGCCGGGCAGAATGTTTACGCCATAGGCGCAACGTTCCACAATTTCAGCAAAGGTCCAGTCCATATCGCCCATATTGCCTTCGCTTACAGGGATGCCGTTTACCTTGCAGGTCATTTTCAGGTTGAAGTTATTGCCGGTATGTCCGTCTTTCGCGGGTACTTTCAAGGGTTCCAGTTCATCGGCAGTAACCAGCATGGGCCCTACTACGGTGCTGAAATCCTTGCCTTTGGCGGGACCCAGGTTAAGCAGCATTTCCTCCATCTGGAGGGTACGTGCGCTCATGTCGTTCATGATCATGTATCCGCCGATATAATCGTCTGCTTCCGCGGCGGTGATGTTACGGCCTGCCTTACAGATTACGATGGCCACTTCCAGTTCAAAATCCAGTTTTTCGAAATGGTCGGGCATACATACAATTTCGCCGGGGCCCTGGATTGCGTTATGATTGGTAAAATAGAAAATCGGGTATTGGTCGAACTCCGGGATCATGGGCACCTTGCGGTTGCGGCGTGCCGCGGCAACGTGCTGCCGGAAAGCATATCCGTCCCTGCAGGAAGTGGGGAAAGGTACGGGCGACAGCAGCTGTACGCTGTTTACGGGAATACCGATAGCAGAGCTGGGGTTTTTGCCTTCTTTCAGCAGTGCGTCTGCACGTTTGGCGATGTCTATCACATCTTCCCACATCATCAGGAACATGCCCATATTATTGGGCAGATCCGGGTATAGTTCCTGCGTATTGTATAACAGTCCGTCCACCAGGATGGCCAGTTGATCTGTTTCTTCTCTTAAATAACTTACTAGTTTCATGGTTTGGTAATTGTTCTGGTTGTATGAAGGATCAAATATAAGAATGGCGGTTAAAAGCGTTGGCTATTTTTTTGTGTGCTGCCGGCGAATTACTTTATATTTATAAACAGAACCACCAATATGCGTTGCTGTTTGCTGCTACTCCTGATGTATGGCCAAATATTCGTTGTGCAGGCACAACCCCGCACAGATACGCTGCTGAAAAACCTGCTGGACCGTGAGGCGCCTCCGGCTCTCCGGCATGTACTGCAATACCCTGATTCGTTCCGCTGCCAGCTTATTTATACGCAAATTGACCGGGATGCCCATAACAGACCTCATTTTAAGAGCTATTACCTGGAAGTGGATGGCAATAAATATTTCAATCCTGCCAGTACGGTGAAGCTGCCCATTGCTTTGCTGGCGCTGGAAAAGATGCATGAATTGCGGGCTCCCGGCCTTCACAGGAATACGCCTATGCTTACGGATAGCGCCTGGCAGGGGCAGGTGACCGTGCACACAGATAGTTCTGCCAGTAATTTGTTGCCATCGGTGGAGCACTATATCAAAAAAATATTTCTTGTCAGTGATAACGATGCCTATAACCGGTTGTATGAATTTGTAGGTCAGCAAACCATTCACGAAAAGTTATGGGCAAAAGGGTATAAAGATGTACGCATTGTGCGCCGGTTTATGCCGCTTACCGAAGAAGAAAACCGCCACACCAACCCTGTGCGTTTTGTGGATAACGGGAAGCTGGTATACGAGCAGCCGGCTGCATATGATACCCTGACCTTTGATTACAGCCGGAAGGTAACGCTGGGGCATGGTTACCTGGATAAGAACGACAGGCTGGTATTAATGCCGATGGACTTTACCAAACATAACAACCTGCCGCTTACAGATTTACAACAGATGCTGCAGTCGGTGTTATTTCCTGCCAGTGTGCCGGCGTCACAGCGGTTTGATATTTCGGAAGATGATTACCGTTTTTTATATCGTTATATGTCGCAATATCCGTCCGAAACTTTGTGGCCGAAGTACGACACTGCGGAGTATTACGACAGTTTCACAAAATTCTTTTTTTTCAAGGCCGGTAAAAAGAACATTCCGCCGTATATACGTGTATTTAATAAAGCTGGCTGGTCTTACGGTTTCCTTACTGATGTGGCCTATATCGTTGACTTTAAGAACCAGGTGGAGTTTATGCTTACAGGGAATATTTATGTAAACAGGGATGGTATTTTGAATGATGATAAATACGAATATGAGGAGGATGGACACCCCTTTTTTAAAGAAGTGGGGGAAATAATTTACAGGTATGAATTACAACGCAGGCGGAAGTATAAACCTGACCTGCATAATTTTAAGATAAACTATAAAGATTGACAGAGGGGATAAATATTATTTATAGCCTTATAGAGTAGTATAGTGAGCGAAATAATGCATGAACGTTGTATTTTTGCGTTCGATAACGACAGACATCTTCAAAATGCGCATCATTTTTGAGACGGCTGCCAGGGTAGATAAGGAAGGTTTTATTCATATCCCGTAACTGCACTCTAAAATTTGGGAGTTATGAAGTTTGAAAAGATTAAGAACAAAGGACAGGCAAGATTATTTGAGAGCCAGTATCTTGAGATGCTTACCAAAACGCATCCATTGGTGATCTGGGGGCTATATTTGCCCATTATTGGCTACATGCTTTACTATAGCCACAATACCCTCGGCTTTACACCCGGTTCAGTAGCAGGTATATTCGTTGGGGCCATGTTATTCTGGTCATTTTTTGAGTATATCATGCACCGGTTTTTGTTTCACTTTGCGAGCGACAGCCCCAGGGTGCAACGCTTTATTTATGTAATGCATGGTAACCACCATGAGTACCCGAGAGACAAGCAGCGTTTATTTATGCCTCCGGTGCCAAGCCTGATACTCGCGTCCGCCATTTTTGGTGTGCAATATATCTTCCTGCGTGAAATCACGTTTATGTTTTTCCCCGGCTTTATCCTGGGGTACTTGATCTATGGCAGCATGCACTATGCCATTCATGCGTGGAACCCGCCTTTACGGTTTATGAAGCCGTTGTGGCGTAACCATCACCTCCATCATTATAAAAGTGAGGACAAAGGTTTTGGCGTAAGTTCTTCCGTATGGGATCATGTATTCGGAACTTTCTTTGACCTGGAAAAGGAAAAGGAAGACAAGGAAAAAGTGAAGGAACTGACATTTTAAATTAAAGAAGAAGGGGTGACGCTTAGTATCACCCCTTCTTCTTTTACCATCTTTCTTCATCATCGGGCAGGTCGTTTTGTTTGTATGTGGCCCGGGAAGTAATCTTTTGCAGTTGTCTTTCTATAATGAGTGCCGCAATGGGCTTGTAAGGGTCTTCCCCTGTAGCGGCGGCATCTTCCAGTATTCCTTTTACTTTTTTTTCCGCTACATCTGTGCGGTAAAGCAGGAATATAAACCGGGAGAAGTTTTCGCTGATCAGTTGCTGCAGTTTCTCCGCCAGTATTTCTTCCAGTAGTTCATAGCTAACATTCACGGGTACACTTATTTCGAAGTTGTCCCGCGTCCAGGCCGCTGTTTCCTGGAGATATTGCGCTGGCTGTGCGGTCATTATTTCATTTGTTTTATCTTGTAGGAGGCATTGGTAACTACTTTCACCGGTACTTTCAGGTCGTGCTTTATACGTTTTGCTTTATCGGCTTTGTAGGTGTAGTTACCGGACATATCGGTATTTTGTACACAGATGCTGGGTAAGCCGCTGCTGCGGTTAATCAGGTAATTGGAAGAGGTGGTACCACTGATTTCTGCGGTAGCTTTGATGCCATCATCCAGGGTGAGCATCTGTACTTTATCGGTATTGATTTTTGAAGTACCGCCGATTTTTGCAGTTTGTGTGTCCCATGTCTGCAGATTCCAGTAGAGGTCTATCCGGCCTACCAGGCCACCGCGCAGCGGAACATTTTCCTCCCACTGTGTACCGGTTTTAATACCATGTGCGGGGTACATAATCAGCAGTTGTTCCAGCCAGCTCTGGAAAGCATCTGTTCCGAACTGGTCTTTCATCAGTTTCCTGTAGGCTTCCTGTTCATCTTTTTTAAGGGTGCTGAAAGCGCCGGCGGCATTGTCCAGGATAGTTTCCAGTCCGTCTACCTTATTAATGATCCCGGTGGTTTGTATTTCCACGGTAAAGGGTTGGTCCAGCACTTTTTTCAGTCCTGCCTGGAAGGGTTCTTCCTGTTTGGTGACCTTTGCATCTACAAAGATGTTCTGATTTTTAGCATTGAAATTGAATTTCAGATCTTTGTAACGGAAAGTAAGGATGGTTTTGCCTGGTTCCACGGAAGTTACCTCCATAGTAATGATATTGTTGTAATCGCGGGTAGTTCTTTGTACAATTTCATTCACCGTCATATAGGTTTCGCTCCTGCTTTTCTGTTCCAGTTCAAATAGCTCTCCTTTGTTGAAGGTATAGTTCAGGGCTACATATTCCTGTGCTTTAACGGATAAAGACAGTGTTACTACCATTGCAATCAGTCCCAGGATTCTTTTCATTATCATTTTTTATTTTATCAGACATATTTTTCGATCACCCCGAGGCCAAACAAGGCGAAATCATATTTGGCAGGATCGTCAGGATCCAGTTTCTTCAACTGGTGTGTAAGGGCGGTGGCTGTTTTCCAGTCGGCCTTTGGCTCGGCAATGATTCCCAGCCTGGTGGCCACTCTGCTCACGTGTACATCCATCGGGCATACCAGTTGCGAAGGTGATATGTGCTGCCAGAGCCCAAAATCCACGCCATTTTCGTCATTTCTCACCATCCAGCGCAAATACATATTCAATCGCTTGCAGGCAGAGTTCTTTGCCGGTGTGGCGATGTGCTTAACTGTTCTTTCCGGGTGTTCCAGTGCAAAAAACACTTTCCGGAATCCGATCAGTGCTTTTTCCACATTTTCATCCTGCGGGGTGATGTGGGCACTGAAGGCAAATTCCAGCGATGTTACATTGGTGTAATAATGCTGGAGGAACTCTACAAAATACAGCAGATCCAGGCCGTTGAAAGTACGGTGGCAGAAGGAAAGTAATTTCATACGATCCCGCGGTTGGTGATGACGGATAAAATCGTACGGCGAATCATCCATCATTTTCATTAGTTCCGTGCATTTATTGATAATACTGGTACGGTTTCCCCATGCCAGTATAGCTGCAAAAAGGCCGGCGATTTCGATATCCTGCAATACAGTGAACCGGTGTGGTATGCTAATAGGATCATTAGCTATAAAGTCCGGGTGATTATAGTATGCTGCCTTGGCATCTAAAAACTCCCTTAGTTTCTGGATCTTCATAAGTTTAATCACGTGTATTACCACAAGCCTTTTTACACCGGAATCTTCAATTCAGATATAAAGAGGCTCTGGACATGGTTAGGATAAATATTTACGCTCCCGGTAAAGATAATTTTTACCGCATAAGAATTAAAATCTATTACTCACCCGATGGCTTTTGCGAGGTCTTCAGTGAGGTCATCTGCGTCTTCAATACCCACGCTTAGCCGGATCAGGGAGTCTGCGAGTCCGTTCTTTATTCTGTCTGCGCGTGGAATGGAGGCGTGTGTCATGCTGGCGGGATGGCCTATCAGCGACTCTACCCCTCCCAGCGATTCTGCCAGGGCAAATAAATGTGTGTTGCTCAGGATCCGGTTTGCTGACTCTATGCTATCATCTTTTAATGTAAAGGACATCATACCTCCGAAGCCTCTCATCTGTTGTTTGGCAATATCATGATTTGGATGGTCTGTAAATCCGGGCCAGTATACTTTATCCACTCTGGGGTGGTTGCGGAGGAAATTGGCTACTATTACGCCGTTTTCACAATGGCGTTGCATGCGTACGTGTAAGGTTTTGATACCGCGGAGCACCAGGAAGCAATCCTGCGGACCGGGAACAGCGCCGCAGCTGTTCTGGATAAAATACAGCTGTTTGGCGAGGTCTTCATTTTTTACAATCACGACGCCGTGAACTACATCGCTGTGGCCTCCAAGGTATTTGGTGGCCGAATGCAGCACGATATCAGCGCCCAGGTCCAGCGGATTCTGGAGGTAAGGCGATGCAAAGGTATTATCTACACAAAGTATCACTTCACTTTTACGGGCTATCGTTGCACAGGCCGCAATATCTATGATTTTTAAAAGCGGGTTGGTAGGTGTTTCCAGCCATATCATCCGGGTTTTGGGGGTAATATGGGCTTCTATGTTCCGGGCATCAGACATGTCGATGAAATTGAACCGGATACCGTATCGTTCAAACACTTTGGTAAAGATCCGGTAGGTGCCGCCGTAAAGGTCGTTGGTGGCAATTACCTCGTCGCCGGGGCTCAGGAGTTTCATGACTGCGTCTGTAGCTGCCAGTCCGCTGCCGAAAGAAATGCCATGCGTACCGTTTTCAATGGCTGCCAATGCGTTCTGAAGGGCGTCGCGGGTAGGATTCTGCGTCCGGGCGTATTCATAGCCCTTATGCACCCCTGGCGCACTTTGTACATAGGTAGATGTTTGAAAGATCGGCGTCATAATAGCGCCGGTAGACGGATCGGGAGCTACACCTGCGTGTATGAGTTTAGTACCCAGCTTCATGTCTTAAATAGTTTAGAATGATCAATTTCTGATGGTTTCCAAATATACTCCAGTTTTTGCGATTGGAGATTGGCCAATTGATGAAGGGCAAACTTGTCCATTTTAGCATATATTAAAATATGATCGCATAAAATTCGACGCTTACGAACATTTTTATATCGTTCACCAATTAGGTACTAACGGATATGGATAAACCGGCTAAATTCGTTTCAGGTTTTTCATAGGATATGGTTAAAATTCTTAAGGCGGTATTCTTACCGCTTTTTCTTTTTACAGCAACCACTGTGTAAACAGTTTTCGTATAAACGTTACCGGGGCGGAGCAAAAGCAGGAGAACACTGCTTTTACCCCGCCCCGGCGGCATTTTATAATGTAAGGTTTATTTCTTTTTTGGAACAGCGGAACCCTCGTACCATTTAATAGGGAGGCTTACGCTTACTTTATCCCAGGCGATAATGAGATTGGCGCCCGGATCTCCTTTTTCAAACACCATCGTAAATGCTTCTACAGGCGTATCCAGCGACAATACCGGGAGGGCAGTTCTTACCACATCCTTTTTCTGATCATATTTGAAAGCTCCCCATACGTCGGTGTCTTTGTTCAGAATGATGGTCCAGGTTTTTTCTGTTGGAATGGCGTAGAGGGTATAACGTCCTTTCGGGATGTTTTTACCGGCGATGATCACGGGCCGGAAGAACTCTATTTCTGTGGCCTCGTTGGCGCCCAGTCGCCATATTTTACCGTATTCTTCCAGGTTCCCGAAGATATCCCTTCCTTTGGTTTGCGGGCGGCTGTAAATTACTCTGGCTACCAGTGTTCCGGGTTCGCCTTTTACTTTTACAACATAGGGATACATTACAGGGTAATACGCCATATCCATCGGGCTGGCATCAAGTGGAGGTAGTTTTTTATCCTGTGCAGCAGCGCTTAAGCTGATTAAACCTGCTACAAAGGCAAAAAGGAGAACTTTTTTCATCATCCTGGAAAGCTTTATTTCTTTTATAGATTATTGGCGGCAAACCTACTTTTTTTTAAGGAATCTGAAAAGCGTAGTTCTCTCATTTAACAAGCCGTTAGCGGTTTTCGGTTTGTAACAGTTCTTCCACATAAGTTTGCAGCTCAGGGAAGAAATCCTGGTAACATTCTTTCAGGGCGGCATAGTGTTCCATAAACACAGCAAATACAATGTTGCCATCGGTTTCCAGGTACCTGGCCCGGCGGGCTACTCCCCTGATGGATTTGGAAATTCCTTCTGTAGTATGGTAGTTATAGAGCCAGTTGTACGCCTGCATATGTTCAAACATCTGCAAAAAAGCCGGCGGCAGCTGGTCTGCGCGCTGGTTAATCTCACTATAAACGTAACGGGCAAACGAATACAGGGAATCGTTTGTAAAGCGCTCGGGGTCAATGGCCAGGAAATGATCATATACCAGGTCCGTGAACACGCCGCTGTATAATCCGCAGGACGGCCTGAAAAATTGTTTAGCCCTGCCCGTTACCGGATGTTGGTCAGTAAAGTTGTCGATAGCCCGGTGTATCCGGATGCCCTGCTGGATGCCTTCTGTATAGATAGCCATGTTTTTCCGGCCCTTTACAAAATCTGCAATGAGGTTACCGGTGATCAGTTCCGGTTGGCGGAAAGACAAGTAAGCATGGGCCAGGTGATTCATCATCTCAAGATACACATTTATGCGGCAATTGGCAGTGGCCGGTCAACCGCTGAAAAACCTTATCCATTTTAACAATTTCTTAACTCTCGCCCAAGCAACATTGGCAGGTTGGCACCAACAAACAGGCTATGGCTGGTCTGTATGGCCGTATGTCCGCCACCGGTCAGGCGGACGTTCATTAACGGATAGCCCAACTAATCATGTGCCCCCATCAGTAAAGTATGCCTTGACCACTGGGCACTTCCGGGTGTAGCTTTGACTTATCAAAACAAAAAAAATTACAATCACCATAAATTTTTTCCGCCATGAAAAAACTTATTTTATTAGTCAGCGCAGCGCTCGTGTTAAGTGCCAATGTGCTTTTCGCAAGCCCTTATGAAACTACTGTTAACAACAAGATCAACAGTACTTTCCATGATTCTTTCAACGGTGCTACCGATGTAAAGTGGTACACGGACGATAACAAAACCTTTACCGCCAAGTTTACCATGAGTAACACCAAGGTGACTGCCTTCTTCAAGGAAGATGGTACCCTGCTGGCTACTTCCCGGTACCTGCAGGCAGAACAGCTGCCACTGAAAGTACTCAGCAAACTGAATAAAAAGTATCCTAACACAAGCATTTACTGCGTAGTGGAATATGCGTCTTCAGATAATGTAGTATATTTTGTAACGCTGGAAAGTACTGATACCTGGACTGTCATCAAAACCGATACAGACGCCAATATGAAAGTATACAGCCGTTTGAAAAAAGCTTAGTTTTAGTAGTGTTAAAAATACAAGGCCCGGGGCATTTACCCTGGGCCTTTTTGTTTTATCCCCACGCCCTTGCCCCTGCAAAAATTATCTTAACTTTGCCACCTGTTAAGGCTTTATTAGCCAGACTGTTAATGTATAAATGATTAAATGACATGAATAAGGGACCTGTTTCTCAATTTATCCAGCACCATTACCGCCACTTTAATGCAGCCGCATTGGTGGATGCTGCCAAAGGATATGAAACACATTTACTGGAAGGTGGTAAAATGATGGTGACGTTGGCCGGTGCGATGAGTACGGCTGAACTGGGCATTTCTTTCGCGGAAATGATCCGTCAGGGTAAAGTGGATATCATTTCCTGCACAGGCGCCAACCTGGAAGAGGATATCATGAACCTGGTAGCGCATACACATTATAAGAGAGTACCTAACTACCGTGATCTGAGCCCGCAGGAAGAATGGGATCTGCTGGAGCAGGGCTTTAACCGCGTTACGGATACCTGTATCCCGGAAGAAGAAGCTTTCCGCCGCATTCAGAAACATATCTACAAAATATGGAAAGATGCTGAAGAAGCCGGTGAGCGCTATTTCCCGCACGAATTCATGTACAAGCTCCTGCTGAGCGGTGTGATGAAAGAACACTACGAAATTGATCCAAAGAACAGCTGGATGATTGCAGCTGCCGAAAGAAATATTCCTATCATCGTTCCGGGATGGGAAGACAGTACAATGGGTAACATCTTTGCTTCCTACTGCATTAAGGGCGACCTGAAAACGTCTACCATGAAAAGCGGTATTGAATACATGATCTACCTGTCTGAATGGTACCGCAACAATTCCGCTGGCAAAGGCGTTGGCTTCTTCCAGATTGGTGGCGGTATTGCGGGCGACTTCCCGATTTGTGTGGTACCAATGATGTACCAGGATCTGGAATGGACAGATGTACCTTTCTGGGGTTATTTCTGCCAGATATCCGACTCTACTACTTCTTATGGTTCGTACTCCGGTGCTGTGCCTAATGAGAAAATTACCTGGGGTAAGCTGGATATCAATACTCCTAAGTTTATCGTAGAATCAGATGCTACTATTGTGGCGCCGCTGATGTTTGCATATATCCTGGGATGGTAATTAACATTAACTGTGTTTATATAGAAGAGCAGCGGGGATATTACCTCCGCTGCTCTTTTTATTTTTTATAAGATGAATAACTCGCCGGCTATTCCGTCTGCGAACAAGCGACCGGCTTTTGTTAACCGTAATGCTTCCCCTACCCGCTCTATGCGGCCCATTTTAATATACGGTTCACTGTGCGCCAGTAAATGAATGGTATGATCGGTTCCGAACTTCTCTGCTACCCATTCCAGGTTGCATCCCGCGGAGGTCCGGAGGGACGTCATGATGTATTCGTTGAACTGCATCGCTGTAGTGAGTGACTCTATCTCAAAAGGAACCGTACCTGCCGCAATGCTTTTTATGTATTGGGCGTTGTTGGCGACGTTCCATTGCCGTGATGTGCCGTTAAACGAGTGGGCCGACGGGCCAAGCCCGAGATAGGGTTTGCCCTGCCAATAGCTGCTGTTATGCCGGGAATGCCACCCCGGTAAAGCGAAATTGGAGATTTCGTAATGTTCGTAGCCGGCGGCTCCCAGCCATTCCATCAGCATTTCAAAATGCTGTGCTGCTTTGTCCGGGTCGGTGGCGGCCATTTTCTTTTTCTTTATAAAGTGATCCAGCGCCGTTCCCGGTTCTACGGTGAGCGCATAGCACGATAAATGCGGAACGCCCAGTGCAATAGCCTGCTTCACATTTTGTTCCCAGCCTTCATTGGTGAGCGTGGGCCCTCCGTAAATAAGGTCGATGGTGATATTCTGAAACCCGAGGTCCTGCGCCTGTTTGATACAATCCAGTGCCTGCCGGCTGTTGTGTGCGCGGTTCATCCAGGTGAGGTCTTCTTCATGGAACGACTGTACGCCTATGCTCAGGCGGTTGATGCCAGCGGCTTTCAGCTGCACCAGTTTTTCGGCCGTAAGGTCGTCGGGGTTGGCCTCCAGGGTAATTTCCGCATCCTCTGCTACCGCAAACGTGGCGCGCAGGTGCGACAGGAGAGCAGTGAGTTCCTGCTCCTTCAGCAGGCTGGGAGTACCGCCGCCAAAGTAAATGGTATGTACCGGCTCCTGTGCGAGGTAATCTTTTTGCAGGGCGATTTCCTGCACAATGCTATTCACCATTGCCTCCTGCTGCAACAGCGAGGTGGAAAAGTGAAAATTGCAGTAGTAGCAGGCCTGCTTGCAAAAAGGAATATGTAAATAAATTCCGGCCATAACGTTTTATGATTGTTTACCCGTATTGGCCGCAAAGATACCTTCTTCCCTTTACTACACTCCGGTCAACTATGGACTATTTTAATATCTTTGCGATATCATAATTACGTTTCCTTTTTGTTATGTGGGCAGGACGTTGTTAATTGCCGTTGATTCCTTTGTGTGGGAAACGGGTTATTGAAAAACCGATTTAAAGTCATTGCAAAATATTTTCCTGGTGCGAAACTGGTTACTGCTGTTATTCATTTTAGGTTATTTGCCCGTTTTGGCACAAACAACAGATTCCGCCGCGGTACGGCCGGCAGTAAAGAAAAAGCCGGTGATTACCCGTACAGCTGCAGATTCATCGCGCCCGAAGGCGCGTACCGCTCCTGTTAAGAGAGACAGCACCAGGGCTGCTTTACCGGCTGTTGCGCGGGTGAAAAAGGATACTACAAAGCTATTGAAGGACACGGCAAATCTGAAAACAGATAGCCTGGCATTGGCAGCTGTACCTAAAGTAAAGCCGGTATCGGCATATGATCTTTACCTGAAGAAGATATCGCAGGAAAACGTCTTCCTGAAACCCGGCAAACCGCGGTTTGCCGATACCAACCCGATAAGGCCCTACCGTAATATGGACTGGCTCATTTACCTGATGGCGGGGGTATTGCTGGTGCTGAGCGTGATCCGGCTGGCTTACCGGAAATATTTCTCGGATCTGTTCCGTGCATTTCTGAATCCTACTTTGAGCCAGCGGCAGTTAAAGGACCAGTTGTCGCAATCGCCTTTCCCTAACATGTTGCTGAATATTTTCTTTGCTATTGCGCTGGGGCTGTATTTTTACCTGGTGCTGTACCGTCAGCAGGTATTTCCACAGGCGGAGCCCTGGTTGCTGATACCTGGTTTAATAGTGATGGTGGCCGTGGTGTATGGTTTTAAATATATTATGTTGCGTTTCTGCGGCTGGTTATTCGGGAATTCTGAGCTGGCGGATGCTTATATTTTCATTCTTTACCTGATCAACAAGATTTTGGGGGTGTTACTGGTGCCGTTCCTGGTGATAATTGCCTTCTGTAAGCCCGAAATAGCCCGTACTTTCCTATATATATCCTTGTTTTTTATTGTATTACTCATTATCTACAGGTATATTAGATCTTATTCACTGGTTAGGCAGTACCTATCTTTCAGTAAATTGCATTTTTTTCTTTACCTTTGCGCATTCGAAGTAGCGCCTGTTTTAATATTAACCAAGGTGCTGCAGAATATCTGGTTAACTGGTAATCCCTGATTATCGCCTATTGTTAACACAAGAGCAAAAAACGTATGATAAAAGGCGGGCCAAAAAAAGATTTGCAAGGAAAACAAATTCAGTCAATCCTAATTTCTCAACCTAAGCCTGAAACAGAAAAGTCACCCTACTTTGATCTGGCCAGGAAATTCAATATAAAATTGGATTTTTATCCGTTCATAAGGGTGGAAGGTTTGCCAGCGAAGGAGTTCAGAAAACAGAAAATCGACATTCTCAGCTTTACGGCGGTGATTTTCACCAGTCGTAACTCGGTAGACCACTTTTTCCGGATTTGTGAGGAAATGAAGATTAAGGTGTCACAGGACTGCAAATACTTTTGTATTACGGAAGCAGTTGCGTTGTATCTGCAGAAATTCATTCTCTATCGAAAGCGGAAGGTATTTTATGGAGCAGACGGTTCTACCAAAGGAGTGCTGGAGGTAATGAACAAACACCGGGACAATGAGAAATTCCTTTTCCCGAGTTCCGATAGCCAGAAGAAAGATATTGAAGAATGGCTGAAAGCAAACAAGTGCGACTATGCTACCGCTACCCTTTACAAAACCGTTTCTACAGATGTAAAGGAAGTATTGGCTGCTACTGCTTATGACATGATCGTGTTTTTCAGTCCCTCCGGCGTGAAATCGCTGTTTGAGAATATGCCTGAATTTGTGCAGAACGGGACGCATATCGGCGCCTTCGGCCCTACTACTTCCGCTGCTGTGGAAGAAGCAGGGTTAAGACTCGATGTAAAGGCACCACTTCCACAGGCGCCTTCTATGGCAGCTGCGCTGGAGCAGTACCTGACTACATTAATAAAGAAATAAGCAATTTTTCTGCGATAAAACTGGGCAGGGATGGCATTACGCCATCCCTGTTTTTTTGCTGCTATGGCGGTGCAGGGGCCGTTTTCAAAATATTTCTTTGTAATCCTGAAAAAATAAATTTCTTTGTAGAAGAAATAGAAGATCAATCATTATTTATCGCGTAGGGGGGAATCCATGAATAAGCTTATCAGTGAAACCAGTCCATATCTGCTGCAGCATGCGCATAATCCTGTAAACTGGTATCCGTGGGGAGAAGAGGCGCTGCAACGTGCGTTGCAGGAGGATAAACCTATATTGGTAAGTATCGGATATGCCGCCTGTCACTGGTGCCATGTAATGGAGCGGGAAAGTTTTGAGCAGGAAGCTACGGCGGCCATCATGAATGAACACTTCATAAATATTAAGATAGACCGGGAGGAAAGGCCCGATCTGGATCATATTTACATGGATGCTGTACAGGCTATGACCGGCGCTGGTGGCTGGCCGCTGAACGTTTTTCTTACGCCGGATAAAAAACCTTTTTACGGGGGTACTTATTTCCCCCCGGTGAAGGCATACAGCCGCCCTTCCTGGACGGATGTATTACTGTCACTCGCCGATGCGTTCAAGCATAAGCGGGAAGAGATTGAATCACAGGCAGATAACCTGGTGCAGCATATACAGCAGTCGGCCCAGATTGGGCAGCAGCCTGGTTTGCACCTCAATATTCCCTTTGAAGAATTATTTACCAAAGCGCAGTGTGATACTATCTGCGAAAATATACTGAAGCAGGCCGACACCCGCTGGGGTGGTTTTGGGCGGGCGCCGAAGTTCCCGCAAACCTTTACCATTGCCTACCTGCTGAGGTATCATCATGCGTATCAGCATCCCGGAGCGCTGCAACAGGCGTTGTTGTCGCTCGATAAAATGTTGCAGGGCGGCCTTTATGATCAGCTGGGAGGCGGTTTTGCCCGTTATTCCACTGATGAAAAATGGCTGGCGCCTCATTTTGAGAAGATGCTGTATGATAATGCCCTCCTCCTTGATGTGTTGTGCGATGCTTACCAGCTGACACACAACGGGGTATACGCCCAAACGATCAGGGATACAATGGACTTTATTACCCGTGAAATGACTGCTCCCGAAGGCGGTTTTTATGCGGCCCTGGACGCGGATTCCGAAGGCGTGGAAGGGAAGTTTTATACCTGGAGCAAAGCGGAGATCCATCATATCCTGGGGGAACAGGCGAAGCCTTTCTGCGAGTATTATGATGTAACGGATCATGGTAACTGGGAGGAACAGAATATTTTATGGGTACAGCAGCCACTGCTGGCCTTTGCGGCGGAGAAGGGATACGATGCGGATATTTTCGGGGCTATGTTAAAGGGTTGCCGGGAAAAACTGCTGGCAGTAAGGGCTAACCGTATCCGGCCGGGGCTGGACGATAAGATCCTGCTGGGATGGAATGCCATGATGGTACATGCCTGCTGTAAAGCTTATGCGGCATTGGGTGTACCGGCTTACAGGGAGATGGCAGTCCGTAATATGGATTTCTGTATGGCAAATTTCCGCCAGGAAGCCGCTGGTAGCGCATTTTATCATACGTGGAAACAGGACCAGGCAAAGTATCCGGCGTTCCTGGATGATTATGCGTGTTTGATCCGCGCGCTGATAGCGTTGCAGGAAATTACCGGCGACACACAGTATTTATACGAGGCGCGTGATATTACTGCGTTTGTGATAGCTCATTTCAGTGATGAAGCGGGGCAGTTTTTTTATTATACCATTGAAGGTCAGAACGATGTGATTGTACGGAAGAAGGAGATCTACGACGGGGCGGTGCCCAGTGGAAATGCGGTAATGATGCAGAACCTTTGGTACCTTTCTGTTGTTTTTGATCAGAAGGAATGGGCAAACCGTTGTGTGGAAGCCGTTTCCAGCCTGTCGCAAACGATAGTCAGATACCCTACTTCCTTTGGCGTGTGGGCGAGCCAGTTATTACAACTGGTAAAGGGTACCCCCGAACTGGCCATTGTTGGAAAAGATTTCAGGGAAAGAATGAATGAAGCGGGAAAATGGTTTATCCCGTACAGGGTTCTTGTCGGCGCAGAAAAAAATATTCCGGCAATTCCGCTGCTGACCGAACGGGAGCGGGAAAATGACACTTTGGTGTATTTATGTAAAGATTATCATTGCATTAAGCCCGTACATTATATAGAAGAAATTATTAATTTAATATAATAATTATGTAACTTGCCGTTTGTAAGGGAGGCTATTGATTCAATAAATGTTATTACGTTTATATAATAAAATGTTAAAAGGCGCGTTTAAACTAGTTACAGAACGGATATAAGGCGAATTGAAAAAGTTGGATAAAAAGTCACTACGGATTAAAATTAATTATTACATTTGCTATCTTTCATATAAACAAAGCGGGTGAAAAAATGAGAAATGTGTTCCCTTGTATACAGGCAAATCACACCAGGCTGGTTAATAGAAAAAACATATTCTGATGAAAGCTACCCTTATGAAGCTTAACTATGTAAAAGGTCTGTTGGCAGTTTTGCTGGTTTCCCTGCTGGCCAGCTGTGGCGGTAGTAAAACCCCTAAAAATGCGCAAGGGCAATTGATCGGCGTAAGTCCGAGACCGAAGTACTCTCCCCCTGTACCGTATGGGATGGTATACGTACCAGCCGGAACTTTTCACATGGGTCCCAGTGATGAGGACGTAAACTATGCATACACTGCGCGTAACAAGTCGATTTCTATTTCCGGCTTCTATATGGATGCTACGGAAATTACGAATAACGAGTACCGTCAGTTTGTGAATTGGGTACAGGACTCTATTGCACACATTTTGCTGGGTCATGTAAAATCTGATGACGGTCATGATGTAATTGACTGGAAGCAGAAGATTGTCTGGAAAGACAAAGCGACCATTGAGAAGCTGGATGCGATGGTGTATACCGAAGCAGACCGGTTATATGGCCGTAAGGATATTGACGTGGGTAAACTGATTTACCACCAGGAAACCTTTAACTGGGATAAAGCAAAGCTGAGAGAGAATTTCGGCAAGCCGCGTTCTACGTTCATTGTAAAGAAAGACGTGCCCATTTATCCGGATACACTGTGCTGGATCAGGGATTTCTCATATGCCTACAACGAGCCAATGACACGTATGTACTTCTGGCATCCGGCGTTTGATAACTATCCGGTAGTAGGTGTAAACTGGCACCAGGCAACCGCTTTCTGCGAGTGGAGAAGTAAATTCTGGGAAGACTACCGCGCCAGCAAGAAGCTGTTTACGGAAGATAAATTCCAGTTACCTTCTGAAGCACAATGGGAATATGCTGCACGTGGTGGAAGAGAGCAAACGCCTTATCCGTGGGGTGGTTACTACATCCGTAACAAAAAGGGATGTTTGCTGGCCAACTTCAAACCAGGCCGTGGTAATTATCCGGAAGATGGCGGTTTTTACACAGTTCGCGCAGATGCTTACTGGCCTAATGATTATGGTTTATATAATATGTCCGGCAACGTTGCAGAATGGACAGCAGATATCTTTTACGAAAATGCCTATTCTTTCACATCAGATATGAACCCATATCTGAGAATGGATGTACCGGATGATGCACCATTAAAGATGAAGCGTAAAGCAATCAGGGGCGGTTCATGGAAAGACGTAGGATATTTCCTTCAAACAGGTACCAGAACATATGAGTATCAGGACAGTTCGAAATCCTATGTTGGTTTCAGATGTACCATTGCCCTGAGCAGACGAGTAAAGCACAGATAGGATAATTAAAATCAGTAATAGCCTGTATTTATTAACACCAAAGAAACCTTTGTAGTATGTACACTATTATGAGTAAATCAGTGAGAATTAACTATTCCATACAGACTTTAACTAACATTTTAACCAGTAAATTTTAACCTATGGCTATGAATCCTAACAAAGCTAAATGGCTGAACTTTTTCGTATGTATTGCGGCTTCCGTGGTAATCGTAGGAGCATTGTTCAAATTACAGCACTGGCGCGGAGCTGACATCGCTCTGATCCTGGGTCTGAGTGTTGAAGCGCTCATCTTTTTCGTTTACGCTTTTGTACCTGATACCGGTGCACACACTGAAGGCCAGGTGGTAGCGGTAGCAGGAAGTCCAGCTGTAGCCGGCCTGGACAAAATGCTCCAGGAAGCAGACATCACACCTGCTAACCTGCAGCGCTTAAGCGAAAACTTCCAGAAACTGGGTACTACCGTTGACAAGATGAGAGACATCAGCGATGTAGTAGCTGCTACCGGAGATTACACACAGAAAACAAGAGAAGCTGCCAGCGCTATTGGTAATGTGGCAAATGCTTACACCACCGCTGCTGCTGCCGTATCTTCTTTCAACAGTGCATCAGAGTCTACTAAAGATTTCCATGTACAGATGCAGGGTATGACTAAAAATCTGGCTTCCCTCAATGCTATCTACGAACTGGAACTCCAGGACACCAACAACCACCTGAAAGCAATGAATTCATTCTACAGCAACCTGCAGAATGCTTCCAGTGCTATGAGTGGCAGCATTGAAGATGCCAAGAAAACACAGGAACAAATTTCCCTGCTCGCTAAAAACCTCAGCAACCTGAACTCAATTTATGGTAATATGCTGAGCGCTATGCACGGAGGAAGATAAGGTAACGCTAATAGTTTCTGAATTAACACATATCAATTAAATCTGAAAACAAACTATGGCACTACCTAAAGATCCTAGGCAGAAGATGATCAACATCATGTACCTGGTCTTGACGGCCATGCTGGCGTTGAACGTCTCTGCTGAAATATTGAACGCTTTTAGTATCGTAAATAATTCAATCAATACTTCAAATAAATCCTTAGCTGACAAGAATGACTTCATCTACAAACAATTTGATGCACAGATGAAGGATAATGCGGAAAAAACAGCACCTCTCAGAGCAAAAGCTCAACAGGTGAAACAAATATCCGCCAGCATGTATGACTATGTTGAATCTTTAAAGAAAACCATCATTACAGAAAGTGGCGGTTTTGATGAACATGGCGAAATCAAGGATAAAGCCGGCCTGGATGCTCCTACAAGGGTAATGGAGAATATGAAGAAAGGTCCTGAACTGGAAGCAAAACTGAAAGATTTACGTAACCAATTGCTCACTTTCGTTGATCCTAAAAAGAAAGATCAATTCGCAAAAACTTTACCACTGAAAATTGAAGTAGGTAAATCAAATGATGAACATGGCGGCGGTCCTAAATCATGGACTACCTACCATTTCAACATGGTGCCTACTATCGCTGCAGTAACCATCCTGGGTAAATTCCAGAATGATATCAAAAACTCTGAGTCTGCCATTATCGATGACCTGTTCCGTCAGATTGATGCGAATACTTTCAAATTCGATAAAGTAAGACCTTTTATCTCCCTGAATTCCAAAAACCTGATGGAAGGACAATCCTTAACTGCCAACATCGCAGTGGGTGCTTACAGCACTACGGTTAATCCGACTATTGTTGTAAATGGTACTACCATTGAAGCACATGAAGGTTTAGGAGTATATACTGTTCCTGTTTCCGGCATTGGTGAAAAAACACTTACCGGGTCTATTACCTTACCTAGCCCAACTGGTGGCGCTCCTGAATCCTATTCCTTTACCGAAACTTATAATGTAGGTGCTTCTGCTACCTCCATCTCCGCAGATAAAATGAACGTGCTGTATATCGGCCTGCAGAATCCTATCTCGATTTCTGCTGCGGGTGTACCTGCCGAACAGGTGTCTGCTTCTATATCAGGTGGTAATATGACCAAACGCGGTTCCGGCGAATACCTCGTAACTGTTAGCCAGCCAGGCAAAGCAGTGATTAACGTAGTCGCTAACATCGATGGTAAAACCAAATCACTCGGCCAGAAAGAATTCCGTGTAAAACGTGTTCCGGATCCGGTGTTGAAAGTGGGAGTTAATAAAGGCGGCAGCATGAAAGCAGCTGACTTTAAAGTACAGGGTGGCTTACGTGCCGACCTTGAAGATTTTGAATTTGAAGGCGTGAAATATGAAGTAATCGGTTACCGCGTAGGTATCTCTGCAAAAGGCAAAGAATACCAGGAAGGCGATGCTACTTCTGCTTATTTCCCAGGAAACGTAGCTGCATCCATCCGTTCACTGCGCCCAGGCGATGAGGTTTTCTTTGAAAACGTAAAAGTGAAAGGCCCGGATAATGTGGTTCGTTCCATGCCGAGTACTATATTTAAATTAAACTAACGGTCCATTAATTACTGAATTATGCGAGCAGTAATATTTAACAGAATTGGTTGGTGCACTCTTTTGCTGGTAATGCTGGCAACAGCTGCTGATGCGCAACGCCGCGGTGGTACAACACGCCGCAGAACTGCTACTACAGCAACACCACAGGATAGCGTAGTAAACCCGGCTACCGGGAATGCTGTAACGCCTCCTCCTCCTTCTTCTGCTCCTCCTGCTTCTCTGCGTACGGATGGGATATCAGCCCCGCTGGTAGACACTCCACGCAAATCACTGCGAGTGGATGGTGTGGTGGAAAGAAACCTTGCCAGAGAACGCACACCAATTGCCTACGACTACATCCGCGAGGATGACCGGTTCTGGGAAAAACGTGTATGGCAGGTAATCGATATCAGGGAAAAGATCAACCTCCCCTTCCAATACAACGTGGAAGATGAGTCTGGTACCAATCAGCTGTTCATCAATATTTTGCTCGACGCTATCAAGAATAAAGAAATCGAAGCTTTCAACGCTATCGACGACCGCTTTACCACTGTAATGCCCTACTCCGAAATACAAACTAAACTCGCAGGGGAAGAAAGAACCGTACGCAGTATAGATCCGGTAACCGGCGAAGAAAAAATGGTGACCACCCGCGACGACTTTGATGCACGTACCATTAAACAGTACAAAATAAAAGAAGTCTGGGTATTCGACAAAGAAGCTTCCGCCCTCAAGGTTCGCATACTGGGTATAGCTCCCATGGTATCCCGTATAAATGAAGATGGCAGCATTCGCGCATCCATTCCTTTATTCTGGGTGTATTATCCGGACTGCCGCGCTATCCTGGCCAAACACGATGTGTACAACCAGAATAACGATGCATCCACTATCAGCTGGGAAGACCTTTTTGAAATGCGCTTCTTTGGCAGCTACATAGTAAAGGAAAACAATACCTACAACCGCGAGATCAAAGACTACATTAAAGACGGTACCATGCGCCTCCTGGAAGGACAGGCCATTCACGACCGTATCTTTAATAAAGAGCAGGACCTCTGGCAGTACTAATCAAATAATGATCACCGATCAATACCGGGAAGGCAATCAGTTATGCTGATTGCCTTTCTTTTTTTATCTTTCCGTATGTCTCTCCAGCTGCTGCATAAAACCGTTTTCCAGATCATGGCCCTCCCGGATCCAGTATGGGAGGCACTGGCGGCCTGCTGGCATCCTATACAGTTTAAACGCAGGGAAGTGATGACCGCCGCCGGGGAAATAGAAAAGTATCTCTACTTCGTAACTGCCGGCGTACAGCGTGTATTTTCCCTTGAAGGCGACAAGGAGTCCACGCTGGTATTTACCTACACCGGCTCTTTCTCTGGCGTGCTCGATTCTTTCCAGCTCCAGCAACCGTCGCCCTGGTATCTGGAAACCCTCACACACAGCGAATTCCTGCGGATGTCATACACCGACTTTAACCGGCTTACCCTCGAATATCCCGTTATAGAAAGATGGGCCCGCCTCGGAACTGTTGCCGCAATGGCCGGCGTATTGGAAAGGAATAATGAATTACTGTCTTTCACTGCAGAACAGAAATTCAGGAAACTGCTTACCCGCAGCCCGCATGTGTTGCAGTTGATCCCACATAAATATCTCGCCTCCTACCTCGGGATCGACCCCGCTACTTTCAGCAAATTATTAAGTACCGTGAAACTATAAAATGTTGATCTGCACAAAGATTTTTTACCCATAACCCGCCTAGTTTTGTATTAAATCATACACAACATGAATCGTGTAAATAGTGATGAACTGCTGCAGGAATTGCGGAGAAAAAATGTGGCCCTGCAATACAAGGCAGAAAGCCGTTTCGGTGGACAACCAGATGCTGTTTTACAACATACACCCGGCCCTGGCCGGTGGAGTGCTGTACAGTGCCTGGAGCATCTGAATACTTATGGCCGGTTTTATTTGCCGGCCCTGGATCAGGCTATTACCCGTGGAGAACAGCGTAACAGCCGGCCTGCCCCCCTTTTCCGCAGCAGTTGGATCGGTGCCTGGTTTACTCGTCTCATGGAACCTGGAACAGATGGGAGTTTGCGTTCCCGCATGAAATCCCCCAAAGGACACCTGCCATCTGTTCAGCCGGATGTGGCAACTGTGCTGCAGGAGTTTATTCAACAACAGGAACGGATGGAAGATTTATTACTGCGCGCGGAGAAAGTAAATATCCAACAGCTGAAAGTACCTACTTCCTTGTCGCGTTTTATAAAATTATCTGCCGGCGATACATTTTGTTTTTTAACCGCACATATTCGCCGTCATATATTGCAGGCGGAACGGGCTATAGGCAGTATGCAGCAGGCAGAAAAGGCCGTATAGCCATTAATGTTATGCTTCTTCTTTATGGAAGTGATCCCAGATCAGTTTTGCTTTGGCGGCGCCTACTTCTTTTACCAGGTCTTCCTGTGTGAGCAGTTTGATTTTGGCTACAGAGCGGAATGTTTTCAATAGCTGTGTAGCCGTATTTTCACCGATGCCTTTAATGCTTTCCAGTTCATTTTTAAAGGTGCCTTTACTTCTCTTCTGACGGTGGAAGGTGATACCAAAACGGTGTACTTCATCACGCACCCGGCGGATGAGTTTCAGGCTTTCGCTGTTATAGGGCAGTTTGATACTTTCTGAATCTCCCGGGAAAAATATTTCTTCTTCATTTTTAGCAAGGCCCACTACGGTCATGCTGCCGATGAGGTTCAGCTCCCGGATGCTCTCCATAGCAGAGCCCAGCTGGCCTTTACCACCGTCGATGATCACCAGCTGAGGAAGGGGTTGTTGCTCTGCAAGCAGGCGGTTATACCGTCTGAAAACGACTTCCTTCATGGAAGCAAAGTCGTTGATCCCTTCCACCGTTTTAATATTGAAGTGCCGGTAATCTTTATTGGAGGCAACACCGTTTTTAAATACTACGCAGGCGGCTACCGGGTAACTACCCTGGAAGTTGGAGTTATCAAAGCACTCGATGTGTTCCGGTAGTACCGGCAGTTCCAGGTCGGCCTGCAATTGGTATAGCACCTGTTTCCGCTCCATGTCCGACTTACCTTCCAGGTGCAGGATCTTCTTACGGTATAATTCTTCTTTAAAATAATTCACATTCTTTTCAGATAATTCCAGCAGCTTCTTTTTATCGCCCCCTTTGGGAACAGTAACGGTAACATTGCTTTCCGGGTATACTAACGGAAACGGTACTACGATTTCCAGGTTGATACTTTTGAATACTTCCCGGAGGTAGGCAATAGCATAAGCCAGTACTTCCTCGTCGCTTTCTTCCAGTTGTTTTTCCAGCGTTACGGTTTTTGTATCCGCAATGGTGCCGTTCAGTATGCGTAGATAGTTTACATAGGCATGATTACCTTCGCTGATAATAGAAAACACATCCACATTCCCCATGCGGGTGTTTACGATGGTGGATTTGGCGGAATAATCTTCCAGGCTTTCTATTTTTTTCCGCATGATTTCCGCTTTCTCAAATTCCATCTTCGACACATGCTCCAGCATTTGTTCTTTGAACAGATTTACTACGGGGGTAAGATTACCTTTTAACACGTTCTTTACCTGCTGCAGTCCTTCACGGTAGTCTTCCTGTGTTTGCAGTCCTTCACAGGGGCCTTTGCAGTTCCCCAGGTGATATTCCAGGCATACTTTGAATTTTCCTTTCCGGATGTTTTCTTCTGACAGGTTCAGGTTACAGGTACGGAGGGGGATATTGTATTTGATCACATCCAGTATTTCCCTCACCCGGCCTACGGACGTGAATGGCCCCAGGTAGTCAGATCCATCTTTGATAATGTTGCGGGTGAAAAATACCCGCGGAAAAGACTCATGTTTGATAACAATGTAAGGATAGGTTTTATCATCCTTCAGATTGATATTATACCTGGGCTTGAATTGTTTGATGAGAGAATTTTCCAGTAGGAAAGCATCCTGCTCAGAGTCAACGATGGTGAACTCAATATGATGGATATGTTCAACCAGTTTGCGGGTTTTATAGTTGTCATGATTTTTTACAAAATAGGAACTTACCCTTTTGCGCAAACTTTTGGCTTTCCCTACATACAGGAGGGTGCCTGCTTCATCGTAGTATTTGTAGATACCGGCATCTCCCGGTATGGTATGTGATATTTGCTGAAACTCCGCTGCTGTCATGTTTACATCCCTGTTTTTGGTGCGATCGTTACATTTACTTCAAGTTCTTTTGGCGACAGGAAAGCAATTTTCTGATAGGTAGTCATCCGAACCTGCCTGTTTTGCTGGTAGTGCAGATCCTGCCGGAATTCATACACCATGTTACTGGTATAAGAGTGGATGTTTACCTGTTGTATGTTGCCATGTTTATCCAGTTCAAGAGTTATTTCCGAAGGATTGGTTTGTTTTCCTTTGGATTTATAGATCAGTGATCTTCTTCCGGAAAACGGATCATACAAACCAGAGGTATCATATTCGTCCCGGAGCGAGGGCTTATTCAGGTCTGCATCAGTGAAGGGCTTTAACAGGTCGTGTACCGTGGCGCTGTCGCTGCCGGGAATGCTGATGGTATCTGTTTTGCCATTGAGCGTCACGGATTTATGTAGTATAAAGCCGCCTGTGCGTATATGGGCATCCTCCTGGCCGAAGTACTCCGGCAGTTTTATGAACTTATCTGGCGTATTGTTTTTTGATGGTTTATTTGCCAGGTTACAGGCCATTAAGCCAATCATGGTAAACAAAGCGGTTGCTTGCCTGTATTTTTTCATGCTGCAAAATTAATACTTAAATACGGGTCATAAAAAATGCGCCGTAAAAACGGCGCATCGATGCATGAGCAAATCTGTCGAGAGCACTAAAAATATGTAAATCAGCGTGTTGAGCTGATATTTTTCGTGGGTAACGCTTGTTAAACGGAGGTGATAAACCAAATGTTACAGGGGTGAATAAATAAACCGGGGAAAATAGGGAGAGGATCGCCGGAGATCAGACTGATCATATGCGACTTTGAAAAGAAGAAGGGAGATAAAAGCGAATATCCGCTTATATCTCCCTAAATCATTTATAAAATCCAAAAAGTAATCCTGAAAAAAGACAATCGCCGAAGGCGGTCTCCTCTGGGGCCTACACCAACAGATTACCGGTCATTTCTTTCGGAATCTCCAATCCCATGAAATGCAGGATGGTAGGGGCAATGTCTCCCAGTTTACCATCTTTTACCGGGCCTCTGAAATCTTTATTGATAATAAAGAAAGGCACCAGGTTCAGTGAGTGGGCGGTGTTGGGAGAACCGTCGGCATTGATCATGAAGTCGGCGTTACCATGATCGGCTGTCAGGAAAACGGTATAATCGCTTGCAAGGGCAGCGGTTACCACGCGTTCCACGCAATGATCTACAGTTTCAACAGCTTTGATTACTGCTTCAAACACGCCGGTATGTCCTACCATGTCGGCATTGGCGAAGTTGAGCACTACGAAATCAGCGGATTTCGCCTGCAGTTCCGGAACGATGAGGTCCGCCAGTTCATTGGCGCTCATTTCGGGTTTCAGGTCGTAGGTGGCAACTTTTGGAGATGCCGCCATCAGCCTGCGTTCTCCTTCAAATTCTTTTTCCCGTCCGCCGGAGAAGAAGAAGGATACGTGTGGATATTTTTCTGTTTCAGCTATACGGATCTGTGTGCAATGGTCTTTTGCCAGCACTTCACCCAGGGTCATGTTCAGATTATCGTTTTCGAAGATGACGTGTACATTTTTATAGGTACGGTCGTAATCTGTCATGGTGGTGTAGTAGATATCCAGCGGTTTCATACCGAAATCCGGGATGGCTTCCTGGGTAAGCACCTGTGAAATTTCGCGGCAGCGGTCTGTCCGGAAATTGAAGCAAAGCACGGCATCGCCGTCCTGGATGGTGGCAATGGCTTTATGTTGATCATCAGTTACGATGATAGGTTTAATGAATTCGTCTGTAACGCCTTCGGCATAGGATGCTTTCACGGCGGTGAAGAGGTCCTGGGTAGGTGTGCCGATACCGTTTACCATGGCGTCGTAGGCCAGCTTTACCCTTTCCCAGCGCTTATCGCGGTCCATTGCATAATAGCGGCCGGTAACCGAAGCGATTTTGCCGGTGGTTTTTTCCAGGTGTGCGGAAAGATCTTCCAGGAAGCCTAATCCGCTTTTCGGGTCGGTATCGCGGCCATCGGTAAAGGCATGGATGTATACTTTTTCAAGTCCGTGCGCCTGGGCGATGGTGGCGAGTGCTTTTACGTGTTCAATATGAGAGTGAACGCCGCCGTCGCTTACGAGGCCAATCAGGTGAAGGGCTTTATTATTGTTTTTAGCATGTGCCAGGGTGTCGAGCAGGATCTGGTTCTGGGCCATTTCGCCATCGCGGATGGCTACATTGATCCTTTGCAGTTCCTGGTATACGATTCTGCCGGCGCCAATGTTCAGGTGACCTACTTCAGAGTTGCCCATTTGCCCGTCGGGAAGACCAACCGCTTCCCCGCAGGTTATCAGGTGGCTATGCGGGTATTGCTTGTATAAACTGCTTACAAAAGGGGTTTTTGCATGTGCAATGGCATCGGCTGTAGGAACTTTACCTTCGCCCCATCCGTCCATAATTACGAGAATGGCTCTTTTCTTTTCCATATCCTATCTGGTTATAGTTTAATATAAATTCACTCGAGAGGGTGAAAGTACTTATAAAGGGTTTAAATATTTTACAAAAATAAAGCTTCCGCGAAAAATAAGTGCTACAGGCATCTCGATATAGATTTCGTATTCTAATTATTCAAAATGAAACACATATTATCTTACCGTTATTACTTACGGCTTAATAGCTACCACGATAATGTGATTTTGTTGATTTGCAGGGTGTTTGGCATAGTTTTCGCTTTTAATTTGAGTTGGAGAAAATCACATTTTTAATAAAAAAACTGACAATGAAGAAGCTATTGATGGTGCTGGGGATTATGTTGTTGGGAGGTGCTTTTACAACACAAAAACTATCAGCCAGGTCAATTGAAATCACTGTTGCCGGCCCGTTCGATGATGTGGTGGCAGCACTCAAGAAAGGCGATGTAAGCGGTTTAGCCAGTTACCTCGATAATAACGTAGAGATCAATATAGCCGGAAAATCAAATTCTTACAGTAAGGCACAGGCCGAAATAATTCTGAAAGATTTCTTTTCAAAGAACCAGGTTAAATCATTTGAACTGGTGCATCAGGGCGGTGATAACTCCCGTTTTGGTATTGGCAATATGACTACCGGCAGCGGTAATTACAGGGTTTCTTTTTTCCTGCAGAAGAAAGGAGGAACGATGGTATTGAACGAACTTAGATTTGAGAATAAATAAAGATGCTAACATAAATTAGTTGAAAAACCATAGTGCCCCGCAATTTATTGCGGGGCACTTTTTATTTTTGAGCTATCTTTCGCGCTCAGAAGCAAAGCACCGATCTTTGCGTGAACACCAGATAATACAATCAATTATGTTAGATGAAGCAGCGCTGAATGCGTTTATCAGAAGCGCACTGGCAGAAGATATCGGAAGCGGAGACCACTCCACAATGGCTTGTATCCCTCCCACCGCCAAAGGGAAAGCGGTGCTGAAAATTAAAGAAGATGGTATCCTGGCCGGAATGGAAGTGGCGGAAGCCATTTTTAAATGGCTGGATATGTTTACTGTTTTTACACCCCATAAAAAAGATGGCGACCCCATGAAGGCCGGTGAAACAGCTTTTGAAGTGGAAGCCGCCGTACACACCCTGTTGATGGGCGAAAGGCTGGTGCTGAACTGTATGCAGCGAATGAGCGGCATTGCCACCTTAACGCACCGGTACGTGGAAAAACTAAAAGGATATCACACCCGTATACTCGATACCCGTAAAACTACTCCCAACTTCAGAATGCTGGAAAAAGAAGCAGTTCGTATAGGTGGCGGCGTTAACCACCGGATGGGATTGTATGATATGGTGATGCTGAAAGATAATCACATTGATTTTTCCGGTGGCATCACTGCTGCTGTTACCAATACCGTTGCATACCTGAAAGAGCGTAATCTGCCCCTCGAAATTGAAGTGGAAACACGTAACCTCAACGACGTGAAAGAAGTGCTGGCCGTAGGTCAGGTGAACAGGATCATGCTGGATAACTTTACCCCTGCTGATATTGTTAAAGCACTGGCATTGATTAACGGACGTTTTGAAACGGAAGCCTCCGGCGGCATCACAATAGATACCCTTGAGGAATATGCAAAAACAGGAGTAGACTATATTTCTGTGGGCGCTATTATACACCATGCAGTGAGCCTGGATCTGAGCCTGAAGGCGATTATATTATAAAACAGTTTTTTTGAAGAAGATTCTATTTATCATCAACCGCAAAGCGGGCACTGACCGTGAAAAACGATTGGAAAGCGCTATCAGCCGGCATCTGCCTGCCGATCAGTATGAGGTAAGCACTGCCTACCTGGCGTATCTTGGCCACGGTGCAGATCTGGCCAGGGAAGCTGTTAGTAACGGCGTAGATACCGTGGTGGCTGTGGGCGGCGATGGTTCTATTAATGAAATAGCACAGGGACTTGTAGGAAGCAATACCGCAATGGCCATCCTGCCGTTAGGCAGTGGCAACGGCCTTGCGCGCGCGCTGAAAATTCCGCTGGATGTGAATAAAGCGTTAAGTCTTGTTGTTGCCAATAAACAACGCGCCATCGATGTAGGCTACGCCAATGAGCACCTGTTTCTCAGCAATGCCGGCGTAGGATTTGATGCGCTTATTGCAGAACAATTCCGGCATAATACCAAACGTGGTTTATCCGGTTATGCGAAACTGGTGCTGAAAAGTTTTAACAGCTATGAACCGGCAGAATACAGGATCGATATAGATGGGGAAGTGTTGCAAACAAAAGCATTTCTTTTAACGGTTGCCAATGGCAACCAGTTTGGCTATGAATTTAAACTGGCTCCCAAAGCCAGTGTTTTCGATGGACAACTCGATCTTTGCGTAATGCCACCGGTAGGCATTCTGAGCCTGTTACCGGTAAGTATTTTTTCCCTGATGGGTAACATTGATCAAACAAGATACCTGAAACATTATACCGGCAAGGATATCACCATCAGCAGCAGCGCATTGCAATATTTGCAGGTAGACGGCGACGCAGTACCGCTCACCGAAAACGGCGTGGTACGCATCCGTATTCAAACAGAGGCAATCAATATAGTGGTAAACGAATAACCTTTAAATATTTTAGAGAGATGTCGAAAAAGAAAAATACACCAGGCAATGGAATCGTGTATTCCACCGATCCAAACTTCTCACTGGAGCCAGAGCAGGAAGAAGTAACAGAAACACTTGCCCCCGCAGAACAGATACTGAGAGTAACATTAGATAAAAAACAGCGCGCCGGTAAAGTAGTTACCCTCATCACCGGTTTTGTTGGTAAAGAAGAAGATATTGAGAAGCTTGGTAAGGAACTCAAAACGAAATGCGGCACCGGCGGCAGTGTGAAAGATGGTGAAATCCTGATCCAGGGAGATTATAAAGAGAAAGTAGTGAAGTGGCTGCTGGATTGGGGTTATAAGAAAACAAAATAATGTAAAAAGAATATCCGGATAGCGTCGCTATCCGGATATTTATACCGGGCGAATTTTACCTGTTTACCAGTTTCATTCCTCCTTCTGTATACCGTGTTCCGGCGATGGCGTTATTGCGTAAAATACCATCAATGGCCACCAGGTCATCTGCCGATAAATTCACTTCTGCAGCAGCGGCATTTTCCTGTAAATATTTTCTGCGTTTTGTTCCCGGAATGGGCACTATATCTTCCCCCTGTGCCAGTAACCATGCGAGTGATAACTGTGCGGCGGTAATCCCTTTTTCTTTGGCAAAAGTTTCCAGCGCATTTACCGTTTGTAAATTCTGTTCAAAATTTTCTCCCTGGAAACGGGGCAGGTTTTTGCGGAAGTCGCCATCTTTCAAAGCACCTGTGCTATTGATGGCGCCGGTGGAAAGGCCCCTTCCCAGCGGGCTGTAAGCCACCAGGGTGATGCCCAGTTCACGGGTAGCAGCCAGAATGCCATCTTCCACATCACGGGTAAACAGGGAGTATTCTGTTTGCAGCGCGGCGATAGGATGAACAGCATGGGCTTTTTTAATAGAGTCTACACTGGCTTCGGATAGTCCGAGATAGCGCACCTTACCTTCTTTTACCAGCTGGGCCATAGCGCCTACTGTTTCTTCTACGGGAATATTTTCATCTATCCGGTGGGTGTAATAAAGGTCAATCACATCTACCTTCAGTCTTTTCAAACTGGCTTCCACCGCTTGTTTCATATATTCCGGAGAACCATCAAAATAGTTGGTGCCATCTTCTTTAAATCTGAATCCGAATTTGGTGGCGAGGAAAACTTTATCTCTTTTAGTTGCAAGTATTTTTGACAAGAGGATTTCGTTGGCGCCCTGGCCATACATATCTGCGGTATCCCAGAAGTTAATGCCCAGCTCGAGTGCCAGTTCCAGTGTAGCCAGTGATTCTGTTTCATTAAAATCCTGTGCGGTGCCGTATGCATACGACATGCCCATGCAACCCAGTCCTATTGCGGAAATTGATTCGCCTGTTTTACCTAGTTTTCTGTACTGCATATTGTTAAAATTTAGTGATACAAATGTACGTGCAGGTACAGGCCCGGAATTGCAAGAAGCAAACAATTAATTGTAAATATCAAAGTATTACTGCGCCCGGTAAAGATGTGGAGAAACGCCGCTGTGATTTTTAAAGAAGTGCGTAAAGTTACCGGGATCTTCAAATCCCAGGCACCAGGCGATTTCAGCAATCTGCCAATCGGTGTGCATGAGCAGCAGGCGTGCTTCCAGCAGCATCCTTTGCCGGATATGTTCGCTCACAGTGCGGCCGGTGGCCTGTTTCACACACGCATTCAGATGATTGGGATGTGTATTTAATACCTGCGCAAACTCTTTGGCCGTTTTCAGCGCCAATTGATTATGGGTAAATTCAATCGGAAACTGTTTTTCGAGTTTGTCGGTAAAGCGGTGTGCGAGCGCCTGCGCAGCTGTTAACTGGCGTTTGGGTTCGTTTACCTGGGCCGACAGGCGTTTGCCTTCCAGCATCAGCAATTTCAGGTAAATAAGGATCGCTTCCTGTTTAAAGGCGGCATTCTCGCGGTATTCTTTTACCAGCTGTCTGAAAATGGATTGCAGATAATCGACCTGTTCATTTGTTAAGGTGAACACAGCCTTCGCTCCCAGCTGCAGCAGCGGGTGTTGCAACAGGTTTTCCTGATGATTAGGCTGTGATTCAAACAGCAGGTCGGTGAACAGGCAGTTGTAGCCTTCCTGCTCATCCGAGGTGGCGTGCCATGTTTTTAATTCGTAAGGATTAATAAAAAGTAAGGTAGGCCTATCGATCTCGTAACGGTTATCGCCGAGCGTAAAGATACCGGAACCTTTGGTGAAGAAACTGATCTTATAATAGTCCCGTCTGCTGGCTCTCACTTCATCCATGCAGGGGCAATCAGATCTTTCATGTACCGTAAAACTGCCATTTAACGGTGCTTTGGGAGTTACCTCCTTGTGCGTGTATAATAGCAGGTCGTCGTTAAATTCATTGAAAGTTCTGAACGTAATGGAGCTGTTTTTACTTGAAGGCATACACCAAATTTAAACAATTCTATGTTAAAATCTTTTGGTAATTCACCTGTGTATGTTAACTTTTATCCGCATACGATGTGTGTAAACCCTTACTGGTAGCTGCTTGTTTTTATAAATGAAACATAGTTGCAATTTCATTTTTGATTAATCAGAAAAAATTTCACAATTTGTTAACGCCTTTATCAACCAAAATCTTGTTATCATCAAGCCCTGATGATCGCTATGTAGAGCAGCCTGCCACATATGCCACTGAACAAGAAATTTTAAAATCTATAACGGAAATACATTGCAACATCAGCAGGTATTTCCGTTTTTTTTAATGAGTAAAATTTTTTGTTAGTGCATATGATACATCCCGCTGCCGGACAACCAGGCTATCGACGCACTTCTTTATGGTTGTTATTATCATTTATTATTATAAAGATGGTTTTCCAATACGCCGTATTAAGCCCGTATTACGAGCTTCACCGGGATGAGTACCTGCACCTGGATATGGCCAATCACCTCGCAGCAGGATATTTATCGGTGCCTCCGCTTACTGCTTTCAATTCTTTAGTAATACAATGGCTGGGCAATAGCTTCTTTTGGATAAAATTTTTTCCTGCGTTATATGGTGCACTCACAATGGTGCTGGTATGGAAGATGGTGGAAAAGCTGGGTGGCGGCTGGTTTGCGCAGGTACTGGCGGCACTGGCATTTTTATGTTCAGGTTTGTCGCGCATGAACATCCTGTATCAGCCTAATTCTTTTGATATCCTGGCATGGACGGCGTTGTTCTGGTGCCTGATGCAGTTGCTGCAAACACAAAACAACAAATGGTTATTGTGGATGGGTGTTGTTACCGGTGTGGGAGTGCTTAACAAGTACAATATTATTTTCCTGGTACTCGGAATGGCGGGCGCCTTGTTGTTGTCGTCACACCGGAAAGTATTTTTAAGTAAATACCTGTACATAGGAATGGCAGTAGCCGTGGTAATCATTTCCCCGAATATCATCTGGCAGTTGCAGCATGGCATGCCGGTGTTGCATCATATGAAGGAACTGAGTGAAAGCCAGCTGGTACACGTAAGCCGTATTTCTTTTCTGGGAGATCAGTTGAAGTTCTTTGTGGGAGGCGCTTTTATTGTAGTAGCAGCTGTTATCGGGTTAATTATTTCGCCGTCGTTCCGGACTTACAGGGTTATCATCGGTATTTACGCATTAACGATACTGTTGTTTACTTACCTGCGTGCAAAAAGCTATTATTCCGTTGGTTTGTACCCGGTGTTACTGGCATTCGGAAGTGTATACTGGGAGCGGATTTTCACCCACGACTGGACGCGTTACCTGCGGTTACTTTGGGTGGCCCTGATAGTAGTGCCTTTTGGGTTGCTGGTGAATGTTATTTTCCCGGTGATGAAACCGGTGCAGATCAGTGAAAAGGCCGGTAAATTCCGGTCGCTGGGTTTGTTGCGCTGGGAAGACGGGCAGGATCACATCCTTCCCCAGGATTTTGCGGATATGCTTGGCTGGCGCGACCTGGCAGATATGTCGTGGCAAACCTGGCAGCAGGTACCGGAAGCGGAGAAGCCATATACCTTGTTGATCTGCGACAACTACGGGGAGGCCGGTGCTTTGAATTATTATAACAGGGGAAGAAATATTCCGCTGGCCAACGCGATGGATGCGGATTATGTTTTCTGGTTCCGGGAGATGGATACCATCCATTACATTGTTAAAATTGGTAAGAAGCCGGAAGGCGCCTATATGAAAATGATAGGCATGTTGCAGCAAACCGGTGTAATGAAGGATACTTTGTCCAGGGAATATCAATGGGGCGCCGGCGCCTGGTTACTGTCGGACCTGTCACCAGACCTGCCGGCAGCGCTGAAGCGGGCTTTGCGTGAAGAGCAAAACGTTTACTCCGGTAAATAGCTACTACCGCGTAATAATAAATTCCACTTCCCCGAAGCCCAGTTGTAATATTTCTCCGTTTTTTTCCAGGCAGAGATGGCCATCCGGCAGTACATCGCGGATGATGCCTTCAAAAATTTCCCCGTCTTTGCGGTATAGCCCGGGTTGTTGCCAGCGGAAGAGCCTTGAAGTATATTCAGCGAGCAGGGTTTCGTAATTGGCGGGTTGCAGCTGCCGGATCCTTTTATCAAGGAAAGTGCATAGTTCTTTGGCCAGGTTTGCCGCCTGGTGGGTTTTGCCGGTAATTTGCCGGAGGGAAACCGCGTTGGGCAATTCAGGGGGGAAGGCGGCCTGGTTGATGTTAAGCCCGATGCCGATAATGGCATATTGCCATATATTTCCACGCAATACATTCTCAATCAGGATGCCACCTGCCTTTCTGTCACGCCAATAAATATCGTTTGGCCATTTGATGATGGTTTCGTCGCCGGCATGGGAAGTGAAGAAATCGGTGCTTCCGAGGGCTACTGCCACGCTGAGCATAAACTGCCTTGAAAGCGGTAACATAGCCGGTTGAAGGGCAATTGTGAGGGCGCTGATGTCTCCGGGTTGAGCGAGCCATTGTTTCCCGCGGGTACCTTTTCCGGCCGTTTGGTTGCTGGTGAACCAGGCTGTGCCTGATGTCACCTGGCCGGAATTTACCTGCTGCATGGCATAGTTATTGGTGCTGTCTATCTCGTCTAATATATAAAACGGGTGTCCTATCACATGAATCTTTTTTAGTCTGTATCCGGCCCGAAAAGTAATTCATTTTATTATTTAATTAACATTTTCAGGCCTCCCGCGGCGGATATTAAACATCTTATATTACTGCTTGTTTAGTAACTTTGACAATTAAAGATTATTTTTAACAAAAACGAGATTTATTGGCACCCTTAACCGTTCTGAGCACGAGAAAGAAGGCGCAGCAACGCCTGACCAGAGAAAGTGAAATTTTTACCACCATCATAAAGGCCATACAGGATAAGAAGGGGGAAAATATCGTGTCCCTGGATCTACGCCAGATTCCTGAAGCCGTGGCCGATTTCTTTATAATATGTGAAGCCAATTCCGGCACCCAGGTGAAAGCCATTGCTGATTATGTGTCAGAGGAGGTGGAGAAGCATACTTCAGAGGAACCGTACAAACACGAAGGATTTAGTTCTCAAAACTGGGTTCTGGTTGATTATGTGAATGTAGTAGTACACATTTTCCAACCCGAAAACAGGAAGTTCTATAATCTGGAAGAAATGTGGAGCGACGCGGACAGGATGGACCACACAGAAGACTGAACAAAACAGTTGTTTTAGAATTTAATTATTCATATTATTCTGATTGCAATAAACATCCGTAAAGGAGCGTAAGATTATGGAAAAAGGAGGCAATAACTTCAACAAGGGTTCAGAGAAATCACCTAAGAAAGGACCGAAGTTCAATATATACTGGGTGTATGCCTTTATTGGCGTAGCCCTGCTCGCAATGAACTTTTTTGATTTGAGATCCCCAACCAAAGAAATCAGTTTCCAGGAATTTCAGATTGATTATCTGAAACCGGGAGATGTTGATAAGCTGGTTGTTGTAAATAAAAAATATGTAGAAGTCTACATAAAACATGACCATCTTAAAGAGGCCAAGTTTAAAGACGTTAACAAAAGTAAATTTGGCGGAGAGAACCCCGGTCCTCACTTCCGTTTTTCTATTGGTAGCGAAGAAAGTTTTAAAAAGGATATAGATAAAGCACAGGAAGGCATTCCGGTGGAAAACCAGGTAAAGATCTCTTATGATGAGCGTCAGAGCTGGTTTGAACCTATCTTCCAGTTGCTGTTACCAATTATCCTGATCATTGGTTTGTGGATATTGCTGATGCGTAAGATGGGCGGCCCTGCCGGTGGCAGCGGAGGTCCTGGTGGCATCTTCAATATTGGTAAATCCAAAGCTACGCTGTTCGACAAAGGTACCCGTGTGAATATTACATTCAACGACGTGGCCGGTTTGGACGAAGCGAAAGTAGAGGTAATGGAAATTGTGGATTTCCTGAAGAATCCTAAAAAATATACTGCCCTGGGAGGTAAAATTCCTAAAGGCGCCCTGCTGGTAGGCCCTCCGGGTACCGGTAAAACCCTCCTGGCAAAAGCCATGGCAGGTGAAGCACAGGTGCCTTTCTTCTCTATGTCCGGCTCCGACTTTGTGGAACTGTTTGTAGGGGTGGGTGCCAGCCGTGTACGTGACCTGTTTAAACAGGCCCGCGAAAAAGCACCATGTATCATCTTTATCGATGAAATTGATGCGATCGGCCGTGCAAGAGGTAAGAATGTAATGATGAGTAACGACGAACGTGAAAACACCCTGAACCAGTTACTGGTAGAAATGGATGGTTTCGGAACAGACAGCGGTATCATTATCCTGGCTGCTACCAACCGCCCCGATGTACTGGACAGCGCTTTATTGCGCCCGGGCCGTTTCGATCGTCAGATCTCTATCGATAAACCAGATCTGGCTGGAAGGGAAACCATTTTTGAAGTGCACTTAAAGCCTATCAAAACTTCTCCCAACCTGGATGTGAAAAAACTGGCTTCCATGACGCCAGGCTTCGCAGGCGCTGATATTGCCAACGTATGTAACGAGGCGGCACTGATCGCTGCGCGTAAAGGCAAAACGCAGGTGGAAATGGACGACTTTAATGACGCGATTGATCGTGTAATTGGTGGTCTGGAAAAGAAAAACAAAATCATCTCTCCGGAAGAAAAAGAAGTAATTGCTTACCATGAAGCTGGTCACGCTATTTGCGGCTGGCATCTGGAACATGCTAACCCGTTGGTGAAAGTAACCATCGTTCCCCGTGGTGTAGCGGCGCTCGGTTATGCTCAATATCTTCCGAAGGAACAATATCTGTACAACACCGAACAGTTGCTCGATGATATCTGCATGACCCTCGGTGGCCGCGCAGTAGAGGAACTGGTTTTTGGTAAAATTTCTACCGGCGCACAAAACGACCTGCAGGTAATTACCCGTATGGCGTATGCAATGGTAACCGTGTACGGTATGAACGATAAAGTTGGTAACGTATCTTTTTACGATCCGAACAGTGATCAGTCATTTACCAAACCTTACTCAGAAGAAACATCCAAGATGATTGACGATGAAGTAAGAAAACTGATTGCCACCGCTTATATCAGAACTAAAAACCTGCTCACATCCAAAATGGATCAGGTGAAGGCACTGGCGGAAGAACTGCTGAAAAAAGAAGTTTTATACCAGGCCGACCTGGAAAGATTGATCGGTAAACGTCCTTACGATACCCACAAAGAGCACCAGCTGGGTAAAGAAGGCGCTCCTACTGAAGGAGTACATCCGTCAGATATCATCAATCCTTCTCCATCACCAGCTAATGCGTAAATAGTGATATGAAGATTTCTCCTGCTAAGGAAAATATTCTGAAGAGAGTACGGAATGCGTTAAGTCAGTCAGTACAGTTGCCCTTCCCGAATTCGGAGGGCAACTTGTCTGTTTTCAGAACCGAGAACGAGAGCCTGGAATTAAAGTTTGCAGAAGAATTTACCCGGTTGCAGGGAAAGTTTGTTTACTGTACAGGGAAAGGTGAGTTGATGGATAGCCTTCGTGCGCTTTGTGAACACAAAGAATGGCACAATGTGTTTTGCCAGACTCCTGCCCTGCTGAAAATAATTCATCAGCAGGAATTACCTGTGTTGAACCAGGGCACTATGCACGAAGCAGATGCCGCCATCACGGATTGTGAATACCTGGTAGCCCGCACCGGAACATTGGTGCTGAGTTCCGCACAACCCAGTGGCAGGGCCTTACCGGTATATGCACCAGTGCATATCGTGGTAGCCTATACGCACCAGTTGGTATTTGACCTGAAGGATGCGCTTAATAAGCTGAAAGATAAATACGGCAACGATATCCCATCAGCAATATCCTTTGCAACGGGGCCCAGTCGTACCGCAGATATCGAGAAAACACTGGTGGTAGGGATTCATGGTCCCAAAGAAGTATACGTATTTTTAGTAGACGAATAAATAAATGGCTTTTAGTCTTTAGCTGTTAACTTTCAGTGCCTGGGCGACGTATCGTTTCTTTCACTGAAGGTTAACTGTTAAAAGCTAAAAGCTTCATAATTTTAAGAATGGATATTGCATTACCGGCCAATAAGAAAATATATTTTGCCTCCGATTTTCATCTTGGCGCTCCCAATCCTGCCGCCAGCAGGGAGCGTGAAAAGCTGCTCCTGCAATGGCTGGAGCAGGTGGAACCCGACGCGCAGCATATTTTCCTGGTAGGTGATATCTTCGATTTCTGGTTTGAATATAAACATGTTATTCCCAAAGGATATACCCGCATTTTAGGAAAGCTGGCAGCACTAAGCGACAAAGGGATCGGGATCTCTATTTTCATTGGTAACCATGATATGTGGATGGATGGATATTTTGAAGAAGAGCTGAATATCCCGGTGTACTATGAGCCGCAAACCTATACCATTGGCACTAAGCGGTTTTATATAGGCCATGGTGATGGTTTGGGTCCCGGCGATCACGGTTATAAGATGCTGAAAAAAGTTTTCAGGAACCCGTTTTGCCGCTGGATGTTTTCTGCTATCCACCCGGCATGGGGCATTGCACTTGCCAATTATTTCAGCCGTAAAAGCCGCTCTGCCACCGGGCAGGAGCTGGAACACTTCCTGGGAGCGGAAAATGAGTGGCTGGCCATCTACAGCAAAGAAGTGCTGCAAAAAGAACATTTCGATTATTTTATCTACGGACACCGGCATCTGCCCCTCGATATTCCCTTATCCAATGGCAGCAGGTATATCAACCTGGGCGATTGGCTGAATTATTTTTCCTACGCTGTTTTTGATGGGAATACGGTAGACCTGAAGTTTTTTACCGAAGATGGCGCAAAGGCCGCCAGGCTGGGGCAGCAGATCAGGCATCCAGAATCTCATGTAAAATAGGCGGGGAATGCATCTCCGTAAAATCGGGTAAGTGCAGCCGGAAAAATTCCAGGTACGCATACAGTAATTTTCTTCTTCTTTCTTTATTCATCGTAATCGCCGCCAGGTGCTCTACTGCTGTGCATTGAAACAGCTGGTCTGTTAATTCGCTGCTGTGCGTGTCGAGGTGATGGGCATGGTGTGGCGGCAGGTCAGAGAAGGTGCCTTCCTGCAAATCGAGGTAAGGGGTATATTCAGAAAATCTTCCATTGAGCCGGAAACCCAGGTGCTCCCCCATTTTCAGCGTAAAATATAACGGCAGGTTTGCCACCACCGGCAGGCCGGAGATGTCCAGCAGCTGCAGGATATTTTCTGTAAAGAAATAGAGATCGGTTTGTTGCTCCGGTTGTTTCAGGCATTTCTGCAGGAGTTCTATCATGTAAAGGGCCACCGTATTTTTCACCACATTCAGGTGTACAGCGTTATACAGATATCCCAGTTTGTATTCAGAAATGCGCTGGAGGTTTTTAATTTCGTTGTGATATACCACCAGCTCCAGGATATTACCGGGTTGCAGCAGGTTGCCTTTGGCAGCTTTGGGTTTGGAAGAACGGGCGCCGTTCACAATATACGATTGCACCCCGAAGAGTTCAGTAAATATACTCACGATCAGGCTGGTGTCGCCATACTTTACCGTGCGTAATACGATGCCGCGTGTTTTGTGAAGCAATTTTTCCTGGCTTTTGCTGTTAGCAGTTAGTGAAAGAAACCGGAATGCAAGTTACACAAACGAAGGGATTGAACGGCTAAAAGCTAAAACCTGACAGCTGGCAGCTAAAAGGAGTCGGCTCATCGCGGTCTGTTAACAGCTAATAGCTATTTTAATTACCTTTACGCCCATTACTAAAAAGGAAATCCTTATGTGGCAACGTTTAGCAGGCTTTGTGCTAAAATATCGATTATTGCTTCTTCTTTTACTGCTTGCCGGTACCGGCGTGATGGGTTATTTTGCCAGTAAGGTACAAATGTCATACGAGTATGTGTCCAGTATACCTCACGATAACCAGAAGTTTCTTGAATTCCAGGAGTTCAAGAAGAAGTTTGGTGGAGATGGAAATGTGCTTATGCTCGCTGTACAAACGGATAAATTTTTCCAGGCAGATTTTTTCAAGGACTATGTTCAGCTGAACAAGGACATGAAGAATGTGTTTGCGGTGGAGAATATTATGAGTGTGCCGATGGCTATCAACCTGGTGAAGAACGACAGCACGCAGAAGCTGGAGGCTAATTTACTTTTCCAGGGTGATTTGACGAACCAGGTGGTGATTGATAGTTTATCCCGTGTTTTTAACACGCTCCTTTTTTACAAGGGATTGCTGTACAACCCGGATACCCATGCTTACCTCATGGCTATTTATGTAAACAAGGATGTGTTTAATTCCCCGAAACGTACGGCAGTAGTGAACGAGATCACGAAGCTGGCCAATGCTTTCCAGGAGAAACAGCATACAGAAGTACATTTGAGTGGTTTGCCCCTTATTCGTACAGCCATGGCCGTTAAGGTGGCAGATGAACTGAAGCTGTTCCTGAAAATATCTTTCCTGTTAACCGGTTTGATCCTGTTCCTGTTCTTCCGTTCATTTGGCGCCGTATTGATGTCGATGATTGTAGTGGCTATCGGCGTAATCTGGTCAGTGGGCACTATTGTCCTGATGGGATATAAAATTACCCTGCTTACCGGAATTATCCCTTCACTGATAGTGGTGATAGGGATTCCCAACTGCGTATACTTCCTGAGTAAATACCATACGGAATACGCCAAAGACGCCAATAAAACGAGGGCATTAGTGCATATGATACAGCGGATGGGGATTGTAACCCTGTTTACCAACCTTACCGCTGCCATTGGTTTTGGAGTATTCTGTTTTACCAACAGTGCTCTTCTGAAGGAGTTTGGTGTAGTAGCGGGGCTGAATATCATGTTCATCTTCCTGATCTCTTTTATTTTCCTGCCATCTGTTTTAAGTTATTTACCTGCGCCAAAGAGCAAGCATACTACTTACCTGGATAACCGTTTCTTTGGAGCGATACTTGATTTTCTGACTACGCTGGTGTTTAAATACCGGCCGTGGGTATATGGGGTAACTGTTGCGCTGGTGATAGTGGCCATTGTGGGAATGGGGCGTTTGCAATCTGTAGGATATATGCTGGATGATATTCCGCATACCGATAAATTGTATACGGATCTGAAGTTCCTGGAAACGAATTTCAAAGGGGTGATGCCGCTGGAAATTGCAGTGGATACGAAAAAGAAGAATGGTGTGATCAACCTGCAAACGCTGAATAAGCTGGATGAGCTGACACAGCTGATTGCCGCACAGCCTGATTTCGGTCGTCCGTTGTCGGTAGTGGAAGGGATTAAGTTTGCCAAGCAGGCGTATTATAATGGAGACAGCTCCAACTTTGCGGTGCCTAATCAGTTTGATCTGGGATTCCTGGCGCCTTACCTGCGGATGAAGGGCGGCAATACTGCCGGGCCGGCTTCTACTTTTTCAAAACTGGTTTCTTCCTTTATGGACAGTACCAGGCAGGTGGCCAGGCTGAGTGTGAATATGAAAGATGTGGGATCGCAGAAACTGCCGGTATTGCTGGATTCCTTACAGCCTAAGGTAACCGCCATTTTTGATACGGCGCATTACAAGGTTACGTTTACCGGTACCAGCGTGATTTTCCAGGAGGGTACCCGCTTCATTATTAACGGGCTGATGGAGAGCGTTATCCTTGCTTTCGTGTTAATTATGATTTGTATGCTGTATCTGTTCCGTTCGTGGCGGATGCTCATCATATCATTGATTCCAAACGTGATTCCGCTGGTGGTTACTGCCGGTGTGATGGGATGGATAGGTGTTCCGTTGAAACCATCTACAGTGTTGGTATTTAGCGTGGCGCTTGGTATAGCCATTGACGTTACGATCCGTTTCCTGGTTAATTTTAAACAGGAATTGCCACGTCATGATTTGGATATCAGTGCTACAGTGAAGCAAACGATCCATGAAACAGGGTTGAGTATTATTTATACATCTGCCATCCTGTTTGCCGGCTTCATGATTTTCAGTTTTTCAGAATTTGGCGGTACGAAAGCATTGGGCTGGCTCACTTCCCTGACACTGGTGATAGCGATGATTACGAATCTGACCATTTTGCCGGCTTTGCTGTTGTGGATGGAAAAGGCATTGTTGAAGAAAGCGAAGAAGAAAGAGTTGTGGAAGCCGCTGGATGAGGAAGAAGATATTGACATAAAAGAGTTGGGGATCAGCGATCAGGAGTAGTTTATAAAGATAATAATATCAGGGCCACCGGGGCTGACAGGGCGTGTTTTTCATGCTTTCTGTTTGCCCCGGTGGCTTTTTAGTGTCAGGAAACCGCAGTGGATGCTAAATATTTAGCTAAAATGGACAAAAAATAAAGCTGAAATGATCTAGTGGGCAGCATTCACATACCCTTATAGCCGCTTGTAAAAAAAGGGGGGGGATTATAATGAAAAAGTATGAGGTTTAATACGCCATTCTAACCACATAGTTCATGAAAAATAAGTACTTAAAGGGCGCTCATTTATCCGAGCGCAAATTTAAGGAGATCCTGCGGCTGTTTGCCGATGATCTTACTGCGACCCAGATAGCGAATATCAGCGGTGTAAGCAGGGTAACTATTAACAGCTACCTGAAGAAGCTACGACACCAGATTGCGCGATACTGTGAAACGCAGCATCCTGTGCCCGTTCCCGTGTTAACGTACGAACCCCGGCAAAGTGACCTTACCTCCGACCACGACAGCGACACGCTGGTGGCGGTAAAGCCGGAAGTAGACCGGATTGTTAAGCCGGTAATCTTCGGCATCTGCAGATCCTCAGACAGGTTACACACCGAAATTCTCCCGGACGTAAGCCGGTCAATGATTCATGCGGCTACCCGCGGGCGTTCCGTATTGGAAACGCAGGTAGCTACAGAACGTTTGCGCCGGTTCAACGGATTGGTAGATCTCGGTCAGTACCGTTTATACCGGCTGGGGCAAACTTCCGACACGCATCAGATGGATGACGTGGATGCTTTCTGGGGCTTAACCAAGCATCGCCTGGCTAAGTTCAAGGGGCTGAACCGGAACACTGCTTATTTACACCTGAAAGAGTGTGAATACCGGTTTAATCATCGCAATGATGATCTCTTTATGGTATTGCTGGAGTTGTTAAAAACATATCCGCTTACCCTTTCCTGATAAAAACATTCGCCCCGCAGTTATGCGGGGCAACTTTAATCTCGATTTAGATTTTGGTTGATGAGCACAGGCGGTATTCTTGCCGCTTGTTTCATTTTTATGCCCTTACGTATTAATTATGAAAATTATATGTTAATGAGGCGTTAAAAAGATGTTACCTAAACGTTATCGGGAACTTTCCAAGCTTAACTTTTTGTTAAGAATTATTATATTTGGGGCTGGTTGAAAATTTGCTAAGGAAACTGCTTATGAGGAAGAAGTTGATTACTTCTGCTTGCGATTTATTGAATAAATTGCAAGAGAAGAGGTCAATTGTTTAATTTATGGTCAATATCACTGTACCGTTTTACCTACTCCAGCTTTAAGTATCCAATCACAATTTCACCAACTGCTTATTTAACGGGAACCAATTGAATTAAGGCTTACGGGTCTTGATAATGAGGATTATTTTTTAAGGTTAAGGAAACAAAATCATGCTTATGAGGAAAGTACTATTTCTCCTCTTGTCCGTGCTATTTCTGGGCGGGCAGGTCTATGCGCAAAGCCGCACAGTAACAGGGAGAGTCACTGATGCCGCAGATGGCTCAGCTATTCCTGGTGCCAACATCCAGATTAAAGGTACCACAAAAGGAACCGCAACGAATCCCGAAGGGGGCTACACTATCCAGGTGGATGCCAATGCCACACTGATCGTATCATTTATTGGGTTTGAAGCAAAAGAGGTGCCGGTAGGTACTGCTGCCACTTTGAATGTAAAACTGAAAACAGATTCCAAAAGTCTGGATGAAGTAGTGGTAACAGGTTACACCGTGGAAAAGAAGATCAACTCTACCATTGCCGCATCCAGCATCAATGGCGCAAAGATCAACAACGTTGCATTGCCTGATGTAAACCAAATGCTGCAGGGTAACGCGCCTGGTGTTGCGGTATCAACTAACTCCGGTCAGCCTGGCGCAAAAACGGAAGTACGTATCCGTGGTATCGGTTCTATTTCTGCGAGCAACAGCCCGCTGTATGTAGTAGACGGCGTAATAATTTCTTCCGGAGATTTTACCCAGAACACACCTTCCCAGGATGTAATCGCTAACCTGAACCCTGCCGACATTGAAAATGTGACCGTCCTGAAAGATGCGTCTGCCACAGCATTGTACGGTTCCCGTGGTTCTAACGGTGTGGTGGTTATTACTACCAAAACCGGTAAGAAAGGCGTGAGCAGAATTAATTTCAATGCCAAATATGGTTTCCAGGACCTGTCGCATGGAATTGATATGATGAACGCTACTGAGCTGCTGGCGTATCAGCGTGAGGCTATGAAAAATGCGACCAAAAAAGACGGTACACCACTTTTCACTGCAGAACAGATCCTGGCTAACCGTCCGAACAGTCTCACAAATATCAGCACCGACTGGATGGACGAAGCTTTCCGCACGGGTAAAACTCAGTCCTACGGTATCAACGCCAGCGGCGGAAATGATAAAACGCAGTTCTATGCTTCCGGCGATTATTTCAAACAGCAGGGTATCCTGATTGGCTCTGATTTCAGCCGGTACAGTGGCCGTTTGAATGTGGATCATAAGTTCAACGAAAAATTTGACCTGAGCGTAAAGGTAAACGGCAGCTATACCGATCAGAGAAGTGCAAGTGCAGGTAACAGCTACTCTTCACCACTGATGGGCGCACTGGCCAACTCTCCGTTTATCCCTTCCCGTGATGAGAACGGAAATCCATATAACGGCTATACTGCGGGGCAGCCAGGCACCACGTCCTGGGCCGGTTTCGCGGATATTCCCTCCTCTTACCGCCCGGTATTACGCGGGGGTAACTTCGTGAGCACTGTAAACAGTAATTATAACAGAAGCAATAATACACAAACAGTTTTTAATGCTGCATTGGGTTATAACATTATTGACGGATTACGTTTCGTGGTAAAGGGTAATGCAGAGTTGACCAACATCCGCGAAAAGCAATGGACATCTCCGGATTCTTACGATGGACGCAACTATGGCGGTTATCTGTATAACGTGAATACCAACATGGCGTTGTACACTACCCAGCAATTACTGACTTACAACTTCAACCTGGGTAAAGATCACAGTTTCCGTTTACTGGCAGGTAATGAATATTCCTTCCAGAACCGTGTGTGGAACTATGGTGCAAAGAATGGCTTCCCCAATGGTCAGGCACAGGTGCCGGACGCGGGTTCCCAGTACTTTGACATGGCCGGTGATGAAACATCTTATGCTTTCCAGGGCATACTGGCGAAAGCCGATTATGACTATAAATCAAAGTACTTCTTAAGTGGTAGTTTCAGAAGAGACGGTTCTTCCCGTTTCCCTAAAGACAACCGCTATGGTAATTTCTACTCTGTAGGCGCTGCATGGCGTATTACAGAAGAAGAATTTACAAAAAACATCTCCTGGCTGAACGATCTGAAACTGCGTTCCAGCTATGGTATTATGGGTAATGCAGAAGGTTTGGGAGATTATCCTTATCAACCCCTGTATAGCCTTGTAGGCGCTTATGATGGCGGATCAGTTGCTTATCTGAAACAGCCGGGCAACATGGCGCTGAGCTGGGAAAAACAAAACCTGTATGATGTGGGATTGGATATCAGTGTACTGAAAAAACGTTTATACGGTAGCGTTGGATATTACGATAAACGCTCTTCCGCATTGCTGATGCAGCTGCCATTATCTATGACCAGCGGTTTTGATGTAATGACGATGAACGTAGGTAAGATGCTGAACCAGGGTTTTGAAGTAACAGTAGGTGGTATCCCGGTGTCTACTAAAAATTTCCAGTGGACTTCAGATCTGAACTTTGCTACCCTGAAAAACAGGATATTGTCTCTGGGGGGGCAGCAGTTTATTCCGGCGGGTTCCCGTCAGCGGATTGAAGTGGGGATGCCATTTGGTTCCTGGTATATGCCGGTTTGGACAGGTGTTGATCCTGCTACCGGTGCTGCTACCTGGGAAGGCGCCGACGGAAAACCAACTTCCGATTACAATTCAGCAGTTAGGAAATATGTTGGCCAGGCACTGCCTAAAATCACAGGCGGTTTCACCAATAAATTCACTTATAAGGAATTCGACCTGTCTGTGTTCATCACTTTCAGCGCAGGAAACAAAGCTTACAACTATAACCGTTCCTTCCTGGAAAGCGATGGTAACAACACCACCGGAAACCAGGCGAAAGATGCCGGCAGCCACTGGGAAAAACCGGGCGATATTGCCGACAGACCTAAAGTTATCTGGGGTAATGGTACCAACTCCAATGCTTCCTCTACCCGTTACCTGGAAGATATCTCCTATGTGCGGCTGAGAAACCTTTCATTGGGTTACAATCTTCCAAAAAGTACTTTGAGCAGATTGAAAATGCAGGGATTGAGAGTGTATGCGCAGGCAGAGAACTTATTTACGCTGACAGGATATAAAGGATGGGATCCGGATATGAGCACCAACCCGATTTCTCCGACCAGCACTGCATCTCCGGCTACTACAAATGCGGGAACTGATTTTTACCGTTATCCTACTTCAAGAGTGATCACGTTTGGTATTAGTGTGGGACTTTAATGAAGTAACATCAAAAATTTAAGTTAATTATGAAATATACAAAACTCTCCATATTAGCATTGGCTACGGCTGGTTTGTTTTCAGCCTGCTCCAAGCTGGATCAGAATCCGCAGTCCTCATTGAATGAAGGGGATGCGGTAAATGAAGGGAACGCACGTATTCTTGCAAACGGAATGTATGAGCGCATGCAAACGTTGGAATACTATGGCCGTGACTTCATGATCGTGTCTGACCTGGGTGGTAATGATATGAAGATCACTTCCCAGAACTCCAACCGGTTTATTACAGAATTCCAGTTGAACTACACACCATTGCTGGCGCCGCAAACCAATACATTCCTGAATGCGTACAGAGTGGTAAACCAGGCGAATGTACTGATAGATAAAATGCCTGAAACTGAAAAGACCAGTACCATCCGCGGAGAAGCCTATTTTCTGCGTGCACTGGCCAATTTCGACCTGGCCAGAAGATATACGAGGCCTTATACCAATGTGGGGGCAAAGGTGAATGACCCTAACACCGGAATTACCCTGGTGACCAAAGCAGTGGATGCACCTGGTACTTTCAAACCTGGTCGTAGTACGCTGGCTGAAACCTATGCGGCTATTATCAGCGATCTGAAAGTGGCGCAGCAAACTGCTCCTGCGGGTAAATCCGAAGACAGAAATGCAAATGTGTTTAATGCTACAAAGGATGCAGCAACTGCATTACTGAGTCGTGCCTACCTGTATAAGGGCGACTGGCAGCTGGCTATTGACGAAGCTGATAAGCTGATCGGGAAGTATTCCTTATATGAAGCGTCTGAAGTGGCGAAAGCATTCAACCTGGATGCCGCCGGTTCGGAAGAAATCTTTTCCCTGCGTTTCCTGACACCAGATGGTGCCGGCTCCAATAACTTCGGTTATATGTATGTACCTGCTAAATTAGGTGGGTATGGAGATATCAGGCTCACAGATGGTTTTATGGAATTGCTGGATCCAAAGGATGTTCGTAATGAGCTGGTTCAGAATCTTGATGGCAGTAACTACCTGATGAAATTTTCAGGTAATGAAGCTACAGGACAGGTAGGTCTTGTAAACGTAAAGATCCTGAGAATCAGTGAAGTGTTGCTGAATCGTGCAGAAGCTTATGCTGAGTTGGGTAACCTGCAGAAAGCAACGGATGATGTGAATATGCTGAGAGCTAAACGTGGACTGGATCCGTTTACTGATGTTGCCAATATTAAAGCTGAAATTATTAAGCAGAGAAGATTGGAGCTGGTGGGTGAAGGTTTGGGTATGTCTGATCTGTTCCGGAAGAATGGACAGCGTAATATCAGAGATGCCAATGCACTGAGCACAAGGGTTACGGAGGCGAGTGATTTCCGAGTAGCTTTCCCTATTCCGCAGGCCGAGATGGATGCAAATCCGAATATGGTACAGAACCAGGGTTATTCCAATTAATTAATATTATTATATAACATGAAAGGTGCTTCCGCGAGGAGGCACCTTTTTTTATTTGAGCAGATGCCTACTGGATAAGAAAAAAAAGAGCGGAATAATTATCAAGTGATTTATTTTAGGAAGGATCAGGCAAAACAGGCTCTGGCTGCGGGCAGCATTGCGATATATATATGATCAGACTGATAGCATGTATATCATTATATAATATAATAACCAATCGGTTTTTGCCGGGTACTTATATGAGTATAATATATTTGAAAGATAAATAATTATATATTATATTTATTATAATTACTAGCTTATAAATACGATTCTCAGGTGAAGATGGCTGTTGGGATATATTCCGGAACAGGATTTAAAAAAAAGCTGGTTTTGCACTAGTATTTTTTAAATTTCCTATATTGCAGTAGAATTTAAACAATATTTAACAAATACGTATCAGAATCTAAAACAGAATCTAAATAACAAAATCTTAATTAGTTGGTGCTTGTGTGGATTTAACCGCCATTTCAAATCTATACCGGAAACAGTTTCTGATATAGTTTAGGAAGAAAATAGAGGAGAGAAACTGGAATTTGCTTTGAGAAAAATACGAATAAGGAACGATGGGTTATGAGGAAAACGGATTTACGGAATTAACCTTTGGGATAAATGAGTACAGCACCCCCATTTTTATTAGTTAACTGACAATATCTTTCAAATCTAAATTGCTTATGAAAAGAGGACTACTCTTATGGTTGCTAGTGGCCATCAGTGTTGTGCAAGCCTATGCACAAACAAAATTAATCAGCGGCAAGGTTACGGATGCCAAAGACGGCTCCGGACTCCCTGGTGTATCTGTCGGAATTAAAGGTACAGGTAAAGGTTCCCTAACCACCAACGATGGCACTTACAAACTCGAAGCTCCTGCGGGTTCCGTGCTTGTTTTTTCTTTTATTGGGTATGCTTCTAAGGAAGTTCCTGTTGGAGCTGAAGGCACTATCAATGTTGCCCTTGGCGCCGACAATAAAGATCTTAGTGAGGTAGTAGTTACCGCGCTGGGTATTAAACGTGAAAAACGTACCCTGGGTTATACCACCCAGGAAGTAAAAGGTGATGATATCGTGCAATCCAAGGAAGTAAACTTCCTGAATGGTATGCAGGGTAAAATTGCCGGTGTACAAATTAATAACACTTCCGGTATTCCGGGTGGTGGTACCCGTATCGTTATCCGTGGTGGTGCCTCTTTGACCGGTAATAACCAACCACTGTTTGTAGTAGATGGTAACCCGATCAATAATGATCAGATCGGAGCCGGTGATTCTGACGATGATCCTGTACTGGCGGGTGGTACTACTCCTAACAGGGGCATCGACATTGACCCTAATATTATTGAGTCTGTAAACGTTCTCCGGGGTGCTTCTGCAACGGCATTGTATGGTTCCAGGGCTGCTGGTGGAGCGATCATCATCACCACTAAAACCGGTGCTGGTTTGAAAGGTAAATCTTTCAGCCTCACAGTGGGTTCCAGCTTGAACATTGATAAAGTGGTACTGCCTGAGTTTCAGACCGGTTGGTCACAAGGTAACGGTGGAGTATTCTGGGATGGAAGAACCCGTCCTACTTCACGTTCCTGGGGCGCTAAAATGGATACCTTAAAAGTTGACGGTAAGCCAGCTGTTACCTACGATCCACGTGATGCGTTCTTTAAAACAGGCACTACCTGGGATAATAACATCAGCCTGAATGGATCTACAGATAAATCTAATTACCTGATGTCCTACTCTTCTTTAAGACAGGAAGGTGTGGCTCCCGGTACTGATTTTTATCGTAATTCCTTTTACGCAAATTTCTCTACCCATCTTACCGATAAGTTAACAGCAACTACGGGTATCAGCTACATCGATTCACGTAACGACCGTTTGCTGGAAGGTAACGGTAGTGGTGGTACTTCTTACCTGGCTAACCTTTACACTGCCCCGGTAAGTTACAACCTGTTACCATATGAGAACCCGGTAGATAAGTCACAGAATATGTATAAGGTGAATGCCAATAACCCTTTCTGGACTGCTGCCAATACCGGATTGCAACTGAATGTATCCCGCTTCATTCCTAACTTCAGCCTGGTATATACTCCATTAAACTGGCTGACTTTAACAGAAAGAATTGGTGCGGATATTTATACAGATGAACGTATATTTCATGAGGCAATCGGCTCATTTGGTACTTTCCCGAATGGTCGTATGTACAATGAAATCATCAACAACAAACAGATCAACCACGACTTTTACGCTACCGCCAGAAAAGAATTTAATAAATTCGATCTGACCGTAATGGTAGGTAATAACATCATTTCTGAACACTATACCGATCAGTTTTCAAAAGGTATCGGGTTAGCCGTACCTGGCTTCTACGATATTACCAGTGCGGAGTCTGTAACATCTACGAAAACTTTCTACGACAGAAGAAGGGTGAGTATTTACGGCCAGGCAGTCCTGGAATATAACCGTATGTTGTCATTAACCTTAACTGGTAGAAATGACTGGTCATCTTCCATGCCGGTTAAGAATAACTCCTACTTCTACCCTTCTGTTACCGGTGCATTTGTATTCTCTGAACTGGAAGGATTAAAAGATAGCAAAGTATTATCATTTGGTAAAGTAAGGGTGGCTTACACTGCTATTGGTAATGATGCACTCCCTTATAAGGTAGCAACACCTTTTAATAAAACAGTAGTTGGTGATGGTCTTCGTGGTTCACTGGATCTTCCTTTCAATGGTGTAAATGGTTTCTCCAAGAATAATGTGTTGGGTAATCCTGATCTGAAACCAGAAAGGATTAAAGAATTTGAAGTTGGTTTGGAAACAAAATGGTTAGACAACCGTATTGGCCTGGAAGCGAGCTACTATAACAAGGTTAGTACTGACCTGATATTCCAGACAGCAGTATCTGCTGGTTCCGGTTATACCCAGGCTGTAATCAATGCCGGTAAGATCACCAATAAAGGTTTGGAAGTAACTTTAAATGCTAACCCAATCAGGGGTAAAGATTTCAACTGGAATATTTCTGCTAACTACTCCAGGAACAAAGCCATGATCAATGAGCTGACTGAAGGTGTAACTTCTATCCAGATAGGCGGTTTCACCACTCCGGGTATATACCTGGTAGCTGGTCAGCCTTATGGTACTATCAGAGGTTCACGTTACAAGAGGAACGACCAGGGTAAACTGCTGATCGATGATGACGGTTATCCTATCCAGGATGATGGTACCTCTTTTGATATTGGTAATACCCAACCAAGATGGATTGGTGGTGTAACCAACAGCGTATCTTATAAAGGTATCAACCTGTCGTTTACGTTCGACGGCCGTTTTGGTGGTCAGGTGATCAACTTTGATGAATACTACATGACCTTCTACGGTACCAGTGGTCTTACCAGCAGCCGCGACGGATCAAAGGTATATGACGGTGTAACTGCCGATGGTAAACAAAACACGAAATCCATTAAAACTAATGAGCCTTATTGGCAGGCATGGGGTGATACTTATGAAAACCTGATCCAGGATGCAACGTTTGTAAAACTGAGAAATGTTACACTGGCCTATAATTTTAGTCCAAAGTTGTTAAAACGTACTCCATTTAAAGCGGCAGTATTTTCTGTTGCCGGCCGTAACCTGTGGATCTACACTCCACACTTTACCGGTTCAGATCCTGAATTGAGTACTTATGGAGCAGGTAGTAACTCCGGTGGTTTCTATCACTACGTTTCACCAAGCACCAGATCTTACAACGCAACTTTGAAGTTAACTTTCTAAACTGAGTAATGATGAACAAGAAGATAATTATATCCATTATAGCGGGAAGTGTAATGTTAGGGGGTTCAGGATGTAAAAAATTCCTGGATGTAAACAATGACCCGGCTGCAGCCACGAACGTAACTGACGCCCTGTTGGTGGGCGGTGTTGAATTAACTACCGCATTTAATATTGCGGGTGGTTATCCTGCCAGAACTGCCGCTTTCTGGACACAACAACTGGGTTATGACCAAAATGCACCGGAATGGGATACTTATAAAGTAACAGCTTCCGATGTAGATAATACCTGGTCTTTTGACATGTATCCCCAGATCCTGAACAACCTGAAGATCCTGCAGGACCAGGCTGCCACAGCTAGTCATCCGCATGCCGCTGGTATAGGAAAGGTATTAATGGCTTATAATATGGCTGTTGCTACCGACTTGTGGAATGCAGTACCTTATTCACAGGGATTCACAGGCTTTGGAAATTTAAAGCCAAAGTATGATACGCAGGAAAGCATTTACACCAGCATTAATACTTTACTGGATGATGCCATCGCACTGCTGGCACAGGAAGATGCTTCCGGATCAGTTGGTGATAAAGATCTGATATATGGTTCCGATACTGAAAAGTGGACGGCGTTTGCTTATTTCCTGAAAGCCCGTTTTGCTTTACGTTTAACATATGCACCTGGTAAAGTGGCTGCCACACAGGCACAAGCTGCCTTAACAGCATTGGCAAAGGCTTTCCCTGATGCCAGTTTCAATCCAGGTGTTACATTTGGTACCAAATCCGGATCAGAAGCTCCCTGGAACCAGTTTACAGTGAAATGGGGTAGCGTTGCAGTATCATCTACTTTCCTTACTTTGCTGCAATCAACAAATGATCCCAGGTTGCCAGTAATGGTAGATCCGGTTAAATTAGGCACTGGTTACAGAGGCAGAATAATAGGCGAAGACCAGATTAACATTGATTCACTTTCAGGTGTAGGTAAGTTCTTTGCTGCTGCTGATCAGTCAGTGTATTTAGCTACTTATGATGAACAGCTGTTCATTAAAGCAGAAGCTACTTTCCTGACCGCTGGTTTTGCAGCTGCTCAACCTGTTCTGAAAAGTGCAGTGGAAGCGCATATGGAAAGATGCGGTTTGAATCCGGCCAGCGCTGCGGTTCAGGCTTATATCACTGCTAAATGCACACTCACTGCTGCCAACGCTTACGAGGTGATCATGACACAGAAATATATCTCTAACTACCTGTCTCTTGAATCATATAACGACTGGCGCAGAACTAATTTCCCTAAGCTCACTGTTGTGCAGAATGCATACCAGGGTATCACTACCATCCCACGCAGATGGGTGTATCCAGCTTCAGAGAATGAAACAAACGCACAGCCCGAACAACCAGGCAAACTTACAGATCGCGTTTGGTGGGATACCAAACAATAATCAGTATTTCATTTAACTAATAATACGAAGCGGTTGTCTCTGCAAAGAGACAACCGCTTTTTTTATGCTTATCATCATCTACCCCTAAAATGTTATTTTTTACTTGAAATGTTTCCCTATATTTGTTCCCGTCATGAAAATTTTCATGAAGCCAAAATCGGAGAATCAAGGTTTATTTAGAGTAATACAACATAACAACGAATACATTTTTTTTGCTTATCGGGAATTTATAACGGGAATATTTGCTTATGGGGAGCGGCTTACGGCCAGATTTTCCATCTAATTTAATGAGATTAAATAGTTGCCCAGCCTGCTGTTCACGCAGGAACGGAATCATTTTTCTGCCACCACAGAAAATGGAATGGCAATCTGTATAAAATTATCTGATTATTCAGTGGCGTGCCACTGCTGTACTCTTATTCACTTGTTTTTATAATGTTAGGATTGCTTATGATTTTTAGATTGCTTATGTAGAATTGTGCTTTGCGAAGGTTGCCGCAAAAGCAACATTGTTATTTCGTTTAGTCTTTACTGTTAGATAATAATAGCCATTGTGCTAAATGGCCATGCTATGCCTGGACATGTCTGTATTACATTTATTTTTTCAAATCAAAATCGCTTATGAAGAAAGGATTGTTTCTCTGGTTATTTGCGGCTATTACTGCGCTGCAGGCGCTTGGCCAAACCAGAGTCATCACAGGTAAGGTCACAGACTCCAAAGATGGATCTCCGCTGCCTGGGGTTACAGTAAAAATTGTTGGTACTTCCAGTGGCACCATGACGGCCTCCAATGGAGAGTTTAAGCTCAACGTTGGCGAGAAGGCGACTGCTATTGAATTTTCTTTTGTAGGTTATACCGCCCAACAGGAAAGTATTACCGGCAAATCTATCGTAAACGCCCAACTGGCCGCCGATCTGAAAGGGTTGAGCGAAGTAGTGGTGGTTGGTTACGGTACTATTGAGCGTAAAAACCTCACGGCTTCTGTATCCAGTATCAAAGGAGCCACGCTGAAAAATGTGGCTGCATCCAGTATCGATCGTCAGTTATCCGGACAGGTAGCAGGTGTACAGGCTACCGTTTCCAGCGGTATACTGGGCCAGCCGGCACGTATCCGCATCCGCGGTACCAACAGTATCAGCAGTGGTACCGATCCGCTGTATGTAATTGATGGAGTACCTTACATCACCGGCAACCAGAGTGGTATTACTTCCAATAACCCGTTGGGTGATATCAATCCGAATGATATCGAAAGCATGGAAGTGCTGAAAGATGGCGCCGCTACTGCGATCTATGGTTCCAGGGCCGCTAACGGCGTTATCCTGGTAACTACCAAGAGAGGTAAAAGCGGTAGACCACGCCTCACATACGATATGTGGATGGCTGCAGCTAAGCCTTCCAAATTATTTGATCTGCTGAATGCAGATGAATTTGTAACCATCGCTAATGAGAAAAAGCTGAACGCTAAGCCAACAGCTACACCGGATGCTTTCCCTACACCAAATCCTGATGGCGGTTTTTATGATACCGATTGGCAGAAAATAGTGACCAGAACAGGGTTCCAACAGAATCATGCGTTGTCATTAAGCGGCGCCAATGATCAAACCAATTACTACGTTTCCCTCGGATATACCGATATGAAAGGTATTCTTGTTGGTAACGATCAACGTAAATACCAGGTACGCCTGAAACTGGAACAGAAAGCTTTTAATGTAGTAACTGTAGGCGTAAATGCCGGTGTTTCGCACATTACCAACAATGGCCTGAACGTTAGCCAGAACGGACTTTCCAGCAATCTTTCCAATGCTATCCGTGCATTACCTAACGTACCTGCACAATGGAATGATGGTACCTATAATCTCAGCAACACCAATACACTCGGTAGCGGCGCTAATAAAGCCACTATCGCCGATAACTATACCAACATCAAATATGTGTTGGATCATAACATCTATCGTAACAAGAACCTGAATTTTACCGGTAATACTTTTGCCAGTGTAAAAATTCTGAAAGATTTTGACCTGAGAACGCAGATCGGTATAAACTATATGAATGGGGAAGATTACCAGTACTGGAACCCGATTCATGGCGATGGTCGTGGCACCAATGGTATTATCTATCAGCAGTCTATTCCAAGCTTCCGTTATAACTGGGTAAATACTTTAAGCTATAACAAAACTATCGGCGCACATAATGTAGGCGCCGTGATCGGAACAGAAAATCAGAAAACAAGAGAAAGAAGTTTCTATGCGCAGGGTACTAACCTGATCAGCCCTTTCTTTGGTACTGATAACCTGATCGACAACAGCACCGGTACTCAAACGGTAGGTGGTACACTGGTGGAACGCGCATTTCAGTCGTACTTTATCAGAGCTAACTACAGCTACAAAGACCGCTACCTGGTATCTGCCACTCTCCGCAGAGATGCTATTTCTTCCTTGCCTATCGGCAAACAGGATGTAACACTGCCAGGCGTTTCCGTAGGCTGGAGAGCTTCACAGGAAAATTTCTTCCAGGAAGGCGGTATCGCCGACCTGATCAGCAACCTGAAAATCCGTGGCGGTTATGCTAAAGTAGGCAACGTGGATATCGGTGCATATCCTTATGCCGGTACTTACAAACCAGCACTGTATGGATCCTTACTGGGCATTGCTTTCAACCAGGTATACAACCCGGACCTGACTTTTGAAACCAGCAAAAAAATGAACATCGGGCTGGATCTGGGATTATTCCACGACAGGATCACCGTAACGGCTGATTATTTCAGGAATGATATTGACAACATGATCCTGGCATCTCCGCTGCCTCCGTCATTAGGTGTTCCAAGCGCTACCAAGCCGAATGTATTTTATTCCAACGTGGGTAAAATGTATAACAAAGGTTATGAGCTGACAGTGAACAGTACTAATATTCAGCGCGGTGATTTCTCCTGGACTACTTCCTTCAACATCTCTTTTGTAAAAAATAAAATTACTGCACTGGTAGATAATGCAGATATCGTTTATCCATACAACATTACCCGCGTAGGTGAATCTATGGGTGCTTTTTATGGTTACGAATCAATGGGTGTGAATCCTGCAAACGGTAACCCATTGTGGAAAAAAGCAGATGGTTCCATTATACAGGGTGATGCGTCAAAAGGTGTTTACTATACCTACAATGCTTCAAAGCCTGAAGATGTATCTACCTCAGCAAAAGCATTATCATCTTCCGACAAAAAAATCCTCGGTAACGCTACACCAACCTATTATGGTGGTTTGAACAATACCGTTAATTACAAAGGATTCGACTTTAACCTGTTCCTCTCTTTCTCCGGTGGTAACAAGGTTTACAGCGTAACCCGCCAGGAAGGTTTGAATAACCAGAAGTTCCTGAACAACGGTAAAGAAATTTTAAACAGATGGACTACTCCGGGCCAGGTAACAGACGTACCTAAACTGTACCTGGGTGCAGATAATTTTATCCTGCAGAGTGGTAACGTTAACAGTCGTTTCCTGGAAGATGGCAGCTTTATCCGCGCGCAGAACATCGGCCTGGGTTATACCCTGCCTAAAGCTATGCTGGAAAGAATTAAGCTGAGCAGCATCCGCGTTTATGCACAGGTGCAGAACGCATTCATCATCACAAAGTATTCCGGTCTTGATCCTGAATTAAACACTTATGTGGATTCAAGAGCTAACACGCAACCAGGTTTGGATTACAACACTAACCCGGTTCCACGCAGCTATACTTTTGGTATTAACGTAGGATTATAAAAAATAATGAACATGAGAAATACAATGGCATATAAATATAACAGAAGCATGAAAGCAGTAGCAGCAGGATTACTGGTGTTATCACTGGGTGCTGTGTCCTGTTCAAAATACACGGAATTATCACCAAAGAACGCCTTGCCGCAGGACGCCGTATTTTCGGATTCATCCACTATCGAACTCGCTACAAATGGTATGTATAACACCGCTGCGCTGGGTAGTTATAATGATGATTATACTGTAGGCCGTGGCTATCCTTTCGGCGCCGCTTCAATAGAGCAGGATGAAATGCGTGGAGAAGATATGGTGAACCTGGCTACGTTTTATGATATCACTTACAAAGGTAGTTACAGTCCCACTTCCGCCAATAATGTGCAGATGTGGGTGAACCTTTACGCGCTGATCAACCAGGCCAATACCCTTATTGATGGCGTGCGTAAAGCCGCTGCCAACAACGTGATATCGCAGGCTAAAGCACTGCAGCTGGAAGGTGAAGCCCGTTTTTTGCGTGCGCTGGCGCATCATGAAGCGGTGATTCATTTCAGCCGTCCGTATGCAGATGGTGCGGGTGCACAGGTTGGGGTTCCTTACAGGGATATGCCTGTCAGCACACCAGCTGAAATCCAGGAAGCCCTGAAAGTGGGCCGTGGTACGGTGAAAGAAGACTACACCAAAATACTGGCGGATCTGGATTTTGCAGAAACGAACCTGCTCCCTACTACCGCCAATCCTATCAGCAGGGCAACCAAAGGAGCAGCTATTGCTTTGAAAACAAGGATTAAGCTCCATATGGCCGATTGGCAGGGCGTTATCACAGAAGCGGCGAAACTGGGTGCAGATCAAAGTGCGCCATTTGTGAGCCCGGTGAAAGGTTATAAGCTCACCGATAGCCCTGATGGACCATTCACAAAAGCAGATAACAACACAGAATCTATTTTCTCTATCGCCAACAGTGCTATCACCAACGGAAACACCAACGGTGCGCTGGCTTCGATGTTTGGTCCTTCTGATCAGAAAGGCCGTGGCCTGGTAGCCACCAGCCCGAATCTGTACAACGCCTCTTTCTGGGCAGGTGATGATACACGCCGTGTTTTATTGCAGGTAAAGCAGACCACTGTATCAGGTGGCAAGCCGGTTCAGAATTTCTACTTCAATTATAAATACCGCGATTATCTGAATAAGTCCGACTGGGCGCCGATGATCCGTTATGCAGAAGTATTGCTGAATGCAGCTGAAGCGTATGCACGTGCAGGTAATATCGTACAGTCGTTCAAGTTATACAATGCTGTTCGCAACCGTTCTTTACCTGAAGGCAGTCCGAATCGCATCACCACTGCTCCGCTCGACATGATCCAGGCAGTACTGGATGAGCGTCGCGTAGAATTTGCGGGTGAAGGCCGCCGCTGGCCGGATATTACCCGTCTTGCACTGGATGCAAAGTATGGAACAGGTGGTATCCCTGCAAAGGTGATCGTTGATGATCTGAAAGATGATGGCAGCAATTATAACACCGTTACCAGACCGGTAACACCGTCTAGTTACGGTAGCATCAAGTATGCTGATTACCGGTTTATCTGGCCGTTGCCGGCTACTGAGATCTCTGCAAATCCTGCTTTGAAGAATGCACAGAATCCGCAATACTAAACCTTGCCTTAACCTATAATAACAAAAAAACTCACCGGTGTAATGCCGGTGAGTTTTTTTTATGTAGATGATTATATTATTTCAGCACTTCCTGCAACTTCGCTTCCAGCGCAGGTCCTCTCAGGTTGGAGGCAATTACTTTTCCCTGCGGATCCAGCAGGAAATTGGTTGGAATCGCATTAAGACCATATAAAGGCACTACCGCAGAATCCCAGAATTTGAGATCGCTCACATGGCTCCAAACCAGTCCGTCTGCTTTAATAGCTTCCTGCCATTTATCTTTTGTTTTATCCAGTGATACACCGAGAATGGTAAAGTTTTTTCCTTTGTATTGCTGATAAGCTTTCACCACGTTCGGGTTTTCCTGGCGGCATGGACCGCACCAGCTGGCCCAGAAATCCACCAGTACAAATTTACCGCGGAAAGAACTGAGACTGATCATTTTGCCGGATGGATCGGGAAGAGTGAAGTCGGGAGCTACCTGGCCTACTTTTATAGCAGATGGTTCTTCTCCACCGGCTGCATCGCCGCCGGAGCCCTGATTCTTCTCCAGTTCCAGGATCTTATCTGTCATGCTTTTTACCAAAGTGTTTTTTGGAAAACGGGTAGCAAGATTGGTGATCACCTGTTTGTGTGCAACAATCTCTTCTCCGTTCCTCACCTGGCTGATCGCAAATACTGCGGTGGCTGGATTTTTTGTTTTATCTGCCATCAGGAAAAAGCCGTTTTCAAACTCTTTTTCTTTTTTCTGAAAGGCAGCTACTTTGGGCTGGAATGCACTGTCGGGCAGCACTGCGTGGAGACTATCCAGGCTACGCATTTCTTCTGTGAGTGCAATAGACTGTTTGCTGATATCGCTCATAAACTGTTGCAGCTCGGCAGTTGGTTCAGAACCGCTGATCTTTACATCTTCCAGTTTATCTATATCTCCATCTATTTTCATATCGCCGGCATCGAGTGCAAGTAATATAAATTTGCCATTTTCAAAGCGTACGCGGTACAGTCCCTGTTCGGCTACCATTCCTTTCAGCGTGAATTTGCCACTGGCATCTTTTACATTGGTAGAATCCACCACTTTCACATTGTCCAGTGTCAGTTCTTCCAGTAATACAGAACCCAATGGTAAATTGCTCAGGTGTCCTTCTATTTTAAATTCACCTTTTTCCGTTTGCCCGGCGCATCCTGCGAGGAAAGCGGCGGCGGAAATCCATAATAAGTATTTTTTCATGCTACTATTTTTTGAACATTCATTCATCTGACGGATGCCACTCAATATAGGATAAATATTTCCAATGCTGTTTAGCCTTTCAGCTTCTCTGCCAGCAATTCGTTGGTGAGCCGCGGATCAGCCTTGCCTTTGGATAATTTCATTACCTCTCCCACGAACAGTGACATCAGCCCTTTTTTGCCGCTTTTAAAGGCCGCTACTTTATCCGGATATTTTGCCAGCACTTCATCAATAATGGGAGAAATGTTATCGGCGTTGTTATCCTGTAATAAATTCAGGCGGGTAGCTATATCCATCGGATGATCCGCGGGTGTTTGGATCATTTCCGGCAATATGCGGGAAGAGGCGATGGAGAAGCTGACTTTTCCTGCATCTGTAAGCGTAATTAACGCTGCCAATGCCTGTGGCGTTACCGGGAAATGACTGATTTCTGCCGAGTGTTCATTCAGCCAGGATTTAACAGGGCCCAGCATCCAGTTGGCAGCGGCTTTATATTGCGAGGTAACGGCAATTAAACTTTCGTAATAGTCTGCGGTGGATTTATCATCGCAGATAACACGTGCATCGTATTCCGGAAGGCCAAAATCGGTGGTGTATTTACGGATGAGTTCTTCCGGCAGTGCGGGCAGTGTGGCCCGTACGCTGTTGATGAATTCATCTGTTAGTTTAAATGGGGCCAGGTCTGGTTCCGGGAAGTAGCGGTAATCATTCGCTTCTTCTTTGGAACGCAGGGAAAACGAGCTGCCGTTGGAAGCGTCAAAGCTGCGTGTTTCCTGTACCAGGGTACCACCGGCTTCTATGAGATCTATCTGTCTTTTTACTTCGTTATCGATGGCCCGCTTTACGTTGCGGATAGAGTTCATATTTTTTACCTCTACCTTCGTACCCAGGGTGGTGCTGCCTTTCAGGCGAACTGAAATGTTAGCATCGCAGCGCATGCTACCTTCTTCCATATTACCATCACATACGCCCAGGTAACGTACCAGGCGGCGCATTTCGGTAAGGTAGGCGTATGCTTCCTCACTGTTATGCATGTCTGGTTCGGTTACTATTTCCACGAGGGGAACGCCTGCGCGGTTTAAATCCACGTAGCTGTTGTCGGGGTCCTGGTCGTGCAGAAGTTTACCTGCATCTTCTTCAAGATGGATGCGGTTCAGCTGTACATTGCGGGTGCCGGCATCTGTAATAATGGTAATATAACCGCCTTTGCAGATGGGCGCCGTATGTTGGGATACCTGGTATCCTTTTGGAAGATCCGGGTAGAAGTAATTCTTACGGGCAAAATAATTGTCCTTTTCAATTTCACAATGACAGGCAAGACCCAGTTTGATGGCATATTCGGCCGCTTTGCGGTTCATGCGGGGCAAGGTGCCCGGGTGGCCCATTGTAATGGGACTGATATGCGTATTTGGAGCGCCGCCAAAAGCTGCGCTGTCGCTGCAAAATAATTTACTTTCGGTAAGCAGCTGGGCGTGCACTTCCAGCCCGATCACTGTTTCATATTTGCTGTATATATCGCTCATTTTCCGTACTGATTCCCACAAATATATTCAAATAATACCGTGATTTCAGGCTATTTGGTGCCAATAAATCCCTAAATTGAGATACACATCAAAATTTCTTCCCTATGATCAGCAAGGCCCAGGCAAGTCAGCTTTATCAGGCGCAACAGGTTTATTTCGACTCTGGCGCCACACTTTCTTATTCCTTCCGCAAAACGCAATTAAAGCGTTTGAAGAACGGGATTAAGAAGTTTGAAGATAAAATCACCGCTGCCCTGCATGCTGATCTGCACAAGCATCCACTGGAGTCTTATGGTAGTGAGATAGGATTTTTGTATGAAGAAATCAGTTATATCCTGCAAGGGCTGAAGCAATGGATGGAGCCCGAGTTGGTTACCTCTCCTTTTGTGACCTATCCCAGCAGCAGCCGGGTATATAAGCAGCCGTTGGGGCTTACCCTCATTGTTGGCCCCTGGAACTACCCGTTTATGTTGCTGCTCAGCCCTTTACTGGGAGCTATTGCCGGTGGTAACTGTGCCATTATTAAGCCGTCGGAGCTGGCGCCACATACTGCGGCGGTAACCGCTGCACTGATAAAAGATACTTTTGATCCGGCCTATATTACGGTAGTAGAGGGCGATGGAACAGAAGTGATTCCTACCCTGATGAGCTTCCGGTTCGACCATGTATTTTTCACGGGCAGTATCCCGGTGGGCAAGAAGATCCTGGAAATGGCAGTACCGCATCTAACACCGGTTACACTGGAACTGGGTGGTAAATCGCCTTGTGTGGTAGATGAAAAAGTGAATGTAACGGTGGCGGCTAAACGAATAGTGTGGGGTAAGTTCTGGAATGCCGGTCAAACCTGTGTGGCGCCGGATTACCTGCTGGTACACCATAAAGTGAAGGACGAATTGGTAGCCGCGCTGAAAGCGGCGATAACAGAATTTTTCGGGGAAGATCCCTCCCGCAGTGATGATTATGCCCGTATTATCAATGCCCGGCGATTTGATACGGTGGCCGGCTACCTGGGCGAAGGCCACATACTACATGGTGGGGAAACAAACAAGGATCAGCTCTATATAGCTCCTACCCTGCTGGATGATGTTGAATGGACGGACCCGGTGATGCAGGACGAAATATTTGGTCCCGTGCTGCCTATACTTACCTACACCAGCCTGCCGCAGGCCATAGAGGCCATTAAGCAGTTGCCTTACCCACTGGCGTTGTATGTTTTTACAAAGAGTAAGAAAACGGAGAAGGCACTGATAGAACAGGTGCGTTTTGGCGGAGGTTGCGTGAATAATGCGCTGGTTCATCTTACCAATCCTGAATTGCCCTTTGGTGGCGCAGGATACAGCGGGATGGGAAAGTATCACGGCAAATACAGCTTTGATACTTTTACCCATCAGAAAGGTATGCTGAAAACGGCTACCTGGTTGGATGTTCCAATGAAGTATCCGCCGTTTAAAAATAAATTGAAGATGATGAAGATGGTAATGAAATAGGCTTATATATCCGCCTTATTCAGTTTCACGGGCAATTTAATTATCAGCGTTTTATCGGATCCATTCCGGCGGATTTTTGCCGGTGCGTCGCCTTTCACTTTGGCCTGTGTTTCACGGTATGCTTTAGATAGCTCTGCTGCATTTTTAACCGGTATCCCGGCAAGTTCCAATACTATATCATCTTTCTGGAAACCTGCTGCTGCGGCTGCAGAAGAAGGAGCCACCTCAATTACCTGTGCGCCTTCATTATTTTCGGTATCCTGTACGCGGAGGCCCAGTTTTTCGTTGTTATCCCAGTTGTCGCCAAATCCCTGGAAACCACGCGGCATAGGGAAAGAGAAGGATCTTGGTCCGTTCTTTGGCAGTGCGGATAAAGGTGGATGCATGGTCCAGCCATTATCCATTTCTTTTCGTTCATCGAGGGTAACAGCTACCTTGTTTGTTTTGGTATTACGTATGTACGTTACCGTTACTTTGTCTGCCGGTTTATGTTTGCCGATCTCTTCAAATAATTCTGCCGGTTCATTGATCTTTTTATCATCTACAGAAACAATGATATCGCCGGTTTTTATGCCTGCTTTATCAGCTGGAGTACCTTTTGCTACTGATTTTACCGTAACGCCGCTGGCAGCCACTTTTTCAGTGATCACACCGAGGATGGCTTTGTTCATCACCGGCATTTCTATATCGTTGTCTTCATCGTTGTCGTTAAACAAATCAAAGCTGCCTCCCTGTAAACTGTTGCTGTCAAACGTGAGGGCGTTGCCATCGCGCGGCGTGATCTTCCTGCGGAAAACGGTGAGGTCGGAGTTGCTGTACTGGTCCAGTTTCTGGCCATTGATGAGTACATCGCCGTTTTTGATTTCCACGGTCACTTTACCGTCTTTGTCGCCTTTATGTTTGATTACAATTTCATCAAACTCTCCCAGCTGATTTTTGGAAGTGTCTTTCGTTTGCGCAGATACCGCGCTCATGGTGAAGCAGGAAAAACCCGCTATAGTGAGGATTTGCAGTAACCTGGTCATGTTGCTTAGGTGTTTTGTTGGTTAAATTTAAACTAATGCGGCAAAATTAAAGGGCGTGCCAGGAAAGAAAAAGTTAAAATGTATGGTTTGGGGGCAAAAGAAATACGCTTTACAGCATATTTTTTTATTATTTGATGGGGGAGCCGCTCTTGCCTTCCGGATGCTTCTCCAATGCCCCGGACCTGCGTATGTCATGGATCATCCATGCACTATCTATACTGTTAGCATGCACTCCTCATGCACTATTAATGCACTGTTAATGCACTCCCCATGCACTATGTCTTCATATATGAATGGAATAAATTATATGAACGGGGTAAAAAGAGAGGGCTGACCTAAAAGCCCAATAGACTTTTTGGCCAGCCCTCATCTTTTTATGCTGTGAGTAGTTTCTTTACCGCGGCAATTACCTGATCCAGTTTGTCTGTTTCCTGTCCGCCTGCTGTAGCAAAGGTTTTCTGGCCACCGCCACCACCTTTGATCAGCGGAGCAATGTATTCTTTGATGATCTTTGGGGCTTCCCATCCTTTGGATGTCACCAGTTTCTCATCTATACTGAGCGCCACGCTGGCTTTGCCACCAACATTGGCAACAAACAACAGTACATGATCCGGGATCTCGTTTTTCAGCTGGAAAGAAAGTTGTTTCAGTCCTTCCGCGTTGCCTACATTCACTACCTGGCCCAGGAAGTTAACGCCGTTGATATTTTCTGCCTGGTGGCGTATTACTGCTGCCAGTGCCCGTACTTTTTCCAGTTCCAGTGTTTCCAGTTGTTTTTCCAGGGAAGATTTATCCTGGATCAGTGTTTCTATGGATTTCACCAGTTCTTTCGGATTTTTCAGGGCGGCTTTAATTTCTTTCAGTTGCTGCAATTGCTCGTTAACGAAGGCTTCTGCCTTGGCGCCGGTTACGGCTTCCACGCGGCGTACGCCGGCGGCCACGGCTCCTTCTGAAACAAATTTAAACTGGCCCAATTCGCCGGTTGAGCTGATATGTGTACCACCGCAAAGTTCCACACTATAGGCGGGGTCTATGATTACCACGCGTACAGTATCGCCGTATTTCTCACCAAAAAGGGCCATCGCGCCCAGTTTCAGGGCTTCCTCCTTTGGAAGCTCACGGATCACTACCGGTATATTTTCGCGGATCTTTTCGTTCACAATGGTTTCTATCTGCGCCAGTTCCTCATCGGTTACTTTGGCGAAGTGGGAGAAGTCGAAACGCAGGGCATCTGCATTTACCAATGAACCTTTCTGTGCCACGTGTGTGCCCAATACCTGGCGCAGTGCTGCGTGCAGTAAGTGCGTGGCCGAGTGATGGCGCTCTGTATTATGGCGCTTATCTTTGGCTACGGCGGCTTTTACAGGAGCATCGGGCTGTGCGGGCAGTTTATCTGCAAAATGTATAGTGAGATTGTTCTCTTTTTTGGTGTCGGTAATATGAATTACTTCATCGCCGAAGTGCAAGGTACCGGTATCACCTACCTGTCCGCCGCTTTCAGCGTAGAAAGGCGTTTGGCCCAGTACCAGCTGGAACTGCTCTTTACCTTTTGCTTTCACGGTGCGGTACTTCAGCAGTTTGGTAGTGCTTTCCAGTTGTTCGTAGCCTACGAAAACGGAGTTGGGTGTTTCGTCGAGTATTACCCAATCGCCCATATCCAGTTCTGTAGCGGCGCGGGAGCGGTCTTTCTGCTGCTTCATGGCCACTTCAAACCCTTTCTCATCGACGGTAAAACCATTTTCTGATGCAATCAGGTTGGTCAGGTCCAGGGGAAAGCCGTAAGTATCATTCAATTCAAAAGCAGTAGCTCCATCGATCGATTTAGTAGGAGCTTGCTGCATGAAGTCTTCAATACGACGAATCCCACTTTCCAGTGTACGGAGGAAGTTATTTTCTTCCTCAAACACTACTTTCTTCACAAAGTCTGCCTGTTGTTGAAGTTCCGGGAATACATGTGAAAACTGTGCTGCCAGTACAGGAACCAGTTCGTGTAATAATGGTTTTCTAACATCAAGGAAGGAATAATAATACCTGACTGCTCTGCGGAGAATACGACGAATTACATATCCTGCTCCGTTGCTGGCAGGGAGCTGTCCATCTGCAATGGTAAATGAGATAGCCCGGACGTGGTCAGCTATTACGCGGAAAGCCACATCTTTTTTATCATCACCGAATGTATATTTCTTGCCGGTCAACCCCTCAGCAAAGTGAATAGTGCCTGTAAACAGGTCCGTATCATAATTGGAGGTTTTGCCCTGTAGTACTCTTACCAGGCGTTCCAATCCCATACCAGTATCTACATGTTTTGCCGGTAAAGGTACCAGAGAACCGTCTTTTTGCCGGTTAAACTGCATAAATACATTATTCCAGATTTCTATAACCTGGGGATGATCTGCATTTACCAGCGTTTTTCCGTCTACAAGTTTCCTTTCCTCTTCAGGACGACAGTCTACATGTACTTCAGAGCAGGGGCCGCATGGACCGGTATCACCCATCTCCCAGAAATTATCTTTTTTATTTCCTAACAGGATGCGGTCTTCCGCAATATGTTCTTTCCAGAAATCAAATGCCTCCTGGTCTTTAGGCAGGTTTTCTTTTTCATCTCCCTCAAAAACAGTTACATAGAGTTTATCTTTTGGGATTTTATATACTTCTGTGAGCAGTTCCCAGCTCATGGCAATGGCTTCTTTCTTAAAATAATCGCCAAAGCTCCAGTTACCGAGCATTTCAAACATGGTATGGTGGTAAGTATCAATCCCTACTTCCTCCAGGTCATTTTGCTTGCCGCTTACCCGCAGGCACTTTTGCGTATCAACCACCCTTTTGTTGGGAGGCACCCTGTTGCCCAGGAAGTAATCCTTGAACTGGTTCATACCCGCGTTGGTGAACATCAGGGTGGGGTCGTTTTTAATAACGATAGGGGCAGATGGGACAATCTGGTGCCCTTTTGACGCAAAAAAGTCCAGGAATTGCTGTCTTATTTCGGATGCTGTCATAAATATTGATACGAATTAATATGTATTTTATATCTTATAAGCCATAACCGGTTAGGGGCTTGTAGTTGTATTTCAAGCCCTTATGAAGTAGTTAGAAAATTGACAATCAAAAGGTTGATGTTTTAATCTAATTACAGTAGGTTTGTGCGCCTTATTTTCCCGCCGTGTTAAAGGGAGTGCAAAAATATCGAAACCTGTATGATTATGCAAAACAGGTTGTGTTACCCGGCAAAAATAGTTAAGTGGGAAAAGAAATGCCAACGATACCCATCCATAAGTTTGTACCTCGTGAAATAAATCGGCTGTCATAGCGTTCACTGCACTATGGCGCATAAAGTACACCCTGGTGCATGAAGAAGGTTAAATATTTTTATAATACCCAAACATTAAAATACGAGAAGCTCGTGGTTTCCCTGCGGGTAAAAATCCTGAGAATACTAGGGTTTGTGTCTGCGGCTATCGTGACCGGGGCTATTTTTCTTTCTGTGGCATACCGGCTGGTTGACTCTCCAAAAGAGAAATCGCTTCGCCGCGACCTTGAAGGTATGAAGGAAAAATATGATGCGTTGCAGGGCCGGATGCGGGAGGTAAAGGGAAAACTGGCCGAGCTGGAAGACCGTGACAATGAAATTTACCGGGTGATATTTGAAGCTTCTCCTATCCCGGACAGTACCCGGATGGGTAAAGTTAAGCGGGATGAAGAAGCCGCCCAGCTGCAATCCTTTGCCAGCAGCGAGATTATCGCCTCTACCTCCGTACTCCTGAAAGAACTCAATAACCGTGTAAAAGCGCAGGAAGAATCTTACAACGAAATTGATAAGATGGTGAAGAACAAACAGCAGATGCTGGCCTCCATTCCTGCCATCCAGCCGGTTTCCAATAAAGATCTTAAACATATTGCCTCCGGTTTTGGTTACCGGATCGATCCTATTTATAAAACCATGAAATACCACGCGGGGCTCGACTTTGCTGCGCCCAGCGGCACGCCTATCTATGCCACCGGCGACGGTGTTATCGAAGAGGCCAGCCTGAGTGATGTGGGTTACGGCAACCACGTGATTGTACGACATGGATATGGCTATAAAACCCTTTACGGCCACATGCTCCGCATGAAGGTAAAAGCCGGACAGGCAGTGAAACGCGGCGATGTATTGGGTTGGGTAGGCAGCACCGGCAAATCTACCGGACCGCACTGCCATTACGAAGTCATTAAAAACGGGGATAAGGTAGACCCGGTGTATTTCTTCTTTAATGATCTTACCCCGGAACAGTTTGACCGGATGCTCAAAATGGCCAGGTCGGGAAACCAGTCGTTTGACTAAAGTTATTAGCTTTTAGCTAGTTGCGGGCTTTCCGTAAGTTGTCTAAACCCAAAAAATGAGGTCTGAATGTTACAAGCTACAAGCTAAAAGCTTAACTTCATCTTTGTAAAAGATATTTGTCACCTCGTTTTTTACTACGATGCACCAGCTAGACCTTTTTTCGACATCTGGAGTACCGCATCCCACAGAAGCTGCGGTAACAAGACCAGTTAAAGTAAAAGCAAAGGCCAGCAGCAAGAAAGCTGCCGTAGCAACCACCATACCTGGGAAAAAACGGGGGCGTAAATCATTGAAAGAGTTATCGGAGGACCCGGATCTGATTATGGAATTGGATAAATTGGTATTGGATAAACAGTATTATTCGATCAGTGAGGTTGCAGCCATGTTTAAGGTGAATACATCGCTGATACGTTATTGGGAAAATGAGTTTGATATACTGCAACCTAAAAAGAACCGGAAGGGCGACCGCCTTTTCCGGCAGGAAGATATTCACCACCTTAAATTAATCTACCATTTACTGCGGGAACGAAAATATACGATAGAAGGCGCCAAGCAAAAACTGAAAGAAGATCATAAGCTGGCCGCCCGTAATTTTGAAATGGTACAGGCTTTGCTAAAGGTACGTGGTTTCTTAACGGAACTGAAAGATCAATTATAAAAACAACATTATGCGATTGAAAACATTACTACTGGGTGGTGGCCTGTTATTCTCATCCCTGGCATGGGCACAGAACGAAACAGTACTGAAGGGCAAGATAGATATGAAAACACTGATGAATGACACCTCCGCAACGTGGTTCTACAAAGGTGTAAACAGCTACCAGCCTAACGACAATATGCTGAACTATATTAAAACCAACCGCGCCAACTTCAACATGGTAGTGGTAATGGGTACCTGGGACAATACCAGCCGCGAGGTAGTACCAGCGTTATATAAAGTAATGATCACCGGCGGCAGCCCTGACGAACAGATTGTAATGTTTGCTGCAGATAAAAAACTGCAAACAGATGCGCCGGTAGATTATAAAGTAAAGAAATTACCTACTATCATCGTATTTAAAGATGGTAAAGAAGAAGGCCGTATCGTAGGTGCGCCGAAAGAATCAATAGAGGCTGATATTTCCCGCATTCTGCTGAGCAGCACGAAGAAGGAAAAGGAATAATCGCCTTCGGCGATGGAAATTGTCTTGGAGCAGGATTACGCCGATTAACCGTGATTTCATTGATTTTACTTTTGAGATTTTTTAAAAGATTAGGGGAGATAGAAACGAAAATATTCGATTCTATCTCCCCTAAATATTTAAAATCAAACCTGATCAAATCAGCGTAATCACGGTTAATCGGCGTAATCCTGCTCCAAGACAATTTCCATCGCCGAAGGCGATCTTTTACTCCGCCCGCAGGTCGCTTAGCGTAACGGTTGTAGAGGTAGTAGGCAGCTTGAGTTCACGCGCCTCCATCAGTTTGATTACACCAAGATTCACCGTTTCTCTTAACGCATTATACTGGGCGCCATCAATAATATACGTGTTAAAGATGATCTGGATCACGTAAGTATCTTTGGTAAAATCATTCAGGTTTACCGTAGGATTTTCCAGTACGTTAGAATTGTTGTTCAGCATTTGCCGTACATCCTGTAAAAATAACAGCAGGGTGTCTGCCGGTGTATCCGTTCCCAGTTCCAGCTTTAAAGCCACCCGTTGCTGGGTACGCAGGGAAAGATTATCCAGGATACTGTCCACCATTTTTTTGTTGGGAACCGTAACGAAAGTCTTTTCCAGTGTACGGATACGCGTACTGCGTAAACCAATTTTTTCTACAGTCCCCTGCCAGGAGTCCACCTTAACGTTGTCGCCTACACGGAATGGTTTGTCAAAGAAGATAATAAAGGAGCCGATCAGGTTTTCTATACTTTCCTTCGCTGCTAATGCAAGGGCGGCCGCACCTATTCCCAAACCGGCAATGATCTTTTCTACCAGCCCCGGTCCGAAAAGGATGCGGATGAAGGCAATGGCGCCCATGATAAATATAATGGCCTTGAAAAAATCGCGGAAGAAAATAATGAACTGGTTATCGGTTTTATCTTCTGTGAGATCGGCTTTCTTTTCCAGTACCAGGGCGATGAAATCGATCAGCCGCAGCATGATCCAGATAATGCTCATACTCAGGGCCAGGCTCAGTAAGGTATTGGTAACATCATGCAGCGTTGCCTTGTTATAAATATGTACATTAAGAACCTGCGGAAAGGTAAATCGGTCGATGGTGAGCATGAAGGTGACCAACAGGAAAAAATATTCCAGGGGCCGCAGTAACAGGCTGATAAAGTCTTTTTCTTCAATTTGCGGCGACCAGTGTCTTACCAGCCGGAACAGGATGGTGGCGAGTCCTTTTGAAATATACCGTTTGATAATAAATACAAACAATAAAACGCCGATCAATATCAGGTAATCCTGTACGGGGTTGTCTAAAATTACTTTGTTTAAAAACTCGTTCATAAGTTACAGCTAAATAATTCTACTGCTTTCCTGGTTAATCAATATTACACCTGGCTTACTGCCGGTGTTAAAACTGCCATAGGTGTCCTGTATGCCCAGGGCCTTTGCGCCGTTAAAAGTAGCCCATTGCAGTATTTCTTCCAACGGAATCTCCGGAAAATACTGACGGATGGTTTTTATTTCCTCCCAGATAGACAGGTGGTGATTGGAAGCGAGGCTGTCGGTACCCAGCGTGATATTGCATTGTTGCTGCCGGAATTGTTGAATATCCGGTAAGCGGTTTTCGATGTAGAGGTTCGCCTGCGGGCAAAGGCACCACCAGGTTTCCACGGGTTGTTGTTGTGCAAAACGGATATCGGCTTCGGAGGTAAAAGTGTTATGTACCAGCAGGATTTTATTCCGGGAGAAATAAGGCAGATAAGCTTCCAGGCTGTTGGTACCGGTAGGTTGGAAGCCACTGATATCCATGCCGAAGTGCTGGTAAAAAGAAAGGAACTCCCCTGTTTTTTGCTGATACAATTCATTTTCAGCCGGTGTTTCCTGGTTGTGGATAGATACCGGTGCGTTGTGCGGTGTACCGGCCAGTAGCCCGAACAGGGCGTTGCTAACCGAATACGGAGCATGCGGCACAATGGAACAGCTGTGGTGGGAGCCATTGATTTCCCGGAACGATGCCAGTACGTCCATACTATACTGGTAGCGGCTATTAGCGCCTGCGGGCGCTACGCCCATACATTCCACAAAGGTGTGGTAATACATTCTGCCCTGCTGTTTCTTTACGAGCGTGGCGGTGCTATTGCAGATATCACCTACCGCGGAGATGCCGCTTTCCCACATTTCCTGTTCGGCCTTGTCTATAACAGCGTCATAGTTGCCGGTAGCCTGGTTCCTGGATTGCATCACCTGGGTAAGGAATGCCGGCAGGCCGGTTTTTTCCGGAATTACCCCTTTCATGTGGGATAATTCCAGGTGGCAATGGGTATTTACAAACCCCGGGCATAGTATTCCATCCAGTTCCCTGACATCGCCGCCGGCGTCAGATTCGGCTACAATGCCCGTCACTACGCCATCTTCAGCAAGTATCAATACTTTTCCGGGCCCCAGCAGATGCGTACCGTTAAATATATCTTTTCCCTTTAATTTGATCTGTTTCAATTACCTGCTGTTTAATTAAGTTAATGGTGTTAATTTTGCAACCCGATTGGCAGTATCATTTCCGGTTGGAAAGGGTACTCAAAAGTCAAATATAATTATGATAGACAAACTGGAAGCTATAAAAGGTCGTTTCGAGCAGGTATCGATGGCGCTTACCAACCCGGCGGTTGTTAGTGATAACAAGAAGTTTGGTCAGCTCAGCAAGGAATACCGGCAGTTGGAAAAGATCGTGAAGGCATATGATGCCTACCGTAAATTGCTGGATAATATTGCATTTAACAAAGAAGTGCTGGACAGTGGCGACGATGAAATGCGTGAACTGGCCAAAGCCGAAACGGAAGAATTGCAGGAGCAGAAAACAGCCCTGGAAGCAGAGATCCGCAACCTGCTGATACCAAAAGATCCACAGGATGAAAAGAATGCCATCCTTGAAATACGTGCCGGTACCGGTGGCGATGAGGCGAGTCTTTTTGCGGGAGACCTGTTCCGTATGTATCTCCGTTTTTGTGAGCTCAAGGGCTGGACCACCAGTTTGCTGAGTGAAAATGCGGGATCTGCGGGTGGTTATAAGGAAATAGTGATGGAAGTAAACGGTGATGATGTATATGGTACCCTGAAATTTGAATCGGGCGTACACCGGGTACAGCGTGTACCGGCTACAGAGGCTTCCGGACGTGTGCATACTTCGGCGGCTACCGTAGCGGTGTTGCCGGAAGCGGAAGAAGTGGATGTGGATGTAAGAGAGGCTGATATTAAAATGGATACCTTCCGTTCCTCTGGTGCGGGTGGTCAGCACGTAAATAAAACTGAATCGGCCGTGAGGTTAACGCATATCCCTACCGGTGTGGTAGTGGAGTGCCAGGAAGGACGCAGTCAGCACTCTAACCGTGAAATTGCAATGAAGATGCTACGTACCCGCATATACGAAGCAGCGGTGCGCAAGCATGAAGATGCCATTGCCTCCCAGCGTAAAAGCCTTGTATCTACCGGCGACCGGTCCGCTAAAATACGTACCTACAACTATCCGCAGGGGCGTGTAACGGACCACCGTATTGGTATGACCGTATATAATATGGACGCTTTTATGAATGGAGATATTAAAGATATGATAGACGCCCTCCAGTTTGCAGAAAACGCGGAGAAACTGAAACAGGGCAGTTAATAATTACCGGTTTTAAATTTGTGGAAAGTGACGGCTATCCCCTTGCTGTTATCTTTCCACAAATTTTCTACAGGTTAATTTCGTAATCACACAAAATATCCTACATTTAGTCAGCGGTCACAAGCCGTAGCACTAAAGGAAAACCTTTTCTTCCCCCTAAATCATCATCAAATGTTAGAGCAATTAATGGACCTTGTCCGCGAAAATGCCCAGGGTACTGTGGTAAACAACCCTGCTATTCCTAACGAACAGAATGAAGCCGTAATAGGCGCTGCCACTTCTTCTATCGCAACAGGTTTGCAGCAGGAACTGGCCAGTGGTAACACGGAAGGTGTGTTGTCTTTGCTGGGTGGCGCCGGTAGTGATACCTCTGCTGCTAATCCTGTGGTAGGAAATATCTCCAACAACTTTATCGGCACACTCCTGGAGAAATTTAACCTGGATAAAGGTACGGCCACACAGCTGGCGGCTACCCTGATCCCAACGGTATTAGGCTCCCTGGCAAATAAAACAAAAGATCCTAACAATAGCAGTTTCAGCCTGGATGGTATCCTGAACTCGCTTACCGGTGGCTCCGCACAGGGACTTAACCTGAACGGCATACTGGGCGGCCTTTCCGGCGGCCTCGATAAAAACGGCGACGGGCAGGTTAACCTGGATGATTTAAAGAGCCTGTTATCAAACGGAGCCCAGCAGCAACAACAGCAACAACAGGCTGGCGACGGCGGCGGTATCGGCGGATTATTAAAAAATCTGCTTGGCTAATCTTTTTCGCCACTTCGATTGTTGTATAGTCGTATGCGTTACCTTTGTATGCCCAATTATTGTTATGTGATTTATGCCTGCAGTTTTTTTATTGCCTGTTTATTTCTACTGATCAATATGTTGTGCACGCTAAATCAAGTTGGCAAACTATTTGCGTACAAGTTTTTCAATTAGTTTTGTCAACGGAATTAATGCTAAAAAACCTTCATGTCTAAATTTATTATGATGAAAAAAATCAATGTTCTGGTAGCTTTGGTCTTGTCTGCAACCATGTTGTTCAGTTGTAAAACCTGGCAGAGCATGGACAATACTAAAAAAGGTGCTGCAATTGGTGTTGGTGGCGGAGCTGCCGCTGGCGCTGTAATTGGTAAAGTAGCCGGTAATACCGCATTAGGAGCTATTATTGGTGCTGCATTAGGTGGTGCCGGTGGTGCTTTGATCGGTAAAAAAATGGATAAACAGGCACAGGAAATAAAAACAGAAGTACCAAATGCGACTGTAGAACGTGTGGGTGAAGGTATCAACGTAACATTTGATGCAGGTGTGTTATTTGGTTTTGATAAGTCTAACCTGTCTGCCGTAGCACAGGACAATATCAAGCAACTGGCTGTTATCCTGAACAAGTATCCTGACACTTATGTACGTGTGGAAGGCCATACCGACGACAAGGGTACAGATGAGTACAACATGGGTTTATCTGAAAGAAGAACCAAGAGTGTAATGGCTTATCTGGAAGCACAGGGTATTGCCAAGAGCCGTATCCAGGGATTCTGGTATGGTGAATCACAACCTAAAGTGCCAAATGATTCAGACGCTAACCGCGCTACCAATCGTCGTTGTGAGTTCTCTATCTTCGCAAATGATAAAATGAAAAATGACGCGAAGAAAGAAGCTGGTCAACAGTAATAAAAATATTAAGAACACTTATTTCTCATAAGCAGATATACATTCCCCCCTGGTTACAGGGGGGATTTTTTATTTATCCAGGTTGTTGAAGAACAGGGATCTGACAATTTTAAATACCCATACGCCGGCGATAGCGCCCAGGGTATCGGCCACCACATCATACATATCAAAGCTGCGGCCAATGGCCCAGTATTCCTGGATAAACTCTATTGCAAGACCATAACCGGCTGCACATACCACCAGCAATGCGAGGGTGCCCGCAGAGATGTATTTTTTTTGCCGGTAGATACCGAGGCTCAGAAATAAAACAATGCCTCCAAACAGGCCGAAGTGAACAAACTTATCAAAATGGATTCTGTCAAAAAATGAGTTGGAGGGAATATCTTTCCCGGGCAGGGTACACAAAACAAGGATCAGGATGATCCATAGAATAGCTGGCATGTAATATCTCAGGAGTTTCATGATCCTTTTTTTAATTAACGGGTTACTTTACTGCTAGTAAAAAGGACAACAGGCTGACCGTTCAATAACGTAGCCTGTTGTCCTTTCTTATATAAAAGATTATTTTGGTCGGAATTATTCACCTACCAGCGCCTGGTAAGCAGCAGCATCCAGCAGACCTTCTACATCAGCGGGGTTGTTAACGGTTACTTTCACCATCCAGCCTTCACCATAAGGATCCTGGTTTACCAGCTCCGGAGAGCCATCCAGTGCGGGATTCACTTCACTAACGGTGCCTGCAACCGGCATAAACAGATCAGATACTGTTTTTACTGCTTCTACTGTACCAAATACTTCTTCGGCGTTTACTGGCTTGTTCAATGAATTGATATCAACGAAAACTATATCGCCTAATTCGCGTTGTGCAAATTCAGTTATACCGATGGTAGCTACGTTACCTTCTAATAAAATCCATTCGTGATCCTTTGTGTAACGCAGATTTGACGGAAAATTCATATCAAGTTTGATTTTGAGCCGTAAAAATACAGAAACTATTATGATTTTGACGGGAAGCTATCCTAAATTTTGACTTTCCCCGGACATGGTATTTTTTTTATTTAGAAGATCAACCATTTCTTCATGACACGGATCTTCATGGGCATGTCCTGCAGTGGTCTGTCGTGACTGTCGGTTTTAAGTGCGGCGATTTTATCGATCACGTCCATGCCTTTAATCACCTGGCCAAACACGGTATAGTTCTGATCGAGATGCGGGCTGCCGCCTGCTGTTTTGTATACCTGCCGCTGATCCGTTGGTATTTTGCGGCCTTTAAGTCTTGTTTGCTCCAGTTTATCCAGTTGCTCATCGGTAAACACTTTACCCTGCACAATGTAGAACTGGCAGCCGGAAGAGGCTTTGTCGGGGCGGTCTTCCCGGGCCGCTCCCAGTGCGCCTTTGCGATGGAATAAGTCCAGTTGGAACTCCGGTGGAATAGTATAGCCCACATCGCCGTTGCCCAGCGTATCGCCGGGATGGGCGTGTTTGGAATCCGGATCGCCGCCCTGGATCATAAAGTTCAGGATAACACGGTGAAACAACGTGCTGTCGTAAAAGTGTTGCCTGGCCAGCTTTATGAAATTATCCCGGTGTTTCGGGGTTTGATCATATAACCGGATGATCATAGTGCCATAAGGGGTCGTTACTTTTACTTTCCGGTCTTTGGCAATGCCCGGGCCAACAATCAGCAAAAAGAGGGTACAAAGGAGTAGCAGTTTCTTCATAAAGGTGTATTAGGCTTCTTCGTGACCGGCAAAGTAAGCAATTACGTGTTCTTTCAGAAAGGTTTCCTGTTCCATCATTTCCATTTTTGGAACGGGTTGTAACTCCTTGAAATGCGGCCATCCGTCTTTATCATAGCCATCCAGCTCAAAGTAGCCGCTCTGGCTCAGCAGCGTGCATACGGCCACGTGCATCAGGTCCTGTTTCTGTTCTTTGGTATATTTCTTCTTTAAATTATTTATTTCATTTACGCCGATGAGGAACAGAATAGCTTCCATATTGGGCTTTTTACCAAACCTTTCGGTAAGCATATCTTCTACCGGTTTCCAGCGCTTCTCAAAATCTTCCATATTACTGTTGCTTTTAAATTGTTGACGTTTTGCCAACGGCTTATTCCCCGCAAAGGTACGTTATAGGGAAAAATATTATATAAATATGCCGGGCTTTATTAATTTAGGCAGCGCCATTGAATGATTATTAGCCGGAAATGAGCCATAGTGGCAAGTTTAACAGCATTTTAACGGCCCATTCACATAGTGATAAGTTTTATTTGACCAGAGAATGTTTATTTTAGCACACCTGAAAAATTATTAGCATGGAAAATACATCGTCCGACATCCGGCAACTGAATGAGAAGATTCACCAGGCAAGCGCCTTCGTGGACCTGCTCACAATGGAGTTAGGTAAAGTAATTGTTGGCCAGCGTTATATGGTGGAGAGACTGCTCATCGGTTTGCTGGCCCAGGGCCACGTACTGCTGGAAGGCGTACCCGGTCTGGCAAAAACATTGTCTATCAAGTCCCTGTCGTCCGCTATCAACGCAAAATTCAGCCGTATCCAGTTTACGCCTGACCTGTTGCCTGCGGATGTGATAGGTACCATGATCTATAACCAGCAGAAGAACGAGTTTGTAGTACGCAGAGGTCCCATCTTCGCCAATTTTATCCTGGCGGATGAGATCAACCGCGCCCCGGCAAAAGTACAGAGCGCCTTGCTGGAAGCCATGCAGGAAAGACAAATCACCATCGGCGATACTACTTTCAAACTGGACGAGCCCTTCCTGGTACTGGCCACCCAGAACCCGATTGAGCAGGAAGGTACCTACACCCTGCCCGAAGCACAGGTAGACCGTTTCATGCTGAAAGTGGTGATTGGTTATCCTACCAAAGAAGAAGAAAAACAGATCATCCGTCAAAATCTGAACCCGGAACTCTCCGCTCCTATCCGTCCCATTATCCATCCCTCCGATATCCTCGAAGCGCGTAAACTGGTAAGGGAAGTGTATATGGATGAGAAGATCGAAAAATATATTCTCGATATTGTTTTTGCAACCCGTAACCCGGAAGAATACAAACTCAATAAACTGAAACCGCTTATTGCATATGGTGGTTCGCCAAGAGCCAGCATCAACCTGGCCTGGGCAGCCAAAGCCTACGCTTTCATGAAGCGCCGCGGCTATGTGATTCCGGAAGATGTACGCAATATATGCTTCGACGTTATGCGTCACCGTGTAGGATTAACCTATGAAGCAGAAGCGGAAAATGTTACCAGCGAAAATATCCTGAGTGAAATCCTGAACGCAGTAGAAGTACCATAGCAGCTGAAAAGCTGCCGGACCGGGCATTTATTCGTAATTCGTAACTCAAAATTTTTCCCATTGGATACGGCTGAAATATTAAAAAAGGTAAGGCAGATAGAGATTAAGACGAAAGGGCTTACCAACCACATATTTGCGGGAGAGTACCATAGCGCCTTCAAAGGCCGCGGTATGTCATTCAGCGAAGTAAGGGATTATCATTTTGGTGATGATGTGAGGTCTATCGACTGGAATGTAACAGCACGGTTCAACCATCCTTTCGTAAAGGTTTTTGAAGAAGAAAGAGAACTTACCGTAATGCTGCTGGTGGATATGAGCGAAAGCTCTTCCTTCGGTACCAAAAAGCAGGATAAACGTGACCTGATCACGGAACTGTGCGCTGTACTCGCTTTTTCTGCCATCAAAAATAATGATAAGGTGGGCGTTATCTTTTTCAGCGATGGGATGGAGAAATATATTCCGCCAAAAAAAGGTAAATCGCATATTCTTTTCATCATCCGTGAACTACTATCGTTTACGCCTAAACGAAAAGGAACCAATATTAAAGAAACCCTGCGTTTCTTTAACAACGCTACAAAAAAACGCAGCATCGTTTTTATGCTGAGCGATTTCTTATCCGGAAATTACCAGGATGCATTGAACATCGCCGCCAAACGGCATGATGTAGTAGGCGTACAGGTATACGATCAGCGGGATAAAGACCTGCCCCCGGTAGGACTGATCCAGGTGGCAGACGCTGAAACCGGCGCTACACAATGGGTGGATACCAACGACCGCCGCGTGCGCCAGTATTATGAGCAGCAATTCCTGCAACATTCACAATATTGCAAAAATGCCTTTATGAAAAGTGGCGCAGAATTAGTGAGCGTACGTACCGACGAGGACTATGTGAAAGCACTGCAAACATTTTTCCTGAACAGGGCATAAGATTTAAAGGAGAGCAAATTAAACATGTATAAACAAGAAGTTATAAGGCGTATATTTTTATGTTGCATACTGGGGTTGTTATTTCCTTTCTCCCTGCTGGCACAGCAGGGAGTGGATGTAACCGCCAAAGCAGATACCAACAGTATCAGGATAGGTGAGCAGATAAAACTGCAGCTTACCGCTACGCTGACAGCGCAACAGTTTAAGGACGCTAACTTTAAAGTGCTCTTCCCGGTATTACCCGATTCACTGGACCATTTTGAAGTGGTAACCCGCTCCAATCTTGATACACTGGTAAACCAGGATCAGCATATCCTTCATCAGACTTTTACTCTCACCAGTTTCGACTCCGGCCATTGGGAAATTCCTCCCATGCGTTTTGAAGTTTTCAGCGGCGCCAACGCTACTCCCGATTCAGCCGTTACACTGCCCATCGGCATAGATGTAAACACCGTGGCGGTTGATACTACGAAAGCATTCAAACCTATTAAGGAAATAAAAGGCGTAGCCTGGAGTATCTGGGACTATTGGCTGTATATTGTAATAGGCGCTGCTGCTGTGCTCATCATCGGCGGCCTGATATGGTATCTGCGTACCCGTAAAAAAACGGAACCGGTTATAAAAACACCAACCGTTTCCCCGTACGAAATTGCCATCCAGGAGCTGAAAGCGCTGAAGGAAGAGAAGGTATGGCAACAGGGAGATATTAAACAATACTATACCCGGTTAACAGATATCCTGCGTACCTACTTTGAGCACCAGTTCAGCATTGCTGCACTGGAGCAAACCAGCGAGGAATTACTGCAGAATATTAAACCGGTGACTAAGCTGAACCAGCAAAGAGACAAACTGCGTTCCCTGTTGGCGATTGCGGATCTGGCAAAGTTTGCCAAATTGCAGCCAACGGCAGATGAACACCAGGAATGTATGCAGAAGGCCGAAGAAATCCTGGAGTGGACCAAACCGAAAACTGGTGCGGCAGAAGAAACCGGTACTGATGCCACTCTGGAGAAAGCATAAAGTCAGCATGGATCTTAATTAAAAAATTGATGAATTTTTCAACCTGGAAAAATATTGAATTTGCCTACCCGGTTTTCCTGTGGCTTTTGCTGCTGGTACCGGTGTTGATATACTGGTACTTTGCCCGGCGCAGGGGCCGGCAAAGTGTAATGATGGTATCTTCCATTGAAGGTTTGAAAGGACTGCCGGTATCCTGGAAGGTACGTTTCAGACCTTTGTTACTGGTGCTGCGTATCCTGGCAGTGATTGCACTGATTGTAGCACTGGCAAGACCACAAACTTCCAATACCTCTGAAAGCATCGACAGCGAAGGGATCGACATTGTAATGGCCATTGATATTTCCGGCAGTATGCTGGCGGAAGACCTGCAGCCCAACCGTATGGAAGCAGCAAAGAGAGTGGCCTCCGACTTTGTGGATAAACGCATCAGCGACCGTATCGGGCTGGTGGTATTTTCCGGCGAAAGCTTTACGCAATGCCCGATCACCACTGATCATGCCGTGCTGAAAAACCAGATCATGCAGGTGAAAAGCGGCATGTTGCAGGATGGTACGGCCATTGGAATGGGGCTCGCTACTTCAGTAGACAGGTTGCGTAACAGTCATGCTAAAAGTAAAGTGATCATCCTCCTTACAGATGGAGTGAATAATACCGGCCTGGTAGATCCGCTCACCGCGCTGGAAATAGCCAAGGCATTCAAGATCCGTGTATACACCATTGGCGTGGGTACCATCGGTAAAGCGCCGTTTCCTATGCCGATGTCTGATGGCAGCGTGCAGATGGTGATGCAGGATGTGCAGATCGACGAACCACTGATGAAAAAGATCTCAAAAGAAACCGGTGGTAAATATTTCCGGGCAACCAATACAGACGATCTGAAGAACATCTACGGTGAAATTGACCAGCTGGAAAAAACAAAGGTGGAAATTACTTCCTATAAACGTTTTGCAGAACATTTCTTCCTGCTGGCGATGATTGCGTTAGGCTGCATCCTGCTGGAAACAGTGCTGCGGTATACTCTTTTCAAGAGCCTGCCATAAATAAACGGAGGGGAAAGCCTTCCCCTCCGCATACAGCCTCCGTAAAACAAAATTCGCGTACCTTTGGTGATCTTATAAATATCCAAACGTATTGCAAGCAACAGTATATAAATCAACGGGAAGCTGGTATGTGGTTAAAACGGCCACTGGTGAAACATTTCAGGCGAGGATGAAAGGTATTTTCAAAAAGAATGAAGATATTACTTCTACCAATCCTATCGCTGTAGGCGATGTAGTGGAAATTGTGGAAGACGATAGCGATGCCAACGCCAAAAATGCCATGATAACCGAAATAGGCTCCCGGAAGAATTATATCGTGCGCAGTTCTCCCCACGGTAAAAACAAAAAACACATTGTAGCGGCTAATATGGACCAGGCGATGCTGGTGTGCACCGTAAAGGAACCCCGGACCTCGCAGGGCTTTATCGACCGTTTCCTGGTTACTGCGGCAGCCTATCACATCCCGGTGATACTGGTTTTCAACAAGCAGGATATTTATAAAGAGAAGGAAAACGAAAAGTTTGAAGAACTGGAAGAACTGTACAGCAGCATCGGCTACCAGGTATTACTGATTTCTGCGGCGAACGGCAACGGTGTAGATACCGTGAGGGCGCTGCTGAAAGATAAAACCACTTTAATGGCCGGCCATTCCGGTGTGGGTAAATCTTCCCTGATCAATGTGCTGATGCCTGGCCTCGACCTGCGTACCAAAGCGGTGAGCGGCTGGAGTGGTAAGGGATTACACACTACCACTTCTGCTGAAATGTACGACCTGCCTTTTGGCGGTTGTTTGATAGATACCCCCGGCGTCAGGGAATTTGGGATCGTGGATATTCCCAAGCCGGAACTCTCCCACTATTTCCTTGAAATGCAGCCTTATATTGCCCAATGCCAGTTTAATAACTGTTTGCATATCAATGAGCCCGGCTGTGCGGTGAAAGTAGCCGTAGAGGAAGGGCATATTGATGTAGACAGGTATGTGAGCTATGCTACCATCCTGGAAACCATTGAGGAAGAACAGTACTGATCAGCCTTTTCCGGGTTTACCCAATTCGTCCAGCACTTTTTCTGCTCCCCAGTTCCGTTTGGGTTGCGGACAGCCTTTTTTCTGTGTTCTGCAGGCAGTAAAGCCTATGATGATGGCCATCAGGGCCAGTGGGATAACTTTGCGCATAGGATAGGTTTAAAACAGGCGCATTTGTTTGCCTGCCTTACGGTTTTGTTGCTTTATTTCTTTCGTGTAGTAGTTGGAGGCAGGGCATCCTGTTTTCTGCGATGAACAGCTGGCAAACAGGATGCTTCCCAATATCAGCAGGCATACGGGTATTTTCATAGGAGGATATTTGCCTGCAATATAACATTTTTTTGTAAGATGATTATTAAGGCGCTTTTACTTCTTCTGCGTTCTGGTACCAGGACGCGTACATGCTGTAGTTTTTGGAAATGCGGTTGATTTCCCCGCTGATGAGGGCCATATCAATATCTTTCACTTTACGGGCAGGCACACCGGCGTAAATGGTGCCTGGTTCCACATGCGTATCGCTCAGTACAACAGCGCCGGCAGCAATGATGCTGTTGCTGCTTACACGGGCATTATCCATCACAATGGCGCCCATTCCTACCAGCACATTATCCTCGATAGTACAGCCATGCAGAATGGCATTATGGCCAATAGATACATTATTGCCCACAATCGTTTTGGTTTTCTGATAAGTACAGTGAATCACCGCACCATCCTGTACGTTCACATTTTCGCCGAGGCGGATGCTGTTTACATCGCCGCGAACAACAGCGTTGAACCATATCGTGCAACCTTTACCCATTACTACATCCCCTACTATGGTAGCATTGGGGGCAACGTAACAGTCTTCAGGAATTTGAGGAGTAACTCCGTTCAGTGGAATAATGTGCGCCATAATTAAATGTTTTAGTGCTTATGTTACAAATATAACAATTACTAATTAGCAGTTGTTTTCTAACTTCGCAAAGAACAGAGCAGTTTAGTGATATGAATAACAGGCAACTTTTTTTGCAGCACGTAGCGCAAACCTCCGACGCTCCTCTGGCATTGGAGATCGTGAAAGCGGAAGGCATGTATATGTGGGATGTAAACGGAAAAAGGTATCTCGACCTTATTGCCGGTATCAGTGTGTGTAACGTAGGACATTGCCATCCAGCCGTTGTAAAGGCTATACAGGAACAGGCGCAGCAATATATGCACCTGCTGGTGTACGGCGAGTTTGTACAATCGCCGCAGGTGGCCTTTGCCAGCCTGCTTACCCAACATCTTCCGGAACAGTTAAACTGCGTATATTTTACCAATTCAGGAGCTGAAGCCGTGGAAGGCGCCATGAAGCTGGCCAAACGGTACACCGGCCGCCCGGAAATAGCTGCTTTTAACCGTAGTTATCATGGTTCCACACAAGGAGCGCTGAGTATCCTCGGGGATGAATACTGGCGCAACGCCTACCGGCCTTTGTTGCCGGGTATTCAACACCTGGAGTATAATAATTTTGAATCACTGGAACTGATCACTGAAAGAACCGCCGCCGTGATTGCGGAAAGTGTGCAGGCAGAAGGCGGCGTAATCGCGCCACAACGGGAATGGCTACACGCATTAAGAGATAAATGTTCCGCTACCGGTGCCCTGTTGATACTGGATGAAATTCAGTGTGGTTTTGGGAGAAATGGTACGCTGTGGGCTTTCGAACAATTTGGGATTGTGCCTGACGTATTACTGCTTGGTAAAGCCCTCGGCGGAGGCATGCCTTTGGGCGCGTTCATCGCCTCCCGTGAAATTATGTGGACGCTGACCAACAATCCTGTATTAGGCCATATCACCACTTTTGGCGGCCACCCGGTAAATTGCGCCGCGGGCCGTGCAGGCTTCCAGGCGCTGCTGGACCAGGACTTGTTGAAAGATGTGAATGCAAAAGGGCAGTTGTTCCTGGATCACCTGAAACATCCGGCTATTAAATCGGTGCGTTCATTAGGATTAATGATGGCAGTAGAGTTTGAAAGCTTCCCGGTAAATAAAAAAGTAATTGATTATTGCATCGATAAAGGAGTACTCACGGATTGGTTCCTCTTCGCTGCGGAATGTATGCGCATTGTGCCTCCGCTGATTATTACCCCCGAAGAAATTAAATGGGCATGCAGCGTTATCTGCGAAGCAGCCGATAATATATAGTACCTGTTCGCTTTATTCAGGAATTCAGCCGGCTTAAAGAAAGGGTAACACGTTTGGCAAACAGCTCTATGGCATCGTTTCCGAGGAAAGATAAATAGTAATAGTATTTGCCTTGTGCGGTTATTTCGTGAAGGTTGTTGTTAAACTTAAACTGCCCCCGGTAGAAGCTTGTCAGCGAAGTACTACCGCTGCTTTTTTCGGGCAGAATGGTGAAACAGGTAATAGTGGTTTGATAAAATTCGAGAATGATTTTATAGTCATCATTAATAAATCTCAACTGTAATTTTTTCTCTGCCCCATCCAACTGCATTTTGATGCATTGATAGTCATTTTCCAGATCGTAAGAGCTGCCGTCTATTTCTCCCCGCAGTATACATTCAAACAGCGGGGTATGTGTTACATCTTTCATGAGCAGCAGGTTAAAACTGTAATTTGAAACTACCGAATACGCCAAAACGTTTGTTGGCAGGTTCTCCCGGTGTTACATCCGGTGTTACTCTCCAGATAAAATCTACCCGCAGGAATTTAAAAATATTTTCTATGCCGGTACCCAATTCGAGGTACGGATCACCCTGTAATGTTTTGAATGCAAAACCGTTGTTGAGGTTCAGTTGTTTGTTGGATTCAGACAAGGAACCTATTACGCCTTTGGCAGTCCAGAACTGGCGCCATTTCAGTTTTTTAATTAATGGGATATAACCAAAGATACCATTGCCAATGGTATGTTCTACGTTAAAGCCCGCGTATTGATCGCTGATGAACTCAAAACGGTTCATCATGTTAAAAGCATACTTATTGTAGTAATAAATTTCGTTACCGGGATGTACTTCAAGTGAAGTATAAGGTACGGTACCAAAAATTTTACCACCAAAAACATTATAGTAGAAGGAGCCGAAAGGCGGCAGCTTTACATAATCTGATACGCTGAGCGTAAGGCGCTGATATTGTTGTCCGCTGTTGGCTATGCCGGGTATACCTGCAGCAAATTTCAGTTCCGCGATGGGGTATTTGCTACCCAAACTGATCCGGTAATAATTTCCTTCCAGGAATTGTTCATGGAAGGCATAGCGGAATTTCAGCTCTACTTCCATGCTGGTGAGCGGATCGCGGCCATTGGGCGCTTTCGGATAAAACGCAGCAGTAGGCAGCGGCTCGTAGGGTCTTACCTGTTTGTGCGTCAGTGATATCTGGTGGGAGAAACCGCTGTAATATTCTTTGAAGAATTCAAAGCGTTTTTCATTCACCATTAAAAATTTCTGCGGCACGCCATTTTTCCGGATGGCAAGGGTAAAGATGTTATCGGTACCTACTTCATCATAATAGTGCGTGCCATTGTCCAGGTCTTTCGTGAAAGACGCATACAGATAGGAACGCGGATGTCTTTTCAGCAGCCACAGAGCAGACATCTTCCCTTTATACACGTGATCTGAGAAGCCATAGGCCAGGTAGCCATACAGGTACAGATCTTTATGGAACTGTGGAGTGGTACCGAGGTCCAGTCTTAAACGGAAGCCTTCCAGCCTGTTTTGGGAAAACAGGTAATAGTAAGGTCCCCATTCAATAGGGCCAAAAGGTTTATAGCCGGTAGCCAGGAACCGGATGGTGTTTGAATAGCTCCGGAAGAGCGGCATTTTCTGGAGGGTATCCACCATTTTATAGATGCCTTCTTCGTTTTTGCTGAGGTTTTCCGGGCGGTTGTCCATCCAGAAAGAATCTTTCCGGGCCCTTGCACTATCCAGCACTACTACATTTTCAGGAAATTTTTTATTACTGAAGATGTTGGTCGCGGCGGTATCATTCGTTACTACGTCATCATAAGTCGTGGTTTTACGACCTATGAAATCAAACGTTTTCCCCGGCTTGGGGCTTGGCGCCCAGAAGTCGGCAATAAATTTATCTTTATACAGGAACCAGGAGCTGTCGGGCAGTTGCCGGAACTCCTGTACCATACTGATTTTGCGGACGAAGTTAATGTTGGCGTCACGGGGCACCGACAGCGTAGTTTTCTGTACGGCATAGGTGGTATCATGTACCCAGATATCACCTATAAAAGTATTTTCTCCTTTGCGTTTAGGCGTGAAGTTTAGTTTAATAAACCGCTGGCTGTTCACGTATTGCGTATCTGCAATGGAGTAATCGTAATAGAAGGCGCCGTTGTGGTGAATGGGACTTACAAACTGTTTATCGAATACCGGGATGAAGTTGTCGTAAACATTTACGTTCTGATACATCCCACCCAGGAATTTGGTTACGCTTTCATTATCTATGCCGGAGGTCCGGGCAGCTTTGATTATTTCTTTCGTTTTGCGTGGGTTCGACTGGAAGTAGTAATCCGACAATGTTTCCGTGAGGAATATAGGTAGAAAAGGTTTGTCTTCAGAGGTACTGTCTATGTTATCAAGAATAAACGCAAAGGGTTTGGTGAAGCGGTTTCTCCCAAGTTTCTCTTTGTTGAGATTCTTCATATCCAGCTCCAGTTTATTATACACCTCGTATTTGTAGTTATCAAGGCGATTATAATTGTTCTCCGGTTTATGCTTAACAATCTGTTTAAGGAGAATGAGTGCCCAGTTTACGTTGGCTTTCACCTCGTATGTTTTCAGGGAAACATCTGAGCGGGTTACCTCAAAGTTGATGACCTGTTCTTTCTGTTCTTTGTTAACCGGCAGTTTAAGGATGTTATATCCCATTACCCTTACCAGTAATGAATCTGATGGGATAACATTTAGTTCGAACAGGTATTTCCCTTCCGCGTTGCTAACCATACCTGTTTGGGTATGCACAAACTGAAGAGTGGCGAACGGAATGATTTCCTGTGAGTGCGCGTCTCTGACCACTCCACTAACCTTGTACTGCTGCGCCATCAAACCCGAACCCCAACCGCTTACGCCGATGATTATTGCTAATATTCTTTTCCAGCCAACCATATCTGACAACAATATTATATTATTTATTGCGATTCTGGACAATCACTATCCTCTAGGTAACGCAGTTATAACAAAAAATTATATTTTGTGATTCGGATTTTTCTGTTAGCTTTGTATTGCAAAGTACTTTTTTGTATGACAGACCAACAACATCTGGAGGCATTAACAGACATTAAGCGGATGATGGAACGCAGCAGCCGTTTCATTTCGCTGAGTGGATTAAGCGGTATCTCCGCCGGTATCTGCGGCCTGATCGGGGCATTTATCGCCAATATGTGGCTGAATGAATATTATTTCAGGTGGAACACCACGGGGGTACATAATCATGCAGATTTCATCGTGCTGAAGTACCGGTTAATTGTTTTGGGATTCTCTGTATTAGCGGCGGCACTGATAGCGGGCACTTTTTTCACCTGGCGCAAAGCGAGAAAAAATAATTTACCCATCTGGGATTTAACCTCGCGGAAGGTGCTGATCAATACAGCGATTCCTTTGGCAGCAGGTGGTGCTTTTATAGCGGGTTTATTATTTAATCACCTGGAAGGACTGATAGCTCCTACCTGCCTGGTATTTTACGGGTTGGCCATTATCAATGCCAGCAAATATACTTTGCCGGATGTAAGGTACCTGGGAATCTGTGAAGTTGTTCTCGGTATACTTAATCTTTTCTATTTGAACTACGGTCTTTATTTTTGGGCTATAGGTTTCGGTTTACTGCACATCATTTACGGAACATTGATGTGGTGGAAATATGAACGGAAAGGGACAGTTTAATCAATCGCATGAACCCGATAGGTAACTTAAATAAGATTTTCGAGAGCCGTATACGCCTGGGCGTTATGAGTGTATTGATGGTGAACGAGGAAGTAAATTTCAACGATCTCAAACAGATGCTGGAAGTAACCGATGGCAACCTGGCATCACATCTCAATACACTGGAAGAAAACGGCTATCTCAAAGTGCATAAGGGCTTTATTGGCCGGAAAACCAATACGACCTATGCTATTACCGCGGCTGGCGAAAAAGCTTTCAAAGGCCATATCGCCGCACTTGAGCATATGATCAAATTCACTAAATAAATTTTTTTTGTCTTTTTACTTTGAAACACAAAGTGCTTTCTAAAAATAAAAAATATGGAACCTTCAACAAACGGATCTCCTTCTTTCTTTGACCGCTACGCCTACGCTATTAAAGCGATTATCATTTTTGTATTGATGCTGATACTACTCGTGCCGGCGGCCCTGATTCAAAACATCATCTGGGAACGCCGCGACCGGCAAAATGAAGCCACCCAGGAAATCAGCAGCCGCTGGGGAGGCGAACAGAATATTACAGGACCGGTGCTGGCCATTCCGTATAAACCAGGAACCAGCGAAGCAACCTATGTGTATCTCCTGCCGGATAGCTTACGGATCAACGGGGAGTTATTACCGGAGAAATTACACCGCGGTATTTTCAATGTAGCCGTATACAACGCCAGGTTGCAGCTGAGTGGCACATTTAACCGCAATGAGCTGTTGTCGCTTAATATCCCTCCTTCCGCCTTAGATTGGGAACATGCGTCAGTACTCATTGGCATCAGCGATTTACGTGGCATCGGGAACCAGGTACAGATGATGTGGAATGGTAAATCCTATGCGTTTAACCCCGGTTTGGTCAGCAAGGACCTGTTTGATAACGGGATCCAAACGCCGGTATCAGTTACCCCCGGCGACGCCCTGGGTGGTAACTTCTCCCTGGAGCTGGGTATAAAGGGCTCCGGCCGGATCAGCTTCTCTCCCGTTGGTAAAACAACCACGGTAGGTATTAACTCCAGCTGGACCGATCCCGGATTTGACGAAGCCTTCCCCCCGAAAACCCGCAGGGTGGATGAAAAAGGTTTTGCTGCCACCTGGCAGGTCCAGCACCTGAACCGCAACTATCCCCAAAGCTGGGAAGGCAAAAAGTTTAACATCCATTCCGCCGATTTCGGGATTAAGCTGTTTATGCCTGCCGAAAGCTACCAGATGTCTATGCGGGCGGTAAAGTATGCCGTCATGATCATTGGGTTAACTTTTTTTGTTTTTTATTTTATTGAGCTGTCACAACGCCGCGCCCTTCATCCATTGCAATACGCCCTTATCGGGTTAGCCCTTTGTATTTTTTATACCCTGCTCATCTCTATCTCAGAACAAATTAACTTTATGATGGCTTATGTTATTGCCAGTGTGCTCACAATAGGTCTGATTATTGCATATACGGCTGCTGCCTTTAAAAGCAGGCGCATTGCAGCCGGCATAGGGGCTACACTTGCTATCCTTTATGGATTCATTTATGTGATTATCAGTGCAGAAGATCAGGCGCTGCTCATGGGAAGCTTAGGACTCTTTATCATCCTCGCCCTGATCATGTATTTCAGCACCACTATCAAATGGGATAAATTAGGACAGAAAAACACCAATATCCAGCAATAAAAACAAACATGGGAAACTCTTATATCAGCAAACGGTTGGCCAGCTTCGGATACGCATTTAGTGGTATTGCCGCTTTCCTGCGCAGTGAGCCACATGCGCGTATTCATGCCCTCGCTACCATTGTGGTGGTGGCAGCCGGTTGCTGGTATAAAATAGCAACGCCGGAATGGATTTGGATCATTCTCGCCATTACATTGGTGTGGATTACAGAAATGCTTAATACAGTTATAGAAAAAATAATGGATCATCTTTCGCCGCAGCTGCATCCCAAAGTGAAATTCATCAAGGATGTAGCGGCCGGCGCTGTACTGGTAGCGGCCATAGCAGCCGTTATTATCGGGGCTGTCATATTTATTCCCTACATATTTTAATTTGTCTAAAAGTAACCATATGCAATTGATGAGAACCATCCGTTTATTACAACATCGTATAGGCCGGTCGCGGCACCAATACACCCTGTATACATCTGTACTGTTCAGTATGGCGTTGCTCTTTTTTCGTGTAATGCATACCGGTAGCTATCTGCGGGTATCGCTGATCTGGAACCTTTTCCTGGCCTTTATTCCTTTCGCTATCACCGGCTGGATGGAAAAGCACCCGGAGCAAATTAAGAACCGGTATAACTGGTACGGCTGCTTCATTGTATGGTTGCTGTTTATTCCCAACGCACCCTACATCCTCACGGATCTGTTCCATTTGTTCGACGGCGGCGTGCCATTGTGGTTTGATCTGTTTGTGATTTTCTCTTTCGCCTGGAATGGTATGATGTTCGGCTATATGTCTATCCGCAGCATGGAAAAATTGTGGGGCAACCGTCACAGCCGCTGGCCGGCATGGTTATTCACTTTCCCGGTAATGTTTCTCTGCGGAATGGGTGTATATATCGGCAGGTATTTACGCTATAACAGCTGGGATATTGTGAAAGACCCGCTTACCTTGTTGGGAGATATGGGGGATATTTTCCTGCATCCCGTGGAAAACCGGCATGCCTGGGCCTTTACCATATGTATGGGAATATTTCTGAGCCTGATGTACCCACTGGTGAAAAAGCAACATGCGTAGGATCGCCTTCGGCGATTTTAAATTGTCTTGGAGCAGGATTAGACTGATTATAATGATTTTGGGATTTTTTATAAAAGAAGAAGGGAGATAAAAGTGAGTATTCACTTCTATCTCCCTTCTTCTTTAAAATCAAAATATAATCAAATCAAAAAAATCAGCACAATCAGTCTAATCCTGCTCCAAGACAATTTAAAATCGCCGAAGGCGATCCCCTCCGCTTAGAAGTCAACGCCCATACCAAAGTACCAGATCGGGCTGCCTCTGAAAAACGCTACAGCAGGCCAGCCAGCATCCGCACGGAGGAAGTAACCGGCAATGGTGGTACGAGCACCAAAACCATAACCACCTACAAAGGGCCCGAGGAAACCTTCTTTGATACGGGTAGTTACACCCTGACCATCGTCATAAGTGGTGTAATTGGCATCTTTAAAGCTCAGCTTTTTATTCCAGGCAGTACCGATATCAATGAAGGAGGTAACCTGGAAATTGCGCAGGAATGCAGAGTTGATAGGCTTGTCGATGAAAGTGGCAAACACCGGTAAACGGAGTTCTGTATTCAACAACATCACATTATTACCATTTCTTGCATTTTGCTTGTAACCACGCAGGTTTTCAGCCAGCGTCTGAAAAGCATAGTTTTCTGTTAGATTTACCGGGTTCTTTGTATTGATCTGCGGATTCAGCCAGTTGTCCACGCCTCCCAGGTAATACAGCAGTTTACGGGTCCCCCACGACATATCCATTGCAAAGCGTGTAGCCCAGATAAAGTTGCGGTAAATCTTTGTATAGTGGCGGATATCCACTCCCATGTTATAGGTAAACCTGCCCTGTGCTGCAGCAGAAAGACCCGGATTGAATAACTCGTTCAATCCGCCGTTGGTCAGCTGTGCATTGGTTTCTCCATAAATTTTATAACGGGTACCATTCCAGATATTAATAGCCGGGTTGATCGTATTGTCGTATACGTATTCCAGGCGCATTAACGCGTAGGTCTCCTTGTAATCAGGGGCTATCAGCGCTTCTTTGTTCTCCGACTGTATCACCAGTTTATCGGTACGTATGCCTGCTGATAAACGGATACTCCTTACCTGGTCGAAAGGATATCTTATTTCGCCCTGGTAAATGTTGGTGATCATTTTGGTAGAAATAAAAGCGGAATCATTACCAGCTTGGTCACGGATAACAAATCCACTGCCTTTATCCACTTTGCGGTAGTAAGTGAATTTATAATCAAAGCGTTTCTTCAGGTAGTTGGCCGTAAAGAAATACTCCGATCCCTGCAGGGAAGAAGGAATACGGAAACCGCCGTTGAATTTCAGATCTTCAAACAAATCGCTTACCCCGATGCGGATTAACCCGTTCACCGGGTCGGTGAGGCGGATAGGGCCGCTTGGCGGACCGGTAAATGGCTGATATTTATTTACCAGGATGGAGTTATCCAGTTGCAGGATCAGGTAATCAGAGGCGAATTTGAATTTATACGGGAACAGTTTCGACTTTTTAAGGGTAGATTCCTCGTCTCTTCTTTTTTCAAACAGCGACGGTTCATTTGCGGTAACGGCGTTGTTGCTGGTATCGGCCGGCTCGTTACCAAACTCGTTCTGGAAGAAATTGGGATGTGTACTCGTATCTTTTGACGGCGCCAGGTAGGTAGGCAAGCCTAAACGTAAACTGTCCGCATGCATCTGTGCTTTCCTGAAATTGGTGTTTTTTGCCGTTATATTCCTTTTCTTCAACACCACGGTATCTACCTTCAGCTTCATCAGGCGTTTGATATCTGCATATTGCACTACTTCCGATACTTCTCCCTTTTCCCCGGTAATCCTCGATTCCTGGATGCCGTAAGGATAGTTGGAAATAGGGAAAGTATAGGTAGAATCTTTGGTGATGGTGATGGCTTCTACTGAATCCGGGGCGGTAGAGCCATAGGCTGCCATTGCTGAATCCAGTTCTTCCTGGTCGGGATTATGAAGAATTTCAGAGCCTACATAGAAGAGGGAATCCACGCCATCAGCCTGGGACTTGAAGAAACCGGCATAACGGTTACGGATACCATTGGCATCGGACACAAAGGTAAAGTGAGTGGTATTGTACTGCATGGGCAGTTTGGCGTTGCCGTACTGCAGGTCGGTCAGCTGGGTGATCTGCTTTTCAGAGCTCCGGTTCCAGTTGTCCACCATGAAGATATTGAACGGGTGGTTCAGCAGGGAGGTATCGCTTCCTCTTCCTTTGGGGCCGGGCCTGTTGGAAGAGTAGAGAATACCGCTTTTGCCGGGGAATGCGGCAAAAGACGGGTCCAGGTCATCATACACGTCATTGGTGATCTGGTCTGTTTTAGAATTGCTGATGTTATAGGTAAAGATGTCGGTATGCCCGTTTTTCACGGCAGACAGTAACAGGGTATTTTCCTGTACCGGCATGTATTTAAAGTCGATGATCCGGTCAAACTGGTTCAGTTCCTGGCGTATAGTCGTGCGGGTGATGAGGTCATAGATCATCAGTTTTGTTTTGCCTTCGTGTTCGTATACTACGGCCAGGCGGTTGCCTTTGGTGTTCCAGGCCATCTGTGGATAGTTTGGATCTACCTGGTTGGCCAGCTGCATTACGCCGCTATGCAGCAATACCTTGGGCTTATTCCAGCCGAGCTGGATCTGTACGCGGTATACTCCTTTTTTGAACTCAACTACCGCGTAGGAATTATTTTTAGGATTCGGGTTAAAGCGGTAGTAATCGGCTTTGGGCGTAATTTCCTGGGCTACGATAGTACGGCCTTTGGCAGAAGTCTTTCTTCTGCGGTTATCTTCCTGGAATCTTTTCTGATAAAATACAAAGAAGTCTTTGGTGGCTTTCTTGGGTGTTTGGTTAAGTACCTGTTCAAAGCCTTTTTTCAGTCCGCGGTTAATACGGGTGATGTACATGAGGTAAGGCACGGCATCTTTGCCGTACTTGCTTTCCACATAGTACCAGAACGCCTGACCTGCCAGGAGGGTGTGGTCATAAGCGAGGGCATTGAAGTTGCTGTACTTGCCGGACATGATGATGAGCTTTAGTTCTTCATCCTGTTTGGCGGTCCAGTTTTCGGCGGCATAGCCAATAAAGCCATCGGTGAACCATTTCGGGAAGTCGATCAGGGCGGCATTACCGGCAAATTCGCCGATATCTTCCCCAAACAGCAGTGTTTCCAGCATGATACGGGCAATCCCCTGCCGGATCTGGCGGCGGAGGTTTTCGTGGTTACCGTCGAAATAAACGATCATTTTGTTGCCCACCAGTTTGGTCACCCCTCCTGTATTCTGCCAATCCACGCCAATACCGATATTGGACTGCTTCATTTCCCCGAAAGAGTTGTAAACCACAATATTAATACGCTGTCTGGGGTTGGATTCCATGAACTGTTCCAGCTGGGGTAATTCCTTTTCGGCTACCTGGGCGGCATACTTACCAAGTTCCAGCCCGTTTTGGGCGAAATAGGTGTTGAAATGCCGGCTTTGATAGTATCTCCACTTGAAGTTCTTGAACTGCACACGATTTTGTCCGAATTCTACTGTATTGGTCTGGGCCTGGGATACTATCGTTCCAAGTAATAGGGTACCGTGGAATAATAACCGGGTAATAAATCTGTTCATACAGAAAGTATTGATAATATTGTGATCTGTTTTAAAATTAGCCTAAAAAAATCGGGTTACAATGATTGAAATACAACAATTCACTTTTGGTCCACTACAAGAAAACACTTTCCTGCTTATTAACGGAAAAAAGGAATGTATAATTATAGACCCAGGGTGTTATTTTCAGGACGAAAGAAAAGAATTATTACAATATATACAAACACACGGGTTAAATGTTATAAGATTATTGAATACGCACTGCCACTTTGATCATATATTCGGTAATAAGCTCGTATCAGATACGTATAAAGTGCGCCCGGAGTTTCATGAACTGGAACAGCCGGTACTGGACAATTCCCAGCGGGCAGCAGGGATGTACAACATTCCGTTTGATCCCTCCCCCGAGGCAGGCCGCTACCTGGCAGAAGGGGAAAAGATCCTTTTTGGCACCGATGAACTAACGGTGTTGTTTACCCCTGGCCATTCTCCGGGGAGTGTAGCCTTCTATTGCCCCGGTCAGCATTTCGTGATCGGCGGTGATGTGCTGTTTTACCAGAGCATTGGCCGTACCGATCTTCCGGGAGGCAATCATGCCACTTTGCTGAAAAGTATCCGTGAACAAATGTTTGTATTGCCGGACGAGGTAAGGGTATTCCCGGGTCACGGACCAGCCACCACCATCGGTTTTGAAAAGAAACACAATCCCTTCCTGGTGGACTAGCTTACACTTTAACGAACTTCCCGATTACCGGTAAGCGGGCAAACTCCTTCTTCTCCATACGGAAAATGAACCAGGCATAGGCAGCAAAGAAAGCCGTTGCCACTGCGAGAGGAAGGGGTTTGAGGGCGTAAATATCTTTCGGCGACAGCACCGTCGAGTTAAGCCAGTTGAATACATAGTAAATGCCTGTAGCCAGCCCCATGTAGGTAATTAATTTAGGGAGATGGTAAGGGATGGGGTAATACTTCTGCCCCCATACATAGCAGATAACCATCTGTACAAAATAGCACACCATAGTGGCCAGTGCAGCGCCATAGTAGCCCATCACCGGTATCCACCAATAATTGAGCAGGAAGGCCAGCACGGCAGTGATGATCGTAATCACCGCGCCGGTTTTGGTACGGTCGGTGAGCTTAAACCAGATAGTGAGATTGTAATAAATGCCCAGGAACATGTTGGCCAGCAGCAATACGGGCACAATACGCATCCCCTGGTAGTAGAAAGGCACGCGCAGGAAGGCTTTCCAGATATTCAGGTAAAGACTTACAAACAGGAACATGAAGCAAAGCATAATCACAAACAGCTTCATGATCCGGGCATACATTTTCCTCGGATCGCCGCTTTCCGCCTGTTTAAAGAAAAAGGGTTCCGCCCCTAACCGGAATGCCTGTATGAACATGGTGATCAGGATGGCCAGTTTATAGTTGGCACTGTACAGGGCAATTACTTCTTTTTTGGCTTCCATGTTATCGCCCGGGAGGAACTGGGGTAAAAACCAGGCCCTGTCGAACGTTTCATTGACCATACCCGCCATTCCCACTACGATCAGCGGAAGGGCGTAGTGCATCATTTGTTTCCATAAACCGGCATCAAACTTCCACTCTATTTTGCGGATCTGGGGGAGAAACAGTACCAGGGTAATGGCGCTGCCCAGCATATTGCTCAGGTAAATATACCCGGTCTGATCGCTGCCGCTTTGGAGGTCCGGCAGCCAGTGATGGCCGGCGGCATAGAGTTTCGGGCAGATGACCAGGAAGAAAATATTGAAAAAGATGGTAGTAACTATTCCGGCTATACGAATCGTGGCGTATCTCATGGGCCGTCCTTCCAGTCGCAGCTGTGCGAAAGGAATGGCTGTGAGCGCATCAAAAGCCATCAGCAGCACCACATAGGTATAGTAGGTGGGATGCCCGTTCAGGCCCGCCAGCTCCCCGGCGTAGGAATTAATGACCGGCGATCGCAGCAATAGCAGTAAAATGGTAATGCTGATAGTGGAAAGCAGTAGGGAAATGGTGGAAGTGCCCAGTACATGCGCTTTGTTCTCCTTTTTGGCGAAACGGAAAAAGGCCGTTTCCATGCCATAAGTCAGCACAATATTGGCAAACGGTATATAGGCGTATACGTTGGACATCTCCCCGAATGATGCACGGGTTAAGATGGTCAGATAAAAAGGAGTAAGGAAATAATTGAGCAGTTTGCTCACTATGTTACTCAATCCGTAAAATACCGTTTGTCCTGCCAGGTTCTTAATACTCAATTCCCAAATATTTTGACGCAAATTACGAATTACGGATTACGAATCGCGGATTTGTGAGGATTGGCCGGTGGCTTGGTTTATTCAAATCCTCCTCTCCGTTGCTGCTTTTTATCGGAATGCCTTTTTTTCGACTGGATGCGTTTTTCCCTGGCGGCTTTGGACGGCCGCGTAGGTACGCGCTTTTTGCGCGGTATCAGCGCTTTGCTGATCAGGTCATTCATTTTGGAGATCACTTCCTGTTTGTTGCCCAGTTGTGTGCGTTCAGTCTGGGACTTTACCTGTAGCAGGCCGTCTGCGTTGATGCGGTTCTGCAACTTCTCCATCAGCACCGTTTTTTGTTCCGGGGTTAACAGGGCGGAAGCCATGATATCGAAATAGCCTTCCACCATCGTTTCCACCTTATTCACGTTTTGTCCGCCGCTGCCACCGCTGCGGGCTGTGCGGAACGTGATTTCGGGGGTCACATTGATATTCATATTGATTTAATTTATAATATAAAAAATGTCTCAGGAAGCGCAATTTATTACAAATTACGGCGAATACGCGCTGTTTTTACCGGCGGCAGCGGTTTCCGCCGGTTTCGCATCTAATGCCAGCAGCTTATCACGACATTTATAAATTATAAGGGATCAGGTAAGTATTGGCAGAATCCCGTGGCACAGGAACGGGGTTGTCGTTCAACTGCAAACTGTATATTTCAGTACCGCAACAGCCAACTGATCTTGTCAGGAAATTCAATTTATCCAGGGTAGTCTTAGCTGGCCGGCCAACACGCAGGGTTTGAGGACCTATCACATAAAAATATAACACAGCGGTATTACGGGGTGTGTCTATCACCTGTTTCACCTGTATGACAGTATCCTGCATCAGAATTTTGATACTATCCAATGGTATGCGGGCATAAGGGCCATAAACAAGATCACGGCCGGTTCCGGGTTCTACCAGTTTGAATTTACAAACAGGCGCCATATAATCACACACAACTCCTTCACAAGGATTTTTCTCTGAAGAAGTGGTACAGGCTGCGAATAAAAGTATGCTGATAAACAGGTAACAGATACGGGTCATAGAACGATGATTTTGGTGATCGTTAAACGTAAGTAGTGCGTGATATGTTACAGATACATGAATCGTTGGATGAACACAAGACTAAAAATCCAGCGGTATCCTGTATACGTAGGTACTGGCCCCCAGCTTTATTACTGTTTTATCATTCAGTACCACCTGTGAAAGCAAAGGGCTGCAGCAGGTTTTGGTGAATTGATAAGTAACCTTAATAATCGTGTCTTTTCCAGGTTTACCTATATACAGGTATACCGGTTCTTGCAGGGGAAGTTCTATTATCTGCCTTTCCGGCGTCCAGCCCGGCCTTTGTTCAATGGGGATAAAAGTGGCATCCCCCGGACCTTTATATTTAACACTGTCTGGTGATATAGTGGCATCCGGGCCATACACCAGGTCTTGCTTATTAGCAGGGTCCATCAGCCTGATCATTGCAACGGTAGGATGCAGGGTGTCGCCTTCACAGGAAATTCCTTCACAGGGATCCGCCAGCTTATCATCGTTACAGGCTGTTATCAATATCGCTAATAACAGTAAAAAGGTAAGGGGCCTGGACATATATTGAGTGATTTTGGTAAAAATTAAAACGATGCACCTGTCCTAAAGTTACAGATACAAACGATTTGCCTTAATTTTCCGGCGTTAAATGAAAATCCATGAGAGCAGTTATACAACGCGTCAGTTCCGCGTCCGTTACAGTAGACGGCGCCGTAACCGGTGAAATCCAGACGGGCCTGCTGGTGCTGCTGGGTATTGAAGATATTGATACGGAAGAAGATATTCAGTGGCTGAGTGCCAAAATAGTGAATCTCCGGATCTTTAACGACGATGAAGGAGTAATGAATGTATCCGTGAAAGATGTTCACGGCGATATTTTGCTCGTAAGCCAGTTTACCCTGCATGCCTCTACCAAAAAGGGAAACCGCCCTTCGTATATCCGTGCCAGTAAGCCAGATGTTGCCATCCCGTTGTACGAAAAAATGATCGTGCAACTGGAGCAGGATATGGGCACCACCATTCAACGGGGGATTTTCGGTGCTGATATGAAAGTGGCGTTGTTAAATGATGGTCCTGTTACGATCATCATAGATTCGCACAACCGGGAATAAGGTCAATCCATTATCTTTAATAAATAAAAACTAATCCATGACCATTCAGGAAGCCCAGCAAAAAATTGATAACTGGATCAATACCACCGGTGTACGTTATTTCAGTGAGCTCACCAACATGGCTATCCTCACGGAAGAAGTGGGGGAAGTAGCCCGTATCATGGCCCGGAAGTACGGCGATCAGTCGTCGAAGGAAAGCGATAATAAAAAGCTGCTGGCAGATGAACTGGCTGATGTGATGTGGGTACTGCTTTGTATTGCCAATCAAACCGGTATTGATATGACGGTAGCCCTGGAAAAGAATTTTGAGAAGAAGAATATCCGCGATGCGCAACGCCATCATAACAACCCTAAATTAAAATCATAATACAGCCTGCATACTTTTTGTTTACTGTTACTAAAATGCTGCTATGAAAAAACCGAGCAAGCTTAAAATCATCTGGCAGGTACTGAAGCAGTCCGGTATTGATTTTCTAGATGATAAAGTAATGAAGCTCAGTGCCGCACTGGCCTATTATACCATCTTTTCCGTGGCTCCCATGCTGATCATTATTATTTATTTATGCGACCTGTTCCTGGGGAGAGACGCCATCGAAGGAAATATTTACGGCCAGATCCGTGGGCTGGTAGGCAATGATGCGGCAATACAGATACAGGCCATGATTAAAAATGCTTCCCTTTCCGGCGATATGAGCTGGGCCACTATGGTAGGGTTCATTACGCTGATCATTGGTGCCACCGGGGTATTCGCGGAAATCCAGGACTCTATTAACTTCATCTGGCGGCTGAAATCAAAACCTAAAAAAAACGGCCTGTTGCGGATGATACTGAACAGGTTGTTATCTTTTTCACTGGTGGTAAGCCTCGGGTTCATTTTGCTGGTGTCGCTGGCCATCAACGGTTTGGTGGAATTATTCTCCGCCCTTGTGGTGAGTTTTCTTCCAGGGAAGATTACATCAGGCATCCTCTTCTCGCTGGCCGATTTTGTAGTGCCGTTTGTGGTGATCGCTACCTTGTTTGCCATCATCTTTAAAGTGCTGCCCGATGCCCGGATCAAATGGAAAGATGTACGCGTGGGCGCCATTGCCACTGCTATCCTTTTTATGATCGGTAAGTTTGCGATCGGTTACTATCTCGGCGCCAGCAGGGTAAGCTCTACTTATGGCGCCGCCGGATCCATTGTTATTATCCTGTTATGGGTATACTATTCCGCAGCTATCCTGTATTTCGGGGCTGTATTTACCCGCAATTATGTACAATATTTCGGCGCACAGATTTATCCCAATGATTACGCGGTTTGGATCAAACAAATTGAAATTCCTCACGAGCCGGAGGTGGTTCAGGAAGGGTAATCATTAGCTTATAAATTATTTAATAATCGCATACGTATTTTCAAAATAGCCCTTTATCTTTGCGCCACTATGTCTACAGATCAGAATAAATTCCAGGCGATCATATCGCATTGTAAAGAATATGGTTTTGTTTTTCAGTCCAGCGAAATTTACGATGGACTCAGCGCCGTATACGATTACGGTCAGTATGGTTCAGAACTGAAGAAAAACATTAAGGATTACTGGTGGAAAAGCATGACCCAGCTGCACGAGGATATCGTGGGGATCGATGCCGCCATCTTTATGCATCCTACTACCTGGAAGGCATCCGGACACGTGGATAATTTCAGCGACCCGATGATCGATAACAAGGATAGCAATAAACGCTACCGGGTAGATCACCTGATTGAAGGTTATGCAGAAACGCTACCACAGGAAGCCGGCAACGCCCTTCTGGCACAGATGGATGAACTGCTGAAGGAAAATGACTTTGCAGGTCTTAAAACACTGATAGAAAGCAACAAAATAAAATGCACGGTAAGCGGTACTTCCAACTGGACCGATGTACGTCAGTTTAACCTGATGTTCTCCACTCAGCTGGGTAGCGTAACAGATGAAGCCAGCGAAATATACCTGCGTCCGGAAACGGCCCAGGGTATCTTTGTAAACTTCCTGAACGTACAGAAAACCGGCAGAATGAAAGTGCCGTTTGGTATTGCGCAAATTGGTAAGGCATTCAGAAATGAAATCGTAGCCCGCCAGTTTATTTTCCGTATGCGTGAATTTGAGCAGATGGAAATGCAGTTCTTTGTACGCCCCGGCACCCAGCAGGAATGGTATGAGAAATGGAAAGAAGAACGTATGCAGTGGCACCTGAGCCTCGGCATCGATCCGGCAAAATATCATTTCAAAGACCACATCAAATTAGCGCACTACGCAGATGCCGCCGTGGACATTGAGTACGAATTCCCATTCGGCTTCAAAGAAGTGGAAGGTATCCACTCCCGCACTGATTTTGACCTGAAACAACACCAGGAATACAGCAAGAAGAAAATTCAGTACTTCGATACAGAAATCAATCAGAACTATGTGCCTTACGTGATAGAAACTTCTATCGGTTTGGATCGTATGTTCCTGCTCACTATCTGTAATGCTTATGCAGAAGAGGATCTGAGCACAGCGGAGAAACAAGATAGCCGCGTAGTACTTCGACTGCCTGCTAAACTGGCGCCTGTGAAACTGGCCATTTTCCCACTGACAAAAAAAGATGGTTTGCCGGAAGTAGCAAGAGCGTTGATGAATGAATGTAAACAAGCATTCCATTGCTTCTACGAAGAAAAAGATGCTATCGGTAAACGTTACCGCCGCCAGGATGCCATTGGTACGCCTTTCTGCGTAACCATCGACCATCAGACGAAAGAAGATGGTACGGTTACCATCCGTCACCGCGACAGCATGGAGCAGGAACGCATCCCACTGTCTGAAGTGAAAGCACTGGTATTAAGTAAAATCCTCTAGTAACATATAAGGGCTACAACCGTTGTATTTAGTATAAGCACTCCTTTATGCCTATACGAATACTTATAACTGTTGCAGCCCTTTTTATTTATAGTTCCCTGCCGGCGCAAATTGCGCTGCCATCAGTAACGGTGAAAAATACTGTGGGATTTCGTTTTTAGAAAAGACAGGATTAACCGTACAACTCCTGGTGGATATCATGCCGGTCGTACCCCATTGCCTGGATCCGTTGCTTTGCTTCGTCGATCATGGCTTTCCAGCCGCAAAGAAAGAAGTTGGCAGGGCGCTTATCCTGCAGCAGTTCTTCATAAATACTGTGCACATAACCTTTCCGGCCGCTCCAGTTTTCTTCGCGTGATAAAGTAGGAATGTAATTGAAATTGGGCAGCGTAGTGGCTAATTGTTCCATTTCAGCCGCATAGAGCAGGTCGTGCTGATAACGGACGCCGAAAATAAGGTGAATAGGCGCATGCGGCACTCCATGCAACTGAATGTAATGTGCCATAGACCGGAACGGTGCAATACCAGTGCCTGTACAGATAAGGAATAGCTCTTTGTCCAACGGTTCCGGCAGTACGAAAACGCCCTGTGGTCCTCTCATCAGGAGTTCACTCCCTACTTTTATTTCATTGAACAGGTAAGTACTCCCTAATCCTCCTTCCAGCAAAACAATCACCAGCTCAATTACATTGGTGCCGTCCGGATGGGAGGCAATGGAATAACTACGCCAGCGTTTGTTTTTTTTCTCGTGGATGGGAAGGTCCAGGGTTACAAACTGTCCCGGTTTGAAATCAAACCGTTCCATGTCCGGTACCTGTATCCAAAAACGGCGCGTATTGTGGGTTTCATCCACCAACTTAGTTACGATTCCGGTATGCCATAGGTCCAGCATGGAAGTTGAGTTTGGTCTTATTGAATATAGTGAAAATTTGGCATTCTGCTATTGGGATATTTTCTTATTTATTTTTTTTGTTATGGAGAAGCAAGGTTGCCTTCTCTAAATATCTTCTCTAATCAAATTTCAAAATCGGTAAATCTTCGTACCTTTGCATTCTTCATGAATTTACAGGCTGTATTACAACTATTTCAACGTGATGCGCGCCTGCAGTCGCTGGTGAAGGGGATACAATCACCCACCCCACAATACTTTCAGCTCTCCTCCATTAGTGGAAGCGCAATAAACTTTGTGGCAGTCAGCACCTGGGCGCATGCAGATGCAAACCATCTCTTTATCTTAAACGATAGAGAGGAGGCAGCCTATTTCCATAACGACCTGGAGCAACTCAGCCAGGCACTGGATATTTTCTATTTCCCCGACTCTTTTAAGAAAGCTGGTCAGTTTCATGAAATCAACGGCAGCCATAGTATGCTCCGTACAGAAGCACTCATGAAGCTTTCCGGAGATACCGTAAGGAAGAAGATCCTGGTCACCTATCCGGAAGCACTCTGGGAGAAAGTAGCCGGTAACCAGGCTTTCAGCGCCAACATGGTACAACTGAAAGTAGGCGATGTACTGAAAGTAGATCCGCTGCTGGAACAACTCATCGGCTGGGGTTTTCACGCCACCGATTTTGTGTATGAACCCGGTCAGTATGCCGTAAGGGGCGGTATCCTTGATATCTATTCCTTTGGTAACGAAAAGCCTTACCGTATTGAATTATTTGGAGAAGATATAGATTCTATCCGCCTGTTTGATCCGGAATCACAGCTCAGTGAACGCAAACTCACACAGGTAACACTGATCGCCAACATGGACACCCATGCGGCAGACCACAGCAAAACACCACTCACCGAATTCCTTCCCGCCAATACCGTCGTATGGATGAAAGATCCTTCCTATGTAAAAGGTGTGATAGAACAAATGGAACAACGGCTGGATGATTTCCTGCTCACCGGTCAGAAAGTGAAAGTGGATGAAGATGAAGAAATGGTGCTGAAGGAAGAAGACTTTGTGAAAGCCGCGCCACTGCTGGAACAACTGTTGCAAAAGCCAACGATTGTTTTTGGTAACAAAGACTGGCTTACAGACAACGGTTACCAGCCACAGCTCATCGCCTTCGATACACAGGAACAACCCGTGTTTAACCGGCAGTTTGATCTGCTGATCAAAGATCTCGGTAAACATAACAGCAATAAATACTCCCTCTTTATATTCTCAGACAATCCGCGTCAGCTGGAACGTTTGCGCAGTATATTCGAGGACCTCAAAGCAGATTTTGTATTCTTCCCTATCCCTGTTGCCATCAGCAGCGGATTTATTGATCATTCGCTGAAACTGGCGTGTTATACGGATCACCAGATCTTCCAGCGCTTCCACAAATACAAGGTAAAACAAGCCTACAACAAGAATAAGGCAATTACCATGAAAACCTTGCGGGAGCTGCAGTCGGGCGATTTTGTAACACATATCGATCATGGTGTGGGAATGTACAGCGGCTTGCAGAAAATTGAAGTAGGTGGTAAAATGCAGGAAGCTATCCGCATTATTTACAAAAACAACGACCTGTTGTATGTAAATATCAACTCCCTGCATAAAATCAGTAAATACACCGGCAAAGAAGGCGTGGAACCTAAAGTGAATAAACTGGGCAGCGATGCCTGGGATAAACTGAAGGAGAAAGCCAAAACGCAGGTAAAAGATATAGCCAAAGACCTGATCCAGTTGTATGCCGTACGTAAAGCCCAGCAAGGCTTTGCACATACGCCGGATACCTATCTGCAAACAGAACTGGAAGCGTCTTTCATCTATGAAGATACGCCGGATCAGAGCAAGGCCACCGCGGATGTGAAACGTGATATGGAATCGCCGGCGCCAATGGACAGGCTGGTATGCGGAGATGTAGGTTTCGGTAAAACAGAAGTCGCCATCCGCGCAGCGTTTAAATCCATTGTTGATGGTAAACAGGCCGCCGTACTGGTGCCTACTACCATCCTCGCTTTCCAGCACTATAAAACATTTGCAGACCGCCTGAAAGACTTTCCCTGCACTGTTGATTACCTCAACAGGTTTAAATCTTCCAAAGAAAAAAAGGAAACGCTTAAACGCCTCGAAGAAGGAAAGATCGATATCATTATCGGTACGCATGCCTTACTGGGCAAGGAAGTGAAGTTCAAAGACCTCGGTGTGCTGGTGGTAGATGAAGAACAAAAATTCGGTGTTTCTGCCAAAGAAAAACTGAAACAGATAAAGCATAACGTAGATACCCTCACACTAACGGCAACGCCTATACCGCGTACGCTCCAGTTTTCACTGATGGGCGCCCGCGACCTCTCCGTAATCAATACGCCGCCGCCAAACCGCCAGGCCATTGAAACGGAAGTACAGGTGTTTAACCAGGACCTGATCCGCGAAGCTATTTATTATGAAGCCGAAAGAGGCGGACAGGTTTACTTTATCCACAACAGGGTAAAGGGGCTGAAAGAAATGGCGGGCCTCATACAGGGGCTTTGCCCCGATCTGTCCATCGCTACCGCACACGGGCAGCTGGAAGGGCATCAGCTGGAAGAAGTGATCCTCGATTTCATTGACCGCAAGTACGATGTGCTGGTGTGTACCAACATAGTGGAAAGTGGTGTGGATATTCCAAACGCTAATACCATCATCATTAATAACGCCCATCATTTCGGGTTGAGTGATCTGCATCAGTTACGTGGCCGTGTAGGCCGCAGTAATAAAAAAGCTTTCTGTTACCTGTTGGCGCCGCCTATGAGCACGCTGCCTTCCGATAGCCGGAAACGCCTGCAAACACTGGAGCAGCACAGTGAGCTGGGCAGCGGTTTCCAGATCGCCATGCGCGACCTTGATATCCGTGGCGCCGGTAACCTGCTGGGTGGTGAACAGAGCGGATTCATGGCCGAAATAGGCTTTGATATGTACCAGAAAATCCTGGACGAAGCCATCCGGGAACTGAAACAAAATGAATTCCGCGACCTGTTTAAAGATCAGCTGGAAGAGAAGAAAGATTTTGTGAGCGACTGTACCATTGATACAGACCTGGAAATACTGATCCCCGATACTTATATTGAAAGCATCCAGGAAAGACTGAACCTTTACCAGGAGCTGGATAACATCACGGAAGAAGGCAAATTACAGGCTTTCGCCAATGATATGATAGACCGCTTCGGCCCCATGCCGGAACCGGTGAAAGACCTGCTCACCGCTATCCGCTGCCGCTGGATGGCCATACAGCTCGGCTTCGAGAAAATGATGCTGAAAGAAGAAAACCTGCGTTGCTACTTTATCAATAACCCGGATTCTCCTTACTTTGAATCCCCTACGTTCAATCATATATTAACGTATATACAAACCCGTACCAACAACGCCAAACTAAAACAGGTTGGTAAAAACTTTATGCTGGTGGCTTCCCGTATCCGTCATATGAACGACCTGTACGACTTCCTGAAAGCTATGACCGATAGCCGGAAATAATTCTTCCCCTGTAACATAATTCCTTTATAATCGTTTCATAACTAATATGAAATGTATAATTCTATTTCTGTAACTATTGCATTAACAAAATTTTATAAATCCCCTTTTGTGGAAACACTTTTTAACCCCGCATCATGAGGGTGTAAATAACAACAAACACTAATTTTTTTAACAATAGAAAACATCGACACATGAAAAAGGTAATGTTATTAGCAGCAGGATTATTTTTTGCACTGAGCACTTTTGCACAGCAAACAGATAAGCAACCTCCGGTAAAAAAGATTGAAGTAAACGGATCCGCAGAAATGGAAATCACACCGGATGAAATTTATTTCAACATCTCTTTAAGAGAATATCTTAAAGGAAAAACCAAAGTGGAAATCAGCACACTCGAAAAACAACTGCAGAAAGCCGTATCTGATGCAGGAATTCCAAAAGCCGATTTCACTATTGAAAATGTATATGGTAACAACTTTGAGATTTTAAGGAAGAAGAAAGATCCGCAGGAATTTATGGCGCGTAAACAATACCGTCTTAAATTAAGCAAGCTGGATAAAATCAATGAAATCCTCGGCGCAGTAGATGCAGAAGGTATTGAAAATGCCAGGATAGCCTCCTACTCTTCCAGTAAAATGGAAGCTTACCGTAAAGAAGTAAAAATTAAAGCGCTACAGGCTGCGAAAGAAAAAGCAGAGTATATGCTTTCTGCTATTGGTAATAAAACAGATGGTGTGATCGAAATTCAGGAAATGAATACAGATAATTATTCTGATGTTCGTCCTATGATGAGTAACTACATGGCTAAATCAGCAGATAGTGCAGAAGCAGCTTCTGATATTGATTTCAAAACCATTAAGATCCGTGCAGAAGTAAGAGCAGTATTTGCTATTAAATAATTACACTGGAGATGTAATACCAAAAAAAAGAGGTTGTTCCGTATGGAACAACCTCTTTTGCGTTTTATTAAGACAAGCTGAATTAAAAGCTGTATCTCAGGCCCAGCTGCATCTGGTGACGCGATGCAAAGAAATCTTTTGAATATGGAGTGCCTGGTTTGCTGAAAGTATAAGTAGGATAATTGTTAACCACTTTACCGGTAGGGCTCAAACCAACACTCGCCATTGAGTTAAAGGTGTTAGGTGTGAAGTACTGAATACCCCAGTCTTTGTTCAACAGGTTAGTAACGTTCACGATATCGTAAGTTAACGTGATGGTATGTACCTTCTTACCTGCTTTAAAGTTATAGTCCTGCGCGAAACGGAAGTCGGCCTGTGTGTTCCACGGTGTGCGGCCGCCGTTACGTTCAGTGAACTGACCTTTACGACCACTCAGGTAGCTATTGCTGTTAACATAGCTCATGAAATCATTTGCCTGTTGAGCAGCAGTTGGTCCACCTGCTTTATCGGTAAAGAAGTTGGTTGCTTCAGCCACATCTTTCGGGATGTAGGTGAGGCTCACCTGCTGTGGTGTACCGTTGATGGTAGCATTCACTAAACCATAAGAGAACGGTGTACCGGAAGAGGTATTGAAAAAGGCAGAGAAGTTAGATACCCATTTGCCTTTAGTGCCCCAATCCTGTTTGTAAGCAACGGTAGCAACGATACGGTTACGGATGTCGAAGTTAGAGTAAGCCAGTCCTGGATTGTTAGGATTCAGCGCCTGGTTCAGCTGCCAGTTTGATTCCATCGAGTTGCGGATACCATTGGTGATATCTTTTGCCTGTCCGTAAGTGTAAGCCACCATGAAGTTCAAACCAAAAGGGAATGTTTTGGATACCTGGCCGGTGATGCTGTAACGGTAACCTTTATCGGTGTTGGATAACAGGTAAGCGTTAGTATATAAAGGATTGATTTTAGAACCGGTGTAGATAGGCTGTTGCTTGTTTACATCGTATGCAAAGTAAGTTGGATTATCCGCCAGGTTTACCTGCTGGAACATCAGATCCTTGATTACTTTGGTATAGATACCTTCGATGGAGAACTTCCACTGGTCGTGGGTGGTGTAATCCAATGCGAGGCTGCTTCTCCATACCTGCGGCATTTTGAAGTTGTTGTCGATCATATCCACCTGTGTAGCGCCGGCAGCATTTTTAACATCTACGCCATTCTGGGAGGCAAAGTCTGCGATACCATTCTGGGATGGTTTTGCTGCAGGCAGCGGAGTGTTAACAAATGGTTTGGTGCTGCTTCTCTGATCGTAAGCGCCATAAGTAACACCATTGTTATAATAAGCATAACCGATCCATGCGAAAGGAATACGGCCGGTGAATAAACCGGATCCGCCACGCAGTACCAGGCTGTTATCGCCTTTGATATCATAGTTGAATCCTAAGCGCGGAGAGATCTGCACATTATTCAGGAAGTCGTTTTTGATATCCTTTGGTTTGGTATAGTTGTAAGTGGTGCCGTAGTTAGGATCTTCCGGTGATTTGATTGTTTTATCACTCAAAGGTTGTTTGTTGGGAATACCTGTGTAATCCAAACGGATACCCGGAGTAATTCTGAAACGGTCAGTCAGCTGGATTTCATCCTGTCCGTAAACGCTCAGCAGGTTTGCTTTGAACTGGGCAGGAGGATTAGCCATGATGTAATCACGGGAGTTGTTGGTGTAGTTATAGTTACCGCGTACACGTGCAGGATTGTTAGCCAGGAAGTCTTCAACGCTGTTGTAATCCAGACGGCCATTCCAGGAGTTTACAAAACCATAAGTGATGTTGTAAAACTCATTGTGTGTACCGAGGGTAATAGTGTGATTTCCTTTGAACAGGGTTACGTTATCAGTTATTTCAAACGTTTTTTGTTTCATGTTGAAGATACTGGCTTCACGGTCGGTACCCAGGAAGATGGTAGAACCTGGTGTTCTTCCTTTAATCTGGATCTGTGGTGTAGCCGGATCAGACAGTGGATCCCTGTAATCGTGTACATTGGAGTAACCGAGGATCAAACTGTTGGAGAAACCGCTGTTAAAGTTACTTTTCAGTTCAGCTACAGTAGAAGTCTGGTTATTTACCTGTTTGAAGTCGATGCCCTTGAAACGGAAGTTTTGCTGATCGCGTTCCAGGTTGGTAGCTTCGGAAGTGATGGTGTTGTTACGAACAGACAACTGGTGTTTTCCATTGATGTGCCAGTCGATCCTGTTGAAGAATTTATTAGAGTTGGAATAGATGCTGGTGTTACCTGAAGTACCCGGATCTACGCCGTATGTTTTCATCAATGCGGTGATATCAGCAGCGTCTTTTTCTGTTAAGATGCCACCGCCATCAGCAGAACCTGCACCGAGGATCACCGGATCCACGCGGCGGGTAATTTCTTCGTTGGTGAAGAAGAATAATTTGTTTTTGATGATGGGGAAACCGATACGAACACCGGTCTGGTACTCATGAAAATCGCTTGGTAATTTAGAACCGTCGCCGGCGTTGTTTTTACCAACCAGGGAAGCGTTGCGGCCAAATCCGTAGATGGAACCGTGTACTTCGTTGGTACCGCTGCGGGTTACGGCATTTACGCTACCACCGAGGAAGTTACCAACTTTCACATCGAAGGGAGCCAGTAACACCTGTATATCCTGGATGGCATCTACAGATACCGGGTTGGTACGGGTGCTGCTGCCTGGCTGACCGCTGGTGTTGCTCTGTCCACCCAGTGAAGGGCTGAAACCAATGGCGTCGTTGTTGATAGCGCCATCTACAGTTACGTTATTGTAACGGTAGTTGGTACCCAGGAAGGAGTTGTTGTTGCTCTGCGGCGTTACTTTGGTAAGGTCCTGCAGGCTGCGGCTCAGTGTAGGGAGCGCTTTAATCTGCTCCTGTCCTACCCTGGTACCGGATTTGCCTGCACCGGCATTACCTGTTACCACTACTTCACTCAGTGCAGTGGATTCTTCCTGTAATTTAAAGTTGAAACTGGTGGTTCCCAGTCCGAGGTTAACATCTGATTTTACTTCTTTCTTATATCCAATGAATGAAACAGTGATAGTGTAAGGACCGCCTGGATTCAGGTTAGGCAGATTATAACGGCCATCAGTGTTGGTTTGTACGCCTGATTTGGCGCCGGTGCTGTTATTTACTATTACTACTGTAACGCCGGGAATGGCCTGTCCACCCGGATCGGATACTTTACCCGATATAACGGAAGTGGTCACCTGTGCGTTCGCGCTGTAACATAGAATTACAATGAAGCTAGCTAATAGCGTAAAGAATGATTTCATAAACTGTTTTGTAAGTATTTACAGGTGCAAAGGAAACAGTCTGATGCAACCAGAATGTTAACAGATCATTACGGAATTGTTAAGAAGTGCCTAAAACATCCTAAAAAGGAGCCATTTAAGGCCGTTTAGTGTTTAAATACTATCAGAAATGGGAGTTTTATTTAACTTTAATGTTAACAGTGCGCTAAAATGAGATAGGAATTAATTGTTAACTCAGGGTAAACAACAAACAAAATAATATAACCTTAACGTACGTACGAATTAAAAAGCCCCGCCTTTAAAGGAGGGGCATGTGAGAAAGTTCATCAAATGTGTTTAATAAATTTCGACTTTAAAAGTCCCGTCCGTTAAAGGTTTTTCTGTTTCACCACTTATTAATACACCGGAGAATGTCCCCTCCGCGTGTTTACTATTAATGCTCGTTATAATTACTTTGATATTTTTACTCAGGTAACCCGGTTCTTTTTCCTGGATATTCATCAGTGACATTTCCACATCTTCTATATAAGTACCCGCTTTCAGTGAATCCGGAAAAGTGATCATCAGCTCCATATGATGGCCGAAGTTATTGGTAACACCATCTATCACCAGGGTCTTTTTGCCGGCATATACAGTATCGGTAAGGTATGCTTCTGTGGCATTTGACTGGTATTTAACGCCATCCATTTTAAAGTAGAAGCTGCTGGCTGGTGTTGTTTCGGTCTTTTTATCACAGGAACAAAGGATCGTTCCTAAAGCAGCAATAACGGCTACCATTAAGAGTTTCATTCTCATAACATTATAGTTTAGGCATGCCGTTTTTTAACGGAACGAAACCAGTGCCGGCCGCTTTTGCGCAGCCGGCCATTAGTTAATTTGACATAGGATACTGGTTAGGTTCTGTTGGCATAGGGATAATATGGCTGCAATATATATAAATATTTATTAATTAAATAAAATATATATAGATGGAATGAGGAGTATATTTTTGACGGGCGTGGGGATTTAGGCACAATTAACACTTTTTTTGCGGCCGAATTGCGTATTATTACGGGGTTACTGAATAATTAAAAGAAGCACATTATGTCATCGGAAGTAATAAAGCAATTACAGGAGGCGGTGCAGTTTTCACCGGAGAATGTGCCTTTACGTATGCATCTGGCGCAGGTACTGCTGCAGGATTATGAATACACTGCCGCAGAAGAACAATACAGAAAAGTACTGGAACTGTCGTCTTCTAATACTGCTGCACAGCTTGGCCTGGCACGCACCTTTTATCATCAGCATAAATATTCCGCTGCCATTGTGGTACTGGAACAACTGGAAAACCGGGAGCCGGACCATTTTGATGCGCTGCTGCTGCATTGCCGCATCCTGGTGAAGGAACAATCTATGCCGTCTGCCAAAGAAATATATCAGCATTTGCTGCAAATAAATCCGGGCTTCCGTGATGAAGCACTGGACGGGCTTTTCAGGGTAGCGCAACAACCATCTGTTTCCTTTAACGGAGAAGATGAGGAAGAAGAAGAAAGTGAGAGCCTGTTCATGCTGGAAAAACCTGAAATTAATTTTTCAGATGTAGGCGGTATGGAAAGAGAAAAGCAGGAAATAGATCTGAAGATCATCAAGCCCCTGCAGTTCCCAGATCTTTATAAAGCCTATGGAAAAAAAGCTGGTGGCGGTATCTTGCTGTATGGCCCTCCGGGATGCGGTAAAACATACCTGGCCAAAGCTACCGCAGGACAAATACAGGCGGAGTTTATCAACGTGGGCATTCATGATGTGCTGGACATGTGGGTGGGTACCAGTGAAAAAAATCTGCATAGCTTGTTTGAGCTGGCCCGTCAGAGTAAGCCCTGTGTTTTGTTTTTTGATGAGGTAGATGCACTAGGCGCTAACCGTACAGCGCTCCGGCAGTCGGGCGCAACGCATATTATTAATCAGTTCCTCGCAGAAATGGATGGTATTGCCGCCAGCAATGAGAACATTCTCATTATCGGCGCCACCAACGCTCCGTGGAGCCTGGATCCTGCATTCCGCCGCCCGGGCCGTTTCGACCGGATCATTTTTGTAGCACCACCGGAAGCGGAAGGCAGGGAAGAAATCCTGAAGTTACAATTACGCAATAAACCGGTAAGCGATATTAATTACAACGCCCTGGCAAAGGCCACTCCGGGCTACTCCGGCGCCGACCTTAAAGCGATTGTGGATATTGCGATAGAAGAGAAACTGTTGGAAGCCTTGCAGAAAGGTGTACCACAGCCCATTACACAGAAGGAATTATTAAAAGCCGCCAAAATACATAAACCCACCACAAGGGAATGGTTTAATACTGCCCGTAATTATGCGCTGTATTCAAATGAAACCGGTCTTTATGATGATGTATTGAAATACCTGGATATTAAGAAATAACGTTTATGGCTGTATTAATTCAGCGCGCTCAGATTTTAGTACAACAAGGCCGCTTCCAAGATGCCTTTGCAGCATTACGTCAGCACCTGAGCACCAATGCCCACGATACCGACGGATTATACCTGCTGGCAATCTGTTACCTGGAAACAGGCAACACGGCAGAAGCATCCCAGATAGCAAGCAATACCCTCAGCTTTGCGCCATACGATGATCGTTTCCTGTACCTGTTGTCCAGGATCGCTTTTGCAAAGAATCAATTTAACGAAGCTATCAGGGCCATCAGCAATGCAGTGGCTATAAACCCTTACCGGGTGAATTATTTTGCCATGTGGAGCCAGATTTTGTTGTCGAGGAAAGAATATGAAGCGGCGCTCCACAAGGCGGAAGAGGGACTGGCTATTAACCCGGAAGATGAAGCCTGTCTTAATCTCCGTTCTCATGCGTTATTCCGGCTGGGCAAAAAGGAAGAAGCATTTTCCAATTTGCATGAGGCACTGGAGCACAATCCCGAAAATGCTTACACCCATGCCAACCTCGGCCAGAAATGGCTGGAGGCCGGTGATCACCGGAAGTCGCTGGAGCATTTCAGGGAGTCGTTGAAACTGGACCCTAATAATGAATGGGCGCGGCAGGGTATGGTGCAGGCCATGAAAGCCAGGTACTGGCTGTACCGGCAGTTCCTGAACTATGCCTTTTTTATGGCGCGGCAAAAAGCGCGTACACAATGGATCATTATCATTGCCATTTTTATACTCACACAAATCGCCAGCAGGGTATTCTTCCCGGTATACGTACTGTTGGCGTTCCTGGCGCTTTCTACCTGGCTCATTACGCCGGTGAGTAACCTGTTCCTGCGCCTGAATCCATACGGCAGATACGCATTGAGCAAAGAACAAACACAGGTGTCTAATGTAGTAGGGATCCTGTTATGTGTATCGTTAGCAGCAGGTGCGGCGTTCCTGTTCTCGCATCTGCAGGGATTGCTGGCATTGTGTCTTTGCAGTGGTATTATGTTGCTGCCGGCTGCGGGATTTTATATACCTGAAAGCAAAAAGAACCGCCGGATTATTACGTGGTATACCGCAGGGCTGGCGCTGCTGGGCGTATTGGGTACTGTGTTGGCATTTGTTATTAATGATGCCTTCAATATAGTTGTTACTGCTATGCTGATAGGTGTGTTCCTGTACCAGGTGTTGGCAAATTATATTCTTACGAGAGAAGGATAAAGAGATTATTTTCAGATGATAAAACAAAAAATCCTGCCGTTTCAGCGGCAGGATTTTTTGTTTATAACTATAACGTATATACGTAATTAAGCATCAATCTTAGCATACTTCGCATGTGATTCGATGAATGCCCTGCGTGGAGGAACTTCATCACCCATCAGCATACTGAATACGCGGTCAGCTTCTGCGGCGCTTTCAATGGTTACCTGTTTCAGGGTACGGTGTTCAGGGTTCATGGTAGTATCCCACAGCTGTTCTGCGTTCATCTCACCCAAACCTTTATAACGCTGAATGGTTACGCTGTCTTCCTTACCGCCGCCAGCGAGCCTTACAGTCGCTTCTTTACGCTGTTCTTCCGTCCAGGCGTAAGTTTGTTCTTTACCTTTTTTCACGAGATACAGTGGTGGTTGCGCAATGTACACATAACCCTGTTCAACCATTGCTTTCATATAACGGAAAACGAAGGTCAGGATCAGTGTGGCAATGTGGCTACCATCCACGTCGGCATCCGTCATGATGATGAGCTTGTGATAGCGCAGTTTGGAAAGGTTCAGTGCTTTATCATCTTCTTCTGTACCAATGGTAACGCCCAGTGCAGTAAAGATGTTTTTGATTTCATTATCCTCGTAGATCTTGTGCTCCATTGCTTTTTCCACGTTAAGGATTTTACCACGGAGCGGCAGGATGGCCTGGTAGTTACGGTTACGTCCCTGTTTGGCGGTACCACCTGCGGAGTCTCCTTCGACAAGGTACAGCTCACATTTGGTAGGATCGTTATCGGAGCAATCGGCCAGTTTACCTGGTAAGCCGCTACCGGTCATTACGCTTTTGCGTTGTACCAGCTGACGTGCTTTACGGGCGGCTTCACGGGCCTGCGCAGCCAATACCACCTTATTGATGATCTGCTTTGCTTCACGCGGATTTTCTTCCAGGAATGCCTCCAGTACTCCGGCAACAGAACTATCTACCACACCCATTACATCGGAGTTACCGAGCTTGGTTTTGGTTTGTCCTTCAAACTGTGGCTCAGGAACTTTCACGCTGATAATAGCGCTCAGTCCTTCACGGAAGTCGTCGCCGGTAACTTCGATCTTCGACTTCTCAAACATTTTATTTTTATCACCATAAGATTTAAATACACGGGTGATAGCACGGCGGAAACCGGCTACGTGTGTACCTCCTTCAATGGTGTTGATATTATTTACGTAGGAGAAAATGTTCTCACTGAATGCGTCGTTGTATACCAGGGCTACCTCTACGGCTACATTTGAAACCGGCTCATGTACTTCTACATAAATTGGATTCAGCAATATCGGGTTACGGCGGCCATTTTTGTCGAGCATCTGGATAAACTCGCGGATACCACCTTCACTGTAGAAAGTTTCAGAGAAGAAGTTACCTTCTTCATCTTTTTCACGTTCGTCGGTTAAAGTGATCTTGATTTTACGGTTCAGGTAAGACAGCTCACGTAAACGACCAGCAAGTATTTCGCGGTTGTAGGTGGTTTCTTTGAAGATTTCACCATCGGGTTTAAAGTGAATGGTGGTTCCGGTTACTTCACTGGTACCTATTTCACGTGCAGGATATTGTGGCGCGCCACGATGAAATTCCTGTTCAAATAATTTGCCTTCACGTTCTACAGTTACATAAAGCCTGTCGCTCAATGCGTTTACGCAACTCACACCCACACCGTGCAAACCACCGGACACCTTGTAAGTGTTCTTGTCAAATTTACCACCGGCGTGGAGTACCGTCATTACCACTTCCAGGGCAGAACGGCCTTCCTTCGGGATAATGCCGGTTGGAATACCACGGCCATCATCCTTTACACGGATGGAGTTATCTTCCAGGATGGTAACATCGATGTTTTTGCAGTACCCCGCCAATGCTTCATCGATAGAGTTATCTACTACCTCATAAACAAGGTGGTGGAGACCCTTGACGCCAATATCGCCGATATACATGGCCGGACGCTTCCTAACGGCTTCCAGTCCTTCCAATACCTGTATACTCCCTGCATCATATCCGTTGCTGCTGGGGCTGGGTGCTTGCACTAATTCTTCGCTCATATGTTGGTGTAAAATCTATTAGAAATAAAATCGGTAGACAATCATGCAAAAATACGAAAAATAAGCCTTATTTCCACAAAAGAAGGGCTGTTTTTATGTGGTGAGGATCCATCATTTTTTCCACTAGAGATTTCCTGCACCAGCAATGTCTTTTACGCCTGTAAATAAAGTTTTCCACACCAGGTTAAAAAAGGACTTTTGGATGTCCCGGGTGTAAGCAACATCCGCGGTGCGGACCTTTTCATTTTTGGATGGGTTCTCTGAATTGATTACCAATGCGTTAGCTACGAGACTAATGAGCCCTTTGCGTTTAAATCCATCGTGATCTTTATTCTGCTTTAAAACGGCAATTTTAAGATTTTGGTACAGCAGTTTTACATGGCCCTTCGCCCTTCGCTCATCTCCATTAATATTAAAGGTAAGATCCTGGATATCGCACGACCTGATCTCGATTTTCCCCATTGGCTGGGTGATAACGTTCAGATCTTTGCCGTTCATATTATTCAGCCGGCCGGAAACGCCAAACCTGCCGCCTTTATCGTTCAGCAGAAAATCAAACCGGGCGGTTAGTTTACCGCTTTTCATAAATATTGCATCAAAATCGGCTGTGAGGTGCCCGTTTTTGGCTACCATGCTATCAATATTGGTGATGTTACGGAACAAACCGTGTACATGACTGAAATTGATATACCCGGTTTGTTCCGTAACCGGGCTCAATTCTGTATACCGGATATCGATGTTATTGCCGGTAAGCGTATCAATATTCACGGGGATTTTCAGTTTAGCCAGTAGCTGGTGGGGATATTGACCCAGTTTATTGCCGGGAGGCATAGGCATCATGCGGTTCCTGTAGATGTCCAGTTTTCCACTCTGGATATTTGCCCGCTCAGCCCAGATCTGCTGCTCCTGTAATAAAAGACGTGGATTAAGGTTGCGCAGGCTGATATCGTTAAATACCACTTCAAACCGGTCCTGCTGCACGCCGGTCTTTTTCTGGAAGGCGGCCTTATCATAACGGGGTTGCAATTCAAACTGGCTAATATTCACAGTGCGTTGGGCTGCGTCATACCGGATTCCGCGAACATACATCCAGTAAAGGCTATCCCGGGTTCTGTTCATATAGTCCTTCATCCCTATTTCGTAATTGCGGGCATATAAAAAACGGGTGGGATCATCCAGGGCTACCGAGTCTATCAGGAAATCATTGATTTGTACACTCAGATTGTGGAATTGATGGATCACCCGGGACGAGTCTTTCCGGGTAAAAATATATTTGAAGTTGGTGCTGTCCAGTACCAGCTTACCTATAAAAATGGATTTCATTTTGGCAGAAATGTTCTGGTAGGCTGTTTTCGGGGTGCTGGTATCTTTCACGGTGGCGTTTTGGTCCATAATGATACTGGGGCTGGTTACCTTGAGGATACCAGCGTTAAGGTCTTTCCCGAAAAAATAGCGCCAGGGCTTAAAGTATTTAAGTTCCAGCCGGTCCACGCTGATGGTGTAAATATCGGCCGGCGCCCGTTGTTGCGACAACAGGCGTTGATAAACAACGGAATCGGCCGTCATGCTGGCTTTTTCGATAGTTACACTGCCGGAAAGCACGTCCAGGTGCAGTTCTTCGAACTTAACGGTATAAAGACTGTCCGACAGATCGGTTACATAGCCCTGAAGCTCCTGTTTCAGCAGTTTATTCCAGTGTTGATTAAGATACCAGCCGGTACCCAGCACCAATAAGGTAAGTACACCGGCTACAATAAGTATGATCTTTACCAGTCTGCGGATATTTTTTGCCATCAGGGAAGCATAAACGAAATTTATACCAATAAGTGTGCTTTTTCAAGAGGGAAAGCAGGGATGGGTTTGTAACTGTATTGTCAAAACGTATTTGTTTAAAAAACGAATCCCTAAATTTGTGACTTCTATAACAGCACGGCGTTTAAAAACAGATAAAGTGAAAGAAATACAGGAAATATTGTCTTTAGCCATTCCGCAGCCCGCGATGAGCGACCAGTTACAGCTGGCGGAGCAGGATAGTGTGTCAGTACCTGACTGTCTTGATTTTACGTTACAACGTTTTATCTACGATAAACCGTTACCTGTTGAAGATGTGGCGATGGTTATTTACCAGCCCGCCAAAAGGGGACAATCTGCCGCCATTGAGCTGCGGTATTGTGTTGCCGGCAGTAAATATTGTAAAAATCCTTCCTGTACCGATCAGCTTTGCTCGGAAGGCAAGAAGGAAGCCTGCAATGACAGGGTACCATCGGTAGACCTGATCACAGTTCGCTTCCAGCCTGCATTTATCCAGTCGCTGCAAAAGGGTACCACTACCTTTTCTTTATTTGAAAATCAGTCCCGCAAACCTTTTGTGAAAACCATCCAGCCCTGTACGAAGTCCAAATCCGTACTGGAAACAATGGTGCATCATGATTACGAGGGCATCCTGAAAAATATATTCCTGCAAAGCCGTGCGCTGGACCTGTTATTATACAGCTCCGACCAGTTTATGCAGAATGATACCGACGAACGCTATGGTTGCCGCTTCCTCACTCATCTGGAAGACCGCGAAAAAATAGAAAACGCCCGGGGTATCCTGCTGGAACAACTGGACTCTCCTATTACCATCAGGGATCTGGCCCGCCGGGTAGCCATGAACGAATGTTACCTGAAGAAAGGCTTCAAAGCCATGTATGGTACCACCATATATGATTATTTCCAGAAAGAAAGAATGGAAAAGGCCAAAGGGCTTTTGTATGAAAAAGGAATGTCTGTTTCTGAAGTAGCTATGCTGATGGGATATTCCTGTATTTCCCACTTCTCCACTGCCTTTAAAAAGCACACCGGGCTGAAGCCCTGCGAACTGCTGTTGCGTTAAATACAGCATTTCATTACTTCTACGTCTACGTCACTGCTATGCTTTCCCTGTAAGGGAAATATCTCTGCGTTAAAAATAACGTAACTATATTTATATGTTTTTTAAGTCATCTGTTTATGCCTAAAACAGATGATAAAATAGTACATATGTTGAATGACATCTATATATATGAAAACAGGGATCTTATCTATTTAAAGTTATATGAAAGAAAAGCCCGGCGTTTGAGCCTGAATCTTACCGTAATTGGTCCTGATCAATTGAAAGGCAACACCAGGTACGAGCAATTCCTGTCTCTTTATGAACACTATAGTGTCAACTCGGTTGAGTTTGAAGTAAGTTGTTTCGCCCGTTACTTCGCTATTGCGGAAGCTCATAAAAATGAGGATACTTTTATTCTTTCTGATTCAGATATTTACCTGGTGAATAACCTGCAGCATATCCGGGAAGATACATCCTTGCAAGGTGTATTTATCGGGAGTGAGGGGTTTTACGGGGAAGGCAGCGAACACCAGATTTCCCCGCATTTTTCGTTCTGGAATAAAGCGCTGATCAATAGTTTCACTGATTACCTGCTGGAGGTTTATAAGAGAAATAAACAAGATCATTTCCTGGCGAGGCATTATAAAATACAGCAGGAAAAGATAGGAAGAACGGCTATTTCAGACATGACCTTGCTCTATATGTGGGTAAAAGAGAAGGGTATTCCCTACTTGAATTCCAATGCCGTCGGCAGCTCGCTGGGTATTGACCATAACATTTCTTCTGTTTATAGCGAGAATGGCATTTACCAGTCCTTTTGCAACAGGAAGGCGATTAAATTAAAGGGGGAAGCAGTGTATTGCAAGGCCACCGATGGAATGGCGCAGGCGATGTCTGTATTGCATTTCCAGGGGGAGTACAAGCAGGTTTTGAAGTATTTCTACCAGGGGCGGTTAGCCAGGTTTTACTGGTTTACCATTTCCCGGGCGCTGAAAAGAAGTTTGAAATCGGGCAAATGAGCCGGTATTTTCCCTTTTCGATCATTTGTTTTCCCGATTTGAAAAACGGAAGATAAAATATAGGTGTTTCTTTGTAACACGATAGGCAGATATCCATTTGCGTTTCCTATAAGCTTCCTTATCAGATTTGACCTTGGAAGAAGCTTGGCTGGCAAAAGTAAGTAAAGCCATAAATCATACTTGCATGAATATCAAACACCATTGAAGTGCAATATGCCAGAAAAGTTTCTACCAGATTTTATAAAGTCGTTCGCTTCTGCGGGCGACTTTTTTTGTTTGGGAAAAGTATTCTTCTGAAACGTAGTGGGAAATAGTGCCGCAAGTGCAAAAGCAGGTCTATTGGATAATAACCCGGATTATACCCGGAGATGAAATGATGATAAGTCATCGCTAAGCCGTATCTCTATAGGTACAAGTTATCTACGGCTTAGATACGGGTTATATACGGCTTATCTACGGCTTATCCTATAATGGCGCCAGCCTGGCAGGACCTTACAGGTAGTACTAATGATACAGGATTAACTTTATATCCTTTTTGTTAAATGCAGTTTGAGCTTTACAGGTTTCCGATTTACGGGTTGTGGAATTTGCAGGTTCTACCGTTGGAAAAAATTCACATGTTGGGAAATTCGGGAGTGAGAAAAACAGATGTGAGGAGTCATAACAAATAAAAAACCCCGCCCAAAAGAGCAGGGTCTGTCCTATTTATCCCTATACCTATGAAATACTTGTTTGTGTTATTCAGTGATGGTACCAGCTTCATTCAGCAACACTGCCTTGTCCGTACCATTATCCTGAATATTGATTTTGTAGTATGAAGCTACATCTGATCTCTCAATTTTCCAGCCATCTTTTATGGTTGCTGCCGGATATTTTGTTTTCAGTGTACCAGCCACTGACTCCGGAAGATTTTGAGCATCATAAGCGCTTCTTGTGGCAACCCATTTGCCATCCGCATCATACTCTGCAATTGTGTTTATGTTGTCTTTTTGGAAACTTGCTGTCCAATGTCCTGCACTTGTCTTTGTCCACTTAGCAGCTGCTGTTCCCGCAAAATTCTGATCAAAAGAACTCTTAACTGCCTCAGGTGCTTGCACCGCTTTGGCAACTATCTTTGTTTTTTTAACTGATTTTTTTTGCTGTGCAAAAGTTATGCCGGAAGTGAATAGAACCGCGCAAAATATTAACGTCAACTTTTTCATATTTGATATGGTTTTTTCCGTTGGGTTAAAATTAACTACTAGGTTTTTCTAATTTCTTCCTGGCTAGTTAGCTAAAACAATGCCAAAAACGCAGTTTAGATACTCTTTATTGCAAATTACAAAAAAAACAATAAAAAATATTCAAAAAGCATAGTTTTTAGCAAAGATGGCTATTTAGGAGCCAGCGTATTTTCTTAACTTCGCACAATTTTAATCAATTATTGTCTAAATAACATCAAAGGGCGGGGAATTGTTTTATGTCCAGCAAATATCAGGAATATAACCAGTTGAATTTACCTCAGATAGAGAAAGATATACTGCAACACTGGGAGCAGCACCAGACTTTTGAAAAAAGTGTGGAAGTGCGCGAAGGCGCCACTCCTTTTGTTTTTTATGAAGGACCTCCAAGCGCCAATGGTTTACCGGGTATTCACCATGTTATTTCACGTACATTAAAAGACCTGGTGTGTCGCTATAAAACGATGCGTGGTTACCAGGTAAAGCGTAAAGGTGGGTGGGATACCCACGGTTTGCCGGTGGAACTGGGTGTTGAAAAAACTTTAGGGATTACCAAAGAAGATATAGGCAAGAAGATTTCTGTTGCTGAATATAATGATACCTGCCGCCGGGAGGTATTGAAGTATAAAGATATGTGGGATGACCTGACCCTGAAAATGGGATACTGGGTTGATCTGAAAGATCCGTATATCACTTTTGAGAACAATTATATTGAAACACTCTGGTGGTGTCTTCAAACGCTTTATAAAAAAGGATTCCTGTATAAAAGTGTAAGTATCCAGCCTTACTCCCCTGCGGCCGGTACCGGTCTGAGCTCCCATGAGCTGAATCAGCCGGGCACCTATAAGGACGTAAAGGATACTACGGTTGTGGCGATGTTTAAGGCCCAAAAAGCAAGTAATTCTCAGTTTCTTTTTGATGCGGCAGGATCAGATGAGGTATTTTTCCTGGCCTGGACTACCACCCCGTGGACTTTACCATCAAATCTGGGTTTAACGGTAGGTGCTAATATAGAATATGTACTGGTAAACACTTTTAACCCATATACTCACCTGCCGGTGAATGTTGTAATGGCTAAAGTGCTGCTGGGTAAATACTTCAAGGCAGAAGGAGAAAACGGCGACTTTGCGGCATACCAGGAAGGCGATAAAGTGATTCCGTGGAAGATACTGACCAGCTTTAAGGGCAGTCAGCTCGAAAATATCCGTTACGAACAGTTATTACCATTTGCCCAGCCGGAAGAAGGCGACCCATTCCGTGTAATCCTCGGTGACTTTGTTACTACAGAAGATGGTACGGGTATCGTTCATACTGCTCCCGCTTTTGGCGCGGATGATAACCGGGTAGGTAAGAAATATGGTATTGGTATTTTAACGCTGGTAGACAGAACCGGTAAGTTTACAGAGAATGTTGGTGAATTTTCAGGCAGATATGTAAAGAATTATAAAGATGATCCCGATTACAAAGATGTAGACGTGGATATCGCCGTGAAGCTGAAGAAAGAAAACCGTGCATTTAAGGTAGAAAAGTACGAACATACCTATCCGCATTGCTGGCGTACTGATAAGCCGGTATTGTATTACCCGCTGGATGCGTGGTTTATAAAAACCACTGCGGTAAAAGACAGGATGGTAGAGTTGAATAAAACGATCAACTGGAAGCCGGCATCCACCGGTACCGGTCGTTTTGGTAACTGGCTGGAGAACATGGTGGACTGGAACCTCAGCCGTAGCCGTTACTGGGGTACGCCGTTGCCTATCTGGCGTACAGAAGACGGTACAGAAGAAATCTGTATCGGAGGTATTGAGGAACTGAATGCAGAAATCCGCAAGGCAAACCAGGTGTTGGGCGGAGATGTGAATAAGTCCTATCTCCATGAGGGCATCCTGGATCTGCATAAACCATATGTGGATGATATTATCCTGGTGAGCCCATCAGGCAAACCAATGCGTCGTGAACCTGATCTGGTGGATGTTTGGTTTGACAGCGGCGCGATGCCATATGCACAGTGGCATTATCCCTTTGAGAATAAAGAGCTGATAGATAAAGGACAGGCTTTCCCGGCTGATTTTATTGCTGAGGGCGTGGATCAAACCCGTGGCTGGTTCTATACTTTACACGCACTGGGCGTTATGCTGTTTGATAGCGTGGCGTATAAAACAGTAGTTTCCAACGGGTTAGTACTGGATGCGAAGGGGCAGAAAATGAGTAAACGTCTCGGCAACGTGGTGAATCCGTTTGAAACCATTGAAAAGTTTGGGGCCGATGCCACCCGTTGGTACCTGATCACCAATGCTTCACCCTGGGATAGTTTAAAGTTTGATGTAAAAGGTATAGGTGAAGCGCAGCGTAAATTGTTTGGCACCCTGTACAATACATACAACTTCTTTGCTATGTATGCAAATCTTGATAAGTTTACTTTCAGGGAAGCATATATTCCTTTAGAAGAACGTCCGGAAATTGACCGATGGATTATTTCCGTATTGAATACGCTGGTAAAAGATGTGACCAGTAGCTTCGACGATTACGAGCCTACACAGGCAGGCAGAGCGATAGAGCGTTTTGTGGATGAGCAGCTGAGTAACTGGTACGTGCGTTTGTGCCGTCGCCGGTTCTGGAAAGGGGACTATGAGCATGATAAGATCAGCGCTTACCAGACATTATACGAATGTTTGGAAAAAATTGCACAATTGATGGCCCCGGTTTCCCCATTTTTCACCGATTGGTTATTTAACAACCTGAACAGTGTAAGTGGCCGCAGCAAGGCGGCTTCCATCCATCACACTGATTTTCCGGTGATAAATGAGGGTGCGGTGGATATTGATCTGGAAGAAAGGATGCAGCTGGCGCAGGATATTTCCTCGCTGGTATTATCCTTGCGTAAAAAGGTGAACATTAAGGTTCGTCAGCCTTTGCAGAAGATTTTAATTCCGGTGGCAAATGGCAGAATGAAAGAGCAAATAGAATTGGTAGCCGACCTGATAAAAAGTGAGGTCAATGTCAAAGGGATTGATTATCTTACGGAAACGGAGGGTTTTATCAAGAAAAAGATTAAGCCTAACTTCAAGTCCCTCGGTGGTAAAATGGGAGCAAAGATGAAATCTGTAGCAGCCGCGATCAGCGCGTTTACAGAGGCAGAAATTACCACCATTGAGCGCGACGGCCATTTCAATCTGGTTGTAGAGGGAGAGCAGTTGCAAATCCAACTCTCTGACGTTGAAATCATTTCCGAAGATATTCCGGGATGGACAGTAGCTAATAAAGGCGCCTTAACGGTAGCGCTCGACATTACTATTACCCCCCAGTTACAGGATGAAGGAAATGCCAGGGAACTGGTAAACCGGATACAAAAAATCCGTAAGGATCGTGATTTTGCATTGACTGACAGAATTGACGTAACAGTTGAAAGTGTGGATACGCTCAAGTCGGCCATTGTGAACTATAATGATTATATTTGCACGGAAATTTTGGCAGATAGCCTGGAATTAGTGGAGCGATTACAAGATGGTACAGAAATAGAGGTAAACGACCTTAAATTTAATGTATTAGTTAACAAAAAAAGCTAATCCCCCATGGCAACAAAAAAGAAGGTTGCTAGTAAAACGACCCAGAAGGCGGCTCCGGCTAAGAAGACTGTAGCAAAGGCATCACCAGCGAAGAAAGCTGCTAAACCTGCTCCGGTAAAGAAAGCGGCGCCCGCTCCAAAGAAAGCAGCTGCAAAAGCAGCCCCTGCAAAGGCGGCTCCTAAAACAGCAGCAAAACCAGCAGCCGGAAAAGCCGTGGTAGCTAAAAGCACTGCCAAAAAAGCCGCTCCGGCGCCTAAAAAAGCAGTGAAAAAGGCCTCTGCCTTACCAAACAGTAAAACATCATCCGTCAAGAAAGTTGCTGTACCTGCGAAATCGACCGTTAAAAAAGAGCCTGCTGTAAAGCAGCAAGTGGTAACGAAAAGTGTTTCCGCTGGAAAAGAGAAACCATTTATTTCTAAGTCAGAAGAAAAAGAACTTAAAACGATGGCAGTAAAGAAAGCAGATACTAAGGTAGAAGTTGCTAAGGAAAAAGAATCCACAAAAAAAGCAGCGGAAAAGCCTGTTGTTAAGGCTGAAAAGTCAGTAAAGGCGGAAAGATCCGAGAAACCCGAAAAAACTGAAAAATCTGAGAAAAAAGGTGGAAAAGCTACCCTGGTAACTTACCAACCTGAATTCACCAAGTCAGTGCTGGATCAACCAGCGCAACCTACTGGTCCTGTATACAGATACAGTGATTCAGACCTGCAGGAGTTTAGAGAATTGATCCAAAAGAAGCTGGAATCAGCTAAAAAGGAGCTCATCTATCTGCAAGGCCTGATCACCCGTAAAGACGAGGCAGGTACTGACGATACAGAGAATAAATACATGAGTATGGAAGATGGCAGCGGCTCCCAGGAAAGAGAGCAACTGAACCAAATGGCCAGCCGTCAGATCCAGTTCATCGATCACCTGGAAAAAGCAATGATGCGTATTGAAAACAAAACCTATGGTATTTGCCGCGTAACCGGTAAACTCATAGATAAAGCACGCCTCAGAGCAGTTCCTCACGCCACCTTGAGCATTGAAGCCAAACTGGCTAAAAGTAAATAGTCTTAATAGTATTAAGACAGAAAAGGCGCAGCGGTTATCCGCTGCGCCTTTTCGTTTTATAGCTGAATGAATATTATCAACAGGCGGCCATCTCTTTTTTATTACGCATCTGCCGCACGGCCAGGTAAAGTAATCCTGCTCCGGCTAATCCTATCAGGCTGCCAACTCCAATATTACGCGCCTGCTTTTTACTGATAGCCGGTAGCTTGATTCCAAACTTTGCAGGACTAGCCTGCGCAATATCCAGCAATGGCGCTAATGATAAACCACTGATGATTTTATCGGCAACCTTTTCTACAACATTGCCGGGATACTGTGGACAAAAAGCAACGCCGATGCCGGCCTCGGTTAATAATTTGCTGTCCCGTTTTCCATCTCCCACATAAATGATATTCTGTGTATTAATATGATATTGCTGCGCGATGTAAGGATACATATTGCTCCGGGAATACTCGGCTCCTTTCATGAAATAATCTGCAATGGTAAACTCGCCGGTAGCCACGCTGTTCACCAGATGCAGCTTATTGGCAAATACGAAATCCATTCCCAGCTGATTCTTAATATGACGGGCAACAGTACCAAATCCATCGGTGATAAGACCAACGGCATAGCCTCTTTTTTTCAGCTCACGCACTATTTCGCGGATGCCGGGTACCAACGGAATAGCATCGGCTACTTCCAGCAGTTCTGCAATGTTGCGCCCTTCAAAAAGAGTAGCTTTTAAATGTAGTGTAGTTACTTCACTATGTCCGGCAGATTCAATTTCCTGTAATCCTTCCTCCTGCCCAAAGGCCACTGCGGCCCACTGCATGTAATCTTGTGTAAACACCGCATGATCGAGGTTGAAGATGACCATCTTCTGTAATTTATCAATAGATTCCAGGATAGAGTACTCCATCTGCTCCCGGATCAGGTTAATATTTCCCAGTGTTTCGAGGTTTTCCTGTGGTATGTTTTCCGCCTTGCGGAGAATGGTGCGGGAAACTTCTCTCGACATTTTGCTCAGCTGTTCCCAGGTTTGCATAGCATTTTCCACCTTCCCGATATTGGCTTCTGTGATGCGCGCGCCCAGATGATGCATATCTATCAGCAGGCCGATATCCACGCCATAATCATTTTCAAAATGCACACGGGAAAGGAAAGATTTACGTGCTGCAATCATACCGCTGAGTGGCTGCTGGAAATGCGCAATCTCGGGGAATAATATACTCAGCAGTGGCTTGGCCACCAATTGGGTGACCCTGCCTGCCTGCCTTTCAAAGTAGGATTTGACGAAGTCAGCTTCGTCTTTTTCGATAGGACCAGTTAATAGGTCTATAATATTGTCGGGGTAAGTCAGGATGTCGCCATCTACGTAGGCAATAATATCATGTTTGGCAGCCATCATACCTTCACGCATAGATATTCCCTTTCCTCGCTGGCTGCTGGTAATCACTCTCACATGTTCTTTCATCGCCTCTTCCACTGTGTTGTCTGTAGAATTATCATCTACCACAATGATCTCAATTTTCCGGGTTGTTTTCTTTACGGTTTTAATAACCTGGCGTATGGTAGCACCTTCGTTTAATACAGGAATTACGATAGATATCATAGGAGTTCGCTATGTTAAAGGTTAAAAAATAAGTGCTGCAAAGAGCTGGTGTTGGCATTGTCAGGGCGCTTCAATAACAAAAACCGTACCTGTTACGGTTTTTTGAGAAGAAGAAAATGTTATGGAAAGCCATGTGGAGATGGATAAAACGCAACACGCTCCACTTTTTGAGCGGAACGTGCTGTATTACGTATATACTTTAACGTTAGGATTCCTTTATTTGAACTCCTGCATTTCCACCAGTTTGTGATAGATGCCATGCTGCTTCAGCAATGCGTCGTGGGTGCCACGTTCTTTGATTTCTCCCTGGTCCATTACAATGATTTCACTGGCATGTTGTATGGTACTCAGCCGGTGTGCAATTACAATGGTGGTGCGGTTTTGCATGAGCTTATCCAGCGCTGCCTGTACCAGTTTTTCGGACTCCGTATCCAGTGCGGAAGTGGCTTCATCCAATATGAGAATAGGAGGATTTTTGAAAATAGCGCGTGCAATGGTAAGGCGTTGACGCTGGCCCCCGCTGAGTTTCAGCCCGCGGTCGCCAATAATGGTGTCATAACCGTTGTCCAGTTGTTCAATAAATTCATGTGCATTGGCAATTTTTGCAGCGGTTATAATGGCCTCCCTGTCGGCCTTTGGCTGACCAAAGGCAATATTGTTCAGTACTGTATCATTAAAGAGAATGGCTTCCTGCGATACAACACCGATCAGGCTGCGGAGGTCGTGTACTTTCAGGTCGCGTATATCGGTACCGTCTATACGAATGGCACCTTCATTTACATCATAGAAGCGTGGTAAAATATCGGCCATCGTGGATTTGCCTGCGCCACTGCGGCCAACAAGCGCTATCATCTGCCCCTTATTAATAGTAAGCCGGATGTGCTTCAGCACATATTGCTGTTCGTATTTAAAGGAAACATCATCGTATTCCACGCTGCTGTTAAACCCGGTCACAGCGCGGGCATCAGGCTTTTCGTGGATGGTAACCGGTGCGTCAAGAATTTTGAAAATCCTTTCACTGGCCACCATTCCTTTTTGTATAGTAGTAATAGAAGTAGATACGTTTTTTGCAGGCTGCATGATCTGTGAGTAGAAAACAAGATAGGTCATGAAGGTAGCGCCGGTAAGCAATTCGCTGCCCGATAATACGAGGCTTCCTCCATAGATCACGAGGATAACGATAACGATTACCCCAAGTATTTCAGAAATGGGAGAAGCCAGTTCGCGCTGGTTGTACATCGACTTACTCACTTTCACAAACCGGGTGTTTACCTCACCGAATTTATTTTTCATGAAACGCTCTGCAGTAAAGGATTGTATGATCCGGATACCGCTCAGTGTTTCTTCTGTTACGGAAAGGATTTTTCCCAGCAGGTCCTGGCTGAATTTACCTTTTAGTTTTAATTTTTTGGATACATAAGATATCAGTAAACCGGAGATAGGAAAGAATACGATGGTGAACAGGGTGAGTTTTACAGAGAGATAAAACAGCGCCGCGAAGTAGCCGATTATAATGAATGGATCGCGCAGCAGTGTTTGTATGGCGTTGATCACACTGTTTTCAATTTCCTGTACATCGTTGGTCATGGAAGAAAGCAGATCTCCTTTTTGCTGATCGCTGTAAAATGATAATGATTGTTGCGTGAATTTTTCATAGAGGCGTATACGTAGCCTGGACAGGACGGTCATTTTAAGCCGTACCATTACCCTGGCGCTCATGTAGCGGCCAAAGTTGGCGATCACGATACACACGCCTATCACTGCACAAACAAAGTACAGGGCGCTTTGTTTGGAGCCGCTGGCCCTGATAAAATTGTAGAAATAGTAGTTGAACAGGTCAATGAAGTAGTTAATAGAGAAGGTGAAATGTGGTTCCGGCAGTGCCTGGGGAATTTCTCCCACCTGGTTAAAAATAACGGTCAGTAGTGGAATCAGCATTGCAAAATTGACCATACCGAATATGATACCTATAAAAGTATATATCACATATTCGGGCAGATAATGGTGCAAAGGTGTGGCAAATCTTAGTAATCGCTTGAATGTCTTCATTCCTGGTAGTCTGTTTAACTTGCTGGCAAAAATAGCATAATTAAGGTATGAGGGGGTGTAAATGCGGCTATTCTTTGCCGGAAATGGTTAATTTCGCAACTGACGGGCTGCTGGCAGCCGGTTATGGTTTGGCGGGGCGGGGTAATTATGTTATTATCGTACGCAGACTGTTTTACTAACGATTAAAACTGAATGAGATGCAGGAAACTAAAAGGCAGAAACAAATAGGACAACTTGTGCAGCAGGAGCTGAGTGGTATTTTTCAGCGGTTGGGATTTAACGTGGTGGATGGGGGAATGATATCTGTTGCTGCCGTGAAGATGACCCCAGACCTGCTGGAAGCGAAGGTATACCTGAGTATGTTCCAGATCAAAGCCCCTTCTGAGATGCTGGAGCGGATCAAGGAAAGAATGGGTGAAATCAAGAAGTTACTCGGAATAGGATTAGGTAAACAATTGCGCAGAATCCCCGAGCTGAGCTTCTTTTTGGATGATACCCTTGACTATGTGTTTAAGATGGAAGAATTGTTTAAGAAGATCAAGGAAGATGACGCCAACATTAAGGACGGCAAGAAATAAGGGTTACGGATTCGTTATTCTTCATTCGTAATTCTACAAATACATGGTTTGGCAATTTGCTTCCCGTTACTTCCGGGCAAAAAAATCTACCAATGCTATCAATATCATTGCCTGGGTAAGTGTGGCGGCAATTGCAGTTGGGACAGGCGCCCTGATTGTGATACTAAGTGTGTTCAACGGCTTTGAGGGCCTGGTAAAATCCCTTTACTCCTCTTTTTACCCCGCGGTGAAGATTGCGCCGGTTACCGGCAAAACAATTATCCTTACGCCTGCGCAGTTGCGGCAAATAGCAGCGGTGCCGGGTGTGGCCCATTTCTCCCGGGTAATTGAAGAGAAGGCGGTGCTGCGCTACGGTGATGAGCCTACGATTGCAGTGTTGAAGGGTGTGGACAGCAGCTATAATTATGTTACGGATGTGAAAAGCAACATTATCCGGGGGCGCTTTGATACCGGCGACAGTGTGGCTTACCGGGCGGTGCTGGGATTGGAGTTGGAAGGCGCGCTGGGCGTGGATGTAGTGCATAGTATTGCACCTGTTACTGTATATCTTCCCCGCAGGAATGTGAATGCTTTTGTAACCCCCGAGGATGCGCTGAACAATGGCGTTTTGTATCCTGCCGGAACTTTTGCTATTCAGCAGGAGTTTAACAGCAAGTATGTTATTACAAACATTGAATTTTTACGGGGTCTGTTGCAGATGGGGGGCGATGAGATGTCGTCGCTGGAAATCGGGACACGGGCAGGGATAAACGATAAAGAACTGAAAGTGCAACTTGAAAAGTTGCTGGGCCGCCATTACAAAGTGCAAACCCGGTATGAGCAGAATCAATCGTTGTATGCCATTATGCAAACGGAGAAGTGGGCGGTATACGTGATACTTAGCTTTATTATGATCATTGCCGCCTTTAATATGATCGGTTCTTTGTACATGCTGGTGATAGAAAAGCAAAAAGATATTACGATCCTGAAGGCAATGGGTGCGCGTAAATCATTGATTATGCGCATCTTCCTGGCAGAAGGATTGATTATTGCGGGGATAGGAACCGCGTTGGGCTTTGGTTTGGGTATCACCTTTTGTGTGTTGCAACAGCATTTTGGTATTATTAAGCTGGAGGGAACCTCTTTCCTGGTGGATTCATACCCGGTGAGTATGCATGCGGCAGATTTCCTGCTGGTGTTTGTTACGATTATAGTGATAGGTGTGGCTGCCAGCTGGTATCCGGCGAGAAGAGCGGCGGTGGAAGCGATTACACTGAAGGCCACCTGATAAGGACCTGATTAAAAATATTAAAAAAGGAGGAGCATGAATTCATGCTCCTCCTTTTTTAATATTTTTTAGTAACTACAATTAATAGTCGCCTAATGTTTCAGGTAACTGCGCCAGTGCTTTGGCGAGTTGTTCATCGCTTGGGGCGATACCATGCCATTCGTGGTGGCCTTCCATGAAGTCAACACCCTGACCCATAACGGTTTTCATGATAATAGCAATGGGTTTACCCTGACCGGTAAGGCTTTTGGCTTTTTCCAGCGTGGCAACAACATCATCCATATCGTTACCATTCATGTGCAGAACGAGCCATCCGAATACTTCGAATTTAGCGCCTACATCACCAAGGCCGGCAACATCATCAGTAGTTCCATCAATTTGCTGACCATTCAGATCAACGGTGATGATAAGATTATCTACTTTATGATGAGGAGCAAACATTACGGATTCCCATATTTGTCCTTCTTCAAGCTCACCATCTCCGTGCAGGGAGAATACCAGGTTTTTATCGTTATTGAGTTTTTTAGCAAGTGCTGCGCCTATTGCCACACTCATGCCCTGGCCCAGGGAGCCGGAAGCGATGCGTACACCCGGTAAGTGTTCGTGGGTGGTGGGATGGCCCTGCAGACGGGAGTTTAGCTTACGGAAAGTGCTCAGTTCCTGTACGGGGAAGTAGCCGGAACGGGCCAGTGCGCTATAGAACACTGGTGAAATATGTCCATTGGACAGGAAGAACAAGTCCTGGTTCTTACCATCCATATCAAAAGGTTCCGGTTTGTGATCCATTACCTTGAAATACAATGCAGTCAGAAAGTCGGCGCAACCTAATGAACCTCCGGGGTGACCGCTTTGAACGCCATGTACCATCCGTACAATATCTCTCCTTACCTGAGTAGCAATATCTTTGAGCTGTGGCATGATAGTTGTTAATTTTTGTGCCGCAAAACTAATAGAATTTCGTAGAATTTGTGGCTGTTGAATGTTTTTTTGCGATCTCAAAGTATTAAAAAAGTTGATTTTTTTAACGTTTCTTTTCACATTTCGTTGAAATTAATATCTTTGCACAATTAAGCCCCACTAATGGAGAATGTATTAATTGCTACCGTCCTAAGTTTTGTTGTTACCTATTTTTCTATTCCAATACTGATAAGAGTGGCGGAATTAAAGCATTTATACGACGAACCGGACGAAAGAAAGACGCATAAACAGCGTATACCAACGCTCGGAGGAATCGGTTTTTTCTCCGGATTTATAATTGCCACTGCTATCTGCGTACCCGCGTTAGCCAATTCGCCATTTCAATACATGATGGCGGCGTTCTTTATCATTTTCATGGTAGGTATGAAAGATGATATCGTAGGGCTGTCTCCGTTAAAGAAATTAATCGGGCAGCTGGCGGCATCTTTCGCTATTATCTACCTGGGCAATCTGCAGATTACAAGCATGTATGGCTTCATGGGCATTTATGCCATGCCTCCCAATATCAGCCTGATGCTGACCTATTTCACTTTTATTGTGGTAATCAATGCTTTCAACCTGATAGATGGGGTAGATGGTCATGCCGGCAGTATCGGATTGCTGGTAAGTGCCGTACTGGGGGCTTATTTCCTGCATGTAGGTGAAATCACTTATGCAGTCATTGGTTTTGCACTGGCAGGTGGGCTGGCCAGTTTTCTTATATATAATATTTCCCCCGCCCGCATTTTTATGGGTGATACGGGATCCTTACTGATAGGGCTGGTAAATGCAGTGCTGGTGCTGAAATTTATTGATGTGGCAGGTAACCCGGCCGGTAAGATGCCAATCGGAGCTACACCAGCTGTGGCTTTTGCTATCCTGATCGTACCTTTATTTGATACTTTACGCGTATTCGCTGTCCGTATGTTACAGGGAAGATCTCCTTTCTCTGCCGACAGAAACCATATCCATCACTACCTGCTGGACCTGAAGCTCAATCACAGGCAAACCACGCTGGTTTCCGTAGCCATTAATGCTACCTACATACTCGGTGCATTTGTGCTGCAGGGAATGGGCGCTACCTGGTTGTTAATGGTTGTAATAGGTTCTGCTACCTTTTTTACAGGAATATTATACCTGGCACGCCGGAAAAAACTGGCTGTGAAAGCTATACCAGAACCGGTAGTACAACCAGCAGCGGCAACAGCAAAAGAAGCCACCAAAATATTGCGTGTTACAACAGAGGGTGTATTACAAGATAAATAATCCTTTTGTTGTGGTTATTTGTAAGCATTTCTACTTCCATTATCAGGGCGTTGCTTTGACGATTAAAAGAAAACCTGTAGGTTTGCACGCACTTAACTATTTATGTTATGCAAGATGATCTAACGCTTATCATTGATGAGGCAGCGGACTCGATGAAGAAAGCTATCGGGCACCTGGAATTGGAACTTACAAAAATCAGAGCCGGGAAAGCCAATCCGCAAATACTGGATGGTATCTTTGTTGACTATTATGGCGCACCAACTGCACTAAACCAGGTAGCTAACGTAAGCATTGCAGATGCCCGCACCCTGACCATTCAGCCCTGGGAAAAAAACATGCTGCAGCCTATTGAAAGAGCCATTATTGCATCTAATATTGGTCTCAATCCACAAAACGACGGGGTTATCATCCGTTTATTCCTCCCGCCATTAACCGAAGAACGCAGGAAAGAATTTGTGAAAAAGGTGAATAATGAAGGCGAACAGGCAAAAGTAGCCATCAGGAATATCCGCAGAGATGCTATTGAAGCAGTTAAAAAATTGCAGAAAGACGGTTTAAGTGAAGATACAGCCAAGGATGCAGAAGCCGATATCCAGCAATTAACCGACAAGCACATTACACTGATCGATAAGCACTGCGAAGTAAAAGAGAAGGAAATTATGGCTATTTAAGAGTTTTATAGCCTGAAAATATAACAGCGGAGATATTAACGGATACTGATCCGGTTAATATCTCCGCTGCTTTTTAGCAGTGGCTTATTTTGCCGGAGCCACTTTGTTAGCCTTGTTTACGAGGTACACACCGAGCAGAATAATGCCCATGCTCCCCACCTGGACCCAGGTAATTGTTTCATGCGCCACTAATCCCCACCCTACTGCTACTAACGGTAACGCATATGCTACCATTGAGGCCAGCATGGATCCCGCTTTTTTGATGAGCAGGAAAAAGAGTACAGCTGCCACCCCGGTTCCCATCACCCCCAGTACCAGGCCCGCTGAAAGCGACCGCCAGGGCGCATCCGGTTGTGAAAACTGCGGAAAGAAATTACTGCACCACAGAATAGGGAAAGTGAACAGCGCACAAAAGAACATAGCAAGAGACCCCAGCTGCAGCGAACTGAAACCCTGCAGCTTATGATGTACCATACTAATATTAACGCCATAGCTTACGGTAGCCAGAATTACCAGCAGCGCATAATACCAGTGGCCATTTGTATTGATACCTTTGGCGGTGAACAATAACACTACCCCTGCCAGCCCTACGAAAATGCCGGTGAGCTGCGCTTTTTTAAATGGACTTTTAAAGATAATAATCCCGGACAGTAAGGCCATCAATGGTGTTAAGGCATTAAGTATCCCTGCAAGGGAGCTGTCGATTTCCGTTTCGGCCAAACAAAACAGAAAGGCCGGGATACCGTTACCCAGGATGCCGGACAATATGATAATGGGAAGCTTATTTACGGGTGTTTGCCTGAATGCCTTTGGTAAAAAAGGGGAAAGCGCTATGCCGGCAGCTACCAGTCTTAAGCTGGCTACCTGGTAGGATGTAAATGATTCCAGACCTATTTTCATCAATATAAAGGAACTGCCCCAGGTGAGTGATAACAGGATAAACACTCCCCAATGGGCGAAACGTTGCTGCATATCTTTTATTTTTCGAGTACAAAGGTGCAGGTATCCTTCATATTCAGCAAAATATAAATCGTGTTAATGCAACACTTCTGTCCCTATTTTGTTAAATTTATTTATAAGAATGCGCTACATGGGTAAAATCAAATTGTCAGCTATCAGCACATCAGCTCCCAAAAAGCTGGAAAAAGAAACGATAAAGGCTGTAACCCGGGAAATTCTGGAAGAACTGGATGAACTTCAAAACCTGCTGTATGCACAGCATAAACACTGTGTATTGCTGGTGGTACAGGGAATGGACGCCAGTGGGAAAGACGGCGTAATAAAGAATGTTACAGGTACCTTGAATCCGCAGGGTTGCGTAGTACACTCTTTCAAAGCACCCACCACAGAAGAATCAGAACATGATTTTTTATGGAGGGTACATCAGCATGCGCCGGGTAGAGGCATGATCCAGGTATTTAACCGCTCACATTATGAGGATATTCTCATACAACGTGTGCATAAGTGGATTGACGATAAAATGGCTTTTAAACGGATGGAGGCCATTAATGATTTTGAAAAGTTGCTAACGGTTCATAATAATACACACATCATAAAATGTTACCTGCATGTATCACAGGAAGCCCAGCAACAGCGCCTGATGGAACGAACCGAAGACCCCCGGAAAATGTGGAAGTATAACGAAAATGACCTGGCAGAAGCTAAGCTGTGGAATAAATATATGGATGCTTACGAAGACGCCATCAACCGCTGTAATTATGTGCCCTGGCTGATTGTACCGGCAGATCAGAACTGGTATAAAGAATACCTGATTGCGCTAACGTTGAGGGATACACTGAAATCATTAAAGATGAAATACCCCCGGTTAAAGAAATAATAACCTAATAATTAACGTCTTCGGGGATTATACTTTAATTTTGTTCACTTATTTTAACCAATAAAAACCTTGCATTATGTCGTTCATCAAAGAGTTTAAGGAGTTTGCCATGAAAGGCAATGTAATGGATCTTGCTGTGGGTGTGATTATAGGTGGTGCGTTTGGAAAGATTGTTACATCTCTGGTAGATAATATCCTGATGCCTCTCGTCGGACTATTTACCCGGGGAAAGAATTTTAATGACGTCTTTTATGTATTGGACACAAGTAAGGGTGACGTGGCCACGTTGGCAGATGCGAAAGCCAAAGGCATAGCGGTATTTGCTTATGGCGCTTTTATACAGAGCGTGATTGATTTCCTTATTATCGCCTTCTGTATTTTCCTGCTGGTAAAATTTATGAATAAGCTTACCAAGAAAAAAGAAGAAGCCCCTGCCCCGGCCGAACTGTCTACCCAGGAAAAACTGCTCATGGAAATTCGTGATGAATTGAAAAAATCCAGATAAATTTTTTTAGAAAGACCCTTGCCATCCCATTTTTCCTTCCCGGAAGAAGTGGGATGGTTTATTACGTATACTCATTTAAACACAAATTGATGAAAAAAATTACTTTATCCATTGCCTGCTGTATGCTATTGTTTACGGCCGTGCACGCGCAAAATGACTGGATGAAGAAGTCGAGAGAAGAAGCTTCTGATAAAATCAAGAAAGACGCTAATGACACCATCCCCAAATTATGGAAGAAAGGGATGAACATTAACGTCAATATCAATCAGGGATCATTAAGTAACTGGGCTGCGGGTGGCGATAATTTTGCTTTCTCCCTTGGGTCCAATCTTTTTGCCTGGGCATTTTATAAAAACGGAAGACATTCCTGGGACAACGTGGCCGACCTCGCATATGGCTATATTAACACCACCAGTTTGGGAGGACGCAAGAATGATGATCGTATTGACCTGACCACCAAATATGGTTATGATATCGGCAAAAACTGGTACTTAAGCGGGTTAGTGAATCTGCGTACGCAATTCACCAATGGTTATTTGTATCCTTCAGATACTACGCCACAGCTGTCCTCAAAATTCTTCTCTCCTGCTTATGTGCTGGTGTCGCCGGGTTTTGACTATAAACCAGACAAATCATTTTCTTTATTCCTGTCGCCGATTACTTCCCGTTTTGTGTTTGTAATGGATGATGTACTTTCCAAACAGGGTGCTTATGGAGTAGATACGGGCTCGCATTTTAAATATGAAATAGGCGCCTACCTGTCTGCCAACTATATAAAGACTTTTGCCAAAAACATGACTTACAAAGGCCGACTGGATTTATTTTCCGATTACAGGCATAACCCGGGAAATATCGATGTGTTTTTTACCAACGCATTGGAACTGAAGGTTAATAAGTGGATTTCCGCCCTGCTGACTGTAGATATGATATATGATGATGATGTAAAAGTATTTGAGAATAAGGAAACTGGTGTGATGGGGCCTCGTTTGCAAATAAAACAGGTGATAGGGGTTGGCTTTGCTGCCAAGTTCTGATTCGCCGGAATTTTGTTATTTTTGATATCGCACAGCGGCACAGAGACAAACAGCCGGTTATATTGGACCGGGCATTTAATGACTCCGTGCAATTGTGCGATATCTTTTTAAAAAAATCTTTAATGAGCGAACAAGCACCTGTCTATAAGATCAAATTACCGCAATTTGAAGGTCCTTTCGACCTGTTGCTGTTCTTCATTGAACGTGATGAGCTGGATATCTACAATATCCCTATTAATACTCTCACACAGGACTTCCTGGATTATATCCATCATATTGAAACGTTGAATATTGAGCTGGCCAGTGAATTCATTCTCTTTGTATCTACCCTCATGCGTATCAAGGCCAAAATGCTGCTGCCACGCAAGGAGCTGGATGAGCAGGGAAATGAGATTGATCCCCGCATGGAGCTGATTGACAAGATCCTTGAATATAAGCGCTACAAGTTGGCAGCCGCGGAACTGGCAGAAATGGAAGCAGACCGTATGCTGTCTGTAAAGCGTGGAAATATTGCAAAGGAACTGGCGGAAATCGGGGAAGTGACCAGTGAAGGTACCGAAGTACAAACCCTCACGCTCTTCAAGCTGACAAAAACCTTTGAAAAGGTGATACAGCGCATGAAAGAGCGTGATAATAAACCCCAGCACGTAGTATACAAGTACGACTATACGATGGAAGGCTCCAGGATGTATATGGAAGAGCTGGCGCGGGCGGAGCGTACTTTATCTTTTGAAAAAATATTCGATCACTGTAAAGACCGTGTACATGCCATTTTCCTGTTCCTCAGTATGCTGGAACTGGTGCAGATGAAGCATATGGGGATTATGGTGGGAGAAGGCAGGAATAACTTTATTATTGAATACATTGATCCTTCCGAGAGGGAGGAGGAAACTGCAGGAACCTTAATAGATGGCTGAGAAACGTGAAAATATCGGGATTGTTTCCTTACCGGAATACTCGCATGCAGATCCGGGATTTGTGGTGTCTGGTCTTTGTGAATTAGGCAACAGTTTTTTTGATCAGATCGGCGTGCCGCACCGGCACGACTTCTACACCATTTACTGGATTAAGAAAGGTAAGCTGTTGCATACCATTGATGCAGTGACGCACGAGGTAAAGAAGAACACGTTGTTTTTTGTAGCCCCCGGCCAGGTGCATAACCTGCAGGCAACAGATAAAATAGATGGATACATGATTGCGTTTCGTGATGCTTTCATGTGTTTAAAAGATCAGACGCAGGTATCCGGTATTAATTCCGGGTTGTTTTTCAATAGCCAGTTCAGCAGTGTTATTCATATTGATGATGAACAGGAGAAGGATATTGATGCTATTGTGCGCCTGATGATGAAAGAATTAACCCTGCGCGAACCTGAATACGAAATGGCCCTGCACGGATTGCTGCGTTATTTCCTGGTACTGGCTTCCCGCATAAAGGGAGAGAATGTGGCCATTACCCCTGAACAACATGCTGCTCACAATAGTTCCATCTTCCTGAAATTTAAAAACCTGATAGAGGAAAAATACCAGGAATTAAAAACTGTATCCGATTACGCGGGCCTTTTACATATCAAGCCTGTGCTGCTGAATGAAATCAGCAAGCAATTATCCGGCATTACTGCCGGGGAGCATATCCGTAACCGGGTGATCCTGGAAGCGCAGCGGTATTTATATAATACAGACCTTACTGCCAAAGAAATTGCCTATAAGCTGGGTTTTGATGACCCGCACTATTTCAGCCGCTTTTTTAAGAAGTATACCAACCAGAGTCCTTCTGAATTTAAAGAGGCTTCCCGCACTTCCGTAGGCCCTTCTGTCTGAATTTTCCGGAATTTTCAAAAAAAGTCCATCACTAGGAGTGTTTTATCCATTCTTAATGGATGTTGCAACATGTACTTTTGTGTTGTCTTAAGGAGGCAAACAATATGAAAACACAAAAACATGTAAGCCAGATCATAATTGCAGCCGCACCACACATGGTAGGTGATGGATTCAGGGTACAGAGTACCTTACCGGGCGGTACCCGTTCTGAAGGTAACAGGATCAGTCCTTTTATCATGATGGACTATGCAGCTCCCAACTACATCCCACCGAGTGTAAGACCCAAAGGTGTTGGCGAACATCCGCACAAAGGCTTTGAAACCGTTACCATCGTATACCAGGGCGAACTGGAACACCGGGACTCTACCGGTAGTCATGGTTTGTTGTTTCCGGGTGATGTGCAGTGGATGACAGCAGCCGGCGGCATCTTACATGAAGAAAAATACAGTGACGCATTCAGCAAACAAGGCGGGAAAGCAGAGTTTGCCCAGTTGTGGGTAAATCTTCCCAAAGCATTTAAAAACAATCCTCCCTCCTATCAGAACCTTACCAAAGCAGCAATACCTGTGATAAAAGTAAGTGAAGAAGGATATGTGAGAGTAATTGCAGGTGAATATGATGGTGTGAAAGGCGCTGCCAGTACCTTTTCCCCGGTGAATGTTTATGATATCCATCTGAAAAAAGATGATAAGATCACTTTAAGCATACCGGAAAATTTTAACACGGCAGCAGTAGTATTCCAGGGAGAAGCAGATGTGAATGGTCAGCCGCTCAAAGGAGTAGAAACTGCACTCTTTGAAAAAGAGGGTACTGAAATAATCATCACCGCGCTGAAAGACACTGCCATGCTGGTGTTGAGCGGCGAACCGATTGATGAGCCAATTTTTGCTTACGGTCCGTTTGTGATGAATACGGAAGATGAAATCAGAACGGCGATAGATGACTACAACGCCGGTAAAATGGGAGTTTTAAACTAATTAAACATTTAATAATACTAAAAAAACAAAATTATATGACAACCTGGAAAATTGATCCTTCACACAGTGACGTACAATTTAAAATAAAGCACCTGATGATTACGACTGTAACCGGTCAGTTTGCAAAATTTGATGGTACCATGCAGACCGTTGATAATGATTTCAGCACTGCCAACATTACATTTGAAGCAGACATCAACAGTATTTCCACGCAGAATGCGCAGCGTGATGCTCACCTGCAGGCAGGAGATTTCTTCGAAGCAGAAAAGTATCCTAAGCTCACATTCGTGTCTAAAGAAGTAAAGAAAATAGATGCCGATACATTTAAGCTGGTAGGTGACTTAACCATCCGCGACAATACCCGTCCTGTAGAGCTGAATGTTGAATTTGGCGGCGAAGTGGTAGATCCTTATGGTCAGACTAAAGCAGGATTTGAATTGAGCGGTAAAATTAACCGTAAAGATTTTGGTCTTACTTTCCACGCTACTACTGAAACCGGCGGTTTGTTGCTGAGTGATGAAGTAAAGCTGCTGGCCAGCGTGCAAATGGTAAAACAACAATAAGATAGTGTTTACCCGTTACAGATCATGATCTGTAACGGGTAATGTTCAATAAAAATGAAATGGATATTCTGAATAAACTGGAATGGCGTTATGCCGTTAAGAAATTTGACCCGGCTAAGAAACTGAGTGCAGATCAGCTGGAGAAATTACTGGCCGCTACAAGACTCTCTGCCTCTTCCTACGGTTTACAACCGTATAAAATCCTGGTAGTAGAGAACCCGGCCGTACGTGAGCAACTGAAATCGGTGTCCAACGGACAGTTGCAGGTTTCGGATGCATCGCATCTGATCGTTTTTGCGAGATATACCGATCTGAACGAAACCCACGTAGATGACTATATGAATAATGTGGCGGAAACGCGTAACATAGCTCCTGAACAACTGGCAGGTTTTTCAGGAGTAGTGAAGGGAACCGTTAACCGGTTAGGTGCAGAAGGAACAGCTGTATGGAGTGCAAAGCAGGCATATCTTGCTTTGGGCACCCTGCTTACGGCAGCAGCTGTGGAAAACATTGATGCCTGCCCGATGGAAGGCTTTGATGCTGCCGGATACAACAGGATATTAGGACTTACAGAGAAGGGCCTGGCTGCTGTAGTAGTTGCTGCGATAGGATTCAGAGCGCCCGATGATGTGATGCAACATGCCAGGAAAGTACGTAAGCCAATTGCAGAATTGGTAGAAATGATATAGGAATCAATTGACAGGAACCATGTACAGCCGCACAGGAAACTGTGCGGCTTTTTTATGCGCTTTGATGTTCCAGGAAGCTCCGGCATTTTTTATTGCCGATTAATTTGTAATTTGGGCCTCCGCACTGATTTTTCTAACAGGAAAAAAATAAAAATTTAACATGAAAAGATTTGCATCTGCCAATTGGCAAGGTACCGGTAAAGAAGGTAAAGGCACTTTAACTTCCCAGTCAACTGTATTAAACAAGACCCAGTACTCTTTCAGCAGCCGTTTTGAAGATGGTATTGGTACTAACCCTGAAGAACTGATTGCCGCAGCTCATGCCGGTTGTTTTACCATGAAACTGAGCTTTGTGATCACTGGCGCCGGTTTTACTCCCGGTAACATTGATACCAAATGCACAATCACTTTAGATAACGGTGCTATTACTACCAGCCACCTGGAAGTAACCGCCAGCGTAGAGGGCCTGGATGCCGCCAAATTCGCTGAATTTGTAGCGGATGCTGAGGCTAACTGCCCGGTGAGCAAAGTGCTGAATGCTACCATTACTACAGATGCGAAACTGGTGTAAATAGTTACCAGGCATCGTTACTGCTTTACGGATTTTTCATATGCATACCGTTTTCTTTCAGACGGGTAGTGCATAGAGAAATCCGTATTTTTTTGTCCACGCTTTTCAACATATGATCCATTCTCCACCGCTTTGTTTATAACGATATTTGTAGTGTTAAAACAAAGGAGATTTAGTTATGAAAAAAGTTATTCATCGTGCAGATACCAGGGGATATGCCAACCACGGCTGGCTGAAGAGCCACCATACTTTCAGCTTTGCTAACTATTATGATCCAAACAGGATTCACTTTGGCGCACTGCGAGTGTTGAATGATGATGCGGTAAAAGGTGGAATGGGTTTTGGCGCTCACCCGCATGATAATATGGAAATTGTATCTATTGTGTTGGACGGTGAATTGGCGCACAGCGATAACACCGGTAATAAAGAAGTGATCCGTAAAAATGATGTACAGATTATGAGTGCCGGAACAGGTGTGGTACACTCTGAGTTTAATGCGTCTAAAACGGAGGAGGTGAGCTTTCTGCAGATCTGGGTGATACCGAGAGAAAGAAATGTAACGCCCCGTTATGATCAGCAAACATTTGATCCCGCCGCCCGTGAAAACGCTTTACAGGTGGTGATTTCACCGGATAAAAATGCCAACGGCCTGTGGTTGAACCAGGATGCCTGGTTTACATTAGGTAAATATGAAGCCGGTAAAACACTGGACATTGCAGCGAAAGCGCCCAACATAGGTACTTACCTGTTTTTGCTCAGTGGTGAATTGAAAGTAGATGGAGAAACATTAGCAACACGTGATGCAATCGGGTTATCCGAATATGACAAAGTAAGTATTGAAGTAGTCAAACCGGCAGAGTTTTTGCTGATAGATGTACCAATGCTGAACTAATCACATCGTTATATACTAACCCGTTATATCTAAAAGAAGATCAGTCGTTACGGCTGGTCTTTTTTTTATATTTTTATCGGCATCCGCATTCATTGAAATCATTAAAAGCCACTACAACACATGTTATTAGCCACAGATCTGGACGGTACATTTTTAGGAGGTACAACAGCAGATAAAGAACAATTATACAGTTTATTGCAGCAACAAAAAGATATACAGCTGGTGTTTGTAACCGGCCGGGGCATATCAAGTGTATTGTCGTTACTGGAGAATAATGCTTTGCCGCGGCCCGAATATATTATTGGAGATGTAGGGGCTACTATTACCCACCTGCCTACATTGACGGCGGTGGAGCCGGTACAATCGCACATTGCGGCCAAATGGCCTGGTGATCATGTGAGAGAGACATTGAAAACTGTGAGGGGATTACTGCACCAGGACGCACATCAGCAATACCGTTGTTCTTATTATTATAATGACAGCACTGATATTGAAGGCGCCCGTGAAATAGCGGCATCGCTGCAATGCGACCTGGTTTTATCTGCCGGAAAATACCTCGATATATTACCTGCCGGCGTAAATAAAGGGTTTACGTTGAAACAATTATTGCAGGTGCTGGCACTGCCACATCAAAAGGTGCTGGTGGCCGGAGATTCTATGAATGATTATTCCATGTATGAATCCGGATTCAAAGGAGTGGTAGTAGGTGATTCGGAGCCCGAATTAATAGCGCGCACTGCAGGAATGTCGAATGTATTGCAGGCGCAGCGGGCGGGTGCAGGCGGCATCCTGGAAGCGATGAGTTTTTTTCCTGAGTTTGGCATTTATCTGTAAAAAGAAGTGCAAAAGTGAGGGGTGGAACAGAAAAAGATTGTACCTTAGAACAGGTCTTTTCTGGTAAATTAATATGGATATTGACAACAGTGTTTGGTATGATGAATAGTTTTTTAATCATCATTTAAATTGATAAATCAATACACCATGGAAATCACAACTCCCACTGAAGAGCTGCACCAGCAGCTGAATTCCTGGAAAGAAGAAGCAAATGAAGTAAGAACTGAAGTAAAAATGATGCGGGAGCGGTTGGAACAAATCGCGCTCAGCAAAGCTTCCCGGGATGTAATGACACAGGTTGAACATTTTGAAAACCGTTTACTGCGGCAACGTGAAGTAGCTGATGAAATGCATCACGACATCAAGCAGTGCGCTAAAAGGGTAGCCAACACGCCGGTAACAGTAGTGCATGACGACCGTCCTATCGATGACTTTCAGACCATACAACATCGTATGGAAATTTTCCGGAAATTATATATGTCGTTAAAAGAAGACTTCAATCAATTTATACCTTACGAGGTGTGATTACTGGAGAGCTTTTACCTTATGCTCAATTTTATGAATGATTTCATCCAGCTGAAGGGTGGATTCATGCAGCCATTCCATGAGCTGGGTGTTGAGATGCAGGTCCTGGTTGCTTTTATCGAATAAGCCGGCAATGCTGAGTATAGATACTACCGGCCGGCGTATTTCGTGGGAATTGATCCAGGCAATTTCCTTGAGTGTTTCATTTTGTTCTTCCAGTTGCCTGGCTTGTTTTACGAGCTTGTCGATATCCTGTATCATCCCTATCATGCGATATGGGATATTATTTTCGTACATGATGAATGCACGGTCTACCACATATTTATAACTGCCATCCGCGCATTTAAAGCGGTATTCTTCCGACCAGTAGTTCAGATGTGTACGTTTGCAGTTATCAAGTGAAGAAATGATCCTGGCATGATCTGCGGGGTGTATATTATCCTGCCACCACTGTACCAGGTCGGTTTCATCGTGGCTGTTATAATGGAAGAGATTATGTAGTCCGTGGTTCCAGGTAACGGCATTTGTTACGAGGTTTTTGTCGTATACAGCATCATTTGTAGCCTGCGCAAGCAGTTCATAGCGAATGCCCAGTTCACGCGCTTCTTTGGCGGCCCTCATTTGTGCATCCACGTCTTTGGCCATGATGAAGCGGGCATTTTTTCCATAGTATACCGCGGGAAGGGAGTAGATCTCCACAAAAAAATTGGTACCATCTTTTTTACGGTGTTTCCAGATGCCCCTGTATTCATCTCCATTGCACCGTTCTGCGGCATTTTCCAGCAACAGTGGTATATCTTCTTCATTACGTATATCCTTTAACGTTAGGTTCAGGAAATCTTTCCTGGCGTACCCGTATTTTTCTACGGCAGCATTGTTAACAGATAAAAAGCGCATGGTGGCTTTTTCATAGATCCACATAGGGATCGGGTATTCATTAAAAAGATGTTCGAACTGAAGGGGACGTTTGTCTGATAAGAATGTGGCGACAATCAGCAGGGCAAATACACTGCAAAGCGTTAGTATACTGAGTGACAGTAGTAATGAAGATGTTTGAAAACCGTTTTTAAACAGGAGATAGCTGTTAATAAAGATAACAACAAGCAAAAGCGATAAGCAAGTAATCTTTATCGGGGCATTTCGCATCACCTGATTTTCCTCATAATTTAGCCAAAATTTTAGCAACTAAAAAATAATATCAGATCGTTATGACTGATAATATTTTTTACATTATATGGTTTTATAATTCAAGGATCACTTCGTCGCTTGCGGGATATCCAACGCAGGTAAGTACGAGACCTTCGGCGAGTTCTTTATCGGTAAGGACTTCATTTACCGGCATCCATACTTTACCACTCACACACTGTGCCGTGCAGGAACCACATACGCCGCCTTTGCAGCTGTAGGGCAACAATATTTCGTTTGCCAATGCGTAATTCAGAATGGTTTGGTTACCGGGAACAGCCAGTTTGTATTCTGCATTGCGGTAGCGGATGATTACCTGTTTCAGGTCGTGATCCTGCGGCAATGGTGTTTTGGCGATCCGGGTATCTGTATTCACCACAAAGTTTTCTTTATGGAGCTGTGATTCCCCGAAGCCCATGAAGGTAAGCGTGAGCAGGATAGTGCGCATATAATCGGGAGGACCACAAAGAAAGAATTGCGAATCTTCCCGGTGGTAACGGATATGGGTATTTACCAGTTGTTCCAGTAAAATATTATTAAGCCTTCTGTAAGTATGATGACTATCCGGATCGTTGCTGAAAAGCCAGATGCATTCCAGTTGCTGCGGGTAACGCTTTTGCCACGTTAGCAATGCTTCATAAAAGATGGTTCTTTCGGGGGTGGTGTTGCTGTAAATCAGTTTAACGTGGGCATTGGGTTCCGTTGTTAATATCTGTTTCAGCAGCGAAAATACGGGCGTTATACCGCTTCCTGCAGCCAGGAGGAAAATGTCTTTCTCCGCATCACCCGATTTTTCGTAAGTGAACCGGCCGGAAGGTTCCAGTGCGGTAACGATATCATTTACTTTCCAGGTATGGATAAGGTGACGTGATATTTCCCCGTTTTCTTTTTCGCGGATCGTTACAGATAGAAAGGAATCCACGCCTGGTGTGGAGCTAAAAGAATAAGAACGTCTGTATTCTTTATTGTTGAGTGTAATGAGAAAAGTGAGGAATTGTCCGGCGATGTATTCCAGTGGTTCCGGCGATGTATTTTCCAGCTTATAAGTATAAGTACCGGGTGTTTCGCGTATGATCTCCGTTATCCTGAGCTGAAAATACATGGTATAAAAAAGTTTAGCTATTTAAATATTCAATTTCTATGGAAATCAAATATTCAAATAGCTAAATAACTAAATTCTTTTATTAAATAGTGACGGTAATTTTTTCTTTCAGCATATCCCTGGTGGTGCGTGCAATACCAGCAGCATCATAACCGCATTCGCGGTATAATTCTTCCGGCTTGCCATGTTCCACAATTCTATCGGGGATACCTAATCTTTTAACGGTTGCCTTATAGTTGTTGGCTGCCATGAATTCGATAACGGCGCTGCCGAAACCACCTACAATGGTACCATCTTCCACAGTAATTATTTTGTCGAACGACTGGAAGATTTCGTGCAGCATGGTTTCATCCAATGGTTTTACAAAGCGCATATCGTAGTGAGCGGGTTGTAATCCGTCTCCTATCAATTCTTTACATGCTTCAGCCACGAAGTTGCCGGTATGTCCGAGGGAGAGGATAGCGATATCTTTTCCGTCGCGGATTTTGCGGCCGGTACCTGCTTTGATGGCTTTAAACGGTGTACGCCATTCCGGCATTACGCCTTGTCCGCGTGGATAGCGGATTACATAAGGCATATCATTTTCCGGCAGTTGTGCGCTGTACATCAGGTTGCGCATTTCTTCCTCATTCATGGGCGCGCTGATGATCACGTTGGGAATACTGCGCATATAGGCAATATCGTAGGCGCCGTGATGGGTAGGTCCGTCCTCTCCTACGAGTCCTGCCCTGTCGAGGCAGAATATCACGGGTAGTTTCTGGATGGCTACATCATGTACGGCCTGATCGAAGGCACGTTGGAAGAAGGAAGAGTAGATGTTACAGAAAACGCGCATGCCCTGTGTTGCCATGCCGGCAGAGAGGGTAACCGCATGTTGTTCGCAGATGCCCACGTCGAAGGCTCTTTGCGGCATTTTCTCCATCATAAATTTAAGGGAGGAGCCGGAAGGCATAGCGGGGGTAATGCCGATAATTTTATCGTTTTGTTCTGCGAGTTCAATGATGGTATGGCCAAAAACGTCCTGGTATTTGGGAGGTTGCGGGCTTGTGACCGGTTTTTTGAATATTTCGCCGGTAATTTTATCGAAGAGACCCGGCGCGTGCCAGGTGGTTTGGTCCTTTTCTGCGAGTGCATAGCCTTTACCTTTGGTGGTAACGATGTGCAGCAGTTTCGGGCCGGGAATATCTTTCAGATCCTGGAGGGTATCCGCCAGTTTGGTGATGTTATGTCCGTCGATGGGGCCAAAGTAGCGCATCTTCAGTGCTTCGAAGAGGTTGCTGGATTTGGACACTACGCCTTTGAGGCTGGCTTCCAGTTTGGAGGCCATGTCGCGGGTAAATTTCTTTCCTACAGGTAATTTGCCCAGCAGGTTCCACACATCATCCCTTACCTTGTTATAGGTGGGGGAAGTGGTGATATCTGTGAGGTATTCTTTCAGCGCGCCCACATTAGGATCTATGGACATGCAGTTATCGTTCAGGATAATGAGTACGTTGGCGTTTGCCACACCGGCGTGGTTGAGGGCTTCGAAGGCCATACCTGCGGTCATGGCGCCGTCGCCGATCACTGCAATATGCTGGCGGTCGAATTCTCCTTTATAGTGGGAGGCCATTGCCATGCCCAGTGCTGCGGAGATGGAAGTGGATGAGTGTCCTACGCCGAAGGTATCGTAGCGGCTTTCATCTCTTTTAGGAAATCCGCTGAGGCCCTTATATTTCCTGTTGGTAGGAAATGTTTCCCGGCGACCGGTGAGAATTTTATGGCCGTATGCCTGATGGCCCACGTCCCATACCAGCTGATCGTAAGGAGTATTAAAAACGTAATGCAAAGCGACTGTCAGCTCCACTACACCAAGACTGGCCGCAAAGTGGCCGCCATGCACACTTACCACGTCAATAATGTATTGACGCAGCTCCTCACATACCTGGTGAAGCTGTTCTTTATTCAGCTTTCGCAAATCAGCGGGATATTCTATCTGGCTCAACAGTTGACCTGCCTTTATATTCATAATTGGGCTCAGGGTTTATATGAAGTAACAAAAATACATAAAAATATGTGGTAAATAGTGTAAGTATGACAGGAAAATAGGACAGTTCCGTGATATTTCGCCATTCAGATACAGCCATCTGCCATTTACCTTTTTTGATTCACCATTTATAACATTTAGGTTTCTGCAGGGGGCGCTGTAGGGTATTTTTGGAATATAGGTGAAGTTTACTAATTTGATTGAATGTTTAAACAAATAAACAAATATTGGTGGTGCCAGATATTGGGGTGGTCGGCATATTTTCTGATCAATGTTTTCTTCGCCTTTTCTGTTTACAGAAAAACGTCTCCGGACGCGGCTTATTATCTGAATCTGGTAATTTTTGTGTTATTCGGTTTTATAGCCACCCATTTTTTCCGTAACCTGATTCACCGGTTTGCGTGGGTGAACTATAATTTTGAGAACCAGATCCTGCTGTTCATCGGGTTAATGACGGGATCGGGGCTGGTATCGTATATTGGATATTACTTTTTTGGGATATACCTGTTGCACTTATCGGATACGCCCATCCAGGTGGGGATTGTAGGTTCTTTCCTGATCACTACCATCTGGTGGTTTCTATATTTCATATGGCACTACATTGAAAGGAACCGGCGGTCGCAGGTGGATCAGTTAAAGCTGGAAGCTACTGTGAAGGAGCTGGAGCTGAAAACGATTAAAGCGCAGCTGAATCCGCATTTTATTTTTAACGCACTGAACAGTATCCGGGCGCTGGTAGATGAAAACCCCCAACGGGCAAGAACTGCCATCACAGAGCTTTCCAATATCCTGCGAAGCTCTATGCAAACGGAGAAGGCGGAAACGGTGAGCCTGGAAAACGAATTGAATATAGTAAAGGATTACCTTGCATTGGAACATATCCGGTTTGAGGAGCGTTTGAGTGTAAAGTATGAGATTGACCCGGATACGCTGGAGTTACAAGTACCTCCTATGATGTTGCAAACGCTGGTGGAAAATGCCATTAAACATGGGATTTCCCGGATCATCAGGGGCGGGTTCGTTTATATTCACTCTTCCCTGAAAGGTATGCAGCATGTAATTACCATTGAAAACACCGGCCAGCTTGTAGAAAACAATATGAACGGGCATGGCTTTGGATTACAAAGCACCCGGCAGCGGTTGAGCCTTTTGTTTGGAAGCAGGGCTTCCTTTGAAATCAGGAATAAAGATGAGCAAACGGTAGAAGCTACTGTAGTGATGCCTTTGCTCTAAATCACTTGTTATAAACTGCTGTAGCCGGATAAACTGGTTATAGCTATTATTTTTAAATCAATTAAATCATCAACCAAACTTCATATTGCCAATGAAAAAAGCATTGATAATAGATGATGAACGCCTGGCCAGGAGTGAGTTAAAGAAATTGCTGGCAGATCACCCGGAAATAGTGGTGGTAGGAGAAGCTGTGAACGCGAAGGATGGTATAGAAAAGATAGAAACGCTTCATCCCGACCTACTGTTCCTGGATATTCAGATGCCTGATAAAACGGGCTTTGACTTGCTGGCAGAGCTGGAAAAAACACCACAGGTGATTTTCACTACTGCATATGATGAGTATGCGCTGAAAGCATTTGAGTACAACGCGCTGGACTACCTGTTAAAGCCGGTAGAGCCCAAGCGGCTGGCAGATGCGATCCACAAACTGCATCAGCAGGATGAAAAGGACCGTTTGGCGGCATCCGGTGGTATCCGTAATTTATTGTCTGAGAATGACCAGGTTTTTGTGAAAGATGGCGACAGGTGCTGGTTTGTGAAGCTGCAGGAGATCCGGCTTTTTGAAAGTGTGGGGAACTATGCACGGGTATATTTTGAAACCAACAAACCTTTGATCCTCAAATCATTGAATGCGCTGGAAGAAAGACTGGACGAGCGTACTTTTTTCCGTGCAAACCGTAAACATATTGTGAATCTGCGGATGATTGAGAAAATTGATACTTATTTTAATGGCGGTCTGTTGCTGGAAATGCGCGGAGGCGAAAAAATTGAAGTAAGCCGCAGACAGGCAGTGAAGTTTAAAGAAATGATGAGCCTGTAAGTATTTGGCGATCAGCTATTAAAGCGAATGACAGCAGGATATCTGCTGTCATTCGCTTTATATCTTTTAAGTCAAATCTGTTTTATGCTTTCACGGGAACAGAATGCACCGCATCTGCCAGTTCCTTGATGAGAGAGAGATCTTTCTCAATAGCATTACCCACTACGAGAATATCCGCGCCTGCTTTACAGTTCAGGTAAGCTTTTTCTGCATCCCTGATACCTCCTCCAACGATAATAGGAGCCTGTACCTGGCTAGCCACCCGGCTGATCATACTTTCTGTGATAGGTACACGGGCGCCGCTGCCGGCATCCATATAAATCACTTTCATTCCCAGCATTTCCCCTGCTATTGCGGTACACATGGCAATATCTGCCTTGTCTGCCGGGATAGGCATGGTGTTACTGATATAAGAAACAGTTGTGGGTGCTCCGCCGTCGATTACCATGTAACCGGTTGAAATTACTTCCAGTCCGCTTTTCTTCACGGCAGCAGCAGATACTACATGCTGACCGATCAGTAATTCGGGGTTTCTGCCGGAAATTACAGACAGATAGAGTAAGGCATCGGCATATTTTGATACCTGAGAAGGGCTTCCGGGAAATAATACAACGGGAATGTTGCAGCTGGCTTTCAGCTGTTGTACGCATTCATCAAGGTGATCAGAAATCACCAGACTACCTCCAAGGAAGATATAATCAACTTTGGCAGCAGTGCATTTATCAGCAATCTCTATGATTCCGGCAGGTGTCACCTTATCCGGATCAATTAAAACCGCGAATGCCTTTTCCTTTTTAGCCTTTCTTTCGATGAACGAAGTGTATATGTTATTGTACATCAATAGCGCATTGTTCCGGTTGTCGCAAATGTATAATATTTTTATTAATAACACACATTGCTAAATAAATATGCATTCAATTCATTTTCTATTCATGAACTTCATGATACCTAGCTGATTATGTGTGACAGAACTGTAAACGTTTTGTTAATGACAAATTTTAAGCCGGATTTCTTTTGGCTCTATAACAAACGTGTTGGCAAACTGTTTGCGCAATTATCCACAATCTGTGCAAAATAAATGAGTCGCTCCAGGCATTTTAAAATTAATTTTAGAGTACTCCGCTATACTAACTCATTTATATCATCTAAGAAAAATTTACGGGCATGAAAAATCCAGTCAATAGTAAGAATGGGCTTGCGTTTTCCCGCCATTTTACGAAAGAAGGTGTGAGTCCTTACGATCAGTTTGCGTATGAGCTCCGCTCCTCTGTGATCCGTAATCCTGGTGGCGACGTAGTATTCGAAATGAACAACGTGGAAGTACCGGTAGGCTGGTCGCAGATTGCTACCGACATCCTGGCGCAGAAATATTTCCGCAAAGCCGGGGTGCCGCAAGCTGATGGAACTTCAGGGAGAGAAACTTCTGTGAAGCAGGTGGTACATCGTATGGCCAACTGCTGGCGTGCCTGGGGAGAAAAATACGGCTATTTCGCTTCTGCAGAAGATGCCCGGGTGTTCTATGAGGAACTGACCTACAGCATGCTCAACCAATCATGTGCGCCTAACTCCCCGCAGTGGTTCAATACTGGTTTATTTGAGAGCTATGGTATTAAAGGCAAGCCGCAGGGGCATTATTATGTAGAGCAGCACACAGGTACCCTGGAAAAATCTACCTCTGCCTATGAGCGGCCTCAGCCTCATGCCTGTTTTATATTAAGTGTAAATGATGACCTGGTGAATGAAGGTGGAATAATGGATTTATGGATGCGGGAAGCGCGCATCTTTAAATATGGTTCAGGCGTTGGTACTAATTTTTCGCATATCCGGGGAGATGGGGAAAAGCTTAGTGGTGGCGGAACTTCCAGTGGATTAATGAGCTTTCTGAAGATCGGTGACCGGGCAGCGGGAGCTATTAAGTCGGGTGGTACCACCAGGAGGGCGGCAAAAATGGTGTGCCTGGATCTTGATCACCCGGAGATCATGGAGTTTGTGAACTGGAAAGTTGAGGAAGAAAAGAAGGTGGCAGCGCTGATTGCCGCCGGGTATTCTTCTGATTATGAGGGAGATGCATATAAAACGGTATCCGGTCAGAATTCCAATAACTCCGTGCGGGTGCCGAACTCTTTTTTCCGGGTACTGGAAGCAGATGGTGAATGGGAGCTGAAGGCCAGGAGTACCGGTAAAACCGTAAGAACCGTAAAGGCAAAGGATCTCTGGGACCAGATTACCTATGCAGCCTGGCGTTGTGCAGATCCGGGTACTCAATATGATACTACTATCAATGAGTGGCATACGTGTCCGCAGGGCGGGCGTATTAACGCCTCCAATCCGTGTTCGGAGTATATGTTTCTTGATAATACAGCCTGTAACCTGGCGTCTGTGAACCTCAGGCGTTTTTTTAATGATGAAAAGAACCTGTTTGACGTGCCGGGCTTTGAGTATACCGTGAGATTATGGACGGTAGTGCTGGAGATTTCCGTACTGATGGCGCAGTTCCCATCTAAAGAGGTGGCGCAGCTCAGTTACGAGTATCGCACGTTGGGGCTGGGGTATGCTAACCTGGGCTCCATGCTGATGGTGAGTGGTATTGCGTACGACAGTGAGGAGGCGCGTGGTATATCGGGGGCGATATCTGCTATCATGACGGGGATTGCCTACAAAACATCTGCGGAGATGGCTGCACACCTGGGCGCCTTTCCACGGTATGAGGAAAACAGGGAGGATATGTTGCGGGTGATGCGGAATCACCGGGCGGCAGCGTATGATGCATCTGATGCATATGATGGACTGGAAATAAGACCCAAAGGCATTGACGCGCGGTATTGCGCGGATTATTTGTTAAAGTCGGCCACTAAGGCCTGGGATGAGGCGGTGAAACTGGGAGAGCAATATGGTTACCGCAATGCGCAGGCAACGGTGATTGCACCTACCGGCACTATCGGCCTGGTGATGGATTGTGACACGACTGGTGTGGAGCCTGATTTTGCATTGGTGAAATTCAAAAAGCTTTCTGGTGGCGGTTATTTTAAGATTATTAACCAGTCTATCCCTACGGCGTTGCAAAACCTGGGATATTCTTCCCATGAAATAAAGGCGATTGTGGATTACGCAAAGGGTACCGGCAATTTTGCCGGGGCGCCTTATATTAATCATCAGTCACTGAGTGAGAAGGGGTTTATGGGAGAAGAGCTGAAGAAGCTGGATACTGCTGTTTCTTCTTCTTTTGATATATCATTTGTATTTAATGTTTACACGTTGGGAGAAGAATGTTTGCAGCGGTTAGGATTTAAGGCGGAGGAATATTACAGTCTTGAGTTCAGCCTGTTGCATGCTTTGGGATTTACGGATGAGCAGATAGAGGCGGCGAATGATTATGTGTGCGGAACAATGACCGTAGAGGGCGCGCCTTACCTGAAGGAGGCTCATTTGCCGGTGTTTGACTGCGCCAATAAGTGCGGCAAGCATGGAGAGAGGTACATACATGCGCATGGCCATATCAGGATGATGGCGGCGGTGCAGCCTTTTATTTCCGGGGCTATTTCCAAAACCATTAACCTGCCGAACGAGGCGACTGTGGATGAAATTGCGGACGCTTACAAGCTGAGCTGGGAGCTTGGGTTGAAAGCCTGTGCTTTGTACAGGGATGGTAGTAAGTTAAGTCAGCCTTTGAGTAACAAGAGCGATAAAAAGAAAAAGGTGGAGGCTGTAACCGAGCCTGTAACCGGGCAGGATTTGCAACAGCTGACGATAGATGAGTTGCTGGAAGAAGTGAACAAGCGCATGCTGGCCAGCAGGGACACAACATTGAAGCGTCAGTTGTCGAGGATTGTAGAGCGGCAAAGTTTGCCATCCAAACGGGGTGGATTTACGCAAAAGGCGAATGTGGGGGGCCAGGTGATTTTTGTGCGTACCGGAGAATATAATGATGGTACGTTGGGAGAGATATTTATTGATCTGGCGAAAGAGGGCTCTACTTTACGGAGTTTGATGAACTGTTTTGCCATTGCGGTTTCTGTGGGTTTGCAATATGGGGTTCCGTTGGAGGAGTTTGTGGATAAGTTTGTATTTACGCGGTTTGAGCCGGCCGGGATGGTAGATCATCCCAATATTAAATCGGCCACCTCACTGATTGATTATATTTTCCGGGTATTGGGATACGAGTACCTGGGGCGTACGGACCTGGTGCATGTGCTTGACGCACCCGGTAATACGGGTGAAGGGGATGCGGATGAGGACGCGGAGGCTCCATTGCCGGGGCGGGTAAGTAATAGCGGGCAGGCTGCGCCGCGTGTTCCCAAAAAGCAGGCGGCTACTGCGTTTCAGCAGGAAAGTGGTACGCAGGATTACCTGAAAAGTATGCAAAGTGATGCACCTGCATGTAATACCTGCGGGCATATCACGGTACGTTCGGGAACTTGCTATAAATGTTTGAATTGTGGTACCAGCATGGGTTGCAGCTGATTGATGTTGCAACTTCTTGTTAATGATATGTTATTTAGCCTCTAAAATTTCAAAGAAAAATAACATGCCCTTACCTTTGTATTCAAATAGGGTTTTCATAGGATAGTAACAAATTGAGGGCGCTTTTCTAGGCGCCCTTACTTTTTTCAAAAAACGCCCGATTTTTCCTCTCTTCTCCGGACGATATTTAAGTCCTTATTCTTTATCACATATTTTTCTATTTGATTTTTTTCTAAAAAGATTGATTTTATTGCGTCTTTTTAAAAAATTTCTCAAAATATTTTATTATTTCTAATATTTAATCTTTCGCCTGACTCACGATATAATTTTATTATATTTGTTATTGTATTAATTTTTATTATGGTTACTGTCCTATGAAAAACCAAATATTCCTACACCGCGTGATTCATCATGCACTGTAAATGACTCTCGAAAGCAATGGTTCGCCCATTGCTTTTGTTTTTTTCAGGGGTTTTTACGCATATTTTGGAATCTACTAGAAATCTCAAAATATAATTGTATTTTTAGACTCGAAAATTTGACACCTTATGAAAAAGCTGTTGTTAATGCTGTTGGTAGTTTTGGCCGCAGCCGCATCAGCAAATGCCAGCACTGGTTTCAAGAACGGGGATAATAATGGTGATAAAAACGGAGACAACAACGATAACCGTAATAACGCCAAAAACACAAATAATGCAAAACCTGTAAGGGTAGAAGAGTTTGTGTTAATGTTTCCGCGGGTAGAGACAACAGAGAAAGTGGATGAAGCAGAGTTGGAGAAAGCTATTGTGGATTTATACAAGTGGTACTTACAAAACGAAACCAAGTTAAATACAAACGACTTCCTCAAAGGAAGTGGTAAGGAGCTGGCTTTTCCTTTCAAGGTAGATCCAAAAACCTTGCAACAATATTTTCTGTTCATCAAGAAGAACTTCCCCGGATTCAGCGAGGACGATCTGTCTAATGTAAAACGCGGCCGGAAGAAGGAAGCACCTGTTACTGTGCGTGATGAAATGGATAATCCTATGTCGATTTCAGTTAACAGATAAAATAGTTTTGCCAGGCGATAATGCATTTAGAGTTTAACTACGATAAAGGGGATGTGTTGCATGCATTGCGCTATCATTTTATGCGAAGAGGCGAGATTAAAGTCTTCCGCAATACCCTTATCATCTTATTACTTGCTACTTTAACGGGTTATTTTTTCAGCGTGGTTACCACTGGTGCACTCACTGGTATTGTTATCATGATACTGGTGCTTGGCTGGGTATTCTGGTACCTGTTACCCGTTTCCATTTATAATAAGGCAGCTACTTTTAAAGACAGTATACATCTGAAGTATTCTGATGAAGGGTTATTGATTACCACCCGCGGGAGTGACCATCCGCGGAATATCAGCTGGAGTAATTTTTCCCGGGTAGTGGAAACTGAAAAATTCTTCTTCCTCTATCGTGATAAGAAAACCTTCTTTCTCATTCCTACCAGCGCTTTCCAGACAGAGGAAGCCTACCGCAATTTCGCGGGAATACTTAAATCGAAATTTAGTAATTACCAGTAATGGTTTGCAGCGTTACAGGTTGATGTTCTGAAATACGCTGAAATGCAGGATGTGGTTCATGGTTTTAGCGCCCGAGGTAACCTGGATCAGCTGGTTCATGTAGCCTATATCTGCTTTGAGGTTGGCATTGAACTGATATCCAAAGGCCACCAGGAAGCGGTTCTGATCGAACAGCAGGTTGCTGATATCATTTCCCCAGAGATTTAAAAAGATTTCGTCCTGTAAGGCCACATAGAATGGTGTGGCTGCTTTTTTATGACGGACAGGTAGCTGTGTGCGGTTGAAATAGCGGGCGCGGTTGCCATATTTCCAGTTGCCGATAGCGTGTGGATCCCCTGGTGCAGAAGGTTGTGATACCCAGCGTTGCTCCAACCGGACGCGATGCGTCATATCCAGTTTTTTTGCTTTATGGATATATTGTTCAAAGATGCGTTGTTCGGGTAGCCATGTATTGCTGATAGCATTATAGGTTGGCACATAGGCGTATCCCAATAAAATATGATCCTGTTTGTTAATAGAATATTGCAGACCGCCACGCATGAGCAGTTGACCTTTGTTACTGATACCATCCCTGATACGTAACTGCACATCAAACGGAACCGCCCATTTGCTGTTAATTTTCATGGTGCCGAAATAGGTATACCAATTCTGGTAGGCATGTGTCACATCCTGTGCCGATACAAAACGGGCAATAGCCATCAGGGCTACTGTTAGCAGTACTTTCCTCATAATCGCTGAATATAGGTGGGGCTAAAGATAAATAAATAGGGATAAAAAAAGAAAGCGCCTGCAGATGCAGGCGCCGGTAGATTGTTGTTTAGCTATAGTTGATTGTTGTATCAGAATTTGTTATACCACAGTTTGGTGCCTTTCTTATCGCCACCGATGTCGGAAGCTGCTTTTTCATAGCTGGCTTTATTCTGTGTTTGTTCGGATTGCAGATAAGTTAACCGGTAAGGCACCATTGTTACGCTTGGGTCCAGAGAACCTGATACCGGAGCAATGAATAATGGTTGTCCGCCGGGTTTGCTGAAATGCAACCTGGTTCTTTCAAACCATGCCTGGAAGCCTTGTGGATAAAGTGCCAGCCATTTTTGTGTACCAATCACATTTCTCCAGTCGGCTGCCACGTAAGGTACCTTTGCTATATATGCCTGAATGGTGGCGTCGGTAATATCTGAATTGTTGGTAAGCGTGCGCCAGTAGTTAATGGAAGCGGTGATGCCTTTTGCGTAATGTGTAGCAGCATCGTCGCCTACACTCATCCCCCTGGCCGCGGCTTCAGCGAGGATAAACTCCACTTCGGCGTAGCCCATCAGGATACCTGGCATTGTTGCGCTATAGATCTGTGTGCCCGGAAACGAGTAGTTGTCTATAGGAAGCCTGTCCGGATTTGAAGCGGATGAGCCATATGGCATACCTAAAATAGTATCGCTAATAGTGGATGGACGGGCATAGATGCTGAGACGTGGATCATTTACACTTTTCATGTAGTCTACCAGGGTAGCGCTTACGGAGAAATCGATGATAGCGCGCTCAGACTCGTTATATGGAAACTTATTGGGTGCCGTACTGAGATATTCGAACTCTGCATTTTCCCCGTTGTCGCTAATGGCATCCTTGTAATGCGCCTCAATGATTTGTTTGGCTTTTTGCGGGTTGGCATCTACCATACGAATGGCCAATCTGAGCATCAGTGAATTTGCCAGTTTTTTCCATTTTTCCACATCTCCGTTATAAATAATATCCCCGGTTTCAAAGCTTACCTGTGCTGTATCCAGCACATTTATTTGTGCCTGCAGTGTATCGAGCAGGGAGTTATAAATGGTTTGGGCATCATCATACTGGGGGGTAATATTACTACTACCCTGGAAGGTTTTTGTGTATGGAATATTTCCATAGGTATCTGCCAGAATCTGGTAGATCCATGCGCTGGTAATTTTGGCGATGGCACTCTGGTTAGTTGCACCAGGCAGTCCCGGGTTAGCAGTGTTTTGTTTAACCAGGTCGTCGAGATTATGCAATGAGATACGATATAATGTATTCCAGAAAGCGGCATTATTACCTTCATCAAGATTGAACTGGCTATCATTTGTTCTGGAGTTTCCAGTCCAGAACTGTGCATAGTTCATAGCGATGAAGCCGTTTTGTAATCCGCTGTAAAGCATGTCCATCGTGCTTTTCTGGGCGCCTGTAAGCAGGTTTGCCGGTGAAGCGGTAGTTGGTCTGGTTGGATCAGTGTTCATATCATCCAACTTTTTACAGCTGGTAACTGCCAGTGAAGCCAACAAGAACAGGATGCTGCTATATTTAAAAATCTTTTTAGTCATCTTCACAAAATTTAGAATGATACATTCAGGTTTAATCCATAAGACCGGAGTGATGGCAGCGCACCACCTTCAATTCCCTGCACATTGGAAGCGGAATTGAGGATATTGGATGGATCTACATTCGGCGCGTTGGATTTGATCAGCCACAGATTACGGCCATAGAGAGACAGGCGGGCCGCCTGGGCTCCTATCTTCTTATACCATGATTCCGGCAGGTTATAACCAATTTTGGCTTCTCTCAGGTAGACGTAGCTGGCATCATACAGGTTAGCTTTACTGATCACATTTCCACCGTTGTAGTTGAAGTGATCCTGTGCGCTGATTTTTGTGGTATTGGCATGACCATCTGCAGTAACACCAGGAACGATGATACCATTTTCACGAATGCCATTTTCTACGGTAGTTTCCAGCAGACCGGATTTGTTTCCGTACAGGTTAGTGTAGGAGAAGAAATCGCCGCCGTGTTGAAAGTCAACCAGTGCCGACAGATAAATACCTTTATAAGAGAAGGTGTTGGTAACACCGCCTACATAGTCGGGATAGGCGTTACCGATAGGTTTGATTTCGCTGGGTACATAACGTCCGAGCGCATCTACAACTTTCTGGCCGTTAAGATAAGTATAGTCAGTACCACGAATGGTTCCCAGTGGTTCTCCTACCTGACCTACTACGGATACCTTCTGCGTACGGCGGTCGGTGCCGATAGTCAGGAAGTCCAGCGAGGTGTTATACTGTGCAATATCCAGGTTCAGTACCTTGTTCCGGTTGCGGGCAATGTTGGCACTGATATCCCAGCGGAAGCCATTTTTCAGACGGATGGGGTTCAGGTTCAGACCTATTTCAATACCTTTATTTTCCACACTACCACCGTTTACGTAGGCACCGGTAAAGCCGGTTGCTGTGGGCAATGCCAGCGTAATGATCTGATCCTTGGTAACGCGTCTGTAGTAGGTGAAATCAACACCGATACGATTGTCCAGGAATTTTAATTCCACGCCTGTTTCCACTTCTGTAGTACGTTCCGGCTTCAGGTCTTCATTGTATAATGTTGGAGAGAACTGAATAACCGGGTTGCTGCCGAAAGGAGGAATGAAGTCGTATGTGTTATAGATCCGGTATGGATCTGCATCATTACCTACTGCGGCGAGGCTACCTCTTAATTTACCAAATGACAGCCATTTCCATTCTTTCAGCAGGTCTGAGAAAACAAAAGAAAGGGAAGCAGATGGATAGAAGTATTGGTTATTGCCTTTTACCAGTGTAGAGGACCAGTCGCTGCGACCAGTGAGGTCGAGGAACAGCAGGTTTTTGTAGCCCAGGTTGGCAGTAGCAAAAACGGAGTTGATCTGTTTTTCGTAGTACTGATCTATGGCCTGTGCCGGTTGTGCGGAGTTGAGCAGGTTGTATACATCTTTAGTAATCAATCCGCCTACGGTGCTTCCACCGGTAACGGTCCATTTACGATGCATCACGTTTCCACCCACTGTTGCATTCAGCTGGAAATCTGTACCGAAATCTTTTTTGATATCTGCTGTTAACTGGTAGTTCATTTCGCGGTTGCTTCTCACGCGTTTGATATATCCGCCTATCGCATAATCTTTTGCTGTTCTTTCTTCTTCAAGTGTGCTATAATCATCCATAAACACGCGGCCGGAGAAGGAGAGCCATTTGGTGGCGTCTATATCCAGTCCTGCAGATCCAAAGAGCCTGTTGCGGCTATCTGTTTCATAATCCATATAACGGTTCCAGTATGGTCCGTTGCTGGAGGAGATATTTGGATTGTCCCATGCCCGGCGGTTCCAGGTAATTTGGGAGCCATCATCGTATTTATACCTTTTCTCCTTTTCTATATCCAGCTGACGCTGACCATACATGGTAAACTGCAATGTAGGATTGGGGCCGGTAAAGCCGGTACCCGGACGGCCTTTTACCTTTAAGGAGGTGTAGTTCATGGAAGCTACAGCCCTTACTCCCTTTGTTAATTCATAGCTACCGTTGAAAGAGAGATTATTTCTTTTGTTGGTGGCATTGGGGAGCACAAAGGTTTGATCCATGTTTCCATATGACAAGCGGAAGCTTCCTTTATCGTCGCTGCCTGCCATTGAAATATTGTTGGTGAGTGTAAAACCTGTTTTATAAAAGTCTTTTACGTTATTTGGATGTGGTGACCAGGTATCGGTTTGACCGAAGTATGGATTGTTTTTTTCTTTATCCCATGACCAGTAAGGGCGAACGATCTGGCCGTTCAGTTTTGGGCCCCATGATTCATCCACTGCGTATTGCGGCATGAGGTCGTAGCGTCCTTTGCCATTGTTATCATCGTAAGTAGCTGCCTGTTCATTCAGGAAGCCTTCCGGATGCTCGTTGTAATACAGGGTATCAAATTTTCCTGCACTACCGCCGCCGTATGTGTTCTGGTAATTGGGTAGTACAGCTACCTGGTCTATCTGGGCATTAAGACTATAAGTAACGCCGATTCCTCTTTCTGTATCCGGGCGTTTTTTGGTAGTTATCTGAAGAACGCCGTTAGCACCGCGGCTTCCGTAGAGGGCAGTTGCGGCTGCACCTTTCAGGACGGAAATATTTTCGATGTCTTCCGGGTTGATATCCTGCATGGGGCTACCGTAGTCGTAACCACCACCGCCGTTTTGCTGACCGGGATCGTTTGTTACGTTGTTTATCATGGGTACACCATCCAGCACAAAGAAGGCATTGTTATCACCCAGGATTGATTTTACACCACGGATGGTGATTTTGCTGGCGCCGCCCATGGATCCTGTGTTTGAGCTGATTTGCACACCGGGAACTTTTCCTGTGAGGGCGTTTACAAAGTTTACTTCTTTTGCTTCCTGTACAGCATTGCCGCTTACTTCCTGTATGGCGTAGCCTACAGAGCGGGGATTCTTTTTAATGCCGAGCGCTGTAACAACTACTTCTCCCAATACTTTTTTAGTAGCACTGGAGGGAACCAGTGTAACATTGAGTTCACCTCTTTTTTCTACCGGGATAGACTGTTCACCGAAGGTAGGAGCTGTGACGAGTATGGTATCACGTATGGCTGCTTTGATGGTGTATTCACCAGTTGGGTCTGCCTGTGCATTTAGTTTAGATGTTTTGTTCCGGATGATGGCGCCGGGGATAGGAGTTCCTTTATCATCTTTCACTGATCCTGTAAGCTGGAATTTTCCTACTTCACTTTTTGCAGTAGCAGAATCCGGAGGAAGGATGAGTGCGGTATCCTCTTTAGGTTTAGCTACAGCGGTTTTGGTAGTATCAGTTACCGGTTTGGAAGTATCCTGTTTGGGTTTAACAGTGGAATCGGTGGCGGGCTTGATAACTACAGGAACCGTGGTATCCTGTTTAGGTTTAACACTGGTATCAGCAGCAGCGGGTTTAATCACTACCGGAACAGTGGTATCAGCTTGCAGCTGTTTTGCTGTGAGATACCCTTCGGGTTTTGCGTATGCGCTGCTGGAGGTATAGCAGAAAAAGGCATAGCACAGCCCCGACCAGGCTAGTACATGGCTTCTCATCGTATTATGAAAGATTTGGTTACAAAATTTTTTGACAGGATTCCTATGCTGTCTATTGTTATATTGGTTATCCATCAATATAACAATACAATCAAAACGCCTTCTACAATGGGTTGCAGAAGCAAAAAAATAATTAATTCAGGTTTTTCCTCATTTCGTAGTGCGGAATGCCCACCTCTGTAAATTCTTCTCCACAGATTTTATATCCCAGTTTCTGATAGAATCCAGTGGCTTCTTTCCGGGCGTGCATGGTTAATTCATCAAAGCCGTTGCTACGTGCGTATTGTTCTGCGAATATTACAATTTCTCTGCCGATACCTTTTCCCTGCAAATTGGGTGATACCGCCATTTGTCTTAACTGTACCGTGTTTTCACTGACAGGAGTAAGAATACAACAACCGGCGAGTATTTCGCGATCATCCTTTTGTGTAAAGCCAGCAATGAAGATATCATTGATTTCTTTCTGTAATTGTTCGGCTGAAAATGTGAGCCCCAGCGGCTTTCGAAGCACCTCGTTACGAAGGTCTGTCATAGTGTGGTAGTCACAACTACCGTATTCGATTATACGAAAATCAAGCATAATTATTTATCAGATTTGCAGATGGCCTGTTCTGCCATTTCGATTTGCAGGAATTACCGCTACATGGTTCACAAGTGTCTGGGTGACAAATAGCCTGCCAACAGGATGATCAGGAGTGTTGCGACTGGAAATAATTGACGATCAGCTGATCGACTGATTTTACGAGCAACATATCGTCGTTGATGGTGATGGCATTGGGATGGGTATCGGTGCAGACTACCTTTTTAATGAGCCCGGATTGTTTGATTTTTTCGAAACCATTTCCCGCAAAGATGCCGTGGGTGGTGATAACGAAGATATTTGCGGCACCTGCATCACGATAAGATTGTGCAGCGTGGATAAGAGATCCACCGGTGCGGATCATATCATCATAGATGATCACTGTTTTGTCTTTTACGTCAGCACTGATAGCGGTAATGGCGGTTTCATCGCCGGAGAGGCGGCGTTTGAAGGCGAAAGCCGCCGGTACATGCAGGTCGTTGGCGAGGGATTCTACCCACTTAGCCCTGCCGGCATCTGTGCTGGCCAGTACAAAAGGCTTTCCGGCCGCGAGTTCCATCGCGGTATTCATAACAAATTCCTTGGCATATAAGTGTACCGGGCGAACGTCGTTTTCAAAATACCAGGTAATGCCATCCACATGCAGGTCAATCATCACGATCCTGTTGCCACGGGAGGTATTGGGTAAAGATGAAAACAATACAGCCCGTGTTTTAGCCTTTACAATTTCGCCATATTTCACGGCGCGTTCCATCGTAGAATATCCGAAGAAAGGGATGATGATAGTCAGGGAGTAAGCTCCGAGCTGGATACAGCCACTGGCCAGATCATATAATTCCAGTGTTTCTTTATCGTCGATGGTGCCGCCGAGCAAAATCACTTCTTTGTTGCTGACATTACTCAAAATGCGGTGATAATGTTCCCCATCGGGAAAATCACGTATGTCTAATTCCCCATTTTCCCAGGTGGAGCCTGTAATTGCCAGGATCCGGTCTTTTAGATACTGATAATGTTGGGTAGCAAAGATGATTTTCTGTGGCATGACTTTTACAAGATAAATGACTGATAACCGTAAAAATAAGTAATTAGGGGGATATTTATAATGTTGATAATTAATAATTTTGCCGTTGAGCACTTACATTTCCCCTGTTTTTTAACTTTTCATTTGCGGGTGGAACATTAAATTTGAAGGATTAGTATATTCATGATTCGTATTACAGCATATATCGGAGCACTGTTTTTTTTCTTTTTCATTGGCATACAAGGAACCTTCGCACAGGTGCGTTTGTCCGGTATGGTGGCGGATCAGGATTCCAAAACGGGATTACCTTTTGTTTCTATTGTTAACAAGAGGACCATGACGGGCACATTAAGTAATGAAAGTGGCCGTTTTTATATTGAAGCCATGCCGGGGGATACCCTTGAATTTTCCATGTTGAGCTATACGCCGAAAATGATGCTTGTTCCGGGAATGTCATCTTCCCAGGACGTGTATATGCAGAAGCGGTTATTTGAACTGCAGGGTGTAAATATACGTGGTAAGAACTACCGCAACGACTCTATGGCGCTGCGGGATGAGTATGGGCGCTACTTTGACTACCGTAAGCCGGGTGCTATGGATGTACTTAAAACCTTACCGGCAAACCCTATTACGGCTTTAAGTTATCTAGTGCCGAGTAAAGTGCGTAAAAGAAAAGAACAGTTTCATGAACAGCTGCTTTACTGGGAGAAAGAAAAATTCATTGATTATCGCTACTCTCCTGAGCTTGTAGGAAGAATGACTAAGCTACAGAGTCCGGAACTGGATTCGTTTATGTATAAATACAGACCGGGATACCAGTTTTTAAATTCAGCTTCCGATTATGATCTGTTACTTTATATAAAACAATCGTTTGAAGAGTATCAGAAACAGAAGATAGAAAAGAAAGAACCTTAAATGATAGCTACGCCGGGGATAATTCCCCGGCGTAGTAGTTATATCCCCGGTTATTATCTCTCATAAACCATTATGTTATACCGGACGGAGTGGAAGTAATGTATTTAATCAGCCGGTTCCAGTTCCTGCTTTAACGCAGGCAATGAAAAATAGAGATGCTGTTTGAGAAAATCAGCCAGCCCCTTATCCTCGTTAAGTATATTTTCCAGCACCGTTGAAACCGGCCACATCCCGGGATTTTGAGGAGCAAGCCTGTGATGAAGCGGTTCATAGATATTGGCGATATAAGCCGCAATTTTTCTTTTTTCATCCAGCGAAAATATTTCGAAGGGATTATTGGCGAAGATGTTGTTGCTGCTATTGTCGTATAAAGAATAGGCGTATTGCGCCAGCGCCTGAAGCAATGTATTATCATTTGCGTGGGTATGATCCGAAACCCATTGTAGTAGTTCCTGCTTTATTTCTAATACGCCTTCTGCGTTTTTTACAAAGATGATCTCTCCCACTGTTGGCATATGATTGTTATCAAGATCGAGGTAGTCGTTCATTGCCAGCGTGTTTATTTTTTCTTCTTTGGTATAGCCAAATGATTTGACCAGCGTTTTGAGGAAGAGTGTATCTTCAGCGAGAAGGTAAGCGAGATCTGATTGGCTATTGTTGAAGAGGTATTTGTTGCGCGCGATTAGAGGAGGATTGATTTCTATTTTATAATGATTGCTATCCGTGAATTCAACAAAATCTCCAATTAAGGGTACATAGGTAATAAACTTATATTCTTTGGAAACGAAAACATTCTCTATTGTATAGTCAAACTCATTCTCATTTGTGGATGTTGAGTCAACGAAAATGGTATTGAACTTCGTTCTCAGTTTTACTTTATGATTATTTCCGTGAAATATATTTCCGAATATTGTTTTTATCTTCTCCTCAAATACAGGTTGTTCCAGTTGAATGAACCCTTTTTCTTTTAATCCCTCAGCGATAATAGGTAAAGCTACCTCTACATCGTGTATTGTGTAATTGTAGATAGGGTAGCTATTATCCTCTGATGCTTCTATACGGGATTGCAAATGCATCTGTTTTTTTATTTCCCCTATATTCATATCATATACTTTTCCTGTGGGAAGAATACTGTCTTTTATCGGCGGAGTTGATGCAGCTTTGTTTTGCATTTGACAGCTTGTTAAGTATGCCATAATAGTTATTGACAGTATGAATGTGTTTCTCATATAAATTGTGTTGATTATCGGAGACCTATGTGAAAATGATTTTTGTGAATATCTGTAGACATGCCTGTGGTATTTTTAATTCCTGTCTTATACGCGTAATTCTTTTTAAACCCCCATCTCCCGGCTATTTTAAGTATGTTCTCCAACACTTTCAAAAACTCTCTTTCACTACCATATGCCTGCTTTGCCTCCGTCCACAATACCGCTCCTTTCCTGTTTGAACTCCCGGGATACCTGATGTCAATATCATTACCATTTATATGCCCCATATGGCCTATATTCCTTTTATCCCCGGCTGAGATATCATTAAAATAAAGCTTGTCCTTATAGCCATTTCCCGGTAATGAATAGAAAAAACCAAATAAAGCTGCGGCGATATCAGGCGCTATATAATTATCATCACCCCCGTCCCTGGCGCCGTATCTTCCCCAGTTGGGGCCAGTTTCAGGGAATGGCAGCAGGCCACTTCGATTTTTGTGCAACAGGAATGTTTTAATAAGTGTACCGGCGTTGTACAGGTCGTACTTATATTGATGGGAACTGACATTTTGTTCTACCAGTGTGTAACTGAAAGTATCTATTTTAACAATGTACCTGTTCAACGCACCTCCGGATATTTTCCTATGCCGGCAGTTGTTTACCCCGAATAAAACAGATGAATTTGTGTCAAAGAAATGCTTCTTTTCTGCATGAGAGCTTTTACCACTTGAAACTGCATCCAGTCCTACCACCTTACTTATTTTGGTGGTTACTTCTGTATTACCGTTAGCAGCGAGATGGAGTCCTTTCCACTTCCAGAAAGCCATTGAAGAGAGTACGGCTATTTTTATATCCGTAGCCACCAGGTCCGGATGGAGAAGGATATCAGCCTTTTCTTTCTGCGTAAAATTGTTTGCATAAGCATAAGCTGCCCGGCCGGTAAGCTGGATAAGTCCCCGTCCGCGGAACTTCCATCCATCTCCTTTTTGTATATTGCCTAACGTCTTCCCCTTTACGGAATCGGGGCCGTATACATAATCAGCAATATGTTGTTGGTTTTCCTTCGTTACACCGGGATGAGCCGGTTTTCTTACTTCTCTGCCCCATGCTTTCGCCTTTATTTTACCTGCTGCTGTTCTAAATGGTGGAAAGTTTTTACTTAGGTCTTCCCAATACCAGTTGAAGCTTTCTCCTTCTTTGATGTTCAGAGATCCGCCGCTTTCAATGGCTACCTGTGCAAAAAAGTGTGCCTTATTCCAACAGGTGTTCATCCCGGTTTGTTCCATAAAACTGTTGTAGGTGGCAGCTGCCGTCTGTAATGCGGGCATGGTTGCGTGGGTGAATATTTTAGCCAGTTGTTCAGTAGTAACCGTCTCATTACATGCCGGGCATTGGATATCAGGCTCATTTGTTGCCAGTTGCTCGCCCAGCACTACCGGGGCATTTTTCCTGGAGTGCCTGTTGAGCAGTTTGTCAAACCAGTTTGATAGTTTTATATGCTGATAGTAACTGATATTGTCCGGGTTCAGGATATTTTTATCTGCTATTTCATGTGGATAGAAGTACTTATCTGAAGGAGACTTTATCACTACATAGAAGCAGCGGAGAAAGCTATCTTCCAAGATGCTTCCAGCTTTCAGCCGGTTTGAATCTATTTCTGCGTTTGCTGTTCCATATTCATTTATATAAAGTTTACCGCTGAGGCAGTATTTATCTTTTGCCTGATACTTATTTTCCCATATCTCAAAAATTAGTTCTTCTCCTGTAAGATTGGTAGTTTGTACGCGCATGCTGAACTGTTGGCCGTACTTATAAACTTTATAAGCAGGATGATGCTGCTGGTCGTAAAAGTGTACAGCTACTACACGCCGTTTTATATTGAGTTCCAGGTACGTTCCTTTTTCCTGCATACGCTTATTGCTTTGCATTTGCGGTACCCAATATTGAGTTCCGTCGCAGGTAATCGTTTTCATATCAGCAAACCGGATGCAGTTGGTTGATATAGGTATTGCAAACAACAGGCGAAATGTATCCCATTCAAAACTGGTGTTAGTTAACAGTGGCTTCAGGCTTTTTGTGCTGATATCGAGTTGTACCTGCCCTTCGGCATTGAAAGTTACTATTCCAAGATCCTTTACATGATGAATACAATTCGCCGGATTTATCTGTAACAGATGAAGGGGTATGTTTTCGTTTGCCGCTTCCCGACTGCTGATAACTGCCCGCACTACCTCCCGCCAACCTGCGTACGATTTATAAATTAATTGTTCATCCGTAAAACACCAGCGGATAATCTTTGCTTTTACTGCATTTACCGGGAGCGTTTTTTGAGAATTACCCAAGCGCGCACTGATAATGAATCCGCCCTCCTGTGAAGCAAAGGCATCTGATACTGTATTGGAATGAGCTCCATAAGGATTCCAGAGAACAGGCCCATCCAATGTTTCATCATACTCCATTAGTGTTTGCGCAGAAAGGGTATAATACTTTCCGATAATCCAGTTCGTACTCCCATCCTGGACGAGTATCTTTAATATTTCATTATTTTTCACTTCAAAGTGCCAGGCGGCATGTTGATTACTAATACCCTCTTTTTCCGCAGTGCTCACAGATACTTCTATCGTATACTTTCCGGGAACAATAAGATGAATGTCGCCATTGACTGTGATGGCTGGCCCTGTGCCTATGGGACTGCCGTTTAGCAGCCATCGGATAGCCGTTACAGGTACAGGCGGTGGTATGGTACGCATCATTTCTGATACCTGAAAATGCATGTTTGTACGGGGCCTCACTACATGTACTGAGGCCCGGTTGATCACCGATATGGCACCGCTGTTTTGGGTTTGGATTTCTTTGCTGACTACCTGTGAATGTATCTCACCGTACATGGTGGCGGAAACAATATAAGTGGCAGAGGAATTGGTGGGTGTGAACCAGATTTTGTCACTATCAGATATGGCAATTGTGTTTTTACTATTATCGGTTACCCGCATAGACACCTGCGCTCTTTCTGCTTCAGTTGGAGGAGTTATCTTGTATACTGCTTCTGCACAAACCGGAACCCCACTCTGCAGACGGCCGGACTTATGAGACGTTCCATTAATAATGAATTCCTCTTTAAGTGTATTGTTATCCACATGTATATCTATGTAAGCGCTGCTATCTGTTTGCTCCTTTCCACAGGCCAGTACCCGGTAATTGCCGCTGGCACTAAATGAGAATGGCAACCGGGAACCGGATGATTCGAATGATGAAATGCTGCTGCTATAATCGTGATGATTGAATATTTTCCATTGTACCGCTGATTCGTCCGGAGAGCTACAATTATAGTAGCTTTCAACCTCAAATAATAAAGGCTCATTGATCCTGACGGGAACGTTACTCTCCTGCTCACTATTAAAATCCGCCGGAGGGTTGCGCGTCTCAATATGTAAAGTAATTGCACGTACGGCAGGAAATTCCCTGCGCTTCGGCCGGGTGGCAGCTAACGGATTTAGTGCCGGTATAGCATTAGATTGACTTTCAGAAGTACTGTGATGAGTAACGAAAGCTGTTTGTCCGTGATGGATAATGCAAACAGAGGAACTTCCTGATACAGCACAGACAGCGGTACTGTTTTCCGTTAGTATTTTTCCACCATTGGAAAGTGTAATGCCGGGCAATACGTTCCGCCATTGGGTAATATTCGGAATGCAGGGCTTGCGCGTTAGTGTGCATGCACCAAATGTACCGGGTATAAACGGGTTTCCTGTTTCGTTGGAGCCGGCAACTGGTTTGGAATTCCCGCTTGCATCATTCATGTATTCAGCGCCTGTGGAAACCTGTATTTTAGCGGGAGTACTTCCAAAACTACATTTGCATAAAGCTCCTTGTACTACAAAGTGTTGGTCTGCCATCTTTTTAATACAGTTTTATTTTTCAGGATTATGAATGACGGCGGCTTTATGAAATTTTATACCTTTCTGTTTGCCATTGATGACTACAGATTTACCGGAATGAAGAAACAGATCTCCGGAACTATGCCAGCGGATACTTTTCCCGGTTTCTATGTATTTTTTGCAGGTGATCAGCATGCATCCTGCGGAGTTATTACGCATGTGTTGGTGTTTTAGAATAATTTTGACTTCTCTGTACTTTTTATATTGACAGATTTTCCTGAACTGATCTGCATATTTTCTTTTGAGCTGTCGATGTTTATTTCTTCTGCATGCTTATCTATTTCCCGTGCTTGCACATTTATATTTTCCAGGGCTATTTTGGTGATATTGGTTGCTGTCAGGTGATAATCGTTCACCGTATATTGATAGAAACAGTTGCCGGCTTGTTGAAGTATGTCCATGCCGGCAGAGTGGTTGATGTTATTTCCGGCATTGATACTGACATTTTCAATAGCATTAATGCGGATATTTTTGGCGGTTATATTTATTTTTTCCGGTGCTGAAAGCGAAATGTTCTGGCTCCTGGTATCCATCATGATGGTATTGCCGCCTTTATCGGTGATGATAATATTTTCACCGCCATCTGTATCGTCGAGGCGAATCATGTGACCACTACGGGTTTTAATCGCTTTGATATTATTCATCGGATCTCCGAATCCGGGAGCTGCTTTCCCATTATAGGCGCAACCGGTAACGTAAGGTGCTTCTGGATTGCCGCCTTCGAAATCCACCCATACCTCTTCATTTATTTCAGGAATAAAATAGAATCCTTTGTTGGCTCCACCATGCGGCTGATGAAGCCTGATCCAGGGTGAGCTTCCTTGCTGCCAGCCAAATTTTACCCGGACACGCCCAAGTCCTTTGGGATCATGGTTATCGGTTACAATGGCGCTTTGGGCTTCGCAACGGGGAATGTTCTCCAGGTTCATAACCGGTGCCGTTATATCAGCAGGAATGCCTTCGAACGTATTGTAATAGTCGCCGTTTCCGTTGCAGTGGTGTTCCAGCATCGTGAGCACAAATTCACCATAATCTTCCCGGTTAGATAGATCCTCCTGTATACTAACTATATCTCCTATACGCAAACCGGTATTCCGGCTACTGCCTTTTATGGAAACCAGACCGGCTATTCGTCCTTTGTAAAAATGGCGTGTAAGTGCAGAAAGTTCTGCAGCAGCATTGCTGCCAAATACATATGGAACTTTATAACTGTTTTTATACGGATACAGTTTTTCGCTTAATGATTGTACTTGATGCGAGTGGTGGTTGATGTTGCTGAAAGCTATCTCACGACTGTCTTCTTCCAGGATCCTATGTAACCTGTACTCATACGCTTGAAACGTTTGATGGATGGGTATAATTTTGTATTCCAGCTGAAAATCGATCAGATCTTTCTGATGCACCAGATTCTCTCTTTGTGGACTATACTGACCAAAGAAAATTTGCTGCCCGTTATAAAAGAAGTGTTCTCCATAGCGTTGGGAAAGCCGGTGGAGAAAATCAAATCCTGTTTCTTTGTATTGTACAATATATTTCAGCGGTTGTGTAAAAGCGGGGTTCACCTGTGGAGGCAGGGCAAAGGGGTAACAATTTTTTATAACGGTGTTTACAATGGATGATAAGGCCAGCTGCTCATAAGATTGTATATGTGGACTACCGGAAAGTAGTATTGTGGGACTGTTGCCATGAAGTATACAACTACCTGCATTACCATTATTTTCTTTTCCTGCATTGATGCCGGTAATGATCCCGTTAAATAACAACGGGCTAAACATTTCATCCACTTCAACGGGCCGGATGCATATGCTGATTTCCTTTCCCAGTAATGATCTGCCCGCTGCAACAGCATTTGATCAATACTGAGATAGCCACTCGTATCCTATGCCTATCTCAAATTCATGATGTTGCCTCATGTATTGTTTCAGGTGTAAAAACTGAAACTGACTGAATTGTTGTTCGCCTATTGATATGGTTGTTGTGGTATACAGTGCCATGACTAAGTGAATTGAAAGAGTTGAGGATATGTTTTGGTGAGGAGTTAACTTGAAGTTATTAGCTGATAACAAACGTGAAAACTAAATTATGTAATTAATTTTAATTGATGAAAAAATAATTAAGATTCCTACCTAAAAATTATTTTTAGCATATCGTTTTTAATAGTTAAAATTTTATGTCATTGTGATATAACGCTTATCAATATTGTGTTTCATTGTATTTTTATTTTTGAGAGAAAATGAAAATATTTTTTTGACAGCGTTTTTTTACCTGAAAAAGAAATAAATTGTGGACTGATGTTTTCTTTTATGTTGTTAGCTGGTTTGTTATCCGGCGATACTTTCACAACAACAGGTGTTCCATCCGTAGTAAATGTATGTTGCAGGGAGCAGGATTAAGCTGATCTAATCATTCAGTGTAATCTTGTTCTATGATTTATTGTTCATGTTAATCTATCATGGAAATGATTCACGCAACACGACCCGGATTGGTGCTTGGTTTTCACGGTTGTGAAGAAAAAGTAAGAGACGCATTGGTAACAGGAAGTATTAGAATGAGTCCCAGCAGTAAACCATACGATTGGCTGGGAAGTGGATGCTATTTCTGGGAGAATAATTATGAACGCGCATACGACTACGCATGCAATCCTCCGGGAAATAAAGTGATCCGGTCGCCGGCGGTATTGGGAGCCGTGATTGATTTGAAATTCTGTCTTGATCTGCTGGATACAACTTGTTTGAGACTTTTGTATGATTCTTATAAAACACTATCTGAAGCAGCAGCGCAGAGTGGCAGAATGCTGCCGGTAAATAAATATGCAACGGGATCAAGGGATTTATTGCTAAGAAACCTGGATTGTGCAGTAATTGAAAATTTGCACGCTGATAGAGAAATGAAAAGCTTGCTGCCGTATGATTCTGTCAGAAGTGTTTTTGTAGAAGGGGATGAATTGTATCCTAACGCCGGGTTTAGGGATAAGAATCATATTCAGATTTGTATTCGTAATCCAAATTGCATCAAGGGATATTTTAATCCTGTAAGAGAAGTACAATGGCCGCATGCGTTTTTATTAAAAGATAATAATGCTGATTATATACAACAAATTTGAATTTTAAATTTGCTATATGACTGAGAAAGATTATTTAGAAATGAAACAGATCTTAAAGGAGCAGCGGGAGTTGGTAAGCCGGGACGCTGAAGCTGCCCGTGAACTGCTGATAAGACTTAATATCTTTCATCTTTGTATCCCCCGGGATGCTTATACAGAGATGGAAGTAGTATATCCCGTAGACACTTTTTCAGAAGGAATTTATGTGGAAACCAAGCTGCGCACTTTTCTATGTAACTGAGATGTAAGCCCTCAAATAAAAAGGCTTTAAGAACCCGCGTTCTCAAAGCCCTGACTTCTAACTTATCAATCAACAGTCTTAGTTTATTGTTAGATTCTTCCAGTCGCCGCCGGAGTTATTGCCAACCCAGTACCCTATCATCCCGGTTTTTTGCTTGCTGAGTAATGTAACTGTTAAGCATCTGTCGCCATTCAGATAGGCAGTTGCCTCCGTATCCGTTACTACTATTTTTACATGAAACCATTTGTTGGGATCTGTAGAGGGGTTTACCTCATGCTCATATTTTCCGGGATATTGTTCTCTTAGAAACGGCCAGTCGTTTGCAGGAAGTGAAATGTATTGCACAGCATGACTTCTCCTGCCGGCTTCCGGAACCTGGAAGTTAAAGGGCCTGAAATAAATGGCGTCATAAGTAGAATCGTTTACGCCGTGGAAAGCAATGCCTACAAAACTTTGCTGTAAAACATTTTTTCCTTTCACATCAAACTCAATAGTGCCATTGGCAAATTGTTTATTTTTAATCCAGGCTATTCCTGCGCCCGGCGCTTCATTCAAATGAATAACAGCGTCACCGCTTGCAGTGCGGTTTACCGCCTGTAATTCCTGTGCTGCGCATATGTGGGCGAAGCCGATAATACCACTTAAAGTGAGCATAACATAACGTAACATGTGTATCCTGTTTTATAATCCGCAAGAGATCTTTGCAAAACCATGCCGGATAGATTGACTTTGAGTGGTAGTATTTTTTATATTTTCTATTATTAAATATGTTCGTTAATGATACAAATGGTTGTTCATGCCCGTACAGTTGGTGATAGGATTAAAAAAAGAAGCGGATAAGCGGGATACATCTCCCTGACTTATCCGCTTCAGATATAAAAAAAGTAGATTATTGCAACAATGCGCCATTCAAACGGCCCAGTTCCGTTTCAGCGAGTTTGGTATTATAACGCGCTTGTATAAGCCGGTAATAGGAATCTTCCAGGCTTTGTTGCGCTATTTTTACTTCAAGGATAGTGGATACGCCCTGTTTGAAACGTTCTAACGCTACCATCGCATTTTCCCTCGCAAGATCGTTTGTTTCTTCTTCCAGCGATACCTGTTTTTTATAGTATTCGTAATCTTTGAATGCGTTGTTCAATGAGAGGTCTACCTGGGATTTTACGTTATCCAGTGTGATATTCTGGAAATCAAAGTCTATCCGCGCATTTTGCACCTGTCTTTTTACATTAAATCCATTGAAGATAGGAATAGCAGCAGTAAAGCCGTAGTTAAAAACCGCATTCCGGCTGAACCGCGGACTGAAAGCATTGGACGCTGCATTGGAGGTATTCCGGTTATAATTATATCCTGAATTGAAGGATATTACCGGGAAATAATCTGCTTTACGTTCCTTCACCGTGAGTGCAGAAACATTTACGTTCTGTTGCTGTACTTTAATAGCGGTATTGTTGTTGGCAATATTTTGTTGCAGCACCGCAAAAGAAAGACCACTGTTTAACGGAATAGAATCTACCACGTCGTAACCGGTAGCGCCGGCGGGAACTGCCATTAACTGATTAAGTAACGACTTGCTTTGCTCTATCAGCGTTTGCTGGCGGATATATAATGCCTTCTGCGCATTCAGGTCAACTTTTGATTGCAGGAGATCTGTTTTAGGCGCAAGCCCTGTACTGAATTTGGCGTCAGATAATTTTACCCGTTCTTCGGAGATGGACATCTGCTCTGCGAGGGCTTTCAACTGTTGCTTTTGTTGTACAATGTTATAGTATCCGCCGATGATAGTGGAGATAGAATTCTGCACCTGGTCTTTTATAGCCAGCTCGCCGAGGTCGCGGATAGATGCTATTTTATTGCGGGTGGCGAACATTTTTAAACCGTCAAACAATGTCCAGCTGAGGGTTACGTTGCCAGTGAGATTGTTGCCCTTAATGCCGCTGGTATCGCGTTTGGTGCCGTTCACAAACTCCTGTTTTGTGGCAGTACTATTCCAGGTAGTTCCTGCTGTGGCATTCAGACGGGGTACAAATGCAAAATTCGCATAGGCGTAGTCGTTAGCAGATAACTCTGCTGTATTTCTGGCTAAACGGATATCGAAGTTGTTTTTCAGCGCCACGTCTATCGCCTGTTCAAGGGTAAGTACCTGTTGCTGCGCTTTTAACGCACCTGCGCTTACCATTAAAAGGAGTAAGAAAAAACACTTCTTTATATTTTTCATCATAAATAGCATAATCGTGATCATTCAAATCTATTATAATCAGGCGTGTGCTGCTGCTACCTGTGCTTCCTCATCATTTTCCATTTCATCTTCCTCGTCGGTACTATTGTTTTTGCCTCTGCGCGACAGGAAAGTATACATCGCCGGAATTACAAATAAAGTTAACACCAGGGAGAAGATGATTCCACCCACAATAACGATCCCCAGCGGAATACGGCTGGTGGCGGCTGCTCCGAGCGACATCGCAATAGGTAACGCGCCCAGCGCCATGGCAAGACTCGTCATCAGGATAGGACGCAAACGCATCGACGACGCATGGATTACAGCGTCAGCTTTTGCCATCCCGGTATCACGCTGATGGTTGGCAAATTCCACGATCAGGATGCCATTCTTTGTTACCAATCCTATCAGCATAATTACACCGATCTGCGAAAAGATATTCCAGGTTTGATTAAATAACCATAACGACAATAATGCTCCTGCAAATGCCAGCGGCACCGTTAACATGATGATCAGCGGATCTACCCAGCTTTCAAATTGTGCGGCCAGTACCAGGTAAATGAGTACCAGTGCCAGTCCCAGCGCAAACATAGTATTGGAGCCACTTTCTGCATAGTCGCGGGAAGAGCCGGACAAAGCAGTGTTAAACGATTCATTCAGCACGGTTTCCTTTTGCAGTTTATTATAGATCCGGTACATTTCGTTGATGCCATCGCCGATAGTCCTGCCCGGCGCCAGTCCGGCAGATACGGTGGCGGATTTGTAACGGTTAAAGTGATAAATGATCGGCGGACTGGTTTCTTCTTCAATACTTACCACGTTATCAAGCTGGATGGCTTCACCGCGTGAGTTGCGTACATAAAGGTTTTGCAGATCCATCGGGTCGTCACGGTCGGCGCGGAACACCTGTCCCATTACCTGGTATTGTTTACCATTCCTGATAAAGTAACCATAACGAAGGTTACTCAATGCCAGCTGTAAGGTGGAGGAGATATCCTGTACCGAAACGCCGAGTTGTGTTGCTTTATCACGGTTGATATGTATGCGCAGTTCCGGTTTATTGAATTTCAGATCCACATCTGTTCCCTGGAATACGGGGCTGTTGCCTACTTCTTCCATAAACTTAGGCAATACCTTAGTAAGACTGTCGAAGTTGATATGCTCCAGCACAAAAGATACGGGTAACCCGGCGCGGCGGCCCACCTGGATCGTTTGGGATTCAATGGCAAATACTTTACCCTCCGGAAATTTGTTCATACTCCGGTTTACCATATTCACAATATCCTTCTGCGAGCGGGTACGATCGTGCGGATCTGTGAGCATTACATTGGCAAAGGCGGTGTTTACCGCACCGGAGCCACTGAAGCCGGGGGAGGTTACACTGAGGATGATCTTCTTTTCAGGAATGGAATCCATCATGAACTTGGTAAGCTTATCCACGTAATTGTCCATGTAGTCGAACGCGGTTCCTTCCGGTGTGGTAATAGACAGGCGGAAAGTGCTGCGGTCTTCCAGTGGCGCCAGTTCGGACTGAAGCGTTTTAAAGAGGAAGTAAATCATTACCAGGCAGCCGGTAATGATTAGCCCGGCTACCCAACGGAAACGCATAAACGATTCCAGTGAGCGTTTATAACCATCTTCCATCCACCGGAAGAAAGGTTCTGTTTTGGTATAGAACCAGGAGTGGGTATGTGTTTTACGTCCGAGTTTAACGTTTAGTACAGGCGTTAACGTGAGTGATACAAAGGCAGAGATGATTACTGCGCCGGCCACCACAATACCAAACTCACGGAACAGTTGTCCCACGAATCCCTGGAGGAAGATGATCGGTAGGAATACAAAGGCCAGTGTGATCGACGTAGCGATTACAGCGAAGAATATTTCTTCAGATCCTTCGCGGGCCGCCCTCATACGGGGTATCCCCTGTTCTATCTTCTTATAAATATTTTCCGTTACCACAATACCATCATCCACCACGAGGCCGGTGGCCAGTACAATAGCCAGCAGGGTGAGGATATTAATGGTAAAGCCGCAGGCGTACATAATAAAGAAGGCGCCGATTAAAGATACCGGGATGTCTATCAGCGGACGGAGTGCCATGAGCCAGTCGCGGAAGAACAGGTATACAATAATAATTACGAGTACCAGTGCTACTATCAGGGTTTCCTCTACTTCATCGATGGATTGTGTGATGAAGCGGGTATTATCCATTGCAATATTCACGGAGTAATCTTCCGGGATATCTTTTTTCAGTTGTTCAAATCTTTTATAGAACTCTTCTGCAATGGCTACGTAGTTGGAGCCGGGCTGCGGGATGAGGGCGAGTGCAATCATCGGGCTGCCTGATTCTTTCAGTACGGTTTCTTCATTTTCGGGACCCAGCACTGCCTGGCCGATGTCGCGGATACGTATTTCGCTGCCGTTTACATTTTTGATGATCAGGCCGTTGAAATCGTCTTCAGATACCAGCCGTCCGAAGGTACGCACGGTAAAGTCGGTGGCGTTACCGGCAATTTTACCGGAAGGAAGTTCCACGTTTTCGCGTAACAGGGCGGCCTGTACATCGCCGGGGGTAAGACTGTAAGACGATAACCTGGCGGGGTCCATCCAGATACGCATGGCGTATTTTTTTTCTCCCCATATCTGTATGGCGCTAACGCCGGGAATGGTTTGCAGTTTTTCCAGGAGTACGTTGGAGGCGTATTCCGTTACTTCCAGCTGGTTGCGGGTGTTGCTCTGCACCGTCATGGAAATGATGGGGTCGGAGTTGGCGTCCTGCTTGGATACAACGGGAGGGGCATCAATATCGGGTGGCAGCTGGCGCAATGCCTGTGATACTTTATCACGCACGTCGTTGGTAGCGCCTTCCAGGTCTTGCCCCAGTTCAAATTCCACGGTGATGTTGCTGCTTCCCTGGCTGCTGCTGGAGGAAATATTTTTGATCCCTGCAATACCATTGATTTGTTTTTCCAATGGTTCGGTGATCTGTGTTTCGATGATATCGGAGTTGGCGCCTGCGTAGGAGGTGCGCACGTTCACGATAGGCGGATCGATCGCCGGGAAATCCCTTACCCCCAGAAAAGTAAAGCCCACCAGGCCGAATATCACGATAATGATATTCATCACGATAGCAAATACCGGGCGTTTGAGAGATAATGAAGGTAAACTCATGATAATTATTTTCAGATTTTCCTGCCGGGTTTCCTGTTGGCAGTGGTGCTGCCGGGAACGGTGCCGTTGGGAAAACTATTATTGTATCTTATTATACTTCAACTGCATGCCTGGTTTCAGCTGGAGAATACCAGTGATAATAACCGTATCACCAGGTTGAAGGCCACTGGTGATTTGTACGCTGCTTTCGGTTCTGATGCCTGTTTCTACTGTTACAAACTTGGCCTGGCCTTTATCGGCGATAATTACTTTTTTATCACGGGTACCGGGAATAACGGCCTGGGACGGTATCAGCATGGCATCCGGGAGGTCTTTCAGCAGAATTTTTACTTTGGCGAAAGAACCGGGGAAGAGGATACCGTTATTATTAGGAACGATAGCCCGGAGCTTTACAGTACGGGTGGTAAGATCTATTTTAGGGTCGATGGCATAAATGCTGCCTTTATATTCTTTATTATCACCGGATACCAAAAAGTTCACCTGGTCACCGTTTTTAATGGCATTGCGGTATTTCTCGGCCACGGAGAAGTCCATTTTCAGCGGATCTATCTGCTGGAGGGTAGTAATAATGGTAAGGGAAGACACGATGGCGCCTTCACTTACGTTACGTAAACCGAGTTTACCGCTGAAGGGGGCGCGTAGTTCTGTTTTCTGCAGCTGGGTTTGGGTATATTCCATATCAGCGCCGTAGGCACTCACCTGGTTGCGGGTTACATCCACATCCTGCTGGCTGATACCATTTATTTTAAGGAGGTTTTCCTGGCGTTCCAGGGTTGTTTTGGCCAGTTGTTGCTGTAATTTAAGCTTTTGAAGCTGTGCTCTGAGGTCTTCATCATATAGTTTAACCAGGAGGTCTCCTTTTCTTACGGTGGTTCCCTCTTTAAAATAAAGGTGTATGATGCGGCCATTAATTTCCGGTTTCACCTCTACTTCTTCATTGCTTTGCAAGGTGCCGCTTGCTTCAATAGATTGATCGAGCCGGGAGGTTTTAACGATCCAGGCGTCTGTAAGCAGTAGCCGGGAAGCGCCTCCCTTTGCACCGGATGCGGCAGCAGCCGGCTCTCCGGCTGATTTGTTGCCGGCTATTTTCTTATAAACGAGGAAAATGACGATACCGGCTGCGGCCAATATAACTATTGTGCGAACGGTCTTTTTGGTGATGGCCATATCTTTTTATATGTGTTTTTCTAACTTTTTGCTACTGATTCATAACAGAGAAACAGGCTCCTAAAGGGATACTATCTCACAAGCCGGACAAATTTACGCATTGAGGAGGCTGAATGCTCCGGGCAACTGTTAAATAGCGTTAATGCTTTAGATAAGTGGCTAAATAGCCGGTTGAATGGAGATATTTTAAGATTTATATGTTTTGGATTTCAGAGAATGGCGTAATTGTCCCGAAAAAGGCGACTTTTGTGGTAAAATATGCAAATCTGTAATCCAACCAGTATCAAAAATATATAAATTCTTTTATTAACAAAGCTATGAATATGTTTACTGTATTGGGTTTGGTAGGATTGACCCGGTTAGAGCGTCCTTAAAATTCGGGCTATCTGTTGGCAATTCAATAAAAATTATATTTTTGCAGTCAAGTTTTAAACCAAAAACACTTAAAATTATGTCAGACATTGCATCAAGAGTTAAAAAGATCATCATTGACAAATTGGGCGTTGACGAAGCCGAGGTAACTCCTGAAGCCAGCTTCACCAATGACTTAGGCGCTGACTCTTTGGATACGGTAGAACTGATTATGGAATTCGAAAAAGAATTCAACATCTCCATTCCTGACGAACAAGCTGAAACTATTACTACTGTTGGCCAGGCAGTTGCTTACCTGGAAGAACATGTAAAATAATCCTACTAATCAGAATTGTTTTAATGCAACCAAGACGAGTTGTCGTTACAGGTTTAGGCGCTCTTACACCGCTCGGCAATACTGTAGCCGATTTTTGGCACGGATTGACGAACGGTGTATCCGGCGCGGATTATATCAAGCAATTTGATGCTTCCAAGTTCAAAACCCGTTTTGCTTGCGAACTGAAAAATTTTGATCCTGCTAACTACCTGGACAAAAAAGAGGCCCGTAAAATGGACCCCTTTACACAGACGGCTGTAATTGCCGCAGATCAGGCGATACTGGACGCCAATATCAATAAAGACAAGATCAATGCTGATCGTGTTGGGGTGATATGGGGCACTGGTGTTGGAGGTATGATCAATTTCAGTCACGAGCTGAGAGATTTCCATACAGGGGATGGTACGCCCCGCTTCAGTCCTTTTCTAATTCCGAGGCTTATTCTTGATATCGCGGCCGGGTATATTTCTATCCGTCACGGTTTCAGGGGGCCTAATTTTTCCGTTGTATCAGCTTGCGCATCTGCTACCAATGCCATTATTGAGGCAATGTACAGTATCCGTTACGGCAAAACCGATATGGTGATTACCGGCGGATCGGAAAATGTGATCAATGAGCCTTGTGTTGGCGGCTTCAACGCCATGAAGGCCCTGTCAGAAAGGAATGAAGACCCAAAAACTGCTTCCAGACCCTTTGATCTTGACCGCGATGGTTTTGTAATGGGTGAAGGAGCTGGCGCACTGGTACTGGAGTCGTTAGAACACGCACAGGAAAGAGGCGCCAGGATATACGCAGAGTTAGCCGGCGGCGGCGCTACTGCAGACGCATATCACATCACCGCTCCACATCCGGAAGGACTGGGCGCTTTAAATGTAATGCGGAACGCTTTGGCAGATGCCGAAATGCAGGCCAACGAAATCGATTACATCAACGTTCACGGTACTTCCACTCCGTTGGGAGATATTGCCGAAGTAAAAGCCATTCAGCGCGTTTTTGAAGAGCATGCTTATAAAATGAACATCAGCTCTACAAAATCCATGACAGGGCACTTACTCGGGGCTGCCGGCGCCGTTGAATCCATAGCCGTAATTATGTCTATCCTCGATGGCATAGTTCCTCCTACGATCAACCACTTTACTGACGACCCGCAGTTAGACCCGAAACTGAATTTTACTTTTAATATCGCACAAAGGAGAGAAGTAAACGCTGCATTGTCCAACACCTTTGGGTTTGGCGGACATAATGCTTCCGTGATTTTCAAAAAATTTGTTCCTTGATCTTGATTGTGTGAGTTTACTGCCAGGTTTTTTATATCGACTAGTTTCCAAAAAAAGGCACTTATATAAAGAGCTGCACAACCTGCTGGGCTTCCCGCCTGGTAACTTTGCCCTTTATGAAGTGGCCCTGAGCCATCGTTCCAGTAAAGAAAAATTCCTGGAAAGCAACGAAAGGCTGGAATACCTCGGTGACGCTATTCTCGGCGCCATTGTGGGTGACTACCTCTTTAAAAAATATCCCTATAAAACAGAAGGATATTTAACAGAGATGCGCTCCAAGATCGTTAACCGGCAACAACTAAACGATATCGCTATCAAGATGGGCTTACGCAAGCTCACTATCTACGACAAATACAACAGCTTTCTCAAAATAAGCCAGATATTCGGCAATACCCTCGAAGCCCTCGTAGGCGCTGTATACCTCGACCGCGGCTATAATAAAACCCAACAGTTTGTACATAAACGCATTATCATGCCTTATATAGACATGGAACTGCTGGAAACCGTGGAAATGAACCACAAAAACAAGTTATACGGCTGGGCCAATAAAAACGGCAAAACACTGGAATTCGAACTCCTCGAAGAACAGATGGACAACGGCCGGCGCATCTTCACTGTAGGCGCTGTGGTAGACGGGGAACTCATCTGCAGCGGCAAAGCCTTCAATAAAAAAGATGCCAGCCAGATCGCCGCACAACAAGCCATTATACAGCTGGGGTTAACCGACTAACTGTTTTTGGTAAGATGCGCTCCGCCCCTCATCAACTACTTACTCACCGGGTGTCTTAATATCGTTTTCAGCTTTTCCGGCGCAGTTTTCCGGAAGTCAGACAAATAAATTTCATGATGCCGCCCATTCATGCGCAATCCCTGCTGCTGCATGAAGTCATCCATCTTTTTCAACGATGCCGGCTCCTCACTATAGGGACCAATATGCATTAGCTGTACGCTCAGGCCCTCTTCTATATGTTTTAAATCCACCTGCCTGATAAAAACAGACTTCTTCTTTTTCTCCGCAGCAAGCACGGCTTCCGAAAATTGCTGACGGGTAATGTAGTCCGGCATTCTGATGGCCAGTTCGTAATTCCATTGATCACGCGGCGCCTGCCGCGGATCTGCATAATCGCCATTTACCCACCAGAAGCCTTCCAGCTTGCTCACGGTAAAGTCGCGGCCCTTTTGCTTGCTGCTGAACTTAATGCCATATGCTACCGCATACAACGCAGCAGTTACTTCAGCGAACAGGGGACCATTGGGATCACCTTTACCCATAACAGTTACAAACAATCCCTTTTCTATGGTAACCACTTCAGGCACTAAAGCAGCGGTATAATACTGTTTAAATTCCTTTGTTAAATCCAGTTTACTCATATTTTTCAGTGTTAATTGTATATCAAAAGCAAAGGTGATGAGCAACAGCCATCCCATGATGATATAGGCTTTCATTGTTTAAGAGTTAAAATCCCCCGGGAGTACCGGGGGATGTTTATACCGGTTAAAGCACACCAATCTGTATGTTGGTGATATTTTGCGCCGGTTGTTCAAAATTATAGCGCAGGTATTGTTCCCGCGTGTAGCCGGTTACGGGTAGGCCCAGCATACCGATACCTGTAAACAGCTGTTCGTACGTAGTGATGAGCTGCTCCCACGGGCCTTTGTGCTGCATGCTTACACATTTGAAGGCCGGTAGTGTTTCGCAATGCCACGGCGCTGAAACAGGTTTCACCGCTGTTACGGGAAGGCCAATATCCAGGGTGAACACTGTATCCGGCTTTCCGTCGAAGTTGCGGTAATGCCATTCAGGCGCGCCGCATATTTCCAGCCCGGCATTAATAGCTTCCTGGTATACGTCTTTAATAGCGGTGCGTACGAGGGACAGCATACCGGCATAGTTCGTTTCGTAGCGCTGATAGAAGAAATGGAAAGGCACTGCGGATAACATCTCCGGAAGAACAGCTGTATGATCAAAGAAGCCAAACCAGAACTTCAGGGGTTCTATCTCCAGTAAATTAAAATGCTGATAGATGGCTTTGGCAAATGGGATCATTGCGGTGCCGCTGGCAGTGATAATCTGTTTATCAGCTACCGCCGGTTCATCCCTGTACTTATCAGCACCTTTATAAGTGGGCGCCTGTTGCTTCAATACTTCGGGGTGATTGCTGGTATGGGCAATATTGTCCAGGAAGCCGTGTTGCCCCAACAGCACAGTGGCGCCACAGATAGCTGCAATTGTTTTTTGCTGTGCCAGCAGTTGTTTAACAAGTGGAATGATCGCTGCATTGGAGCCATTTTCCATTGCCTCTCCACCGGGAAGAATCAGCAGGTCGATATCCGCTTTCAATGCCTCATCGAGACTTGTATGAGGCTGTATCTTCAGCTGTCCGCCGGAAGTAACGGTTTCGCCGGTAAAGGAAAAGGTAACGATATTGGTATCTGTAAAGCTTCCTATGCCATACATGGTCAGTGCGGGTTCCCAATCGGAGTAGCCGTCGAAGAGGAATACATAGCAATTGCTGAGCTTATTCATATTTGTATTGTTTTTGATCACAGTACAAAAGAACAGCCAGGGAGTGACAACCTTATGTCAGCAGCATTCCAAAATTTATAAATAATGTCCGTGGAGTTCTGTTACAAGCTCTCCGATAGCGGTTTTGAGCTCTTCAGGCTGATGTACTTCCACCCGGCTTCCAAACATAATGAGCCACCTGGCAAAATAGCCCAGGGAGGATTGCAGAAAGGTAAGCTCTGTTTTATCGCCCACTACCTTTTCTTCCATAAGGCCATAGTAGTACTTCTGTTCCCTTACATACCGCATCAGATCATTGTCCACCGCTATTTTTATGAGATAGGTATTTTCGCTGTGGCTGCTGCGCTGTTGCTCCAGGTAGTCCTGCAAAGAGAGGTGTTTGTTTTTCTTATAAGTGGCCGGCAGCACGGCTAATTTGCGGATACGGTCTACCCGGAAATCCCGGTAACCCTGCCGGAGCCGGCAGAAAGCGATCAGGTGCCAGTTGGCGCTGCTATGGAAAATGCCTATTGGCTCTACTTCCCTGCGGGTGGCCACTTCTTCCTGGAAAGAAAAGTATTCCATACTGATCACCTGGTTCATGCCCAGGGCTTGTTGAATATCAGTGAGGAAGCGGTTGGGGAACTCGGCCGCGTCCGTGACCATAGGGCGGTACCGCAGTACGGCGATGTTTTCATCCAGTGATTCGAGGTAGTCCTTTTCTGTTCCACGGAGTACGGAACGGATCTTTTCCATTGCCAGGCTGAACTGTTTCCGGTTACTGTGGTCACTGAACTGTTCCATCAGTTTTTCCCCGGTAAGGAGTGCCGCCGCCTCTTCTTTGGAAAACATTACAGGGGGCAGGTGATATCCTTCCACGATGTAATAGCCGGTACCCGCCTCCGCACCAATAGGCACGCCGGCTTCCTGCAGGGCTTTTACATCCCGGTATACCGTTCTTAAACTGATGTTAAAGCGGTCGGCAATTTCGGAGGCCCTTACTATTTTTTTACCCTGTAATTGTATGAGAATGGCGGTAAGCCGGTCGATACGGTTCATGGAATGAATCAATTCTGGGTACTAATTTCGGCTTCCCGGAATTATTTTCAGAAATTTTTTTAAACCGGTTAAACTTTTATCAAAGCAGGCGGTCTTAAATATACAAATCTCCTGATAAAAGATAGGATACCGGGAAAACGACAACTGGCGACTTTCGGGAGATCATCAACACAATGCTACAGTACAGAATATAGGTTAAATGGTAAGTCCCTGCAATTTCTTGCGGGGACCTGTTTTTTTAGCCAATGGCTGTTAACCTTTCTGATATCTAATAACTCATTTCGTTCAGCTTCACTTTACCCCGGAATGTCCAGAATAAGAAAGTAGTATATCCAATTACCATCGGGGTACCTATGGCTGCAATGAGCAGCATAATTTTCAACGACTTAACAGAAGACGCCGCTGCATAAATGCTGATGCTATAAGCCGGATCAGTGGTAGATATCACAATATTGGGATATAACCCTACGGCAAACAGGATGAGCAGGCAGGCCGTGATAATGGAAGAATAGAGGAAAGCAGTATAATACCTGCGGGCATCTACATTTCTTTTGATATTCAACAGGATCAGCACAGCCAGCATTGGCAACAGGAACAGCTGGGGATGTGACTTAAACTGCAAGGTCATGTGCGGCACATAAATAAGGGTAGCCATTGACGTTAGAATAAAGCAGAGAATGAAGAACTTGCTGCAGTTGTTCACAATCACTGTGAGCCTGGTGTACAGCCTGTTTTCCGTTTTCATTACCAGGTAAATAGAGCCATGCAGCATGAACAGCGACAAGGTGGTAAAAGCAATCAGTATCGCATAAGGATTAAAAAACGTGAGCAGTGTACCGGTAAATTCATGTTCCTTATTAATCGGAAGGCCGTGAATAAGGTTGCCCAGTACCAGTCCCAGCAACAGCGTGATGCCGGTGCTGGACACAGTATAACTGATGTCCCACATTTTGCGCCACCACAGCCAGGTTTCCTTACTCCTGAATTCTATTGAAATAGCCCTGAAGATGAGGGCTACGAGGAATAACATAAAGGGAACATAGAAGGTAGATAATACTACGCCGTATACCAGCGGGAACCCGGCAAACAATGCACCACCGGCAATTACCAGCCATACTTCGTTCCCATCCCATACCGGTCCTATCGCATTCAGCACCAGGCGCCGGCTTTCTTCTTTTTTAAAAAACAGGTGCAAAGCACCGGCACCCAGGTCGAAGCCATCCAGCACACCATAACCGGTGATCAATCCGCCAATCACTAAAAACCACCAGGTGGGAAGGTCCAGTCCGAGAATTGTTTCCATGAGTTATAATTTAGTAGGATGGTAAGTTATATTATCGTGATAATAGCCGTCGTATTCAATTTCCGCATTCTCTGAAACATCCGGCCCGTGCTGTATTTTCCGGGTTAGCAAATAGATGAACAACGTAAACAGCAGCATATACACCAGCGTAAATAATATCAGTGAAAACATTACCTGGTCGGCCGTTACCTTACGCGACAGCGCATCGGATGTACGCAACAGCTTGTACACCACCCAGGGCTGGCGGCCCACTTCGGCGGCATACCATCCAACCTGGTTGGCTATTTGCGGCAGCAGCACTGCCCATGCGAATATGATCATCAGCCAGCGCTGGTTAAACAGTTTCTTTCTCCATAAAAGGAAAACGGCCAGGAGGGTAAGCGCTATGAGTATCATGCCGATAGAGATCATAATGTGATACATCTGGAACACAAAGTTCACTGCGCCGGGCCTGTCTGCTTTGGGTGTGGCCCTGAGCCCTTCTACCGGGGCGGAAAAGCTGCCATGCGTAAGGAAAGAAAGTCCTCCCGGAATTTTTATACCGGTTGTCTTTTCATTTTTGTTGTCTACCCAACCCACAATGTACATCGGTGCTACCGCAGAACTATCGTAATGGCCTTCCATAGCGGCCAGTTTGGCGGGTTGATATTTGCTCACATAGTGAGCGGAACGGTGACCGGTGAAAAGCTGCATCAGCGCTGCTATTACGGCTACGCCCAAGCCTACTTTAAACATGGCTTGCGCATGTTTGGCAGAGCGGTTTTTCAGGATGTACCAGGCGGCAACGCTCATCACCAGGAAAGAGCCTGCGAGAAAGGAGCCGATGATCACATGTGAAAACCGGTCTACTGAAGAAGGGTTAAACACCATTTCCCAGAAATCCGTAACTACTGCGCGCGCCTGCAGATCATGTCCTTCTATACGGTAACCTGTTGGCGTTTGCTGCCAGGAATTGGCAATAACGATCCACAATGCAGAAAAGATAGAACCCAGCGCCACCATGCAGGTAGAAAAGAAGTGAACCCCTTTATGAACACGGTTCCAGCCAAATAATAATACCCCCAGGAAGGCAGATTCCATGGCAAAGGCGAAGATGCCTTCTGCCGCCAGGGCGCTTCCGAAAATGTCGCCTACGTAATGCGAATAGGTGGCCCAGTTGGTGCCAAATTCAAATTCCATTACAATGCCGGTGGCTACACCGATCCCGAAGATCAACGCAAATATCTTAATCCAAAATCGCGTAATGTCTTTATAAAGCGACAAACCTGTTTTAAGATACAGGCCCTCCATGATCACAAGACAGAGGCCCAGTCCTATGCTCAGCGGAGGATAGATGTAGTGAAAGGCAATGGTAAACGCAAACTGTATTCTGGATAGTATTTCTACTGAAGGCATAATGTTCGATTATTGATGCAAAGGTAGCAGGTGAAGATATCCATGAAACTGATGTTTGTCATGTATTGATAAAAATATAATGTTATCATCACCTTAACAAGTAAATAACCCTGTTTTCAACTTGTTTTTACTATCTTGAAACAATAATTTTAGTGTAATGGTTTACTTGGTATAACGTCCTGCCGATGCGCAGGACGTTTATATGTCAGCTACTTTACTTCATTTCTATTACTACTTTCCCGAAATAATTACCACTACCCATATATCTAAATGCCTCCTGCGCTTCGCTTACAGGGAATACGCTGTCTATTACCGGATGGATATTATTTACTTCCACCGCAGCAGCCAACTCCTGGAAACTTTTCAGGCTGCCTACAGAATAACCCTGCAACCTGATATAGCTGCCTACTACAGTAAACAAGTCTATTGGCAGCTGCGCGCCCTCAATAAAGCCTACCAGGCCCACAAAGCCATTGAAGCCTACCGACTTAACAGAATTAACAATGGTGGCGGCGCCGGCAATATCCAGTGTGGCATGCACACCTTCTCCACCAGTGATACGTTTTACTTCTTCGTACCAGTTTGGATATTTTTTATAATCGATCACTTCGTGGGCGCCCAGCTCCTGTAATTTCTTCAGCTTATCCGGATGGCTGCTGGTGGCAATTACCTTCGCACCTGCTGCCAATGCGATTTGCATGGCAAAAAGAGATACGCCGCCGGTGCCCTGCGTGAGCACTGTTTGTCCTGCTTTGATGCCGGCGTAGCCCATCAGGCCCGTCCACGCGGTAACGCCGGCAACGGGCAATGTAGCGGCTTCCACGCTGGTTAAATTGGCAGGAGTGCGCACCAGTGCATATTCAGGGATCACGGCATATTCTGCCAGCAGGCCGGGGGTGCTTACGCCTGTTCTGATATGATTGGTAGCGGCGGTGGCATGGCCATGCTGCCAGAGCTGGTTGTAATGAATGGCTACGCGGTCGCCCGGCTGCCATTTGGTTACCTGATCGCCGATAGCTTCTACCACACCGGCGCCATCGGAAGTGGGAATGCGTGGTAGCGGCAACTCCTTGCTATAGGTGCCGGTAGCGAGGGCTACGTCGAGGTAATTGAGTGCCGCGGCTTCTATTTTTACCAGTACTTCACCGGGGCCGGGTGTGGGTGTAGGTATTTCTTTGAGCTGTAAACTTTCCAGTCCGAATGCCACTTGTTGTATTGCTTTCATAAGAACTATTTTTTTTCTTTCACAAAATTGCCCCCTAACTTCATATAAGACAAGTATGCACCATTTGGGAATGTAGGTACCAGATAGATACTATTGCTGATAATCAATACCAGAAAAATGAAGAAATCCGGAAAAAATATTCATACTGATACGATTTGTGCGGTTGATTACGCTTTTCAACGGATTGGTGGAAAGCACAAAGGACGTGTTATTTATCACCTGAGAAATGGGGTAAGGAGATATGGAGAACTACGTAAAATCATGACCGGTATAACCCCTAAAATGCTCACACAGGTATTGCGTGAACTGGAAGACGATGAGCTGGTAACCCGGCACGTGTACCTGGAAGTGCCGCCACGCGTGGAATATCAACTAACAGATACGGGCCGGGAACTGCTGCCGTTTATTATATTGCTGAGTGAATGGGGCGCCAGGCAAATGGGACGGGAGCCGCAATGCCAGCCGGTGTTGGCAGGACAATCAGGCATGCCGGCGTAACGCCAATTTAAAATACATAAAAAAGGCTGATACACCTGTTGATGATGTATCAGCCTTTTTATTGCGCGGTGTTGCCGCTTACGACATCACTGCCATTGATTCAAACTCCTTCTTCCTGTCGCGGTACTCTTCCATCGTAAAGTTATACACCACCGAATCACGTTTGTTTTTATTCGCCACAAAGTGACAGGCATGTATATAAGGTTCTGCGATATTCAGTTTATCCAGCGGCGTTACTACCAGTAACTGCAGGTTCAGCTGTCCGCAGTATTCCATGAGGTAGTGACTCTTTTCAGGATCCAGTTTGCTGAAGGCTTCATCCACTGTGATGAAGCGTAAGCTGCGGTGCTGGCGGTTAGCTTCATTGATACCAAACTGGTAAGCAATGGCTGCTCCCAGGATGGTGTAAGTGAACTGTGCTTTTTCACCACCGGAAAGACTGGCCGTATCCTCATAATATTTGAACGCCTTATTATCGGCCACATAAAATTCTTTTGCACCGAAGTCGAGCCAGTTGCGTACATCCGTTACTTTACGGCGCCATGCTTCGTTTTGCTGCAACTCGGTGATGAGCAGTTTGATATTTTCAAACAGCTGGTCGCCGTAGGCTTCATCTTTTTCGAGCTGGTATTTATAAGAGTCCGGTACTGCGTTACTGAGTTTCTCTTTGAAGTTACGGATCTCCACATCACGTACATGGCGGCATTCCAGCTGGAGGTAGGTATCCGGGTTTTTATTGAAGGTGATGTTGCGTAATGGTTCGTTGAGATCTTCCATTACTTCGCGGATCACGTCTTCCTGTCCGTATATCCATGCCCGGTAGTTGGTGATGGCATTGAGCATGCTGGTGTCCATGTATTTGCGGAAGCGTTCTTTATGCTCAATGAGCCGCTGGAATTTAATCCGCTCATAGAGGGAAGTAAATTCGTCGAGGTATTTCACATGTGGCTGCAGATCCGTTACATCACCGAGCCAGTCAGGGAAAGTATCGTGGATGGATTTTGGCGGCATTACAAATGCAGCCAGCTGCCGGGTGATCTCTGCTTCTTTTTCCGCGGTGAGGCGCATGGCATCGTGCAGGGTTGCCTTCATGTTATCATCTGCCCGTTTGCGGTAGGATGCCAGCTCAAGGGTTGTTTCCGCCGGTTCGGTCAGCGACAGGTCAGTAAGGTATTCCAGTATGTATTGGAGAGAAACATCGTCCAGTTTATTAACCTTCAGTTGATTGAAGTGGCGTAGTTTCTCTGCGGCTTTATCGTCCAGCCGGCCTTTTTCCTGGAGCGTTCCTTCTTTCTCTTTTTCCTTGCTTTGTATCTGCAAGGTAATTTCGTCCAGCTGATCACAGATCGCCTGGTATTTGTCGCTGGTTTTTAGCAGCGTTGCTTTTTCACGCGCGAACGATTCAATGACGCCGGCATGAGTTTGCCAGTTGATTTCACTGTAGTTGCGCAACGACAGCAATGCGTTCAGCAGTGCATTGATATTGGCGATGGCTTTCCTGCTGTCTTCCAGCTGGGAAATGCTATGCTGTAGTGTTTCGATATTGTTATTGCATTCATCCTGTTCTTCTTTTAACAGGCGTAATTTGTTTTTATTGTTCCATCCCAGTACATAATTGTTTTTCTGGGAGCGGTTAGGACGGTCATCTTTTTCATGGCGTGTAGCCTGCCGCGTTAGTCCGTTGGAAGTAACTGCTTTCCGGCAACGGTTAAACACGGTCATGTCGTCGGTACAGGTATAATCAAACTGATCGAGCAGCTGGTTTTGCAGCCATTCTTTGAAGATGGTGCCGGGTTTGATATCTATCTTTTGTAACAGGCTTTCTTTTTCAGAAGGCATCCGCAACATGGTATAACTCTCCTCTTCTACTTTGTGGTATACAAGGCGGGTTTGCAGGTTGTTGGAATTGATGTACCGGTTGATGTCCAGGATATATTCTTCCGGCACGAGGAGGCGCAGGCCAAAGTTGTGCAATACTTTTTCAATAGCACTTTCCCAATGGATCTCTGCATCTTTTACTTTGATCAATTCACCGGCAAACGGCAGGTCATCTTCCTGGATATCCAGCATATTTGCCAGCTGTTGACGGATACGGATCAGCTCATAGGGAATATTATTTTTCCGGTGGAGGAAGGAATCTATTTCTTCTTCCAGTTTTGATACCTGTGATCTTTCAGCGGCAAGGCTGCTTTTGTGATGAAAAATTTCTTCCTGTAATGTTTCCAGCTGTTTATCGTGCGCTGTTTTCATCTGTTCAGCGCCGGTAATATTTTCGTGGAACTGTTGCTCATCCGGATTGGGAGCGAGTTCCAGCCGGTCTGTGAGCATGTTGTATTCTTCCATCTTATTACGCTTGGCCTCTAAGGCTTTTTGTTCGTAATGGATGGATTTTTCAATAGAGCGCAGTTGTTCATCCACGCTGTTATTGGCTTTCTGGGCTATCAGTTCATCTTTACGCAGGTGAAGCAACTGAAGTTGTTCATTGATAGCGGTGAGACTGCGGGTAGTTGTTTGTTGTTCTTTCTGTAAAGATTCCAGTTCTCTTTCCAGGATATCTTTTTCCTGTTTATTAAACCACGAGGGCAGGATGTCCTGGAGCATTTGCAATTCCCGGTTCCTGTCCTGTAGTTGTTGCCAGGAAGCGCGGTTTTCGATGATAGGTTCCAGTAGTTTCAGCTGGGTTTCATCTTTCTGAATAGCGCGGTGACTGGTGAGCAAACTATCATAGTTTTCGCGCAGTTTCAGGAATTCATTTTCGCTGTCTGTTTCTTCCAGCATCTGTCCGCGGATAAACGTGTTCAGATCGCCGAGTACTTTGATACCAACGGTTTGGTTAAAGAGAGACAGGGCTTTTTCACTTCGCAGTCCGAAGATGTTGCTGAACAGGGCTGCGTATTCTTTAAAGCTATCAGTGATTTCTGTTTTCGGAAATTCGAGGCGCAGTCTTTTTTTCCAGTCGCCTTTCACATCAAATTTTCCGTTACCGAAATGGTCGTTGATATTTAGTTTATGTGGAGAAACGATGTATTGCCGTTTCATTTCCCCGGAGTACCATCTTACCTGTGCCAGCGTGATCTGGTGCATGGTAGCGGCATTGTAGAAATAGGCCAGCAGTACGGAGTAAGGGTTGTTTTCCTTATGACGCAGCTGGTCTGTCTTTGACTGCTGGGATTCTTCGGAGAAAGTTTTACCGTAGTAGCCCCAGAAATAGGATTCTTCTCCTCTGTCGCGGCGTTGTTCTGTACCGGACGACTGGTTATAGAATCTTTTGCCGGCGGGTACCAGCAGTGTTAAGAGTGCATCGATGAGGGTGGTTTTACCGCTACCGTTTGCGCCGGTGAGCAGGGAAGTATTACCGTTGGTATTGACGCGATATATTTTATTGTGAAAGGTTCCCCAGTTGTATATTTCAAAATATTGCAACCGGAATCCACTTTCTTTTGAATCACTATTGAACAGGGTGGACATGCAGTTTTAATTTTGATTTTATTTCTTCCAGTTTCTCGTTATTCACCAGTGCTTTGATAATCCTTTTTACCTCGTATTGATGCAGTTCCTTATTGGCAGCGTCCTCCCGGGTAGTTTTCAGCACGCCTACATTTAAGAGGCTGTTGATGGGTTTGTTGAGATCTTTCAGTAGTTTGGATTTGTTGTGTCGTTCTTTGAAGAAGAGTGCGAGTCTTTCTTTGATTTCTTTTTGTGTCATAAAAAGACGGGTGCCATTGCCCTGGATATCAAATTCATCGAGGGCCTCGCGGAGTACTATGCACAGCAGCGTGGCTTCGTAGGTAAGCCGCGTTTTGCGCATGAGGCGTGGCAGTGGTTTCTCGTTGGTTTCATCTGCTTCCGGTTGTACGATACGTGCAAATCCGTCGGCTTCATTTACCACCAGTTGCAGACCTGTTTGCTGCAGGTATTTGCTGAGTTCTGTTTGCCATCCCAGCAGGTCTTTCCAGTAAGATTTATCTTCTTCGTATACAGGTCCCTGCATGAGTTTTAGAAACACGTGTGCAAAGGGAGATATATTTTTCTCGGCCATGATATTAGTTTTGTGAATTTGTGAACAGCACCATCGGCATATTGATGGTGCGGCTGCCCAGCATCACCGGGTCCGGGGTTTCCAGGATGATATGGTGTGCCGACTGGCTGGCGATAGAGAAATAGGTAATGAGTTCCGTGAGCCCCTTTTCGGCGCCGTAAATTTCTACCATTTCTTTCAGGCTTACCTGCTTTTTATTTTGTAGTTGTGTGGAAATGCGGTCTTCCAGCAGGGCGCGGTCTATATTAAAATGGTTAAATAATGCATTAAGGTCATTGTCGTCAAACTCAGTGCCACCCATCCCTTCGGGGAATTCCACCTCTACGTTGGGTTTTTTCTCGTCTGCCATATCCCAGCGGTCGAGGAGGTCTAATTCAGGATCGCTTTCTATCTCTATAAAAAATTCCTCACCGGGTGGCTGCTCCAGCGATTGAAAGGCCAGTTGCCGGATATCATTGATGAGTTCCACGGCTTTCCTGCGATCGGTGAGATTATTTTCACTGAGTACGCGGCTGAGTTTATCGCTCAGTTTTTTATTGGCATCAATTACTTTTTTACCGGAGGCATGAAGGAATTGTTTGAGTTTTTTTAAGAAGCGGTCATTTTTGTATTCGATGTTCCGGTCTTCCAGCAGGAGGTACAATTTTTCGATCAGCTCCCGCATCTCCTCCTGTTTGTTTTCATCCATGAGGAACTGCCAGAAGGAGTAGAAGCTTTTCCCCTGGTCTTTCTGGCGGAGTGCTTCGAAGGAATCGAGGGTATAAGCCAGCAGGGCGCCTTTGGCGATATTTTTTTCGCTTTGTTTGCGGTAAATTTCCTGTGTGATTTGTTCAAAGTTTTGTTCCACTTCTTTAAAATCGCTCAGGAGTTCGCGCGACATGCGGTTGACGTCGTAAAATCTTTCCTTTATCTGGGTATCATCAAACACCTGTACTTTACCGGTGATGGTGATGGCTTTTATTTCCTGTTCTATTTCATATTTCTTTTTCTCCAGTTCCTGGATCCTTTGTTCCGGGTCTTTATTGCTCTGGTCAATCAATTCTTTTAGTTTGGAGAAGATGTCTTTGAAGCGGCTTTCTGTGCCCACAAATTCTCTTTTCTGGAGGGTGGATACCCAGTGCATTACTTTTTCCATGTCGCTGCTCAGCTCATGGATATCCAGTCCGTCGTCGTCGGGATATTTGCGGAGGAAGCCTTTATTACTCCATTGATCGATATATTTCCTGGCTTTCACATCATCATGTTCCAGCAGGCTGGTAGCGTCTATTTCATCATCTGTGGCCTGGTAGCCGGTTACGCCGAGGTAATCGGACAAACGGGTTACCAGTTCCACATTGGAAATGGTAGTATGGTTCTTTTCCTTGAATGTGTAATGAAAAAATGACAGCATCATTGGCGCGCTACGTGCCCGTAGTATCTTGAGGGTAACTGACTGGGCATATAGATTACATAATTGGTCATACGTCATAGGTGTAAAAATAAGGAATTACGTATTACAAAGTAAATACGTTTCCCTGTGGGCTTACATTACGTAAAGACCTTCCTGCCGCGGCAGTACCGGTGCGGGTACCGGTTCATCTCCCAGCAGCTGGATCACGTTGATTTCGATAGTCCGCGCGATGCTGTCGAGCGGAATGGCGAGGGGCTGGAAATCAAAGGGATCCATGAGGGTGATGCCGTTCAGGTGGGTTACATGGAATACGAAGCCGAACATCCATCCGAAGGGAATGGCCCATGCACCAATGGATTCCGTCATCATCAATGTATTCATGATCACATAAAACCAGATAAACATCTGCGTAAAATATACATAGCTGGGAGGGAATACGGTATTCCTGATCCTTTCAGACTGGCCCATGGAATCGCAGTGTTTTACCAGGATCTGGTTCAGTTCTATAAAAGTGAAGCCATCAATACTGCCGGAGTTCCTGAGTTGCTGGAGGTCGCGGGTCTGGAGGTTGAGAATGGCATTGGGGATATTGCTTTGTTTTTGTACTTCTTCAATTTCTTCGGTAGTGAGGTAGCGGGTGTAGTAGTCGTCGGGCCGTTTGCGGAGAACGGTTTTGAGTGCATAGATAAAGGCGAGGTGCCGGTAAATCATGTGGCGGACGAGGGCTTTGGTTTCAGGGGTAGCATCCGGGGAGGGGTAATTGAGCATCGACCGGCTCCAGGTGCGGGAGTCGTTTACCAGTGCGCCCCATATTTTGCGGGCTTCCCACCAGCGGTCGTATGCCTGGTTGTTATTGAAGCCGATAAAGAAGGCAATGGCGGTACCCAGTACGGTAGATACGGCTATGGGGATGTTGATATGTGCTGCCAGCCAGCGCGAGTCGAGGAAATATACCAGGGTACAACATCCCAGCAGCATGAGGTCTACCTTCCAGGTAAAGGAGAAGATCTGGCCGAGTGATAGTCTGTGTTTCAGCAGCATATGTCGTTATTTATTCTTTTATGGCTTCCCTGTAAATTATGTCATCCGGGTTTATCCTGGCAAATTTTTATTCATTTTTTTAAAGACAGGTTGCCCCGGTTTTCCATGACTTTATAACAATAACGGGTACACGCTTTGAATGTTTAGCACTGGTCTAAATATCCCCTTATTTTCATCTCCCCGGAAAAATATTTTTCAATCAAAGTTATTAGGAACCAATTATTTAGATTTTATATCCCTAATAGTCTATAGGAATAGTAGGGTAATTAAAATATTCTCCCTATATTTGTTCTACGAAAGCAAAAGATATTCACCAAACCTATAACAGCGGCCATTTTATCAGCCATTATAAAAGCCTTTAATATGTCATCATTATACAGATACGCCGATTACTTACCGCAGCCTACACCGGAAAACTTCCCCAGCCCTGTGAGGAACAGGGAAAAGATTAACCCATTAAAAGCAGGTAGCTTTTTCCCCGAATTTTTTATTGAAGAAGCGCGTGTGATCAACGCGGGTCCGTTGCTGAATAATGCTCATTCCGGCGCGTCATTGCACAGTCTTACTTTGCAGCCGCTGGTAGTGGTTTTTTATTCCTGGCATTGGAACAATTACGCGGATCAGTTGATAGAGCGGCTGAAGGAAAGCCATGCGGCTATTACTGCGGCCGGAGCCCGTTTGCTGGTATTATCCAGTGAAGATAAGAAGCAGTTCACCTCAGTATATCCGGAGGCGTTGCCCTTTGATGTAGTGCACGACGCGCAATACCGCATAGCCAGGAAAGCAGGCATTTACAGGGAATCAGACCCGATCTGGGGTTTTGTTTCCGGTGTCAATGCAGATGTACCTGTGCCGGCAGCATATCTTATTACGCCTTCACTGGAAATCAGTTACGATTTTGTTGATCTGTATTTACAGGAAGAATTTTCGCCGGAAGCCGTAGTGGCTGCCATTGGCAAAAAGCTGGCCATCAGCGCCTGATCAGCAGGCTGGTTCCATTGTTGTGCATTTACGTACATGCATTAGTGCATAACGGTAAATGCTCCATTGTAAACTGTTACATTCCAATGGCGACAAGCTTTCTATTTTTTCCTGGAGGGAGGTGAAGATTTCTTTATATAAAGCGGCATGTTCCTTTTTTACGGTGGCCAGTAACTGGTCTGCCTGCTGGTAATCCGTTATGGTGCCTAATTGTGCTATGATCTCTAAAGCATGTCCGTCTGTAGTCATTGTATTAATTTTTGTATTACTTAGTCCTATCTTCTGATCCACATTTTTAGCATTAAATCCGTAGAAGCATCCACCATCTGGTAACAGGGAGGTACTTCATCTTCAAGACTGTGGTATGTTACGAGTCTTGTGCCGCTTGCACTGCTTTCCAGTTTTTTAAATAAAAAGCGGCTGTAATAATTATATAAACTAGTTGAATATTCTACCTTGTTATCTATCTGATCCTGATCTACCAGGTTTTCAAAGAAAGAATTATAGAAGTAAAAGCCATCGTACGCAGAAAGATCTTCCTGCGTAAAATTGCCGTGAATAAAGCTCACGTTCCTGGTTTGTGTGGCAGCCTTTGCTTCGAGGGCATATTGATAGAGTTCTTCCCGTTGTTCGATACCGTAAAAGTTGGTTTCCGGGTAAAAACGGGCGCCTACCAGGCAAAATTTCCCGACACCGCTGCCGATGTCCAAAATTTTCTTCCCGGGTTCATTTGCGAGAAAACGGGCTGCTGCTTTAGCAATACTGAGTGGCGTCCAGTGCCGTCTTGATAGTTGCTGTATTTTTTCAGGATACAACCAGTCAAACCCGGCATCATTTACGTAGCAATTCGGCTTTAATAAAGTAGAAGTCTGCATGAAGGCGCAAAGGTACGCATTTACCGGCATTTTTGGAGATTTTAACCCTTATATATATGCAAAACAGGGCATATAAATAGCTGCTGTAGCCGGTAACACCATATTCCTGATGTGTTAATGTTACATTTTACCTGCTAACAGCGCTACACGAAAGTTCTTGTTCCGGAGGAAGTATAGGCCAGCCTGAATTCCTTGGGTGTACAATCTTTTTTCTTTTTGAAGATGCGGTTAAAGTTGGAGATATTATTAAAACCACACTTATAAGCGATCTCATTCACGGTGTGCGTGGTTTCTATCAGCAGCCGGGAGGCGTGTCCCAGCCTGATTTCTATGAGGGTATCCACAAAGGTTTTGCCGATTTTGGCCTTAAAGAAGCGGCTGAAAGCCACTTCTGTCATGGCCGCGAGCCTGGCCGCTTCTCCCAGTGAAATACTTTTATCGAAGTTGGCATTCAGGTAGGTCATGATTTTTTCTACGCGGCGACTGTTGTAGGAGAAGGTTTCCGTGTTGCCAAAAGTAGAATCCGACAGGATGCGCATATTCCGGCTGATAGACAGGTCGTGCAAAATAGACATCAGTTCCAGCACGGAATCGAAGCCCTGTTGCTGTGGCAGCCGGATGAGGCGGGGCATGATCTGCTGGGTGGTTTCGGTAGAGAAGAGGATGCCCCGCAGGGAGCGTTCAAACATGTTTTTGATAAAGTTCATCTGGTTGCGCTGCAGGAACTTATCGTCAAACAGGTCCCGGTGAAACTGGATGGTTATTTCTTTAACGTTGCCGCCTTCATGGTTGTTGGCAAACCAGCCGTGTTGCAGGTTGGGGCCAACCAGTACCAGTTCAAGGTCGCCGATCTCTTCAATATGATCCCCGATGATCCGTTTAGCACCACTGGCGTATTGGATAAAGTTCAACTCAAATTCGTCGTGGTAATGCAACGGGAAATCGAATACTTTTTTCTCCCGGGCAAACAACGTAAAGCAGTCGCTTTGCGTAAGAGGAGTGATTTCCCTTAATAATTTACTCTTCATAATGAGCATAGTTTTTATAACATACCGGAAGCCCTGAAGTGGAATATAACGTATTAACTGTTGATTTATATGACCTGGTTGCTAAAAAAGCATTATAAAAGTAAGCTTATCAGTCGTAAAATACAATTTTTACTTTTTTACCAATAGTATTAACTACCGGGCGATCTGGTTATATAGGTGTTATTATTACACTTATTTTATCATAAATTTGACTATCAAAGTATAATTAAAAGATAAAAAAGTATTAAGTATATGTTTGAATAAGAGGCATATTTGTATAACACAAGCCTTTTTGTGATGAAAAGTATCTGTAAGGGATACTGTTTAAAATTATTTCCAGGGGTTATAGCCGGTGTGATATTGTAATGGGGAGATGAATATTACCGGAAGGCGTGACTGTTGGAATCAACGATCCGGATGCGCGGATAGTTGATTTTACAGTGGCTCCGGAAGGGAACATAGCCGGCTGTAACAACTGGATTTTTCATTGCATGTCTTTTCACAGACGGACCGCTTACATTTTTATTCCACTTCACGTTTTATTACCGGGTTACCAATGGTGATTTGTTGCCTGCCGCAGGGGAGCAACAAATCATCATTGGATGTTTATAACGGGTATGGGCCTACGGTGTATTTAAAGTTGGGAGGTAAGTTTTTTTTCGAGTGTATTTCCGTCTATTAAAGCCCAATGTTCAATGATCCGGTTATCCTGCAATCGAAAGCAACGATAGCCGGGAATACTGACTGTTAGGCCGGTAGCGCTTATTCCCCGCCATAGTCCGATGTGTTTCATGCGCATGGTTACTTTTATCATACACTTACCAGGTTCGGCTACCTGGTCTTCTATAATTGTTTCGGGTTGAAAGGATTCATGCGTTAATGCAATCCATTGTTTTAGCCCGGTGGCGTTGGCGGGTAGTGCCGGCGGCAATGAATGATCCACATAGTCCGGATGCAGGAATTGCTCCAAACGGCTGGTATCACCGAGGTTCCAGGTGATAGCAATGTAGTGTGCTATGAAATCTTTTTGTTCTTGTATAGTCATGACCGTTAGTTTTACCGGGTAAAGGTAGCCGCCATGCTATAAAGCGATTGTGTCAAACGTCACATAATAGTTCAGGGTAAGCGGCGGCGGATGCGGCTGAGGGTTTCGCGGGAGATGCCCAGGTAAGAGCTGAGTTGTGTAAGAGATACACGTTGCAGAAGTTCGGGTTGGGTGTTTAGTATTGACTGGTACCTTTCTTCCGGGCTGTTTCTTTTAAGCCAGTGATTGTGTTTTTCCTGTTCAATGAACAGGTGTTCCAGCCACTGGCGGCCAAAGGCGGTGATTTCGGGGGATTGTTGATAGAGTGAAAACAGATCGTCTTTATGCCATTGCCATAAGGTACCGGCTTCTATAGTTTGTATATTGTAATCGGCCGGAACGTTGTTTCGCAGGCTGTTCAGGTTAGTGAGGAATGTATTTTCAAAGTAGAAACCGGTGTTGATTTCCTTTTCGTTATGATGCTGAAAGGCTCTGCAGGAGCCGGTTTCAATGAACCATATGTATTGGCAGCGCTGTCCTTCGCGCAACAGGTAGTCACCCTTTTTTACTATTTGTAAAGTGGTATGTGCGGCAAATAATTCCATTGCTTCATGGCTAAGGGGAGCAATGTGCGAGAGGCTTTGAAGGAAATGTTCCGGGCTGGATTTCATGAAAGGAAGGTCATTTATTTTTTCAAAAATACTCACATGTAGGTATTTGTTTCCCTTTAGCTTTAACATATCTTTGTGAAAATAATCTGATTTCACCTTATTATATATAAAGTCATCCACCTGATTTAGTCAATCACCGTATTTTCTATCCCCAAAAAAGGGTCTCTTCTTTGTGACGGGACCCTTTCTTATTTTTACTACATTTGCTACCAGAAAGAGCACTAAAGTAAGTAGTCAACCAACATCACAGAGGATTCCTATACACGATTTTATATCACGTACATGATTGAGCACGCTGCATTTAATAATGACGGATCAGGGCTGGAAGAGAAGCTGAACGCTTTAAAGGCCATTGATCAGGAGCTTCCCGTAGTGGTAATAGTAATGAATGTGGTAAAGAGCTACGTGGAGTATATGTCGCCGCGGGGCTGCCGGGAACTGGATATTACGCTGGAGGCCTTGCAGGAAATGGGAGCAAGGTATTACGACACCTTCTTTAACCCACACGATGTAGCAGATTATCTTCCAAAGATCATCAATATGCTGGATGCGCCGGCAGCAGCCAACATAACGGTTACCTTTTTCCAGCAGGTACGCACTACTGCCTCGCGGGACTGGACCTGGCATCTGGGCTCTACACGGGTATTTATGCGGGATGCCGAAGGGGTTCCTACGCATGTAATTACCTGCGCTATTCCCATTGATCCGCTGCACCACGTTACCAGTAAGGTAAACCGCCTGCTGGAAGAGAATAACTTCCTGCGCCGTAACCAGCATATTTTTGCTTCCCTCACCAAAAGGGAAAAAGAAATCCTGCGGTTACTGGCCCTGGGCCTCAGTGCTATTGAAATTGCCGAGGAGGCAGGGATCTCGGAAAAGACTGCCGTTACGCACCGGCGGAATATCAAAGCAAAGATCGGGGCACAGTCCAGCTACGACCTGACCAGTTTTGCCCAGGCATTTGATCTTATATAGATATTAAACAGTATATCAAAGGTTGGCTGAAAGGCCCGTCCCTGGAAGATCCGGCGGCTTTCCTCAAAAATAACCCTCAATTTTTCGGCATGTAAACAGAAATGTGTATTTTCATTCTGTATACCATATTTTTGTGCCTGTCTGTTGTGCCTTGCAACGGACCTGTTAACCAGATTAATTATGTCTTTTAAAGCTGTTCTCAACATCGACGGGGAAGAAATGAACATCCTGGAATGCAGGTTTTCATTTACCCAAAATACAGATCATAACGGGAAACCTGCCGCCCGCCCCAAAGGAGGCACTATTAACCTGCTGATTGAGTCTGCCGGTGAAACCAGTTTGTTTGACTGGATGATTTCCAATACCCAGACGAAAAACGGCAGTATTACCTTTTTCCGGCGGGATTCCATGTCGAGGCTCAAAGAGCTGAAGTTTACAGACGCCTATTGTGTAGAATACGAAGAGACGTTTAATTCCGCCAATGAGCAACCCCTGCAAATACAGCTGACCTTGTCATCGAGGGAGGTGAAATTAAATAATTCCACTTACCAGAATCCGTGGCCTGCATAGCACTACCCCGTTATACATCTTTTAAAAAAAAAAAGTAACAACCTGCATGAACACCCGTTACATGCGGGTTGTACCTGTTCGCCGGATGGCCCTTTCATCACCTGTTTCTTTCACCGGTTTATTATTTTTATCCACGGAGCGCCACCGCTCCTTTGGTGTTTTTCCCGCATGAGATCTGACAACTGAATAATGATTAATTTACGCGTATGCCAGTACTTAATTTTAACCCTTTTCCGACGCTTGTTTCCGAGCGGTTTATCCTGAGGGCTCCTGCATTGTATGATGACGAAGCTCTTTCCATTCTGCGGTCGGATCCGCGCGTGAACCAGTTCCTGAACCGGTCTCCTACCACTACAGTTGCTGAGGCCCGGCAGTTTATTGAAAAGGTCCAGGCCAACATTGCCGCCAACCAATCGCTGTATTGGATAATTACTACCAAAGAAAGTGATCACCTCGTTGGCACTATCTGCTACTGGAATATGGAACCTGAGCTGGAGCAGGCTGAAATAGGTTATGAACTGCAGTCGGCCTTCTTTGGAAAAGGCATTATGCAGGAAGTGATTCCGGTAGTAATAAAGTTTGGATTTGAACAATTACATCTTCAGAAAATTACGGCCTTCCTCGCTGCCGGGAATGAAAAATCCATCAAACTCCTGGAACGCAATCACTTTAAAATAGATCAGGCATTGAGAGAAAAACTGGAAAAGGAAGAAGACCTGACGGGGCTTTTGTGTTACTCACTCACCCGGCCGGCATAATGTCTTCTGCTCAGGAAGCACTATCTTTCAAGGTAAAAGAAAATTGATCATGCCGGTGAAAAAAGGAATAAAGTATATGGTCCGGATTCATTTACTGCCAGGTTTATGCAACCCAGGAAGGAGCTTGACAGCATATTAAGACCTGATTTTGATAAATTTTTTATTGTGAAAGTGGAAGATATGTACCGGCTGGTAACGCAGTCTGTACCCGCTTCCCGGTCAACCAATCATAGTTGTTTGTTTATTACCAGTGGAGAAGCCAGTATGAAAATTGGCAGTGAATTATATACGATCCACAAAAATGAAATGTTGTTTGTGCCGGCGGGTCAGGTTTTTTCTTTTAAAAGCGGCGAAGTGAACAATGGATATCTGTGTAATTTTCATACCGATATCCTTACCGGGAAATACAATACACAAAAGCCACTGAAAGCATTTGAATTTTTAAGGGTATGGGGTAACCCGATGGTGAGTCTCGATAAGCAAACTGCCGGATTTGTGGTGCATCTTTTCAAGCGCCTGTTGTTTGATTACAGCCGGAACGCCATCAATATCACCAACCGTTTAAAGGAACTGGTATTTACCAATATCCGGACGCGGCACCTGGTAACGGACTATGCTGCCCTGCTGAATATTTCACCGAATCATTTAAATAAATCGGTGAAAGCCGTTACCGCTAAATCACCTGCGCGGTGGATCGATGAGGCTATCGTGCTGGAAGCAAAAGTCCTGCTGAGCCAAAGTGATCTCACCATCAGTGAAGTGGCGCAGGAGGTGGGTTTTGAGGATCAGTCGTACTTCACCCGGCTCTTTAAAAAGTATGAAGGCATTACACCTACCGACTTCCGCAGGAAGATTGAATTATCCTAAAACTCCCCTTATTTGTCCTAACAGCCCATTGCTTTTAATCAGAGCTTTGCGGGCATGTATTTCTTTTTGGTATTCGCACATTCACTATTCCGCTGGGCGGTGGTGATAAGTCTCTTATACGCTGTTTACCGTGGTATACGCGGATGGCGCCACAAGAATATATTTACACGGCGGGATGATTTGGTAAGGCATAGCACCGCCACTATTGCACATATTCAGCTGGCAATTGGTTATGTGCTATACTTTAAAAGCCCGGTGGTGGCTTATTTCAGATCTCATTTTCATGAAGCCATCCGGCAGTTTGATTTCCTGTTTTTCGGATTGATACATATTGTATTGATGACGATCGCCATTGTGTTTATAACTATCGGTTCATCCGTGGCCAAACGGCAGGATACTGCTACGGGAAAGTTCCGTACTATGACCATCTGGTTTTCCCCCGCGCTCATTATTATTTTCATTGCAATACCGTGGCCGTTCTCTCCACTGGCGAACCGGCCATACATAAGATCATTTTAACTATGCTGAAGTTCTTTAATACAAAAATCGGAAGATTGCGGCTGATCGCCTTTTTAGAAGGAATTTCCCTGCTGATACTAACAGGTGTCGCAGTACCGCTGAAGTATGTATATCATGATCCTTCCCTGGTGAAGGCAATAGACCCGGTACATGGGATATTGTTTCTGTTCTTTATATTGAATACACTGAGTGTGGGAATTGCTTATAAGTGGAAATTCAGCACTACTACCTGGAAGGTTTTACTGGCGTGCATTATTCCTTTCGGAACGTTTTATGTGGACAGGGTTATTTTGTCGCGGATGATGGCGTGAAGTTTAGATAAGATGTCCCGTTGTTGTTACGATGGATTGGTAAAATCAATAATTATAAGTAGCATACTGAAAAGACTGTGCCTGCCTCAGGTAAAATTTATCCGTAATTAGCCGGTCAATTTGAGTTACCAAAGCCAGCAGTTCCTTTTTACGGCCCATGGCACAATCTACAGCATCGTTGTCTACCTCCATCTCATCAGCAATCACTTGCCGCAACATGGCGATATAAAGTTTTTTCTGCGCTGCAATATTACCTTGTATTGTATTATTGCTTTCATGCAAAGTGTATAGGTATACGCTATATTCTACATAGCCCGATATTCGTTCTTCCCTATGGCCATAGTAAGTACCAAAGGGGCAGTGCAACCGCCCATAAAGCGTATTAAGGAATCGAAACAGGTTATCTAGTTTTTTTCTTGTAACGGCATATTTAGCGGCGCCATTTTGCCGCTTTAAAAAGAAGCCATACACCTGGTAATACCAATCCTTACCTGCTTCACTGTCAAAATAAATCGACTGTCTGCTATGAGCCGCATATAACAGACCAGGACTTTCCGGAAAATCCTGGTGTAGGAGTTCGGGATAGTATTTAGTAATGTTATCCCAATCTTCTTTACTCATTACCAGCGAATCGCCATCATTGGCTAGCAGCAAGGTATCTCCAGTTGGCTGGGAAGTATCGCCAATAAAAATTTTATCATGGTAACCCCTTGAAAAATCATCAACAGCACAAATGCTTTGGGCAAATATGCGCTGCGTTATCATAAGCAATAGTAAAATGAGCAGGTACTTCATATATCTGTCTTTTGAAAAGAGGGTTTTTAATTTAAGCTTCGTTAATTGATTCTCTCAATAGAATGGAAATATTGTATATAGACTTTAAAAATTCTTTATCTGTCATAATTGAAGGGCAATAAAGTATTATACAAAAGTAGTAGTAATCTAAAACGGGATTATCCCTGAAAGCAGGTATTTATTTACCGTAGGACATAAAACAAAAAAGCCCTGATAACTTGCGTTACCAGAGCTTTAAAGCTTGCGGAGAAGAAGGGATTCGAACCCTTGATAGGCTTTCACCTATACACACTTTCCAGGCGTGCCAGTTCAACCACTCCTGCACTTCTCCGTGATTATCTTTTCCTGAACAAACGGAAGGGTTGATTTTCCAATTCAGGGTTGCAAAGATAATCCTTTAGTTTATATTTCAAAAAAAAGTTTAATTCTTATCGTACAGCTTCCATATTCCTCCGCCCAGAAGCCCGCCTACAATGGGGCCTACAATAAACACCCACAAATGGGAAATGGCGCCGCCGCCAACAAACAGAGCCGGTCCGATGCTTCTTGCAGGGTTTACGGATACGCCTGTAACCGGGATGCCTACAATATGGATCATGGTCAGGCAGAGACCAATCGCCAATCCGGCAAATGCACTGTTGCCATTATTTTTACTGGTGCTGCCGTGAACTACCACGAGGAAAATGGCGGTAAGGACGATTTCTGCAATCAACCCACTAATTAGTGAATAATGGTCTGGTGAGCCATCTTCCACACCATTGGCGCCGAGGCCATTGGCAGCAAGACTGTAATCCGCTTTTCCCTGAGCGATGAAATACAGGAGCGCAGCAGCTACAATGCCTCCTATGATCTGTGCAACAATATACCCGCCTGCATCTTTACCGGATATTTTGCCTGTAGACCACAGGGAAATAGTAATAGCCGGATTTAAATGACATCCGGAAATGTGACCTACTGCGTAAGCCATCGTCACAACTGATAATCCAAATGCAAAAGCGATACCCAGAAACCCCACGTGCGTGCCGGCTAACACGGCGCTGCCGCAACCCATAAATACCAGGACAAAAGTGCCAAAGAATTCAGCAATGCATTTCTGTGATAAGGAAACTCCCATAGAATAATGAATTTTGTGGTGAATAGAAAATGGGGAAAGAGAATTTGGTGATATTTAAATTTACCTTAAATATTCAAGATAAAAAAAAGCGGAAGTACAACTGATTGTATCTCCCGCCTGTATAAGCTTCCGTAAAAAGATATTTAGTATACTTCGATTGGCGTTAATTCACCCCGCAGCGACGTTTCCAGCATCACCTTTGCATCGGCCACAGACAAGCCCTGACCCAATACAAACATCAATTTGGTGACTGCTGCTTCAAAGGTCATATCATGCCCGCTCACTACACCAATTTCCATTAAGTGCTGACTGGTTTCATATTTGCCCAATTCCACAGATCCGCCGTCACATTGGGTGATATCTACTACGATGGCGCCGTGATCGATCACCTTCTTAATGCTTTCAATAAACCAGGGCTGTGTATTGGTGTTACCACTACCAAAGGTTTCCATGATCACACCTTTCAAACCGGATACGCCAAGCGTGGCTTCTACCGCTCTCCTGGTAATGCCCGGAAATAATTTCAGTACGGTGATATTTGTTTCCAGTTCCTTATGCACCTTCAGTGGTAGTGTAGGTGGCGGTAAAATAAACTGGTGTTTGAATTTAATATCGATACCGGCTTCCGCGAGCTGAGGATAGTTCATGGTATAGAATGCCTCAAACTTTTCCGCATTATATTTTTTGGAACGGTTGCCTCTGAACAGGGAGAAATCAAAGTAAATACATACTTCCGGCACCATAGAGATAGTAGTGCCATTATGCCGGCTGCAGGCTATTTCCATCGCCGTAATAATATTCTCTTTGGCATCTGTGCGTATTTTGCCGATGGGAAGCTGGGAACCGGTTAAGATAACAGGCTTCGACAGGTTTTCCAGCATAAAGCTCAGGGCAGATGCCGTGAAGGCCATTGTATCCGAGCCGTGCAGGATTACAAAGCCATCGTACCGGTCGTACCGGTCTTCAATAATACTGGCCAGTTCCACCCATATCTCCGGCTGCATGTCTGATGAATCTATAGGCGGATTAAATGCGTACACATAAAAATCGATGCCCATCCGGTATAGTTCCGGTAAATTATTCCTTATTTCATTGAAGCCGATCGGGCGCAGAGCTTTGGTTTTATCATCGTAGATCATACCTACAGTACCGCCCGTGTAAATAATCAGAATTTTACTCATTGTGCTATTAGCCATTGCCTGCAAAGGTATTCACTAAACAGTTAGAGCATTTTGAATAATTTCCGGGCATTGCTGCTTGTTATATCTGCAACGTCTGCAATTTTTAGATTTTTTATATCTGCCACCTTTTCACCTGCCAGCGGGAGGTACGCACTTTCGTTGCGTTTACCACGATAAGGAACCGGCGCCAGATAGGGAGCGTCTGTTTCCATTACGATGTGCGCCAGGTCTATTTCCTCCAGCAATTTATCCAAACCGGATTTCTTGAAAGTAACTACCCCGCCTATGCCCAGGTAAAAGCCCAGGTCAATGATTTCCTTTGCTTCCTCCAGGGTACCCGAAAAACAGTGGAAAACCCCGCTTAAACGGCCATCTTGTAGAGCTTTTACTTCGTTGATACATTCCCGTGTAGCTTCCCGGCTATGGATGGATACCGGCAGCCCATACTCCCGCGCCAGCATCAGCTGCTCCTGGAAAGCCTTGTATTGCTGGATAAGCAGGGATTTATCCCAGTAAAAATCCAGTCCTATTTCCCCGATGGCCTTGAAAGAACGCTGCTGTAACCAGGCCTTTACCAGGTCCAGCTGCTCATCTACCTCCTCTTTTACATAACAGGGATGTATCCCCATCATCGCATAAATATGATCCGGGTGCTTCGCTTCCAGCGCCAGCATCCCTTCGATAGAACTCTCATCTATATTCGGCAAAAACAGTTTATCTACCCCCGCTGCTAAGGCACGCGCTACCATCTCTTCCCGGTCTGCCTCAAATTCTTCAGAATAAAGGTGCGTGTGGGTATCTATCCAAAGCATAATAATTATTTTATTAAATTTGTAATTTCTTTAATATTTAAGCAGTATCTTTATTACTACAAAGGTAAAGACCGAAAAACCTAATTGCTAATAAAACCTAAACTATGAAAAGCTATTTCAGTACAAATCGTGTGCTGGCGTGGACCTTCACCAGCGTGGCGGTAGTCACCATTTTCTTTGCCTGTAAGAAAGAAGTAACCACAGATACGGCGCCGAATAACCAATCAGATAATAATACTATTGCTGCTGCACAACACGAAGCGGCTGCCAGCGCCATGTACAGCGGACTTTTTGAAACCGTGGCAGAAGTAGCCATTACACAAGGGTTGTTTACTGCCCGCAAGGCGGATAATATAAACAATGCGCTGGCCGTTACCACCTCGCCCTCCTGCCCGGTAGCTGAGCTACTGGATGCCACCAATCCTGACCAATGGCCTAAAAAAGTAAAGATCGATTTTGGTGGGTCGTGCCTCGACAATTATGGTGTGAGCCGTAGCGGCGTGTTGAATGTTACTTTCAGCGGTCCGTTATTTAGCCCTGCTTCTGTCATCCGGGTGGAGCCCGATGGTTATAAAATCAACGGCAAATCCATAGAAGGACTGTTTACCATCAGTGGCGTTAGCTACAGCAAAACAACCGGTATCCAGTATACCACTGAATTAACCGGTGGGAAAGTAACGCTTAGCGATACTGTTGTGATCAACTACGCCAGTAAGAAAACCATTAAGCAAACGGCAGGATTTGACCCGGTAACACCCTTGTTAAATCCGTCTGATGACGTGTTTACTGTAGAAGGAAATGCCAGCATTTCTTATGAGAAAGGTCCTGTAACCGGTGTTACAGCCACTTTTACAACACAGGAAGCACTGGTAAAAATATTTGATTGCCAGCATTTCGTTAAAGGGAAACTGAAGGTTGAATTTGATAAAGTAACCGGGGTAATTGATTATGGGAATGGTAAATGTACCGATCCTGTTACGATTACAGTGGGAGATAAAACCAAAGAGATCAAGTTATAAAAACCTGCTCAACTGTTGCTGATAAACTCACTTATCAGCAACAGTTATTATAATTATAAGATTGCTGCTACTTCAAATTTTTGCTTCCTGCAATACTCCAGTACCCGCGGCAGCGCATACTCCAGCCGGTCCCAGGCTTTGGTGCTGTCGTGAAATACTACAATAGATCCCGGCTGCAATTTGAATACTACGTTCTGCACACAGGCTTCCCCGTTGATCTGCGTATCGAAATCACCACTGAGGATATCCCACATAATAATTTTAGCGCCCGGAATTTTATTCCTGATCTGACGGATCTGGAAGGGAGTAATCCTGCCATAGGGTGGTCTGAACAACGGGGAGGCAATATATTTTGCTGCTTCCAGCACGTTTTCAAGATATTTTTCGGTGTTGGTTTTCCACCCGTTCAGATGGTTATGGGTATGATTGCCGGTGGTATGCCCTGCTTCCAGGATCTGCTGATAGATAGCGGGATACTCCACCACATTTTTCCCGATACAGAAAAAAGTAGCTTTGGCGTTGAACTTTGCCAGTTGCTCCAGCACAAAGGGCGTTGCCTGTGGATGCGGGCCATCATCAAAAGTAAGATATACCTTATTACCTGCCGGAGACAGATTCCAGACACAGCTTTTATATAAGGCTTTCAGGATGCCGGGAGTTTTAGTAAGATAGAACATATAGCCTTTGGCTTTTTAGCGATGAGCTTTAGTACCGCAATATACTTAATGTCTGTTAGCAGGACTTCGTATTAAAAAATTTTAATCTCCCAATATCTCCGGTACAATAACTCCCACCTAAAAGCTAAATCCTTATCTTTGCGGCCTATGGATCACAAAAAAGTAAGAGTGCGTTTTGCGCCCAGTCCTACTGGTGGCCTACATCTTGGAGGTGTACGCACTGTATTGTTCAACTATTTATTTGCGAAGCAGCATAAAGGCGATTTTGTGCTGCGTATAGAAGATACAGACCAAACCCGTTACGTTCCCGGAGCGGAAGAGTATATCAATGAATGCTTGCGTTGGTGCGGCCTTACTCCTGACGAAAGTCCGGAAGCAGGCGGACCGTTTGCGCCTTACCGTCAGAGTGAGCGTAAGCATTTATACCGTCAATATGCAGAACAGCTGGTAAAAGCCGGTCATGCTTACTACGCTTTCGATACCCCGGAAGAACTGGAAAGTATGCGTGAGCGCCTGAAAACGCCGGAGAATCCTTCTCCCCAGTACAACCATATTGTACGGGCAAAAATGCGTAATTCCCTTACACTTTCCGATGCAGAAGTACAGGAACTGCTGGTGAAGAATACGCCGCATGTGATCCGCATAAATATGCCTGCCAATGAAGAAATTACTTTTACCGACCTGGTTCGTGGAGAAGTAACCTTTCATACCTCGCAGGTAGATGATAAAGTTTTGCTGAAAGCAGATGGTATGCCTACCTATCACCTTGCTGTGGTAGTAGACGACTATCTCATGAAAATCACCCATGCTTTCCGCGGAGAAGAGTGGCTGCCATCGGCGCCGGTACATCTCCTGCTGTGGAAATTCCTGGGCTGGGAAGCAGATATGCCGCAATGGGCGCATCTTCCACTGATCCTGAAACCGGATGGCAATGGTAAACTGAGCAAACGCGACGGCGATCGTTTAGGCTTCCCCGTATACGCCATGAACTGGACAGATCCTGTGAGCAAAGAAGTAACGAAAGGTTTCCGTGAACGTGGTTTCCTGCCGGAAGCATTTATTAATATGCTGGCTATGCTGGGCTGGAACGATGGTACCGAACAGGAAATTTTTTCCCTGGATGAACTGATCCGGAAGTTCTCCCTGGAACGTGTACATAAGGCCGGCGCTAAATTCGATTTTGAAAAAGCCAAATGGTTTAACCATCAGTATATTCATCACAAAGACAATGAAAGCCTGGCCGCCTTGTTCCAGCCCGTGCTGGACGAAAAGGGCGTTATTGCCGATCCGGCTTATGTAGCTACCGTAGCAGGGTTAGTAAAAGAACGCTGCTATTTTGTAAATGAAATATGGGATCATGGATTTTTCTTCTTCCAAAGCCCGGACAGCTATGATGAAGCGGCAGTGAAACCAAAATGGAATGCCGATAAAGAAGCATTTTTCCATGCATGGTCTGAACAGCTGGAGTCATTGTCTGCCGCTCCCGCAGCCGATCTGGAAGCTGCCTTCAAAGCGTTGGCTGCTGAAAAGAATCTTAAAATGGGAGATGTGCAACTGCCGTTCCGTATTATGCTGACCGGTGGTAAATTCGGCCCTCCTGTATTTGATATTGTGGCTACGCTCGGTATAGCGGAAACCCGTAACAGGATTGCAAAGGGACTGGAGGCGTTTAAGTAGAATTGTTATTAGTTTCAAATAGATTAAGGCTAAGCGATGAAGAGTCGCTTAGCCTTAATTATTTAGTTATTTTTCCAGGTTTTTAATTCCGAGTGCGTGCTGATCAGCTCAAAGTCGCTGTCGTTGTGCACCACTTCCAGATCAAAGCTCAATGCATAAAAAGCGATTACACAATCGTTGCTTTTGCGAATGGTAACACCTTTTTTGCGGAGTGAGCGGAATAATGCAGAGGCGCCCATAGCGACAGCCATAGGCGCTATTTCCAGTCTTGTAAAACGGCGGAATGTTTCTTTTACTTTATGGTGCTGGGCATCATCTCTTATTCCCTGTAAACACTCCTGCACAACAATGGGAATAAGCGGAATTTCATAATCATTATCGAGATAATGAGTTAACAGATTGGTTTGTGGCGTTTCTTTCCGCCGTAAAGCATCAATCCATACGGATGTGTCGAAGAGTAGTGGTTGCATCATTTACCTCGCATTTCGTTTAAATCTCCGTCCCATTCAATCTTTCCCTTCAGGTCTAAAAATTTGCGCTGGTTGATTCCCAGAATATATTTCCTCAGCGCTTCGTTTACCACTTCCTCTTTGGTTTTACCCTTGTTAAGCTTCATCGCTTCTTTGATCAGCTTATCATCTAAATCTATATTGGTTTTAGCCATATAAAGTGATTTACTATAAATAAAAATACATATAATAATACACATAAAAAGGCCGGACAGTAACTGCCCGGCCTTCACTATTTTTAAAAAAATATTTATTTTCCTTTGGCGCTTTCCTTAGCCCATGCGTCTTTCAGCGTTACAGTTCTGTTGAACACTACTTTTTCAGAAGTGCTGTCTTTATCCACTACAAAGTAACCTTTGCGCAGGAACTGGAAACGTTCACCGGGAGTAGCCTTCAGCAAACCTGGTTCTACATACGCCTGTTTGATGACGTGCAGCGAATCCGGGTTGATGAGCGTTTTAAAGTCGGCTTCTTCTGCCTGTGGATTTTCCACGGTAAAGAGGCGGTCGTAGATCCGGACTTCGGCGGTGGCAGCATGTGCGGCGCTTACCCAGTGAATGGTGCCTTTAACGGTTAAGCCGCTCTGGTCGCCGCCACTTTTGCTTTCGGGCAGGTAGGTGGCGTAAATGGTAGTGATGTTGCCGTCGGCATCTTTTTCAAAGCTTTCGCCTTTGATGATATAGGCATTTTTCAAACGTACCATCAGGCCGGGGCCGAGGCGGAAGAACTTTTTAGGAGGCGCCTCCATGAAGTCTTCCCGCTCAATGTACAGGGTATTGCTGAAAGGCAGGGTACGGGAGCCTGCGTTTTCATCTTCCGGGTTATTGTCGGCGGCCATTTCTTCTACCTGTCCTTCGGGGTAGTTGGTGATCACCAGTTTTACCGGGTCCAGTACTGCCATTACGCGGTTGGCGGTTCTGTTCAGCTCTTCGCGGATACAGAATTCCAGCAGGCCGAGTTCAATCATGTTATCACGTTTCTGTACGCCTACACGTTCGCAGAGCTGGCGGATGCTGGCGGGCGTGTAACCTCGGCGGCGCAGGCCACTGATGGTAGGCATGCGGGGATCGTCCCATCCGTTTACATGACCTTCTTCCACCAGTTGTTTCAGTTTTCGTTTACTCATCACCGTATAAGTGAGGTTTAAACGGGCAAACTCGTACTGGCGGCTGGGGAATATGTCCAGTTCTTTGATGAACCAGTCGTACAGCGGGCGATGCGGGATGAACTCCAGTGTACAAATGGAATGGGTAATATGTTCGATGCTATCGCTTTGTCCGTGCGCAAAATCATACATCGGGTAGATGCACCATTTGTCGCCGGTACGGTGGTGATGGGCATGTTTAATGCGATACATGAGCGGGTCGCGCATGTGCATGTTAGGCGAAGCCAGGTCTGCTTTGGCGCGGAGTGTTTTTTCCCCGTCTTTGAATTCGCCTTTGCGCATCCGCTCAAACAGGTCCAGGTTTTCCGCTACGGAGCGGCTTCTGGCCGGAGTGGGGGTGCCGGGTACGGTGGGGGTACCTTTGGCAGCGGCAATTTCATCGGCGCTGGCATCTTCTACATAGGCCAGTCCTTTTTCTATCATTTTTACGGCAAATGCGTAGAGTTGTTCAAAATAGTCGGAGGCATACAATTCCTTCTCCCACTCAAATCCCAGCCAGCGGATATCCTCTTTGATAGAATCCACGTATTCAGTATCCTCTGTTACCGGGTTGGTATCATCGAAGCGGAGATTGGTTTTTCCATTGTATTTCTGGGCCAGTCCAAAGTTCAGCACAATGGATTTGGCATGACCTATATGCAGGTAGCCATTGGGTTCCGGCGGAAAACGGGTCAGTACCCTTCCGTCATTAACGCCGTTCGCTATGTCTTCTTCAACAATTTGTTCTATAAAGTTGAGGGATCTTTCTTCGCTCATAATGATTTTATCTTGGACGGCAAATGTACAAAAAAGCCGAGAGCTTAAGCTTTCTGCTTTTTCGTACATTTACTTCCTTAATATGATAATGGTATGGTCAACCCGTTAAATCGTCCTGTTCGTGTATTGGTAGCTAAAGTGGGCCTGGATGGCCACGACAGGGGCGCAAAAGTAATTGCGGCAGCACTGCGGGATGCCGGAATGGAGGTAATATATACCGGCTTACGCCAAACCCCGGAAATGGTGGTGAATGCTGCCCTGCAGGAAGATGTGGACGCTATTGGCATCAGCATCCTCTCCGGCGCCCATATGACCGTATTCCCCAAGATCATTGCCCAAATGAAGGAAAAGGGTATGAACGACGTACTGCTTACCGGTGGCGGTATTATCCCCGATGCCGATATGGAAACGCTGCAGGAAATGGGGGTTGGAAAACTGTTCCCTCCCGGCACCAATACCAAAGATATTTCCGAGTATATCACCGGCTGGGTGGCCAGTCACAGGAATTTTTAAAAATATTTCCCTATTGCCGTAACATTTTCTGAACCGGGTCGTCTTTAGTGGAAATAGTCCACCAAATATCTAAAAAACCATAACACCCGTATTATGAAATGTAAGTTATGCCCGTTATTCCTGCTACTGTTGACGTTGTGTTGTAGTGCATTTGCCCAGGATAAAAAAGATTCAGCCAATGCTGCTGCCCCCGCCGATACCACCGGCGCAAAAACCGTTTTTTCCATCATTTTCGGAAAATATCCCAAACACCGGGAAGGGGTATACGTAACCCACGGCGGCGACGGTCCCCTGCTGTCCTTTGCTTCTATGAAAGAAAACGGGGAGCACATGCGCAATATCCCGCGGTTTACCCTCTTTTTTAATGTGGGCTCTAACTTTAATAAAGACTTCTCCAAAAACTTTGGTGTGTTTACAGGCATCAACATCAAGAATATTGGTTTGATCTCAAAACCTGCCGACTCCCTGAAACTGAAGCAGCGCGTATATACTATCGGTATTCCGGTGGGGATAAAGATCGGCGATGTTACTTCCGGCAGCTTCTTCTTTTTTGCCGGTGGAGAAATAGATATGGCTGTTAATTATAAAGAGAAACAATTTGTAGATGGCGATAAGGTCCATAAATTCAATGAATGGTTCAGCGACCGTACGCCGCTGCTGATGCCATCCCTGTTTGCCGGGTTCCGCATTAACCCCGGCTTCGGACTGAAAGTGCAATACTACCCGCAGAATTTCTTTAACCAGGACTTTAAAACAAAAGATAAAGCCGGTAACTCCGTTTATCCTTATAAGAACCTGGAGGCAAATATGATGTTCGTTACCCTCGGATATAACTTCAGCGGTATCGATTACTTTAAAGTAAAGAGAAAAAGACACTATATGAAGATGAAAAACGGCAAAGCAGAGTTTGAAGTAAATTATTAAGAAATATATCCGCTATTTTTGGCAAACCGGAACTAATTGTAAAATTAGTTCCGGTTTTTTTTTGTCGACAGCAGTTATCACCAAAATAAGAACCATATGAAACGGAAACTATGCTTATTCGTCGCGCTATTCCTGTGCGCGTATGGCGCCCATGCGCAATTTGAAGTCGGGATTTCAGGAGGCTACAACCGGAACTACCTGCATACCAGCACCGGGTACAGGGCCTTTACAAAGTATGAGGACCTGGGTGGGTTTGTAGTAGGGATTCCTATTCAATACCATTTCAACGGTTGGTTCGCTATTGAAGCCGATCCTTCTTACATTCAGAAAAATTATGAGCAAAGCAGGGATCATTTCTTTGAAGGTATTTATCAAAAAAATACCAACAGTTATATCCAGCTGCCATTGATGGCGCATTTCTCTTTCGGAGGCAGTAAACTGAGAGGTTTTTTTAATGCCGGTGGTTATGCCGCCTATTGGATGAGCGGCCGCATTAAAGGCGCAATGGCCAACGTTTTTGACGATGGGCCGGAGATCCCGGACAATGAACAGGTGTACGATTATTTGCAGTTTAACCAGGCTTACAAATATGATGAGAAGTATTCCTTCGACAGCCGCCGTGATCGTCGTATTGAACTCGGGCTGCTGGCAGGCGCCGGTATAGAATACCGGCTGCAGCAGAAATACCGTTTCTTTGTAGAAGCCCGCTATTATTACGGGTTATCGGATCAGCAGAAAAATTACATGATCAACCAGATCCCCCGCTACAACGATACTTACGTGCTCCAGGCCGGATGCATGTTTAACATCCGGAACATCTTCCACGGTTCTTCCGCAGAATAAATTTGTTAACAGTTAATCTTACTGAGATGAAACATCTTAATGTATATATTATTGCCCTGATCGCAGTATGCGTATCCGCTTCCTGCCGCAAAGACTTACCCGAAATAAACGATCCTGCCAACACCATCTCCGGAAATTTCAGCGAAGTATTTGATTCTTACTGGAACGGCATGAATAATAACTATGTGTTCTGGGACATAGATACCACCGATTGGGACCGGGTGTATAAACAGTATAAACCGCTGTTTGCAAAATTAAATCTCAATGATTCAACAGATGTCAGAAAAGGATATACTTATTTTAAGGAGATGACCGCCGGCCTGGTGGACTCCCACTACGATCTTACATTCAAAGATTCCTGGTTAGCGGATTCTTTCAGTATTAATCCGGCATACCAGCGTAAAGTGGCCAGCCCGGATTATCATGATCCTATCAGTATCTTCCATTTTTACAACGATGTGCCACGTGGGTATCTTGATGCCGGCGCTGTGAGAGGCTTTACCAATGTAGGTACAACCGCACAGTATGTAGCGGTTTCCGGTACTATCAACCAGGACATCCTGTATTTCTTTTTCAGCGGATTTAACCTGAAAACACTGTATAACACAGATACCGCCAATGGTGTGAAAACAGTAGAGCAATATTTCTTTGATAAGCTGAAAAATACTGCCAACATTAAAGGAGTGATCATCGATGTACGCGGTAATGGCGGCGGAGATCTGGCAGATCTTAATTTTTTATTGGGAAGAATGATCGACAAGCAGCTGGATTTTGGTTATACCCGCTCCAAGCAGGGCAATGGCCGGCTGGATTATTCGCCGTGGGCGCCGGCTTTTGTAACGCCACAGGCAGGTGCACGGAATATTACGGCGCCTATTGTGATGCTGGCTGATGCCTGGTCCGTAAGCATGGCGGAAATGACCACCATGGCCGTGAAATCGCTGCCCAACGGACATTTTGTAGGGGAACGTACCTGGGGCGCCAATGGCCCGCTGACCAGCAACATATATTACAATGGCGGGCAGTTCTCCACTGATTATATCAACCTGGTGTATACTTCGTCGCTGATGCTGAAATACCGCGATGGGAAGATTTATGAAGGGGTCGGATTTCCACCGGATGTAGAAGTGAAATATGATGCTGTCTCCCTGGAAACCGGGCGGGATAAGCAATTGGAGGCGGCTATCGGGCTGATTCGTTAGGTTATTGAATATTGCTTAATATTGATAAACTAAAATACGGCACATGTATCAGACGTTAAGCACACAATTGGAAAACAATATCCTCACCATCACCATCAACCGCCCGGAAAAGCTGAATGCCCTCAACCAGCAGGTGCTGGCTGATCTGGCGCTGGCTGTGGATGAAATATACAGCGACCGGCAAATCAAGGGCGCCATTATTACCGGCGCAGGTGATAAAGCTTTTGTGGCAGGTGCAGATATCAGCGAGTTCCTTACTTTATCAGATAAACAGGGAGAAGAGCTGGCCAAGAAAGGCCATGTAATTTTCCAGCGTATAGAAAACAGCCCTAAGCCCATCATAGCTGCCGTAAACGGCTTTGCACTGGGCGGGGGCTGCGAACTGGCGATGGCCTGCCACTTCCGGATTGCCAGCGACAATGCAAAATTTGGCCAGCCGGAAGTAAACCTCGGGCTCATTCCCGGCTATGGCGGCACCCAGCGCCTTACGCAGCTGATAGGAAAAGGGAAAGCCCTGGAACTGATGCTCACCGGGGATATGATCAATGCCACTGAGGCACAGGCATGGGGACTGGTAAACCATGTTTTAAAGCCCGAAGAATTGCTGCCCAAAGCCGCTTCCATCTTACAAAAAATACAAACAAAAGCGCCATTGGCAGTAGCCCGTGTAATTAAATGCGCTAATGCCGCACTGGATAAGGACCAGGATGGCTTTGAGATGGAGCTGAAAGAATTCGGGGCCTGCTTCGCTACAAAGGATCTGCAGGAAGGCGCCGCCGCCTTTATCCAGAAAAGACAGGCGAATTTTACCGGGGAATAGCTTGCTGCCCAACCCGTAAAGCCGTACTTTTGTAGCCTTAAAAGTTTAAGTCATGGAATTCAGAATAGAGAAAGACACAATGGGCGAGGTTAAAGTGCCTGTAAATGCCTATTATGGCGCTCAAACACAGCGCTCCATTGAAAATTTCAAGATCGCACAGGATATCAACAAAATGCCGAAAGAAATTATCAAGGCATTCGCTTACCTGAAGAAAGCGGCAGCTATCACCAATCTCGAAGCAGGTGTACTGCCTAAGGAAAAAAGTGATCTGATTGGTCAGGTTTGCGATGAAATCCTGGAAGGTAAACTGGACGACCAGTTTCCGCTGGTAGTATGGCAAACAGGCTCCGGTACACAGTCTAACATGAACGTAAACGAAGTGGTGGCTTACCGCGCTCACGTAATTCATGGCGGTCAGCTTACTGATAAGGACAAATTTGTTCACCCGAATGATGATGTGAACAAATCGCAGTCCTCCAACGATACCTTCCCTACCGCTATGCACATCGCTGCTTATAAAATGCTGCAGGAAGTAACCATTCCCGGTATTACAAAGCTCCGCGATACGCTGGCGAAAAAGGCAGAAGCGTTTAAAAACGTAGTAAAAATTGGCCGTACCCACTTCATGGATGCTACGCCGCTTACACTGGGACAGGAAATCAGCGGCTACGTAGCCCAGCTGAATCATGGCCTGAAAGCGATCAACAATTCACTGGCTCACCTGAGCGAGCTGGCATTGGGTGGTACTGCGGTAGGCACCGGCATCAATACGCCTAAAGGTTATTCTGAGAACGTGGCAAAGAATATTGCCCTGTTAACCGGGTTGCCTTTTATTACTGCTGAGAATAAATTTGAAGCCCTGGCAGCACACGATGCCATTGTGGAAGCACATGGCGCGCTGAAAACAGTTGCTGTAAGTTTAATGAAGATAGCCAACGACATACGCATGCTCAGCTCCGGCCCACGCGCAGGTATCGGCGAAATTCATATTCCCGACAATGAACCGGGATCGTCTATCATGCCGGGTAAAGTAAATCCAACCCAGTGTGAAGCCCTCACCATGATTGCGGCCCAGGTAATGGGTAATGATGTTACCATCAGTATCGGCGGTTCCAACGGTCACTTTGAACTGAACGTATTTAAGCCGGTAATGATCTTCAACTTCCTGCACTCTGCACGACTGATCGGCGATGGCTGCGTAAGCTTCAACGATAAATGCGCGGAAGGCATCGAACCTATTGAAGCCAATATCAAAAAACATGTGGAAAATTCCCTGATGCTGGTAACTGCACTGAATACCAAAATTGGCTACTACAAAGCAGCTGAAATTGCGCAGAAAGCCCACAAGGAAGGAACTACCCTCAAGGAAATGGCCGTGAAACTGGGTTATGTAACCCCGGCTGAATTTGATGAGTGGGTAGTGCCTGCACACATGGTAGGAGAAATCAAGTAATAACAGATCATATTTATGGAAGAAGAGAGTCCCGCTAATAACGGGGCTCTTTTTTTGTTACCTTCAATGCAAACAAGCCCAACGATCATGGATATACTCTTTTTCAGCGCGCAGCCATACGATATTCATTACTTCAACCAGGGCAACCAGCAGGGAGCGCACCGTTTCCGTTTCCTCGAGGCGCAGTTAAATGAAGATAATGCTGCCCTGATAAAAGATGAAGCGGTGATCTGTGTATTTGTGAATGATAAAGTGAATGCGACCGTCATCAACGAGCTTCAGCAAAAAGGGGTACGTCTTATTGCATTACGTTGCGCCGGCTTCAATAATGTAGATCTGAAAGCCGCCGCAGCAGCAGGTATTAAAGTAGTGCGGGTGCCTGCCTATTCGCCCCATGCGGTGGCAGAACATGCGGTAGCCTTACTCCTGGCACTGAACCGGAAAATATATAAATCGTATAATCGTGTACGTGATGGCAACTTTACATTGAGCGGACTGGAAGGTTTTGATCTCTTTGGTAAAACGATCGGCGTAGTGGGTACGGGTAACATAGGCGCAGTATTTTGCAGGATCATGCTGGGATTCGGCTGTAAGGTGTATGCACATGATATTTATGAAAACGAAGAGCTGGTAGAGTTAGGTGTAAAGTATGTATCGCTGGATACTATTTTTGCGCAGTCGGATGTGATATCGCTGCATTGCCCGCTGATGGAGAGTACACGGCATATGATTAACGCAAACTCCATTGCATCCATGAAAATGGGCGTAGTGCTGATCAATACCAGTCGTGGCGGATTAATAGATACTGCTTCAGTAGTAGCAGCGCTTAAAAACAGCCATATAGGCGCGCTTGGAATAGATGTGTATGAGCAGGAAGAACACCTGTTTTTTCAGAACTTCTCCGGAAGTATTATCCAGGACGATGTATTATCAAGATTAACCACTTTCCCTAATGTACTGGTAACCGCCCACCAGGGCTTTTTTACAAAAGAAGCGCTCAAGCAGATAGCAGAGGTAACGTTGAGCAATATACGTAGTTTTGAAAAAGAAGGCGTATTGCTAAACGAGGTGAAGTAGGGTAGCGATAATTGTACGCAGGCTCAGTATTATAATGAGGACGCCTACCATAATCATTAATGGTTTGCGCTTTATTCTCCGTACCAGGATGGCTGCAAACGGAGAGGCGATCACCCCGCCGATTACCAGGCCCACAATTACCTGCCAGCTGGAGATACCCGTGAAGATCAGGAAGGTGGCCGCGCTGGAAAGTGAAATAAAGAACTCTGCTGCATTTACAGAACCAATGGTATAATGTACGGTACGGCCTTTACTCAGCAAAGTGGAAGTAACAATGGGGCCCCATCCTCCACCGCCAATGGCGTCCATAAATCCGCCTGCAAAAGCCAGTGGTCCGAGTCTTTTTGTTTTGGTTTTTCTTTTATTTTTCTGGATGCCTTTCCGGATCACGATAATGCCGAGTACCAGCAGGTATGCGCTGATAAAGGGTTTTATTACATCTCCGTCTATTTTATCTGACAGCAGGTATGCGCCGGAGATGGCTCCGATCATTCCGGGGATCAGCAGGCACAAAAACAGTTTCTTATTAACGTTGCCCAGTTTAAAATGGGCGAACCCCGATGCGCCGGTGGTAAATACTTCTGCCACATGCACGCTGGCGCTGCTTACTGAAGGAGATACGCCCAGTCCCAGCAATAAAGAAGAGGAGGTAGCGCCGTAAGCCATACCCAACGCGCCATCTACCAGTTGCGCGCATAACCCCACCACAATATAAAACAGCAGCTCTGTTGTAAAAAGAGAGTGAAAGAACCGGCGTACATCTCCCTGTACGGCATCTGGTACTTCGTAGTAATAGAGGGCAATGAGTACGGTAGCCAGTAACAACGATACAACAGCGATCTGCCACCATTTGAAGGAGGACTGCGGCTTTTCGGTGACGGTGCCTGCAACGGCTGTTGTTCGTGTAGTCATACCAGTTATTTTATGTAGTTTTTAAAAACAGGGGATGCAGTTATATTACTGCACCCCTGTATCTCAGCAACTATTATTTCCTCTGAAAAACGTTGTCGTATGTTAACGCCAGGTAGTATAATCCACCGATGGTTGGACCGCCCACATACTGGAAGTATTTAGAGTTGAGGATATTGGAAGCACCCAGTTTAAAGGATGTTTTGATTTTTGGTACGCGATAGGTAATCTGCGCATCTACTGTGTTGTAGGAAGGCACGTCGCCGTTACCAAAGAGGTTCTGCCAGTAGAAAGTATTCTGCCAGTGCCAAACCACGTTGAAGCCGATGTTTTTGTACACATTGCGGTTACCCAAGCTTACGTTGGTGAACCAGTCTGGTGTATTAAAGCCGGGGATCAACGCATCATCTTTTGTTTTGTCCTGCGCCAGTTTGTTGTAGTTGGCGTTACCACTGATGGTGTAGTTTTTATACAGATCGTAGGTAACAGCCACCGCGAATCCGTAGTTGTTTACGGTAGATTTACTGTTGGTCCATACGCGGTAGCGATTCTGTAAAGACTTATCCAGCATCTGGTTCAGCACTGTTTGATCGGGATTGTTAACGTTACCTGTTTTAGGTACTACCGCTTCAATCTGACCGATGAAGTGTTTGTAGGAGCTATAGTAGCCATCTACATCGACAAAGAGTTTGTTATCGAGCAGTACTGCTTTATAGCCGGCTTCAAACGAAGTGATCTGTTCCGGAACGATAGGATCGAGGTTCGCTACTTTTAATATGCCTGCATTTTTTGCAGCGGCGGCATCTTTGGAGATGTGCTCGGCATTGATGGTTTTATTTACTGCTACGCCAAATGCATCTACTGAGCTGGTGAGGAAAGAGTTTTTAAAGTAACCGAGTCCTTCTTCAATGAAAGCGAGTCCGCCTACACGTCTTACCTGGCCGTTGTTTACGAAGGAGTAAGCTTCAAACAGTGATGGGAAGCGGAATCCGTTTTGCCAGGAGAGGCGGAAGTTATGTTTGTCTTTGATGCTGTAAACTGCCGCGATACGTGGGTTTACTTTACCATCAAACTGTTCGTTTTTATCGTAGCGCAGGGAGCCGGTGAGCTTTAATGCGTCGTTGAAAAACGTTTTGCTGATTTGTGCGAAGCCGCCGTATTTGCCGTACCAGATGTGTTTACCACCTGGCTCATTGCGTTTGTCGGCAGGGCGGGAGAAATCCACGAAGTTGTTGCCATCGGGGATAATTTCGTAGGTGCGGTAATCAGCGCCTACCAGTACATCCGCGAAGTGGATGTATTTACGCAGGTTCCAGGTACCTTCCGTGTGGTAGAAGCGGCTCTTCTGGAGGAGAGCGGCGCCGCCACTGGTGTTTTCAGGGTTTTTGGAAGTAGGGTAAATATCCCAGTCGTTGATACTTTTTATTTTGGCTACCTGTGCATCAAATGCGGGGGTGCCGGGTGTCCATCTGCCGGCGTCTGCAAAGGCGCGGGCAGCGGCGTGTGCGGCCACCAGGTCGGAACCTGCGGTGAGCGCGTTGTTCAGGCCGGAAGTATAATCAGACAGCCATTTTTTATCTGTTTTGAATGACTTCTCCAGGTTGTCGGCCAGGGGATTCATGTTATAGGAATCGCCGGTATTTTCAATGGAGATGTAGGACCTCACGGTAAAGTCGGGGTGTACGAGTTCCAGTTTACCGTTTTGTACGGTTACGCCTCTGAGGCCGATACGGTTACCACGTTGGAAGAAGCCGTCCATTTCGCCGTAGCGGTAGGAAGCAGACAGTTCCAGTTTGTGCGGTAAGCGGAAATTGAAAGAAACGTCGGCTTTTTTATTCTTAACGGTAAAGTCGCCCACGATATCTTTTTCCCAGTAGCCGGTGCGGTGCACGTTGTAAGCGCGTCCGTCTTTATCAATTACCTGGAGGTTGGAGTTATCGCCATATTTGTTCCAGGCGTCGTTGGCGATGTTGTTGGCGCCGCTGAGTTGTGGAAAGTCGGGGTTGGCTTTGGATTGCGGGGAAAAGTCGTTGTGGCTGTCAGCGTACCAGTCGGTACCCTGCATGTAGCTCAGGTTAATTTTCCATGCAAACCAGGAAGAGTATTGCTGTGCATAGCGTACAGCCGTTTCCGTGAGTAACTTGGCACCACCGTCGTCACCAACGTGGTTTACGGCTACTTTCTGGTATACGCTTACGCCCTGGTATTGGAAGGGGTTTTTAGTGATGAGGTTGGACATTCCGTTGATGGCGTTCATGCCATACAGGGCGGAAGATGCGCCGGGGGTAACTTCCACGCTGGAAATATCAAGCTCCGTGGGGCCGATGGCGTTACCCAGCGGTACGCCGAGGGTAGCGGCCTGGTTATCCACACCATCTACCAGCTGCATAAAGCGGAAGTTGTTGGGAACGTTGAAGCCACGGGTGTTGAATACTTTGAAGGTAAGACCCGCAGTGGTCATTTGTACGCCTTTCAGGTTACCGAGGGCGTCGTAGAAAGTAGACGAAGGGGTTTCTTTCAGCGCCCTGATGTCCAATTTTTCGATGGCTACCGGCGACCGGAGCAGTTTTTCCTGCTGACGGGAAGCGGATACTACTACTTCATTTACCAGCAGTGATTGTGTATATAACTGGATGGCCAGTTTGCTGCTGCTGCTTTTTACTTCAAACTCCTGGGGCTGATAGCCTATGAGCCTGATTACCAGCTTCAGCGGAAATTTGGAGTTGGTGGTAACTTCAAAGCGGCCGGTGGTATCTGTTTGAGCGCCGAATGAAGTGCCTTTGATTTGTACGGAGGCACCGGGAAGCGCTACCCCGTGATCGTCTGTAATTTTACCCTGAATTACATAAGACCCGTTAAGTTGAGCGTGTACCAGTACCGGACTGAATACCAAAATTAAAAACAGGTATTTTGCCAGCATTAAAAACTTTTGCATGTGCTGTAAACATTATTGATTCTGGAATGATAAAAAATGATAAGGGGACCTTTTACGATGCCGTGCCGCAACATCGTGCTGAAAATGAATGATTTGTAAAAACGATTATCATATAGTCTATAGAATTAGTAGACAAATATAATCCGGGTATTTTTCATTTCAAAGCAAATGGGGGGATTATTTGGAAAAAGCAGGGCCGGGAACTGCGGCCAGGAGCGCAGTTGAGCTTATAACCTCTTCAGGGTGAAGGGTTTGCGGGCTGTGTTTTTTTTTGAAGAAGAATTGTTGCAGCATTGAATGAATATGCCCCTGTTACTTATCGCATACTTCTCCGATACTTCTTGGATACTTAGGAGTCGTCTATGTGTCGTATTCCCTATACAGTCCCCATACAGTTCCTATACACTCACAATACACTTCCCATACACTCCCCATACACTCCCCATACACTCACAATACACTTCCCATACACTCCCCATACACTTAGGGGTATTTGCAGGTGCCTGGCAAATTCGCTTTTTGAGCATTTTACGGAAAAAATCGAATAATCGACAAAATGAAAGACGGATATTTTGTTTGTCATCTCCCTAAGCCCATAAAAATACCAGCAGGGCCCGGCATAAAAAAAGCGTTCACCACCGGCGAACGCTTTTACATATAAGTAAGATAGTAATTTAAACTACGTGATCTTTTGCCACGGGATGTTCAACGGCTTTAGGCTGCATATGTTTTCCGAAAAACCGTTTCTGGAACAGCAGGATAGTGATTACGCCGATAGAAATAGCTGCATCAGCTACGTTAAATACCGGGCGGAAAAACACGAAGTAGTCGCCGCCTTTAAACGGCACCCATTTAGGCAGGTAACCTTCATAAATGGGGAAGTACAACATATCCACCACGCGGCCGTGTAAAAAGCTACCGTAACCGCCGCCGGCAGGCATAAACTTCGATACTTCATACCCTATGCTATCGTTGAAAATAAGGCCATAGAACATACTATCTATCAGGTTGCCGGCTGCTCCTGCCAGGATCAGGGATCCACAAATCAGGAGGCCCGTGCTGTATTTTTCTTTGATAAGCTTTTTCATGTACACAAAACCTACCACTACAGCCACCAGGCGGAACAGGGTAAGAAGGATCTTCCCGAAGTCGCCTCCGAATTTAAGACCATAAGCCATTCCTTCATTTTCAATAAAATGGATCCGGAACCAATTGGGGAAAATCACAAACTCCTGTTGCATAAACATATGCGTTTTGATCCAGAATTTCAGTGTCTGGTCAATAACCAGGATCAGGATAACGATAAATACTACGTGACGATATTTCAACTGATATTAGAATTTTATCAAAAATAATAGTTTATTTCAAAGTCGAAGCCTGCAATATCATTATTCCTGGAAATATACCCTTTTTACGCGCTGTGAAATTCCTGTTAATATTTCATAGGGAATGGTTTCAGCCCAGGCGGATAGGTCCTGTACGGACAAGTCCTGGCCAAAAACAATGACTTCATCCCCTTCTTCTATATCCGGGATATGTGTTACATCGAGCATGAGCATATCCATAGCCACTACACCGGCCACGGGCGCCAGTTTGCCCCGTACCAGCATTTTGCCAACGCCCATACCCAGCCTGCGGGGATAGCCATCGGCATAGCCAATGCGTACGGTAGCGGTTACTGCGGGGCCTTTGGCTTCCCATTTGGCGCCATAACCCACGGTATCACCGGCTACCAGGTGTTTCAGCTGGGCCACGGTTGTTTTCAGGGTGCTTACATTGCGAAGCTGGTCCTGGATCCCGTTGCTGCTGTCGATTCCATACATGCCGATGCCGAGGCGTACCATATCCAGCTGCAGATCAGGATGGCGGCTGATAGCGGCGCTGTTGGCAATATGGCGGATCACGGTATAGCCCAGTGCCTTTTGCAGTTCATGGCTCATATCATAAAACAACCGGCCCTGCTGCTGCGTGAAGGCATCCTTGGCGGGATCTTCACTGGCGGCCAGGTGGCTGAAAATGGATTGTACTTTCATCAGCGGGGTGGCGGTGAGTATTTGTGCCAGCTCGGCAATTTCACTTTTCACAAAGCCCAGGCGGTGCATACCGGTGTCGAGCTTTATGTGAACAGGAAATTCCGTTTTACCTGCTGTGGTGATTTCTTCCATAAACTGCAGGAGGATCTGCATGGAATAGATTTCCGGCTCCAGGTTCCAGTGGAGGATGGCATCAAAGCTGGCGGGTTCAGGGTTCATGACCATAATAGGCATGGTAATACCGGCTCTTCTCAGCTCTACTCCTTCATCTGCATAGGCTACTGCGAGGTAGTCTACTCCGTGAAACTGGAGGAGGTTGGCTATTTCAAAACTGCCGCTGCCATAGGAAAACGCTTTTACCATTGCCATTAATTTGGTGTTGGGCTTTAGCAGCGACTGGTACAGCTTTACGTTATGGGAAATAGCGGTAAGATTGATTTCCAGGATGGTTTGATGCGCTTTTTGTTCCAGCAGTTTGCCGATGCGTTCAAACTGGAAGATGCGGGAGCCTTTTACCAGGATGGTTTCATTCTGGAAGTCATCCGCATTGAATTGTTGTATGTATTCGTCGGTAGTGGTGAGGAACTGTGTTTTCAGTCCTTCTATCTGCTGGAAGCTTTTTTTCTCCCTGCCTATATTTTTACCGATGGCGATTAATTTATTGATGCCTTTCTTTTGCAGGAGGTCTGCTACTTCTTCATACAGGGTGGCATCGCTTTTACCGCTTTGCAGGATATCGCTGAGGATAACGGTGCGGGTGGCGTGCTGCTGCTGTTGCTGGAGGAAGTCGAGCGCAATGGTTAAGGAGCCGAGATCCAGGCTGTAACTGTCGTTAATCACGGAGCAGTTATTGATCCCCTGTTTCAGTTCCAGGCGCATGGCAATATTGCTGAGCTGATCCATCCGTTGTTGGATAACGGATTGCTCCTTGCCCATGTACAGCATGAGTGCCAGGCAGTGAATGGCATTTTCGATAGAGCCTTCATCCACAAAAGGAATCTGGAAATGCAATGGTTCCTGTTTGTAGAGGGCATCTATGCGGGTATGGTTATCCAGTTTATCCACATTGGTAACCCGGAGGTCGGCATCTGTTTTCCGTGACCAGGAAAATAATTCCGGTCCGCCTTCCTGGTTTTCCTTTTTGCCTACCTGGTTGTGAAAGGCCAGCACACACTCATTGAGGGCAAGATAGTCTTTACAGTAAATGAGAATATCGCTTTTGGCGAACAGCACCAGCTTTTCATTTATTTTCTGGCGGATATTTAAGAACCCTTCGCTGTGGGCTTCCCCGATGTTGGTGAAGATGCCGATGGTGGGGCGGATAATCTTTTCGAGGTTCACCATTTCACCGGGTTGTGAAATGCCGGCTTCAAAGATAGCCAGCTGGTGTTCCGGTTTCATTTGCCATACAGAAAGCGGTACTCCTATCTGGGAGTTATAGCTTTTAGGACTGCGAACAATATTGTAATCCTTTTCCAGCAGCTGGTACAGCCATTCTTTTACAATGGTTTTGCCGTTGCTGCCGGTGATGCCAATAACGGGTATGTGGAACTGCTGCCGGTGAAAGGCTACCAGTGCATGCAGCGCCTGCAGGGTGTCTTTTACGAGAATGAAGGTGGCTTTAGGATACTTCTCCAGTGGCACTGGTTCACTCACTACAAAATTACTTACCCCTTTGCGGTACAATTCTTCAATGTATTGATGCGCGTTGCGCCGCGGGCTAACCAATGGAATAAACAGAGATGTTTCGGGGAAGCTGAGCTTCCTGCTGTCCAATAAAAGATGGTCAATTTCAGAAAATCCGGTCTCTTGCAACAATTCCCCTTTCAAAGTCTTGTTGATGCTTGCTGCGTTATACACGTTTATCAGGTTTGAATAATCACTTAGCTGCTGCAAAACTAATGTCTGCGCTGCTTTTTACTTCGCTTCTCCTTCCGGTACTTCTTTTTTCTGATGATAGAGAGAATAGAGGATGGAACCTCCCAGGCATAGCACTATCACTATTAATGATACATATACCGGTATTTGAATATCGTGCTTGTGCAAAAAATACTCAGCCAGCATTTTCAGTCCTATAAAAACCAGGACGATGGCAATACCCTGGGGCAGGTATTCAAATTTATCTACCGCTCCCCTCAGTAAAAAGAACAGGGACCTGAGTCCCAAAACCGCAAATATGTTAGAGGTATATACTACCATCGGATCACGTGATATGGCAAATACAGCCGGAATAGAATCTACCGCAAATAAGATATCTGTTACTGCCAGCATCACTACAACCAGTGATAACGTAGTAAGATATGCCTTATTATGTTTACGGATCACAAACCTGCCTTTCGGCTCTTCCGTGGTTACCCGCATGTATTTATTCATAAAACGGTAAATCGCATTCTCTTCCGGTTTAAATTCATCATCATCTTTTGTGACAAACATTTTAATACCGGTGTAAATGAGAAAAGCACCGAAAATGTATAATATCCATTCAAACTTTTGTATGAGCGCAATTCCCAGCCAGATAAATATGGCCCTGAAAATAATGGCCATCAGTATACCTATCAGTAATACCCGGGAATAGTACTCTTCTTTTATCTTAAAAAAACTAAAGATGAGTACAAACACAAAGATATTATCTATCGACAGGGATTTCTCCATCAGGTACGCGCTCAAAAAGCTGATGGCGGGTTCTGCGCCGTCTTCCAGCCACATGAACCCAAAAAAGAGCATAGATAAAACTACCCAGAAAATGCTTTGCCACAGCGCTGTTTTGAGACTTGTCTTTGTATTTTTCTTACTAAAAAAACCAAGGTCAAATACTAACGCCAGGATGATCACAATAAAAAATACCAGATATGTTATCTCTGTTTTTCCCACGTGATTGCATTTTATGAGCAGCAAAGATAGGAAAACGGCAGCTAGGTTTCCGGTTTAAGGTTGCCATTTCCATTAAGCATCCACTGCTATAAGCCCTGAAAGCCAGTGGCTTACAGCACTTCAGGCTATTCAGTAAATTTACGTTGACGTATAAACTGGAATACCATTGCAAATAATAAAACCAGTCCAACGGGCACCAGGAAACAGATCACCTGCCACTTGGTTTTTTCCTGCCGGATTTTTTCCCCATCCAGCAAACGCAGTGTCAGCTCCTTGTTCCGGGCTTCCATGATACCGCTGTTACCGCTGAGATATTCCAGGCAGTTGAGAAAAAATTCTTTATTGGCAAAGGCAAAGCCCGGGTTAAATTCATTGATGCCCATTTGCAGCGGGCCTTCCTTGCGGGATACGGCGTTGGCAATTACATCGCCATCGCTGACCACAATCATTTTGTTGATAGTGTCGCCGGATTCTTTGAAAGACTGCCCGGATGCGTGGAACAGCTGATTCACCGCATCAGGGTTTTCCCGGTTGCGGAACAGCGAGGTGAATTTCCCTTCCAGCAAAACGGCTGTGGGCAGGTATTTTTGGCGGTATTCCCGTGGATTGGGTTGCGTTTTCACGATGTCCCAACTCACCTGCGCCGGCAGCCGCGTAGTACGGCTGTTCCTGGACGTGGTGAGCAGTATGGTTTTGCGGATGGCGTCATTTTTTATGGTATCGATAGAACTTACGAAGCGGCTCAGTACCATATCCAGATTTTTTACAATGGGATGCGCTTTGGTAGGCATCAGCATCGGGAAATAAGGAAACGGCATGGGCTGTATCTGCGGCCGGTTGCCCACATTGCCCACTACCAACGGCACTACATCGCTTTGCAGATCCAGCACCAGGTCCTGGTTAATACGCACACCGTAGCGGAAGAGGAGATCTTCCAGGTTCAGTCCGCGATCCATCGCAAAAAATTCAGGATGTTCATGAAGACTGTCCATACTGGCGCTGGATTCATCGAGGAACCACAGCACCTTGCCCCCGTTCATTACGTATTGATCTATCTTGAACTTATCTGCATCCGAGAAGGCGCCTGCGGGTTTGGCAAAGAGGATGACATTAAAATCGCGGGGTATGTAAGACGCTGCCTGCAGGGTGAGGGTATCCAGCCCATAGCTGGTTTGAAGGGTGCTCAGTGCGTCGTATACTTCGGCGCCGAGCGATTCCCCGTGGCCCAGCATATACCCTACGAGTGGCTTTTCCTTTTCCTGCAATTTGTGGATCGCGTAGGCAAACTGGTATTCCAGCAAGGCTTCCGAGCTGTTCATGGTTTGCAGGGGATCTTGCCCGCCCTGGTTTTTCAGGAGATTCACTCCTATTGTTTTGCCTTTGTAATGGACCAGTGCGCCGGGAAAGATCAGCTTCTCGGCGAAGCCGTCGTTGGCTTCCTGCTGTACCTTCATATTAAAAGGCATGATGCCCTGTGCGGTGAGTTCACCGAGAAACTTCATGCGTGCGGAGTCTGTAAGGCCCTGTCCCGGATTGATAAATGTAAACCGGAGGTTTTGTTTACCATATTCACGGAACTCTTCCAGCAGTTCTGACGTAGACTGTGCCAGCTGGCGGAAGCTGGCGGGATAGTCGCCTTTGAGGAATACTTCAATTTCCACCGGGCTGTCCAGTTTGCGGAGCATTTGCCGGGTGCTGGCGGTGAGGGTATATCTTTTTTCTGCTGTCAGATCCCATCTGCCATGAAAGTAAGCTGCTGCTATATTGATGCCCGTGAGTACCAGTATTACTGCTATTGCACGTTGTATGTATTTTTTTCGTGTAGCCATGTTGTTTAGTAAGGACGGTTATTAACCGTTTTGCCAGAGTTTTCTTTGCAGGGATAATTTAGTAAGATAGAGCATCAGGCCTATGATGCTGATAAAATAAACAATATCACGGCTATCTATTACGCCGCGGCTGATGGAGGCATAATGAAATTTGATCCCCGCCATTTGCAGGTAGTAGTCGGCTCCACCGCTGAAGGCCGGTATTTTGCTAACGGCATCGAAGCCGTTGTAAAGAATAAAGCAGGTAAACAGTGCGATGAGAAAGGCAATCATGGCGTTATTGGTTAAGGAAGAAGACCAGATGCCGGTGGCTGTGAACGTTGCTCCCAGCAATAACAGGCCGATATAGGAACCGATAATACCGCCGGTATCAAGCAACTGGTTATCTACACTTAATTGTTTTATGGCAAAGTAATAAACGATAGTAGGAAGCAGGGAGATGGCTACAATGAGCAGGCTACCCCAGAATTTGCCCATTACAATCTGCCAGCCGGTGAGTGGTTTGGTGCTTAGTAATTCCATTGTACCGGTTTTGAATTCATCTGCGAAGCAGCGCATGGTAATGGCTGGAATGAGCAGCAGGTAAATGAGCGGCGCCAGGTTGAACAGCGGATCCAGGTTGGCATACCCGGTATCGAGTAAGCTGGTTTCCGGAAACACGAACAACATTAATCCATTCGCCAGCAAAAACAGTATGATGGCTACATAGCCCGTAACACTGCTGAAAAACTGGTTGATCTCTTTCTTAAAGATGGCTAGCATGAACAGTTTGTAAGGATTAGGATATTAGTAAAGATACAAATATAGGGTAAACGCTATTACCTTTCCGGCTATTGTATGGGAGGTTTTTAAGGGGCTTTATACCGAAGTATCCACGACGTATCTACGAGGCATCTACGAAGCATCCACGACGTTGACCCGGAGTAAAGGTGGACTTAAAGGTCTACGCCATCTTTATACATTTCCCATATGGGGCTGATGGTTCTCAGCTGGGTAACGGCGTCGGTAATGGTTTGGATGGTAAAATCTATTTGTTCATCTGTGGTAAACCGTCCCAGGCCAAAGCGGAGGGAGGCGTGCGCGAGGTCGTCGCTGAGGCCCATTGCTTTCAGCACATAGCTGGGCTCCAGGGAAGCCGAAGTACAGGCCGATCCGGAGGAAAGGGCGATCTTTTTATTAAAGCCCATCATGAGGGTTTCGCTTTCCACGTATTTAAACGAGAGGTTACAGGTATGTGGCAGGCGCTGGCCGGGGGCTCCGTTTAAATACGTTTGCTCTATTTCCAGCAAAGCCTTTTCCAGCCGGTTTCTCATGGGGAGGATGCGTTGCGTGTCGGCAGCCATTTCCTCCATGCACAGCTCGCATGCCTTTCCGAGTCCTACTATACCGGGCACATTCAGGGTGCCGGAGCGCATACCTCTTTCGTGGCCGCCTCCGTCGATCTGCGCGGTGAGCGTTACGCGGGGCGATCGTCTGCGGACATATAAAGCGCCTGTTCCTTTGGGTCCGTACATTTTATGGGCGCTGAGAGTAAGCAGATCTATGCCGTCGTTGTTTACATCTACCGGAATTTTTCCTGCTGCCTGGGTGGCGTCTGTCATAAACAATACTCCATGTTTCCGGGCAATATCGCTGATGGCGCGTACAGGGTTGATCACGCCGGTTTCATTGTTGGCGTACATCAGGCTGATCAGGATAGTTTGGGGAGTAATAGCCGCTTCCAGTTCGCTGAGGTCAATAAGTCCTTCGTGGTTTACCGGAAGCCAGGTTACCTGTGCGCCCTGTTTTTCGAGGTGTTTGCAGGTATCTATTACTGCTTTGTGTTCGGTGACGGCGGTAATAATATGATTGCCTTTGGTGGTATATGTTTCATATACTCCTTTGATGGCGAGGTTAACGGCTTCTGTGGCGCCGGAAGTAAAGATAATTTCTTTGGGTGTGGCGCCAATCAGTTTGGCTACCTGTTCACGGGCATTGTCTACCGCTTCCTCTGCGGCCCATCCCAGCGGGTGGCTGCGGCTTGCTGCGTTCCCAAATATTTCGGTGAAATAGGGTAACATAGCAGCTACTACCCTGGGGTCGCAGGGCGTGGTAGCATTGTTATCGAGGTAAACGGGCAGCTGCAGCATATTGTCTTTCTGTTTATATTAAAGTCCGGGCCTAACAAATTTACGACATAAGTTCTATTTTTACCGGGTTAAGCATATTCCGAAAAAGCTGTACGGATACCGATTCCGTGCAGCTGTTAAACAGCTGTAAACATGCTCAGGGTAGAACATATAGGCATTGCCGTTAATAAATTATCTGTGTCCATTCCGCTTTTTGAAAAGCTGCTGAACACTCCGTGTTATAAGCAGGAGGAGGTGGATAGTGAACAGGTACAGACGGCTTTTTTCCGGCAGGGCGAAACCAAAATAGAGTTGCTGGAGGCAACAGGACCAGACAGTGCTATTGCAAAGTTCCTGGATAAAAAAGGAGAAGGGATGCATCACATCGCTTTTGAGGTAACGGATATTTATGCGGAAATGAAACGGTTACAGGAAGAGGGGTTTGTTTTATTGCAGGAAACGCCTAAAAAGGGAGCCGATAACAAACTGATCTGTTTCCTGCATCCTAAGCATAGTAACGGGGTTCTGATAGAAATTTGTCAGGATATCAAGTAAGCATTTACTTATATATTTAAAATATAAATAATAATATTTTTTTTAATTTTTTTTCCATTTTAGCAATCCAAAGGAATTTATCATCCGTAAGTAATAGAGAAACACCCCGGAAAGAAGGGCCCAAAATGTTAAGACCAAAATATTTTCAGGATTTTTTGAACAAATACATTTTCCATTACGTTATCTCTTATATACAAAATAGAAAAAACATCAATACTCAAAATATTACAAGACTTAGGCTTTATAGATTATTAACAGTTTAAGTTTTAACGATTACTCTAAAGTTGGCATAGGTTATGAACACCTGCGGGTTTTTTAGCTTGCAGGTCTTTTTTTTTAAAGCCACTTCTACATAAATAGAGGGATCAATTTCAAAAATATCAGGGAAATTACTTCAGGCAGGATAGTACAGATGTTTCTTTCTGTATTTCATTAACGCTCAATTACTTCAATAAATTGTTTTTCTGTGCAAAAAATTTGCGGAGGATCGCCGATGGCGATGTTAAATTGTCTTGGAGCAGGATTAGACTGATTAACCGTGATTACACTGATTTGATTACGTTTTGATTTAAAAAGATTAAGGGAGATAAAAGCATAGATCCGCTTTTATCTCCCTTAATCTTTTTAAAATCCCAAAAATAAAATCCAGGAATCAGTATAATCAGTCTAATCCTGGGAAAGACAAAATTCGCGTTAGTTAAACATATACCTGATACCGAGCTGGCCCTGCCACCTGGAAATGGTGCCGGTATTGTCTCTCCATGAACTGGTGAGCGGAATCTGGTTCGCTGCATCCAGGTAAGGGAAAGAGTAAGCCGCTGCTGCAGTAGCATTGCCTGATGCATCTTTGTATTGTCCTTCGTATTTCAGGAAAGAAGGCAGGTTCGGGATCTTGGAAATACCCCAGCGTTTATTCAGGAAGTTACCAAAGTTGATGATATCAAAACTGATACGCAGGGTGTGTTTTGTTTTCTCCTTGCCGCTGAATACAAAGATGTCCTGCGTAATATTCAGGTCCATCCGTTTGGCGAATGGTAATACCACGGCGTTACGTTCTGCATATTGTCCGCGGTGACCACTCAGGTAGTTATCCTGTTTAATAAAATTATCGAGCTGATTCCAGATGATATCTGCGGTGCGTTTATCTGCATTGGTAGCGGGGTTATAGGTTTTATCGCCATAACCAACCGGCACCAGTTTAATATCGTTCCTGGTTTTTGGAATGTAGATCAGGTCGTTGTTACCACCGGATGCATCGTTGTTCACGTCGCCGTTGTAAGTATAGGAAGTGTTGCTGTAAAGTACGTTTATACTTGGAGCGGCTTCATATACCACGCCTACAGATGTAGCGAAATGTTTGGCCCAGGTAAAGCGGTAGGTAGCAGCTGCAATTACACGGTGCGGCATGTAGTAATTAGAGTAGCCCAGTGCATTGGCATTGGGATCGCCGGCAACGGGGCGGTCGCGCCAGTTGCTTTGTGCAATACTGCCACCATCATTTACGCTGCGCGACTTGCTGTAAGTATAGGCCGCACTCAGGTAAAGATTAGGCAGATTTTTTTGTAACTGGATAGTGGCAAAATACGAATAGCCTTTATTGGTATTCCGCATCAGGATGGCATCGCTGATATTCGGATTGCTCAGGCTGTTGCCTGCGTATATTTTGGAAGAATTATAGCGTGTGCGGTGATCGGGGGTGCTATCCAGCTGGAACCCTGCAGTGGGAAGGTTTACGTTCTGGAAATATACAGCGTTGATATCTTTGGAATAGTTGAATTCCAGGGTACCTATTACGCCCCATGGTAACTGACGGTCAACCGCCAGCGTTGCTTTTAACACCTGCGGATATTTAAAGTTCCTATCGGTAACGGCTATATTATATTGATAAGATAACCGTCCTTCTGTGCCTGCTTTGTAAGTATTGGGATCGGAGCTGAAAGGGTAAGGAATGGTAGGTGAAGTAGCACTTGTTTGCGCTACAAATGATCCGAACTGTACCCCATTGTTACCAGCCTGGTTGCTCAGCCAAACAGCGGGCGGCGGACCTGCAAATAAACCAGCACCACCACGGAGCTGCGTTTTGCCATCATGCGTAATATCCCAGTTAAATCCAATTCTCGGCGACAGGAGCGGCGTTGTTTTTGGCGCCTGGCCCACATCTATCTTCACACCATCTCTGAAAGTCAGCGCAGCGAGCGAATCATTTTTGGAGAAAGTACTGCCTATAACTGGTACGTCTATACGTAAACCATAGGTAAAGGTAAAGAAGTTGGTAACACTCCACTTATCCTGGATAAACGCGCCCAGTTCCAGCATGTTGATTTTTGCGTATGGAAAGGAGCCGTCTTTGGTGGTTGCATAAGACACTGCGTAGCGTGAAGCCGTTGCCAGGTTGCTGTTGGCGCTGGCATAAAAATCGGAGAGTGTATTAAAGCGGTAGTTACCGTTGTAGTTTGGCGCAAAGCCATTCACGAATGTTTTATAATAGTTCTGCGTTCCAATCGTGATTTCATGCTTCCCTTTGTACATGGTGAAGATATCAGACAGCTGGTATACGTCGGTATTGAGCTTGTTGTTGTAGGTAAACGGCTCATAACCGAAGGCGGTATAGCTGGCGCCCTGGCCGTTCATAATATCTACCAGCGGGAAATTGCTTTGCGACAAAGCATTTCTGAAATCGCGCATGGCGGAGTAGCCGATCTGCAATTTATTGGAGGCACGGTTACCGATGCGGGTATTCAGTTCAGCAATGAAGATGTTGAAATTGTTGTTGATGGTATAGCCGCTTCCGCTGAAAGGAAGACCTGTAGCGCTGGGCTGGCGGCCACTTCCAACAGCACCGCCACCGGGAGCGCCGCTGTTGCTGGCGGGAATATCTTTAAATGATTTCAGGTAACTGTATTTAAAGGTAAACGTGTTGTGCTCATTCACGTTCCAGTCGACCTTAAAAGTTACTTTATCACTTTGTGTGCGGTAGGTATAATTCTGGTAATCGCCGGGATCATATCCGTATTTGCTTATCAGGAATTGTTTCAGTGCATCCAGTGTATCTGCTACGGCCTGGGATACGTTACCACCGGCCACTCCACCGGGTTTGTTGGCTACGAGGCTGGTAGCGGGCGCTTTAATTCTTTCCTGTTCAGCGCTTACGAAGAAGAACAATTTGTTGGGGATGATGGCACCGCCTACATTGAAGCCACGCAGGTTATAATTGAAGTCGGGTTTTGGAACGGTAGCGTTGCCTACTTTCAGTCCCTGTAATCCGGGTGTTTGAATGTAGGTGTAAACGGCTCCTTTGAACGTGTTGGTACCGCTTTTGGTAACACTGTTGATACCGGCGCCGGAGAAGCCACCCTGTCTTACATCATATGGAGATACGTTTACCTGGATCTGCTCCAGCGCTTCGAGGCTGATGGGCTGGGATGATGTCTGGGAGCCGAGTGTGGCCTGCAAACCAAATGAGTTGTTGAAGTTGGCGCCATCAACGGTGATGTTGTTCAGCTGGTTGCTTCTGCCACCGATATTCAGTCCGTTGGCAGAAGGTGTGAGTTTCGTAAAGTCCTGCATGGACCTGCTGATAGTTGGCAGGCGGTCCATCTGGGAGCGGGTGATCACTTCCTGGCTACCAGTGCGGGCCCTGTTAATCACTTTGTTCTGACTAACAGAAGTAACCACTATTTCTGTGAGGGTGCTGGTACTGGATTGCAGGTTGATGTCTGATTTGAAATCCTGTCCCAGTGAAAGAAAAATGTTGTCGCGCTTTTCGTCTTTGAAGCCGATGTAGGAAACAGACAGGGTGTAGGGGCCACCAACGCGGAGGTTGGGTAAATTATAACGGCCGTCTTTACGTGAAACGGTGTTATATTTTGTGCCGGTAGGCACATGGATAGCAGTAATGCTGGCGCCGGGAACCGGACCTTCTTTACTTAGAATAGTACCGGCTATGTCGGCGGTTGTTTCCTGGGCAAACAGGGCAGCAGGGATTATTAGCACGCAGCAAAGCATACTAATAAGGGAATGCCAGATTTTTTTGTGCATTGCGATTCAGATTTTGGTAAAGTTCAAATGACAGATTGAAGTATTAAAAATAATACAATTATGAAATCGTTAACAAATATTTTGAACGGTTCCTGTCAACTCACTGAATCGCTTTATTTATCAGGCCAGCACTTTTTCCATACCGGTACTCCTGGAGCCTTTAATAAGTATATGTGCATCCTGGTATTGTTGCTGCTGCAGCCATTTCCCGGCTTCCGTGGAATTTTCCAGGAAGATATACGGGTGGGTTACTTTTTTGAAGTCGCCGCCAACTAATACCACTGCTTCCCAATGTGAACGTTCCAGTAAGTTCACGAGTTCCTGGTGCTCTTTAACGCTATCTGTTCCCAGTTCCATCATGGCGCCGAGCAGCAGTATTTTTTTATCGGCCTGGATGCCGGCAAAATTTTCAATAGCGGCTCTCATGCTGGAGGGGTTGGCATTATAGGCATCCATGATAATGGTATTGCTGCCCTGCTTTATTACCTGTGAGCGGTTGTTGGAAGGTGTATAATGTGCAATGGCCGGTGCAATAGCTGATTCCGGCACGTTAAAGTGGCTGGCTACTGCTACAGCCGCCATTACATTGGGGAAGTTATAAGCGCCTACCAGTTGGGTTTGTATAAACCCTACCTGGCTGCTGCCCCGTACTTCCACGGCCAGGAACGCGCTGTCGGCGATGGCTTCGCCTACGTAATCGGCCTCGCTGCTGCCATAGGTAATAATTTCCGGGATGCCGTGTGCCATTTCAAGAAGGTAATCATAATCATTGCATACGAAAACGGTTCCGTTGTTGGCGCGTAAAAAATCATACAGTTCCCCTTTGGCTTTTTTAACGCCTTCTTCGCTGCCAAAGCCTTCCAGGTGAGCTTTCCCTATGTTGGTAATGATACCGTGGGTAGGCAATGCAATTTCACAATAACCGGCTATTTCTTTCTGGTGGTTTGCGCCCATTTCCACCACGGCAATTTCCACACCGGGGAGGATACTTAAAATAGTAAGGGGTACGCCGATGTGGTTGTTGAGGTTGCCAACAGTAGCATATGTTTTTAACCCGGCAGACAATGCCGCGTTGATCAGTTCTTTCGTAGTGGTTTTACCGTTAGTACCGGTGATGGCCAGGAACGGGATGTTTAATTGTTTGCGGTGGTGTAAAGCCAATTGCTGTAAAGCGGTGAGGGCATCGTTTACCAGCATCATTTTGTCCGGCACGGTGAAATAAGCTGCTTCATCTACCACGGCAAAAGCGGCGCCCAATTCCAGCGCCCGGGCTGCAAATTCATTACCGTTGAAGTTGCCTCCTTTCAGCGCAAAGAAAATATCGTTGGCTTTCAGTTTACGGGTATCTGTTTGTACGGAGCGATGCTGCTCATAGATGCTGTATAGTTGTTCAATATTCACGGTCGGATCTTATTTGGTACAAAAATAAGTGGTTAATCATGTAATATAGCAGAATTTTATCTGCCTGTGAAAGCAACCAATTCTGTCATCATCCCGTACTCTCTATCTGCAATCAAATTTGAAAAACCAATGACAAGGAACAAGATTTTTTTATTGGCCTGCGTGCTGCTGGCCGCCTGTAAAAATGAACAGGCCCCTGCGCCGGTAAGCGGCGGCTTAGACTGCGATGCCGCCCATATCACAACAGCCACCGTTTTTGCTACCATACAGGCTAACTGTACCAGCCGTGGCTGCCATCCGGGCGGGTTTTCCCCCGCCGTGGCAGATTTTTCCACTGAAGCCAAGCTGAAAGCGTATATCAACACCAACCGCGCTGTTTTTGAAGCCCGTGTTACCGGCCCACAGGCAGATATGCCACAATCGATGTCTTTTCCTGCACTCAGCCAGGGCTTAAAGGACTCTATCGCCTGCTGGATTGCAAAAGGACTTCCGGATCAATAACCTGAAAAAAGATAAACATGAAATACTTATTGCTTTTTGCAGTTGCCGTAATATCGGCTGTTGCCGCATCTGCACAGGATGTTTACTCCTGTAAAAACACCCGTTTATCCTTTTTTTCGTCTTCTCCACTGGAAGATATAGAAGCAAAAACAGATAAGGGCGCTTCTGCACTCAATACAAAAACGAAGGAGGTTTTCTTTAAAGTGCCTATCAGCTCTTTCCAGTTTAAGAAGAAGCTGATGCAGGAGCACTTCAACGAAAATTACCTGGAAAGTGATAAATACCCGTTTGCGGAGTTCAAAGGAAAGATCAATGAATCACCGGAATTCAGTAAAGACGGCACTTACCCGGTAACGGTTACGGGCACACTGAATATTCACGGGATAGAAAAAAGCTACACTGCCAAAGGCACTATTACTACCCAGGGCACAACGCTTACCGTTGCATCCACCTTTAATGTACGTGTAGCCGATCACGGTATAAAAATACCGTCCCTGGTAGTACAGAATGTAGCCGAAGTGGTAGCCGTTACGGTTAATGCAGTTTATACACCTTACAGTAAATAATAACATCAATCCATGAAGTATATATCAACCATCTTATTATGCTGCGTGCTCTCTGTATTTGCACAAGCACAGGGCCTCGACAAACTTTTTGATTCTACGGCCACCGGTCATACCAAAGTGAGGGATACGTATAAAAGTACCCGCATTGTGCAGGGGCAGTCGACTGAAATGCTGCGCAAGCATGAACTGGACTTCCGCGTTACACACCGCTTTGGCGACGCTGGTGGCGAGTTTGGCGGTACCAAAACATTTTTCGGTACGGATAATTCTACAGATATCCGCATTGCTTTTGAATACGGCGTGAGCGACAACCTGATGGTGGGTATCAGCCGGACCAAAGGCAGCGGGGATTTGCAGCAGTTGTACGAAGGGCTGGTGAAGTACCGCTTTTTACAGCAAACCACCGACAATCATGTGCCACTATCACTGGCGGTATTTGGCAATGCGGTGATCAGCGGGATGCCTTCTGCCACGGATAAAACGTCGGCGGCTTATTTCGAAGATGGCGCCGACCGGCTCATGTATATAGCCCAGGCCATTGTATCAAGGAAATTTGGCGATAAGTTATCGCTTACCCTGTCGCCTACTTATGTACACCGTAACCATGTGGCATACATGGACATGAATAATATGTTTGCCCTGGGAGCCGCCGGCAGATTGAAGCTCAGCAAAAGAATGGGATTCCTGGCAGAATACTATTATCCGTTCCGTTCCCAGGAAAGCAAGGACTATTTTAAATCTGCCCGGGGCATCTCTTTTTACAACCCGCTGGCCGTTGGACTGGAAATAGAAACCGGTGGTCACGTATTCAGCATTACTTTTACCAATTCCACTGCCATACAGGAAAGTCAGTTTATTCCTGAAACCACTACTTCCTGGTTACAGGGGCAATTCCGGTGGGGTTTCAATATTTCCCGTAGATTTACGTTATTCGGGAAGAAAGATTGGAAAAAATAAAATGCCGCATACGTGAAAATTCATGGTTAGCCAAAATAGCCGCCCGCTTCATGCGGGTGCAGTCTGTAGCCATGGTCCTGGGACGCACTATCCATTTGCATGGAGCGTCCCGGGAGCGCTTTTTAGCGGATATAGCCTGGATGCGGCATGAAGCTTGTCATATCAAACAATACCAGCATCTGGGCTTTTTTGGCTTTTTATGGAGATATTTGTCTGAATACCTGCGGAGAGGCTACTATAACAACGCATTAGAGGTGGCTGCCAGGGCCTCAGAGGAAGATCCCGCTATACTGGATGATGTTGAAATAGTCTAAAGAATCGTTAAAGTCAGAAATTTTCCAGTCACTGGTTTTATTTTTCTTATTTTTACGTTAAAGGTTGATTTTATGGTTAAGAAGGTAACAGAGGGCATCACCATCAGCGTGGAAACATTCTACCAGCCGGATTATTCAAATCCTATTGGAAGCGAATTCATGTTTGCTTACCGTATTACCATTGAGAACAACAACATTTTCCCGATCAAACTGCTTCGCCGTCACTGGTACATTATTGATTCCAATGGCACACACCGTGAAGTAGAAGGAGAAGGTGTTGTGGGTGTTCAACCACTGCTGGCGCCGGGTGAAACTTATCAGTACGTCTCGGGATCCAATCTACGGACTGAGATCGGCAAGATGTACGGTACTTATCAAATGGAAAACCAGCTGGACAAGAAAATACTGGAAGTGAAAATTCCTGAGTTCCAGATGGTCGTTCCTTTTAAACTGAATTAATTCCGTTTTCGTTTAGCCTGTAATTCTCTTGTCAGGGCCTGTACTTCGAGGCTTTGAAGATCTCCGTCACTTCTTTTGACTCCATTAATTGCTGCAAGGTCATCTCCTTGTGCTCACTCATATACTTTTTTATGATCTGCCATCCTACAAAATTGGCAATTTTACCAGGCGCACCCTCGGGCATCCCCTGTGTAGACGGGCCATCGCCAATAAAATGATTGATCTGCTGCCAGTCGCTGGAATACACCAGGTTATTCTGTACAAAAAACTGCCAGATCATCCGCTCGTTTTCCCGGCACCAGTCCAGCTGGCTTTTCGTATATCCCAGCTTGATAGTATCCGGTGTTTCCGGCAATACTTTATCCAGGAAATACTGTTGCTTGCCGGCTTCCATCATCTGTTCCAGCAGGTTACCGTTTTTACGTGCAGGGGGATACAGCTGTTGCTGGATTACCTGCATACAATTGGTGGTAATGTATTGAGGAGCAAAGCGGTGAACCATATAGTCCGGGTAATCAGGGATCTGGGCATAGGGTGGAAAGTCTTCTCCCATATACATATCCAAACCAATCCCCAGGATGGAATCTATGGTGATAGCGCCATAGTTGGCGATACCGGAAATAAAAGTGACCACTTTAGGCGGATGGAAAGACGGGATATAGTATTTGACGTACCGGAAGCTTTGTTCCAGTTCTGATTGTAATGTTGAATTACTGCCGTATTTGGCGGATACTGCTTTTTCCAGCTGCCGGAAATCAGGCGTGGTTAAAAACAGGTGCAGTTGTTGCAGTACCGCTGCGTTGCTGTCGGAATAGGCGCCCAGGTTAAGGATATCCGTAATGTACAGGGGCAGGAATACCGGGTATGCTTCATGCAGCTTTGCCAGTCCGGGTTGTATATTGTTGGTATCAATAGTGAACAGGGCGGAGTCGAAACGCGACAAACTAACGTTCATGGCTATATGACTAACATCCGGCGCTTTATTACCGGAATTACAGGCTGCGTTGCCCAGCAGGGCTACTACGCAACTTATCAGCAGGGTATATTTATTAATGTAACTTTGCATCACTCTTAAAACTCATCTAAGGTAAAATTATTATTTACCTTGTATTATAAAAAATTAAGAATTAGCATCATCTATGAAGAAGATCATCTTTTTACTGGCGATAATAGGAGTAGCGAAAACAGGAATGGCTCAATATGGCGGTAATTCTTTCAGGGATAAAGTGAAGCTGGGATTTACGGTGAGCCCGATGGTTTCCATCCTGAAGCCACAGGAATCGGGGGTAAACAGGAACAGCGCCAAAGCCGGGCTGAACTTCGGTCTGATGGCAGATTTTAAACTGAACGAACAAGGCACTTACGCATTTTCGTCGGGGTTCCAGGTATTACTGGCCGGCAGTAAGCTGAAATATGATGCTGGTAAGGGTTTGAGCGATTATAAAGCCAATCCTGCTGAATATAATATGAAGCTTACCTATATAGAAATACCGTTGGCCCTGAAGCTGAAAACCTCGCCGGATGAAGGTGGCATCGGTTTCTGGGGGCAGTTTGGCACCTATCTCGATTTCCCGATAACCGGCCGCGCGGATGTAGTGTCTATGGGGCAAACCTATGATAAGGTGAATATCTTACCGGAAATGAACCGTATCAACATCGGGATGTTATTGGGAGCAGGGATAGAATGCCCGCTGGGCGCCAATCTTACCGGGATGGCCGGCATTACCTACCAGAACGGTTTTGTGGATGTAACCCGTAACGGCAAATGGGACGACGGAAGGGTAAATATGAATAGCTTTGCACTCCGGCTGGGTGTATTCTTTTAGTTTTCCCACTTTTTTTGAATCGAATATTTTTACCATGAATATTATACTGGCACAGCAGAATTATCATATTGGCAATTTTGAAAAGAATATAGCAAAGATCATCGACGGGATTAATGCGGCAAAGGCCCAGGGTGCTGACCTGGTGGTGTTTCCTGAATTATGCGTATGCGGTTATCCCCCGCGCGATTTCCTCGAATTTGAAGATTTTATTACACAATGCTATCACGCGATAGATGTTATAAAAACGCATACCAAAGATATTGCGGTGCTGGTAGGTGGCCCTGCCCGTAACCCGCAAAGGGAAGGGAAAGACCTGTTTAACGCCGCCTGGTTTTTATACGAAGGTGAAGTAAAGCAGGTGGTACATAAAACCCTGCTGCCTACCTACGATGTGTTTGATGAGTACCGTTACTTTGAGCCGTCTTACGAATGGAATATCATTCCTTTTAAAGGAAAGAAACTGGCAGTCACCATCTGTGAAGATATCTGGAACCTGGGAGATAATCCCCTGTACCGTATCTGCCCGATGGATCAGCTGATTGCACAGGAGCCGGATGTGATGATTAACCTCTCTGCCTCTCCGTTTGATTATGATCATGATGAGGACCGGAAAGAAATTATTCTCGCCAATGTATTGAAGTATAAGATCCCGATGTATTACTGCAATGCTGTGGGTTCTCAAACGGAGATTGTGTTTGATGGCGGTTCCCTCATTTATGATGCGCAGGGTAACATTGCCAAGGAGCTTCCTTACTTTGAAGAAGCAATGGGTGGTATGGAGCTGGAAAAGCTGGTTGGCAGCCACTTGCCGCCGGTGAAACCTGCTGATTTTACGCCACTCACCGAGCTGGTGTTTGACCATAACATTGATCGCATCTATGATGCCCTGGTGTTGGGTATCCGGGATTATTTTGGCAAGATGGGCTTTACAAAGGCGATTCTGGGATCTTCAGGCGGTATCGACAGCGCCGTTACACTGGCTATTGCCTGCGATGCGTTGGGCAAAGAAAATGTACGGGCCATCCTGATGCCTTCTCCCTACTCTACCAGCCACTCTGTAGATGATGCCGTGGCGCTGTCCAAAAACCTGGATAACCCTTATGATATTATCCGCATTAACGACATTTACGAAACGTTCTTAACCACGCTGGAGCCTTATTTCAAAGGATTGCCTTTTAATGTGGCGGAGGAAAATACGCAGTCCCGTATACGGGGTAACCTGCTGATGGGCTTATCCAACAAGTTTGGTTATATCCTGCTGAATACGTCTAACAAAAGTGAGCTGTCTACCGGCTATGGTACTTTATATGGAGATATGGCGGGCGGATTGAGTGTTTTGGGAGATGTGTATAAGATGCAGGTGTATTCACTGGCCAGATATATTAACCGGGAGAAAGAAATCATACCGGCCAATATTATTGATAAGGCGCCTTCTGCAGAGCTGCGGCCGGATCAGAAGGACAGCGACAGTTTACCGGATTATGCCATCCTCGACAGGATACTTTATCAGTATATAGAGCGCCGTCAGGGACCGCGCGAAATAGTTGCTCAGGGCTTTGATGCCGCGTTGGTTTCGCGGGCCTTAAAGATGGTAAATACCAATGAATACAAGAGAAATCAATTCTGCCCTATTATACGTGTATCCTCCAAAGCCTTTGGTGTAGGCCGCAGAGTGCCGATTGTAGGGAAGTACCTGAGTTAAGCTATTTTAATATATTTGCTAAAATTTGATCATACAACATGTTACAAGTACCGTTTATACGTCAAAATAAAGAGTTGGTATTGGAGCGCCTGGCATTTAAGAATTTCAAGGAGCTGGAAGTAGTGGAAGAAGTGCTGGCACTGGACGACAAGCGTAAGAAGTTAACCCTCGAATACGATGAAACACAGGCCCAGGTAAATAGTTTATCCAAAGAAATCGGGAAACTGATGGCCCAGGGGAAAAAGGAAGAAGGCGAAGCGCAACGGGCTGCTGTAGCGGCTTTAAAAGATCGCCTCGGTCCCGTGAATGAAGAGCTGAATGCCACCGAAAAAGCATTGCAGGATGCCCTGGTAAAACTCCCTAACCTGCCCGCTGCCATGGTTCCTGCCGGCAAAACACCGGAAGAAAACGTGGAAATCCGCAAGGGGGGTAAAATTCCTGACCTGTATGCAGGCGCCGTTCCACACTGGGACCTCGCCAAACAGTACGACCTGATTGACTTTGAGCTGGGTAACAAAATTACCGGCAGCGGTTTCCCTGTTTTCAAAAACAGGGGCGCCCGCTTACAACGCGCCCTGATCCAGTACTTCCTGGATTACAATACCACCAACGGCTACACGGAATATGCGCCGCCTTACCTGGTAAATGAAGCATCTGCCTACGGTACCGGCCAGCTGCCGGATAAAGAAGGCCAGATGTATCATGCTACCGCGGATAACTACTATCTCATCCCTACTGCAGAAGTACCGGTGACCAATATTTACCGTGATGAGATTATAAAAGATACAGACCTGCCGGTGAAAATGACTGCGTATACGCCTTGTTTCCGCCGTGAAGCGGGTTCTTATGGTAAAGATGTACGTGGTTTGAACCGTGTTCACCAGTTTGATAAAGTAGAAATTGTGCAGCTGGTGCATCCTGATAAATCTTACGAAGCGCTGGATGAAATGGTAGCACACGTAGAAGCGTTGCTGAACCAGCTGGAGCTGCCTTACCGCATTCTTCGTTTATGCGCCGGCGATATGGGCTTTACTTCTGCCATCACTTACGATTTTGAAGTGTACAGCGCTGCCCAGCAGAAATGGCTGGAAGTAAGCTCTGTGAGCAACTTTGAAGCTTACCAAACTAACCGTATGAAAATACGGTTTAAGGAAAACAATGGTAAGCCGCAGCTGCTGCACTCCCTGAATGGAAGCTCCCTGGCATTGCCGCGTATCCTGGCCTGCCTGCTGGAAAACAACCAGACCGTGGAAGGTATACAGATACCGACCGTGTTGCAGAGCTATTTTGGCAGCCACAAGATATAAGCACTATTACGGATAATCTTTAACGGATGACGGATTCGCAGGGAGATTGTAAACGGAATGATATCCGCTGACAGCTGCCTGAAATCCGTCATTCGTCGTTTGGAATTCGTAATTTCCACCCGGTATTCTATTATGAAACATTTCCTGCCCACCGGCGACGAACTCATCATTCGCCCTCCCGAACACAATGATGCAGCAGGCTTGCTGGCCAGTTTCCAGCGCCTGACCCGGGAAACGGATTACCTGCTCTTTACCCGCAGCGAATCGATGGAGCTGGATATTGCATCTGAAGAGGATTATATCCAATCGTATACCGACAATCCTAATCAGCTGTTGCTGGTAGCCATTGTGAGGGACCAGATCATTGGCTCTATCAACGTAAACCATACCGGTTTGCACAAAAAGGCGCATACCGCGGAAATAGGTATTGCCGTGGAAAAGCAATGGAATAATATGGGTATCGGCCGGCGCCTGCTCACCGCCATGTTGCGCTGGACAGAATCGCGCGCCGCATTACGCCTGATTTACCTGCATGTTTTTTCCACCAATGAAAAGGCTATGCAGCTATACCGCAATTTCGGCTTCATGGAATGTGGCCGCCTGCCCAATGGTATTATGCAGAAAAACGGCAACTATGTAGACCTGGTAACCATGTACCTGGATCTGAAACGCTGACGGGCACATGGCCTGATCACCTGTACCGCGGCTTCCGGCCGGATTCCCCTTCTCCCGGAAAAACACCCGTAAAATTTCTCCCGAATACAATTAATTTTAAGGTCTAAATGAAGCAGTATGGACAGATATGACAGGCAAACACGACTGGAAGGATTTGGCTCCGCAAAACAGGCATTACTGCAACAGGCGAAAGTGCTGGTGATTGGCGCCGGCGGCCTCGGCGTACCGGTGTTGCAATACCTCACTGCGATGGGGATCGGGAAAATAGGCATCGTGGAACATGATGTGGTTTCCATCACCAACCTGCAACGGCAGGTACTGTATACCACCGCCGACCAGGGGAAGTCTAAAGTAGAACAGGCCGTAAAACGGCTGCAGCAGCTGAACCCGGAGGTAACCCACATCATACACGATACCTGGCTCACCACAGATAATGCACTGGCGCTTTTTTCTGAATACGATGTAATTGTGGATGGTTCGGACAATTTCGGTACCCGCTACCTGGTGAATGACGCCTGCGTAATTACCGGCAAACCACTGATATACGGTGCTATCTATAAATACGAAGGGCAACTGAGCGTATTTAATTACCAGGAGGGCGCTACCTATCGTTGTATTTTCCCAGAGGCGCCGGAAAGCGGTGAAATGCTGAACTGCAACGACATTGGCGTGCTCGGTGTTTTACCCGGTATCATCGGCTGTTATATGGCCAATGAAACGGTAAAAGTAATTACCGGTATCGGCACGCCCTTGCGCAACCAACTGATGACCATCGATACGCTGAATAATACCCATCTTACCTTTAATATTACCCCGGTAGCGGCTAACCAGCAAATCACTTCTTTGCAAACAAACTACCAGCAAACAGTTTGCGAACTGGAAGGCGTGCAGTCTTTATCCGTACAGCAATTGAACGACTGGATGCAACGCGATACTCCTTTTATGCTGCTGGATGTGCGGGAAGATGATGAATGGGAGATCTGCCATATTCCGCAATCCGTGCATATCCCGATGGGACGTGTATTACAGCAGGTATCCGCTATCCCGGATGATGTACCGGTAGCGGTGCTTTGTCATCATGGAATGCGAAGCCGCGCCGTGGCGCAACGTTTAACGGAACTGGGCTTTAACCGGGTGTATAATGTGGAAGGCGGCATCCATGCCTGGGCCAGTGCTATTGATCACCAGATGCAAACTTACTAACTGTGATCCCTGAACTTTGTATCCTCTTTTTTATTGTGGCGCTGGCCTACTCTGCTGCGGGCTTTGGCGGCGGTTCCAGCTACCTGGCTATTTTATCATTGCCCTTTTGGGTAGTAGATTTTCAGTTGATGAAATCCACGGCTTTGCTGTGTAATGTAGCGGTGGTAACCGGTGGCGTTTATCATTTTTACAAGAGTGGCCACCTGCCATTGAAAAAGGCGTGGCAGTTGTCGCTGGTAAGTGTGCCGCTGGCTTTTGTGGGCAGTTACTTACCTATGAAGCAGGCTACTTTTTTTCTATTGCTGGGATTGGCGCTTACGCTGGCGGCGGTGCTGATGTGCTACCGTTTGTTTTTTGAGAAAGAAGAGCCTATTATCCCTGCCAATAAAGGGAATGGCATAGTGTACGGAGTTATTGGCGGCGGCATTGGGTTGCTTTCCGGTATGACGGGAATTGGCGGTGGCATCTATCTTTCGCCGGTGCTGCGTTTGGGCAAATATGATACGGCCAAGAACATTGCCGGGTTGAGCAGTTTTTTTATCCTCGTGAATTCTATTGCGGGTTTATGCGGTCAGGCGGCCAAGCATGCGATTGTGTTTGATGTAAAGTTTGCAGGACCTTTGCTGCTGGCGGTTATTGCCGGTGGGCAAATTGGTGCGCGGTTGAGTGCGAGAGTGCTGAATCCCAGGTGGGTGGCGGGCGCCACGGCTTTGCTGATCCTGTATGCAGGTGTGCAGATGTTGCTGAAGTAAGTTGTTAACCTCCTATCACCGACATACTTTCCATATTTTTTTCGGTATGATGCTGTTCTGCTTCGAAGCCATTGGCAAAACGCGCGTGGATGGCTGATTGTATGGCTGGTAGCAGCAGATGTTGCTGTAACTCATCTCTCATCATCTCTTTTACATTTAAAACATCATTTCCATACAAACATGTTTTCATACTACCGGTAGCGGATATACGAAGACGGTTACAGGTACCGCAAAAAGTACGGCTATAAGCGGGAATCACACCTATATTGCCTTTGTGGCCGGGGATGTGATAGTTGAGAGAGGTGGAATGCGGCGCATCCACTATTTTTTGCAGGGTATAATTTTCCCCGATCGTGGACAGGATTTTATGATAGTTCCATACGATACCTGAAAACGTATGTCCCTGCCCGTTAAAAGGCATTTCTTCTATAAACCGTACGGACAGTGCATTATCGCGTGTGAGTGCGGTGAACGCATTGAGTTCGTCGGTATTCACATTTTCCATTACAACCGCGTTGATCTTCACCTGCATGTTGTGTTGCAGCAGGCTTTGCAGGGTATCCATTACTGCGGTGAAACGGTTGCGCCGGGTGATTTGCAGGAAGCGGTCGGCCTGCAGGGTATCCAGGCTCAGGTTAATATGCGTGATGCCTAGTTGTTGCAATGCAGGAATATATGCCTGTGTTAGTACGCCGTTGGTAGTAATGGCTATTTCACGGATACCGGGAATGGCTTTTATTTTTTCCAGGAGGGCCATCAGGCCGGGCCGGAGAAAGGGTTCGCCACCGGTGATCCTTATTTTGGAAATGCCCGCGGCTGCGAGTGTTTGCAGCAGCCGTAAAATTTCGTCGTCGGTGAGTAATGCTTTGCGTTGCACAAAATGCATATTTTCCGGCATGCAGTAGGTGCAACGGAGATTGCACCGGTCTGTTACCGACAAGCGTACGTAGTCTATGATACGATGATGTGCATCTGTGAGCATTTTATCAGCAGTTTTTTCCCGCCATCGGATTATCGAATGCCTGGCTTTCGTCCTCATTTCTGTCTGTAAGACATTTAAAATCCTTTTCCACCAGGATAGTCACTTCTGAACCATCGGCGTTGGGCAGGATCAGTTCAAAACCTACCTGGTCGGGTGCGTACCAGGAGGCAAGACGGGGAAGCGGGAGCAGCAGGTGTACGCCATCGTGTTCCATCTTTATGATGGGATCGGAAATATCTTTTCCCCGGAGGCAGAAATGGAGGGTACCTGCGCCTATATGCGTAATTGATTCCACTTTCCCGGTATTTTCCAGGAGTTCCACATCTGCTTTGTCCAGGCGATATCTTATACTGTTGCCTCTTAACCGTATTTTCATAAAATTGATTTTCTGCCGTATTAAAATTACTACTTTATCGGGGCTATATTGTAGTTTTAACCAACAATTTACAACGTATGGGCATATTATTGTTCGGAGCAGCGAAAGATATTGCTGGTGTGCCGGTACTGGACAAGCCGGAACATATTACAGATGTGGCTACCCTGAAAGCCTGGCTGTACGAGGTATATCCGTCGTTGCAGCAGCTCCGGTCTTTGATGATAGCAGTAAACCGGACCTATGCGGCTGATACACAGGAGATAAGCAGCCAGGACGAGATCGCAGTGATCCCGCCGGTGAGTGGAGGTTGAGTATAGTTTTTAGTTTTAGTATTTAAGAGATGGAAATATTAATAGATATTAAAGATACCATTACCGTGGAAGAAGCGCTGGCCTTCATCCAGGCGCCGGAATGCGGTGGGGAGGTGATTTTTGCCGGTACCGTGCGTAATCATACCAAACAGCGGCCGGTATTAAAATTATTTTACGAATGTTATGAGGCGATGGCTATTTCTGAAATGCAGAAAATAGCAGCGCAGGTAGCGGAAAAATGGGATGTACAGCGCCTGGCCATGCTGCATGCCGTTGGGGATAAATATCCCGGCGACCTCGCGGTGGTGATAGCAGTGGCTTCCGCTCACAGGGGTGTGGCCTTTGATGCCTGTGAATTTGCGATAGATACCCTTAAAGAAACAGTGCCTATCTGGAAAAAGGAATTTTTTGCAGATGGTGAAATTGTGTAATCCTGCAATGATTGAATTTTAACCCCGGTGTTTATTTCTCCAGGTCTTTCAATGCTTCCGCCTTTTCTTCGGGCGTGTTGGCATTAAATTGTTCCGCTGCATATGGATTTTTGAAAAGAGCTATGTCGTTGTTCAGCATGGTTTTCCGTGGACAGTTCTTCCCTGCGGTCACATTTTCCAGTAGCGCCTGTAAGCCGGCAGGTTCCCAGATGGCGATGAGCGGTTCCGGCAAATTGTTCACCGGGCTTACGAAAGTAGTGGCCGCTTTGATAGTGTCGCGTTGAGTGATCAGCAGCTCCAGGCTTTGTTTGCTGAGCAGGGGCAGATCACAGGCGAGTACCAGCCAGGCCGTTTCCGGTTGCAGCGCATGGGCACTCAGCAGTCCGGCGGATGGCCCGCCAAAAGGCACCGAATCGGGTACCAGGTTAGGGTAGCCGGCAAAATGTTCCTGCTGATCTTCGCGGCAGGAAATATATACTTCCGGCAGCAGCGATTGCAGTAAAGTAACGAGGTATTGCCATTGAGGCATACCGTGATAGTTAATACTGCTTTTATCTTCCTGCATGCGGGTGCTGAATCCGCCGCAGAGCACCAGTCCTTTTAGTGGCGCCTTATTCCCGGTTATAGTCATGTTTGCCACCTGTTTTGCTGATGAGTTTTGTTTCCCGGATAATCATATCCTGGGTGAGCGCTTTACACATATCATAAATGGTAAGTGCCGCTACGCTGGCGCCGGTAAGGGCTTCCATTTCCACGCCTGTTTTACCGTTGGTTTTCACCGTGCAGCGGATGATGGCTTCCACTCCTTCCAGGTGGATTTGTACATCGCAACCGTCCAGCAGTAAGGTATGACAAAGCGGGATGAGTTCCGGCGTTTTTTTCGCGGCCATAATACCGGCGATGATAGCGGTTTGAAATACGCCACCTTTGCGGGTTTGGATATCCTGTCCGTGAAACTGGTCGCGTATCACCTGCGGGAGGTAAACACGGCTCTCGGCAACGGCTATACGATATGTATCCAGTTTGCCGCTGATATCCACCATTGCGGGCTGGCCACTTTCGTTCAGATGTGAAAAAGCATTACTTGATTCATTGGACATAAAAGCATAAATTTAAACAAGTTCACCTGATACAAAAGTAATTCAAAATGATGTTGACTGTTGCTGCTGCATTTAAGGCTGTGATGCATACTGTGCGGGATCTGGGTACCGAAACGGTACCGTTTGAATCCGCTGCCGGCCGTATTTTGCGGGAGCCTGTACTGGCCGACAGGCCCTTTCCGCCATTTGACCGCGTAACAATGGATGGTATCGCTGTTAATTACGACAGCTTCGCCCGGGGCCAGCATATTTTTGGCGTGGAAGACGTACAGGCTGCGGGCACACCGCAGCTGCAGCTTTCCAATACTGCCAACTGTATTGAAGTAATGACCGGCGCCATTTTGCCGGAAATGACGGATACAGTTATTCAATATGAACACCTCACGCCCTCCGAACATGAAGGTTTCCGCCGCTTTACCGTTCATGGCGCTGTAAAGAAGGGGCAAAATATTCATAGAAAAGGCTCGGATGTGGATAGCGGGTCCGTACTGATAAAGCCCGGCACCCGCATAGGTGCGGCTGAAGCCGGTGTGCTGGCCACCGTGGGCCAAACCACGGTGGAAGTAAGCAAATTGCCCCGTGTGGTGGTAATTGCTACGGGAGATGAACTGGTAGCGGTACATGAAACACCGGAACCCCACCAGGTACGCATTTCCAATGTATACAGCCTGCTGGCATCGCTGTCGGAAATGGGTATTCCTGCCCGTTATGTGCACCTGCCGGACGATGAAGCAGCCATGAAAGACCAGCTCCTGCCATTGCTGGCCGAAACCGATATATGGATCAGCTCCGGCGCGGTAAGTGCAGGTATGTTCGATTATCTGCCCACCGTACTGCAACAGCTGGGAATGCAACAGGTATTCCATAAAGTGCAGCAGCGACCCGGAAAGCCTTTCCTGTTCGGCACTTTCAAAGATGGTCCTGTTGTGTTTGCCTTACCCGGCAACCCCGTATCGGGCTTTATGTGTTTTTACAGGTACATACATGCCTGGATACAATCCGCTATGGGCGCGGCATTGCCGGAGCCCTGCTATGCGCAGCTATCGGAGAAAGTTATTTTTGACGCCGCATTGGAATATTATTTGCCGGTAAAATTGCAATCACAACCCAACGGCATACTGGTGGCCATACCGCAGCCTTACCAGGGCTCGGGCGATCTGGCCAGTTTGCTTAAAGCAGATGCATTTCTCACCCTGCCACTGGAAGAAAGTATTTTTGAAAAAGGAAGCAGTTACCAGGTATGGAAGTTCCGTTAACAACCGTTCCCGGTGATTATTTCTGTGATACGCCGCTGATTGGTTAAACCCGTTCTGCATTTGACAGTCTCACTATAAATCAATGCTTATGGCTGAAGTTGCCCGTAAAATTCAGATGCAACATCTCGCCTGGCGCGCTGGCTTTGGAGAAACCCTCCCTGTGATCTCTCACTGGGAAAGCAAAAGGCGGGAAAAAATTGTGAATAAGATACTTATCGGCCCTGCAAGAGCGTCAGTTACTTCTGTAGATGTAGTAGCAGCAGATGATCTTCCGGATTACCGGAAGCAGAAAACAATGACACCTGAGGAAAAGAAAAGTGTGCGGCAGATGAATGACCAGGGCATTAAAGACCTGAATGTATCATGGGTAAATGCGATGGTACAAAGTGAACATCCCCTCCGCGAAAAAATGAGTCTTTTCTGGCATGGTCATTTTGCCTGCCGCACGCAAAACGTATTATTTAATCAGCAGCTGCTATCGGTAGTGCGTGAAAATGCACTCGGCAATTTTGGAGATTTGCTCAGTGCAGTATCCAAAAGCCCGGCTATGCTGCAATTCCTCAATAATCAGCAGAACCGTAAACAACATCCCAATGAAAATTTTGCCCGCGAAGTGATGGAGCTATTCACGATGGGAAGAGGTAACTATTCCGAACATGATGTGAAGGAAGCAGCAAGAGCCTTTACCGGATGGGGTTTTGATGAAACAGGCACTTTTGTTTTCCGGCAAAAACAACATGACGATGGTGTGAAAAATTTCCTTGGCAAACAGGGAAATTTTAATGGAGATGATGTACTGAAAATACTATTGGAGCAACGGCACACCGCCAGGTTCATCACCGCAAAAATATACCAGTACTTTGTGTCTGAAACCCCTGATGAAGCGCGGATTACCGCGTTGTCGGAAAAGTTTTACCAGTCGGGTTACCACATCAAATCGTTGATGAAAGAGATATTTATGGCCGACTGGTTTTACAGTCCGGATATTATAGGCAACCGGATAAAATCGCCCGTGGAGTTGCTGGCAGGTATCCGCAGAACTATTCCCATGACTTTTGAAAAGGAAGAAGTGATGTTGTTGTTTCAGCGCGTATTGGGTCAGTTGCTTTTTTATCCGCCTAATGTAGCCGGCTGGCCCGGCGGGCGGAACTGGATCGACAGTTCCAGCCTGATGTTCCGGTTACGTGTGCCACAGGTGATATTGTATTCCCAGGCGTTTAATGTAAAGCCCAAAGAGCTGACGCCTGAAATGGGCGAAGGCGCTAACTATAAAATGACGCTGCAGATCAATGATTTCCTGAAGCGGCAATTCGCAAAAAAAGTAAATGCAAATGTGAACTGGGACCCTTATGTGGCCGGCTTCGAGAAGATACCGAGAGAGAGACTGGCAGATGAAATTGCCGGCGTTTTATTGCAGCAGCCTGGCAATATAAGCCGCCAGCTGTTGGAAAAATATGCTGATAGCAGCAGCCGGGAAAACTATATCAAAACGGTAACGATTGATGTGATGAGTACACCGGAATATCAATTGTGTTAACTACTAACCGCTAAAAGTTATGCTATGCTGATTCTCAACAGGCGTCGTTTTTTACAGGTAGGTTCACTGGCTTCAGCAGCGATGATGATGCCAAAGTTCCTGAAAGCACTGGAAAGAGGACATCTCGCACCTCCCGGCAACAAGGTGCTGGTGATCATCCAGTTATCCGGTGGTAATGATGGATTGAATACTATTATTCCTTATCGTAACGATATTTATTATAAGGCGCGCCCGGCGCTGGGTATAAAACGGGAAGCCGCCCTTTCCCTGAATGATGACCTGGGAATACATCCGGCGCTGAAAGGATTAAAGGCCCTGTATGATGACGGTGCGCTGGGCATTCTGAACAATGTAGGCTATCCTAACCCGGATCGCTCGCATTTCCGCTCTATGGATATCTGGCACTCTGCGAGCCAATCGAACGAGTACTGGTCCGATGGCTGGATAGGCCGCTACCTCGATGCGCAATGCAAGGGTTGTGATAAACCCACACAGGCGCTGGAAATAGATGATACCCTGAGCCTGGCCCTGAAAGGCGACAGCGATAAAGGGCTTGCAATGACAGACCCCGCAAGGCTTTACGGTACCAGTAATGATAAATATTTTGCGGAACTTTTAAAGCAGCATACCGGCGATAACGATCATCACAATAATGCGGATTACCTGTATAAAACGATGGGTGAAACCATTTCTTCTGCAGCCTATATCCAGCAACAGTTTAAAACATATAAATCTTCCGCTCCCTATCCCAATACAGAACTGGGAAGGAACCTGCGAACCATTGCCAACCTGGTAATGTCGGATATCAACACCAAAGTATATTATGTGTCGCATGGTAGTTTTGATACCCATGTAAACCAGCAGGATCAACAGGCCCGCCTGTTTGGTCAGCTAAGTGATGCGTTAACGGTATTTACGGATGATCTGAAGGCGAATCACCGTTTTGAGGATGTGGTAGTGATGACTTTCTCTGAATTTGGAAGAAGGGTAAGCCAGAATGCCAGTGGAGGTACCGATCATGGTACAGCGAATAATATGTTCCTGGTGGGTGGCGGGCTAAAGCAGCCGGGGCTTATCAACGATGGTCCGGACCTGCTTAACCTGAAAGATGGCGACCTGCAATACCAGGTTGACTTTAAAAGCGTGTATGCTACCCTGTTATCTAAGTGGCTGGGTGCTGATGATAAAGCAGTACTGAAAAATACCTATTCTCATCTATCGTTTGTTTAGTGCGGAGGGAAAATATTTCACCTCCGCCCCGCCCCATTATTGTCCCTGCTGACTGATGAGCGCTCTGAAAGCTCCGTCTTTAGTAACGCGCGTCCCGCCAGCGCCGGAGGCATCTTTCAATGTCCCGGAAAAAGTTCCTTCTACCGTAAGGTTATCTATACTGGTAATAGTAATTTTAAAATCAGTGCTTCCTGCTGAAGTAAGGTTAGTGTAATAAGTGCTGTTCAATGCGATCAGTAGGCCGTTTCCTTTCTGTGTAGCGGGATACACGCCTGGTTTGAAAGGCATGGATGCCGTAGCTAAGCTGAAGGTGATCACATCTCCGTTATAGCTCTGGCCGGTGATTTCCATAGTGGGATAATCATTATCCGGGTTTTCGTCCGTAAGATTTGGGAGAGTGATAGTGCCTTTGGGATTTTCTGAAAGATAAACCCTGTCGTCCAGCTTCAATGAAATAAATCTGCGTTGGCGGCTATCGTCTTTATCCTTGCCGCAGGATGTGCCCAGTAAAACAATGGCGCTGAGCATTGCGGTAACTAATATGCGCATAGGTTATATTATAATCAGTTCTAATTAATCAACGGCTAAATTAAACATTTAAAAATAAAAACGGATGCCGGTAATGGATTGTTACACCCCGTTACCGGCATCAGTAATGATCTTGAAAAGTTGGATCTAAGCTTTGCGGGCGGTGCGGTACAGGTACCAGCCCATAAACGCAAAAAAGCCGCATCCTATTATATAGTAGCCACCCTGCCCGAGGATATTTGTAAGCAGCTGTTGATTATTGAGTTTGGCAAGAATGACAGCGGACCAGTCGAAACCCGCGAGGATAGCGATAATCACGCCGGCTACTGCACCACCGGCCACAAGTCCTGTGGCAAACAGGTTGCCTTTACCCAATTCCTCTTCTTCCGGAGATATTTTTTTATTGGCTTTCTTTTGTTGGTGATCAACCACACCACGGATAGCGCCACCAACAAAGATGGGCAATGTAGTGGATAATGGAAGATAGGCGCCCACTGCGAAAGAGAGCGAGTTAACGCCGCACAGTTCCATTGTTACAGACAGGAACACTCCTACCAGTACAAATTGCCAGTCGAGGTTAAATGAAAGAATACCCTTTGCCAGTGTAGCCATGAGGGTACCCTGCGGGGCAGGATAATATGCGCTGCCGATTGCGTGTTCGGTAACACCGTGCGCAATCATATCTGCCGTAGGCTTATCCAGGAACTTCACTGTTAAGCCTATTACCACAGAGGAAACAATGGCGCCAATGAACAATGCAATTTGCTGGTACATAGGCGTGGCGCCTACGATGTAGCCTGATTTCAGGTCCTGGGAAGTGCCGCCGGCATTGGCTGCTGCGATACAGATCATACCGCCTACCACCAGTGCCATTGGTTCATATAGTTTGCCGGTCCAGCCTACAGCGATAAACACCAGGCAGGTACCCATCAGTGTGGCGATGGTCATACCGGAAATAGGATTGTTGGAAGAGCCGATTAGCCCTACAATACGGCTGGATACCGTAACGAAAAATGCACCGAAAACGACTACGAGCAAACCTACCAGTAATTTTTTACCGATAGAATCGCCTGGAAGCTGTGGTAAGAAAGCCATCAGCAGGATGAGGGCAATACTGCCAAACAGCACTACTTTCAGGCTAAGATCCCTTTCTGTTCTGGGTACATTTCCTTTTTCGTCTGTACTGCCGGAGCCATCTTTAATAGCGCCTATGCTTCCTTTGAAAGAGGAGATGATAGTGGGAATGGTTTTCAGCAGGGTGATGAAACCGCCCGCTGCTACAGCGCCTGCGCCGATTTGTCTTACGTACGCATAATAAACGGCGGATGAATAATCGGAGAACGTGTGCGTGAGCGGATTCCAGTCGCCCTGCCCGCCCGGTGTTTGCAGGTTAGCGAGGTAGCCTATTTTCACCAGCTGCGTGGCAATCACATCTGCCGGCAGCAATGATGCGAGCAGCGGGATGAGTGCCAGCCACGACAGCACACCGCCGGCCACCAGCACACCCGCAATGCGTGGACCGATGATATAACCCACACCCATATACTCCGGGGTAATGTCAGCGCTGATCTTGGCGGAAGGGAAAAATTTACTGGCCTGTTTGGTCATGTATTCCGGTGTTTCGGCAATAACGTGCAGGATCTTTTGGAGGATGGCATAAGCAAAAGCAAAGCCCAGTCCGTAGAAGGCGGTTTTGGCAAAGTCGCCGCCTTTCTCCCCTGCTATCAATACATCGCCGCAGGCAGTGCCTTCGGGATAAGGCAGGGTTTTATGTTCTTTTACAATCAGTGATTTTCTTAAAGGGATCATCATCAGGGTACCGAGAATACCGCCGAAGATGGCCAGGATGAGGATGGTGAAGTAGTTAAAGAACTGCGTACCGCCGCCATCACTGAGAAACAGGAATCCCGGCAGTGTGAATACCACACCGGCAGCAATGGATTCGCCGGCAGATCCGGTAGTTTGGATGATGTTGTTTTCCAGGATGGTGGTCTTGAAAAATTTTCTTCCTAAGGTAATAGCGATAACAGCAATAGGAATAGATGCAGAAACGGTAAGACCTGCTTTCAGCGCGAGGTACACGGTGGCCGCTCCGAAGATGACGCCAAAAACACAGCCCAGTAAAATGGATTTCAGCGTAAATTCTTTCATTTGTACGCCGGGTAAAACAAAGGGTTTGAAGTTGTTATCAGACATAAGATTGTTTATGGATTACAGGTAGAGATGTAATAAGGAATGAATTTACTTTTAAAAAAGGAAAGGAGGAAAGTTATCAGCTTTCCTCCTTTCCTTTTTATAATAAGGGTGACTTACCTAACACCGTGCATCCATTTTTTCAGGAAGCTGGTAGACAGGAACAGCAGTATGGCTGCGGCGCCTGGCAGGATTACAAACACCATGAAAAACTCATAGAGGTTGTGGATGGTGAAGCCTGCGAAGGTTGGGTAATGTGTAGCCAGTTTAAGTTCTTGTAATTTATCCATCTGCTGTGCGGTAGCCGTGATGGTGCCATCGAGGATGCCTTTCAGGTCGATACCGTTATCAGTAGCGAGTTTGTATTTATCCAGGGTTGGCGGCAGCAGGGCGCCGAGGGTACCCGCAAGTGCGTAACCGGCAGCATTGGCGAGGAACCATACGCCCATGAGCAGGGAAGAGAAACGGTGAGGGGCCAGTTTGGATACCAGCGACAAGCCTATCGGCGATAAGCACAATTCGCCGAGGGTATGGAAAAGGTACATCAGGATCAACCAGCTTACGCCCAGTTTCTCGTTAGGTCCGAGATTTTTCATCTGTATAGCGATGATAAAGAATCCGAGTGCCAGCAATGCCAGTCCGAGTGATTGTTTCATCGGGGAGATGGGCTCCAGGTTGCGTTGTTGTAATTTGAGCCATAACCAGCTGAAAGGCAATGCAAATACGATGATGAAGATAGAGTTGGCGTTTTGAACGAAGGAAGGAGGCATATCCCAGCCGAAGAGGCGGCGATCTGTCTGGTAATCAGCTACAAAGGTAAGGGAGGAACCGGCTTGTTCGAAGCAGGCCCAGAAGAAGATAACGAAGAAGGCCACGAAATAGATAACGGTGATCTGTTGTCTTTCTACTTTGGTAATAGATTTATCGGTAAGGATCAGTACTGCAAGGCTGATACCGGCGGCATATATAAAAGGATATACCCATGATTTGATCGGGTTGGGATCGAGCGACAGGTAGTGGATACTAAAAAAGAGGGCTACCATTAAAACCAGTACGCCAACGATAGCGCCGGTAGTAAATTTGGCTTTGTCGGCTTCGCCGGTTATGGAAGAAGGTTTGGAGAAATCCGGTTTACCGCCGATGGCTTCACCGTTTGGCTTTACCACGTATTTGTCTTTCAGGAAGAAGAAGAGGATCGTTCCTGTGAACATGGCTATACTGGCAGCGAGGAAACCCCATTTGAAAGCGCTCACCATTCTTACACCGTCCACTTTTACATCACCGAGGATCGGGCAGATGAGCATACCGAGGAAGGCGCCCATGTTGATACCCATGTAAAAGATGGTGAAGGCAGAATCGAGGCGGCCGTCGTTTTTCGGATACAGCTGGCCCACCATAGAAGAGATGTTGGGTTTAAAGAAGCCGTTACCGAAGATGATGATGAAGAGGGCGAGCCAAACGATGGTTTTGGCTGTTTCCACGTTGGTGGCGTAGAGGGTGGCGCTGAGTACCATGAGGAGCTGGCCTACGCCCATTATAAAACCACCTAATATAATACAGTTCCTGTTACCGAGGTATCTGTCGGAGATGTATCCTCCCAGCATGGGGGTGAGATAACATAAGCCGAGAAAGCCGCCGTAAATGATAGAGGAGTCTGCTTCGGAAAAAGCCAGTGCATTTACCAGGAAGAGCGTGAGTAACGCCCGCATGCCATAAAAGTTAAACCGTTCCCACATTTCCGTGGCAAATAATACTGAGAGCCCTTTAGGGTGGCCCTTCTCAGAGGCAATAGGGGACTCTTGTGCAACAGTAGTTTGCATCATAAATTGGTTAGTTTTAGCAATAGTTGTTTTAGATTTCGTGAACCTTTAAATGTGGCAAGTTAAATAAAATCGTTAATCTGCGTAAAAAAATGGTATAAATGCTCATTTTTTGCGGTTTTTTGATCTTTCTTTGCACTTTCTTTCGCATCTGCATTTATTAGGCAATTCATATGAACATACTATTACTTGGAAGTGGTGGCCGGGAACACGCACTGGCCCTTAAAATGTCACAAAGCACCCTTTGCGGTCAACTGTTTATAGCACCGGGTAATGCCGGTACCGCTCAATGCGGCACGAACGTTAACATGGGAGTGAGTGAATTTGATAAGATAAAGACCTTTTGCCTGGATAATGCGATCGACCTGGTAGTGCCCGGATCTGAAGAGGCCCTGGTAAACGGGATCTATGACTTTTTTCAGAAAGATGCATTGTTACAGCATATCCCGGTACTGGGCCCATCAAAGGAGGGCGCCCAGCTGGAGGGCAGTAAGGCTTATGCCAAGCTGTTTATGCAGCGGAACAATATTCCTACGGCTGCTTACCGGGAATTTAGTGAAGAGAATTATGAAGAAGGGCTGGCTTATCTTCAGCAGCACTCCTTACCAATTGTGTTAAAGGCCGACGGACTGGCGGCAGGTAAAGGCGTGGTGATAGCGGCTTCTTATGAAGAGGCGGCAGAGGAGTTTGAGCAGATGATCAAATCGGCCAAGTTTGGCGATGCCAGCAAAACCGTGGTAGTGGAGCAGTTCCTGACAGGTATTGAGTTGTCTGTATTTGCGATCACCGATGGTCATACCTATAAAATATTACCGGAAGCAAAGGATTATAAAAGGATTGGAGAAGGTGACCTGGGGCTGAATACCGGTGGTATGGGAGCCGTTTCGCCGGTGCCGTTTGCCGATGCTGCTTTTATGAAAAAAGTAGAAGATGATGTGATCCGGCCCACGATAGCAGGGCTTTCCAAAGAAGGTATTGTGTATCATGGCTTTGTGTTTTTTGGCCTGATTAATGTAGAGGGTTCGCCTTTTGTAATTGAATATAACTGCCGTATGGGCGATCCGGAAACGGAAGTTGTGATGCCACGTTTGAAGAATGATGCGTTGGAACTGTTTACTGCAGTAATGACCGGCAAACTGAGCGGGCAAACCATTTACGCTGATGAGCGTGCAGCTGCTACGGTGATGCTGGTATCAAAAGGATATCCTGAAGCATACGAAAAGAATAAGGTGATCAACGGAATTCCGGCGCCTACCCGCGACCAGGTTGTGTTTCATGCCGGTACCCGGCAGGAAGGCAACGAGGTGCTGACCAACGGCGGCCGGGTATTGAGCATTACTTCACTGGCGTCTGACCTGTCTTTGGCATTGGCTCATTCTGTACAAACAGCGGAGCAGATTGCGTTTGATGGTAAGGTATACCGCAGGGACATCGGATACGAATTTGTTTAGACGTTAGCCGGGGTTAATCTACAGTAGGGAGGACTGGTACAGGACAATTGAAAAGCGGGACTTGTAAAGGCACAATTTTAGGCAGTAGGAACAATTAAAACGGGGTTATCCCGTTCATCTGGTCGGAGCATAAAGAGAGCAGTTACTATGCCGTTTATACAACAAATAACTTTTTTTAATATTTAGCTGTATTATTGCAAGAATATCCATTTTTTGCATCGTATATTCGTTGGAATTATTCATTTTTGCATTCTAATTTTTGACCGTATCAACAATGGGATTTTTTAATTTTTTAACGCAGGAAATCGCGATTGATCTTGGTACAGCGAACACGCTGATAATTCATAATGACCAGGTGGTAGTGGACGAGCCTTCCATTGTAGCGATAGAACGGGCTAGTGGCAAAATTGTGGCAGTTGGAAAAAAGGCCATGATGATGCACGAAAAAACACACGAATATCTTCGTACTATACGTCCCCTGAAAGATGGCGTGATAGCGGATTTTAATGCCGCTGAAGGAATGCTCAGGGAACTCATAAAAATGGTTTACCCCAAAAAGCCCTTGTTTGCACCAAGCTGGCGGATGGTGATCTGTATCCCTTCCAGCATTACGGAAGTGGAAAAGAGAGCTGTACGCGACTCTGCAGAACAGGCCGGTGCGAAGGAAGTATACCTGTTGCACGAGCCAATGGCAGCTGCCCTGGGTATCGGTATTGATGTAGAGGAGCCGGTAGGTAATATGATCATTGACATAGGCGGTGGTACTACCGGTATTTCGGTAATTGCCCTGGCTGGTATTGTTTGCGACCAGAGTATCCGTATTGCCGGTGACGAGTTCACTGCTGATATCATGGAAGCCCTGCGCCGTTACCATAGCCTCCTGATAGGTGAAAGAACTGCTGAACAGATTAAGATCCATATCGGGTCAGCCCTGAAGGAACTGGATAACCCACCGGATGATATTCCTGTTAACGGAAGGGATCTGGTAACCGGTATCCCCAAGCAAATCATGGTATCTTACCAGGAAATTGCGGAAGCCCTTGATAAATCTATCTTTAAAATCGAAGAAGCCATCCTGAAAGCGCTGGAAACAACGCCTCCGGAACTGGCCTCAGATATTTACCGCAGGGGTTTATACCTGACCGGTGGCGGTGCATTGCTGCGCGGACTGGATAAACGTCTTACCCAAAAAATCAAACTGCCGGTGCATGTAGCAGACGATCCGTTACGCGCAGTGGTAAGAGGTACAGGTATTGCCTTAAAGCATGTAGGTAAGTATCCGTTCCTGATGCAATAAAACTATTTGTGATCCGGATATTTTGTTATTCATCCTATTGGGAAGGAACGGCAGGGTATCCGGATAACCAAATCCTAAAATAGTGCGCGCTTGTGCGAAATCTAATCATTTTCTTTAGGCGATATTTTAACTTCTTCTTATTTCTGCTGCTGGAAGTGATTTGTATGGTATTGGTATTCCAGCATAACAACTTTCAGCGAGCCGCCTACCTCAGTTCCGCAAATGACATCAGCGGGAAATTATATGACAAGTATAATAATGTACAGTATTACTTTCACCTGAAGTCGACCAACGACAGCCTGGTGAATGAAAACATGCGCCTGCACAACATGCTCCGTACCAGCTACGACAGCATGGTAACCACCAACGGGATCAAAATTGACACCGTTCGCCAGTACAGCGATGATACAGCCCACCGGATCATTGGCACACAGATCCGCCGGTACGAGTACTTCTCCGCCAAAGTGATCAACAACTCCATCAATAAACCCGTTAACTATATTACTATTCACCGCGGCAGCCTGCAGGGTATCCGTCCTAATATGGGCGTTATCAGCAGCAGCGGCGTGGTAGGCGTGGTGAGAAGCGTGAGCGACAACTACTCCGTGGTGTTGTCCATGCTCTCAAAATCCAATTCCGTATCCATCAGCGCCCGCCTGGGCCAGGGAAAAGAAATGGGTTCCGTACACTGGGACGGTGAAGATGCCGGTTATGCCCTGTTGAAAGATGTACCGAAAAGTGCCAAGATACATAAAGGTGATACGGTGGTGACCAGCGGCTTCTCTGCCCTGTTCCCCGAAAATATTCCGATCGGCTATGTGGAAAGCATTGCTGTAGGAGACAAAGCCAGCACCTCATTTACTATCCGGTTGAAATTGGCTACCAATTTCTTTAACCTGCAGTATGTGTATGTGATAGAAAACCTGTTGAAAGAAGAACAACAAAGATTGGAAGATTCAACGTATAAGTTGATTAAATGAGTATACTGTTAAGAAATATAATCCGCTTCGTGCTCCTGCTGTTGATTCAGGTGTTTGTGCTCAATGAAATATTGTTGCACCAGCTGGTGAGCCCCTATCTTTATATGCTGTTTATCCTGGCGCTGCCTTTTAATCTGCCACGCCCGGGGCTTATGCTCCTGGGATTGCTGATGGGGCTTTCACTGGATATGTTTATGAATACGCCTGGTATGCATGCTGCTGCCTGTGTGTTCATTGCTTATCTGCGTCCGTTTATTATCAATATCCTATCGCCCCAGGGAGGTTTTGAAACTACCCAGAAAACGCCTTCGATGACCAGTATGGGCGTGTCCCAGTTTCTCATCTATGCCGCTATCCTGGTATTCCTGCACCATGCGCTTTTCTTTACACTGGAAGTATTTGGTATGGGCAACCCGTTATACCTGGTGATGAAGATCGTTTTTTCAACACTGGCCAGTCTTTTCCTGATTGTGCTGTATGAATTGCTGTTCTTCTCGAAAAAATAATTTCTGCTTTTTAACGTAGGTTTGTAACTTAAATAATTCCGTCCTTAATAGCATGTCAGTATTCAATCAGCCCAGGAAGAGAGTAATACAGATGATTATACTTGGGATGGTAATACTGATCATCACCAGGTTATTCTTTCTGCAGGTAGTGGAAAAGAAGTACGCCAAGCTGGCGGATGCCAATGCCGTGCTTCGTAAAGTCATTTATCCAAGCCGGGGTATCATCTACGACCGGCAGAACCGCAGCATCCTCGGCAACGACGTATTATATGACCTCGTGGTAACGCCTGCCAGCGTAAAAAGCATCGATACAGGCTATCTCTGTAATATTTTAAAAATAGATAAGGAAGAATTCAGGAAACGGATTGTTACCGCCATTATCAAAAACGGCCGGGTAAGACAATCAGTTTTTGCTCCCCTGCTGGCGCCGGAAGTATTCGGCCAGCTACAGGAAAGCATGTATCTTTTCCAGCCGGGCTTTGAACTGGTTCCCCGGCAAATCCGCTCTTACCCTTATTCGGCTGCAGCTAATATCCTCGGGTATATTGCGGAAATATCCCCCGCCATGTTAAAGGACACAGGGAATTATGCCTCCTATAACTCCGGCGATTATCTGGGATTCACTGGTCTGGAGAAGACCTATGAAACCGTATTAATGGGACAACGTGGTATACAATACCTGATTAAAGATAACCTGAACAGGCCACAGGGCGCATATGAAAACGGGGAGTTTGACAGTGCGGCAGTAGCAGGCCGGAACCTGCGGCTTTCCCTGGATATTGAATTACAGGTACTCGGCGAAAAATTAATGAAAGGTAAATCGGGCAGCATTGTGGCCATTGATCCGCAAACCGGCGGCATCCTGGCAATGGTAAGCGGCCCGAGCTTCGATCCCAACCTGCTCACAGGTCCGTACCGGAGCGCCAATTTCAGTAAACTTTATACAGATACTACCAAACCACTGTTTAACCGTGCCATCCAGGCTACTTATCCGCCGGGCTCCACGTTTAAACCGATGATTGCACTGGTAGGACTGGATGAAGGCGTAATTACGCCGAGCTTCGGATACCCTTGTGGCGGCGCTTACTACGGCTGTTCAAGACCTATCAAATGCGAACACCACGACGCCGGTCACGCGGCTAACCTCCGCCTGGCTTTATCGCATTCCTGTAACTCCTATTTTTCGCATGTATACCGTTTGAGTGTGGATGCGGCCAAATTTGGCGGTATCAAGGTAGGCGGCATGCAGAAGTGGGCCGACTATATGAACAACTTCGGCTTTGGCCATAAGATAGGGGTAGACATTCCCAGTGAAGGACGTGGACTGGTGCCCGATAAAAAATACTATGATGCCCGGTACAAAGGCAGCTGGAACTCCTGTACTTCGGTGTTCCTGGGAATTGGTCAGGGTGAGTTGCTGTTAACACCGCTGCAAATGGCCAATGCCATGTGTATTGTGGCTAACCGTGGCTCCTACTATATTCCGCACTTTGTAGCCAGTATTGATAACGATAATACGCATCTCCTGGATAAATACAAACAGAAACACGAGGTAGCGCATATCTCTGATACAGCCTACAGCGCTGTTATTCACGGTATGACAGATGTGGTGGAAAGTGGTACCGGGCGTATTGCGCAGATTGAAGGTATCAGCGTTGGTGGTAAAACCGGTACAGCAGAAAACTACGGTATTGTAAACGGAGTAAGAACAAAACTGAAGAACCATGCGGTGTTTGTGGCCTTTGCCCCTGCTGAAAAAGCACGTATAGCCATTGCCGTGATTGTGGAAAACTCCGGTTTTGGTGCGAAGTATGCAGCGCCTATTGCCAGTTTGATGATGGAGAAATACCTGAAAGACAGTATCTCCACCAAACGTCAGCCGCTGTTGAAAACAGTGATGGAAACAGTAACAATAGATCAGGCCATGCTGGCTAAATCGCATTTGGATTCATTGAATCAGAATGCTGTTATTAAGAAGAACAAGCCTTAACCAATCATCGAATAAACCGATTAATCGATAATGAACCGCTCGCAAGCCAAACTGACACAAGGGATTGACTGGCCAATAGTTGGCCTGTACCTGGCATTGGTGATCATAGGCATCATGTCCATTTTTGCTGCGGAATACCGGGGTGATGATAACGTGTGGCAGGATATCCTTCATCCAAATAAAAATTATTCCAGACAGCTGATCTGGTTTGGTGTATCCATTGTACTGGCAGCAGTGATATGGCTTACAGACAGTAAATTTTTTACGGCCACGGCCAACCTGATGTATGCAGGCGGGCTACTGCTTTTGTTGCTGGTACTGGGCATCGGTAAAGATGTGAAGGGATCGCACTCCTGGCTGGTGATCGGGGGATTCCAGTTTCAGCCGGCGGAGCTGACAAAGCTCTGTACCAACCTGGCCCTCGCCAAATACCTGTCGTCGCAGGAAACTGATTTCACGAAACTACGATCGAGACTGATTGCCGCTGCATTGGCCCTGATACCTGCCGGTATCATCATTTTGCAGGACGAAACAGGATTGGCGCTGGTATATTTTTCTTTTTTCCTGGTGATGTTCCGCGAAGGATTACCTGGCGTATTGCTGGTAATAGCGTTTTCGGGCATTGTGCTGGTATTATCGGCCCTGCTGGTTGACCGAACGATACTGTTTATCATTTTTACGGTCATCACCGCGCTGGTCATATACTTTATGCGGCGCGAAATAAAACGAAAGCGATCGAAGCTTGCACTGATACTGGGGGTATATGCCTTCTGCGGACTGTTTGTAATGTTCATCGTTCCCTTTGTATTTACCAAAGTGCTGAAGGACTACCAGGTACGCCGTATTGAAGTAATGCTGGGTAAGGAAAATGATCCCAAGGCGACCTACAATACCAGGCAGAGTATGATTGCCATCGGTTCCGGCGGCTTCTGGGGAAAGGGGTACCTGAAAGGCACCCAAACCCGTTATGATTTTGTACCTGAACAAAGTACCGACTTTATCTTTTGTACTGTGGGAGAAGATTTTGGCTTCTTCGGGAGCGTGATTTTCCTGGGTATTTATGTAGCCCTGCTTTTCCGGATTATTTTTGTGGCGGAGCGACAGCGATCGACCTTTACGCGGGTGTATGCCTATGGGGTAGCCAGTATCATCTTTTTCCACCTGGCTATTAATATTGCTATGACGATCGGTCTTGCGCCGGTGATCGGGATTCCGTTGCCACTGGTGAGCTATGGGGGGTCTTCCCTGATGACCTTTACCATGCTGATATTTATACTGCTGCGGCTGGATGCCGACCGGCAGATGGTGTTAAGATAGTATCTTTGCAAAATGGCACGTATCATTCCATTATCAGAAGGGTCATTTACCGTAGACGGGACCAAGAAATTTTTTCCTTTTAAGCTGGGAACAGATAGCATGCAGGACCGCCCGCATGGTTCGTTGCTGGTAGAAATACAGCCGTTCCTTGTTATCACGGACCGCGACTATATTTTATTTGATACCGGGTTGGGTTTCCGTAACCCCGATGGCGTATTGCAAATCCACCAGCACCTGATAGACAATGGCATCAATCCTATGGAAATCACCAAGGTATTGATGAGCCATTTACATAAAGATCATTCCGGTGGCGTTTCTTCAGAAGATCCTATCACGAAAGAGCGTACGCTCAATTTTCCGGGGGCTACCTATTATGTGAACAACGAGGAAATGCTTTACGCGATAGAACACTCCGGCAAATCCTATCTCTCCGAAGATATAATATTATTACAACAGCGGGATAACGTGGTGTTTACTACCGGCAATGGCACTATCGACGGATATATTCATTACGAAGTGACCGGTGGTCACTGTCCTTATCACCAGGTGTTTTTGGTAGATGATGGAACGGATAAAATATTTTTCGGGGGAGATGTGGCGCCACAGATATCCCAGATGAGGAGCCGGTTTGCAGCTAAATATGATTACGACGGCAAGCGCAGTATGGAACTTCGCCAGGAGTTCCTGGAGCGCGGCAAACAGGAAGGCTGGACATTCCTTTTTTATCATGATACCAAAGAACCTTTTGCTAAGTTTTAAAAGCTAAAGGAGCATGTATACGCTGTTTAACAGCTTGTCACTTACCGGACAGGATACCATTAAAACATGGGAGCAACAGGGCCGCAGCTGGGCATCGTATAGTGTTTACCGTGATCAGGCCACACACGAACTGTATATTCCGCAAACGATACTCAACCTGGTAGTACAGGGTGAGAAAAGAATGTACGACGGCAGGCAGGTACATTACCTGCATGCCGGAGATGCGATGATAATTCCGCCCGGAAGCCTGCTTTGCTCTGAAATATTACAGCCACAGCGGCAATACGGGAGCATTAACCTGGTGATCCCGGATGAGATGATCCTGGCCTTCCTCAAAAAGCCAGGGAAAACCAATACGGCCGGGCGGGCATTAACCACGCTGCCGGTAAACAGCCGGTGGCACAGCTTCACCCAATCGCTGCTGCGTTACTTTGCAGACGATAACCTCACCACACCTGGTTACTACGACATTATTTCACACGCGCTTCATCTTATTTCCGGAGAAGAAGCTATAAGTGCCATGCTCACCAAAGCCGCTATGTATCCGCTTCCGGAGGTGATGGAAAAGCTGAGTACAGGGATGGCAGAAGTAAAGCAGCTGGAAGAGGTAGCTGCTATGGGGCACATGAGCACTGCCACATTGAAACGCCGTTTCCGGGATATTTATCATAGTTCTCCCATGCACTGGGTGCTGGAGAAGCGGTTGCAGATGGCCGGTTTCCTGCTGCGTACCACGGAGCAACCGATCGCGGAAATAGCTTACAGTACCGGGTTTGAAGACGTAACCCATTTTTACCGGCAGTTCCGCCGTTGTTTTAAGGTAACGCCATTGCAATGGCGTAAAATGGAAACTGATCTTTTCAGCAAATAGTTGTGCCGGCAGATGGCTTACATTGTGAAAAAAACAGCAATGGAAAATCTGATCCACATCGGTGAAGCCTGGGTACAGGCGTGGAATTCACACAACCTCGACGAAATAATGTCGCACTACGACGATAATGTTACCTTCTATTCCCCGTTAATTAAAAGAATCAACAATGACCCTACGGGTTGTATCCGGGGAAAAGAAAACTTAAAGGCTTACTTCACCAGGGGGCTGGAAGCCTATCCTGATTTGCATTTTGAGCTGTATCACATCCTGGAAGGCGTGAATTCTATTGTGCTTTATTATAAGAGTATCAATGATAAATTAAGTACGGAGATGATGGTGATTAATGAGAAAGGGCTGGTGAGTGAAGTAAGGGCACATTATAAATAAAAAGAATTGCGGGGGCTTCCCCGTAATTCTTTCAGGGTCTTCTTCTCGGGCCTCCACCCATTCTGTTCATGCGTTGGGTATTGAGGTGGTTAACCATGATGGTCCGGAATTCTCTTTCGCTTTTAAACACCATGCCTGCTTTTCTGCCGGGGAGTACACGCTGGAATTCTGTACTGTAGCGTGATTTAATGTCCAGCATTCGTTTTTCGTACTTCAGTTCCTTATCCATATTTCTCCGGGCGGCATCGTCGGCGTTGTCGGTGGCTATTTTTTCCTGGTCTCTTTTCTGGTGGCGTTCTGCGATCAGTTGTTCCACTTCATGGGTATAATTATTATAAACCGGCCAGAACTTCTGGGCTTCTTCCGGTGTGAGGTTTAATTTCTGGGAGAGGTATTGGATCTGTATGGCTTTTATTTTTTCTGCGGCGCTTTCGGACGGGGTTTGCTGGGCGTTACTCACGCCGGCATGGGTGAGGAGCACAAACATTGTAATCCATATAAAGTAAAAATGTTTCATCATTTATTTTCAGGTAACACTTCCTTTGATAAATCGGTCCTTTGCAGGTATTTTTCGATGGCTTCCAGTGGAACTGCTTCATTCAGCTGACTTTGCACCGGGCTTATTTCCGCGGAACTGGCAAAGAAAGCTTCATTATCAAAGGGATCTGTGTGGGTTTGCAGGTAATTAACGATATCCTGGTCATTCAGGTCTTCCAGTTGTCTTTCTATAGTATTATGATGGTTGTTATTGTTGATAACGAACAGGATGGCGCTGCTACCGATGAAAGCGGTAAGACAGGCGGCCACGGTCCATTTCAACCACGTGGCGGTCCGGTTCCGGTGCGCTACCCGCAGTGGAATTACGGGGCTGGAGTTGGCCCGGAGGGACTCAAAATAGCCGGCGGGTACTGTAAATGGTGTCTGTTTGGGGATTGCCGCCAGGAAGGGGGAAATAGCTTCCAGTTCCGCGTGTACGGAGGTGAGGGAGCTGGTTTCTTCTTCCGTTTGGATCCGTTGCAGGATGGCCTGTGGTAATCCTTCGAAATAGCCGGCAGGAACAGTTTGCGGCTGATTTGGAACAGCGGTTGTCCCGGAACGCAGATCTTCCAGCTGAATTTGCAGCAGGATAGCGGCGGGCAGGTGTTCAAAATAGCCTGCCGGTACCGTAAATGGTACTTCTGCGGGCCAGTTGGTGCCTGGAGCTATTTGCATTAATTCATTTGTTATGTAAGTCTGCCTGTTCATATTTGCTGTTTTTTAGACAGTAAATGGTACTAATAGTTTAATGTGATTTTAATCTTTTGGTAAAATTCTTTAAAAATTACTTAAAATAAATATTTGTAAAATTTATACTCAGCCATTGCGGATGAACTCCTCGATTTTCTTAACAGCATGATGATAAGAGGCTTTCAGGGCGCCTTCCGAGGTATCCAGCACTTTGCTCATTTCCTCGTAGGGCATTTCATCGTAGTAGCGCAGGTTAAATACAATCCTTTGTTTATCGGGTAAACTGAGGATGGCGCGCTGCAGTTTCCATTCCAGTTTATTGGGATCGAACTGCGGATCTGCCCTGAGTTTGTTGCTTAGGCCGGTTTCTATATCCGACAGCGAAACGGACGTTTTACGTTTTTGCTGCTCCAGGAAAGTCAGGCTTTCGTTGGTGGCTATTTTATAGAGCCAGGTATATAGCTGTGCATCTTCCCGGAAATTTTCCAGGTTTTTCCACACTTTAATGAAAACATTTTGCAACACATCGTTGGCATCGTCGTGATCCATTACCATCCTGCGGATATGCCAGTAAAGCCTTTCCTGGTACTTTTGGATAATAAGGGTAAACCCTTTTTCCTTAGTATCAGGTATACGGTATAATGCCAAGAGTGATTTATCGTCCTGTGAAACGGCCATAGGTTAAATGGTTCTTAACAGGTTTTAGTTCATTGAATATAAATAAAAACCTGTTCATAAGACGTGGAGATTGTGGCAAAGTTTAATGAGGGTGGAGAGATCGCCTTCGGCGATTATGTTTTGATGTAAAAAAGATTTGGGAGATGAAAGCAGGTATATCTGCTTTCATCTCCCAAAATATTATCATCAGACTGATGTCTGATTCTGTAAAAGACAATCACCGAAGGCGATCTGCTTTGCTTATGCTTTTTTCTTACGCTGTATTGCTTTTTCTGCTGCGGCAACGATGTGATCTGCATCGAGGCCATATTTTTTCAGCAGGTCCAGCGGTTTACCGCTTTCGCCGAAGGTATCGTTGGTGCCCACATATTCAATGGGAACGGGCGTATGACGGGCAGCTACCTGTGCGATGCTGTCGCCCAGACCACCGAGTACGTTGTGTTCTTCTGCAGTAACTGCGCAACCGGTTTTCTTCAGGGAAGCAATAACTGCTGCTTCGTCCAGCGGTTTAATAGTGTGGATATTGATGATTTCCACGCTGTAGCCTTTTTCTTCCAGTACTTTACCGGCTTCGATGGCAATCCAAACCAGGTGACCGCAGGCGAATAAGGTGATGTCTGTTCCTTCGTGGAGGATCTGTGCTTTACCTACTTCAAATTTCTGGTCTTCAGCGGTAAAGTTGGGCCATTTCGGACGGCCGAAACGGAGATATACCGGTCCTTCGTAATCAGCGATAGCGATGGTAGCTGCTTTGGTTTGGTTGAAATCGCAGGGTACGATTACAGTCATTCCGGGCAGCATTTTCATCATGCCGATATCTTCCAGGATCTGGTGGGTAGCACCATCTTCACCCAGGGTAAGTCCTGCGTGGGAAGCGCATATTTTTACGTTCTTGTTGGAATAGGCAACAGACTGACGGATCTGGTCGTATACCCTTCCGGTAGAAAAGTTAGCGAAAGTAGTGGTGTAGGGGATTTTACCGCCGATGGTTAAGCCGGCAGCGATGCCGATCATGTTGGCTTCTGCGATACCTACCTGCACAAAGCGATCAGGAAATTCTTTAATAAAAGCGTTCAGTTTCATAGAACCGAGCAAATCTGCTGTCAGCGCAACTACATTGGGGTTTTTACGACCTACTTCGAGTATGCCCTCACCAAACCCACCGCGGGTTTCTTTTTCATTTAGTGGTTGAATATCTTTTACCATTGTGGTCTTTTTAAAATTGAAGCGTAAATGTAATCATTAAAAAAAGAGGATCCTAGTTACTCAGCACTTTATTGCGCAGGCTCACTTCCCATTGCCATGCAGTGCGCATACTGTCTTCAATACCAATTTTTGGTTCCCAGTTCAGCTTTTCTTTCGCCTTACTGTTATTGGCGTAAATAGAGATCACATCTCCTTCCCTGCGTGGGCCGGTGGTGTAGTTTAATTTGATGCCGGAAATTTTTTCGAATGCCTTGATGGCTTCCAGAACGGTTACTCCGTTGCCGGTGCCGAGGTTAAACACTTCGCAGTTGCTGGTATTCCGGTGTTCTATGAGGTATTGGAGTGCTTTAGTGTGAGCGGCGGCGATATCCATTACGTGGATATAGTCACGAACGCAGGAGCCATCGCGGGTATCGTAATCGGTTCCGAATACGGTCATTTTAGGAATTTTACCAATAGCCGTTTGGGTGATTACGGGAACCAGGTTGTCTGGTTTTCCCAGTGGCAGTTCGCCAATAAGTGCGGATGGGTGTGCGCCTACCGGGTTAAAATAACGAAGCAGGATAGAGTTGGTTTCATTTACCCGGCTATAGTCTTCGATGATCTGTTCCCCCATTTGCTTGGTACGTGCGTATGGCGATTGTGCTTCGCCGAGCGGAGTTTCTTCCACTACCGGCAGGGCTTTGGTATTGCCATAAACGGAGCAGGAAGAGGAGAATACGAGGTTGGGAACATTGTATTCTTTTACGCATTTCAGCACGTTGATGAGCGAGGTGAGGTTATTCTGAAAGTACATCAGGGGCTCGTTTACAGATTCTCCCACTGCTTTCAGGGCTGCAAAATGGATGACGCCAACGATATCCCGGTTTTCATGAAATACCGCATTGGTGTCTTCCAGGTTACAAAGATCTACTTTGTAATTGCGTACCTTTTTTCCGGTAATTTTCTCTATACCATCTAATAATTGGGTGCTGCTCCTGATATTACTGTCTACAGATACTACATCAAATCCATTATTGATCAGATCTACAATAGTATGCGCGCCTATATAGCCACAACCACCCGTAACAAGAACCTTCATGATATTTCAGATTTACGTTTATTTGATATTTCAGAAAACTTTTTGATTGAGCACCGTTTCGAGGTAAGCTCCGTAGCCGCTTTTCAGCAAAGGTTTGGCCAGTTCTTTAAGTTGGCTGGCGTCAATAAATCCTTTGCGGTAGGCGATTTCTTCGATACAGGCCACTTTGATTCCTTGTCTTTGTTCTATTACCTGTACAAATTGGGATGCCTGCATCAGTGAGTCGAATGTACCGGTATCCAGCCATGCCGTTCCGCGTGGTAAGATAGAAACTTTTAATTTTCCACGCTGTAAATATTCTTTATTTACATCTGTAATTTCATATTCGCCGCGTGGGCTGGGCTGCAGGTTTTTAGCGATTTCCACTACTTCGTTATCGTAGAAATAAAGTCCCGGTACGGCGAAGTTGGATTTGGGTTGGGTGGGTTTTTCCTCGATGGACAGTACTTTCATGTCTGCACCGAATTCCACTACTCCATATCTTTCGGGGTCGGATACCTGGTAGGCATATACGATTCCACCGTCGGGGTTGGTGTTATGTGCCAGTTGCGTACCGAGTCCGGCGCCGTAAAAGATGTTATCACCCAGTACCAGGGCTACCGTGTCCTTACCGATAAATTCCTCACCGATCACAAAAGCCTGAGCCAAACCATTTGGATTGGGTTGTTCTGCGTAGGTTAAATTCAGTCCAAGTTGTTGTCCGTTGCCGAAAAGCCGTTGAAAAGCCGGCAGGTCGTGCGGGGTGGAAATGATCAGAATATCCTTGATGCCCGCCAGCATCAGGGTAGACAGCGGGTAATAGATCATTGGTTTATCATACACCGGCATTATCTGTTTGCTGATAGCATACGTAATGGGGTGTAGGCGGGTGCCGGAGCCGCCGGCCAGGATAATTCCTTTCATTTGCAAGATCAATTTTTGATGGTCACTAACTTAACTTTCCGATTAGGAAAACCGCACAAAAATAGCGGCTCTCTTTCAATTGGCATCTTTTTTTTATAAAAAAAGCTCTCCGGAGGTTGCGGAGAGCTTTTCAAAGTATGTGCCGGTTCACTTTTTTAAATGAACAGATTTACGATGAAATAGGTGAATGCAGCCAGTAATCCACTGATGGGGATGGTTAAAACCCAGGCCCACAGCAGGGATACGGTAACGCCCCAACGAACGGCGGATAACCTTTTGGTAGCACCTACCCCCATAATAGCACCCGTAATAACGTGGGTGGTACTGGCGGGAATACCCAGATGTTCCGTGAGGAAGAGGGTAATGGCGCCGGAGGTTTCAGCAGCCACACCTTCCAGTGGGGTTACTTTGGTGATACGCGTTCCCATTGTTTTTACGATTTTCCAGCCACCGCTCATGGTTCCGAGTGCAATACAGGTAAAGCAGGCAAGCGGTACCCAATCCGGCATTTCCTTGAGACTGCCGATATAACCGGCAGACACCATCGCGGCGGAGATGATACCCATTACCTTTTGGGCATCGTTACTACCGTGACCGAGGCTCAATGCCGCGGAAGAGGCCAGCTGCAGGCGTTTGAACCAGCTTTCTGCCCGGTATGGATTTGCCTTACGGCAGACATTTACAATGATGAGTGTTATAATAAAGGCCACCACCATACCTATGAGGGGCGCCAGTACAATAAAATACACGGTGGGTAATACTTTGTGGAAATTGATTACATCAATATTGCCACCGGAGGCCGTTACAGCCGCACCAATGAAACCGCCTATCAGGGTATGCGAGGAGCTGGAAGGAATCCCCAGCCACCACGTGAAGAGGTTCCAGGTAATAGCTGCCACCAGGCCGCAAAGGATTACTTTCAGCGTGATAAACTGTTCAAATACCGAGTTGGCAACGGAATTCGCTACTTTAAATTCACCGATGTAATATTTGGCAACAAAAAAGGCCACAAAGTTGAATACTGCGGCCCAGAGTACTGCCTGGAAAGGGGTAAGTACCTTGGTCGACACAATAGTGGCGATAGAGTTGGCGGCATCATGGAAACCATTGATATAGTCGAAAATGAATGCCAGTATGATAATAATTACTAGTAAAGTCATGACATCAGGAGAATTATGCGTTCAGAACTGTATTCCCCTTTATCAGGAGTACTTGATAATAATGGTTTCTATTACGTTGGCGCAGTCCTCGCATTTATCGGTAGCGATTTCCAGGGCCTGGTAGATTTCACGCATTTTAATCAGTTCTGCCGCGTTCTGCTCTGTATCAAACAGGTCGGCGATAGCCATGTCGTAGATGTCGTCAGCATGGTTTTCCAGGCTGTTGATCTTTACGCAGGCATCCGTAATGATGCGCATATTCTGCATATTACGCAGTTCGGGGATTGCTTTGGCAAGTTCCAGTACACCCAGGTGGATCAGTTCCGCCAGTTTACGGATGCTATCGTTGATGTAGTGTACTTTATAGAGATCCATTCTTTTGGCAGAACCGTGGATGTAATCTGCCACATCGTCCAGTGTTGCCGCCAGGTAGTGAATGTCTTCACGGTCAAACGGGGTGATAAAGTTCTGTCCGAGCTCTACAAATATGCGGTGTGTGTAATCGTCGTTTTTGTGTTCCAGGCGTTCTATCAGGTGTACCTTATCCTTTCTCACGGCCAGATCTGTGGTGGCTACCAGCTCGTTGAGCACAGTCGCCATTTCTACCAGATTGGAAGCTACATCTTCAAACAAAGAATAAAATACCCGGTCTTTCGGCATGAATAGTTTAACAAAAGAATTGAAGCCTCCCATACGTTTGAGTTTATAAAATTTGCCGCAAAAATAGCTTTCAGAATCTATCCCAGCCAGTAAAAAACGTGAATTAATAATTCCTTAACACTGGATTAATATAAAAGTAATATAGCGATTTTTCCTTTGCATAGAAAATTATACTCATAAACAGGCTGCCTACAACCTGTACATACAAACCTATAATGTCGGATAAACGCCCATTAGATATAGCTGTAATTTCAGATGTTCATCTAGGAATTTACGGTTGTCACGCCAAAGAGCTGATTCAGTACCTGGATAGTATCGACCCGCGGATATTGGTGCTGAATGGGGATATTATCGATATCTGGCAATTCAGCAAACGCTATTTCCCAAAGGCCCATACCAAAGTGATCCGGAAAATCCTGAAGATGATCGGCAAAGGCACCGAGGTGTATTATCTGACAGGTAATCACGACGAGGCCCTTCGTAAATACGCAGGGTTTGAACTGGGCAACTTTACGATTGATAATAAGCTGGTGCTGGAGGTAGATGGCAAAAGGCACTGGTTCTTTCATGGCGACGTGTACGATGTGACCATGAAAAACTCCAAGTGGCTGGCCAAACTCGGTGGCAAGGGATACGATCTGCTGATTATCCTCAACCGGCTGGTAAATCATGTACTGGAAAGTATGGGGAGGGAAAAGATGTCTTTCTCCAAAAAAGTAAAACAAGGGGTAAAGTCGGCCGTGAAGTTTATTTCCGATTTTGAACAAACCGTTGCGGAAATAGCGGCAGACAAGGAGTTTGATGTAGTGTGCTGCGGTCATATCCACCAGCCCCTGATCAAAGAAATGAAAGTAGGCGATAAAACGATCACTTACCTGAATTCCGGCGATTGGGTAGAAAGTCTCACCTCTCTTGAATATATTAACCAGCAATGGGCCCTTTACCAACACCCCGTTACCCGTAAAGGCGCTGTATTGGCAGAAGATGACGATGATGGGCTCACCGATTGGGACGCTACGCGTATTATTACCTTCCCCGGTTCCTGATTTTTTCTTTCTGTTTATTACATTTAAATATTTTAAATATATTTATATTTAAATGTTATTTTCACAAAATCATAACAAGCGCTTAATATTAAATTAAAAGTAGACTACTAAGTTTGCCAGAGAAATAATTAAGTGTGACGATATTGGCACATTTAAATAAGCCAGAAAAACAGCTAGATGAAAGTATTGAAGTTACATCCTTTAATGACTATCTCCCTATTGCAAATGCAGATCCAGCGTTTGCTCTTTTGTAATGTGGCCGTGTATGTGCGTAACTCACTTGCCAATACATTTGATACATTAAAGGACGCGGGTTTTGAAGAAGATGTTTTGATTGAATTTCCTATCGACGAAACATTGAGTTTGCGGGAGTTTGAGGAAGAAGTGGAAGAACGGTTTAATTTTTCCCTGGAGTTGTGCAATAAGGACAACAAACCCTTCATGAATAAAAGCCAGCACTTATTCCAGATTGCCTGCCCCGTAGCCGATAGAAAAACCGACCGTAACTACCAGCTGGATATTTCCCTTGATATGTTGACGAATAATAACCGCCAGTCGCCACAGCAAAATATGTGGTAACCGATAATATTCCCCTGATCTGTATTCTCTTAGCTGACCCGGCTACCTGCTGTTTATATTACATCAACGCTCTTCCTGAAAAGCCTTTTATCAATTAACATTCTGGTAATGCCCCGTTAACACTTCGATAATGTAGTGCCAATACTTTTGCCATCAAATATTAAAACGGGCTTAAAACCGTATTAAAATCTGATTAAAAAAATATTGTGAAACGAATCTCTTCTGTACTTATCTGGGCACTGTTAGTGTGCTGTTCCTTTGCCAATGCCTCCTTCGCAGTTGATCCTGCCAAAATCACCGGTAAGGTGACAGACAAGAAAACAGGTGAAGCCATCATCGGGTTAACCGTAGTGGTAGCCGGTACAGGCAAAGGTGCGGTAACGGATGTTGAAGGTAGATACCAGATTTCAGTAGCACCCGGCACTTATACCCTGGAGTTTAAATTCATGGGATATCAGACCAAATCAGTTTCAGAAGTAGTGGTGAATGCAGGTAAACCTACTTACCTGGATATTGTAATGGAAGAAAGAAGTTCCAAAAGCCTGAAAGAAGTAGTGATCACCGGAACCGCTAAACAGGAAACCATTAACTCCCTGCTTACCCTGCAAAAGAATACCAACACCGTAGCACAGGTAGTATCTGCAGAAGCGATCCGTAAATCACCGGACAGAAATACCGGAGAAGTACTGAAAAGAGTATCCGGCGCTTCTTTGCAGGAAGGGAAATACCTCATCGTACGCGGACTTGCCGACCGTTACAACCAGGCCACCGTTAACGGCGCCCTGTTGTCCAGCACAGAACCAGACCGTAAAACATTTTCCTTTGACCTGTTCCCCTCCAATATTGTTGAAAACATTGTGATCAATAAAGCCGCTGTACCTGAATTGCCCGCAGAATTTGCCGGTGGTCTTGTACAGGTGAACACAAAAGATATTCCTTCCGAAAACTTCCTGACCGTATTGGCAGGTACAGGTTTCAATACCATGTCTGCCGGAAAGGATTTCTACACTTATAAAGGTGGAAACCAGGACTGGATTGGTATTGACGACGGAACCAGAAAGCTCCCATCCGCTTTTCCATCTTCCAAAGCCGGTTATGATCAGCTGTCAACTGCAGATAAAATTGCTGTATCCAAATCATTCCCGGACATATGGGGAGTAAATACCAAAACCACACCGCTTAACTCCAATTTCCAGATTGCAGGCGGTATCAATAAAGGAAAAGAAGGCAATCGTTTCGGCGCCGTATTATCATTGAGTTACAACCGAAACAACCGTAATTTCGATACTTACCGTACCGACTTTGATAATGACGGATCCCGGATCTATAATTATTACGATAAGAAATCCACGCAGAATGTATTGTGGGGCGGCCTTGCTAACTTATCCTACCAGTTTGGCAAGAATAAAATCAGTTTCAAAAATCTCTACAGTATCAATTCTACAGTAGCCACTACCGTGAGAAATGGTAACGACATTCCTTCTGAAACAGATGTACGCGCCTATGAACTGGGTTTCAACAGCAACCGCATTTACACTTCCCAATTATCCGGTGAGCATTTCTGGGAGAAAGCGAAAGTGAAGATCAGGTGGAATGGCAGCTACACCAATATGAAGCAGGATGTACCGGATCTTCGCCGGTTGGGCTATAACAGCATTGCCGGTAAGAATGATTATTACGCCAATATATCTTCCGGCGGTTCCGCTACCCTCACCGGTTCCGGCCGTTTCTATTCCAAACTGAATGACAATATTTACGGTGGCATCCTGGACCTGAGCCGGTTTGTGAAAATCGGTGGTAAGCAACAACAAATTAAGATGGGTTACCTGATCCAGAGTAAGGAACGTGGTTTTACCCCGCGGGCACTGGGTTACACGCTTTTTGACGCCGGCGATCCTTATGCGCATGACCTGGTACGTTTATCTCCTGATAAATTATTTGCACCGGAAAACTTTACCGACCGGTTATTGCGGATGGATGAAATCACCAACACACCGGATGCTTACGGCGCCAATGCTTTACTCAATGCAGGCTACCTGCAGTTTGATAATAATATCTATGAGAAATGGCGCCTGGTATGGGGTGTGAGAGTGGAGAACTTTGACCAGTCGATTAAATACAATCAGAACGGACCACAGAATAATAAAACTACGGTAACGGATATATTACCTTCCCTGAACCTGACTTACCTGTTGAATGCAAAAACAAATATCCGCTTTAGCGCCTCTCAAACCGTTATCCGGCCGGAGTTTCGTGAACAGGCACCGTTTGCCTTCTACAACTTTGACCTGATGGCTACCGAATCAGGTAACTCTAACCTGAAGAGAAGTAAAGTGACCAATGTGGATCTGCGCTATGAGTTGTATCCCCGTTCGGGAGAAGTATTAACCATTGCCGGTTTCTACAAACACTTTGAATCTCCTATAGAAAGATTTTATAACAGCGGTGCGGGTTCTGTAGGTTTAACCTACCTGAATGCTCCTAAAGCCAATAGTGCAGGCGCCGAAGTGGAGTTTAGAAAGAACCTCGATTTTCTGAATCCTGATAATGCAGGATTCTGGCATTCATTCACCGTATTTTCCAATGTTGCCTACATCTATAATAAAGTTTCTTTTGAGAAAGATAAAGTGCTGAAAGCACGGCCTATGCAGGGACAGTCCCCGTATGTGATCAACGTAGGGCTACAGTTTGAAAAGGAATCGACCGGTACTGTTGCCAATGTATTGTTTAACCGCATCGGCAGAAGGATTTTCATTGTAGGAAATGACACCGAACCGGATGTATACGAAGCGCCAAGATCCTTACTGGACTTCATGGTATCACAGAAGGTTTTCCGTAAGGGAGAAATCAAGCTGACGGTAAGTGATATCCTGAATCAGTCTGCCAATTTTTACCAGGATAATGATGACAACGGCAGGTATGATAAAACATCAGACTTTCTCAGAATAAGTACCAAAGGCGGTACCAATGTAAATCTTTCTTTCTCTTATAAATTCTGATAAAGAGAGGAGTAATAATAGGAATAGTAGATTTTAAAAAATTGCATTTAATTTCAATCCATCTGACATGAAAAAAATTCTGTTTCCTGTAATGTTTTTGGCTGTGATTATATCATCCTGCGGCAAAGACGACGATCCTACAACTCCGCCACCGGCCCAGCCAGTAGACATGACTAAGGCCACTATTGAAAGAACCAGCGATAACAGTGAATTTAAGGAGTCTCCTGAAACACTGCCAAAGCAGATTACTTCCAATACTGTTTTGAAAACAGGTAAAACTTACCTGCTGACTGATTTCACTTTTGTATTGAACGGTGCAACTATCAAAATAGAACCAGGTGTTACCATTAAAGGATCTAAATCTCCGAATAAAGGTGCGCTGATCATTACCAGGAATGGTAAAATTGATGCACAGGGTACTGCTGCTGCTCCGATTGTATTTACATCCAGCCAGGCTACTCCTAACAGTGGCGACTGGGGTGGTATTATCCTGCTGGGTAATGCGCCAAACAATGGTGCAAAAGACGGTATTGCCGGCTTACAGGCCATTGAAGGTGGTGTAAATGAAACTGCTACCGGTTACGGTTTACATGGTGGTACCAAAGCCGATGACAACTCCGGTATTCTGAAATATGTAAGAGTAGAATATCCGGGTATTGCTTTCGCAGTAAATGATGAAATCAACGGTGTTACTTTTGGTAGCGTTGGTTCCGGAACTACTGTTGATTATGTTCAGGTAAGTCACTCCGGTGATGATTCCTTTGAGTGGTTTGGTGGTACTGTAAATTGTAAACACCTGATCGCTTATCGCGGTACTGATGATGATTTTGATACTGATAACGGTTTCTCCGGAAAGATCCAGTTTGGCCTGGTACTGCGTGATGCAGCCGTTGCTGATTTCGGTCCGAGTGGCGCTTCCAATGGTTTTGAATCTGACAACGATGCAGATGGTACTACCAAAACGCCGCAGACTTCTGCTACTTTCAGCAATATAACAGTTGTTGGACCTTACGCTAACGCTGCTCCGGCTGCTACTGCAGCTCCTTACAAAAGAGGTGCGCATATCAGAAGGAACAGTAAAATTTCTATCTTCAACTCTGTATTTGTAGGCTGGCCTGTTGGTTTGTTCCTGGATGGCGCGCTGACAGAAGCAAGTGCTACTTCCAATGCACTGGAGTATAAGAATAACACCATTGCGGGTAGCCCACTGGTGGTAGCTCCTGGTACTGCAACATTTAATTCCCTGAACTGGTTCAGCACTGCAGCATTTGCCAATAAAACACTGGCTGCCGTTGCTGATGTGAAACTGACCAACACAGGTTATACCACTTTTGATCCAACCCCTGCAGCTGGTTCTCCACTGCTGGCTGGTGCGGATTTCACCAGCGCAAAATTAGGTGGTGGTGCATTTACTACCACTACCTATGTAGGTGCAGCAGCAGCAGGTGATACCTGGTTCAAAGGCTGGACTAAATTTGCAGATAAATAGTATTTATTTAAATTTCATAAACTGTAATCTTAGGCCGCCCGGGTTTTTACCCAGGCGGCTATTTTTTATATACTATTTGCCGAGTTTGGCCATATATTTTTCCGGCGCTTTTTCAAATACGCCTTTGCAGGTAGTTGAGCAGAAATGCAGGGTATCTGTTTTATATACAGCCCATTCTTTATAACTGGTATCATAGGGCATTTCGCAAACAGGGTCCGGAAGCTTATTGCCGGCAGCCACCACCGGCGTTTCAGCAGCGGGAGGTGCAGGAGTACCGGCATTTTCAGCGGGGGCCTGCTTTTGTGCGCAGGCAAACAGGAATAAGGCGCTACAGGTAATGAATATGTATTTCATACGTATTTTTTTAACGAAGGTATTGATAAAAAAGAATTACGGATTTGCGGGGAGATGGTGAGCTTGTCACGCTTCTTCCAACAAATCCGTAATGCTATATAATAGTTGCCGGGTAATTATTACCAGATCACTACACGTTCTGCTTCCGGTAATACCATTTTACTTCCGGGAGTGCAGCCCCATGCAGCCTGGAATTCAGCCAGGTGAGGCAGCGGTCCGTTGATACGGAATTTTGCCGGTGAGTGAGGATCTGTCTGGATCTGGTTGCGCAGGGCGGCATCTGTGATGTTGCCATGCCATACCTGTGCCCAGCCCAGGAAGAAACGCTGCTGCCAGGTAAATCCATCGATAGGTTTGGGTTCACCTTTACCTTCAAACGATTTTACCAGTGCGTGATAGGCCAGTGTTAAACCACCCAGGTCGGCTACGTTTTCACCGATGGTTAAGGCGCCGTTGATTTTGAAACCAGGCAGTGCTTCGAGGCCGCTGAAGTAGTCGATATAACGTTTGGTCAGTTTATCGAAGTTCTTACGGTCGGCTTCTGTCCACCAGTTTTTAAGGTTACCGTCTGCATCGAACTGTGAACCCTGGTCGTCGAAGCCGTGGGTAAATTCGTGACCGATAACGGCAATGATACCACCGTAGTTGATGGCGTCGTCTGCATTAGGGTTGTAGAAAGGCGGCTGGAGGATACCTGCAGGGAATACTACTTCGTTGTTTAACGGGTTGTAATATGCGTTTACCGTTTGAGGTGTCATACCCCATTCACTTTTATCTACCGGTTTACCTATTTTATCAACACTCTCTTTGTGTACGTATAAGCTTGCTGCTATTACGTTTTCCACCAGTTTTCCTTTTTCTATGTTGATGGAAGAATAGTCTTTCCATTTGTCGGGGTAACCGATTTTATAGGTAAAGGAAGCGAGTTTTTTGTGTGCCATTTGTTTGGTAGAATCGCCCATCCAGGTGAGTTTATCGATTCTTTCGCCATATACTTTACGCACATTTTCGATCATCTCGGATACTTTCTGTTTGCTGCTTTCCGGGAAATATTTTTTGGCAAACAGTTTACCCAGCGGCATGCCCATTTTTCCGTCGGTAGAACGGATAGCGCGTTCTGCGCGGGTTTTCTGCGATTTTTTACCTGTCATTACCGTACCGTAGAAATGGAAGTTTTCATTATCGAAGGTAGATGGTAAATAACCGGCGAACTGGCCGAGCAGCTGCCATTTGGAATATGTTTTCAGTGTTTCCAGCGGAGTAGCTTTCAGAAGCGCGTTGGCCTTGGTGAGATAGGCTTTGTTCTGGAGTACGAGGGTATCGGTTTTGATATCCTGTTTAGCGGCAAAGTTTTCCCAATCGAAATCAGGCGCCAGTGTTTTCAGTTCTGAGAATGCTGCCCTGTTATAGGTTTTAACGGGATCACGCAGTTCTACATTGCTCAGCTGAATAGCGGCGAGTTTGGTTTCAAAGTCGAGGATTGTTTTTCCCGCGTTGGCTTCAGGGAAACCTGCCAGTTTAAACATTTTATCAACGTGACTAACAAATTCGCTGCGTACATTTTTGGTAGCGGAATCCTGTCTTTCGTAGTAGCTTTTTTCACCGAGGCTCAGGCCATCCTGTCCCTGGTATAGGATATTCATTTTACTGTTTTTGGCATCTGCTTCTGCGCCAAAACCGGTAAAGGTAGATACCCCGATTTTCTGGAGTTCACCGGTTACGCTGGCCCAGTCGGCGAGTGTTTTAACGCCGGCAATCTTATCCAGATAAGGTTGCAGCGGGGTGATGCCGCGTTGTTCGATGGTAGCGGTATCCAGGAACGAAGAGTAGTAGTCGGCGATCTGTTGTTCTTCTGTACCTTTTTTCAGGTCTGTTTTGCTGGTGATTTCAGCAATGATCCCTTTAAGGCGAACTTCCTTATTTTCTTTATCGAGCACGTTAAACGCTCCCCAGCGGCTTTCTGTAGAAGGGATGGGGTTGTTTTTTTTCCAGTTACCATTCACATAATTGTCAAAATCATCACAGGCTTTGTAGGAAGAATCGATATCAGCCAGGTTAAAAGCGGGCACCTTTGTGGTGTCGGCCGTTTCCGCCTGCTGCGAGGAACTGTTTGAATTGCAGGCTGCGAGTGTAACGATGGCAGCCAGCAACGGTAGTTTTACCGCATTGGTTTTGTTCATATTTAAAACAGGTTTAGTATTCTAAGTTATGGAAAACGGGTCAGGTTGCATGAAGGGTTTTTTATGAACGGCAATCCCCGCTGTGATGGCTGTTGTTGATCAAATCCCGGAATCTCTGAATAATTAGGTAGGTTTGTGTTACGTAAATTAACATATAAATGGATTTCAGGTTTAAATTGTACAGGGTTACCACGGCTATAGTATTGATGATATCCGGCATTTTCACGTTCATGCTCTTGTCCAGCGTACTTTTTCTGGGTACGAACTTTGGATCAATTGTATCCCTGCTTTCGATGGGCGCCTGTTTTATCCATAGCGTTTTATCATTATATCTTCAGCGGAGCCTGCTATTGCCGGAAATTCCCCTGAAGGAGAGCACACCGGGAGGCATGAGGTTTATGGGTACGGTAGGACTGATATTTTCTATCCTGCTCATTTTGTCGGGGTTAACCATTTTGCTGGTTACGCCGGAGCAGATGAAAGCGGAGATTGATAATTTACCGGCAGATCAACAGGCAGCGGTTAAGCAAACGCTGGTAGCGCCAATAGGTGTGTTCCTGCTGGTGATGGGCAGTTTGTTTACGTTGAATATTGTACTGTCGTTCCGTTACCTACGCCAGTGGCTGCAGTTGCAGAGCGGCAGGAACGAAGAAAAGGAAGAATAAAAAACGGAGTTATGGAAAAGCGGGAGATAGCCAACAGAAATGATATCATATTACTGGTAGACAGTTTTTATGATAAAGTAAAGACAGATGATCTGATCGGCTTTATTTTTAATGATGTGGCGAAGGTCGACTGGCCACATCACCTGCCCATCATGTATAATTTTTGGGAAGGATTGTTGCTGGACGGTGGCAATTATAAAGGGAATGTGATGGATCCTCATTTTAAGCTGAACAAGCTGATTCCATTGGAGCCTGCCTATTTTGACCGCTGGCTGCAACTGTTTGAGGCCACTGTAGCCGAAAATTTTACGGGAGAGAAAGCCACACTGGCGGTTACCCGCGCCCGGTCCGTAAAGGGGATCATGTCGTTTAAAATGAACCAGGTCAACCGTCCCGATTCAGACAAACAAATTCCGCTCGTTAACCCGGGCAATAAACAATAAACCAATAAGTGTAGTATGCAACCATTAGCGGAGCGGCTAAGACCGGTAACGTTGGATGAACTGGTGGGGCAGGAACATCTTACCGGCAAGGACAGTATTTTAAGAAAAGCGATAGAGCAGGGAATGATCCCTTCCATGATTTTATGGGGTCCTCCCGGTGTTGGAAAAACAACTATTGCCAACATTATTGCACATACATTACAGGTTCCTTTTTACACACTCAGTGCTATATCGGCCGGAGTAAAGGAAGTGAGGGAAGTGATAGAGATGGCAAGGCGGCAGCAACACGCGGTGTTATTCATTGATGAGATCCACCGGTTTAATAAATCACAGCAGGATGCCCTGCTGGGTGCTGTGGAAAAAGGGATCATCACCCTTATCGGCGCCACTACCGAGAATCCATCTTTTGAAGTGAATGCGGCGGTGTTATCCCGCAGCCAGGTGTATGTGCTGAAACCTCTCGGCAACGATCAGCTGATGCAGCTATTGCAACAGGCAATGGAACGGGATGAGTGGCTGCGCAGCAAACATATTGAAATCAAAGAAACCAGTGCGCTGTTTAACATCTCCGGCGGAGATGCCCGTAAATTGCTTAATCTTTTTGAGCTGGTAGTAACCACTTTACGGGAAGATCCGATTGTGATTACAGATAAAAAAGTAATGGACATCGCCCAGCAACGGGTAGCCATATACGATAAAAAAGGAGAGCAGCACTACGACATTATTTCCGCGTTTATTAAGTCCATCCGGGGAAGTGACCCCAATGCGGCATTGTACTATCTCGCCAGGATGATCGACGGTGGAGAAGATGTGAAATTTATTGCCCGCAGATTGGTGATCCTGGCGTCGGAAGACATCGGCAACGCCAATCCCAATGCGCAATTGCTGGCCACCAGCTGTTTCCAGGCCGTAAATCTGATAGGCTTTCCTGAATCGAGGATTATCCTGTCGCAGTGCGTTACCTACCTGGCTGCTTCAGCCAAAAGCAATGCAGCCGTTGCCGCTATCAGCGCAGCGCAGTCGGTGGTAGCTAAAACCGGTGATCTGCCGGTACCTTTGCATATCAGGAACGCCCCTACGAAATTGATGAAGGAAATGGACTATGGCAAAGGATATGCGTATGCACATAGTTATGAAAATAATTTTGTGATACAGGAGTTTCTACCGGACGCTATTAAAGGAACGAAGTTTTATGATCCGGGAAATAACCCGCGTGAAAATGAGCTGAGGAATTACCTGAAGAGTTTGTGGAAGGAGAAATATAATTATTAAGAATAAAAACGGCCGGTTCAACAATTTTGAACCGGCCGTTTAACTATTTATTTGAAATGCAAAACTCTTCTTTGAAATAATAACTACTGCTGGCGGGGATAAGCTGCATTTATCCTTTATTCTCTCTCTTTATCTAAAATTTCAAATGATTGTTCTATCCTCTCGCCGTTTTCATCAACCAGTGTAATAATATGTTTACCGGCTGCCGGGTGTAGTGCCATTTGATGAAACTCAGTGGTAGCGCCTATAAAGTTGTTATCCAGGTGCCAGAATATTTTAGTGGCATTGTTGCGGTGAGTGGCGGTAAAGATCGTTTGCCCGGGCTTTCCGTCGATTTCAACGGGAACGAATATATGTGCGCCTGGTCTTGGATAAATCAGTTCCATAGGTGCTTTATCCTGCCCCAGTGATGCCAGGCAATCCGGCTTGTAGGGTGGCAGCTGCTGATAGTAGTTTTTGCTGCGGTAGTAGTACTCCTGTGAAGGCGGCAATACAAACCACGATTTATGTTGCATGAGCGAGGGGGATTCGCAGGCTTCCGTTACGCGCCACTGGCCGGTTCTGTCGAGGTGTACCAACTGATGGTACGGGCACACACCCGCCCTGATGCCGGCTGCCGGTACATAAATAGAATCCTTTTCATCACATAGTTCGCCGGCGCGGTATCCGCTTTTGCGGCATACTTCAATTTTTTTCAGTTGTTGATAGGGTGTGTTAAACCAGCCGCTGGTATGCAGTAACCGGAATACATCAAACAGGATGGGGGCTGCAGTGGATACGCCTATCAGGCCGGGGCGGCCTTCTCCGTCCGCGTTTCCTACCCATACGCCTACTACATATTGTGGTGTTACGCCAATGGCCCATCCATCGCGGAAGCCGAAGCTGGTGCCTGTTTTCCAGGCGATGCGCTGTGAAGAAGAGAATTGCTGCCACAGCAATTCCTCGCCGGGCCGCATTACTTCAGTCATCGCCTGAAAGGCATACCAGATGGAGCCTGCATCCAGCAGTCCATCTTTACTCAATCCATATTTCGACGGGTGTTGGATATTGAGCCGGTAATTGGGAGGATGAATGTCATCCATATCGTATTTGCCTTTGTACTGATCCATGTGTATCAGTGTGCGGGCCATGCTGGCGTACATGCCGCACATTTCCCAGAGAGTGGTTTCGCCTCCGCCAAGGATTAGTGATAAACCATAATGATCGGCCGGTTTGTTCAGCGTGGTGATTCCCATTTTCTGCAGCAGGGAATGAAACCGTTCGTAGCGGTATTGCTGCAGCATGCGCACAGCCGGGATATTGAGAGATCTGGCCAGCGCACGGGAGGCCGGTACTGCGCCATCGTAACCCAGGTCAAAATTTTGTGGCGAATAGCCGGCTATCTGTGTGGGAATATCAGGAATCAGCGTATTGGGCAATATCAGGCCGTCATTGAGCATGGCAGCATAGAGTATGGGCTTCAATGTACTACCGGGACTTCTTCTCGCCTGTACAATATCTACGTGACTTTCCAGCTCCGGGTCTGAAGGGTGATAAATGTTTCCTACGTAGGCAAGTGTATTACCGGTTTCTACGTCCAGTACCAACACTGCAGCGTTGTTGATGCCGTTGGCCTTATAAGCATTGTGATAACGTTCGGCGATGGCAGTGGCATTATGTTGCAGATCTGCCTGCAGGGTTGTTTTGATGCGGGTAGGTTCGTCTGTTTTTTGTTGCTGATAGTCGCGGCGGAACAAATCCAGGAGGTGTGGCGCTTCCTGCGGCAATGGCAACGGTTGATCCGGCAGGGGTTCCATTTTTGCCAGTTGGCAGGTAATGCTATCGATCGTATGCTGACGGTACAATTTATTCAGCAGCTGATTTCGTTTATTCAGTAACGTTACCCTGTTACGGCCGGGATGTACCAGCGCCGGGCTATTAGGTAATACGGCCAGTGCAGCCATTTCGCCCCACGACAACAAATCTGCTTTGCGGCCATAGTACCGCCAGGCGGCAGCTTCCAGTCCTACTACGTTGCCTCCGAAAGGAGCATTGGCAGCATATAAAGCGATAATCTTCTTTTTAGAGGCTGCAAATTCCAGCCTGGTAGCCAACACCGCCTCCATCATTTTCTGCCAGATATTACGGGGCTGATTGCGCGACAGGCGTATCACCTGCATGGTGAGGGTGCTGCCACCGCTTACTACTTTTCTACCGCGGGCGTTTTGGTTAATGGCCCGGCCTATAGCGATAGGATCTATGCCCCAGTGATAATAAAAACGTTTGTCTTCATAGGCAACGATACACTTTTCAAATTTATCCGGTACATGCGCATTGTACGGAAACCGCCATTGTCCATCCGGTGCGATGCTGGCATTCAGCAGATCACCGTTGCTGTCCTCCAGCACATAGGAAGTGGGGCTGGTAAAGAGTTGTTTGGGTAAACAAAAATAATAGGCAATGAGCACAACAGCTGTGGCAGCGAGCCACCACTTTTTTTTGATGCACCATTGTTTAAGGGTATCGAACTTCATTACTTTTTTTATGCGCGTTCAAAGATAGGTTTAACTTATTGTTTTGAGCTGTTCATACACATATTAATCATGTTGCGATCAATGAATAAAATGAATAAGGATTGTGTATGGTTTGTTTGTTCCTTTGCGTACGTGGATTTTGTTTGCCCTTGTTGTTTTGTTGATTTCCGAGAGATGTTATTCTTCACTTTTCTACCCCCTGGATGAATTTTGTTTTCGTGTGTTCGTTGATTATTGGATGATCAAAGTGATCGATGGTAGTTCTTTGATTTATTGGAGGTTTATTTTTTAAATTATTGATTTTCAGTTAGATGTAATTGTGCCACCACTGATAGCACAATTAGAAAACCAATTGGCAAGAACTTTTCTATAGAAATAATCATAAGTCATTTATTATCAGTGAAATATAATTTCGCCATCACTGATGGCGAAATTATAAAATTAATGTAATGTATCAGCTTGAGTTGTACATATTTATTTGATTATGAATGAGATATAATTTCGCCAACACTGTTGGCGAAATTTAAAGAAATATATAATATGTATTGGCTGATGTAGTTGCTTTTCATTATTTACAAAATGAGAAACTAATTTTTATTTTTTCACAAAACATAACCAAAATTAAATTCTATGACACATCAATTTGCAGAAATTGTAACGCTTATTCAGCGATCCAGAACTAATGCCCAGCGAATGGTGAATGTTGAACTAATCAATCTTTACTGGAATGTTGGAGAGTATATTCATCGCAAAATTCAGAGCAATATTTGGGGAAAAGGAACGATTAAAGAATTGTCTGATTTTATAATCAGACATCATCCCGAATTAAAAGGTTTCAGTGATCGGGGACTCTATAGAATGAAACTGTTTTATGAAACATACATCGCCGATATAGAAGCGTTTTCAGATGACAGAAATTCTGAAGTCATTGGTAGTCAGTTAGATATAATTTCGCCGACAGCGCCGGCGAAATTTAAGAGTATTCGTAATACGTTGTTGGTTAAGATATCTTGGTCGCACCATCTTGTATTATTGGAAAAAGTCAGGAAAAGCGAAGAGAGAGCATTTTATATTCGTCTTTGCATTAACGAGAGTTACTCATTGAAAGAATTAGAGCGACAAGTAAAGAGTAGCCTGTATGAAAGAATACTGTTAGGTAATTATCCCTCTCAGGAAAGGATAACAAATAAGCCACAAAAAACTTCTGTTGGCTTCAAAGACAGCTACGTTTTCGAATTCCTCAACCTCCCCGAACCCCACAATGAAAGCGATTTACAAAAAGCGCTTATCCATAAAATTAAAACCTTTGTCCTCGAACTGGGAAAGGACTTCGTTTTCATGGACCAGGAATTTAAGATCATGGTAGGCGGCGTTAACTTCTACATCGACCTGTTGTTTTATCACCGGGAGTTGCATTGCCTGGTGGCTTTTGAGCTGAAAGCCACGGAGTTTATGCCGGAGTATATTGGCAAACTGAATTTCTATCTCGAAGCGCTGGACCGGAATGTCAGGAAGTCGCACGAGAATCCGAGCGTGGGCATTTTGCTTTGCAAAGAAAAAAATAATGAGATAGTAGAGTTCGCCCTCAGCAGAAACCTTTCTCCTGCTGTTATTGCTGAGTATCAGACGATCCTGCCCGATAAAAAACTGCTGCAGCAGAAACTCCACGAGTTGTTTGAGAATGAGTTAGCCTGATCAATTTAAAGTATGTCCGATCTCATCATCTTCCTGTATATCTTCCCCTCAACATTTTTTTAAAATATATTTTGTACCAATTGGTAAAATATATACCTTTATACCAGCAAATAACTTCTATATGACATATTTCACGTAATAACCGCAAGCAACCACCCACTAAAAGCGATATTTTTTTATCTAATAATGTACTGAATGGTACAAAAATATATTCATATGCAAACACTCACTACCGCCCCCGTTCTTCACAAAACAATTACTGTAAACAACCTCGATATCTTTTACCGCGAAGCCGGCCCGGCAGATGCACCGGTAATATTGCTGCTCCACGGCTTCCCATCTACCTCACACATGTACCGCGATCTGATCCGTGACCTGGCAGACAGGTATCATGTGATTGCCCCGGATTACCCTGGATTCGGTCAAAGCAGCATCCCTTCGCTAACTGCATTCGACTATACATTTGATAACCTGGCGCTGGTAATAGAACAGTTTATCGACAAGCTGGGATTAACAAAATTCAGCTGGTATTTGCAGGACTACGGCGGCCCCGTTGCATTCCGGATCATCAGTAAAAGACCCGAACTGGTAGAAGCGCTGATCATACAAAATGCCAATGTATATAATGAAGGCTTAGGACCCGATGTACAGGAAGTTGGCGCATTACAAAAAGCCGGGGATGAGAAAGCATTACTGGCAGCTATTGTACATAAGCTTAGCCTTGAAAAAATTAAAGAAGAACATCTGCTGGGAGCAGCCAACCCGGAAAGTGTGAGCCCCGACAGTTACGAACTGGCGCATGCCTATATGTCGAGGCCCGGTGTAGAAGCTATACAGGTGGCCCTGTTCCGGAATTATGGTACCAACTTTCCAAAGTACCCGGAATGGCAGCAATACCTGCGTACACACCAACCGCGGCTCCTCGTAGTATGGGGAAAACATGACCGCATCTTTACCTGGCCGGGCGCAGAAGCCTATAAAAGGGATGTACCAAATGCAGAAGTACACCTGTTGGAAGGCAGCCACTTCGCGCTGGAAGAATACCATGAGGAAATAGCTGCCCTGATACACGATTTCTTAAAAAGATAATTACTAAAAAATATTGTTTATGTCGCACACAAAAATCGCCATCAACGGATTTGGAAGAATTGGAAGATTGTTTTTTCGTGAGATGTACCATCAGCCCGGTATTGAAATTGTGGCTATCAATGATTTAACCAGTCCGGCTGTATTAGCGCACCTGTTGAAGTATGATACGGCACAGGGCCGGTTTGATGCAAATGTAACAGCCACCGAAAATGCCATCTCTGTAAATGGAAAAGAAATTAAGGTATACGCCAAAAGAAATCCTGCTGAAATTCCCTGGGCACAACATGCAGTAGATGTAGTACTGGAAAGCACTGGCTTTTTTACAGACAGGAACACCGCAGCTGCCCACCTGGAAGCAGGTGCAGCGAAAGTGGTGATCTCGGCCCCTGCTACAGGTGATCTGAAAACCATCGTGTATAATGTTAATCACAACATCTTAGATGGAACAGAAAGCATTATCAGTTGTGCCTCCTGTACCACCAACTGCCTGGCCCCTATGGCGCAGGTGCTGGAAGATACTTTCGGTATTGTAAATGGCCTCATGACTACCATTCACGCCTATACGAATGATCAGAATATCCAGGATGCGCCCCATGCCAAAGGAGATTTGCGGAGAGCAAGAGCCGCGGCTCAGAGTATTATCCCCACCAGTACAGGAGCTGCAAAGGCAATAGGACTGGTACTTCCCACTTTAAAAGGAAAACTGGATGGTACATCGCAGCGGGTACCTGTAATAGCCGGATCATTAACTGAACTTACGGTGACCCTGCAAAAGAAAGTAACTGCAGATGAAGTGAACGCTGCCATGAAAGCCGCTGCCAACGAAAGTTTCGGATATAATACCGATGAAATAGTGAGCAGCGATATTATAGGCAGCCACTACGGCTCTCTCTTTGATGCGACACAAACAAAAGTATTATCAGCAGGAGATCAGCAGATCGTAAGAGTGGTAAGCTGGTACGATAATGAAATGAGTTATGTATCACAACTGGTACGTACCGTAACATATTTCGCCCGGTTAAAGCAGTAGTTATCTGCTCATAAAAAAAGGCGCTCCGGAATTTCCGGAACGCCTTTTTTTATGTATTATTTTTTTACTTCACTACCTCTACCCACTTGCCTGGTGTGAAAGCGTGTATGGTGTTGTCATACATCGCTTCGCAGGAAGTTGCCGGCAGATAATATCTACCCAGATAGGCGGCGTTCAGCAATACATTATACGTACGTTTTTTACTCTCTTCTATATTGAAATAAGTATATACCCGGTCATCACGTATATCCATATACGTAGATGGGGAAGAATGGAACGCGCTGTCGTTTTCCATCAAGCGGGTATTTATTATTTCCCAGCCTGAAGGGAAAACCTGCGACAAAGCCATTTGTTCATAATAGCCTCTCTTACCCGGATTGGTGACGGTAACAGTGGCCATAAAGTCGCTTCCCTGCCGCAATGTAGCCGGATCCAGGGGTTTACCATCGCGCGTACTGAAGCTTACCTGCATGCCCAATATATCCGGGTTATTGGTGGCTACCGGTTCCTGACCGGCATCCGGTTGTCCCTGGAGAATAAGCCGTACATACAACACGTTTTGCCCGTTATTCTGTATGCTGATATTGCCCGCGCTGCTGTTGAACGTAACAGGTATCTGTGTAACAAAAGATTGCCCGTTTACATTGCCCTTGACGCTGTTGATGGTGTAGGCAAAATTCATCTTACTGCCACCTTTGTTGTTGCCGCAATACTTTGCAACGGCAATCAGCGAGTAAGCGGTTGTTTGTGTGCTATACCACTGGTCATTTTGTGACAGTTGTGCGGCAATCTGTTTCACCAGTTCGTTGGCGCGGTTACGTTGTCCCATGATGGTGAGGGTTTCCAGGATCATGGCCCTGTCGCGCAAATCAGAACCAAAAGTACCACCCAGTTGCGTATACGCTTTAACTTCAGTGGCAAGTCCCTGTACAAGGGAGTTGGCTACCTCCGGCTGACCGGAAAGTTTATAAGCCGCAGCGAGCCTCCATTTAGCAGGAACAGACAGGTACTTGAATTCCTTTAACCGATTCATCGCACCCAGCTCCGGCGATTTGGCCAGTGCCAGCAGGTACAGGCGGTACGACTGTGTAAGATCGCCGCCATAAAAATTAAGGGTACTGGGCGCCCAGGTACCGGCTTTATTGCGCTGGTATTTCTTCCATTGATCCAGTAACCCGGCTGGCAAGGTATAACCCTGCGCCTGCGCCTCTATGAGGAAATGGCCACCATAATTGGTACCCCACTCATCGGAGTTGCCTTCACCCGGCCAGTAGCTGAAACCACCGTCGGAAGTCTGGAAGCTTTTCAGCCTGTTGATACCCGCTTTTACATTGCGGTCTACTTCTGCCCGCTGACTTTCTTTCAGATCCATCAACTGGTTCAGCACCAGCTGCGGGAACACGCCCGAAGTAGTTTGCTCAATACAGCCATGCGGATATTCTATCAGGAACCGCAGGCGTTTGCCCAGGTTGAGAGATGGAATGGTAGACACTTCCAGCACGCCGGAATTGGTGCCTGTCATGCCCACGGGGCTGAAAGCAGATTGCCAGCTCTTATTTCCTTCCAGTGTATTTTCAATAATATTGGTGATCACCGGGTTAGGATTACGAACATTCAGTTCAATGTTTTCTTCTGCTTTTTCTGCACCACTGCTGGCTGTTACTTTTATTTTAGCCACGCCTGTTTGGGGACGTACTTTTACATCAAAATAAACAATTTGTTCTCCGGGTTGTGAGAAGGTCACTGTTTTGGTTTGTTCGCCTACAATTTCCAGCAATGAACTGGCGCTTAAACTAACATTCACATTGCGGATATTGGGTTCCAGGCCAAATACGGTTACCGGCACCTGGATGGTTTCTGACGGACCAAGCACGCGCGGCGCTGTGGTGAGCAACATCAACGGTTTCTTTACTGCTACTGCTTTTTCAGCGAAGCCATAAGCGCCGTCCTGACCGGCTACTACCATCGCTTTCACAGATCCTATGTATGGTGGCAGCTTAAATTTATGTGTTTGTTTTTGCCCTGTTTTCAGGTAGAAGGGACCCATATATTTTACCACGGGCTTAAAGCGATTGGCTTTGGCGCCACCGGCATTTTTATCCAGTCCTTCGTCACCACCTATACTCAGGATGCGATCCATGTCCGCTCCCCAGGCGCCTATCACGTAGTCGAACAAATCCCAGGTTTTTACGCCGAGTGCTTCTCTTGCATAGAATGCATTATGAGGGTCCGGTGTTTTGAAACGGGTAAGATCGAGCAGACCTTCATCTACAATGGCGATGGTGTAAGTCATCGGTTTGCCATTGCCTTCACTCACGGTGATGCTGGCTTCTGTTTCAGGTTTCAGCTTGTCTGCCATCGTGATCACCGGTTTGAGGATGGTGCCGGGGTCTTCAATGGAAATCGGAATGGTACCATACATACGGATCGGCAGATCGTTGAGGGTTTGCGCATGTGGTTGCAGCAAACTAACGTTCACGTATATATTAGGCGTCATATTTTTCTCCGCCTTGAACTTAAAGGTGGTTTGTCCCTGTTTGGTAGTGATCCAGTATGTTTTCAGCACTTTGCTGCCGGATTCAATACTTACCAGCCCGCGACCGCCTTCGCTGCTGGGGATGGTGAGGTTAATGTCATCACCGGTTTTATAGGTTTGTTTATCGGAGGTAAACACCAGCATAGATGCTTCCGCAGGATTATCCTTCTGCATCCTTTCTGCCCATCCGGGCCAGTCGATATACACGGCTTTACCTGCGGTATGGCCGCTTTGCAGGTCTTTCACCCTGATCAGATACCTGCCCCAATCCGGTGAATTTACGCGCAGGTCCCATTTGCCTTTACCATTCTGCAGGGTAACGGTTTCTTTGCTCAACAGCTGGTTATAGCTGTCCTGTGTGAAGTTGGAGTAGTCGTCCTGCTCACCTTCATCCCACCACCATCTCCATTTAATTTTATATAATTCTACCTGTACTTCGCGGCTGCCGGTAGTGAGATTGCCATTGCCATCTACATCCACCAGGTCGATAGAATGCGGCCGGTCTGTGAGCAGCATACCGGTGGTGCGATCGCCTGTGGGGATGCGCAAGCCTGCGTAAGAGGTGAATGGGTTATAAGGCATGGAGAAGTGATCGATACTGAAATCGCCTCCGGGTTCAAATACTTTTACTTCAAAGTTTGCCTTCAGCTGGCCTGGCGCTACCTTGCCCAATTGTATGTCTGCATTCACAGGGGCGCTGCCGCTTTCACTCAGCGGGCCTTCAAAGATGGTTTTATTTTCTGCCTCGAAATGAGTTACCGGATCATCGAAAGAGTAGTCCCCGAATTTGGGGAAGCTGGTGCTTTGCTGTACCAGCGATACATCTACCTTCGCTTTCAGATGCTGTGCGGTGGCGCCAAACAGCCACATGGCCGATAAGTTACCGGTAGCGCTGCCTTTCGACAAGGAAGTGGTACTGCCGAAGTCCATTTTTATTTTGAGGCGGTTAGGCTTCACGGTTTCAATGCGTACATTCTTCTGGAAGGTGGCGCCGCCTACTTTTACTTTTGCCACCCAGTTACCGGTTGGATCATCCGGTGCAGTAGCAGTAGCGAAGCTGTAGAAACCATTTAGTCCTTCGTGCTGATTGATCCGTTTGTATAGTTGTCCTTTTGGATTGTATAGTTCCAGCGAAACAGGGTGATCTGCCGGTAATTTCTCCCCTTTATCTTCCAGAATAAAAGTAAGATAAACGGAATCACCGGGACGCCATACGCCACGCTCGCCATAGAGGAAGCCTTTGATACCGTTTTGTACTTCCTCTCCTTTTACATCAAACCGGCTTAATGGAAGGGAGCTGCCGTCATCGAGTTTAAGATAACCCCGTTCATTTTCTTTTTTGGCGATAAGCAGGTAGGGCTTGCGTTTCAGATCGAACGAAGCGAGTCCTTCCCCGTCACTTTTAGTTTTAAAGATGACCTGGTTTTGATAGTCGAGTAATTCCAGTTCCACTCCTATGAGGGGTTTGGTATCACGTATATCCGTTACCGCTACCAGCATGCTGTTATCGTTTCCTCTTTTGGCGATGAGGCCAATGTTGGAAGAAATGACATTGCGGGATGCCCATTTATCTTTGCTGTAATAGGAATTGGAGCAGGCATCATTCCGGCGGTCCCAGTTATAGCCATATGGATAGTAGCTATCGTACCGTTGCCAGAAGGAATCATCATCATCAATTTTTTCTCCGCCTCCGTAATATTCTTCCTCTCCTTCCTCATCGGAGGAAGCGTTGTCGCCGTCTTTGGTGGTATCTGCGGAGCAGGCGGTCATAGCGTATGATTTCCGGAAACCGATAGTGATGCGGTAAATGGCGCCGGGTTCGGTGCGCAGCATTTTATCGAGGTCCAGGAAGAAGCGGTTTTTCTTATGCAGGTTTACCGATTTATCTCCATCGAGGCGGATGGTTTTCTCTACTACGGGCTTGCCTACACGCCGTAGCTCCTGGCTGCCATCGAGGTCGTTCCGCTGAAGATATTGCGGTACATTATTTTCGTAGATTTTTATAATGGAAACGTCTACGGCGTTGAGGTTCACTGCCTCAAACGGCATCACCAGCTTATTGCTTTCCGGCAGGATCACGCCTTTGCCGGGAATGCTCACGCTGGGTAAAGTATTTTCAAAGTTAACGTTGGCACTGAAAGTTTTGCCTAAGCGTTTATCCGTGATGTTTATAACACCTTCATTTACTATTACGTTGTAGTTTCCTTCCAGTCGCACGGGTGCATATACGCTAACTTCGCTGCCATCAATGGTATAACGCAGGTCGCTTTGACCGCTGATGCCGATAAGCCCTTCCAGTGTCTGGGCCATGCTTACAGGATCAGAAAATTGTACCAGGAGGTGTTGTTCCGGATCAGCGAGGGCTTTTACATTCAGCACTTTAAAGTCGCCGATAGCAGGAACTTCGATGGTGTTTTTTCCGTTGTTGTCCACTTTCAGGGGCGCCCCGTTCCAGCTCAGTTCCATGTTACGGGCAATGTTAGCCCGTGCGATGTTGGCAATCGTAAAGCGGGAGGTACGTTCTGCGGCGTTGTGCTGCCAGGTAATGGGTAAGCCTTTACCGGCATATTGTGCGGTGAGTATTTTTTCAATCGCCTGCGGATCTTCCACATCCGCCGTATAAATGGCGCCTGTGCAGGTCATTCGGTCCAGGGTATTATTGGTACTGGATTTCAGCCCGAAATTTTCTATCGAGAAAGAGGGCTTGATGATCTTGAATTCAAAGTCAAATGATTTGAGTTCCTTGGGCACTTCCAGTATTTTACCAAGTTTAAAGTTGGCTTCATACGTTTTGCCGGGTTGCAGATTTTCATCTGGTCTGAATTCGATGGTGGTGGCATCAATCCAGTAGGACTTTCCTTTGATGGAAGGAGAAAATTCGAATACTTCCTTTTCCAGTGGCTCGTTCTGGGTATGGGTTACATTCGTTTGTGCGGTGAGGTGAACACGGATGGCGCTTTGTTTGGAAATGATACCCGCGGTGTATGCCTCAATGTACCGGGCAAATTCGGGGTTCATTTCTTTTTTCGCCGTGCGGCAACCACTGATAACAAACAGGGCGGCCAGGAATGAAAATAATGCTGCTACAGCGGTAAGCCTTTTTGTTGGGTGCATCAGGAAAGCAGATTAGGTGATTAACTATTAGGTGCGAATGTCGGGAATTTTATTCAAACGGGAAGGGGGAAGACTTAAAGCCTTCCCCCTTTCGTTTGAATGTGATCACATATAATTTGCTATACCATTTCGCCTTTATTGAGCCGGATAAACTTATCTACACAGGAAGGTAGTTCATCTTCATAGTGGGTAACAAAGATGAGTGTTACCGGCATGTGTTCACACAGCTGTTCTATCACCTTTTTGAAATGTAGTTTTTGCTGGGTGTCCAGTCCCTGGCAGGGCTCATCAAAGATCAGCAGGGGCGGATTTTTAACAAGGGCGCGGGCCAGCAGGGTTAGGCGCTGCGCGCTTTCAGGCACCTGTTTGAACGGCGCCTTTTCGTGTTCGGCTATATTCAGAATGTTCATCCAGTCGCGGGCCACCTCTTGTTGTCCGGGAGTAGCCGGCCTGGTGCTGCCAATTACATCCGAGAAACCGGAGCATACCACCTGGAGGCAGTTGTCGCGGGAGGTAAAATACTGGTGCAGTTCCGGCGATACGAAGCCGATTTTTTTCTTGATATCCCAGATACTTTCCCCGCTGCCCCGTTTCCGGTCGAACAGCCAGAGCTTATTGGCATACGCCTGTGGATTATCGCCGTTTACAAGACTCAGCAGGGTAGATTTACCTGCGCCATTGGGTCCCAGTAAAGCCCATTTTTCGTTTGGCTTAACTGTCCAGTTGATGTTATTTAGGATGGTATTTTCGCCGTATTTAATATGGATGTCCTCCATCCGCACAATCGTATCAAATTGTTGTTGCTGGCTGTTTTGCACCAGTGCTGTTATTTTATCAGCCTCCATTTCGGGCAGCGTTGTTGCTGTTGCCGCGGGTAATGGCAGCTGTGTAAATTCGCTGCGTGTATACTTGCCAGTTATACTCCCATTTTCCAGGGTAAGCACATGCGTAATATGTTCGGGAATTTCATGAGAGGTGGTAGCCAGCAATACGGTGGCGCCACCGGCAATGATTTCATTGATCATATTGCTGAAATCCTTCCTGGCCTGTACATCCAGCCCGATGTAAGGATTATCCAGCATGAGCAGTTGCGGCTGTTGGATGAGGGCGCGTGCAATCATTACCCGGCGGGTTTCGCCATTGGATAATTTGATGAGGCGTTTTTCCATCAGCGGGGCAATACGTAGTGGCTGGAGTAATGGCGGTACTTCGGTGAGTTCCAGGTATTCCATTACGGTGGGGGAATTATCAGCATCCATGCTGTTGAAGCGTTGCTGATAATAAAAGTCCGTGGTGGTATTGGAGAGGTTGCGGAAGGTATGGTGATGTCCTACCAGTGCTACCAGGTTGCGGTAATTAAACCATGGATCTGTGATGGTATGTTGCCGGCACCACTCTTCGTAAAAGTGGTAATGGATACTACCATTGATGATATTAAATTTACCAAGAATGGTATTCAGCAGGGCAGTTTTACCGGAACCGCTGGGCCCTGTGATGGCCCATTGTTCTCCTTTGTTGATCTGCCAGGTGAGGGTATTGAATAATGTTTTATCGAGATACCTCACCGTAATATGTTCCAGTGAGAGGAATGGCGTTTGCTGTGCTGTCATAGTTTGAACGATTGGACTCAGTATTCTTCTGTCGGATATAAAATTAACCCGATTATTGAAAGCTTCCAGTAAATTTATGGCAAAGTTTGAGGGTATGATCTGGAATATAAAATCATTTGAAGAATTAACCACTGCAGAACTCTATGCTATCCTGCATTTGCGCAGTGAAGTATTTGTGGTGGAGCAAAATTGCGCTTACCAGGATCTGGACTATTCCGACCAGAAGGGGCTGCATTTAATGGGAACAGATGAAGAAGGCCGGTTGTTGGCGTATACCCGTATTTTCCCGCCGGGAATCAAGTTTAAAGAGGCTTCTATCGGCAGGGTGATTACTTCTCCGCTGGCCCGTGGCAAAGGTGCGGGAAGGGAACTGATGGAGCGTTCTATTGCAGCGCTGCAGGAGCATTATGGTGTGATTCCTATCAGGATCGGGGCCCAGCAATATTTACAGCGGTTTTATACTTCACTTGGGTTTGAGCAAACCAGTGATACTTATATGGAAGATGGAATTCCTCATATTGAGATGCTGAGGCGGAGCGGAGAGATCGCCTTCGGCGATTAAATTGTCTTGGAGCAGGATTACGCTGATTAACCGTGATTCAAATGATTTTTCCACCTTTTGTTTAAAATATTGAGGGGAGATAAAAGCGAATATCCGCTTCTATCTCCCCTTATTCTTTTTATAATCTAAAATCCGCTAAAATAAAATCATAATACTCACGGTTAATCAGCGTAATCCTGCTCCAAGACAATTTAATCGCCGAAGGCGATCCTTCCGCTCTACCGCTTTGGTATTTTTTTCTTTTTCTCTTCTTTATTGGGCGCGTGCTCTTTCACCCGGTAGAAAGGGATAACATATGAAATGGTGTATTGCACGTCGAAAGCAGATCTCTTGGAACCACTGCCAAAACCGGGAATGACCAGCGGCGTCATGTTATCGGTTTTTACGCTGTTAACCAGGATGCGTTCCCGGATGTTCCAGCCCATAAAAAGATTCTTCAGTACTTCTACCTTTAATCCTACCAGCAGCTCTACCCAATGGGCATTTACCGCGGTTTTGGGCACGCTGCCACTGAGGTTATCACCCCAATAGGTGTTTTTGATGGAATAAGTGGGAACGGAATAATTAAAATGAGAGAATCCGTAACGGAAGCCCGCATAGAACATATTCTTTTCGGAAACATATTGTCTTTTCAGAAAATTATAATCAACACCCAGGGTTACAAACATACCGTTCCCTTTGTAGGTGTAATTGGTATCGCTGTAGGGGGTATTGGCATAGCCGCCTTCAAAAGCAACGTAAAGATTACTGTTGATACGGGCATCGGCGACTACTGTTACTTCTTTTCTATAAGGATAATAGATAGCAGAAACGATACGGCTGAGATCCACTCCTATCCGCACTCCGCCCGGAATAAACCAGGAGCTGTCTTTATGCGCCAACACCGCCGCTTTTGCCGTATCGGCAAGTGCTTTATGGGTAGTATCTGCTTTAACAGTTTTGGGCAGCGTATCCGTTTTAACGGCGGCCGGCTTGTTTTGTGCCGTGGCAGCAACGCTGAGCAGGATACTAGTCAAAAAAGAAATACAAAGTAAGATGCGTGTCATTACTGCTAGTTACGGACTTATTATTAATTACAACAGAATCGATGGTATGCATGGTGGTGATGACGGTATCTATGTTAAAATAGGTACCAAAACCACATCCGGGGGAAATAAAATGCTGTTGCCGTGTATACCTGATCTTTAAGGTATCAGGTACAAAGCTGGAATCCACCTTCAGGTAAAAGAGGCTGCTGTCTGCTATCGGCGATAGCTGGAAGAACAGGTCGCCCAGTGCCTGGCTTCTGTAAATGCTATCTCTGCCAAATGCATATGCGGTTACTTTGGGCATCACAGTATCTGATAATCTGTCATTGAGTTTGCGCATAAGATGCGTATGGTAATCATTCCGCAAAGTCTGATCGCATACTTTCGTTTCATTTTCACAGGCGACGATGCCCGCGAAAATGAAACAGGTGAGTAATATCTGGTAGATGCTTTTCATTACTTGTTTACAGTTGGCAAGATATTAAATTCCCAGCTCCTTTTTGAGGAATCTGGCGGTATGACTTTCTTTGCAGGTACTTACCTGTTCGGGAGTGCCAGTACATAAAATGGTACCGCCGCCGCCGCCGCCTTCCGGCCCCAGGTCTACAATGTAGTCAGCCATTTTAATAACGTCCAGGTTATGTTCAATGACCAGTACGGTGTTGCCTCTGTCTACCAGTTTGTACAGCACTTTTAGCAGCAGCTGTATATCCTGGAAATGCAGCCCCGTTGTTGGTTCATCGAGGATATAGATGGTTTTGCCGGTATCTTTCTTGGAAAGTTCGGTGGCCAGTTTTACCCGCTGGGCCTCGCCTCCGGAGAGGGTTACGGCAGATTGTCCGAGGGTAATATATCCCAGTCCAACGTCCTGCAGTGTTTTTATTTTGCGGTAGATCCACGGTACCGGCTGGAAAAATTCCACGGCTTCATCTACCGTCATGTCCAGCACATCGGAAATGGACTTGCCTTTGTAGCGTATTTCCAGCGTTTCGCGGTTATACCGGCGACCGTTACATTTTTCGCAATGCACGTATACATCCGGCAGGAAGTTCATTTCGATCACGCGCATGCCGCCGCCTTCACAAACGTCGCAGCGACCGGTTTTTACATTAAATGAAAAACGGCCGGCATTATATCCCCTGATCTTGGCCTCCGGTACGGAAGCAAAGAGGGTTCTGATGTCGGTGAAAAATCCGCAGTACGTAGCGGGATTGCTGCGTGGGGTGCGGCCTATGGGCGATTGATCAATTTCAATCACTTTATCAATAAACTCCAGTCCCTTGATACTTTTGTAAGGCATGGGAACCATCTTGGAGTCGTACGCATGTTTGGAAAGAATGGGATACAGGGTTTCATTGATCAGGGTAGATTTACCGCTGCCGGAAACGCCGGTAACACAAATGAAAGTGCCGAGGGGCAGTTTCAGGTTTACATTCTTCAGGTTGTTGCCGGAAGCGCCTTTCAGTTCCAGGAAATTACCGTTGCCTTTGCGGCGTTGTTCGGGTATTTCCGGGGAGGTATTGCCATTCAGGTATCCGGCGGTGGGGGTATTGAGTTTAAGGATTTGTTTGGGTGTGCCTTGTGCAATGATCTGGCCGCCATGCACACCTGCGCCGGGGCCGATGTCTACCAGGTGATCGGCGTGGAGCATGATGTCTTTGTCGTGTTCCACTACAATGACGGTATTGCCCATGTCTTTCAGGTTGCGGAGGGCATCTATCAACTGCATGTTATCGCGCTGATGTAAACCAATACTGGGTTCATCCAGGATATAGGTGATGCCCATGAGCTGGGATCCTATCTGCGTGGCGAGGCGGATACGCTGTGATTCGCCACCACTGAGGCTCCGGGTGGGACGGTTCAGGGTGAGGTAGTTTAATCCTACGTTCAGCAGGAACCCAAGTCTTTCGCGGATTTCTTTCAGGATATCCTTGGCGATGGCATTTTGTTTTTTCTCGAGACGGTTTTCAATATTTCCAAACCAGGCCAGGAGCTTATCCAGGTCCATGTTACCGAGTTCGGAGATGTTTTTTTCATCGATCTTGAAAAACAGGCTTTCCTTTTTGAGGCGGGCGCCGTTACACTCAGGGCAGGTGCTCAGTTTCATGAAGCCTTCTGCCCAGCTGCGTACGTGATCGGAGGAGGTGTCGTTGAAATAACGGCGAACCATATTTACTACGCCTTCGTATTCAGTGGCGTATTCGGTGCTGCCGTTGCTTTCTCCAAATTCCAGGTCTACTTCCAGTTTGCCGTTTTCATCACCAAACAACAATACGTTGAGGGCTTTTTGCGGAATGCTGGAAATAGGGGCTGTTAAGGAAAATTTATACTTTTTGGCGAGTTGTTGTACCTGTTTAAAGGTAAAGGTATCACGTGCTTCGCCCAATGGTTTTAATCCGCCGTCGGTGATGGAGATGTTGTAATCAGGGATTACTTCGTCCATATCTATCTGGTAGATGGTGCCAAGACCTTTACAGCGCGGGCAGGCGCCGTAGGGGGAGTTAAAGGAGAAGGTGTTGGGACTGGGCTCTTCGTAGGAAAGGCCGGTTTCCTCGCACATCAGTTGCTTACTGTACTGGCTCACTTTATTGGTGTCGTGGTCCATGATAAACAGCAGTCCTTTTCCCATCGTGAGCGCTTTTTGTACGCTCTGGCTGATCCGGGTGCGGGCATCTTCCTGCACCTGGATACGGTCTATCACAAGTTCGATGTCGTGGATCTTGTAGCGGTCCACCTGCATTCTTTCTTTCAGGTCTTCTATTTCCCCGTCGATCCGCACTTTGAGGTAGCCTTGTTTGCGTACCTGTTCAAACAGTTCCCGGTAGTGGCCTTTTCGTCCGCGTACAAGCGGGGCGAGGATAGCCAGCTTTTTGTTCTTATAATGTTTGAAAAGATGCGCCAGTATTTCCTCTTCTGAGAAGCGGGTCATGGGTTTGTTGGTATTGTAGGAGTAGGCGGTTCCGGCGCGTGCGTAGAGCAGGCGGAGGAAATCGTAGATCTCCGTGATGGTACCAACAGTAGACCGTGGATTTTTATTGGTCGTTTTCTGTTCTATAGAAATAACGGGAGAAAGTCCGGTGATTTTATCCACATCGGGCCTTTCCATATCGCCGATAAACTGGCGGGCATAAGCGGAAAAGCTTTCCATGTAACGGCGTTGTCCTTCTGCATAGATGGTATCAAATGCCAGTGATGATTTACCACTGCCGCTGATGCCGGTGATCACTACCAGTTTATTTTTGGGCAACTGCAGATCCAGGTTTTTCAGGTTATGCTCCCGGGCGCCAAAAATGGCTATTTGTTCATCTGCCGGGGCTTGCGCCACGGAAGTATCGGGTACATTCTCTTTTTTCTTTGCCATAATATTAAACTACTAAGCTACGGCATAATTGCGAATTTTCGGTTTTGTATTGCTAAGAATTTTAGCGAAGTGAGGGAGGATGCGCCTTCGGCGCTGGTAAATTGTCCTGGAGCAGGATTAGACTGATTATTGTGATTGCACTGATTTTATCATAGGGATTGTTAACAGATTCGGGGAGATAGAAGCGAATTTATCCGCTTTTATCTCCCCGAAATATTTATAACAAATAGTGGGAAAATCAGTGCAATCACGATTAATCCCAAAATCCTGCTCCAGGACAATTTACCAGCGCCGAAGGCGCTGCCTGCCTAAGCTTTATATTTCTTGAATATTACAATCGCATTGTGACCACCAAAACCGAAGGTATTGCTCATGGCTACATTTACGGTACGCTGCTGTGCCTTACCGAGAGTGAGGTTCAGGTTGGTAGGGATTCCTTCACCCAATACGGAAGTATTGATGGTGGGAGGAACGATATCTTCCTGTGTAGCTTTGATACAAGCGATGGCTTCAATAGCGCCGGCAGCTCCGAGCAGGTGACCTGTCATGGATTTGGTAGCGCTGATATTGAGTTTTTGCACATGGTCACCAAACGCGGCAACAATGGCTTTTAATTCGCTGAGATCTCCTACTGGAGTGGAAGTGGTGTGTGAGTTGATATAGTCCACATCGGTAGTGGCAATCTCGGCATCTTCCAGGGCCTGTTCCATACCTAAGCGTGCGCCCATACCTTCAGGGTGGGTAGCCGTGAGGTGGTAGGCATCGCAGGTCATGGCGCCGCCAATCATTTCTCCGTAGATGGTTGCACCTCTGGCGATAGCGTGTTCATATTCTTCCAGGATGATAGCGCCTGCGCCTTCACCCATTACAAACCCATCGCGTTCTATATCGAACGGGCGGGAAGCATGTGCTGCATCTTCGTTGCGGGTAGATAATGCTTTGAGGGCATTGAATCCTGCAATACCGGCGCGGGTTACAGGAGCTTCAGAACCACCTGCCACAATTGCGTTGGCTTTACCGAGACGGATGTAGTTGAAAGCATCTACCAGGGCGCTGGTAGAGGAAGCGCATGCAGAAACTGTACAGAAGTTGATACCCATGAAACCATATTTCATGGCTATCTGGCCTGCTGCAATATCACATATCAATTTAGGAATAAAGAAAGGGTTGAATTTAGGGACAAAGTTGGCCTGTGTAAATTCAACGATCTGTTCTTCGAACGTAAGCATCCCGCCGTTGCCGGATGCCCAGATCACACCAATTTTAGTTTTGTCGATGTTGGCACTATCGAGACCGGCATCCTGTACTGCTTCCTGTGCAGCCGCCATAGCGTACTGGGTGAAGCAATCCATTTTACGGGCTTCCTTCTTTTCCATATATTTTTCCACATCAAAACCTTTGACTTCACAGGCGAATTTTGTTTTAAACTCTGTGGTGTCAAATTTAGTGATGGGGCCGGCGCCACTAACGCCTGCCTTCATATTGTTCCAAAAAGTATTTACATCATTCCCGATAGGTGTTAATGCTCCCAAGCCGGTAACCACAACCCTTTTCAGTGTAACAGTACGCATATTTTTTACTTTAATAAAAAAAGTTAGAGCGCAAATTTAGTTACTTATTGTTATGATTAAGCATATTCATTAAGATAATATAATATAACTTTTTGGAATTTACGATGAAAGCCTGTGTGGATGCGGTTTTATACGTATGAGCGTGCAGGATCTGACAGTCTCCTTACTTTTTTCCGGACATTTTTATTTTAAAAATGTGCGAATGCAAGGAAATTGTAACCTCATAAAAGGAAACTCTCCGCAAATAAACGGTAATATATTATCAGGCAGCAGCTACTACTGCCGGTACTGGCAGGGTGGTAATTTTCCGGGTACGCTGTTTCAGGAAGCAGATGACTTCAGCATCTGTCTGGAAGCGGTCGCCGATATTTACAAAGTGTTTGGCCAGCAGGTCGTAACGTTTGCCCATCAGGAAGGCCCATACGTGCAGGAAGTGGATGCCATCAAATACAATGGCGTCATTGCTGATATATTCGCCCAGTGTTTTGGTGAAGTATACGGGATGCTCTGTCCAATGCATGCTGGGTTTTACGTGGTGACTGATATGATAGCCGTCGTTCCAGCACTTGTGATTATATTTTGTATTGATGCAGGTGATGCTGTTTTTGTAAGAATTTTCCGGCTCTTCCGGGTCAATAAATGCATGCTGGGCCCAGTTGCCTACCATCATAATTACGCGGGAAATGAGGAAGGGCAATATAAATACCACGAAGGTGGCAGGGAAGTTAATAAAGGATAATCCTACGCAGGCAGCAATGAAAAGTACTTCACCTCTTACGAGTTTTACCATTAACTTATTTCTTTTTTTACGGAGATGATAGCGGGCGGTGTCATATACTCCCAGCGTAACAAAGTTTCCGAGGTATGCGAGGAATCCGCGGAAGGAATCGCGCTGGTATATCATTGTGCAGCTGTCGTCGTCCGGCATATTGTTTTCCGGATGATGCATACCGATATGATGGGAATAGTATGATTCCGGTGTTTGTCCGAATAAGGGACCGATCGCCCAGGGCAGGTAATTATTCCAGAACTGGTACTTCTTTTCAAAAAATACACGGTGACTGGTGCAGTGGAGCATCAGACCAAAAGGCCCTTTGAAGGTAACGTTATTCAGGAACTGGTAAGCAATAGCAGCGCCCCACCAAACCCAGTTGTTTAATCCGGGAATATACATGAGGATAGCCAGCGGCCAGAGAGTGAAAGTAATTTTCAGTGTCAGGTACACAAAGGGAAGGTCACGCTCATCCCTGATCCAGCTTTTAAAAAGACGGTCAAGTGCGGTTTCATGTGTTGGCTTTACGTAAACTGGGTCAGTAAGTTGAGAAAGTTGCTTCATACGCTCAGTGTATTTTACTACAGTTGTAATAATGTTGGCCTGGAGCCGGTGAATTATTATAACGCTCCCCCGGAAGATATATTATGCCGTATAGGGTAACTGAAGATAACCATTTTTTTCTTCTCTGGTAGTAATTACAGGTATTTTTGTAATTTCCGTTTCGATGTGTATCTGTCAGAGGGGGACATACCCTGTAATATGTAGTAAAAATATGTGGATGTGTGGAAATGTTCAGGTAATTCCATTTTCATATATGCCAAAACCAATCACTATACATGAAGCGATTAACCCTTAAGGATGTTGCAAAAATGGCCGGAGTAGCGCCTTCCACGGTCTCTTTCGTTTTAAACGGAAAGGGAAAGCAAATGCGTATCCGCGACGAAGTGGCCACCAGGATTATGCAGGTGGCGGAAAAATCGGGATACGAGCCTCACCGTATGGCGGTGAACCTCCGTACCGGGCAATCCAAAACCCTGGGCCTGATTGTGGAAAGTATTTCCGGAAGTTTTTTTGCCAGTCTTGCCAAAACAATTGAAACGGAAGCAGAGCGCAAAGGATATAATGTAGTGTATTGCAGCACTGAAAACAATGCCCAGAAAGGCGGGGAGTTAATACGTATGCTTGGCCGGCAAATGGTAGATGGCTACCTGATTACACCGGCACCGGGTATGGAGAAGGAAATCCAGCAACTGGTGCAGCAGCATAAGCCGGTAGTGCTGATGGACAGCTATTTCCCGTCTATCAAAACGCCCTATGTACTGATCAATAACTTTGACGGTGTGCAGCAGGGAATGAAACACCTGATCAGCAAGGGCTTCACTAAAATAGGTTTTGTGATGGTAGATGTGAAGCTGATACAGATAGAAGAACGCCTGCGGGGCTATACCACCGCACTGAAGGAACATAAGATCCCCGTAAAGAAAAAATACATCCTGCAGCTGCAGTACCACCGGCAGCGGGAAGACTCCCTGAATGAGCTGCAGGCATTCATAGAAGCCAATCCTGAACTGGATGCCATCTTTTTCTCTACCAACTACCTGGGCATCCTGGGACTGGAAGTGATTGCCAGGATGGGATTGAAGATGCCCGACGATATCGCCGTACTGTGTTTCGATGATCACGACATCTTCCGTTTGTATCCTCCTGGTATATCTGTGATAGAGCAACCAATAGAAGGTATCGCCAAAACGGCCATAGACCTGCTTATGCATCAGCTGGACAAAAACAGCGGGCCCATGAAAAAAACGGCAGTGGAATTACCCGGAAAGTTTATCCTGAGGGGATCGGCTTAAACACCGCTACCACTTGTAAAAAAAGCGCTAAATACTTGCAAATGCTGGAAAAATATTTATACTTTTAGAATTGGCTATTGTAGTTTAAGAGGAAAGGATTCGCTGAATCTTTTTTTTCTATACCTGTGCTAAATCGATTTTGTAAAAATTTCACGGTATCTTCACACCCCGGAGTGTGACATTGACCAAAAGGATCATTTTTGTTGTATATAATATCTAATTCATGAAAAAAGTTGGACTGTTAGCAGCCGCTTTATTATGCCTGCATGGTGCACACAGCCAAACGGTAAATAAAGTTGCTGAGCCGGCGGAATGGGTAAATACCCTGATGGGCACTGATTCCAAAGTGAGCTTATCAAACGGGAATACCTATCCTGCCATTGCCCTGCCCTGGGGTATGAACTTCTGGATGCCACAAACCAATACGATGGGGAATGGCTGGGCGTATCAATACACCGCTGATAAAATCAGGGGATTCAAGCAAACGCACCAACCTTCACCGTGGATCAACGACTATGGCCAGTTTGCCATTATGCCCGTTACCGGTACCGTGAAGTTTGACCAGAACAAACGCGCCAGCTGGTTTTCTCATAAATCAGAAGTAGCCAAACCATATTATTACAGCGTATACCTCGCCGATCCGGACGTTACCACAGAAATTACGCCCACGGAAAGAGCCGCCCAGCTGCGGTTTACCTACCCGGCCACCGACAGCGCTTTTATAGTGGTAGACGCATTCGATAAAGGTTCCTATATTAAAATATTACCGGACGAAAAGAAGATTATCGGGTATACCACCAAAAACAGCGGCGGCGTACCTTCCAACTTCAAAAACTACTTTGTTATCAAATTTGATAAACCATTTACCGTAGCCGATATCTGGCACGACTCCGTACTGGTGAAAGGTCAGCTGGAACTGCAGGCAGATCATACCGGCGCCGTGGTTGGTTTTAAAACAAAGAAAGGCGAAAAGGTGGGCATTAAAACCGCCTCCTCTTTTATCAGCTTTGAACAGGCAGAATTAAACCTGCAACGCGAAATTGGCCAGGACAACTTTGACGCTACGTGTAAGAAAGCAAAGGACAGCTGGAATAAAGAACTCGGCAGACTGGCCATAGAAGGCGGTACCAGCGACCAGGTAAGTACCTTCTACTCTTCCCTGTACCGCACCATGCTCTTCCCGCGCAAGTTCTATGAAATCAATGCAAAGAACGAAATAGTACACTACAGCCCGTTCAATGGCCAGGTATTACCAGGCTACATGTTCACCGATAACGGGTTCTGGGATACCTTCCGCGCAGTACATCCTTTCTTCACCCTGATGTATCCTACACTCAGCTCGCATATCATGGAAGGATTATCCAACGCTTACAATGAAAGCGGCTGGTTACCTGAGTGGGCAAGCCCCGGTCACCGCGACTGTATGGTAGGTTCCAACTCCGCATCACTGATCGCCGACGCCTATTTAAAAGGTATCCGCGGATATGATATCAATAACCTCTACAAAGCTATTCTGAAGAATACGGAAAACGAAGGTCCGCTCAGCTCTGTAGGCCGCCTGGGTGTTAAGTATTACAACACCCTCGGCTATGTGCCTTACGATGTGGAAGTAAACGAAAACGCCGCGCGTACCCTGGAATACGCATACGACGACTTCACCATTTACCAGCTGGCAAAAGCACTGAACCGTCCGAAAAGCGAAATCGATCTTTTTGAAAAACGCTCCCAGAACTACCGCAATCTCTTTGATCCGGAAACAAAACTGATGCGTGGAAAAAACAAGGATGGTAAATTCCAGACACCGTTCAATCCATTCAAATGGGGCGACGCCTTTACAGAAGGTAACAGCTGGCACTATACCTGGTCTGTATTCCATGATGTACAAGGGTTAGCCAAACTGATGGGTGGCCGCGACATGTTTGCCAAGATGCTGGATTCTGTTTTCAACATGCCACCGGTATTTGATGAAAGCTATTACGGCACCGTTATCCACGAAATACGCGAAATGCAGATCATGAACATGGGACAGTATGCTCACGGCAACCAGCCCATTCAGCACATGATCTATCTGTATAACTATGCAGGCCAGCCATGGAAAACACAATACTGGATCCGCCAGGTAATGAGCCGTTTGTACAAAGCCACACCAGATGGATATTGTGGCGATGAAGACAACGGTCAAACCAGCGCCTGGTACGTGTTCTCTGCAATGGGCTTCTATCCTGTTTGTCCGGGTACCCAACAATATGTACTGGGTACTCCACTCTTCTCCAAACTCACCATGACTTTTGAAGATGGTAAGAAAATGGTGATCAACGCGCCTGGCAACAGCGACACGAACCTGTATGTGCAAAAGGCATCCTTAAACGGACAGTCTTATACCAAGAACTGGATCAGCCACCAGGACCTGCAGAAAGGCGGTACCCTGGAATTCAAAATGGGCGCTACTCCTGAGAAATCAAGAGGAACCGAGCCTGCGGCTTATCCATATTCCTTTTCAGCAACAGCGAATAAATAACACATACTACCTGTAAACGATTTTCATTGTTCACTGAAATATTTCATCCCGACTCTTCGGGATGTATCAAATTTCTTACGCGGAGGTTGTCTTACTCAGGATTAAACTGATATTTTTCTTTTGATTTTAAAAGATTTTTAAAAATTCTATAGAAAGATTTAAAAGATATCAACGAAATCAGTTTAATCAGTTTAATCCTGAGTAAGACAACATCCGATAAAATCAGCCGCCATGAGAAAACTACTTTTACCTTTACTCTTCTTTCCGTCCCTGTGCGCAATGGCACAGGAAAACGTAATACAATATGTGAAGCCGATTACCGGCACACAACGGATGGGACACACCTATCCCGGCGCTACGGTGCCTTTTGGTATGGTGCAGCTTAGTCCTGAAACTGATACCATTCCTTATGAAATGAACGGGAAGTATAACCCCGATGTATATAAGTATTGCGCGGGTTACCAGTATGAAGATAAAACGATCGTTGGCTTCAGCCATACCCACTTCAGCGGTACCGGCCACTCCGATCTGGGCGATTTTTTAATCATGCCTACCGTAGGCGCCCTGCAATTAAATCCCGGTACGGCAGATCATCCTGAAAGTGGCTACAGATCCACATTTTCCCATAGCACTGAAGTAGCGGAACCCGCTTATTATAAAGTGAAACTGGAAGATGATAACATCCTCGCAGAACTCACCGCCAGCAACCGCGTGGGATTTCACCAGTATACTTTTCCCGGTACAGACCAGGCGCACATCATTCTTGATATGATGTCCGGCATTTACAACTACGACAATAAAAACGTGTGGACCTTCATCCGGGTAGAAAATGATACCCTGATCACCGGGTTTCGCCAAACTAACGGTTGGGCACGTACGAGAATAGAATACTTTGCAATGACCTTCTCCAAACCATTTGTACAATACGGGCATCAGAACTATGCGAAAGACGTGTACAAAGGCTTCTGGAGAAAGTTTGACCAGTCGAAGAACTTCCCCGAAATGGCAGGCAAACAGATCCGCGCTTATTTCGATTTTAAAACAGCACCCGGCGAAAAGATCAAAATTAAATTTGCCTTATCGCCGGTGAGCACGGAAGGCGCCCTGAAAAACCTGCGCGCAGAAATTCCGGGTTGGGACTTCGACCAGGTAAAACGCGACGGACAGGCACTGTGGACTAAAGAGCTGAACAAAATTCATATTGAATCAAAAAGCCGCGAAGAAAAGGAAAACTTCTACACCGCCATGTACCACGCCTTCATCAATCCAACTACCTACATGGATGTGGATGGCGCCTACCGCGGACTGGATATGAACATTCATACCGCCAACGGATATACGAATTATACTACTTTCTCCCTCTGGGACACTTACCGCGCATTGCACCCGCTGTTTAATGTGATCCAGCCGAAACGCAACGCTGATATGATCCAGTCGATGCTGAACCACTACGAACAAAGCGCGCAACATATGCTGCCGATCTGGTCGCACTATGCCAATGAAAACTGGTGCATGATCGGATATCACAGCGTATCCGTTATTGCCGATGCCATCATGAAAGGCAATGCGCCGTTTGATGTAAACAAAGCACTGGATGCATGTGTAACCACTGCACGGCACCGTACCTACGATGGGCTGGAATACTACATCGACAGGGGGTATATACCGGAAGATAAAAATGGTTCCTCTGTTTCGAAAACACTTGAATATGCATATGACGACTGGTGCATTGCACAGGTGGCAAAGAAGTTGGGAAGAACAGATCTCTATGAGGAGTTTATTAAACGTTCGCTGAACTATAAGAATGTATACGATTCCAATACAGGTTTCATGCGTCCCAAACTGAACGACGGTACTTTCAAAGCTAACTTTGATGCGCTGCAAACACACGACCAGGGCTTTATTGAAGGGAATGCCTGGAACTATAGTTTATACGTGCCTCATTATCCCGATGAAATGATTGCCATGATGGGCGGTAAGAAACAATTTACCACTCACCTCGATTCACTGTTTACTATGGAATTGCCCGATAAATTTTTTGCTGAAACAGAAGATATCACCCGCGATGGTATTATCGGTAACTACGTACATGGTAACGAGCCTTCGCATCATGTGGCCTACCTGTATAACTGGACCGGCTATCCGTGGAAAACGCAGGAACGTGTACGCATGATCCTGAAAAAGATGTACCACCCAGGTCCTGATGGTCTTGGTGGTAACGACGACTGCGGACAAATGAGTGCCTGGTACATTTTCACCACGCTGGGCTTTTACCCGGTTTGTCCTGGTTCCGACCAGTATTCGCTGGGCAGTCCGGCTATTGATAAGGCAACGCTGCAGCTGGAAAACGGTAAAACCTTTGTGGTAGATGTGAAAAATCAAAGCGATAAAAATGTGTATGTGCAAAAGGTACTGCTCAATGGTGCGCCATTGAACCGGTTGTATATCACACATGCAGATATTATGAATGGCGGCACCATCACTTTTTATATGAGCGCCAAACCAAAGAAATAACAAGAATGCCCAATCAGACAACTGGCTGTTTCCGATTACGGAAGCAGCCTTTTTTTATGCCGGCATATTCCTATCTTGGTTGTAATAAATAACAAAATGGATCCTATTGTTAAAGCAAATATCAACAACCTGGTTGATGTGTGGCGTACAGCCAGTAGGCCTTTCAACGCCTGTGTAGAAGGGCCTGCTTTCAGCTGGTGCAGTGTGCCCGGTTTGGAATGGCCCAATAAATTATGGTTTAACGGAGATATTACGGAAGAAGTAATGCGAACTGCATTGGATAGTATTCCTTCCGGCAAAATGGTAATTCCTTATTGGAATACTACCGGGGAAGAAATTATTATCGCGCATGGAGGGGTAAAAGGTTCTGAACAGGCAGGAATGTCGTTAAAACTGGAACGGCCGTTCCACACTGAGAACAGGCTGTTGTTCCGCGCGGTGAATACCCCTGCTGATGCCGCGTTATGGGCGGGAATTTATCCACAGGCATTTGGATACAGTATTGATCAGAAAATCCTGGAGGCTACGTATAGCTGTCTCCGTTATTACCTTGCTTTGCTGGACGGGCAGCCGGTCGGTACTGCTATCCTGCATCTTCAGGATGGTATTGCCGGTATACACGGAGTAGGCGTGATTCCGGCGGCGAGAAGAAAAGGATTTGCCAATGAAATTATGGCATTTGTATTAAATGAATCCATAGCCTTGAATGCGGGCTATGCCACATTACAGGCGTCGCAAATGGGAAAAGGTATTTACCTGGACATGGGGTTTGAAGAGCAGTTTTCCATCAGGAATTATGCTGTGCATAAGTGAATTTATTTTATAAAAAGAAAGGGGAACTCTTTTTACAGAGCTCCCCTTTTCTTTTTTATAAAGAATTAATTATTATGGATGCAGGGTAAATGACACGATACCCAACTGTACTTTTTGTGCCGCATCAATTGCTTTGTAGCGGAAATACAGGTTGTGTTTCTTGCCGTCTGCTACCGGGGTAAAGTTGAAGTTTACCTTGTTCGGAGCTTTTGGCTGTGCACCCGGACCAATGGTTACTTCACCCAGGCGGGTACCGTTGGCATCATCCAGGAATGCTTCCACTATATAGCCGGATTGTGGTGTTTCCTGTACCATATAAGCGAGTTCTATGCCGCTTACGCCGGTCAGGTCCAGGTTGTTATAAGTGGCCCATCCTGCTGTGTTGGAAGGGATGAGGAACTTTGTACCATTTACAGCGAATACTGCCATGCCATCAGCTTTGCTGAAATCTGCTGCTGCCAGTTTAGGGCTGAGCAGTTCTGCAGCCGCAGTTCCGGTGATAGGTTTAATACCAGGACCACCTTTATCAGTATAGCTGGCCAGAAGGTACAACACGCCGTTGTCCTTTGCTTCACCACCCAGTGTTGGGTTGATGCTGCCGTTTACAGGCAGTGAAGGCACTTTAGGTGCATTGCCACCGATAGAATAAATATATTCCACCAGCTGTTTGGCTTCACCCTGAGAGATGCCCGGATGCGCCGACATAGCGGTTTCACCCCATACGCCGCCACCGCCGTTGATGATCTTTCTAGCGAGCATTTCAGGAGCAGCAGGATCGTCTTTGTACTTTTCTGTTATTTGTTTGAAGGAAGGCCCGATAGATTTTTCATCCGGCTTGTGGCAGGTTTTACAATCAGATACTTCCATGATATTTTTACCTGCAATAGCGCCGGTAATAATCTGGTGGCCCTGTGGTTGCGCTGCTTTATCACGTCCTTCCACATAATCTGCTTTTACAAAAATGTTATTGGCATCCAGTTTACCATCTGCAGAGTTACCATCTTCCTTATCGGAGATATTAACTGTATACTGCACGGGTTTGCCCGGGAAGTAGAACATCTGGTTACCGGTGATATTGATCTTTACATCAGGCGTTTCATTACCGGCGTACAGATCAATGGATTTACTCTTTGTTTTGGCGCCCTTATCATCTGCCACTTCCACAAATACCGGGTATTCGCCGGCCGCGCTGTAGGTATATTCTACTGTAGGTTCAGTGGTTTCTTTCTTTGTGCCATTGCCAAAATTCCAGAGGTAAGTGAGTTTATCGCCGTCAGGATCTTTAGATCCTTCTGCGGTTAATTTCACTTTAAATGGTAAGCCGCCGGTAGTGCGCGTAGCGTGGATATTGGCTACAGGCGCGCGGTTGCCGCCATTGAAGTCAATGCGGGAAAGACCTGCATCTGCGTTTTTGCTAAACCAACCGTTACCATATTCGAGGATATACAAACGGCCGTCAGGACCCATTTCCATATCGATGGGAGCATTCAGTTTGGTGTTGGGTATAAACTTTTCCATTTTGGAGAAGTTACCGTTTTTGTCCATTGTTACGGCCATTACCCATCCACGGATCCAGTCGTAGATAAACAGTTTATCGTTATAGTAATCCGGGAAACGGGTTTCTTTCGGATAAAATTCGCTGTGGTAAATCGGGCCCGCTTCTGCGTTACGGCCACCGCTGCCTACAATCGGGAACTCGTCTGATTTCGCATACGGATACCAGATGAAGGCGGGAGTAGCCGGTGGCAACTCTTTCAAACCGGTGTTGTTGCGGGAATCATTGATTGGTTTCAGCGGATCGAAATAAGGACCGCTTTCACCTGTTTCGTAATTGTATTGACGGTATGGTTTATTATTGGCAATGAACATCGGGTAACCGAAGAACCCGGGCTTCTTCGCCTGGTTTATTTCATCGTATCCTCTCGGCCCTCGCAGGGAGTCGTCGTTGTTGGCATCCGGCCCTACTTCTCCCCAATATACATATCCTGTTTTCTGGTCTACCGACATCCGGTAAGGATTACGTGTACCCATTGCATAAATTTCAGGACGGGTGCCTTTGGTGCCTTTAGGGAACAGGTTGCCATCCGGAATGGTGTAGGAGCCATCAGCTTCAACCTTGATGCGGATGATCTTTCCGCGCAGGTCGTTGGTGTTGGCTGATCCGCGGCGGTCATCATACTGCAGGTGACCGGGACGGTCATCAGTAGGACCATAACCTTTGCTCACATATTTTTGTCCCGGTTCATCAAACGGAGTAGTGTTGTCGCCGGTGGATAAGTACAGCAATCCGCCTGGTCCGAAAGCAATGGAACCGCCGGTATGGCAGCAGATATCGCGTTGGGAGTAGAATTGCAGGATTACTTTTTCGGAAGACATATCCAGTTTGTTGTTTTCAAATTTGAAACGTGACAAACGGTTTACGGAAGTATCTACCGGTGAATACATCGCGTAGATGTAGTGATTGTTTTTAAAGTCGGGATCTGCGGCAAGGCCGAGGAAACCTTCTTCTGCATTTACCTTTGGTACATCGGTATGATGATATACTTTGAGGAAACCTACCTGTGAGAGTTTCTTTTCTGCTGCGTTGTAAAGCATCAGCTCTCCGCGGCGTTGCGCCACCAGGATATCCAGGTTAGGGAGTATAGCCATTTCCGTTGGTTCAAAGAACTCACCGGATACGAGCACATTTTTAGTGAAGCGGTCTTCTTCCGGTACACGCAGGGTTTTAGCTACGCTGTAGTCGAGCACCTGGTTTTTACCGATAGCATATTTGATACCGCCGGCGAGGTGTTTCAGGAAAAGACTGTCGGTATAAGATTCTTCTGTATGACCAAGACCGGTATAGAAAGCGCGGCCGCCATCGTAATCATGATACCAGCTGATGGGATGATTACCTTTCATAGTACCGCCCTGGTATGATTTCTCGTCCAGTTTCAGCAGTACGGTAGTGGTGGTATCCACATCTTTATAATTATACCACTCATCAGTATGTTCCCATTTTTCGGGAAGACCTTCTGTAGCGGGAAAAGATTTTTCTATTACATCAATTATAGCTTTGTGAACGCCCGGAGGATGGCTCTGGAACCATGCACCGGCGAGGTGGTTATACCAGCCCCATTCGTATTCGGTGTCGGCAGCGGCGTGTACACCCACATAACCGCCACCTGCCTGGATATATCTTTCGAAATCGGCTTCCTGGTAGTTATCGAGTACATCACCGGTAGTGTTCAGGAAGATAACAGCGGCATATTGCGCCAGGGTATCTTCATTAAATTTAGCGGCATTTTCTGTAGTGTCTACATCAAATCCGTTTTCCAGTCCAAGTTTCTGAATGGCTTTAATACCAACAGGGATGGAGCTGTGGCGGAACCCGCCGGTTTTGGTAAATACCAGCACTCTGGGTTTACCGGGGCGCGATTTTTTACAGGCTGCGAGGCCAACAACAACAAGTGCCAGCAGCAGAAAAATTCTGAGAGTACGTTTCATTATAGCGGATTATTTTTTGGGTTTCCAGTTACCGATGGCGTATTCAATGCCACCCAGTAAATGTTTCAGATATACAGGATCCTGGTAAGCTTCTTTCACATGTCCCATTTCGGTATAAAAGGCGCGGCCTCCTTCAAAGTCGTGATACCAGCACATAGGATGGTTATCGCCGTTTTTGCCGCCGGTATAGCTGGATTCATCAATTTTGATGAGTACATGTACATCGGGATTGAGGTCTTTGAAATTGTACCATTCGTCTTTGCGGATCCATTCGTCCGGTAAATCTTTTGTAGCCGGATGATTATGGTCCACTACTTTGAGGGTAGCTGTTTGCTGGCTCGGATGACTCAGGAACCAGGCGCCGGCCAGTTTGTTATACCACGGCCAGTCGTACTCCGTATCTGTAGCTGCGTGGATACCCATCCATGCACCGCCTTTGTGGATATAGTTCTGAAAAGCCACTTGTTGGGCGCTGTCGAGTACATCGCCGGTGGTGCAGCTGAAAATTACGGCTGCATATTTTTTCAGGTTGTCAGCAGTAAAGGCACTGGCATCTTCCGTAGTATCTACTTCAAAGCCATTTTCCTTTCCGAGTTGCATGATCGCTATTTTGGCAGCGGGAATGCAATCGTGGCGGAAGCCTTTTGTTTTTGAGAACACGAGTACCCTTTTGGCCTTGTGTTTATGCTTTGCCTGCACTGAAATAGTGCCGGCGAGGAGCAAGAGTGTAATAAACGCGGTTAGTGCTTTCATCTTATTTTACGTGGGAATGGAAATTAAAAATTCGGAAAAGTAAAAAGCAAAAAGCTACTGAAGTATGGAGATAAGCGAGCGCCCATCTCCGCTTCAGTAGCTTTTTGCTTAATGCTTTTACGCTATCCGGAAATTAAAGAACTCTTATTTTGATATTGCGGTACCATACATCATCGCCGTGATCCTGCAGGGCGATATGACCTTTCGCATACTTGCCGAACTCTTTCCAGTCGTGGAATTTGCTTTTTGCTACCAGGGCATCCCATTCAGGCGTGCCCATTGTAGTTTCTGCAGTTTTCACGCCGTTGAGCCAGAGGGTCAGGTGACCATCTTTCTTCGTTAATTTGGCGGAATTCCACTCACCAACAGGTTTGGCTGGTCTGGTAGAAGCTTTGATGAGATCGTACAATTCACCCGCATTGTGTTTTGGGTTTTTACCATCGGGATGGCCCGCATCATCAATCACCTGCATTTCAGGACCGGAGAGGTAAGTTTGGCTTAAAGACGGATCTTCATGAACGCTGAAAATAAGACCGCTGTTGCCGCCCGGAGAAATTTTCCATTCGTAACTCAGCTCATAGTTTTCGTATTCCGCATCGGTAACGAGATCTCCGCCGGGTGCGCCATTCTTTTTAGCTTCCTGGTTCAGACCGATCGCACCATCTGTTACGCCCCATGCAGGACTGGCGGTGGATTTCAGGTAAGTATGCCAGCCTTTGGTAGAAGTACCATCGAACAGGAGTACCCATCCTTGCTTCTTTTCCTTCGCTGACAGGGTATTTAATTTCTGGGCTTTTACTGCGGTGGTACCGAGAACGGCAGCTACCATCAGTGCACCCATGATTAATTTTTTCATTCCGGATGATTGAGTTTATGATAAATCAATTATTTGCCAATAGATAAGATATAGCTTACCATTTCTTTGGCATCTTCTTTTGAAATCTGTGGATGTGGTAACATAGCTACTTCGCCCCAGTTACCGGAACCGCCTTTGATGACTTTTTCAGCCAGTTTTTCCACATTCTCCGGAGTGTTAGGATATTTGCCTGCAATGTCTTTCAGGGCAGGTCCTACCACTTTCATTTCTTCTTTATGACATGTTTTACAATCGCTTTCAGCCATCAGTGTTTCGCCTTTGCTTGCTGGTTTGTTAGCGCTTGGCGAAACCATTGAATTATCTGCTGCTGGGCTTTCATGAGTGCTAACGCTGTCAGCGTTTTCTGCTTTTTTCTCACCACCTCCGCAAGCTGCAAAGAATAATACACTTAATACGAGCGGCGCCAGATATCTCTTTCTCATTTGTTGATTTTTTTTATTTGGTTATTGTTTACTAACGATCGGTGGATTGGTTGGCTATTATATTACAAGCCTAATATTCTTTTATTGAAAGCATCATCGGTACCGCCTCCTGCAAAGTCATCAAATGCCTTTTCAGTAACACGGATAATATGATCCTTGATGAAGGGGGCGCCTTCTTTAGCGCCATCTTCCGGATGTTTAATACAACATTCCCATTCCATAACGGCCCAGCCGGCAAAATCGTATTGCGCCATTTTACTGAAGATGGATTTAAAGTCGACCTGGCCATCGCCCAGAGAGCGGAAACGGCCCGGGCGGTCGATCCATGCCTGGTATCCGCCGTAAACGCCGGAGCGGCCGGTGGCATTGAATTCGGCATCCTTTACGTGAAAGGCTTTGATCCTTTCGTGGTAAATGTCGATATATTCAAGATAATCGAGGCATTGCAGCAACAGGTGGCTGGGATCGTACAGGAGGTTAGCGCGGGTATGGTTACCGGTGGCTTCCAGGAAGCGTTCAAAGGTGATACCATCGTGCAGGTCTTCTCCCGGATGAATTTCATAGCAAACGTCTACGCCGTTGGCATCAAATTCATTGAGGATCGGGAGCCAGCGTTTTGCCAGTTCGGCAAAACCTGTTTCCACCAGTCCGGCCGGACGCTGTGGCCACGGATACATAGCCGGGGCCCATAACAGGGCGCCGCTGAATGTAGCGTGGGCAGTGAGGCCCAGGTTACGGCTGGCTTTCGCAGCATATTTCAGCTGGTTTACCGCCCATTCTGTGCGCGCCTGGATATTATTGTGATATTGTGCAGGTGCGAAGCCGTCGAACATCTCCGTAAAAGCCGGATTAACTGCTACCAACTGTCCCTGCAGGTGTGTGCTGAGTTCAGTGATTTCCAGTCCGGCTGCATTTACGATACCTTTGATTTCATCTGCATAGGTTTTGCTTTCGGCAGCCTTTTGCAGATCTATCAGGCGTGTTTCCCAGGTGGGGATCTGTACTCCTTTGAAACCAATGGAGGCCGCCCATTCGCAGATGGATTTCAGATTATTGAAAGGCGCTTCATCTCCCATGAACTGCGCCAGAAAAATACCAGGTCCTTTTATCGTTTTCATATGCTCAATCTGGTGATGAATACTATATCTCGAAGTTAGTCCATTTAGCATCGCTTTGTGAAGAGCGAACTACGTTATCGATGAACGCCATACCACGTACGCCTTCTTCTGTACCCGGGAAATCCAGTGATTCCGGGGATGGCTGAACACCATCGATTTTAGCAGATAAAGTTTGTGCGAAGTTGCGGTACAGGTTACCGAATGCTTCCAGGTATCCTTCCGGATGGCCGCCTGGAGTGCGGGTATTGTGGGTCATGTAGGACGACTGGAAGTTGTATCCACCACCTGCGCGGTAAATTTCGGTGGGTTTATCCAGCCATTTTACGAGGAGGGTATTGGGTTCATGCTGTGCCCATTCGAGGCCGCCTTTTTCGCCGTATACACGGATCTTCAGGGCGTTTTCCTCGCCGGCTGCTACCTGCGATGCCATTAATACGCCGGCAGCGCCATTGTCGAAGCGGAGCAGTACAGCGCCGTCGTCATCCAGTGCGCGGCCTGGCACCATGATGTTAAGATCAGCGCATAATTTTTCAATTTTGGCGCCGCTGATATATTCTGCCAGGTTAGCTGCGTGGGTACCGATGTCGCCCATACAGCCGCTTTTGCCTGATTTTTTAGGATCTGTTCTCCAGGCTGCCTGTGCGTTGCCTTCTCTTTCACTCAGTTTGCTGAGCCATCCCTGTGGGTATTCCACCCATACTTTACGGATTTTGCCCAGTGCGCCGTCTTTCACCATCTGCCTGGCTTGTTTCACCATGGGGTAGCCGGTGTAGGTATGTGTGAGTAAAAGTGTTAAACCGGTGGCTTCTACTTTTGCTTTTAATTGTTTGGCTTCGTCGAGGGAAAACGTGATCGGTTTTTCGATAACTACGTTGAAACCCAGGTCCAGCGCCATCATGGCAGGTTCAAAATGGGCGAAGTTTGGCGTAACGATGGTTACGAAGTCCAGCCGTTTATCTGCCGGCATTTTTGCTTCATTTTCCAGCATGGTTTTAAAATCGAGGTAGGTACGTTCCGGGTCGAGGAACAACATTTTACCTGATTCTACCGCGACGTCATTATTAATGCTGAGGGCGCCCGCAGTCAGCTCAATCAGTCCGTCCATATTAGCTGCAATACGGTGAATTGCACCAATGAAGGCATCCTTACCGCCTCCTATCATTCCCATTCTAAGTTTCCGTGTCATATTTACAATTATCGTTTTATAATTTATACTATTTGAACGTGTGCTTTTTCTACTTTTTTGCGGCTGCGCATGTAAAAGAAAAGTCCTGTGAAAGCCACAATCAGGATAACGGGTATTACCAGGGTAGCGTTAATAATTTCCGGACCGGCTACTGCGGTGGCCTGGCTGAAAGCGGTAGCTTCAGCAGAGCCGGGTGCAGCGGAGCGGTACGCATCCAGGGATGCTCCGGCAGGCAGTTGTTTTACGATGATGCTATCGTAGAAACCACCCATAAAATACATGTATACAGATACGGCGAACATACCGGCGCCGCCCATCAGGTTCATACCCAGCGCACCTGATTCGGGGATGTTTTCTGATACAAAACCCAGCATGGTTGGCCAGAAATAAGTAACGCCCATACCAAAGATAAAGGCCGCCACAAATACCATATTGCCTGATACATGGGAAAGTAAATATAAGCCCAAAGCGGATAAAATCGCAGAAATAAGTAAAACACCGGTAGGAGAAATTTTATGTACCACCGGGCCGGCAATACCTCTTCCCAGTACCTGTACACCAGCTGTTAACGCCAGTATAAGAATGGAGTTTTCGGTTACATTTTTCAGCAATACTTCAATCCACTGTCCGGTGAAAAGCTCTGTGATGGCGGTGCCAAACATCAGGATAAACATCACGATGAACAGGGGACTTAATACAGATTTGTACATTTGTGCAGAAGAAACGCCGGCTGCCACCCTTTCCGTAACGGGGAAGTCGAGCTTCATAAAAAGATAACCATAGATCAGGGTCGGGATCACCATAGTGGCTACCTGCAGCTGCCAGATGAGACCAATTTTGGTAAGTAAAAACACCAGCAGGGTACCTACTACGATACCGCCGGGGAACCACAGGTGAAAGTGATTCAGCTTGGTAGTTTTGTTGGCCGGGAAAATAGTGGCCACCAGTGGATTACACGCCGCTTCCACGGTACCGTTGGCCATACCGATAAACAGGGTGGAAATGAACAGCGACCAGAAACCGTTCGCAAATACCGTCAGCACAATACCCAGCAGGTGCAGGATAAAAGCTGCTAACAGCAACCGTTTCATGCCTATGGCATCTACAATGAATCCTCCTATAATCACTGCCAGCGGGAATCCCCAGAAAGCAGTTCCCGCAATGATGCTCAGTTGTTTGGTATCCAGATGGAACTCAACGCCTAAGCGGCTTAATATTCCGGCACGGATGCCAAAAGATAATGATGTTACCAGTAGCGCCATACAGCTTGCTACGAACAATTTTTGCGGCTGAATTGCATTTGCCATAAACGTGGATGTTTGTGTAAATAAGTTAAAACGGCTATTAAACCTTTAAATTTATAAAAAGTATTTTCATATTTCCATCTTTTTATATGGACGACGGGCATTTTTTTTGAAAATTTTCTTTTCAAGCACCGGTGAGCAATCCCGGCGGGAAGCCGGGCTTACATCTGGTCGTATTTTATGATAAGCGGTTTGCCGGGGAAGAAGTGCCGGAATGCTTCCGGGGTGGAGGTTACAGGCGGTTAATGTGTTACTTATAAAAGTAAGGGCTTCCCTTACGGGGAGCCCTTACTTTAGAAGACCATTCTTTTTATTGTCAATAACACATATAAATGGTGCTGTTTGCCATGTCTTTAGTGCTAAATACGAGGTTTAACATACTGTAGCTGGTGGCTGCGCGGATTTGCGCTTCTGTATTATCATACATTTCAGCGGCTATACCGGCATCTCCGCCGGTATTTCTTGCGGAAATGGTAATCACATGAGTACCGGCGGTAATAGTGACCGGTAGTATAAACCAGAATTCAAAAGCACCCTGGTCGGTAGTAGAGTACCTTGCTATTTCAACACCATCAATGCTCACCTTAAAATGGTTGTCTGCTGCCACGCCAATATAATAAGTGCCGCTTCTTGTCAGCGTTTTCTTTACAGACACGGTAACCCAGTTGGTTGACGAAACATTTGCCCATACGCCTGCCCTGTTCATAGGCCCTCCGTAAGTTTCCTCCAAAGCTGCGGCTACCTGCATCGTTTTCACACCTACCGTAGTGTCAACAGCACTCGCCATTTTTGACAAGGCCATTGTTGCTTCTGGTATACAGCTGAATCCACATAATGACTGTTCGGAGGGATTTACGTCCCAGAAGGGATTACCGGTGATCCTGGACCGGTTACAGAAATGTTCTATATCTACCGGGTAACCAGTGCCTAAAATATAGGAACCACAGGCACCATACACATTTTGCGTTACCATTGGAATAAGGGTAGCCGTTGCAACACAGGGAACCAGTTCTGAAAACCAGGGTAACCGTTCATCAGTAGGCAAATAAGCCGGGTCGATATTCAGGTAGCTAAGGGCTTCCTGTTTGGTGATACATTTATTATCACTTGGCCATACAACCGATGGTTTTGTTGTAAAGTATCCTTCTGTTACTTTCTGCGCGATATAGCTATGCGTGGGCATAAAACTTTGTGCCAGGGAAAGATAGCTGCAGCATATGCATCCAAACAGGATCAGTATATTTTTCATTCTGATGTCGGCGATTGAGATAAGAATTATTTGGACGGCTGTTTTTCTAATTTTTCCATTCTTTCCACGAGTGATTGCAGCTGCTTCTTCAGGTTGTCATTCTCTGTTTGCAGCTGCTCACTGGTTTGCTGTATTTTTTCATTCTGCCGGCTTAGTTCCTGGATACTTTTCAGTAACAGGCCCATTGTATTCATCATATCGAAGCGGTCGTGGTTGGCCCCGGAAATGATGGCTGGTTCATCATCTGCAATAATACCAATCACCTTTTTCCCCGGATCTTTTTTATACTCAAACTCTCTTACTTTTATTTGATTGATGATGCTGGTGGCATCGCCCGTATAATCTTTTATATTTTGTTTTAATGCTCTTAATGAAGATTGATAGAACCCGGTGGAAGTAATAGTATTGCTGGAAGTAATAGCCACGCTTGTTGTAGCTCCGGCGGTGGTAACACTTTGCAAAGTAGGTACTGCTGCTGACACAGTTTGCCAGGTGCCGTCGCCTCTTAAAAATGTGGTGTTGCTGGCAGTGCCGGTACCTAATCTTGCCGGTGCTATTGTTCCTGTGGTTATTTTGGCTGCATCAAAATTGGATAAGGTAGTGGCAATGCTTCCTGTTACTGTGCCGGAACCCGTTACAGCGCCTGTTAAGGTGAGGGTGTGGGTATGGGCGGCAGTGGCGAATGAAGCTGCTTTGTCTACCAGATATCCATTGGCATCAGTACCCAGAACTCCCATGTTGCCCATATCTATTTTATAACCAGTATTATCAATCAGGAGTGTTTTAAAAGCAGGGGACGCAGTGCCAGACCCGCCTATGACACGTGTAGGCATGTATAAGTTTCCGTTTTTGTCTACAGACTGCACTACACCGGTGCTGCTCACATATCCTAATTCAATAGCTGCACCAGTACCGTCGGATGTTGGGGACGGGGCTCCGCGGAATCTTCCTGCGCCCAGCCATTCCTGATTACCTGTTGCGCCTAGTTTTGATATTTGTGTTGTGCCGCCATACCATTTGAAACCGGAAGTAGCGATCGATGTTGGAACACTGTTCCAAATGTGCCCGGTTTCTATACCAACACCATAATCGACCTGTGAAGCCGTGACCGCGGGCCACAACGTAATCCTTGTACCAACACTCCGTGTGGTGAAAGCTGGTCCCTGTACCGCCAGCGCCGGGAACAAAATATTGTTGGCTATTCCGTTATTCAACGTTATCAGGCCAGTGTTTATTGACACATTGGAACCGGATAATTGAAATTGACTGGTGGCTGCCGAACCCACCCTGAGTTGAATCGATTTATTGCTTGAATCGTTAGTCAGGTATAGGTCATTATTAATGGCACCAACGTAACCTAATCGTGTTGCGTTGTCACTCAGGTTAAATTCCAATGCCGATGTGGCGGTGGCTGCCAACGCTGTAGAACCGGTTATCCCGGATAGATTGGCGGCATTAAAACCATTAGGAATAGTTACAACGCCACTACTTCTGTTTATTGAAAATGGCGTTCCCAGTAATGCTCCGGCATCTGAGTATCTTCCTATGTTGAAATCATTTCCTGTGTTCCCACTACCTGTTTCAGACCCGCTTTTATAAAAAGACCATCTTACGTTTGCAGTAGCTGTTCCTCCACTATTAAATATTATAAAGTCACCGCTCCCGGTAGCGGCTGTTGTCCTGAAACTATTGGCAAGCCCATTTCCGCTTGTCCAAAAACCAACACCAGATTGTGCTGACGACATTTGATTTTGAATATAACTGCCAGAACCTGTTGCCGGTGCTGCGCTAATATCAGCAGCCGTTAATGACCGCAGCGATACTGAAGTGAGGTGGCCTGCTATGTTTGTTACTATATTTGAATATACAGTAGCCCCTGTAAGACCGGTTCCCTGGCTATTAGAAGCACCCGCCGGGTGATTATTACTATGCCATATGCTGTAATTATTTGTGCCGTTATCGGGTGAATATAAAACCGTAGTGCCTCCATGTGGTATGGACAAAATTTTATCTGATGCAATAGTGCCGTTACTAACGCGCAGATCCAGTCCTATATTTGCCAGGCCCAGTCCCATGCTGGATGTATAGTTAACGGCACTCATATTTCTTATGAGATTGTAGCCATAAGAAGTTGAATTACCGTTTGCCCCTAAAACAATACTATTTGTTGCAGTGTTGCCGTTTGTCAAAACGGTATTTAAAGGCATGGCAGACGAAGCACCACCTATGTCAGATAATACTTGTGCGCCAGAACGATAGCGTATAGCGCCATTGTTACTAACCAGGAATTTATCTACATCTGTAGCTTCGTTATTGATAGTACCTAATATTATTTCACCGGTAGCGCGGGTTATAGTGAAAGGGCTACCGATTGATGCGCCTGCGTCAGTATTATTTTTTATTACGAAGTCTGATCCAATATTGCTGCCGGTTTCATTTCCATTTTTCGCAATAGCCCAACGCACATCTGTGTTAGCAAGTGCGGTGCTGCCTCCCTTATAAAGTACCCAATCACCGGCAGCAGTTGCTGCGTTAGTTTTTACTACAGATGAACTTGCCGAACCAGTTATAAAAGAACTTGCGTTTTGTGCTGAACCGGTCTGGTTTTGCACATAATAGGCAGAACCTGTTGCCGGGGCAGCCGCCAGGTCGCCAGCCGTTAAAGTTCTGGAAGTGATATTCGTGATATGTCCTGAGGCATTACTTGTAATCACGGAAGGTACCAATGCACCCGTAAAGTTCAGGGAGAAAGGAGTACCTGCCGCATGGGTGGTATTGGTCCACAGTTGCTGTAATGTAGTACCGCCATCAGGGGAATATTCCGGGAATACCTGCGATGCCCTGGCTACCAGCAACCTGGTATTGGCGCCGTCTGAGATCTGTAATATCGCGCCACCATTGGTAGTGATGCCAAAAGTACCTGTATGGTCTGTTGCACCTACCAGTCGTTTGGCTACATATGAATTGAAAGCGGTTTGACCGGTATTGCCTAATATAATGCTATTATTTGCCTGGTTACCATTTGTTAATACTGCCGACAGCGGAATATTTGAAGCTGCAAAAGAAGCAGCCTTATCTACCAGGTATCCACTGGCATCGGTGCCAAGCAATCCTGCGTTGGGAAACATACTGAATTTATAACCCGTGCCATCCACCATGAAAATTCGACCTGTAGTAGTGCTACCACCTTGTAGTATAACAGGTGTATACACCCCATTAGTGCGATCAAAGCCAGTAAGATAGGCAGATCCTGCGCCAAAATATATTTCCGCTCCTGGTCCTGTACCACCTGGAATGTAACCTTTAAACCGTCCCAGGTTATTCCATTCCTGACTGCCGGTGCCATCCAGCCTTGACACCTGGGTAGTACCTGCATACCATTTAAATCCATTCGCTGCAAGAGCCTGTGGTACTGATAACCACATATGACTTGTGTCCATTCCCAGTGCATAATCTGTAGTAGTACCCGTTAAATAAGCATGCAGTGTTATTTTAGTGCCGGGGCTTCTTGTTGTCATAGTTGGAGCGCCTAATCCAACACCGCCAAAGTTCAACAGGTTACTGGTGGTGTTTGCCATAGTAACAATTCCGTTTGCAGGAAGTAAAGCCACTCCCGAAAGGTTCCCGGTGAGATAAATATCGGTATTGGAAGTACCGGCTTTACCAACATATCCTACACGCGTAGTATTATTATTTTCGTAAAACGATAATACGGAGGTATTGCCGGTTCCTGTCCCGGTTCCCGTAATGCCCGATTCATTGGCGGCTCTGAATCCACCGTTCATATAGGTAATGCCGGTTCCCCTGCTGATCTGGAAAGGGGTACTCATGAAGCCGCCGTTATTATCGGCATATCTCTGAATGGAGAAATCACCACCGGTGTTACTGCCGCCTTCCGTGTTGGAAAGAAGGAACACCCATCTAAGGTTGGTATTTACGGGAGTGGTACCAGTATACAGGTTCCATTGGCCTTCGCTGAGAGGCGCACTGGTTTTAAGCCGGCGCATGGCGCCTTCATTACTGATCCAGAAATTACCATTTGCCTGTGAAACAGTGGCCTGGTTCTGAATATAACTGGCAGCATTACCGGCCGGAACAGGAATGCTGTATGATTGACCATATTTACTGTATATGATGTTGTCACCGGATCTATAAATAGTATCCACGCCAGCAAGTCCGGGCAGGGTACTTAAATCGAGCGTATCCTGTCCGGTGATGGCAATCTGGCTATTGCCGATTTTCTCCAATCTCACTTTCCTGAATTCTGTACGTCCGCGTCCTTTGTTAAATAGAAAACCGGAAACGCCCTGTGTTCTGTTTTCAAGAATTAATTCCGCGGTATCACATACGTTATAAATGCGGACACTGTCTGCACGGATCTGGTAAATCTGTTGTCCAAAACTTATCATGCTGAGCATCAGCCAGGCGCAGGTTAAAACAAAATATTTCATAGCAATCTTCAGTGATTAAGGGCAATAGGTATTGGTATAGTTAAAAGTTGATATTATTGAAGGGTAACTGTTTTACTTCATTTACAGGTAAAGACTTTCAAATATAATAATAATGTATTATTATTTAAGAGATGTTGAAAATAAATGCAGTGATGCTGAAAGCTTTAACTTAATTTTTTACAGCAGTAACTACGTACAGGCGTTGCCGAAAGACAAGCGCCTCCCGCCACTTTTTTATGCCGGATCTTCCCCCGCACCATGACTGGTACTGGTATTTTGGCAGATGGAAACCGGAACCCTTGCAGCAGCGGTACTGCCAATTTGGACAATGCCTCCTAAACAAATAACCATGCGGGTGGCGGGATGCCTGCTTTCAGGCGGCAGTGTTTTGCCGAGTGGCGTCACCTTCCGGGTTGTCATTATCCACTGACGTTTGCTGTATAATTTCCGGGAATTAGCTCAGTATGGTATTTACAACTATCTGAAAAAGACCGGGGCGGGTCAGTAAAAAAGGATCCCGGGTTTTCTGGCCGGAGTGGCTACACCAGTAACTTTCACCGCAAATATCAAGGATATGTTAATTGATTGCGGCAAAATGGAAAATCCCTTCAAAATCCCCCTTGAATCACCGAATTTATTCCTACTTTTACAGGCCTTGCCGGGGCGGGCTGTAAAACTGACACCTTGACAGTTTGTCTTTAACAAGCACAATATTTGAGTAATCTGGATGCCGTCTATCCAACTGACGAAGCCCGCAGCCTTTGTGCCACAGGCTGGTGAAGCAGGAATCTATCAACTGATACACGCTGCCTGGATGGGATCAGGTTACAATAAATAGAAATCGTAATTCGTAATTAAACATTTAACATGTTAGGTTTTTTATCAAAGCTATTTGGAGGGAATAAATCAGAAAGGGATATTAAATCCATCTCTCCGGTGGTGCAGCAGATTAATGAGGAGTACGAAAAACTGCAATCCCTGCCTATCGATGAGCTGCGCCACAAAACGCAGGAATTCCGCGCACGTATCGCTGAGCATCTCGCCACTATTGATAAAGAAATAGCGGAAAAACAGGCCGGCGCAGATGAAGAGGAAGATGTAACCGCAAAAGACACGATATACCAGGAAATAGATATTCTTAAAAAAGACCGCGACAAGCAACTGGAAGTAGTGCTGAAAGAATTGCTGCCAGCCGCTTTTGCCGTAGTAAAAGAAACAGCCCGCCGTTTTACCAATAATACCACACTGACTGCAACTGCTACCAACCTCGATCGCCAGCTCGCTGTGAGAAAGGATTACGTGACCATTGATGGTGATAAGGCCATCTGGAAAAACAGCTGGAGCGCAGCCGGCAGCATGGTTACCTGGAACATGGTACACTATGATGTTCAGCTGATCGGTGGTACCGTACTGCATCAGGGTAAAATTGCCGAAATGGCTACGGGTGAAGGTAAAACCCTGGTATCTACCCTTCCCGCTTATCTCAATGCACTGGCAGGACAAGGGGTACACATCGTAACGGTGAATGATTACCTGGCTCGTCGTGACTCTGAGTGGAACGGACCTCTTTTCGAATTCCTCGATATTACAGTAGACTGTATCGATAAACATCAACCCAATACACCAGACCGCCGTAACGCTTACCTGGCGGACATTACCTACGGGACCAACAATGAATTCGGTTTTGACTACCTCCGTGATAACATGGTACACAACCCGGATGAAATGGTACAACGTAAACACCATTACGCAATGGTGGATGAGGTGGATAGCGTACTGGTGGATGATGCCCGTACCCCGTTGATCATTTCCGGCCCTATCCCCCGCGGTGAAGAGCAGGAATTCCACGCATTAAAACCACGTATCGAATACCTGGTGGAAATGCAGAAGAAAGCAACCAACCAGTACCTGCAGGAAGCAAAGAAACTGATTGCAGAAGGTAAAGATGATCCAAAAACCGGTGGATTGGCCCTGATGCGCGCCTGGAGAGGCTTGCCAAAGAGCAGTGCACTGATCAAATATCTCAGCGAACCCGGTAACAGGGTATTATTGCAGAAAGCGGAAAACTACTACCTGGCAGATCAGCAACGTGAAATGCCAAAAGTAGATGAAGGGCTGTTCTTCGCTATTGAAGAAAAACAAAACAGTGTAGATCTCACCGATAAAGGTATTCACCTGATTACCCAGGGCGGAGAAGATGCAAACTTCTTTATCCTCCCGGATGTAGGAACTGAACTGGCCGAAATTGAAAAGCTGTCGCTGACGCCCGAAGAAAAACTGCAGCGTAAAGATGTATTGCTGCAGGACTTTGCCGCTAAGTCAGACCGTATCCACTCCGTACAGCAGTTGCTGAAAGCGTACACTTTATTTGATAAAGATGTAGAGTACGTGGTAATGGATGGTAAAGTGAAGATCGTGGATGAGCAAACCGGTCGTATCCTTGATGGCCGCCGTTACTCAGATGGATTGCACCAGGCTATTGAAGCAAAGGAAAATGTAAAAGTGGAAGCTGCCACCCAAACATTTGCCACTATCACCCTGCAGAACTTCTTCCGTATGTATCATAAGCTGGCCGGTATGACCGGTACAGCCTCTACAGAAGCCGGTGAGCTCTGGGAAATCTACAAACTGGATGTGGTAACTATCCCTACCAACGTTCCTATTTCCCGTGTAGATGCGGAAGATCTTGTATACAAAACAAAGAGAGACAAATACAAAGCAGTTATCGAAGAAATCAAGCAGTTGCAGGCAAAAGGACGCCCCGTACTGGTAGGTACTACCTCCGTGGAAGTGTCTGAGTTGCTGAGCAAAATGCTCACCTTCGAAAAAGTGCCGCATAATGTACTGAATGCGAAACAGCACGCCCGTGAAGCACAGATCGTTGCGGAAGCAGGTTTGCCGGGAGCTGTGACCATCGCTACCAACATGGCGGGTCGTGGTACGGATATCAAACTCGGACCCGGCGTGAAAGAAGCCGGCGGGTTGGCGATCATTGGTACAGAAAGACATGAAAGCCGTCGTGTTGACCGCCAGCTGCGTGGTCGTGCCGGTCGTCAGGGTGATCCGGGAACTTCACAGTTCTTCGTTTCCCTGGAAGATGACCTGATGCGTATGTTCGGTTCAGAACGTATTGCCGGCCTTATGGACCGTATGGGTTATAAGGAAGGAGAAGTGATCCAGCACAGCATGATTACCCGTTCCATTGAAAGAGCGCAGAAGAAAGTGGAAGAGAATAACTTCGGTATCCGTAAGCGTTTGCTGGAGTATGATGATGTGATGAATAAACAGCGTACCGTGATCTACGCAAAACGTAATCACGCCCTGTTTGGCGAACGCCTGGCAATAGACATCGACAACGCCTTCTATGATGTAGCGGAAAATATGGTGTCTACCCATAAAGCCAGCGGCGATTATGAAGCTTTCAAGATGGATGCTATCATGAACTTCTCCATCGATACAAAAATTACCAGTGAAGAACTGGCCAAGACAGATATTCCTAACCTGGCCAACAAGCTGTATTTCGAAGGAAAAGATAACTATACACGTAAGGTAAATGATCTGATCAGCAACACCTTACCGGTAATAGAACGTATTTACCAGGAACAGGGCCACCAGATCGAAAATATCTCTATACCATTTACCGATGGTAAAAAAGGTATCAACGTACTGGCTAACCTGCAGAAGGTAGTGGAAACAAAGGGTCATGAAACCATGAATGCCCTGGAACGCAGCATCACCCTGGCTTTGATCGATGAGTCGTGGAAAGAGCACCTGCGTGCAATGGATGATCTGAAACAGTCTGTACAGAGTGCGGTATACGAACAGAAAGATCCGTTGCTGATCTACAAATTTGAGGCATTCAACCTGTTCAAGGCAATGGACGGTGAAACCAGCCGCGATATCGTTTCTTTCCTGACCAAATGCGGTATCCCCGTAAGCAACCAGGAACAGGAAGCTGCTCCGGAAATCCGTGAAGGCCGTGAAGAAAAAACCGATATGAGCCGCATGCGTGCTTCTCATGAGGAACTGGCGGAAAACGGCAGTCACCAGAGCGCCGGCCCGGAAATACAAATGGCTGAAGAAGTAAAAGCAGAGCCAATCCGTCACCAGGGACCGCAAATAGGTCGTAATGATCTTTGCCCCTGTGGTAGCGGTAAAAAATACAAACAATGCCACGGTAAGAACGCTTAAGCGAACCAACCTGGAAATGATATCAGAACGGATTACGGCAACGTAATCCGTTTTGCATTAATTTCGCCCTGTAATCAAGTAAATGAATGATGGAGATTAACCGCTATATAGACCATACCGTATTGAAGCCCACCACCACGCTGGAAGATGTTAAACAGTTGTGCATGCAGTGCGTGGAATACGATTTTGCAGCGGCCTGTGTGCCCCCGTTATATGTGAAGCTGGCCAAACAATTCCTGGGCGCCACCAATACCAAAATTGCCACCGTTATCGGCTTTCCTTTCGGCTATTCCGCTATTGAAGCCAAAGTAGCGGAAACGGTACTGGCTATTGTTGACGGTGCCGATGAACTGGACGTGGTGATCAATATCTCCGCTATTAAAAACAAAGACTGGGAATATCTCGAAAAAGAGATCGCCAATATCATGTACCTGGTGCGGGAGAAGAAGAAGGTGATTAAGATTATCATTGAAAGTGGCATATTATTGGAAGAAGAAATTGTGCAGTGTTGCCAGCTGTATGCGAAGTATGGCGTGGATTTCATGAAAACATCCACGGGATATGCAGAAAGAGGCGCTACCGTGGAAGCCGTAAAGCTGATGCGTGCTAATTTGCCGGCCAACATACAAATAAAAGCTTCCGGAGGTATTCGTACCTTTGCTTTTGCGAAAGAGCTGATAGATGCCGGCGCTACCCGGATCGGGGCCAGTGCCAGCGTGAACATTGTAAAGGAAAGCAAGGAAGCTCAGTAACGATTATTCATAGTTAATTATACCGTATTCATGCAAAAGTTATTCATCCTGGTATGCTGTCTGTTGGGGAGTGGTGTGGCCATGGCGCAGGACAATGCAATCGCCGGCAACGGAAATGTGAGAGTGGTGAAAGATAGTCGTTTGGACGTGCTGATAAAAAAACAGATCTACATTAATACCCTGGCCATCCGCAACCAGTCCGGTTTCCGGGTACAGGTAATTTCTACTAACAAACGCGGTGATGCCAATGAAGCCAAAGCAAAAGTGATGCAGCTTTTTGGCGACTACCGCACTTATCTCGATTACCAGGCCCCCTATTTTAAAGTGCGCGTAGGCGATTTTAAAACCCGTGAGGAAGCAGCTGAATTACGGGACAAATTATCCGACCTGTTTGCAGGTGGTGTATTTGTAGTACCTGCCATTATTAACGTGTCACTGGATAAAGAACTATCGAATGAAGAACCGTATTAAAGAGCTGGCAAAGGCATATGCTCCTGAATTTACTGCCATCAGGAGACATCTCCATTCCCACCCGGAACTATCCTTCCAGGAATTTGAAACCACTGCTTATATCCAACAGCAGTTAACCGCCTTCGGCGTTCCTTTCAAAGCAGGTATTGCCGGCACCGGCATCATTGCGCTGATAGAAGGAAAGAACCCTGCCTCCAAAACCATCGCACTGCGTGCAGATATGGACGCACTGCCGATCACTGAAGCTAACGATGTGCCCTATAAATCTACGAACGTAGGCGTAATGCATGCCTGCGGACATGATGTACATACTTCCGTGGTACTGGGCGCTACCAAAATATTAAATGAATTAAAAGATCAGTTTGAAGGCACCATCAAAGTGCTGTTCCAGCCAGGTGAAGAAAAACATCCAGGCGGCGCCAGCATCATGATTGAAGAAGGCGCCCTTGAAAATCCCCGCCCGGACGCTATCCTGGGGTTGCATGTGCATCCCTCTATGGAAGCCGGCAAGCTGGGATTTCATGCCGGTAAGTACATGGCCAGTGCAGATGAAATTTATATTACCATCAAAGGAAAAGGCGGCCATGCCGCGCAGCCACATCTTACAGTAGATACTATCCTGGTAGCATCTCAACTGGTGGTAAGCTTACAGCAGATCATCTCCCGTAACAACAATCCTTTTTCTCCTTCTGTATTATCTATCTGTGCTTTCAATGGCGGATTCACTACCAACGTGATCCCCAGCGAAGTGAAGCTGATGGGTACTTTCAGGGCAATGGATGAAACCTGGCGGTTTAAAGCGCATGAGCTGATCCGTAAACAGGCAATAGGTATTGCCGAAGCAATGGGCGCCGGCATTGATATTGAAATATTAGTAGGTTATCCTACTCTATATAATAATGAAGAAGTGACCACCAAAGCCCGCGGCTTTGCTACCGATTACCTGGGCGCGGAAGCAGTGGGCGATACAGAAATCAGGATGGGCGCAGAAGATTTTGCTTTTTATTCACAGGTAGTACCTGCCTGTTTCTTCCGGTTGGGTACCGGTAATGTGGCCCGTGGAATTACTTCCGGTGTGCATACTCCTACTTTTGATGTAGATGAACATGCGATAGAGATAGGCATTGGAACGATGGCCTACCTGGCTACGCAGTTTTAAAAAAATATAACAGCAACGTCCCGATGAAAATCGGGACGTTCATTTTTAACACAAAAACTTGTTATGTAATTTAAAACCGGTTAGAAAACAGGTTTATGCATTGATAGAATTTATTGCTAATCATTAGTTAATCCGTTTTAAACTTTGTAACGACTTGCCGGTTATATTCAGGTTGTCTAAACTATCTACCCTGAATTCCCCTGACTGATACGGCGCATAAAAGTAGAGTGAACCACGTTTATCCATCGTTACCTTCACAGAGTCCAGTATATTATCTTCATTTACTTCAAGCGTATTGTTTTTCCCACCCGTATAGGCAAAAGAATTAATTTTTGTACTGATCATAAAGGTCCGTACATCGTTGCCTGTGTTGATTTCCAGGCTGGGCGATTTAATATCCGAGAGGCTGATGCCGTAATCACTTCTGTTGTCGATATAGCTGACAGCCGGAGCGTATAACGTGATGTCACGCGACTTGCTGATCTCCACTATAAGGGTGTCGCCCGACATATTGTAAGTAGCATTTTTATAGAATTCGAGGTTGTATTCCGGCGATTCACGGACATAGATAGTAGCCTCGTGCTTTTCATTAATTGCAGCAGTGTTTTTCAGCACCAGCGCTTTGAAGGCAGGCAGGGTAACTTTTGCATAGTCCGGATCCTTCTGTGGCTGGTGCTGCTCCGTATTGGTGATGCCTTTATTGTAATTGGCTTTTAGTATAATGGCAGAAAACAGCATGAGTAACACCAGTACGCCTGAAAAACCTAGTAGTAATTTATTGCTGGTTGTCATGTTAATTGAAGTTTGATTTTTTGAATTTCTCAAAATGAGGTTTCAGTTCATCGAGGTCAAGATCCAGCAGGTACATGCTGCGGAAGAAACTTGGTAATTCATTGCGGATAAAAGTATCTTTTTTGAATTGCTTTATTTTCTTCACGGCGTCTCCGCTGATAAAGTAGCCGATCCCTCTTTTATTCTGAATAATTTCCTGTTGCTGCAGGAGCTCGCAGGTGCGCATTACTGTGTTGGGATTTACTTCCAGCGAAACCGCCAGTTCCCTTACAGAAGGAATACGTTCTTCCGGCTGCCATTTGGTAAGCAATATCTGTTCGCAGATATAGTCCGCGATCTGTATATATATTGCCTGTGTATCTTTGAATTCCATTTCGCTAAGTTTTTAAATTTCTTGATCCTTCAACCGGAAATAGGCAATGATCCAGAGTACAGGTGCTATCACAAATTTTATCGTAAAGAGGTAAGTGTTTTGCAGCCATTCCGGGATCAGGTATACCGTGCTATGCCAGGAAGAGGGTCCGACTTCCTGTTTGGCGACCAGCAGGAACGGCACCGATCTTTTCCAGAACTCTTGTCCGAACCCGAAGATCAGGGTAACAATAATGCAGTTAATAAGCCATAATGCAAAACCAAATATGAAAACGGATAACACTGTTTTGATAAAACTGTACTTATGGAAATAGGTGGCGCCAAGTAAAAATGCTGCCTGCAGGATGACGTAGCCGTAATAGACGTATACCTTTTCTTTCGGGTTGTCCAGGAAATCGTAGTTTCTTTCGATTTTTTGATTGAGGGCTGTTAATTGTGCGCCTTCAATAATTTTAAAGCTGAGATAGCTGCTAATGTGGTAAAATAACAGATAGCCTATACTGCTGATGAGGAACAGGGTGATGAATTTCTCAAACTGGGAGGCTGGCAACATCAGGAAATCTACTCCTTTTTCTTTACTACCCAGTTCATTGAAAGCCCTGCTGGTGAAGAGCAAACCACCCAGGAACAACCCGATATAATAGAAAGGAACCAGCTCACTCATGCGGCGGAAGGGTTCGCGGGCTACCAGTATCATTAAAACCGCGATACCGGTCATCAGCCCGAATATGACCAGCATGCCCATTCCGTAGAAGCGGTAATGATCGGTAAAGTGTTTTTGCAGGTATAACTGCATACGGCGAACATTGAATACATTATTTGGTTGCATGTGTTAATCAGTTGAATATTTCCTGGATGGGTTTATGATTGGTGAGGATCGCATTAAACAGCAGCTCCATATCTATTTTGCTTTGTTCCTGGCCTGCGTTGCGGGTAATGACGGTGTGCCCGCGCAGGTTGCTGTCGGCGAAGAGAACACCGGTAGTTTCCTCGATCCTGCTCACGGTTTTGAAACTCAGTTTATCCGTCACCGTTTGTACATCTTCCCGGAAAATAATTTTGTGGTCATCAATGATCACGATACTGTCGATGAGGTTATCCAGGTCACGTACCTGGTGTGTGGAAATCACAATACATTTATCGTCACTCGCCGCGGCTGCAATCACTTTACGGAACTGGCTTTTGGAGGGGATGTCCAGGCCGTTGGTAGGTTCGTCCATGATCAGCGCTTTGGTGTTGGCGGCCAGGGCAAAACTGATCAGTACTTTCTTCTTTTGTCCGTACGACATTTCCGTTAACTGCTGATCCTTTGGAATTTCAAATTCTTTGAGATAGTTGTAAAACGCAGCTTCATCGAAGTTGGGATAAAAAGGGGCGTAGGTGTTTACATATCTTTTCACACTTACTTTCGGGAGATAGAATTCTTCCGGTACAAGGAATATCTCCCGGAGGAAGGCGGGTTGCCTTTTGGCAGACGGGTAGCCCAGTACTTCACAGGTGCCGCTGTCGGGGAATAGTAAGCCGGCCATTTGTTTCAGGAGCGTGGATTTGCCCGCACCGTTTTTTCCAAGCAAACCATAAATATGTCCTGCTTCCAGCCGTAGCTGTAAGTTTTCAAACAGGGGCTTGTTTTTCCGGTAGCTGAATGTCAGGGATTGGATGTTAATCATATCTTGTGGTTTAGTGTACTACTTAACTAGTACACTATAAAGATAAGGGTATATTTTGATTTACAAAATAAAAGGCAAAAAAAAGAGAGAAAGCCCTGTTCAGGCTTTCTCTCTTATATATTAAGATGTATGTTTTAATTACAGCTCAGGATACAACGGGAACTGCTGCATAAAGGTATTTACTTCACCTCTTACTTTGAGGATCAGTCCTTCGTTATCAGCATCCAGCAGCAAAGCATCGATCCAGTCAACGATCTGGCCCATGTGGCCTTCGTTCATACCACGGGTAGTGATAGCAGGAACGCCCACGCGGATACCGGAAGTAACAAAGGCGGATTTATCGTCGAAAGGCACCATGTTTTTATTTACGGTGATATCGGCTTTTACCAGTGTTTGTTCGGCTTTTTTACCGGAGATATTTTTATTGCGGAGGTCAATCAGCATCAGGTGATTGTCCGTACCACCGGAAATGATTTCATATCCTTTGCCTACAAAGCTTTTAGCCATAGACTGCGCATTTTTCAGGATCTGGTTGGCGTATACGGTGTAGTCGTCAGACAGGATCTCGAAGAAGGAAACGGCTTTAGCGGCAATAACGTGTTCCAGCGGACCGCCCTGGATACCAGGGAATACAGCAGTGTCAATGAGAGAGCTCATCAGGCGGGTTTCGCCTTTTGGTGTTTTCAGACCGAATGGATTTTCGAAATCTGCGCCCATCATGATCATACCGCCGCGTGGACCACGGAGGGTTTTATGAGTGGTAGTGGTTACAAAATGGCAATGGGCAAACGGAGAGTTCAGTAAGCCTTTGGCAATCAAACCTGCCGGGTGTGCAATATCAGCCAGTACAAAAGCGCCTACCTGGTCAGCTATTTCGCGGATACGTTTGTAATCCCAGTCGCGGCTGTAAGCAGAAGCACCGCAAACAATCAGTTTTGGTTTTTCGCGGTTGGCAATTTCTTCCATTTTATCATATTCTACCAGTCCTGTTTCTTTGTTAACACCGTAGAAATGAGGTTGGTAGAGCTTTCCGGAGTAGTTTACGGAAGAACCGTGGGTAAGATGGCCTCCCATGCTCAGGTCCAGTCCGAGGATTTTATCGCCCGGTTGCAGAATCGCCAGCATAACAGCAGCATTGGCCTGCGCACCGGAGTGAGGTTGTACGTTCACATAAGCGGCGCCAAATATTTGTTTTGCCCTGTCGATAGCCAGTTGTTCGCTTTGGTCCACTATTTCACAGCCTGCATAATATCTTCTGCCAGGATAGCCTTCGGCATATTTATTCGTCATCACATGTCCCATTGCCTGCATTACCTGTAAGCTGGTAAAGTTTTCAGATGCGATCAACTCAATGCCGTGGCGCTGACGCTCCAACTCCTGGCCGATTAAATCAAATATTTGCTGGTCTCTTTGCATGTTGCCTTAAATTTGGTGCAAAAATAAATTAAAGCCGGATCAATTGCAAGCGTAAAGGCTTCTGCTTTATGCTTTCCGCTTTTTATGTTAATTTCGCCGCATTCGAGCAGCAATAGCTAATCCTAACTACAACACTAAATGAAGGCAATAATACCAGTGGCAGGGGCAGGCACCAAGCTTCGTCCACATACATATACACAGCCTAAAGCATTAATACCTTTAGCCGGCAGAACCATTCTCAGTATCATTATTGATCAGTTAGTGGATGCGGGTATCACAGAATTTGTTTTTGTGGTAGGTTATCTTGGTGAAAAGATCCAGCATTACGTAGAAAAGAAGTATCCGCAGCTTACCTGCCACTTTGTGCAGCAAAACAGCCGCGAAGGTACCGGTCATGCTTTATCCCTTACCCGCGATGTGGTAGGTAATGATGAAATACTGATTGTACTGGGCGATACCATCTGCGAGTGTGATTTCAAAGAAGTGATCGCCTCTCCCTATTCTATGCTGGGCCTGAAGAAAGTAGACGACCCGCGTAACTTCGGCGTAGCCGAACTGGATGAACAGGGCAAAATTACCCGCGTAGTGGAGAAACCACAGATCCCTAAGTCGAACCTCGCACTGGTAGGACTTTACAAGATCAAGGAAACGCAGCAGCTGTACGACTGCCTCCAGAGCAATATCGACAACAGGATAAAATCGCATGATGAGTTCCAGCTCACGGATGCATTGGAATGTATGATTGAGCACGGCGTGCAGTTTAACGGCTACAAAGTATCCAACTGGTTCGATTGTGGCCGGAAAGACACGTTGCTGGAAACAAACGCTATCCTCCTGAAGAAGTATAAACTGGCCAGTAATCCCGTATTACCATATGAAAATACGATCATCATCCCACCGGTAAGCATAGGGGAAGGCTGTAATATTAAAAACGCTATTATCGGCCCTAATGTGGCCATTGGTGATAATACGGTGATCAACTACTCTATTGTAAAGGATTCTATCATTGGTTCTTTCAGCAACCTGTATGAAGTAGTATTGAAATCTTCCCTGATAGGCAGCGACGCCAATATCCGCGGATTGAGCCAGAGCCTGAACATAGGCGACAATACAGAAATAGACCTGGGATAATACCGGCAGCATCAAGCTATAGTATATTCGCTTATGAACAACCGTATCACTTCCTTATTCAATATTCAATATCCTGTTATCCAGGCTGGTATGATCTGGGCGAGCGGATGGCGTTTAGCCAGTGCAGTTAGTAATGCCGGTGGCCTGGGCCTCATTGGCGCAGGCAGCATGTATCCTGCGGTATTGCGGGAACATATTCAGAAGTGCAAACAGGCTACTGATAAGCCTTTTGGTGTGAACATACCGTTGTTATACCCGGATATTGACCAGCTGATAAATATTATCCTGGAAGAAGGGGTACAAATTGTATTCACTTCTGCCGGGAATCCTAAAACATGGACACCGGTACTGAAAGCGGCAGGCATTAAAGTAGTGCATGTAGTATCCAGTGCAGCCTTTGCATTAAAAAGCGAGGCCGCCGGCGTGGATGCAGTGGTAGCAGAAGGATTTGAAGCAGGCGGGCATAACGGCCGCGAAGAAACCACCACAATGGTGCTGATCCCGGCGGTATGCGAACAGGTGAAAATACCGGTTATTGCAGCCGGAGGCATAGGCTCCGGGAAAGCAATGGCAGCAGCTTTTGCTTTAGGAGCATCCGGCGTACAGGTAGGCAGCCGTTTTGTAGCCACGCCCGAAGCATCTTCCCATATAAATTTTAAACAGGCAGTTGTAAATGCCAGAGAAGGCGATACCATGTTAAGTTTAAAGAAGCTGACGCCGGTACGCCTCATCAAAAATAATTTTTACCAGGCGGTACAGCAGGCAGAAGATAGCGGTGCAGATGTGAATGCGCTGAAAACCTTGCTGGGACGCGCCCGCGCCAAATCAGGCATGTTTGAAGGGAACCTCGAAGAAGGAGAACTGGAAATAGGCCAGGTAAGTGCGCTGATACACGATATAAAGCCCGCAGCAACTGTATTAGCAGAAATATGGACGGAGTTCAGGGAAACCATCCGTCATTTAAATAGCTTCGATATATGATTGGTTACCGGAACAACCGCCCCGGTAACCATCTCACAAAATTTTTATGGTTTTCTTACTACCCACTTCATCGCTTCTTTCAGCGTAATTTTCTTTCCATACATCAGGATGCCTGTGCGGTATATTCTGCCGGCTAACCAGGTAGTGCCTAAAAAGCCACCAATCAAACAAGCAAATGACAATCCCAGTTGCCAGTAAGGCACGGTGCCGGGAACACCATAGGGTAGCCGGGCCATCATCACCATTGGCGATGTGAACGGGATAATACTGCCCCATACAGCAAGCGGACTACCAGGGTCCTGTACCGCTTTCATCATGATCATGATACCAATGATGATGGGCACCGTTACAGGAATGGTGAGCTGTTGTACGTCGGAAGCATCTTCATTCACCAAACTGCCAATAGCAGCATACAAGGCGGAGTAGAAGAGATAGCCTCCCAGGAAGTATAATACAAAGCACGGCACCAGTAAACCCCAGTTGATGCTGCCAATCACTTCTCTCATCCGGTGAACCATTTCGGCTGTTTGGGCCGGGTTGCCCTGTGCAGCAGCTGCCTGCATGCTTTCGGGAGAAAAGAACAGCGGTATCAGGGAATAAATGGCTGTAATGAATATACCCCATATAAAAAACTGCAGAAGGCCCACTGCGGCTATACCTACAATTTTTCCCATCATGAGCTGGAAAGGTTTCACGCTGGAGATCATCACTTCTGCAATGCGGCTCACTTTTTCTTCCATCACGCCTCTCATCACAGAGGTACCAAACAGTAACAGCACAAAGTAGATAATGAATCCACTGGCATAACCTACACCATACGACACCCAGGAGCTGCCTTTCTTTTCATCCTTCCCGTTTTTAAAGGTTACCTCCACATCAGACCTGATTTCATCCATTTTGGAAGGTTCAATGCCCTGCAGCTCCATGCGTTTCTTTTCGATGATGCTGTTGATATCCTTGTTGATACTGTTTTCTATGGTGATGCTTGCCTGGCCGCTGCTATAAAATTCAAAGCCGGAAGGTCTGTTGATGTCGAAATCGGGGATATACAGGACTCCTTCATATCCGAGTTCACTGTAATGCAGCTTGAGACTGTCGACAGGCTGGTTTTGCACGTATTTGAAATATACGCCTTTGGAATCGGGGAACTTATTTTCAAACAACCCGCTTTTATCTACTACTGCAATCAGTTTATGTTCGCTGGAAGAAGTAGATAAGAGGATAGGCACAATGATCATGGCGGCAAAGGCCAGTGGCACCAGTAGTGTGGTGATGAGGAATGATTTTTTGCGTACGCGGGTAAAGAATTCCCTTTTTATAATGAGCCAGATTTTCTCCATAAATAGCAGGTTAATCAGGCCAGCGGTAAAGCAGCTACGGGGGCGTTGCTGTTTTCGGTTTGCTGTACCTGGGTGATAAATACCTCGTTGATAGAAGGAAGGATTTCTTCAAAATATGTAACAGGAATGTCCTGGCGGATGAAATGCAGCAGAATATCGTTGGTGCTGCTGTCTTCATTCATTTTTACGGTAAACGCCTTATCATGTGTTTGCACAATGTTAAAGTGATAAGTAGCCATTTGTGCAGGATTGGGCATTATGCCCAGGCCCACTTTAAAGAGACCCTGTTTAAAGTCCTGCTGGATCTGTTTTACGCTGCCATCCAGTATTTTATGTCCTTTGTTGATCAGCATGATATGATCGCATATTTCTTCTACCTGTTCCATGCGGTGGGTAGAAAAGATGATGGTGGTACCTTGCTGACTGAGGTTGAATATTTCCTGTTTGATGAGGTTGGAGTTGATAGGGTCCAGGCCGGAGAAGGGTTCATCGAGGATCAGCAGCCGGGGCTGATGCAGCACGGTGGAGATGAACTGCACTTTCTGCTGCATGCCTTTACTGAGTTCATCAACGCGTTTGTTATACCACGAGTTGATGTCGAATTTATCGAACCAGTATTTGATCTTCTGTACGGCATCTTTCCGGGAGAGACCTTTGAGCTGGGCAAGATAAAGGGTTTGTTCACCTACCTTCATTTTTTTATAGAGACCTCTTTCTTCCGGCATATAGCCGATGTACTGTACATCGTTTTCGGGGTCAAATTTTTGTCCGTTGAAAAAGATCTGGCCTTCATCCGGGTAGAAGATGCCGGTAATCATACGGAGCAGGGTTGTTTTACCGGCGCCGTTTGGACCCAGTAAGCCGAAGATGCTGCCCTGCTGTATATCAAAGCTAACATCATCTACCGCCTTGTGGGTATCATAATGCTTTTTCAGGTGTTTAACTTCGAGTAGGTTCATGGTGAAAAATTAGTGATTAATCCCCAATAAATAATCATAATATCTCTATGATAACTTTGCGGCGATGATGGCGGCCACGCGCTCCCCGTCCATTGCAGCAGATACGATCCCTCCGGCATATCCCGCGCCTTCAGCGCAGGGATAAAGACCAGCTACCTGCGGATGTTCCAGTGTATCATTGTTGCGTGGAATGCGTACCGGTGAAGAGGTGCGTGACTCTGTGGCAACCAGCACTGCGTTTTCAGTGTAATATCCTTTCATTTTGCGGCCAAAGGCTTTAAAGGCGCCGGCGAGGCGCTGGTGTACTACTTTGGGTAATACGCTGCGCAGATCGGTGCTGTTGAGGCCCGGCACATAGGAGCATTCAGGCAGGGAGGCAGAAACTTTTTTATTGACAAAGTCGGTCATGCGTTGTGCGGGCGCCACGAAGTTGCCGCCACCGGCGTGATACGCCTGTTTTTCAACAGCCTGTTGAAAGTACATGGCTGCGAGCGGGCCGTGATGGGCAAATGGTGCGAAGTCGGATTCATCTACCGTTACCACCATGCCTGAATTAGCGAAGGGGTTGTTGCGTTTGGAAGGCGACCAGCCATTCACCACCAGTTCGCCGGGATCAGTAGCAGCGGGGGCGATAATGCCACCGGGGCACATACAGAAGGAGAATACGCCGCGGCCTTCTACCTGTTCTACAAGGCTGTAGCTGGCCGGTGGGAGATATTCGCCGCGTACCTGGCAATGGTACTGCGCATTGTCGATCAGTTCCTGTGGGTGTTCCACGCGTACACCGAGGGCAAACGGTTTGGCTTCCAGCAAAATGTTTTGCTGGTGGAGCATGATAAATATATCGCGGGCGGAGTGGCCTGTAGCGAGAATGAGTTGTTTGCCTTCAAAGAGCTGGCCGGTGGCGGTTTGTACGCCGGTAACCGCGCCGTTGCTGATTTGTATGGCGGTTACTTTTTGTTCGAAGTGTACTTCTCCGCCGCTGTTGATAATTTGTTCACGCATAGCGGTAATGATATGCGGGAGTTTGTTGGTACCGATGTGCGGGTGCGCATCGATCATAATTTTATCTTCTGCGCCGAAGTGAACGAATATGTTGAGGATGCGGTTAATATCGCCGCGTTTATTGGAGCGGGTGTATAGTTTGCCATCGGAGTAGGTACCGGCGCCGCCTTCGCCGAAGCAGTAGTTGGAGTCGGGGTTTACGATACCTGTTTTATTGAGGGCGGCGAGGTCGCGTCGTCGTGCGCGTACATCTTTACCGCGTTCCAGTATAACTGGTTTTACGCCTGCTTCTATGAGTCGCAATGCGGCGAAGAGGCCGGCGGGTCCTGCGCCTGCAATGAGCACGCGTGGTGCATTGGCTGGCAGGGAAGGATATACCGGATGGGTGTGTTGTTTTTCTTCGAAGGGTTCATTGATGAACACCTGTATGGTAAGAACAAAGAACACCTGTTTGGAACGTGCGTCTATAGAACGTTTGAGCAGATTGAACCCGGTAATATCGGCAGGCTTTACACTTAGTGAGGCAGCGGCGTGCTGTATGATATGTGTATGAGAGGCGGCATCGGCCGGCAGTAATTTGAGAGATATTTGTTGTATCATATTAGCGGTTAGGTGTTTATCCTAAAACTGCTGCAAAGATAGTGAATACGGGGTAATGTATAAAACGAGTAAAGCGAAGATACAAGGGGATATTATCCGCTTCTATCTTCGCTTCAATAGCTTTTGTTTTATACTTTCAGCTTAGAAAGGCAGGTCGTCGCCGCCATCTCCGCCGCCTGCAGGCATCTGAGGAGTATTGTAGTTCGGCTGTGGATCTGTGCCCGGAGCAGGTGCTGCCATAACAGATTCCATACGCCATGCATCCAGGTTGGTGATGTAATTTACTTTACCATCTTTTTCCCATCTGGTGCCTTTGATATTGAAATAAACTTTAACGTTTTCACCTTCATTGAACCGGTCAACAATACCAGTGCGGTCTTGCACCGACTGAAACTTTATATAGTTGTTGATAACACGGCCATTGATGTCGTCGGACTTCTCAATAACGAACTCTCTTGTCTTAAAAGTTTCGCTACGTTGTACCGTGTTGTACTTCACAATCAGCTTTCCGGTAATTTCAAAACTCATAGAAAAATTATTTTAAATTCAGAAGGGTCAAAGATAAGGTATTCGGCTTAGTGCGGACAAATATTTTTTATTAATCCGGTGCGCGCGGATATAAATAAATACTTTCATAATTACTATCCCCTAATACATTTTTTTAAATGGAGATACTAACATAGTTTTGCACCCTCTCCCGAAAAAGTGTGAATATCTCATGACTTATCAGTGAACGTTTTTTTTTGAGAGAAAGGATACAATATTATTTTATCAATTATATATCCATATTTATGATAAAAAGGAGAATGAAGAAGATAAAGGTGCTGTTAATCAATGGGGTTTATAGTAGTGAAAACCTTGTCACGTCTGGGCTGTAAAGCCACAGCAGTAGTGGAAAAAGGAGTTTTGGTACTCTGTAATCAGGAGAATATAAACAAGGGTAGATAAATTTTTTTTTTCAACATTTTCTACAGATATTCGTCGTCCTGTCTGAAAATTTTTCAACTTCCTGCGTTGGGGAATTTCGAATTCGAGAACTAAGCATCCTTAATTAAGAAACAACTAATTTTTTTTATCTCAATGAATAAAACTTGCGAACAAGTTTGGGAAAAGTGTCTTAATATAATTAGGGATATAGTAGAATGGCAGCCGTTTAAGACATGGTTTGAACCTATTAAACCCATTAAACTTGAAAACAATGTTTTAACCATCCAGGTCCCCAGCCAATTCTTTTATGAATACCTTGAGGAGCACTATGTGGGATTGTTAGGAAAAACCATCAAGAGAGAATTAGGTAAAGAAGCCCGGTTGGAGTATCGCATTGTAGTAGAGAACGGTACGCCACATCAGCATCCCAGAACAGTAAACATGCCCACGCAGTTTACCAAACCTCAGAAAGACAATGAAGTAGATTTTCCTTTAACGATTCACAACCCGGTTAAGAATCCCTTTGTTATTCCGGGTATAAAAAGGGTACAGATTGACTCGCAGCTAAATCCAAATTATACGTTTGATGCGTATGTAGAAGGAGACAGTAACCGTGTAGCAAGACGTGCAGGTAAAACAGTGGCTGAAAAGCCCGGTGGCACCTCTTTTAACCCGCTGGTAATATATGGTGGGGTAGGTTTGGGAAAAACGCATCTTGCGCAGGCAGTAGGCAATGATGTAAAACGTATACATCCTAACAAAGCGGTGTTATATGTAAGTGCAGAGAAATTCATTAACCAGTTTATAGATCATTCCAAAAACAATATCATCAACGACTTTATCCACTTCTACCAGTTGATAGATGTGTTGATTGTAGATGATATCCAGTTCTTTGCCCGCGCAGAGAAAACACAGGACGCCTTCTTCGCTATCTTTAACCACCTGCATCAATCCGGCAAGCAGCTGATCTTAACGTCTGATAAGGCGCCTAAAGATCTGGATGGAGTACAGGAAAGATTACTGAGCCGCTTCCGCTGGGGACTGAGCGCTGATATCCAGATTCCCGATTTTGAAACCCGGATGGAAATCCTGGAGATGAAGATGCGGAACGATGGATTGGAAATGCCGAAAGAAGTAGTGAAGTATGTAGCCTATAATATCCAGACAAACGTACGTGAACTGGAAGGTGCATTAATTTCCCTGCTGGCACAATCGTCGCTGAACCGTAAGGAAATAGACCTGGAACTGGCGAAGCGCGTATTGAAGTCTTTCGTAAAAACATCTTCCAAAGAAATTACGATCGAGAGTATCCAGAAAATGGTTTGCGAATATTTTGATGTGCCTTATGATAAGCTGTTGCAAAAAACACGTAAGCGTGAAATTGTACAGGCCCGGCAAATCACCATGTATCTTGCAAAATCATTTACTAAAAACTCCCTGAAAACAATCGGTGAACATTTTGGTGGACGGGATCATACCACCGTTATCCACAGCTGTCAGACAGTAAAAGACCTGATGGATACTGATAACAACTTCCGTGACAGTGTAATTGAATTACAACAGAAAGTACAACTGGCGGCCATGTAAGCCCGCCTTAGCCCTGATAACCTATTTTAAAAAGCCGTGCAGCAACTGCACGGCTTTTTTATGTACAGCCTTACGGGTATTGGGTTTCGGGCGATTTTTTGGAGTAAGAGGCAAGTTTTTTTGTAAAAAAGTGAATTTGCTTTTGGAGAATATAAAACTTTTCCTATTTTTGCAACCCCTTCAGGGAAATAATGGAGAGATGCCTGAGTGGCCGAAAGGAACGGTTTGCTAAACCGTCATACGGGTTAAACTGTATCGAGGGTTCGAATCCCTCTCTCTCCGCAAACTAAAAAGCCTTCAAGTCATTGGACTTGAAGGCTTTTTAGTTGCCCAAAGATCTTTAACAGGCCAGCTACCAAAGGTGCTCCCGCTGTAGCGGCTGCCGTACTTTTCCGTCCGAAGTCATTCCTCCAAAATTTGCGGGAATGTTTGTTAGAAGTGCAATAATCATCGTATCTGTTAACTGAAGTAAGAACCCGGAACAGGGCTCTCAATCATAAAATTGTAACGCTTATCGCCCGATGAATTTCCAATACCTTTCAAATATTCTTTGTGTTCCAAATAAAACTCTAAATGTTCATTAATGTCGTCTGGCTCTTGCCTGATGTTAAAAATGGCCATTGCTATTTCCTCTGTTGAACGGTCGTCTGGTGCAATTTTTTCAATTTTTCCACTTTCTACATCCGTTATTCTCATTCCACCACCACTCCAGGGAAAACTATAAGTTTGTGTCATAAAGCCTATGATGTCAGGGTTAACCATAGTGTTGTCAAGCCAACTGTGATTAGCTGAAAAAACAACTTGATTGTTGTTAATTTTGTTTAGTTGCCCGTAATCTTGAAAATATGAACTGTCAGCCGAAACAATTAAGCAATCCTGATTTAGCTTTGTTGGATCATACAGCCCAAAACCAATTCCGAGCTCTTTTGCTAAAACCCGTCCGACAATGTCAGAATCTCTATCAGGAAGTGAAACAACAGATAGAAATGAAATTGAAAGTTTGCTGGCAAATTGTTTTACTTTATTAGCCAGTTTTTTAATAGACTCATAAGAGCCCCAACTTGCAACATATCGCCCACCTGCTACATAATCTTCATTGTCATCAAAGTAGTCAAGCACAACACCACCGTATTGAATGAACTGCCAATCACGGATATGAGTTTGGATGTCTTTAACTGAATTGAAGCGCTGTAAAGTTTCTTGAAGCTCCGCAACTTTCATTCTGGGAATTATAACATCTTCTTGATTTGGTTGTTGGTCAAGAAAAACCTGAAGATTATTTACAGACTGTTGAACACCGTCTATTTTCTTGTCAAGTATTTTGCACTTGTTTAAGAAGTACAAATTCCAAAAGTCGTTTGCATTAAAGTTAACTAAAACGTCTATGGCTTTGTTTATCTGAAATCGTCTTGCATAACAAATTGCAAGGTCGTGATGCGCTTCTGAATTATGAGGATTAAGTTGGATTGTTTTTTCATAAAACACTTGAGCTAAATCATAATGTCCAACACTGAAATAAAAATTACCTAAGCTATTGTAAGCACTTGAGTCATTTTGATTTTTACAAACTGCTGCAAAAAGTTTTTGTTCATCACTTGCGTTGAGTTTACCTAAGCTGTCAGAGGCAAGCTGGTAAAGTAGTTTGTAGTTTACATCTTTTCTAAAGCCCCAGGTTAAAGTCCGCAGACATTCTTGAAACTCACCGTTGTCAAAATGTTTCTTAGCCTTTTGCAAATCCTCCTTTGCTGGAGAGTTGTCGTCCTGTTTTTTAAAAAGGTCAAATAGTCCCATACTTATTTTTTTGTCGGCTGATCTTAGTACAGACTTGCGTAACACGCAAGTCTGTACTGTTGCCGAATAAAGATATGAAGATTAAAATATATTCGTTAAGCTGCCTGAATTTAAGTGCTAAAAAGCGTGTCTTTTCCAAAATTCTACAACTACACGTGAACCCGCTATCCACGAAACGCATCGGAGGCAAACTCGCAACACGGCCTCTATTTGTTGCTTCCTGCTTATGGAACGCTATCTCCTTTTCATGGAAACGTAACCAAACATTAATACCCGGATTTCCAATTAATTTCACTAATAAATGTCTGAATTTCAGATAAATCATCTGCAAACGGGTTCGAACCTTGTCTCTTATAGCCCGCAAGCTGAAAGCCTTTAGATCATAGATCTAAAGGCTTTCAGCTTGCGATTGAATTTGCAGTCATGTCTTAAATATCGACAACCAAATCAGGATATAACCACTTGCCGATATCAGATTTTAAACGATTTTTATTCCTTAGCTTTGCTGATAAACGATTACTTCTTTACAACGTAGACCACCCTACGCTACCAACATGAAAAAATTTAATTCACTACCATCTCCTGCTCCGTTGAAGAAACTATTATTTATAGTGTTTCTTATGTTTATTGCATCCCATATTTGGGGGCAATCGCAGCCAATAACAACTATCCCCTTTACGTTGGAAAAGAACTGTATCTACATTTATTGCAAGGTAAATGAGAAGGATAGTATCCGGTTTTTGTTTGATACCGGTGCAAATGGGTCGGTAATCAATGGTCGATCCCTTAAAAAGGCAGGGCTTAAAATAAGCGGGCAATCGCAGAACAAAGGCTCAAACGGTACCAACACGGTGGATCAGAGCAATAACAATACCGTGTCATTTGGATCATTGACGAGGAAGGCAATTGTTTTGACTGTTATTCCTTATGACACCGATATTTTTGACGGGGTATTTGGAACAGATCTGATGAAGGGCAATATCATTGAAATTGACTACAACAAGAATGAGATCCGGTTTTATCAGGAAAACGATCAACACCTGGATTTTTCCTCGTATGAAAAAATGAAACTGAAGCTGGTGGATAACTACCCGGCGGTAAAATGTAGTTTTATCGCAAATGGAGTGAAATACACCGGTCTGTTTGGTCTGGATAGCGGAGCCGATGATGTATTGACCATTGCTTCTCCCTATGCCAGAACCAATCAATTGGCAGCGAAAATGAAGAAGATAGGCGGTGCATCCTTCCAGGGATCAGATGGTTCAACATATGAAATGCCCATTGTCCTCTGTCCGGCTATTGAATTTTCCGGTAAGTTTCTATATAACATTCCAATCTCGCTCTCCGGCTCAACGGAGGGGATTGATGCTACACAAAAAATGGCTGGCTTCTTTGGGAACAATTTCTTAAAGCGGTTCAACACTATCATAGACCTGAAAAACGAATTGATCTATTTCAAGTTGAATAGTCATCTCTACACCACATTTCATTAGATTATACAGCTAAGGAGTGACTAACCCCACTAAGAGAATTTAAGCGACAGTAGGGAAATTTCTAAGCCTTCAGATAGAATCCGGAGGCTTTTTTGTTTTGGGGAAGCTTGATTGTCTTGATTAATTTAAGGGAGAGGAGAAACGGTTTTTTATTTGTCTGCTCCAAGTTGCTTTCTCATGTCAAGGTTAAAATCATATTGTTCTTCAACCGAAATAGCTTTCCGGGAGTTTTTATTAATGTCTTTTCCTTCCTTCGTCCAAAGAAAAGGATAAAAGTTGAAAACTTTATCACCGTCTAACTTTGAAACTTCGTTTCGCCAATTCGTCCACCTGCTGCCTTCATAAAATTTATCTAAATCGTTGTTGAAGCAGAAATCTAAGAATTGGGTATAGCTAAGGTTAAGTGGTTCATACTCTAAATTGTCTGGCGAAAAATAATAGACCTTTCCTAAATCCTCGCCAAGCCCACCACCATTTAGAAGATAGAAACCTCCAATAGCATCATCCGCAATTAACAGAAATGATGGACTTTCGCCGAATTCGTTAAAGGATTTTCCCTTATTCCAATCAGGAAGTGTCCGATTAATTTTTGCACTGCCTGAACCAAGAATTCTAATCCAACCATCATCTATCAACAGTCCACCTGTCATGTAAATAATTGCCCCCATTGGGGAACGCGTTGTCACTTGTGTTTTATACAATGCGTCTTTTGCTTTTGACGTGTCAACCGGCAAAATCTCAACTTTGTTTTTAGCAGATTTAATCCACTCATCTACCAGTATCCACCCTGGGTCTGTTTTGTTGATTAGTTCTTCAACCTGTCTCATTTTATTTTGTGCTGTTGTTGATAACGTGTACAAGGTCAACAAAACTATTATTAGATGTCGTATCATAATCTTTGTCTGGAAAAATAGCGGCTATTACTTCTCTGATACTTCTCCGATACTTCTTGGATACTTAGGACTCGTCTATGTGTCGTATTCCCTATATAGTCCCCATACAGTCCCTATACAGTCCCTATACTGTTCCCATACACTCACCATACACTCATGATACACTTCCCATACACTCCCTATACACTATGCCCCCTGAAAAAGCGCTCCGAAGTTATCAAGTCGCAGGTAATTACTCCTTCGCAGATTTGGTAAAGTAATCGGGCGGATACATCTTTTGTCCATACTTTTCAGCAAGATCCTGCATTTTTTTCTTCATAGCATCGTCTATTACCGGTGGTGGCAAAAACTCGCCTTCGGCAACGGGTACTCCAAGTTCCAGGAACATTTCTTCAAGGCCGGAAGGGACTACTACGCACAGCAACTTCGCCATGTTGCCGGACTTGTTCTTGAAACCATGCACAATACCACCCCTGGGGATTACAATATATGCGCCTTGCCCCGCGGTATAGATACCGTCTTCCGACTGCACTTCCACCTCACCTTCCACTACATAAAAAGATTCCTGGAAACCGGCATGGGCATGAGGACCAGGGCCACCGCCCGGTGGCACCAGCATTTCGATGGTGGCGAACTCACCATCCGTTTCTTTCCCGGATATAAGTATGCGGTAGTTGCCGCCAGCCACAGAAAGGCTTTGTCCCTGGTGGGCGCCTGAGGTAATCACGGGTTTCTTTGCTGTTTCCATTTTTGCAGTTTGAAGATGACTACCTGAATTTACAAAATAAAGCATGGTATACTAACTTCAAATATTTATAATTTATACCCTTTAGGGTATAAAAATCACTTCATTCCCCAAATTATACCCTAAAGGGTATAACAAATAATGAAGTAATCCGTACAACACGCTTAACCCGATCAGGTATAAGATATTCATCCTGAACTTCAACATCAGCACAAGCGAAACGGATATCCATACCGGCGCCAGGATATCCGGATGGCTGAATAAAATGCCACCCGGGAAAGTCACATCTTTCCCGAGATATAAAGTAAGGTTGAGTATCACTCCCACTACTGCGGCGGTAATTAACCCAGGAATGCCTTCGATGATTTCAATGCCGTGCGTTTTCTCAATCAGCGGGGCGCCGGCGAAAATCATCAGGAAACAGGGCAAAAAGGTAAAATAAGTGGTAGCGAGTAGCCCGGCTGCACCCATCCATAAAGAGCCGCCAAAATGGTTATAACCGGCCATAAAACCCACAAATGATAATACGATGATGAGCGGGCCGGGTGTTGTTTCCGCCAGTGCAAATCCATCGATCATCTGCAATTTACTGAGCCAGTGCAGTTTGGTAACGCTGTAGTGCGCTACATAAGGCAGCACGGTATAGGAGCCGCCTACCGTTACAAATGCGGTTTGTGTAAAGAATAACCCCATGTTTTTCCAGAAAGTAAAATCGCTGCGGCGAAATCTATCTCCATTAACCTGCTGAATATAGTCTTTTAGGAATCGCAATAGGCGTAGTGTAATGTAGTGTGGCGGGGCGTTTTGAGAGATTTTCATCTTTTTGCTAAAAAAAATTTGTTTTTATGTTAAACATTTTCCTACATTTGCACTCCGCAATTGAAGCAAAGGTATGGCCACAAGGGCAGCCGTTGATGCTGAAGAAGCGGACTAAGAAGGGATTTCGGGGCGTAGCGTAGCCCGGTATCGCGCCTGCTTTGGGAGCAGGAGGTCGCAGGTTCGAATCCTGCCGCCCCGACTTAGAAAACTAAAAGCCTCACAGTATACTGTGGGGCTTTTTAATTGTTTGTATATGCCCCACTATTTTTGCATACTTCAAAGCGAAACAACAAAGCAATATTATGTAGGAGAATCGGTGGACGTTGCAGCACGGCTCCTTAAACATAATGCAAAATCCACCACAAGTACAAAGACACGGGGGTTCCTCTTCTTTATACCTGGCAATGAAAATTTTGCCACAATATACAGGGTTACGGATAGCAAAATTTTTTAGCATCAAAGAATAATTCGTATTTTATCTTATCAATACAATTGAAGACTTAGAACCTAAAGAACAGTTTTACTACCAAAACTACTCCCCTTTCTATAAACAACGTATGGAAACAATAATCATTGCAGAACGCAAGGGAAAATATGTAGCAGATTTGATCATTTTTGCCATATTATTGACAGGAGCGTTGGTTTCTCTAATTTCAGATTCACCACCACTACTACCCATGCTTTTTCTAGTCTCATTAATCATTCCTTTAATTGGAATAGTGAAATATTTATGGGATGTGCCATCAAAAATGGAACTATCAAAAGATGAGCTGGTCATATACTATGGCAGAAGCATTTTAGAAGATGTAGCTTCTGGAGGCAGCTTTACTTTTCCAACAATTGTAAAACTTAAATGGGAAAACATCTCCAACTTCGATATAGAATCCTTTACGTACCACATTCGAGATAATGGCGGTGACAGGGGAGCCATCACAACGAACTATAAGTATCTTATCATAACCGGTAATAATATAGACAACCTGAATCCAATTACCAACCAGAGATATACAGTCGTGTTAAATCACTTTGAAAAGACACCTGAAGAAATTCTGGCTATTTGTAAACAATTTCAAAAGGAATGTTCTTGTTACAATAACTAATACGATTATGAGCCTCCATTTTGTGCAGGAACAGGTTAAGGACTTCTTTTATTTAAAGGAAGAAATTGAGCATGAAATTGCTGGCGAAAAAAAAAGAAGATACTGATTAGCTGATGGGATAGGGGCCATCCGTAAAGCTCTCTGCATGGTATCCTTTTGAGCCGGTTAATTGGGCAAGCGGGCTGCGTAAACTTCCTCCTGTGTTTATACGTGCTACTACGTAAGCGAAATCATATGCAGGTTCCCAACCCAGGTCTTTCCTCGCTTTCTCATTTACATATACCCGGTCTATGCTTTGGTGCATCTTCCATCCGCGATGGCTATACGCTGTTGCATAAGCTGGTACGGTGCGCAGTACTACCCCGGGTGCATTGCGGCGCAGGTCATGCAGATCTGTCGGGCGGAACGGTGTAGTAGCGCTGATGATATAAACGCCCCATCCGATGGAGGAAGCCTTTTCTGCCGCCAGCAAATGTGCGTTTACCGCGTCTTCCAGCTCTACCCTGCGAAACAGGAACTCGTTGGCCTTCAGGTTCTCGTCCTGAAAGGTTTCCCGCATATGTTTGTCGTCGTCTTTTTCAGGAAAGAAACGGGAAGTGCGAAGTACTATGCAGGGCAGGCCGAAATTTCTGTAGAAGAGCTGGCAAAGGTCTTCCGCTGCTTTTTTGGTGACCCCGTAAATATTCTTGGGCTGTGGCTGCACTTCCTCCGTAATCCAGGCTGCAGGCGCTCCGGGAGGCGGCACTAATGCATCCCCAAAAACACTGGTCGTGCTGGTGAAAACAAAACGCTGCACGCCAGCAGCCACTGCTTCCTGCAGGAGGTTAAGTGTGCCGGTAATATTGGTATCTATGAATTGCTGCATAGTATGCGTGGCCACATGGGGCTTATGCAGCGTGGCTGCATGTAAAACTGTGGTTACCCCTTTCATACAATCTCTGACGAAGGAGCGGTCCGTAATGGAGCCTACATTAGTAGTAAATGCAGACGGCTGGATATCCAACCCGATTACTTCAGTAGAATGTTGTCTTAATGTGCGTACCAGCGCCTCTCCAAGATGCCCGGCGCTGCCAGTTACCAAAACTTTCATGTTCTCTATTTTTATAGGAATGCTACAAAATCGGAAAAAAATCCCGCTCCGGGCAGGACAATTGTCCCGCCAGTATTCCCTGAAAATACAAGAACTGCATCCCTTCCCGGGCTCCCGCATAACATGTATGCTCCGTGCGCTGTTATCACCGATGCAGGGCTTTTTTATTTGCAATTCCCGGTTAACGGAAACTCTTAAACAGTGAAGTATTCAATTGTTTGTAAGATGGATCACTTTGTTAAATAAGATCAGTTTTGGGCGGGAAGATGCTTTTTAAGTGTTAATCTCAAGCTTATACCCTTTGCCGCGTATAACAACAATTTTGGTATTCGGATCGAATTCCAGTTTTTTTCTAAGTTTTGATATGAACATATCCAGGCTGCGCCCCACAATAACACCTTCATCTTCCCATATCTCTTTTTGCAGCCGGCTTCTTTCTATAGTCTCGTTAGGAGACATTGCGAAAATGAGCAGTACACGGGTTTCTGTTCCGGTTAGCTCTATTGTCTTTTCATTTATTGTCAGCTGCTGCTTCTCTGCATCGAACAACACCGAGCCCAAAGTAAATATCCTGGCATCCTGACTCTTAGGTAAGGCTCTCCGTGGCTTAGGCTTAACAGATCTCAAAAAAACAAAACCAGCAAATGCTAAAAATGGCAGGCTGCCCAGAAGATATACATTCTTCGCAGTATTTATACCTGTAGGTTTGAATTTAACATTGATCATGTAACATGCTTTGGGTTGATCTCTGCCCCTGCATGCTATAATGTCATCTTTTGTATTTTTGGATATAGCGTAGCCATAGGCAACGCTGGAGTTACTACAATTCAGAACGTTAACAACATAGTCACGTGCGAGCGGGTCTTTGGCCAACAAGCGGCGGGTAGTATTCACCAGGGAGTCTGGTCGAAAGGTGAAATTCTTCTCAAACCTGATCTGGTATTCATTTTCAGCGACCTTTTTTACCGGGAGCACTCTTGATGTACTGTCGCCCGACTGTAAGAGCACTTCATGTCCGATCCTGCGAAGCAAAACTTCCCTCCTGGCGATATCAAAGTCGTCACCGCCGCTCATACTGAAAGCCACGAAAATTACCGTGATAAGCGAGAGTAATATAAATCCGAACAGGTATCTGCGTTTTCCGGACAGGAGGTTTCGGACGTCAGGCATAAGATTGAAATTTATTTACAAAGGTTACATTTCTTCTATTTACAATCCTGATTACTAAGGCTGAAAGATATCAAAGTAATTTCACTGTATCAACTTTGATATGATATGAAAAACAAAAAAAACGTTCTATACAGCCTGATTATCCAGCCGGCGGAACGCCCCGACTTAGACAAGAGCCTTACAGTTTACTGTAAGGCTCTTGTCTGTACCTATCATAAATCAGCTACTCTACTTTAATAATAGTTGCCTGTCGCGCTACCATCTGCCAGCCATCTTTCCCTGTCATCCAGATATTCGTGTAGCGTCTTGTAACAGTTTTACCTGCATGATCGCTTGCTCCCTGGGGTTTAATAACTTCATAGCCCATTACAATGGCGATGTTTTCAGTAAAGGTTATTTTTTCAATAACTCTTTCAAAGGACGCATAATTGAGTTTGCCGGCTCTTAAACTGGCCTTTGCAGTCTCAACAGTTCCTACCCTGTTTGCCGGTGTATTTATCACTATGTTGGGCGACCAGAACTTGTTGAACAACGCAGTGGTATCGCCTTTTAATACAGCTTCCCGCTCAAGGTTATCCAGGTTCTTTATGACCGCTTCATCGGTTTGCCGGGCTAGGGCAATATTGAATGTCAACGCAGAAAGAAGTATTACTACGAGTACGTGGTATGCTATCTGTTTCATATTTGGGGATTTAAAAGTGAAAGAGACAGTCTGATGTAGCTATTGGGGAAATCTATCTAACCTAAAATTAAATAAAATTATTCACATAGCTCATCACGTACGCTGAAACGCTATTACCTTGCCCGGCCACCGTATTTACAGCATTATTTCAAACAGGCTGGAGGTGCCTTCTTTGTAATGCGCAGGTAATTCGTTACTTGCCATCGGCGCTACGATGCCCAGATAATTAAAGCCACAGCTTACATAATAGTTATTCAGCTTATCATTACCGCTGCCGGTATCCATCCTGATATAGTTTTTCCCGGTACTTACTGCATATTCCCTGGCCCATTGTACAATATGCTTTACATAGCCGTTGCCTCTGAAATCCGGGTGGGTGGCGATACGGTGAATATAAATGGCCGGGTCTTTATCCTTTTCTTTCCAGATAAACGGATCCTGGAACGTAATAGAAAAGATGCAGGCAATCCGGTCATCTTCCAGTATTTTCCACAATCTTTTTTCGCGGATGTCTGTTTCAATCAATGCCCGGTCAAACCCCTGCCAGTGTTTCTGTGCTATTTTCTTCTGAAGTTGTGTGCCGGCTTCGTAAAGACTAAAAATAACATCGATATCTTCCGGCGTGCTGTTAATTATCTGCATCATAGAACAAATATTGAGACCGTAAAATTCAGCTATAAAATGTAAATAAAACAGATTCAGTTTTGTTTATTTTAACCATATCAGATTTGTTGTTGTGCTTAGCAGTGGAGAGTCTGTGAAATATATTTATCTTTATAGAATAACTAAGAACCGCTGATGAAGCTAACGATATCAGGCTACTCTACTGCCTTGTTTTCCACCTGGTACTTCCTCGAAGAACTGGGTATTTTAATGGATGCAGGAGATGGATTAACGGCAGCGCTTTTGCAAAAAAGCAGGAAGATTAATTATGTATTCATTTCTCATGCAGACAGGGATCATTTAACCGGCCTGTTGCAACTGAACCAGCTGAATGCGCGCGCAGGATTGCCGGTGATCTGTTATCCCAGGGACAGCAGTTCTTTTCCGGCGATGGAAGAATTTTCAAAAAGATTTGATCCTCATATTGCAGGTACCCAATGGCGGGCAGTGGCGCCGGGTGATGAAATATGGGTGAAAGACGATATAGTGGTTATTCCTGTGCGTAATGAACATGTAACTACCGGTGAGCATATCATCCGGAGCCTGAGTTATAAGGTAATGCAGGTGAAACAGAAAGTGAAGCCTGAACTCGCCGCGCTACCACCAGAAACGATCCGGCAAATCATCATGGATCAGGGAAAAGAAAGTACCACCATGGAGGTAAGAACCAACCTGGTGGGTTATTCCGGCGATACGCCTGTGCAGGACCTGGAACGCTGGGACGGATCTGATATCCTGATCCATGAAGCCACTTTTTTAGCCAGCGAGGGAGATATGAAGATAGTAGCCCACAAAAATAAGCACAGCAAGCTGGAAGAGGTAATGGATATGGTAAGCCGTATCCGCGTAAAACAGCTGATCCTGGGGCATTTCTCCTCAAGGTACAGTGCAGAACTCATTGACCGGAGCATTAAACAACTGTGCGATAAATACGGCATCAGTATCCCCGTTTTCCGTTTGTTACCCGGACTAACGGTAAGGGATATACTTTCCGGCACACCGGTCAATAAATAAAGATTCCTGTTGTTTTTTTTCAGAAGGATTTGTTTTTGTGGATATTTATTTCCTACATTTGCATCCCGCTACACAGCATCGGAGACGGGGCGTAGCGTAGCCCGGTATCGCGCCTGCTTTGGGAGCAGGAGGTCGCAGGTTCGAATCCTGCCGCCCCGACTGATTATAAAACCCGCTTTAATAGCGGGTTTTATCTTTTTAGATAACTCCCGCGCTCTCTGCGAATAGTAAATCTTCCCATACAGACAAACAGCCACGGACCGCATTGCCACCGGTCAGGGATAGTTAAACTTCGATACCTGAAATCTCCTGATTACCACAATTACTCCCCATACCCCTGCTAAGAATGCAGCAATGGAAATGAATAATACCGATTGTTCCGGCGAAGGGTTCAGATAATAAAGAAACGCGAGATTGAAGGATAGGAGTATACCCAAAATGAATTGCCCTATCCATTCCCCTGCTTTAAAAGCTGCTGCTTCTTTTTCCTTTTGTTGCAGAACAATGGCCTGTATCAAGCGATTGGAGAAGAATTCCGTTGGCTTTTCTATCCCATCTTCTTTCAGGATAGCCCTGAGCTGATCTTCTGTCACGTTGTTATTTCTCATAGTAAATTTCTTGTTTCATGGTTTAACAATAGCCCTAATTCCATTTCCAGTTGTTTGCGTCCTCTTAATAGGCGCATTTTTATGGCAGACTTCCCGGCACCCAGGATCTCGCAAATTTCAGCAATATTCTTTTCCTCGATATAATGGAGGATAAGCACCAGCCGGTCTTCCTTCGATAGCTTGTTAAGCGCTAACGTGACATATTTTTTTCTTTCCGCATCTTTCACCAGATCCCATCCGTGATTTTCTGTTGTCCCATCCTGTTCGTTTTCCGGCTGTTGATCTATGCTGATAGCAGGTGATTTCCTCCTTTTAAGTTTTGTTAGTGCCGTATTATAAACGATACGGTATAACCAGGTAGAGAATTTTGATGCCTGTTTAAATTTGCCCAGCGATGCAAATGCCTTCATAAAAGAATCCTGTACCACTTCCTCTGCGTCCTCGTTATTGGCAACGACCGACATGGCAATAGTAAACGAAAAGTCCTTATAGATGTTTACCAATTGGGCAATACTATTTATATCGCCACTTATGGCTTTATTCCATATTTCATTTTCCTGTTTATTTTCTCTGTGGGTTGCCATCTCATGATTTAGACTACTTGCAGGGCAAAGTGGTCACATATGTGACCACATGGGCGTTTTGGGAGTCTTATTAATAAGTAACTCAAAAATATCTAAAAATATAGTCATGCTAATAACGTCCGCATCATTATTCATTTCACTAGCCCTTGTTGTTTTCGGGATAAGTTATTACTATTTCACAACAAGGCATAAAGAACGAATGACCATTATTGAAAAAGGACTCCCTCCTGACTATTTTAAAGGAGGCACCAACTACCTGTTATTTATATTGCTTCTTGGAATTGTGAGTATTGGAATATCCCTGGGAATTGTAACGGGAACATTTTTGAGATCATTGGACATAGACGGAATAAAAGATTTTATACTGCCATCTACCATATTCCTTTTTTTGGGAAGCAGTTTAATCGTCTCCTATTTCGTGCTAAAAGGCATGGATAAAAAAAAGTAACACACCCTGTTTTGTTTATTGCAACCGGCATTGGTGGGGAAACCCGCTATGGGAAATCTTTGCGTACATGCAAAGAATCAAATATGAAATACCATGAAGAAACTATTTATCATAACGCTGTTTTCTATTCTGACACAAATTTGTTTGGGCCAAAGCCAGGAACGGGAACTGGACGCCATGTTAACCCACGCATTTCCGGCCACCGGCCCCGGAGCGGCCGTGCTGGTGGCAAAAGCAGATAAGATAGTTTACAGAAAGGCATTTGGTAAGGCTGACCTGGAACTGAATGTACCATTGAAACGGGAGCATATATTCCGGATCGGCTCCATTACCAAACAATTTACCGCCTGCGCAATTTTAAAGCTGGCGGAGGAAGGGGAATTATCGTTGCAGGACAGGATAACCAAATTTGTCAGCGATTATCCTATAACGGATATTACTATCGAACATCTGCTTACGCACACCTCGGGAATAAGCACCAGTGGAGGCGCATGGACGCCTGAAACAAGAAAGCTTGATTTTACCCCGCAGGCGCTGATCGATTCCTTTAAGCACCAGCCATCAGACTTTTTGCCCGGCGCCGGTTTTCGCTATAATAACAACGGCTATGTGCTCTTGGGTTACATCATTGAACGGGTTTCCGGAATGTCTTATGAAAGATATATCAGTGAGAATTTCTTTAAACCCCTGGGAATGAAAAACTCCGGCTATGACAACAGCTCTTCCATAATTCCCGGGCGCATCAGTGGTTATGAGAAAGACAATGAAACCTACAGGAATGCCGTTTTTTTAAGCATGACCCAACCTTATTCCGCCGGTTCCATTCTTTCTACCGTTGAGGATCTATACACCTGGAATAAGGCCTTAACGGACGGAAAGGTTATCAGTAAAGAAAGCCTGAAGAAAGCGCATACTTCCTATCTGCTGAATAATGGGAAGCCTACCGGTTATGGATACGGCTGGTGGCTGGGAAGTATCCAGGGAAGTCCGGATATTAAGCACGATGGCCTGATCAACGGGTTTTCAACATTCGCTGTTTATCTTCCGCAGGAAAAAGTATTTGTGGCTGTTTTTACAAACTGCGAAAACAATAACCCGGAAGTCATCGCTTCAAAAATTGCCGCGATCACCATCGGCAAACCCTATCATACAAACGAAACCGGGCTGCCAATAGAACAGCTTAAATCATATGCAGCCATCTATGAATCAACAACAGAAGGGCAAAGAACCGTATCTTATGAAGATGGCCGGCTACTGTATTTTGTAAAAGGCGGAGCCAAAGAACAGCTGATCCCGTTTGGAGCTGACAAATTTTACTTTGAGAACAGCCTGACTATCATAGAATTTCTGAAGAAGAAAGACGGCGGCATTAGTGCGCTCGTTTCAGAAACGGACGGGAAAACGGTCACATTCATCCGGACGGGTATTAAATCTACTAACCTGTATGCGATACATATTTCCCCGGAAGTACTGGAAAGATATGTGGGGAAATACCAGTTTCCGAATAATTTTATACTTGCCATTACCAAAGATGGTAACCGGTTGTATGGCAAAGGACCCGGTCCCCGGCAAATCAGGCAGGAAATAGTTCCTTACGATACCTGCAGTTTTTTTGCGAGGAATTTAGATGCGCAGTTGCTATTTAATCTGGACAAGAACGGAATTGTTACAGGACTAACAAAAATTCAGAATGGGGTAGCCATTGCAAAAAAAGTTGAATGAGCTACATGCCTCAATACAATTGATTGCGCAATATTCTTTTGATCATTTGTATCGTTGAACGGCTGATCTGACCTTTGTATTTCTGGAGAATGGTACTTTCACTGACGCCATCACTCAGCTCGTTTACTACCCGCAGCCATTTGCCGAGGAATTCCGAATTGGGAGTACGGTATCTCATTAACCGCCTCACAGTTTCAATAATGGATTTATTCACCGTGCCCTCGTGAAGCTCGAATACCTCGTCGTTATTAAGTCCCAGCTTGATGTCGTCGGCAATCCGGGAATAATCCTGCAGGTATTTTTCGTTGGCTTCCATTACCTGTAACAGGGGATTGTCGCTGAAAGCGATATCAGTATATTTCCGGTGCTGTTTCTGTAATGCCTGCAGGGCGTAGTTCCGGGCAATATTATCGCAGATGATGAGGTCATCTTTAGTGAGTTCAAACCATTCGCCCTTCACGCGCTTATGCTGAAAAACAATATGCAGGCTCTCTTCCAGGTCCGTCATATTCAACGCTGCATACTGCCTGATAACACGGAACATCACGGGCAGGTGCGTATGATAAGCCGCCAGACGCTTATGCAGGTCCTGCGTTTTACCGATCTTATACAGGTTTTTACCTGTGTTCAGAATGTACACACACTTACCAATTTGTACTTGCTCCATGAGGTGATTTCGCGCTTGCTGGTGATAATTATGTTATCAATTTACGACTATGATTCTTATATACAAAATGGAATAATCATCTTAATTTATAATATGAGACGCGTGCGGCGCATGAGGGAACAGCACACGCGCCGGGTGTGGCTATTAAACAGGGGTTTGAGCCGTAAAGATGGGCAGTTCGGTTTTGAGTCTACTTCTCTGAAAGCATAAGCGCTACTTTATGCTGGGCCGCTATTTCTTTCAATGCAGCTTTATTTTCTTCGGTGAGCGCACTGCACCACCTGAGATCCAGTGTTTTCAATCCATTTTCCATAAGATCTTTTAGCGCACTCATAACTCCACCAGCCAGCACGGTCACTTTTCTAAGTTCGCGTTGTCCGTCTGAAGCGGTGGTGGTAGTGGCTTCGCCAGGTGATTTCTCGCTGGTAATAGTTCTGGCCAGGCTCAAATACTGCAGGCTCCTCATTTTTCCGATCGTCTGGTAACAGGCTTCATCCATAAATTCAGCTCTTATCAACTCCAGGTGTTTTATTGGCAATTTCGACAGCGCAGAAAACTTATCTTTTGGTGGAGGCGTACTGGAGCTTGGGTTGTTAATGATAAGGGTATTAAGACTTCCAAACCTTAGCAGCAAATCTGATGACCAGTCATTTGGCAAAATAGGTTTAATTAAATTCAGGGTCGTTGTATTTTTATCTGCAGAAGAAATTTCATCGACAAACCCTCCCGCTGTTTTTCCACGACCCGCAACATCTGTTTTAATTTCCGGTTTTGCCTGCATCAGTTTTTGGTAAAGCGCTACCGCGGTTAAACCCAGTCCTGCCGAAAGCAGCCCCCAGGTGATGCCGTATGACAGACCAATAGCCGACGCAATAGCCCCCACAATAACAACGGTTGTGGGGCTCTCGGAAATTTTTAAACCGAGTAATTTGGCAACCTCCATCAGGGTATCTATAGAAACCCGTTGTACCACCGGGTTGGCGACTGCTTTTTGCTGGGCAACCGGCGAATTTGGTAAGCTGTGATGAAAATCCTGTGCCTTGTTTCCCATCACATCAGCCTCGTGTTCCAATCCTTTGTCGTTGTTCACGGCTACGTTCTGCCTCAATTGGAGGGGCGGCGCGGGTAAACTTATTCCACCGCTGCTATGCATATCATTAGCCATCGCGCGGGATGGACTTTCAGCCTTGTTTTTTTCATTAACAGGAGAGAACATTTGAGGGATGTTTGAGGTGGAGGGAAAATGTGATATAGCTTCATCTGCCGGTCTTATACTAATATACAGATAATTTCTTATTGACAAACTATCGCGCTATTCTTCCCAGTTGCTCAGGTATCTCGCGGTAAAATTTAGCCCGTTGGTGTACATGAACTTCCCGATCACTTCGTCGAGGTAATTCATATCGAGAGATCCGTCTGTTGTATTGTAGCGAAGTGAGCGTGTATCGTTACCATCTCCCGTATTCAGATATTTATCGGCAACAGGCAAATATTTTTTCAGACCGGCTGCCAGGTCAGATAACTTCAGCACATTATCTATCCGGTTGATAGGATTAATCAGTCCATCGAAATCAGAACCAATACAGATATGATCCCACGGTGAAGTGCCCGGTTCCCATCCTATGCCGGCATTCCCGATCCTCACGGCGTAAATAATGTGAAGACACAACAGCATCAGGTGCCGCTCCGCCCTCGATGGGATGCTCAGGAAATCAAATAGTTTCTCTGCACCAGGAAGCTGCCCGTCTCTGAAAAGTTTTTCCCATTCTTCCCTGGCAATGTATTCGGGATCAAAATATTCCGGCCGGTTGCTGTCCACCATTTTTTCGGCACCCAGGATGCGCTGGTCAAGACTAATACCGATCATTCCCCGTGATCCCATGATCTCTATAATTTCTTCATCAAATAAATTGATGGTCCAGGGATTACCATAAAGACCGCTATTGATGCTGTCGTTTGTTTTTCCGATTTTCCGGTTTTCGGATTCCACGATACTTACAAATACGCCATCCTGCTGACCAGTAGTGGATCTGAATTGTTTTTTAGCGAGATAATTATTGAGTGAAGTAAATGTAAAACCTGTATGAGAGGTGATGATCGGCAGCCTGTTTACTACCGGGGCTTCGTTGATCAGCGATTCACGGTAACGGTAATAGTGAAACCGCGTATACACACTCATGTGTTTCAGATCGATTAACACCGGCCGCTTTTCATGCAGGAGGGCCTGGCGTATCACTTTTTTACCCAGTTGTGTAAGCCCAAGACCAGCTTTGGGCATAAAGTCCTCGCTGCTGAATGCTATCTGCGCCTGCTTGTTAAGTCCCTGTGCAAACCCGCCCAGTGGCTGTTCCGGGATATAGCTAAGATGACAGAGATTAATACTGATAAAATCCAGCTCACTGTTATCCTGGATATCTTTCAGGTTCAGTTCCGGCGTTCTGGATAGCGCGGTGCCACGGATAGGTACATCGGATAAATTATGACCGCCTTCTATAGAAAAGATGAGGTATCGTTGCGTATTATCATTTTTCAGCGCCTCTGTTATTTGTTGTACGGATTTGCCTTCCCAATCTTTTCTCCCGGTATATTTTATGTGATAAGGAGCTTGTTCAAGTGTAGCTTTACTATCCAGGTACATTTTTACCTGTTGCTGAAACTCAGCGTAGTAGCTTGTTTTGCCGTCCCTGGTTTTATTTACGATCTCTTTATTTAAGGGTAGGATATGGGAGAAGTCGATGCCGAGAATATGCAGAATTCTACGGGCAAAAGCGTGTTCCAGGCTGATAATAGAAGCCACTCCCAGATAGAGCTGGCTGTCTTTCACCTGGTCGGGCGACGACTGGCTGTTGAACGGTCCGCCGAAAAGATCGTTCAGCAAACTGGCCACGCCGGTGGTTTTCACCTGTTCATTTATAGGGGTGCCATTGCTGAGATAATGTTTGAACAGCAGGTGGAAATGGAAGTCGAATATTTTGTTTGTCATGGGGGCACTTATTTAGCGGCATTTTCAATAATAGACTGGACCGTATTAAACCGTTGAAGTAAATCCGGATAGGTGGCGGTGGTGGTGCTTTCATAGGCGCCCCTGCTTTTTCCGAAGGTGGCGCTTTCCAGCGCCCGCGCGCTGTCGGACATGGGGGCGGAAATAGCAGTGAGTGATTCCTGGTTACCTCTTCTCGTACCAAAGATGGCATTATGGAGTTTGTTCCAGTATGTTTTTACTATTTCGCCATAGCCCTGCAGTGAGTTCAGGAAAGCACTTTCGTTCCAGCCGTTGTATTGATTGTTTAATTTGTTGGCAGGTTTCGGTGGGGTGTTTAAAAGTTTTTCTGCGTTAAGAATACCGCTGCCAAAACCTTTCGTAGGCAGTTGATCGCTTTTGCGTGCAGAATCCTTCAGCGCTTGCCGGAAGGCTTCTACCCGTTTCCATCCTGCATATTCCGGAGCGCGGAGCTGATCCTGGTATTTTGCCAGCCAGTAGGCTGCCGCAGCAGCCACATGTGGTGTGGCATAGCTGGTGCCATCGCCATAGGCAAAACCTTCCTGGTGGTCGCCTGCAGCCTGCCAGATGGGTACCAGCACATCTTCTCCCGGCGCGGTAATATCTACGGTATCTCCTCTCGATGAACCGGTCCATTCCCTGTCCAGCGGGTTAGACGCTGCTACCGCAATGGTGCCGGGAAATACGGCGGGCGCTACTACCGCCTGTACGCTGTTGCCTGCTGCGCAGCACCAGATCACGCCGCTTTCGTACGCTTTTTTTGCCAGGCGCGCAGTGGTGAGCGTAGGAGGAATACCCATGCTCATGGTAATGATATCAAAACCCTGTGCAATGGCGGCGTCCAATGCAGCAGCCAGTTGTTGCTGCCTGTTGATGATAACAACTGTTTCGGCTATACGAAATGGAACGAGTTTGTAATTATCGGGCGCCAGTAATCCGCAGTTGCCATTGCCTGCTGCCGGTGAATAGTCGTGGCCTATTAACAGGCTGCCGGTGCGGGTTCCGTGGCCGGGTTGCTTTCCCAGCGATATGGTACGTAAATCCAGCGCATCATTGGTATTGTCGAGGAAGTTATAATCGTTGTCGGTATCAAAGGCGCCGGCTACTTTTGAATGGTCGGTATAACCGGTATCAAACTGTACTACCCGGATGCCTTTTTCATGGGGGGATGCGGGTGTTTGCTGTGTCAGTAATATTTTATCAAACCCCGTGGCATACCAGTTCCAGCGCCGGTATTCTTCTGCTTTCCGGCCGGCAACAAATTTGCTGACAGCTGTTACGGTATAATTTTTCAGGAAGGTATCTTCGTTGGGCGTACCATAACCATCGTCAAACAAAAAGCCGGATTCGGCAGGGCCACCGCCTTTCCTGATGATGTTAACGGTATCGGCATTGAGGTATAAAGGCAGGTCTGCTTCTGCATAAAATATCCCAGGTATCTGTGCCAGTTTCCCTGCTTCTTCATGCGCGTTGCCGCTGAAGTTGGTAGTAAATGTAAACAGCTCTTCTTTGCCAACAACGGCGGTAGCGGGCGTGAGTAACGACAGCTTCACTCCCGGTGGATATTTTACAGATAATACTGCTTCTATCTGCGATACTGTTTCCGGCTTATTCAGCGCAGATATGATAAATGCGGTGGGAGTACTGATATTGGAAGATGATGGAACATCCATAGTATTTTCTTTGGGAGATGAAGTAATATCGGGAACATTGGAAGAAACGCTGTTATTGCTCATCGCTGCAGCTGTTACTACATTGGCTACACCGTTCCGGACGCTGGCCTGGTCGGGTAAAGCCTGCTTTAATTGCGGCGCTATATTGTCGGTATCTTTCAGTAAGGCGCGGCGGCCCTTTTCCATATCCGGACTCAAAGTGGCTTCCCGCACGGCACTTACAATTACGCTCACTTTAATACCCTCGTTGCCGATCCAGTCAATCTCATCATCGGGTGTTTCAGGGGTGGCCAGCTGCCCGCTCCGGGTAAGTACCCGGTTCTGATCATCTGTGCGGGAAAGTCCGCTGTGATGCAGGGCAATGATTTCGCAGGTACCCATGCCAAATACCGGGGAGCCGCTGCTGCCGGGCAGTGTATCCGATTCATATACAAGCCGGGTGCCTGTTTCAGAGAAGAAGCGGATATCTTTCAGCACCACCTTTTTGGGCAATCCATTGGGATGCTGCACAATTACACAGGATTCTCCCTTGATGATTTTGCCGAGGTTACCATCAAGACGGATGGGTGGAAACTGTGACAGCAATTCGCCGAAAGTGCCGGTGAGGCTCACGCCTATCAGGGTGAAGTCGAGGCCGCTGTTCAGCGTAACTTTACTTACTTCCAGGCTGGAGGTCATAAAAAACTTGCGGGCATCCAGTTTAAAGGAGGCGCTTCGTTTCAGCGCTTTGGTAGTGGCGTCTACTTCATAGTTAAACTCTGCAATCATGTCTTCAGCATCATCGGCAGATTCAATCACATGGTGGTTAGTCAGCAGGATATCTTCTGTTACAAGGAAGCCGGTGCCTATGGGAGAACCGCCTTTTAGGATACGGCACACTGCCTTTGACATTTCAGATAACCTGTCCAGCACATATTTGTCCTGGAAGTCTGCCGTGCCTGTAATCCGCTCCAGCGCTGTTGCTACCAGGGGCGTGTTTTCGCGTGCCACACGATATTGCACCCGTGTAGGGTTATCTTCCAGTTGTACTAAAGGCTGGTTGGCTTCCCGCAAGGCGCAGAGCTTTCTTTCGGCGGCTTCAAACTGTGGCTGACGGTCACCAAAACGATTGGCTACTTCCTGGATTACTTTCCAATGAGGTATCATTTATTGAGGGTGTTTATTTGGGGTAGTACGCTTCGGTTTTCTCTCATGAATTTAATCAAAAAAGAAAGAATAAAAGATTATCTGAAGTATCTTTTTTGTTATGAAATGATATTCCCGGGCAGCACAGGCTGGCTGCCCGGAAATATGAAAATATTATCCATAAATAATGAACCCTTTTTCGATAGAATTTATCTTCCTGAATGTTATACGGAACACACCAATCCCGTTGCTGCTGCCATTGGGATTGCTGTTGCCTTCAATGGTTTCAATAAAGCCGCCGTTTACAGCCGTTACGATACCCGTATGACCGAAGCCGCCGCCATGACTTTTAATAAAGATGCTGCCGGGAACCACGAGAGAGGGATTGTTGATAGCCCTTGCAGTTGTGATTTTCTGCGCCTGGGTTCTGTTCCAGTGATCCAGGCAGCCGGCCGTTTTAACAACGGGGTTGGGAATGCCCAGGTCTGCAGCAGCTTTTTTGAAACACCAGAATACAAAGGCTGCGCACCAGTAGTTGCCGGGAGGCGTATTGGTACTGGCAAGATAGGCTTCTACCTGTGGCCCGCGGTTGCTGCCGGGAGGTACTTCCATCACGCCAATCTGGCTTTCAGCTACTTCAATCGCTTTTGCGAGTAAAGTATTAGGCGCTTCATGGTCTTCCGGTACGCCGTTGTCAAATAACACTTCCCAGGTAATGGCGCCCACTTCACCGTCCACAATAAGCGGATTGCCAAACCGGTCGCGGTGCATTGCCTGGAATTGTTTTACGGCAGACACAGTTTTAGGCCCAAAGGTGCCAGTGCCCTGTAAGGTACCGATGCCGAGTTCAATCAGTCTTTGTTGAATAGCTTTTACAATCTGGCTGTTTTTTTCGCCAGCCTTAATTACTTTGTTGGGGTAGTTCATAACAATTGATTTTAAAATATTGGGGTAAGAATATTATTTCACAATGGTTTTTAAACTGTTAATGGATAGCTGTCTGATGAGTCTTTTTTGGAGTTATCTAAAGATAACAACTTCCCGGCATTTTAAAAAAGGCCGCCTCATCCCCGATGAAGCGGCCTTTCCATTTATTTCTTTAGAAATTGGTATTAATAATCAGCGTGTTCCTGTCGGAAGTGGCAAAGTCCATCGGGATAATGCCATATCTGCCATGTGTGTTGTTGGTAAAATAAGTATTGATTTGTGGATTAATGGCATTGGAAACAGTGGTGATGCTGGGAATACCAAAGATCAGCGATTTATATCCGCTGGTGAAATTGATGTACAGCACCGACTGGCTGCCATTTTTTGCTTCCGTAAACAGGTTAGTAATGCCTGTCCATTTTGCGTTATTATCAGGCACTACGTACTGGTCCTGCACGCGCAGGGAGGAGTTGGCGTTATTGATGGAAAAGGTGGTATTATCGGCCCAGTTGGTAGCTTCAATACCCTTTGGGGTATTAGAGGCGCCAAATCGTCTCAGCAGCACAATTTTGCCCCTTACCTGGCCGAGGTTAGGCACTACATCGCTTAAGTACCATTTGGAGGGTTGCAGCTGTGTATAGCTGTCGAAAGTTTGCTCAAAGGAGCGCGTGTTGTTGGTAGGATCATACTCTTCTTTTACGCACATCACAATTGTTTCTGAGGGATTGGCCGCCAGGAAATCATAACAGGCGTTGAGTACATCTGTGAAGTTCAGGTTCTGGTAAATAGAACCGTGGTGAATGGCAAAGGCATCGCCGATGTGCCTGCAACGGATATCAAGGAAACGGGTACCGGCATCCAGCTGTTCACGGATGCTGAGGTTCTGGCATTTGGCGGTGCCGCCAACGGGTTCCACGCGGGCGCCACTGTCGTGTGTGCCGGGAATAGACAGGCTGGTGAGACTGGTATTGTCTGCAATAGCGCTCATCCATCCGGGAAGGGTTACGTTTAAGGTGCTGGTAACAGTGGCGTTTTTCAGTGTTTCACTGCCGGCTGCAGCATTTGGGTTTACGAGGTCTTTTTTACAGCCAAAAAGAGACAGGATGGCCAAAGCCATGAAAAGGGTTTTTAGGTTCATAGTGGAAGTATTTCTATTAAAAATACAGGAGAATCCTGTTTGGTTCATTGCAGTGGAAATTAATTGTTGGTTAACAATCACTGATGAGGAATTAACATTTCCGGCAGTGGCCGAAAGGTGTGATTTTTTATCAGGATAGGAATGCATATCTTTATGCTATATCAACCAGATTAGCTTCGGGGGAAGCACTTAAATTTATTTTGAATACCGTGCAAATAAATAGTGAACCAGATTTACTATTCAGGGTGTCGCAGGGCGATGAGGCTGCCTTTGCACACTTATTCCATACCTACCAAAACAGGCTGGGAGCATTTGTTATGCAGCTTACGGGATCAAAACCGATGGCGGAAGAGATTGTACAGGAAATATTTATCCGGATCTGGGAAAAGCGGGATAAGTTAAGCCAGGTAGAACATTTTCATCCGTACCTCTATGCAGTAGCCAGGAACTATAGTTTATCTTTTCTCAAGAAGCTGGGCCGGGAGCTGGCCCGGAAGCAGGCGTGGGAAATCAGTGTGGCGGCTACCCATGACCAGGAAGATGATACTGTTATTAAGGACTACCGTCGCATTATAGACCAGGCTATCTCAGAGCTGCCGGCCCAGCGTCAGAAAGTATATCTTTTAAGCAGGGATGAGGGCCTCCGCCAGGCCGAAATTGCGGAGCGTATGGCCATCTCCCTGGAAACAGTTAAAAAACATATGGTGCTGGCCCTCCGGTCTATCCGGAGCTATGCGATGGCGCACCCTGAAATCAATTTGCTGATGCTTATTCTGACCACCCCTTTCAGGATTTAAATTTTTTTTTACCCCGTTACCTCTTTTTTATACATGTTGCTGTCTTATAGTGTAGAATCAATCTATGCTAATGGATAATACCAGGTTGCGCTACCTGCTTAGCCGATATGCGGGTAAAACAATCACCCAGGCGGAACAGTCCGAGTTAAGTGATTTCTTAAATGCGGCAGATAATCAAACGCAGCTGGAATTGCTGATCGAAGAAGCCTGGGTACAGTCCGGTGAGGAAGAAGAGTTATTTTTTCCCTCGCCCCAACTAATCCGGGAACCGGCGCCGCAGCCGCTTAAACGGGTTTACTGGAAGCGTTGGGTCGCCGCTGCATTATTATTGATCATTGCTGGCAGCGCCTGGCTGCTGGCCACCAGAACACGGAAAGCAAACAAGTTACCGGCCGCGGTAACAGAAAATATAAAGAAAGATGTGAGCCCCGGCGGCACAAAAGCCATGCTCACACTGGCGAACGGGAATGTGATAGCGCTGGATAGCTCTCTGAAGGGTACACTGGCCAAACAGGGAGATGTGAATTTACATGTGAGCCCGGGAATGCTGAAATACGACCAAAACAGGCAGACGTCTGCCAATAGTATAGCCTATAATATATTAAAAACCCCCAAAGGGGGACAGTACCAGCTGGAACTGCCGGATGGCTCAAAGGTATGGCTGAATGCCGCTTCGTCCCTGAAATTCCCTACTGCCTTCGTTGGAAAGGAACGTCGCGTGGAACTAAGTGGGGAAGCCTACTTTGAAGTAGCCCGGAATGCCAGCCAGCCATTTTTTGTATCGGTAAATAACGCCAGTATCGCGGTATTGGGCACCAGCTTCAATGTAATGGCTTACGCCGATGAAGCAGCCATGAAAACTACCCTGCTGGAAGGCGCCGTAAAAGTGAGCCAGGCAAATACCTCCAACTTGTTAAAACCGGGAGAACAATCATTGCTGGAACCAAACGGCAAAATGAAAGTAATAGAAAAAGCCGACGTAAGCCTGGCGGTAGCATGGAAAAACGGACTTACTTCTTTTAAAAGTGCAGACATCAAAACAATCATGCGGCAGGTGGAAAGATGGTACGATGTGGAAGTGGTATACAGCGGCCCTATACCGGCGCGCAGCTTCACAGGAGATATTCCGAGAGACGCTAACCTGTCTGAATTACTACGATTACTGGAAATCAGCAGAATCCATTTCAAAATGGAACAACGTAAGCTGATCGTTATGCCGTAAGTATCTTATTCATTATATCAACCAAATGCTATTACCATGAACAAAGGTCCCTGAATGACGTGTGGTAGGAACCGGCATAAAAAACCAGGAGCGATCTCACCCGCCCCTGGAAAAAAGCCTGGGTCTGGTACCTGACATCAATACTTATCAGAAATCAAGAATTATCTAAACCCAAACACCACAAATGTATGCAATCTAATTGTCATGCAAAGCCCGTCTTTGTACCCGGGCTATTATCAACCATCAAAGATCGCGTCCTGACATTCCGAAAATCAGGTGCCCATCTGAGGATAAAAAAACAACTGATTAAGCAAATGAAAATTACGGCTATCCTCTTAACGGTAGTTTGTTTGCAGATCAGCGCCAAATCTCTGTCGCAACAGATAACCTTGTCGCAAAAGAACGCACCGATCCAGAAGGTATTTGAAGAAATAAAGAAACAATCCGGTTATAAGTTCTGGTATGAAGATGCTATGCTTACGAAAAGTAAACCGGTAGATATCTCCATCCGTAATGGTTCGCTGGAAGAAGTACTGGCACTGCTCTTCAGAAATCAGCCCTTCAGTTATGAAGTGATCGGCAAAATCATCGCTGTAAAAGAGAAAGATATCAGGCTGGAAAATACCACTCCCTTCATCGCAATACCGGAAGTAGTACTCCGTAAAATAAGCGGTTTGGTAAAAGACAGTACCGGCATGCCCATACCCGGTGTTACCATTCTCGTTAAAGGCACCAAAACCGGCGCCACTACAGATGTACAGGGCCGGTTCAGTCTTGATGTACCGGAAGGCAATGTAGTACTGGTGTTCACCTCCGTAGGATACGAGCCCAAATCCATTACCCTCGGTACTTCCACGTTCCTGAACGTAACGCTTTCCATCGCTTCCAGCGGGTTAAACGAAATGGTGGTAACCGCCCTCGGTATCAAACGCCCGAAAGGAACGCTTGGATATGCGATCAGTACCATCAAAGGTGATGAACTTACCAAGGCCGGTTCAACCATGAACCCATTCCTCGCCCTGTACGGTAAAGCAGCCGGTGTAGGCGTAAACGTGGGCGCATCCGGTCCGCAGGGTGGTGTAAGGATCAATATCCGCGGCGCAGCCAGTATGAACCCCGATCAGAATGTAAGACCCCTGTTTGTGGTAGACGGCGTTATCCTGAGCGACCGTAAAACACAGATCGGTGGTGACGTAGGACAGGGATTCGACTATGGCGCCGGTATCAACGATATTAACCCGGACGACATCGAATCAATCGACATCCTGAAAGGCGCCAAAGCCACTGTATTGTATGGTAGCGATGCCGCCAACGGCGTAATGATCATTACTACCAAAAACGGCCGCAATGTGAAAGGATTTGGTATGACCGGTAACATACAACAAACCATAGAGCAACCGGTATCTTACCTGAAACTGCAAACCAAATATGGTTTGGGCGACAACCTCTATGATACCACCTATGAAACTATCAATGGCGTTAGAACCCGCATGCTGCCCAATAAACGTTTCAGCTTCGGTCCTGCTTTCGATGGTGCTGATGTGATGTTCTACGATAGTTCTATGGTGAAGAATTCGCCACACAGGAATAACTTCATGTCACTCTTCCAGAACGGTCACTCCACTTCTGCCAACGTAGCCATTGCCGGCAGCAACGAAAAAGGTAGTATCAGGGCTTCTTATACCAACTATAATTACCAGGATATTTCCGGTGATAATTCCTGGCAGAAAAGAAACTCTTTCAGCTTCAACGGTAATATCAAAGCATCCGAACTGGCTTCCTTTGAAGTGATCTCCAACATTTACAGCATCTCTACCCAAAACCGCCGTTCCCAGAACGATGGACCGGTAGCATGGGGATACCCGGTTGATTATGATTATAACCTGATATATCCTTACTATACAGATGCCACCGGTTATAAAAGGGATCTTTCCAATGCCCGTGTTTCCGATGCGTTTACCAGACTGGGTAGCTATCTGTGGAACACCAAAATGAACCGCTACAAGGATGAAAATATCCACATGATTACTTCTGCCAAAGTAACCCTGAACTTCACGAAGAATATTTTCCTCGTAGGGCAGGCAGGTTTGGATTATGATAACACCAACTACAATACAGAAGTAAGCGTAACCAGGGTGCTCCCTACGGTAGCCGGAGGAAGCTTTGGCGTGGCAAAGGAAAATTCTACCACCCAAACTTACCAGGCATTACTGAATTATAATAAATCATTCCTGAACAACGATCTCCGTTTGTTTGCATTTGGAGGTGGTGTATACCGGTTGCGTAACGTAGACTACCTGGGTACCAACACCGTTGGCGGTCTTACCTTCCCGGATTGGTATTCTTTCGCTAATCAGCTGGGTACACCAAACGCGGACAATGCTTACCTCCTCAGAAATTACACCAGAGGATCTGATGTATTATACAGCTTGCTGGCATCAGCAGCGTTGTCCTGGAAGAATGAATTTACATTGGAATTGCAGGGTCGCCAGGATTGGAACTCTACCCTTCCTCCGGAAAACAACAAGTACTTTTATCCGGGCGCGGCACTTACCTGGAATTATACTGAACGTTTTCAGCTTGCCGGTGTAAACAGCGGACAGCTGAGATTATCATGGGCCGACGTAGGTAACGGTACCACCCGTTATTTCGCCAATAACCTGTATGGATACAATCGTCTCCCCAGCACAGGCGCCAACTCCGTTTCACCTCCCGACAAATTGTTACCGGGCGCTCTGAAACCAGAACGTAAAAGAGAATTTGAAATTGGTATCAACAATACCTTCCTGCCACAGGACAGGGTGATCCTCGATTTCTCCTTCTACACCAATCACCGCTACAACCAGATCATCAGTCTGCCTATTTCTTCGGCCTCCAGTTCTACCGGTATGATTGTGAATGCGGGTGATGTAAAAGCCTGGGGTTTTGAACTGGCGTTAACAGGCGTGCCGCTGGTAGGTAAAAACTACCGCTGGAGCCTGACACTGAACGCCGCCAGCCAGGGATCAAAAGTAATAGACCTGTACCAGGGCGTTACCAATTATCCTTTCAGTAACCTGATCAACGGTGCCGCCGCATCTATTCATGCAGATGAAGGCCGTCCGTATGGCGAAATTGTAATGCTCGATTATAAACGTGATGAAGCCGGCAATAAAGTAGTCAACAACCAGGGTATCTATATCCTCGATGATCAGAAAACAACCGTAGCGGGTAATATAATGCCAAAAGTATATGGTGGGTTTATCTCCGATTTCCAATATAAGAACTTCAACTTCCGTATTGGTCTGGATTATAAATACGGCGGTACTATTTTCAGCTATACCAACAACCGCTTAACAGGTGTGGGTCAGCTGGAAAATACCATGCAATACCGCGATGAGGAAAACGGTGGGTTGGCTTACTACATCAATTCCAACGACCAGAAAGTTCCGTGGCAGCACTCACAGGCAGCCCCGTCGCAGTCTAAAGATGGCAAAGTGTATCACGATGGTTTGATCCTGCCGGGTATGAAAGTAGATGATAACGGTAAATATACTACCAACGATATCATCACCAGCGCGTCTTCCTATTATGGAAGCTATGCGAACGACCTGGCCACCTCTTTCCCACCGGATCGCCTGTTTAAAAACAATTACATCAAAGTGAGGGAAGTAGCGCTTTCCTATACATTACCCGCGGAAATTTCAAAAAGGATAAGAATGCAAAGGCTTACTGTTACAGCAGCTGCCCGTAACCTGTTCTATCTCTACAAATCTATTCCCAATATCGATCCGGAAGGAGCATTGGGCGCAGATGTTTTCGTGGAAAATACCATCTACCCTTCCCAAAGGACTTACTCCCTGGGGTTAAATGTTGCTTTCTAATGTATAAACTGAAAAAAATGAAAAAAGCTTACTTATATATTTTCCTGCTCTCTGCCTCCTTCCTGGGAGCTTGTAAAAAGGATCTGGAAGACCGGTTCTACGACAAGGACAAGCTCTCCACCGGCAGTGATATAGATGTGGTGCCCGGCTTATTCACCGGCGTGCTTACAAACAATAAAATATTTGCACAGGACTACGGCGAGTGGTATTACCTGCTCAACGGCGGTACCAGTATCACCGGTTATGAGCAGGTGGCGCAACGGTTTGTATCTTACCGCTACGACTGGTTCTCCACATACAATGACCTGACCACCGGTAACGGCTTTGATGATTCTCCTATCAACGGGCAATCTTTCTTTCAGCATAGTTATACCCGGTTGAAGAATTACGAAGTGATCAGGGATTCTGTGAATGCACGTACCGGGCAATTAAAACAGGATGGAGATGTATACCTGAAGCTGGTTAGCTTTATCAAATGTTATCAAAGCGCCAAGCTGGTAGATTTCTTTAATTCGGTTCCTTATTCAGATGCTTTCCAGGGTTCTAAAAAAGAGCCGAAATATCTTTTCCCTAAGTATGATGATCCGAAAGAGATCTACCAATCTATCATACAGGAACTGGGAACTATTGTAGATGAGCTTCCCGGAGCTTATTCGCAGATGTCGGCGGATGCCAAAACTGTTCTCACGGAGCAGGATATCGCCTTCCACGGTGATATCAATAAGTGGGTGTCCTTCATCAATTTTACCCGTTTGAAATTACTGGTAAGAATTGCCGGTGTGGAAGAAGCATATGCCAAACCATTGATCCAGGCGGCGCTGGCAAAGCCTTTGCCGCAAACAGACCTTTACTGGTTCTATTGGTATGATATCGTTCCTACCGGTGGTGGAACATGGATTCGTGGTGTTTATGAAAATTCCTTCGCTTCCTTTATACCGAACATCATCATGAAAAGGTTGAACTATGGTACGCCTGCTTACCAGGAAGGAATTGACGATCCACGCCTGCCGGTGCTGGCTATGCCAACCAAATACCTGGATTATCGCGGAGTATCTGCCAATATCGAAGAACAAACAGCATTGTATAGCAGTGGAGAAAGGTATTATCCATATGCAGATAATATCGCTTCTACTTTTTCTACCAATGCAAAATCTATGTATAACCATGCTACCTTCCACCAAAATGCGAAGATGCCGGTGTATATGGCTTCTGTAGGAGAACTGGACCTGCTGCTGGCGGAAATTGCGCTGAAAGGATTAGCGAATACTGGTAAAACAGCTGAAGAGCATATCAAAGATGAGGTAACACACTCTGTCGATTTCTGGTATACCATTAATCAACTGAGCAGCTATGCCAAAACCCAGATGACACCTGCGCAAACAGCCATGGTATATCCTGCCAAACCATCTGCCGCGGTAGTAAGTGCATGGGGCGATATTGTAAAAGGCAAATTTACATTGGCTGCTACCTTGGACGACAAAATGGAAATCCTCATGCAGCAGAAGTATATTCACCTGAACCTTTATCAGCCTTACGAACTGTGGGCAGAGCTGAGAAGGACCCGTCACCCGAAACTGGAACCATTCACCTGGCATACTTCCGTATGGAAACCAATGCCGGAAAGAGTGCGTTATCCAACTATTGAGCTGACTAATAACCCGGATAACTTCAAGAAAGTAGCAGGAGAAAATAATTTAACCAGCCCGATTTTCTGGGTACCTGCCGCTGCAAGAGCAAAAAATCCTTATTGGGATAACTATAATTATCAATAGCAGAGAGCAATGCAAGTCGAGAGGGAGCTAACCATATTGGTTGGCTCCCTTTTTTAATGCCATATCGCAATGCACGCTGCTGCCATTGTTAGCGCCAGTAACGCATAATAGGCTGCCTTCGTAAACGTTTTGTTAGTAAAACGTATATTGATTAACGTTACCACTGCGAATATGCCGGTTTTAGGTATTACTTTATAATAATTAACGTGTGGATATTTCAGCGCCACCAGTATGATACCGGTCACCAGCAGGGCTATACCCAGGATCAATCCTTTGTGGTCGCGCACTTTTGTGTGGTAGTCGGACCATTGTGTCGCCAACACAGCGAGGTATCCTGCAAAACATCCAAAGTGTAAAAGCAGCACAATACTAAAGAGCATGGGATGTTTTTTTAGCGGTGGAAGAAAGATAGTAACCGCCCAGTGCCAGTAGCATTATAATCGCCACCAGGTGCTGAATCAGTTTGCCGGCTTCATAGGCCGGGTTGTGAAGTACCAGGCAGAAATCCATTACCGGCACAATAGTCCCTGCCAGCAACAGCACGCCCAATGCGCGGCGTTCACCGGTCCATAGCAGCCCCAGTATTGTAATACCGGAGAACAGGTCGCGGATGCCTTTGATATAATGAAAAGAGAAGTTCCCGTTTACAGGTACGCTGATGCCAAAACCGGCTTCGGCCGCCAGGGGATTCAGGAGAAAAAAGAGTCCGATAAATACCAGCAATATCCCAATAGATAAAGTGCTGTAGAAAGTGATTTTTTCAGAGGTGTTTTTCATTTGTTACATTTTTTTATGATGATGCAACAAAAGTAAAACCCGCGCTCCGCCGGTTCGTTCACCCAGGTTAATAAATTTACATCGACAGCCTTTTCCTGATCCGGCTTAAAGACGGAGGCTTTACCCCTACAAAGGAAGAGATATAATACTGCGGGATGCGTTGCTGCAGGTCGGGGTAGCTGTTGATGAAGTGAAGATAACGCTGCTCCGGCTGGTCGCCATAAAAAGAGCTGACCTTTTTGATGGCTTGTAAATACAGGTACTCGCAAATCAACCGGCCAAACTTTTCGCCTTCTTTTACCTGGCTGTAAATCAGCTGAAGATTTTCATAGGAGATAGCCAATATTTCGGTGGGCTCAATGCACTGGATGCTGCGCTGCGATGGAGAGTGGTCGAGAAAGCTTTCGTAGTTACAGGTAAATTCATTTTCCTTTCCAAAATCAAGCGTCACGTCTTCCCCGGAATCTTTGATACTGTGATACCGGATCAATCCTTTCTCAATAAATCCCGCTTCCCGGCAAACCTGTCCTTCCCGCAGGAAATAATCATTCTTCTGGTATTCCCGGCTGACAAACAAAGAGGAAACGAATGATTGCTCGGCTTCATCCATGCGGATGAAATGCCCGATAGCGTTGATCAGGTTAGTGTGTATGCTCATCAGTAAGACGGTTTATTTGTGCCTGTATGCCTTGTTTTTCGGTGTCGGTTTTGGCTAACTGCCAGGCTCTCTGAAAACTGGCTTTTGCTTTTTCGTTATCGATATTCCTGTACAGCTCACCGAGCAGCACATAATAGAAGTGGTTATTTTCCAGCTTTAGTTTTTCTGCTTCGGCAAGCGCTTCCTGCTGCCCGTTTGCTTTATAGAGGGCAAACGTGCGGTTCAGGGCTACGCTGGGAGAGTAATTGATCATCAGCAGTGCATTGTATAACTGCAGGATCTCTTCCCATTTCTCCGGCGTATCCTCTTTCACACAGTGCCAGTAAGCGATCCTGGCTTCGAGGTGATAGGAACTTATTTCATTGCCTTCGGCAGAAAGCTGCAGGAAATAGATACCCTGGTTAATCAGTGCCTGGTCCCACAGCGCTTCGTTCTGTGCTTCATACAATACCACTTCGCCTTCACCGGCCTGCCTGGCATTGAAACGGGAAGCGTGAAAACACATGAGGGCAATGAGCGCATTTGTTTTAGGCAGATTGGTTTTGTCGTAGGCAGTAAGCATCAATCCCAGCCGCAGTGCTTCGAGGCAAAGATCCTGTTGCAGGATCTGGTTCTGTGTCTGCGAGTAATATCCTTCGCTGAAAAGAAGATAAATGATGTGCAGCACATTATCCAGTCGCTGCGGGATTTCACTTTCCGGCGGCAGCTCCATTTTAATCTTCTCTTCGCGCAGTTTTTCTTTCGCCCTGAATAATCTTTTATTAATAGTTTCCTTGTTGGACAAAAAGGCTTCTGCAATTTCATCTATCCCAAAACCGCAAAGAATGCGCAGTGCCAGTCCTATCTGCGCTTCGCTGGCAATAGACGGGTTGCAGATGGCAAAAAGCATTTGCAGCTGGCTGTCTTTGATATTCTCCTGCGAGAAATTTATCGCTTCGGCATCATCGACCAGTTCCTGCCGCGCTATTATTTCTGGCAATACCTTTTTATCGAATATTTTATTTCTTCTGAAATGATGCAATGTTTTTTGTTTGGCTATGGTATAAAGCCAGGCAGTTGGATTGGGAGGGAGTCCTTTAACGCCCCATGTTTCCGACGCGAGTAAAAATGTTTCACTCACAATATCTTCTGCTATCTCAATATGCTGCAACCCGAAAAGTTTGCTGATCACAGCCACCATTTTCGAGAATTCCTGCTTAAATAAATACTTCAGTGATTCGAGTTCCTTTTCCATACTAAAACAGTAAAAACCACTCTAACGAAAGAGTGGTTTTCTTTATTTCTCCTGATACTGGTTACGAAACTATTTCCCTGACTTCCACACAACCTTTGGCGTCCAATACCGGGCAGCCATGAGCCAATGTGGTAGCTTCTTCCAGCGTATCGGCCTGCACTACCAGGAAGCCACCCAGGCGTTCCCTGATTTCTACAAACGGCCCATCGGTAATAACGCCACCTGGCTTTAATACTTTTCCTTCCGTAGAAAGGCGACGGCCGTTACTCACCAGTTTGCCCTGTGCGGCAATACCACCTGCCCAGTCCTGCCACTTCTTCAACAGCGCCTGGAAGTCTTCCGCAGATAATTCGCGGTAGGCATATTCAGACTGGCGAAATAATAATAAGAATTCTTTCATCTTTTTATAATTTAAATCGTGGGTGGAATATATGAATTAATTTGCTTTGGCGGCAAACATCCCTGGCTTGTAGCTTCCTGCTGAGGTGCGGAAGGCAACGTTAAGACGGTTATAACTGTTAATGGTAGTAACTGCTATTGTCAGGTCTACAATTTCTTCCTCTGAAAACTGCTGACGTACCTGTTCGTATACTTCATCCGGTACGTCGCCGTTGGTGAGCCTGGTTACTGCTTCTGCCCAGGCAAAGGCTGCCCGCTCACGATCGGTATAAACGGTAGCTTCTCTCCAGCCTGCCAGCATATAAATGCGTTGCTCTGTTTCTCCTTCCGCGCGTGCATCTTTAGAGTGCATATCCAGGCAAAATGCACAGCCATTCATCTGTGATACCCGGAAGTAAATTAAATGCTGCAGGGATTTTTCAATGGATGATCCTGCAAGATACGCACCTACGCCATATAATGCTTTTACTGCGTTAGCTCCTTTTGTCAGAAGATTGATTCTCTGTTTCATGGTTTATAAGTTTTATTGGTGATGAATTTGTTCGTTTATACACCAATAAGGATCGGGAAAAAGGAAATTGGACATCTTCCCCGGAATTTTTTTAAAATATTTTTCAGGTAGATGGGTAGCGGGTTTTAAATGATGTGTCCGGTATAAGGATGCTGCCGTTGACCATCTTTTTGATGCCTGTATGCCGGGACGGTACCTGCCGGCGGCAGCGGAAGGGGAAATATTTTAGTGAATCAATTGTTAATCACGTCCGCTTTCACAATTGCAAAACACTCCAGCGGACCGGAATTTTTTCTTTTGACGGATGATTCTACACCATTATCCACGCATCGGAAAAATGCTGGCGCTTTTTATTTTTGTGCTGCCATTTACCGCTATATCCGTCAAAGCCCAGGAAATAAGACCCCTGTACAAGGACTCTATTCCCAACAGTATCGGGAAAACTGCACCGGCAGATGCCCCCACCATCACCATCTATAAGCCGGAAAAGCCCAACGGGGCGGCGGTGATCATCTTCCCCGGCGGCGCATACGCCTTCCTGGCCTTTGCTGAAGAAGGCACCAAAATAGCAGAAGCCTTCATTACAAAAGGTGTTACCGCCTTCGTGGTAAAATACCGGCTCCCTTCAGATGCCACCATGCGGGATAAAAGCATGGGCCCTCTCCAGGATGCGCAGCAAGCCATTAAACTGGTGCGGATGAATGCCGCGGAATGGGGACTGGATCCGCATAAAATAGGGATCGCGGGCTACTCTGCCGGCGGACACGTGGCCTCCACGCTGGGTACACACAGCGGACGAAGCTATGTACCCAATAAGGAAAACACTGATCTGCGCCCGGATTTCATGATCCTGGTATACCCCGTGATTAGCATGAATAAAGACCTGGCACATCAGGGATCAAGCATCAACCTGATAGGAAATGAGCCCTCCAAAGAAAAAATTGCCTTCTTTTCCAATGAAGAGTGGGTGAACAATAATACACCGCCGGCCTATATCACGCATACCAGCGATGATGCAGTGGTGAATGTAAATAACAGTATCGCCTTTTACCAGGCCATGCTGAGAGGAGGCATTCCCGCTGAACTGCATCTCTATCCCACCGGCAACCACGGCTTCACCCAACGCTTACCCGTAAACGAATGGCTGGATCCTATGGTGTGGTGGATGAAAAGAGGGGGCTGGATCCCCAACACCCCCTGATCTGATATTAAATCATGGCATAGCCGTGTGAACAGGTCGCGCAGCGGGCCGCGAATGCAGCAGCTTTATCAGCGGCCGCTCTACTTTGTAGTAGAAGAAAATGCCTACCGCTACCGCCAGTACCATATGCACGATCACAGAAAGATCGGCATTCATGAAGTAACCGGTGGCGGCATATATCTGCGCGATAAAATAATAAAAAGTATAGTGGGTCAGGTAAATGGAATAAGAAGCATCGCCTATCAGTAACCCCCATTTGTTATTCCAGAGCCTTGCCCAAACACCCCGCTGCTCCAGGAAAATACAACCGGCCAGGATACACGCACTGGGCAGGCCCCATAACAACACCCTTTTCAAACTGCCGGTGCCGTTGGTCACGCTGCTCAGTTCAGAAATATTTCCAAAGCCATACACAATGTTATAAACGTATCCGCCGATGCCCAGCAATAGCAACAGCCCGGCCACGCCAGTAGCCACTTTTACGTGGCGGTACAGCCAGAAAATGATCACCCCGAAAAGGAACTCCAGCATGATAGGATTGGTATAAAAAATAAGCCTGAAATCTGTTGGCTTCAGTAGCTGTCCCACCGCCACAAGCGCGGGAATAACAAGTAACAGCAATAAGGTTTTATATTTTGTACGGAACAGGATCAGGAAGAAGAAAAGGAAATAAAACCACCACTCAAAACTCAGCGACCAGCCCACCACCAGGATAGGCGCCAGCCACTTCTGCGAGTTCAATACCGGCAACATGAAAATGGTATCTCTCCATCCATAAAGAATAGCCGTGATAGGGTACATCCGGTCAAAAAAACAAAAGAATACCATATAGCACACACTGGCCACATAATAAATAGGGTTGATCCTGAGGAAACGTTTCTTCAGAAAATCCACTCCATCACGCGCACCAAAATAGTTGCTGGCTACATAACTGATTATAAACCCCGATATCCCAAAAAAGAGGTCCACGCCAATAGCGCCAAAGTTCTCCAGGAAATAAAATTTTTGCTGATGGGAAACGGTGAATGCTTCCTGTAAGTCGATGGCATGTACATGTACCACGAGGATAACTGCTACTGCCCTTAATAACTGTATGCTGTTAATCTTCATAAAAGGGATACTGATTGAGGGTAAAGGATGGCAACACCGGTCACTTTTGTGTAAAGCAAGTTAAACCGGGCGGCTGTAATTACACTTCAGTCAGTATCGGCTGGTTACTTACGTGCCCTGTTCCATGCTTCCCGGCTGATTGTAAACCAGTTAAGCATCGTTTGGTCCTCGTAAAAAGTGCCATCCAGGCTAAAGCCGGCCTTCTCTAAAACGCGCTTCGACGCATCATTTTTTACATCGGCCATGGCATAAATATTTTCCAGCCGGAGCCGGTTGAAGCCGTAGTCCAGGCAGGCATGTGCGCATTCAGTAGCGTATCCCTTTCCCCAGTATTTCTTTATAAAACGGTAGCCGAGGTCGTAGTAGTTAACGTGGCCATTGGTAGGTTCTTTTACCAGTTTTAATCCCGCCCATCCCACAAAGCGGTTGGTATCTTTTTCTATTACAGCCCATCTGCCAATGCCGTTCTCCCGGTATTGCTGCCGGATAAACTGAATAACTTCCCGCGATTCTTCTATCGTGCGCACCGGCTTGTTGCCCAGGTATAAATGCACCGCTTCGTCTGAATCCAGTTCAAACATGCCGGCGGCATCAGCAGGTATCAGTTCCCTTAAAATCAACCGGGGAGTAGATGCGAAAATCTCCATACACGTGTCATTTGGCGCCGAATTTAACGGAACTATTGAAAAGAACAAAAACGGGAATGTTTATTTGGTCATCAACAGGAAGTTACTTCCTGCGTCTGCTTCGTTGGATTTTTTCTGATACTGGTAAGGAGAGAAGCCAGCAAATTCTTTGAAGGCCCTGATGTAGTGGGACTGATCGGCATAATCATGCTCAAAGGCAATATCAGACAACTTACTGTAGTTGTTACTTTTTAATTGCTTTAAGGAATTCTGAAAACGGCATATCCGGGAAAATAATTTGGGGGAGATGCCAACGCCCTGTTTAAACCGGCGCTCAAAACTTCTTTCCGTTAACTGCAGCTGCTGCTGTAAGTCCTTTAACGCAATACTGCCGCCGGAGGCGATGATCTGTGATAACGCAAAGTGTGTAACCTCATCTGAAGACGTGCTGTTTTCATTGATCTGCTTAAATAGAAAAGCGGAAATGATGGCGATCTTCTCCGTTAAGGAAGGGGTGTTGCCTAATCTTTCTGCCAGGTAAAAATCTTTTGTAGCTGCCAGTATATCCAGGTCTAAACAGGAATTGGTTAACTCATCGGCATTCAAACCAAAAACAGATTTCAACGCATGCGGATAACAACACACCCCGATTGAACAGATGGTACCCGTTACATGCAGCTCAGTATACTTCGTGGTTTGACCATATAACAGCAAATCGGGTAACTCTTTGTTTTCCTGGTAGAAGGTACCGTTATCCGACTGCTGGATAATTAAACCCGGACAACCATCTGCCATTGGCCCCAGAATTTTAGGCACGTGGGCAACATCATCACTCTCCAGCGTCCAGAAATAACGGACGTGGTTTTTCAGATATGATGGCGGTGGTAGTTCCTGGTACTTCATTTTAGGACAGATGAATTATATTCAAGTTAAGAATTTTTAATGATTTCAGGATAAGCCACTAAATTTGAAGACTAATTAGTTCCCCCATGAGCATTACATTACACCGTTTTATCAGCAGCCTGGCATTGCTATTAACTACCAGTATCGGATTTGCACAAAATAAAATAGTGGTTTTTCAATCGGATTTTGGTTTGAAAGACGGCGCAGTATCCGCCATGAAAGGCGTGGCCTCCGGCGTATCGTTCGATCTGAAACTATATGACCTCACCCACGAAATTCCTGCGTATAATATCTGGGAAGCCGCTTACCGGCTGGAACAAACGGTTCCCTACTGGCCCACAGGCACCGTGTTTGTATCGGTAGTGGACCCCGGCGTAGGCACCAGCCGTAAATCGGTAGTACTCAAAACAAACAGTGGCCACTTTATCGTAACACCGGATAATGGTACACTCACCCTCATCGCTGCTTCAGAAGGCATCGCGGAGATACGTGAAATCAATGAAGCCGTGAACCGCCGCAAGGATTCGCAGCAATCTTATACTTTCCACGGCAGGGATGTATACGCCTATACCGGCGCGCGACTGGCAGCAGGCGCCATCACCTTTGAAGAAGTAGGACCGGTATTAGCCAAAGAGGTTGTAAAAATACCATACCAGGCCGCGGTACTGGAAAACGGAAAACTGAAAGGGAACATCTCTATCCTGGATGTACAATACGGTAACGTATGGACCAACATCAGCGCTGATCTGCTCAACCAGTTGCATCCTCAATACGGTGATATACTGCAGGTAACGTTTTTCCACAACGGGAAAAAAGTACATCAAACAGCGGCGCCGTATAGTCAAACTTTTGGCGCAGTGCCGGAAGGAAAACCATTGAGCTACCTGAACAGTTTACTGCAACTGTCTTTTGCGCTGAACCAGGGCGATTTTGCAGCCACCTATCATATCGGAAGCGGTAGTGAGTGGAGTGTGGAAGTAACGTTATCTCCCAAAAAATAAATCATTCAGATCAATCGTCGGGATTAGCACGCCAGTTTAATCTGGGAAGTAGATAAAGTAAACTGATGCCATAAATATCAGGCTGCCGCTTTGTTAAGCTCTTCATGTAAGAGCCCTTGACTTCAATGGCGCCATTCTTTTTTTTGCCAAGCCCGATCCGCATGCCCAGGTTGCCTATCGGCCCTACTGCGTGCTGGGTAGTAGAATCCGTAAAGCTGTCGCCGTTACGGTCTTTGTACCTTATATTTACTGGTCCGTAATGGTAGGCCAGGCCGCCTCCCACAAAGAAACCCACCGCACTCTTATTATTCAGGGAGGAAAATCCGGCGAAATTCAGGTTAATGATAAGCGGGATATCAACCATACTCCTGGGCTTTGTTTTAGGACCATCGTCTTCTTCGCCGGTATAGTAATATACAATATTGCCGTCCGCATCATAATACCAATCCGTGTTGTCGTTGGCATCTCCGGAACCGCCAAATGAAAAGGGAATACCTACCGAAACAGTCATCTTATCTGTTTCCATCACATTGTAACGGATGGCATACGAGATGCTGAAGCTGGTAATGCTGCCGTTCCTGGAAGTGTGATCAATAAATGTGGAAAATCCTAAGCCGTGTACAAAACGCTGGGAGAAAACCGGTAAGCCGGCGATACAGGCAATTGCTAACAGTACAATTTTTTTCATACGGCGGCCGTGGGATTAGAGGATACCATATAAAGGTAAAGTAAAAAGCTATTGAAACGGAAGTCCGCCCCAATAGCTTTTTACAAACTTTTCTTGTGTTATTGTAATACGTCCAGTATCGGATGATCAATGCCCTGCAGCGTATTTGCAGCGGGCTTAATCAGTTCCAGTACAGTGATTTTATTGTTGCCTTTTTTCAGCCATTCAGCCGGTACATACAAGGTTTGTTGCGGACCTACCTGCCAGTATCTGCCCAGGTGATGACCGTTGATCCAAACGGCTCCTTTGCCCCACTGCGTCATATCCAGGTAGGTGTCGCCGGTGGTGGATAATGTAAAACTGCCTTCTTTCAGTACCGGTGCATCGGTACCGGTAGCAGCAGGTTTTACTGCCGGCTGCACATCAAAGGGAAGCTTAAACTGCTGCCATTGATGAATGGCCTGACCGTTAAATAATACCTGGCCGGCAATACCTTTTTTATTTTTAAGAAGATAGGGGCCAAAATTGATACGTCCCAGATTTTCTACCAGGATGTCCAGGGTAACGGTGCCGGATGGAAGAGTTATTTCTACGCTGTCCTGTGCCAAACGGCGGTCCAGGAGGGCTACTCTTTTGCCATTCACAAACACGAGGCCGTAGTCGCGGAGATCTTTTATTTTCAGCAGGCCACTGTGGCCACCGGAAATAGTGGTGCGGTATAACACAAAACCATAAGCCTGGTTGAGATCTTCAAACGTTAACGGATCTACGCTTTTAATGGCTGCCGGCAATTTATTGAATACCGCAGTACTGCGTTCAAAAGTGATCAGCGGCGTGGTGATCACCGGTTTTTTTGCAGGTACTTCCGGTAAAGTTACGCCAGCCGGGAGATGCCGGGCAATCACTTCGCGGAACTTCATGAATTTTGGCGTAGCGTTTCCAGCTTCATCCAGTGGTGCATCATAGTCGTAGCTGCTGATCTGCGGCTCATAAGGACTCTTGTCATTATAGTTGGCGCCATTCATATAGCCGCGGGTAGTGCCGCCGTGAAACATATACATGTTAATGGAAATGCCTGCTGCGAGTACACGATCCAACCTGTCGAGGAAGTTTTCATAGGGAATGGTATGGTGTTTTTGCCCCCAGGAATCAAACCATGCCGGGTACCATTCTGCAATATAAAAAGGCCCTTTGCCATTATGGTTTTCTCTCACCAGCTGTTTTACTTTTTGCGGATCATCTATCCCATTTACTGCGGGCAGCAAACCGGGCAAATGACCTTTGGCTACATCGGCAGCCGGATCGCAGGTATAGAGTAATCCGTCAAAACCCGCGTCAATAAACATCTTCCGGTTAATGTCCAGGTAACTTTTATCATTGGAATAAGAACCATACTCATTTTCAATCTGCACCATCAGGATGTTACCGCCATGATTTACCTGTAAGCCCGACAATTGTTTTCCAACTTCCCTGATATAATTATTATAGGCTGCGAGGTATTGCGGTTCTTTACTGCGTACTTCGAGGCCCTTTATATTCTGCAACCAGTAAGGGTATCCGCCAAATTCCCATTCTGCGCAGGCGTACGGACTGGGGCGCAATACTACCCACAACCCTTCTTCGTGCGCTATTTTTACAAAGGCGGCTACGTCGTTGTTGCCGGAAAAATCGTAGTGTCCTTTTTCAGGTTCGTGCATGTTCCAGAACACATAGGTACCTATGGTGTTCAGTCCCATTGCCTTCGCCATTTTCAGGCGGTCGCGCCAGCTTTCCCGCGGTACGCGCAGGTAATGGATCTCTCCTGAAATCATCTGGAAAGGCTTGCCGTCCAGCAGGAAGGTGGAATCTCCTAACTGGAAAGTGTGTTGTGCAAACAACTGTATGCTGCACAATATCATTAAAATTACAACGCTTAGTTTTTTCATGGTCTACTGTTTATTGCTTAGGTTACCTGTCAATGTAACTACTGACCGTGGCGGAATGTGAACAATGTTTCCGGAAATATAGCCTGGCTGCAGGTTTTCGGCTGCGCTGGTGGTATAGCTGCGCATACTGCCTGCTCTCAATCCTTTGCAGTGGATGCTGGCATTGGCGGCAGTGCGGCCGTTATTAATCACTACTATCCGGAGGGTATTATCTTTGTTTTTATAAGCAGACAGATAGAGGTCTTTCAACGCTGCACTGTCGCTTACCTCTGCTTGTACCCTTGTAGCGCCGGGTCTTATAAACCGGCTATAGTTACCTAACACCCACATCATTTTGGTATCGCGCAGCTGCCCGTCTGTTTTATCTTTATCTATATAAATCAATCCATCTTTATAATTATAAGGAGAAATGGCGAGCCACCATTGCCAGGCGGCAGCATTGGCGACGGTAAGGTCGGAGTGGATTACGCGCGCCATGTAAAGCGCCGCATCCATGCCGAGGTCCACGCCGGAGCCGTTTATTTCCCCGGCATTATCTCCCAGGATACAATATTCCGATTGCCAGAATTCCAGTCCGTTCAATGCGGCGTGCAGCCGTTTTCGTATAGCCGTGGCGGTATCTTCGGGGGAAGTGGTAAAGTAACTATGTGCAGCAATTCCTTTGTATACATTGGGAAGATTACCTACATAAGTACTGCTGCGTGGATTAAAGAATGCACTTATCTGTGAACCTTTGTCCGGCTTGTCTTCCGGGGCATACAGATAATTTATTTTTCCGGCTTCTGTAATCAGTATTTTAACCGGCAGCTTTGCTTCGCTGAAAGTTTTGCTGATGGCTTTTGTGAAGCCGGCAATCTGTTCGTTGTTATAGGGGCAGCCTTCCTGTCCGCCATCGCTCCAGTCCCACTGTGGTTCATTCACCGGGCTGATATAATTGAGGCTAACGCCAGTGGCTATACGTATTCCCTGCACTACTTCTTTCAAAAAAACAGCAGCAGCGGAATAGTTCTCCGGTGGAAGATTGCTTTGTCCTTTGTCTGCAAAGGCTTTGCCGTTGCGCGTAAACGCCACCGGCGGACTGTTCAGGAAGCCCAGGAAATCTGTAACGCCGCGTTGCTTCGCAGCCTGTAAAAACCACAGCTGGCCGGATTGTTTTTTCCAGTTGTATGTATGATCCGGCTGCAGGAATGATTCCGCGCGGCGCCATTCATCTTTAATGCCACTGTTATCGGCCTGCTCTGCACTGCCGGCGCCAATATTAAAACGCCACATCGATAAGCCAATGCCTTTGGGCTGGCCGCTGGCAGTAGTATCGGAACTAAACAGCCAGTCGGCTATCTGGTTACGTTTGTTATCCGGCCAGTTGCCGGTAAACTGGCCCGCCCACGCATCTGAAGCCGCGAAGTTGCGGATCGTTTGCGCGGTTTTATGTAGGTCGATGTTTACCTGGATAACGTTGCTGTTGCTTTGTTGAGATGATGCGGTATGCAGCACAAAGCACAGCGGCAGTGAGCAAATGATTTTTTTCATGTTCTTAAACGCTTTGCTTCACACAAAGCCGCCGGAAAATAGTAAAATGCCCGTTAAATATTTTTCAATTATGACAACCGGCAAGCTACGCAGCAGCTTTGTGTGAAACGGATTGAGTGTTTAATAGCCCTTGTTCTGCTCCAGCTGCCCGTTGGAAGACAGTATTTCTGTTCTCGGAATCGGCAGCCAGTAATTTTTTTCAGCGAACAACCGGCCGGAAAGCGCTACTTTTCTTGTATACGTGTATACGCCGCTGTTATTAACGGCAACGTCTACACCGTATGCAGGCACATTGTCTGTTACAATAGCCGTTTTCCAGCGCCGCACATCATAGAAACGATGTTCTTCAAACGCCAGTTCTATTTGTCTTTCACGATGAATGGCGTCCCGCATCTGGTCTTTACTCAGGCCGGGTGCCAGTGCCGGTTGCTGTACGCTGGCGCGCTGCCGGATCTGGTTAACCGCGGCGTATACGCTGGCATCGGGTCCTGCCGCTTCATTTTGTGCTTCTGCGTAGTTCAGCAATATTTCCGCATAACGTAAATAGATCCAGGGCTGTAATCCGGCTACGTCCCAGGGATTATCGATCGGGTTATTGTCGTCCATAAATTTGCGGAGATAGTAACCTGTTTTGGTAGAGTTCCAGTTGGAAGGACCATCCTTTCCATCTTTTCCACCGGGAGAAAATGTTTGTATGGTAGATCCCCTGTATGGTGCGCCGTTATAAAGAATAGTGGCGTAGAAGCGGGCATCCCTGTTCACATAAGGATTTTGCGGATTATAACCGGAAGTTGGATCTGTAATCAGTTTACCATTCTTCATTTCATAGGCGTCTACCATGTTCTGCAGCGGCGTATTGCCTGCCCATCCGCCGTAGCCATTGGCGCCATTGGATATTTCCAGGCATACGTGGCGCGCGCCTATGGCATATTGCCGCGCGAAAATGATTTCATTGTTATCCGCTTTCAGGAATAACTGGCTGTAGTTTGCTGCCAGTGTATATCTCGAGAGGTCCATCACCGCTTTGGCTGCAGTAGCGGCTGCCTGCCAGGTGCCAACGTTATACAGCGGACTTGCGGCATATAATAACAGGCGTGCTTTCAGCGCCAGTGCAGCGCCTTGTGTGGCCCTGCCGGATTGCCAGCTGGCATCGTTGATAGCCGGCAGGTCTGCCGCTGCGGCGGTGAGTTCATTCACTGCATAATTCATAGATTCCTGCAGCGTGGCTCTTTTAAATAAAGCCGGGTCGGTGAGATTGTCGGTGAGCTGGTACTCTTTATCGCCCATCAGCACCACACCGCCATAGTTACGGATCAGGTCATGATACCGGAACGCGCGGATAAAACGTAATTCGGCAGTCAGCTTTTTACGCAGCGCGACGCTCATTTCCACACTGTCGATGTTATTCAGTGCGTAATTACATTCCCGGATACTGCGATAGCTTCTTCCCCAGATAGTACCCGCAATACCGGTATTTTCCGGTGCAATCTGTCCTTGTTGAATGATCCAGGTATTATCGTCGTTGTTGTAAATGGATTCGTCGGTGATGGAGCTCCACAAACCGTATTCAAAGCCCCTTCCAAAACCGGGGTTAGTGCCTTCTCCTTCTTTATCCTGTAATTTAATGCTCAGGTACCGGTTAATCACATAGTTCTGAAACAGGGAAGAGTCACCCAGTACGGCGTCGCCCAGGATACGGTCTGTTGGCGTAATATTCAGATAGTCCTGCTTGCAGGAGGAAAATAATCCCGCAGCAGCTAAAGTTAAAGTGTATATAAAGTGAGTTGTTTTCATGACTGTTTTTTTTCTGGTTTAGAATCTAACATTTGCACCAACATTGATGATCCGTTGTTGTGGATAAAACTGTCCGCTTTCGCTGCTACCTTCCGGATCATAGTCTTTTACTTTGGTAATGGTGAAAAGGTTAAATGCGTTGGCATATATTCTCAAACTGCCGATGTTTATGCGGGACAAAAGATCCGATTTGAAGGTGTAACCGAACGATACATTTTTTAACCGCAGGAAGGAGGCGTTGTTGAGCCAGAAATTATTTTGGTAACGGCCGCCATTCACAGAAGCGGAAGCGCGTTCGTCTACTCTCGGATAAGAACCGCCGGTATTGGTCGGGCTCCAGCGATTATCGGCCCAGCTGCTGTAATAGTTACCGATGGTGCCGGATTCCGGTAACACGTATTGGCTTACGTGCGATTGGCCGGTTAATAACAGGGATAAATCAAACCCTTTATAGTCGCCACCAAGTGTAATACCATAAGTGATTTCAGGAATGTTGCCATACTTTGTTCTCACCTGGTCGTCCGCATTAATTTGTCCGTCACCGTTAACATCCCGGTAGATCAGGTCTCCCAGTTGCGCACCAGACAGGTGGGTGAATTTATTCAGGTCATCTGCTGTCCGGTAAATACCAATCACATCATACAACAGGTAATTATTCATCGGGCCGCCGGTTTTGCGTTGATAAGACAAGGTGCCGGGGGCTTCATCTATAAATACAATCTCGTTTTTGGCGTAGGTGATGTTACCGGAAATATTGTAGTGAAAGCCACCGGCGGTAGTATTATCATAACCCAGCGTAGCCTCTATACCATTACTGTTTACCTTACCGATATTTTCGGCTGGTACCAGCGGCGTAGCAGGATCGTATGGATTTACAATACCGGAAGATTGTGGCAGTGAAGCATTCCGCTGGGTAAGGATCTTGGAACGTTTCTGCTGGAAATAAATAAATTCCAGGTTAAAGTGTTGCAGGAAGGCCATATTGAAACCCAGGTCCATTTTCCGGGCAATCTCCCAGGTAATATAAGGGTTGCCCAGTTTGGTAAGATCAATACCGGGGATGATCTGACCGCCGATCACGTATTGGTTTACGAAAGAATAGTTATCGAAATACTGGAATAAACCTACGTTGTCATTACCCAGTGTACCATAGGAACCGCGCAGTTTCAGATCATTGATAAAGCTCACGTTCTTAAACCACTCTTCTTTTGAAACGCGCCACCCGGCAGATACGGAAGGGAAGAAGCCATACTGCTCACCTTTCGGGAAAATAGAGGAACCATCATAACGGGCCTGTACTTCCAGCAGGTATTTTTCCATATAGTCATAGGCAATTCTGCCGAAATAACTTTTCCTGGTGAAGCTGTAACTGGTGCCGGAATTATTTTTGTCGGTGGCGGCAGATCCTCCCTGCGACATCTCCGGCGTTTGCGGTGTCGGGAAGTTTAAGCGCGACGCACCCAGTGTATCCCGGCTGGTTTTGCTTTGCTCATAACCAACAAGGGCCGTTACATTATGCTGGCCAAAACGACGGGCAAAGTTCAGCTTAATATTGGAAGTGATCAGCGTCATGTTCCGTTGCTGCTGTGTAAGCGAAGCCAGTCCATTGGAACCACCTACCACTGTTTTGTCGTACGATTGGGTGGCCTGGTTATAGGTATATACTTTATAAGGAGTGCTGAAGCTTTTATTGGAGCTCCAGGATTTATCAGCCGATAAATATCCGTCCAGCGATAATCCTTCCACGCCTGGTATCGCATAAGATCCTTTCAGGATACCATTAAACACCTGTGTAGGATTGCGGGCAGTACCGCCGGCATCCGTTACCTGCATCACCGGGTTATTGTTTTCAATACCGGTGGTAGGCAATCCATTCGGATACCTGTCCAGTACCGTTGGGTAAGCGCGGTAAATACCCCTGAAGATGTTGTCTGCAGTGGTGGTAGGATAAACGCGGTCTTCCTCCCTGCCGGATAAATACAGGCTTACCTTTAATCTCTTGGTAACATCCGCATCAATATTTGACCGGAAATTATACTGGTTGTATTTGGTCACCCCATTTTTATACAATCCATTCTGACCAATCATGCCGAGTGAAACATAGTACCGCACATTTTCACCACCACCGTTTACAGAAAGACTATGCTGATTCTGGGTAGCCACTTTCTTCAGGGTAGCTTTCTGCCAGTCGGTGTTAGGGTAATTCACGGGGTCGGAGCCATCGCGGAATTTCTGGAGCTGTTCGTCGGTATAAAACTGGTTCATACCGCCGGCAGGGTTATTATAATACTGGATTTCATTCCTGATCTGTGCATAGGTGGCAGCATCGGCCATTTTAGGCAACCGGCTGGGAGACGAAAATCCCTGGTTAAAGCTGTAATTGATCACCGGTTTGCCGGTTTTACCCCGTTTGGTGGTGATCAGCATTACGCCGTTGGCGGCCCTGCTACCATAAACCGCTGCAGATGCGTCTTTCAATATCGATATGCTTTCAATATCGTTGGGATCCAGTCGTTCCAAACCGCCTATTTGTCCGGGCACGCCGTCTATTACCATCAACACATCGTTATTGCCGGTGGTGGCCAGTCCGCGGATGGTGATGCGGGAGCCATCGTATCCCGGCTCGCCGGAACGGTTGTTGGCAATAATCCCGGAGAAGCGGCCGGTGAGGGCATTGGACACGTTTGGCTGTGGGCTCTGCACAATATCAGCCCCTTTTACCACGGAGATGGAACCGGTCAGCGTAGCTTTCTTTTGAGTGCCATATCCCACTACCACCACTTCATTTACACTTTTGCTCAGTGAGGTGAGTGCTATTTTTAAGGGAGACAGGTTCCTTACAGGCACCGTCATCGCTTCATAGGCGATGTGGTTGAATATCAGGGTATCGCCCGGCGCGGCGCTGAGCGAAAATTTACCCTCTGCATCTGTCAGGGTACCGGTAGCTTTATTTTTTACACGTACCGTAACACCAGGAACAGGTTCACTGGCATCGGTTACTTTTCCCGTAATGGGAGTTTGTTGTGCCTGCACGCTCATTCCCATCAGTAATAAGGTAAATACCAGCATGATTTGAAGGAAAGGTTGGCACCGTAATAGGACAAACTGACGGTCCGTTCCGGATTGAAGTTGTTTCATAACGCAATAATTTAATGAATTGGAAGAGTGGAATACTCATTTTGGTTGCACGGAAGATGCACGCATCTTTTCATGATACCCGCAATGTACTATGCCGGGCAGACATCATAGAGGGGGTAAATCATTTAAAAAAGGGGGTAAAATCGTAAAATATCACAGGGGTATTTCTACCGGGGCGCTTGCCTCGGATATCCTTAAAGTGCCAGCCACGGCTAAATACAGGAATTTACCCCTTAGTTTTCAGTCACATTGAAGTCCCGGTTAAAGGAATGGCGGTATTTCTTTACATAATCGGAAGGGTTCATTCCAAACAGCTTTACAAACTGTTCGCGGAAGTATTTCACATCGCCAATGCCCACCTGCATGGCTGCCTGTGTAATGGTGTAGTTTTCCTTGAGCAGCAAAACGGCGGCCTTCCGGAGACGGATGGACCGGATGAAGGAATTAATGGTTTGACCGGAAATGGATTTTACCTTTTTATACAAACTGGAATGACTCATCCCGATTTCGAGGGTGAACTTTTTAATGGAGAATTCCTCGTTTTCCAGGTTGTCTTCAATAATTTCTATACACCGCTTCAGGAAGTCCTGGTATTCCGCGGGTACTTTAATGTTACTGTTTTTGAGGGTGATACGGTCAAAGAAATACTGCTGCAGCAGGTTACGGTTCTTAATGATGTTATTCACTTTGGCCATCAGCAGGTCTTTGTCAAATGGCTTGGTAATATAGTCGTCTGCCCCTCCTTCAAGACCGCGGAGCCGCGTATCCGCCGCGGAAGACCCGGTAAGCAGGATCACCGGGATATGGCTCACGGTGTCTGTTTGTTTGATTTTGCTGCATAGCTCCACCCCGTCCATACCCTGCATCTGGATATCGCTGATCACCAGGTCGGGCATAAATTTCTGTACTGCAGCAAACCCGCTGGTGCCATTATCAGCCTCATATACAATGAACCTGTCTTTGAACAGCTGCCGGAGATATTGCCTTATTTCATCATGATCATCGATCAGCAGGATCGATTTTTTTTCAGTAATAGTGGTGGTAGTGCCTTCGGCTTCACGGATTTCCGGTTGGGGCAAGGTGGCAACGGTGGTCAGTTCTTCCAGGAAAGCAGATTTCTGTGGGGCATCTTCCCTTAACAGCACCCCGGCAAAATGCCGGCTTCCTTTTTTCAGGGTAATGTGAAAAGCGGTGCCTTTATTTACCTCGCTCTGGTAGGTGATACTGCCATGATGACTGTCGATGAAGTGCTTTACCAGGTAAAGGCCAATACCAAAGCCTGTTTGCAGCGACTCTTTCTGGTCCTGCGCCCGCTGGAATTTTTCGAAGATCCGGTTGCCGGCGCTGCCTTCAATGCCGCAGCCGCTGTCTTTTATAATAATAGTAACATCTGCGTCGTCGCTGGTTACTTCAAAAATGATACTGCCGTTTTCCGGGGTGAATTTAAACGCATTGGAAAGAAGATTAAATACAGCGATTTCCAGCTTCTCACTATCGCCATATATCTCCAGTTGTGTATCCCGGCACTCAAAGCGGTAGTCGATCTGTTTCATCCGGGCCTGTTGGGAAAAACATTGGTATACTTCCTTACACAGGTGCACAATGTCGAGCCTGGACAGGTTCAGCTGATCGCCCTCCCGGTCGGCTTTACGGAACAGCAGGAGTTGATCCACCAGGCTAAGCAGGCGCCGGGCATTGCGGTATACTACACTCAGATCAGGGTATTCCTGATTTTGCAGCAGCTCCTTCAGCGGGGTAATAATCAGTGTAAGCGGTGTCCGGAATTCATGGGAAATATTGGTGAAGAAGGATAATTTCTTCTCATTTAACTCTTTCTCTTTTTCATTTTCAAGGTGCGCCAGCTTAATCTCATATTTCAACCGTTCTTCCCGCGCCTTATACCGGGTGTACGCATAAACAGCGGCCATAATACTGCTGATGTACAGGAGATAAGCCCACCAGGTCCGGTACCACGGGGGTAATACCACCACTGATATAGTGTGTATGGCATTGCTCCATACACCGTCGGCGTTGCTGGCTTTGATTTCAAAAATATAGCTGCCTTCCTGCAGGTGGGTATAGTTGGCCGTTCTGGTTTGCCCTACATAGTTCCAGTTATTATCCCATCCCTTTAAACGGTAGGCATAACTGATTTTATCCGGCAAGGTATATTCCAGTGCTACAAAGTCAAATGCAATGGTGGCCTTGTCGTAAGGCACAGTGATTTCCCGGATCTCTTCCTGGCTCCGTTTGGATACATATTGATCCAGTTCGGTCACAGAGGTATTATTAATTTTAACGGCGGTTAATAAAACCGGGGGGATGGTGGTTTGAGAATAGATGCTGTCCGGGTAAAAAATATTGAATCCTTTGATTCCGCCAAACAGCAATTCGCCGGACTGTAGCTTCAGGGCGGCGTTGAAACTGAACTGGTTACTCTGAAGTCCATCGGAGGCAGAAAAGTTACGGAAGCTCTTTTTCTTTGGGTCAAACCTCGATAACCCATTAAAAGTACTGAGCCACAGGTTACCGGTTTTGTCTTCCAGCATCCGCAGTATGGAGTTGCTGGGAAGCCCTTCTGAGGTGGTAAATCGTGTGTAATTTCCGTTTTTACGGTCAAAATTCAATAATCCGCCGCCGTCGGTGCCTACCCAAAACGTCCCGTTCTGATCCTGGTGAATGGAGCGCACGGTATAACCGATGTTAAAACGCCGGTGCTGTTTCCGGTCACGGTCTATCCGGATAAGGGTGGAATAGTTCCCTCCCCACAGCTGACCGTCCTGGTCTTCGGCCAGGCATTGCAGGTTTACAAGGCTGCTGTCGAAAAGTTCGAAACGGTTTTCCTGGCGGTTAAACCGGTACAGGGTACCGTTATTCGTTGTGCTGGCCCAAAGTTGTTGCTGCCGGTCCTCATACACGGTCCACACATTATTTTCGGCGGTGCGGGTGTAGGGGTTAAAGCATACAAAATGTTCAAAGACGCCGGTGGCGGCGTTATACCTGTTTATGCCGCCAAACCAGGTGGAAATCCACAGGTTCTGTTGGACATCCTGGATAATGGAGGTAATAAAATTGCTGCTGATACCTGTTTTGCTGTTGCCGGTATGTTTATAGGTAGTCCAGGTATTGCTTTCCCTGTTCCAGTATTTGAGGCCACCGCCATCGGTGCCTATCCAGATATTTTTGTGGTTGTCTTCACAAAAAGAAAAGATGAAATTGTCCACAACGCGGGCCACCGGGTCCCTGTTGGGCATATTTAATTCAAACGGGTTGCGTTTGGGTTCTACGATGTTGATGCCGCCGCGCAGGGTGCCGATCCATTTGCGGCCTTGCCGGTCTTCATAAATGGAGTACACGGCATTGCTGCTCAGTTGTTGCTCATCGGCGGTGGTAAAGGGTTTGGCGGTACTGTTGGAAGTATTTACCAGGTAAATGCCGTTACCATCGGAGGCGCTCCACATGATCCCGTCTTTATCGATGTACAGATTCACCACCTTGCTGTTTACCGGCAGCACATTTTCCGAATACCTGCCGGTGGAAGGAACGTAGCGGAATACCCCTGCATCGGTGCCCAGCCAGATGTTGCCTGCCTGATCTACAGTCAGCGTGTTGCCCCGGGTGATATCCCTGCTGATCATAGTTAACTGTTGCCTGGCAATATCATATTTGCATAAACCTACATGTTGCACAAATACCCAGGCGGAGGTACCACTGAATTCAATGGCGGTTACTTCGTAATCGGTAATATCGCCGCGATCTATTGCCAAAGGGATCTGTTTACCAGCAGACTCCCGGCTGTTAAACAATAACAGCCCGCTTTTTTCGGTGCCGATTAAAATATTGCCGGCTTCGTCTGATCTGATGGTATGGGTATTTTCGCTGATGATCCGGGAAGTGCTGCTGCGAAAGGGGAGGTAGCGGGGCAATGTGAATTTTTCACTCACCGGGTTGAATACACATACGCCTCTGCGCCCGCCTACCCACAGCTGGTGATGGATATCATCTGCCAGCGTGTATACGCCATTATCTACGAGGGAACTGCTGTCATTAATTTTATTCCGGTAAATCCTGAATTTATAACCGTCAAACCTGTTCAGTCCATCGTAAGTACCAAACCACATAAAACCTTTGTGGTCCTGGTATACGCTGGTAACGGCGTTGTTGGAAAGACCGTCCTCTATACCCAGGTATCTGATGGGATAGCTAATAGCGAAGCTATCTCCCGTTATTATTCCTAACAATAATAAAATAAAACAAATTTTCCTCACACGGTGCATAGGCTCATTTTACAGCCATAAAGCTATTATTTCTGCCAGAGATTACCACCATCAAATCTTCTTACTGGTTTAACTCTTCCAGTGTTTGCCTTACCCGGTAAATTCTTCCTGCCCATATTTTCCACTGGAAATACGCCTGTACAACCATAATGATAACGAGGGGAATCAATATCAGGTACTTTTGTTGGGTCCAGCGAATGGTAACCAGAAAGAACGCAAAGATACCTGCAAAGGCAAGGATTTTTGTGAAGATGGAAATCACTGCATACTTTCTGATGTTGTGCAGTTTTTTCCGCATGCTCTCCAGGAGGTTATATTTCACAGCCGGTTGACGGGCCAATACATAACCAGTAACGCTTTGGGCCAGCATACATAATACTGAAATCACCAGCAGCAGGTTCAGGTAAAAAGGTTTTTTATCGCCGTCAAAAAAATCGTAGTATACCACCAGGAAAATAGTGTACCCGATGGCTTCCATTATCACCTGTTTCCTGATATCTCTTAATACGGGAGAAGTATGTTTGCCGATAATGGCGGAAATATTCCGGCTGGGGGTGGGGGCATTGTCCCATGCTGATTTTAAAGGATCCATGTGTTTATAATTTTAAAATATTTTTGATCTTACTTTTAATCCTGTTAAGTTTTACGCCCACATAATTTTCATCAATCCCGATGATGTCGGCAATTTCCTGGTAGCTCATATCGCCCAGGTATAATACGATGATGGCTTTTTCTGCATCGCTCAGTTGTTTGAGCGCGGCAAAAAGCTGTTCCTGTTGCACGGACGCCGCATCATTGGCGCTGTCGGGCTGTTCCGGTAAGCTATCTGTATAGGTGATATCGGGTTTCTTCCGGCGGAAATCGGCCAGGGCGGTATTAAGCGCCACCCGGTAAATCCAGGTGCTGATGCGGGCGTTGCCCTCAAAAGAAGGAAAGGATTTCCAAAGCTGATAGATCATCTCCTGGAACAGGTCTTCCCTGTCTTCCCGGCTGTCGCGGTACAGGCGGCACAACTTATGCAGGATGCCCTGGTGCTGCTGTATTGTATCGAGAAATACGGGTTTGTCCATGCAGTTTATTTATCAGGGTTAGTTGCAGTATGTAGGAAAAACTTACACTTTCACCTGGAAAAATGTGGATCCGGCTACCAGATCACCTTATTCACCGTAGCCCAGTTGCGGGTGGTGCATGGCAGTCCGAGCTTTTTTTCCAGCCGGGATATTACATCGAGGGGTTTTGCTTCCAGGTTTTTATGGATCAGCGTATACACTTCCCGGCCTTTCATATGCAGGGTTTCTGCGGCTGATTGCAGCGAGGCGATTACGGATGCGGCATGTGCGCCGGCATCGCCAGACAGGAAGGTGATGTACACCTGCGTGGTTTTATCCGGGACCACGCCGGGGAACGGGGTGTGTTTTACTACATTTTCCAGTTCGGATACCGACCGGATAATGGTGGGCACTTCAAAGCCATAAGTAGCCAGCAACAGCTTTTCTATTTTTGCAGACAGCGCCGCGGCATTATTGCTGCCGGATTCAAACATCACATTGCCACTCTGGATATAGGTGGTTACATTTTTAAAGCCTGCCGTATCCAGCTGCCGGCGCAGGTCTTCCATTTTAACGGTTCGTTTTCCAACATTCACCGCTCTTAAAAATGCAACGTATCTGGTCATGTGGTTTTCAACTTTACTTTGTATGTTTGTTTTATCATGCACTATCTACAAATCATCCACAAATTATACAACTTACCGGAAGATGCCAATCACGGTTACACAGCTGCAGAAATAACCGCACTGGAAGCCCGCTTACAGCTTCAGTTGCCGGCAGCCCTGCGCCAATACTATCTTGCTATAGGTAAAAACAAAATGGTGAACGATAGTTTTAACCGTTTAACTTCCCTGGGAGAAATTGGTTTTTCGGAAGATGATCACCTGATTTTTTATGAAGAGAACCAGGCCGTGGTACTGTGGGGCATTGCCAAAGCAGATCTCACATTACCGGACCCGCCGGTATATGGCACATACGACAGCGCACGGGTGGAGTGGTTTACAGACGCCGATACAACCGAGCACTTTTTACTGTCGATGGCCTGGTGGAACGGCGCGCTGGGCGGACTCCCATACACAGCCTTCACTGATCTGGAGGAAGACCTTACGCCGGAACGTATCGCCGCTGTTACTACGCACTGGCAGGAACAAACCGGTATTTCCAACCAGTTGCTGCGTTTCTTTACCAACGATTATGAAGATATCCTTGTGCTGACCACTGAGCAAAATGGCCAGGTGAATGGTATTTATATTGGTACCAGCCGGGAAGAGAAATATAAGGCCATCATGGATACGCTCCGCATGGAATGGAGTTACCGCATAGACCGTGATGAATAAGTAACCCACCAATACCATCCCACGGTAAATAAAAGTCCGTAGAAAACGCCGCCCAGCGCGGTGGCCAGGTAATCCATGCCCTTACAGTTGATATGGTGAAAGTATTCATTTACCAGTAACACTAACCCGCTGATTACGGCAACCGTAATCCAGAAGCGCGCTTTCAGCTGCAGGGATACTTTCGGAAGATTGTTTACCCGCGGCAGTTTCAGAAAGAAATATAACATCACCAGTAATCCCGCTACAGAACTGAGGTATTGCATCAGGTACCACATTTTCATAGGATGCCGCCATATGGTAACATCCTTTTGTAAAAAGTGTATACGTGACACAAATCCGCCTGCTTCATGCGTAAACGCATCGAGGAAGAAATGTGTGAGTACTCCCAGTATGATAGAATAGATCACCACGCTGTAATATTCGCGGAAATAAGTATCCCAGTTAAACGGCCTGAACAGATGGAGGCGGTCGCTGGCCCATGCCGGCAGGTATGGCAGCACTACCGGTTTTACAATGAGGTGATAAACATATGCGAGCAGCAGGGCTAACGGTATATCATATACGAAAATTCCCCACCACTGATGTCCGCCACTGAAGTATGGATTCAGTAAAATGAAATAAAGGAAGTCGGGTACCATACTGCCGATGATTAAACCGGTTGCTGACAGGTATTTGCGGGAGGTATTTATGAAGGGAACAACTATCGCTGCATGTGATATCGTAAATGGCATCTTCGGGAAAATTGTCTAATAAATTTAATTGAATTTTAATAAATCTGGTAAGGAAATGTTAATGTTATAATCGTCCATCATTTCCGGTGAAATGTCCAACCTCATTGCTGTGATTTACACTTATTTTTATTAAGTCTTTGAAAACATAAAAAACAATGTGCTATGACAAACTGGAAAATTGATGAATCACACAGCGAAATAGGATTCAAAGTTAAGCATCTCATGATTACGAATGTGAGTGGATATTTTACACGGTTTACCGGGAAAATTCAAACAGAAAGCGACGATTTTCATGATGCCACTATCTCTTTTGAGGCAGCAGCAGATAGTATTGACACACAAAACCATCAACGGGATGAACACCTGCGCAATGGCGAATTTTTTGACGCATCCAATCACCCCAAGATCAGCTTCGTTTCTAAAAAAGTGAAGAAAATTGACGACGAGAAATACAAATTGCTCGGCGACCTGACCATTAAAGGCGAAACACATCCTATTGAACTGGATGTAGTGCATGCGGGCGTAACCGTAGATCCGTATGGTCAGACAAAAGCCGGTTTTGCGCTCAAAGGCCGCCTGCACAGGGCCGACTACGGCCTACGCTGGAATGCCACCACCGAAGCCGGAGGAATTGTGCTCAGCGACGAAGTAAAACTCAACATGGAAATACAACTGGTGAAAGAATAGCTTTCCCCGTAAAGTATAATGCCGTGGAGAAGAAGGGATTTCCTTTCTTCTCCACGGCATTTTGTTAAAAAAGGAAAGCTAGCAGCTATTGGCTATCTTTGTGCTTTCCAATGATGTCACATGAAATTTGAACAATATAATATCTCCTCAGAAATAAAGGAAAGTTTAGAAGAAATGGGCTTTAAAAAGCCTACAGATATACAGTTTAAGGCCATTCCCTCCATCCTCAACGGGGACGATGTAATGGCGATTGCACAAACCGGTACCGGTAAAACAGCGGCTTTTGCCATTCCTATCCTGCACCGCCTGCAACAGCAGGACCGCCGTTACCGGAAAAATAAATACGAAGTGAAATGCCTGGTAATGGTGCCCACCCGGGAACTCGCCATCCAGATAGCAGAAGTTTTTCAATCTATCGCTCAATATACAGAACTCAGTATCCTGGCCCTCGTAGGCGGAGTAGAACAGGCCCCCCAGATCAAAGTACTGGAAAAAGGCGTGGATGTACTCATTGCCACCCCAGGCCGGATGTTCGACCAGATTAACCAGGGACATATTGACCTGAGCCAGGTGCAAACCCTGGTACTCGATGAGGCCGATCATATGCTGGACCTGGGCTTTATACGCGATATCCGCGACGTGATCAAACACATTCCCCGCGAACACCAGACCCTGTTTTTCTCAGCTACGCTGAATAAAGACATCAAGGACCTGGCATATTCCGTTGTAAATAACCCTATCCGCATACAAATATCTCCCAAAGATCCTGTTGCTAAAAATGTAAGCCACGCAGTAGCCTTTGTGGAAATGGATGATAAACGTTTCTTTCTGGAAAGACTGATCAAGGAATTTCCGGAAAGCAAGATCCTCGTATTTGTACGTACCAAAGTACGTGCAGAACGCGTAATGGCCGCTATGGCCCGTATCGGGATCAAATCCCTCACCATGCACGGTGGCAAAGAGCAGGGCGACCGGCTTGATGTAATGGCAGAGTTCAAAAAAGGCGACATCAAAGTACTCGTTTCCACAGACGTAAACGCACGTGGTATCGACATCCCCAACGTTGACTACGTGGTAAACTACGACTTACCCGATGTTCCCGAAAACTACGTACACCGTGTAGGGCGTACCGGTCGTGGTGTGCAGAAAGGACAGGCCGTTTCCTTCTGCAGCACGGAAGAAAAACCGATCCTCGAAGAAATCCAGCAATTCCTCGGTAAGGAAATCACTGAAATGAAGATCAATAAAGATGATTACCGAGAAACCATCAGCTTCTCTGAAGATATTCCCAACGACAACTGGCAACTCCTGCTGGATGAACATAACAGGGAAATGGAAGAAGTACAGAAGAAAGTGAAGAAGAGAGCGGCGGCGAATGTGAAGAAAAAAGCGAAGAAGAAATAAGACGATCATAAAAGAAAAAGCTATTCCTCCAGGAATAGCTTTTTTTTAGTACATAAAGTTGGCATATTTTGCCAACTTTTTTGTAATTTCAAGGATGAAGATCATAGAAAAATCATCCGGGATATCTATAGATGTTTTGATTCAATTAATTGAAAAAGAAGATTTTAAAACGGTATCGGGTGAATGGTTTTCATTTGATTGGAAGAAACTGGTTAAAAGCAGTGAAGTTTATAAATTGGTTTTGCCACCAGAACATAACATTCTGGGATTAGTATGTTTGATATATTATCCGGAAGAAGAACGGGTAGAAATAAAACTATTGGAAGTTTCCAGGCAATATGTAGGGCGAAATGGCCCGTATGAAGGAATTGCGGGTTGTATGATAGCCTTTGCCGGTCGGACAGCACTCGCCAGGTATGGACCTTATGCTTGTGTTTCGCTGGTTCCAAAAACTGCATTGAAAAAACATTATATGAAAAAATATGGCATGCTGGATGCAGGCTGGCAGCTTTACCTTGATCTGGATGCATTAAATAACATTGTCGCAAAATATACTTTATGAGCCAAAAGAAATCAAGAAACGAGAAATCCCCGGGTGAACTGGCATCCTCTTTTGTTTTCCCGGTTAAGCTCTCTGAAAAGCAAAAAAAAGAAGCCGCAGTGCAGTTGGCACAGGCCAGAAAGGAACGGCGATTGGCTGCAACAGATAAGGATAAACTGGTCAGTGGCTTATTGAGCCTACGGTTTCAGCTCGAAGATTATATAACTGGCAATACTTTTAATCCTGATTTGTCATTCGGATATTTTCTGGGCGAATATGTTGGACTGTTGGAGAAGAAGCGGAAGGTATTTGCGGAGGAAATCAGTATTGATGAAACGCTGTTAAGCCAGTTAATCAATTTGAAACGTGATCCGCCTGATTATGTAACAGTAAGATTGGAATTGCACTCCAACCGGGCCATTCCTGCCGATTACTGGTACCGGTTAGTTGAAAAAAAGAAAGAACACTTTATTAAAACCGATAAATCTATCCGGAAAAAAGAGAAACAGTTTGTACAAAACAAGCTGGATGTTCATATTTGATTATTCCTGCCGATAATAAAAAACGTTCCCGGCTTACACCGGGAACGCTACTCAAAAACACTATCTAAATCTGTAACTATTGCTTTACTGCTTCTACGTTTACAGTGATATCAACAGTAGGTGCTACTGCCCATACACCGGAAGGTAATTTGTCTGCATACTTTACACCATAATCAAGACGATTGATGGTAGTTTTAGCAGTGAACCCTGCTCTTCTCAAACCCCACGGATCTTTAATTACACCATTGTAAGTAACGTCGAAGGTTACACGTTTTGTAGTATTGCGGATAGTAAGATCTGCCAGCAATACATATTTATCACCTGCAACTTTCTTTAAAGAAACGCTTTTCAGGGTAATGGAAGGATATTCTGCTACGTTAAAAAAGTCATCTGTTTTCAGGTGGCCATCACGCTGATCTACACCAGTGGAAATGCTGGTTGCATCTACGGTGAAATCTACTTTCGCGTTCTGGAAATTGGTGCTGTCGGCCGTTTCAATGGTGCCATTGAATTTGGTAAAATGACCTTGTACATAGCTCAATCCTAAGTGCTTTACGCCAAAGATGATGCTGGTATGTGCAGGATCTGCATTCCATTTTACCTGCGCAAAAGTGGCGATGCTGGCTAATACCAGGAGGGTGGTGAAAAAGAAACTTTTCTTCATGGTTGTTTTTTTATTGAATGTGATTAATTATTATTTAGAAAGCTGACGGTCAACGGACCAGCGTCCGGCGCCTTTGATGATCAGTGCAATGTTGATACCAATTACCAGTAAATGATACTCAAAGCCTTCACCTGCCTGGGTACCGCCCCAGTTCATGAAAAATCCGTTAGGGGAGTGAATATTCGCAGCTACCAGCATGATGATGGTCAGCATGGCCGCCCATATCCTGGTGGTAAATCCAAAAAGAATCAGCAATGAACCGATACTTTCGGTGAATATTACCAGGAAAGCGAGGATAGAAGGTGTGCCCTGGGAGGTAAAGTAACCCATTGTGGCTTTGAATCCGTAACCACCAAACATGCCGAGTAATTTCTGCGCGCCATGTGGTAACATCACTAATGCTACGGTAATACGGATGATAAAGGAGGTAAGGTTGTCGTCTGTGTGAAGCAATCGTTTAAACATAAAGGTATAATTATTATTAGCGTTTGTACTTTTATTGTATATACAAGTGTTAGGGCAAAAAAAATCAACTACGGAGTTTATCCAGCAATTCGTTGATGGTATTCACTTCCTCTTTGGTCAGTTTCTTTGTTACTTCCCGGTGATTCTTTTCCATCACAGGATCCAACTCTTTTAATAAAGCCAGTCCTTTATCAGTGATCTCAATTTCCACTTTCCGGCGGTTGCTGTCGCACTGCTGACGGGTTAGTAATCCCTTCTGGCGCAACTTCTCTACCAGCCTCGTGGCATTACTCATCTTATCCATCATCCGCTCCTGGATATCCAGCAGGTTCAACGGGTTGGGCCTGCTTCCGCGAAGTATCCGTAATACATTGAATTGCTGGCTGGACAAATCATATTCCTTCAGCATATGAGAAGCCCCTACCTCCAGCCAGTTACCGGTAAATATGATATTCAGCATGGCTTTTTGGTATTCGTCCTTAAATCGTGTCTGCTTCAGTTCCTCTTCCAGTTTCATAATTACATTTACAACTGTTGTTTATACAACAAAGGTAAATGTATTTTTCATTCTACCAAATTTTCAGGCAAAAAACCGTTTACTCCGCTTTCAGCAATTTCCAGGTGATCACTACCAACGGGATAACTAAAACAATCTGGAACAATGCCTGCCAGACACTGGTGGCCAGCAGGGCGGTTAGCAAGCCTCCTAATATCAGCAGGATGAGAATGAATGGCGCGGCCCCGGCCTTTTTAAAAGTGGGCTTTTTAGTCATAGATCCTGTTCATATCGGGTCAGTTAATTGAACAGCAAGGTTGATATTAATTAACGTACCATGTGATCAAATCAGGAATTTCCTTTACGCAAAACGATATTTGTAATGAAAAGGGAGAAGGGAAGACTTAAAAAGTCTTCCCTTCTCCCTTTATACTATTATAATAAGATAAATTAACTATTCAACCCGCCATCAATTGTCAACGCGGAACCATTGATATACCCGCTTTCCGGACCTGCCAGGAAGCTTACCAGGTCAGCTACATCAGTGGCTGTGCCATAGTGCCCGAGCGCAATATGCTGACGTTGATAATCCGCATGAGGGCCATCAGCCGGATTCATATCAGTATCTACCGGTCCCGGCTGTACTAGATTGGTGGTAATACCCCTGGAACCCAGATCGCGCGCCAGCCCTTTATTAAACGCTGTAAGGGCAGATTTACTCATACTGTACAGGGTGCCCTGAGGACCAACCACACGGTCGGCCATGCAACTGCCAATGGTAATGATCCTGCCGCCGCTGCCCATATGCCGCGTGGCTGCCTGCGTGGCTACAAACACTGCACGGGTATTTACGGCCATTGTATGCTCATAGTCTTCCAGCGTATATTCGGAAAATTCTTTCATCACGGCTGTGCCGGCGTTATTAACCAGTATGTCTATACGACCATGACTGTTTACCGTATGATCCACAGCGGCCAGTACTGCATTCACATCAGCGCTGTCTGCTGCTACAGCAGTAGCTTTCTGCCCTTTTGCGGTTAATTCTTCTACCAGCGCCGCTGCCGGTGCCGCGCCCTTTACATAGGTGAATACCACTGTGGCGCCTTCTCCGGCTAAACGCTTTACAATGGCGGCGCCCATACCGCGACTACCTCCTGTTACCAGGGCTATCTTATTTTCCAGACGTTTCATAAATAATGATTTTATGCTGGCAAAGCTAGTCCGGCTAACCCGTGTAAAGAAGAGGAGTACTAATTGTTAACTACTAACCTTCATGTTAGAATTGGGCTGGAGGTACTTCTCACGGAGTATGTTCAGATGGTGCGCCTGGTGACCGGCAATGGCAAAGCCCAGCGCAAGTACCGACATCTCCGTTTTCCAGCACATACCTGTTCTTAACAGCGCTGCGTCGGATAAATTATTGAACTGCATAATGCTGGCTGCACGTACTGCTTTCAGTTCTGCCAGTATTTCAGATACGCTCCGGTCGTCTATTTCTGCATTTGCCGCATAGTCATCCTGTTCCATCGTTGGCGGTACCTGAACATCTTTCCGGGCAAATAACAGGGCGCGGAAGGAGAACACCCGCTCAGTATCCGTAATATGCTGCAATACATTCTTTAAGGTCCATTTACCGGGGCTATAGGCATAGTTGCCCAGTGGTTCCAGTTCAGCGGCGTCAAATTCGTCCAGTGTCTGCAACGACTGTTCCAGCGCGGTTTTAATGTCTACATCCGGCACAAGGTTGATATAGGTGGAATAATATCCGGGGTCCGGATGGATGGCATTTTTTTTCATCTGGTGAGTTTTTTAAGGAAGATGAATATACGAACATTTTCTCCCGGCAACAGGCCGTTCCCCGTACTTATATCATCTTAATAATATATTTAATATATTTGTAAGTAATATATCCTGACTACCTACAATCTCTTTCTATGAAATATCTGTTACAATGCCTGCTGCTGCCGGCATTCATCGGATTTGCCACCACCCTGTCCGCGCAGGAGAAAAGCAGTAATATCCCCTCCCAATGGGACGCCCGGTGGATTTCCGGCAATGATGCCGCCCCTGCCGCCTACGGGGTATATCTTTTCAGGAAACAGTTCCAGCTGCTCAATTATTCCGGTCCTTTTATCATCCACCTTTCTGCGGATAACCGTTACCGTTTGTATGTAAACGGCCGCTTCGCCGGCATGGGGCCCGCACGCTCAGACCTCGCCAACTGGTATTACGAAACAATTGATATCAGCCCTTACCTGAAATATGGTGTCAACGTAATTGCCGCGGAAGTGGTCAACTTCGGACCTTATAAGCCGCGTGGCCAGTTCACTAATGGTACCGGCCTGCTTATCCAGGGACATACATCCCGCGAAGCGGCTATTATCAACACCGGGTCTGCTTCCTGGAAGGTAATGGAAGATGAGTCGATACATCCGGCTCCCGTGAAAACTACGGAATACATTTTCTATGGCGCCTTTCCCGGCGACAGCATTACTGCGCAATACCATCCCTGGGGCTGGGAACAGCCTGCATATAACGATAGCGCCTGGGAACCCGCAGCACCAGGTGCACGTGTGGCGCTGCAAGGCCACAGTGCGGGTAACTGGCCGTTGCTTACACCATCGCCCATTGGCCGTTTACACCAGGAACGGCAATCGTTCACCGGTATTGTTTCACAACAGGGCATTACGGCGGAGGCAACCCTGCTGAAGGGAACGGCGCCACTAACTATTCCGGCTAAACGAAAAGTTAAACTGCTGCTGGACGCCGGGCAACAAACCACCGGTTTTCCTGAAATGCTGATCAGCGGCGGACTGGATGCCGGTATAAAAATTACCTATCAGCCTGCATATTCCAACAGCACAGTGATACAGGATGTTGTTCATCCGGATGGCGGCACCCGCCGTAAGTTCATGTCTTCGGGTTATCGCAGCTTCCGGTATGTGCAATTGGATATTGAAACAGGGAAGGCGCCGCTCACGTTGCACGACTACTACAACGTATATACGCAGTATTTGCTGAATGATAAATCGGCCTTTACTGCCGGCGCAGCGGCAGATTCCCTTTGGGCCACCGGCAAAAGGGCGGCGCTCACAGGTGCGCAGGATAACCTGTATAATGATCTGTTTAACGCGCAGTTACAATATATACAGGACGCCCGTATACAGGGGCTTGCCATCAGTTTTTTTTCGGGAGATGATCAACTGCTCAGAAATGCGCTGGTACAAACAGATCAGTCGCGTATCCCGGAGGGGCTTGTCCGTTCCCGCTACCCGTCAGACGACCGGCTGGTATCGGTAACGGATGCATTGGTATGGATCGGCGCACTCCACGATTATTTGCTCTATAAAGCAGATAAAGAGCTGGCGAAGCAATGCTTCCCCGGCATACGCAGTATCCTCGATTGGATGGACCGCTACCAGGACCCCGCCACGGGCCTGCCCGGCAATATGCCTTATAATGATAGCGTGGCGCTGTCGCCCATCACAGGCCAGTATCTGTATGCCCTGCGGCAGGCGGCTGTTATTGCAGGCTATTGCGATAAGCCTGCCGACTCCCTTGCTTATACCCGCACCGCAGATAAAGCGAGGGAAGTATGGTATCAGCAATGTTATGATGCCGGAAAAGGACTGTATGCGGAAACAGCGGCAAAGAAAACGTTCTCGCGCTACACCAATGCCCTGGCAGTGCTGGCGCAGGCGGTGCCACCACGGCAGGTAAAGAGTGTAATGCAGCGTTTACTGGCTGAAAAACAGTTGCCGGAAGAATCGCTGCGTGAAAAGTATTATATCTTCAAAGCGATGCAGGAAACCGGTATCACAGAAACGTTCCCGGCAGAATTACAGTCGCTCGCAACGCAGCTGGAACCAAACAATGCAGCAGCTTACCAGGCAACCGCCTCGGTGGCCAATCTCTTCCTGCTGGGCATTACAGCCGGCATCCAATCTGCCTCCTATGGCTTCCGAACAGTATTGATCGCACCAGATCCCGGCGCCTCGCCGCAGGTAAAGGCGACTATGGTGCATCCGGATGGTTTAATAGAAGTGGACCTGGCGTTTAAAAATAATCGTGTAACCGGCACCGTTAGGGTTCCGTTCGGTATCACCGGGAAATTCCGCTGGCGCGGAAAAGAGATCACCCTGCATGGGGGCCCGCAGGAGATTTCGCTGTAATGAGGGTATTGTCCTGGAGCAGGATTAAACTGATTTAAGGGATTTTACTTTTTTGATTTTATAAGATTTTAAAGGATTTTGGGAGATATAAGCGGATATCCGCTTATATCTCCCAAAATCCTTTAAAATCAAAAGTGATCAAATCAACAAAATCAGTTTAATCAGTTTAATCCTGCTCCAGGACAAAATCCGCGGCGATCCTACGCCGCGCGTTTTCTTTTCGAGTAAAAATAATTTATGCCCAGTGCCCCGATACAAATGAACAATCCAAAGAATTCACGTGTTTCTTCAATCCAGGGCTTGGTTGCTTTCATAGTTTCGGCGAGGTTCTCCGCATTATGTTTCGTGAACCAGTCTTCCACCCCGTTCTGGTCAAAAAATTTATAAATGGCATAAGCCAGGTATACCAGTATACCGGCAATATACCATTTCGGGTAAAAGCGGTTACGGGCAGCAAACCAGCAAAGCAAGGCAGAATAAAGATAGATGGGCATCCATATATAGGGATCAGGATCATTATACTGTAAGCCTGCAAATAAAACGAACATCAGGCAAAACACAATATTCAATACTTTCATGACACAAAAATTAGGGCTTAAACATACACAAAGAATTTCAAAAGTATTCCTTGTATTATTTTATCCCGGCAGTGTGGAATAGTGGAATAACGATCTGCAATTTTGTCACTTTTAAAGAAAATGTTAAAAGACTACTTGTTTGAGCTAAAATAATGTTATATATTCGAAATCATTACACAATTCCACGTGAGAACCAAAATCTGAGGGTAGAAATGTTTGTTACTAGAGCAAAAGATTCTCACAGTTATTATTAGTTATCGTATTGAATTCACTATCAATAAACAATTAAACAAAAGTCAAATGACCTGAATCAGCTTGACCATCAGTGTTTGTTTTATAGTATAATTCATCATTCAACATCAGTAGTTATCGTTTAACTGTTGAACAGACACTCATTCCTTTTTTAACACCGTGTAGCGCATCATGCACGTGTGAAGAAAAACTAATGCTTTGTATTTATTGAAAATTGACCTGCCGCAAAACAATCAATGCAGCGGGTAGGAGATTTGTATGCAAAGTTGTGACTGTTCAATAAGGTGACATATAGATAGGAATCCTTATTTACTAACAATTTTTCTTAAACGTTTCCCTTAAATCACGTTATGAAAAAGCAATTTTACCAGGCACTCGCCGTACTATGCGGCCTCTTGTTGCTATTGGCCGGCAACAACGTATCAGCACAAACAAAAATTACGGGTAAAGTAACGGACAAAGCTTCAGGCAATGCGCTGCCAGGCGTTACTGTGTTTGTGAAAGGCACCAACAGGGGTACTGCCACAGACCCCTCCGGTACTTTTTCCCTTATGGCCAAATCAGGCGAAACACTTGTATTCTCCTTTGTAGGATATGATCCGCAGGAAGCAGTAGTAGGAGCCGGACCAGTAAACGTTTCTCTCACCGAGAAAGTAGGATCACTGGAAGAAGTAGTAGTAACCGGTTATGCCAGCCAGAAAAAGAAAGACCTTACCGGTGCTGTATCTATTGTGAAAGTAGAAAATCTTACCAAACAGCCTACCTCCCAGATAGCCAATCAGCTGCAGGGACAGGTTTCCGGTGTTACCATCCTCGGCTCCGGTCAGCCAGGCCAGGAACCACAGGTGAAGATCCGCGGCGTAAATACCTTCGGAAATAATACACCACTGTATGTAGTGGATGGAGTACCCATCTCTAACATCACAGACATAAACCCCAACGATGTACAAACCATGCAGGTACTGAAAGATGCAGGCGCTGCCTCTATCTACGGTGCCCGTGCGGCCAACGGCGTTATCATCATCACCACCAAAAGAGGAACCGGTAAAGTAAAGGTTTCTTATGATGGCTACTATGGTACACAACGGCCCAAAGGCGGAAATGTATGGAATATCCTCAGTCCGCAGGAACAGGCCAACCTGAAATGGATGGCCATTGCCAATACTACCGCTAACCCTGTATATAACGATGAACAATATGGTTCCGGCGCCACACCACGCCTGCCGGATTATATTGCTCCACAGGGCGCAATGGAAGGAGATCCCGGTACCGATCCATCTACCTATTTCGTAAATCCGAACTATAAGGTAGCCAGCGATGTGGATGCTTTTCACCGAATCGTAAAAGCCAACAAATCGGGCACCGACTGGTTCCATGAAATATTTAACCCGGCGCCTATCACCAGCCACAACATTTCAGTAGCAGGTGGCGGCGATATCGGAAGCTACTTCTTCTCTTTCTATTACTTTAATCAGCAGGGTACTTTAACCAACACCTATAACAAACGTTATGCAGTTCGTGCCAACAGCACCTATAACGTTACGGATCATATCCGTGTAGGTGAAAACATGGAATACTCCCTCATCAATAACCCGCAGATCGGTGCGCTTACCGAAGGTAGCGGTATTGGTATGGCCTTCCGTGAAATGCCTATCATCCCGGTACATGATATCATGGGCAACTATGCAGGTAGCTTCGGTAAAGGTTTGGGTAACGCCCGTAACCCGGTAGCTATCCAGGATCGTTTTGGTACCACTAAAACACTGGCTAACCGCCTGTTGGGTAACGTGTTTGCAGAAGCAGACATCCTGAAACATTTCACCCTCCGTACCAGCTTTGGCGGTGAAATTTATTCTTTCAATAATCACAGCTTTACACTGCCTGAATACGAAAACGCGGAAAACAATAAAGTGAATTCGTATACAGAAAACGCGGGAAGTGGTTACGACTGGACCTGGACGAACACACTCAGCTATCATCAGAACTTTAACCAGGTACACGACCTGAAAGTACTGTTGGGTACAGAAGCATTTGATAACCAGGGACGCACCGTTGGTGGAAGCAACCTCGATTATTTCACTTTTGATCCGGACTTCACCAACCTTAGCACAGGTAGTGGTACGCCAACCAACTACAGCGGCCGTTTCTCCGATGGATTGTTCTCCTTGTTTGCCAGGGTAGACTATTCCTATAAAGATCGCTACCTCCTGGGCGCACTGATTCGCCGTGACGGATCTTCCCGGTTCGGTTCATCCAACAGGTATGGTAACTTCCCCGCAGTAAGCGCCGCCTGGCGTATGTCGCAGGAAGGATTCATGAAAGGTGTCAGCTGGATCTCCGATCTGAAAATCCGCGGAGGTTATGGTATCATGGGTAACCAGATCAACGTAGACCCACAGAACTCCTTCACCGCTTATGGGTTTGAAAAAGGAAACTCTTTCTATGATCTGAAAGGTACCGGCAACTCCATCCTGCAGGGCTTCTACCGCACACGTATCGGTAACCCCAATGCTAAATGGGAAAGTAACGTAAACGCCAATATAGGTATCGATGCAACCTTGTTCAAAGGCGCCCTCGAAATTACCGCAGACTACTATCGTAAAGATGTAAAGGATCTGCTGTATAACCCCGAATTACCAGGTGTTTACGGAATAGCCAACGCTCCTTATGTGAACGTGGCACAAATGAAAAATAAAGGATTCGATTTCTCTGCTACCACCAACCTGAATCTTACCAAAGACCTTAAGCTGGAACTAAACGGTAACTTCACTACGTATAATAATGAGATCGTTAAAATATCAGATGCTGCTCCTTACTTCGATCAGGAACAACGCCGCTTTAACGGTACATTTATTATCCGTAATGCTGTTGGTCAATCTATCAGCGAATTTTTTGGTTATAAGGTAGATGGATTCTGGAATAGCCAGGCAGAAATAGATGCAGCAAACGAAGCTACCAGGAAACAGTATAATGATAATTCATTGACGTACCAGACCGATACAAAACCAGGCCGCTTCAAATATGCAGATGTGAATGGCGACGGAAGGATTACAGAAGCCGACCGTACTTATCTCGGTAATCCCAATCCAAAGTTCAGCTATGGCCTCAATATCAACCTCACTTATAAAGCCTGGGATTTCAGCATGTTTGTGTATGGCGTACAAGGTAACAAGATCTGGAACCAGGTGAAATGGTGGACCGATTTCTATCCTTCCTTCGAAGGTGCGAAGAGCAAAACAGCCCTGTATGATTCCTGGCTGCCAACCCGCCAGAACGCTACAGCGCCCATCCAGGAAACATCTCCGTCTTTCAGTACCTCCAACGTACCCAACTCTTATTTTGTTGAAAATGGTTCTTACCTGCGTGCAAAAAATATCATGCTGGGATACACCATACCAAGTAACGTACTCCAGAGAATTGGTATCACAAAGTTCAGGGTATATGGTCAGGCAGCAAACCTGTTTACCATCACCAAATACTCAGGTATAGATCCTGAAATTACCGGTGGCACCAGCAACTTCGGTGTGGATGAAGGAGCTTATCCTAATCAGCGTCAGTACCTGCTCGGTGTGAATGTAACATTCTGATAATTTTTTCCTGAAAAGTAAAATTGAGAAAAATGAAAACATTACGATATTTAAGTGTAATTCTTGCGTTGGCAGCAGTAGGAATCAGTGCTTGTAAAAAGAGCTTCCTTGAACGGGGACCGCTCGGCTCCCTCAGTGATGAAATTGTGGCGAATAAAGCCGGTATTGGTTATTTACTGGTAGGCGCATACGCCTCGCTCGACGGGCAACAAACCGCCCAGGCAGCACTCGGTGGTGGCGGACCCTGGGAAGCGTCTCCTACCAACTGGATCTATGGCAGCGTGGCCGGTGGCGATTCGCACAAAGGTAGCTTCAGTGGCGACCAACCCGGTATCGATCCTATCGCTAAATTCACAGTCGATCCAAGCAACGGTTTTTTCAATACCAAGTGGAGAGCTGTTTACGAAGGAGTGATCCGTTGTAATGCAGTACTGGTAGCACTGCCAAAGGCAACAGACATGAGTGCCGCTGAAAAAACTCAGGTGGAAGCAGAAGCCCGTTTCCTCCGCGGACACTACTATTTTGAACTGAAAAAACTGTTCAATAAAGTGCCTTATATCACAGACACCACGATAGAAGTCCGTGTTAAAAATGATAAAGACATCTGGCCTTTTATTGAAGCCGATTTTAAATTTGCTGCAGATAACCTGCCTCCTACACAAAGCGATGTAGCAAGAGCAAATAAATGGGCTGCACAGATCTACCTGGCTAAAACATACCTGTACCAGAAAAAGTACCCGGAAGCAATGCCGCTGTTTGATCAGGCCATTGCCTCAGGCGTTACTTCCAACGGTCTTAAATACGCGCTCACAAACGCATTTGAAGACAATTTCGATGCCGCCAAAAAGAATAATTCAGAGTCCGTATTTGCCATCCAGATGACTGCAAATGATGGTACCAATACCATCGCCAATGCGAACCAGGGCGAAATGCTGAACTTCCCGTACAACAGTCCATTCGGCTGCTGCGGATTTTATCAGCCTACCCAGGACCTCGTAAACTCCTATCGCACAGATCCCGCTACCGGTTTGCCTAACCTCGATACCTGGAACGCAAACCCCGTGAAAAACGATCAGGGCATCGTGTCTACCACACCGTTCACACCGGAAACAGGTACACTGGATCCACGTCTCGACTGGACCGTTGGCCGCCGTGGGATACCTTATCACGACTGGGGCAATCACCCTGGTGCTAACTGGATCAGGGACCAGAAATATGCCGGCCCTTATGCGCCAAAGAAAATGGTATACTGGCAGTTTAACCAGGACAAATACAAAGATGCACACTCCTGGGCGCCGGGATCTGCTATCAACGTACTGTTGATCCGCTTTGCCGACGTAATCCTCATGGCCGCTGAATGCCATGCCCAAACCGGCGACCTCCCCGGAGCTACCGCTTTGGTAAACCAGATCCGCGACAGGATGATCAATCACCCTGAAAACTGGCTGCATAAATACAAAGACGATACGAAACCCATGTTAGGCTTCGATCCTACCCAAATGGCAGCCAATTACAAAATAGGCAGGTACACCGCTACTTTTTCAAGTAAGGACCAGGCATTAAAAGCCATCTATTTTGAACGCAAACTGGAACTGGCTACAGAAGGCCACCGCTTCTTCGATCTCGTACGCTGGGGCATTGCCGATGTGGCGCTGAATGCCTTTATTCAATACGAATCAGCTATCACCGACGACCTGAAAGGCGGACACTTTACAAAAGGGAAAAATGAATACTTCCCCATCCCGCAACGTCAGATCGATCTGACAATGGTAGGCGGAACAAGAGTACTCGATCAGAACCCGAACTACTAATAACAGCTATATCTGTCGCTTTTTTAAACACAACGAATGCAGCGGATCTTTTTCGCTGCATTCGTTTTTATATAACATTTTAGTACTTTACAATACCCGTTAAAATATTCACTGATGACCAATCAACCCACGAGGAACCGGTATTGTCTCGCCGCTTTATTTTTAATCACCACCAGCTTTGTCATCACCATCAGTTGCCACACACCTACCCCGGAAGAAAAAGGAAAAGTCCTGGCCGGTAAATATTGCTCCGGCTGCCATTTGCCGGTGTCTCCCGCCCTCCTGGATAAGGAAACCTGGCTAAAGCACGTATTGCCCGCTATGGCGCCCAAACTGGGCATTAAAGTATGGGGGGAGCATTCCTATTACCCGCCGATGCCCGGCGAAAAACCAGGGCTTATTTCTATCCAGGATTGGGAATTACTGGTGGCATACTATGAACATACCGCCCCGGATAAACTGCCGGCTGAAAAAGTGCCGCAGCCGTTGCAACGCGACTGGTCCTTTTTCACGCTGAAACACCCGGTGCTGAAAGATACCGTCCCGGTAGCTACCACAATGGTGGCCTTTAACCCGGACAATGGCCACCTCATGACCAGCGATGGACTCACCAATACACTCACACAATGGGACGAAAATTTACAAGTCGTTAACATACGGAGTTTACCATCTCCCGCCGTCGATATACTTTTTGTAAAAGACACTGCGGCGCAACAACAGGCCATACTCACAGAAATAGGCAATATGCGGGCATTGGACGCGCCTGCCGGTATTATTACCAGCATCAGCCCCAATGACGCCCAAAGCAGGCAGCACGACCTCATGGCGTTCCTGAAACGGCCGGTGCAAACCCTGCAGGCAGATTTCGATAAAGATGGCCTGCCCGATCTGCTGGTATGCGCATTCGGACATAACCAGGGCGGCCTGTACTGGCTGAAACAGTTACCGGACCACAGCTACAAACAGTTCCCCATATGGGAAGTGCCCGGCGCTGTTCATGCAGAAACCGGCGATTTTAACCACGACGGCTATACGGACTTTATGGTGCTGTTTGCCGCCGGTGATGAAGGCATCTGGTTGTTTGAAAACGACAGGAAAGGTGGCTTTGTATCTACCAGCCTGCTGAGATTCCCTCCCATCAATGGTTCTACCAGTTTTCAACTCGCGGATTTTAATGGCGACGGAAAACAGGACATACTATATACCTGCGGTGATAATGCAGATTTTTCTATGGTGCTTAAACCTTACCACGGAATATTCGTCTACCTGAATGACGGAAATAATAAATACACCGAGGCATGGCATTACCCCGTGAATGGTTGTACAAAGGCCGTGGTAGCTGATTTTAATGGCGATGGCAAATTAGATATTGCCTCCATCGCCTTTTTCGCGGACTTTAAACACCGGCCGGAAGAGAAATTTATTTTCTTTGAAGGTGGAAATAAACCACTTACGTTCATCCCTCATTCTCCGCCGCTGGAGAAGGAAGGAAGATGGATCTGCATGGATGTGAAAGATTATGATCACGATGGCGACCAGGATATAGTACTTGGAAACTACGCACAGGGTTTTATCATACTTGATGATTATAAGCCTGACTGGAAAGAGTATCAGCCGTTTATAGTATTACAGAACAATACTGCTCATTAAATGCAACGTAAAAATCACTTGTTTATTTGGAATGAAAGGAGAAATATGTATCTTACGGCCGTATTTATTGCTACGTGCATTTTTGCTTTATTTCGGATCTAAGTTTATAGAGAGAGCACTCATATATTACAGATCTTTAAAGTACCATCGTTCTTGATCGGCGTTTTCCCAACATATACCTGATTGCGTTATGCCTGTCGTCAGAGGCTTCGCAGTTTAAAGATATCCTGATGTATAATCAGGTTTTAGAATGGCGGAAGGAGAGGCAGTAATGCCTCTCTTTTATTTTGGACACATCCCATCGTTCAACCATTGATGTGAACGGTTTAATCTTCTTTTTTTGCCATCTATCATAAAAAAGTGGCCGGATTCTTAAAATCCCATTATTACTGGTTAATTTTATTGGGAAATCAGCATTATTATTTTAAACAGGATATGTCAGTGGCTGAATATGTATACGATCAGGATAAAGTGAGCACGCTGCTTAGTACGATCATCAGGAACAACGGAAACGAAAAAGCAAATGCCTGGCTGCAACAGCGTTTGCAGCTACATCAGCAAACCGGTGCCATCCCGCAGTTTAATCAAACTTTCACAGCTATCCCGCGTTTCACAGGTAAAGAAAGGATCCGTATTTCCACAACGGAAGATGAACAGCTGCAGGCGCTGCTGCCTTCATTTTTCGTACATGGATGGACGTTAGACCGCCTCGCGCGGGTGTGGTGGTTGCTGCAATTACCGGTAGCCAACAAATCTGCCTACCTGGAAGTGCTGGAAAACCTGTTCAACGGCGCAGAAATGAATGAGCTGGCCGCCTTGTACAGCGCACTTCCGCTGCTGCCCTGGCCGGAAGAATGGATCGCCCGTACTTCGGAAGGCATCCGGTCCAATATTGGTATTGTACAGGAAGCCATTATGTTGCACAATCCTTACCCGGCTAAGTATCTCCCGGAACCCGCGTGGAATCAGCTGGTAATGAAAGCTATCTTTACCGATAAACCATTACACGGGATCACGGGGCTGGATGAAAGGGCTAATGCTGCACTGGCAGGCATCCTGGTAGATTTTGCCCATGAAAGATGGGCCGCCGGCAGAACGCTCGATCCCATGCAGTGGCGGATCCTGGTGAATTTTGTAGGAGAAGGCAATTTTGCAGATATCACCCGTATCTGGCATTCCCTGAACAGCACAGAGAAAGAAGCCGCAGCACTGGTTTGTGCACAATGCCAATATGAACCCGCTAAAGCGTTGCTGGCCACAGACCCGGCATTGCAGGCGGAAATACAGGCTGGTAGTATCTCCTGGGATACCCTGGCGCAAAAAATAACTAAATAAATCAACATTAAAACCGATCAGATATGTGCGGAATCCACGATTTAACAGAGAAAGATCTCCAACCACTCACCTATAGCCCCGCTTATCTTAATAAAATAAAAGGCATGCGCTTCTTTGATCCGCATGTGCATATGACCGCCCGTACTACGGACGACTATCAGGCAATGGCCGATGCCGGCGTAGTGGCCATCATTGAACCGGCCTTCTGGCTGGGACAACCACGCACCGGCGTGGATACCTTCCGCGATTATTTCAGCAGCCTCCTGGGATGGGAGCGTTTCCGCGCTTCCCAGTTCGGCATCAAACACTATTGCACCATTGGCCTCAACTCAAAAGAAGCCAATAACGAAAAGCTCGCGGAAGCTGTAATGGAAATATTACCACAGTTTATTTATAAAGAAGGCGTGGTGGGCGTGGGCGAAATCGGTTTCGATGACCAGACCCCCCTCGAAGAAAAATATTACCGCGCCCAACTGGAACTGGCTAAAGAAGCCGGCCTACCCGTACAGATACATACCCCTCACCGCGATAAGAAAAAAGGAACCCAGCGCAGTATGGATATTGCCCTGGAACATGGTTTGGAGCCTCACATGATCATTGTAGACCATAATAACGAAGAAACAGTCAAAGAAGTGCTCGATCGTGGCTTCTGGGCTGCGTTTACCATCTATCCCTTCACTAAAATGGGGAATGAACGCATGGTAGCTGTAGTTAAGCAGTATGGAAGTGAACGTATTATGGTGAATTCCGCTGCCGACTGGGGTATCAGCGATCCCCTGGCCGTTCCGAAAACCGCCGCTTTAATGCACGAAAGTGGTATTGACTTGAATGATATTCATTTGGTAACTTACACCAATGCTGTAAAAGCCTTTGCGCAGAGCGGCCAGATTAATGAAGCAGATTTTGATGTAGCAGCAAATATTGATCAAAGTGAGAAATTTAACGGAAGCTCTATACTACGTGGAGGACAGCAGCCTCGAATTGATAAAAACACAACCATCATCCGGTAACGGCCTGACAGCTTCGTTTCTGCTGGCAATGAACCATGAAAACCTAATTACACGGTGAGTTATATTGTTAGCAAATTGATTGGATATCTACGCCTGATGCGGCCAGCCAATATCGTAACTGCAATAGCAGATATATTGGCTGGAGTTGCTATTTCGGCCTATTTTATAAATGTTACGTTCAGCACCCTTACACTGGATTTTACCCTTCCGGTAGTATGCCTTTGCCTCGCTACCATTGGCTTATATGGTGGTGGTGTGGTATTCAACGACGTATTTGATGCAGAACTGGATAGCACAGAACGCCCGGAAAGGCCGATCCCAAGCGGTACTATCTCAAAAACACAGGCCATCATCCTCGGTAGTTACCTGCTCCTGGTGGGTATCCTGGCTGCCTTTTCAGTAGGCCGGCTTACCGGTTATGCCGGCTGGCTCGCCATTGGCGTAGCCACCAGCGCACTTGTTTATAATAAGTGGGGAAAACATCATTCCTTCCTCGGCCCGCTCAACATGGGACTTTGCCGCGGGCTTAACCTCCTGTTAGGCATCAGTATCGTACCGGAAATGCTGGAAACATACTGGTGGATGGGATTCATCCCCATTATCTATATTGCTGCCGTTACCAACATCAGCAGGGGAGAAGTGCACGGCGGCAGCGTGAAAAGCCTGCGCCTTACCGCAGCATGTTATGCATTGGTATATATTACAATGGGGATACTTGCTTACCTGCATCATCACTTCTGGCTGGCGTTGCCTTTTATCGGGTTGTTTATTTTCATGATCAATGTGCCGCTTTTCAAAGCCATGAAAAACCCTTCAGGACCCAATATCGGAAAGGCGGTAAAAGGAGGAATCATCGCACTGATTGCCATGAATGCAGCCTGGGTAGCCGCTTTTGCTACCATCCCTTTCGCTATCGCAGTAATATTATTGTTACCGATATCACTGGTGCTGGGTAAAATATTTGCCGTTACCTGATCACTTTCACAGGTATCCGGCCACCGCGCCGGATACCTGCAGCTATTCCACTATTCCCCGCTTCATCGCTTCTTTCACCAGCCCGGCAGTATTTTTCACTGCAAGCTTCTGCGTAAGGTTTAACCGGTGCGTTTCCACGGTACGCAAACTGATAAACAACAGGTCCGCAATTTCCTGGTTGGAATACTCATCTGCAATCAGTTTCAGGATCTCCTTTTCCCTGCGTGTAAGCGGAATCTCGTAGCTGCTGCGCTTTTGGCCGGTAATCACTTCATTCACCAACTGGCGCCTGATAAGTTCGTCGAGGAACTGTTCGCCGGCATGCACCTGCTCTATCGCATGGATAAGCGTTTCGGGGTCGGTACCTTTCAACAGGTACCCGGCGGCGCCGTTACGCAGCATCTGCCTGATATAATGCGTTTCCATAAAACTGCTGATCGCAATTACTTTTACAGACGGATGCTTTTTCTTCACCTGCCTGCAAAGCTCAATGCCATCAATTTCAGGCATCTGGATGTCCAGCAGCAATACATCCGGTTGTATGGCAGGCAAAGCCGCCATGAGCGCACCCGCCCGGTTGCTTTCATAAACAACGGAAATATGCGGATAAGGCGCCAGCATCGCTTTGATGCCGCTGATCACCAGCAGGTGATCGTCTGTTATAGCCAGTTTGATACTCATGTGCTGTTAAAATTAAAACGATGGCTGTACTTCCATCAGCTGCATAATGGCAATATTAAATTCAATATATGCCGTAGTGCCGCAACCCGGTATAGCCGTGAGCGTTAGATGTCCGTTTAATGATTTGATCCGCGTATGAAGATTCTTTAACCCCATACCGGTAGTGCTTTTCGTTATATTTTCAAAGCCAACGCCATTATCCTCTACGGTAATGGTAAGCAGTTGATCGTGTTGTGTAAGCTGTACCAGCGCTTCGGTGGCATGTGCATGTTTGATGATGTTATTGATCAGCTCCTGCACAATCCGGTACACCGATAATTCAAAATTGCTTTTGAACCGCTGCATATCGCCGGAGGTATAAAAGGTAATCTGTAACTCACGGGAGTGACTCACGTTATTGCAGAATAATTCCAGCGCGCCCGCAAGCCCCATCCTGGAAAGGATTTCAGGCATCAGGTTATGCGCTGTTTTACGTACTTCCCCGATGGCGTCGTCCAGCATACTGAGTGCATGGTTAAATCCTTTGTCCTGCTGCAGGAAAGTACGCTCATATTTGAGCGCCCAGAAATGCATCTTCACCGCAGACAACAGCCCGCCAACACCGTCGTGCAGGTCTTTCGACAACCGCGTGCGCTCTTTCTCCTCGCCCTGCATCATGGCTTCCAGCACCTGTACGGTTTTTTCTACTTCCAGGGTTTGGAGTTGCTGCTTTTGTAAACGGTGCCGGTGCAGTAATTTCTGCCATACCAGGAAAGACACTACCAGGATCAGCACCACGCCGGTGAAGATGAACCCAATCCACCTGTTCTTCCGCTGCAGCAGCAGGTCTTTCTGTATCAGCTGTAATTTTTTCTCCGCCAGATCCCTGTCTTTTTTCTCAGACTGGTACTGCATTTCCAGCTGCTGCACATTTAGCCGGGTGGCGTTTCCTACCAGCGAATCATTCAGTTGCTCATAGGCTTTACGCAGCTGAAAAGCCCGCTGGTAATGATTTTGTGCAGCCTCATTGTCGGATGCGGCGAGGTAGGCCCGCCTTAGTTCATCGCCTGCATAATATTGCCTGGCCAGGGTAATTGTTTTACGGAGATAGATATCGGCAGCGAGGTGTTTCCCGCTCCGGTAAAGGGCATTGGCATACCCCATGTATAGTTGCATCCGGTTTTCAAGTCCCGGGTCATCGGTGGAAATAAGCAGGGCTTTTTCGTAGGTCCGTAAGGATTGTTCATGTTGCGAAAGATCGGTGTACACCCGGCCTGTGGCGGTAAGTGCGTTCAGCACCAGTAACTGGTCGCCCGCTTTTTTACCAAGCTCCAGCGCCCGGCTGAAATACCCGCTGGCAGCGGTGTAGTTGCCCTCCCTGCTTTTACTTTCTCCCATATTGAGCAGGGCCGATGCCATGCGTGAGTTACTCCCCAGTTTGCGCCCATGATCATAAGCCTGGGCCGCATAGTTAAATCCCTTCTTAAAATCTCCCAGGGAAATAAAAACATCCGATAAATAATTATTGATCATGCCTGTGCTGGCGCTGTCTTTCGCGGCATCGGCCAGTTTCAGCGCTTCCAGGTAGGCGGCTGCGGCAGCAGGGAAGTTCGCCATCTGCTGGTATTCCATCCCGCAATAGCTGATGGCCCTCACCTGGTTAAGGGTATCTTTCAGCGACGCATAAATGATCACCGCCTGCTTCAGCATGAACAGCGACTGCAAATACTGCCCCCGCATATCCTGGATGTACATATAGTAACAGGCAAAGTCGGCCACCCCTTTGTGATAACCCAGTTGCCTGCTGATCCGTAAGGCACGCATGAAAACGGCAGCCGACTTATCAAGCTGGTAAGGAAAAAGCCGGCAGCCATATTCAATGAGCGCCTGTACCTGCTGTGTATCCTCAGGTTGCCGGTTAATTGCTTGCAAAACACTATCAGCCGCAGAAGCCGGTGCTGCCAGTGAAATCCCATTGCTGCCTATCGAAATACAACAAACTAAAAGTAATATTCTCAGCATCTTTGATACACTTTTAAAAACCGGAAACGCCATCGCCCGCCATCGCAGCGCGTTGACAAATGCTCAGTATGCAACAAAAGATGTGAAATACAACCGATGTTACAGGGTTAACAACATGGGCGTCCCATGTTTCTTTTTTGGTCAAACAATTTAATTCTCAGACTGTGAAACCGTCGTTCATTTCTACAGCGGCATAAAGTTCTGTATTTCTGTTTTAATACGCAACAGCGTATGGGATGAACGGAAGCAGGAGCGGATCAGGATAAGGAGGAAAGTACGCAGAGTGCCTGCTGGTAAGGGATTTGCAGATGGTTTGAACACATCAGTAGAACTACGCAATTTATAAAATAATGGTTTATACCGTAGCTTAAACCCTTTAAAACAGATTTCTTTGCATACCGATAAATTGATTCTACAGACTAACCCCAAAAAAACAGGCTCCGTTCCCGGGGCCTTTTTCTTTGTAAAAAATCACGTTTTTCTATGTACTTTTAAAGGCTATAGTTTTTTTTAGTCAGATGATGCGGATTTAGCCATGGAATATATTCAACAAAACTTCGATGTCAACTTCTCTTACGGTGTTTTCTTTAGCAGTCATTTATTCGATCCTGCCAACACCTGTTTAGCTACCTTCCTGGAATCAAAAGCAGAGAGTGCATACGTTAAGAAATTACTCGTGATCCTGGATGGGGGCGTAGCAACGCACCACCCGGAACTAACCCAACAGATCAATCGCTATTTTCAGCAGGTACGCGGCTTTCAGCTGGCGCCTGAAATTATCACCATCGCCGGGGGCGAAGCGGTAAAAAATGATCTGCCCCTGCTTTTCAGCCTGGTGGATGCCATTGATAAGTATGGCATCGACCGCCATTCCTATGTGATAGGCATTGGCGGAGGCTCCCTGCTCGATCTGGTAGGATTTGCTGCCGCTATCTCACACCGCGGCGTGAAACATATCAGGATCCCTACTACCGTGCTGTCGCAAAACGATTCCGGCGTAGGCGTGAAAAACGGCGTAAACTATAAGGGGAAGAAAAATTTCCTCGGTTCCTTTGCGCCACCTGCGGCTGTTTTCAACGACCCGGTATTTTTAACCACCCTCGACCCGCGCGACTGGCGCTCCGGTATGGTGGAAGCCGTGAAAGTAGCCCTTATTAAAGACGCCGCTTTCTTTAACCGCATTGAACAGGACGCCGTGGCATTAACCGCCGGCGACATGGCCGCTATGCACTACCTGATTTACCGCTGCGCAGAACTGCATGTCCGGCATATCGGCGGCGCCGGTGATCCGTTTGAAAGCGGCTCCTCCCGTCCGCTTGACTTTGGCCACTGGAGCGCGCATAAACTGGAGCAACTCACCAACTTTGAATTACGTCACGGAGAAGCCGTGTCTATCGGTATTGCGGTAGATAGCGTATATTCGTTCCTGTTAGGATGGCTTCCGGAAACAGATATGCACCGCATTCTTACCGTATTAAAAAATATGAAACTGCCGGTGTGGCATCCTTTGCTGGAAATGCAGGATGGTAAGCCTTCCCCGGTGGTAGTGGGACTGGAAGAATTCCGTGAACATCTTGGCGGCCGCTTAACAATTTCCCTGCTGCGCGCAGTAGGAAAAGGAGAAGAAGTGCATGAAATGGACCTTAACTTATTATATAAAGCAGTAGATATCTGCAAAAATAATCAGTAATGAAAACAGCTGCAGGACATCTTACCTACTGCACAAATATTCATCCCGGCGAAAACTGGGATGATCACTTTGCGCAACTTAAAAAGTTTATACCTGCCATTAAACAACAGGTATCGCCGGATAAACCTTTTGGAATAGGACTACGGCTGGCCAACACCGCCAGCCTGGAACTGAGCAAGGAAGCGCCTTTGAAGGCGTTTCAGCAGTGGCTCAAAGAAGAGGATTGCTACGTGTTTACGATGAATGGTTTTCCTTACGGCGGCTTTCATAACGTAGTGGTAAAAGACCAGGTACATGCACCCGACTGGACCAGCGCCGACCGGGTGGCTTATACCATCCGCCTGTTCAGGATCCTGGCGGCCTTGCTGCCGGAAGGTATGGAAGGAGGTATTTCCACCAATCCGCTCGGATATAAGCACTGGTGCAACCGTTGCGAAGAAGACAAAAATTCTTACACAGAAAGCGCCACGCTGAATATGCTGCTGGTGCTGGAACAACTGGTGCGCACACACCGCAGCGGCGGTCCTTTGATGCACCTCGATATTGAGCCGGAACCCGATGGCATGATGGAAAATACCAGCGAATATATCAACTGGTATTTCGAAAATTTACTGCCTGCCGGTATCCCGTTTATCAAAGAGAAATTTAATATTGAAGATGACCAGGCAGCAGCCGACATCATCAAAACACATATTCAGCTGTGTTACGACGTTTGCCATTTTGCACTGGTATACGAAGCGCCACATCGTGTGATAGAACGTATGCAGCATCATGGATTGAAGATCGGTAAATTGCAGATCAGCGCCGCGCTGAAAGCAGACATGCCGGCGGATACCAGCGCACGCAAGGAAGTAACGGACGCCTTCCGTAAATTCAATGAGCCGGTATACCTGCACCAGGTGATCGCCAAACGAATGGACGGCGCCTTTATTCACTATCCCGACCTGCCCGAAGCGCTGGCAGATGAAAACAATCCGGCCGTTACAGAGTGGCGCTCACATTTTCATGTACCCGTGTTCCTGGATAAATTCGGTGTACTGCAATCCACACAGGAAGACATAAAACAAGTACTGGCCATACAACGTGAGCACCCTTTTACACAGCACATGGAGGCGGAAACATACACCTGGGACGTATTACCACCCGCCCTGAAACAGGAGATGTCTTTATCCGTTTCCCGTGAACTGAACTGGATCAGGGAGCAGCTATAAGTTATCTTTGCTGCATGCCGCTCCCGGTTATCCGGGTAAACGCCGGTAAGGCGCCCAATCTTGGAATTGTGCGCCCGGTATTATAGCTTTATGCCGGAATTGTAACGGCGATTGAATATATGAGAAAGACAGTAGTAATCGATGTAGTAGGGCTCTCCTCTTCTTTGCTGGAGTACCTGCCTTTTTTAAAGGCTTATACACAACAGCGGCACCTGGCCACCGTAATGCCTATGTTACCTGCGGTGACTACGGCTGTACAGAGCACGTACCTTACCGGCGAATGGCCCAGTGAGCATGGAATAGTAGGCAATGGCTGGTACGACAGAACCGATGCGGAAGTTAAATTCTGGAAACAATCCAATAAACTGGTGGATGCCCCAAAAATATGGGACCGCGCCAGGAAACTGGATCCGTCCTTTACCTGCTCGCAGATGTGCTGGTGGTACAACATGTACGCTAATGTGGATTACTCGCTTACTCCCCGTCCCAACTATCTTTCCGATGGCCGTAAAGTGCCTGATTGCTACACTTCTCCATCTACACTCCGGGATTATCTCACCGAACAACTTGGCAGGTTTCCCCTGTTTAATTACTGGGGCCCAACGGCCAGCATAAAGTCGAGCCAATGGATCGCCGACGCGTCTATCCTCACCGATAAACTATACGATCCTACCCTTACGTTTATTTACCTTCCTCACCTCGATTACTGCCTGCAGAAATTTGGACAGGACCCGGTAAAAAATGCAAAGGAACTGGCCGAAATAGATGCAGTATGCAAACAGCTGATCACTTACTATCAACAAAAGAACTGCGATCCCATTGTATTATCGGAATATGGTATCACCAATGTGAATAACCCCGTGCATCTCAACAGGATCCTGCGGGCAGAAGGGCTGCTGGCCCTGCGTGTGGAAAATGGACTGGAACTGCTGGATGCAGGCGCCTCCAAAGCTTTCGCCGTAGCAGATCACCAGATCGCGCATATCTATATCAACGATCCCTCCTGTTATAAAAAAGTACGCTCCATCCTGGAAAAGGTGCCTGGTGTACAACTGGTGCTGGACAGGGAAGGCAAACGTGAACATCATCTTCATCACAGCCGCAGCGGTGATCTCATTGCTGTAGCCGACGCCAACAGCTGGTTCACCTACTACTACTGGATGGATGATAACAAAGCCCCTGATTTCGCCAGAATCGTAGATATCTTCCGCAAACCGGGTTATGATCCCGTGGAGATGTTCATGAACCCCGCTGATCCGCTTATTAAGCTGAAAGCGGCAGGAAAATTGCTCAAAAAGAAACTGGGTTTCCGCTACCTGATGAACGTCATCCCCCTCGATGCCACCCTCATCAAAGGTTCTCACGGCAGGATTGAAGAAAACCCCGCCTATCACCCGGTGGTGATCAGTTCTCAGCCCGCTCCGCAGCCGCAATTACAGGCAACGGACGTATACGGGGTCATCTGGAACCAGCTGACAGGGGAGTAATCCTTTCATAGGGATAACTTCCTGGCAAGCATCCGGCATCTTCTGAAGCGGGATAACGGGTAAATCTCAAACATTCCGGGACATCCGGAACCAGTTGACAGGTGAATATTCCCTCCGTTGGAATAACTTCTTCACAGTCACTGAGTTACGACTACCGGAGTAGTATAAGTAGCCCGGAAAAAGTGCCTGTAACCCCATGATCAACAATCAGTTACCGATCAAGTCCACGTCCCCTCCACGTCAACTCCACCTTTAGTCCATGTCAAAGGCAAGTGTACTGTATGTGCTAAGTAACCGCTAAGCATGTGCTAAGTATGCCCGCAGCGATGCTAATTCATCTCCATTTTATAATCCACAATATGATTGTCCGCCCCTCCCCACCTCCAATCCTAACCGCACCGCCTCCTCTCATCAAAAAAACTACCTATCACTGATTTATTTTTCTACATTCATGCAACCGATTGAAACGAATAAATAATATCACCGTTATGGAAAGAAGAGATTTTCTCAAAACCGGTAGCATGGCCGGATTGGGAGCCGGATTAACGATCCTGAATTTCCCCGTATTCGGGAAAAATGCCCCCAGCAACAAATTGGTACTGGGAGTAATGGGCGTTAACTCCAGGGGCAACTGGCTGGCACAGTGTGCAGCAAAGCTACCCGGAGCTGAAATAGGCTACGTTTGCGATGTGGAAGACGGCGCCATCGCCAAAGGGCTTAAAGCCATTGCCGGAGCGCAAAACCGCAAACCGGAAGTAATTAAAGACATCCGGAAGTTACTGGAACGGAAAGATTTTGATGCGCTCATCGTAGCAACCCCGGACCATTGGCACGCTCCTGCGGCCATTATGGCCACAGCTGCGGGTAAGCACGTGTATGTGGAAAAACCCTGCGCCCACAATCCGGGTGAAGGCGAAATCCTGCTGGCAGCGGCAAAAAAACACAACCGCCTGGTGCAAATGGGAAACCAGCGCCGTTCCTGGCCTAACCTCCAGCAGGCAGTGAAAGAAGTAAAAGAACAAAACGTATTGGGTAAAGTGTATTATGGCCGCGGATGGTACGTGAACAACCGCGAACCAATCGGTATAGGGAAAAAGATCCCGGTGCCGGCTACGCTCGACTGGGACCTGTGGCAGGGCCCTGCTCCCCGCCGCGACTACCTCGATAACATTGTTCACTACAACTGGCACTGGCGCTGGAACTGGGGTACTTCCGAAACCTGCAACAATGCTACCCATGAACTGGATTGTCTCCGCTGGTTTATGGATGTGGAATTCCCTACCAAAGTAACTTCTGCCGGTGGGCGCTATGCCTATCCTAAAGACGATTGGGAAACACCAGACACACAAACCCTGAACTTCGAGTTTGAAGGCAACAAGGCCATTGCCTGGGAAGGCCGCAGCTGCAGCCCCTTCAACCTGGAAGGCAGTGGCCGCGGATTTACCCTGTTCGGCGAAAACGGAAGCCTGTACAACTCCGGCGGCGACAGCTACAAACTGATCGATACAAAAGGTAAAGTGATCAAGGAAGTAAAACAGGCCGCTAATCCTAATCAGAGTGTAACCAACACCGTTAGTCCTGCCGGTGAGTTTTATGATGCCGTGCATATCAACAACTTCCTGGAAAGTATCCGCGGCAACGCCAAACTCAACTCCGAAATCAATACCGGCTACCGCAGCACACTGCTTTGCCTGTTGGGCAACATCGCGCAACGTACCGGCCGTATCCTTCATACCGATCCTTCCAATGGTCATATCCTCAACGATAAGGAAGCCATGAAAATGTGGGAAAGGGAATATGAAAAAGGCTGGACACCGAAAGCATAAATAAGTAAAACGGATTCTGAGTAATAGCTCTCAAAAAAGCATAATTTCTTAAGAAAATTATGTTGACTATTACTCAGAATTCCTATCTTTACAAAGTTATAAACCCTTTCTCCTATTGGGTTTATAGGCTAACAATAAATATAATATCTTGTTATCCCCCATAACTTTTAGTTATCGTAGTAATTAATGACGATCCCCTACTTTTGAGCTACCTGTAATTTTTATAACCAACCACACCAACCACGAAGTTGCGCGTTCCCGGAGGAATGATTTGAATGGAATTTTTACAACAATCTCAATACCTGTCAGTATTGCTGATAGGACTCGTAGTAGGCTATTTGTCCGGTTTATTAGGAAAAGGGGGCAGTGCCATCAGCACACCGGCCCTGCAGATCTTTGCCGGCGTAAATCCTTTTTTCGCACTGGCGTCGCCGTTACCGGCATCAATCACCAGCACATTATCTGCCACGGCAGTGTATAGCAAAGAGAAGCTGTTTAACAAACGGGTAATCCTGCTGGGAGCTGCTTTTGGCGTTCCGGCCACCGTTATTGGTTCGTGGCTCAGCAGCTACTTACCAGGCAAAACGCTGATGATCATGACTGCCCTCTTTATCATGGCCACGGGCATGTCGCTCATGTATTCCTTTATGCGCAGGAAATCGACCAGTGAATCAACAGTAATAAGTGAAGATGTTCCGGCAGGTAAGTTAGTGGTAGCCGCTTTATTTATTGGGTTCTTATCCGGATTATTGGCAAATGCGGGTGGTATCCTGTTTAGTTCCTTCTTTATAAAAAAATTAAAAATGCCCATAAAACAGGCGCTTGCCTGTGCAGTAGTGTTATCGGCTATTTTATCCATACCCGGCGCTTTAACGCACTGGTGGCTGGGTCACATAGATTGGAATATCGCGCTGCTGCTGTCGCTCACCGCATTCCCTGCTTCCTGGCTGGGAGCTAAAACAGCGGTGAAAATGAAAACTCCTGCCCTCGAAAAATTATTTGCACTTACCCTTATCGTATTTGGGGTATACGATATCTTCTTTACTATCTGGAAATAATCAGGCATGCGCCTTCATCTTATGGATGGCTTCCTGCTCAAATGGCGGCAGGGAGCTTACTATAATTTCATAGGCATTCTGCAGGAATGTTTCCAGTTCGGTCGTCGGCAGCATATCCTCCTGTTTCAGCTGTACCCAGTGATACCGCGCCAGGTGAGGAGCCGGTACAATACCAGGTCTTGAAATCAGTTGGTGAAACTGCGATTGACTGCACTTAAAGGATACCCGGTGAGGCGGATCCAGGGATATCATGCAGAATAGCTTTTCGCCTACATAAAAGCGCAACTCATTGTCCCACTTTTGTTCAGTGATGACAGCCGGAAGTGACCGGCACAGATCAAGGGTATGATCAAACATAGCAGCAGGTTTTAAAAGAATATTATTTAGGGCCGTTTTTTTAGGACGACTTGTGTCAATAGTTTACATGCACAGACTAACATATTAAAATATGAAGTATGTGTGGTTAACGTAAATCTAAGCTGTAAATAGTGAATGAAACTGCCCTATAAAAATAGGAAATAAAACCCAATCATGAATGTTAAAATGAATTTTCCTTCCGGTGGGAAAATTTTTCATCCCGGACCAGGGCGTATTTCAGGGAAATGTAGCTTTTTTTATTAATCGAAATTTAATCCCTGGCGCCCCAAAAAAGTTTCGGCTTGTATTACCACCCGGAAGGGGTAATACAAGCCGAAAGTCAAACGGGACAAGGCATTGCTAGGGTTGAGCTGCTGCCCAGCGCGACATTTTTTGCTCCAGTACCGACAACGGCACACAGCCGTCTTTCAGCAACTCATCATGAAAAGATGATAAGCTGAACCGGCTGCCGAGCGACTTGGTATACTGGTTCCGCAATCCGCGGATCTTCAGTTCCCCGATCTTATAGGAAAGCGCCTGGCCGGGAATGGCCATGTAGCGCTCAATTTCAGCGGTGGCTTCCTGCGTGGATACCGGCTCGTTGTCCATCATGTATTTGATGGCCTGCTCACGGGTCCAGCCTTTGGTGTGCATACCAACATCCACGACTAAACGAATAGCGCGGTGTATTTCATCCGTTAAGCGTCCAAAGTACATGTAAGGATCGGTGTATAATCCCAGCTCTTTTCCTAAACTTTCGCAATATAGGGCGTAGCCTTCGCCATAGGCGCCAATCCACGAGAAGCGGCGGAACTTAGGCAGGGAGTCGTTTTCCTGTTGCAGGGAAATCTGGAAGTGGTGACCGGGAATAGCCTCGTGTAAAAACAGGCATTCCATACCGGTATACGAAAAGCTGGTGGCATCAAGGATAGGCACGTAAAATACGCCCGGCCGGGTACCGTCTGCGCTGCCCTGCATATATTCTGCAGATGCGGAAGCTGCCCGGTATGCTTCGGTTTGGCGGATTTCAAATTTTGTTTTGGGAAGATGACCGTACATCTTTTTTACTCCCGGCATGATCTTGTCCTCGATGGCTTTGAAAGAATCCAGGATAGCGGCAGGCGTTTTAAAGATGCGTAGTTTCTTATCCGTACGTACCGACGCAAAGAAGGCCGGAAGATCGCCTTTGAAACCGGTGCTGTTCTTCACATCTTCCATTTCACCGCGGATCCGGGCCACTTCTTTTTCTCCCAAAGCAAAAATTTCTTCAGGAGTAAGATCGGTGGTGGTCCAGCTTTTTATCAGGAAAGCATAAAACGCCTTACCATCCGGAATAGCGCCAATACCGCTGCTGGTGCGGGCTTTAGGCAGGTATTCCTTTTGCATGAAGTCGCGCAGCTTTGCAAATGAAGGCAGGATATAGGTTTCAATAGCCGCCGTATAATCTTTTACCAGGCCCGCTTTGGTAGCGGCATCCAGCGAATCGGGGATCGTTTTCAGCGGCGCATAGAATACGTTGTTGGCAGTATCTTTTTTGGCCAGGTCTGTTACCTGCGGAATCACTTTCACTACCAGGCTTTGCGGCAATACGTAGCCGGTAGCCATGCCCCTGCGCATATTGGCAATGGCCGTGTCGGTCCAGATGGCAAAGCGCTCCATACGATGCATGAAGTTCTGATAGTCCTTTACCGTTTTAAATGGCTGGGCAGAAGAACCGGAACCCAGTTGCGCCAGTGTGAGCGGCAGGCAGGTGAACTGCTGCACAGGCATCAGGTTATCGTGAAAGGTGAGTCCTTCCCGGTTGATGCTGAATTCCCGTTGCAACATGTCGTAGGTAATACGGTCGTTGCCGGAAAGTGCCGCCGTATCAATACCCTTAATGGCCTGCTGGTAGCTGGCATAGAAAGAATCGGCCTTTGCGCGGTAGCTGTCACTGATGTCTATCGGCAACTGGTCGTTATATTGGTTCTCCCCGTTCTGGGTGGCCTGTAGCGGGTTCAGGGCCATGCTTTCGTTGTAGTACCGGGTGGCCAGGTTACGCAGGGAATCCTGCGTGGCCTGCGGGTTACTATGACTGCCAGGTTGCTGACAAGCCCCCGCCAGTAAAGCGCCCGACAGGAGGAGGTAGCCTTTTCGTTGTAACATTTTCATATAAATGGGTTGTGAACAGGTAGTAATTTACCGTTTTATCCAAGAAAAAAAGCATTCCGAAGAATCGGAATGCTTATTTAGAACAGTGAACAATGAAAAAAAAGATAAAAAATATTATTTAAGAATTTTTATTCGAATGCTTTTGAAAGAAACCTCATTACCATGATCCTGTAAAAGGATGTGCCCTTCGGGCCACAGACCAAAATTCTTCCAGTTTTTATACTTGCTGATGGCTACCAGATCCTTGAAAGCCTGGGAGCCACGCTCATATTCCAACACTTTAAATCCATTTAACCAGTGTTCTACGTGATTATTTGGATACACAATAATACGACCTTTGTTCCATTCTCCAATAGGGTTGATGGCACGTTTTTCCTGTTTTCTTGTCATGAGGTCGTAAAGACTTGCTAAAGTGCGGTTTCCATCGCGTCCTAACTTGGCATCCGGGTGCTTTTCGTCGTCGAGTACCTGGTATTCCAGCCCGATAGCCGACTTGCCACCTGTTTCATAGGATTCGCTCACGAAGTATTTTACCCCGCTATTGGCTCCTGGCGTTAGTTTGAAGCTAAATTCCAGCTCAAAAGCGCCGTATTGTTTTTCTGTAACAATGTCGCCGCCGCTGCCTTCTTCATCTCCGTTGGAATGACCAATCATAAGCACTCCATTCTGCATGGTCCAGCCGGCGGTAGGGAAGTTCTTCTTATACACGCCCCTCCAGCCTTTGCTGGTTTTTCCGTCCCATAACAGCGTGTAGCCGTTTTTCTTTTCCTGGCCGGAAATAGTGTTATCCACATTATTAACAACGTAGATGTTGTCGTAAGGGGAGTACTGGGAGGCAGCCGGGTTTTCTATCAGCCGGACATTTTTCCAGTAGATATTTTTGTTGTCGTCTGCTGCATTTTTGCCGATGCTATGCACCTGTAAAGCGATAAAACCCTTTGGCAGCGCGGTATCTATCAGGTGGGCAGTAGGTACGCCATTTACCCAGGTACGCATTTCGTTGCCCCGGCACTCAATACGGTATTTGTTCCAGCCGTCTTTTTTGAAGGCATTCTGACCGGCAGGGTTCAGTTCCATAGGGTACTGCCAGCCTCTGCGGCCTTCTTCATAAATACCACCGCTCCATTTACGGTCAGACGGGTCAATTTCCATCTGGTAGCCAAATACACGGCCATTCTGGTAGTCGGCGCGGCTTTGGCTGCGGAACTGGATGCCGGAATTGAATTCCTTGCCCAGCTTGAATTCCAGCTCCAGAATAAAGTCGCCGTACTCTTTTTCAGTAGCGAGGAAAGAGTTTGGCGTATTCATCACCGTGGTACCCACAATTTCGCCGTTCTGCACATTATATTTTGCTTCACCCCCGAGTTGCTTCCAGCCTTTCAGATCTTTACCGTTGAAAAGTTGCTGCCATTGGGCTTTCTGGGCGAAAAGGCTACCGTACATACACAGCAGGGAGCCAAATAAAAGGATCGTCTTTTTCATAACTTAAACGGAATAAGGTGACCAAAATAAACAATGAAAATGATTTTTACAACCGATTGCAAAAGATTAATCTTATTTTTTATTTTTTAATCACATGATAATCTGACCAATATGGGGTTTGGCAGAATTAGAAATAAAAATATTCATGCAAACGATTGCAGCAATGTAAAAATATCTTATTTTGTTTCCAGAAAGTATCCACGTAGCAACAGCCAAAATCAAAAAGCAATACTCTTTATCTACAATCATTATTAAACTACGTTATGAAAAAAGTTTTTTCACGTCTTATCTGTATGATAGCATGTTTGCTATTTTACCAACTCACCCAGGCACAAGGCAACCCAATTACCGTAGAAGGTAATATCCTCGATGCTCAGAAGCAACCACTGGTAGGCGTAACAGTTTCTATCAAAGGGAAAAATGCAGGCACCCAGTCGGATGCCAAGGGACATTTCCGGCTCAAAGTTACAGACGCCGCCAACGCTGTACTCGTATTTACCTACATCGGATTTAACACTTATGAAGAAGCCGTAAAGGGTCGTGCAATCGTTTCCGTAGTTTTAACGGAAGACCGCAAAAAACTGGAAGAAATTGTGGTGGTAGGATACGGTCAACAGAAGAAAAAAGATGTAACCGGCTCCATTTCCTCCGTAGGCACCAAAGCCATCCAGGACGTGCCGGTTACCAACCCGCAACAGGCCCTGCAGGGCCGCGCTCCCGGCGTGGAAGTACTCAATAACAGTAGTAAACCCGGAGATGAACCCACCGTACGTATCCGCGGTAGCCGCTCCCTCAGGGCCGGTAACGACCCCCTCTATGTAGTAGACGGGATCCCTTACGCCGGTACCCTCAGCGATATCGGTACGGGAGTAATACAATCGATGGATATTTTGAAGGATGCTTCTGCAACAGCCATCTATGGCTCCAGGGGCGCCAATGGCGTAGTACTCATCACTACCCAGAAAGGCAAGGAAGGAAAACCCGTGGTTTCCTACAGCGGTTCCTATGGCTATGTACAACAACTCGGCGAATCCGACATGATGGATGCTAACCGCTTCATTGAAATGCGCCGGGAAGCTAACCGCACCATCGGCAAATACGATGATGCCAACCCCGACGCCTCCGACAAGAAAATATTTAACACCGTTGAATACGCCAATATCAAGAAAGGTACAAACGTTGACTGGCAGGATCTGATGATTTCCCCGGGATACCAAACCAATCATGGTCTCAGCGTAGCCGGCGGTACGGAAAGAACAAAATACACCGTAGGACTGGGCTACTTTAAAGACCAGGGCGTGCTGAAACTGCAAAGCTATGAACGCTACAATTTCAATGTGGGCATCGACCAGATGATCGGCGACCGCGTTCGCGTAGGAGCCACCCTGTTAGGCGCCTACAGTGAACGTAACGGCGAAACCTACAACGGGATAGACAATGCCCTGAAAATGCTGCCCATCGCCGCTCCCTACGACGACAACGGAAAGCTGATCACCTATCCCACCGGCGATAGCCAGCAACCAAATCCGTTACTGGATTATGTGCCCGGCAACCGTGTGGAATTGATGAAACGCTTCCGCATCTTCACCAGCCTGTTTGCAGAAGTGGAAATCATAGATGGTCTGAAATACCGCCTCAACGTGGGCCCGGATGTTCAGAATTACAACTATGGCCTTTTCCAGGGTAAAAACAATACCAACCTGCTGATTGGCGGTGGTGATGCTACGGCTTCCAAAGGAAATGCCGCTACCATGGCGTATACCATTGAAAACATAGTGACCTACAACAAAGAGATCAAAAAACATAATATCGGCTTTACCGGCTTATACAGCGTTCAACGTCAGAACGTGGATATTTCCACTACCAACGTAAGAGGTATCCCGGTAGAAACACAGCAATATTATAACCTGGGCCAGTCGCTCAATGTAACCGGCGTAACCAGCAGTCTGAGTTCCTGGACCATCCTTTCCTATATGGGCCGTTTGAATTATGGATACGACGACCGCTATCTCCTGACTCTTACCCTCCGCGCTGATGGATCTTCCCGTTTCGCACCCGGTAAAAAATGGGGTTATTTCCCTTCCATTGCAGGTGCGTGGAACATAGTAAACGAAAAATGGCTGAAAGGACAACAAGTGCTGGATAACCTGAAACTGCGCGCCAGCTTTGGCCGCATCGGTAACACCGGTATTAATCCATATGCTACGCAGGGTAACCTGAGCAGGATTCCTTATTCCTTCGGTAATAAAGGCGTACTGGGCTTTGTACCGCTCGATCTGCGTAATCCCAACCTCACCTGGGAATCTACCACATCCACTGATATCGGTCTTGATTTCGGATTCCTGAATGGCCGTATCACCGGTGTGGTGGAATGGTACAACCAACGTACTACCGACCTGCTCATGCCGCAAACGCTCCCGTTCAGCAATGGCTTTAATGAAGTGTTGATGAACCTCGGTACTTCCCAGAACCGCGGCTTTGAATTTGGAATTGGCGCCACTATCATCGATAACCCTAATGGGTTTAGCTGGAAAATGGATGCCAACATGTTCCTCAACCGGTCCAAAATTCTCTCTCTCGGCGATGGCAGAACTGCCGATGTTGGAAATGCCTGGTTTGTAGGTCAGCCTACCTATGTATACTATGATTTTAAGAAGATCGGTGTATGGCAGGAAAAGGATGCCCAGCTGGCAAAACTTTACAATCTGAAGCCAGGAGAAATCAGGCTGGAAGATGTAAATAACGATACCCTTATCGATGCTAAAAACGACCGTCAGATCCTGGGTTCCCCACAGCCTAAATGGTCCGCAGGTACTACCCAGCGCTTCTCCTATAAAGGGTTTGAATTATCTATCGTAGCCTTTGCACGTATGGGAAGCATGATTAAAAGTGATTTCTACCAGAACTATAACACGCTGTTTGGCCGTTATAATAACCTGAATATAGACTACAACACGCCGGCCAATCCTACCAACGATTTCCCGCGGCCCAATGCCAACCAGGAACGCCCCAGCAACTACCAGTCGCTTAGCTACTTTGATGGCTCGTTCTTTAAGATCAGGAACGTAACGCTCAGCTACGCCTTCTCGGATGCACTGGTAAAACGTATGCACATGCAGGACCTCCGGGTAAACGTAGGCGTGAAAAATCCAATGATCCTGGCGCCTTACCGCCAAACCTGGAAGGGAGTTGATCCTGAAGACGTAAATGTGATAGGCATTGATGCACCAGCCACCTGGATGCTGCAGTTCGGAGTGAATGCCAAATTTTAAATCAACGGGTCCTGATTAAACATCTTTAAAAGAAAACGTTATGAAATATATAGTTCCTCTCATCATGCTGCTGGCCGTTGGTTCCACCTCCTGCAATAAAATGCTGGATGAAGAGATTGTCACCAACGTAACAGACGACTTTTACAATACCAAATCCGGTTTTCAAACAGCCGTTAACGGCTCTTACGTGTCTATGCGTAACTTCTACAGTACAGAACGCGGTATGACGCTCACTGAAACCGGTACCGATATTATCACCAACGGTTCCGACGGTAACTTCAAATTCACAAGTCAGTATACTTCACAGCTGGATTCCCGCTACGATCATGTAAGGGAAGTGTGGAACAGTTTCTATCAAACCATCAACACCTGTAACGTGGCGATAGACCGGGCCGACAAGATCCCCGACCTCGACGAAGCCGTAAAGAAAAAAGGGGTGGCCGAAGCAAAGTTTTGCCGGGCGCATTATCATTTTGTACTCATGCAGATGTTTGGCGCCGTACCCTTACGCCTGCACGAAAATGCTGAAATTGTAAGAGAAGCGCACCGCGACGCAGTATCCGCTATCTATGATGCGGTGATCAACGACCTGCTCGCAGCAGAAGCAGAACTACCCGCTACACAGGCAGAATGGGGCCGCGCTACCAAACCGGCCGCAGAACACCTGCTCGCAAGGGTGTACCTGACCCGCGCCTCCTCTCCGCAGGCAAAGGCCGGCGACTATGCCAATGCCGCCAAATATGCCGACATGGTGATTAAAAACTACGGGTTCAAATTACTCGCTGATGTAGGACAGGTATGGGCACAGGGAAAAGAAAATAATGATGAAACCATCTGGGCAGCGCAGTATACTACTGATCCGCTTTATGGCTACCCTGATAACAACGCCTGCCGCTTTTTCCTGATGCAGTATGATGTGCTGAAAGGTATGAAGCGCGATCTGCCCAACGGTACGCCCTGGAAGCGTTTCAGACCTACAAAGTTCCTGATCGATACGCTGTATAAAGACAGGGTACACGACGTGCGTTACGAGAAATTCTACACTACCCTGTGGAAAACCAATGCGCCGGTGGACAACCTGAAAATGGGCGATACCGCGGTATTCCTGCCTGGCTATGATGTATCCGACGCCGTGATTGCCAGCAAACCTTACATGCTGGTACCACCAAGATTGTACACAGAAAAACTGTATCCTTCCCTGAATAAATTTGCCGATGCCCTTCGTCCGGATAACCAGGCTTCCGGCGTAAGACCCTTTATAGCCATGCGTCTTGCAGAAGCTTACCTGATAGAAGCAGAAGCCCTGATGATGGATGGCAAAAAACAGGAAGCCGCCGACCTCGTAAATGTGATCCGCTGGAGATCTGCCCGCATTGGCGCTAGCCCTGCTGAAACACAGGCTAACCGCGATGCAATGACCGTAACCGCTGCCGACATGACCATCGATTTTATCCTGGATGAAAGAGGCCGTGAACTGGTGGGCGAACAATTGCGCTGGTTTGATCTTACCCGCACGCATAAACTGGTAGAAAGGGTGAAGCTGCATAACGATGAGGCCCGTAACAATATAAAACCCACACATGTGCTGCGGCCTATTCCGCAGGATCAGATCGACAGAACGGTTAATGAGTTCCCGCAGAATCCGGGCTACTAGTTCATCTTTCTTTCTCAAAAAAAAATATCAAAAGGGGCTGACCAATGTAAAAATTGGTCAGTCCCTTTTGACTTTTTTGCTACTTTTAGCGGGAAATCAACCAATTACTTCGGAGGTAGCATTTTTTCAGCATGTCCTACAATTCAGATAACGAGCGGGAACTGCTCCGGCAAGTAGCTGCCGGGGACGAATATGCGTACCGGGTATTATTTGACCGGTATTCGGACCGGATGTACATGAATGCGCTGCATTTTACCAAATCAGCAGAACTGGCGCAGGACCTCACGCAGGAGATCTTTATCCGGATATGGATGAACCGGCAAAAGCTGGCGGAGGTAGACCGTTTTGATGCCTGGTTGTTTACCGTAGCCAGGAACGTAATCCGCAATGAGCTAAAGAAAAAGATACTGCCGGTAGAAAACAGCGAGTTTCTGAACGCTTATTTCAGGGATAATAATTTAACGCCGCAGGAACGGGTAGAATATAAGGAGCTGGAAACGGCTGTTCATCAGGCCATCGAAAATTTACCGCCACAAATGCAAACCGTATTCCTGCTAAGCCGGCAGGAAGGACTAACGCATGAAGAAATTGCCCGTCGCATGAATATTTCCGTTGTTTCTTCCAAAACTTACATGGTTCGCTGTCTGCTGGCTATTCGCAAACATCTCGGCAAAAATGCCGGTAAACTGGGAATCGTGATCTTTTTCCTCTACAAATAAAAAATATTTTCTTCCGGACGTCTTACCCCTGCTTATTTGATTGTCTTTACCTGGAATCACCTTCGGGCTGCAGGTACTATTACATTTTAACAACGCATAACTATGTTGCCATCCGAATTTCAACACCTTGTACAAAAATTCCTGGACGATAGCATTACCGGAGAGGAATTGCAGCGCTTCCGGCAGTGGGTGCTGGAAGAAAGAGCCGTGGATGTGCAGGAAGCCGCAATAGAAGCGGTGCTGCAAAAAAGCAACTACCCCGGCGAAATGCCGGCAGATAAACAGGCGGTTTTTACTTATATATTGGAAGAAGCGAACCGCCGGACAGCCACACCTTCCCGTGTGAAAATGGTGCGCATGCGGCGCTGGTGGGCTGCCGCGGCTGTTTTATTATTGCTGGGCACGGGGCTTTATTTCCTGACCCGTCAGAAAGCGCCGGTGAAAATAGCAGCACGCCCCGGCAACATCATCCGGCCAGGCAGGGAAGGCGCCATACTTACCCTCGCAGATGGTTCGCAGGTGGTGTTGGACAGCCTGAAAAACGGGGTGATCACCCAACAGGGAAACACGGATGTAAAGCTCCGGAACGGACAGCTGTTGTACAACAGTCGTGATGGTGCCGCATCGCCGTCGCTTGCCTACAATACAGTGGCTACGCCGCGGGGCCGGCAGTTCCAGGTGATACTGCCCGATGGTACCACCGTTTGGCTCAATGCCGCATCCTCTATCCGCTACCCGGTTACTTTTCCGGAAGGGGAAAGGAATGTGGTGATTACGGGAGAAGCCTACTTTGAAGTAGCCGCCGATGCCCGCAAACCGTTTACCGTGAAAACAGACAAGGGTACTGCCATCGAAGTATTAGGTACCAGCTTTAACGTAAACGCCTATACGGATGAATCGGCATTACGGGCTACCCTGTTGCAGGGAAAAATCCTGGTAAAAGCCGCTACCGGTAACAAGGTATTGTTGCCAGGCCAACAGGCGGTGGTAGCCCAATCCATTACAGTAGATGCACATGCGAATACCAGTCAGGCCATCGCCTGGAAAAACGGCATCTTCAATTTCCAGCAAGCCCCGCTGGAAGTGGTGATGCGGCAAATTGCCCGTTGGTACGATGTGGAAGTAGTGTATGAAAAAAATATCCCGGCCATTACTTTCGGCGGGGAAATGGGAAGGGATCTTGAATTGAAGGACGTACTGGAATTCCTGCAGGAATCAGGCGTGCATTTTAAATTATCAGGAAGAAAGCTGACAGTGATGCCATAATTTTTTATCAACCAGGTCATATGCCACAAAAAAACCGGAAGCGGTTCGAAGCACTTCCGGTGAAAGATTGGCTTAACTGAGAAAACAAGTCCCGCAAGACTGCTTATTCATCAACTAAACCATTGCAAAGCTATGCAATTAAATGCTCTTTGTAACCGGTCCGGGAAAGGTATGCAATGCCCGCATGCCCCCGGAACCCCAGCTATGTACAGCTGCCGGTTGTCAACTAAAATCGAAGGATCACGACACCGAACGATGATCCCAATACTGAAAGTCATGAAATTAACCATGCTTCTTCTCATCGCTGCGTTTCTGCATGTAACTGCGGGCAGCTTTGCGCAACAGATCACCTTTTCCGGAAAAAATGTACCGCTTGAAAAAGCGTTTTCCGTGATCAGGGAGCAAACCGGGTACCTGGTGGTGTATAATGCCGACCTGTTGAAAAATGCCAGGAAGGTTACAGTAGATGCGCGCAACATGCAGCTGGAAGCATTCCTGGAGCTTGCGTTCCGGGAACAGCCGCTGAAATATGTGATCCGGAACAATACGATCCTTGTAACAGGAAAACCCCGGCCGCAGCAGTCGCCGAATCCCGGCCAGGCCGGTTTCGCGGCTGCCCAGCTGGCCCTTTTAAAAGGAACCGTGGTCAATGAAAAGGGAGAGCCCTTACCTGGTGTGACCATCCTGCTGAAAGGCAGCACCCGCGGCACTGTTACCGATGATGGAGGTGCTTTCCTCCTCAGCGGTGAGGTAGAAGACGGGGCAACACTGATTGTAAAAATGATAGGTTATATCCAGCAGGAAATTGCGGTGAATGGCCGCAGCGATATCCGTATTGCCCTTCAGGCAGATGTACGGAACCTGGAAAATGTAACCATTTCCACGGGGTACAAAAAGATCCCCAAATATCAGCTGACCGGCGCCGCTTCTGTAGTAACACAAAAGGAATACGATCAGCGTGTAGCCGTTACCGGTAATTTCCTGGAAAGCCTGGAGGGAAAGGTACCTGGTTTGGTGTATAACAGTCAGTCCGGGGAATTATCTATCCGTGGTGTTTCCACCTTTGACGCCGTAAAAAAGCCGTTGATAGTGGTGGATGGTTTTCCTACAGAAATTGATCTTAACACCATCAACCCCATCGATATCGTTTCTATTTCCGTATTGCGGGATGCCGCTGCTGCGGCCATTTACGGCGTGCGTGCCTCCAATGGGGTGATTGTGGTAGAAACCAGGCGTGGAAAATCCGGTAAGGCAAAATTCAGTTTGCGTGCCACTACTGCGTTGCAGCAGTCGCCCGACTTTGGCTACCTGAAGTTTGCCGGTGCAAAGGAATTTGTATCGTTACAGGAAGCACAGTTCAGACGTGCCAATCCCAATGAAATTAGCTATACCGCTTATGACCGGCCTATGCCTCCTGCCTATGCCATTCTCTTCGATGAGCAGCAAAAACGCATTACCGCGGAGGTAGCACGGCAAAGACTGGATTCGCTGGGTAGCTACGATAATACGCAGGAATACGAAAACCTCTATTTCCGTACACGCCAGGCTACCAACCTTAACCTGGATGTAAGCGGAGGAAACGAAAAAAGCACTTACCTGCTGGGCGTGAATTACATTGCGGAGCAACCGGTGAATGTGGGATCGAAGAACAACCAGCTGATCCTGAATTTTGCCAATACCTACCAGTTTTCCAACCGCCTGAAAATGGACTTCCGCGGTGTGTATTCACATGCTGAATCTGAAAAAGGTACCACTGCTCCCATAAATGATTTTTATCCCTATGAAAAACTGGCGGATGCCAACGGTAATCCGCTGGCGGTAGCCCAGGGAGTTAACAGGGACTACCTGAACTATGGGGTTAACCGTCAACGGAACGACCGGCTCATTGCACTAGGGTTGTACGACCAGCTTTATTATCCGTACCGTGAACTCACTGCCAATACGACTAAGATCAACACCAATGCGTTTCGCGTGCAGGCCCGCCTGGAAGGAAAAATCACCGACTGGATGTCGGCCGAAGTAGGTGGCAATTATGAACGGCAGCAAGGAATCCAGGACAACTTCCTGGATGAACAATCCTATACAGTGCGCAGGCTGCTGAACCTTAAAGCCTCCAAAGATCCCAATGGAAGACCTTTGTTTGTTGACATTCCGCAGGGCAACATTCTCCGGAGAACGGATCAGAAAGCGGTAAACTACACCCTGCGTGCGCAACTGAATTTTGATAAACGTTCCGCGAACAGCAGGCATGAAATGTCGGGTATCCTGGGTGCTGAACAGCGAAAAACCACTAACGACAGCTATCTTAACAGTTACTTCGGGTATGATGGGCAATCGCTGATCAGCAGGCCCGTTAACCTGCAACGTGCGAGCCTTTATACCAACCCTGCGTTTCCGGATGTATCCCAGTTCGGCAGCGGCCTTTCTATAAGGGATTATGTTAATGAAACCAGTGCCGACCGGCGTTTTCTTTCCTATTATGCACAGGGCACCTATATCTACAACAGTAAATATATTGTTACCGGCAGTTACCGTATCGACCAGTCCAACCTGTTTGGTGTGGATCCCAAATATAAGTACCGTCCGTTATGGTCGGCTGGTGCCGCCTGGCGGTTGCATATGGAAGATTTCCTGAAAGACAACACCTGGATCAGTGAGCTGAAACTGAATGCTACTACTGGTTTTAATGGAAATGTGCCGGTGAGTAACAACGGTCCTTTCCTGATCCTGGCATCGCAGCTGAACAATGTATTTGAGATATCCCAGCCATCTTTTTATGTGATGACACCGGAAAACCAATCGTTGCGCTGGGAAACAACACGCACTTACAACCTGCGCCTGGACTATGGATTCTTTAACAACCGCCTGTTTGGTTCCGTGGATTATTACTATAAAAGAACAGGAGATGTGTTCGGACAATATGATGCTGATCCAACCAGCGGTTTTAACCAGTACAATGCGAATACGGCTACTATCCGCAATAGCGGTATAGACCTGCTGATTTCCACCGTGAATGTACAAAACCGCCGGTTCGAGTGGCGTACCAGTCTTACCGCATCGTTGAACAATAACAAAGTACTGGCCGTAAAAGCCACTGAATACGATAACTCAGAGTATATCACCAGCAGCCGCATTAACCGGCAGGGGTATCCAATGGATGCGTTATTCAGCTATAATTATGGGGGACTAACGGATATGGGTAAACCTTTTGTGTATGACAGGAAGGGGGGCCGGCATATCCTGGACTTTTACGGCAATGCAGTGGAGGATGTAGCATTTGAAGACCTGGTCTACAACGGCACCACTACGCCCAAATATGTACTGGGCCTTAATAACCAGTTCTCCGTAGGCGCCTTTGACCTGTCGTTTCTCTTCATGTATTACGGTGGTCATGTGATGCGGGTGGAACAACCCAATCCGGTGAACATCACTACTTACAGTACATCCCTGTTGGAAGGCTCCTCCAATTACTGGAAAAAAGCCGGTGATGAGCTTTATACCAATATCCCCGGGCTAACACCCGGCAGGGCACAGGATCCGTTCTATTTCCCTTCGTATGCCCGTTACGGTTACCAGTATGCATCACAGTTTGTGCGCCGGGCGGATTATATCCGCCTGCGCGACCTGATCATTACCTATAACCCGAAGTTTGATTTTCTAAAACGGATGGGACTTAGCCAAACACAGATCCGGTTACAGGGACAGAACCTGTTCTATTATACTTTCAGCGGAAATGATATTGATCCGGAAGCGATAGACCGGACCAGTGGCGTACGTCAATTGCCGCAACGGCCACTTTACAGCATTTCCCTTTTTACTAACTTCTAATCATTCATCTATGAGATCAATCAATATTGTCTTTGTCCTTTTGCTTGCCACAGCTGGTTTCTCCGGCTGTGACAAGTTCCTGGAAGTAAAGCCAAAGGGGATCGTGATTCCGGAGAAACTGAGCGATTACCAGCTGATGCTGAATTCCAGGCCAATGACCCTTACTTTCCCGGCTGCATTGTTGTATTGTACCGACGATTATTATGAGGAATTTGATGACCTGAGCACTGTACCTGCAGCCAATGCTTATTACTGGCGTCCTGGTATTGACCAGAATGAAAAAGAAAGTCCGGCTGCGTGGGGCGATTTGTATAACACGATTTACAATACCAATGTGATCATCAATAATGTGATGGCTACCACAGATGGCACACCAGCCGCCCGTGCTTCCACACTGGCTGAAGCGCTGGTGATCCGCGCCGATTGTTACTTCATGTTGCTAACGCTGTTTGCAAAAGCCTATAATCCGGCAACGGCTGCCAACGACCCGGGTTTACCGCTGGTAAGAAGCACGAATGTAACTGATAAAACACCGCCACGGTCTTCCGTACAAACAACATTGGACACTATCATCACCAATGTTACGGATGCCATAGCATCGCTGCCGCTCACAAATCTCAACAAGTACCGGCCTACCAAATATGCTGCGTATAGTTTGCTAGCAAGGATCTACCTCTACATGCAGGATTATGACAACACAAAGAAGTATACCGACCTGGCATTAACCGCGCCGCATAGCATGATCAATTATAATGATTACGAAGACCCTTACTCATTTCCGCCTACGGACCTGAGCCCGGAAGTACTCTGGCAACGTGGCTCTCCGGATTATACCATCCCTTCTATGATGGGTATGCAGCATGCACTGAGTAATTTATACGAAGCCGGTGATCTCCGTAAATTGTTGCTCACCTATGCGCTTGACGACTTTCCGGATGACTATTACTTTTCCGGTTCAAACGGCTATGCCAATTTCGGTACTACGTTCCAGGAAATGTACCTGACAAAAGCGGAAGTACTGGCACGTGCCAATCAAACCGAAGCCGCTATGAACGTGATAAATGAGTTGCGGAAATACCGGTTCAAGCCAGATGCCTATACACCCATAACTGCCACCGGCAAAGAAGATGCGTTGAAGAAAGTGCTGGAGGAACGCAGAAGGGAACTGGCCTTCCGCGGGCAACGCTGGATGGACATGAAACGCCTCGACCGCGAAGGACGCATGCCATTGGTAGAGCGCAGGGTGAACAGCACCGGCGCCTTAAAAGGTACGCTGGAACCAGGCAGCAAAAAGTATGTTTTCCAGATCCCTGCCCGCGTACAGCAATTTAATCCAGACATGCAATTAAATGACCGTTAAACATCTTATATGAAAAATATTATTCTTGCACTGATACCCTGCACACTGCTGTTTACAACCGCTGCTGCGCAGAAACAGACTACTACTCTTTCCGGGAAATTGAGTGGCAGCGACATCACTACGCCGCTGCACCTGAAAAACATGACCGGCGCCGATCTGCTGATCCCCATAAATGGAGACGGCACCTTTGATACCAAAGTAACCTTACCTGCAAAGGGATTTTATTCCCTGACCGGCGTTGGGCAGGTGTACCTGGAGCCGGGCTACCAGCTTCAGATTGCGCTGGGGCCGGATAGTACTTACCGCTTCAGCGGCAAGGGGAGCTTTGAAAACAATGCCACTGCAGACGCACATAAAGCATTGTCCCAATATGTAGCCACTGATCCGGAGCAGATGCTTGGACAGGAAGCATTATATACCCCTGTTCCGGTATTTATCGGTAAGATGGATGCTTTTGTAAAAGATGGACAGCACTTGTTTGACCAATCGCCCAGCGCATTTTTCCGGGAGATGGCCGGCAAGGACCTGGCGTACTACAGCAAATATGTGCTGGCCCACTACAGCTTGTATTACGGAACAGACCTGGAGAAACAGGCGGCTTTTTATAAACTGATGGAAACCGGCGACAGGAAAGATACCGCCTTCCAGCGGCGCATGCAGGAAGCCGGCCGTGCTATGCGGGTGAAAAGGCTTGACAGCACAGAACGTGCGCAGCTGGATAAACTAACGGTGAGCGACTGGGATAAGAATGACGCTGCATTGTTTCAACAATCCGCCTGGTACAGGCAGGTGCTGGATCAGTACCTGTCTACCATCCAGTACTCAAAGTACAGGCATTTGTTTGAAGCATCGATAGAAGATAATAATATACGGACCATGATGGGACTGTATATTTCAAAAGGGGAAATCAAAGACTCTTTTATGCTGCAATACTACACGTATACCGGTACCCGGAATGCCCTGAAAATGCTGAAGGATAAACCGGTGCGCGATAGTTTGTATAAAAGTTATATCGCAGGCACAAAGCATCCCGCTTACCTGAAAGAAATCCGGGAAATATACAGTAACGCCAATACTTACAGCGATAACACCCCTGCGCCCGATTTTTCTTATGAAGATGTGAGCGGCAAAAAAGTTTCCCTGAAAGATTTACGCGGGAAATATGTTTATATAGATGTGTGGGCTACCTGGTGCGGTCCCTGCAAAATGGAGATCCCGCATCTGTCGAAGATAGAAGCGCTGTATGAACACAAAAAGATCCGGTTTGTGAGCCTGTCGGTAGACAAAACCGCAGACAAACAGAAGTGGAAGGATTTTGTGCAGAAAGGAAACCTGAAAGGCATACAGTTATTGGCAGATAAAGATTTTCAATCCGATTTCGTTCAGAAATTCAATATCAATGCTATTCCGCGGTTTATACTGATTGGGCCCGATGGTAAAATTGTGAGTGCAGATGCGTTGCGGCCTTCTAATCCTGAGCTGAAAGCGCTGTTGGATAAATTACTGACCGAAGGGTAAAAACAGGCCAGGCAAAAAATGCAGCAGGAGATCATACACATGATCTCCTGCTGCATTTTTGCTAAAAGCTAAATGCGTATCTTCATTAGCCTTTTTTAACGCAATAAAACTTTCATTCTATGGCACAGAAAAAGATATTATTACTGACAGGAGATTACGCAGAGGATTATGAAACAATGGTTCCGTTCCAGATGCTGCAGATGATTGGTCATGATGTACATGCGGTTTGTCCGGATAAAGCGGCGGGCGATAAAATCAAAACGGCCATCCATGATTTTGAAGGTGACCAGACTTACAGTGAAAAACCGGGTCATGGGTTTGTGTTGAATGCCACTTTTAACGATGTAGCCGGTGCTGATTATGATGCGCTGGTAATAGCCGGCGGCCGTGCCCCGGAATACCTGCGGCTGAACAAAAATGTACTGGAGCTGGTGAGGCACTTTTTCCTGGAAGATAAACCGGTAGCAGCTGTTTGTCATGGTATCCAGATCCTGACGGCTGCCGATGTGGTACGGGGAAAGAAACTGACGGCTTACCCGGCAGTAGCGCCCGAAGTAACTGCTTCCGGCGGCACTTATGTATCTGTAAATGTTTATGAAGCCGTGGTAGATGGCAAGCTGGTAACTGCACCCGCATGGCCGGCTCATCCGCAATGGATCGCAGCGTTTCTGCAGGTACTGGGAACCAGTATCACCCTGTAATTCACAGGCATGTATAAATAGTTGATTACCAGTGAGAGAAAGAAAGTTTAAATAATCTTTCCACGGATTTTCAAATTAAACGGCCATTGCTTACCTTTGCAGCCAAATTCAGGAGGCTATCCCTGCATTGGTCATTGATAATTCGTAATTCGTAATTGATTTTTATATATGTCCGGACAGCTTAAAGAAGTTCGTAACCGAATCAAATCTATTCAATCTGGTCAGCAGATCACCAAAGCCATGAAAATGGTAAGTGCTGCTAAATTAAGACGTGCACAGGATGCCATCATGCTGATGCGTCCGTATGCCGTAAAGCTCCAGGAAATGTTGCAGAATATTGTTTCCAACAGCGAAGGCAATATCGACACACCACTGGCAGCACAGCGTCAGGTTGAAAAAGTACTGATTGTGGTCATTACTTCCGACAGGGGTTTGTGCGGCGCTTTCAACTCCAACCTGATCAAAACAGCTAAACGCGTGATCCGCGAGAAGTATGCTGAACAGTTTGAACAAGGCCAGGTAGAAATCTTGCCTATTGGTAAAAAAGGATATGATCACTTTGTACAGAACGGTTACAAAGTAAATGATAAGTTCTGGCAACTTTTTGGCAGTCTTACCTTTGATCATGTGAAAGAAGCGGCTGCAGTAGCCCTGCAGGGTTTTACCGATGGTACTTACGATGCCGTTGAAATCGTTTACAGCGAATTCAAAAATGCTGCTACACAGATCTTTGTAGCAGAGCAGTTCCTGCCAATCGCAAAAGTAGAAAATAAGGAAAAGAGCGGTCTGAAAGCAGACTTCATCTTTGAACCTGAAAAAGATACCCTGATTGCTGAACTGATGCCTAAGATCCTGAACACCCAGTTCTTCAAAGCCATCCTGGATTCCCACGCTTCTGAGCATGGCGCCCGTATGACGGCAATGGATAAGGCTACAGAAAACGCCAGCGAATTGCTCCGTTCCCTGAAGATCTCTTACAACCGTGCCCGTCAGGCTGCTATTACCACTGAGCTGACAGAAATCGTGAGCGGTGCGGCTGCATTGGCGAACTAAGGGTTTATTAACACTAAGTCAACAACTGAATTAATATTTTCAGATTAGGGTCAAAGACTGTATTTTCGGTCTTTGACCTTTTTTGTAAATCCACATCTCCTGTTAACGTATGGAAATATCACAGATCATCCCGCACGTGGAAGCATTAATTTTCGCCGCCGACCGGCCGTTACCTTTGCTGGAAATAGTGGATCTGCTTAATAATGCACTGGCTTTTCTGGAAGACCGTACCAACCTGGATCAGGTGGAAGCCGCTATGGAAGCCATCCGGGAGAAGTACAGCTCTGAATTTTATGCTTTTGAAGTACGTAGCAGCGGGGGAGGCTACCAGTTCCTCACCAAAAAAGAATATTACCAGACAGTGGCCCAGCTCAACGGGGATAAATTCCTGAAGCGCCTGTCCACCGCCGCCCTGGAAACCCTGGCCATCATCGCCTACCGGCAGCCGATTTCCAAAGGCGAAATTGAATATATCCGCGGCGTGAGCACCGATTATTCTATCCAGAAACTCCTGGAAAAAGAACTGATCGTGATTACCGGCCGTAGTGAGGACCAGCCCGGCAAACCACTGCTGTACGCTGTTTCCCGTTCCTTTATGGATTATTTCGGCATCAGCTCCGTAGCCGATCTGCCAAAGCTCAAAGAATTATTTGATGAGGAAATGGTGCAACCCACCCTCATCACCGACGATACAGCCACCCTCGGCCGGGGGGAACATAACACCCATACCGCCGAAGCTGAAACCGCTCATTCCCTGATGGTGTCAGAAGATGGCGAACTGCTGGACCCCGACCATCAGCTGGATCACCTGGCTGCAACCACCCCGGACGCTGAAGAAGAACCACCTGCCTCTGAAGATGAAGAAGTAGAACCCGATGATGAAATTGTTCGCTTTGATGATATTATTGAAGAAGTGAACGAAGAACTCGGCGGCGGAGAAGAAAGTGAAAGCGACACCAGCACCGCAGAAGAGGATGAAGAGGAAGAGGACGAAGATCCTTACGCAGTAAAAGATACCGCTTCCCGTATCCCTGACGAAGAAAACGAAGATCCCGATGGTATCGTGGAAGATGTCATCTCCGGAGAAGAAGAAAAAGAAGAAGATACGGAAGACGTGAAGGAGGAAGAAGATACAGAAGAAGATGAGGACGATGGTGATAAAGACCCGGATGATATGATGGAAGATGCCATTTTAGGAGAAAAGTTGCTGGTAGTTAGCGGGCCTGGTGTGGAAGATGAGGATGAGGAAGAAGAGGACGATGAAGAAGATGATGACGACGATGATTATGACGACGATGAAGAAGAAGAAGATGATGATGATGATGAAAATGACGACAATTCCGGAAAAAAATAAAGAAACAGCGGCTCATCGAAGCCGCTGTTTTATTTAAAGAAACTCAAAGTAATCAGCATAACCAGGTTAATCCCGGGTAAAACAACCTCCGCTACAATCCGGCAATCACCTGTGCAAAGAGCCCGCTCAGCAATTTATCCGCCTTACCGGCTACCGCAATAATTTCTTCAATAGAAACCGCGTGCAGGTTATCAGGATCGCATTCATCCGTTACTACGGATACGGCTGCGCAAGGCAGTTGCAGCTGATTGGCCACAATTACTTCCGGCACGGTACTCATGCCAACCAGGTCGGCGCCTATCATGCGGAGGAAGCGGTATTCCGCCCTTGTTTCCAGGTTGGGGCCCATAACGGATACGTATACACCTTTTTTTAATGAAGTACCCAGTGAAGCGGCAGCCATCTCTAATTTAGCGCCCAGCTCCGGGTTATACGGGCAGCTCATATCCGGGAAGCGTGGGCCGTATGCCGGCGAGTTGAGGCCGCGCAGCGGGTTTTCCGGCTGCATATTAATATGATCATCCAGTAAAATCAGGTCGCCTTTCTTAAAACCAGGATTCATGCCACCGGCGGCATTGCTAAGCAGCAGCTGCTGAATGCCCAGCGCTTTCATTACCCTTACCGGGAAAGTGATTTGCTGCATCGTGTAGCCTTCATAGTAATGAAAGCGGCCCTGCATGGCTATCACCGGCGTATTGCCGATATGCCCGAGGATCAGGTGGCCTTTATGTGATTCTACAGTAGATTCCGGGAAATGAGGAATTTGCTGGTAGGGAATGGAATGGGCTATTTTAATATGATTTACCAGTTCCCCGAGACCCGTGCCCAATACTACGCCCACACGCGGCTGTTCGAAGGAAAAGGATTGCAGATAGGTAGTAGCCGCAGCTATTTGTTGCAGTAACAGGTCCATACGTTTGTTGAATTTGCTGCAAATTAATTCCCTTTGCGCGCAATCACATAAAACAGGGGCGGAAAATATCTTTTAATCCATAGCAGGATCTTTTCTTCCCGTGCGATCAGCACTATTTTTTTTCGTTTATGCATGGCCTTTAGGATCTGCCGCGCGCAGCGGTCAACGGGTATGCCGTTTGCCTGTCCGGGGTCCATTTTTCCGTAAGGCTCGCCGTTGCCGGTGATGGCAGAATAGGTAATAGGCGTGTGTATGCGGCCCGGGCAAACAATGGTGGTATATAACCGGGGAATGGGTTGTTCGGTTTGCAGGGTTTCAAAATACCCTTGCAGCGCGTGTTTGGCGGCGTTATACCCGGAGCGCCAGGGATAGCCCATGAGGCCGGCCATGCTGCTGATCACAATGACCTGGCCGCTGCCCTGTTCTTTAAAATGAGGTAGCAGGGCTTTGGTAAGCATTACCGCGCCAAAGAAATTCACTTCCATCAGCTGGCGGATGGCTGCCACGGAAGTATCTATCAGTTTGGACCGTTGGGTAACGCCGGCATTATTCACCAGCACATCTATCTTTCCAAAAAACTCAAGCGCGCGCTGGGCGCCTTCATTTACCTGGGTTTCATTGGTTACGTCCATCAGCAATATTTCGCAATGGGGCGTATGCAGCAGGCATTGGTTGCGTACTGCTTCCAGGGCGGGCTGGTTCCGTGCTGCGAGGATCAGCCGGGCTTTTTCTTTTGCCAGCAAAAGCGCCAGCTCCTGGCCTATCCCTGAGCTGGCGCCTGTAATTAATATTACTTTATCCGTAAAGTGCATTCAACGGGTGTATTTACTACTTTAAAGGTACCACTTTGATGTTTTTCCATCTTACCTTGATGCCGCCACCGGAGTGGATCTGGAGGGCTATCTGACCATTGGCCGCGCCAATCTTATCATCTTTCAGGGTAATCATTTCATGACCATTGAGCCAGGTGGTTACATTGTCGCCCTGCACCTTTACTTTCATGGTATTCCATTCGCCCATTTTCAGGAACTTTTCTTTCTCTTTGTCGGGCTGAATGAGCCATCCACGTCCGTACGATTCGTAGATACCGCCGGTATGCATATCAGGCGGCGCTACTTCTGCCTGCCAGCCGGTGATTTTAGTGCCTTCCAGTGAGGAGTGGAAAAATACGCCGCTGTTGCCATTGGCTTCCTGTTTGAATTGTACGGTCAGCTCAAAATCCTTGTATTGGCCGTCGGTAGCCAGGTAGCCATATTCTTTATCCGGACCGCTTTCGCAGATCAGCTCCCCGTTTTCCACGTACCATTTCTCTGTACCATGTATTTTCCAGCCATCGAGATTTTTGCCGTTGAACAGAGATTGTGCCTTCTGCGCGTATGCGCCGGAACCCAATAACAGGGCGGTTCCCAGTAAACAATTGAAAAAGGTTTTTTTCATAACACTGCTAAGATTTAGTGATTTTCAGGTGAATGAAGATCAGTCATTGATCTATAAAAAAAAAGTCCCCCGGTAAAACCGGAGGACTCCAATATAAGGTCAAATTCCTGAATTATTAAATCAGAAAACTATCTTGCTATATTCACTGCTCTTTTCTCACGAATTACAGTTACTTTAATCTGGCCGGGATACTGCATTTCTGTTTGTATCTTATTGGCGATTTCGAAAGATAAGCGGTCTGCATCTCCATCGGAAACTTTATCACTTTCTACGATGATACGCAATTCCCTACCTGCCTGGATAGCATAGGCTTTTTCCACACCATCGTGGGCGAGCGCCAGGTTTTCCAGGTCCTTGATACGTTGCAGGTAGCTCTGCATGATTTCGCGGCGTGCGCCTGGGCGGGCGCCACTGATCGCATCACATGCCTGAACGATGGGGGAAATTACATATTGCATTTCCATTTCATCGTGGTGGGCGCCGATGGCGTTTACCACTGCGGCGTGTTCGCCATATTTTTCAGCGAGCTTGGCGCCGAGAAGGGCGTGGCTCAGTTCAGTTTCTTCATCAGGTACTTTACCGATATCGTGCAGTAAGCCGGCACGTTTGGCCAGTTTAGGGTTCAGGCCCAGTTCAGCTGCCATTACCGCGCAAAGGTTAGCGGTTTCTTTGGAGTGCATGAGCAGGTTCTGACCGTAGGAAGAGCGGAAACGCATCTTACCTACCAGGCGCACCAGTTCTTTATGCAGGCCGTGGATACCCAGTTCTATTACGGTTCTTTCACCGATATCCATTACCTGTTCTTCCAGTTGTTTCTTGGTTTTTTCCACCACTTCCTCGATACGTGCAGGGTGGATACGTCCGTCCTGAACAAGGCGTTGCAGGGATAAACGGGCAATTTCACGACGTAACGGGTCGAAGGAAGATAATACGATGGCTTCAGGGGTATCGTCTACAATCAGGTCCACACCGGTAGCCGCTTCAATAGCGCGGATGTTACGACCTTCACGGCCAATGATCTGGCCTTTGATTTCATCGCTTTCCAGGGTAAATACGGTGATGGTATTTTCAATGGTTTGCTCTGCAGCAGTACGTTGAATGGACTGGATAATGATTTTCTTTGCTTCCTTGTTCGCTTTTAATTTAGCGTCTTCAATAATTTCCTGGATATGAGAGAGGGCCTGTGAGCGGGCTTCTTCTTTTAAACTCTCTACCAGCTGGTGTTTCGCTTCATCTGCTGTTAAGCCGGCCACTTTTTCGAGGCGGCGGATATGCTCTTCCTGGTGTTTTTCCAGTTCGGTACGTTTGATGGTTACCAGTTCCATCTGACGGTTCAGGGTTTCCTTGATCGCGTCATTTTCATTTAACTGCTTCTGGATTTGCTCGTTTTTCTGGTTTAATGCCTGTTCCTTCTGTTTGATGCGGTTTTCCGATTCTCCCAGTTTCTGGTTGCGCTGCAATACGTCTTTTTCGTATTCGCTTTTTAGTTGCAGGTATTTTTCTTTGGCTTCCAGCAGTCTGTCTTTCTTGAGATTTTCCGCACTGATCTGTGCATCTGCAATGATTTTTTTAGCCTGTAGTTCAGCTTCGTCTATCTTATGCTGCGTATTTTTGGCAAAAATCACCTTACCTAGCACAATCCCAATGATCAATGCCACTACTGCAGCTATTGTCGTGATAAGTGTAACATCCATATGAATTATTTATACTTGATTTATGTAGTATCCTCATACCCATATCGCTGCTAAAACACGACAGGGGCGAGAACTGACCCGCGAAAATACAAAAAAATAGCAGTTAAAGCGTCTTTGATACGTGATAATTAGCCAATTAGCTAATTCATTGTTAAGCAATGGGTAACGTGATCAACCCAATGCCTGGTTGATAATTTCTTCCAGCTTTTCCAGCTTCTCCTGCAAAAAAGGCGCAGTGCTAGCCTGGGCTTTACCGCCGCTGGTAACAGGATGTGTGGCGTACATGATAAGGGCCATAGCAATATAGTCCTGCAGGTCTTTTCCTGCATAGGAAGTTTTAAAATCGACGATCTTCTCATTCACTTCTTTCATAATACGACGTACTTCCGCTTCTTCTTCCGGTTTGATCTTGATCCGGTAAGAGCGGTCGGCTACGATAATATTAACAGGAATGAGTTGCTCCATGATGTATGATTTTAGTTCAGCTGTTCAGCAAAGCAATACAACGGTCAATTTCTTTAATGTAATCATTGATCTTGCCGCGGATCTCTTTTTTAAACGCTTCGTCTTCTGCTGCTATGGTGGTGCCGCCCTGGGCGGTGGATGCAATTTTCATCAGTTGCAGTCTTTCCTCCAGTCCCTGTACCGCCTGTTGCTGCTGTTGCAGCTCCCGTTGCTGTATGCTCACTTCTTCTTTCAGCAATGCATTCTCAGCCTGCACCTGCTGGAGCTTTTTTACCAGCAGGTGCAATTTCTCTTCTACACGTTGAATGTATTGCTCCAGAACCATTTCAATTACTTATTTTCTTATCTCCGCCTGTAACTGCGTTTCAAACGTTTTGATAAGTTTGTCCATTACACTGTCAATTTCTTTATCTGTCAATGTTTTCTGAGCGTCCAGGAAGGTAAAGCTCACGGCGTAAGACTTCTTATTAGCGCCCAGTTTTTCACTCTCAAATACATCGAACAGATTTACCTGTTGTAACAGGCCGGATTTCACGCTGCGTGCTGCTGTTTCCACGGCGGCAAACTTAACCTGTTTGTCCAGCACCAGTGCCAGATCCCTTCTAACTGCCTGGAATTTCGGTATTTCCTTGTAAAAGTTATCACTTTTTTGCAAGAGTCCCAGTATTTTATCCCAGTTGAAGCTGGCAAACCATACGGCCTGGCGGATATCAAACTGCTTCAGTTTAGCTGTGGGTACGCCTCCCAGTGTGGCCACCACCTGGTTTTTCACCTTGATATCCCAGGATGGCTGGAGGCCAGGTTCGGTGCTTTCCGCCCAGGTGAACTGCTTGTAACCCAGTTGCTGCAGGATATTGATCACAAAACCCTTCAGGAAGTAAAAGTCAACCGGACTGGATTTGTGCATCCAGGTTTCCGGCGTTTTTTTACCGGTAAGATATAATACCAGGTGATTGTTTTCGCCATAGCCCTTTTCCAGTACCTGGTAGGTTTTACCAAATTCGAAGAACAGGAGGTCTTCGTTTTTGCGGTTCAGGTTATGGGCAATGCTTTCCAGGCCGGTTTCCAGCATGGATGGGCGCATGATGTCCAGTTCCACGGTAAGACTGTTCATCATTTTCACCGCATGTTCCAGCACTTCGGGCGTATAGTATTTACTGTTAGTGATAGAATTGGTGAATATTTCGTTGAACCCGTTGCCGGCGAGATAATCCGCAATTTTCTCTTTCACCCTTTCCCCGTCCGGTTGGGAGGAGAGAGCGGGTGAGATCGCTATTTTGGAAGGTATTTCTATGTTATCGAGGCCGTCTATGCGCATTACTTCCTCCACCAGGTCGGCCGGCAGGCTGATATCCGGTTTGCTGAAGGGCACGGCTACATGCAGTCCCTCGGCGGTTTCGGACAGGATGTCGAAGCCCAGGCTGCGCAGGATGTTTTTGATCTTATCGTCGGGGTAGTTGCCGCCGCTGAGTTTACGGATATAGCTATACGTAGTTTCCACCTGTGTTTTTACTTTTACAGATGGGTATACGTCGATGATCTCAGATGCTGCTTTCCCGCCGCTGAGTGTACAGATGAGGTCTGCCGCCCGTTGCAGGGCGAATACCACGTTGGAGATATCCACACCTTTTTCAAAACGGGTGGCCGCATCGGTACGTAAACCATGACGGAAGGAGGTGGTACGGATGCCACCGGCGCTGAAAAAGGCGCTTTCGAGGAAAATGTTGTGGGTGGTATCGGTAACGCCGGAGTGCAATCCGCCGAAAACGCCCGCTATGCACATGCCTTCGCCGGCGCCGTTGCAGATCATCAGGTCGGTCGCATCCAGTTTTCTTTCTTTCTCATCCAAAGTAACAAAAGGAGTGCCCTGCGGGAGGTTTTTCACCACGATGGCATTGCCTTTTACCGCTGCAGCATCAAAAGCGTGCAGGGGTTGACCGGTTTCATGCAGGATGAAATTGGTGATATCCACAATGTTATTAATGGGACGAACGCCAATGGCGGTGAGCCTGGCTTTCAGCCATTCGGGGGATGGCGCCACCTGTACGCCGGTAATGGAAATACCGCTGTACCGGGGGCACGCATCTGTATTTTCGATGGTAACGCTGATGGCTAAAGGAGTATCTGCTTTGGGCAGGGCCTTTATTTCAGGCAGCTGTACCTGGTATTTATGCGTATGTTCAAGGTTATTGAGGAAAGCGCAAACATCTTTAGCCACGCCGATATGGCTCATGGCGTCCATGCGGTTGGGCGTAAGGCCAATTTCAAAGATGAAGTCCTGAGCGGGTTTAAATACTTCGCTGGCGGGAGTGCCCGGCTGCAGGGAGGCGTCCAGTACGAGGATGCCGTTGTGACTGCTGCCCAGCCCGATCTCATCTTCTGCACAAATCATTCCCTGGCTTTCTTCTCCGCGGATCTTTGCTTTTTTCATGGTCAGCGGTTCGCCACCCAGCGGGTAAATGGTGGTACCAACAGGGGCCACTACTACTTTTTGTCCTGCTGCCACGTTGGGAGCGCCGCAAACGATGTGCAGGGGCTCGCCGTTGCCGGTGTTAACGGTGGTGAGTGTCAGCTTGTCTGCATTGGGGTGTTTTTCTGCCGTCAGTACTTCTCCGATCACTAATCCAGCCAGACTTCCCTTTACTGCTTCAAATTTCTCCAGGCTTTCTACCTCCAGGCCTATTCTGGTTAAAATGGTAGATAGTTCCTCCGGTGTAGGCTTCACCGGTAAATAATCACATAGCCAGTTGTATGAAATCGTCATTTATCTGCTCGGTTTATATAAGTGGCGTAAAGTTAACAACTAGAATTGATTTTCGGGCTTTGCGGCTTATCCACTTTGATTCTTTGAAATTAAAAAAGCCTCAAAACCGCCACAGTGCTGTATTTTTGCAGGATGTGGAAAATCTTTTTACACAATGTGTGTGAATAATCGGACCTTTGCATGGGAATTTCCTGCGTTTTAGTGGATAACCATAGTTGTGTCAGTGGATAACTGACATTTTGCTTGTGGATAACCTGTGTATGAGGCTTAATAAATTTAATAACTAAGGAGGGGGTATTAATCGGAAAAATGCCTTTACCTTAGTTTGTACGGCTTGAAAAAGTTTACAATTTCTTAACGTAGCTATGACCCCTATAGAATGCGGGAAAATGCAGATATCGATTGTAAAAACAACAGGAAAGGCCCATTGACAGTAACCTTTTTTTAACTTTTTTTAATACACTAACCATAAATGGATCTCAATCTTAAGAAGGACCGCAATGTGCGCAGAAAACCGTCCATTGATGTGTCATCCTTGGTGTATGGCAAGATACCACCACAGGCTAAAGAATTGGAAGAAGCTGTTTTGGGAGCCGTAATGCTGGAAAAAGGTGCATTTGACACCGTTATCGAGATATTGAAAGGGGAGTGTTTTTATGTAGAAGCTCACCAGATTATTTTTAGTGCGATGACCCGCCTGGCGGGTAAGTCGATGCCGGTGGATATCCTCACCGTAACAGAAGAGCTGAAATCAATGGGCTCACTGGAACAGATCGGCGGACCATTCACCGTTATGAAGCTCACCAACATGGTGGTGTCTTCCGCGAATATCGAAGCACATGCCCGTATCATCCTCCAGAAATTTATCCAACGGGAACTGATCCGCATCTCAGGGGAAATCCTTACAGAGTCGTATGAAGACACTGCGGATGTGTTTGACCTGCTGGACAGCGCCGAATCAAAGTTATTTGAAGTAACCAATAACCACCTCCGTAAAAACTACGATTCCATCGACCGTGTACTGGTAAACACCATGAAACGTATCGAGGACCTGCGGAATAAAGGAGATGATATTACCGGGGTACCTTCCGGGTTCCCTTCACTGGACAAAGTAACCTATGGCTGGCAATCCACGGATCTGATCATCATAGCTGCCCGTCCTTCTGTGGGTAAAACCGCCTTTGCGCTGAACCTCGCGCGAAATGCGGCCCTTCACCCCCGCTTCCCGAAAGGCGCAGCGGTATTCTCTTTGGAAATGTCGTCCGGCCAGATTGTACAACGTATCCTCTCGGCCGAGTCAGAAATAAAGCTGGAAAAGATTTCCCGCGGTAAGCTGGAAGAATATGAAATGAAGAAGCTGATGACCCACGGTATTGAACGCCTGGCAAAAGCACCCATCTTCATTGATGATACCCCGGCCCTCAACATCTTTGAACTGCGCGCCAAATGCCGCAGGCTGGTACACAACCACGGCGTAGGCGTTATCATCATCGACTACCTCCAGCTCATGAGCGGCAGCAGTGATGGTAAAGGCTCCAACCGTGAACAGGAAATCAGTAAAATTTCCCGCGATCTGAAAGGACTGGCAAAAGAACTACAGGTACCGGTGATCGCCCTCTCGCAGTTGAGCCGTGATGTGGAAAAACGTAAAGACGGTAACAAAATGCCGCAGTTGAGTGATCTCCGTGAATCAGGAGCCATTGAGCAGGATGCGGACATGGTAATGTTCCTGTACCGTCCTGAATATTATGAAATCAACACCAATGAAATGGGCGAATCCAATAAAGGTGAAACCCACGTTCGTATAGCCAAGCACCGTAATGGTCAGCTGGATACCATCAAACTGAGAGCCGTACTGGAATATCAGCGTTTTGAAGATGATGGCAGCCTGGAAAACCCCGGTGGCGGCGGCAATCCCTACGCAGGCATGAACCGTAACCAACAAGGTGGCGGTGGCAACGATGAAGCGAAACTGTACATACAGAAGGGATCCAAGATGAACGACATGAACTTCGATGAAGGATTTGAAGATGCACCATTTTAGCGCATAAAAAGATATTGCTAAAAGCCGGCATCGAAATGATCGCCGGCTTTTTTTATGGGTTTTGTAAGACAAACCCGTGGAACACCAATAACAGAACAATCGATGAAACAGCTGTATTTAAAGTACAAAGGGCATTACAAAGATAATTTCAGTTTAGCCTACCCCGTAGTTATTTCCCAACTGGGACACACGTTAGTAGCATTATCAGATAGTATTATCATTGGTCATACCGGGAAAGTGCCGCTGGCGGCAGTATCCCTGGGAAATGGCTTGTTTTCCGTATTTATGGTAGCCGGTATCGGTATGTCGTACGGACTAACCCCGTTGATTGCACAGGAAAATGGCCGTGGCAACAAAGGCGCTATCGGGCATTTGCTGAGCCATAGCCTGATCATTAATATGGTGGTGGGCGTGTTGCTGTCGGCTGTTATCTATTTCGGCAGCGGCTATTTATCATTCCTGCACCAGGAAGGCGATGTAGCAGACCAGGCCCGCCCCTTCCTGCGTTTCCTGGGCTTCTCCTTTATTCCGCTGATGCTGTTCCTTTCCTTCAAACAGTTTGCGGAAGGGCTGGGGTTCACCCGTCAGGCTATGAACATCAGTATCATCGGGAACGTGCTGAATATCCTGATCGGGATTACATTGGTGTACGGCCTGTTCGGGTTGCCCCGGATGGGTGTGATTGGCGTGGGGATAGCCACTTTTACCGACCGTCTTATCATGGGGATTACGATGGCATTTTATGTGCTACGCGCGCCCCGTTTTAAACCATACCTGCAATCATTTGGGTTTAAAAACCTGAAGGCCGCGGCCATTAAAAAGATCCTGGGCATCGGTACGCCGGTGGCCCTGCAATACCTGTTTGAAGTAAGCGCTTTCAGCGGCGCCGCTATAATGGTGGGCTGGATGGGCGCTGCAGAACTGGCGGCTCACCAGATAGCGCTGAGTCTTGCTGCCATGACCTACATGATGGCCAGCGGTATTTCCGCGGCAGCAGGTATTAAAAGCGGTAATAATTTCGGGAAGAAAGACTTTGGCGCATTGCGCTTATCCGCTATCGCCAGCTATCATATGGTATTGCTGCTGATGGGCGCCGCCGCGCTGTTGTTCACACTGGGCAATCACCTGTTGCCGTCATTTTATATCCAGGACCCGCAGGTGATCCAGATCGCTTCGCGCCTGCTGATCATTGCGGCCTTCTTCCAGTTGTTCGACGGCATGCAAGTGGTGGGACTTGGTATTCTGCGTGGCCTCGGCGATGTGCGTATTCCTACCGTGATTACATTGCTGGCTTATTGGGTGCTGGGCATTCCTTTGGGCTACCTGTTGGGGATCAAATTGGATTACGGTGTGGAAGGCGTATGGTGGGCGCTGTTGCTGGGCTTACTGGTGGCTTCTGTGCTGCTGTTTGTGCGGTTCCAGATAAAAACAAAAAAACTACGGATATCATCTGCCGGATAAAATCCGTAAACTATCTTCGCACATCAGGATAATTAAAAAAGATATGTCAGTTTTTTACGCGCCGGAAATACAGCAGGATGCCACCATGTATACGATGAATGAGGATACTTCCAAATATTGTATCCAGGTGCTTCGTTATGAAAAGGGCGATGAGGTATTGCTGGCAGATGGCCGCGGGCATAAAATCACCGCAGTGATTACCGACGATAACCGCAAGAAATGTGTAGTAAAGATCCTTTCGTCTGAAACGATGCCGGGTCCGGCGCGGGCATTGCGGATAGCCATCTCTTTTACAAAAAATGCCTCGCGTATAGAATGGTTCCTGGAAAAGGCCACGGAGATTGGTATTCAAACCATTATTCCGCTGGTAAGCCAGCGTACCGAGAAGGAAAAATTTAAGCCGGAAAGGTTGCAGAATATCCTGGTATCGGCGATGCTGCAATCGCAGCAGTTTTATTTACCGGAATTGCAGGAGCCACAGGCATTTGATAAGCTGGTGAAGAATAATAAAGATCCGCAGCGGCTGATCGCGCATTGTTTGCCGGAGCAGAAAACCCCGTTGCAGCAGGTGATGCAGCCCGCAAAGGATACCCTTATACTGATTGGCCCGGAAGGCGATTTTACACCGGAAGAAATAAAGCTGGCGCTGGATGAAGGTTATGTACCGGTATCATTGGGAGATACGCGCCTGCGTACAGAAACGGCGGGCATGGTAGCGGTAACGCTCATGAATGCATGCTGATAAGTGTTTATAAAAAGAAAGGGGGAAGATGTTATTCATCTTCCCCCTTTCTTTTTATAATTTACTGTGGGCGTAAGCCAGCACAGATCTTTTTCGCAATCTTCGGCCCCTCATAAATGAACCCGGTATACACCTGTACCAGCGACGCGCCTGCATCCAGTTTTTCCTGTGCATCTTCTGCGGTGAAAATGCCGCCTACAGCGATAATGGGAATACTGCCCTGGCTGTGGGTGTGGATATAACGGATCACTTCTGTTGCTTTCTTTTTTACAGGCAAACCGCTGAGTCCACCGGCGCCGATATCATTTACTTCCGCGGCAGGCGTTTTTAATCCAGCCCGGCTGATAGTGGTATTGGTGGCTACGATGCCGGCCAGTTTTGTTTCCTTTACTATTTCAATGATATCATCCAGTTGCTCGGTAGTGAGGTCCGGCGCTATTTTAAGTAAGATGGGCTTAGGTTTCACTTTCTGCGCATTCAGCACCTGGAGGTGATGCAGCAGTTGTTTCAGCGGCTCTTTCTCCTGTAAGGCCCGGAGGTTGGGCGTGTTGGGGGAGCTTACATTTACCACGAAATAATCTACTACATCATACAGCGCATGAAAACACTTTTCGTAGTCGCTCACCGCTTCCTCATTCGGGGTCAGTTTATTTTTCCCGATGTTCCCGCCTACTATAATATTGGATTTTTTGCGTTGCAGTCTTTTTGCCGCGGCAACGGCGCCTTCGTTGTTAAAGCCCATACGGTTGATGAGGGCTTTATCTTCCGGCAGGCGGAATAACCGTGGTTGCTCATTACCCGGCTGGGGCAGTGGCGTTACAGTACCTATCTCCACAAAACCAAAACCGAGGCAGGCCAGTTCATCAATGTACTTTGCGTCTTTATCGAAACCAGCTGCGAGCCCTACAGGATTGGAAAAGGTAAGTCCGAATATTTCACGTTCCAGGCCCGGGGTTTTTACCCCACAGAAGGCATTCATGATATTCTTGCCAAGTGGCAGCGAGTAAATTGTTTTCATACCACGCATTACGCTGTGGTGAATACTTTCCGGCGGATAGCGGAAAAGGAAGTTTTTGATCAGGTTGTACATTGCGGGAACAAAGATAAGCATTACCCGATTGGGAGCAAGAAGGGGGGCGAATTTTGTATGGTTTGGGGTAAGACAAAATTCGCGTAAGTGAAAATCCTTCCTATATTTGCCCTTCATCATGCTGGAGCTCCAAACATTTGAAGCATTATTTAAGGAAAACCATGCTCATTGCCTGGCCTTTGCCACTCACTACACCGGGGATGCCCATGTAGCGGAGGAAATAGTACAACAGGTATTCCTGCGGTTGTGGGAAAAAAGGGATACGATCACTATTACAGGCCCGGTGAAAGCATATTTGTTTTCCGCTATCCGTAATACCGCCATCAGCCAGTGGCGTAAGGATATTGTGCGCTCGGAAAAGGAGAACGGTTATGGGAAGGTAACAGAAACAACAGTGGGTGCGGGGGAAGAAGTGAAGGAGCTGGAGCGGTTGTACCGGCAGGCACTGGAAAGGTTGCCGGAGCGCTGCCGCGAGGTATTTATCCTCAGCCGCCAGCAGCATATGAAATATGCAGAAATAGCGGAAGCAATGAATATTTCCGTAAAAACGGTGGAAAACCAGATGGGCAAGGCCCTGAAGATCCTCCACCAGGAGTTGAAGGAATACCTGCCATTGCTGACAGGATTCCTGTTCTAAAAATATTTCCGGTCGCATAGGGGCATCTGTATTTCCCGTGCGTCTTATTAATATAATACCGCCCGCAAGGCGGCGACTGTAAAAACTTACAACAACTAATGACACCATCTTTTCCTAACGAGGCACTGCCCGATGAGGCGCTGTATACCTTGCTCTGCAAGTATCTGCTCAATGAAGCGGATGAGGAAGAGCGTGCGTGGGTGGAAGCATGGAAGGAAACAGATCCCGGTAATATGGCCCTGCTGGTGTCGCTGGGAAAAGTATTGGATACCGCTGCGGCCAATGAAAAAACAGTAGCGGCAGATACCGGTTCCGCCTGGGCGCAGCTCCAGGAAAAAATGGAAGACAAGACGGCGCTGATTGCCGTCAGGTCCAAACCCCGCTTCACCTGGCTGAAAATTGCCGCTGTACTGGTGGTAGCATTGGGCGCAGGACTGTGGTTCCTCACCCGCAATCATCCGGACCAGGTATATGCCGGCCCGGTAAGTGCGGAACTGAGCGATGGAAGCAAAATACAGTTGTCGGCCGGCGCAAGGATGGAAGTAGCCAGGGGCTTTAATGACCGCAACCGGAAAGTAACACTCACCGGTATGGCCAGTTTTGATGTAAACGGCAGCGCGGAAAACCCGTTTGTGATTATACTCGGCCGCAACGAAGTAAAGGTGCTGGGTACCCGGTTTATGATCAACTATGAGCCCGGCGCCGCCACGCTGAAAGTACACGTCAGCAGCGGCAAGGTAATGGTGATCAATCATGATAAAAAAGACAGCGTGATCCTCACCGATGGCATGTTGTTACAGCATGATAACGACAGGCCCGCTTTCCGTATCGCTTCTCACGTAACAGATATGGGTAAAAGGTCGTTGTCGTTCCAGGATACGCCACTTGAAGAAGTATTGCATACGATCACAGAAGTATATGATATCAAAATAGAAGTGATGGATACCGACCTGCTGAAACTGCCGGTACGGGCCAGCTTCACAGATGAGTCAACAGAAGAAGTGATGAAATCACTGGCACTTATGCTGAACGCATCATATGAAAAAGTAAACGACCGTCAATACAAATTAAAATAAGTTTTAGCCGTCAACTAAAGCTGTAGTCACACTTTCAATTTAGCTATACTATGTCGTTAGCCTTAAAACTGCTGACGGGAATATTAATATTTAGTTTCCCCTTCCAGGTTTTTGGGTGGGACTGGCAAACAAGAGTAACGGTAGTAGTAAAGGATCAGCCCCTGGAGGCGGTATGTGGATTACTGGAAAAAGAATATGGTATTCATTTTTCATATAGCAGGGAACTTGTCAACTTGTCCCGGAAGGTTACGTTAACCGCCCACCAACAACGTCTTAAAAAATTACTGGACGAATTGTTTTCTCCCGATGATATCCGGTTCACCCGTGTGGGGGACCAGATCATATTATCGCCCGCGCAACGCAGCAGCCGTACTATCAGTGGTTATATTAAAGATGCCGTTAGTGGTGAAAGCCTGATTGGCGCCACGGTTTATTCTCCTGCGCTCAAACAGGGCACTACTGCCAATCAATATGGTTTTTATAGTTTAACCACGGTGAAAGATACCAACAGCCTGTTGATTTCCTATATAGGCTACAAGCCTTATCTGCAGAAGGTAACGGCTAAGGGCAACCATATGATTAACGTTCACCTGCAGCCGCTTGGCAGTTTAAAAGAAGTAGTGATCAGCGCGAAGGAAGGGAGCAAGCTGCAGGAGCAAACGCAGATGAGCAGGGTAAACCTGAGCACCTCCGATTTGCAGGCGATGCCACGACTGCTCGGCGAAGTGGATGTAATGCGCGCTTTGCAGTCGCTCCCGGGTGTAAGCGGCGGCCCGGACGGCGCCGGTGGTTTGTATGTAAGAGGTGGCGGTCCTGATCAGAACCTCGTGCTGATAGACGGTACCCCTGTATTTAATTTCTCTCACTTCTTCGGTGTATACTCTATGCTGAATGCCAATGTGGTAAAAACAACGGACCTGTATAAAGGCGCTTTCCCGGCGCGTTTTGGCGGCAGGATATCTTCCGTGGTAGATATTGCAATGAAAGAAGGAGATATGAAAGCCTTTCACGGAGATGCCTCCCTCGGCTTCATTGCGGCTAAGTTTAATATCGAAGGACCGATTGTAAAAGACAAAACATCCTTTATGTTTTCTGCCCGCCGGTCTTATCCGGATCTGCTGATCAATGCAGCATTACAGGCAGAGAAGACATTGGGTGATGATGGCGATTTCAAGGCATTCTTTTTTGATGTCAATGCAAAAGTGAATCATATATTTTCTCCCAAAGACCGGCTCTTTTTAAGTTTTTATAAGGGAGAAGATAACCTGTTGCTGAAACAGACAACAGACGATACTTCCCGCATCATCAATTCGTCGAAATATATCGGTGAAAGCCTCCGTTTCCGGCTGGGATGGGGCAATACAATCGGGGCTATACGATGGAACCACATCTACAGCCCCAAACTGTTTTCCAATGTAACCCTGAACTATTCTCAATACGAATTTTTCACAGAGATCGAACATAAATATAAGCTGGCGGCTTCCGGTGAAAAGTCGGATGTATACGGACGATACAACTCCGTAATGGAGAATAATGGCGGCAGGATAGATTTTGACTATCGCCCGGATCCCCGCCACTCCGTTCGCTTTGGGGCCATCACTACCGTGCATAAGTTCAAGCCCGGCTACTCCACTTTCGAAGACAGGGACAGCCATGTAATACCGCTGGATACGATTGATGCATCGATGAAGGTAACCGGTTATGAATTGTCATTGTATGCGGAGGATGACTGGCAGATCCGGCCTGATTTTTTTGCCAATATAGGCATGCACGCGTCTGCATTTTTGGTGGAAGGCCGCTTTTATTATTCCCTGCAACCCCGGCTGGGACTGCGTTACCTATTGCCCCGCAACTGGGCTGTGAAGGCGGCTTTCACACATATGACGCAGTATATTCACCTCTTGTCCGGCGATGGCGCCACGTTGCCTACAGATATATGGGTGCCTTCCACACAACATGTGGCGCCTATGTTTTCACGGCAGTTAGCGGCCGGCATAGCTAAAACTACCGCCAACCTGAAGTATGAATTTTCACTGGAGGGATATTTCAAATCCATGCACAACGTGATTGAAACCAGGGAAACCAATGGTATTATTACCCCCGCCACCACGCGGTGGGATGAAAACGTAACGGTGGGTAAAGGCTGGAGCTATGGTGCGGAATTAATGATGCAGAAGAAAAAAGGCAGCACCACGGGATGGGTGGGTTATACCCTGGCCTGGTCTACCCGCCGCTTCCCCGATGTGAATAACGGAGAGATTTATCCTTATAAATTTGATCACCGGCATGATATTGAACTGGTGCTGGTACAGCAACTGGGGAAACAATGGGAACTTTCTGCCTCCTGGCATTTTAACAGTGGTACGCCGTTTACTTTGCCGGTATCCACTTATGCAGCAACAGAGGGCGCTTCACCCTGGGAGCCGGGTACCGGGAATACCAGTATCGATCGTTTCGACAACCGGAATAATTACCGGGGCTCCGCTGTTCACCGGCTGGATGTAGGGGTTACCTGGAGTAAGCAGAAAAAGCACTGGACACGGAGCTGGAACCTGAGTGTGTTTAATGCCTACAACCGGAAGAATCCTTATTTCTATTTTATCAGTGGAGATGCTGCCGGACAGAAACGGTACCTGTCGAAAGTAAGCATTCTGCCTATATTGCCCAGTATTACTTATTCAGTTAAGTTTTAAAGAGATGTGTATGAAATATTTTTTCGTAGGTGCGATCGGGTTATCCATGCTATTGAGTGCATGTGAAAAAAGGGAAGAGATCAAGTTGCCTTATGAAGGCGATAAAATAGTAGTGAACACACTGATACAACCGGATAGCGTTATCTATATACGGGTAACGCGCAGCGTGCCTTCCAATGTATACAACGATGCCGGGTATAACGACATCCCCGGCGCCACCGTAACGCTTACCGCAAACGAGGCATCGGTATTGCCATTGCAGGTACAAACAATTAAAGGACTCTCCTATTATGTTTCCAGCCAGAAAGCCATACTCGGCCAGCAATACAAAGTGGCCGTGTCTGCGGCGGGATTGCAGGCAGTAACGGGTACGGATACACTGCCGCCAGCGCCGTTGGTATCTAAGCCAGGTGCGCAGCGCGGCAGCAGCCGGGTACAGTTTACACTACAGGACTTGCCCGCCTCCGCCGATTATTACCGGATCCGTATTTATATGACAGATGCCGCCACCGGGCTGGGCGCCTTCCTGCTTTTCAGGCTGGATCCCGCCTTTAATAATAACATGGTTGAATACTTTTCCAAGGGCAATTACAACAGCCTGATCATGAACGATGAACGCTTTAACGGTAAACCGGTAAACTTCGTTTTACAAACAGCGGATCCCATCATGAACGCCGGTGAAATAACGGTAGAAGTAAGCGCACTGACCAACAACACCTACCGGTACTTTAGTACCCTGGCGGCACAAAGAGACGCCGGAACGACCCTGGGTTCCCATGTAAGGGTGTTTACCAATGTTACAAATGGCTACGGCATTGTCGGCGGTATAAATACCAGGAAGATGATAGTTAAGATACCGTAATTTTCTTTTGCCGGCTTACCGGCTGACGCGATATAACATAGATAAATAAGATAATATCACAGTTAAAACGTCGCGGCTTAAAGAAACGGCCATGCTTTAAGCCGTTTTACCTCCCTATATTAATACTTCGCTATATTTTTGTTACCCCGTTTTTTATCTTAAAAACCTGCTCTATTTTTAGGATATATATTTTTATATGCCTGAACAATTCCCCGTTGATCTTATTCATCGGCTACGTACTGGTGACTTTAAGCTATTTGAGCTGATTTTCAATACTTACTGGGAAGAACTGTATGCCTACGCAGCAAAGGTTACGGGTAGTGAAGAGGATGCACGGGATATCATACAGGACTTGTTCGCCAGTATCTGGGAGCGCCGGCAGCAGCTGGAGCTGCATACCCATATCCGTTACTACCTGTTTAGTGCGGTAAGGAAACAAATCCTGCGTAAGTTCCGCGACGACGGATTAAAAGAAAAACATCTCGAAAAATTTATCACCCATAGTGAGCTACGCTCGGAGCTTACCCTTAATTCCCTGATCCATAAAGATATTCTGAACCAGCTGCAGCACGACCTGCAGCACCTGCCGGAAAAAGAAAGACAGGTATTTGAATGGTACCACTTTGATGAACTGAGCATCCGCGAAATAGCCATGATGCATGGTACTGCCGAGCAAACCGTACGTAACCAGCTTGGAAACGCCTACAAGAAAGCCCGCCCGCTGCTGAACCGCCTGTTAATGTTCCTCTGATTTTCCCCTCCCGTGTTACCTTAATGTTAAGCCCGGATTCCCGATAGTTAAAAAGGATGGTTTATGCAACTTAGTCATAAACATCACACCTTGATCCGATCAAAAATAAATGCACTCATCGGTAAATACCTGGATGGCAAAGCTACCCCGGAAGAGGAGCAATTGCTTACCCACTGGCTGGATGCACTGGCGGAAGATGCCCCTCCGGCAACGGGGCAGGATCCCCGCAGCCGGGAACAGCTGCGCCGCAGCATTTTAAAGGTCATAAAGCAACGTACAGGCCGTCCGGCTACCATGTATCCTATATGGAAGAAGATGGCCGCTGCAGCAGCTGTATTGCTGCTGGTGGGAATAGGCAGCTGGTGGATGATGAACCACCGGCCCTCCCAAAAGATCGCCTGGCTGGAACTGCGTACGGCCATCGGGGAAAAGAAAATGCTGTTGTTGCCAGACAGCAGCCGGATCTGGCTGGGGGCTAATGCTGTACTGAAATACCCGGACCATTTTACGGATACCAGGCAGGTGCAGCTGGTATCGGGAGAAGCTTTTTTTGATATAGCGCCGGCGCCCGGCCAACCTTTCAGCGTTACCACCGATAGCCTGCAGGTGCAGGTATTGGGCACCTCGTTTCACATCAGGGCTTATCCCCGGCAGTTGCTGGAAATAGGGGTGAGTACCGGGAAAGTGAGCGTTAACAAAGACGGCCAGGTAATGGGCATCTTAACAGCTAATCAATTACTGCAGGTTAACAGAAATAATTATACTTTCTCTCAGCTGTCTGTATCCTCACCGGATATCAATGGCTGGAAGCAGGATAAAATAGTGTTCGATAATATGCCCGTTATGGATGCACTGCTATTACTGGAGAATTATTATCCGGTGAAATTCCACGTTAAAAGGGCAATTGACAGGCAAATTAGCGGATCGCTCAATATGCACTTAACGATTGCGCAGATCATAAATGTACTGGAAGATCTTACGGATCATCAGCTGAAAATAACACCTGCCGGCGCAGGAAATTATACTATAGATCAATAAATATTTATTCCCTGAACTGAAATTAAAACACCGGTTATGAATGTACGTAGTACTCACTTGCGTACAAGGATTTCTGTGAAACAGATATTTCTTGTAGCGCTTATGCTGTCGCTATGCGGCAGCGTCATGTCCCAGCAAAAAACAGCCATCGTGCAGGAACTGCATATTACGGCAGGCCCGCTTGCGGATGCGTTGAAAATGCTGCAAAAACAAAGCGGCGCCGACATTGTATACGATGCCGCTTTATTAAAGAACCTGACGGTAAAAACACAGGACTTCCGTTCACAGCCTATAGAAGAAGTGCTGCGCACTTTGCTGAAAGGAAGCGGGTTCCAGTTCTCTGCCACGGAAGGCGTGTACATCATTAAAAAAGAAAAGAACAAAACAACCGTAACCGGAAAAGTTACCGATGAAGAAACCGGTGTAGGTTTACCCGGTGTAAGCGTACTGGTAAAAGGAAATACACAAGGCAGCATCACCGATCCAAACGGCGCTTTCTCTTTACAGGCAGACCACACCAGCGACACCCTGTTATTTACTTCCCTCGGATATAAATCTACCCGTTTGGTATTAAACGGGCAGCAACGGGTAGCTATAAAACTGAAATCCGATGCCAGCCTGTTAAGCAGCGTGGTAGTGGTAGGTTATGGTTCCACCACCAAAGGCGATCTTACCGGGGCCGTTTCCCATGTAGGCGCCGAAAACTTTAACAGCGGTGTATTCAGTTCCCCCGAACAGCTGTTACAGGGAAAGGTACCTGGTCTGAACATTACCCGCAGCGGCGATCCAAATGCTACACCGGCAGTGATCCTGCGCGGTCCGTCTACTTTCCGCGACGGGGAAGCACAGCAACCTTTCTATGTAATTGATGGAGTACCGGGCGCCAATATCCAGCTCGTATCTCCTTCAGATATCGTATCAATGGACGTGTTGAAAGATGCGGCATCTACTGCTATTTATGGCGCACGCGCTGCCAACGGCGTAATTATGATCACTACCCGCCGCGCGAAACCCGGTCAAAGCTGGATCAGCTACAACGCCTATGTGGCCAATGAGCGCATCTCCAATTCCATCGACATGATGTCCAGCGAAGAGCTTACGAAATACCTGCAGGACAATGGCAAAAGCATCACACCGGCTTATGATGATAAGGCCAACAACGACTGGCAGAAACTCGTTACCCGCAATGGTTTGTCGCACAGCCATAACATTTCGTTTGGCGGCGGCAATGAGAAAACAGTATTCGACGGAAGTGTGAACTACCTGCAGAATAATGGTATCATGCAATCGTCATCACTGGAACGGCTAAACGTAAGAGCTAACCTGGAACAACGTGCGTTCAACGACCTGTTGAAGCTGAACCTCTCTATCAGCAATAGCTTAAGCACACAAAACCAGATCCCGGAAGCGGTGTTTATGAACATGCTGAACTATATGCCTACCGTGAATATTTTTAACCCGGATGGTACTTATAAAGAAGATTTCTCGCGTACGCGCAACTACCTGAACCCGGTATCACTCATCAAAAACAACAGCGACCGCACCAAAGACAAGATCATGCTGGGCAATGCCCGTGCTGAGCTAAACCTGTTGCCAGGCTTGCGTTACACACTGAACCTGTCTATGCAGGACGAGCAGATCAACCGGGATATTTATAATAACCGCGCATCCGGTCTTGCACAAGGTGTTAACGGAAGAGCTACCCGCAGCGCCTATACGAATACACGTAAAGTGCTGGAAACCTATTTCAACTACGACGTGCTTTTTGGTAAACACGACCTGCGTTTACTGGCCGGTTACTCCTGGCAGGAAGATCGCCGCGGCGATGGATTCCAGACCTCTAACCAGGGCTTTGTATCTGATGCCACACAAGGCGATAACCTGGGCCTCGGAAGCCCCGATGGCGCCTTCCAGCCTAACTTTGGCGCCACCCGCATTCAAACCCTGCGCTTCATCTCCTTTTATGCAAGAGCCAATTACCAGTTCAACGAAAAATACCTGTTGATGGCTTCCGTAAGAAGAGATGGTTCTTCTGCCTTTGGCGCAAATAACCGCTGGGGATATTTCCCTGCTGTATCCGCCGCCTGGAAAATGAATAAAGAAAGCTTCCTCTCCGGCGTATCCTGGATAGAAGATCTTAAACTGCGTGCAGGCTATGGCGTTACCGGTAACTCACTGGGCTTCGATCCGTTGATAGCCACGCTCCGGTATGATATCACCGGTAAATTCTACAACAACGGTAAACTGATCAATGCCATCGGACCGGTACAAAACGATAACCCCAACCTGAAATGGGAACGCACCGGGATGGCTAATATAGGAATGGATTTCACCACATTGAGAGGACGCCTGGGCTTTGCTGTGGATTACTACGACAAACGTACCACCGACCTGATCTACTCTTACAATGTACCCGCTACCCAGTATTTTGTTGGTAACATGCTGGCAAACGTAGGCTCTATGAGCAATAAGGGTATTGAGTTCCAGGTGAACGCAGTACCGGTGAAAACGGCCAGTTTCAACTGGACCACTTCCGCCAATATTGCGCATAATAAAAACCGGGTGCTCTCCCTCTCCAACGATATTTTTTCCGTGAAATATATTGAAACCGCAGAACTGGGCGGAAGAGGACAATCAGGCAATAAATCACAGCGTGTGGAAGGCGGATATGCACTGGGTTCTTTCTACCTCTGGCAATACGTGGATAAAAACGCTGCGGGTCTTTCACAATTCCGTGATGCCAAAGGCAACCTCGTTACCGGCCCTACTTCCACCGACCGCGTATACACCGGGGATGCACAGCCAGCGTTTACCTACGGCTGGAGCAACAGCTTTACCTGGCGTAATTTTGATGCCAACATCTTTTTACGTGGCGTATCAGGAAACAAGATACTCAACGCTACGCTGGCTAACCTGAACGCGCCTTATGAAGCCGGTATTATCAATATCCCGCAGTACTCCAAACAGGAGTCGCCAGGTGATGTGAATGCTCCTTACATTTCTTCCCGCTACCTGGAAAATGGTTCTTATCTCCGGCTCGATAATGCTACTATTGGCTATACGGTTCCCATGCATAATAAGTATCTCAGGAAACTACGTTTATACGTTTCCGGTAATAACCTGTTCGTCATTACCGATTATTCCGGTATTGATCCGGAAATCAATATGGGCGGACTTACGCCGGGAATTGACAACAGCAATTTTTATCCCAAGACACGTTCTTTCCTCTTTGGTTTAAACGCAACATTCTAAAAACTGACGGTTAAAAATAGCGACATGAAAAATATTTTTATCACAGGAATAGCACTCAGTTTTACATTACTTTCCGCCTGTACAAAGTTGGATGTAAATGTGGAATCTGAATATGTAAAGGAAAATTTCCCCACCACACCCGATGGCTTTATCGCCGCATCCGGACCTATTTATACACAGCTGAGCGGGGGCTACGCCGTAGACTACTGGCGCATGCAGGAACTCTCTACCGATGAGGCCATTATCCCCGCACGTGGTGGTAACTACGTGGATGGAGGAGTGTATGCGCAGCTGCATAGGCACTCGTGGACAAAAGACCATACCACGGTAAAAAATGTATGGAGCTGGGCTTTCGGTGGTGTGAATACCTGTAACCGTATTCTTGCGCTTTTTGAAAAGGCGCCCGACAGTGATTCCAAACCGCTGGCAATGGCCGAGGCCAGAGCAATGCGTGCGCTGTATTACTTTTACCTGATGGACCTTTATGGTAAAGTGCCCATCATCACTACTTTTGGTAATCCAACACCGCCTGAACAATCTACCCGTGAAGAGGTATTTAATTTTATAGAGAAGGAATTGAAAGATGTATTGCCACTGCTGAGAAGGGAAAGAGGACAAGTTACCTATTCCAAACCTACAGCATGGTTTGCTTTTACGCTGCTGGAAAAAATGTACCTCAATTCAATGGTATATACAGGCAAACCGCGGTATAATGAGGTGGTGGCAATGGCAGATAGTATCCTGACCGGCAGTAAGTATGTGCTGGATGATAACTACACCAGCATTTTTATGCCTGATAACGGACCCGCTATCATGGAAACCATTTTTGCTATTCCTTATGATGGATATGTGATCAAAGGCAACCAGTTTTCCCGTTTCGGATTACATCCAAACCTGGTCGTAAAATACTCATTGCCTTTCCGTCCAAGTATTGCGATGAGTACCATCGGTTCCTTCTATGATAAATTCAATTTAACAGGGGATGTCCGTAACAATACCTGGCTGGAAGGCCCGCAGTTCAACCCGGACGGTGCGCCCATCATGATCACCACTACCAATAAAGGGCTAAACGATAAGTATACCGGCTCCGAACCTACGAAGGAAATCAAATGGCAGCTCACCTTCTCTAAAACCATGACCTTACGTGTAGATACTACCATGGATATTGGTAATGACGAACTGGCAAAAGCCTCCGGTGTGCGTTCCATCAAGTACTATCCTGATAAAAACACAGAACCTTCTGAACGGAACTCCAATAATGATGTGCCCGTTTTCAGGCTGGCAGATGTGATGCTCATGAAAGCAGAAGCCATTCTGAGGGGAGCTGCTCCCACAGCGGTAAAAGGAGAATTGCAGGATGCCGATGTATTGGTGAATAAGATCCGCACCCGGGCACATGCGCCGCTGGTAAGCGGCATCAACCTCAGCGGTCTGCTGGAAGAACGCGCCCGGGAATTCGCCTGGGAAGCGTGGCGCAGGAATGATATGATCCGTTTTGGTGTATTTGAAAGCGCCTGGGGTTTTAAATCAGATGCTAATATCTTACACCGTATTTACCCTATACCTGTAGATGAAATCACGCTGAATCCAAAGCTGGTACAGAATCCAGGCTACTAATAACTACAACTGATAGAAGCTGTTTAAAGCGGTATTTTCCTGCCTCCGGGCAAGGAAATACCGCTTTTTCCCTTTTGCGTAAGTCGTTTTCCTGATCCGAGCATTCACCCCCAATTTCCTGCTGTACTTTTGTGAGATGTAAATAATACCCCGGAGTTATTAGCCATACATAGTCAATACATCCGTTGTTTGCCACCACCATTTTCTAAGGTAAAGAGTGATGAATTAAGTCCTGACAGCGGCCCTGACCGGCCGCTGGAGGCACAAACCCATAGGCCCATGTGTAATTACCAGACATTATACCACGGCGCTGCAGGATATGTGATCCGCTGCCCGCACTGCAAAGGCATTCAGTTAGCTTTTGGTACAACGGTTGTTAACCTTGATATCACCGAATTTGAATGCTTCAAAAAAATGGTCAACCGGCTATCGGATGACCATTACCATACCTCAGAAAATGAGAAGATGATTTGTTTACCCCTGCCGGCCGATCATGTAATGATGTTGGTAACCCCCGCTGAAATAACTGCGCTGGCAAATATAACAGCGGAAGTACAGGCATTGATCGATGCATACGACATCCTGGAAACGTCCTCCGGGTGCGAGTCTGCCGGCTAGTGATGAAAGCCTCCGCCTTCTTTTTGTGAAAGGGGTGTTCTTACCGGGTTTTCTTCAAAATATTTTACAGCGCGCGTATAATCCTGGATCAGCATATCAGCCATATCCCGGCTGAAGCCGTGACGTATCAGCACGCGTTGTACTACAATGTCGTTAGCGCTTCCGGTAAGCGGATAAGATGCGATCTGCCAGCCGCGGGAACGGATTTTATCAGAGATGTCGTACAATGTAAAGCCATGATCACCCGGCTTCAATGTCCAGCAGGCGCCAGGAAGACCGCCTTTACCATTGTAAAGGATCTCAAAGTGTCCCAGTTTTTCGATGGCCGCTGAAATATATTGCGCGTGATCCAGGCATGCCTGTTGCAACTTCGCATATCCTTCCCTGCCATGCCGCAGCAGGTTATAATACTGTGCTACAATTTGTCCGCCGGGCCTGGAAAAATTTAATGCAAAGGTGGGCATATCTCCTCCCAGGTAATCTACCCGGAAAATCAGTTCTTCCGGCAGGTCTTCTTTCTCACGCCATACTACCCACCCCACACCTAATGGACTCAACCCGTATTTATGGCCGGAGGCATTAATGGATTTCACCCGTGGAATACGGAAGTCCCACACCAGTTCCGGTGAAACAAAGGGGGCAATAAACGCACCGCTGGCGGCATCCACATGAATAGGAATATCCCAGCCTTTTTCTTTTTGTAGTTTATCCAGTGCCTTTGCTATTTCCGCAACCGGTTCATACATCAGTGTGAAGGTAACGCCAAAGGTAGGTACCACGCCGATAGTGTTTTCATCTGCCAGCTCCAGTACTTTCTCCGGCGTTAAATTATATCTGCCGTGTTCCATACCTACTTCACGCAACTCCACATCAAAGTACCTGGCAAATTTATGCCAGCACACCTGTACCGCGCCGCATATTAAATTGGGTTTATCGGTGGATTTACCTGCCTGCTGTCTTTTTTTACGCCATTGCCATTTCAGCGCCAAACCGCCCAGCATAGCCGCTTCGCTGGAGCCCGTAGTGCTGCAGCCCATTGTACTGGCGCTTCCCGGTGAATTAAACAGATCAGCCAGGATATGCACACACCTGTTTTCAATTTCAGCCGTCTGCGGATATTCATCTTTGTCGATCATATTTTTATCCAGGCATTCATCCATTAGCTTATGCACATATTCATCCAGCCATGTTTGACAGAATGTGGCAAGGTTCATCCTCGAATTGCCATCCAGCATTAATTCATCATGCACCAGGTGATATACGGTGCGCATGTCCTGAGCCTCTTCAGGCATCTTATATTTAGGAATACTTTCTTTACTGTCTGCAGATGCGTATAAACCTAAACGGGAATTTTCATTCTCTTTCTTCTTAATAAATAATGGCATAACAATGTGGGCTTAATTGTTAGAAAATTCGTTTTGAAGTTTAACAACAGGAGCAGCAACTTGTTCAGCTATTATCAAAAAATTGATTTTATCTGAACAAATGGGGAATGACTTGTGTTACCTATTACAATTGAAATTATGACCATATTCTTCTTCTTATAATCCACATATAAATGAGTTGGTTACAGCATACATTCCAGGAATATCCTGAACTGGCCGTTTTTCTTACATTGTCGGCGGGATTCTTTATAGGTAGCATACGGGTCGGAAAATTTTCGTTAGGATCCGTAACCGGTGTTTTGTTGATGGGAGTAATTGTTGGGCAGATGGATATACAGGTATCTGCCAATGTGAAGTCGGTCTTTTTCCTTATGTTTCTTTTTGCAGTAGGCTACAGCGTGGGACCGCAGTTTTTTCGTGGGTTGAAAAAAGATGGATTACCACAAGTACTGTTTGCTGTGCTCATGTGCGTGGTTTGCCTGGTGGCGCCCTGGTTGCTGGCGCTGGCCTGCGGCTATAACGTAGGACAGGCCGCTGGTTTGATCTCCGGCTCGCAAACTATTTCTGCTACCATGGGAGTGGCTTCAGATACTATCAACCAGTTAAATGTATCTGCAGAACAGAAAGCCGCCTGGATCAATTCCATGCCGGTATGTTATGCAGTAACCTATATTTTCGGAACAGCAGGTTCCGCGTGGTTATTATCCAGCATTGCGCCTATGATGCTGGGAGGAATCGAAAAAGTAAGGGCTGCCTGCAAAGAGCTGGAGAAAACAATGGGCGCCGGTGATCCCACGCAGGACCCCGGTATGCGCTCCGCCTTTATCCCCGTTACATTCCGCGCTTATACGATAGATGCGCAATCAACTGCCGCAGGAAAATCTGTAAAACAACTGGAGGCTGAATTGCTGCAACGCAATCACCGCCTGTTTGTGGAACGTATCCGCCAGAAAGATAAGAAGCTGGTGGAAGCCACGCCGGATTATGTAATTAATCCCGGTGATGAAATTGTACTCAGCGGCCGCCGGGAGTTTATTCTCGGAGAAGAACATGGTATCGGTACAGAAGTCGTAGACGTGGAGTTGTTGAACTTCCCCGTGGAAAATGTACAGGTATTTGTGATGAATAAGAACGTAGTTGGAAAAACAGTGAAAGAACTACGCGGCATGGATTACATGCACGGTATCCCGGTGCAGAGTATCAGGCGCGCAGGAATAGCTATGCCGGTGTACCCGGAGGCAGTATTGGAAAGAGGGGATCATGTGGAACTGGTAGGATATAAAAAAAATATGGATAAGGCTGCCAAAGAAATTGGCTACGCGGATATTCCTACCGATAAAACAGATATGATCTTTGTAGGGCTTGGTATTGTGTTGGGTGGCCTCGTAGGCGCTATGAGCATTCATGTGGGCGGGGTGCCGCTCAGTTTGAGTACCAGTGGCGGCGCGCTTATAGCAGGACTGGTATTTGGCTGGTTACGTTCACAGCATCCTGCCTTTGGCAGAATTCCGGAGCCTGCATTGTGGGTAATGAACAATGTGGGATTGAATACTTTCATCGCGGTAGTGGGGATCACCGCAGGGCCCAGCTTTGTAGCGGGTTTCAAGGAAGTGGGATGGGGACTCTTTTTAGTAGGTATTGCCGCTACCGCTATCCCGTTGTTATCGGGCGTGCTGATGGCCAGGTATATTTTCAAATTCCATCCGGCGCTGATACTTGGTTGCACTGCCGGGGCCAGAACCACTACCGCCGCGCTTTCTGCTATACAGGAGGAAGTACAGAGCAACCTGCCCGCATTGGGCTATACGATTACATATGCGGTGGGCAATACCCTGCTCATTATCTGGGGCGTGGTGATTGTGCTGCTGATGACCTGACGTTGTGAATAACTGTTCATTATAAATGAAATATCCTGTGACAGATACATTTACCCGTTGCTTCCCTTTGTGTTTGCGTTTACCCGTTTGCGTTATAGCTGTATTCACCTGGTCGTTGCAGGTGCATGCACAAACAGATACGGCTGAAAACGGTAAGGGGCTGACCCGTAACATGATTGAAGGCGGCAAAACGCAGGGGTTTCTTTTTACAGACGTAAAGGGTATCCGGCTACAGTTCAGCGGATATGTACAGGCAGATTTTATCCACGACTTCAGTGAAGTAGGTAACATACACGCCATGCAGCCATCTACGATAACCGTTCCCACGGTGAGTGATGGTAACACGGCCTTTACAATCAGGCAGTCCCGTTTTGCTTTTACCGCCTTTGGCGCCCCGGACGCTAAAGGACGCGCCCTCAAAGCCGTGCTGGAATTTGATCTGTGGGGTAATTTGTCCGGCGCTCCAAGATTACGCCATGCTTATATCCAACATGGTAAATGGACTTTCGGCCAGTATTGGAGCAACTTTATGGATGGCGACAACTGGCCGAATATCATGGACTACTGGGGGCCCAACTCCTACATATGGACACGCCAGGTACAGCTGCGCTTTACACAGGCATTGTCTGAGTCGATGACTTTCTCCGTTTCTGCCGAACAACCCGGTGGCGATATTTCCATTCCCTCCACCTGGAGCAGTAAAACCATTTATCCCGATGTAACAGCCGCCTTTCAGAAAACCTTTGGTGTAAAGAACGCCAGCCATGTACGGTTGTCCGGCCTGCTGCATCCAATCGATTATAAAAACGGTGACGCAGATACGAAAACAAGCATGGGCGGCGCCTTTAATATCTCCGGAAATATTAACCTCTCTAAAAACGATGATGTGAAATTCCAGTTTGCCTACGGCAGCGGCTATGCGAAATACAGCGAAGACATCAGCGGGCAGGGATACGACGGATACGCCGCCGCCAATGATAAAAGCATCAGCAATATCAGTATGCTGGCTACCTGGCTGTACTTCGACCACTTCTGGACAAAGAGCCTGGGATCTACTATCGGGTATGGTTACCTGCAACTGAATACTCCGGATCTCAATATGCCCGTGGGCACACTGAAAGCAACGCACTACGGTTCTTTTAACACTACTTATTATTTCACTTCTTTCTTTAAGATAGCTGGTGAAGTGTTGTATGGGAAACGGGTAAATACGGATGATGCATCCGGTGATGATGTCCGCGCCCAGTTCAGTGCATTCTTCAAATTCTGATCATCTGCATAAAAATAAATAATCATGAAAGTTATCGTTGCGCTTCTCCTGCTGGTCGCCCTGAATGTTACCAGCGCTTATTCCCAGAAGCATGCAAAGCCGGTTGATTATAACGCGGTTATTAATGAAGCCTACAACTTATTCAAAAATGAGCAATCGGGTAAGAATGCAGACTATATCCCTTTTCTCGACAGGGCAAATGCAGCGATGTATGGTATTGTGATTGTTACCAAAGAAGGACAGGTATACCAGGTGGGAGAAACTAAATTTGAGTTTGGAATTGAATCAGTAGAAAAGGTATTCACCCTGTGTATGGCGATGGAGATTTTTGGCGACAGCGTGATCCTGGAGAAAGTAGGCGCCAGTCAAACCGGGCTGCCTTTTAATTCTGTACCGGCTATTGAGCTGGATGACAAAAAACCATCCAACCCCCTCGTAAATGCCGGCGCAATGGCCACCACCAGCCTGCTTACCAGCCATTTTGGCCACAGCGGTGCCTGGGAAAAAGTGGATGCATACTTCGCAAAATTTGCAGGACGCCAGCTTTCTATCCTCGATGAACTGTATAAATCGGAGGCGGCTAACAACCAGCACAACCAGGCTATTGCTATGTTGCTGAAGTCATACGGCTATATGTATGATGATCCATTATATGCCTGCGATTTTTATACAAAGCAATGTTCTTATGGCGTAACTACCCGCGATCTGGGCATTATGGCAGGCACACTGGCAAATGGCGGCGTAAACCCTATTACCAAAGAAAGATTGATAAAAGAGGAATATGTACCTAAAGTGCTGGCTATTATGGGTACCACCGGGTTATATGAAACCACAGGCGAATGGATGTTTAAAGTAGGGCTGCCCAGCAAAAGCGGCGTGGGCGGCGGTATTATATCCGTGGTACCCGGCAGGTGTGCCATCGCTGTTTTTTCACCGCCGCTGGATAAAGCAGGCAACAGCGTACGTGCGCAGAAAGCCATCCAGTATATTTCCGGTAAGCTGAATGCCAACATCTACTCCGGTAAATAATCAGCAGCGCCTGAAACGTAATGGTGAACGGTAACGGCTATGCCGTAGCTGTTCACCAATTATTTTTTCCGGGTTAATTCGTAAATTCATAAAACAAGTTATCATATTAACATGTTTTAGAGCTATGGATGTAAAGGATTATTATAAGATTCTGGGAGTAGAGAAAACGGCAACAGCTGAACAGATTAAAAAAGCCTACCGTAAACTGGCGGTAAAATATCATCCCGATAAAAATCCCGGTGATAAAGCCGCTGAAGATAAATTTAAAGAGATCAATGAAGCCTATGAAGTGCTGAGTGATGCCGGCAAGCGCAAGAAATATGACCAGTTTGGCGAAAACTACAAACATTATGAACAGCACGGAGGCCGGCCGGAAGACTACGACTGGTCGCAGTTTGGTGGTGGGGGCGGACAGCGCCGCACCTACTCTTATGGCAGCGGCGATATGGGTGATATGTTCGGCGGCGGCGAAGGCAACTTCTCCGATTTCTTCGAACAGCTTTTTGGCAGCCGGTTTTCAGGCGCAGGCGGCGGCCGCCGCCAACAACAGACCCCCGGCAGGGGCCGCGATGTACAGGCAACAATGGATGTATCCCTGGAAGATGCTTATACCGGCGCCACCCGGCAGGTGGAAGTAGGTGGCAGCAGGCTCAATATCAAGCTGAAGCCGGGATTGTATGAGGGCCAGGTGATCCGCCTGAAAGGAAAAGGAAATCCCGGCCGCAAAGGAGGCGAAAACGGCGACCTCCTCATTACCGTGCACCTGGCGCCACATCCGCAATACGAACTGAAAGGGAAAGATATTTATACCGATCTGGCAGTGCCGCTGTATACCGCCGTACTGGGAGGCAAACTAACCGTAAACACACCGGGCGCTTCCCTGAATATGAATATTCCGGCAGGAACAGACAGCGGCAAGGTTTTTCGTTTGAAAGGCAAAGGAATGCCCGCATACGACAACAGCGGAACAGCCGGGGATCTATACATCAAAGCAATTGTACATATACCGGCAAAGCTTTCCGACAAGGAAAAAGAATTGTTTCAGCAACTCTCACAATTAAATGAGGATGGCCATGCTTAAACCTTTGAAAGACCAGGTATGAGAGATATCAACCGGACGGGCATCCTCATAGTGGTAATTATGGGCACCACTATGGCCGGGATAGACTCCAGCATCGTTAATATATCCCTTCCCGTTATGAGCAAGCAGTTTAACTGTACGCTCGACGAAATTGAATGGGTAATTACGGTATACATGCTCAGTTTTTCCGTATTGATGCCACTTACCAACTGGCTGAAAAACAGGATTGGCTTTTTCAATCTTTATGTTGGCGCCATCTCCCTTTTTACGTTAGGGTCTTTAATGTGCGCTTTGTCTACCAGCCTGGATAGCCTGCTTATCGCAAGGGTGGTCCAGGCACTGGGAGGCGGGGCTATGGCGCCTACCTCTATGGCCATTATCTCCTACGTGTTCCCGGCCAGGGTACGTGGTACCGTGCTGGGATGGTGGGGCCTCGGCAACCTGGTGGGCCCTGCTATGGGACCCACACTGGGAGGAATCCTTACTGAAAAATTTGGCTGGCCTTCTATCTTCTATATCAACATTCCTATCGGCATCATTACAGTAATCCTCGCTTTCCGCTACCTGGATATACTGCGTAAGCAGCCCAAGCTGAAACTGCCTTTTGATCTTACCGGTTTTGTGGCGCTTACCATATTCCTGGTTTGCCTGCAATACGGGGTGGCACGGGCAGAAGTAGTAGGGATCACTTCTCCCGAAATACTGGCTACACTGGCTGTGGCGCTGATCGCATTTGCTGTTTTTATCTGGATAGACAAGCATAAAAAAGAGCCTATCATTAACCTGGACCTGTTTGCCAATTATTCTTTTGTGAGTTGTATCCTCGTTACTATTTCGAGGTCGGCGGCGCTGTTTGGCGGACTATTCCTCATGCCGTTCCTGTTGCAGGAGCAGATGGGCTTTTCAGAAGGAATGTCGGGGTTGCTGATCCTTCCCAATTCCGTGTTCATGGCGGCAATGATGCCTTTTGCAGGGCGCTGGTCGGATAAACACGGCTCCAGGGAAATATCCATGCTGGGCATTGCGTTGCTGGCAGTATCCATGTACCTGTTTGCCCTGCTGGATAAAAGCAGTAGTCTTTCCAGTGTGATCATAACCATGACGGTGAGAGGGCTGGGCATGGGTCTTTTACTGGCACCGCTGAACGCCGCCACACTGAGCGCAGTACGCCCCAGTGAGGTAACAATGGCGTCTTCCATCAGTACCCTGATGCAACAGGTGGGCGGGGCTATTGGTATTGCGGTGCTGGCCATTGTTACGCAGGCTGCGTATAATAAATATGTGCTGGCAGGACATGAAGGCCATTATGCACACCACCTGGCCCTGAAGCAGGGTTTTCATATTTCCCTGTTTATCCTGCTCATCACCCTGATCCCCGCCTGGTTTCTTCCCCGGCGGAATGTGGCTTTGAAGGATACAGATGCCCACATTGATACCTGACTTTTTTAGTGCATGATTATTGGTGGAGATAGGTTAACTTTTGTGGCACTTATGACAACAAATGGTAAGAAGCATATATTGATGATCGACGACGACGAAGATGACTTTTTCCTTGTAAACTCTTTATTACAGGACATTTCGCCCGATCAATACGTTTTACAGTGGGTTTCTTCCTACAAAGAAGGGTTGTTGGCCATTGAAGCCCGCGCGCACGATCTTTACCTGGTAGATTATCGTCTTGGCGCTTATACAGGTATTGATGTGTTGCATCATTTCCGCAACCTGGGATATAAAGCCCCCGTTATTTTATTTACCGGGAAGGGCGACTACCACATAGATAAGGAAGCGATGCTGGCCGGTGCGTCCGATTATCTTGTGAAAAGCGAGATCAATGCCGCCTTGCTGGAGAGGGCCATCCGTTATACCCTCGATAAATTCAGTCACCTCCTGGCCGTTGAAAAAAGCGAGAAACGCTATTTCAGCATCTTCGAAAAATCCAATGATCTGATCCTCCTGGCAGATTGTGAACACAGGATTGTGGCGGCTAACCCGGCAGCACTCAATGTATTGAAATATGAGGAAACGGAACTGTACAGCAGCCATTTACAGCGCCTGTTTGCAGAAGACGCAGTGATCAGTTCTTTCCTCGAACAGCTTTGCAGCGAGGAAGGGGTAGTGCAGAAAGAGTATGTATTCCGCAGCAAATCGGGGCAGCAGCTCGATGTAATGATCAATGCCTCGCTGCTCGATGAAAAAAAGCAGCTATACCTGTGTATCATCCAGGATATTACGGCACGCAAACGGAAGGAAAGGGAAAAGCAGCAACAGGAAAAATTTGCCATCACCGGGCGCATTGCCCGCCTGATAGCGCATGAGGTCCGTAATCCGCTGACAAATATCCTGCTGGCGGTGTCCCAGCTTAAAACGGAGCCCGTGGCCGAAACAGAAGATGCCACCCTGTACCTGGATATCATGGAGCGCAACTGTCATCGTATCAATCAGCTGGTAACGGAACTGCTCCAGTCCACCCGGATGTCTGAGCTGAATATGCTGCCACTGGGGCTGAATGTGCTGGTGGAAAAAGCGTTGCAGCTTGCGGCCGACAGGATGCAGCTGAGCACCATCACCGTGATAGAAGAAATGTGCGAACCGGATTGTATGATCCTGGCAGATGAAGATAAGATCCTCATTGCCTTCCTGAATATTATTATCAATGGTATTGAAGCCATGAAAGCCGGTGAAGGAAAGCTTACCGTCAGAACATGGCAGGAAGCAGAAAAAGTATTTGTTCGTATAACCGATAACGGTAGTGGTATTTCTGCGCAGAACCTGGCGAAACTGTTTGAACCCTTTTTTACCAATAAAACAAAAGGAACCGGGCTTGGGTTAACGGCTACCCAGAATATTATTCTTCAGCATAAGGGCACCATTGCGGTAGATAGTACATTGGGAGAAGGAACTACTTTCCTGATAGGTTTCCCTATAGCAGGATCGAGCGGCGTTGAGTAAATGCCTGTTGCCGGTAAATACCGTAAAGTATTTACCGGCGACGATATATTATTTATCCTCTTCTTCTGCTTTGATACCTGTTTGTGTAAACACGATCTTCCGTTGTTTGTACAGGTTGCCAATGGTCATTTTGAATGTTTTCTTACTCATCCCAAAAAATTCCTGTATCTCTTCCGGCGTTGATTTATCATGATATGGCAGGTAGCCATTGTTTTCCTGCAGCAGCCGCAGAATTTTTTCTGACTCGTCTTCTACTTTATTAAATCCGGGTTTACCCAGGATCACATCTATTTTATCGCCTTTGATCTGGCGGATGAAGCCTGGTATTTTATCCCCGATTTCAACGGTGCGGAATATTTCGTTGTGATGCAGGATACCGGTATGCAGGTTGTTGATGATTACCACGTAACCGATATCGGTACGGCGGTAGATCACCAGGTTTACCTGGTCCTTTTCCTGAACGGTGAGGTTTTCATTGCTGAGGTAACGGTCGATTTTTTCTGTGGCAGCGAGGCGGCCGGTGAGTTCATCGATGTATATTTTCACAAGGTATTCCTGTCCGGGCGCCATGCGGGTAAGCTGTTGCGACGAGGCCACAAACAGGTCTTTCATCAGTCCCCAGTCCAGGAAAGCGCCCTGTTTGGTAACACTCACGGCTTTCAGCATCACAATATCCCCTGCAATCCCGAACGGGCGCTGGGTAGTGGCAATCAGGCGGTTTTCAGAATCGTGGTAAAGAAATACTTCCAGTTCATCACCTATACGGGTACCGTCGGGTACAAACCTTGTTGGCAGCAGGATTTCCTGATCCACGCCTTCGAGGTACACACCAAAATCAGCTTCTTTTTTCACCCTTAACAGGTTGTATTCACCCACCTTTATCATAAAAAACGATTAATTGTCAGGCTGCAAGTTACTTATAGATTGCCGGATTGCGAGAATCATATTCTGCTTACTTTTGTAAACATCAGATATCAGGCAGTACTTGTAATTCCCGGATATCCGGTCTAAAACCAACCAAACCATCTTATGACGATTTTATCATTCACCCTGATCCTCCTCGGCGGGGCCTTTTTGGCTGGCCTGCTGGGATCGTTGACCGGTTTAGGCGGCGGCGTTGTGATCATTCCCCTGCTAACCCTGGTATTTCACGTCGATATCCGGTATGCCATAGGCGCCGCTTTGGTAGCCTCCATTGCCACTTCTTCCGGCTCGGCCTCAGCGTATGTTAAGGAGGGCATCACCAATATCCGGCTGGGCATGTTCCTGGAAATTGCCACCACCACCGGGGCCGTAGTGGGCGCGCTGATAGCCGTGTATATGCCCACCAATGTAGTAGCCATTATTTTCGGACTGGTCCTTATTTTTTCATCCGTGATGTCTTTCCGGAAGAAAATGGAGTTCCCCGCAGATCAGGGCGACAGTAAAGCGGCGGAACAGCTGCGGCTCAACGGGAGCTATCCGTCTGCCGGCGGTGTGGTCAACTACAAGGTGCATCACGTACCCGGTGGCTATTTTATGATGACCTTCGCCGGCGTTATGTCAGGCTTGCTCGGCATCGGTTCCGGCGCACTGAAAGTGATGGCAATGGATAATATCATGCGTATTCCTTTCAAAGTGTCTACTACCACCAGCAACTTTATGATCGGCGTTACTGCCGCGGCAAGCGCCGTGGTATACCTGCAACGGGGATATATTTCCCCGGGATTATGCATGCCGGTAGTATTGGGCGTGCTGGCAGGCGCTTTTGCCGGCTCCCGTTTGCTGACACGCGCCAATGTGAAATGGCTGCGTATAGTCTTTAGCGTAGTAATAGGCTTCCTGGCATTACAAATGATCTACAACGGCATAACCGGAAAATTATAAACCATGAAACAGGCACTCTCAAAGTATTTCCGGGATAAAGATATCCAGCAGCTTATAGGCAAACAACTACGTATAGGCGTTATTGTTTCCAGTATCATCGTGTTTGTTGGCGGTGTGATTTACCTCGTTCGTCATGGTCATGAACAGCCTTCCTATGGCGACTTCACCGGTGTCAGGGAAGGACTGACCAACCTGCCGGGGATCTGGCAGGGCGTGATAGAAAACAAGGGTATGAATATTATCCAGCTGGGGATTGTGTTATTAATTGCCACGCCCATTATTCGTATAGCCTTTTCAGTGATCGCTTTTTTAATAGAGAAAGATTACCTCTATGTGGGGATTACGCTACTGGTACTGGGTATTATTTTGTTCAGTATGCTGGGTGGAGTGGTAGGGTAGCGGATTTTAGCGGAGGTTGTCTTTCTCAGGATTACACTGATTTTGCTGATTGACTTTTTGTGATTTTGGATGGATTTTTGGAAGATAGATGTTGACCAGATTTTAATTTAGTATCCAGTATTTTCTCTTTATTTTTAGCTTTTTATAGTTTTTTTGGAAGATTCAGTGAAATTAAGAAGCTTTTACCATCGCTATTCCTTAAATAATTAAAAAAGGTGAGCGGCATTTAATAACATTGATTAATGCCGCTCACGTATTTTTTCTGGTACGTCGGTACTCCGTTTCGCTTATATGGCAGTGCCTGCATAAACACCCTGCACCTTTTCGCCTGTAAAGCCCTGTGGTAAAGGGTTCTATGATCAAGTCCACGTCCCCTCCACGTCTCCTCCGGGGAATCTCCATGTATTAAGCATGTGCTAAGCATATGCTAAGTATAAATAAAGCATTTCCCAGGCAATCCTGAAGTAATCTTTATTCAACCCCTGTTATCCCCATCAATCTCCCAAAATCACAAAAAGTCAATCAGCAAAATCAGTGTAATCCTGAGAAAGACAATCTCCGCTAAAATCCCAAAAATAGAATCAGTGAAATAAGGGTAATCAGCCTAATCCTGCTCCAGGACAATTTAAAATCGCCGAAGGCGATCACCCTATCAGAGCGTCACCGCTATTACCGTGTCAATATTGTCCAAAGCCGTTGCAGGCACATTGATCACCAGCTCCTCCCCGTTGCGGGTAGTGGTGAGTTGTTTGCCGTTTGCCAGCAGGTGGGCGCTGTTCACTGTTCCTTTCACACCGGGAACATGCAGTTTACCATCGGCAGGCCAGTTGAAAACGTGGAGGTACAGCGTGGTGTTGGTGCCTTTTATTTTCTGGGTACAGCGTCCCCACTCCAGGGCTGGCAGCGGACTTCCCTGCGTGCCATATATGGAGGCGCCGTTTACTTTCATCCATTGGCCGATTCCTTTCAGGGCGGTAAGGCTGCCTTCCGGGAATTGCCCCAGCGCATCAGGGCCTACGTTCAGGAGATAGTTGCCGTTTTTAGAGGCGATGTCTGCCAGGTTGCGTATAAGTGTTTCCGTGCTTTTCCATTTATGGTCGTAGTCTTTATAGCCCCAGGTCCCGTTCATGGTCATGCAGGTTTCCCAGTCCCGGCCATCCAGCTCCGACTGATTGGGGATCTTTTGTTCCGGCGTTTTATAATCGCCGGGGAAGTTGGGTCTTTTTAAGCGGTCGTTGGTAATGATATTGGGTTGCAGCTTCAGCACATCCTGTAATTTTTGTGCGTATTCATCTGTCATATTGGTAGGGGTATCCCACCACAGCACAGCTACTTCGCCGTAGTTGGTGAGGAGTTCCTTTACCTGTGGCACGGCTACTTTATCGATGTAGTCCGACATGGTAGCGGAGGTTTGCAGCGGGTCCCAGTGGCCGGTATTAGCCTGGGTGTAGGCGTCTATTTTAGCGGAGTCGGGGTTGGGCCAGCCTTCGGTGGCCACTTTGCGGGCGGCGGCGCCACCGGGATTATTCCAGTCCTGCGCCTGTGAATAGTAGAAGCCCAGTTTGATGCCGTATTTCTTACAGGCCGCTGCCAGTGGGATCAGTACATCTTTACCGTAGGGCGTGGCATCCACAATATTCCATTTGCTGGCGGCAGATTTGAACATAGCGAAACCATCGTGGTGCTTGGCGGTGATCACGATGTACTTCATACCTGCGTCCCGGGCAGTTTTTACCCAGGCGTCGGCATCGTATTTAACGGGATTGAATTGTTTGGCGAATTGCTGGTATTCCAGTACGGGTATTTTGCCACGGTTCATGATCCATTCGCCGCCGCGGCCTACCTGGTGTCCTTTGTAGTTGCCCGCCAGGAGGGCATAGTCGCCCCAGTGGATAAACATGCCAAAGCGGGCATCGCGCCACCATTGCATGCGCTGGTCGCGGGTGTTCTGTGCGTGAAGAGCTGCTGCAGATAACAGCACCATCAGGAATAGTGTGAGTTTTTTCATAAACATATGTGGAAGTTATTACGGTTATGCAAACGATTGCAAAACAGGTGTAAAAATAAGCGCTTAACGCGCTGATCTTGTTGAATTCACATAAATGTCTGTAAAAAAACTGGTCCGGAATGGGCTGATTTTACCGGAAGCTGGTATTTTTTTAGTTGGATATTTTATTCCCGGGGGAGGGAATAAAATATCCAACTACGGAATATTATTGTGCCATTTCCATTTCGCGTAGTTCCAGCACCTGGGTGGTCCAGGTACGCAGCTCATCGCAGAGGGCAGGATTGTTCAGGAGCGACTGTCCGTAGGAAGGGATCATTTTTTTCAGTTTGATCTGCCATGCCTCTGTTTGTACGTCTTCATTAAAGCAGCGTTTCAGCAGGTTCAGCATGATGGATACTGCGGTGGAAGCGCCCGGAGAAGCACCCAGCAGGGCCGCAATGGAACCATCGGCAGCACTTACTACTTCAGTACCAAATTCCAGGATGCCGCCATGTTCAGGGTCTTTTTTAATCACCTGTACGCGTTGTCCGGCAATTTCCAGTTCCCAGTCTTCCATTTTGGCTTCGGGGAAATATTCCCTCAGCGCTTCCAGCCTGTCTTCCGGCTTTTGCCTTACCTGTGCAATCAGGTATTTGGTCAGCGGAATATTATCCAAACCGGCAGACACCATTGGAACGATGTTGTTGGCTTTGATGGATAAAGGCAGGTCCATGAAGGAACCATTTTTCAGGAACTTGGTGGAGAACCCGGCATAAGGGCCAAACAGCAAAGCTCTTTGTCCGTCGATCATGCGGGTATCGAGATGCGGCACCGACATAGGAGGCGCGCCCACAGAGGCTTTGCCATATACTTTTGCACGGTGCTGTTCAATTATTTCAGGATTATTGCAACGCAGCCATTGTCCGCTTACCGGGAAACCGCCGAAACCCTTTCCTTCCGGAATGTCCGACTTTTCCAGTAACGGCAGGGAGCCGCCGCCGGCGCCAATGAATACGAATTTTGTGTTGATGGATTGTTTTTCGCGGGTACCACGGTTTTTCACCTTGATGGTCCAGCTGCCGTCGTCTTCTTTTTTAAAGTCACGCACATCATGGTTGAAGTGCATACTCACACCATCCATTTTTTCGAGATGGTTAAACAAGGCACGGGTTAAAGCGCCGAAGTTCACGTCTGTACCCATTTCCATGTGGGTAGCCGCTACTTTCTGGGAGGCATCGCGGCCTTTCATAACCAGGGGCATCCAGTTTTTCAGCTTTTCCGGATCTTCCGAATACTCCATCGTTTTAAACAGATGGCACTGCTGAAGCGCATTGTAGCGCTTTCTGAGGTAGTCCACATTCTCTTCTCCCCAAACAAAACTCATATGGGGAACAGCCTGTATAAAGTTGTGAGGATTGGAAATGATGTTATTTTCTACCAGGTAGGACCAAAACTGACGGGACACTTCAAATTGCTCTGCAATGTTCACCGCTTTTTTAATGTCTACTGATCCATCCTGTTTCTGTGGCGTGTAGTTCAACTCGCAAAATGCGGAGTGTCCTGTGCCGGCATTGTTCCATGCATCGGAACTTTCTGCAGCTGCCACGTCCAGTCGTTCAAAAATTGCAATGGTTAACTCAGGTTCCAGCTCTTTCAGGAGCATTCCAAGTGTTGCGCTCATGATCCCGGCGCCGATTAAAACCACATCCGGACCTGTTCCAGCTGTACTCTTGCTTCTAAACATAACCCCATTTTTATTCGAGGTGCAAAGTTACAATCAAAACACTTATGCAGGGAGAATAAATTGCTCGTTTACTACACTTTAACAATATTATTACAATTCTTTCTGAACGGATTGAAAGTTTTGAATTTGTCACGGCGTATATATAATTTTATATTTTGGTTAAGCATTTGGCAATGAAATAATTGACTGCCCGGAAAGTTTATTTTTATTTTATGATGAACAGACGCCTGTTTTTAAAAGGAGTATCCGCAGCAGTAGTAATTTCTGCCTGTGGTAAAATAGTGAACGCCGTAACGCCACGGCATTTCGACAGTAAAACCATTTTCCGCTTTGCGGTTGGGTCCGACTGGCACTATGGAGAACCTAAAACCAATTACGATCAGTATTTCCTGGACCTGCAAACGGCCTTTAACCAATACCAGCAACAGTATCCCTGCGAATTTTTTACGCTCAACGGAGATATCATCCACAACGATCCCGCCCTGTTGCTGCCCGCCGCCGCCAAACTGAAACAATTGCATCCCAAACTGCTGGTTACCCACGGAAATCACGACATGGTGCCCGCTGCCGCCTGGGAACAGGCATGGGGAATGCCGCTTAATCACGACATTGTAATGGGCAACCACGTAATCCTCCTCGGCAACACCGCCGATGAAAAAGGAAAGTATATCTGCCCCGATGTTGACTGGTTCGCACAAAAACTGGAACAATACAAAACGGCGCAAAACATATTCATCTTCATACATATTACCCCGGTAAAATGGACGGATAACGGGCTGGATTGCCAGGAATTCCAAACACTGATCCGGAAGTATCCTAATATCAGGGCCATCTTTAACGGACATGACCATGACCAGGACAGCGTTAAAATGCTCGACAACTGCCCCATCCCCTTCCTGTTCGACGGACACGTAGGCGGCAGCTGGGGAGTTGGCTATCACGGCTTCCGGGTGGTGGAATTAAAAGAAGATGGCAGCCTGCTCTCTTTTATTATGAACCCACTGAAAAGACAGAACGAACGGGTTTTTCCGAAAGTTTAGCTATTTTGCTGGTCCAATCGGGATGCAAAAAGAAAATCTATGCTGGAGGAACTTGAAAAAGACTACGGATTTACCTATCCAACGCTCTATAAACAATTATATAAGGATGGTATGCTGAACTGGGGGGAGTTTGGGGAAGACTGGCTGGATAAAGTATACCCTGCTATCAAAACCGCACCGCCTTTACTGTTATATGCCAACGATCTTGAAATAATGGACCTGACCACGGTGGACGAAGAAATGGATGAAGGACTGCTCTTCGCAGATCCCGTACACCAGTTTGTTCCCTTTGCCATGAGCGGCGCCGGCGACTGGTTCGCTTTTTACTACAACCTGCAAAACGGCGACGATGTGCCTATTGTACAGGTGTTTCATGATTCCAATGAAGCCTGTATCCTGGCTAAAAACCTGCAGGACTTTATCTTCTTGCAAATGCTGGAAGCAGTAACAGACCTGGATCCCAGGAACCCTTCGCTGATTGCACATGGTAATATGAAAGAAAACTGCAGCAACTTCCTGCGCACACATGCGCCTTACCTGACACCACACCAGGCAGGGATTATAGAAGCGGTATATAATTTTGGGAGATTGACCAACGTGGCCCTGCACGAAATTGTAGAGAAAGAAATGAACTTTGAATGGCTGGATAGCAGCTTCCCTTACCAGACAAGAGGATAATAAACCGGCTAAAAATGTACGCTCACATTTTTAGCCGGCTCCATTTATTTTAGTCTTTATAAAAATCTATCAGCGAGCCGAAATACTGCTCATTCCAGCCCGCAATAATATCTTCATAGGCTTCATCCGGAATATTAACATGCTTCAGCTCCACATCTGTTCCCTTTGGAGATGGATGCAGTTTGATGGTAACGATCGATGGATTTTCTTCTTCCTCCTCTTCATCATCCATAAAATACCACTGCTGCACAATTTTTTTGTCCTGCTCAAATTCCAGGTTTTTACCCACAATACTTCCTTCCCATAAAGCAAATTCAGAACCCGGCTCTGTCGACATTTCAGCTACTTCGCCTGTCCACAGCTGAATGGTGGCGGGATTGGTGAGTGCCGCATATACTTCTTCAGGCGGGGCAGCAAGTATAAAATGTTTTTTGTAATCTTTCATGGTTTCAAAGCTACTGAATTGATGAATTATTATTTACTTTTCTGTAAAAATTGAGCATATGCAACTAACCAAACTGATCCCGAATATCTTTTATTCGGATATGAATGTGGGTTTGCAGCTATTTGTGGATACGCTGGGCTTTTCGGAGGCTTACCGTGATGACAGCGGGGAACAGCCGTTTTGCATCATCAAGCGGGATAACCTGGTGATCCACCTCATTGAAAGTCATGAATGGGCTATCAAAGACAGACCCGAAATAAGGCTGGAAACCGATGATATAGAAGCGGCATATGCGTTGGTGAAAGGAAGTCACCCTGAATTACTGCATCCCAATTTACCGGAAATAAAGCTGCAGCCCTGGGGTGCGCTGGAATTTGCCCTGAGAGATGCAGAAGACGTGTGCGTGATCCTTCAGCAGCCTTCGTGATTGTTCATTTCCGGGCATTTATCGTCCATTTCCGGACAAAAAACGAACGGCGCTTCCCCTGTAATCCTTTGTGGATAAGGCCATGCAACTATGGCGGTTTTCTTGTGTCTTTAGGGGCGTCTATCAAATCCGCCTTGCCATGATCAGGAATTATTTGAAAATTGCTTTCAGGAACCTGTTGAAGAACAGGGCCACCTCCTTTATCAACATCTTTGGGTTATCTGCCGGTATGGCGGTAACCATGCTTATAGGCTTATGGATCTGGAATGAGTTGTCGTACGATAAGTACCATGCCAACTACGACCGTATTGCAAACGTATGGCAACGGATGTCGAAAGGCGACGAGGCGGGCGCTTTTAATTCCTTGCCCATTCCCCTGGCAGCGGCTTTGCGTAGCACCTATCCCGACGACTTTAAGCAGGTAGTCATGATTGCAGATGGCACACATACCCTTGCTGCAGGAGAGAAAAAATTTACCCGCAACGGTGCTTTTGCAGAACCCGGAACTCCTGAAATGCTTTCTTTGAAGATGCTGAAAGGCACCCGCAACGGCCTGAAAGAACAGGCATCGATACTACTGTCTGCCCGCCTGGCCACCGCTTTGTTTGGCGACAAAGATCCAATGGACCAGCTGGTGAAGATGGATAACAACCGTAACCTCGTACTGAAAGTAACCGGTGTATATGAAGACCTGCCCGAAAATACTTCCTTTAGCAACACCGATTATATTGCGCCGTGGTCGTTGTTTATAAGCAACTGGACCTGGATAGGCGATATGAAAGACAACTGGAACTTCAACATCACGAAATTATTTGTACAGCTGGCAGACAATGCGGATATGGATAAAGTATCTGTAAAAATAAACCAGGTATTAGCACCGCACGTAACCCTCGACCCCGGCGTGAAAGGAGAAATATTCCTGCACCCGATGCGGAAGTGGCATTTGTATTCCTCTTTTGAAAATGGCGTGAACACCGGCGGACAAATACGTTATGTGAAACTGTTTGGAATGATAGGACTGTTTGTATTAATGCTGGCCTGTATCAACTTTATGAACCTGAGCACCGCCCGGTCGGAAAAGCGCGCAAAAGAAGTAGGCATCCGTAAGGCCATTGGTTCCATGCGCCGGCAGCTGATCTGGCAGTTCCTGAGCGAATCTGTGCTGGTGGCATTCTTTTCTTTTGTGTTATCCATATTGATTGTATTAATAGTGCTGCCCTGGTTTAACCAGGTAGCCAATAAACATATTGGCATCTTATGGGGCAGCCCCGTGTTCTGGCTGATTGGCCTCGGGTTTAGTTTGCTCACCGGCTTACTGGCAGGCAGCTACCCGGCGCTTTATCTATCTTCCTTTCAGCCGCTGAAAGTATTGAAAGGCACTTTCCGCGCCGGCCGTTTCGCCGCCGTGCCGCGCAAAGCGCTGATCGTAGTACAGTTCACCGTATCCATTATTTTAATCATCGGCACTATTGTTATTTACCGGCAGATCCAGTTTGCGAAAAACCGCCCGGTAGGATATACCCGCAGCGGCCTGCTTTCCATACAAATGACCACCCCGGAAATATACCGCAACTATAAAGTGATCAAGAATGAACTGTTAGGCTCTGGCCTGGTTACCGCCGTATCGGAGTCGCAGGGGCCGCTCACAGACATATGGGCCAGCGCGGGCAACTATAAATGGAGAGGGCAGCGATCTGACCAGGAAACAGGTTTTGTTGTGATTGGCGGCAGAATGGATTATGGAAAAGCGGTAGACTGGCAGTTTATTGCAGGCCGTGATTTCTCAGAGCAGTTTGCTTCTGATTCAATGGGACTTATTTTGAATGAAGCGGCTGCGAAGTACATGGGATTTGATAACCCGGTGGGTGAAATTATCCGCAAGGATAGCCTGGATTATCACGTGCTTGGCGTGGTGCATAATATGATCATGGCCTCGCCTTATGAGGAAGTAAGACCCGCTATTTATTACCTGCTGAAAGAACCCGGTAATTTTGTGAACATCCGGATTAACCCGGAAATGAGCACCGGTAAAGCGATGGCCGCTATCCAGAGCGTGTTGCAGAAATATAATCCTGCCGCGCCGTTTGAATATAAATTTGCCGACGAAGAATATGCAAAGAAATTCAGTGAAGAAGAACGCATCGGGCAGCTCTCTACCTTCTTTGCGGTGCTGGCTATCATGATCAGTTGTTTAGGTTTATTCGGCCTGGCTTCTTACCTCGCGGAGCAACGTACCAAAGAGATAGGTATCCGCAAAGTGATGGGTGCTTCCGTATACCAGTTGTGGAAAATGTTGTCGAAAGATTTCGTGATCCTGGTCATCATTTCCTGTTGCCTTGCGATTCCCGTGGCCTGGTATTGCTTAAATAAATGGTTGTTGCAATACGAATACCACACCACCATTGTATGGCAGATATTTGCCTTCACCATGATGGGCGCCTTGCTGATAGCGCTGCTCACCGTAAGCTACCAGGCTGCAAAAGCAGCGTTGGCCAACCCGGTGAAGAGCCTGCGTGCAGAATAAATTTTCTTTTCCCTGTGCGGTAAAAAAGGTATTTTTAATGAATATCCTCAACCCGCTTTGAATAATGAAAAACATCCGGCAGTTTGCTGCATACCTGTTATTCTTACTGTGCATAGCTGCCGGCAGCCATGCACAGGCGCCTGCTGCATGGATACGTATCAACCAGCTCGGATATCTTCCCGGTGGGGTTAAAGTAGCAGTATGGGGCAGCAAAGGAATTGCACAACCCCGCACGTTTCAACTGGTGTCGGCAGCTACCGGTAAAGTTGTTTTTACAGGAAGTACAGGTACGCCTTTCGGCGCCTACGGCCCGTTTGATCAAACCTGCCGGCTGGACTTTTCCGCGTATTCATCTCCCGGAAAATATTACCTGAAAACAGACAACATCACTTCTCCTGCTTTTCGTATAGGCGATAACGTATACGCAGGCACGCCCGGTTTTTTGTTGCGTTACATGCGGCAGCAGCGAAGCGGGTTTAATCCAACACTTAAAGATTCCTGTCACACGCACGACGGCTACATCATGTACGGCCCTATGCCCGACAGTACGCATATCAATGTAGTGGGCGGCTGGCATGATGCCACCGATTACCTCCAGTATGTAACTACTTCCGCCAATGCAGCCTTTCACCTGCTGGCAGCTTACCGCGATTTTCCGGGTGTTTTTGAAGATAAATATTCGGCCAGTGGCCTTCCCGGCAGCAATCATATCAGCGATGTGCTGGACGAAGCAAAATGGGGCCTCGACTGGCTGTTGAAAATGCATCCGTCGGATAACGAGATGTTTAACCAGGTAGCCGACGACCGCGATCATCACGGGCTTCGCTTACCCGGTGAAGATAATTTTTATGGCAAAGGCTTTGAACGCCCCGTATATTTCTGCACCGGGGAACCGCAGGGACTCGGTAAATACAAAAACAAAAGCACCGGTGTAGCATCTACGGCAGGAAAGTTTTCCAGCGCTTTCGCACTTGGATATGATTTGCTGAAAACAACGGCGCCGGCATATGCACAGTTATTGAAAACGCGGGCACTATCCGCCTGGCAGATGGGACAAAAACAACCGGGCGTATGTCAAACGGCATCTGTATTATCGCCTTACATTTATGCAGAAGACAACTGGACCGATGACATGGAACTGGCTGCTGCACAACTGTACCACATCACCAAAGAAACGCAATACCGCCAGGCTGCCGCAGGCTACGCTGCGCAGGAAAAAGTAACGCCGTGGCTGGGCGCCGATACCGCCAACCATTACCAGTGGTATCCGTTCATCAACCTCGGGCATTATGCGTTGGCGCAGCAAAGCACCGGCGCAGAAAGGGAACGGCTCACCGGTTATTATGAAACCGGTATCCAGCAGGTGTGGAATAAAGCGAAGCATAACGCATTTTATCGCGGTATACCATTTATCTGGTGCAGCAATAACCTGACCGCTGCTTTTGCCATCCAGTGTTACTGGTACCGGCAACTCAGTCATAAAAATACTTTTGCAGCACTGGAGCAGGCAAACATCGACTGGCTCTTTGGCTGTAATCCCTGGGGCACCAGCATGGTTTACGGGTTGCCTGCAGAGGGCGATACGCCCACCGATCCACACGCCGCCTTTTCCGCTATTGGTCACTACCCGGTAGATGGCGGACTGGTAGATGGGCCTGTATATACCAACATCTACAAAAATCTCATCGGCATCCGCTTGTCAAACCCGGATGAATACGCCACGTTTCAAAGTGACCTTGCGGTGTATCACGACGATATGGGCGATTACAGCACCAATGAGCCTACAATGGATGGTACGGCCTCCCTGGTATACCTGCTGGCCGCCAAAGCGCAGGAAGGGGCCGGAAAGCGGCAATATGATCATGGAGGATTAATCCGGGGAGATAGCAGTAAAAAACAACTGACACTTGTTTTTACAGGAGATGAATATGCGGACGGCGCACAAGTAATCCGCCATACATTGCAACAACAGCACGTAAAAGCGGCATTCTTTTTTACCGGTAAGTTTTATCAGCAACCCGCTCACCAGGCGATCATCCGGCAGTTGAAAGCAGACGGGCATTACTTAGGCGCGCACGGTGATCAGCACCTGTTGTATTGCGACTGGCAAAACAGGGATAGTTTGCTGGTTACAAAAAAACAGTTCCTCGACGATCTGCAGGCCAACTATACAAAAATGGCGGCAGCAGGGATTTCAAAAGAAGCTGCTCCCTGGTTTTTGCCAGCGTATGAATGGTATAACGACAGCATCGTGGCATGGACTACCACAGCGGGGGTGCAGCTGATTAACTTTACACCCGGCACCCGTTCCAATGCTGATTATACTTATCCGGCGCTGGGAAAACAATACCGTACCTCCGCAGAAATTTATCAGTCCATTCTGCAATATGAAGCCTCCCGCCCCGCCGGTTTGAACGGCTTCCTGTTGCTGACGCATATAGGCACTGATCCCCGCAGAACGGATAAATTTTATCGCCGGCTGGGTACATTGATCACCACGCTGAAGCAGCGCGGATATCATTTCAATACATTGGAACAGGTGCTGCAATAACAATCATGGTCCTTTTGGTGACCTGCCAATTTTTAGCGAACTTAAACGGATGAATGTGAATAAAAACAAAGACAACCAAAATTAAGACGGGTAGTTAGTATACTACCCATGACTGTAATCGACCAAACTTAAACCCGCTAAATTTTTTCTATGAGCTTGTTTCTATTGAAGATGGCTAAAGGCCGGTCCTTTTTGCTATTCCTGTTCATGAACGTGCTGGCCATTGCTACCTATGCGCAGGTGAAAATTTCAGGCCAGGTAACGGATAACCAGCAATCCCCTATTCCCGGAATCACGGTGGTGGTGAAGAATACAAAACTGGGTGCCCAAACAGATGTTGATGGACGTTATACCATCAGTGGCAACCTGCAGCCGGGTAATTACACGCTGGGGTATTCAGGTATTGGTTTTGCCGCCGGTGAGCGGGTGCTGGTAGTAAGTGCCGGCACCGGCACCTACACGCAAAATATTCAGCTGTCTGCAGAAGTATCCAAACTGGATGAGATCGTGGTAACGGGTACCTCCGAAGGTACCACACGCCGGCAGTTGGGTAACTACATCAGCACCGTAAAAGCGGATGAACTGAGTAAAAGCGGCTCGGGTAACGTGCTGGGAGCCCTGCAAGGCAAAACTGCCGGTGCACAGATTTCCCAGAACTCCGGGGACCCTGCAGGCGGCATCTCTGTAAAACTCCGTGGTATCAGTACGATATCGGGATCTACAGAACCTCTGTATATCATCGACGGAGTAATCATTGATAACTCTACTACGCGCGTAACCAATGCCGATCCGAGCTACGGTGTTGGCGGAGCAGCCGATGCGGCGGGTGGTGCAGGCAACAAATTTGTAGGTAACGTAGGACAAAGCCGTATCTCTGATATTAACCCGGCAGATATTGAACGCATAGAAGTGCTGAACGGCGCAGCTGCAGCGGCTATCTATGGTTCCCGCGCCAACGCCGGCGTAGTACAGATTTTCACCAAAAGAGGCAGCGCCGGTGCGCCGGTGGTTAATTTCTCTACCACTTTTTCGGTGAACCAGCTACGTAAAAAACTGGATGTGAACCGCGCCCCGATAAAGTTTGGCGGCTCCCCGGACGACTCTACGCAAAATATCCTGTCGCCTGCTATAGTGAGTACTACACCCGTAAACAGGTACGACTACCAGGATTATATTTTCCGTACCGGCGTAGGAACGGATAATAATATATCCGTGGCCGGTGGAAAAGACAAAACAAAATACTACGCATCCGGCAGTTACTTTTATAACCAGGGAATTATCAATAAAACAGATTTCAGCCGGTTCAGTTTCCGCTTGAACCTGGACCAGGAGCTGGCCAGCTGGGTGAGCTTCAGTGCCAGTCTGAACTATGTTTACAGCAAAGCAAATGAAAAGCCCGATGGTAACACGTTCTATTCTCCCATGAATGGCGTTACCATCATCGGTAACTACTACGATATACAAAAACGGAATGCCTTAGGCCAGCTGATGAAAGTGGGAGAACGCGGCCGCGTAAATCCCGTGTCTATCATGGAAGACTTTAAACAGCAGCAACATGTAGGCAGGGTGATTGCCGGCGCCGGCATCAAGCTGCGACCAATCAAAAATCTTACAGTTGATTACCGGCTGGGTATCGACAACTATAACCAGGAAGGTACCACCTTCATGCCTGCATTCGCCTATTTTGTAAGTCCTGGTTTTTTTGGCGGCGGCCCAGACCTGGACCCCGCACAGAATGGTTATGCCAGCGCAGGTAATAACAATTCCTTTTTGATCAACCACGACCTCAATGCTACCTACAACTGGGATATCAACGATAAACTCAGTTCGGTAACACAGGTGGGTTACTCTGTACAATATCAGAAAATGCACTACACCCTGGAACAGGGAAGAGGGCTGCCTCCTTTTGTACAAACAGCAGACAAAGCCACTACTATTATTCCCGGCGCGGATCAACGCACCGAGCTATCTATTTCCGGGGAATATATCCAACAGAATTTTAAATACCGTAATCAGCTGTTTATTACAGGCGCCCTGCGCGTGGATGGATCTTCCGTATTTGGGGTAGATGAAAGGAACCAGCTGTATGCCAAGCTGAGTGGCAGTTACGTGATATCCGGTACAGATTTCTGGGAAAAATCGTCCGTATCCAAATGGTGGAACCTGCTGAAACTGAGGGCAGCCTATGGTGAATCAGGTAACCTTACCGGTATCCCGGCATATGGCCGTTACAATACCTATGATGCTACTGCTTTCATAGGAGCCGCTGCTTTCCAGTCGCCTTCTACTTATACAAATCCCGATGTGAAGCCTGAAAAGCAGAAGGAACTGGAAGTAGGTACGGACCTGGCATTCTGGGATAATCGTGTAGGCTTGGCCGTTAACTACTACAAAAAGCGCGTGGAAAACCTGTTGATCAGCCGCGCAGTTGCTCCCACCAAAGGCTACTCCTTTTACCAGGATAATATCGGTACCCTGGAGAACACCGGTGTGGAAGTAGTACTGAATGTAATGCCGGTGAAGACCAAAAATTTCAACTGGAACCTGACTGCTATCTATAACCGTAACCGCAATAAAGCGGTGGATATAGGACAGTCGCTGATCCTTTATAACACCGTGGGCGGCGCTCCTGTGGGCATTGCCAACGGAGAACCGATCGGCTTTTTCTATGGTACCTTCTTCGCCAGGGATGAAAATGGCAACCAGCTGAAAACGCCTGCCGGCATACCGGTTACAGAAGCAGGTAAACAAAATACGCCACTAACGTATACGGTTGCACGTGATCCGGCTACCGGGTTGCCGCCAGCAGGTACTACGGCATTGAATAAAAAAATAGGTGATCCCAACCCCGATTGGACAGGTACCCTCACCAATGATTTCCAGTATAAAAAACTGGGTCTGCATATACAAATAGATGCCGTGCAGGGCGGAGATGTATTCAACGCCGATTGGCGGACCAGGCAAGGCGTAGATAACGGAAAAGTAGCTGAACAGGAAGATCTCGGATTGCTCCCCCGCGGTTTTATTGCGGGTAATTACAACATACAGGAATGGAGAATTGATGACGGCTCCTTTGTGAAGCTGCGGGAAGTAGCCTTCAGCTATAGCTTTGGTAAGCTGAAAGGACTCAGCGATTTAACGGTAAGCCTGGGTGGCAGGAACCTGATCTCCTGGGACAACTACAAAGGATACGATCCGGAATTAAATGCGGCCGGACAAAGTACCGTATTGCGTGGAATTGATTTTGGCGCCGTGCCGGTGCCCCGGAGTTATAACCTGTCTGTCCGCGCAAAATTTTAATCACACAAAAAGAGCTATCATGAAACGATATATGCAATATAGTATCCTCGCCATCGCTTTGTTCTGCACCTTCACCTTCACCGGGTGTAAGAAAGATTACCAGGATCCATCGGGACCCTCATCAGAAGGGGCTTACAGCTCTCCCGCCACATTGGCGAATGTAGCAGTAGGTTTGCAAACCTGGTATACAAAGGATCGTACAGGACTGTTATATACCACGGTAACTTCCGGTAGTTTGCTGGTTGGAGAAACCTTTGTTACTAATCCGGGTAATACAGATGAAGCGCAGCTTGGCGCAGGCGGAAGTAAAGTGCTCACCACCAACGTGGTGGTTACCGGTATGTGGAACGTATCCAATAAGATCCGGTATGAAGCCGATAGTGTTATACGCCGTACCGGCGCCATTGTTACAGATAAAAGCTTTGCCAGCGGCCTCATTGCCTATACTACTATTTTTAAAGCCCTCGCTCTCGGAGTACAGGCTAACTTTTGGGAACAGGTACCGGAAAATACCAGTACGCCTGTTCTCTCATCCGGCGGAGTGAAGTTTGTTCCCGGAAAGCAGGGTTATGTAATGGCCGCTGCCGCACTGGATAATGCCATCAGCACAGTAACGGCCACGCCTATAGGAAATAGCTTTTTAGCCAATATCCCGGATAGCGTGGATATCGTAAATACCCTGTATGCGCTGAAAGCCCGGTATGCACTGTATGCCGGCGATTACCCAGGCGCTATCGCCGCCGCCGACAAAGTGAACCTGAATGTACGCTCCACACTTTCCTTTAATCCGCAGATCACCAATCCCATCTTTACATTGGTAACGGCTACCAACAACATCTATAACGTGGTAGATTCTACGATGGGATTACCAGTGCCTATACAACCGGATCTGGCCGATCAGCGGGTACCATTTTATATTGCCCGGCCTGTTAAACCTAAGTTTAATATCAGCGGTTTCTTCAGAAGTACCCAAACTTCAGTGCCTATCTACCTGCCGGGAGAAATGCTGCTGATTAAAGCAGAAGCATATGCCCGTCAGCATGATATCCTGAATGGTCTGATTTTCCTGAACAAGGTGGTTACCAAGAAAGCATCTGAAGATGCATTTGGTATTGGTGCAGCATTGCCACCGGTAGCTGCAGCTACTGAAGCGGAGTTGCTGACGTTGATCTATAAACATCGCAGAATAGAATTGTTTATGGGTGCCCAGGAACTGGCAGATAGCCGCAGGTTCGGACGCCCCGTATCAGAACGGAAGCGGAGCTATTTCCCATATCCGTTTGTAGAACGGAATGATAACCCGAACACACCGGATGATCCCGCATTTTAATAACGCAATATTCAGGTTGCCGCGACCCCGCGGCAGCCTGAATATCGTTTTGAAATAGTAGGTAAAGTTGCTATCTTGATGTTTAAGTATGGAAATATACACTACCCTCCAGATAGGCGCCTATCATGTTAACCATTGCGAAGATTATCTCTTCTTCGATCATATCGATAGTAATAAAATTATCTGTGCAGTAATGGATGGCTGCACAATGGGAAAGGATAGTTATCTTATTTCTTCGCTGACAGGTAAGCTGCTGAGAAAGATTTGTAAGTCGCTAAGCTACAAATTCTTTTATTCCAAAGAACATCCCGAAATGCCACTGGATGATTATCTCAAAATCATCTTACAGGAATTATTCTCAGAATTAAAAATCCTCAAAAATCAATTGCAACTGGAAAGAGAAGAGTTGCTGACTACGTTAATTATCCTGCTGGCAGATACCAGCGCAGATAAAGGTGTGGTGCTGGTGGTGGGAGATGGAGTAGTTAACATTAACGGCGCCATGATTACTTTTGACCAGGATAATAAACCAGATTACCTGGGTTATCATCTCTCGGAAGATTTTGATCATTGGTATGACTCTCAGTTGCAGAAAATATTTCTTCATGAATTGATTGATGTCAGTATTGCTACTGACGGTATAGAAACATTTACGAGAGTGGCGGCGCCGGAAAACTCCGAGGTGATAAACCCTGTAGATTTCCTGTTAAATGATCAGACAGGGAGGGGGAATGAAGAAATGCTGAATAGAAAATTGAAATTGATAGAGCATAAGTTTGGGTTGAATCATACAGATGATCTGGCGGTGATAAGGATGATAAGGTGAAGTGAAGCAAACACAGGAGCAGCCCCACATCGTTATGGTGTAGTTTTTGATTTGGCCTTTCATTGTTAGCGAACTGCATTCATCCTAAAAACTACTATCATGAACAAGAACAGGCTTTCAGCCAGCTTACAGGCCGGACTCAACAATCAAATGACACAGGAAGCACTGGCAGCGCAGATCTATTTATCTTATGGCGCCTGGGCTGCAAGTGAAGGATATAGTGGAATTGCCAATTTCCTCTTCCGTCACGCCAATGAAGAGCGTAATCATATGATGAAATTCCTGGAATATATCCTGGAAAGAGGAGGAAAAGTGGAGATAGCTGCTATTCCGCAGCCACCGGCAAATCCTGTTAGTGTGCAAAATTGTTTCGAACAGGTATTTCAGCAGGAAATTAATAATACAGCAGGAATCTATAAGCTGGTGAAGATGAGCTTTGATGAAGGCGACTGGGCATCGTGGAATTTCCTGCAATGGTTTGTGAAGGAACAAACGGAAGAAGAAACGCTGGCATTGAATCTGTTGGATAAGATCAAAGTGGCGGGTGGTGAAAAGGCTACCGGTGAAGCATTGTATGCCCTGGATCGTGACCTGGAAAAAGAACCCGATGAGGCGGAGCTGGCAGAAACAAAAACGGTAGAGAATCCGTAGTAAGGACTAATCATAAGGATATAAAGCAGGGGAGGTATTGCCACCCCCTGCTTTATAATTATTAACCCCCCTGCATTCGCCGTCTGTTACAGGTGTGGTGTAGGATGCGACCATACCAACGGTGTTTGTCCTTTGATCATTTTTGCGGCGTCACCTACCAGGCGCAGGTAAAAGTCGGATGAAACATGTACACCGTCTGCGTCCAACTTAAGGAAGTATTGATTGGTAGGCGCCATCGAAGCATCTTCTGCGGCTTTGGCAATAGCGGTAGCTTCATCGTATTCATCAAACATTCCTACATATACACTCGGTATACCCTGATTCCTGATATTGGCAAATTGCTGCCAGATGAAATCGCCATGCAACCGCGGGATCTGGTTTTGTGCGCCGCCTTTCCAGTTCGACCACGCGAAGCCGGGAAAGGTTTCCGCCTGGTAGTCGATGCCATTGGCATTGCAGTAGGCAAAATCGGCCGCGAGGGTAGACACATAGTTATTCGCTCCTGCGATACCGCTGAAAGTGCCGGTAGCCCAGGGCATGATCATATTGCTGGCGTTGTAGGCCGGCAGGTTAGCTGTTTGAGTACGCCAGTCGCGCGGGCCGCCAACAATCACATAGCAACCCTGCGCTTTGAACCAGTTGATCACATCGGTCCATGAGGTAACGTTGCCGGGGCGGTTTGCTACGCCTATGCCCCAGATGCAAACCACCGGTTTGCCATTCTGTTTTGCATAGACCGGCGAAGCGGTCAGGTGAAGCGTGTTCACGATCACGTTTGTCCAGTCGGGTTTTATTTCTGTCTGAAAATTTGTCCATCCGGAGATGTCGTACATCACATAGAATTTACGTCCGTAGGTTTGTGCAGCGGCCATCACCTTATTGGCGATACCATCTTTCTGGGGAGTACTTTTACCAAAGCGTTGCATTGCTGCACAATCGATGCCGTATTGCTGCATCCAGCGGAAATGGGTATTCACGGTTTGATCGGTCCAGGAAGAGAATAATTTCGCCGGTTGCCCGTTGCCCAGGTTAGCGTAACCCGTTTGAAAAGTAGTGGTATACTCCCGTGTGTCGGGCCACAGTTCAAACGTTTGGTTGCCGGGCGAAGGAGGTAGTCCGCCGGGTGTGCTGCCCCAGTGGATCCAGTTGTTGGAAGGGGAGCCGTCGTTTTTGCAGGAAAACCATCCCTGGTAGCCTACTACTAGTTTTCCTACCACATCGCCTACAGGAGAAACCGCCAGCGTGCTGATGCCGCTTTTGGTGTTTAAAGCTAACGGGGCATCTGATTTTTTCAGTAGTTCTTTATTAGAACAGGCTGCCATGCTGGTTAACAGGAGGCAATGGTACCCCAGCTTTTTAATGCCGCCGGACAGGTGGCTGTTGAATAAGGAGATCATTTGTTTCATGAACTTGATTTTGATGATGGTTATAAGTGGAATTGTATAATGAGTTTAACAGAGATATTTGAGATGCCGGATAAGGCAACACATCGAATCAACCGTAGAATTTGTTATCAGGATTTTCAGAACGGAAAATTACCGGGAGTGTATTGGTCGACCTAATAATATAATATGAAAGATTTTGTACACGGGTAGGATGCCCGTGCAGGAAGGGTTTTCAAGAAATATTTTTTTCAGATATATAACGCTGGTTTAGCGGTATGGGAGCTGTTAATATGTTTGTTAACAGGGACGTTAGTTTGTTTGTTAATTCAATCAGAGCAACCCCTGGTGGCTTGCGGAGCTGATAAGCCCTGCAACGTTTTTTACCTGGAATTTCTGAAGCAGATTTTTACGATGATTTTCAACGGTGAACTTGCTTAAAAAAAGCATTTCAGCAATGCGCCTGGTGGTGATGCCGGAAGCAATAAGTTTCAGGATTTCCAGTTCCCTGGCGGTCAGTGCCGGGGCGTCTTTTGTATCCTTTAATCCCGGCCGGGCGATAATTTCTTTTATGGCATGGCTAAATACGATCTGGTGTTGAAGGGCGTCGTGGATGCAGCGCACCAGTTCTTCCACAGAGGCGTTTTTTAGCAGGTAACCACTTGCGCCGTTTTCAAGCATTTTCATAATAGCGCTGCGTTGATCATGGTTGCTCAACGCCAGCACAATGGTATCGGGCGCTGTTGTTTTGATTTCCTTACACAGGTCCATCCCGTTTCCGTCCGGAAGGATAATGTCAAGCAGCACCACATGAACCGGGTTGGTATTGAAAAATTGGAGGAAATCCCTGGTATTGGTAAACGTACCTGCAATTTCAAATGCCTCTTCCCTGGAAAGAACATTGACCAGCCCCTGAAGCACCACCGGGTGGTCATCAAGAATGGCCAGCTTATATTTCTGTTGTAACATACACTTCAATATTTATGGAAGTACCTGGTTGGTTCCCCCTGGAAAGGATCTCTATTTTACCATTCAGGTAGGCTACCCGGGTTTTAATATTGATAAAGCCCATGCCCTGATTTTCATGCAGGACATCTTTATTGAAACCGGTACCATCATCTTCAACAGTAATAAAAAATCTGTTATCCCGCTGGTTGCACTGTAGCAGGATGCTTTTTGCTCCGGCATGTTTTACTGCATTGGTCAGTAACTCCTGTGCAATGCGATAAATGCTCACCTGTTCTCCCTGCGGGATGTTTGGTTGAATCCCGAAGCACAGGAAACGAACGGTTGTTTTTTCGGATTCAAATGTATCGCAAAGATCTTTCAGTGCAGCTTCAAGCCCGAGTCGTAACAACATTTCAGGCATCATATTATGCGCAATCCGTCTTAGCTCTGTTACGGAGGTATCCATCTGGCCGATTATCCCTTCCAGTTCCGGGCGATTGCCGGTACTTCCACTGCCGGCAATTCTGGAAAGATTGATTTTGGTGGAAGCCAGTAGTCCTCCCAGGCTGTCGTGAAGATCCCGCGCTACCCGTTTGCGTTCTTCTTCCTGGCCTTGCAGCATAGCGTGCGAAACCTTGATCTGTTCCTGCTGGAGGGCTGTTCTCTTTTTATTTTTATAAAAGAAGTAGCCCAGCAGTAAGATTATAAATAGAAGTACACTTACCAATCCCAGCAACCAGCTTAATAATATAGTTCGTTTTAGTGCGAAGTTCGCCTTGTCGTTGGATGCATTCAGTTCGGTAATTTTCCGCTGATGTTCCGCATTCCTGAATTTTATTTCCAGCGCATTGATTTTTGTTTCCAGGTTACTTTGTGCAACGCTGTCGCTCAGGTAACTATAACGTTTCAACCATTGGTAGGCTTCCGGAATATTCTTCATGTCTTCATTGGTTGCTACCAGTCCATAATACAGTAAAAGCCTGTTAGCTGAAGTATTCATAAATGGCAGTTTACTGTACAGGTCGAGGGCTACACGACGGGCTTCCGGCAGATCCTTCTTATTGTATAACGCATAAAATTTTTGCAGCAGCAAACGTTGTTCGGGATATGGTTGATGCAGTTTCCGGGCTAAAGCAATACCTTTCTCTGAAACCGCAAGGGACTGGTCAAATTTTTCCGCGATGGTAAGCCGCATACTTTCGCCTGCATAGTAATCCAGCCACTCGTCTGCTTCGGGGTAAGGAGTCAGTAACACCCGCATGCTATCAAGGTACAAGGCGGCTTTTGCGGAGTCGCCCGACAGTGAATAGTTCTCTGATAAGGTATGATAAGCGGTAGCCAGGTACCGGGTATTTCCTTTTTCGTTTCTTAATGTTTCAATCGCCAGCTGCAGGTATATTTTTGCTTTGGCATATTCTTTCAGGTTTTTAAATCCGTAGGCAAGATCCAGGTAGTTCTTCCCCAGGTAGCGTTGATCACCTGACTTTTGTGCCAATGGTATTGCCTGGGTTACAAGCAGGTTCACATAGGTTTCCGGATCATCTTTTTCAAAGTGGAATACCCGCGCATAATCATGCCAGCACATGGAACGGAAAAGCAATGCTTCTTTGCCCGGGAATTTCTTCAGGATATTTTCTGCCTGCATGAAAACCTTAGCGGCCGAATCGGGTGCTGTTGGGGCCAGTTTCCGGGCTTCGTAGAAAAGGGATACGCCCTGCAGAAATGGATGACCTTTGCTGAATCCTTTACCCAGCTGCACATATTTTTTAGACAGCAGCGTGTCTTTATCTTCCCATTCGTCGGCCAGGAGAAAGCTCACACGTGCTTTGACACTATCATTTGTTGCTTGTTCAAGAACACGGGCGAGACTGTCCTTATCATATCTCCCGGGAGCCTGCTGCGCATAGCTCCGGGTTGCCGACAGTATAAGAATAAGTACGAGTGTAAGTAGCTTCATAACAATTTGCAAGTTGTTATATATAATCGTAATAATAAAGATACATCAAGAGAATGACTGAAAACAGCTATATGCAAAATGACCATTTTACGGCATTGGCTGCCCTTGTTTTCATAAGTAATTTTGTTCCACGTACTGGCATAAAAGCCGGGTTAATTCAGCGTAGACCATTTCAAACTATAGCATATGTACAGAAAATTATCCATTGCGAGTATCCTGTTTGCAGCAATGCTTACTGCATCCTGTTCCAAAGATAAGGATGATAACAACACTCCCGCTACGCACAAAGTAGTGTTTAAAGCAGAAGCTTCCGGAGGTGGAACTATCGACAGAGCCTCTTACGGGGTAGATGGCGACGCCCATAGCGCTATCAATCTTAGCGGTACTTCCTGGACCAGCCCTGAGCTAACGGCTCCTGCAGGCGCATACAACGCCAATATCGTTGTAAATGGAGTGGGCACCGGTAGCACTTCCAGGCTGAAAGTAGGGATTTATGTAGATGGAGAACTGAAAAAAGAAGAATCAGCCAATCCAGGTGTGGCATTAAGCGTTATCCTCACCTACAAATTTTAATGCGGCAAAAACGGTTTTATTCAAACCAGGCTATTGCGGAAAAGATACTCTGAAAAAGGGCCGGCCAAAAAGTAAATAGTGCTTTTTGGCCGGCCCTTTTTTATTACCCCGGCAACATTCGTATGGCCGGAATTGTATAATTTATGGCATTTGTGCCATCGTTAATACCCCTTACCTTTATGGCGTTTAAACATCCTTTATGCCAGGGAAGCAAAGAAGACTCATTGTTATAGTGCCTTCACCAGGTATTTTCCTGCTGGATATTGCGGGGCCCGTGGATGTATTCACGGTAGTAAACAAGATACTCAAAGAAGAGATTGCCAACGGTAAAGAAGAATATGAAATCATGATGGCATCTCCTACCAACAACCGGAAGATTAAAACAAAGAGTGAGATTGAACTTGATTGTGCGGTAACGGTTGCAGAGATCAACAGACCAGTGGATACATTGATTGTGGCCGGGTTTTCTATGCAGCAATTCCAGCCAGGTCATCCTTTCTTTCAATTGCTGAAAGATATTTATCCGAAAGTACGGCGCATTGCCTCCGTCTGTGTAGGGACTTATGCCTTGGCAGAAGCGGGTATCCTGAACGGGAAAAAAGCGACTACGCACTGGGAATTCAGCCGGCAGTTACAGGAAAGATATCCCACCATAAAGGTGGATAGTAATCCTTTTTATATCCGTGATGGCAATGTATATACTTCCGGTGGAGTAAGCTCTGGTATAGACCTGGCGCTGGCATTGGTAGAAGAAGATGTAGGAAGGGATCTTGCATTGAAAGCGGCGCGTAAACTGGTACTTCATCTGAAACGCATCGGGTATCAGTCGCAATTCAGTTCCCTGTTGCAGGTATATAGCCTGGAGAATTCCATTGCAGGTAAACTTCATCCCTGGATGCTCCGTCATCTGCAGGACGATTTACAGGTAGAACATCTGGCTGCCCGCAGCAATATGAGTATACGCAATTTCAACCGTGTTTTTGTGAAAGAAACAGGCGTCACCCCTGCGAGATTCGTGGAGAAATTGCGCATAGAAGTGGCGCGGAAATACCTGGAAGATAGTGATCTGAGTATGGAACAGATTGCAGAGAAGTGCGGGCTGGGTGGATTGGTATCCATGCGGCGGACTTTCCTGCGGCATATGATGATATCTCCGAGTGAATATCGCAGATCTTTCAGAACATCCTTACAAACAATTGAATAATTACTTAAAAATATATCACGATGAAAGTAGCTATTAATGGATTCGGGCGTATCGGCAGAATGACACTCAGGGCGCTTCAGAACAAAGCAGGCGTGGAGGTAGTCGCCATCAACGATCTGACAGACATCCAACTGTTGGTACACCTGTTTAAATATGATACTTCGCATGGGAAGTTTCCGGGCACCGTCACACAAAAAGATCAGCATATCATCGTAAATGGGCATCCTATACAACTGTTGACGGAAAAATCGCCTGAAAAGCTTCCATGGAAAGAGTTGGGCATTGATGTAGTGATTGAATCCACCGGGCGCTTTACGCAACGGGAACTGGCACAGCAGCATATCACGGCCGGTGCAAAGAAAGTGCTGATTACCGCTCCCGCAACCGGTAACGTGAAAACAATTGTGGCTGGCGTGAATGATGACCAGATTACAGAGGACGATGAAATTCTTTCCACTGCATCCTGTACAACGAATTGTATTGCGCCGTTGTTATTTTTACTGGAAAAGGAATATGGTATTACATCCGGTTTTATGACGACCATACACGCGTTTACAATGGACCAGATGCTGCAGGATGGACCGCATAAGGATTTCAGGAGAGCACGTGCGGCTACGCAATCTATCATTCCAACTACAACCGGCGCAGCTAAAGCGATCGGCGATGTGTTGCCCGGGATGAAAGGTAAACTGGATGGCTTCTCTTACCGGGTACCGGTGATAGATGGTTCTATCGCGGAGTTGTCGCTGAACCTGGAGCAAACTGCTTCGGCAGAAGAGATCAATCAATTATTCAAACACTACGCAGATAACAGTCTTAAAGGAGTGCTGGAGTATACAGAGGAACCATTGGTATCTGCAGATATATTGGGAAACACGCACTCATCTGTTATTGATGGTACCTTGACCCGTACCATCGGAAACCTGGTGAAGGTAGTGGCCTGGTATGATAATGAAGTAGGTATCTCAAACCGTTTGGCGGAACTGACGGTAGCATTAGCGACCACCAAATCTGTTGTTGTTTAAATTGTACTTTACAATAAAGGGTTGATCAAAAAGTAAAATTTGGTCAACCTTATTTTTTAGACTTATAATTTCTCGGCTACATACTTTACTAATTGCAGTGCAGCATCCCAACCTTCGTTTGCTTCTTTAAACAGGTAATCCGTTATTTCATAATTGATTTCTTCTGTAGCGGAAAGAATGGTGCTATCTCCGTTTTTTATAAATTCATACGTTATCACAGAAAGTAACCTGTCCTTATCTTTGAGATCCAATAAACTATGCTTCAATAATTTCCCCGGCTCTAATTCAATAATTTTTCCGTTCGTATAAATACTGCTGTCCTTTCCTTTCCAGCCAAATGAGCTGCCAACTTTCCAATCAGAAACATATTCACCACCCATTTGTTTTGTTATTGTAGGATCTGTAAAAACGCTCCATACTTTTTTTGTGGAGGCGTTTATGTCAATCGTCTTTTTAATAACTGGTTTGTCCATATGTGGTAACTGTTTTTTAGTAGCAATTAGCTTATTTTAGCGGTTTGGCGCTAACGGGTGATATCGTTTTACTGCGCTAAAATAATCTTATATCACAGATATATCATTGGCCTATATGGAAAAATCACGTAATCATCCTGCAGCACTGCCTTTCCTGTTTCTCTCCGAAATGTGGGAACGATTTGGCTTTTATCTGATTCTTGGTATTTTCCAGTTGTACCTGACAGACACCTCAAAAGGCGGCTGGGGAATGGACCGTGCCACCGCAGCAGACATCTTCGGCACCTTCATCGCTTTCGTGTACCTGACACCGTTCCTGGGCGGACTGATAGCCGACCGCAAACTTGGTTACAGTAAGTCGATTATTATCGGCGGCATCCTGATGGGGATAGGATATATCGGTTTGTCGGTGCATAACCTGACCGTTTTCTACCTGTCGCTTGCACTGATTTGTGTTGGCAATGGATTCTTTAAACCCAATATCTCCACGTTACTGGGGAATGTATATAACGATGAGAAGTACCGCAGCCGTAAAGACACCGGGTATAATATTTTTTACATGGGTATTAACATCGGTGCTTTTATCTGTAACTTTTTTGCTGCCTTCCTGCGAAATACAGTAGGCTGGGGCGCGGCATTCATCGCTGCCGGCGTAGGCATGTTCCTGGGAGTACTGATTTTCGTTATTGGGATGAAACACTACCGGCATGCGGATGTACGCAAACCCGAACAGGAAGGGGATATGCCGTTGAGCAGGATTTTCTCCGTAGTATTCCTACCGGCAATTGTAGTAGGATTGGGCGCCTGGTTTATTCCCGGCAACGTCTTCGGATCTGATTCCACTGACGCGTTCATCTTTGCCTGTATCCCGATATTGTTCTTTTTTGTATCGCTGCTGATGAAAGCTGATGCGAAGGATCGTAAGCCTATATCCGCACTGTTGGCTATTTTTGCCGTATCCATTGTGTTCTGGGCTGTGTTTAAACAGAATGGTACTGCACTGACTACCTGGGCGCAATATTATACCGACCGGGAAATTCCTGCCGCCATCGAGCAACCTGCCCAGCGTCTTTACCTGGTGGAAACGGTGCAGAACAAACCGGATTCAGTAACTGCCTATGATGATGAATTCAGGGTAGTGCGGGATGCGGCAGGCAAACCGGCGAAAGTATGGGATAAAGTAGCCTACTTCAAGAATGTGGCGCCGGAGAAAATGCCGGCGGAAGGAAAAAGTATCAGCTTGTATAATACGGAGCTGTTTCAATCCGTCAATCCCTTTTTTGTGATCACGCTAACGCCTTTGATTGTAGTATTCTTTGCATTGCTGCGGAAGCGGAACAGGGAGCCTTCCACACCATCGAAAATTGCATGGGGATTGCTGATATCGGCGGCGTCAACACTGATGATGGTGGGCGCGGTATATGTGTGCAGCAATGGCGCTGTAAAGGCATCGCCGTGGTGGCTGATAGGGAGTTACGGTATCATAACGGTAGGGGAATTATTCCTGAGCCCGATGGGGTTATCGCTGGTGTCCAAACTGAGCCCGGCTCGTATTACTTCGCTGATGATGGGGGGCTGGTTCCTGGCTACGTCGATTGGTAATAAACTCTCAGGCATCCTGGCCACTTTATGGGACACGTATGATAATAAGGCGAACTATTTCCTGGTGAATTTTCTGCTGCTGGGAGGGGCGGCGGCTGTGATATTTATGATGTTACGCTGGCTGAACAGGATTTTCAAAGAGTATGTGAAGTAGATAATATGTAAAAGTCCCAACCATGTTTATTGTCTGTTTAACAATAATTATCGTGGTTTTTTTAGTATCTTCTGTCAGAATTTATTTCACACCTTTTGGCGGTAAATATTTGGTTTTTTCTATATGAAAAGAACTATTAAAAATGAGTCAGGGCTTCATGCTCCGACGAAGACAATACTTGAACAGGAAAGAAAAGTATTGCTGGATCTCGGCAACGATATTACCAAAGTGAGAGAGAAGAATGATCTTATCACACTCTTTAAAAACAGGATTAAGGAGTTATTTTACTTCACTCATACTATTATTACTTTAGTAGACCATAAAGACGAAACCTACTATGCGTTCCTGCTGGATAATGAAGGATCTCCTATCAGAACTCATCCACGGTACCGGGAAATGGTAGCAGCCCGGTTTTCATTGAACGCTCCCTTTATACAGGCTGTATTGACATCAGACGAACCGGTTTCTTATATCCTGGAAGATATCATGGACGAGCCCAAAAGTCCACCTTTCCTTCGCGTGAATTATGAAGGAGGCGTGCGGGAAATCCTGATGACAAAGCTGATGAAAGAAGGGAAGCCAATGGGCTTTATTCACATGTACTCCGACCGGACAGACAGCTTTAATCCTGAGTTCAGGGGCGTAATGAAAGGTATTGCACCACAGCTGTCGGGCGCCGTTTCCAATATCATTAAAAACGAAGAATTACTGAATAAAGAGAAAGAGAAATCTTTTCTCCTCGATTTTAGCAGTAACATAGCAGCCGTAAGAACAAAGGAAGATCTCATGAGTGCTGTTCGCACTGCGCTGCATAAACTGGATCAGAAAAGTGGCTTCGTGATCAGGTGTATCAATGAAGATAAAACTACAATGAGTGCATATGTATATGATCTTGGATCTGCTGCTGATGAGAAGTCACTCTCCGTTCTCGTGAAAGCAAAATACCCTATTAATGATGGTTTGCAAAACCGGGTGCTCAACAGTTCCATTCCTTTGTTATTCAATGTGGAAAGAGAAATACAAAGAGGGATCACATCAGCCTATTTGCAATACTGGAAGAAAATGGGCTTTGAAAATTTTGTAGGTATACGATTGCGCAACGGGGAAACCAATCTGGGAATTTTACTGCTCGACATTGAAGAAATCAAGATAGAACTACTACAGGGAATTTGTGCACAGATCTCTATCGCCCTGGCTAATATTATGGCTAATGAGCAGATTAGCAAAAAACAGGAAGAACAGGCATTTCTGCTGGACTTCAGTAGCGCGCTCACTAAAATGCGTACGAAAGATGAGTTGCAGGCGGCCATCTTCGAGGTGTTGGATAAGATCATGAATACACAGCTTGCCATGATACGCGTATTGGAAGATGATGGCGTGCATTTGAGCGTATTTATGTTTGATCGCCGGTTATTTGGAAAGGCCCATGCCGATTTTGATAAATTAGCCGCCAATAAAATTAAAATAGATGAAACCTATACCGCACAGGTATTGGCAAGCAAAGAAGGAGTAGTATTTAATGTAGATGAAGAATTAAGAAGCGGCAATGACTATGCGAAACTCTGGAAAACCACCGGGCTGAGAAACATGTATGGTTTGCCATTGCGTATGGGCGATAAGATTATCGGCACCATTTGGCTGCTGGCAGATTTCCTGGGGCCCTTATTACTGAAAGGTATTTGTTCGCAGATTACTGTTGCAGTAGCAAATATATTAGCCAATGAAAAATTACTGGCTTATAAAAAGCAACTGGAAATAGAAAATGATTATTTGAAAGAACAAATCAAAACGATTTACAACTTCTCTGAAATCATTGGTAGCGGCGAATCTATGCAGGAAGTATACCGCCTGATGGGACTTGTGGCTGAATCCAACACCACGGTGCTGATATTGGGAGAAACAGGTACCGGTAAAGAACTGATAGCAAGGGCTATTCACAATGCATCGCCACGAAAAGAAAACCTGATGGTGAAAGTGAATTGTGCGGCGCTGCCTGCCAACCTTATCGAAAGTGAACTATTTGGTCATGAACGGGGTGCGTTTACCGGTGCAACAGATCGCCGTATCGGTAAATTTGAAATGGCCGATAACAGCACTTTATTCCTTGATGAAATAGGAGAGTTGCCACTGGAAGCACAAGCTAAGCTGCTGCGTGTAATCCAGGAACGTGAATTGGAGCGCGTGGGTGGAAAACAGGTAATTAAAATCAATGTACGTCTTGTTGCGGCTACCAACCGTAACCTGGAAGAAGAGGTGAAAGCTGGCCGTTTCCGCGCCGATCTGTATTTCAGGTTAAATGTATTTCCTATTATTCTCCCGCCTCTGCGGGACAGGTTGGAAGATATAGAAGCGCTCACTCATTTCTTTGTAAAGAAATATAGCAGGAGCACCGGGCGCACTATCAGGAAGATAGCACCCAGGGTTATACAGCAATTACGTAGCTATACCTGGCCCGGTAATGTGAGGGAATTGGAACATCTTATTGAAAGAAGCATACTATTGGCTTCAGACAGCACGTTGAGTGATGTTTTTATACCACGTAATGCTGACGCAGATAAACAGGAGCAGGCTTTCCTGCTGAACCGTTCCCTGGAAGAAGTGGAGCGCGGTTATATTATTGAAACGCTGAAACGCTGTGGAGGCAAGATTTCCGGCACCGGCAGCGCTGCCGAAGTATTACAAATTCCCGGGAACACATTACATTCTAAAATGAAAAAACTGGGAATTACAAAGAGCGACTATTTCTCGTGATGAAAATCCCTTAATAAAGTGAGAAGCTTGATGGTTTCATTAAATACAGTGAAAAATCGATAACCCTGTTTTTATTATTTGGTTGATTTTTAATGATTTGCGAAAGATGGCATTTGGTTGGCCTGATGGATAGCATCACTAAAAACAAAAATCAAATTTATGAAAATCGTAGTAATCGGAGGCACCGGTCTCATTGGAACCAAAGTAGTAAATCAACTTCGTCAGGCGGGCCACCAGGTTATCGCTGCATCTCCTGCAACGGGTATCAACACGCTCACCGGCGAAGGACTGGCGGAAGCCATGAAGGAAACGGATATTGTTATTGACCTTGCCAACTCTCCTTCATTTGAAGATAAAGCAGTAATGGAATTTTTCCAGACAGCGGGTCATAACCTGTTAGCTGCAGAAATCAATGCAGGTGTAAAACATCATGTGGCGTTATCTATTGTAGGCGTCGATATTATGCAAAACATTGGTTACATGCGTGCGAAAAAAGTTCAGGAAGAACTGATTGAGCAGTCAGGCGTACCTTATACTATTGTTCGCAGTACACAATTCCTTGAATTTATTGCCGGTATCGCCAACCAGGCTACAGATGGCAATGAAGTGCATCTTTCAGATGTATTGTTCCAACCTATCGCTTCTGATGATGTAGCAAAATTTGTAGCTAAATATGCACTGGCTGCTCCGTTGAATGGCAGGGTAGAAATTGCCGGACCTGAACGTTTTGAAATGTACAAAATTGTTGAGCGTTATCTGCAGCTGGCTAACGATCCACGCACGGTAGTGCCAAATGGTAAACCCGCATACTTCGGCGGTGAAGTTACGCACAGCGCCCTGGTACCTGCCGGAGAAGCAGAGCAGGGTGCAATTAACTTCGAAAGCTGGTGGGCAACCCAGGCTGTAAAGGCTTAACTGCTCCCCGGGACCCGCCTGGAATCTATTGTCTGAAAAAATTAAATCTATCGTCATGAACCTTTTCTTTTCACATCCGTCTACAAAAGATCCTAAAAACGGATATCCTGAAGATATGCAGGTAGTCACCAATGAAACACCGCATAATACCAGTGAGGGCGGTGAGTTCCTCGATGACGCAATCCGTATGGAAGAAGATCCTTTGAGCAGCCAGGATGAAAACGCAGGACTGGAAGAATAGTAGTAACGGCACTTTAAAGCAGCAATATGAAAAACAGCATCGCCGTCGCCTAACCTCATTTGACGCCTACTTTGCGCAGGACTTACCAGCTGAAGAACGAAAAGTAATCTTCAAAACCCAGTCATGTGCCTATGGTGTCACAACCCAAACAGGTAGCTGATTTCATCACTACTGCCGCTCAAAAATTAAAATTTGAACAAAAGAAATTGCAGAAGGCTGTCCTATTATAAATACGGGGCTGTTGCAGAGGTACGTCGGGCCGTGCCTGTGGCTTGAGAATGGATTATTGAGGGATGTTTTCGGTCATAGGCTATTTGTTCATCCCAAAAAGCTGCTTGAATCACAGGATTCAGGCGGCTTTTTATTTTTCCGTGTGGCCCTTGATACAAATGCCGAATCAAGCGCAATCTGCTATCCTGCGCATATCTGTAAACCAGGATATCTTTTTGTTAAAGTATTATACATTCCCAATAATCTTCTTCCAGTGTGCCAACTGTGCCGGCGCTTTGGCAGTCACTTCTTTCAAAAACTGTTCGGCAACTTTCTGATAACCTTTTTTCAGATCAGACAGGGGAAAGGTTTTGTTGTGCCATTTTTTGATGCCGCCACCATCTGAGATAGCCGAATCAACAATGGAAAAGGCTATTTCGTTCGGTTTGATCAATACAAATTGAAAGGCCGGTTGCCCCTGCTCTCCCTCATCATAGGTGTATTCAGTATCTTTTCCTGATTCGAAGTTGCGGACTATCGTGCCCAACACGTTGAACCACGCATTCAGGCACACATCTTCTTCTCCAAAATAGCCCATAGCAGGTACCACTTTCTCGTCGATTACAATCTGTAAGTGGCCGTGTACATGCGAGAAATGATCGGTATTTGAAACGGGCTTACAGATGCCCAATCCCATTCTTAATTGTCCCATAGCGGTAAAAATAAATATTTATCCCGATCCTCAAAACAGAAAGTGATCCCGGCGAGGATCGCTTTCTGTTTTGCAGAAGTTATACGCTACTCGTGGTATAGCTTACCCAAATAAAACGTCATATTTTCATAGGCGCCCTTCCCAAAAACTTAGGAGCTCCCACCCAACGCACAGGCGCGCATACCAATTTTTAGTTTTGACGGTGGATTTTTCACATACTATTGTACCGTACGAGGGCAACCTGGCCTTTTAAACAAAGCATATTGCGCCTTTTAAACAAAACAGGCTATTCTTTATTAACCGAATTTTGTTTCATCAAAATAAAAGATGATGAACATGAATTCAAATAATGAAAAATTAGTGTTGGTTACCGGAGGCTCGGGTTTTATTGCAGTGCACTGCATCCTTCAACTATTAAATGCGGGCTTCATGGTGAGGGCGACTTTGCGCTCCCTGAGCCGTGAATCCGACGTACGGTTGATGCTAAAAAATGGCGGTGCAGAAGCGGGTGACCGTCTTACCTTTATCGAGGCCGATCTTTCTTCCGGTGCGCATTGGCCAGAAGCCATGAACGGTTGTACCTACGTATTGCATGTAGCATCGCCTACTCCAAAACTTGATTACAAACATGAGGATGAAATGATCATCCCTGCACGGGAAGGCGTGCTGCAGGTACTGCGTACCGCAAGAGATGCCGGTGTTAAACGCGTAGTATTAACCTCAGCCATAGGTGCGGTTGTTTATGGACATCCCAACCAAACAGCACCCTTTGATGAGGCGACCTGGACGGATACGGCCAATGCACCGGCTTATCAGAAATCCAAAACCCTGGCGGAAAAAGCGGCATGGGAGTTTATCGAAAAAGAAGGGAATGGGCTGGAACTTGCCGCCATTAACCCTGTAACAGTTATGGGGCCGGTGCTGGGGCCGGATTATTCTCATTCCATACACCTGATCAAAAATCTTCTGACTGGTAAGATGCCTGGCTGTCCGAAGATCAATTCCGGTTTTGTAGATGTACGTGATGTAGCCGATCTGCATCTGCGTGCGATGGAACATCCTGCTGCAAACGGCCAGCGTTTTATTGCCACTGCCGGAGAAAGTATCTGGTTGGTGGCTGTAGCGAGAATACTCAAAGAGCACTTGGGCACTGCTGCCGGCAAGGTAAAGGTTAAAGAGCTGCCTAATTTCTTACTTCGTATTGCAGCACTAAAGGACCCGATGGTCAGATCAATGATCCCGCTGCTGGGCAGGGTGATGAATGTCACCAGCGCCAAGGCGGTGCGCCTGTTAGGCTGGTCGCCCCGTTCTACCGAGGAGGCCGTGCTGGCTTCGGCGCAAAGCCTGATCCGATTACAACTGCTTAACCAATAATGTTAACTTTGCAGAGATGGAAGTAGCCGAAGTATTTATCGCCTGCAAGAAGGAAGCCCACTACAGCCGTGAACTCGTCCTGGCGCAACCAGCGTTGGTGCATGTCGTTTCCGGTGAAATGCGTGTCGTGACCGCGGAACGCAGCTATCATTTCTTTGCAGGTGATACCGTACTATTACCCCGTAACCAGCTTGGCAGGATGAGTAAACTTCCATTGGACGGGGAGCCCTGCATCGCTATATCAGTGCTGTTTCGCAAGGAAAGACTCCAACATTACTATGCAACTAATGAACATAAGTCAAAAGCGCCGCATAGCAATGAACTTAAAAAATTCGGAGCGCACCCCTTATTAAAAAGCCTCTTCAATTCGCTGCAGCCTTATTTTGAAATGGCGGATGCTTTACCTGAAGACATCGCCGCTTTTAAGATCGAAGAAGCGGTTCGTATCCTTCGTGCCATTGATCCGGATGTAGACGAATTGCTCGGCCAGTTTGAAGAACCAGGTAAACTGGACCTGACCGAATTCATGGAGCAGAATTATATGTTCAACCTACCGCTGGAAAAATTCGGTTACCTGACCGGCAGAAGCCTGACCACTTTTAAAAAAGATTTTAAGCGCATTTTTAAAAATACCCCGGGCAGGTGGCTAACGCAGAAAAGATTGGAGCTGGCCCATTACCAGATTTTCGAGCAGAAACGAAAGCCATCAGACGTTTACATAGAAAGCGGTTTTGAAGACCTTTCACACTTTTCCTTTGCCTTTAAAAAGCATTTTGGTTACAACCCAACCCATTCAGGGATCGGGTTACGAAATAAATCATTTACTCGTGAAGACAAAGGGCGCACATAACTAATCAGGAGCAACACCATGACTGATAATCACAAAGCATTCTATAAATTCCTGAATCTTTTTAAAGAGATACCTTAAAACAATTTCGAAGAATTCTTGAGGATATCTTAAAGCAGAGCTTTTGGGTACTTTAAAAGACATGAAAACATGTTTTGGTACTTAAAAAAGGAATATTTAATTAAGTTGCTGGTATAAGCGCATTAAAATGAAAAAACGCGACACAAAATTTTTAAATTTTGTGTCGCGTTTGGTGACCCCCCTGGGGCTCGAACCCAGGACCTACTGATTAAGAGTCAGTAGCTCTAACCAACTGAGCTAGGGAGTCTTTCCACCGTCTTTGTTAAAAAACGTGAGCGCAAATTTAACGGATCTTCTGAATATTTGTGTACTTTATTTAATTAAATTTGATAATAAGGACGAAATGTGGATAAATACCCATTATGTTGATAATCTAACCGTTAGCTCATTATAAAATTTTTTTTCATGCAAGAAGCGTACATAGTAGCCGGATACCGCACTGCGGTGGGAAAATCCAAAAGAGGCGGATTTCGCTTTTACAGACCAGATGATCTGGCTGTAGACGTAATCACCGGATTGCTGAAATCCTTGCCACAGCTGGATCCTAAGCGGGTAGATGATCTGATTGTAGGAAATGCGGTACCGGAGGCAGAACAGGGTTTACAGATTGGCCGTATGATCTCTGTACGGGCTTTAGGCATTGATGTACCGGGAATGACGGTGAACCGCTATTGCGCTTCCGGCCTGGAAACAATTGCGATTGCCACCGCCAAAATACAAACCGGTATGGCCGATTGTATTATTGCCGGCGGTACAGAAAGTATGAGCCTGGTGCCGGTAGCCGGTTGGAAAACAGTACCCAACTACACCGTGGCCAGCACCAATCCCGATTATTATATTGGCATGGGACTCACCGCTGAAGCAGTGGCTAATGAATTCAAGGTAAGCCGCCAGGACCAGGATGAGTTCTCTTATAAATCACATCAGAAAGCGTTGAACGCTATTCAGAACGGCTATTTCAAACCGGGCATACTCCCGGTGTCTGTTGAAGAAGTATATGTAGATGAGAAGGGAAAGAAACAGAAACGTTCCTATATCGTGGATACGGATGAAGGACCACGTGCGGATACTTCACTGGAGGCACTCGCAAAGTTGAAACCTGTTTTCGCTGCCGGTGGTTCCGTTACAGCGGGCAACTCTTCACAAACTTCCGACGGCGCTGCCTTTGTGGTAGTGATGAGCGAGCGGATGGTGAATGAGCTGGGACTGAAGCCTATCGGGCGTTTGGTAGGTTGTGTTTCTGCAGGGGTGCATCCCCGTATCATGGGAGTGGGGCCTGTAGCTGCCATACCAAAAGTGTTACAGCGTACCGGAAAATCGCTGCAGGATATCGACCTGGTTGAATTGAACGAGGCATTTGCTTCACAGTCTATTGCGGTTATCCGCGAGCTGGGCATCAATCCGGATATCGTAAATATCAATGGCGGCGCTATTGCATTAGGACATCCGCTGGGATGTACCGGCGCAAAATTAACGGTGCAGATATTAGGCGATTTAAAAAGACTGAATAAAAAATATGGCATTGTCACGGCCTGTGTTGGCGGCGGACAAGGCATTGCAGGTATCATTGAAAATATCAACTGATAATACCGGTCAACTCACCTTTATACTAAAAAAGGAGCCATTGGCTCCTTTCTTTTTTTATTCCCCTTCTATTTCCAGCTCACTCAAATACTGGTATACCGGCTGCGCAATTTTACTCGTATCTGTAAATACTATACGACGCAAATCCTCCGGCTGTCGCAGATCAATACCAAATTCCGTCAGCATTCTCTCAAAAAAGAAATTGCGCTTTCCTTTTGATCTTCCATTTTCGTAAGTAACAAAGCAGGCGCGCGACACACCTAATAAATTGCCCATTTCCTGTTGGGTGAGTTTTAGTGATTTACGGATTATTTTGATAGCCCGTTTATTATATAATAGCATTGGGTAATTTTAAAAATGTTACAAAAATGTGCCACTGTAACAATTATTAACTATATTTGTATCATAATGTATAAATCACTGATCCTAATAGTGTTGAATTGAGATGAGCAGCGAATTTTTGATAAATAGATTTTCATTATGAACATAAAACACCCGTTACCGGCGTACCGGTAAAAAAGTGGTGGAGATGCAATCATTTTAATAGTAGATACTAACAGCTGTTAAAATAGTCAGATGAAGAAGCAGGAAGAAGAAGGGGAGGGAAAACTGATTGATGTAACAAATGGCCAATCGCCGGATCTCTAAAAAAATCCATCGTAAAACTTTTTGTTGTAAGACAAAAACCAAAGGAGCTGTCTTTCTTTCGAGGAACGGGCAGCTCTCTTTTGGCTATATACACTTTTCAAATGTAGGCGTTTTTAGTGCAGCAAACAAATAAATTATTTTATAACTAATTGATAGTGATATGAGTATGAATTTATTAAAATGATAATTTATGTATCAAGATGATATGAAAAATATCATTTTGATACTTCTTATTAAGATAATATCACTTTCTTTTTAATTAGATTAAACTTTTTGTTAATTTGGCGCTATAATCGGCCCCTAAGCCATCAACCATATCGCCTTATGGATCGCAGACAATTCCTAACCTTATCATCTGACCGCCAGCAACCGCGGACTGCCACCGCTATCGCCCGTACCGCCACCGGCATAACGCCGTATACCGGCGCCTGGGACACGCTACAACGCATTCACCTGCTGAAACGCACCCTGTTCGGGGTTACACCCGCAAACATCAATGCCTTCAACAGCCTGAATATGCAGCAGGCGGTAGATACCTTGCTCACCGCACAACCGGATCCCGCACCTCCTATCAACAACTACGGCATCGATGACACAGGCGTTACGCCCGGTGCCACATGGGTAAAAGCCCCACTCGGCGATGAAATGCTGGAAAGGAAGAGGATCGCTTCCTATAAGGCATGGTGGACAGGTCAAATGATTAACCAACAGTCAAGCATACACGAAAAAATGGTGCTCTTCTGGCACAATCATTTCGTTACAGAAACAGGCATGGTAGGAGATAGCCGGTTTATCTACCAATATAACCTCACCCTGCGTAAACATGCTCTCGGTAATTTTAAAGACCTTACCAAAGCAATAACGCTGGATCCCGCCATGCTGGTGTATCTCAACGGATACCTCAACTCCAAAGGCGCTGCTGATGAAAACTATGCAAGAGAACTGCACGAACTTTTTACAGTAGGAAAAGGCCCCGATTCCCATTATACAGAAGATGATGTAAGAGCCACCGCCCGCGTACTCACCGGCTTCCGGGTAGATAGAACCAACATCGTCAGCTTATTTGATACCACGCAACACGATCTTACCAATAAAGAATTTTCAGGATTCTATCTCAATAAAGTAATCTCCGGAAAAACAGGCCAGGATGGCGCTAAAGAGCTGGACGAACTCCTGTCAATCATCTTCCTGCAACCGGAAGTCGCAAAATTTATCTGCCGTAAACTATACCGCTTCTTTGTGTATTATGATATTGACGCAGCCACAGAACAAAACGTAATTACACCACTGGCAGATATTTTCCGCAGCAGCGGCTATGATATTAAAGTCACGCTCAACGCACTGTTTACCAGCGAACACTTCTTCGATCCGCTTAACATGGCCTGCCTGATTAAAAGTCCGGCCGACTTCTGCATCGGTATCTGCCGCGAATATGGCATCCCCATCCCTACCGATTATACCAACCAATATAAAGCATGGGCTGTAGTTCACGACAGGGCCGCTTCCATGTTGCAAAACCTTGGTGATCCCCCGCTGGTTGCAGGATGGGACGCATACTACCAGGCGCCTTCGTTTCATGAACTGTGGATCAATACAGATACGCTGCCCAAACGTAACCGCTTCAGCGATGGCCTCGTCAGCAGCGGCGGTTTCAACGGCCTCCGCATTGATACCCTCGCTTTTGCCAGCCGCCTTCCTCATCCGGAAGACCCGGTGGCACTGGTCAACGACTCACTGGATATCCTATATCGTGTAGGCGTTTCCGATACTGTGAAGGGATTCCTGAAAAATAAAATCCTCCTGAGCGACCAAAGCCCCGATAGCAACTACTACTGGACGCAAGCCTGGAACGCATGGAAAGCATCGCCCACAGATGCTACCCTGAAAGATAATGTGGAAAGCCGCCTCCAGGCCCTGTATAAATACATTATGGACTTGTCTGAATATCAATTATCCTGATAGCAGAAAAACCTTTTTATGAAAAGAAGAGACTTCCTGAAATATACAGCGCCAGCTGCTATCCTGCCAACTTTAATCAATGGCTTCTCTATTAAAGCCTTCGGTTCATCTCCGATGCTGGACGCATTAAGCACCGCCTCGGCAGACAATGATCATGTACTCGTCATGATACAAATGACCGGCGGTAACGATGGTCTTAACATGGTCATCCCACTGGATGTATACGGTAAATACCAGGCCGCACGCGCCAATATCGCTATCCAGGAAGGAAAAGTACTCCGCCTCGATAATTATATTAAATCGGGCCTGCACCCCGCCATGACAGGGATACAGAAATTGTATAACGATGGAAAAGTAAGTATCGTGCAAAGCGTAGGATACCCTTCACCCAACTTCTCGCATTTCCGTGCTACCGATATCTGGCTCACGGGGTCTAATTCCAACGAGGTGCTTACTACCGGTTGGGCAGGCCGCTACCTGGATACGAAATACGACGGTTTCCCGGATGGATACCCCAATGCAGAGAACCCAGATCCGCTGGCAGTACAGATAGGTTCTATCGTATCGCCCGCCTTCCAGGGACCCAATGCCAGCATGGGTATCGCCATCACCAGCGCCACCGATTTCTATAACCTGATCGATGGTGTAACGGATCCCGTTCCCAATACCAAATGGGGGAAGGAACTGGAGTATATCCGCCTCATCGCCAAACAAACCAACAGCTACGAACAGGCTATTACCGCTGCCGCGAAAAAAGTGACCTCACAGGGCGCTTACCCGGCCAACAACAGCCTCGCGGAACAGTTGAAGATAGTAGCCCGCCTGGTAGCCGGCGGACTGAAAACAAAGCTCTATATGGTGAGCACCGGCGGTTTTGATACACATGCCAACCAAACAGAAGGCGGCGATACCAGCAAAGGCGGTCACGCTAACCTGCTGGGAGGCGTTTCCGATGCCATCAAAGCTTTTATGGACGACCTGAAAGGATTGCACGCTTCCCGCAGGGTGGTAGGCATGACTTTCTCCGAATTTGGCCGCCGCATCAAATCAAACTACAGCATGGGTACGGATCACGGCGCTGCCGCTCCCATTATCATTTTTGGAGATTATGTGAACCAGGGCGTGCTCGGAAATTCTCCCGCACTGCCGGACGCTTCCTCCGTAATTGATAATATCCCCATGCAGTACGACTTCCGCTCTATCTACGCATCTATCCTGGAACAATGGTTTTGCGTGGACCAAACCGTGCTGAAAACTATTCTCCGGGAAGACTACCAGCGCCTGCCCCTCATCAGTGGCGTGGCCTGTGGCACCATTACCGGTTTGCCCGACCTGAATACTGACGATAAGAAACTGATTACCAACTCTCCAAATCCATTTTCAAACTATACCACCATTACCTATATCACCGGCAGCGGCAACACATTGGTACAGATCTTTGATACCACCGGCCGCCTCGTTAGCGTACCGGTCAATAAAGTACATACCCCCGGCACCTATACGTTCACTTTTGACGCGCATAGTTTGCCCAATGGTATTTACTATGCCCGCTTCCAGAATGGCCCCGTGCAACAGGTAAGACCTATGCTCAAAGTAAACTGACCTTATAATTTAATTAATATTCGTGCAACGCCGTTGCAAATAGATGGATTTTGCTACCTTTGCCTCCGTGTACAAGAGCTATCTGCATAAAATATTAGCTATTATTCTCCTGGGTGTATTTTCTATAAATACCATCCCGAGAGAATTTATACACGAATTTGCAGGTCACCACGATACGGCGGATGTCCTTCATCAACACGATGGACTCACCATATCCGAACATCACCGGCACTGTGATTTTCTGCAGATAGGTGTAGAACCTTACGAGTCATTTGTTACTTTATATATAGCGCCGGTTCAAAAAGTAATCTGGGTATTTTCTCCGCTTACGTTGCCGGAAACCACGCACGTCCCTTATTTTAACCTCACCCCCAGAGCGCCGCCCGTACAACTGGTATAACTTCATTTTTATTGCAGCGTGCACCATCTGTACACGTTGTTTATTCTTTATTACTGATTCTATATTTTTCAGATATGCATTATTTGCGTGTATTTATACTCGGGCTTTGGAGTGTAATGTTACTGGCGTTACCTGCCGCCTATGCCGGCACTAACCCCGAAGAAGGGGAGTACTCAAACTCATTAACCGGTAAAGTGGTGGATAAATTAACCCATACACCGTTACCCGGCGCCACTGTTTACCTGCCGGATCTCCGCGTAGGCGCTGCTGCAGATGCACAGGGAAATTATATCATCAAAAATCTTCCAAAAGGAAAATATGTGGTAGATGTACACTACATCGGTTATGCCGCATTCAGCGCTCCGGTAGCTATTTCTGGCGCTACCACCCGGGATTTTGAACTCGGGGAAACACTGATAGAAAAAAATGAAATCGTGATCACCGGCGCCAACCTGGCAACATCCGCCAGGAAAACACCTACGCCCATCAGCGTGATCCGCCGCGACTATCTCGATGATAATATCTCTACCAATATTATAGATGCCATTGCAAAAGTGCCCGGTGTTACACAACTCTCTACCGGTCCGGCTATCTCCAAACCTTTTATCCGCGGACTTGGCTACAACCGCGTGGTAGTAGTGGGCGACGGTGTACGCCAGGAAGGCCAGCAATGGGGCGATGAACACGGCATTGAAATCGACGACTATAATGTAAGCAGGATAGAAGTGCTGAAAGGCCCTGCCTCCCTCATTTACGGCTCAGACGCATTGGCCGGTGTGGTGAACATTGTTCCGCCTGCACCACTGCCTTTGGGAAAAATAAAAGGCAACGTGGAAGCCAACTATCAAACCAACAACGGACTGATGGCCTATCACGCCGATATTGCCGGTAATAACAATGGCTTTAGCTGGGGTGCTTTCGTAACACAAAAACAAGCGCATGATTACAAAAATAAATACGACGACTACGTATTTAACTCCCGCTTTAATAACACCAACTTTGGCGCTAACATCGGCATCAATAAACAATGGGGATACTCTCACCTGAGCTTCAGCTCCTTTAACCAGCACCTCGGGCTGGTAGAAGGTGACCGCGACAGCAATGGCGATTTCCTGAAACTGATCAACAACAACGGCACGGAAGAAGAAGTACCCGCCACCAGCAGCGATAATAAATCGTACAGCATGACGGTCCCCAAACAACAGATCAATCACCAGAAAATAGTATGGGACAACAGCCTGTATCTGCATAATGGTGGCCGTATTGGTCTTACACTGGGCTATCAGCTGAACCAACGCCGCGAATTCGGTAATGTGCTGGAACCTTCCACACCGGAATTGTACCTGCACCTGCAAACTTTCAACTACGCACTGAAATATTACCTGCCTGAAATGAACGGATGGCAAACAACCGTAGGCGTGAACGGGATGCAGCAAACCAATCAGAATAAAGGAGAAGAGTTCCTGATCCCTGCATACGATCTGTTCGACTTTGGCGCGTTTGCAGTAACCAGCAAAACCTTCAACAAACTCACACTAAGCGGTGGGCTGCGTTTTGATAACCGCTCCATGAACTCCAAATCACTGTTCCTGGATGCAGATGGCAAGCCGTCCAATACCGGCGACTCAAAATTTGATGCCTTCAAACGCAACTTCAACAATGTATCCGGTAGTGTAGGACTCAGCTACGAAGCCAGCGAGCAGGTAGTGCTGAAACTCAATGCAGCAAGAGGTTTCCGGGCGCCAAATATCGCAGAGTTATCTGCTAACGGCGTGCATGAAGGAACCATCAAATATGAATACGGTAACCAGGACCTGAAACCGGAAGTAAGTACACAGGTGGATGCAGGTGTAGATTTCAACACCCAGCACGTTTCATTGTCGGCCAGCCTGTTTTACAATCATATCAATAACTTCATTTTCTCCCGTAAGCTGTTCAATGCTGCCGGTACAGACTCTATCCCTGCTACGGATAATGATGAAGGATATGCCGCATTTAAATATCAGCAAACGGATGCCAACCTGTACGGCGGAGAGCTGATGGTGGATATTCACCCGCATCCGATCGACTGGCTCCATTTTGAAAATACATTCTCGTATGTAAGGGCCACTACCAGTAACGGTAGCGACTCTACGAAATATCTGCCCAATATTCCGGCGGCCCACTGGCTGTCTGAATTGAAAGGAAGATTTAAAAAGGTAGGAAAAAGTCCGTTGCAGAATGCTTATATCGGCGTGCAAATGGATCTGAACTTTGCGCAGAATGATGTGTTTTCTGCTTATGAAACGGAAACGGCTACTCCCGGTTATACTTTGTTTAATGCGGGGTTAGGCAGTGATTTTGTGAATAGGAAAAATAAAACATTGTTCTCTCTGCATTTCGCTGTCAATAACTTAACAGATGTGGCTTACCAGAATCACCTGAGCAGGTTGAAATATGCGCCCATCAATGAAGTAACCGGCAGATCAGGCGTATATAACGTTGGCCGGAATTTCAGCGTGAAGCTTGCAATTCCGATTGATTTCAAATAGTGTGGATGTTTCTTTTATAAGGCTCCTGCGTCAGCAGGGGCTTTTTTTATGGTATCAGGCGCCGTTTCTTTTGAGGAGTTTTCCGTTTTGGTATAGGTGGCCTTGTTGTTTTTTATTTTGAAAAAGATGTTCCGGGTGGCTGGGGGGGCTGTACTCAATCCAACCACAGTATCCGTTCCCGTTATAATCAGCTGAGGCACCGGTATAGCCTTAGCTGTAGAATCAATTGCCCGCATATAGTTGATTAGCCGTTTGCCCTCCCGGGTAATATGAATGGTTTGCATGCCTGTTCCCGAATTGGCGATGGCGGCAGTAATACCTGCTGCTTCAAACACGGCGCTGTCGCTGTTTATGTTTCCGCTTATAAGGGTAAAGGGTACTGGTACTGCCTGGGTTCCGGTAACGGTGGCGGAAGCAGCTTCCTGCGGGGTTTTGGTGGCCGGCTGTTTGCAGCTCAGTATTAAAACAGGGAGCAGTAATAAGGTTCTTTGCACGATGAATAGCTGTTTGAAAAGATAAAGCTATTAAATTTTATGGAACTGATCATGATCCGCGGTTAATATATACATGTTACTTATATATTATTTATAGTAATAACGTTATAATATTTTCTAATTTATATAAATTTGTTGTACCGGTGGTAAACCCGGTACAGGCGGGCTTGATAAGTAAAATCGTTTTTACAGTACAAATACACGCTGGTTTTACCATTGATGTAAATATTTAATTGAAATATTGATAGATTTTGTAGTTTAGGGGATCGTTAGTTATGTAAGTGTAAGATTGAATGTCCTGCCAGGAGGAACAGTTCCCTCAGTTTTCAAAAATTGGTTTTTGTAATTAAGACTTTTCTGACCACCATTGGTTCAGATTTTGGTTGAAAAAGAAAGGGGCTGTCTTTACAGCCCCATATTTTTTTCAGTTATTTTTTAATGTTGATGTGTGGTCTTTTCCAGCTTCGCCGTATCCTCATCATAATACACAAAGAAATAAAGGTAAATGGCCCTCGACAGCCGCATCAGCCATGGTTGTATCAATACCAGCAGCACGCCATTCACGGCAAGCCAGATAAAAATGCTGTTATCTCTCCAGGTTAATCCAAAAAATAACCAGAACCAGATCAGGTTAAACACACTGAATGCTACTGATAAAGCATAACTAACATAGCCTGTTCCAAACCAGAAGCCGGTTTCCAACTCATATTTTTGTCCGCATACAGGGCAGTTATCATACATGTTGAAGATCTTTGAAAACCTGAAATGAAACGGATTCTGATCTCTGAACATATCTCCTTTCCTGCATCTTGGACATTTCATAGTCAGCATGCTGACAAAATAGTTAGGGCGCCTGGGCTTCTGTGTACTCATCTTACAAAATTAATCAATTACTTTTTAGCAACCGAAAGCGGCGGCTTACACGGCTTCCGTTTTACGCTCGCCGATCTGTTGTCTCCACATCGCATAGTAAAGTCCTTTTTCAGCTACCAGGTCCGCATGTCTGCCCATTTCCACGATCTGGCCTTTTTCCAGTACGTAAATACGGTCGGCATGCATAATAGTGCTCAAACGGTGGGCAATCATCACGGTAATATGTTGTTTGCTGGCCGTTACTTCGCGCACGGTTTTAGTAATTTCTTCTTCTGTAATTGAGTCCAGTGCAGATGTAGCTTCATCAAATACCAGTAAACGCGGCCTGCGGAGCAAGGCCCTGGCAATGGATAAACGTTGTTTCTCCCCACCGGAAATTTTAATACCGCCTTCACCAATCACTGTTTCAAGACCTTTGTCGGCCCTGGCCAGTAATGAATAGCACGACGCTTTATCCAGCGCTTCCATCACATCCGCATCACTGGCGCCGGGATTTACAAACAGCAGGTTTTCACGGATGGTGCCCGAAAAAAGCTGGGTATCCTGTGTAACAAAACCTACCTGGTGACGCAGGTCTTCCATATCCACCTCGTTGGCATCAATGCCATTGTAGTAGATATGTCCTTCATTGGGTTTGTATAATCCTACGAGTAGCTTTACCAGCGTGGTTTTACCAGAACCCGATGGTCCTACAAAAGCAATGGTTTCCCCTACATTTACGGAGAAGTTCACTTTATCAAGCGCTTTGGTGGCTGCTGTGAGGTGCTTGAATCCTACCTGTTTAAACTGCAGTTCATCGATATGCGTTACCTTGATAGGATTAGCGGGCATTTCCTCTACCGGCGTATTCAGGATGCTCTGGAAATTTAACAGCGACACCTGCGCTTCGCGGTAATTCAGGATAATGTTACCAAGCTCCTGTAATGGTCCGAAAATGAAGAAGGAATACAGCTGTAAGGTCATCAGCTGTCCGATGCTCACTACATCGCGGTAAATGTAAAACAGCAACAGGAACAGGATGGCAGAGCGCATGAGGTTCACAAAAGTACCCTGCACAAAACTGATACTGCGGATGCTCCGCACTTTTTTCAGTTCCAGCAGCAGGATCTTCATGGTAGTGGAGTTTAAACGCCTGATTTCCTGGTTGGATAAGCCCAAACTCTTTACCAGCTCAATGTTCCGGAGAGATTCTGTAGTAGATCCTGCCAGTGCGGTGGTTTCTTTTACGATCGTCTTCTGTATCACCTTAATTTTCCTGCTCAGTAAACTCATCAGGATAGTTAGTAAAATACACCCGGTAAGATACACAAAGGGAAGGCTCCAGTGTACCGTGGTGGCATATACCATCACAAACAACACACCGATCAATGATACGAAAAGCACGTTCACAAAGGCGGTGATGAATTTTTCACAGTCAACCCGCACTTTCTGGAGAATAGCCAGCGTTTCACCGCTGCGCTGGTCTTCAAATTGCTGGTAAGGCAGCCGGAGCGAGTGTTTAAGGCCATCTGTATACACCTGCGCGCCAAATTTCTGAACAATTACGTTCACAAAATAGTCCTGGAACGCTTTGGCGATCCTGGATACCATCGCTACGCCTATCGCAGCGCCAACCAGCAGCAGTACCCCCGTGAGGTACTCGTTCTCCGGCCGGAATATAGTGCCACCCTTAAAAGTTTTTGGATGAGAAGCGAACCTGTCAATGATCCATCCGAAGATCATAGGGTCCATCAGTGAGAAAAGCTGGTTAATACTGGCCAGAGCCATTGCTAATACGACCAACCATTTATATCTCTTCAAATAATGCAGTAATAGTTTCATATGTCCGTTTTCCTGAGGTGCAAAGTTACTGTATGTTGCCACATATTCCGGGGAAAAGTACTGGCTATTTTAGTCAAAAAACGTTAACTTAATAGTAAGTTCTTTGTAAAGACACAGGTGAGTATCTATTATCTAAATAAATCTCCACATATGAAGACGTATGATGAAAAACACATCAAAAACATCGTACTGTTAGGTGCACCCAAAAGCGGCAAAACTACCCTCTCTGAAACCATGTTATTTGAAGCCGGCATCATCAGTAAACGAGGCTCAATTGAAGAGAAAAATACCGTGTCCGACTACCACGATATTGAGCATGAGCGGGGAAACTCCGTATATGCCACCCTGATGCACACCGAATGGAAAGATTATAAGATCAATATTATAGACACACCCGGGCTGGAAGATTTTATCGGGGAAGTAATTGCCGCCATCCGCGTATCCGACACCGCTGTTCTCCTGCTCAATGCCCAATATGGAGTGGAAGTAGGTACAGAACTGGTATGGGATTATGTGGATAAATACCAAAAACCTACCATATTAGCGGTTAACCAGCTGGATGCCGAACTGGCCAATTTTAATAAAACAGTGGAAGATGCCAAACGGGTATTCGGTCAGCCTGTTACTATTATGCAGTACCCGGTAAACGCCGGCCCCGGATTCAATGCCATCATCGATCTCCTGAAAATGACCATGTACCGTTTTCCCGAAAACGGAGGTAAACCTGAAAAACTTCCCATCCCCGACAGTGAAAAGGAAAGAGCCGACCAGCTCCACAACGAGCTGGTGGAAAAAGCCGCAGAAAATGATGATACCCTCATGGAGCTGTATTTTGAAAAAGGCAGCCTGGATGAAGATGAACTCCGGCAAGGCATCAAAATAGGTATGCTCAATCACCATGTGTTCCCCCTGTTCTGCTTATCCGCCAAAAATAATATGGGCAGTGGCCGCCTGATGGGATTTATCGATAATGTAGCTCCCGGCGCAGCGGAAATGCCCGCCGAAGTTACCACCGGAGGCAAACCTGTTCCCTGTAATCCTGCTGGTCCGGCAGGATTATTTGTTTTTAAAACTTTACAGGAGCCGCATATCGGCAGGCTCACTTATTTTAAGGTAATGTCGGGAGAAGTAAAAGGCGGTATGGAGTTTATCAACGAACAGGGCAACACCACTGAGCGTATCAGCCAGCTGTTTATTGCCGACGGGAAAAACCGCAACAATATAGAACGCCTGCAGGCCGGGGATATCGGCTGCACGCTTAAAATGAAAAGTACCCTCACCAATCAGACCCTGGCAGAAAAGAATTTCCCCGGGCAAATAGCCCCCATCGATTTTCCCGCCCCCAAAGTAAGAGTAGCCATTGAGGCAAAGAACAAAGGCGACGATGAAAAACTCAGCGAAGTGCTCGCGGAAATCCATATGGAAGATCCTACCCTCATCGTGGAGTTCAACCGCGAACTGAAACAGGTGATCCTCCACGGACAAGGAGAACTGCACCTGCTCGTTACCAAATGGCGCCTCGAAAATATTTATAAAATGCAGGTGGCTTTTCATGCCGCCAAAATTCCTTACCGCGAAACTATCCAGAAGCCTGCCCAGGCTTCTTATCGCCACAAAAAACAATCCGGTGGCGCCGGGCAGTTCGGCGAGGTATACATGAAAATAGAACCCTGGTATGAGGGGATGCCGCCCTATAAGGAACATACCGTGCGCGAATCGGAAGAAATAGCGCTGAACTGGGGCGGCAAACTGGTATTCAACAATTGTATCGTAGGCGGCGCTATCGACAACCGTTTCCTGCCATCTATCCTTAAAGGAGTGATGGAAAAAATGCAGGAAGGCCCGCTAACCGGATCATACGTACGCGATATACGTGTAAGCGTATACGATGGTAAAATGCACCCGGTAGACAGTAACGATATCTCCTTCAAAATAGCCGGTATGATGGCTTTCCGCGAGGCGTTCCACCAGGCCGCCCCGCAGTTGCTGGAGCCGGTGTATGACCTGGAAGCAGTAGCCCCCGATGTAATGATGGGCGATATCATGAGCGAACTCCAGACCCATCGCAGCATCATAACGGGAATGGATACACTGAATGGCTACCAGGTGATCAAAGCACGCACCCCACAGGCTGAAATAGATAAGCTGTTTGCCGCGCTGCGCAATGTTACCCAGGGCAAAGCCAAGCTGAAATCACAGTTTGCGGAATACGCCCCCGTTCCTGCAGAGATGCAGCGGAAACTGAGCGAAAGTTATAAGGAAGACCTGGGCGTTTAACGGAAGAGATATGTTTTCAGCACAACCGTTGCTGCCAGAGCGCTAAGCCTGGCATTGCTCCATGTTCAGTTCCCCCAGTTTTCCCTGTCGAGGCTCCTGAACTGTATCGCCTCCGCCATGTGCGCAGGTTCTACACTATGACTCCCTTCCAGGTCGGCAATAGTTCTGCTTACCTTCAGTATCCGGTCGTATGCACGGGCAGAGAGCTTTAATTTTTGCATGGCTTGCCCCAGTTGTTCCCGGCATTTATCACTGATAACGCATACGGTAGCCAGCAGCCGGCTATGCATTTGTGCGTTGCAATACACCCCGTCGTGACCGGCAAACCTCTTTGCCTGGATGGCTCTTGCGGCAATCACACGGTCACGTATATACGTACTTTTCTCCGCTGCGCCGGTGGAAGACAGGTCCGCAAATTTTACCGGCGTTACCTCTACGTGCAGGTCTATACGATCCAGCAACGGACCGGACACCTTATTCAGGTATTCCTGTACCTGCCCCGGTGCGCAGGAGCATTCCTTCTCCGGATGATTGAAATACCCGCAGGGGCACGGATTCATAGACGCCAGCAACATAAAGCTGGCAGGAAAATCGATGGCGGTTCTGGCGCGGGAAATGGTCACTCTTCTTTCTTCCACCGGCTGCCGCATTACCTCCAGCACTTTGCGTTTAAACTCCGGGAGTTCATCCAGGAATAATACGCCGTGATGCGCCAGCGAAATTTCTCCCGGTTGCGGAATGCTGCCACCACCCACCAGCGCGGCATCACTGATGGTATGATGTGGAGAGCGGAACGGGCGGTGCGTGATCAGCGAAGTATGCTCCGGCAACTTCCCGGCCACAGAATGGATTTTAGTGGTTTCCAGCGCTTCCTGCAATGTAAGCGGCGGAAGGATGGTGGGCAAACGTTTTGCCAGCATAGTTTTCCCTGCGCCCGGCGGCCCGATCAATATAGCATTATGCCCGCCGGCAGCGGCTATTTCAAGGGCCCGCTTAATATGCTGCTGCCCTTTTACTTCGCTGAAATCAATCCCCCAGTTGTCCTGCGTGGAATAGAATTCATCGCGGGCGGCGGTAACAGGTGTGAGGCTATCCGGATCATTTAAAAAGTTGATGGCTTCTGAAATATGAGAGATGCCATAGACTTTCAAACTATTTACCATCGCGGCTTCCAGGGCATTCTGTCTGGGGAGTATAAAGCCCCGGAAACCATCTTTCAGCGCCTGCATAGCCATTGGTAACGCGCCTTTGATAGGCTGGATGGTACCATCCAGCGACAGCTCTCCCATCATGAGATAATGCTCGAGATGAATGGGAGACACCTGGCCGGAAGCGGCAATAATACCGGCGGCAATGGGCAGGTCGTATGCGGCTCCGGCCTTGCGGATAGCGGCGGGCGCCATGTTTACCACGGTGCGTGTTCGCGGCATGCGTAATCCCATGCATTGGATGGTGGATTCAATACGCCGTTCGCTTTCCTTTACCGCATTGTCCGGTAGCCCTACTATGAATAATTTGTTGCCTTTGGAAGATACATTTACCTCTATGGTAATGGTGATGGCATTTACGCCGAGGATGGCGCTGCCGTAGGTTTTAACAATCATATCGATATCTGGGTTAACAGATACGAATATAAGCATTTAACTGCTGGAAACATCGTTACATGGCCCGCAGTTAAATGCTTCCCGCTCATTTTATCTGCGTAAGCAGATCCAGTACCTTTTCTCTTTTCAGGATCAGGTAACCTATTTTTTCTTTGGCAATTCCATCTTTAAGTAAGTAAGTGAAATGCAGGTCATCGTCAATAACGGTCGACTCAAAATATTTAAACTGGATACGTTTCTCTGAACTCAGTTCATCTGCTACTTCATAGAGGTGAGTGGAGAGGATAAACAGGCAGTTGGTACTTTGCAGAAACCCCCTGATCACAGCCAGGGAACAGTTTCTGGCGTCTTCCACATTGGTGCCTTTGAACATTTCATCGATCAGCACCAGCCAGTTTTTACCATTACTGATTTGCAGGATGGTATTTTTGATACGCTGTACTTCACTGTAGAAATAACTTTCTCCCTTAAATATATTATCCTGTACCTGGATGTTACTGAAGATGCCGTGAAAGAAGCTCAGCTCCATATTTTCAGCGGGTACGCCCATGCCTATGTGCGACAGGAATACGGCCACACCCACCGCCTTGATAAAGGTGGTTTTGCCAGCCATATTGGCGCCGGTAAGGAACATGAAATGAGCTGCTTCATCCAGTTGAACATCGTAGGCCACCGGCTCAGAAAGAATGATATGATAGAGTTGTTTGGCTTTAATAACAGGTCTGTTGCTGCCGGAGAAAACCGGGAACTGCAGGTTGTAATGCTTTATGGCTTTAGCCATTGCATAGTATGCATCCAGCTGCTGATAAAGGGTTACCAGCTCCTGGATCACCTTCCGGTGCCGTTTCCTGATATAATTATCATAACGGAGGATCTCCACAAAATTCAGTTTCCCTTCTTCATCTGCTTTTAAAATTTCGTAGAATTCTTTTTTGGTAAGTAGCTGTTGCGCCCTGTCCAGCAACACTTTCAGCACCATTGGGGTTTCGTCTGAATTGAAGGCATTGATAAACGTACGGAACCCCTTCAGTAATATCACCAGTTGTGTAAATGAAAATTTGATATAGCCATAATCAGGCGCATACAAAGTTTTATTGAGTGCCGCATGAAGATACAGGGCAAGTCCTTCGGTACTGGAAATCGGCTCAATCTGGGCATCCATGTAATTCTCCACCACTACGATAGTACCATTGGAAATAATGGAAGGCCAGTTGGCTTCCTGTTCCAGGATATATTGTAAGGCACGCTGTCTGTTTTTAATGGTATTGATATCAGATAAAGGATTGCTGTATAGCTGGCGGAGATACTCGCGGCCACCGGCAGTGGTGGTGAAGTCGAGGCGGTGGAACAGGGAAAATTCTTCGTCGCGGTTAAAAATAGACAGGTCGTAGTAGGATGTTTTGTCCAGTTGCATGCAGCATCTTTTTTGGTGAATATACGGTGGAAGATGCAAGGATAGAAAAATTCCATAAGAATTGAAAGGCTGTGCCGGCATTTCCGTAAATGCAGCAGGAGCCGCTGCATTTACGGAAACAAAAACTATCGGCTGAAAGCCAGTCGCTGGCCCAATACGTTCTCATTAAAAACACCGTCGGCATAAGCGAGATGGCCGCTTACAAAGGTATGCGTAACTGCCGCCGGGAAGGTATGGCCTTCAAAAGGGCTCCAGGCGCATTTATAATGAATATTTTCTTTATTTACATTCGTCTGGTGCTGCAGATCCACTATTACGCAGTCGGCATAATACCCTTCTCTCAAAAATCCTCTTTCCTTTATCTGGAAACAGATAGCGGGAGCATGGCTCATCTTCTCCACTACTTTTTCCAGGGTAATGTTTCCTTTCTTTACATATTCCAGCATCAGCAGCAGGCTGTGTTGCACCAGCGGAACGCCGGATGGGGCCTGCAGGTAGGGTAGTTGTTTTTCTTCCCAGGTGTGTGGGGCGTGATCAGTGGCAATGATATCCAGCCGGTCGTCCAGGAGTCCCTGCCAGAGTGCGGTTTTATTTTCCGGCGCTTTAATGGCCGGGTTACACTTGATCAGGTTGCCGTATTGCGCATAATCGTCTGCCGTGAAATGAAGATGGTGTACACATACTTCTGCCGTAATCCTTTTTTCCGCCAGCGGCAGCATATTGCTGAACAGCTGTAACTCCCTCGCCGTGGAGATGTGGAGAATATGCAGGCGGGCATTGTGTTTCTGTGCAAACTGTATAGCCACCAGCGAAGATTCAAAACAGGCTTCTACATCGCGTATCAGCGGGTGGTCCGCAGCAGTGAGGCGATCCCCTTTTTCCCGTTGAAAGGCTTCCATATTGGCGCGGATGATCTTTTCATCTTCACAATGTGTGGCAATCAGCAGCTCACTGTTGGAAAACACAGTTTCCAGGGTAAGATAGTTATCTACCAGCATATTCCCGGTAGAAGACCCCATGAATATTTTTACGCCGCAAACACTTTCCTTTTTGGCGTTTGTTTTCAGTATTTCTTCCACATTATCATTGGCAGCCCCCATAAAGAAGGAGTAATTGGCCAGTGAGTGGTGTTGTGCGATGGTATATTTGTCTTCGAGGAGTTCCTGGGTAAGCGCTGCCGGTTTGGTATTGGGCATTTCCATAAAGCTGGTGGTACCGCCGGCTACTGCGGCGCGTGCTTCTGAATAGATGGTGGCTTTATGGGTTAGTCCCGGTTCCCGGAAGTGAACCTGGTCGTCTATAACGCCCGGCAGCAGGTGTTTGCCTTCCCCGTTAATTTCGGTGTAATTACCGCTGATAGTGATATTGGGCGCTATTTTTTCAATGCGGTGGTCTTTGATCCATACATCCTGTACCGTGGTGCGCCCTTCGTTTACCACGGCTATATTCCTGATGAGGTAATTTTGCATGCCGCAAAGGTAAAAAAATCGGCGTAATCGGGGTGAATCAGTGTGATCCTGAAAAAGGTATTGCAGAGGATCAGTCTTTATTTTTCTCCTTTCCCGCCTTCCTGGCGATGTTGACCCTGGTAATATCTGCGGGATCAACAACCGGCAGAATAATCTTGCCAACGATATGATTTTTACCTCTTTCCCGCAAAAGCCCTCTTAGTGAATCGTACGATACCCCGATTAAAAAGGAATCCAATCTCTGATCTATTGCATATTTATTGCCGTCTTTTTTAACGAATTTGTCCCACACCAATAAATTAAATATGGTTTGACTTACAATATATCCTACGTTAATTAAATCTTTAGATTCATTTTGAATAAACAAGGTTGCTTTTAATTCTATTGTAACCTGTTTTTCTTTGGCGCCGATATTCACTCCGGCTTCGAGGGTTATTTTACCATGATAGGTAGTCGCCTTCTTTAAATTTTCGGGGTCAGCAGCATGATAATCCAGTATTTTTAAATCAGCAATTCTTATTCCTGTGTCCATATCGTAATGATCAAATCTCTAATGAGAAGCTAAATCTATTAATAATTATATTTTTATGAGATGCAAGTTCTTTTGGTGAGATAGGAGAGCCTCCCTGTAATTTTGCATCAAAATATACCTCCTTTATTGAAGCAGGGTCACTTTCAACGGGGTATACTGCTTTGGGAACCTGTAAAATTGTTTCACCAAGTACCAATTCGATTTTGGAAATAGTTTCCAATGTAAAATTGTGAGTACCTTTCATCCATTTACAGATCTCGGACTCTTTTTTACCCATCAGCCGGGCAAAATCTTTCTGAGTCATCCCTTTTTCATCGAGTATGTTCAATATCCTTTCGGTAACATCAAAAGATTTGGAAACCATTAAACTGGTTTCAGCCGGGACTTCATTTAATAGCTTTTCAAATTTAGTAGCCATAAGTATAAATTATTCGCAATTACCAATTTCAAAATATAATTCACCAACGAGTTTCTGCTTTCCGTTCGTCTCCAGCCAAACAATGTCTCCGGATCTGATGCGGTCCTGTATCTTAGCATCCAATTGTATTAAAAATTCCCAATGTGGTCTGCAATTTGGGCAGTCCTGCACCCTGAGCGCTTTTTTTACACCACCGTTTCCTATAATTATGGTATTTCTTCCATAGGGCACACAGTAAAGTCTAAGTTCGTTATTACCCGGAGGTATAGCGTCAATAGGTCCTTCTCCTTTTTTTCTGAAAAATCTCCGGTGATCTATTCCTCTTTTGGTAAGTTCTTTTATCGCCGCCAGTATTATATTTAAATCATTCCGATAAACAGCGTCTGTTTCAAATTTGCCAATGAACTGATCAAATAAGCACTCCTCTCCTTTGGGCTTAAAAGTGTAGATAGTCAATTCAGGCGTCTCTAAATATTCTATTAACCTTCCTTTGTAACAATTCACTTTTAAGTTAATTCAAAGTTATTAATATTCCTGATCATTCTTTCAGAATTAGTATAAATCTGGCAATCCTTCAGATAGCTCAATGAAAGAATGGATTCCATTGATATCGTTTACAACAATTAACACATTGTAATTAATGCGAAGGCATAACAGGAGAAGACTTTATGCTAAACAAGCCGGTGGGTACCGGCTAGCACAATTTAAATACACCGGTAGCAGAAGAAAGTACCAGGTATCTCAAATTTATTTCCGTGAGAATGTTGGGAAAATAATGTTCACTTTAAATTAAAAGGGTTGATCCACCCTTACCCTTCCAAATGAATCGAAAACACAATCATCCTTGATTGTAATTTCTCTACCACATTGGAATACCGCAGGTTCGGATCTTTCACATGCACATTGCCAAAACCATTACTGATCTTGAATTCCGGGGCAAAAATGAAGCTCTCGAAATAGAATTCAAACCCGGCGCCGGCTTCATAGCCGTAGTCGCTCTTTTTGATCTTTACAAGGTCTTCTGCTCTGCGCAGGCGGGCATTGGAGGCAAGGTCGTAGTCGTATTTAAGGCCGGCGATGGTATAAACGCGCATGTTGCCGATGCGGTCCGATTTAAATTTAATCTGCAGGGGGAAGCTCAGTAATATCGATTCAATCTTTTTTTCTGTATCCTGTGGTTTGGGATAGGTATCGCGGTAGTAGAGGTTTTTGGAGGCAAAAATGAGCTGCGGATTAAAGCGCAGGTCAAAATGCTCACTGAGCCTGGCATTGGCCAGCAGTCCCAGGTTAAATCCCATGGTTTTCAGCGGTTCCGCTACCATAATAGAATCATCGGCCAGGAAGGCAGGAGAATGCTCCAGTTTGAAATACGACTGGTTTGCAGCCAGCGTAATACCAAAATAATAGGGTTTTGCATCGTGTTCCAACATATTCATCTGGGTTTGCGCCCGTGCGGGAAGTACCCCGAATACGATGAATATCAGCGCGTAGCGCAGTAAATGGAACATATGCCGAATGTTAGCGTTTTGCATGTAACGGCCTGGAAACGGGTGTTGGTTAAAATAGTTCGCATTGCTTCACCCTGCGGAAACGCTTTCACAGATTCCGGCAGATAACTATAGGCCGCCTGGCTTTTGGCTATCCATTTCCCGATCAGAGGTGTGATATAACGAAAATACGAATTATATAATTGTTTAATAGGAAAAACTGTGGGATTCGAAAATTCAAGGATCACCAATTTACCCCCGGGCTTCAACACACGATACATCTCAGACAGCCCCTTTTCCAGGTTTTCAAAATTGCGCACACCGAATGCCACCGTTATGGCATCAAACGTTTGGTCGGGAAAACTTATTGTCTCACTATCGCCGGATTGCAGGGTAATTTTGTCGCTTAGCCCCGCTTTCTGAATCTTTTCCCGGCCATGACTCAGCATCCCTTCAGAAATATCAATGCCCACAATTTTGTCGGGATGAAGACGCTTTTCTGCCATTATAGCAAAGTCGCCCGTGCCGGTAGCCACGTCCAACATGAGTTTGGGCTGAAGCGATTTCAAATACCCCAGGGCTTTTTTACGCCATATGATGTCGATTCCCAGCGACATAAAGTGATTAAGAAAGTCGTAGCGGTAAGCAATATCATCAAACATGGTCGCTATCTGCTCCTTCTTGCTTAATTTTGACCCTTCAAAGGGAACGATCTTCTGAACATTTGCATTTTCTGACATAGTGCGCAAAGTTAAAGAAATGTAGTCATGTGACAGTATGCAAAAACAGGGATACGGGATTTTTAATGGAACAAAGCAATATCATTATGGTTATTAAGTCAGCAGAATATCTTATCAGTAGTCCCGATTGGGAAAAATGCCCCAATCCCATATGGCCCGAATATGCGTTCATCGGCCGGTCTAACGTAGGTAAGTCTTCTTTGATCAATATTCTGGCTAATAATGAAAAATTAGCCAAAACTTCCGGTACCCCCGGTAAAACACAGCTGATTAATCATTTTGCCATCAATAACGCCTGGTACCTGGTAGATCTGCCCGGCTACGGATTCGCTAAAAGAAGCCTGTCGCAGCGCCGCCAGTGGGAACAGATGATCGAAAACTACCTGCGCAAACGGCCCAACCTCGTCAGCGTATTTGTGCTCATCGACAGCCGCCATCAGCCACAGAAAATCGACATCGATTTTATTACCAAATTGGGAGAATGGAATGTTCCTTTCAGCCTGGTATTCACCAAAGCAGATAAAAGCACCCAGGCGGAGGTCAGCAAAAACGTAAAAGCTTTTCTCAACAAAATGAGAGAAACCTGGCAATTCCTGCCCCCCAACTTCGTTACCTCCACTGTAAAGAAATCCGGCCGGGATGCGATTCTTACCTATATCGATGAACTGAATGCACAATTCCGCGCCATCGCCTGATCACCTGAATCTTCTTTTATACACATTATTATTACCTCAGTAATCTGAGGTAATTTTTTATTTTTATTTGTTTATCTTAATCAGTGATGGTATTTTTTTACTCAAATACTTGTTGGAATGCCGGATGCAACAGATGAAATACTGTGTAAAAAGATAATAGCGCAGGATGAGGAAGCGTTCCGGGTACTGTATGAAAAATACCGGGATCATATTTATGGCTATACCCTGAAACTTTGCGGCCTGCCGGAAGTAGCATCCGACGCGGTGCAGGAAGTATTTATGAAGATATGGGTAAAAAGGGAAACCCTGAATCCCGGATTATCGGTCAAAGCTTACCTGTATACCACCACCCGCAACTATGTATTCGACTACCTGAGAAAAGCGGTACACGACCAGAAATTCCGCGAATATTTTCTGCAGATGTATACAGAAGATACCGGCGCTATGGACGACATACTCTACACCAGGCAGCTGGAAACCATTAAAATGAATGCCATCGCCCAATTGCCGGCGCAACGGCAGCTGATCTTCAGAATGAGTAAAGTACAGGGCTGCTCCAACCAGGAAATAGCCGATCAGCTGGGCATCTCCGTCAATACCGTGAGAGACCAGCTGGTAAAAGCTTCCCGCTTTGTAAGGCATTACCTTTATCAACATGCCGATATCTCCATTATTATTGCCGCCTTTTGCCATATCCTCCGCTGAGGAAAAAATATTTTTAAGTCCGGTCGTCTTTTAGGTTCGCCCGATCGTACTATTGTCATGTCAACCAGGAATAATGGAAGAAAATAAGGAACGGATCACTTCTCTCTTTATTAAATTAACGGAAAGGAAATGTACACAGGAAGAGCGTTTGGAGCTCCTCGCCTGGTTACAGGAAAACCCGTTGCCGGAATATTTACCTGCGGTGGAAGATTTGCTGCAGCAGCAACCCTGGCCAGCCATGCCGGCAGATACTGCCGGTCAGATTTTTACGGCCATCCTGCAGCATACACCATCCAAACCGGTGATCCCGCTATGGAAAAGAACCGGTTTCAGGGTGGCAGCAGCCCTGGTACCACTTATTGGCCTGGCTACTTTGTTATTGTTTTTTTACAGAGATAAAAATGATAAACGCCATTTTGTAAACAACACCCGCCAGGTACAAACCTTCCGGCTGGAAGATGGTACGGTGATCAGTCTCAATCAACGCAGCAGCCTCACCGTAAACACATCTCCCCATAAAAACCGGCCCAGGGAAGCATGGCTGAAAGGAGAAGCTTTTTTTACAGTGATCCACCAGGCAGCAAATCCTTTTGTTGTACACACCGGCAACGGCGTGGATGTAAACGTATTGGGCACCGCTTTTAATGTGAACACAGCTAATGGTCACGCAGTGGTAGTGCTGAACGAAGGCCGCGTGAAAATCAATACCGGCGCCGGTCACGCCCTGACGCTGAATCCCGGCGAAATGGCCAGTTATAATGCGGACACTAAAATGCTCACCAGGCAAAAGGTGGATACGCTGTTCCAGACATCCTGGAAATATAACCTGCTCGCATTCAAAGAAGAACCATTAAAAATAGTGATGCAAAAACTCGGCGAACAATATGATTATGAAATAGTATTCGATCAGGAAGGAACAGGAGAACTGCTGTTTACAGGATATCTCCCGTCCGATAACCTGCAGCAGGCCATTATTACAATAGAACAGTCCTTTAATTTAAAATTCATTTTACAACACAAGACTATTCGGGTGAACAACAAAAAAATCCTTTAGAGACAACCAAAATTTAGTTATGAAAAAAGTTAAATCAATCAGTACCCAACTGATAATGGTTACTGCTTTGCTATGCTGTTTGCAATGGTCAAAAGCACAGATACTAAAAGCATCAACCCGCGAAAACAAGGTAACTGCCGTACCACTTATTTCAGTGATCAACGAACTGGAAGCAAAGTTCGATGTACGCTTCAGTTACAACACCAACCTGCTGAAAGGGAAAAATATTCTCCTGCCGAATACGGCCATCTTTCAGGCAGATAACATTGAGAGTAATCTCAACAAATGTATTGCACCATTAGGATTGGTATGCCGGAAAATCAACGGAAAGCTTTATGTGGTAAAAGCAGAAGATGCGGCCGATACCAGGTCGGTGGTAGCCGCCGGCAATAACATCGCACCACAGCAAAATGTGAAAGGCACGGTAAAGGATTCTACAGGTAATGCATTACCAGGTGTAATTGTGCAGGTGAAAGGTACCTCCAAAGCCGTGACGACGGACAAAGACGGGAATTTCTCCATTAATAATGTAAAAGATGGCGATGTCCTGTTATTCAGCTTCATCGGCTACACACCAAAAGAATACATCATAAAAGGAGAACAAACCATTAACATCGTTCTCAGCGATCAGGCCATCAGTATCGACCAGGTAGTAGTAACCGCCCTCGGTATCAAACGGCAGGAAAAAGCACTGGGATATGCAGTACAAAGAGTAAAGGGCGAGGCCGTACAAACCGTGAAAGGAGTGGATATGGCTACTTCCCTTACCGGCCAGGTATCCGGTCTTGTAATTAAAAACTCCACGGAGTTTTTTGCGAAACCCTCTATTGAGTTAAGAGGAGAAAGTACCTTACTCGTGGTAGATGGCGTTCCCTATGGTAACATGTCTTTACGCGATATCCCTACCGATGATATAGAAAGCCTCGATATCCTGAAAGGCCCCACTGCATCAGCATTATACGGCTCCAGGGCTGCCGGTGGCGTTATCCTCATCACTACGAAAAAAGGAACCGGCACCGGACTGTCTGTAAACGTGAACAGCAACACCATGATCCAGAGTGGCTTCCTGGCCATTCCCAAAACACAAACTTCTTACGGCCGTGGTCAAAACGGAAAAATCGATAACGACTATGTATGGGGCCCCAGGCTGGACGCAGGCAACACTGCGAGGGACTGGAACCCGGTCACGAAACAATTTGAAGATAACAGACCACTGAATTCGGTAGGTAAAAATAACCTGAAGAATTTTATGGAACTGGGCATAGTGACCAATAACAACATCAACGTATCACAGAGTGGAAAATACGGCAGCTTCCGTGCTTCCCTCAACCACGTTTACAACAAAGGACAGTTTCCCAATGCCAAACTGAACATGTACAACTTCACCCTCGGCGGCGAACTGAAAGCAACAGAGAAATTCAGCCTCGAAGGACATATGGGCGTAAGCAAAAGAATGGCGCCACAGGTGTGGGGCACCGGCTACGGTAACCAGGGCTACATTTACCAGCTAACCATGTGGACAGGCCCCGAATACGACATCCGCCAGTACCGCGATTACTGGAAAACACCCAATCAAACACAAAACTGGATGTACACCAACTGGTATGATAATCCCTACCTGATTGCCTACGAAAAATTAAATGCGATCCAGCAAAATACCACCAACGCCAGTTTGACCGCCAACTATAAATTCTCCCCGGATCTTAGCCTGCTGGTGCGTATCGGCTATGATGTATATAACAATAAAGAAACCTTTACCAACCCAACAGCTAATATCTACTCTACCCGCGGCGGATGGAATGCCAGGGGATTATACAGCATCAACAACACCTGGGGCTGGAGTACCAATGATGACGCCATGTTGAGCTATAATAAAAAAGCGGGCGACTGGAACTTTGAAGCGATGGTGGGCGGAACTATTTATTATTGGGTAGACGAAGGACTGAAAGCTTCCACCAAAAACGGGTTAACAAGTCCTACTTTCTTTTCGCTCAATGGCTCCGTTGAACCGCCTACATTCACACCAGCTTATAGCAGCAGGCAGGTAAACAGTTTGTATGGAAGAGCCGCCGTAAGCTGGAGAAATACCGTATTTATTGATGCTACCGGCCGTAACGACTGGAACTCCGCACAACCGGAAGAAAACAGGGCCTATTTTTATCCCTCCATCGGGTCCAGCGTGGTATTGTCTGAATTATTCAAAATGCCCGCATTTACAGACATGTGGAAAATACGCGGCTCCTGGGCTACCTTCAAAACGCCCGCAGGTGTGTATGATATCAACCGTCTCTATACCACCACCACCGGCGCATGGAATGGCGCTAACTCTGCCAGTTACCCCAGCAGCTTGTTGGGCGTTAACCTGCTGCCCAGTTCACAACGCACCTGGGAAATTGGTACTGCCGCTTACCTGTTTAAAAAACGTTTGAATATAGACGTTGCTTACTTCAACAAATACTATTACAACCAGCAAACTTCTGTGTCTATTCCAGGCTCCTCCGGATTCCTGAGCACCCTGGTAAATACTGCCGAAACCTATGTGAGAAAAGGACTGGAAATTACCCTCAGCGGTACCGTACTGAAGAAAAAAGATTTCCAATGGGGATCGACCATCAACTGGTCCAACCAGCACCGCTACTATGTAAACCTCGACCCGGTGTATTCTGCGCAAAGCCCCTGGGTGAAGAAAAAAGAAAGACTCGATACCTATACAGATTATTATTGGCTGCGGGATCCCGATGGTAACGTGATCCACAATAACGGCTACCCCGTGGAAAGCGACTACAAACAAAAATATGGTTACAGTGATCCCAGTTTCAGCTTTGGTTTTATCAACACCTTCTCCTATAAAAATTTTACCGCATCACTCAATATCGATGGCCGCGTTGGCGGATTGATGTATAACTACATCTACGATAAAATGTGGGACTCCGGTACCAATCCTGAATCTGATAATGAATACCGCTACGATGAAGTAGTGAATGGGTTAACCAATTATGTAGGCAAGGGCGTGAAAGTACTCTCCGGGAGCGTTTCTTACGACAACTTCGGAAATATTACCAGCGATACCCGCAAATATGCGGTGAATGATACAAAGGTATCGTACCAGAACTATGCGCAAAACTTCAGGGGAGGCGATTATGGCGTACAAAAGAAAACCTTTGTAAAGGTGCGTGAAATATCCGTTGGATACCGGTTCCCGGCAACCATGCTTGCAAAGAGCGGTATAAAAAACGCCTCCGTTTCCTTAACTGCACAGAACCTGTTCCTGTTTACAGATTTCAAATTTTCAGATCCCGATGTGGATGATGAAAACCTGAACTCGCCATCTCAACGGTTGGTGGGGATTAATTTCAAAGTAGGGTTCTGATATCTTTCACCATCAAAGAAAATCTCATGAAACACAAATCACTGAAATATATATTGTCCGTATCCCTTACCGCTGCAATGGTAACCGGCTGCTCCAAATTTGATAAGATCAATACCAACCCGAATAAAACCACGCAGGTAAGTTCTGCCATGCTGGCTACCAACATGATCCTGAGTATTACCAGGTCGGATATCAGTTCTGCCAAAAGCTTTATGCAGCCATACCTGTTGGGTAAATATCTTACCTGGGGAGAAGGCCAGGAAAATTTCCAGTATAATAAATTTGGAAGAACCAATTTTAACAGGATCGCTTTATTGCGTAATGTGCCGCCTATGATAGGTTATGCACCTGATGAAGAACTCCGGAAATCGTACAGCGCATTGGGACATTTTATCAGGGCCTGGCAATTTTTTCAAACCACCATACAGGTAGGCGATATTCCCTATTCACAGGCGGTGAAAGGAGAATCAGAGAATGTGATCCAACCGGGATATGATACACAGAAAGCCGTGTTTCTTGGTATCCTCAATGAACTCGACAGCGCCAATCTTCTTTTTGCAGCAGGGAAAGACTTCACCGGCGATCCGGTGTATAACGGTAAAGTGGATAACTGGCGCCGGCTGACCAACAGTTTTGAATTGCATGTGCTGATGAACCTCTATAAGAAAGCAGGTGACGCGGATCTGAAAGTGGTGGAGCGGTTTAAAGAGATCGTTGCCAACAGACCTTTAATGCGTTCGTATGCCGATAACTTTGCGCTTACCTATACGGCTGCAGCAGGACAAAATTATCCCTGGTCCGATGTGCCGGCCGGTTCAGGCAACTCCTTTGTAAAATCAAATTATACCATGCTGTCTGCCACGCTGATAGATCCGCTGAAAGCATTGCACGACCGCCGTTTGTTTTATTATGCAAAGCCATCGCCGGTGAAAATTGCAGCCGGTAAAACAGCAGATGACTATGATGCGTATGTAGGTGCAGAGCCATCCGACGCATTCCCTGCACTGCAATCTATCCGCTTGTCGAAAGATTATTCCGATCTGAACAGCCGGTATGTAAACCTGGTAAATGCAGAACCGGTAAGTGTTTTCAGTTATCCTGAATTACAGTTTGTATTGGCAGAAGCAGCGCTGCGGGGATGGATCACCGGTACTCCGGCGCAAAATTATTATGCCGCAGGTATTACCAATTCCATGAAATTCACCGCTACGTATACACCGGATGTAGAAGATTATCATCACAATATGAAAATAGATGATAGCTATATTCAGTCGTATGTAACGGCAGTAACACTCACCGGCAGTATGCAGCAGCAGTTGTTGCAGATCATAACACAGAAGTATCTCGCGGGATTCCTGCAGGGCTCCAACTATAACGCCTGGTATGAGCAGAGAAGAACGGGTTATCCGGTATTCAAATTGAATGCTACCACCAATCTGAATACGCCCGCTACGCAGTTCCCGGTAAGATGGCTTTATCCCGATAATGAGCTAAGCTATAACAACGCCAACCTCAACGAGGCCATACAGCGGCAGTTTAGCGGAAGTGATAATGTGAATAGTGTGATGTGGTTGTTGAAAGATTAATCTGCAATAAAAATAGCGGGCTGTTTTTTCAGTCCGCTATTTTTATTTTATAAAGATGTTCATCAATATACTTTTGAGTAGGTAGGGGAGCAGGCGTCGGGGTTTCTGTTTTCGAGGAACATGGCGTTGCTGGTAAACCTTACATAATAGGTGGGGGATTTACCGAGCAGCAGCGTCCACTCTTTTCCAAAAGAAGTAGTGGTTTGTTCAAAATGAAAAGTGTCGGTTACAATCAGTTTATCATCTACAAATAGCCGGTATTCTCTGCCCTGGAAGATCAATTCCTGTTTATCGGTAATGGGGGCGCCTTGTCCGCTGAAACATCCATCTATTTTAACCAGTCTCCATCGCCCTTCTACAGAAGTAAGGAGTGGCGCATCTTTCTTCTTACAGGCAGAAAAAACAATCAATGAAAATAGCATAATGAGGGGGTAATGAATCTTCATAGCGGGAATTTTTATTTGTTATTGCACGGGGTAAATAAGCTTTATGATCAGTTAAATATTTTATTGTTGATGATCGTCTGATTGATCTTTTCAAGGAAATCCACGAAGTAGGAGGGGCCACGCCAGTAAGGGGCTATATCTAAATAGATGCTGGTGCTGTCTGTTGGATTTTTTTGTACATAGATAAATGCCTGGAAGGCGCCATCGGCCGCACCACGGGCGGAGTAATTTAATATATTGGGATCCGCTTTTATAGCTGCACGGGGAAAGCTGCTGAGATAAGGCTTCAGGCTGTCGTGGATATTGCCGGACAATTTCACGGTGCTGCTATCATTATTCTTGTAGGTGATTACATAACTGGCGTCTGGGGTGATCTGAAGCTTTTTGAATTCAGTCATAGCCATATTGCCTCCTCCGTTAAACACAAACAGCGAAGTAGTGTCGGGAGTTTTATCTTTATCTTTTTTGCAGGAAAGAACGCAGAGAGATGCCAGCAGCAATACGGCTGCCAATGATTTTGGTAGTGTCATACAAAAAGCATGTTTTATTGAATGTATAGCGTAGAAACCGGGGGAAAAGTTACAGCGTTGGGAGGGGAAAGTATAGCTCGATAAGGGGAGAAAAAGCCACCTGACGTGGTAACACGTCAGAAAAATCTGAGAGAGGTACAAAAAATCGAGGCGCCTTAGTTCACTATTTTATTAGCGCAGCTGCTGCTGGCAAAGGCTTCCGGTTTGGCTTTAAAGGCAAAGCCCATACCCAGGATATAGCCCATTGCTTCCCGCAAAGCCAGGTTGCTTTTGAACTGAGGGTTCGTATTGATGTCTGCATGCACTTCCATGTCTACATCATATTCTGTAAACAGGTCGCACAGTTCATACGCAATTTCAATACTCTTCGCTACTTCTACCAGCATACGTTCTTTGATAGAATAGCGGTCTTTGGTTTTTTCATTGTGAATAAACATAAATCCGCCGTGACCTTCCCGGAGGAAAACAATCACTGTAGCGAATTCGGTATCTACTCCTTTTACCTGGGAATCAGTACCAATGCACACTTTCAGGCGAAACCCCTTTGCGGTTTCACGAACGATGGCTTGTCGTACTTCTTCCTTTACCGGAAGGTGGATAACCTCTCCATTAAATCTTCTCCATTGCATACATGTATAATTAAGGGTGAACATGCGTAATTGGGTTATGCTATAATGCCTGCCTGTTGAAGTAATTCCATGCGCTAATTGGGTCAACAATATGGGATGCGTTCATTCGGGGATAACAGCAATATTTACGAATATACGAAAAAGCTGTTAGCAATAGCCAACAGCTGTACATTAAAAAAATAAGAAGATTCAGAAAATAAAACGGCTAGAACTGACCCGTACTAAGCATTACAAGGGTACAGGCTTCTACTGGCTGAATATTATGTTCCCTGGCAATATCTTCCAGTTCAGGATTTTCTGCACCCGGATTAAAGATGATGCGGCGGGGTTGCAACTGCAGGATATAATCATAATATTCTTTCTGCGCCGCCGGATTCAGGTACATGGTCACCGTATCTACTTTCTCGAGCGGCGGATGTTCTGTAATCACCGGCGTATCACCAATGGCGGCAGCGCGCTTACCGATCGCCACTACCGGATGTCCTTTGGCAGTGAGCCGGTTCACGGCCAGGTTGCTGTATCTTTCCGGGTTAGGCGATGCGCCCAGTACCACGGTGAGCTTTTTATCATTGTTGGTTTCCATACAGCTAATTTACGGAATTCAAAACAAGTGATAAGCGCTCCGGGGCAGATGCGCCAGTATATCGCTGCATGCCCCGTCAAGTTCCGGGAATTGAAACGTAAAACCCTCCCTGGTAGCCCTGGCAGGCAGCACCCACCTGCTTTTCAGTAAAAGTTCCGCTTCTGTGCCTATCAGCATTGCGCCTGCTTTGAGTAAAGGAACAGGTGCCGGCAATCCAAACCGGTAACCCGCAGCGTGACGCAGCGTTTTCATGAATACCTTATTGGTGACCGGATGGGGCGCTGTACAATTAAATACACCGCTTAAAGCATCATTTTCGTATAGCCATGCCACCATCCGGCAAACATCGGTGATGTGGATCCAGGTGTACATCTGCTTTCCGCTGCCCTGGTGGCCTCCTAAACCGGCTTTTATGAGGTTCAGGTAGGGTTGCATCACGCCACCGGGTTTCCAGCCAAGTGTAATGCCTATACGTAATATTATTTTTCGTGTACGCGGCAGCGTAATGCTGTTGAACGATTGCTCCCATAGTTTACATACCTGTACAGAGAAATCATTTTCTATCTCCCCGTTAAATTCATCCATCGGGCGATCTTCCGCGTGCCGGTATATGGTGGCACTGCCAGCATTGATCCATACTTTGGGCGTGTTTTTCAGCGTAAGTATGGCCGCGCCCAATGCCCTGGTGGCATTAACCCTGCTGTTCACAATCGCCTTTTTATTGGATGCGTTATACCGGCAGTTCACACTTTTGCCGGTGAGGTTAATGAGCAAATCGGCATCTTCCAGCGCATGAATCCAGCTCCCCGGATGCTCTCCATCCCATTGCTCATAGCGGATACGCCCGGAAGAAGGACGTGCATGCCGCGTAAGGATAATGATGTCGTTACTTTCACCAAAGTACTCCACAAAACTGCTGCCTATAAAGCCGGTGCCTGCAGCAATAACAATACGTTTATTTTGCATAGAAGTGAACTTAAATCCGGGGAGGAGTGGTACTATGCCGGAGGGTAACAATACTTCTCCGTATAGTTAATGCCGTTATAGACAGTATCAGCGCCGGCAGCAGCAGAAAAAAACTGGCGTAAACAAACCCTGTAAAGATGCTGCTCCAAACGGTAGATATGGGATCCAGCCACTTGTCTGCCTGTACCATGAGAAATATGATGCCTGCAACACACAACTGTATGTACTGGAGTACCCGCAGCACTTTATCACGGGGGGCTTTTTTTCTTAGTATAAAATTGATAACACCAGCGGAGAGCTGCCAGATCAACAGCATGTAAAGAAGATACACTGTCCAGGATTCGGAGAAAATAACAAGATGTGTAATATCAATCGCACAAATAACAGTCAGGATCCCCTGGATAATACCATCTGCTATATAATATGACTTCATCTTTCTTTTTTTTATTTATTCGGAATTTTCAGAAATAAATGAAAGTATAGTCCAAAAAAAAATTACTTAATGAGTTTGATCAGGCTGCTGTAAAACCAGTTTTCTTCTGATTTAATAAATGCGCTGATTGTTTTATCTGTTTGTTGGGCAAACTTGGTGATATTGGAGATAGAATCCTTGAAGGCTTTCATTTCCTTGTCTTTCGGATCACCTTCCGCCTGTTGTAGCTGTAACAGCACTTTCATGATAGGATCCAGCTCACGCTTCTTCCTTTCACGGGCGATGTAGGTAGCTACTTTCCAGATATCTTTCTCTGCTACAAAAAATTCTTTTCTTTCTCCGGGAATCAGGATACGTTCTACCAATCCCCAGTTAATGAGTTCCCGCACATTCATGTTGGTATTTCCGCGGGAAATGTTCAGTTCCTCCATGATATCATCGGCACTCAACGGGTCAGGCATTACCAGCAGTAAAGCGTGAATCTGAGCCATTGTACGGTTAATGCCCCACTGGGCGCCCAAAGAGCCCCATGTTTGGATAAACTGCGCTTTTGCTTCCACTAAGTTCATGTAGGTTATTATTTTATAGCGTTTGACAATTTACAAGGCCAAATGTATACCAAGTTTTTGAACTTTCAAAAGCTAATGAAACATTTTACCGGTGAATGACGGGGGATACAGGCCCCGGTATCCCCGCTTTGTTTCATTATTGCCTCACAAAAGGTCGCCCCATTTTTGTAAGACGCCCCCAACAGTGTTTGATAATATTTCCGGATCCCGTAAATGAATTTCCTGATCCTGTAAATAGGCAGTACAGTAGCGCCATAGCTTTGCCCGCTATAATCCAACCAAGAGATATGCACAAACATTTATTATTGATGCTATGCATCCTGCTACAAGGATCATGGCTGTATGCACAGGAAAAAGCAAACATTACAGGACAGGTAACCACCTCCGACGGACAGCCGGCTCCCGCTGTAACCATAACGCTCAAAAACAGCCACCGCAGCGCTACTACCAATGAATCAGGCAATTTCATATTCCGCAACATGGAAGCCGGTCATTACCAACTGGAAATATCACTGACAGGCTACCAGGCAGTGGTGCAGGAAGTAACTGTAGAAAAAGGTCGCTCCGCAAATGTTACCATTGCACTCAGCATTCCTGTGAAAGCGTTACAGGCGGTGACTATTACCGCTAATAAACAACGGCTCACCAGGATCAGCAGTGAGTATGTGGCAAAGATGCCGCTGAAGAACATAGAAAACCCACAAGTATACACTTCCGTTACTAAAGAATTGCTGCAGGAACAAGTGGTGGTCAGCTACGCAGATGCTATCAAAAATATACCGGGCGTGGTAATGCAGCTGGAAAATAACAGCGCAGGCGGCACCGTTACCTCCAGGGGCTTTTCTACACAATCGTTTCTGCGCAACGGTGTACCGGGCATTATTGGTAGCGGTACTATCGACCCCTCAAATATTGAAACGCTGGAAGCCATCAAAGGACCGTCGGGAACCCTGTATGGTAGCAGCTTTGTTTCTTTCGGCGGGTTATTTAACAGGGTTACCAAAAAGCCTTTCGATCATTTCAAAGGAGAAGTGGCGTATACCGCCGGCAGCTATGGCCTCAGTCGCTTTACCACAGATGTCAACACACCACTGAATAAGGAAAAAACACTGTTACTGCGTGTGAATGCCGCCAAACACAATGAAGGCAGTTTCCAGGATGCGGGCTTTAAGTCCTATGTTTTCCTGGCGCCTACGCTCACTTATAAAATGGATGATAAAACCACACTGACCGTAGATGCTGAATACCGCAACGAAAAAGGCAACAGCTTTTACCGCATGTTCGCAGACGGCTCTTATGCTACCGGTGTGCGTAGCCCCAAAGAGCTCCGGCTGGATTTCCGGAAACGCTTTAGTGGCGATGATATTACCAACGCCAATACAGCGGCGAATCTGTACCTCACACTGGACCGGCAAGTCTCCGGACAATGGAGCAGTCATACCAACTTTACTTACCTCAGCTCTACCGCCAATGGTTTGAGCGGATACCTGAGCATGAAACCGGGCAATGATTCGCTGATCCGCACCATGAATTACACGGAATACAACAATGCCAATGCGATTGATTTCCAGCAGAATTTTAACGGTGATTTTAATATTGGCCATATGCGGAATCGCTTGGTAGCCGGTATCGACATTTACAGCGTAACCACTAAAAGCAGTGGCGCGCCCGGCATTACATTCGATGTGGTCAGTGCATCAAACCCGGGAGCTGCATATACCCAATTGACCAGGCTCGCGCTGCTGGACCGCTTTAAAGGATTGCCCTTCAACAAATCTATCGCGCAGCAAAATATTTACAGCGCCTATGTACAGGATGTGCTGAATATCACAGATCGCTTCCTGGTAATGGCATCTGTACGCATCGACCGGTTTGATAACCGCGGCACCAAAAATATTACCCGCGATACTACCACCGGGAAATATGCGCAAACAGCGGTGTCGCCTAAATTTGGACTCGTGTACCAGATCGTGAAAGATCAGCTCTCCCTGTTTGCCAACTACATGAACGGATTCCAGAACATTGCGCCGGTACTGCAACCAGACGGTACTTTCACCAGCTTCAAACCCAGCCAGGCAAACCAGTGGGAGGGCGGTATCAAAGCCAACCTGCTGGATGGTAAACTGAATGGAAGCGTCAGCTACTACCGCATCAATGTCAATAATATTACCCGTGCGGATCTGCCGGAGCGTCCTGCATACACTGTGCAAAATGGTACCCAATATAGTAAGGGGATAGAGGCAGAAATTACTGCTGTACCACTGAGAGGATTCAATATTGTGGCGGGTTATGCGTATAACGACAGCAAGATAGAAAAGAGTAATCCTACATTGGATGGTTTGCGCCCCATCAATGCGGGTCCTGCGCATACACTGAATGCATGGCTCAGTTACCGCCTGTTCCACGGAGCCTTGAAAGGGCTGGGCTTTGGCTTTGGCGGTAATTATGCCTCCGATAATAAAGTGATCCTGAGTACCATGAGTGAGTATGCGTTACCCGCATATACCATAGTAAATGCAGGCATTTCCTACGACAAGCCCCGGTTTGCGGTTGCTTTCAAGGTCAATAATATCAGTAACCAGGACTATTGGATAGGATGGAGTACTACTATTCCGCAGATGCCACGTAATTTCAGCGGCAGCGTTGCATTGAAATTCTGATCTGCCGGTAACCATAAATAACGAAGCCGTCTCTTGTATGGGAGACGGCTTCGTTGTATAGCTATTACATTAGTTTATACCAGCATAGTTACGGGGTTTTCCAGGAACCCTTTCAGGGTAGCCAGGAAACGTGCGCCTACCGCTCCATCCACGCTTCTGTGGTCGCAGCTCAGGGTCAGTTTCATGATGTTGGCTATTTTCACCTGGCCTTTCTCTACCACTGCAGTTTCTGTGATATTACCTACCGCCAGGATCGCTGAATCCGGTGGGTTAATGATCGCAGTGAATTCGTCGATACCCAGCATACCCAGGTTGGAAACGCTGAAGGTATTGCCGCTGAATTCCTGTGGCTGCAGTTTTTTGTTTTTGGCTTTGTCGTACAGGCCTTTTGCATCACTGGCAATCTGGCTCAGTGTTTTCTGATCTGCAAAGCGGATCACCGGTACAATCAAACCATCTTCAATAGCTACCGCAGAACCGATGTGTATGTGCTGGTTCTGACGGATAAAGTCGCCCATCCAGCTGCTGTTCACCGCCGGATGCTGACGCAGTGCCATAGCAGAAGCTTTGATCACCATATCATTGAAGGAAATCTTAACAGGGGAAATTTCGTTGATGGATTTACGTGCTTCCATCGCCTTATCCATATTCACATCTATTTTCAGGTAGAAGTGAGGAGCGCTGAATTTGCTTTCGCTGAGGCGTCTGGCAATTACCTGGCGCATTTTGGTCAGCGGGATATCAGTGAAGCCTTCCTGGCCGGCCGGTACAAAGGCAGGAGCAGCAGGAGCTGCGCTGCTTTGTGCTGCCGGAGCCGCTTTGGCTGCAGGAACATAGCTATCTACGTCTTTCTTGATAATACGGCCACCATCACCTGAGCCGGGAACCTGGCTGATGTCGATGCCTTTTTCTTCTGCCAGCTTTTTGGCCAGCGGGGAAGCTTTCACACGGCCATCGCCGCCGGTGGTGGTGGCTGCAGGAGCCGCCGCCGGAGCAGCAGTAGTGCCATTCTGTGAAGGAGCCGCAGCAGGGGCAGATGGAGCAGATGCAGCCGGAGCAGCGCCTTCGCCTGCCAGGATCGCATCTACATTAGTCCCCGGTTTACCTACAATGGCAATAATACCGTTTACTTTGGCCGCTTCGCCTTCTTTAACACCTATATATAATAAGGTACCGTCAGCATAACCCATCACTTCCATAGTGGCTTTATCCGTTTCCACTTCTGCCAGTACATCGTCATTCTTCACAGCGTCGCCTACTTTCTTATTCCAGGCAACTATTTTACCTTCTGTCATGGTATCGCTCAGGAGCGGCATACGGATAACAGTAGCATTTTTCAGCGCTTCTTTTAAAGCAGCGTCATCAGCAGGCGCGGCAGCAGCCGGAGCAGCCTGTGGTGCAGGTGCGGCAGCAGCAGGTGCAGCATTAGCGGCAGGAGCCGGAGCAGCAGCCTCTTTTTTGCCTTCACCTTCCAGCAGAGAACTGTAATCTTCTCCCGGTTTACCTACAATGGCAATAATTCCGTTTACTTTAGCTGCTTTTCCTTTTTCAACACCTATATAAAGGAGGGTGCCTTCTGCGTAACCCATCACTTCCATAGTGGCTTTATCCGTTTCCACTTCAGCTATTACATCGTCTGCCTTTACTGTATCGCCCACCTTTTTATGCCATTCCGCAATCACCCCTTCCGTCATCGTATCACTCAAAAGGGGCATTCTGATAACTTCTGCCATAGTGCTTTATTCAAAATTTTGTTCAAACCTACATGTTTTTGCGCAAAAACGCAAAGAAGGAATTGTAAACTGTTTAAAAATGTCTGTCTATCGTTAATATTTAATCAGCGCAATACGCTAGAAATCTAACTCCATGTTCAGCCGGTCTTTCAGCTCTTTCACCAGCGGGTATTTTTCCGCCATCTGCTGGAATTGCTCCCGGCTGGAAAGTGGTGCCGGACCTATGTCCTGCGTCTGCTGACTCTCATCCAGCTGGAGGGTAAGCACAATGGTAGGGTTGTTAAATTTCTTCTTCAGAAATTCAGCAATTACCAGCTTTTCTTCTTCCATAAACCGGAATTGTACAATGTTCCGGCTCACAATTCCTACCTCTGTAGTACCCAGCAGTTTCAGCTGCGCCAGCTGTAAATTACTTACCACCGTCATTTTGTTGGCCTGCCGGTACAGATCAATAAATTCTTCCCAGTACACATGGATCGCTCCCATCGTAAGTGGGGTGGACTGTACCTGGGTAGTACCCTGCTGTTTGGCGGCCATCGCTTCTTTCATGGCGGCAAGCCCTGTCAGCTTGCTGGCCGGAGCAGCGGCCGTTGCAGTTGTGCCACCAGCCGGAGGCGTAGCAACAGGTGCAGGTGCGGTAGCTGTGGCAGCCGGCTGACTGCCAACAGGCGTTGTCGTTACAGGCGCCGTTGCAGGCCCGCTGGTAACGGCGGTATGTCCGTTGGAAGGTACAGATGGGGTAGGCGCCGCGGGAGCTGGAGCAGGAGCTGTAACCGGAGCAGGAGCCGTTTGCTGTGGCGCAGGCGGAACCTGTGTTGGCTGAACCGGCGTGTCTACCGTTAAACGGGGGCCCGGCACCGTGCCGATACTCTCCGTTGTAGCCGGGTTCCCGGTAATGGTTTTAGCCGTTACCGGCTGGGCCACAGGCGCCCGCAGCTTTTGCGGGGGAGATCCATCAGCTACCAGCTTTTTTTTTGACACTTCCCCGTTGCTGTCATCGCTTACGAGGGTTACTGCCTGTTGCAGAAAACACAGCTTGATCAGTGCCATCTCCACATGCAAACGCTTGTTGCGCGCCATGCGGTAATTGATCTCAGTTTCATTCAGCAGGTGAAGGGCGGTGATCAGGTAAGCAGGACTCACCTGGCCCGACAACTGTTTATATCGTTCCTTCAGGTTACCGGAAACCTCCACCAGGTGAAGGGCCTTGTCTTCTTTACATAACAACAGGTTACGTAAAAACTCCGCCCAACCATTCAGGAAGTTATCTCCTTCAAAACCTTTCTGTAAAATTTCGTCAAATATGAGCAGGGCATTGGCTACGTCCTGTTGAAGCACGGAGGCCATTACCCGGAAAAAATAATCGTAGTCAAGAATGTTCAGGTGTTCCAGCGTATTCTGGTAAGTAAGATGCCCGCTTGTAAAGCTCACGATCTTATCCAGCGTACTCAGGGAATCCCGCATACACCCATCTGTTTTCTGTGCTACCAGGTGCAGGGCATCTGTTTCCGCCTGGATATGCTCTTTGGTGCATATCTCCTGCAAATGGTCCACGGTATCCTGTATGGTAATACGTTTGAAGTCGAAGATCTGGCAACGGCTCAGGATCGTAGGCAATATTTTATGCTTCTCCGTGGTGGCCAGGATAAAAATCGCATAGGACGGCGGCTCCTCCAGGGTTTTCAGAAACGCATTGAAAGCCGAGGAACTGAGCATGTGTACCTCATCTATGATATAGATCTTATATTTCCCTGCCTGTGGCGCAAAACGCACCTGTTCCACCAGGGTACGGATATCATCTACCGAGTTGTTGGACGCAGCATCCAGCTCGTGAATGTTGAACGAACTGCCCTCATTAAACGACTTACAGGAATGACATTCATTACAGGCTTCCCCATCCGGCTGCAGATTTTCGCAGTTAATGGTTTTAGCCAGGATACGCGCACACGTGGTTTTCCCAACTCCGCGGGGCCCGCAAAACAGGAAGGCATGCGCCAGCTGGTTATTGCGGATGGCATTTTTGAGAGTGGTGGTAATATGTGCCTGTCCTACTACAGTTGAAAAGTTCTGTGGACGGTATTTACGGGCTGAAACGATAAAATTCTCCATATGACTGCTACGCTTTCGCGAGCGCCGAAAATACGCACAAATTCAGTAAGAGAAAAATGCACAACAGGAACGGCGCTTCAACGGGTGTTATTCCCCGGTTCTAAAGTTAAAATAAATTCCAGATATGCCTTTTTTAATAATATGACGCCGTTGTTAAAATGTTCCATCATGGCGGAACTGATCTCATGCAATTCCTGGATAGCCACATAGTCGGGGATCATATCCTGTATAAAAGTACAATCATGTTCCCTGAACCGCTTCAGTTTTTCCTCCATACTTTCCGGGAAAGTTTTGAACAACGCCCCCTGCTGGATATTTTCCGTCATCATCCGGAAGCTCCAGCATTCGGCCGACAACTCATCAAAAAGCGCCGGCAGCGATTCCATATCCTGCTCGCCGGAATTAAATAACAGGCTGATACAATGAATAATCCTGATCACCTGCTCATTCAGCTGGTGGCCGGTTTGCTGATACTGCAGGATCTGGGTGTATTTTTCCCGGAGCAGGGCTGCCGTTGCCGGACTTTGCCGCATCGCCACGGTGTAATGATACCGGAAGGCTTGCTGGTCGTGTAATTGCAGCCACGCCTCTTCGGAGGCCACCTGCGCAGATAACATCCGGGCCAGCTGCTTTGCCCGCGCCGCACTGTATTTTTGCCCGTCAAACTCGAAATGACTGGTCTGAAACTGCCCGCTGCTGATAGCCTGCAACGTTTCGGCATCCTGGCGGTCACGGTAAAAAGCCCGCATCCTCGCAATATTATCCGGATGATACAACTCCTGTAAACTACCGGCTTCTATATCTTCCTGTGGCAACAGCCGGGTAAACTCCCCGTTAATGCCGGGAAATGGCCGGTTGTCATAGTAATCATTAAATGTTTTGGGGTATTCGTATAACCGGTGGCGTTGTGAAAGCTCTTCAATATAAGCAGCAGGAGTAATTTCCGTAAATGGTTCCTCACTGTTATGTACTGTGAAATTATATACCAGCGCAGTCATGTACTCCTGCACATTTTCCGGCTCATTAAAGAGGTTCCAGGCACTGATGCCGATTGGCTTACAGGAAACATTTGCCGCTGAATAATGCGCCTCCCTGGCTTCCCGCGAAAGATGTGAAGTCCATTGCTCGCGCAGCTGCACCCGGCTTTTAAGAAAAGTGTGGAAATAACTGTCGGTGATAACAGGCAGCCCGGCGGCATCCACTGCCAGGTGGTTTTGCGTGGCATAGTAACGGATCATGGCACGCTGCGCTGTGAAAATATTGGCAAACCGCAGCGTTCTTTCCGCCAGGTCAGGTAATTTATGAAAACAATGATCCAGGCAGTAACCACCCATTTCCACCCGGCGTAGACTGCTCACGGCCGTTTCAGTACTGGTAAGCCCTACCGCCACCGTATCTGCATGATATTCCATTTCGCGGCTTAGTTCCAGGTACTGGCGGTTAATGATCGCATATATTTTCCGCAATACATATTGCATCCCGTTCAGGATCCGTGTAGTAATATGGGCAAAAAAACTTAACAGGCTGCTGCCATTGCTCCAGCGTACTTCTATTTCATTCCACCGGTCATTTTCATACAGCATATTATACAACATCTTGTTCAACGCATAGATGTAGCTGCCGAGTTTCATACTACGCTGCGAGAAATGTGCAAACTCATACGCCAGCAACATCTTAAACTCGCTCACATTTACGCTGTTGATCAACCCTAACCCGATCTCCAGGTTTTTTCCCGCAGGCCAGAATAAACTGAGAAAGCTGGAATGATAAAATACCGCGGTATGCATATCCGGCACAATAAATACCTTCTTCGGAAAACTGATGCGTGTATCCTTCACCAGCTGCGTAATAAAATCAAATAAACGGGGATGATGATCCGGGAAAATCTGCGTACGGTAAGGGTTGTCTGCAGGACGTTTGTTAAAAAGAAATTTTATGAGAAAAAATAATACCATCCCTCCCAGTAAAATGAAACTGAGTCCGATGATGCCAGTGCTCCAGCCCGGATAAGTGCGGAATAACATGATCCCTCCTGACACACAGGCTACAGCCAGGGCAACGGCTGCAAATAATAACACCACGTAAAGAATAAAGAACAACACAACGCAGCTGATGGCTTTCATTATCTGTTGCCTAAATAGTAGCGTGGGCTCAATAAGTGCCAGATCCGCGTTATCAGGACACTCAGGGTATAAGTTGGTCATAACAAAACATCAGGTTAGATACGATCGTAACAGTAAAAGGGATCTAAATGTTATACAATATTCATAAACTTATGTACCCACGATGCCTCTCATATACTCATATGAGAAGTATATACCCCGCAGTGGCGGATTATTGTTATCCCAGGATCGGGTGCCTTTTAAAAGGAACAGAGCGGTCAAATAAGTAACGATACGTGGCCAGCCGTCTGGTGGGAGTAGCGCCAAGACCCTCCGCCACATTCTGCATCCTCGGGTTAAAATCGCCAATCCACTGCATTTCATAATCTTCGTATGGCGACATACCGCTTTGTATTAATTTCGCCCCTTCCACAATCATATACGCATCTACCCCCTTCCCCTGAAATTCAGGTACGATACCAAATATAATCCCCACCATTTTTTTGCAATAGCCGGTTTGCTTTAACCACAGGAACTTCAGCTTTTGCAACAAACCAAATTTCCCGTTCATATGTTTTATATACTGGTTCAGGTCCGGCAGGTTCAGCCAGATAGCCACAGGATCATCATTGTGATAAACAAACCAGGCAATCTTTTCATCCATCAGGGGCTTCATCTGCTTAAACAACGCCAGTACCTGTGCTTTCCCCATTTCTTTACCACCCATATGCTGCGCCCATGCCTTGTTATACACAATGCTGAATGCCTCGGCAAACCGTGGCAGATCATCCTTCCGGATATGCACTGCCCTGAATGCCGGATCAGCCTCAATAGCAGCATGCCGGCTAAAAAATTTGGGCAGCAGCTGATCACTTACCTTCATTCCATAACAAAGCTGGTTAAAGAAAAGTTGAAAACCATACTGTTCAAATAAACGGATGTAATAGGGAGGATTGAAATTCATACAGTATAATGGTTCATGAAATCCTTCTGTAAGCAATCCCCACCAGTTGTTGCGCTCCCCGAAATTAATAGGGCCATCCATTGCGCCCATACCTCTTTCCTGCAACCACTGTTTGGCCGTGTCAAAAAGCAGGTTGGCAGCTTCCTGCTGATCTATACAATCAAAGAAACCCACACCGCCCACCAGGCACTCATCTCCCTTTGTTTTATATTTCTTATTCACAAAAGCAGCAATCCTGCCGGCTAAACGGCCCTGCTCATCTTTTAAAATCCATCTGATACACTCCCCATGACGGAATGCCTTGTTTTTTTCCGGATCAAAAACTCCGTTAATATCTTTATCCAGCGGCCTTATCCAACCAGGTACATTTTTATTTAAATTCACATGCACGTCGATAAATTGCCGGGCTGTCTGTTCATTGTTTACAATAATCAGCTGCATTGAAACCATTTGTACAAATGTAATAAAAATGCATTGGCATTATTTTTTCTCTTTCCCCGGTATGAAAAGAACTTACGTTTATCCCGCCATACTCCTGTTGCTCATTGTGGTATTTACCCTGGGCTACTGTCAGCAACAACGCTACGTGCGCAAAGTGCTGTCTGAAAACCAGCGCCTGTGGAACGAAAACCGTGATCTGCGCAAAAGTCTTGATCAATCCGGGGCAGTGTCCCAACAAATCACCAATCACCAGGAACTCCGCCAAAGGGTAGCGGGCCAGTTTATAGAACGCAGGGCCTATTACCGGCGAAACTGGCAGCAGTTTATTGCCGTTACCGCCGGCGATTACCGCACCGGGCTGCTGGGAGGTATCAAAGACCTGGATATAATCGTGAGAAATCAAACAGAATACCCGCTGGACAATGTAGTGGTCAGCGTTTCCTATATGCGCAACAATAATGAAGTATTTAAAACAGAACGATATACTATCAGTAATATTCCGGAGAAAGGTACCCGCAGCATAGCAGCCTCCAACAGCCGCAAGGGAAGCAAGGTAGCCGTAAAGCTGATCAGCATTACCAGTCAGCCGATGAACTTCTGCTGGGCAGCCGATAAACCCGCTCCTGCCGGCAACCCCGATCCGTTCGAATGTGTACCGTCCGCTAAAAATGTACCCGCACCACCGGCACAGGATAATCAGTAACTTAGCCGCATGATCCGGCTAGTACCTACCACCATCGCTGATGAAGCGATAAAAAATCTATATGAAGAAGCCTTTCCTGAAGAGGAAAGAAGACCCTGGAACCAGCAGTTATCACTGGTAGCATCCGGAAAGCTGCAGCTGTTGCAGATTGCCCGTGAAGATGCGTTTGCGGGTTTTATATTTTACTGGAACCTTCCTGCATTCAGCTTTATAGAACATTTCGCTATCCATCCCGCTGCAAGGGGAGGAGGCGCCGGTACACAGGTAATGCAGCTGATGGAAGCGCAACTGAAAGGAATTGTACTGGAAGTAGAGCCGCCTGTAACGGAGCAGGCTATACGTAGAATTAAATTTTATGAACGCCTGGGTTACCAGACATTTGCTGAATCCTATTACCAGCCCCCGTATTATCCCCACTATCCGCCGCTGGAACTGCGCCTGATGCAGAAAGGATTACCGCCGGCCGCGGCAACGTTTCCTGATATTAAGAACCAGTTATATAAATACGTTTACAACAAATAAAAAAAGTACGAATGATATACAGGGCATTAATGATGTAATCTCACAAACATCTTTGCCGCTGTTATCATTCGTACTTTCGTTATATCAAAGGAGGTTTATCCTACACGTGAAGGACGTTCTCCCTGTTGTCTGGGCTGTTCCTGTTGCCGTTGGGGTTGTTGCTGCTGCTGTTGTTCCCTTTGAATCCTTTGCTGCTGCTGTTGCTGTTGTTGTTGAGCCCTTTGCTGTTGTTGCTGTTGTTCCCGCTGTACCCTCTGCTGTTGCTGTTGTTGCTGTTGTTGTTGCTGCTGTTGAGCCCTTTGCTGCTGTTGCTGTTGTTCCCGCTGCACTCTCTGCTGCTGCTGTATCTGCTGTTGTTGTTGCTGCTGTTGTACCCTTTGCTGTTGCTGTTGCTGTTGCTGTTGCTGGTCTCTCTGTATCCTTTGCTGTTGTTGCTGCTGCTGTTGCTGTTGAACCCTTTGTTGTTGCTGTTGCTGTTGTATCTGTTGCTGTTGTATCCTTTGCTGTTGCTGTTGATCAGCAGCCCTGTCAGGCGTTACCCTTGATGGTCTGTTAAAGTTGCCCGGCGTATTATTATTCGCCGGATTTGTTGGATTCACCGGTTGGGTAGTAGTTCCCTGTCTTACCCTTCCTCCATTGTTATACGGAGGTATATTCCCGGTGTTATTATTCGCCGGCTGATTCACTTCACCAGGGCGTACCCGGTTACCACCATTGTTATTATTACCCGGGTTATTATTCCCTGGTTGGGTAGTATTGCCCGGTGTAACACGGCCTGGGCGGTTGTTGTTATTGTTATCTACCGACTGTACCGGTCTTGTACGGTCCACTTCACGTCCCCGCTGAATAGCTGCGGCATCCGGGCGGTAAATACGCAATTGATTATTTTCCAGTCTTCCTCCTGTACCCGGTCTGTTGGTGTTTTCCACTCTTACTGGTCGTACTGCCTGGCCTGAATAACGTTGCACCTCATTGGCGCTCGGGCCGGCATATACTCTTCTTCCTCCGTAATTGTTGGTGTTGTTGATAACAGTGGTATTGTTAATAATGGTAACGTTTCTGCTGTTATTAACATAGTAGTTATTGATCCGCGGGCTGTTGATGTACTGCCGTGGTACAAATGCCCAATAGCTGGCCGGCGCATTGTATGAATATTGCGGTCCCATTGGCGCCCATCCATAATAGTCGCCACCTGTTCTCCAGCTAACCCATGCCGGACCCCAGTCGTAACCTGGTACCCACATCCAGCCCTGGAAATCGTCGTATAACCAGCGGCCATAGTGGAAGGCTGCCCAACCCCATGAGTAATCAGATACCCAGGTCCAGCCGTAGTCGGTGTATACCCAGTGTCCGTTTGTATAGTAAGGGCGGAAGTCAGCTCCTGCATTAGGGATCCATACCCTGTCATATCCGGGATAGCTTACCCAGCGGCCGTAAGGACTCAATTCATCATAAAAGGAAATAGATCCGCTCACCTGTACCTGCGGTCCGCTGGAATAGGAAGAGCCATATTGATCATCATATCCGGGTGCATATGTAGATGCACAACTGCTGACGAAAAAGCCTATAAATAAAAGTGATATTCCTGTGTGTTTTAATAAACTGTTCATAACTCCTGTTTTTTAGTCCTGATAGGTATTGTTGTTTTAAGACTCTGGAGATGTAATGAATGCTGTGGTAAAATTGTATTTATATCAACAAGCATTTTTAGATGGTCTGTGAATAAAGTATAGAAGGCGGAATCATTTTAAATTGTTAAAGGATTATGTTAAAATTTTTATAACGCTTTTCTGCAGTTACCGCGCTATATACAGTATAAGACAAAAATGATTCCAATTTCGTAACCGCTGTAAGAGCTTGCATTACAGCGGATAACAGAAGCATATACGGAATAATAAAACATTCCTGTAATATTGCAACAGCTCACTTAAATTCAAAGATGGCTTCCTTTTTCAGTATTCATCATATTTTCTTTACAACGCTGGGGTATTCCGTCAGTTACGTGGAGTTTATAGGTACCGTTACCGGCTTATTATGTGTATGGCTGGCTGCAAGAGATCATATCCTCACCTGGCCGGTAGGATTGATCAATGTGAGCTGTTTCTTTGTACTGTTCTGGCAGTTGCAGTTGTATGCAGATATGTTCCTGCAGGTATACTTTTTTGCCACCGGGGTGTACGGATGGATCTTCTGGTACAGGAAGCAACCGGAAAATGAACCCGTGTATGCACTGTCAAACCGTTCCCGCTGGTGGCTGGGAATCGCTGCCCTGCTGTTGTCTGCCGCTACCGGTTATGTTATCAGCCGGCTGCACCTGTGGTGGCCGCGCGTATTTGAACATCCTGCGGCATGGCCTTATACCGATTCACTGGTGGCCGTTTTAAGCGTGATCGCCAATATCCTGCTGGCTAAAAGGATCTGGGAAAACTGGCTGCTATGGGTAACGGTAGATGCTATAGCTACCTTTATTTATTTTCAGAAAGATGTAAAGTTTCTTGGAATAGAGTACTTTATTTTGTTCATCATTGCCGCTATGGGACTGGCAAAATGGTGGAAAACATATCAACAACAACTCATCAATAAATAACCCTATGCTTACTTTTAAACAAAAGCTCCGTCGTGTAACCCTTACGTTTATAGCCGTTTTTGTAGTAATGTTCCTGTGCAGGATCACGTATGGCTACCTGTATAAAAGCCGCCAGTACGAAGAATCCGGTGGTGGTGATTTTTTATCCGGCGTAATGAAACACCGGAAGAATTATGCGTCTGAAAAAGTAAAAGCGTTCAATCCGCAGAATAATGCACCGGATATGATTTCCGGTAATCAGAAGTATGAAAAAGTAGCCAACGTGCGGGCGAAATCATCACAGTTTTCAGAAGATGAAAAACTGCTGCACCGCACCATCAAAAAATTTGATGCCATTGTGCAGTACGAGCAGCAATCCGGCAACAGCGGGAACCGCCAGGTACAAATGCTGATAGGTGTTTCGCCGGAAAAATTCGACTCGTTTTACCTGGCAACACAAGGGATCGGTGAAATCAAATCTACCGAAATAACCAAAACAGATAAAACCAGCGAATACCGTAAACTCAATGCCCAAAAGGTTTCCCTGGAAAATTCATTGGTTTATTTTAATGAACTGAAAAAGAAAGAAGGAAAAATAGAAGACTTTATCCAGCTGCATAACCAGATCTATGAAGTGGAGAAAGAGTTACAGGGCCTGGGAGTAGAACTGGGTAACTTTGCAGAAGAGAATGAGTTTTGTACTGTGCAGTTCTCCATGTATGAAGGCGCTGCCGTGAAAGGCATTGCTTTTATTACCCGTGTGAAAGTAGCGCTGGAATGGACTATCAAATATTATGCGGTGCTGGTGGCGGCAATTTTCTTTACCGCAGGAGGCGCGTGGTTTTTACTGAAATTGTGGGAACTGGTGAATGGCTGGATCCTGTCTCTTAAAAAGGATTAAAATAAAATGGCGGAGTCCCCACTCCGCCATTTTGTACTTACACGGTGTACTCACCCACTTTTGTGCCGTCGTCTCTCAGCATGGTTAATACCAGTTTCTGCTGATCGGCTTTTATCTTTATCAGGGTACGATTCCCATCTTTTGGCCCGCCGCCAATAATAAGCGGGTATTCATGCTGTCCTTTTGCCGGGGCATACACACCGTATTTGTGGGTATGGCCGCAAATGAGGATATCAATTTTATGTTTGTTAAAGAGGCCGCCAAACATTTCGCGGCAATGTTTTACGCCATGCCATTCGCCGGATTGATAGTGTGGGATGTGCATCATCACTACCTTATGTTTTGCTTTCCGGAAAGCAGGGCTTTGCAGCTGTTGTTCCAGCCAGCGGGCCTGTTGTTCCCGGTAGGCGTCGAAGTCAACGATGCCTGCATATACGGGATGTTCATCTTCTTTATCTTCTCCTGTATCCAGCACAATAGCCGATACAGGTCCTATGTTAAACGTGAAATAGTTGTTGTGGCCCGGGTTATCAAAATACTGGTGCCATTCCCGGGCATATTTACCACGGGTTTCGTGGTTCCCCCGCACATACATAAACGGGGTTTGTGTGGAAAAGGTATCGCCGCAGGGAGTGAGCATATGGTCAATGATCTGTTGCTCATCGGCCTGGTAGTCAAATACATCTCCGTTAAAAAACACGAAATCATACGGATCATCGCCGTTCAGCTTCATCAGGTGGGGGATAGAAACCGGCCGGTCGTGGATATCATTAATGATTACCCAGGAAACTTCCTTCGCCTGTGGATCGGGGGCCGTAAAAGTATAGGTAGCGCTTTCTATCGTTTCGCCATAGGTGAGCTTATACGGTTCAAAGGAAACAATATCTTTTGAGCACACCTTATAACTATACTTTTTCCCCGGTTCCAGCTGTTCCAGCTCTATGCGGTGGAGGCGGTTATTGGCGTCTACCAGTCCGTTGGTTACGCGGTGTGCTTTTTTGTTCAGCTGGCCGTCTGTTCCATATTCCACCCAGCTGTAGCAGGGGCGGCTGGTGAGCCACATCACGGAAATGGTGTGCGGGCCGGGATACTGGAGATAAGGTTTGCAGAGAAAAGCGTGTTCTGGTGCTGCTGTGGGTGATGTTGCTGACAGGATGCCAGCTTTGGCGGCGGCCGGTACAACTTCGGTGATGCCCAGTAATCCTGCTTTGGAAAGGTTGCCGAGGAATGACCTTCGGGATTGTTCACTGTTTGATTTTATCATATTTATATATTGTATATATCAGGATAGCGATTTAAAAATAGCAAAGGAATTAAGAAAAGGCAGCTATTTTTATATGAATGGCGGCAGCCTGCACACGTTATTTATGAATAATGAAAAAATATAATTTGATAGGCTGCGCTTTACATTGCCGGGGTATAAAACTTTATTAATGATAAAATCGGCGAAAAATGCGGTGGGAAAAGGTTTTTTTTCATCATTAGCGTTTTGATTTTCACCCATTAACTCTTACCTTTGCGGCAAATTTTGGAAACTGTATGCAATGCAATTGTGTGCGGTTTTTGGAACAGTAACATTTTAGTATTTTTATAAACCTCTTTAAAAATATGCCTAACACAGGTAAGATCAAACAAATTATCGGTCCCGTGGTGGACGTGCACTTTGATGACAAATTGCCCGAAATCTACAGCGCATTGGAAATTACCCGCGAAAATGGTCAGAAGGTAGTATTGGAAGTACAGCAGCACCTGGGTGAAGACAGTGTTCGTACAGTGGCGATGGACTCCACCGACGGTATGGTTCGTGGCATGGCTGTAGTTGATAAAGGCGCGCCTATTAAAATGCCGGTTGGCGACCAGGTGAAAGGACGTTTGTTCAATGTGGTAGGTGAGGCGATTGACGGTTTGGGTGATATCGATGCTTCAAACGGTTACCCTATTCACCGTGAGCCGCCTAAATTTGAGGATCTGGCTACCGAAACAGAAGTACTGTTCACTGGTATTAAAGTAATTGACCTGATCGAACCCTATGCAAAAGGTGGTAAAATCGGTTTGTTCGGTGGTGCCGGTGTGGGTAAAACTGTATTGATCCAGGAACTGATCAATAACATCGCAAAAGGTTACGAAGGTTTATCCGTATTCGCCGGTGTTGGTGAACGTACCCGTGAAGGGAACGATCTGATGCGTGAAATGATCGAAGCAAACATCGTTAAATACGGTGACAAGTTTAAAGAATCAATGGAACACGGCGACTGGGATGTTGCCGCTGTAGATAAAGAATTACTGAAACAATCACAGGCTACGTTTGTGTTTGGTCAGATGAACGAACCACCGGGAGCACGTGCGCGTGTAGCCTTGTCCGGTTTAACACTGGCAGAATATTTCCGTGATGGAGATGGTACTGCAGGTGGTGGTAAAGACATCCTCTTCTTCGTAGATAACATCTTCCGTTTCACCCAGGCAGGTTCTGAAGTATCCGCACTGTTAGGCCGTATGCCTTCTGCGGTGGGTTACCAGCCAACACTGGCTACTGAAATGGGTCTGATGCAGGAACGTATCACCTCCACTAAAAATGGTTCCATCACTTCCGTACAGGCCGTTTACGTACCTGCGGATGACTTAACGGATCCGGCTCCGGCTACAACCTTCTCCCACCTGGATGCTACCACCGTATTGGATCGTAAGATCTCCGATCTCGGTATCTACCCGGCTGTGAGCCCGCTGGACTCTACTTCCCGTATCCTGTCTCCGGCTATCGTGGGTGAAGCTCACTATAACTGTGCACAGCGCGTGAAAATGATCCTGCAACGCTATAAAGAACTCCAGGATATCATCGCCATCCTCGGTCTGGATGAATTGAGCGACGAAGATAAGCTGACAGTATCCCGTGCACGTCGTGTACAACGTTTCCTGTCCCAGCCTTTCCACGTAGCAGAACAGTTCACCGGTCTGAAAGGCGTACTGGTTCCTATCGAAGAAACTATCCGTGGCTTTAACATGATCATGGACGGTGAAGTAGATGAGTATCCTGAAGCAGCCTTCAACCTCGTAGGTAACATCGAAGCAGCTATTGAAAAAGGTAAGAAATTACTGGAAGCAGCGAATAACTAATTAAGTCAATGATCCCGGTTCCGCCGGGATCATTACCCTTCACCATTTACGATCATCAACATGCTATTAGAAGTATTAACACCTGAAAGAAAAATATATGCCGGAGAAGTGTACGGAGTACAACTGCCGGGCATTGACGGTTCTTTTGAAATACTGGATAAACATGCGCCATTAATTGCAGCCCTCGGAAATGGTAAAATGAAAGTGCTGAAAGATAAAGCTCATGCAGAGTTCTATACCATCAGCGGCGGATTCGTGGAAGTGTTGCGCAATAAGGCTACCGTACTCGTAGAAGGCGCTGTAGCAGTGGAAAAATAAGCATACCAGCAAAATATAATAACCAGGCCGGGTAAGAATACCCGGCCTTCGTTTTGTCCTAACTATTCCAATCTTAGATGACCCGGTTAAGGACAGGACTGTCCACCGGGATTTCCTCCTATTCATTATGTACAATATATTACCTGCACGGCTATACGAGATAGCCGCAGTAACTACGTGTACATTAATAGACAGCCTTATCAAGGCTGTTTATATTACCTAATGAATATGCCTTTGACGATAATCAGTTAGTGATCAGGTAAATGCTGGTATCGGTCTATAGAAGGAGCAAACAATTTTCATAGGTTTTGCCTTCATAGGTGTATCTTATCGGTTATTAAATTACCTGAAAACGGGCTATGTAGCTGGTTTGATTCACCAATTACTTTAGCAAGATATTTAATTTGTTTTAAATAAACAGCATTCCTCCTGTTCATTTTTCACTTTAAATACCAAGCCCAGCCCATCTCCTTCTGTGTCAGAATATTACCATTAATTTAAGGAAGGATCAATTGGATAATTTGCCATCATGGCAAAGGTACTGCCAAGATTTTTAAGGGATTGCTGCCATATTTGCTGCTCCCTGCGCTCAAATATCAGTGAAGTATCGGTGTCAGACAGGATCCAGGATTTCTCCTTTACCTCTTCATCCAGCTGCCCCTCGGTCCAGCCGGAATAACCAATAAAGAATTTTACCTTATTAGGCTCCAGTAAACCCTTATTGATGGCGTCCACCACATGGTCAAACCTGCCACCCCAGAACACGCCAGGCAGTATCTCCTGCCCGCCGCCGATCAGCTCCGGATGCCGGTGCACAAAATGAATGGTATCCATCTGTACAGGACCGCCATAATACACCGGGATATTACTAATCAATACCTCAGGCACAAGATCACTAAGCGTTTGATCAAACAACTTATTGATTACAAAGCCAAAACTGCCTTTTTCCTGGTAATCACAAAGGAGTACTACCGTGCGCGCAAAATTTGGATCTTTCAAAAATGGATCAGCTATCAGCAAAATGCCGGGCGACAAAGTTACCATAGACAAACAATTTTATAGCCTGTTCAAATTTAACTAAATGATTGAATAGTAAAGAAAAAAGAAAATTAAAGAGGAAAGTAGGAAAAATAAAAAAAGGAGGCTAGAAAACCTCCTTACCATTTTATCAACCAAAATCTAAATCGCTTATGGAACGAATCCACATCGATGTATGTAGAAAGTTTAATTACTTTGTTATGATCTTGAACTAATCAAATTTAGTACCAAGATTCTGAAGCAAAGGTAAGGAAAGAAGCATTAATAAAATCAGCAGTACCCAGTTAAAATTACGTTAAAGTGATGTTGTATTGCGGAGAATAAGCACAGAGGCAATATGCCGTCTGGAATTTTGTATCATAGTTGCTATAGCAAACATCTTTTTTAACATATTTTAATATTTCTATGCGCTTATCTTTGAGATAATTAAAGCCTGACAAAAACTTACATGATACCACTGAAGAAGATTTTCCCCGTCATCGTTATCCTGATCACTTTGTCCCTGCTCGGAATCATCTATATCCAGGTCAGCTGGATTATCAGCGCCGTGCATATCAAACAGGATCAGCTCTTCCAGCGCGCCGTGAGTATGTCAAGAGATGTATACAACGATATGATGTACCGCCGCCAGGCTGCTATCATGTTTAAGCTCGACAACAAGGAAGGAACCGCCACAAAAGGGTTTAACCTGGATATCAACCGCGTACCCCAATACAGCGTGCCCTCCGTTAGCGACTTCTTTACTGTGCAGGAAGTGAAACGGTGTATTCAGAACAATATGAGGAAAAATCACCTCGATAGCTCCAGCTTCGAATTTGCTATCATCGGCACCGTACCAGGATCAGAATTCGGTACCATCCGGATGCAGTCTGCCGGGTTCGAAAAGATGTTCCAGCAAAATGAAGCAGACAGCATCAAGGAAAAGAAAGACTACCGGGTACAGGTAATCCTGCTCTCGGAATCCAACGATTTTAATCCACGGGCGGAAAAGCTTTACATCATCATGCCCAACGATGATTCGGTAGCCAAACAATTAGGGATCATGATCTCGGGTGGCGTGCTGTTTACCATGATCATCATCACGGCATTTGCACTCACCATCCGCACCCTGCTGAACCAGAAAAAACTCTCGGAAATAAAATCGGACTTTATCAACAATATGACCCATGAACTGAAAACACCCCTGGCCACTATTTCCCTGGCCATCGATGCGATCAGGAATGAGAAAGTAATGTCAAAACCGGAAAAAATCCAGTATTTCTCCGGCATCATCAAAGAAGAAAATAAACGCATGAACAAACAGGTGGAAAGCATCCTGCAATCCGCCCTCCTGGAAAAAGACGAAATAGCGCTGAAGCTCCAGGCTACCGATGTGCATAACGTTATCCAGAGCACCGCCGATAACCTCCAGCTGCAGCTGGCCACCAAAAATGGCGTGGTAGATCTTCAGCTGGATGCCATCAACCCCATCATCATGGCAGACGATGTACACTTCTCCAATCTCATCTTCAACCTGATGGATAATGCCATCAAATATTCCAACGATCAGCTGGAGATAAGAATACAAACCTATAATACCCGCAAAAGCCTGTTCATCGTGATTGCCGACAATGGTATTGGTATGAGCCGCGATACTATTTCACGTATCTTTGAAAAGTTCTACCGCGCACATACCGGCAACGTGCATAACGTAAAAGGCTTCGGTCTCGGACTCACTTATGTAAAGGCCATTGTAGACGCGCATAAAGGAAAAATTAAAGTGGAAAGCGTAGTAGGTAAAGGAAGTAAATTTACCCTCGAGTTTCCGCAGGAACTGGATAAAGGATAAAGCATATGATACTGAGTGAAAAAGAAATACAGCATTTCAAGAATCCTATTGCAGTGCCGGGTATGGGCATCAGCATGCAGGAAAAACTGAAGGAAGCCCGCGTACTGGTAGTAGGCGCCGGCGGCCTCGGAAGCCCGGTGATACAATACCTCAGCGCCAGCGGAGTAGGCGTAATCGGCATCGCGGACTATGGTGTGATCAATGATGAAGACATGCACCGTCAGCCCATCTACCAGATGCAGGATATCCGCAAACACAAAGCAAAAATGGCTGCCAGCCGCCTCTGGGCAGTAAATCCATATACAAAACATTACCCCATTCTCATGCAGGTAAAACCCGACACCATCAATATGATGCTGGTAGGGTTCGATCTTGTGATAGACTGTACCCAGCATCTGCCTACCCACCTGGTGATCAACGATGCCTGCCTGGTACACAACAAACCTTACATCACCGGGGAAGTACATAACTGGATGGCCTGGTTCGCCGGCTTCAATATGCCCATGCCGGATGGTACCACCTCCGCTTCTTACCGTTGCGCATTGCCGCTCACAGAAGAATACCGCAATTTTGATGCAGGCGCCATTGGCGCTACCCATGGCGCCCTCGGCACCCAAATCGTTTGTGAAGTAGTGAAATACCTGATCGGTGTTCCTCTAGGCATCGCCGGTAAATTTTATGGCATCGATTACCTGCATAACCAAACCCAGGTACACGACCTGCAACCGGATACGGCAACGATAGAAAGCATCCGCGCAGCCGGAGTCCTCTCCGCAGAGGAATACGGCCTGGAAATCGTTCCGGATGTGGAGGATTAGTGCTGCCCGCCTTCGGCGGGGAAATTGTCCTGGAGCAGGATTACGCTGATTATGCTGATTTGCCTGATTTAAATTTGGAGATTTTTATAAATGATTAAGGGAGATATAAGCGAATAGATCCGCATATATCTCCCTTAATCATTTATAAAAATCCAAAACCCCCAAATCCCAAAAATCAAATCAGAAAAATCAGCATAATCAGCGTAATCCTGCTCCAGGACAATTTCCATCGCCGAAGGCGATCCCTCCGCTGCATTACACCTCCGACAGCACCGTTTTAGCCCCTATCTTCAGTTCATGCTTCACACCCAGTTTAAGCGAGTAGTTCGCCGCCTGGTGCCCGCTCGGGAAACCAAAACAAACAGGGAATTCGTAGTCTTTTACAAGGTTGCTGATAATTTCATATTCAGACTGTCCGAAAGGAGTATCCGTTTCCTTGCCATCTGTGAAGGCGCCCACCACCAGCCCGGCCAGTTTGTCGAGCCACCCGGCGCGTTTCAGGTTATACATCATCCGGTCTATGTTATACCGGTATTCACCGATATCTTCCAGCAGCAGGATCTTTCCTTTGGTATTGATTTGTGAAGGCGTACCCGAAAGGTTGGCCAGGATCGATAAATTACCGCCTACCAGTATCCCGGTGGTTTTCCCTTCCTTGTTCAGCGGATGCGCCGGCGCGGAATAGCGGTAAGCTTTCCCTCTCAGCGCTGCTGCCAGGCTTTCTGTATATTCATTATCAAACGTATCGGGCGTAATACCGCTGCACATCACAGAATGCAGCGTGGCAATGCCAAAGTGCCGCTGCACATGCGAGTGCAGGGTGGTAATATCACTGTAGCCGCAAAGCCATTTCGGCTGTTTCCGGAAACGGGTAAAATCCAGTTTATCAATGATACACACCATGCCGTAACCACCACGGCCAAATACAATTGCTTTTATCTCCGGATCATTCAGCATATCCTGCAATTCTTCCAGCCGCAGTTCATCCGGCGCAGAGAAATTATGAAAGCTGGTTCCTACAGTAATACCGAGGTGTACACGGTACCCCCAGGAAGTGAGCACGCCGCGTGCATACTCCGCTGCCTGCAGATCCATTTTGCTGCTGGAGCAGGTAATTCCGATCAGATCACCTTTTTTCAAATATGGCGGAATTTTTACCATTGTTCCTTTTGTTTACCTTTGCAGATTAGTTAGCGTAAATTCATTCTTTATTCGCTGACTAAGGTGATAAATTGTTATGGTGATTCCAAAAACAATCACTGATTTAAAGTTTATTTAAGCATTCTTTAAGAGAATATGGCAAAATTTAATAGATATTTAATAACTGCGGCATTACCGTATGCCAATGGCCCGGTGCACATCGGACACCTCGCCGGCTGCTACCTGCCTGCAGATATTTATGTACGTTATTTACGTGCAAAAAAGGCAGATGTAAAATTTGTTTGCGGCACAGATGAACACGGTGTTCCCATCACCATCAAAGCAATGAAGGAAGGCGTGAGCCCGCAGGATGTGGTAGATAAATACCATAAGATCATCGGCGACAGCTTTGCTGCAATGGGGATCTCTTTCGATATTTTTGCCCGCACCAGCGCTCCCATACACCACCAAACCTCGCAGGACTTTTTCCTGAAGATGTATAACGATGGCTTGTTTGAAGAAAAAGAAAGCGAACAGTTTTTTGATCCGGAGAAAGAAATGTTCCTGGCAGACAGGTATATTATCGGCACCTGTCCTAACTGTGGCAACGATAAAGCCTATGGCGACCAATGCGAACGCTGTGGCAGAACCCTGAGCCCCGATGAACTGATCAACCCGCATTCTGCACTGAGCAATGCACCACTGGTGAAAAAGAAAACCAAACACTGGTACATGCCGCTGCAGAACTACGAACCGTGGCTGAAAGAATATATCATTGATGGTCATAAAGAGTGGAAGAACAACGTATACGGTCAGTGCAAAAGCTGGCTGGATAGTGGCCTGCAAAGCCGCGCCATGACCCGCGACAGCAACTGGGGCATCAAAGTGCCGCTGCCTGATGCAGAAGGCAAAGTATTGTACGTATGGTTCGACGCACCCATCGGTTATATCTCCGCTACAAAGGAACTGACCGACAACTGGGCAGACTACTGGTGTAAAGACGATACCAAACTGGTGCACTTCATCGGTAAGGATAACATCGTTTTCCACTGTATCATCTTCCCGGCCATGCTCAAGGCACACGGCGGATTTGTATTGCCGGACAACGTACCTGCCAACGAATTCCTGAATATAGAAGGCGAAAAAGTATCCACCTCCCGTAACTGGGCCGTGTGGGTAAACGATTATATTGAGGACTTCCCCGATCAGCAGGATGTACTCCGTTATGTACTCTGCGCTACCGCACCGGAAACAAAAGACAACGACTTCACCTGGAAAGATTTCCAGGATCGTAATAACAGCGAGCTGGTGGCCGTTTTCGGTAACTTTGTAAACCGCGCGATGGTGCTCATGCATAAGCTGTGCGGTGGAAAAGTACCCCCGCTGCATCCTGCGTTCATGAACGACGGCGACACCGAGATACTGAAAGAGTTCGGCCTCGCAAAAGAGAAGATCGAAACCAGCCTCGAAACATACCGCTTCCGGGAAGCATTGTCTGAAGTGATTGAATTTGCCCGGAAAGGCAATCAATACCTCCAGAAGAATGAACCCTGGATCCTGGCCAGTGTGCTCGAAAAGCTGAAGAGTGGAGAACAGCACGCCAAATACCCGCAGTACGAAGAAAAGGACATCGCCTTTTTACAGGGACGGATCGATATTTGCCTGCACATCGCATTGCAGATGACGGCCAACCTGGCGATCTTCTCCCACCCGTTCCTGCCGTTTACGGCCAAAAAGATCTGCCACATGCTGAAAGTGGTGGACCGTATGCTGGATTGGGAAAACGCCGGTAGCGATAAACTGGTGAACGTAGGCTATTCCCTGCGTCCGCCGGAACTGCTGTTCAAACAGGTGGAAAATGAGCAGGTAACTGCCCAGGTGGAAAAACTCCATGCAGGTTTAAAACAGGCGATGGATGCCGCCGCGGCAGCTGCGCCCGCCGTGGAAGAAGCCCCGCCCGCCCCTGCAAAACCTGAAATTCAATACGACGATTTCGCAAAACTGGACCTGCGCGTAGGCACCATCCTGCAGGCAGAAAAAGTAGCCAAAGCCGATAAATTACTGAAACTGCTGGTAGACATAGGTACTGAACAACGTACCGTCGTTTCCGGTATCGCTATGCACTTCAACCCGGAAGACATTGTAGGCAAACAGGTAACACTGGTGGCCAACCTGGCCCCCCGTAAAATGCGCGGAATCGAAAGCCAGGGCATGATCCTCATGGCGGAAGACAAGGGTAAGCTCGTTTTCGTAAACCCTGCGGAGGCGATAACGCCGGGTAGCGGAGTGAGCTGAAATTAGCCAGGGTAGAGGGTTTCCAGATCAAGTCCACATCCCCTCCACGTCATCTCCATGTACACTCCACGGATACTCCGGGTGTAAAGCATGTGCAAAGCGAATGCGACGTAATGGCGAAGCCTTCATAAAGCCGATACAATTTGCGGATCGGAGTGTAGTTTGTCTTTCTCAGGATTAGGCTGATTATAATGACTGCCTTGATTTTACTTTTTTGATTCTAAAAGATTAGGGGAGACATAAGCGGATATTTTCGCTTATGTCTCCCCTAATCTTTTAGAATCAAAAGTGATCAAATCCCCTAAATCATTATAATCAGCCTAATCCTGAGAAAGACAAACTACGCTCCTCCAGCCAATTTTATCTCTCTTTACAAAAAAGTATTACAGAAATCGTGTGCCCCCTGATGATGGAACTCCAAAAAATGCTAAATTCAAGGATCGGTAAATTTAAGTTACAAATGCTGGAAGCTCCGCGTAATGAATAAAAAGCTGACAGCTAAAAGCCAAAGCAATGAGACACATCAACAAAGTAGCCGTTTTAGGTTCGGGGGTAATGGGATCAAGGATTGCCTGTCATTTTGCAGGAATAGGCGTACAGGTTTTACTGCTGGACATAGCGCCAAAGGAACTCAATGAGGCAGAAAAGAAAAAGAACCTGCCACTGGATAGTCCCGCTGTGAAAAACCGGATTGTGAACGACGCCCTGCAGGCCGCCATAAAATCCAACCCATCGCCCGTTTTTACCAAAGATGTGATCAAACGCATTAAAACAGGCAACTTTACGGATGATATGAAACGTCTCGCGGATGTGGACTGGATCATTGAAGTAGTAGTGGAAAACCTGGATGTGAAGAAAAGCGTGTTTACGCAGGTGGAACAATTCCGGAAACCCGGAACACTCATCACCTCCAACACCTCCGGCATCCCGATCCACCTCATGACAGAAGGCCGCAGCGAAGATTTCAAGAAACACTTCTGCGGTACCCACTTCTTTAACCCGCCCCGCTATCTCCGTTTACTCGAAATAATTCCAACACCACATACAGATCCCGCCGTCATCGATTTTCTCATGCACTACGGCGATCTTTTCCTCGGCAAAACAACCGTACTGTGTAAAGATACCCCGGCATTTATTGCCAACAGGGTAGGCGTGTTCTCTATCATGGCCATCTTTCACATTATGCAGGAAATGGGCCTGGGCATCGACGAAATTGATGCACTCACCGGTCCCGTAATCGGCCGCCCTAAATCAGCTACCTTCCGTACCGCCGATGTGGTAGGGATAGATACCCTGGTGAAAGTAGCCAAAGGCGTCATGGAAAACTGCCCGCAGGACGAGGCCATCGGTATCTTTAAAATACCTCCCTTCCTCCAGAAAGTGGTGGAAAACAACTGGCTCGGCGATAAAACCGGGCAGGGCTTCTACAAGAAAACCAAAGGAGACGGCGGCAGCAAGGAAATCCTTACACTGAACCTGCAGTCAATGGAATACGGACCCAAACAAAGAGCAAAGTTTGCAAGTATAGATGCAGCCAAACCTATCGAAGACCTGAAACAACGCATCAAAGCGCTGGCAGGAGCTTCCGACAAGGCCGGCGAATTCTACAAACAATTCCACGCATTCCTTTTCTCCTACGTATCGCACCGCATTCCTGAAATAGCAGACGACTTATATAAAGTAGACGACGCCATGAAAGCCGGCTTCGGATGGGAAATCGGGCCGTTTGAAACGTGGGACCTGCTCGGCGTGGAAGCATCCGTAAAACTCATCGAAGAAAAAGGACTCACCGTTGCCCAATGGGTAAAAGATATGCTGGCAAAAGGTATTACCAGCTTCTACAAAGTAGACAACGGCAAGAAATTATATTACGACGTAAGTACCCAAACCTACAAACCGTTACCAGGAGAAGGACAGTTCATTATCCTGGAAAACTTCTCCAATAATGTAGTCTGGAAAAACAGCGCCTGCAACCTGATTGATATCGGCGACGGCGTGGTGTGTTTCGACTGGAAAACAAAAATGAATACCATCGGCGGGGAAGTGCTGGAAGGATTGAATAAGGCGATAGACCGCGCTGAAAAAGACTTCCGCGGACTGGTAGTAGGCAACGAAGGCACCAACTTTTCCGCAGGCGCCAACGTGGGTATGATTTTCATGCTTGCAGCAGAACAGGAGTTTGATGAGCTGGACATGGCAGTACGCCTTTTCCAGCGCAGCACCATGCGCCTGCGTTATTCATCGGTACCCGTAGTGGTGGCGCCACACGCCCTCACATTGGGTGGTGGCTGCGAAATGTGTTTACACGCCGATAAAGTACAGGCAGCAGCCGAAACATATATCGGGCTGGTGGAACTGGGCGTAGGGCTTATCCCCGGCGGCGGCGGTACCAAGGAAATGACGCTCCGCGCCAGCCTGGAATACAAGGAAGGCCGCATCGAGGAAGAGCCCCTGAAAGATTACTTCATGACCGTAGCCACCGCAAAAGTGGCCACCTCCGGCTTTGAAGGATTTGATATGGGCGTGCTGAAGAAAGGACATGATGAAATTACCATGAACCTCAGCCGCCTTATTGCCGACGCCAAACGCAGCGTAATAGCATTGGCAGATGAAGGATATACCCGCCCCGTGGAAAGAACAGATATCAAAGTGATGGGTCGCGGCGCACTGGGTGCCTTACTGGCAGGCGTATACGCCATGAAGTTTGGTAACTATATTTCAGAACATGATCAGAAAGTTGCAAATAAACTCGCTTATGTGATGTGCGGTGGCGATCTTACAGAAGCCTCCTTTGTAAGCGAACAATACCTGCTGGATCTCGAAAGGGAAGCCTTCCTGAGTTTATGCGGTGAACGCAAAACGCTGGAACGCTTACAAAGCGTGATTAAAACGGGCAAACCCGTACGAAATTAGAAACTGTTATTTTAATGTATGGGAAATGTAGTGAAGATTAGCCATAAGATCATTCGCTGCATTTCCCTTTTTATTTTCATTCTTTAGATTTACTCCCGTGCCAATTCTATCCTTACAAAACATTTCCAAAAAATACGGAACGGTGCAGGCATTGTCAGGTGTTTCCTTTGATGTGCCGGCCGGTAGCGTGTTCGGCGTATTGGGGCCTAACGGCAGCGGCAAAACAACCCTGCTCGGCATTGTAACCGATGTACTCAAAGCAGATACCGGCAGCTTCACCCTTTTTGATAAAGCGCCTTCCGCCGCGGAACGCCGGCAAATAGGTACTTTGCTGGAAACGCCCAACTTCTATCATTATCTCAGCGCATACAAAAACCTGGAAATCTCCGCTGCTATCAAACAGCGCGGGAAAGACGACATCGCAAGAGTACTGGAGATCTGTGGCCTCACACAACGCCAGCACTCGGCCTTTAAAACGTATTCACTTGGCATGAAGCAACGGCTGGCCATTGCCGCCGTTTTACTCGGCGACCCCGATGTACTCATCCTGGACGAGCCTACCAATGGCCTCGATCCCTCCGGTATCGCGGAAGTGCGGGAGCTGGTGCGTAAACTGGCAGACAGCGGCAAAACCATTATCCTCGCCAGCCACCTGCTCGATGAAGTGGAAAAGGTATGCACACACGTGGCTATTTTGAGAAGCGGGCAGTTATTGCTGTCAGGCCCGGTACACACGGTGATCAGTCGCAACGATTTTGTGGAACTCTCCGCAGCAGACAACACGCAGTTACAGGCGGCCATGCTCCGGTATCCCGGTTGCACCGGCGCCGAAATACAGGGCAACATCGTGAGGGCTTTTTTCGCTGAATCTCCCGATGCGGCAACTATCAACAGTTACTGTGCCCAGCAGGGCATCTGGCTCAGCTACCTGCAACTCCGTAAGAAAAGTCTCGAAACCGCATTCCTGGAAATCACCAATATCGCCGCATCATGAAACAGATTATCTATACCGAATGGCTCAAAGTAAGGAACTACCGCACCTTTTGGGTAATGCTCCTGCTGGCGCTGGTGATTATTCCCGCAGGCAATTTCATGGTGGCCGACAAACTCAGCGGAAACCTGGAACAGATAAGCAAAATGCTTGGCAACCCCTTCAGCTTCCCGGACGTATGGCTCACAATGGCTTCGCTGAACAGCTATATCTCCGCGCTGTTCGGACTACTCCTGATTATCCTGGTCACCAATGAATATACGTACCGTACCAACCGCCAGAACGTAATCGACGGCTGGGAAAGAAGCCAGTTTGTATACGCCAAATTATTCTGGCTGGTGGCTATTTCCGTGCTTACATTGGTGGTGGCTACTATCAGCGGCGCCCTGGTGGGAATCATTTATGGCAACAAACCCTTCAGCCTGGAAGGATATCATTACATGCTGTACTACTTCCTGCAGTTTAATGTGATGCTTACCATCGCCCTGCTGATAGGTGTGTTGGTGAAACGGGCGGGGCTGGCCATCGTGCTTTTTGTGGCTTACAATATGATGCTGGATCAGCTGTTGTCGTTTATCGTAAAAAGAAATGCCGGAGCTATTGGCGGCCTGCTGCCGCTGCAGAGCGGCGACGAGCTGCTGCCATTTCCACTGGTGGGTAAAATGGTATCCACCGGCGATCAGTACGAAGCCTATGTGTATGTAACAGCCATGATAGCCTATATCGCATTGGGCATCTACCTGGTTTTCAGGAAAATATTAAAATCCGATCTGTAGAAATATCCATATATTTCACATTCTTTTAAAGCGAAATGTTTGGCAGAGAGCTTAAATTTGTTGAGCAAAGAAAAAAGGCGAACTATGGCAAAACAAGAGCGGGTTATACTGGTAACAAACGACGACGGCATCACGGCGCCGGGCATCCGGGCGCTGATAGAAGCAGTGAAGCCTTTGGGTAAAGTAGTGGTGGTAGCGCCGGATAGTCCGCAGTCGGGCAAAGGACACGCCATTACCATCGGAGTTCCTTTGCGTTTGGAAAAGGTGGATATCTTTGAAGGAATAGAAGCCTGGCAGTGCTCCGGTACACCGGTGGACTGTGTAAAGCTGGCCCGCGATAAAATCCTGCATGGTAAACCGGATATCTGCGTGAGCGGGATCAATCATGGCGCCAATCATTCTATCAACGTGATTTATTCCGGCACTATGTCGGCCGCCATGGAAGCGGCCATAGAAGGCATTCCTTCCGTAGGCTTCTCGTTCCTGGAATACAGCTATGATGCTGATTTTTCGCTGCCCAAAAAAGTAGCGCACAATGTTACCAAAAGAATGCTGGAATCCGATCTGCCACCTGGTACCCTGTTCAACGTAAATATTCCGATAGTGGATGAAAAGAATTTCAGGGGACTGAAAATCAGCCGGCAGGCAGATGCCAAATGGGTGGAAGAATTTGATGAACGCCGCGACCCGCACGGTAAAAAATACTACTGGCTCACAGGAGAATTTAAAAACCGCGATAACGGACAGGATACAGATGTGTGGGCACTGGAAAATAATTACGCCTCTATTGTACCGGTGCAGTTTGATCTCACAAATTATTCATTGAAAAAGAAGCTGGAAGAAGATTGGAAAGACCTGTAAACATTCGTTATATCGCCATCATAATTACAGTATGTTAAAAAAAGACAATCTTCCGTTAGGAATTTTACTGGGGTTTTTAACACCCCTGTTTGCGTTTTTCCTGTATTACTTTTTTGTTATCAAGCCACATAACAACGTGGGACTGGGACAGTTCCTCGGTATCCTGAAAGACAATAAACAAATGATTCCGAAGCTCACCAGCATCTGCCTGTTACTAAACGGACTGGTGTTTTTCCTGTATACAAGAAAACGGCTGGATATCACTGCCAAAGGCATTTTCCTGATGACCATGCTGTATGCCATTGGCATATTATTACTCAAACTGATCAGATAATTTTTAATCAAAGAATATTGAAATATTACATTATTGCAGGAGAAGCGTCAGGTGATTTGCATGGCAGCAATCTTGTAAAACAAATAAGACAGTTAGATACGTCTGCGGATATACGTAGCTGGGGAGGCGACCTGATGGAAGCCGCCGGCGCCCATGTGGTAAAGCATTACAAAGAACTGGCCTTTATGGGTTTTGTGGAAGTGGTGATGAACCTCCGCACTATTTTAAAGAATATAGAAATTTGTAAGAAAGATATCGCTGCCTTTAAACCGGATGTACTGGTGCTGGTAGATTATCCCGGCTTTAACATGCGCATCGCCGAATGGGGCAAACAACAGGGATTTAAAATAGTGTATTATATTTCCCCGCAGGTATGGGCCTGGAAAGAGAACAGGGTGAAAAAACTCCGGCAGTATGTAGATAAAATGTTGTGCATCCTCCCGTTTGAACCCGAGTTTTATCATAAATGGAATTATGAAACGGAATACGTAGGACATCCTTTGGTGGAAGTAATTAAAGCTGCCAAAGAACAGCCTGCTGATGCGCCGTTATCAGATAAACCCGTGATCGCCGTATTACCGGGCAGCCGTAAGCAGGAAGTGAGCGTAAAGCTGCCTATCATGCTCACTATGGCGAAACACTTTCCGCAATACCAGTTTGTAGTGGCGCAGGCCCCCAGCCTGGACGATCATTTCCTGGAAAGCCTTACCGGTCAGCATCCCAACGTGTCGATGGTAAAAGGACAAACCTATAAGTTACTGCGTCAGGCAAAAGCCGCATTGGTAACGTCCGGAACAGCCACGCTGGAAACAGCTTTGTTTGGAGTACCGGAAGTAGTGTGCTATAAAGGAAATCCTATTTCGTACTTCTTTGCCAAACATCTCATCAAAGTAAAATATATCTCCCTGGTAAACCTGGTGATGGATAAACTGGTAGTGAAAGAATTGATTCAGCACGACCTCACAGAAGAAAACCTGTTGAAGGAATTAAACTCGTTACTGAATAATGAAGCCGCCAGAAGCCGCGTGATGAAAGACTATGCAGAGCTGTGGCATAAGCTGGGAGAAAAGGATGCTTCCCGCCGCGCAGCAGAAGTGATCTACGAATACGCCATCGCCTAGTGACGCCTGATCAGCCTGATCACCATGATAATAATGGCGATTATAAAAAGTAACAAAGAAATTCTGTTCATCCCATGCATCATCGCCACGTAACGTGTTTTTGGTGCATTGGGATCCTTCTTACCGATATACAGATACCTCAATATTTGTTGCCAGATACTTTTCATCTCCCAAAGATCGTAAATCAGTGCTATTTTTGGTCCTTCTGAAAAAATAGGACATGAAATATTTACTGTTAACAGTGGGACTTTTTTTTACCTTGTTTACCAATGGAATAGCACAGAACAACCCTATGCTTACCGGCTGGGAATTTTCCCGCGTGGATGAAGGCATCTGGCGGCCGGCCACCGTACCCGGAACGGTTCACACCGATTTGCTGGCACAGCATTTAATCCCCGATCCTTTTGTGGGAACCAATGAAAAAGCTGTACAGTGGGTAGATAAGAAAGACTGGCAATACCGGAAAAGATGGCACATCAAAAAACAGGAACTAAATGCAGAGGTGATAGAACTGGAGTTTAAAGGTTTGGATACCTATGCAGATGTGTATCTCAATAACCATTTAATACTACAGTCGGCAAACATGTTTGTTTCGCATACGGTCAGCGTAAAAGAATGGCTGGTAGCGGGCGACAACGAACTGCGCATCCTGTTTAAAAGTCCCATCAAAACAGACATGCCCAAATTTTTGCAGGACAGCATCATCTATCCTGCCGGTAACGATGCCAGCGATATTCCACTCAGTATTTATGCACGTAAAGCGCCCTATCACTACGGCTGGGATTGGGGCCCACGGCTGGTTACGTCCGGTATCTACCGTCCCGTTGTGTTGCGGAGCTGGAATAAAGCGGTGATCCGCGATGTATACTGGCAACAGCTGCAACTGGATTCCACGAAAGCAGACATGCAGGCGGAAGTGACCATTGAAGCCGCTGCCGCGGGAGAATATACCTTACAGGTGCTGCCCGCAAAATCTACCCCTGAACTGGCAAAATTACCGGTAAGCCTGCAGGCGGGCATCAATGTAATAAAAGTACCCTTCTCTATAAAAAAGCCCGTACTGTGGTGGCCTGCCGGGATAGGCACTCCTTTCTGTTACGAACTGCAGGCCAACCTGCTCAGCAATAAAAAGGTAGTGGCTACTCAAAGCAGTAAGATTGGGTTACGCACTATTGAAGTAGTGAATAAACCCGACAGCCTCGGGGAATCGTTTTATGTAAAAGTAAACGGCCGCCCCGTGTTTATGAAAGGCGCCAACTATATTCCCCAGGATAATTTCCTGCCGCGCGTAACTAAAGAAAAACAGGAAAAGCTGTTTGACGATATGGTGACTTCCAACTTTAACATGGTGCGCGTATGGGGCGGAGGTATTTATGAAGATGATAATTTTTACAGGCTGGCAGATCAGCACGGGATCCTGGTTTGGCAGGACTTTATGTTTGCCTGTACCCTTTATCCTTCCGATCCGGCGTTCCTGGAAAATGTAAAAACGGAAGCCGCAGATAATATAAAACGTTTGCGCAATCATCCTTCGCTGGCGCTGTGGTGCGGAAATAATGAAGTAGCGGTAGCCATTAAAAACTGGGGCTGGCAAAGCGGTTACGCCTATACGAATACCCAGTGGGAAAGTTTGCAGCAGGGGTATGATAAATTGTTTAAAGAAGTGTTGCCACAACAGGTAGCCGCTTATCAGCCGGGCGCTTTCTATTTTCATTCTTCCCCCATCAGCAACTGGGGCAAGCCGGAAGATTTTACCAAAGGAGATAATCACTACTGGGGCGTATGGCATGGCATGGAATGGTTTGAAGCATTTAATACACATGTGCCACGGTTCATGAGTGAATATGGTTTCCAGTCCTTCCCATCTATGGAAACGATCCGCACGTTTGCTGCGAAAGAAGACTATGATATCTTTTCCAATGTGATGCAGGCACACCAGAAAAGTCCGGCTAAAGGAAATACAGCCATCAAAACATACATGCTGCATTACTACCGTGAGCCGAAAGACTTTCCCTCTTTTGTTTATCTCAGCCAGGTGTTACAGGCAGAAGGCATGAAAGTAGCCATAGAAGCCCATCGCAGGGCCATGCCTTATTGCATGGGCACCCTCTACTGGCAGCTGAACGACTGCTGGCCGGGTGCCTCCTGGTCGGGCCGGGATTACGACGGCCGCTGGAAAGCGTTGCAGTATTATGTAAAGGACGCATTCAGGCCACGGCTGGTATCCAGCGTCATTGAAAACGGACAGCTGTGTACCTACCTCGTAACAGACGAATACCAGGGCAAAGCCGATCTTCTGATGAAAGCAGTGGATCTGAACGGTAAGGTGATCTGGCAGAAAGAATTAACGGATATCTCTGTAAAAGCAAATACCAGTGAAAAATTACACGCCATCGATACCGCTGCTGTTTTACAGGGAAATAACCCGGCAAGGGTAATATTCTATGCGCAACTGCGAATAGACAGTAAGGATATGGAGCGGAATATCTTTTACTTTGCTCCGGCGAAGGATATGAACCTGGAAGTACCACACCTGGATGTGGTAACCAGCAAGGTAGCCAAAGATAAAGGCGTTGTTTATATCCGCGTGAAAACAGACAAGCTGGCAAGAAATGTTTACCTGTCGCTGGACAAGGCCACTGCAACCGATCATTTTGAAGATAATTACTTTGATCTGTTGCCGGGAGAAACCCGGACCATCCGGTTGCAGACAGGCCAACTGCCCGAGCTTATACACCAGGCATTGAAAGTAACTACTTTAGTATCGTCTTATAAAAACTGACAATGAAAAAGAAATACCTGATTTTATTGGGATTTGCGTTGCTGGGCTTTAATGGCCTCCACGCACAGAATGAAGAACCTCCTTATGTACCTGAAACAGATCAGGCGGTGGTAAAGAAGCTGGACGAGTGGCAGGACTGGAAATTTGGGATGATCATGCACTGGGGCCCCTATTCCCAATGGGGCGTGGTGGAATCCTGGAGCATTTGCCCGGAAGATGAAGGCTGGACGCAGCGTAAGCCGGCAGGTATTCCCTATTACGATTACCTGAAAAAGTATGAGGCACTGGGGAAAACTTTTAACCCTGTTCACTTCAACCCGGAAAAGTGGGCGAAAGCCGCAAAGGACGCCGGGATGAAGTACCTGGTGTTTACCACCAAGCACCACGATGGCTTTTGTATGTTTGATACCAAACAAACCGACTACAAGATAACCGCCGCTGATGGCGCTTTCAGCAAGAACCCGCGCGCCAACCTGGCGAAGGAAGTATTCCAGGCTTTCCGTGAGGAAGGTATACACGCAGGGGCTTACTTTTCCAAGCCCGACTGGCACACTGAATACTACTGGTGGAGCTATTTCCCGCCCAAGGACCGTAACCCGAACTACGACCTGAAGAAATATCCGGAAAGATGGAACCAGTTCAAACAATACACCTATAACCAGATTGAAGAGCTGATGACCGGTTACGGTAAACTGGATATCCTCTGGCTGGATGGCGGCTGGGTGCGCCCGTTGAAGCAACAAACAAAGGAATCCCTCTCCTGGAGCCAAACGGCTCCGCAGGATCAGGATATAGATATGGGCAAAATTGCCACGATGGCCCGCAGCCACCAACCCGGACTGATTGTAGTGGATCGCAGTGTACACGGCCCATACGAAAACTACCGCACCCCTGAACAGCAGATTCCTGATAAGCCGCTCAGCTATCCCTGGGAAACCTGCATGACAATGGGCAGCTCCTGGTCGTACGTACCGGACGATAAATACAAATCCGTAAATGTGCTGATCCACAACCTGGTGGATATTGTGGCCAAAGGCGGCAACTACCTGCTGAATGTGGCCCCCGGCCCTGATGGCGAGCTGCATAACGATGCCTACACCACCATGAAGCATATCGGTGAATGGATTCATATTAACGGGGACGCTATTTATGGCACCCGTGCGGTGGCTCCTTACAAAGACGGGAAAGTGTGTTTCACCCGTAAAAAGGATGGCAGCGTATATGCGATCTATCTGTTGGATCAGAATGAGAAATTGCCTGCAGTAATTTCATTTAAAGGATTAACGCCGGTGAAAGGCGCCCGTTTACAGGTGCTGGGAACCAATAATAAGCTGGTGTGGAAAACTACGGCCGCCGGGGTAGAAGTGCAGATTCCCGCATCTATCCGTGATAAAGGATTTGAGCATGCAATAGCTATTAAAATACCGGCTGTGGAAAAGCTGTGATTGTAGTGTGAATTAATGTGAATTAGTGTTGATAAATAAAAAAAAGAGATGGACGCTTACCCGCGGTCATCTCTTTTTTGTTTTATAGTCAAACTGATCACAAATGGTAGCTATATGAACAGAAACCCAAAAGTCTTGCTTGTTGACGATGATAAGGCATTCGGCGGTATCGTCAAACAGCACCTGGAGCAGGCCGGCTACAGTGTGGAGCATTGTTTCGACGGCGTAGATGCCTGGAACCTTTATTCGAGGTCCAAGTATGACATTTGTCTTATCGACATCGTTCTTCCGAAAATGAATGGATTTGAGCTGGCAAAGGAAATCCGGAATGTTACGATGCTGACGCCCATCTTTTTCCTGTCGGCTGAAAAGACGGAAGAAACAGACCGTATCAGCGGATTTCAGCTGGGAGGGGATGGTTACCTCGTAAAGCCATTCAGTTTTGAGGAACTCGTAAAAAGAATGAAGGTGATCCTGAAGTGGACCCGTCCCAACAGAACAGAGTTGCTGGTAGGGCATACGGTAGCCAATTACACCTTCCATTACCGGAAGCTCAAAATCTTTGAAACCAGCAGTAAACTGGCCAAAGGAAGAATTTCTCCCATTGAAGCAAAAATGCTGCGTTATTTCCTCAGCCGGCCTAATATCATCGTACAAAAAGACGAGGTACTGCTGCGGGTTTGGGGAAAAGAAGATTTTTACGCAAGTCGCAGTATGGACGTATTTATTGGCCGTGTGCGCCGGTTACTCAAACTGGTACCCCGTGTAGAGCTGGAAACCGTTTACAACGTAGGTCTCCGGCTGAATGTGCCGGAAGACATCCTGCCGGTGAAGATCACCGTACCCATCCACTGATTTACATTTTTCTTTCCCGCCGAATAATCAACCTCCCCATCCTTTCCGGTTTTATCGCCGGCAAAGGATGGGTGTTTTTATGTCAAAACCTGCTTTTTTCTTTCAGATTATATTAAATCGTAACTTTATTCCAATGGAAACAGTGGTTGTACAAAAATATAATTTAGACGAAGAGCAGGAAAAGAAGGAAATCGTTCGGCATTACCGTGCTTTATTGAGGGCGTTGAAGCCCCGTTTAAAAAAAGGCGACAGGGAGCTGGTACGTACTGCTTTTGAAATGGCAGCAGATGCACACAAGGAAATGCGGCGTAAATCCGGGGAGCCTTATATACTGCATCCGCTGGCCGTGGCGCAGATTTGCGTGGAAGAAATTGGTCTTGGCGTACGTTCCGCCATATGTGCCCTGCTCCACGATACCGTGGAAGATACCGAAGTAACACTGGAAGATGTGTCCCGCGAGTTCGGGAATGAGATCGCCCATATTGTAGACGGTCTCACAAAAATATCTACCGTAATAGACTCCAGTACCAGCACCGCACAGGCAGAAAACTTCAAGAAAATATTATTGACGCTGGCAGATGACCCCCGGGTTATCCTGATCAAGCTGGCCGACAGGCTGCACAATATGCGTACGCTCGATAGCATGAGCCGCGAAAAACAGCTGAAAATAGCTTCTGAAACCGTATTCATTTATGCGCCTCTGGCTCATCGCCTCGGATTATACAATATCAAATCCGAAATGGAAGATCTGGCCATGAAATATACGGAGCAGCAAACTTACCGTGAAATAGCCAAGCGCCTCAAAGAAACCAAACGGGAACGCACCCGCTATATCAACGAGTTTATCAAGCCTATCAAGGAAGTGCTGCAGGAAGAAGGATTTGAATTCGAGATCTATGGCCGCCCGAAATCAATCCATTCCATCCATAACAAGATCAAAACAAAAGGCGTTGCCTTTGAAGAAGTATACGACCTTTTTGCCATCCGTATCATCCTGGATTCCTCGATAGATAAGGAAAAGGCAGATTGCTGGAAGGTGTATTCCATCATCACCGACTTTTACCATCCAAGCCCGGAAAGGACCCGCGACTGGCTCAGCAACCCCAAATCCAACGGGTATGAGGCGTTGCACGTAACCGTAATGGGCCCCAGCGGTAAATGGGTGGAAGTGCAGATCCGCTCCAAACGCATGAACGATTATGCGGAAAAAGGCGTGGCTGCCCACTGGCGGTACAAGGAAGGCAGCAATGCCTCCGCCCAGCAGGAATCTAAATTTGATCAGTGGTTCACCCAGATCCGGGAAATCCTGAACAACCCCGATTCCAATACGCTCGACTTCCTGGCCGATTTTAAGAGTAACCTCTTTACGGAAGAAATTTATGTGTATACCCCCAAAGGGGATCTGAAAATATTGCCGGTAAACTCTACTGCGCTCGACTTTGCCTACTCCATCCACAGTGCGGTGGGAAACAAATGTATCGGCGCCAAAGTGAATTACAAACTGGTGCCCCTGAGCCATAAACTGCGCAGTGGCGACCAGGTAGAGATCATTACCTCCAATAAACAAAAGCCTTCGGAAGACTGGCTGAACTTTGTGCTCACGGCCAAAGCCAAATCCAAGATCAAGGATGCGCTGAAGGAAGAAAAGCGCAAAGTGGCGATGGACGGGAAAGCGGCACTGGAGCGTAAGTTGTCGCACATGAATATTTCTTTCAGTCAGCATAATATCAATGAACTGGTACAGTTCTACAAACAGCCGTCCCCGCTGGATTTATATTACCAGGTGGCGGTCCGCAATATCGATCTGAAAGAACTGAAACAGTTTTCTGTACTGGGCGATAAACTGGAACCCCCAAAACCGGTGAAGGTGCCGGAACATGTACCGGAAGAACATGTAAAGCATCAGCTGCCTTCCAAGAAAGACGCAGAACTGATCATCTTCGGAGAAAGCTCCGACAAGATTGCCTACAAACTGGCTAACTGCTGCCGCCCGATCCCGGGAGACGACGTATTTGGCTTTATTACCGCCAGCGAAGGGTTGAAGATACACCGTACCAATTGCCCCAATGCTGCGCAGCTGCTGGCTAACTATGGTCACCGCGTGGTAAAGACCAAATGGGTGAAGAACCGCGAAATTTCCTTCCTCACCGGCTTACGCATTATCGGGATGGATGATGTGGGCGTGATCCATAAGATTACAAACATTATTTCCGGTGAATTGAAGATTAATATCTCCGCCCTCAGCATTGAGTCAAAAGAAGGCTTATTTGAGGGGTTGATCAAAGTATATGTCCACGACAAGGAAGAACTGGACGAGCTCGTGGATAGGCTTAAAACGCTCGATGGAATACAATCTATCCAGCGCCTCGAAGAATCTTAAAGTAAAAAATACAAACAGCAAATAAAGAAGGGCGGGTAAAAGGGAAGATTTCAGAATATCTTGATGAAATCTTCCCTTTTATCCGCAATTCCGGTGTGTAATTAGTAATTTGTTTGTAATTCTTAATATTCGCCTTAATTTTGCGACTTCTTTTAAAGCAACAAACCTCCGATATTTAATTAAATCATTATGGTAGACGTTTTGTTAGGCCTGCAATGGGGCGACGAAGGCAAGGGTAAGATTGTGGACTATTTTGCCGGCAGGTACGACGTGATTGCCCGTTTCCAGGGTGGACCAAACGCTGGTCACACTTTGTATGTAAACGGTCAGAAAGTAGTATTGCGCACCATTCCATCCGGTGTATTTCATGATAAGACCATCAACCTGATCGGTAACGGCGTGGTGCTGGATCCTGTAGCTTTCAAAAAAGAAAGTGAAGATATTTCAGCCCTGGGAGTAGATCTGACAAAAAATCTGTTTATTGCTGAAAAAACCCATATCATTGTTCCTACACACCGCGCGCTGGACAAAGCGTCTGAAATAGCGAAAGGAAATGATAAAATAGGCTCTACTTTAAAAGGTATCGGCCCTGCCTACATGGATAAAACCGGCAGAAATGGTTTGCGCGTAGGTGATGTTTTATCTCCCGATTTTAAAACACTGTACGAAAAACTGAAGCAGAAACACCTGCAGCTGTTGTGTCAGTATGATATAAATGAATTTTCAGAAGATATTGCCAACTGGGAAGCTGAGTTTTTCGAAGCCATTCCTTTCCTGCAGAAAATGAACGTGGTAAGCGGCGAATATTTCCTGAATGAGAAACTGAAAGCCGGTAAAAAAGTATTGGCTGAAGGCGCCCAGGGAAGTATGCTGGACGTGGATTTTGGTACTTATCCTTTTGTTACTTCTTCCAACACTATCTCTGCCGGCGTATGTACCGGTTTAGGTATTGCTCCGCAGTGGATCAAAGAAGTGATTGGTGTTACCAAAGCCTATTGCACCCGCGTTGGTAGCGGTCCTTTCCCTACCGAGCTGCATGATGCAACCGGTGAAAAGCTGCGTTCCGCAGGTCACGAATTTGGTGCGGTAACCGGCCGTCCACGCCGTTGCGGCTGGATCGACCTGGTAGCACTGAATTATACCTGCATGCTGAGCGGCGTTACCCAACTGGTAATGACAAAAAGCGACGTACTCGACGAATTCGACGAAGTACTCGCCTGCACCGCCTACGAAATTGACGGAAAACAAACAAAGCAATTGCCCTTCCAGATTAACGGTCTGGACATTAAACCTGTCTGGGAAACATTTAAAGGATGGAGTGATAAAACTTCTACTTGTCAGCAGTTCAACGAGTTACCGGCGGAGATGAAAGCATTTGTTACAGCAGTAGACTCGTATCTGGGTGTTCCCGTGAAATACGTTTCCAACGGACCCGGACGCGATCAGATCCTTGAAAAGTAGAACCAAAAAGTAAGGAAAAAAAACAGCAAAAAAAATTTGGCGAATAAAAAAAACTATTAAAACTTTACGGCAAAGAAATAAGGTAACCTATTATGAAATCAAAATCTGATAAAGAGAAAGAGACCAAAAAAACTACTTCTCCTAAGACTGCAAAAGAAGCTCCCAAAGCTGCGGCCAAGCCTAAGAAAGAGGTGGATGATGATGATGAGGAAGATGATGATGAAGATGTGAAACCTTCCAAATCTGCCTCAAAGAAATCAGATAAGTCTGCATCCAAATCAAAACGTAAAGATGATGATGAGGATGAAGACGACGCAGATGAGGAAGATGATGTGGATGATGCGTGGGAAAAAGGAGAAGATGATGATTATGATCCTGATTTTGAAGAATTTGACATGCCTAAGTCAAAAGGTAAACGCGGCCGTCCCAGCACTGGCAGCAAAAAAGCCGATGATGACGACGACCTGGGTATCGATGATGAATTCAAAGACATGGATCTGTTCAACGATCGTTTTGATGATGACGATGATGATTTTTAAGCACTAAAACACGATTGTTATCAGGATATTCCACACTTTTCCGGTTGATAATCAGAAAATATTTAAGCAACAAATGTTGGATTGGGGAAACCAGTTCAACATTTGTTGTTTTTTAGACAATAATAATTATGATTCTCCCTGGCATCAGTATGAAGCCATACTCGCTGCAGATGCGCTGCATACCCTCGAAGTAAACGCCGGAAACGCTTTCCCCGCCTTACAGCAATTTCATCAAACACACGGCGGCTGGCTCTTTGGCCACCTCGCCTACGATCTGAAAAATGAAACGGTATCAGGTCTTCAATCACAACACCACGATGGTATCGGTTTCCCGGATATGCACTTCTTTGTGCCCCGCGTAATCATACAACTGCAAAAGGAACAGGTACATATCGGCGGAGAAGCCTTCAGCAAAGAAGAGGCGCAGGAAATCCTGACAGCTATTTTGCACATGCCCGCGGATGCTACGCCCGTGGTTACTTCCCCGGTGCAACCATTGCAAAGCCGCCTGGATCATCAACGCTATATTGCCGCAGTGAAAAGCCTGCAACAGCACATCCTGCAGGGCGACTGCTATGAAGTGAATTTCTGCCGCGAAAACTTCATGGAAAATATCAGCATACATCCACCGGCTTTATTTACCCGGTTAAATGCCTTGTCGCCATCGCCTTTTGCGGCCTATTACCGCCTGCATCACCGTTACCTCGCCTGCTCCAGCCCGGAACGCTTTGTACAAAAGAAAGGCAATACCGTTATCTCCCAGCCGATAAAAGGTACCAGCCGCAAAGATGCCAATCCGGAAACAGACCGGCAATTGCAACAAGAACTGCTGAACAGCGCGAAAGAACGCGCGGAAAATGTAATGGTGGTAGATCTTGTACGTAACGATTTATCCCACACGGCATTGCAGGGTACGGTGGAAGTAACGGAGCTTTTTGGTATCTATTCCTTTGCGCATGTGCACCACATGATCTCTACTGTTTCTGCACAGCTGTCTCCTGAAACGCCCTTCACGGAAGTATTGCGTAATGCCTTCCCGATGGGGTCTATGACGGGGGCGCCAAAAATAAGGGTGATGCAACTCATTGAGCAATATGAGCAAACCCGCCGCGGACTTTACTCCGGAGCCGTTGGATATATTACGCCGGCAGGTGATTTCGACTTTAATGTAGTAATCCGCAGCATGCTGTACAACGCAGAAAACCGCTACCTCTCTTTCCAGACCGGATCAGCCATCACTTTTTACAGTGATCCCGAAAAAGAATGGGAAGAGTGCCTGCTGAAAGCCGCCGCTATGGAGAAAACCGTTATCGGCTAAACAGCTGCTCCATCGCCTCGTTAATGGTAGGATAAGAATACTGGAAACCGGTTTGTTGTATTTTGTCGGCAGAAGCCTTTACACTTTTCAATACTTCCACACTCATTTCCCCCAATGCCAGTTTCAGGGCAAAGGTAGGTACATAGGTAGTCATAAAGCTGCCGCCTTTTGCCTGCCGGGCCATGCTCAGTATCAGTTCACGGTTGGTAACAGGGTTGGGGGTCACGGCATTGTAGATGCCTTCCAGCTTGTCGTTCACAATGGCATTGAAGTATAGGCGTACAATATCATGAATATGTATCCAGGGAACAAACTGTTCGCCTGATCCGAGCACTGTGGCAAATCCAAACCGCAGCGGTTTGTAGAATTCCTTTAAAGCGCCGCCATCCGGACTTAATACAATCCCCGTCCGGAAAATCACCAGCTTTTTGCCAAGCGTCGTTACTTTGGAAATGCTTTGTTCCCAGGCGAGGGTAGTGGTACCCAGGAAGTCGGTAGCCGGGGGATCTGTTTCGGTGAATACATGGTCTGTAAACTCGCCGTAGTACCCCGTTGCCGAGGCGCTGATCACCTTCTTTACTTTATTGGGGAAGTTTTTCAGGGAGGTGAAAATTAAATCACTGCTTTTGGTGCGACTATCAATAATCTCCTGTTTACGTGCAGCAGTCCAGCGTTTCTCGCCCACATTGGCGCCCGCCAGGTGCACTATATAGTCCGCCTGTTGAACGGCTTCTTTATCTATGGTTTGCGTTTCCACGTTCCAGTGGGCGTATGTTACATCCTTAATGCTGCGCTTATCGGGGCGTCTGCTGAGGATAATCACCTTGTAGCCGCGCTCCAGCAGCAGCCGGGTTAATGCCGTCCCTATGAGTCCTGTTCCACCGGTTATAATAACGGTCTCCATTCAATAATAGCTGCTTTTTTAAAATAATTTATTAAAAATACACAATAAATCGGGCCTTTTGGAATTTATGTAAAAGCAGGGCTTACCAGCTTTAAATTGACAACTTAATTTCTGAATTTTAATGTAAGTTTGAAAATGGCACATACAAATGGGCCATCTGCATTATCACAAAAATATCTGAAATCTATATTACCGCATGCATACGCTATACCGCCTACAGTTATTATTGTTGCTGCTTTTCGCCGGCACAGCAGCAATGGCACAGAAAATAACCTATTCTGAACCGGAGAAAGATGATTATAAAAGCACCGAGTTTGAAATCATTGGTAAGGTAGCAGGGAATATACTGGTGTATAAAACAGACCGCGGCGACTTTGTAGTGTCTGTATATGATAATGCGATGCAGCTGAAAGAAAGGGTTAAACTGGACTTCCTGCCCCGTAAGGTGATCAGCATGGACTTTGTAGCCTATCCTGATAAGGTGCTGATGATTTACCAGTTCCAGCGCAAGGATGCGGTGTACAGCTTCTGCGCCACCATGTCGCCGGAAGCTAAGTTTGCAGATGCGCCCATCCTGATAGATTCCACCCGCATCGGTATCTATTCTAAAGAGAACAAAGTATATTCTGTTGAGGTATCGGAAGATAAGAACCGCATCATGGTGTATAAGATCAACCAGGATAACGAAAACAACAACGTATTTTATACCTTCCTGTACGACAGTGCCATGAGCCTGGTGAATAACAGCCGCCTGTCCATGCCCATGCAGAAGAAGCAGTTCCTCAGCAACTTTAACCTCACCAATACCGGCGATCTGATCTTTAATAAACTGGAACGCACCTCCAACCGCGACTATGTAGTGAGCGGCAGCATGGTAGTGAAACGTTCACTGGTAGACAGCTTTGAAACTTCCACAATGGCTTTCAAAGCACAATTGCTGGATGAAGTAAAGATGAAACTTGATAACAATAAGCAAACGGCCCTGGTCACTGCTTTTTATTATAAACAGAAAAGAGGAAATGTAGAAGGATTATATCTGTATAAATACGACTACGCCAATCATAAAACGGTGTATGAGAAATCACAGGTATTCCCCGACGACCTGAAAGTGAATGCCCGTGGCGAATCGAGCACCAGCGCGGCCTTTAATGATTACTTCATCCGTAAGGTGATTAATACCAGCAATGGCGGATTCCTGCTCACCGCAGAATCTTTCTCCACTTCTTCCCGCTACCAGCCCTGGAACCGGTGGAATTACATGTATGGCAGCCCTTACGGTGGTATGTATGCCCCTTACTACTATTCCCCTTATTCTTCCATGTACTACAATCCTTACTACTGGAACAATTCACAGGGATTACGTTATCATTATGATAATGTAGCGGTATTGTCGTTCGACGATGAGGGAAACATGCAATGGAATAACTTTGTACATAAGAGCCAGTATGATGATAACGCCGACCTGTACCTGTCTTACCTGATGGTAAATGTGGGCAGCGAATTACGTTTTCTGTATAATGAACTGGACAGAAGAAATTATATGTTAACAGATGTAAGTCTGGCCCCGGGAGGTAAAGTGAACCGCATGCCTACGCTGCGTAACCTGGATAAGGGTTTCACCTGGATGCCCCGGTATGGCAAACAAATCAGTGGCCGCACCGTGGTGATACCATGTATTTACAGGAATTATATTTGCTTTGCTAAAATTGACTTTTAATCACACCTTTGCACTGTGATAAAATTTTTTCGCTCAGGCAATCCGCTAACGGTATTGCTGTTGTTAATATACACGCTGGTTGTTAAGTTTTACTATCTGATCCATCCATCAACCTACATGGCAGACGGATCGGAAGGGCTTTTGTATCACCTGCTGGTGAAATGGATGCAGACATTTACCGGCGGCAGTCCGTTGGTATTTACGTCAATGGCCGTGTTACTGCTGTTTTTGCAATCACTGCTTTTCACCCGCATTATTAATCACCACCGGTTATTTCCGCGGCCTACTTACCTGCCGGCCATGTGTTACCTGCTGTTTACCTCCATGCTGCAAAGCTGGAACGTATTTTCGCCGGCACTCATTGTGAACCTCATTATGTTATGGGTATTTACCAGTATAACGGAGCTGTATACACGTACTTCCGCCCGTGATGTGGTGTTTAATATCGGGTTTGCCCTGGGAATAAGCGGACTCTTTTACTTCCCCTCTGTTATATTTTGTTCTTTGCTGCTGTCCAGCATGCTCATTATGCGTGCTTTCCGGCTGGCGGAGTGGATCATTGCCCTGCTGGGCCTGATCTGTCCATTATACCTGATGGGTACCTACCTGTTCCTCACCGGTCAGATGACCCTGCTCTGGAAGATCCCTAATATGGGGGCCTCCCTGCCCATGATCACTGATTATAAGGTATGGGGAGCCATGATTGCATGTTTGCTCTTTTTTGTGATCGGATGGGTGCTGTTGCAGCGCCCGCTTAAAAAAATGCTGATACAGGGCCGTAAAATATGGGCGGCATTAGTCATATATGTACTGGTAGCCATGATGGTACCGTTCTTTAATGTTCACTTTTCAGCAGCCTACTGGGTACTGGCAGTTTTGCCGATCTCCATGTTTGCCGGTAACGTATTCTGGTCGGTTACCAACGATACTTTTGCCAACATTATCCACTTCATTGCACTGGCATATGTGATTGTTATGCAATATTTCAGCTGATTTCCCCATTTTAAGGGCCTGATTACCAGTAATTTGTTAAATCAGGACAAACGGCAATGGAAAATTGCGAACGGCGAAGTAATTTTGTCCTTTCCCATTAGTTTTGTCATTCGTGAAAATGATGGCAAAAACGTGGGGGAAAAAACGTTTTTTAAAAGCATTATTTACACATAAACACAAAACATTTTCAGATGAAATTTGGCGTTGTCACCTTTCCCGGTTCTAATTGTGATCATGATATGATTGATTCCCTGCGTAATGACCTGGGACAGGAAGTTATAGAACTGTGGCATAAGGATAAAGACCTGAGCGCATTCAGCACAGAAGATTGTATCGTATTACCGGGCGGTTTTTCCTTTGGCGACTACCTGCGTTGCGGCGCTATTGCGAAGTTTAGTCCGATGATGCAGAGTGTGATTGAATTTGCCAACAAAGGTGGCCGTGTAATCGGTGTTTGCAACGGTTTCCAGGTATTATGCGAAGCAGGTTTGCTGCCGGGCGTATTATTACAGAACCAGCACCAGCAGTTCATCTGCAAAAATGTATACCTGAAAAGCGAAAATACCACTGCATCCCTCACCAAAGATGTAGCCGGCAGACCATTAATGATTCCGATCGCACACGGAGAAGGCCGTTACTATGCCGACGACGCTACCCTGGATGAACTGTTTAAGAACAACCAGGTGTTATTCCGTTACTGCGATGAGTTTGGCAACATTATTGAAACTGCTAACCATAACGGCGCCATCCGTAACATAGCAGGCATCTGTAACAAAGCAAGAAATGTTTTTGGAATGATGCCTCACCCGGAAAGGGCTACCAGCCTGGCCCTGGGTAATACAGACGGGCAGCTGATTTTACAAAGTCTGATCAATAACAACTAGATAGATTAAATCAACCAACCAATTAAAAAGAAAAGCATGAAAAAATTATTAACAGCACTGGCTTTATTTGCCTTGCCCATCCTGGCAAGCGCACAGATAGAGAACCCGGTAAAATGGAGCTTTACAGCGAAGAAGGTGAATGCCACTACCTACGAAGTACACGCTACTGCCACTATCGATGCCGGCTGGCATCTGTACGCACAGGAAGCAGGAGAAGGTCCGGTAGCTACCTCGTTTAAGTTTACTAAAAACCCACTGGCCGCTTCTGTAGGTAAAGTGGAAGAAGTAGGTAAACTGCATAAGTCATTCGACAAAAACTTTAACTCAGAACTGAAATTCTACGAAAACTCTGTAGACTTCGTACAAAAAGTAACGGTAAAAGGTAAAGCCGCTACCAAAGTAAAAGGATCCGTAGAGTACATGGTATGTGACGACCATCAGTGTTTACCACCGAAAGAAGTGGAATTTGCAGTAAGTGTTGGAGGAAAATAAATTGAATCCGGTAACTGATAACAATACTCGCAAAACGAGTTCCTCAAAAGGAACTCGTTTCTTGTTTTCTCAGATTTATATTATTTAAAGCCTATTGACTATATGAAGCATTTGCTTTCATTTCTAATACCTGTCTTTGCCCTGTTCGCACTTCGTGCAAACGCGCAGGACGCAAGCCCGAAGCCTGTTAAATGGCAGTTTTCTGCAGAAAAGAAAAGTGACCAGGAATATGTGCTGCATCTGAAGGGCGCCGTAGAAAAAGGCTGGCAGCTTTTTTCCACCACAATGGGAAACGATGATCCCAATACCAGGGTAGTACTGGATAGCAGCGTAAAAGCCACTATTACAGGTATTACAGAAAATGGTAAACTGGAAAACCGTAAAGAACCTTTATTCGATAATCTCGAGATCAAATATTTTGAGAACGAAGTGGAACTGGTAGCGGCAGTAAAAGCCACCGGACCCGTTTCCAAACTTTCCGGAACCATTACTTACATGGTGCTGAAAGGAGAAGATGCCGTACCGGAAGAAACTACTTTCGAGGTGCCAACAGGAGAGCCTGCAGCCGCGAAAGCAGGCGCTGATACCACTACGGCGGGAGCTGCTGTAAAAGGTGGCGTAGCGGACGATGATGCGTCCAATAAATCGTTGTGGTGGATCTTTATCGCCAGCTTTGGTGGTGGATTCATTGCGCTGATTACGCCCTGCGTATTCTCCATGATTCCCATCACAGTAAGCTTCTTCACCAAGCGTAGCCAAACAAGGGCGCAGGGTATCAAGAACGCATTTACCTATTCCCTGTCTATCATCGTTATCTATACGCTGCTGGGCTTCCTGATCACCAAAATATTTGGTGCAAGTGCGCTGAACTCACTGGCCAGCAATGGTATCGCCAACATGATTTTCTTTGTGATCTTCCTGTTGTTCGGGTTCTCGTTCCTGGGCGCTTTTGAAATCAGCTTACCCAGCTCCTGGGCCAATGTGTCTGATTCCAAAGCGGGCATGAGCAGTATGGTGGGTATTTTCTTCATGGCGCTTACCCTGGCCATCGTGTCTTTCTCCTGCACTGGTCCTATTTTAGGGAACCTGCTGGTACTGGCTGCGAAAGGAGGGAACTCTGGTCCGCTGGTAGGGATGTTCGGCTTCTCGCTGGCACTGGCCATACCTTTCTCCTTATTTGCGCTGTTCCCAAGTTTGCTGAATAAAATCGGCAAATCCGGCGGCTGGCTGAATGCGGTGAAGGTGACATTGGGCTTCCTGGAACTGGCGCTGGCGCTGAAGTTCCTGTCTAATGTGGATATGGCTTATCACTGGAATCTGCTGGACCGGGAAATATTCCTCGCCCTGTGGATTGCCATCTTTGCATTGCTCACGCTGTACCTGGTTGGTAAGCTGAAGCTGAGCCACGACAGCGATGTGCCTTTCCTCACGGTAACCCGTCTCTGTTTTGCCATTGCGGCGTTTACATTCACGGTGTACATGGTGCCTGGTATGTGGGGCGCCCCGCTGAAAGGAATCAGCGGATTCCTGCCGCATGAAGGCTCCCAGGATTTTAATCTTAATAAATCACTGGTAAATATTCAGGCAGCGCTGGAAAGCGGCGAAAGCGGCGGTACCGGTGGTGGCAACAATGCCAATACCGTAAAGCCTAAAAAGCTGGTAGATGTGCTGCATTCTGAAATCCCCGGTGTGGAACACGTTTTCTTTGATTATGAAGAAGCGCTGGCCGCAGCTAAAGTGGCTAACAAGCCACTGATGATCGACTTTACCGGGCATACGTGCGTAAACTGCCGTAAGTTTGAAAAGTCTGTATTGTCCAACCCGGCGGTGATGAAGATCCTGCGCAACGATTTTATCGTGGCCTCTTTATACACCGATGAAAAGACCAAACTTTCCGATGAGGAAAGATATGAGTCTAAAACTTCCGGGTTGAATGTAAAGGATGTTGGGTTGAAGAACCAGGATATCCAGATCACCAAGTTTAACCGTAACTCACAGCCATACTACATTCCGGTAGACCTGGAAGGGAATGCGCTGCTGAACATTGGTTATGGCTATGATCCGAAAGAAAATGTAGACGCCTTCGTAAAGTATCTTGAAGATGCAAAAGCGGAGTTTGCAAAACGTCACGCGAAATAAGTAAAGTTGTTATAAAAAGAAGAAGGCCGTTTGTACAATACAAACGGCCTTCTTCTTTTTATAACTTATATCAGAATGCGTAGCTGATTAACTCGGCGCCGCTGATCTTCTCCTGTTGGCCGGTGGTAAGGTTTTTCACGCTCACCAGGTTGTCCTGCAGTTCAGATTCCCCGAGGATGATCACATAAGGAATTGCTCTTTTATCTGCATACTTCATTTGTTTATCCATCTTGGCTGGTTCATGGAATAATTCCGCGGCAACACCCTGCTGGCGTAACTGCATCATATAGCTGAAAGCTGCGCGGGAACTGGCTTCTCCGAGGTTCAGGAATAATACTTTGGTAGATTGCTGTGCTGTTTGCGGGAATAGTTTCAGTTCTTCCAGCACGTCATAAATACGGTCAACGCCGAAGGAAATCCCTACTCCGGAAATGCCTGGCAGGCCAAAGAGGCCGGTGAGGTCATCATATCTGCCGCCGCCGCCGATACTGCCCATTTTCACGGTAGCAGGGGCTTTTACTTCCACGATTAATCCGGTATAATAATTTAGACCACGTGCGAGTGTAAGATCTAATATAGGTGTAGTATTAAATGCTGTGTATCCGGAGTGTAGCACGAAATCCAATTCTTCAATACCTTTTTTGCCAGTATCAGAATTGGCAAACAGGCTCCGAAGCTGCTCCAGAACCGATTTATTATCTCCCTGAATACCCAGGAAGTTCTCAATGATTGTAATATCTGCTTCAGATAATCCCCGGTCACTCAGTTCTCCTTTTACACCGTCCATTCCAATTTTATCCAGTTTGTCGATGGAAATAGTGATATCGGTAAGTAATTCGGGCTTGCCAACCAATTCCGCTAAAGCGGCCAGTATCTTCCGGTTGTTGATACGAAGTTCATATCCTTGCATACCTAACTTGGTAAAAACAGTATCGTAGATCAGCAATAATTCTACTTCATTGAGTAAGGAATTACTACCCACCACATCTGCGTCGCACTGATAGAATTCACGATAGCGGCCTTTTGCGGGACGATCACCTCTCCAAACCGGTTGCATCTGATATCTTTTAAAAGGCAGTGCCAATTCATGTTGGTTCATGACAACATATCTTGCAAAAGGAATGGTCAGATCATAGCGAAGTGCTTTTTCGCTTATCAGTGAGGCCAGTTCACGGCTGTCTTTCGCTTGTTGGGCGCGCTCAAAGATCTCGCCGTTATCCAGAATTTTAAAGATCAGTTTATCTCCTTCCTCTCCGTACTTCCCGGTGAGGGTGGATAAATTCTCCATCGCGGGTGTTTCCAGCGGCTGGAAACCGAATACCTCAAAGGTTTCGCGGATGGTCTGGAAAATATAATTACGTTTTCTCACTACCACCGGGCCAAAATCACGGGTGCCTTTAGGAATACCGGGCTTTATCATCTCTAAAAAATATTAAAAGTTTTATGGTTGCTGGTCTGCGATGTTTTCGCATGCCTCGTAGATCATTTTATAAACAGGTGCAAACAGGGCGTCATCAAACCAGGGGTCTGGTACATCCTGCTGATCCGGCAGGAGGAAGGCTACTTTTGCTTTATCCGAGTCGTTACGGGCTTTGCGTAACACATCGGCATAATTATTCCTGTCCATAACATAGATGCGGTCAAAGGTATCAAAATCGGCGGTCTGGAACTGCCTGCCCCGTAATCCGGTGATATCCACACCGTTTTTCCGGGCTTCCTTTATGGAGCGGTGATCCGGTGAGTGGCCTACGTGCCAGTTGCCGGTTCCGGCAGAATCGATTTCCCAGTCCAGTCCCCGTATTGCTGCCAGGTGTCGCATAATCCCTTCTGCAAGCGGGGAGCGGCAAATATTACCCAGGCAAACCATCAATATCTTCATGCGGATGAATATTTGAATATCAGGCCGCAAACCTACAAGATATTATGGAAATGTGCGTGTATTTGCATCTTTTAACGGGAATAAGAAGAAAAAAGAGCGGATTTTTGACTTATAAAGAAGTATTTGCTGCAAATTGTAATAAGCAGTAAATGATCATATTTTAAATCAAAAAATAACAACATGTTGAAAAAATGCCTCAAATTGCGGCTGGACAAGCAAAAGAGTGCGGTTTTAAGTCAGTTTTTTAACATTCCTCTAAAATTCTCTATACCCGATTAAAAAATTATTTTTTGTATAATTGTAATTCGCAACATGGAAACACACGAAGAACAAACAAGCAGACGGCAGGAAAACAGGTATCGGCCAATGGGTGAGCTGATCAGGGGAATATTCTTTATCCTTTTTGGTTTGTTCGCAATTTTTGCGGAGACACTGGGATTCGGGGAATTCAGAATATCGCCGCAGATGATGAGTATTGTTGGTGCGGTTTTAATAGTCTACGGCCTCTTTAGGGTTTATAACGGAGTGAGAAAACTTTTTTTTAACAGGAACTAAAGAGGTGTGATATGTTTTTCAGTTTAGAAAGAATGAATGCTGTATATTTAACAGCTATTACATTGATGATGGCCGCTTGCGGGCAGAATCCAAATGCGAAAAAATTAGATACAGCTACAGAAGGCACCATCCATATAAGTGTGGATGAGACATATAAGCCGCTGATAGATTCGGAAATAAAGGTTTTTCAATCGCTGTATCCAAAAGCACATATCATCCCTACCTATAAACCGGAGGCTGATTGCTTTAAAGATCTTTTAAATGATAGTGCCCGTTTGGTAATCGTTACCCGCGATTTCAACCAGCAGGAACGCGATTACTTCAAGCAAATTAAAATTACGCCTAACAGCCTTTTACTTGCCTGGGACGCTCTTGCGCTGGTGGTAAATAAAGATAATCCTGATTCTGTACTGAATATGGAACAGGTACGGGGGATCATGGATGGCACCAATAAAGACAGGAAGTGGCAACTGGTGTTTGATAATGCCAACTCAAGCACCGTGCGGTACATCATGGATTCCATCAATAAGGGAAAACCTCTGCCAACAAATACAATGGCTGCGAAAACAAACCCGGAGGTGGTGGACTATGTGACAAAAAACAAAGACGCGATTGGTGTTATAGGTGTTAGCTGGATCTCTGATCCGAACGATTCATTGTCTATGGCTTTTACACGTGAAGTATCTGTAGTAAGACTAAGAGCAGATAATGGTTCGGAATTTGTTAAGCCATACCAGGCCTATATTGGTATTGGCACCTATCCGTTAAAACGCGGCTTCTTCTATTGCCTGAAAGAACCATATCATGGACTTGGCAGTGGATTTGCAACCTTTCTCGGTAGTTATGAGGGACAGCTGGTTATGAAGCAGTTCCGTTTATTCCCGGCGAGATTGAATGTAGTATTCAGGGAAGCCAACCTTAAGTAGTAGAAAAACACAACTAAAACTAAAAAACCAGATTGCATGAACAAACGGAAAAGTTTAATCGTAGCATTGCTTTGCGCCGCCTCAAGCGGTGTGATGGCCCAATCTGTGGAGGACGGACTTAAAGACCTGTATTATGGTAAGTACCTGTCTGCCAAGCAGAATTTAGAGAAAGTGATCGCAGCAAAGCCTACGGAAGACAAAGCGTATTATTACCTCGGTATAGCCCAACTCGGAATGGATGATGCTGCAGGTGCTGCTGCTACCTTCCAGAAAGGCTTACAGGCAGTGCCCACATCTGCTTTACTGCAGGCTGGTATGGGCCGTATTGATCTGATCAATGGTAACGCCGCTGCCGCTAAACAGAAATTTGATGCCGCCAGCGCTGCCACACAGGGCCGCGATGGGGATGTTGCCCGTGCCATTGCCGACGCAAACAGCGAAATCAAAGGTGGCGACCGCGCTTATGCTCTCACCGTAATGGAGAAACTCCTGAACAACGAAGGCCGTAAGAAAAAAGAACAATATACTCCTGTTGCAGCCGATTATATTGAGCTGGGAGATGCTTACCGTTTCCTCGGTGGTGAAAATGGCGGTAAAGCTATCACCACTTATGAAAAAGCACTGGAACTCGATCCTAACAACGCTGAAGCAGTAATGAAACAGGGTTTGGTGAACTATAACGCCAGACTGAAAGCAGAAGCAGTGGCCGACTATACCAAGGCGACCAACATGGACCCTAACTATGGTCCCGCTTTCTACGAACTGTTCAACTTCTATATCACGCCTAAAAAAGATCAGTTATCCTGGGATAACGCCGCTACTTACCTGGAAAAATACATGGCTGTAGCAGATCCGGCAGATAAAACCAAAACACAGTACCTGTCTGCTTACATCTCTTTCTTCAAGAAAGATTATGATAACGCAATCAGCAAAGGTCAGGCTACCCTGCCAAGCGCTAACGAATTCTATCAGAATAAACTGAGCCTGCTCATCGGTGATGCTTACCTGCAGAAAGGTGACTCCCTGAATGCACAAAAAGTAATGGACGGGTATGCAGCGAAAGTTGGCGACGCCAAACTGGACTCTAACGACTACAAATTGTTGAGCACCATTTACATGCGTCTGAAATCCAGCGATTCTGCTACTCAGAACCAGTACAATACCAAAGCACTGGCTTACCTGGAAAAATATGCAGGTTCTATCACTGCTAAAGATCCGGAAACCTTTATCCAGATCGCAGAACAGCTGAAAGGAGCCAGAAACTACACTGCTGCTGCTGAATGGTATGCAAAAGCAAACGAATTGTCTCTTGCCAATAAAGAGCAACTGCAGGCGATCGATTACTTCAACGTAGGTATCAACTACTACTACGGCGCTGTAAATGTTAAGCCTTTCGATACTACCCTGCTGGCTAAAGCTGATTCAGCTTTCCAGAAGGTAATTGAGGCAAAACCTGAACTGGGTACCGGTTACTACTGGAGAGGCCAGAGCAATTTTGCCAAAGATCCTCAGGCCCAGGCTGGTGTTGCAAAGCCTTTCTACGACAAATACATAGAAATTTCTGAAGTAGATCCTGCTAAAAACAGGGGTACCCTGATCAACGCTTACACTTATGAGCTGTTGTACTACTACTTTAAGGAAGATAAAGCCAATGTTAAGGTTTATGCCGATAAACTGTCTGCATTAGATCCAAACAACACGGCTGTTAAACAGATCAACGAAAACATGGCTGCCCGCGATAAACCAGCTGCTAAACCAGCTGCAAAGCAAGGTCAGAACAAGAAATAAGCATTAATTGCATATAAAACTAAAAACCTCCTGTACCCGCAGGAGGTTTTTTAGTTTCCGGTTGGTGAAAAAAGATAATATTTTAAATCCTAATAGATTTGATATTTGGTCAACTTACAGTATTTTTGCGCATTCGGACAATGTTTTTATCGGGAAGCTTATGTATACAGAAACTGTATTTTTGTCAGCAACGACTACTCCTTTTAGCTATTTCCCTATAGTACTGCAATTAATTGCTGCTTTAGGTTTCGTTGGGATCACGATGTTAGCTACTCACTTTTTAGGTCCTAAACGCAAAACCAGCGATAAGCTTATTAACTTTGAAAGTGGTATCGAGCAAAAGGGGAATGCCCGGCAGCCGGTGGCCATCAAGTACTTTCTGACCGCTATTCTTTTCGTGTTATTTGATGTGGAAGTAATCTTTTTCTACCCTTATGCGGTTAATTTCAGGGAACTGGGATGGGAAGGCTTTACCGCTGTGCTGATGTTTGTGGGCTTCTTTTTGTGTGGATTTATCTACATCACGAAGAAGGGTGCACTGAAATGGGAAGATTAATTAACTCTTTAAATTAAAACCAATGGCTCGTCCGGTTCAATATAATAACAAGGTGAAGATGGTGGAAATCCCCGAGGGATATTCCGGTGAAGGATTTTATGCCACCTCTTTTGACAAGGTAATAGGTCTGGCGCGTAAAAACTCCATCTGGCCTTTACCATTTGCTACCTCCTGCTGTGGAATCGAATTCATGGCTACAATGGCGGCTACCTACGATATGGCCCGTTTCGGGGCAGAACGTATGGCCTTTACGCCACGCCAGTGCGATTTACTCATGGTAATGGGTACCATTTCCAAAAAAATGGGACCTATTGTGCGCCAGGTATACCTGCAAATGGCAGAACCACGCTGGGTAATGGCTGTAGGCGCCTGCGCTTCCAGCGGTGGTATATTTGATACTTACTCTGTATTACAGGGGATCGACCAGGTGATTCCGGTAGATGTATATGTGCCGGGATGCCCTCCAAGACCGGAAGGTATCATCGATGGTTTCATGAAAATACAAGCCCTGGTAGGTCAGGAAAGTCTCCGCCGCCGTAACTCCGACAGGTATAGAGAACTGATGGAGTCTTACGGTATCAAGTAAGGAGAGGGGAATGGTTAATTGTAAATCGTAAATTTCAAATTGTTAATGTCTTTAACAAACGAACGCATACAGCAACGCCTGACGGAGAAGTTTGGAGATGTGCTAACCGGCTTTGAAGAGCCGTTTGGGCTGCTAACCCTCACCGCACAGAAAGATTATAACCTGAAAGTAATGCAATTCCTGTTTGATGATGAGGAATTGCGTTTTCGTTTTTTAACGGATATCACTGCGGTGCATTATCCCGACAGGAAAAACGAAGAACTGGCAGTAGTATATCACCTGCATAACCTGCAGGACAACATCAGGCTCCGTCTGAAAGTATTCACACCCGTAGCCAAACCGGACGTGTTTACAGCTACCCAGCTGTACGCATCCGCCAACTGGATGGAACGTGAAACTTACGACTTCTACGGGATTAACTTTGTAGGACATCCTAACCTGATCCGTGTGCTGAATGTGGATGAAATGACCTATTTCCCCATGAGAAAGGAATTTCCGCTGGAAGACTCCATGCGTATCGATAAAGATGATGAGATGTTTGGAAGGGGAGGAAATCTTTAATACAACGAGGTTATGTTAGATCAGAAACAACATATTAAACTGCCGGAAGGCTCTATAGAAAAAGATACGACCACGCTCAACCTGGGTCCTACCCACCCGGCTACACATGGCGTATTTCAGAACATTCTGGAAATCGATGGCGAACGCATTGTGAGCGCTGTTTCTACCGTAGGGTACATCCACCGCGCGTTTGAGAAGATCGCAGAACGCCGTCCCTATTACCAGATTACGCCGCTGACAGACCGTTTGAACTACTGCTCTGCCCCTATTAACAATATGGGCTGGTTACTGACCGTAGAGAAACTCCTGGGCATTGAAACGCCTAAAAGAGTGGATTACCTGCGTGTAATAATCATGGAGCTGGCACGTATTGCAGATCACCTGATCTGTAGCTCTGTAATGGGAGTAGATACCGGCGCATTAACCGGTTTCGTATACGTGATGACCTACCGTGAACTGATATACGAAATATATGAAGAAATCTGTGGTTCCCGGTTGACCACCAACATTGGTCGTATCGGTGGCTTTGAAAGAAATTTCACGCCCGCAGCTTTCGCAAAAATAGAACGCTTCCTGAACGAATATCCTGCTGTACTGAAAGAATTTGAAACCCTGCTTACCCGTAACCGTATCTTCATGGAACGTACACAGGGCGTAGGTGCTATCACTGCAGAAAGGGCGCTCAGCTACGGTTTCACCGGTCCTAACCTGCGTGCAGCGGGTGTGGATTACGATGTACGCGTGGCTAACCCTTACAGCTCTTACCAGGATTTCGACTTCTCCATACCGGTAGGTACTACCGGCGACAGCTACGACCGTTTCCAGGTACGTAATGCCGAAATGTGGGAAAGTCTCAGCATCATCCGCCAGGCAATGGATAAAGTGAAAAGCCTGCCGGCAGATGTATTCCACGCAGATGTACCTGCTTATTACCTGCCTGAAAAACAGGATGTTTATACAAAAATGGAAGCGCTCATCTATCACTTTAAAATTGTGATGGGAGAAGCAGACATGCTTCCGGGTGAGGTGTACAACGCAGTAGAAGGCGCCAATGGCGAACTTGGTTTTTACCTGATCAGCGATGGTGGCCGTAGTCCTTACAGGCTGCACTTCCGTCGTCCATGCTTCATTTACTACCAGGCGTATGCCGAACTGGTGCAGGGTTCCATGCTGAGCGATGCGATCGTTTGTATGAGTAGCCTGAACCTGATTGCGGGTGAACTGGATGCGTAGTAGTGCGCTATTGAATATTTCGAAGATTAAAGCTGAATAAAATAATGGCTGTGGTTCAATTTTCTGAAGAGAAACTGAATAAAGTAAAAGAAATCATTGCACGCTACCCGGAAGGGAAGCAGAAAAGTGCGTTGATACCGGTGTTGCACCTGGCTCAGGAAGCATTTGGTGGATGGCTGAGTGCAGAAACAATGGACTACGTTGCAACTTTACTGCAACTGCAATCAATTGAAGTGTATGAGGTAGCTACTTTCTATAGCATGTTTAACCTGAAACCGGTAGGCACCTATTTATTTGAGGTGTGTCAAACAGGTCCGTGCATGGTAAGTGGTTCTGATCAGATCATTGATTACATTAAAAATAAGCTGGGTATCGGCGTAGGTGAAACTACCGCCGACGGGCTGTTTACCCTTAAAACGGTAGAGTGCCTCGGCGCCTGCGGTTATGCTCCCATGATGCAGTTGGGTAAACATTACCGGGAACACCTTACTCCGGCCAAAGTAGATGAAATCATTGCAGAATGCAGATCTAAAGCAAACGCCAACTGATGCATCCAAAAAATAACCTGATCATGCGTTTTAAGGAAATGTATCAGCGCCACAAATTACAGGTAGTGGAAGCAATACTGCTGATGGCGTTACTCACCGCATTATGGCGGATCGATAACTGGCTTGTTTCCGTTATCTGTGGCGTAAGCGCGGGACTCCTGTTTTACAGGCTGGCAGAACGCATTTCGCAACACGGCATACGTAAGGCATAAAAGATATACACAAATCTGATAATGGCGCCGGGAATACCGGTAACATTACACCATAAGGAAGACAATGGGACGCAAATTACTGTTAGATAAAGCACATATTGAAGGCATCCGGTACTATGACACCTACCGGAGCAACGGCGGTTATGCGGCAGCTGAAAAAGCGCTGAAAACCCTGGGGCCGGACGGCGTACTGGACGAAGTGAAGAAGAGTGGCCTGAGAGGCCGTGGCGGTGCGGGTTTCCCTACCGGCCTGAAATGGAGTTTCATCGCCAAACCGGAAGGCGTTCCGCGCTACCTGGTTTGTAATGCCGATGAGTCGGAACCAGGTACGTTCAAAGACCGCTACCTCATGGAATTCATCCCCCACCTCCTCATTGAAGGATTACTGATCTCCAGCTTTGCTCTCGGCGCTAACAGTTGCTACATCTACATCCGTGGTGAATACGCCTGGATTCCGGATATCCTGGAACAGGCTATCGCAGAAGCAAAAAACAAAGGCTGGCTGGGTAAAAATATCCAGGGCACCGGCTTCGATCTCGAAATATATGTACAACGCGGAGCAGGCGCCTATATCTGCGGTGAAGAAACTGCCCTGATAGAATCCCTGGAAGGCAAACGCGGTAATCCACGCATCAAACCACCATTCCCGGCGGTAAAAGGATTATGGCAATCGCCTACCGTAGTAAATAACGTGGAAACACTCGCTGCAGTAGTGCCTATTATCAACATCGGCGGCGACGAATATATTAAATACGGCACCGGCAAATCTACCGGCACCAAACTCATCTCCGCCTGCGGTAATATCAACAAACCCGGCGTTTATGAAATCGAAATGAATATCTCCGTAGAAGAATTCATCTACTCAGATGAATACTGCGGTGGTATCAAAAATAACAAACGCCTGAAAGCCTGTATCCCCGGCGGTTCTTCCGTTCCGGTGTTACCGGCCAACCTGCTACTGAAAACAGCAAAAGGCGAAACCCGTATGATGACCTATGAAAGCCTGGCTGATGGCGGTTTTGCAACAGGCTCCATGCTGGGTTCCGGCGGATTTATTGTAATGGACGAAGACCAGTGTATTGTGCGCAATACCCTTACCTTCGCACGCTTTTACCACCACGAAAGCTGCGGTCAGTGCAGCCCTTGCCGCGAAGGCACCGGCTGGATGAAGAAAGTACTGCAGAACATCGAGTATGGTAAAGGCAAAATGAGCGACATCGATTTACTGTGGGATATTCAACGCAAAATTGAAGGGAACACGATCTGCCCGCTCGGCGATGCAGCAGCATGGCCGGTAGCAGCAGCGATCCGTCACTTCCGCGATGAATTTGAATGGCATGTGGCAAATCCACAGGAATCACAGACCCGTAACTTCGGGTTGGCTCATTACGCAGACCCATTGCCGGCGCCAACACCAGCTGCTGTATAACGGGTATGCATATACTGAAATAAGGAATCAATATATAAATAAACGTTGCTCCCCGCGAGCACAAAAGATATTAAGATGGCGGAGGAAATAAAATTATTTAAGGTTAAAATCGATAACATCTCTGTAGAGGTGGAACCCGGTACAACCATACTGAATGCGGCCCGGAAGATAGGAGGAGAAGTAGTGCCGCCGGCCATGTGTTACTATTCCAAACTGCAGGGCAGCGGTGGTAAATGCCGTACCTGCCTGGTAAAAGTATCAAAAGGTTCCGATGCCGATCCGCGCCCGATGCCTAAACTGGTGGCCAGCTGCCGTACTACTGTAATGGATGGTATGGAAGTAGCCAACATCACTTCCCCGGAAGTACTGGACGCACGTAAAGGTGTAGTGGAATTCCTGTTGCTCAATCACCCGCTGGATTGCCCGGTATGTGATCAGGCCGGGGAATGCCACCTGCAGGATCTGAGCTACGAACACGGCGCCGACAGCACCCGTTACGAATTCAAACGCAGAACCTTTGATAAAGTGGATCTCGGCGATCATATCAAACTGCACATGACGCGCTGCATCCTTTGCTACCGCTGCGTGTACACGGCCGATCAGCTCACCGAAAAACGCGAACATGGCATCCTGGGCCGTGGCGATGCTTCTGAAATCAGCACCTACATCTCCCAGTCGCTCGATAATGACTTCATCGGTAACGTTATCGACGTTTGCCCGGTAGGCGCCTTAACCGATCAAACTTTCCGGTTCAAAAACCGTGTATGGTTCCTGAAACCGGTAGATGCACACCGCGATTGCGAAAATCCAAAATGCTGCGGTAAAACCGTACTGTGGATGCGCGGTGATGAAGTATTCCGCGTAACCGCCCGTAAAGATAAATACGGCGAAGTGGAAGCCTTTATCTGCGATACCTGCCGCTTTGATAAAAAGGAAGCAAAAGACTGGATCATTGAAGGTCCACGCAAAATAGAACGTAACAGCGTTATTTCCCAGGGTCATTACGTGAATACCGTAAAACCTAAAGATCCGCTGGTAGATGTATTGGACGGAAGACAACCCAAACTGTTGTTTGACATCCACTCTGAAAGCAAGGTAAACAGACCGGATATTGATCTGTCGAAGATCAACGGCCCTGCTCACTCTGATGATTTTAAGAAGTAACAATCGTAATTACGTGTAAGTATGACCTTATTAAGCATAGATTGGTTTTTTATAATTGAAAAAGTACTCCTGATATCAGGGGTGCTGGTACTTTCATTGGTAGTGGCCATGTATTCTACCTGGGGTGAAAGAAAGGTGGCAGCCTGGATCCAGGACCGTTTAGGTCCAAACCGCGCCGGTTTCATGGGATTGTTGCAACCGCTGGCAGATGGTGGTAAACTCTTCTTCAAAGAAGAAATTATTCCTACCAATGCCAACCGCTTTCTCTTCGTGCTGGGCCCTTCCATCGCCATGTTGGTGGCCTGTATGACCAGTGCCGTTATCCCCTGGGGCGATACCCTGGTAATTGCCGGACGTCCTGTTTCCCTGCAGATCGCAGATGTAAACATCGGGATCCTCTTCATCTTCGGGGTAGTGAGTATGGGTGTATACGGTATTATGATCGGCGGCTGGGCTTCCAATAACAAATACTCTTTGCTGGCGTCTGTACGTGCCGCTTCGCAGATCATCTCCTACGAACTGCCAATGGGACTGGCCCTGATCGCATTACTGATGCTCACCGGCTCCCTGAGCTTAAAGGATATCGTGGAACAACAGCGTCATGGTTTATGGAACGTGGTGTATCAGCCACTAGGCTTTTTCATCTTCCTGGTATGCGCTTTTGCAGAATGTAACCGCGCTCCCTTCGATTTACCGGAAGCAGAAAATGAATTGAATGGTGGTTATCATCTGGAGTATTCTTCCATGAAACTGGGTTTCTTCCTGTTTGCGGAATATATCAACATGTTTATCAGCTCGGCTCTCATTGCTACCATGTACTTCGGCGGATATGCCTTCCCGTATATGGATAAGCTGGGACTGGACCCGAACATGGTTACTATCCTCGGATTTGTGGCCCTGTTCCTGAAAACACTGTTTTTCATTTTCTTCTTTATGTGGGTGCGCTGGACCGTTCCGAGATTCCGTTACGATCAGCTGATGCGCCTGGGCTGGAAGATCATGATTCCGCTGGCACTGGTAAATATGCTGATCACCGGGGCATTGGTATTAGCTCGTCAACATTAATTATTATCTGATTAAATACACACAGAACGTGTGGATTAAATAAAGCATTCATTATGCAAGCATTAACTAACAGGGCAAAAGCAGTAGACCGCCGGCCGATGACACTCGCCGAGAAGATGTACATCCCTGCTATTGCCAAAGGCATGGGGATCACTTTCAAGCATCTTTTTCAGAAGAAAGCTACGGTTAGTTTTCCTGAAAAAACACGTGATTTCAGTCCCGTATTCCGTGGATTACATGTACTGAATAGGGATGAAGAGGGCCGTGAAAGATGTACTGCCTGCGGATTGTGCGCAGTTGCCTGTCCTGCTGAAGCCATTACAATGGAAGCAGCGGAAAGAAAAGAGGGAGAAGAAAACCTGTACAGGGAAGAAAAGTATGCAGCGAAATATGAGATCAATATGCTCCGTTGCATTTTCTGTGGTTTCTGTGAAGAAGCTTGTCCGAAAGATGCAGTGTATATGTCTGAAACATTTGCTCCTGCAAACTATCAGCGTAAAGGCTTCATCTACGGAAAAGATGACCTGCTGATTCCTCATCCGAAAGAAGGCAAATAATATTATTCACAGCGCACATTTAGCTAAAAATACAATAGTCAAACATAGCAGAGATGGGAATGAGTATACAACAAATAATTTTCATGGTGCTGTCGGTCGTGGCGCTGGTATCAGCGTTGGGCGTGGTATTGAGTAAAAATCCTGTGACGAGCGTGTTGTGCCTGATCGTAACATTCTTTACCATAGCAGGGCACTATATTATGATGAATGCCCAGTTCCTGGCAGTAGTGCATATCATTGTATATGCCGGCGCTATCATGGTATTGTTCCTGTACGTGCTGATGCTCATGAATCTGAATGCTGATCTGGAACCGCAGAAACGCAACTGGCTGAAATATGCCGGCGCTATCAGCGGGGGCGCTTTACTGGTGGTACTGGTAGCCGCATTGCGCGATGCCAGCATGCCGGCATTAAGTACCAATCCTACTGATATCGGGTTAATCAAAAACCTCGGTATGGTTCTGTTCAAACAATATGTGGTGCCGTTTGAAGTGAGCAGTATCCTGTTCCTCAGTGCAATGATCGGCGCCGTGGTAATTGGTAAAAAAGAATAGCAATACGGATTGCTCATCGTGATTCGTAATTTCTAACCCGTAATTTATTTTATGCCTGTTCAATATTACATATTCCTGAGTATCGCCTTGTTTTGCATAGGTGTGATGGGTGTACTGATGCGCAGAAATGCGATTATTATTTTTATGTGCATAGAGCTGATGCTGAATGCAGTAAACCTGTTAATGGTGTCATTTTCCAAAATGTGGGCAGATGCAGGCAGGGTAGATGCCGGTTCTGCACAACTCTTTGTATTCTTTATTATGGTGGTAGCGGCTGCGGAAGTAGCAGTAGGACTGGCTATAATTACTATGGTCTACAGAAATACACACTCAGTAGATATTAACATTCTTAACAGGCTGAAAAATTAATAATTCTGCTTTCTTAATTATTAAATTTTTCGACGTCGTAAATAGAATTGATAAATGATTAATCTAGTTTGGCTGGTACCATTTTTACCATTATTGGGTTTCCTGGTGAATGGATTGGGACGCAGATTTTTATCCAAGTCCCTGGTAGGATTTGTTGGAAGTGGCGCAGTACTGGCGTCCTTTGTGATTAGCTTATTAATATTCCTGGAAGTTAAAGCCCCGGGATTTTCTGCTCAGACAGTACGCCTGTTTGATTTTATATCTGTAGGCTCCCTGCAGATTCCTTTCGCTTTCCAGGTAGATCAGTTAAGTGCCTTGTTCCTGCTGGTGATCACCGGCGTAGGTACCCTGATCCATATCTACTCTACTTCTTACATGCACGACGAGAGCGATGAGAGCTTCGCAAGATATTTCGCTTATCTCAACCTCTTCGTGTTTTCGATGTTGATACTGGTGCTGGGCGCCAACTACGTGATGATGTTCATTGGCTGGGAAGGTGTTGGTCTTTGTTCTTATCTCCTCATCGGTTTCTGGTTTAAAAATACCAGCTATAACAATGCTGCCAAAAAAGCATTCGTGATGAACCGCATCGGTGACCTCGGTTTCCTGATCGCGATCTTCTTCATGATCCTGCAGTTTGGTACGGTTACTTTCCCGGAAGTGTTTGCCAAAGCAGCGCCGCTGGGAATGAACAATGGCGTGATTACCGCTATTGCCATGCTGATGTTTGTAGGTGCAATGGGTAAATCTGCACAGATTCCTTTATACACCTGGTTGCCGGATGCGATGGCGGGTCCTACTCCGGTGTCTGCCCTGATCCACGCGGCAACGATGGTTACCGCCGGTATCTATATGATTGCACGCAGCAACGTGATCTATACACTGGCGCCGCACGTCCAAACAGTGATCGCTATCATTGGACTGGCTACTGCCCTGTTTGCAGCTTCTATTGCTTTAAAACAAAACGATATTAAAAAAGTACTGGCTTATTCCACAGTGAGCCAGTTAGGTTATATGTTCCTCGCCCTGGGTGTAGGCGCTTACGGAGCTGCCGTGTTTCACGTAATGACGCATGCCTTCTTCAAAGCCCTCCTGTTCCTCGGTTCCGGTTCCGTAATCCATGCAATGGGTGGCGAACAGGATATCAGGAAGATGGGTGGCCTCAAAAAATTCATGCCTACTACTGCATGGACATTCCTGGTAGGATGCCTGGCGATTGCGGGTATTCCCGGTTTCTCCGGCTTCTTCTCCAAAGATGAAATCCTCGCGCAGGCATTTGCCAACAACCCGGTATTATATGTACTGGGCCTGATTGGTGCGCTGATGACCGCCTTCTACATGTTCCGTTTATACTACATCACTTTCACCGGTAAATTCCGTGGCACACACGAACAGGAACATCACCTGCATGAAAGTCCTTCTGCGATCACTATTCCATTGGTTATCCTGGCAGTGCTTTCCGTGATTGGCGGTTACGTTGGTTTACCGGAAGTATTTGGAACGAAGAATATGCTGGCCGAATACCTGGCGCCGGTGTTTGCACCGTCTGCACCTTTTGCAGTGGAACATCACCTGTCGCATAGTACAGAATGGCTGCTGATGGGTGTGAGCAGTGTGCTGGTGATTGTATTTATCCTGCTGGCGCGTCAGAAATTTACGAAGTTTGAAGATGCGGGTACAGAAAGTACTGGTTTGACAAAAGTGCTCGAAAACAAATGGTATATAGATGAACTGTATGATACTATTATCGTAAAACCATTGTATGAATTGTCCCGTTTCTTCCGTGATACGGTAGAAAAGGCGGGTATCGACAAGCTGGTGAACGGTGTGGGCCGTGGTGTACAATGGGGAGGTCAGCAGATCCGCCTGGTACAAAACGGACAGGTAGGTTTCTACATCTTTGCAATGGTCATCGGTATGATCGTATTATTTGTGATCGGATTCTTATTATAAACCAATAGCAGAAGTTACAAGCGCAGATAAATTATGTTGACAGTTTTATTAATATTGATTCCTTTCATAGCGGGCCTTATTGCATTTGGTCTGAAGGGGTCCGGGCCAAAAGTGCTGGGCATGATCTCATCGCTGGCAACAGTGGTGTTAGCAATTGGATCGTGGTGCCGCTTTCGTACTGCTCCTGACAGTCTGAACTTTGTTGCCAACTGGATTCCGCAGCTGGGAAGTCAATTCCGTGTTGGATTAGATGGAATGGGTGTGATGCTTTGCTTACTTACAGCGATTGCTTCCCTGCTTGTTTTCATTACTATTTATAACCGCAACTACGAAAAGGCAAATGCCTTTTATGGTCTGATGTTATTATCGCAGGCTGGCTTAACCGGTGTATTCACCGCTTTCGACGCCCTGCAGTTTTACATATTCTGGGAACTGGCCCTGATACCTGTTTACTTCCTCTGCTCTTTATGGGGTGGTGAAAAACGGATCGCCGTTACCTTTAAATTCTTTGTGTACACGTTCCTGGGTTCGTTGTTAATGTTGGTGGGTATTATCTATATCTACTTTCAAACACCGGATCATTCCTTCAGCTGGGCTTCCTTTACAAGTGCCGCATTGAACCCGGATGATCAGAAATGGCTGTTCTGGCTGTTCTTTGTGGCTTTCGCCATCAAGATGCCGGTATTTCCGTTTCACACCTGGCAGCCCGATACTTATGAGCAGTCGCCTACCCCTGTTACCATGATCCTTTCCGGGGTAATGGTGAAAATGGGTTTATTTGGCGTGATCCGCTGGCTGTTGCCGGTAGTGCCACAGGGCGCAGCTATGTGGTCTGATGTGGCCATTGTATTGTGCATCATCGGTATTATCTATGCTTCCTGCATTGCGATGGTACAGAATGATCTGAAACGGCTGATTGCTTACTCTTCCATTGCCCACATCGGTTTGATGTGCGCCGCTATTTTCGCTAACAATGAACAAAGCCTACAGGGGGTAATGGTACAGATGTTTAACCACGGTATCAATATCATTGGTTTGTGGATCATCGTGGAAGTAATTCAAAACCGTTTAGGGATCAAAAACCTGGACCAGATGGGTGGCATGGCGCAGAAGGCGCCACGCATGGCTATTTTCCTCGTTATTATCAGTTTGGCTAACATCGGTTTACCACTAACTAATGGTTTCATTGGTGAGTTCCTGATGTTCAGCGGATTGTTCCAATATAATCACTGGTTTATGGCATTTGCCGGATTAGGTATCATCCTTTCTGCTGTATATACCCTGGGTATGATTCAGAAGGTGATATTTGGCGAGGGAAATGAATTAACCGAAACTACTACAGATCTGCGGCCGGGTGAAACACTGGCTTTAAGCCTGGTGGTGATCATGATCATAGTGTTGGGCGTTTATCCCAAACCTATGCTGGATCTGGTGAGCGGCACATCTGATGTGGTAAGTAAATTATTCTGATCTTCAGCCAAAAGCTGAATACCGGAATGGAAAAATTTGTAACGGGGTTTTGTAACGCAAAAATATGAATGCACTAATTTCTACTGCTTTATCGGGCGTTGTACTGATGTTTGTTGGTTTATTTGTACGCAATAAGCAGCATATTAAATTTTTTGCCATCGCGGCCATCCTCATAGCATTTATTGCTAATCTGGCGCAATATCCGTCTGTAGAGCAAGGCGGGTATATCATGTATGGCATGATTGAAGTGACCAAATTTGGTGTGTTGTTCAATGCCGTAGCATTGGGCGCCACCTTGTTATATTTCCTGTTATCAGGCAGTGAGTTTGAAAAGGTGGGAGAACATGTAGCAGATTATTTCGCCCTGATATTCTTTATCCTGGCGGGTATTTCGCTGGCTACTTCTTTCAGCAACCTGCTGATGTTATTCCTGGCTATTGAAATCATGTCTATTCCCCAGTATATTCTTGCGGGAGCAGATAAGAAAAGCCTGAAAAGTAATGAAGCGTCCCTGAAGTATTTCCTGATGGGGTCTTTCTCTACCGGTATCCTGCTCATGGGTATTACCCTGATCTATGGTGCTGCCGGCACTTTTGACATCTCAGCGTTAGGACTGGGCGCAGAAAGCGTACATCCGTTGGCGTTATGCGGTATCATCCTGATGGTATTTGCCTTGTCTTTTAAAGTATCGGCGGTACCGTTCCACTTCTGGACACCGGACGTATACGATGGTTCACCCACTGTATTCACTTCTTTTATGTCCACAGTGGTGAAAGCGGGCGGCTTTGTGGCTTTCCTGCGGATGTTCCACACCAGCTTTGCCGGTGGCAGCATCAGCGGACACTGGACACTGATCCTTTCTATTATTACAGCAGCTACCCTGATACTTGGTAACTTCAGCGCGGTTTTCCAGCAAAGTGTAAAACGGATGCTGGCTTACTCCAGTATTGCGCAGGCGGGCTTCATGCTGTTTGCTGTAGTGGCGATGAATAACATGGGCACACAGGGAATTATCCTGTATTCCGCCGCTTACAGCATTGCCACCATCGGGGTGTTTGCAGTACTGATGAAGCTGAAAGACTATACTTTTGAAGGATTCAACGGCCTGGCCCGCAAGGAGCCTTTGCTGGCCGCTGCGGTAGCCGTGTTCCTGTTCTCACTGGCCGGTATTCCTATTACGGCCGGTTTCTTTGCAAAATACTTTGTTTTATCTGCGGCTATCGAACATGGTCATATTTTGTGGCTGGTAATCATAGCGGTATTGTGTGCTGCCATCAGCGTATACTATTACTTCCGCGTAATCATTGCCATGTATTTCAAACAGGGCGAACCGGAAGTTGAACCTGTTTCAGGTGGTTTTAAAGCTGCCCTGATCCTGGCTGTTGCGTTGGTACTGGTATTGGGCCTGTTCCCGAACCTCTTGTTATGCTGGATGTAAAAGCTGTTAGCTTATAAAATACAGGGAGAAGACCGAAGCGATTTACATGATCCGCTTCGGTCTTCTCCTTTATACTGATCGCCGTTCATCCCAAATTGAATGGATTAAATAGCTATATTACATTAACTTTATAGGTAACCCGTCATTATGCAATCAAGAGATATTTTTTCCCTGGCATACCGTTCTGTAACCAGCAACAAGTTGCGCACAGGTCTTACTGTGTCTATCATTGCCCTGGGTATTACGGTACTGGTAGGTATTCTTACGGCGATCGACAGTATGAAGAGCAGTATCTACAGCAGCTTCGCAAGTATGGGTGCCAACAGTTTCTCTATCCGTAACCGGGGGATGCAGGTGCATATCGGCGATGATGGAAATAAAGCTTCCAAGGGGAACAAGAATGTAAAGAAGGTAAAAAAATCCAACAGCAATAAAATTATCCGCTACCAGGAAGCAGTGGCCTTCCGTGACCGTTATCATTTTCCGGCTGTTGTGAGCGTGTCTTTCCAGGCCACCGGTATTGCCACGGTATACAAAGATGATAAGAAAACGAATCCCAATGTACAGGTGATTGGGGGAGATGAACACTACCTGCAGATTTCCAATTATGAGATTTCACAGGGAAGGGATTTTAACCAGCTGGATGTACAGTCCGGCAGAAATGTGGCTATTCTTGGTATTGATGTGGCGGAGAAACTATTTGGTAAGCAGCTCAAAAATATAGTGAACAGCACAATCCGGGTGGGAGATATCCGGTACCGGGTAGTAGGGGTGCTGGCGTCAAAAGGCAGCAGTAAAATGATGAGCGCTGATAATGTGGTGATCACCACGGTGAATAATACCCGCAGGGTGTTTAACCGGCCCAATGCCAGTTACCAGATAGCGGTAGCCGTAAAAGATATTAAACAGATGGATGCCGCACAGGGAGAGGCCACAGGGCTGTTCCGTGTTATACGCGGACTGAATATCAATGAAGAAGATAATTTTGAGATCAGCAAGAGTGATAGTATTGCAGAAATGCTTTTTTCCAGTTTGGGTAAAGTAAACCTCTTTGCTATTGTTATTGCCTTTATTACGCTCTTTGGTTCTGCTATTGGACTGATGAATATTATGCTGGTATCTGTAGCGGAACGGACCCGCGAAATAGGCGTTACCAAAGCATTGGGAGCGACCAGTCATGTAGTGCGTACCCAATTCCTCTATGAATCCATTATTATCAGTGTAATGGGTGGATTGATAGGAGTAATTATGGGAATGCTCCTGGGAAACATTGTTTCCGTGTTACTGAAGTCTTCCTTCATTGTACCGTGGATCTGGATCATCATCGGGGTAACTATCTGTGCTGCAGTAGGGCTCGTTTCTGGTTTATATCCTGCCTATAAGGCTTCTAAATTAGATCCTATCATAGCCTTGAGATACGAATAATATTTTATTATCTTGTTGTTTTCCATGTTCATGTAAAACAACAGCTGTATGCCCTTATTAATTGTTATTGCGGCCATCCTTTTGCTGGTAATGCTGGTCACCTGGTGGCGTTTAAATACTTTCCTCTCTTTCCTTATTGTGTCTTTGCTGATGGGACTGGCGTTGCATATGAACGTAACAGACATTACGCAGTCTATTCAAACCGGTATTGGTAAAACGTTAGGGTCCCTGATTGTGGTGATTGTTTTCGGCAGTATGCTTGGAAAGCTGGTGGCGGAAAGCGGAGCCGGGCAAAAAATTGCCGGAGGTTTAATGAACCTGTTCGGGCCAAAGTATGTACAGTGGTCGCTGATGCTCACGGGCTTTATAGTGGGTATTCCCTTGTTTTATAATATCGGCTTTGTACTGATGGTACCCTTGATTTTTACGGTGGCGGCGCGTACAAAATTGCCGGTAGTATATCTCGGTATTCCTATGTTGGCGTCTTTATCTGTAACGCATGGATATCTGCCGCCGCATCCTTCTCCAACTGCATTGGTACAGCAGTTTCATGCCAATATGGGGCTTACGTTGTTGTACGGCATTATGGTAGCTATTCCGGCTATTGTGCTGGCTGGACCGGTATTTTCGCGTTTCCTGAAACATTACACCAATCCTCCGGGGAAAATGTTTGTGGCGCCGCCGATTCCGGAGGAGCAGTTGCCGGGTATGTTTGTGAGTCTCTTCGCAGCGTTGTTACCTGTATTTTTACTGGCGGTGACGGCTTTGGTGAAGTTATGGGTGCCTGAAGATACTTTCCTTTTCAGGCTGGCCACCTGGCTGGGAGAACCACTGATAGTAATGTTGCTGGCCGTATTAAACGGCATGTATTTATTAGGATTGAAACGGGGGATGCCCGCAAAAAAAGTGATGGTGGTAATGGACGATGCAGTGCGCGATGTAGCTGTTATTATCCTGGTAATAGGAGGTTCCGGTGCGCTTACACAATTACTGCACGACAGCAAGGTTAGCAGTTATATTGCTACTACGCTTCAGAATATGCACCTGCATCCGTTAATACTGGCGTGGGGTATTGCGGCTATCATCCGGGTGTGTATAGGATCTGCCACGGTTGCCGGACTTACCACCGCAGGGATTGTGGCGCCAATGATTGCTGCTTCCGGTGTAAATGCCAACCTGATGGTACTGGCCACCGGCGCGGGTAGCCTGATGTTTTCCCATGTAAATGATGCCGGTTTCTGGATGTTCAAGGAATACTTTAACTTGTCTGTAAAAGACACGATTAAAACCTGGTCGGTGATGGAAACTATTGTGTCTGTGACAGGGTTGATCGGATGTTTGATCTTAAGTTTGTTTGTATAATATTGATTTAAAAAAGTATCCGCATGGAATGGTATCAGCTTACAAATGCAGCGCAGATTGATTCTCCGGCGATTGTTATTTATAAAGACAGGATAATAGATAACATCTCATTGCTAAAAACAATGATCAGTGACATACAACGGTTACGCCCACACGTAAAAACGAGTAAGATCGCTGAAGTAATACAGCTGGTCATGGAGGCGGGAATAACACGTTTTAAATTTGCCACCATCGCAGAAGGAGAGATGTTGGGAATGGTGAATGCAGCAGATGCTTTGATGGCTTATCAGCCGGTAGGACCGAAGATTGTGCGTTTGCTGGAGTTGGTACAGAAGTACCCGCACACAGCTTTTTCGTGTGTTACTGACAATGCTGAGGCCGCACTGGCTATCAGTGATATTTTCGCTGCGCAGGGCCGCCGCCTGCCGGTATATGTGGATCTTAATGTAGGAATGAACCGCACCGGTATTAAGCCGGGGCTTGAAGCACTGGTGTTGTATCAATATCTCAATACGCTACCGGGAGTGGTTCCGGTGGGATTACACGCATACGATGGACACCTCCATGATACGGATATGGCTATACGAAAAGAACGTTGTGATACAGCATACGCTCCTGTTGCCGCACTGGCGGCAGCCATAACAAATAGTGGTCTTCCGCAGCCGGAAATTGTTGCAGGCGGCACTCCCACTTTCCCGGTGCATGCTGCACGGGAAGGCATTTCCTGTAGTCCGGGTACTTTCATATTCTGGGATGCGGGGTATGCTGCCAATCTGCCGGAGCAGCCGTTTCAATGGGCAGCGCTGGTGATCAGCCGTGTGATTTCTGTTATTGATGAACAACATATTTGTGTTGATCTCGGGCATAAATCAGTGGCAGCAGAGAATCCCCAGCCTCGGGTACAATTCCTGAATGCACCGGCGGCAGAACCGGTATCGCAGAGTGAAGAACACCTGGTATTGAAAGTGGCGGATGCTGCGCAGTATCCCGTGGGCACGGTGTTGTATGGTGTGCCAAAACATATTTGTCCTACTGTGGCGTTGTATGAAAAAGCTTATGTGGCAGAGCGTAATGCGGTAATCGCCAACTGGCGTATTATAGCGCGCGACCGGCAGATTATCATCTAAAAAAAATAAAAACAGAAAAGCTATTTAAGTGATTGAAATCATTCACTTAAATAGCTTTTCTGTTTATTGGCAGCTCAGTAATATAATTGCGATAAAACATTGGTATCGTCGAACGACTTAGGCTTTAACCCCAGGAACTCTGTGTACTGTGTGAGTGTCAGCAAGGGTTTCAGTTTGGCATGCAATCCATTTTGCATACTGTTCATTTTGGTAGTATAAGCTTTCAGATTGCTTTGTTGCAATGGCTGGATATTGACTTTTTGCCGTAAGTAATTAGTCACAATATTGAGCAGCTTAGGTTTTTGCGCTTCTGTCAGGATCAGCGATTTGTCCAGTTTGCTGACGATTGAACTGGCAGTTCCCTCTATGTTCATGGTAGGCGCCTGAAATTCCGTATTAGCTGGTGAAGGTGCGGCAAAAGCGGTATAGCAACAGGCGAGTGCCATTAATAAACCAACGGTGAACAGTTTTTTCATGAAGCGTGGATTTGACGTTCTATCTCTCACTAAATATACTAAATACTGTTATTGCATTACCATTTTTACGTAGCGTATTTGTGTATTTCCTTCCTCGTCTATTGTAATGTATTCAGATAGAATGGTTTTGTTATTAATCCAATGCACCATGCCCGGCCCCCAGTCGTCGAGACTGGCTTCTCCCACTGCTTTTATTTCATTGCCATTTACGGAAAACAGTTGAAACCCATTGGGGTCAAAAGCTGCTACCAGGTCCATCGATGCAGTGATGATATATTTTTTATCGGGTGAAATGGCCGGTGCAGACCAGGTTACCATAGAATCGCCATTCAGGATATTTACCAGCTCAAAGGCGCTGCCTTCATAATAGGTAACAAAAAACCCTTTTCTTTTAATGGAGGGATAACTGCCTGCATAGGTATAGCCGATATAATCTTCGCCGTCGTTGTTGTTATTGGCCATGATCCTTTGTTTCCCGTTTTCCAGCTGGATGGTCAGTTTATTACCTTCTCTTTTTACCAGGCTGTCTTTTGCCAGCACATCTGTTTCGCTGGAATCTGTGGGCGCAAGCGGGAATTTATCAAAATCTGCTTTTTCGATAAAGTATACAAAGAAGGTTTTATTACCCAGCTGAACAGTGTCATCGGGAGTTTTATTAATGGCGGGTGGCGTGGAATCCTTGGCAGCGGTGTGGGTGTTATCTGCTGTTTTATTCTTGCAGCTCAATATCATTATTGAGCATGCACACAGCAGGAGCCATAGCTTATTCATCATCTTTTGTCGCATTTAAGTGTACAAATGTAAGTAATTAGAACTTCGGAAGAGGCTCAGCGGGTGAGTCTTTCTCCATCTGCTTTTGTTAGTGTAAAAAAGAAAAGATACCCGGTAAGGGCGCCGCTTAAAAAGCCAGCCAGATGTGCGGCGTTATCTACACCCTGTGAAACCGCGGCAGCAATCACATTTAACGCTATAAATAAGCCGATATAAGCCAGAAACGCTTTCCTTATCTCCGTTGGGAAGAGGGGAGTAGTGAGCAGCGCCAGGAATACACCGTAAATACCAAAAATAGCACCGGAAGCGCCTACACCCACTGCGCCTTTATGATACCAGATGCTGACATAGTCGGATATTAGTCCTGTGATCGCATAGGCAAGGCCATAACGGAAACTACGCAATACCGGTTCCAGGAAAATACCTCCAATAAACAGTCCCAGCATATTTGTGAAAAGATGGCCAAGTCCTGCATGCAGGAACATGCTGCTAAACAACCGCCAGTACTGATGTTGCTCTATGGTCAGTGACCAGTAGTTGGCGCCGGCATGCAGCAGGTGGGTTCCATCTCCCCACCATATATTCATTCCTGTTAGTGCGGTGTAAACAAATACGAGTACGTTTATGCCGATCAACACCAGCGTAACCGGCATCGTCTTTAATCGGTCTGTGATTTTCATCTCCTAAAAGTTAATGAAAAATCCCCAATTAAGCGTTATTCGTATTGATATTCAAGCGCAAAATGGTTGTCGCTGCCCAGTTTGGTGAATCCTTCGCTGTGCAAATGTACCCATGCGCCCGCCGGATATCGGCCACCATTGAAGTAGTAGGCGTATTGAACTGTGGTAGAACGCTCGTATTCAAGTAAACGCTCCTGGCAGCGTGTTTTTTCTTTTTCGGTGATCTTGATAAGAAAGGGATTACGCGCATTCAGGTGTAAAAAGGCGTCTGACAGATCGCCCAGTGGAGAGGGCGCCACTGCCGGCGCCACAGCATGACAAAGCAGCAACTGATTGGCCAGGGGATGCAGGGGATTGATAGAATCCTCGCATTCGTACTTTGTAGTTCTCAAAGTAACTAACGTATCTTCTTTTTTGCCTGAGAAGCTATCTATACAAATATCTTTTCTTACAGGATGCGTTGCATCATAATTCCAGCTGATTGCCTGCGTGGAATCGGAATATTTCATGGCAGCGGGTAGCCCGTTCTTCCAGCGTACATTGGCAACGCGGAGCAGGCGCTCCTTTGCATCAAAATATTGTACAGTGGCGATGTTGCCATCTTTATCCCAGGAGGTTACTTTGGCGCGCTCTTTTATTGCTGTGATATTATTTTCCCGGTTGGATAATACCATCCCGGTAATCCGGTGGGAATGATCATAGGAGAAAGTACTGATGCTGGTGTCGTTTAATTGCAGGTGATGTACCAGTTCAGCCAGGTTGCCCTGTTGATCATACCGGAAGGTATATTGCGGTGTGCTATCGCCCTGGATGCTGATGGTGGTTAGCCTGGGGAGTCCGGGTCTGTGATTCCTGGTACTACAGGCAGAGGCGGTGATAATGATGATAAAGAAAAGGGTAATATTTTTCATACTCATGGCGGAATATTGGTATGAAAATACTAATAAGATTTGAGTTTTTCGGCGGTGGATTGGGTTAGTTGGCGAAAGCAGGAAAGGATATAGTTCTTCAGGCTGTTTTTTGAGTGAATAATGATAGAAAAATAGATATCCATATCTGCGGTATGAATGGATTCATTGTATTTTTCAATCGTATCTGTTTGCCGTTGATGATACCATAATTCAAATATTTTCATTCTGCTTTTTTCCCGGGCATCGGCACTGTCGCATACAAAAAAGAAAACTTTTTCCGGGTGGGTCGTCAGATAGTCAATGATAATATTGGAAATAGTAATCCGCACCCTTTTGTCGAAAGGTGTTTTTCTTAAGGGATTAGATATCATATCAAAACCGAGTGTATGCACATCAGCCGAAAATTCAGGATACGCATCAAAGTACAATGACTCATCCAGCATATATACACTATATACAATGCCGGAATCGGTAGTGAATAAATAATCTCCTTCTTTTAGCTGGGAAACGTTATAGGAACTTAACAAACTTAAATCCTTTAGCTTCTAATTCACTTAAGCTTTTTCCGCTCCGGATATGCTCATGAATTATCTTTTTGTCTGCTATCATTTTTTTTAAGATAGCGACAAACTTAGGATCAGGTGTTGATATGTGTTTTTCTGGTTTCATTGTGGTTACATTACAAATATAACCAAATCTACCAACAACTCAATTGCCATTCGTTAATGAAACACAAATGCAATCATATTGATGCAAAAAAAATCCCGGGCTGATTCAGCCCGGGACTTTCTTCTTTCCAAACAAGTTGGAATATTACTCAGCTACTACTTCGAATTCCAGTTCGGTTTCGTTGCCTTTACCGAAATCGAGGCGAGCTTTGTAGGTACCCAGTTCTTTAACATCATCCAGGATGTGGATACGGCGACGGTCAATTTCATAACCTTTCTGTTCTTTAATTGCACGGGCAATCTGAACACCGGTTACGCTACCGAAGATCTTACCGGAAGTACCGGTTTTAGCGCCAATTTTAACAGGAGAAGCTTTCAACACTTCTACTACTTTCGCAATTTCAGCCAGCAGTTTCTCTTCTTTCACTTTCTGCACTTTCAGGCGTTCCTGAAGCTGCTTCATGTTAGAAGGGCTTGCTTCTACCGCAAATTTCTGAGGAATCAGGAAATTCCTGGCGTAACCATTTTTTACGCTAACCAGTTCATTCTTCTGACCCAGGTTATCTACGTCTTGTATTAAGATAATTTGCATAACTTCTTACTTTAAAAGGTCAGTAACATAAGGCAATAAAGCCATTTGACGAGCTTTCTTAATAGCCTGGGCTACTTTACGCTGAAATTTCAGGGAGTTACCCGTAATACGACGTGGCAACATTTTGCCCTGGTCGTTCAAAAATTTCTTCAAAAACTCCGCGTCTTTGTAATCTACGTACTTGATGCCCAACTTCTTGAAACGGCAGTATTTCTTCTGACGTTTCTCGGTTTTTACGGCCGTTAAGTACTTGATTTCTTGTTTCGGTTTAACTGCCATAGTTTTAAGCTTCAGTGGTTTTAGATTCAGCATTTACGCCATGTCTTTTGCGACCGTTGTAAGTAACAGCGTGCTTATCCAGCGCAGTAATCATGTGACGTAATACATTTTCATCGCGATTCAGCTGGATTTTCAGCTTCTCATTGAGGTCGGATGGCGCATTGTATTCCAGAACAACATACATTCCTGTAGTCTTCTTCCGGATAGGATACGCCAGTGATCTTAATCCCCAGGGATTTTCGTGCGTGATTTCTCCGCCGTTATCTTTAATGATATCAGCGAATTTCTTTTGGGCGGCTTTGTAGTCGTCCTCAGAAAGCACAGGGGTAAAGATCACCATCAATTCGTAGTTCATAATTCCCTGTTTTAAATGGTTTAATTAAAAAATTAGGACCGCAAAGATACTGAACTATTCCTTATTTCCACGCATGAAAGCCCGATTTCCCTAAATATCTTGCCTTTTATAGAGAATAATGCGTAATTGGCTGATAACCAAATTAAAAAAGCCGCCCCGGTTACCGGGGCGGCGTCTCGTTTGCATGGTTTTTTCAAAAAAGATCACTGATTAATAAGAATCTTGGTCACCTGCACCAGCTCACCCGATTGTACTCTCAGGAAATATATGCCAGCCGGCAGCTGATCGATAGCTATTGTTCTGTAGTTCCGGCCTTTTATTAAAGCCGTTCTGCCCTGGTAACGAACACGACCCTGCACATCCATCAATTCAATATTCGCATCACCGCTGCGGGGCCAGTCCAGCCAATACTGCAACTGGTGCCCGAATATGCACCACAACAGCTTCCGCCAGAAGTCTTTATCCGTTACTAAAACCATCTTAACCGGACTGTACCTTATACTGCTGTCCAGTCCCACGGTTTTTAACCGGTAAGCTGAAAATCCAGGCCAGGGCTGCTCATCATAGGAAATATAATCAGATCCCTCCGCCTTACTGCCATGAGCTGCCACAGTATCCACGGCCTCATAGGTCCGGAGGTTCCGGGAACGTTCTATCACAAACCTGCTGCTGTTGATTTCATAAGGCGTATGCCAGCTAACCAGCACTTTACCGCCATCGGCCCGGGCATCAAAGTCTTCTACCGGCAGCGGGTTGCCTAAAATGTGCAGGTTATACCGGCTCAATACGGGGTAATGATCCGTGGTAGTGGTACCGTAACTGCTTACCAGCCCGGCCACCTGGGTTTGTATCCGTGCAGATGCCGGCAAATAAGCAACACCCACCTCGTTGGAACTAATCACATTATCGATCACCGATGAGTAACTGACCGTGGAACGCTGACCGGATAAACTTAACGGCAGGGTCAACGGCCTGTAGTTGATACTATCGCGGATGAAGTCAATATAAGAAGTGGTAGTATCGGGTAATAACTCTGTTGTAATGGTTTTAGAGAGATCATCATTAAAATCTCCCAACATTATAATATTGCTATACGGATATTGCAGGTCCAGCGTGTCTTTCAACTCTTTCAATCCATCTTTGCGCCGGTTCCAGGAAGCAATTTTTTCAGGCTTGGTACCTGTATTGGCCTTTGCATGCAGCAATATGAACCGGATCCGCGCAGAGTCATTACCCAGTTTGGCGGTAGCCTCCATTTCATAAGGGAACCTGCCGGACGACCAGTTATAATACGCATTGCTGCTGCCTCCCTGTCTTAATATGCCGTAAGTACTGATCTTGCGGATCACTGCCGTTTTGTACACAAAAGCCAGCTTCTGCGCCGATACATAATCAACATCAGTGATGCTATCTGCATAGGAGCCAAAATCAGATAACACATAGCTATAACCCGGCAACTGGCTTACCACCGCGCGGAAACGGGCAGTATCCACTACTTCTGCCAGCGCAAAAATATCTGCATCCAGTTTTTTAAGGATGGTGGTTACATTGGCCTGCTGTAAACTGTCATTGGCGGGGTTTTGAGCCGGGCTGCCAAACCATTCTATGTTCCAGTTCACCACTTTTAATGACCGCAGTGAAGTACCGCTGAGGGCAATAGAACGGCCGGAGAAACCGGGAGCGCTGAATGTAAGATTACCGCTGTAAGGCTGATCCGCCGCTGTTGGCGCAAACGTTACAAATACCTGCTGCGGACCGGTAGCCAATGCAGCCGCAGAGAAAGTTACCTCGTTACTATAATTGCTGCTGTCGCCAGATACCTTGAAACCTGCTGGAGCCTTGATTTTCAAATCTCCTGTAAAATCGTTGGCCCAGAAACCAACACGCTGTGCTTCTGATGTTTGCCCGGATTTTACATAGTCGAAATCAATGGCCGCCGGACTGCTGTTCAATGTTGGCGCCGGCGCCGCGGTGGTATCCGTCAGCCTGAAATCATCAATCGTCCAGCGCGAAGCCTGTACAGCAGGGCCGGATGTATAAACAAAAGCAATATAAACGCCTGTTTGCTTGTAAGCAGCGAGATTTATACCGGAAGATAAAGTCCACACATCACTGCCGGTTTCAGGAAAACGGCCATTCAGCGTTGTCCAGGTAGCATTGCGCGGATCACCGCTGCCGGTGTAATCGGTGGAAATACGCAGACTAAGTGCCGGTCCGGCAAAGGCAGTACGGCTGCTGAATTGCAACAGCGGGAATTGGAGGCCGGTCAGGTCAAACGCAGGAGATATCAGCCAGTCTTCATTTTCAACAGCTCCGCCGCTGTAACCATTTATCTGTACCCCATTACTGCTTTGCTGCCCGAAATTGGTACATCCCCACAGCTGCGCACCGGTTACACTGTATTGTGTAAAGCCTCCGCTTAACTGGCTGCTGCCTATCGGCGTACAGTCGTTGAAGTTATAGTTGAGTTCCTGGTTGCCGGTGGTAAAATTCCACAGTGTGGAATCTGTAATACCCGCAAAGTTATTATCCGACAGATCCTTTACTGTACCGCTGTCCAGCGTAATGAAATAATGACTGTGTGGTTGCAGGATTTGTTTCAGGGTAAGCACATTGTTATTAATAATGACAGCATTACCGGTTACAGGAAAACTATCCGTTAATCCACTATTGCTGTTATGCAACCTGATATACCCGTTGCCTGCTTTTATGTTTTCGCTGAAAATAATTTCGGGAGATGTAACAGGCGATACATCTGCGGCTGCGTTAACCGGTGTCAGGAGACTGATCACAGGCGGAGTGGTATCCCTGCCACTTCCGGATGCCGCTATATTATCAATAGCAAATCCCGGTCTGGAGCCGGCGCCGCTGATTTGGCGGTTTACCCACCGCAATTGTACTACAGCCTGGTTATTACAATCCGGCGGCAGTATCACCGACCTGTTTACCAGGTGTTGCGGTAAAGTAACACCAGAACCGGTTTGTTGAATAGTGTCGTTCTGATAAGCAGTTTCATTGATACTGGTAAAGGTACCGGTAACGCCTATACGATATTGTACTACAACTTCATTGATCCTGGTATTGGAATTACCATCGTAAGGATTCCTGATCGTCATGGCATCGTAGCTCAATTGTACATTTTGTTGTCCGCTGGTACTGATGGATAGCACCAGTGCATTGTCGGCGCTGCCGCTGTTCAGGAAGCCCAGTTTGCCGGCATAGTTATAAACACCATTGGCAGTGGACGATGCACTGCCGCCACTTATCAGTGGTTTGTCGGAAGCAGGTGCGGTTGTATTAAAGCTGCCGGAAGGAGCGCCGCTGAGCAGCCATCCCTGCCATCCTGCCGGGTATACCACAGCAGATGACGGCAGTGCGTCAAAATTTTGTTCATAAGGCAATGGCTGCGCGGCCGGATTGGTTTGTGCGCTTACACTACCACAAACAAAAGAAGCAAGAAATAATAAAGTGAGTAGAGGTCTTTCCATAGTATTATTTGAAAAATTGGGGAATCAGATTTCGGTGCAATAAATCTACTGAATAAACCGTTTCGCCGGATTTTTTAATATGATTATTTTGTTAATTTGAAGGGAATGTAATATGGCTTTATTTTATTATTCGTTTTAAATACTTCTTTCCCTGCCCTTTTTTCCGGGTTAAATACGATGGTGGATAAGCCCAGGTAGCGTATATTCACAGCCTCAATATTTATATTTTATATTTTTTTAACTTGTGTCTTGTCATCTTGTCAGCCTAAACCCTGCTGGCACACACTTTGAAAAAGTTTACCAAAAAAATCAGATAATCAATGCAAAAAGGTGCAATACGTGTTCAGACAGAGAACATATTTCCAATTATCAAGAAGTTCCTGTATTCAGATCATGAAATTTTTATCCGCGAACTGGTAAGTAATGCCGTGGATGCTACCCAGAAATTGAAAACCCTGGCCAGTGTGGGAGAGTTTAAAGGAGAACTGGGAGACATTGCTATTGATGTAAGAGTTGATAAGGAAAAGAAAACCATCACCATTGCAGATCATGGTATCGGTATGACTGCGGAAGAAGTGGATAAATATATTAACCAGGTAGCCTTTTCTGGTGCAGAAGAATTTCTGAAAAAATATAAAGGACAGGAAAATGGTACCAATATCATTGGTCATTTTGGTTTGGGCTTTTATTCTTCCTTTATGGTAAGCAGCCAGGTGGAAATCTTCTCAAAATCGTGGAAAGAAGGAGCTCCCGCTGTGCGCTGGGAATGCGACGGAAGCCCTGAGTATGAACTGGAAGAAATCAGCAAGGCAGACAGGGGAACTGAAATTGTAATGCACATCAACGAGGAAAGCGAAGAATTCCTGGAAGATGGACGTATCCGCACCATCCTCGAAAAGTTCTGTAAATTTCTGCCTGTTCCGGTAACTTTTGAAGGCACACAGATTAATAACACCAATCCTGCCTGGACAAAGAAACCAAGCGAGTTAACCACCGAAGATTACCAGAATTTCTACAAAGAATTATATCCATTTGCAGAACCTCCCTTATTCTGGATTCACCTCAATGTAGATTATCCTTTTAATCTCACCGGTATCCTTTATTTTCCGAAGATTAACAAGAGCTATGAGATGCAGAAAGACAAGATCAATCTGTATTCCAACCAGGTATATGTAACGGATGAAGTGAAGGACATTGTTCCGGAATTCCTGATGTTGCTGCATGGTGTGATCGATAGCCCGGATATTCCGCTGAATGTTAGCCGTAGCTATCTGCAGGGCGATCCTAACGTAAAAAAGATCAACGCTCACATCACCAAAAAAGTAGCGGATAAGCTGGATGAAATATTCCGCAACGACCGCGCTTCCTTCGAAGATAAATGGGATTCCATCGGACTGTTTGTGAAGTATGGTATGATGACCGACGACAAGTTCATGGAAAAAGCGAACAAATTCCTGATAATGGAAGATGTGGCAGGTGGTAAATTTTATACACAGGAAGAATACCGCACAGCTGCCGCTGCCCTGCAAACCAATAAGGAGCAGAAACTGGTGATATTATATGCCACCAACCCGGTGCAGCAGGACAGCTACGTGCAGGCCGCAAAAAATAAAGGCTTCCTGGTAGTAAAGATGGAAACAATGGTGGATGCCGCATTCATCAACAACATGGAAATCAAATGGGATAACGTTTCCTTTACCCGCGTGGATGCTGATATCGCTGATAACCTGATTGATAAAGAAGAAAATACCACAACAGTATTATCTGAAGAACAGGAAGGTACTTTGAAAGAACTCTTTGGCGCCCAGGTAACACAACCTAATATCAAAGTAGAAATGAAAGGACTCAGCGCAGAAGCGCAACCGGTAATTGTAACCCGTCCGGAGCTGATGCGTCGTATGAAAGACATGGCAGCTATGGGCGGCGGCGGAATGAACTGGTATGCGAATATGCCCGACGAAATAAATATGACCATCAACGCCAACCATCCGGTATATACTCAAATACTGAAAGAAGGAGATAACACGTTGCAACAGAAGCAGATAAAGAATCTGGCAGACCTGGCGCTGTTGTCCCAGAACCTGTTGACAGGCGCGGATCTTACGGCATTTGTGAACAGAAGTGTGGAACTGATGGGCGAAAAAAAATAATGACATTGCACAATAAATAAAATGACGGTGTTTATTCTTTTAGTCTTTTATTTGCAAAACACGGAATAGAAGAACCGAAAAGAAAAATATTGTAAAACCTGTCCCCCGGCATATTGCCGGGGGACTTTTAGTTTGTAGTAGTTATATGAAAAAAAGAGCAATTAAAATTTTGTGCCATGTCTTTGTGTTGAGTACGCTCGCATTTTTTTCCTGTTCAAAAACAGAAACAGCTAACCCTGTGCCAACGAATCCCCCGGGAGATACAGTGCCGGTAACGCCGCCCCGGGGAGATACTTTTCCTCCGCAACAAGTTGGTATCACTACCCAGAAAATAGATACCAAAGGAGGCAATATCAGCAATTATGTGCTTTATATCCCGGACGGATATAACGAGAAGAAAGACTACAAATGGCCCATCGTGATATTTCTTCATGGAGTAGGGGAAATGGGGAATAATATTGATGTGATAAAGAACGTAGGACTGGTAAAAGTGGCGGCAGGGAAACCATTTGTAATAATCGCGCCGCAGTGCCTGAGCGGATGGTGGAATCCACAGTACCTCGAGATACTCTATAAAGAAGTGATCAGCAAATACCATGTAGATCCTAAGAGAGTATATCTTACCGGTCTGAGCATGGGTGGTTATGGAACGTGGGACTGGAGTTCTGCACACCCCGAAAAATTTGCCGCCATTGTTCCTATCAGTGGTGGTGGAGATGTAAACCGCATGAAGAATCTGAAAACCATGCCTATTTGGGTTTTCCATTCAGCAGACGATCCTACAGTAAATGTGGAGAATTCACGTGTCCTGGTAAAGCAATTGAGAGCGTTGGGGAATAATGTGCAATATACGGAGTATCCCAACGGTGGCCACGATGCCTGGACAAGGACTTACGCGAACCAGGATGTATATACCTGGCTGCTGAAGCAGCATTTGTAACCGTTTTATAAAAGCTATCGGACTGCTGCTGTTCTGATATCAATTACTTTCAGCTGGAGGGAAGTTTGCCCGTTCCATTCATTTTCATCCAGGGTAAATACCATATCGAAGGGCTTTTTGTCTGCTATCAGCGGAAATTTCTCTGCCATGTAAAAGCCAATTCCGGACATAGTGGGACCATATTTCCCCTGTTTCACAGAGAATTTAATGTGGTCGTCTTTTACAATCTTCGAATAACCGTTGTCAACAAGATTTTTAGCAAGAAAAACAGGGCGTAGGTTGTCTGGTCCCAGGGGCTCGAATTGCCGTAGAATATTATAAAACGCAGTTGTGATTTCCGTGAAATGGATTTCGGTATCTATTACTATTTCCGGTACCAGTTGATCCGGGTGGATGGTTCGTGCTACCACTTCTTCAAAGCGTTCCTGGAACGCCTTTACATTTTCTGTTTTCATGGTCATCCCCGCTGCATAAAAATGGCCTCCGTAGTTTTCGAGAAGATCTTTACACTGATGGATGGCTTCGTATACATTGAATCCCATCACGGAACGGGCGGAGCCGGCTACTTTGTCATTCGATTGGGTAAGAATGATAGTAGGACGGTAGTAATATTTATCGATTAGCCTGGAAGCCACAATACCAACCACACCTTTATGCCAGTGAGCCTGGTAAAGTACGGTCGATTTTCTGCGGGCAATATCTACGTCATTTTGAAGCAGTACAATGGCCTCCTGGGTAATGGTACTGTCGATTTCTTTTCTGTCGAAATTGTCGGCGTGCAGTACGGCTGCGATGGCAGCGGCTTTTTCCACATCATTTTCGATGAAGAGGTTCACTGCTTTGCGGGCATCGTCCATCCTGCCGGCGGCATTTACCCGTGGGGCAATTACAAATACAAGGTTGGCGATGGTTAGTTTTTCCTTCAGTGCGCTGAGCGTGATCAGCGCTTTGATACCCGGCAGCGGATCTTCATTTACTTTTATAAGACCGTGAAAGGCCAGTATCCTGTTTTCGCCGGTCATCGGAACGATGTCGGCTGCAATACTGGTAGCCACCAGGTCCAGGAATTTATTGGCTTCCGATTGGGGAAGACCCCGTTTTTGAGCAAAGGCGCAGATCAGTTTGTAGCCAATTCCGCAGCCGCTCAGTTCTTTATAAGGATAGGGGCAGTCGTGTTGTTTGGGATTCAGGATCGCCACAGCGGGAGGCAGTATTGCATCCGGCAAATGATGGTCGCAGATTATAAAGTCGATACCCCATTCCTTTGCGGTGGTAATATGTTCGATAGACTTAATGCCGCAGTCGAGCGCAATGATCAGGCTGAAATCGTTATCCCGGGCGTATTCAATGCCCTGCATGGAAATACCGTAACCTTCGCGGTAGCGGTGGGGGATATAAAATTCGATATTGCTGTAAAGTTTTTGCAGAAAAGCGTACACCGTCGCCACTGCGGTAGTGCCGTCTACATCGTAATCTCCGTAGATCAGTATTTTTTCATGCTGAAAAAAAGCCAGTTCAATCCTGGAAATGGCCTTGTCCATATCCTTCATTTTCCAGGGATCGTGAAGGTCTTCCAGTGTAGGGCGAAAAAATTGCCGGGCAGCCTCATAGTTGGTTACATTGCGTTGTACCAGTAACCGGCATAACAGCGGATGTATGCGTAATGATGACTGTAGTAACTGTTCCTGATTTGGTTGATATGCCTTTACTGTCCAGCGTTTTTGCATTATTATATTTTAAAGGCTTAAGCTTTTCGCTTCTTCCGCATATTACATTATTTTTTATTCTTACTAAAATGTTCTGTCGGTTGTGAATCGCACCAGGGATTCTAACCCGTTCCTGACAGCGTTTTCAGGGAATTTATTCAGGATGGTAAGGGCTTCATCCCGGTATTCAAACATTTTTTGCCGGGTATAGTCAATGCCTCCGGATGCTTTTACAAGCCGGATGACTTCTTCTACGCGGTCCTTTTCTGTATTATGGTTTTTAACTATATTAATAATCTTTCTTCTTACTTCAGTGGAAGCATGTTCCAGGGTATAGATAAGCGGAAGGGTCATTTTTTTCTCGCGGATGTCGATTCCGGTTGGTTTACCGATTTTGGCGGAGCCATAATCGAAGAGGTCATCTTTAATTTGAAAGGCGATGCCCACTTTTTCGCCGAAAAGGCGCATTTGTTCGGTAGTATGATCGTCGTTGCTGCTGCTCCATGCGCCGGCGGCGCAGGCGGAGGCCAGTAATGAAGCGGTTTTGCGGCGGATAATTTCAAAGTAAATATCTTCCTTGATATTCAGCTTACGGGTTTTTTCGATCTGCAGCAGTTCTCCTTCACTCATTTCTTTAACAGCTTCTGATAATATCTGTAAAGTTCGGAAATCATTATTGTTAAGGGACAGCAGCAGTCCTTTTGAAAGGAGGTAGTCGCCAACCAGTACGGCTATTTTATTTTTCCAGAGGGCATTAATAGAAAAGAGGCCACGGCGTTCGTTGGCATCATCCACCACATCGTCATGTACCAGGGTGGCGGTATGCAGCAGTTCTACCAGTGCGGCTGCCCGGTATGTACTTTCCTGGATATTGTCACTGAAAAGTTTTGCGGATAATAAAACAAACATGGGCCTGATCTGCTTTCCCTTGCGCTTCACAATATAATGCATGATCCTGTCCAATAACGGCACATGACTTTTTACTGAATCTGCGAACTTACTTTCAAAATCCTGTAATTCTTTACCTATCAGGTGTTTAATATCGTCCATGTATTAAATAAAAAAGGATTGCTAAGCTAGCTTTTATAAATCACATTTTAACATTTTGGCCTTTAATTTGTATATGGAGTATAACATTCCTTTAACACGAGTTAAGGAATCCTTTAACACAAGGTATACAGATCTTTAACTTAACTGGAATTAAGGTATATAAATACTTTCATTTAAGCTCTAATTTTGAAGGACTTATCAATGAAAATAATATTGCAAGAAAAATTTGTATATTCATTTATGATATTTACCTTTGCTAGGTAAAAAACGGGTTATTAGTAAATTTTTAACAGTTTTTAATAAAAAAAACAATTATGGCAAGCAAAAAGTACTTATTACTGGCAGGCGCTGTGGGTTTACTATCAGCATCTACTAGTTTTGCACAGGTTCAACCAACCGGCTACGATGCTCTGGATAGCTCCAAAGTGTCTAGCAAGCGTATGGTACAACAAAATAACTTCACGAACCACCAATCAAATTTCCCGGCTAAACCGAGAGATATGTGGGAACTGGGTTTTAGTGGTGGTTTACACCTGATCAGCGGAACCGTTCCTCCTCAACCAGGTTTTGGTGGTGGTGTTTCCCTGAGAAAAGCATTGGGACATACTTTCTCCCTGAGAGCTGAGTACATCGGTTCCATTGATAAGGGTCAGGATTACAAACTGCGTCCTAATTCACCAGCAGGTGGTATCAATCCTTGGGCAAAAACAGCCGCTTTAAATGGTGGTATGATTGTTCCTAACTACAAATCCCAGAACCATCAGCTGTCCTTGGACGTGATTGCTTCCCTGAGCAACATCCTGTTCTACAGAGCTGAACCTAAGGTTAACTGGTATTTACTGGCTGGTTACTCTATCGTAATGGCTGACGTTGACGTTGATGCATTGGATGCAAACGGAAATGGCTACAACTATTCCGGTATTAACTTTGGTGCAAAACGCAGTGATATCAGAAAACAGATCAAAGATCTGAGAGATGATAAATACGAGCAAAATGCTCCTTCTCAGGGTAACAGGGTTTCTATCGGTCGTAACGATGACAACCAATTACTCCGTCATGCACTGGATCTCGGTACTGGTGTAGCGTTTAAAGTTTCTAAACGTTTCAACATCGGTATTGAAGAAAAAATCACTATGCCATTTGACGCATACCTGGATGGATATGCAGTTCCTGGTTCCGGTGGTTCTTCCAAAGATTTCTACTCTTACACCAGCTTACGTCTGAACTTCAACCTGGGTAACCCAGCTAAACGTGTACAGCCATTATGGTGGATCAACCCACTGGAATACGCTTACAGCGAGCTGAGCAGCCCACGTCACATGAAGCTTCCAGCTCCGGTTCTGCCTGATGCTGACGGCGATGGCGTAACTGACCAATTCGATCGCGAACCTAACACCCCAGCAGGTGCACCAGTGGATGTTCACGGTGTTGCTAAAGATACTGACGGTGACGGTGTTCCTGATTACAAAGACAAACAACTGATCACTCCTACTTACTGCCAGCCAGTTGATGCTGATGGTGTTGGTAAATGCCCAGATCCAGAATGCTGCAAGAATCCTCCAGTTGCGCCTTGCGCAAGCCTGGTTCTGCCTAGCGTTTCTTTCAAAGGCAGCTCTACCAAAATTGGTAACGATCAGGAAGCTATCCTCGCTTCTGTTGCAGCTTCCCTGAAATCTAACCCTTCCTGCAACGTACTGGTTACCGGTCACGCAGGTGCTAAAGGTAAGAAAGGTGGTGTTGACCTGAGCAGCCGTCGTGTTGACTCAGTAATCGACTACCTGGCTGACAAACAAGGTATCGACCGCGGTCGTTTCATCAAACAAAACACTCCTGGTGAGTCTGGCACTGTTGATTTAGCTCCTGCTAACTAATCAGTATCACTCATTAAGATGATAACTTAAAAAAAGTCCTCTCCCGTTCATTCGGGAGAGGACTTTTTTTTGAAGCAAACACTCCTGTACGAAATATTGTTGAAGTGTCAATTATTACCCCTAATTTTGGAGGCTTTTTTAATAAACTTATTATTACGTGGGAATTAACATCAACAGGGTATCCCTGGCAGGCCTGGTAGTAGCTCTTGGCATTATCTATGGCGATATCGGAACATCTCCACTCTATGTTTTCAAAGCCATCGTAGGAGGAAATCCCATCAGCGACCTGCTGGTGATCGGAGGTATTTCCTGTATCATCTGGACACTAACTCTTCAAACTACCGTTAAATACGTTATTCTCACCCTACGGGCTGATAATAAGGGGGAAGGTGGGATCTTTTCACTCTATGCACTCGTAAGACGCCACGCCAGATGGACCGTAATTTTTGGTATGATCGGCGGCGCTGCCCTGCTCGCAGATGGTATCATCACCCCACCCATCACTGTTACCTCTGCCATCGAAGGTCTCAGGACCCTGGAAGTCTTTAAGGACCTGGGCCAGATGACTATCGTGAAAATAGTACTCACCATTATTACAGGGCTCTTTGTTATGCAACAGTTCGGTACGGTTTCTATCGGCCGGATGTTTGGTCCCATCATGGTGCTGTGGTTTTCTATGCTTGGTATCCTCGGTATTTCACATATAGCGGATGATTTGAGCATTTTCAAAGCCTTTAGCCCCCATTATGCCATTGAACTCTTAACTACTTATCCTAAAGGATTCCTGATCCTGGGAGCTGTGTTCCTTTGTACTACAGGTGCGGAAGCCCTGTATTCTGATCTCGGTCACTGCGGTAAAGGTAATATCAGGGTGTCCTGGATCTTTGTTAAAACCTGTCTTATTCTGAACTACCTGGGACAAGGCGCCTGGTTACTCACCCAAAAAGGTCAGATCCTGCCCAAAGATCAGAACCCGTTCTTTACCATTATGCCGGAATGGTTCATCATCTTCGGCGTATTAATTGCCACACTGGCTTCCGTAATTGCCAGCCAGGCACTGATATCCGGTTCCTTTACCCTCATCGCAGAAGCCATGCGGCTTAACCTGTGGCCCAAAATGCGGGTAAATTACCCCACAGAAGAAAGGGGACAGCTCTACATCCCCGGTATCAACACCATGCTGTTTGTGGGTTGTGTTTCCATTGTGCTGATTTTCCAGGAATCGTCGAATATGGAGGCGGCTTATGGCTTATCCATCACCATCTGTATGCTCATGACCTCCTGCCTCTTCGCCTTCTACCTTTATACAAAGCGGGTATGGGTAGGCTGGATACTGCTATATCTCATCGTTTATTTTACCATAGAATTCTCGTTCCTCTTCGCTAACGTGATTAAGTTCATGCATGGTGGTTACGTAACAGTTATTGTGGCCGGCGCCCTCTTCCTGGTGATGATTGTATGGTTCAAATCGCGTAAGATCAAGAACCGTTACGTGGAATTTGTGCGACTGGAAGATTATCTGCCTATCATACAGGAGCTGAGCAATGACACTTCCATTCCCAAATACGCCACCCACCTGGTGTATATGAGCAGTGCCGATAATCCGAAAGAAATAGAACATAAGATCATCTATTCAATTCTTAATAAAAAACCTAAACGGGCAGATATATACTGGTTTGTACACGTAGATGTGGTAGATGAACCTTACCTGAGTGAATACTCTGTGCAAACGATCATTCCAAATGAAGTAATACGTGTGGAATTCCGCCTCGGCTTTAAAGTGGAACAGCGTATTAATCTTATGTTCAGAATGGTAGTAGAAGATATGGTTCGTAACAAGGAAGTAAATATTACCAGCCGCTACGAGTCGCTGAGCAAGAATAATGTGGTAGGCGACTTCCAGTTCATCGTTATGGAGAAATTCCTGTCGCACGACAACGACCTGCCTTTATATGAAAGAATGGTGATGAAGATGTATTTCTTCCTGAAAAAGATCAGTTTGTCGGAAGAAAGGGGTTTTGGACTGGATTCCAGCTATGTAACCATCGAGAAATATCCACTGGTGGTAGCACCGGTCACCAATCTGCAGCTGAAGCGGATTGTACATTGATATACATCTTTAACAGGAAAAGCCGGATCACACACGATCCGGCTTTTCTGTTTTATATATAACCGGTCATCCTCTTAAAAGGAAAAAATCCACTTTTTTTATAGATATTGAGGTTTCCGGATTACGGTGATGAGTGAACAAATCACGTTATTCTAATATCTGAAAACGCTAAATTTTAGTATGGTGAACAAATTTTTTGGCGTGCTGGTAATGCTGGCACTGCAACAAAACGTATGGGCGCAAATGTCTCCTGCCGCTGGCTACAGGGACCTGCCCGATCCCAAACCCGTTAATAAAGCTTCCTGGGCGGCTGTTAATGACACCAGGCTTCACGTTGCATTCGGTACTGCAGATACCCGTTATGAAAAAAGAAATGCACCTGATAACAGCGGTTTAACGCCTGCCTGGGAAACGAAAGCCTGGAAAGGTGAAAAGGTCCATACACAACTGGTGATATGGTCTGCCGCTGCACAACGGGAAGTAAGCATCCAGGCATCCGCATTACAAGACGGTAAAGGCAACAAAATTGCAGCTTCAGCAGTGACCACCGGTTTTGTGAGATATGTACTCACAGATGGTTTGAATAAAGACGGTGGTGGCTGCGGGTACCGTAATCCGAAAGATTTTGACTCTTCGCTTGTGGCAGATGGTATTGATATCATTAATAAAAGCACCATCGCCGCCAGTACTACCCAGCCGGTGTGGCTAAGCGTTCAGGTGCCGGCGAATACACCAGCCGGTACATATAAAGGCGCGGTGAGTGTGAAATCCGGTGCTACCGCAGTGGACATGCCTTTTGAAGTAACTGTACTGGATCATACCCTGCCTGCTCCGAAAGACTGGCAATTTCATCTTGATCTGTGGCAAAGTCCTTATGCAATAGCGCGTGTATATGGCGTAAAACCCTGGAGTAATGCGCACTTCGAAGCCATGAAGCCTTATATGAAAATGCTGGCAAATGCGGGTCAGAAAGTGATCACGGCCACTATCATTTATGATCCCTGGAACAGCCAGACCGAGGACATCTACGGCACAATGGTAAAATGGACAAAGAAGAAAAATGGCGGCTGGGCATACGACTACAGCATCTTTGATAAATGGGTGCAGTTTATGATGGATCAGGGTATCCGGAAGGAAATCAACTGCTATAGCATGATTCCATGGAACCTCAAATTTTATTATTATGATGAGGCAGCTGCAAAAGATACTTTCATTGTAGCCAAGCCTGGTTCAGCGGAGTATACAAAGCACTGGCAACCTATGCTGACTGATTTTGTAAAACACCTGAAGGCAAAGGGCTGGTTTAATATTACAGCTATCGCTATGGATGAAAGACCAATGGAAGACATGCTGCAAACCCTGAAAGTGATCCGTAGTGCGAGTAGCGACTTCAAATTATCACTGGCAGGCAGTTATCACGAACCACTGGCCAATGAAATACACGACTACTGTATTGCACTGAGAGAAGCTTTCCCGGCAAACATTATGAAAACCCGTTTAGAGAAAGGGTTGCCGACTACTTTTTACACCTGCTGCACAGAAGGATTCCCGAATACCTTTACTTTTTCGCCGCCGGCAGAATCAGCCTTTATGGGTTGGCATGCTGCGAACAAAGGATATAACGGGTATTTGCGCTGGGCTTTCAACTGCTGGGTAGCTGATCCGCTGCATGATTCGCGTTTCCGTACCTGGTCGGCAGGAGACACGTATTTCGTATATCCGGGACCGAGATCTTCTATCCGTTATGAGAGATTGATAGAAGGGATACAGGATTATGAAAAGATAAGAATACTGCGGGAAGCATTTGCAAAAAGTGGTAACGCCGCGGGCTTGAGTAAGCTGGACAATTTATTAAAGCCTTTCGAGGAAGAAACGCTGAAAACCACGCCGGCCGCACAAATACTGAATGCAGCCAAACAGGAATTAAACGGGTTCTGATTGAACAATGGCATCATAAAAAAAATCCTCCGGGGAACCGGAGGATTTTTTTTTAACACAACTAAAAAACAATCAAATGTGTTCATCAATCGGGCTTTTTCCCATCTAAAAAGGTATTGATCGTATTGATTTCTGTATGATTATTAGGGCCCTGATCACCACTCACCGTGTAGTTGGAGTAGAAGTGTTCAGCAGAGCCGGCGCCATTATCCAGGTTCACATTTCTGCGCAGGTAAGCAGGTACGTTTTCCAGTTCCGCGTTATTGTCCATGTTTTTCACATTGAAACTGATGCTGCGTAATTTGGCTACTCTTTCTGCCTGTTTGCGTTTCTGTTCTTCCAGATCTTCGTAAGCCTGTTGCATAGGCACTTCCGGAGGAGCAGGAGGTACGTTTACCGCACTTTCTTCTTCCTCTTTATATACCATTTTCATTTCGGGAGCAGGTGTACCTGGTTCCACGTAAATATGTGCAGGTCTGTTTAAATATCCTCCGGCTGCGTTACCAGTTTGCGGCTGAATGATATTTACACCAGGCTGTTGTGTATGTGCAGGCGGTATTTGCTGAACAGGTTGCGGCACTGGCTGTTGTTGCATTTGCTGCATCTGTTGCTGTTGCGCCTGTTGAATTTGTTGTTGTATCTGCTGCGGGTCAGGTTGTTGTGGCTGTGCAGGTGGTACCTGTTGTATGTTCAGCACATAGTTTTGACGCGCAGGAGCAATAGGCGCCTGTTGTTGAGGCTGTGGCGGTGTGTAAGCCATTACGGGCTCAGGATGACTTACTACAGGTTCCATCAGGCGCGGGGCCATCAGGTCTTGTGGCTCCTGGAATAAGGTGCCTTGTGCCTGTTGCACACTCATCTTTTTTTCATCACCATCTTTACCTAACTGCATTACAATTTTAGGTTCTACGCGCTCCGGGTTGGAGGGTGTGATTTTCTGCTGTGTAATGGGTTTCTGTTCAAAACCGGTAGCAATGATGGTTACACCCAGTTGCCTGTCCAGTGTTTGATCGTAGCCCACACCGAGGATCACGTCGCAATCTTCACCAGCCTGGCTTTGTACATATGCCTGGATGATATCCATTTCATCGAGGGTGTGTTCAAATTCACCTTCAGAAGAAGAGATATTGATGAGGATCCATTTCGCACCGCGTATATCGTTGTCGTTCAGCAGCGGGGAAGTTAATGCATCTTCGATAGCCCTTTGTGCGCGGTTTTCGCCTTCAGCCAGTGCAGCACCGAGGATCGCTACACCACCGTTACGCATAACGGTACAAACGTCGGCGAAATCCACGTTGATCTGACCGGTAGAATTGATTACATCGGTAATACATTTGGCGGCGGTAGCCAGCACGTTATCTGCTTTTTCAAAGGCAGCCTTGAACTTCAGATCGCCGAATTTCTGACGTAATTTATCATTGGAGATAATCAGCAGGGTATCTACATACTCTTTCAGACGACTAACGCCTTCATCAGCCTGCAGCATTCTCTTTTTACCTTCGTAAGAAAACGGAGTGGTAACAATACCAACAGTCAGAATACCAAGTTCCTTACATATTTTGGCGATAATAGGAGCGCCACCGGTTCCGGTGCCACCGCCCATACCGGCAGTAATGAAGGCCATTTTGGTATTCACCTCCAGTATTTTTTTGATTTCTTCAAAGGATTCTTCCGTCGCCTGTTTCCCGATTTCAGGATTTGCACCGGCGCCAAGTCCCTGTGTCAGGTGCGGGCCCAACTGTATTTTATTAGGAACCGGGCTATTAGCAATAGCTTGTGCATCGGTATTGCAAATAATGAAATTTACCCCGTCAATGCGCTGGCTATACATATGATTCACCGCATTACTTCCACCGCCACCGATACCGATGACTTTGATGATAGAAGATTTTTCCTTAGGAAGATCAAAATGTATCATGACTCTATACTTTTATGGGTTAGTACGAATAATTAATAATGAACTATTAAGAATTAAGTGCGTATATGCTTGTATGTTATTACTATGGTTCATTTGTCCTGTCATTATTAATTATCGTTCTTAATTCTTATTATATTAAACGTTTGCTTTTTGCAACAATTGCGCCATTTAACTTTTAAAGTTTTGCATCTTCTTCTTCCGTGAACATATCAATGATTTTTGTTTTCATTTTGTCCAGGAAGTTTTTCAATGAGGCGTTTCTTTCTTTTGCTTTCCGGTCCTGTATTTCCTGACTGCTGGGGGTTTCTTCTTCTATCCAGTCTTCGGGTGGAGCCACCGACTGAGCAGCCTGTTCTTTGGCCAGATAGCTGGTATTAATTTTTACATAATTTTCTTCCAGTGCTTTACGATCATTTTCGAAATCGTTGTAGCCTTTCAGGATCAGGCCCACGCAGGTAGCATACATAGGTTTGGTTAATTCATCTATGTGGCCGCTTGCGAGGTGCTCGTTGGGGAATCCTATACGGGCGCTTGCACCGGTGGTGTATTCTGTCAGCTGTATGAGATGTTTCAGTTGGGATCCGCCACCAGTAAGGATGATACCGCCATTCAGCATTTTATTATCCATACCGATCTGCTTGAGATGATATACCACGAAATCGAGTATTTCACTCATGCGCGCCTGGATGATGTGTGCCAGGTTCTTCACGGAGATCTCTTTGGGGCTCTGACCTCTTAATCCGGGGATCGTGATATAGGCATTTGTTTTGGCTTCATCCGCCAGGGCGTAACCGAACTGTACTTTCATCTGTTCTGCCTGTGTTTTCAATACACCCAGGCCGTTCTTGATGTCGTTGGTAATGTTTTCACCACCGTACGGAATAACGGCCGTGTGTTTCAATATACCTTCATAAAATACTGCCAGGTCGGTGGTACCACCACCAATATCCACAATGGCTACACCTGCTTCAAAATCCATATCGCACATAACCGCTGCAGCAGAAGCCAGTGGCTGGAGTACCAGGTCGCGTATTTTAAGACCGGATTTTTCCACGCTGCGGTTAATGTTACGGATGGCGTTTTTGTCGCCGGTAATAATATGGAAGTTCGCACCCACCTTTACCCCGGACATACCGATCGGGTAAGTAATGTTCTGCAGACTGTCCACTATATATTGCTGCGGAATCACATCGATGATCTGATCACTCGCGGGAATAACTGTTTTGTACTGATCGTTGATCAGCTGGTCAATATCTTTCTGGGATATTTCCGCATCAGTGTCATTGCGTACAATATCTCCACGGGTTTGCAAACTTTTTATATGATGACCGGCTATACCAACATATACCTCGTTAATTTCCAGGTTGGGGTTGGACGCATAACAATTCTCGAGTGCTTGCCTGATAGCTTTAATGGTTTGGTCAATGTTCAGCACCATACCGTGCTGTACACCAAACGATGTAGCTTTTCCGAATCCCAGGATTTCCAGTTTCCCGTATTCATTCTTCCGTCCTGCAATGGCAGCAATCTTCGTAGTACCAATGTCGAGTCCTACAATGATGGGAGCTTCCTGATTCATGGCGTTTTTTGTTTTTTTGATGTGTTAACAGATTTATTCCCTGGCTTATACACTGCTTTAGGTTGTTGTTTGGCCGGCGCAGCTGCTTTTGCTTTCTTCACCTTTTCTTTCTGCGGTTTAGCCTTTTCTTTCGCTGCGTGTACCGGTTTTGCCACCGGTTTGGCAGGTTCGGTATGTACCGGCTTTGCTATTGCCGGTGCTGCCGTTGTTGAATCTTCGCTGTCCGCTATCGGCGGTTCATCTGCATCGGCCAGTTTCAAACTATCCGTTTTGATTACTGGTTGCAATGGAACAACGCCGTCCTTACGGGTACACACCACTTCGTTTTCAAATGCGATGTTGATGCGTGTATAATTATTCCAGCCTACTTTGTTCAATCCTTCCTTATAAAAAGCCAGCAGTTTGGTGAATTTTTTTTCTATGTCTATACCTTCTCCGAATGCAATCACCTGGTCTCCCAGTTTCGGTATGAACTCAAACCTGCGGTCGTCCGTGATCATGAGTTGCTCTACCTGTGCCATCCAGAAGGGATCATTACCAATGTAAATACCCATGTCCACGATTTGCGCTGCTAACAGGCTGTCGGGTTTCTGCAGCTTTTCCGCATCCGTAGGAAAGCCTGTGAACACGGGCACCCTGGCTGCATAACGACTGGATACCGGTATATGTTCGCCGGCGCCGTCGAGGTAAAAACTGTTACCGGAAAAAGTAAATACCCTCGCCACCGGTTCGCGTTGTGTTACTTTGATGTTCAGCTGCTGGCCGTTATCAAAATAGATCTCTGCATTTTTTACCCAGGGATCCTGGTCTACAACGGATTCCAGCTCTGCGATATTGATATCGGCAATACTTTTGCCGATCGGGTTTAGATTTTTATCTTTCGTGATCAAAGATTTTATATCCTTTGATTCAATAAAAAAGTTATCATCTTTCCCCTCAAATTTTACCTGTATACTTTTACATTTACCGGCATCCTTGTCCTGTATAGCCGCCACCAGCAATACTACAAAGCCTGTGAGCACCATTCCCCAGAGAACGGCGACACCCAGTCGTTTTAATATTGTGGTAGTTTTAGACAAGCTTTTTATTTTTAATGTTGTGTTATTTTGTTTTTAAGAAGATGAGCCACCGGTTCTTTTAACTGGTCGATATCTCCCGCGCCGGCCGTGATTAATAATGGTACGTCCTGTTTGCCCAGGTATTCCACTACTTCTTCTTTCGGTAAAATCTTTACAGGTACTGTTATTTTATCTGCAATCATTTCGCTGGTAACTCCTGCTATCGGCAACTCGCGCGCCGGATAGATAGGCAGCAGTATCACCTCGTCTGCCAGGGAAAGGCTTTCTGCAAAGCCATCCGCGAGGTCGCGCGTACGGGTAAATAAGTGCGGCTGAAAAATAACGGTGCATTTTTTTCCTGGAAACAACGCTTTCGCACTGGTGATCAATGCGCGCAATTCTTCCGGATGGTGTGCATAATCATCGATATATACCTGCTGATCTGTTTTTACCACATATTCAAATCTCCGTTTGATCCCTTTGAAACTGGCAATGGCAGCGCGGATCTTACCGGCATCTATTCCCAGCAGATGTGCTACCGTGATAGCAGCAACTGCGTTTTCCACGTTGTGCATACCGCCAATGTGCATCGCGATATTATCGATCATCCAGTCCTGCTGCATTACATCAAACTCGTATCCGCCGTTGATCATGCGGATGTTGGCAGCGTAAGCATTGGCAGCATCGTTTTGCAAACTGTACAACAACTTGTTTGTTGCATTGAGCTCTTTATTGCGATGCAGGCCGAACCTGGCAATCAGCGTGCCATTTGGCTTAATATTGTGCGTGTACTCAATAAAAGCATCTTCCATTGCTTCCGGAGTGCCGTAAATATCCAGGTGATCTGCATCCATGGCAGTCAGCACCGCGATATCCGGACTTAATTTCAGGAAAGAACGGTCATATTCATCTGCTTCAATTACTGCTACGGACTTATCGCTGCTCCAGAAATTTTTATTATAGTTCACGCTGATACCACCCAGGAAAGCGTTACAGCCGTAACCACTGTCGGTGAGCAGGTGAGCGATCATGGTGGAAACGGTGGTTTTACCATGTGTGCCTGCCACGGTGATGGCAAACAGGGAACGGGTAATTTCCTGCAGCACATCACTGCGCTTTACTACTTCGTAACCGTTATCGCGCAACCACTGCAACTCTGTGTGGGTAGCTGGAATGGCCGGCGTGTACACCACCAGGTTGGCGGTTTTGTCAATTAAATTAATATCGTCTGTATAATGGATTTGCATACCTTCTGCTTCCAGCTGCTTTGTGAGCGCTGTGGAGGTACGGTCATAACCGCTTACCTGCACGCCTTTCTCATTGAAGAAGCGTGCAATGGCGCTCATGCCAATACCACCGATACCGATGAAATAAACTCTTTGTATGTTGTTCAAATCCATATATTCTTCTAAAAAAATCTCTTTTAAATAATTCCTAATACCTGGTTGGCAATAGTTACATCTGCATGTGGATTACCCAGTTTGCCGATATTGCTTTCCAGTTGTTCCATCAGCGCTTTGTTTTGCAAAAGGCTGAATAGCACAGTACCCAGTTGTGACTGTACCTGGTCGTCTTTAATGATCAGGCCCGCCTGTTTGTTTACCAGGTTCATGGCGTTGGATGTTTGATGATCTTCTGCCGCAAACGGGTAAGGCACAAATATCACCGGCTTTTTCACCACACACAATTCCGCGATCGCCAGTGCGCCGGCCCTTGATAACACTACATCTGCCGCTTTATAGGCAAAGTCCATCACGTTGATGAAATCGTATACTTTAATATGCGATCCATACGGTGCTGCAACAGCTTTCGCTGTTTCATAATAAGGCTTCCCTGTTTGCCAGATCAGCTGTATATCCCTGTCCACTATTTCTCTTAACAGTGGTTGTAATCCTTCGTTGATAGATTTAGCTCCCAAACTGCCTCCTACGGCGAAGATGGTTTGCTTGGCTGTACTCAGTCCGAAATGCTGCAAGGCATCTTCCCGTGTTACGGCCGACTGTGAAATACTGTTCCTCACAGGATTGCCGGTCATTACCAGTTTTTCGGACGGAAAAAATTTCTCCATACCATCGTATGCCACACAGATCTTTTTCGCTTTCCTGCCCAGTATTTTATTCGTTTTCCCCGCAAAGGAATTTTGTTCCTGTATCAGGGTAGGCGTACCGTTTTTCTGCGCCCTGTTCAGCATTGGAAAACTCGCATATCCGCCTACACCCACTACCACATCAGGCTGAAAACCTTGCAGGATGGCCTTTGCGCGACGCAGGCTTTTCCATATTTTAAAAGGCAGCAGGATATTTTTGAAAATATTACTGCGATTAAAACCGGCTATTTCCAGTCCTTCGATCGGATAACCCGCCTGCGGCACTTTCTCCATCTCCATTTTCCCGGTGGCGCCCACAAAAAGGATGTTGATGTCCGGCTCTATTTTTTTCAACGCATTTGCGATCGCTATCGCCGGGAAGATGTGTCCCCCGGTACCGCCGCCTGCTATGATCACTTTGCGTTGCATGTTCTATTCCTGATTACAGTTATTGTTATAAATACGTATTAAGCGACTGCAGCGGTTTCCGATTGCGCAATAACTCTTTCCAAACGCTCTTTTTCTGCCTGTTTACCTTCCATCTCTTCTACGTTCCGCGATACACTTAATATAATTCCGATAGCCATACTGGTAAATAACACAGAGGAACCACCCATACTTACCAAAGGAAGCGGCAGCCCTGTAACCGGGAACAGCTGTACGTTTACCGCCATATTGGTTAATGCCTGTATTACCAGTGTTACACTGAGTCCTACTGCCAGGAATGCACCGAAAGCATAAGGACATCTTTTATAGATCCGGATACTTCTCAATAATAAAATCATATAAGCTGCCAGTATCAGGAAGGCGCCAAACATGCCATATTCTTCTATAATAGTGGCATAGATATAATCGGAATAGGCGTGTGGCAGGAAGTTACGTTGTGTACTGTTGCCGGGGCCTTTTCCTAAAATACCACCACCAGCGATGGCGATGTTGGCCTGTTGCACCTGGTAAGGCGTTTCTGTATGATCACCGTGAATGAAGTTGTCGATACGTTTTTCCCATGTTTTTGTACGCATCTCCATGCCGGTTAATTTGGCTATTCCAAAGAGCAGCACTACCATTACAGCGCCTACTGCCACCATAGACGCCAGGAACCTGATGGGCACCCTGCCTATAAAGCAAAGGAGCATACAGCTGGCGCCCAGTAAAAGGGCGGTACTCATATTGGCAGGCATGATCAGTGCGCAGATGATGCCAACCGGTATAATGATGGGCAGAAATCCTTTTTTGAAATCATTGATCAGGTTCTGCCGTCTTGATAACTGCCTGCTTACATACATGAATATGGCGAGTTTCGCCACATCGGATGTTTGAAAAGTAAGGTTAATGATTGGCAGCTTGATCCACCTGCTGGCTTCATTGATATTGGAACCAAAGGCCAGTGTATACATCAGCAATGGTATGGATACCAGGAATCCTATTTGTGCCACGCGTGAATAAATAGTATAGTTTACGCGGTGCGCAAAATAGATGATCACCAGCCCCATCACCAATACCGTGAGCTGCTTCAGGAGATAGTACTCCGTATGGCCGCCCCTTTCCCGGTAAGCGAGTGAGCCGGTAGCGCTATATACAGCAAGCAGGCTTACCAGCGATAGAAAAAGTACTACCGTCCAGATAACCTTGTCGCCTTTTGTTCTATAGAGCAATCCCATCATTAACTGCGTTTTGCTTTCATTTATTTTTTAAGATGTAACCCTTTATCCTGTTCATCAACACCTGTTACAGTGCTTTCACTTCTTCCTTAAACTTCCTGCCACGGTCTTCATAATTTTTAAAGAGGTCGAAGCTGGCACATGCGGGCGACAATAAAACGATGTCTCCTTTTGTGGCCTGTTTAAATGCTTCCTGTACTGCGTCGTGCATACTGGTGGTGTTAATCATCACCGGTGTGTCTTTTGATAACGCAGCAAAGATGGGGGTGTTGTCCACACCCATACAAATAATTGCTTTTACCTTTTCCTTCACGAGGTCGCGGATGGCATCGTAGTCGTTGCCTTTATCCACGCCGCCCATGATCAGTACAATGGGCTTGTCAAAACTTTCCAATGCAAACCAAACGGAGTTTACATTGGTGGCTTTGCTATCGTTAATAAAATCCACGCCTCTAACCGTTGTCACATATTCCATGCGGTGTTCGAGGCTTTCGAACGACGCAAGGCTTTCGCGGATTTTTTCATTTCTTATATCCATGGTCCTGCCTGCAATTGCTGCTGCCATTGAATTATACAAATTGTGTTTTCCCTTTAATGACAGGTCATACATTGACATGATAACCGGTTCTCCGTTGACATCTATGTGCAACTGGTCGTTGGCAATAGAGCCGCCTTCTTTCAGTGGTTTCATGATGGTAAAAGGTATTGATGCTGAATAAATGGGTTGCTGCGCTAAATGTCGCATGATCTCAGGATCATCCATGCAGTAGATGAAGTAGTCTTCAGCTGTCTGGTTCATGGCAATTCTGAATTTGGAGGCTACGTAATTTTCCATGTTATAGTCGTAGCGATCCAGGTGATCAGGCGTAATGTTCAGCAGGATGGCCACATTGGGTTTGAAGTCCTTAATGTCATCCAGCTGGAAGCTGCTGATTTCAATCACATAATACTCCGCCGGTGCGGTTGCCACCTGCCTGGCATAGCTCACGCCAATATTGCCTACCATCGCCACATCCAAACCTGCGTTTTTAAAGATGTGATAGGTGAGGGCCGTAGTGGTGCTTTTGCCGTTGCTGCCGGTGATGGCAATGATCTTTTTACCTGTCGAGAAACGGTAGGCCAGCTCTATCTCAGAAATTACGGGTATGCCTTTTTCGCGTACCTTTTTCATCAGTTCCGATTTCTCAGGGATACCGGGGCTTTTAACGATTTCGTTTGCATCCAGTATGATATCCCAGGAATGATGTCCTTCTTCAAAAGAGATCTGGTTTACCGCCAGTTCCTGTTTATAATTATCTTTTATTATCCCTCCGTCAGATACAAATACATCATACCCTTGCTGTTTTCCCAGCAAAGCCGCACCTATTCCACTTTCTCCTGCTCCTAATATGACGAGTTTATATTTCATTTCGTTTAGTCTCCTTAGTTAGTTTTATCTCATTTTCAATGTTGCAATAGCTACTACCACGCACATAATGGTCACGATCCAGAAGCGCACTGATATTTTACTTTCGTGATAACCGATTTTCTGATAGTGGTGATGCAGCGGCGACATTTTCAGAATGCGTCTGCCTTCACCATATTTCTTTTTAGTGTATTTGAAGTAAGATACCTGTAACATCACCGACAGCGATTCCACCAGGAATACGCCGCAGAAGATGGGGATCAGTAATTCTTTCCGCACAATAATTGCCAGCGAAGCAATGATACCACCCAGGGCGAGACTACCAGTATCGCCCATGAAAACCTGCGCCGGATAAGCATTGTACCAGAGGAAACCGATACATCCGCCTACAAAGGCGGCAATGAAAATAGACAGCTCCCCGAGATTCGGGATGTACATAATGTTCAGGTACTCCGCAAACTGGATGTTACCGGATACATATGCAAAGATACCGAGCCCTATTCCAATGATGCCCGAAACGCCCGTTGCCAGTCCATCCAAGCCATCCGTAAGATTAGCGCCGTTGGATACGGCGGTAATAATAAAGATCACCACCAGGATATAGAGTACGAACGTATACTTTTCTGCGCCCGGGATCCAGGAGATCAGTTTGGAATAATTGAACTCATGGTTTTTTACAAACGGAATAGTGGTGATGGGTGTTTTAACATCCACAAAGCGGTGTCCGTCGCGGGTTACACGCTCCGGGTGGTTAGTCACCTGTCTTTCATAAGGCGCCAGTGGTTTTGCACCCATTACTTCACGGGATACCACCACATCGGTATTAAAATAAAGTGTACAGCCAACAATCAAACCAAGTCCAACCTGTCCCATGATCTTGAAACGTCCTGCCAGTCCTTCTTTATTCTTTTTAAATACTTTGATATAATCATCCAGGAAGCCGATCAGTCCTAACCATACGGTAGATAACAGGATCAGCCAGATATATACATTAGCCAGCTGTGCAAAGAGTAAAGTGGGAATTACGATGGCAGATAAGATGATGAGTCCACCCATCGTAGGGGTTCCTTTTTTGGTATTTTCTCCCTGAAGGCCCAGTTCACGGATAGTTTCGCCGATTTGTTTTTTCTGGAGAAATCTAATAATCCTTTTACCGAACAGCAAAGAAATAACCAGCGACAGCAGTAATGCCATCGTTACACGGAAAGTGATATACTGAAACATACCACCGCCGATGACGCTGATCTTAAATTCTGTTTTCAGGTAATTTAAAAAATAATATAACATATGTTTTAGTCGTAACCCACCTTCCGCTGTCCGGGGAGTACAGGCTTTTAAGTCATTGGATTATTAAGTATCTATCTTCAGTTTTAGTTTATTTCTCCAGGGTTTTCATCAGGTCCAGCAGCACTTCTTTATCATCGAAGTGATGTTTAACGCCTTTTATTTCCTGGTATTTTTCATGTCCTTTACCTGCCACCAGGATGATGTCTTCCCGGTTGGCGAGCGACAGCGCCGTTTTAATGGCTTCTTTCCTGTCGGTAATTGAAATAACTTTCTTTTTCAGGTGAACAGGCACGCCTGCTTCCATTTCCCGGATAATTTCCGCCGGATCTTCCGAGCGGGGATTATCAGAGGTAAGGATTACGCGATCGCTGTTTTCCACTGCTACATCTCCCATTACAGGGCGTTTGGTGGTATCCCTGTCGCCGCCGCAGCCTACTACTGTGATCACCTGTTCATTGCCTTTACGCAGGTTTTTGATGGTAGCCAGTACATTTTTCAATGCATCGGGCGTATGTGCGTAGTCAACTATAGCGATGATCTGTTCTTTATCGGAAATGATATAATCAAACCTGCCTTCTGCACCGGAAGTATCACTGAGCGCCTGTAATGTTTTGGCTTTATCTATACCCAGCAATACCGCTGCGCCGTAAACGGCCAGCAGGTTGTAGGCATTGAACTCACCGATGAGCCGGAAATGCACTTCTGTATCTCCTACCAGCATCACCAGTCCGGTGAGATTGTTTTCCAGGATCTTTCCTTTAAAATCTGCCAGTGTGCGCAGGCTGTACGTTGCTTTTGTGGCTTTCGTATTCTGCAGCATTACTGTTCCTCTTTTGTCGTCCAGGTTAGTGAGCGCAAAAGCGGAGGAGGGCAGGTTGTCAAAGAATGATTTCTTTACCCGGATATATTCATCAAAAGTTTTGTGATAATCCAGGTGGTCGTGAGTGATATTACTGAAGATGCCTCCCGCGAATTTTAACCCGGCAATACGTTGCTGGTGAATAGCATGGGAGCTTACTTCCATAAACACATACAGGCAGCCGTCTTCCACCATCTGCGCCAGCAGGGCGTTCAGATTAATGGGATCGGGTGTGGTATGTGTGGCCGGTATAACGGTATCGCCTATCTGATTTTGTACGGTGGATAATAATCCACAGTGATATCCCAGTTTGGTAAACAACCGGAACAGCAGGGTAGCGATGGTTGTTTTTCCGTTGGTACCGGTAACGCCTACCAGTTGTATTTTATGAGAAGGGTTATCATAGAAGTTGCCTGCCATGATACCGCTGCTGACAGCGCTGTTGCTTACCTGTACATAGCAAACATTTTCTGCCAGTTGTTCGGGTAATGTTTCACAGATCACTGCTGCGGCGCCCAACGCAATTGCTTTTTCAATGTACACGTGTCCGTCTGTGTGTACGCCTTTCACTGCAATGAAAGCATCTCCGGATCCGATGGACCTGGAATCAATGGCGAGTGCATGAATGGTAATATCTGTATTACCATGCACCGCCAGGATGCTTACATTATACAATATGTCTCGCAGCGTCTTCATCTAGCTCAGTTCTATTACGATTGTTTGTTCGTTTCCAATTTTAGTTCCGCCGGGGAGTGACTGCATTTTCACTTTACCGGCGCCTTTTATCACTACCCGTAATCCGGCGTTTTCGAGCAGGTACAGGGCGTCTTTAAGGCCCATTCCGGTAACATCGGGCACTGCGCCTTTTGTTTGTGCTACCTGCTGGAAGGCAATTTTGCGGTCTGTCACCTTAGCGCTTACCCAGCTGTTGTTAGCGGGGGCATTGCCGATGGGCAGCTGCAGTTTACCCAGGATTTGTTTCCATTCACTGCCTTTGCCATTTTTCAGTGACAGCAGGGTATCCAGTTGCATGGTTGCCTGCATGGGTTTTTGTCTTTCCACCGCGATAGCATATAATTTATCTGCCACCTCTCTAAACACAGGACCCGCAACGCCTGCACCGTAAAAGTGCAATGCATGCGGTTTATTTTTTATTACCACCACGCAGGTGTACTGCGGATCATTTGCCGGGAAATAACCGGCGAATGACGACTGGTAGATTTTATCTGCATACCCGCGGTTGCCGTTGGCCACGAGTGCGGTACCGGTTTTGCCTGCGAAGGTGTAAAACTGGCTGCGCAGCTTTTTAGCGGTACCATCTATCGGCACACCTTCCAGCATGGCCTGTACCTGTTTCAGCGTGCCTTGTGAGCAGATGCTGTCCAGCAGTACGGTAGGCTCAAACTGTTTTACTACCTGGCCATATTCCTGTATGGAGTTGACGAGGTAGGGTTTCATCATTTTACCGTTGTTAGCCACTGCATTGTACAGCATGCACGTTTGCAGCGGGCTGATAAGCACTTCATATCCGAATGCCATCCAGGGCAGGGATGTGGCGCTCCATGTTTTGGAAGCGGTGGTTTTAATCACCGGTCTTCCTTCGCCTATGAGGTCTATACCGGAAAACTGGTCGAGCCTTAATCTTTTCAGATGGCCCACGAATTTGTTAGGTTGCCGGTTATAGAACTGGTAGGCCAGTTTTGCCATACCTACATTTGAGCTGAGTTCAAATGCGTGTTTGATCGTTACATTTTGCGGGCCCGGGTGAGGTTCAGAATCGAATACGGTTCTGCGGCCTACCTGCCAGCGGCCACCATCCATGTTTACCATAGAGTTCATGGTGGCGTATTTATCTTCCAGCACTGCAATTACGGTAGCCAGTTTAAAGGTGGAACCGGGTTCCCCTACCTGCAGTGCGTAGTTCATATCTTCCCAGTAGCCGTTGCCATCGGGTTGTTTGCCGAGGTTGGCAATGGCTTTTATTTTACCTGTTTTCACTTCCATGAGAATGCAGGTGCCGTGATCGGCTTCATTCTGCACCATCATGTTCATGAGGGCTGTTTCCACGATATCCTGCATGTTTACATCGATGGTGGTTACTACATCACGACCGTTTTCGGGTTCAATATCGTAACCGTCTACAGGTACATAGGTACCTCCTGCGATGCGGCGCATCAGTCTTTTACCGGTAACGCCTTTCAGGTATTCGTTGTAGGTTCTTTCCAGACCTACGCTTTGTGAATTTTCGCGTGCCAGTCCGATGGTTCTGTTGGCGAGCAGTTTAAAGGGGTTGATGCGCTTACTTTTGGATTCAGCGATCATGCCGCCTTTGTTTTTGCCGAGGCGAAACATCGGGAAGCTGCGTAATTCCTGGTATTGATTAAAGGGTACGTCTCTTTTAAGTAAAAAGTAACGGTCCTTTGATTTATATCCTTCCTGTAACTGTTGTTTCCAGGCGGCTTTGCTGCGGTCGGTGAATATCTGGGAGAGACGGTAAGACAGTGAGTCAACGTTTTCCTTGAACACCAGTCCGTTTTTATCCCGCAGGCCGTCTGCTGCAAAGTCTATCCGGATGTCGAAATAAGGGATGGAGGTCGACAGCATCCTGCCTTCCTCCGAGTAGATAGTGCCTCTTTCTGCGTCCAGTGCCACGTAGCCGGTGTGCAGGCTATCGGCCATACTGCGCCAGTAGTTGCCCTGTACGTTTTGGATATAGAACACTTTCACCAGGATGGCGACGCCGAACAGCGCCATGCCGATAAGGCACAGATACACTCTCCACAATATGTCCTTTTTTACATCCACGATGTTGTATTAGCATTTTAGTTTTTAGCCTTTAGCTGTCAGTTATTTACCCCGGGGCAGATAGCTGATGGCTAAAGGCTGATAACTTATAAGAAGATACCTGACACTGGCTGCATTTATAATTGAGATGCTTGCCATTGATTTGATTTACCAGCATCCCCGACCTGAGTTATGGGTCAGGCGGGCAGCGTCAGGCATCAATATTAAATTCATTTTTCTGTTTCCTTTTTCAGCACAATCTTTTGTGGAGGGGAGCTGAGTTGTTTAAGGCCCAGCGGCTCTACTGACTTGCTGACTTCACTCATTTTGCTTCGAAACATGAGCTCACTTTTCACGTTGATATACTCCCACTTCAGCTCTTTAATTTCTTTGCCTAGTTTGTTAATGCGCCGGATCTTTTTTTCAGCGAGGTGACTGTTGGCGATATAGATTAAAGCCAGGAGGGAAAGGAAACCGATAAAGGGCATGTTTTGCACCAACGCTCTGTAGTTGATGCGCAAACGCCATTCTTTACGTTGCTCCGGGGGAAGGGTATTTACTTCAGCCGGACTTTCCTGGATTGTATCTATATCTTCTTCCTGCAACACGCTCTATGCCTTTTTAAAAATTGACAATATAAACCTGAACGCAACTCAAAACGGGTGTGTATAGGATAGGGTAGGATGTGGTGGGCGGTTTATAGCCGCGTCACGCTTGTTTTTCGGCCACCCGCAGTTTTGCACTTCTGGATCTTCCATTAAGTTTCAATTCTGCATCACTGGCGGTAACCGGTTTTTTTGTGATTAATCTGAACAATTTAGGGGGTGTTTCTTTTGCAAACGGATCTTCCGGTGCTTCTTCAAAACTTCCAGTCTTCATAAAATTTTTCACCATCCTGTCTTCCAGCGAGTGGAAGGTGATGACGGCGAGTCGTCCTCCTGGTTTCAGCACATTGGCAGCTTGTTCCAGTAAATCTTTCAGAGCGCCCAGTTCATCATTAACGGCTATACGCAAAGCCTGGAAAACCTGTGCCAGGTACTTTTGCGGGTTACCTTTTACGATGGGCTGGATCACGGATTTGAATTCTGTGATGGTGCGCATGGGGTGTGTTTTGCGCTGCTTTACAATTGTTTGGGCGAGGGTTTTCGCGTTGGTTACTTCTCCGTATTCCTGGAAAATCAGTTGTAACCTTGCTTCTCCCCATGTAGCCAGCAATTGGGCGGCAGTAAATTCTGTTCTTGTATCCATCCGCATATCCAGGTCGCCATCAAAGCGGATACTGAATCCTCTTTCTGCTGTATCGAACTGGTGCGATGAAACGCCCAGATCCGCCAGCACGCCGTCTACCTGGTCTGCTTTATGTAATTTCAGAAAGCGTTGCAGATGACGGAAGTTTTGTTGTACAAAAGTGACACGTTCGTCTATAATCCTGTTTCGGTAAGCATCTTCATCCTGATCAAACACTATCAGCCGTCCTTTTTCACCCAGTTTCTCCAGTATGGCTCTCGAATGTCCTCCGCCTCCAAACGTAGCGTCTACATAGATCCCATCGGGATTTATCTGTAACAGCTCCGTCGTTTCCTGCAGCAGAACGGGTAAATGATATTGTTGTTCGCCCATATGCTCCCCTCTTTAAATTGATATGTTGTTATCTCCTCCTCCCATTACCTGTTGTGCCAGATCACTGAACGCCCCTGGTGAGAAATTTTCAAAGAACTCCTGGTATTTACCTTTATCCCAGATCTCGATTTTATTGGATGCTGCTGCCAGCACAATATCTTTTTCCAGATTGGCGTACGACAGCAGGTTTTTCGGTACCAGCAGTCTTCCTGCACTGTCTAACTCCAGAATAGTGGCCCCGTTTAAGAAGTACCGCCTGAATTCCCTTACTTTTGGATCAAAGTCATTCAACTTGCTGATACGCTCGAAAATAGGCTGCCATTCGTTCATGGGATACAGGGACAAGCATTTTTCAAACCCTCGGTTAATCACAAACTGTCCTCCGGCCCCGTCTGTTAACTGCTTTTTAAACCCGGCAGGTAACAGAAAGCGTCCTTTTGCGTCCAGCGTCGATTCATATTCACCGAGAAATCCTGTCATACCATGGGGCAAAGTCCTTGAAAATCCTTTTTCAACACAAAATAACACTTTTTCCCACTTTTTAACGAAAAAATACTTTATAAATTTTTTCCACAGATGCAAGCGCCTGCATCATAGCCCTTTTGCTACCATTTATGCACCTTTATGGTGTATTAAACAATAATACGTGTGAATAACGTGTGAATAAGTGTTAATTTCATGTTCATATCTTGCAGATGCCCACGGAGTGAGACATTCCCGAATGGGATAGCGGGTGGGAAAATGGTACGGAGAAATGCTTATGCGTGGAATTTTTTTATAATCTGAGGCTTTTTCTGCCGCTTTTTGTCTCTTAAAATCCAATTTTCCACATCCGGGTGGGAAAAATGTCAGCAACCCCGGCGGTGGTGGAAAACTCCCCTTTCGGCGATTTAATTCCCTCTTTTGCAAAATTTTAACAGCAATCAAAATCTCTCTGCCTTACATTTACATTTAATTCTTAATTTTGCCACTCTTTTATGCGGAAATTTTTATTGTACATCAGTGTTCTTGCGGTTGTCGTAACTACCTCCTGTAACAACCAGTTACGGAGAATAGAAAAAAGCAACAACTTTGAAAAGAAGTTGGACTACGCAAATCAGCTGTTCCAGAAGAAAAAATACAATACGGCAATAACACTCTATACCGACCTGGTTCAGGTATACAAGGGAACAGAGAAGTTTGAGCCCATGTATTACAATTTCGCATATTGCTCTTACTATGTTAAGGACTACGTTCAGGCAGCTTTCCAGTTCAAAAATTACCTGGACCTGTTCCCGAACAGCCCCAGAGCGGTAGAAATAGATTATATGCAGGCATATTGCTACTATAAGCAGTCGCCAAAGGTATCACTGGATCAAACCAATACCATGAAGGCCATTGCTGCTATGCAAACCTTCATTAATAACTACCCTACGGCGGATAAAGTGTCGGAAGCCAACCTGGTAATCGAGTTGTGCAGACGCAAGCTGGAAAAGAAAGAGTTTTCCAGCGCAGAATTATATTATAACCTGGGCTTCTTCAAAGCCGCCGGTATTGCTTTCAAAAACCTGATGCGCAACTACCCCGACTCTGACAAAAGCGACAGTTACAAAGTAATGGCCATCAGATCTTACTATAATTATGCTAAAAACAGTATCCCGGAGAGACAAAAGGAGCGCTACGCAACGGTTCTCGACGAATACCTGGACTTCGCGGATCACTACCCGAACAGCAAATTAAAGCCTGATGCCGAAAAATTTTATACCTTAGCACAAAACAACATAAAAACACTGGATAATGAGCAAATTAAAGCGAAGTCTAACCAGTAGCCTTAATCCCTGGGTAGAAACCAAAAACACTACCGACATTAAGAACAGAACTGGTAATTTATATGAGTCTATTGCCGTAATAGCCAAACGCGCCAATCAGATCAATATTTCCGTGAAAGAGGAGCTCCATTCCAAACTGGAAGAGTTTGCCAGTCATACTGACAACCTCGAAGAAGTGCACGAGAATAAGGAGCAGATTGAGATTTCCCGTTTTTATGAAAGACTGGCAAATCCGGCAATCCAGGCTACACAGGAGTTCCTGGACAGCAAAATTTATTTCCGCAAGAACGACGACGATTTGTTTAGCTAATCCGCCACACATTATTTTGTGAGGTGCGTGATTGCGAAAAATAAAAATATTAATTTCATGGCGGCAGAATGATTTCTGCCGCTTTTGTTTTTATATATGTCCATGGACGCTATCAAAATGCTACAAGGAAAAAAGATCCTGCTCGGAGTGAGCGGCAGCATCGCTGCCTATAAGGCTGCTACCCTCATACGCCTGCTGGTAAAGGAAGGAGCTGAAGTGAAAGTGGTTATGACCACCGCCGCCGCCGGCTTTATTACCCCCCTCACCCTGGCCACCCTCTCTAAAAACGAGGTTCCCCTCAATATCAGTGACCACAACAGCTGGAATAATCATGTGATGCTGGGCCGCTGGGCAGATGTAATGCTCATCGCTCCCGCTTCTGCCAATACCCTCGCCAAAATGGCCCTGGGGTTGTGCGACAACCTCCTGCTGGCCGTATACCTCTCCGCCACCTGCCCGGTACTCTTTGCCCCTGCAATGGATGAAGACATGTGGCATCATCCGGCCACCCGCAGCAATGTGGATAAACTCATCTCCTTTGGTCATCAGCAGATCCCCGTAGAATCCGGGGAACTGGCAAGTGGCCTCTTCGGGGAAGGCCGCATGGCAGAACCAGAACAGATTTTGACCTTCCTGCAACAGCATTTTCAGCAGAAAAACGGAAAAAAGGCACTGAACGGCACCACTGCCATCGTTACAGCCGGCCCCACCATCGAACATATTGACCCGGTTCGCTACATCAGCAACCACTCCAGCGGCAAAATGGGAATTGCCATTGCGGAGGCCCTGGCAGATGCCGGCGCCAATGTACAGCTGGTACTCGGCCCCACTTCGCAGAAAACAACCCATCCCGGTATCACCGTCACCCATGTGCAAACCGCCCAGGAAATGTTTGATGCCGTAACCACCCGCTACCCCGCCGCCGGGATAGTAGTAGCCGCCGCCGCCGTAGCTGATTACCGCCCGGCAAATGTGGCCGACAAAAAGATCAAAAAAGGGGAAGCACAGTTACATATCGATCTCGAAAAAACACCTGATATACTCCGCTCATTGGGTGATAACAAAGGTCCACAGCAACTGCTGGTAGGATTCTCCCTGGAAACAAACAACGAAAAAGAATATGCGCTGAAAAAACTGCGCGACAAAAACCTGGACCTGATCGTGATGAATTCACTGGCAGATACAGGTGCAGGCTTTAACTATGATACCAATAAAGTAACCCTGTTTGACAAAAACGGGAATGAACGCAGTTTCCCTCTCAAATCCAAACAGGCCGTGGCCCAGGATATTGTTTCCGCTATAATCGAATTGCAACATGCATAATCGTTTCCCGTTGTTCCTGCTGCTTGCAGGCGCCTTCTTACTATTCTGCTCCCCCGCTGTGAAAGCCCAGGAAATAAGGGCCAACGTATCTGTCGTTGCCCAACAGATACAGGGAGTGGACAAGAAAATATTTACTACCCTGCAGAATTCTATCCGGGATTTCCTTAATAACCGGCATTGGGCAAATGATGCCTTTACACCGGCAGAACGGATAGAATGTAACTTTTTGCTGAATATCACCGGTACTTCCGGGAACGACAGCTACAAGGCATCCCTGACCATACAGGCCACCAGACCCGTATACAATGCCAGTTATGTAACCAGCCTGCTCAATATCCAGGACCCCAACGTAGTGTTCCGGTATGTGGAATTCCAACAGCTGGAATTCAGCGATACCAGGGTGGTGGGAAATGATCCGCTGAACTCCAACTTAACCGCTATCCTGGCCTATTACGTTAATATCATCCTGGGGCTCGATTATGATTCCTTTTCCCCACGGGGCGGAGATGTATATTTTAAGAAAGCGCTTAATATTGTAAATAATGCGCCGGATGGGAAAGAAATTTCCGGTTGGAAGGCTTTTGAAGGAAACCGTAACCGCTACTGGTTACAGGATAATCTTCTCAATGCAAAATTCCTCCGGTTTCATGATGTGATGTACCAGTATCACCGGCAGGGACTGGACCTGATGTATGATGATGTAATAAAAGGCCGTGCAGCCATCCTGAACTGCCTGAACATGCTTTATGCCATCCACCAGGATATCCCCAATTCCATGCTGATGCAAACTTTTTTCCTTTCCAAAGGAGAGGAGTTATTGAAAATATTCTCCCGTGCCACGCCACAGGAGAAAAGCCGTGCAGCGGAATTGCTTTCGCAGATGGATGTACCCAATGCGCAGAAGTATCAACAGATGAAGTAACAGCTATGATGAATATGATGATGAAATACGCCTCCCTGGCTTTGTTAGTGGTATTTTTGGTCGCCTGTGCCAACAGTGACCAGGTGCCGCGTAAATATATTTCAAAAGAACGTATGACAGGTATCCTGGTAGATATGTCTATTGCAGATGCCTACAGCAATGAACAACAAATGCAGGTTACTTATACGCCCAACTTTGATTCCCTCAGACAGGAAAAAGTAAAGATCTATTACAAACAGATACTGGACCTGCATAAAGTAACCGTTAAGGAATTCATGGAAAGCTACCGGTATTATGAAAGTCATCCCAACAGGCTGAAGGAAGTTTTTCAGATGGTACAAACAGATATTGCTTCCAGGAAACAGCGGTTGCCCAATCCGATTGATGAAAATGCGCCGCTCCGGTTTCGTATGAAAAGCATTTTCCCTTATGCAGACAGCGTGCTATTGCTGCCGAAGACCGATACAACCCGGCCTTTTATCAAGCGGCAGCCCTAATCTATAAAACACCAAAACATGAACAAAGTAGTAGCAAATGCCGACGAAGCCATACAAGATATCCGGGATGGAGCGGTACTGATGCTGGGAGGGTTTGGCTTGTGTGGAATTCCCGAGAATTGTATTACCGCCCTGGTAAAAAAAGGGGTGAAAGATCTTACCTGTATTTCCAATAATGCAGGTGTGGATGATTTTGGTCTTGGCCTGTTGCTCAAAACCAGGCAGATCAGAAAAATGATGTCTTCCTACGTAGGTGAAAATGCAGAATTTGAAAGACAGCTGCTGGCCGGAGAGCTGGAAGTAGACCTCATTCCCCAGGGAACGCTGGCCACACGCATCCAGATGGCAGGCATGGGCATTCCTGCTTTTTTTACACCAGCCGGTTATGGAACAGAGATCGCTGAAGGAAAAGAAGTGCGGGTGTTTGACGGCAAGCCTCACCTGATGGAACTGGCGCTGCACGCCGATTACGCTATCGTAAAAGCGTGGAAGGGAGATACACTGGGGAACCTCGTATTCCGTAAAACCACCCGGAATTTCAGTACCTCAATGGCCCGGGCAGGACAAATCACCATTGCTGAAGTAGAGGAACTGGTGCAACCCGGAGAGCTGGACCCCGACCAGATACATGTGCCGGGTATTTATGTGCGCCGCATTTTCAAAGGCGGCAACTATGAAAAACGGATCGAACGCAGAACGGTAAAGATCTAGTTCATCCAATTCTCCACTCTTCAAATCTGATATTTTATGCCTCTCGATAAATATGGTATTGCCAAAAGAATTGCGCAGGAACTGCAGGACGGTATGTACGTAAACCTCGGTATTGGTATTCCTACGCTGGTATCCAATTACATCCCTGCCGGAATTTCTATTATGCTGCAGTCTGAAAACGGGATACTCGGTATGGGACCGTATCCTGCTGCGGAAGATATTGATGCTGACCTGATCAATGCAGGAAAGGAAACCGTTACCCTGCTGCCCGGTGGCAGCTTCTTTGATTCCGCAGAAAGCTTTGGTATGATCCGCGCCGGTAAGGTAGATCTTACGGTACTGGGCGCGATGGAAGTATCCGATACCGGTGATATCGCCAACTGGAAAATTCCCGGGAAAATGGTGAAAGGCATGGGTGGCGCAATGGACCTGGTGGCTTCTGCAAGGAACATCATTGTGGCCATGATGCATACCAATCCCAAAGGAGAAAGTAAACTGTTGCCTGCATGTACATTACCGCTTACCGGCGTTAACTGTGTAAAGAAAATCGTTACGGAACTCGCTGTGCTGGATATAACGCCCGAAGGATTTAAGCTCCTCGAACGTGCGCCTGGTGTTACGGTAGAAGAGATCCGCGCTAAAACTGCCGGGAAACTGATCATTGAAGGTGATATTCCGGAGATGAATATTTAACAGCAACATTCGTATATACGTCACCGTGCCCTGCTTTCCCGGAAGCAGGGCATTTTTATTTTTTGGTAAAAAAGTCGTTTTTATAATATGTAATTAATTTAAATATTTATAATTTAGCATGCTTAAATTGTTAATCTCGTTTATTCCTAACCTATAATAGTCACTATGAAAAGGATTTTTACATCCGCATTATTATTGTCATGCTGTGCACTTTCCACGCAGGCACAGGACCTGGCCGGATTCCGGACCAGTAACTACGCAGGCGTAACCAGCGTATTTTCCAACCCCGCCAACATCGCCGACAGCCGTTACCGCTGGGATGTTAATCTCGTGGGTGTAAACGCAGGCGTTTCAAACAACCAGCTGAAGTACAAACTGGGAGATGTGGGCTCCGCATTTGGAGAGGACACTATCAAGAGCCAGTTGTTCGGCCAGAGCAAGGGCCTTACCAAAGCATTGGTGAACCTTGCAGTGTATACTCCCTCCGTTATGTTCAATGTGGGGAAGTTTTCTTTTGCTGTTACCACCCGTGCGCGCGTAGTGGCCAATGTAACTGATCTGGACGGCCGGCTCGCCGATAAGATCATGAATGACTTGTCTGCAACCGACAACCTGCCTTACAATATTGCTTCCAACAGCAATATGCGGGTTAGTGTGAATGCCTGGTCGGAGTATGGCGTATCTGTGGCCCGTGAAGTGATTACTGTGGGGCCTCACTTCCTGAAAGCCGGTGTAACCCTGAAATACCTGGCAGGTTCCATGAACGGCACCATTAACATCGATAAGCTGCATGCCACTATGGATGTGGATGAAGGTCAGCAGGAGGCTTTTCTTACCAATGCTTCCGGTAAAGTAGGCATGAATTTCTCCGGGATGAACCTTTCCGATTTTAAAGCGGAAGATGCTGCTAAAATGGTAGGACATGGTATTGGTGCAGAGTTGGGCGTGGTATATGAATACCGCCCTGCCAGCGAAAATGTTTCCGGAAAAGGAAGCAACAAGTATAAATTCCGCTTGGGCCTTTCCCTCATGGACGCAGGCAAAATCAAATACGAACGTGATGTAACACGTAGCGGTACATTTACCATTGGTATATCGGCTAATCAACAGTTTTCACTGCAAAACCTGCAGGATGTAAAGCTGGATAATTACAAAACAGAATTAGGTAAGTATCCGCAATACTTCACACCGGCAGCAGATAATAACAATGCTGATTACTCGGTGAGCCTGCCAACTACCTTACAACTGGATGGCGACTATCACATCCATCATGCGTTTTACGTAAATGCAAACATACAGTTGGCTTTAACAAGCGGCGACAAAAAACCTTACAACACCCAGTATTACAGTGGCTTCAGTATCACTCCGCGTTACGATGGCCGCATATTCGGCTTCTTCCTGCCGGTAAGCTACAACCAGTTATCCAAACTGAATGCAGGCGCCAGCTTCCGTGTAGGTCCGCTGTATCTTGGTTCAGGCAGTGTACTCAGTGCATTACTTGGATCTTCTCATCAGCTGGATGGCTTTGTGGGTGTCCGTTTTGGAGGATTGCAACGGCATAAATAATACTTAACCTCTATAGGGATTTAGATATTTTGTTTTTGGAATACATACTTCCATGAAACAAAATGTCTAAATCTCTAAATTTATAAATCCCTAAATAATTGGTACCTTTCAACTTGCTAAAATAGTTCGAGGTGCAAGTTGGATTTCTTTGTTATAACGGTAAATATATTCCTGCGGCTGACCCGATTTTTACGGCAGATAATCGATCTTTCAGATACGGGGATGGCTTTTTTGAAACCCTGAAAGTATACCAGGGACAAGTATTGCTGGCTGACCTGCACTTTGAACGGATGCTTGCCAGTTTACACCTGCTGCATTTTGATATCCCCACACATTTTACCAAAGCATATTTTGTTAAGCAGATACTGGAACTCTGCAGTAAGAATAACGTATCCCAGATGGCCCGCGTTCGCCTGGCTATCTTCCGGTCGGATGGCGGTTTATATGATCCAATCAATAACTTACCGAACTACATCATCCAATGCTGGGAATTAAGCAGAACGGTACTGGAGTTAAATGATAGCGGGCTGGTAACGGATATCTTCCCCGATGTAAAAAAAAGCTGTGATAAATTATCCGCTATTAAATCAAACAACTGCCTGCCCTATGTGATGGCAGCAATGTATGCCAAGCAGCACCGGCTGAATGAAGCTATTTTACTCAATCCTTATGGAAGAGTGGCGGATAGCACCATTGCCAATGTATTTATTGTGCGGGATAAAGTACTTTATACGCCGCCATTGTCTGAAGGTGGCGTGTGTGGCGTAATGCGCAAGTATTTGCTGAAAACAGAACTGCCATTCAAAATAGAAGAAAAACCACTGAATATAGAAGACCTCGAAAATGCGGATGAAATATTTTTAACCAATGCCATCTATGGTATCCGTTGGGTGGGCCTTTTCCGCGACAGCAGCTATGGAAACGCCACTGCCGCTATTTTACACGAGGTATTACATGAAAGCATGTTGTAAAAATCACCTGCTGAGATGGAACAAACAATCAGTTTATGCTGGTTTCGCCGCGATCTGCGGCTTGACGACCAGGCCGCTTTCTATTATGCGCTACGTGCCGTTAACCCGGTAGTGCCGGTATTTGTTTTTGATACACATATCCTCAACGATCTGGAAGATAAACAGGACCGCAGGCTTACCTTTATTCATGAAGTACTGGAACACATGCAGGCACAACTGCAGCAACTGGGCTCCTCAATGGATATTTTTTATGGTACACCGGAAGCCGCTTTCACACACTGGATCAGCAAATACAAGGTAGCTGATGTATACACCAATCATGATTATGAACCTTATGCGAAAAGCAGGGATGCTGCAATAGCAAAGCAACTCAGCGAACACGGGATTTCTTTTCACAGTTACAAAGACCAGGTAATACTGGAAAAGAATGAAGTACTGAAAGATAACGGTGAACCATATACGATATTTACACCTTACAGCAGGAAATGGTATGATACCCTCACCTTTTTTCATCTGAAACCTTATCCCTGCAAAAAATATTATCAGCATCTCTTTAAACAACCACCTGTAAAAATCCCTTCCTTAAAGGAGATGGGATTTACCACCGCAGAAAAGCATTTTCCCGCAAAAAACCTGGATGAAACACTGGTTAAAAATTACGATGAAACCCGCGATTTTCCTGCTATAAACGGCACCTCAAAATCAGGCATCCATCTGCGCTTTGGTACGGTAAGCATTCGCGCATTAATGCAGCAGGCTATGCAGCTCAATGCTACCTTTGCAAAGGAATTGATCTGGCGGGAATTTTACCAGATGATCCTCTGGCATTTTCCTCATGTGGTAGGAAATTCTTTTAAGAAAGAATATGATAAAATAGTTTGGCGTAATAATGAAGAAGAGTTTGAGAGATGGTGTAAAGGCCAAACAGGTTACCCGATAGTAGATGCCGGCATGCGGGAGCTGAACACCACCGGCTTTATGCACAACCGTGTTCGCATGATCACTGCCAGTTTTTTAACCAAACATTTACTGATCGACTGGCGTTGGGGAGAAGCTTATTTTGCAGCTAAACTGTTGGACTATGATCTTGCTGCAAATAACGGTGGCTGGCAATGGGCAGCAGGTTCGGGGTGCGATGCTGCACCTTATTTCCGGGTGTTTAACCCCGCGCTGCAAACGCAGAAGTTTGATAAAGACTTAAAATATATCCGCAAATGGGTGCCGGAATTTGAAGGATTTGAATATGTGAAGCCGATTGTATCGCATGAAGAAGCGCGTAAGCGTGCATTGGAAGTATATGGAAAAGCGCTGAAGAAATAGCATAAAAAAAGCAGTGAAGACAACATCTTCACTGCTTTTTTTATGGTTGTAAAATTTAGTGGTTAAACACTTCTTTCAACTTAATGTCCAGCGCTTCATGTTCTTCCCCGCCGCCACCATAGCGTGCTACAATTACTCCTTTCGGATCAATCAGTATCTGCGTGGGTAATGAATGAATGCCGAAGTGTTCGCTGATATCTTCCGGGTTAGGCTCATTCTTCATGCGTTTATTCATGTCCAGTCCGCGCAGCACATGTTTCCACACACCAATACCATCCTTTTCCACTGCTTTTTTCCAGGCGTCATGATTGCGGTCATCGTCAGATACGCTGATCACTTCAAAGCCTTTATCCTTGTATTGTTTGTATAGTTCCAGCAAATGCGGATTGCCGGCACGGCAAGGCACACACCAGCTGGCCCAGAAATCTACCAACACGTATTTTCCTTTGAAGTCCGATAAACTGAGTGGCTGGCCATTGATGTCTGCTTTGCTGAAATTAAAAGCAACGCTGCCCGGGGAGCCCTGTTCCAGTTTTTTAATCTCCTGGGCTATGTCCAAACCATCTTTACTTTGTTGTAAAGCGGGGCTTAAACTGTTGTAATAGTATTTGGCAGAATCCAGCGTCATGCTGCCTATTTGAAAGCGCATGAGATAAACACTCAGGAAAGAATTATGATGTTCACGGATAAATTTCCTTGACAACTGGTTGTTAGCATTAAAGTAAGGCGCCAGTTGCTCGCGGATAGCACCGGCTTTATCGTGATCTTTTTCATTGCGTAATGCTTCCAGTAATGGCTGGTATTTCGCGGTAGCCATTTCTTTTTCCTTTTCCAGCTGTACATTTTCATCATTGCTTACGGAGCCTTTCAGTACGATGGTGCTGAGATCGCCGTTTGTGATAGTGATGGTCATGGCCGCGGGTTCCAGGAACAGGTATGCCTGCTCTTTTTTGTTGCCGGTCATGTTCTTGACCAGTGCCGCGGAAAATACGCCGGGGGCGGGTTGCGATAGTATACCCGTAAAGCTGAACCTGCCATTTTTAACTTCGGTGCTGTCTGTAATATATTTTGCACCATTGCTATACTGCAGGTAGTATTTCGCAGGCGCATTGCCGGTAACGGTTCCGGCTATACTGAATTTCTGTTGTGCGGTTACCAGCTGACTGAATGCTAACGGTAACGACAGTACGCAAATTATTCTTTTCATCATGTTATTGTTCGTTTTGTGTAAGATTAGGATTGAGGATGATTTCTTCCTGCGGGATGCGCAGTAATATCTTCGGGCTGGTAGCAGCGATGGTCATAGTACCACTGCTGGCAGAGGTGTAGTTGCGTACCATCGGTAAACCGTTTCTGAAATAATCGAACCCGGTATGTCCTTCAAAAGCAAGTTCCAGGCGGCGTTGCAGCAGTATCTCATCAAACAGTGCCTGTCCGGAAAGGTCTACTGACGCAAGTCCTGCGCGGTTTCGGATGATATTCAGATCGGCCAGTGCAAGATCCTTTTTACCGAGCTTGGCATTGGCTTCTGCACGGTTCAGGTATACTTCTGCAAGACGGATATACCGGAACGGCGATTTGCTGTAGATGGCTGAGTACAGGTACATATATTTAGCCGTGGCAATGCTGTCGTTGGGAAAGCCGGGCGTTACATTTACTTTGTAGTGCGACGTGCGCAGATCTGTTTGGGCAATCCGACTCAACAGATCGGGAGAAGGCCGGTAGTAACCGCCGGTGTAATTGATCTGCGGCGGATAGGCATATTGCTGGCTGATAGAAGCACTGCCGTAATCCACATTGCCCGCAAAGATATCTTCCTTATTGGTGGTATTGCTGCTGTTGTAGTAAGCCCGGTAAGCATTGTCAGTGAGCAATGCATATTTGTTACTGCTAATCACCTGGTCCGCATAGCTCACTGCCTTCTGATTAAATGCTGCATCCGGTTGCTGGAAAGTACCACCCATATAGAGATACACCCGTGATAACAAAGCGGTGGCGCTCATTTTTCCGGCAAAGCTGTTGGACTTCTCCTGGCTGAACAGGGACATGGCTGTTTCGAGATCTGAAATGATTTGCCCGTACACCGCTTTGACACTGGCGCGCGCCGGCTTATAATCAGTGCCGTTGGCGGCGGTGGTAATAAGCATTACACCCGGCGATCCTGCTGCATCCTGGTAGTAAGGCTTTGCATAAAAGCGCACCAGGTTAAAGTATACGAACGCTCTCACAAACAGCGCTTCTGCTTTCGCCTGCAATACCGCCGGGCGCTGTTCATCTTTTGGTACATTATCCAGTAGTTTGTTGGCGTGCAGAATAGTAAAGTAACTTCCTCTCCATAAGTAGTAAGTCCAGCTGTGATCTTTATCCGGAGAGTTAGTATAATCAAACGCATCGGAGTAACGGTTCGGTCCCAGATCGAGCGAACGGATATTGTTACCGTGTGTTTCCGAAAGAAACATCGTAATATCACCGTATCCGAAGCTGCTGCTTTCCATAGCAACACCGGTGGTGATCATGGGATACAAACCCAGTGCGGCCTGTGAAAACCCTTCCGGGGTGCTGAACTGGGCATCTTCGTTGGTAACGTTGTGCGGACGTAGTTCATCCAGTTGTTTGTTGCAGGCGCTTAACGAGATAAGGCTGATAGCGGCTATTATAATTGTACGCGTCATTTTCAAGTAGTTTAGAATGTAACATTAAGACCGGCAGTAATGCGCCGTGGATTAGCATTTCCGATGCCTACACCTCCATAGGCAGTAGAGGTGCCGATGGATGCGCCTTCGGGATCTGCCCCTACATAGTCTTTATGTTTGATAACAAAAACATTGTCCATACTAACGAATACGCCTGCACGCTGTGCGCGGATCTTTGTCAGTGTTTTTTGAGCAAGATCATATCCGATCCTGATGTTGCGCATGCGGATATGGCTGGCGTTACCGTAGATAAGTGATGAGCGGCTGTCAAATGCCCGCCAGGTATCCATTTTACTACTGTATACATCAGGGTAGTTGGCATTTTTATCGCCAGGTTGCTGCCATACTTTCTGGCTGGATTGCCAGTTCACATTATTCCTTCCGAGGAAAGGAGCAGTGGGTGATTGAAAGTTATTAATGAGACTCATAGCGGTATAATTACCTACCTGGAACCACATCTCTGCACTCAGGGAAAATTGCTTGTAGGTAAAAGTATTGGTGAAACCCCCAAAGAATTTTGGTGTAGCGGAGCCCACAGTCTGGTAATTGCGGATGTCCGACATGGCGCCAATGCCTTCTGTTACCTGCTTCTTTCCGGAAGCATCGTAGTTTTCAAACAGCGGTGCGCCGTTATCAGGATTTACACCCACATAACGGATCGCTTTAATTACATTCAGGTCTTCTCCTTCATAGCGGTAATAGGCGCGGTTGTAGTTGTCGAGAAGAGAATCGCCGTATAATTTCTGTATCGTGTTTTTATTAAAGCTTACATTGAGATTGGTGGTCCAGCTGAAATTCCGCGCGTCTATATTCCGGGTATTCAGCATAAGTTCCAGTCCTTTGTTCAGTACTTCTCCTACATTCTGGTATTGCTGGAAAGAACCTTGTGCAGAACCAACAAACACCTGTTGCAGCAGGTTTTTACTAAGTTTTGAATAGAAGTCGGCGGAAAGCTCTATACGTTTCCATAGGCTGACATCTATTCCCGCTGTATTATTAACGGTAGTTTCCCAGCTGATGTCGGGGTTTTCCAGTTGTGTGATAGCAGAGCCAACGTTGTTGATGTTATCGTAGGTATAATTGGTGGCTGCGGCATAGAGGGTTTGGTTCAGGTATCCATCGCCTACATCCCTTCCGGAAGTTCCGTGCACTACTCTCAGCTTCAGCAGGTCTATTGCTTTCACATCTGCCAGGAAAGCTTCTTTGTTGATCAGCCATCCGGCACTTACAGCATAAAAAGTACCGTATCTTTTGTTGCGGCCAAAGTTGGTGAATGCATCGGTACGAAGAGAAGCTGCCGCATAATACTTAGTGAGGTAGTTATAATTTAATTCACTGAAGGCAGAAAAACTAGCTCTTTCAGTATAGGCGCCGCTGGGCCGGTAGGGGGTATTATAAGCCACGCTGATGGCGCTGCCGAAGTTTTTGGCTGCACCCATATTTCTTTCGCCTGGCAGCAGGTTGTACATATCTGTACTGTTGGTTTCATTGGTACGCTTTGCCCATTCTGTTCCTGCCAGGAAATTGAGGCTGTGCTGCCCAAATTGTTTGGAAGCATTCAGCGTATTAGTGGATGTAAAATTAAAGAACCTGGTATCTGCGATGGTGAGCGTTCCGTTGGGAGTAACGGCGCCTGGTGCAAACAGGTAAGGATAACCACCGTATTTCCCGGAGAAGCTACGGGGATCCAGGTAGGAGTTCCGGTGGGTATTGATATAGTCGATGGTATTGGTAGTTTTAAGGCTTAACCAGGGCAGTACGCGGTAATTGAGCCATATGGTACCGGTGAAGTGCTGGTTGTCTATAATGGCGGTATTATTGAATTTCTTTTCGGCTAAGAAATTCTGCGACCAGGTGGTATAAGGAACACCAAAATTATTGGATTGCTTCACGGGGATACTGTCGGCCAGCGTACCATCCGCATTGTAAGGCGTAACAAAAGGCTGGGTCATATAAAGCGCCGGCACTCCATTGCGGGAAATGGTTTTATCGATAATAGCGCTGGTATTCAATCCGCCGGAAACTTTTTTGGAGAAGTTCTGCACAAGGTTCAGCCGCAGGTTACGGCGATCGAAGGTATTACCAACGTTAATACCTTTTTCTTTGTACCAGTCGATGCCTGCATACACCATTGTTTTATCATTGCCGCTGTTAAGTCCCAGGCTGATATCAGAGAAATTACCATCATCGAACATCGCTTTTTCCCAGTCGAAGTTCTTTGATTTATCTTCATCTGTATAAATCCTTCTTTGCTGAATAAAATCTGCTGCAGTAGGAAACTGTTGCCGGAGGGAAGGTGTTTCTTCCCATCTGCGTTGCATCACTTTATCCATCAGCGCAATATTTTCTGTTGTGTTCATCATGCGGATGGCGCGGTTCTGTTTAATAACGCCGTAGCGGGTATCCAGCGATACGTGCACGCCACTGTTGGCGGCGGCTCTTTTGGTGGTTACCACAATTACCCCCTGCGCAGCGCGTGAACCATAGATGGCAGTAGAGGCGGCATCTTTGAGGATAGTAACGCTTTCCACATCAGCGGGATTCACTACATCCTGTAAATTCTGTGAGTTGGAAATTACGCCGTCAATTACGATAAGCGGTCCGAAGTAAGCGCTGGTACCGGATGGGAGCGAAGACTCCCCACGCAGCAGTACCTGTCCTCTTGCACCGGCGTCGGCACTAGGCTCCACGATATACATGCCGGTAGTTTTTGCTTTCAGCATAGAGAGGATATTGGAAGAAGAAACAGAGCTGCGCAACTGGTCGCCCGAAACTTTTTGCACGGCGCCGGTTAGTTCAGCAGCCTGTTTACTGGTGTATCCCATTACTACAACGCCACCAAGACTGGTAGCATCTTCTTCCATCGCAATATGATTTTCTGTACCGGATATTACCTGTGTTTTCTGGCGGTAGCCAATGCTGCTGATCAGCAGCGGGTGACCTTCCTCGGCGTTAACCGCAAACATGCCGTTGGCATCTGTAACAGTGCCTTTGCCGGTAATAATATCCCGTACGGTGGTGCCGGGCAGCGGCTGTCCCTTACGGTCTGTTACCCTTCCTCTTATTGCGGGTGCTACTGCCTTCGTAACACCGGTTTGATTATAAGGCATTACTACCCCGATCATATTACCACTTACCCGGAACTTAAGGCTGGAAGCATCTTCCAGCTCTGCCAGCACTTCGCGGATACTCCTGGCTTTTGTGGCCAGGGTAATACGGCGGATTGGTAAGGTGGCAGCGTCGTAAAAGAACTTTACCTGGTAGGTGCTTTCAATTTTTTTGAAGGCGGCAGACATGGTTACATCCCGGAACCCTATTGATTTTCTTTGCTGTCCATATGATAGCATACAGGTCATCAGCATTAACAACACCAAAAGAGGGAACTGCCATTTTACCGCAGTGCTTAACGGCGCACGCAGGCGCGCATAATTAAAAGTCATGCATCAGATTTTTTAATGATGGTTGATATGGTCACCACAGGCGCCGGCAGCCTGCGTGTGATCCCGGTTTAGCGATTTTGGTGGAAACGCTTTGTGATTAAAATTGAATCAGCACTTTGTCCGGTTGTATTTGAAAACTACATCCGGCTGTAAAACAAAAGATGTTCAATACTTTTTCCAGTTTATCGTTGTCGAAGGCCCCGGAGAACCGTTTGGCATTTAATGAATTTCCGTTTACCTGGAAGGGTATTCCATACCAGTTTTCCAGTTCACGTATTACTTCAAAAGCGCTGGCATTGTTAAACACTAGTTTTCCTGATTTCCAGGTACGTAGTGCAACCGTATCAAATAATGCCCTGCTCATTTGCCGGGTAGACTCATTCCACCGCGCCTGTTCACCCGGCGCCAGTGTGAGCGGATCTGTTTTGCCTGATTGTTCACTCACTTTTACTTTTCCGCTGAGCAGTGAAACGGTGGACTGTGGCTCATACGGATAAGATTTTATTAAGAAGGAAGTACCCAGTACAGTAGTTTGTATTTGTTTGCTGGTTACCATAAACGGATCATCCGAATTTGTTTTTACATCAAACAGCGCGGCGCCTTTTACCAGTTCCACATGCCGGTGTTTATTGCTGTAATCGGAAGGAATCCTAACGGTAGTATTAGCGTTCAGAATCACTGAAGATCCATCCGGTAATGTCAGCAATTTGCGTTGTCCCCATTCACTGGAGTATACCAGGAAGGTGTTGGGAGCTGTTGCCGGTTTCTGTGGTTTTAGCCGGGGCCATAACAGCGTGATGCCTCCCAGGAGCAGGAGTACTGCTGCGGCACGCCAGGACACCTGCCGCCAGTTGATCCGGCGGATACGTGCCGGCTGAGTGGCTTTAACAGCCTGTTGCAGCCTGTTTAGCTGCATTGTTCTGTCTTTTTCTGCCTCAGCGGTATTAATGTTATAATACAATGTTATTGCCGCTGCCACCTTATCCTTTATTTCAGGATGCAGCAGGATATAGCTTTCCCATTTAGCAATAGCCGTATCATTGTTTCGCCGGATATATTGCAGAAAGGTGTCGTCGAGCAGCAGGTCTAATTCAGTCAGGTCCTTTGGCAGCATTCCCCATCCATTTTTAAAGTAGAGCGACAATCAGGTCTCTTTTACCGGGTATGGACCGGTAAATTTTCAGATTTTGATAAATTTTATTTTAAAGTGGCTTTATTGAAAATAATCTAACAGGGAATTTATAAGGGAAGTAACAGCAGTAATGTTCTCAAATGCAGGTTGCCGGATTTAAGATCCTGTTCCAGTGATTGTTTGAGCGATTTCAGTGCTTCGTACAAGTGATTATAAACGGTGCGGTGTGTAAGCCCCGTGATGTCTGTTATTTCGTCGTAGCTCCGGCCTTCGTAAAAGCGGAGGTTAATTAATTCTTTTTGTCTTGGACTGAGTAAAGATATGGCTTCCTGTATACGTGCAATAGTTGCTTTGTTTTGTTGCTGCTGCATCAGCAGTTGTTCTGCAGAAGGAATGTCGCCGGTGGCTTCGGTATCCATCCACAGCGACAGCAGGCCATTGTCCTTTTTTTCCTGCTGAAGATGTAATAACAGTTTGCGTTTAAAGGAGGTGATAATGTAGCTGCGTACATTGGTAACGGTATCCAGTCCTTCTTTCTTCTCCCAGAAATAAAGAAATACCTGTTGGATACAGTCCTTTACCGGCTCGCTTCTCGCGCATATTTTAAGGCCCAGGAAAAGGAGCAGGTGATAATACTTTTCATACAAGGTATATAGCGCCTGTTCCTCTCCTTGCCGAAACCTGTTCCACAGGTCTGTATCCTTATTATCGATCATACCGCAACAAAAGAACGAAAAAATCGGCTGCTTTACGGACGGATTTTTTCTGCCGCTTCCATCAGCGCTACTACAGCGGCTTTCCCTTCCTCGCCCAGGTCTAAACTGAAATCATTTACATACAGGTCGATATGCTGGCGCATCACGGATTCATCCATTTCCTGCGCGTGTGATTTCACATAGTCTGATAGCTGTGGATAAGTAGTGTAGCTGTTCTGCAGGCTTTTATGGATCAGGGAATCGAGCTGTGCGCGGGTAGCTTCGGGTACATCTTTACGGATAAAGATACCTCCCAGCGGAATAGGATTACCGGTGGTTTGTTCCCAGTATTCGCCCATATCCATCAGCTTTACGAGGCCCTTGAGCTGGTAGGTGAAGCGGTTTTCGTGAATAATTACGCCGGCATCCACATCACCGTTCAGCACGGCGTTTTCAATTTCAGAGAAGAGCATCACCTTTTTGTTGGTGGCTTCCGGGAAAGCGATGGAGAACAGCAGGTTGGCAGTGGTGTTTTCTCCGGGGATGGCGATTGTGAGATTTTTTATCTCTTCGCGGGGAATATCTTTTTTTGCAATGAGCAACGGGCCACAGCCACGTCCCAGCGCGCTGCCGCTGTTGAGCAGCTCATATTGGTCTTTTACCTTCAGATAAACTGCAAAACTCAGCTTTGTAACAGCCAGTTTGCCTTGCAGCGCCCAGTTGTTCAGTGTTTCCACATCTTCGAGATGGGTATCGAAGGTAAATTCCTTTGTGTCTATTTTGTTGTTTACCAGTGCATCAAAAATGAAAGTATCATTCGGGCAAGGTGAAAAACCTAAAGATAAATGCATAGCTATCAAAATTTTATAGTCTGTCGTTAAATTCCGGCCAGTGTTTCCACGGTTTTTATCAGTTCGTCGTTGAGTGTTTTCACCGCCAGGGGGATCTTCCATTTGCTCTTATCCCTGATTTCCACATAGTTAGAGATGCTGCGCAGCTGAAGAAACGGTATTTCTTCCAGCAGGCAGGCATAATGAAAGGCGGCGCCCTCCATGCTTTCTATGTCGGGATTGTATTTGGCCACCAGCTTTTGGATGGTGGGTTCGCTGCCGCTCACCAGGTTTACGCTTACCCCGGTAGCGGTGGGCAGGGGAGGTACTTCGGGCAGGCCGGCAAAGGTGTTCACCAGGCTGTTGCCGGTGAATGGTGGCTGCGATGGCTGCCAGAGCTGTATATCAAATAAATCTTTAAACTGATCATTATCTTCCGCTCCGAGGTCGGCCAGGTACTCACGTTTGATGAGCACTACCTGTCCCAGTTCCCAGGTGTGGCGGAAACTGCCGCCAATACCGGCCTGTATGGCTATATCCGGCCGGTTTACCACCAGGTGCCTTCCCAGGCTGAAAGCGGTGTGCATCATGCCAATACCGGCAATCAGTACGTCTATATTGCAGTTCGCGGCTTTAAGGGCCGGAATGTGCTGGTCCAGGTACTGTAAAAAAGGCTGTATTTCCAGCGTGGTAGCCGCGGTCACCAATATTTTCATCCCGTAAAAATACAGCAAAAATGATTGCTCCCCGTGTAAAACAATTGACAGGAATTAGGATAAATTGGCACTACTCACTTAATAGTGGTATTTTTGCAAAAATTTTTTGCAATAATGATTTATTTAACGCGAGTAGAGAACTTCAATGCAGCGCATAAGTTATCTAACCCGGGCTGGAGCAAAGAAAAGAACGAGGAAGTTTTTGGTAAATGCGCCAACGAAAACTGGCATGGTCATAATTACGAACTGCACGTCACTATAAAAGGTAATCCTGATCCGGAAACGGGTTTTGTATTTAATGCCAAGACTTTAGGAGTAATTATCCGGGATGCGGTGATAGAAAAGATTGATCACCGGAACCTGAATATGGATGTTGATTTTATGAAAGATAAATTCACTTCCGCTGAAAACTTATCTATCGCTATCTGGGATCAGCTGGCCAAACACCTGCCTGCAGAGGTGCAACTGCACTGTATCAAGCTGTATGAAACTCCACGCATATACGTAGAGTACTATGGTGGCAAGTAATGTCCGTATATTACCGGCCTTTGAAATTTGTTAAATCATATAAGAATGGCGTATAATAAGAACGAAAGTTACGATGAAAAGATCACGTCCGGTCTTGTAGAAAACTATAAAGAATGCCTGCACCTGCTGGGGGAAGACCCTGAGAGGGAAGGCCTGCAGAAAACACCTGAACGGGTAGCCAAAGCCATGCAGTTTCTTACACAAGGGTATCAGCAGGACGCACGCGAAATACTGGAAGGCGCGAAATTTACAGAAGCATATAGTGAAATGGTGATTGTAAAAGACATAGAATTATACTCTATGTGTGAACATCACATGCTGCCATTTTTCGGAAAGGCCCACGTAGCTTATATTCCCAACGGGTATATCACCGGCCTGAGCAAAATAGCCAGGGTGGTAGATGTATACGCCCGCCGCTTACAGGTACAGGAGCGATTAACACACCAGATCCTGGATGCTATCCAGGAAACCCTGCAGCCGCAGGGCGTTGCGGTAGTAATTGAAGCACAACACCTGTGCATGATGATGCGCGGCGTGCAAAAACAAAATTCCCTTACCACCACCTCCGCTTTCAGCGGCCAGTTCGAGCATGGTACCACCAGGGCCGAATTCCTGAAACTGATTGCCAAATAAAAAGATTTTATATAACGGATTACGGATTTATGGGTAGATGATAATAGTAACTTATATTTATCAGCTACCTGTAAATCCGTAATTCTTATTTATATTTGAAAAAATATTAATTTATATCCACATGAAGCATGCTTACGTATTTCCCGGACAAGGTTCCCAGTTTCCGGGTATGGGCAAAAATCTGTACGACACCAACGCAAAAGCAAAAGAACTTTTTGAACAGGCCAACGACATCTTAGGTTTCCGTATTTCAGATATCATGTTCAATGGTACAGAGGAAGACCTGAAACAAACCAACGTTACACAGCCTGCCGTATTCCTGCATGCAGTGATTGCCTTCCTCTGCACGGAGCATTCCCAGCCTGAAATGGTAGCGGGTCACTCCCTGGGCGAATTTTCTGCCCTCGTAGCCAATGGCGTATTGTCGTTTGAAGCCGCCCTGAAACTGGTGGCTATCCGCGCCAATGCCATGCAGAAAGCCTGTGAGCTGCAACCTTCCACAATGGCCGCTGTACTGGCCCTGGATGATGCTAAAGTAGAAGAAATATGTGCGGCTGTTACCGCCGAAACCGGCGAAATAGTAGTATCTGCCAATTATAACTGTCCTGGTCAGCTGGTGATTTCCGGTACCCTCAAAGGCGTGGAAATTGCCTGCGAAAGAATGAAGGCCGCCGGCGCCAAAAGAGCACTGATCCTGCCGGTAGGTGGCGCGTTCCACTCTCCTTTAATGGCTTCTGCCAAAGAAGAATTACAGGCAGCCATCAACACCACTACTTTCAATACCCCTTCCTGCCCGGTGTACCAAAACGTGGTAGCCGTAGCAGTAACCGATCCTGCACAGATCAAACAAAACCTGATCGATCAGTTAACAGGCGCCGTAAGATGGACGCAATCCGTTCAGGCAATGGTGGCCGATGGAGGTAAAGAATTCACGGAAGTAGGCCCCGGTAAAGTATTACAGGGACTGATCCAGAAGATCAACAAAGAAACAGTGGTAAACGGCATCAACTAAAATGCAGCCGATTTTGTCTTTACTGCTGATTACGCGGATCATGCTTTGCACATACATTGCGCATACTTAGTACATACTTAGCACATGCCTTTGATGTGGAGTTGACACGGACCTGACGTGGAGGTGATGTGGACTTGATCGGTAACCTATTGTGTATCAAAGCGCTAGAGGGGGTTCCGGGAGATTCTTTAGCGGGGTCGCATCAGAGAAACAAACTGGATATCAATGCTTTAGGCGTTTTATAAAGATAAACGTAATCAGGCAAAAAAACAAAATTTTGGATCAGGGAAGATAGCAGCGGAATATGCGCTTTTATCTTCCCTGATTTTTTACTTTATAATACAATCTCCATCTCGTACTGCGACAGATAATGCATCAATCCGGCCTGTTGCAGGAATTTATCTATCTCCGGAAAATGTTCATCAATATTTATAATGCTCACCGCCGCACCCCTGAACTGATCGGAAGCATATTGCAATAAAGCGCTGCCCACCCCTTTTCTGCGGAACTCCGGGTGTACGGCTATATTCCTGACCCTCCGGGTATCTTTATGTACACTGATGAAACCCGCCGTTTGCCCGTTGACGGTAGCCTCCCAGGTAACTGTAAACGGGGCTTCCCGCTGTATGCTGGCCACATTGTTGGACCAGGTGGGGATCATATCCATAAACGTAGCCAGCAGGGGCCAGTCGGGTGTTGTATTTTCTTTTATGGAGATGCCCGCCGGGTTTTTATGCGTTTTTATATTGCCTTTGAAAGAATGAATGGTGCGGGTTTTATGAAACCCTGTATTCGTATATGCTTTGATGGCAGGAAGATTGGTGCTGATTACCTCCAGGATTATTTTACGGATACCCTGCGACTGGTACGCAGGAATAAACTGATCATACATTTTTTGTACGAGGTGCTGGCCGCGGTATTCGGGAATAATACCAGTGCCTCCGTTGTATAATACAGTTGGATGCGTTTTGTTATCTACTGCATGTAAAATGAAGCCGCCAAGTGCATTACCGGCAAAGGCGCCGATAGAGTAATCCCGCAGCAGGTTTTCACCCTGCATTTTTTGTTCCAGTATAGAGGGCGTGAGGTGCAGGGGCACTATATAATCGCTGAAAGCCACGTTGAAAGTGTCGCAGAGGTCGGGTGTGGATACGTTGTGAAGTGTCCGGAAGTCGTGGATAAAAATCATAGTGAAATGGTATGTCGTCAATATTAATGAGGATTGATGACATACCGTCCCGGAATTTTATGAGCGGAAAAATTATTGCAGTTCTATGCTGACGTTAATCCATTCCGGATCAAATTTATCTGTATATTTTTGGTAGAAGTTGATGGCAGGTGTGTTCCATTCCAGCACCTGGAAAACGATGCCACTGAACCGTTTTTCTTTTGCTTCAATGATCAGCTGGTCGAACAACAATTTGCCGATGCCTTTACCCCGCCAGTTCTCTGTAACAAGAATATCTTCCAGGTACATCCTGCAACCTTTCCAGGTAGAGTAACGGATGTAATACAGTGCAAATCCGTGGATCACTTCCTGTCCGTTAATCATAGTGGAGGCTACAAATGCTTTCCACACCGGGTTGGGGCCAAATCCTGCTTCTTCAAAATGTTCCTGGCTCACGGTTACTTCTTCCGGTGCTTTTTCATATGCTGCCAGTTCGCGGACCAGTTCCATCAACCGGGCACAGTCTTCTTTTCGTGCAACCCTTAACGTTATATCTTCCATATCTGTATATATTAATCAAATACCCGGCCGGTTGTTTATACACACAGCCTCCGGCCGGAGGCTGCAAATTAATCAAAATTGCGAAGTCCATCGCTGCCACTCATCCCGGTAAGCGAACGCCGTATAACAGTAACCGTAAATATCGGTATGTTAAAATGGCAAACAATATTGTAATTTGTAGGTTGTTTGGGGTGGAAATGGCATTAATCTCTTCTTACATGAAAAATATGCTTGCGCATTATACAGCTTACAATTACTGGGCTAACCAGCAGCTGGCAAAGGGGTTACTAAAATTAACGGATGAACAGCTGGACCGGGAGCTGGGAGGAGGATTTTCCACGTTGCGCGCTACCGTTTATCACCTGTGGCATACGGAAAGTTTGTGGTACCAGCGTTTACAGCTCACGGAAAAAACAACCGATCCTACGGCGGGTTTCAGCGGCAGCTTTGCGGCGGCTTGCGCGGCCTGGCTTACACAGTCGGAACAACTGGAGGAATGGGTGCAAAAGGCCAGCCAGGTGAGGCTGAACCACACGGTTGCCTACACCCTCAAAAAGAGTGAACACTATAAAATAGCGGTACAGGATGTGATCATGCAGGTGTGTAACAGTAGTACCTTTTACCGTGGACAACTGGTATATATGTTAGAGATGTTGGGCGTGAGTAAGATACCGGTCACGGAATACAGTCGTTTTAAGCCCAAAAAATAGGTTGGTTTTATTATTTTTGATAGATTTTCCGCCTTTTAAAATTCCTATATGAATGCTGCTTCTTTTTATGCAAAGGCCCCGAAACACCTGGTGGCAGTAGATTGTATCATCTTCGGTTTTGATGAAGGCCGCCTGAAATTATTGATCATGCAACGGAAAGTTGCCCCTATGGCCGGCGAATGGTCGCTGGTGGGCGGTTTTGTGCAGGAAGATGAAAGTACCGATGAAGCGGCCGCCCGCGTGCTGGAGCATACCACCGGGCTGGACGATATTTACATGAACCAGCTGCATTGCTATGGTAATGTGGGCCGTGATACCGGCGCCAGGGTAATATCTGTTGCCTATTATGCCCTGATCCGTATTAAAAACCACGATAAGCCGCTGGCCCGCGAACACGGTGCACACTGGCTGGAACTGCACGAAATACCGGAACTGATCTTCGATCATGGTAAAATGATTGAAGACGCATTGGCTGCACTCCGCAACAATGCACAGTTTCACCCCATCGGCTTTGAACTGCTGCCGGAGAAATTCACCCTCTCACAACTCCGGAGCCTTTACGAAGAAATCTACCAGAAAACCCTCGACAAACGTAATTTCCGCAAAAAGATCCTGTCGCTCGATGTGATGGAAAAACTGGAGGAGAAAGACAAAACTTCTTCCAAGAAAGGCGCTCACCTGTATCGCTTCGATCCTGAGAAATATGAAGCCCTGAAACGCAAGGGATTGGTATTTGAAATCTAGTGATAAAATGAACAAAATGGATGAAAGCAGGCACTGTAAATAAAATTATTTTACAGGCCGTTGATTCCCATTTATGTCATGTTTACACCGTATGGGCCTTTGCGCCCTGCTTTTTATTTCGCAGGCATTATGCGCCCAGCATAATGATATTATAGCAATTAAGAATGCGTTACCACGGTTAACGGACAGTGCTGCCTATGCAGATGCGTTGAACAGGTTATCATCGCTGTATCTGCCGCGACAGCTGGACAGCAGCGGCGTATACGCCCGGCGCGCCGGTGAGCTGTCGGAGCGTATTCATTACAGCAAGGGACAACGTGACGCATTGCGGGGCATGGGCCGGTATTATGCGCTCAGGCCACACCGGTATCTTTCCTTTCTTTTTTATGACAACGCATTGGCCGCCTGCCGCGCCGCCGGCGATTCTGCAGGCGTTGCGGTATCGCTGATGAATATTGGCACCTTTTACCAGTACCAGCAAAAACATACGGAAGCGCAGAACTATATCAACAGGGCGCTGAAAGTAGCCTGGGATGCGGGACTTGACTCCCTGCGGGCCTGGGTGCTGGTGAGCTATTACATCATTAATGAATCGGACTCTGCTGCGTTGCCCATTGCACAAAAAGGGCTGCAACAGGCCCTCAACCTCACTGACAGGTATCACGACGAACCAGGCATTTTATACACCAGGTTATTTGCCGCACATGAACAGATGAGGGCGGGCGAAATAAAGAAAGCAGAAGAAACCCTGAAAGGTATAATGGCCGCGGCCGACAGTACAGGGCTTAACTACATTGCCATGTACGCCTGCATGCAGCTGACAGGCTATTGCATCTGGCAAAGAAAAGCAGATTCGTTGCAGTACCAGCGCAAATCAGTGAGCTATGCGGTAGCCGGTGGATACACCGGGTTAATGCTGCCGGCGATTACCGGGTTATATAACACGTACCTGCAATCGGGCGATGCCTCCAAAGCCTCCGGATACAGCCGTCTCGCACTCGGTGTGATGCAGCAGCAACAGGAAGACATGCAGGCCGGCGAAGCAGATTACCTCTCCTATGCCTTTGGCGATGAATGGCTGGATTCCCTTCAGCAGCAACATCACTCACAACAGGAACAACTGGCTTTTAATAAAGCCACAAATCATTTCTGGTATTATCAGCTGCTGATCATAGCGGCCATTGCTATCCTGCTCATTATCCTGCTTATTTACTTTGTGCGCGCCCACCGCCTTTCCCGGAAAAATGCCGCCAGCATGGCCACTTTGCAGGAGGAGATCCGCGTTGGAAACAAAGCCCTACAGGATAACGACGACTTTAAAAATAAACTGATTTCAATGATTGCGCATGATTTCAGAACGCCCCTGTATAACATCGTTAATATCACCGGGTTTATTGATGAAAAGGCGCTCACCGTTACAGATGCTGCCAGCATGATTGTGGAAGTAGAACATACCGCCTCCGATACCCTGGTTATTTTTGAAGAAATATTGCGATGGATCCGTACCCAGCTGTCGGGCTTCGTATATCATCCTGAAATATTCCTGCTGGAAGAAATGATCAGCGCCACAGCCGGCAACCTGCAGCATTTGCTTGCGGGGAAAGACATTCGCTTATCCATAGACATCCCGGCAGGAACTACTGTGCTGGCAGATTATGAAATGCTGCAGTTCATCCACCGGAATTTCTTACACAATGCAATTAAGTTTTCACCGGACTATGGCGTAATAACGATAAAGGCTACACGTAAAAATAACTTGCTTACAGTTTCTTTTACAGATGAAGGTTCCGGTATAGACGCTGCCGTGCTGCCACATCTCTTTAACTGGAGCAGCAGCACCAGCGAACAGGATCGCGCAGGGAAAGGCGCAGGCCTGGCACTCATCATCTGCAAAGACTTTATAGATAAAATGAACGGAAACATAAAGGCGGAAAACAATTACGAGGAAGGCAGCACCTTTTATTACCAGCTGCCAGAATCATTGGAAAAAGCATGACACGCCGCATCAACTATTCATATTACCAACACATTTTATCCGCCACGTTGCTGGCGCTCGCCTTGTTATGCGCGGCGCCCCGTATTGCTGCCCAAACCCCGCAGCTGCCGGAACTGCTGCATGAGTTAGCCGCTCCCCATGATAGTATCGCCTATATCAACACCCTGGGGGAACTCGGCGCACTGTATATGATGATTAACCTCGACAGCAGCTTTACCTATGCTATCAGGGAATATGAAATAGCAGAAAGATGGCAGTATAAAAAAGGCATGGCAGACGCCTTTGATGTAATGAGTTTCTGCTACGCACTGAGAACAGATTTTAATGTAGCCGGCATCTACGGCTACAAAGCGCTGCAGCTGCACAAAGCGGCATCAGACAGCGCACGCATCGCTAAAACGCTGAGTAACCTCTATCTCTACTATCGCAATATGGGACGCCCGGCAGATGCCAATAACTATTTCTATGAAGCCTTTCATATGGCTGCCAGGCTCCCGGCATCGCAGGATTCTATCTACAGTATTCTACTGGTAAATTATGCCATGCGTTTTTATAAAGATAGCACCCGTAAGGACTCCGTACAATGGGCCTTGCAAACGGCCGCGCATATCAGTGAAAAGTATCCGCACAGCCGGTTGCCGTTGTACATTGATGCCTACGCAGCAGATACGTTGGTAGTACAAGGCCGTGGAAAAGAGGCAGAGGCGAGGATCAACCAACTGGCAGCGGCTGCATTGAACAGGGGGCTGCCCTATGTAGCGATGGACATTTATAACCGGCTGGAAGATTATAGCCGGCTGGGGTATCATACAGATTCTACCCGGTACCGGGAGCTGTCTTACCAGCTGGCTAAAAAGGCCGGGTGTATTGAGCTGAACCTGCCCGTACTGGCAGGATTATACGACTACTACCAACAGCATAACCAGGTTGCGAAAACTGATTATTACAGCCGGGAGATAATGCGGCTGGCCGCGCAACACCGTTATCAGCAGGGGAAGGATCCTATTAACTATATCGCCTTCTTTTTAAAGGAACAGTCCCTGCAACAGTTATCCCGCAGCAACCAGCAGCAACAACTGGAACTGGAACAGGTACAGCTCCGGAGAAAACACAGCCAGTTTATAATAGCCGGGCTGTTTATTATTGTGATCCTGCTGTTCATCCTGCTGTACAGCCGGTACCGGCAATACATTACCTGGCAGGAGCAGGAACAGGCTATTTCAGACAGTTACACCCATGTGTCGCTTAAAAATGTAGCCCTGCGGGCAAATGATGAGTTTAAGAACAAGCTGATTACCCTTATTGCGAACGACTTCCGCGCGCCGCTGCATCATATTTCGGAGGTGGCGCTGAAGTTGCGGAATCAGGCCGCCAGCCAGGCTACTATGGCTGCTTTGATCCGGGAAATTGCATTGGTATCCGGTAACACGCTCTGCGTGTTTGATAATATTTTAAAGTGGATCCGCATGCAGTTGCCTGGATTTACCTACCAGGGAACACGTTGCCTGCTGGATGATATATTCCTGCAGGTTTTAAAGCAAACGGCGCCTGATGTGAAGGAGAAAGCATTGGTGGTGGTGAACCTGTTGCCGGAAGGAGGTGTGGTAATGGCCGATCCGGAAATGCTCCGGGTAGCCCAGTTGCACCTGATGCGCCTCTCCATACAGTACGCCCGGCCGGGCAGCTTGCTGATCCTGTCGGCCTGGAACAACGAAGGGGCGGTATACACCCGCATCATTGCGGATGCCGGTCCGGCTACAGATGATATTTTACGGCACCTGTCCAGCTGGCAGCACGACATGCACGCCCTTAGCTATGCTATTACCCGTGATTTTATGAATAAGATGAAAGGCGCTGTACAGGCAACAACCAGTGAAGGGAAATACCTGGTGTTTACCGCGGTGCTGGAAGGGGCTGAAAACACAAACGGATAACAGCTGCGAATGATCCGCTGCTGTTATCCGTTGTAATATCGGGAGTATGTTTATTTGCCGTATTTATCCCCGTCGTACGCCCATTTGATGTAGTTGGCGCCCCAGGTGAATCCGCCGCCAAAGGCAGCCATCATTACGTTGTCGCCTTTTTTGAGCTGCTTTTCGTAGTCCCACAGGCATAAAGGAATAGTACCGGCGGTGGTGTTGCCATAGCGGTGAATATTCATCATTACCTTTTCGTCCGGTACGTTAATGTATTGGGAAGTGGCCGCAATGATACGTTTGTTTGCCTGGTGAGGTACCAGCCATGCAATATCGTTTGAGGTAAGGTTATTGCGTTCCATTACGTCCTTCGCTGCTTCCGCCATATTGGAAACGGCGTATTTAAACACCATTTTACCTTCCTGGTATACGTAGTGTTCGCGGTTGTTTACGGTTTCAATGGTGGCAGGTTTTACGGAGCCACCGGCTTTCATGTGGAGGTATTCGCGGCCATGACCATCACTTTTCAGGATGCTGTCCATTAAGCCGAAGCCTTCTGTATTAGGTTCCAGCAATACGCCACCGGCGCCATCTCCAAAGATGATACAGGTGGTTCTGTCGGTATAATCAATGATAGAACTCATTTTGTCGGCCCCGATGATCATTACTTTGGCGTAACGGCCACTTTCAATGAACCGGGCGCCGGTTTCCAGGGCGTATAAAAAGCCGGAGCAGGCAGCGCTGATATCAAAGCCAAAAGCGTTTTTAGCGCCGATTTTGTCGGTTACCACGTTGGCGGTAGCCGGGAAAGTCATGTCCGGGGTTACGGTGGCTACAATCAACAGATCAATTTCTTCCGGAGAAATTCCTCTCTTTTTGCAGATTTCCAGTGCTACAGGAACACACAAATCAGAAGTCCCTTTCCCTTCTCCCTTCAATATCCTTCTCTCCGAAATGCCCGTCCGGGTTAATATCCAGTCGTTCGTTGTATCTACTAATTTTTCTAATTCCTGGTTGGTTAGCACGTAATCGGGAACATACCCACCCACCGCTGTAATAGCGGCCGTTATTTTATTCATATAAACTAAATATGTGTTTAAAACGAGGCGTAAAAATACGATATAAACGTATATTTCCTAAAAAAGTCGCATATGACAAATATTAGGGATTGTCAATCCGTTAAAAGTTAGCATCTTTGCCCCGGTTTTCCCGAATACATTATTAATCAATTTCCAAAAGTTTAATTAATTTACTGAACCTTTACCTCGTATGATTGCTTATCTGAATGGTAAATTAGCATATAAGTCGCCTGCTCTTGTTCATATGGATGTGAATGGAATCGGTTATGAAGTACAGATCAGCCTCAATACATATTCCCGGATACAGAATATGGAAAGTTGCAAACTGTTAACCTTCCTCCAGATTAAGGAAGACGCACACACTTTATATGGTTTTTTTGAAGAAGCAGAAAGAAGTCTTTTTCTCCTGCTGATCAGTGTTTCAGGGGTAGGCGCGAGTACCGCGCGCATGATGTTGTCTTCTTTACAACCAGAAGATGTACAACGGGCGATCATGATGGAAAATGAAAAAATGCTCGAAAGCGTGAAGGGAATCGGTGCGAAAACAGCCAAAAGAATAATTCTGGAACTCAAAGACAAGTTGACGAAGCATAAGGATACCGGCATACATTTATCTGCCAGTGTGAACAATACAATCCATGAAGATGCGTTAAATGCTCTGATAACTCTGGGAATAGCCCGGAATATGGCAGAATCATCTATCCAGAAAGTCATGAAAAATGAGCCGCTATTGCAAAATTTGGAAGAACTGATAAAGAAGGCTCTGAAAACGTTATAAGAAGTAAATAAAATCCTCTATAAAACCTATTTTTCTTGGCAAGAAAGACATACTATGGTGCTTTTGTGGTGATAGCAATTGTATCCTTTATCATTGTTGACACTGCCGCTAGGGATCGTTCTGGGAATCTGAAATTATCGAGAAGTAGATGGAAACCGGATACCACCATTACTCCTCAAACCAAAATCGATACTACCGGGAAAAAAGATACCTTGAAATACCCCCTTCAAGACAGACGTGGCCCCAAAATAACGGATCAGGGGTCAGGGAATGCTATTGATCTCAAGGACCCTTCCAATATCAACAAATCTGTAGAATACGATCCGGTTACCAAACAATACACCGTTACCGAAAAAATCGGTAACCAGTATTACCGTAACCCTACCTACATGAACTTCGATGAGTTCTATAAACTGCAATCCAAACAAAGTGAACAGGACTACTGGCAGAAAAGAGCCAGCGCACTCGGTAACCTGAACCAGCGCGCCAATGGCCCCGTTCTGTATAATGGCAACAACCTGTTCGACCGTATCTTCGGCGGCAGCAAGGTGGATATCCGCCCCCAGGGTAGCCTGGACCTCACTTTCGGATACCAGGGCCAGAATATCAAAAACCCCGTGCTGGTAGAACAGGCCAGGAAAAACGGCGGGTTCAATTTTGATATGGGTATCAACATGAACGTAGTAGGTAAGATCGGGGATAAACTGAAACTCATTACTAACTATAATACCCAGTCGCAGTTCGATTTTGAAAACCAGGTAAAACTGGAGTACACCGGCTATAACGATGAGATTATCAAGAAAATTGAAGCCGGTAATGTAAGCTTTCCCCTGCGCAGTACCCTCATATCGGGTATCCAGTCGCTCTTCGGGGTGAAAACCCAGCTGCAGTTCGGCCGCTTAACCGTTACCAGTGTACTCTCCAACCAGAAGTCGCAGAAACAAAACCTCATGCTCAAAGGCGGCACCCAGGTACAGGACTATAACCTGAGGGCCGACGAATATGAAGATAACCGCCACTTCCTGCTGGCACAGTACTTCCGCAATAATTTCAACAGCGCCATGTCCAACCTGCCGGTGATCAAGTCACTGGTAAATATCACCAGGCTGGAAGTATGGGTAACCAATAAAACCGGCGCTACCACCCAAACCCGCGATATCGTTGGTTTGATGGACCTGGCAGAACAGGACCCTTATAATAAGGACGATATCAAGGTACTTACCAGTTCCAAGCTGCCGGACAGAGGAACCAACGACCTCTATTCAAAACTGATCAGTGATCCGGCCAGCCGTAACACCGGAACAGTGGTGAGCCGCCTGCTCAATATCGGCCTGCAGCCGGTATCAGAATTTGAAAAAACATTTGCCCGTAAACTCGATTCCACCGAATACATCTATAACAGACAACTGGGCTTCATCTCCCTTAACCAACAGTTACAACCGGATGAAGTACTGGCCGTAGCTTATCAGTATACCTATAACGGAAGGGTATACCAGGTGGGTGAGTTTTCACAGGATGTTCCCCCGGATCAGAACAACAGTGCCAACCAGCCCGTTCTGTTCCTCAAATTGCTCAAAGCTACTTCGGCCCGCCCTACCCTCCCGGTGTGGGACCTGATGATGAAAAATATTTACGCCACCGGCGCCTTCCAGGTAAATAAGGAAGACTTCCGCATGGATGTATACTATAAAGATCCCGGTGCGGAAGGCCGCCCTCCCAGCGATAAACGGTATATCCCCGATGCAAAAGGCGACTACGCCGGCGCACCTATCATTACCATTCTTAACCTCGACCGTCTCAACAACCAGCTGGATCCACAGCCGGATGGCGTGTTCGATTACGTGGAAGGCTATACGATCAATTCCCTGACGGGTAAAATCATGTTCCCGGTATTGGAACCATTTGCCGACGGACTGAAAAAAGCCTTTAATGGCGACGTCACCCTGGAAAAGCAATACCTCTATAACGTATTATATGACTCCATCAAAGTAGTGGCCCAACAGTTCCCGCAGCTGAACCGGTATGTGATCAGGGGGTCCTATAAATCGGCCAGCAGTTCGGAAATCAACCTCGGCTCCGGTACCACCATCCCCCCGGGATCAGTGGTAGTAACCGCCGGTGGCCAGCAACTCCGCGAAAATGTGGATTATATTATTGATTATAACCTCGGCCGTCTGAAAATCATCAACGGAGGCGTACTTAACTCCGGCGTACCTATCAACGTGCAGTTTGAAAATAATTCCCTCTTCGGGCAACAGGTCCGGAACTATTTTGGTACCCGCCTGGATTATCTTGTAAATGATAAGCTAAGTATTGGTGGTACAGTGGTGCGCATGAGCGAAAGACCCTATTACCAAAAGGTGAACTATGGGGAAGATCCCATTAAAAACACGATGGTAGGTTTGGATGCAAATTACGCTTCCGAATGGAAAGGACTTAACCGCTTCCTCGATAAACTGCCCAACTACAACAGCACTTCTCCTTCCAGTATCCTGTTCACCGGTGAGGTAGCCCGCTTGTTCCCGGGCCACAGTAAACTGGTAAATGAACCCGGCAGCAAAAAAGGTACTGCTTATATCGATGACTTCGAAGGGGTGAAAAGTGGTTATGATCTGAAGTTCCCTGCTACCAGCTGGGCGCTCGCCTCTACGCCAAAAGGCGCTACAGATGCCAACGGCAAGGTGATGTTCCCGGAAGCAGAATTGAATAATATACTGGATTACGGAAAAAACAGGGCAAAACTGTCCTGGTATATCATTGAACCTACCCTCCAGTTACCAAAGTCCCCCAACCTGCCTGCGGGTATTTCTGTAGATGATCAGTCGGACCCACGGGTAAGGCTGGTATACCAGAAAGAAGTATTCAAAAACAGGTCTACCGATTTCGGACAAAGCCAGTTAAGCACACTCGATCTGGCCTACTATCCCACGGAAAGAGGTCCTTATAACTTTACCAATACCCCCATTGCGATGGACAATAACGGCCACCTGGCACGGCCACAGGGTAAATGGGGTGGTATTATGAGAGCCATTGACAACAGTGATTTCGAAACAGCCAATATAGAATACATCGAATTCTGGATCCAGGATCCCTTTATCAAACAGCCTAACAGCACCGGTGGTTCCCTGTATTTCAACCTCGGTAACGTATCGGAAGATATTCTCAAAGACTCTAAGAAATTCTTTGAAAACGGAATGCCCGATCCCCGCCAGGATCCGAATAAGATCGATTCTTCCAAATGGGGCCGCGTACCTAAGTTCCAGCAGCAGATCACCCAGGCTTTTGATAACGATCCCAATATCCGCAACTACCAGGATGTGGGTTACGATGGTTTGAAATCGCAGGATGAAGGCGCTTTCTTTAAAGGATACATGGATACGCTGCGACAGAATTTTGGCGGCAGCCCGGTATATAACCGCGCCGTACAGGATCCTGCCAACGATGATTACAAGCATTACCGCGATCCGGTATATAATGGTCTTCCCATCCTGCAGCGGTATAAAAACTACAGCAACCCGGAAGGCAACTCCCCGGTGTCTGATCCTAAATCACAGTTCTCATCTGCCGCTACCAATATTCCTGAATCAGAAGATCTGAACAGGGATAATACCATGAATGAAACAGAGGAATACTTCCAGTATAGGGTAGACCTGAAGCCGAATATGGCAGTAGGCTCCAACTTTATTGTGGATAAGATAGAGGCAGATGTAACATTACCCAATAACCAGAAAACAACGGAAACCTGGTACCAGTTTAAAGTACCGCTGAACCAGTACAACGCGAAAGTAGGCAGCATACCGGATTTTAAATCTATCCGTTTCATGCGTATGTTCCTTACTAACTTCAACGATTCTGTTGTGGTACGTTTTGGTAAACTGGAGCTGGTGCGCAACCAATGGCGCCGTTATCTCTACGAACTGCGTCCCGGTGATCCTATTCCGCTGGATAATACTACTACCTTTAATTCTTCTGCAGTAAATATTGAAGAAAACTCTTCCCGCACACCTATACCATATGTGTTACCACCGGGAGTAATAAGACAAAACACGATCAGCACTAATAACACCACCCTCCAGTTGAATGAACAATCATTGTCCGTTCAGCTGTGTAACCTGCAGGATGGTGAAATACGCGCCATGTACAAAACGCTGAATATGGATCTGCGCCAGTACAAAAGGCTGCAGATGTTTATCCATGCGGAAGCAGTAGGTGCTGCAACTGCGTTGAAAGACGGACAGATACAAGCCGTTATCCGTATTGGTAGCGATTTTGTAAGCAACTATTATGAATACCGTATTCCGTTGAAAGTAACGGATTGGAACGGACCTAAAACAGCGCTCGACATCTGGCCGGAACGTAATAACCTCGACCTGCTGATGTCGCAGCTCAGCACCCTGAAGCAGCAACGCAACATGTGCGATTCCTGTTCGCCGCTGCTGCCTTACCCGGCCAACCCCGTAGCCGATCAGTATGGAAACTTCATGACGGTAATCGGTAACCCCAGCCTTGGAGATGCCCGTACCATGATGATCGGTATCCAGAACCCGAAAGATGATGGTTTGCCCCGCTGCGCGGAAGTATGGCTGGATGAACTGCGTCTTACCGATTTTGATGAAAAAGGCGGATACGCTGCACTGGCAAGGGTAGATGTACAGCTGTCTGATCTGGGATCAATTTCTGTTTCCGGTAATATGCACACCGCCGGCTTTGGAAATATTGACCAGCGTGTAAATGAGCGGTTCAGGGATAACTTCCTGCAATACGACGCCGCAGCCAACCTCGATCTGGGTAAGCTGCTGCCAAAGAAAGCCGGTATCTCTATTCCTGTGTATGCCGGCTACTCACAGTCGGCCAGCAACCCGGAATATGATCCGTACGACCTGGATATAAAACTGAAAGATAAAATTGCCCTGGCCAGAAGCAGGCGGGAGAAAGATTCCATCCGCCGTGATGCACAGGACTTTACTTCTATCAAAAGTCTCAACTTCACCAACGTCCGGAAACTCAACCTGGGCGGCGGTGGAAAACGACACCTCTGGGATGTGGAAAACTTTGATATCAGTTATTCCTTCTCCCAGATCATGCGGCATAACCCCATCATCGAAAATGATGTGCTCACCAAACACAGGGGAGGACTGGGATATAACTATGCCGGGCAGCCCCATTACCTGGAGCCGTTTAAGAAACTGATCAAGAGTAAAACACACTGGCTCGACCTGATACGTGATTTCAATATTAACTATGTACCTTCTATCCTGAGCTTCAGGGCAGATATTTCCAGGCAGTTTGGCGTTACCCGGGTACGTAATGTAGGCGGCGACGTGCAATATAAACTCCCGGAAACCTATAATAAATACTTTACGTTCGACCGGTACTACACTGTTAAGTGGGATCTTACCCGTAGTATCAACTTTGAATTCAATGCGGTAAATAACGCACGCATCGATGAACCCAACGGACGTATCAACAGCTCAGCGAAGAAAGATACCGTGCGCAGTAACTTCTTCAAAGGCGGACGTAATACCAACTACATGCACAACGCCAACTTCACGTACACATTGCCTACGTCGAAGTTCCCCGCACTCAGCTGGACCAACATCGCCTTTGGTTACAGCACGGAATACCGGTGGACAGGCGCTTCCCAGTTGGCATTGTACCTCGGTAACGCGATTGAAAACTCCCAGCAGAAAACACTGACAGCAGAATTCAAATTCACCGAACTCTATAACAAGTCGAAATTCCTGCGGGAGGTAAATGCCAGGAAACCACAGAATAACAACAACCAGAATAATAACAATAACAACAAAAACAACGGCAACCAACAGTCCAACCAGAACCAGACAGCTTCTTCTGATGAAATTTCACCGTGGGTGAAAGGACTGCTGAAACCATTGATGATGTTGAAACGGATCGGGTTTAACTACAACGAAAACGCCGGTACCCGTTTGCCTGGTTATATCGACAGTACCAAAATTATTGGTATGAACTGGGCCACTATGGCGCCGGGACTGAACTTCGTGTTTGGTTACCAGCCCGACCGGAAATGGCTCGACAAATTTGCGGAGAAAGGACTCATTACGCCGGATACCATGTTTAATATCCAGGCGCAACAACAGTTCACACAAAGGTGGGACTTACAGGCCCAGCTGGAACCGATTAACGATCTGCGCATTGATCTGACCATGACGAAGTCGTTTACCAAAACACATACGGAACTGTTCAAAAATCTCACAGATCCAACAAACTTCCAGCACCTGAGTCCATACGATGCCGGCGGTTTTGAAATTACTTACATCGCTATCAAAACAATGTTTGGTAAAATCAATACCTCGGATGGTATTTCACAAACCTTCCGCAATTTTGAATCGTACCGTAATGCTATTTCAAAACGACTGGGCGCCGCCAATCCATACAATAAAGATCCGGGCGTACCCGCCACCGATCCTAAAGATCCTGCGTATGCATACGGTTATACACGGTATGCGCAGGACGTGCTGATACCGGCCTTCCTGGCGGCATATACCGGCGCGGATCCGGATAAGGTGTCATTGCTGAAACAAGGCAACGATAATGTGAAGAGCAATCCTTTCAGCAATTATATTCCAAAACCAAACTGGAGTCTCACCTACAACGGTTTAACCAAGTTGGAACCATTCCGTTCCTTCCTCACGAATTTCACCATCAGGCACGCTTACACCGGTACGCTGAGCATGAACTCCTATAATACTTCCATGTATTTTGAAGATCCGCGGCTCACCGGGTTCCCGGCGTTCAGGGATACCATATCGGGAAATTACTACCCTTATTTCCTGGTGCCTAACCTCACGCTTACAGAGTCGTTCTCCCCGTTACTGGGTGTGGACCTGACTTTTGTGAACAGCCTGAATGCAAGGGTGGAATTCAGAAAGAGTCGCTCCCTCAGTTTGAGCCTCATCGATTACCAGCTCACGGAAGTGCGCTCCAGCGAAATTATCATTGGGGCCGGCTACAGGGTGAGAGGTGTTCAAATGCCGTTCTCCTTTAGCAGAAACGGCGGCAAAAAACTGCAAAACGATATGAACTTCCGGCTGGATCTGAGCTTCCGGGATGATAAAACGGCCAATAACCGCCTGGACGCCGATCTGTCTATTCCTACCAGCGGCCAGAAAGTAGTGGGAATTTCCCCTTCTATCGATTATGTGGTGAATAACCGCCTGAACTTACGCTTCTTCTACGACCGGCGACAAACCATACCGGTTATCTCCACCGCTTACCCGATAACCAGCACCAGCGGCGGTATTACTTTCCGGTTTGTATTATCGCAGTAGGTAATAAAAATATATAATGGATTTATAGTTAGATGGACAACGGCATAAACTGTCCCGTTTATCTAACTATAAATCCGTTTTTTCTTAACAGGGGAATGGTAATTATTTACTAGGTTTGCGGCGTGAAAGGGCTTGGCATCATATGCATATTTCTGGGACTGCTGTTACAAAACTTCAGCAGGAGCGTGGTTTTTGTACAGTTTAAAGTAAACCAGTCCTACATTGCCAGCGTTCTCTGTGAAAATAAGAACAAGCCCCAGATGCACTGTAACGGCCGCTGTCATCTCAAAAAAGAACTCGACCGGGATGCCCAACAGGATAAAAATAATAATAACGGGAAAGATAAATATGAGGTGATGTTCATTGAAACATTACAAACCTTTCATACCACTCCACCCGTTAACCTGTCCGTATTCAACGCTTATTATAAGGCTCCCTGCCTCGATACACTTTCCCCCTCCATCTTCCATCCACCGCAGTTGGCGTTAGTCTGAACCTGAAACTTATACTACCTGACTAACCCTGTTCGCCACCGGCGAACAGTTAATGACATATACATACATGAAACAATGTTGTTTACTCCTCATTGCTTGTATGGCTGTTGGTAACAGCTATGCACAGCAGATACATGGGCGCGTGGCAGATGCACAAACAAAAGAAGCCCTGCCGGGTGTGAACGTAAGACTATTGCATGCCGCCAACGGATGCAATACCAATGCACAGGGGAAATACGAATTAACAGCTGCTGCGGCAGACTCTATAGAAATATCCTACGTAGGATATGTACCCATGCAGTTACCTGCTGAAACAGCCGCTAACATGCCGGTGATCTACCTGCGCCAAAGCACTACCAGCCTGAATGAAATCATTGTATCCTCTTCGCGCGATAAGCAGCAGCGCTCGGAAGCGCCGGTGGCTATCAGCACCATTTCGGCCCAAACATTAAGTGAAACCAAAGCCACCACGCTGGATAAAGTGCTGAATAAAGTGAGTGGCGTATACATGGTAGACCTGGGCAACGAACAGCATACGATGGCAATCCGTCAGCCTATCGGTTATAAAAGCCTGTTCCTTTACCTGGAAGATGGGATTCCTATCAGAACTATCGGCGACTTTAATCACAACGCGCTCATTGAAATCAATATGGCCGCATTGAAAACAGTAGAAGTGATCCGTGGTCCGGCGTCTTCCCTGTATGGAAGCGAAGCAGTAGGTGGTGCGGTTAATTTTATCACCGCATCACCAACGCTGGTGCCTACCGCCAGGATTCAACTGGAAGGCAGCAACTGGGGATATAAACGAACCGACTTCAGTGTATCCAATACCGTGAAAAAAATGGGTTTTGCGGTGAGTGGTTACTATGCCAATCAAACCAATGGCTATATGGATCACAGCGATTTTCATAAACTGGCGCTCACCGCAAAAGTGGATTACCAGATCAATGAAAAGAATAAATGGACCAATGCCGCTACACTCATTAATTATAAAACAGATCAAACCGGTGGCCTGGACAGCGCCCACTTCTTCGCAAAAGATTACCGCAGCTTTCAAACATTTACCTACCGGGAAGTAAAAGCATTACGCGTGCGCAGCACGCTGGAGCATGAATGGGATAACAGCAACCATACTACTTTCACCGCCTTCTTCCGTAATAATACTATCGGGCAAAATCCCTTTTATGCGATCAAGGATATAAGAGGCACCCTAAAAGCAAACGGACAAATCAACAGCGACGGCTTTAACAGTTATGGTATAATTGCGCAACACAAAAAACAATTCAGCTGGAAACAGGCCGCGCTCATTGCCGGTGTGAGCGCCGATTACAGTCCAGCTACCTACGTGGCCAATTATATTGATATTACGAAAGATGCTGCCGGTTATTATACCAGCTACCGGAACACAGATTCCCTGCTTACGGATTATCGCGTAGGATTACTCAACAGTGCCGTATATACACAATTTGAATTTTCACCGCTGCCGGAAATGAGGGTGGTAGCCGCTTTGCGCTACGATCGGATGGATTATAATTTTGAAAATCATCTCACCCCTTCTGCTTATACCGGCGCACCCAGCGAGCGGAATAATTTTAATGCACTTACACCCAAGCTGGGCCTCACGTACAATCTCGGTAAAAACCGTGGACTGTATGCAAATTACAGTGTAGGTTTTGCGCCTCCCAATATTTCAGAATTGTATACAGGCGTGAAAGTGCCGGTGCTGAAATCAGCTACGTATCAGAACTATGAAGCCGGCGGTTGGTTTGCGTTTGCACAACAAAAAGGTTATGCTGATCTGAGTATTTACCGCATGAATGGCAGCAACGAAATTATCAGTGTAAGAAATGCGGATGGTGTGTATGAAAACCGGAATACCGGCGCTACTACACACCACGGGGTAGAGTGGAACGTAAAGTACACGCCGCTACGCAGCCTGTTGATCCGTACCAGTGGTACTTACGCGGAACATATTTTTAAAGCTTATGCAGATGGTAGTAAAGTGTATAACAACAACCAGATGAGCGGTGCTCCCAAATGGATCACGAATACAGAAGTTACCTGGAAACCGGCGCTGTTAAATGGTTTCAGGCTGGGCGCCGAATGGCAGCATATCAGTAAATATTATATGGACCCTGCCAATACTTCTTTGTATAACGGGTATAACCTGTTTAATGCCAGGGCAGGATATGCTTATAAAGGATTTGAGTGCTGGCTGAACTGCATGAATATAGGCGATCAGTTGTATGCCACTACTGCAGAAAAATCTGCCTATGGCAAAACCTACAGGGTAGGCCCGCGTCAGACTTTCAACTTAGGCGTGGCGTATACATTTACCGGTAAAAAATAAACAGATGAAGCAAGCAGTAGTATGGATAGCAATGATGATGGGAGTTGCCGCGTGCCAGCCGCGTACCTTACAACCAGGTAAGGCAGTAGTGGTATCGCATGCAGGAAAAGATGCATCCTGTCCTTTTATTACAAAGGATGCTGATGGCCGTCCGGTGATCAGCTGGGTGGAAACAAACAATAATGCAGATACCGGTTTGATGTATTATTCGGTATCTAACGATAATGGGTATACGTTTTCTGAACCGGTGGTTATTCCTGCTTCTGCGGGCGTATATCCGCATGATGAAAATTTACCTAAGCTGTTGTTTAAACCCGGTGGTACCGTGATTGCGCTCTTTGGTGTGGAAGCCAATGATCCGCGGAATAAGTATGCAGGCAAGGTAATGTATACACAGTCGTTCGATGATGGTAAAACGTGGCAACCTGCTCTGCCGCTGGTAACGGATACCGCCGGGTACGACCAGCGGTATTTTGATATGGCCTTATTGCCGGGAGGAGAGGCGGCTGCTATCTGGCTGGACAACCGGAAGGATACTAACGCAGAAGGATCTACGCTTTACTTCGCCACCACCGCCGGGCGTAATGGTTTTCAACATGCCATCCCTGTGGCTTCCACCATTTGCCAGTGCTGCCGCACAAAAATGTATGTCGCAGAAAATGGCAGTATTCACCTGGCCTACCGCGATATCATCAACGACTCTATCCGTGATATGGTACACCAGGTATCTGCAGATGGGGGCCGTACCTTTTCTGCTCCCGTGCGTATCAGTGCAGATAACTGGGTGGTAAATGGCTGCCCGCATACGGGACCAACGCTTACCGCCAACAGCACCGGTTTGCACTTTGCCTGGTTTACAATGGGTGGCGGACAAGGCGCTTTCTATTGCCGTTCTGTTGATAACGGCAACACCTATACGCAAAAGGAGTCGCTGAGTAAGTCGCCTATGGCAAAGCATCCGCAAATGGCTACCATAGCAGATCACATCATGATTGTGTGGGATGAACCGGTAAAGTGGAAGGGCGATTTCAACAGCAGGATCGGCTTTCAGTATAAAGCAGCAGATGGTAAAACGATGGAGGCAGGTGTTCTTACTGCGGACAGCACTTATGCTAATTTCCCGGTGATCAGCGGAGTAAAGGATAATAAAACGTTGGTAGCTTATAAAAGAAGGGCAGGCAATAAGAGTGAAGTAGTGGTAAGCCTGTTAAGTATGCCATAAAATAATTTTGGGATTTAGCTGTTTGTTTCCCGGAATCAATAAAAGGAAATCAAATAACTAAATCCCAAAATTCAAAAACTTGTTTCAGCTGTAACCCAGGGAGAAGCCCTTTTGTCCGGCCCAATCTTTACGCGATGCCCAACGGCCATAATTGCCTTTCCGGGAGTTACCGAAATAGAAGCGCCAGCCTTCTTTCCACCGGGGATAGTACAGACGCAGCAAATACATAGTCATAAATGTAAGCATAGGGATATGGTTTCATGTTTAGGATAGTCTTAGTTCTGACAGCATTGGCATAGATTTTCTGCGAAACGGTACAGGAAATATATAAATGTTTCCAAATATAAAGACTATCATCCAGCAATGAAATCACATCTATGTGTTATTTTTTATCTATGTAATATGCGTTGGCCTGTTGTAAAGGCGTCATTACCAGGTCGTTGATGCAAACATGCGGTGGAAGCGATGTGCAGTAGTATACTACGTCTGCTACATCCTGGGCGGTTAAAGGAATAAATCCTTTGTACACTTCTTTCGCTTTATCTTCATCTCCTTTAAATCTCACCATCGAAAATTCGGTTTCAGCGGCGCCGGGATGAATGGCGGTTACCTTTATGCGGTAAGGCAGCAAATCAATACGCATACCCTGGGAAATGGCATCTACCGCCGCTTTGGTGGCACAATACACATTGCCTTTGGCATATACCAGCTTGGCGGCAGTGGAACCGATATTGATAATATGGCCCATCGTGCGGGAGCGCATCCATGGAATAACGGTGCGCGACACATAGAGGAGTCCTTTTACATTGGTGTCTATCATGGCATCCCAATCGTCCGTGCTGCCTTCGTCGATGGTGCTTAAACCGGCCGCAAGCCCGGCATTGTTCACGAGGATATCAATTTTGCGCCAATCTTCCGGAATAGTGCCTAAAACGGCTTTTACTTCTTCCTCTTTTCTTACATCAAAATTCAATGCCAGTACATTGATGCCAAATTCCTGCGTTAACTGGGTTTGCAATGCTTCGAGCCTTTCTTTCCGGCGACCGGTAATAATCACATCATAACCTTTGCCGGCGTAAGTAATAGCGCATGCCTGACCAAAGCCGGCCGTTGCACCAGTGATAAGAACAATTCCCATGAGTGGTTATTTTTTTATGCAATTTACTAAGGATCAGCGGACCAGCGTCACAGTTCCTTTTTTAAGGATCTCTTTTCCATTGAAATCTGTACCCTGCAGTATCCAGATATAGGTATCTACAGGCGCCGGCATCCCTTTGAAGGTACCGTCCCAGCCAACGCGGAAATTTGTGGAGGAGTAAATTTCCGTTCCCCACCGGTTGAAGATCCGGAAGAAGGTATAGGTAGTAATGCCCACAGGAATAAACCGGAAGTAATCGTTCAGCCCATCGCCATTGGGTGAAAACGCGTTGGGGATGTACATGTCGGGGCCGGTGTAATATTTTACATGTACCGAGTCGAAGCCAAAGCAGCCCTGCTGATTGGATACGCGCAGCGCAAAGGAGATATCCTTGTTATAGGTTAACACCGGCTGCGCAATGTTGGGGTTATCAAGTCCGTCGGCCGGCGACCAGGAATAAAACTCCCCGCCGCTGCCCTGCATCACCATTTGCTGTCCTTTGGCCAGGATGGTATCGTTGCCTGCAAACGGATTTACCTCGTAAATCCTGATGTTTTTGCTTACAGTTTTTACGCACTGTTTATCCGTCAGCAACGTCAGTGAAATCGTATATACGTCACCTTTAGGAAAAGTATATCTCATAGATCGTTGTGAACCAGGTGTAACCACACTGTCGAGCAACCCCAGATCCCAGACGTGCCCGGTAATATTTCCATACAGATAGGAAGACGTATCGTTGAACTGAACGGGATCACCTTTGCAGTACCCGGTGGTGGTGAAACCTGCCGTTAACCCGGGATAGTTAAATATTTCCCCTTCGGTGCTATCGGTGCAGGCCAGCCCGGGGTTAACCACCATCTTTACTTTGTATACACCGGTGTCCGGATACTGGTGATAGAACATTGTTTTGGTATCGGTGAGGGTATCGGTACCATCACCAAAGGTCCAGTAATAGGTAGATGTATAACCGGCTACGCTGGAATTGGTAATAGGAACGTGTAAAGAAGGGTCTTCTGTACAGTTATTCAGCACCGGTGGAAAAATGGCGGTGATTTTTGTCTGGCAGTTAAATACGGTCAGTAAAATATCCTTGCTGTGGGTACCCAGGAACTGTTTGGTTACCGGGTCATATTCATTTACGCATACCGTTACTACATACTTTCCCTGCAGGTTGGGTGTACAGGTAATCAACCCTTTGGAAGAAATGGATATCCCCGGGTTACCGCCCATCGGGTTATTGCCTGAATAAGGTGGGATATAGCTTACGGTTGCATTATAGGGCGGCGGTGTGGTGGAGTTGCTTTCATTGGCGCTGGAGCCGTCTGTTAATGCGCTGCAAAGGTTATAGGTCAGGCTGTCGCCGTCTTCATCATAGGCAGCGTAATCCAGGCTAAACGGCATGGCATTGCAGATGACAATAGCAGTATCCCGGTCGAAGTACGCGCTGTTATTATTGGGCCTCGATTCTATTCCCGGTATCACGGTATAATAGGTAGATCCTTCGTGTTCAGAATCATAGATATTACTCAGTTTTTCGCCCCGGCAGCAGCGTTGGGAGGAAACATAATATCCTCCAACAACGGGTGGCAGTTCGATGGTAGCGGTATAAAAAGCCACTTCAAGGTGTTGGGCCTGCGGAGCAAGACAAGGGTTTTTCAGGGTATCTATCAGCGGACGGGTAAAAGCAATGTAGAGATAAACGGAGGATAAAACTTTGGAACCATTGGAAGTAAACACGTTAGCAGTAACGGGGTTCTCAAATCTGTCAATACAACCTTGACGGTCGCCACAGGTAAAATCTGCGTCGCGGTATAACTTGAGAGTGATGAGATAACGGTAGCGGGAGTTATCCTCAGTCATTCCTAATGTTTTATAAAAAATTTCGCCACCAATGATATGATATCCAGCCGCAAAAACAGGGAACAAACAGCAGCTCAATATCAGTAAAACTGCTCTCTTCATGATGGGGGATACTGCTCTCTGAATTTAACAAAAAAAGAGCATATACGGTTCAATCCGGCCAACTTTATCTTACAAGTGTGACGGTCCCCTTACGTTGAACTGTATTATTGTTAATATCTTTTCCCTGAACTACCCAAACATAGGTACCTACTGCAGCAATACTGCCGTTAACAGTTCCATCCCATCCCTTGAGATACGCCGTACTGGAGAACATTAGCTTACCCCAGCGATCAAACACCCGGAAGAATTCCATCTGCACAATGCCCACCGGCAACGGACGGAATACATCATTTAAGCCATCCCCGTTGGGTGAGAATGCGTTAGGTATATAAATATCCGGTCCTTTGATAAAGCGTACAAAAATGTTGTCGGTACCGGAACAACCTTCCTGCGTATAGGCGGTAACGGTATATGTGATATCACGGTTATATGTAGTTACCGGGTTATAAATATTGCGGCTGTTTAATCCATCCGGCGGAGTCCAGGTATATCGTACGCCCCCGGTAGCATTCAGCTGGAATGGCGTGTTCAGCATAATAATGGTATCGTTGCCTGCAAAGGCATTTACCTTAGGCACCACTTTTACTAATGCGGTGGCAGTAACGGGTTTAGGACAACCCAGTGTATCCGTTACCGTTACTGTAAACAGGGTAGTGTCCGGGGGATGGGCCAGTGTAACTGCTGATGTGGATTTATCCACATAGTAGGCCGGCGCCCACTTGTAGTAAGCGCCTCCGGTAGCGCGCAGCGTAAGCGGAATACCAAAGCAAACAGTGGTATCAGGAGCAGCAGTAGCCCTCGGTGGATCCACCACTTTGAGTGTAACGGTATCGGCTGAACGACATTTGCCCAGCGCTACCTGGATCTCATAACTTTGTTTGGGTGGAGTGGGTGTTACATACGCATCCGCCAGTAATGATACTACCTGGTTGCGGTCCAGGTCCGTCCAGCGGTAGGTATACGTTCCATCTGTAACCGATGGCAAATGAACCTCATCACTGGTACAAACGGTGCTGTCGGAAATCGTTTTCACCCGGATGGTATCTCTCACATCTACCTTTACATCTTTAAAATTGGTACAACCCTGTGTATCCGTAAACGTTACCTTGTAAACAGACGACTTCGGCGGAAATACAATGGCATTGGGCGTATTGGGATTCAGGATAAAATAATTATCCGGCGTCCAGGAATAAGAACCGGGAAGTGTACTGCCTGCACGCATCTGCAAACTGTCTTTCGCACAAAGTAACGTATCGTTGGTAGCAGTGAATGGCGGCTTATCATAAATCACCAGCGGCTGTGTAATGGTCTGCTCACATCCTTTTACATTGCGGGCATACAGCTTTACATTATAAGTGCCGGGTGTGGTATAGGTATAAGGCGGGTTCGCTAAATTGGAAGTATCCCCGTTGCCAAAATCCCATTTGTAATAAGCAATGCCACCGGCATCTGACCGGGTGGGAGCAGAATTGAATTTTGTTTCTTTATTCACACAAGCGCCTGCAGTGGTAAATGCCGGCTTGAATACCGGGTACGCATATACGATAGCAATGGCGCTGTCGCCGCAATTGCTCGCTTTATCTACATAAAGTTTTACGGTATAGGTACCTTGTTGTGCATAGGTATGCTGAATAGGATTGGCAGTATTGGTATCCAATGTGGTGCCATCTCCAAAGTCCCAGTGATAGGGCTTTCCGAGCGTACTGTTATTGGTGAAGGTGATGGTTAAGCTGCTGCAGTCTGCATATTTTTCGGGCATGGCAGCGGTGGCCTGTTTCACGCAGGAGGTGATGTTGATATGAAAGTCTTTCCGCAATGTTCCGATCTTTTGTCCTTTGCGGAATTCATTTACACACACTGTTACCACATACTTACCTGCCGCGGGCGCCACACCGGAAATAATACCGGTATGCGGATCTATGGTAACGGTAGATCCCAGCGGACTGCTGCCACTGAATGGCGATACATAGCTGGCGAAGCTGTACGGCGGTGCGTCCGCCGCAGGCGGAACATTTCCTTCACTGGTTTTGCCGCCTTTATAAGCGTCGCAGAACTCATAGCTGAGAGAATCTGCATCCGGGTCTGTAGCAGAAAAATCGTAGGTGAATTTTTTGTCTGCACAAACAAGGGTGGCTTCTTCTTTATTAAAAACCGGGCTTGAATTATTGGTAGCGCCGGAGTTGCTGCCGGGAATATCGGCATAGTAAGTTGCGCCCGTGCCGAGGTCGCCGGGACGGCCGCCTGGAATAGGTTCTGCCACTATATTTTCCATGTACGGATCACGGCAGCAGCTCTGGAAAGCAATGGTATAACCGGCGGCATTCACCGGAATGGTAATCGTAGTGGTGTAAGTTCCTATCTGGTAACAGATCACTGGTGGGTTAACGATACACGGATCTATCTTCGCAAGATTTTTTACTTCAAAGTTGGTACGCGTGATCTGGTATTGGGCTATCTGCCGGTAAGTGCTCCTGTCAAAAGAAGAAAGTATAACAGCGGTGGGCATTTTGGCAATCCGCTCCCCATCGCCGCAAATGCGGTATAATTTCAGTGTGATGGAATATTGAAGGTTATTCCCACTCTGCCCGAGATACTTATAATATACCTGTCCGCCTATGATATGACTGGCCTGCGCCATCAGGGCGCACACCATGCATAGCAGGATGACAAGAAGTTTTTTCACAACAGGTGTTTTTTAGATTATAGTTGACAAAATGCTATAAACTGTTCCAATATCACATTGCTCTCTTCCGCTATTTCCCACATGCCCATGTGGCCCACGTTTTCAAAAATATGTATACTGCTGACCGGGGGTAAAGTTATCTGAGGTAGCACGTTATCCAGCGGCACTGCATTATCATCTTTCCCGATCATAAATAACACCGGCGCACGGAGGGTTTTCAATACTCCTGTCCGGTCCGGTCTCACTGCCATTGCTTCGTAATACGCTACCAGGGCGGGAAGCTGGCATTCCATGCCCAGTTTTACATAGGCGTCTATTAATTCGTTGTGTTTACTTTTGGTAGCAGGACTAAACATATTCGGCAATGTTTGCCGTAAAAATGTTTCTGCTCCGTATTGTTCCATCATCCGGATGGATTTGCGTCTTCCTTCTTTTTTCTCTTCACTGTCTGCTTTCGCGGTAGAATGAAAGAGGCCGAGTCCTTTCAACAGCGCCGGATACTTTTCCGCCAGCGCCAGTGCAATGTAGCCACCCATAGAGTGACCGATAATAACTGCTTCACTGATGTTTTCTGCTAACAGGATGGCATATACGTACTCCGCCATAGATTCAATGGTAAGTGGAGTAGTAAGCGGCGATAATGCGGTTCCGGGTAAATCAGGGATAATAATCCGGTAATGCTCTTTTAGTCGCGTTGTTTGGTTGTCCCAAAGCGTGGCATTTTCTGAAAAACCGTGTATAAGCACTATCGTTGCACCTTTGCCTTCGTCAAGCCAGGTGATGTTTCCGTTATTGATTGATTTCCGCATGTCTTAAGCCGGGAATAAATCGTGAAATAAAAGCATGTACCACTAACAAGATACAAAATATTAGTGCTGCTTTGGAAACCAGGTCACCATTTTTTACATAGAACGTAATACCTGCCTCCGGTGTTACAGTTGCTTTAAAAACAGCTTCTTTCCAATAGGGCTGCGGCTGATGGACGTTCCCCGACGGGTCTATCACGGCCGATATACCGGTATTGGCACACCGGGCTATCCAGCGCCGGGTTTCAATGGCGCGGATCCGGGCATACTGTAAATGCTGCCGGTGTCCTTCGGTGTTTCCCCACCATCCGTCGTTGGTTATAATGACTAATAAATTAGCACCGGGTTTAATATGGGTGGCCATGTAATTGCTAAACACAGATTCATAACAGATTACAGGAAATACGTTGATGCTGTCCTGCGGATTGGTGAACATTTCCACACCCGGCATCCTGCCATAACTACCTGAGATACCGCCAAAATCCAGCGCAACGCTCTGCATAAACGATAAATAACCTACATAGGGCACCAGTTCGGCGCCGGGCACCAGCTCATATTTGTGATACACCTGGATATTGCGGGATGTATCTACCTGTATGGCGCTATTGTAGGCATCCCAACGGGTGCCGTCATTCATGGTCCGGGCGGTATTGGGTATTTCATCGATAGTAGTGTAGCGTTTCATGGTAGCTGCACCGCTGATGAGCTTTGCCTTCGGGTATTTACGCAGCATTTCACGGACAGCGATAATTTCCGGCTGATAGTTCAGCTCATGTTCCCATGCTCCCTGTGGGAACAATGCCGTTTCCGGCCATATAATATAACGGGTATTGCTATCCGCTTTTTCTTCAGTGAGATGTAAAAATTTGCCAAGTTGCTCCATCGCCGATCCGGCGCTGAACTTTTCATCATAGGGATCTATATTCGGCTGCACAATCACGATCTCTGTTTTCCGGGCAGGGTTATCTGCCGGTGCAGATATAAAGGCAGAAATAATCAGCGGTAACCCAATCACCAGCAGGGGCTTCCAGCTTTCTCCCAACAGGATCTGTTTCCAGGTAAAATCGTATAGGCGGGCCCGTTTCCATACATTGTAAATAACAACGTTGGCTAACAACACCCAGAAAGTACCTCCGCTGGTACCGGTATACTCATACCACTGGATCCATCCCGGCCGCAGCGCAAAGGCATGGCCAAGCACCAGCCACGGCCAGCTGAATTCCCAGGTCTGATGAATGTATTCAAACGTTAACCAATATACGATCAAGGCAAAATAAGACACTGACTCCGGCAATTTCCGCTTCGTATTTTTGAAACCCAGCCAGGGAATACTCATCAGCAGGGCGTTGAAGCAATTGGCAAAAACACCGCTCAGCGGAAGGGTGGTATTGCCCACCCACCAGGTGGATGCTACGTTCCAAACGAGGAAAGCCAGGAAAAGAAGACCAAAATATTTCCAGCGGTGCTGCACCTTATCGCTGATATACAATAAGGGCGTAAAGGCGATGAAAATAAGCGGGGTAAGCGGCAGGGTAGGCCAGGCAAGCCAGCAAATCAAACCACTCAATATACTCAGCAACAGGTAAGGCTTCTTCATTTAAGCATTGCGGATTATGAATTACGAATTACGACGAAGATAAGCGCGGAATTACTGAAAACAAAAACGCCCGGTACTTTCATACCAGGCGTTTGTATTTAAAGTGTTGCTTATCTGCTGTAGTTAGGTGCTTCCTTTGTGATCACCACATCATGCGGGTGGTTTTCCTTTACGGTAGCAGCCGTAATTTTTACAAACTGCGCTCCCTGTAATGCTTTGATATCTTTGGAACCGGTAAGACCCATACCAGCCCTTAAACCGCCTACAAATTGCTGTACTATTTCAGACAACATGCCTTTGTATGGAACACGGCCTACGATACCTTCCGGTACCAGTTTCTTGATATCATCTTCATCCTGGAAGTAACGGTCTTTACTACCTTCCTGCATGGCTTCGATAGAACCCATACCTCGGTAAGATTTGAATTTACGTCCTTCGTAAATGATCGTTTCCCCGGGGCTTTCTTCCACTCCTGCAAAAATAGATCCTGCCATGATGGTAGAAGCGCCAGCGGCAAGGGCTTTCACCATGTCGCCGGTATAACGGATACCACCATCTGCAATTACCGGGATACCCAGTTTCTTCAATGCATCAGCGGCTTCCATTACAGCGGAAAGTTGCGGGAAACCTGCTCCTGTAACGATACGGGTAGTACAGATAGAACCAGGTCCTACACCTACTTTTACTGCATCGGCTCCTGCCTGTGCCAGTGCCAGTGCGCCTTCTGCGGTAGCTACGTTACCTGCAATCACCTGCAGTTTAGGGAATGTCTTCTTTAATTTCTTCAGGTTGTTCAATACGGCAATAGAATGACCGTGGGAGCTATCCAGGCAAACCACATCCACACCTACATTGATCAAAGCCTGTGCGCGTTCCAGCAAATCGGCAGTAATACCTAATGCTGCACCCACCAGTAAACGGCCAAATTCGTCTTTTACTGCATTGGGGTAGCTGGTCAGCTGAAGGATGTCACGGTAAGTGATCAGTCCTGCCAGTTTGCCCTGCTTGTTAACAACCGGTAATTTTTCGATTTTATATTGCTGGAGAATTTTTTCTGCCTTTTTCAGGTCAGTGCCTTCCGGAGCAGTGATCAGGTTTTCGCTGGTCATTACTTCTTTTACAAGGCGTTTTTTATTTTTTTCAAACCGTAAGTCCCTGTTTGTCAGGATGCCTACTAGTTTGTTGTGGTCATCAATGATGGGAATACCGCCGATACCGTTTTCTTTCATCAGTCGCAGCGCTTCTCCGATGGTAGCATCCACCTTCAGTGTAACGGGATCAATGATCATTCCGCTTTCGCTGCGCTTTACACGTCTTACCATTTCGGCTTGCCGTTCTATGCTCATGTTCTTGTGGAGAATACCTATTCCACCTTCCCTCGCCAGCGCAATCGCCAGCGTTGCTTCTGTAACAGTATCCATCGCTGCAGATACCATTGGTATATTCAGACGTATGTTTTTTGTTAATTGCGTAGAGAGATTTACTTCTTTAGGCAGAACTTCAGAGTAGGCCGGTACCAGGAGCACATCATCGAATGTAAGTCCGTCAGCTACAAATTTGGGTTTAGATTTTCCCGCAGGCATGATGCAACTATTAATCAGTTAAAAAATAATTGCACGCAAATGTACACCTAATTACCCAATAAATAAAATAATCACTCGCCACCGGGCCCGCCCGGTTGTTAATAAATCATTAACAAACCAGCTCGTAAAGCTGTCCGGGTAAGCTTCTGAGCACACTTTGCATTTCCAGGTTGAACACGGCGGTGGCTACCTGGCTCCCGGATAAACGGGTTTGCAGGTACAATTCTTCGAGGTGCCGCTGCGATTTTTCCCGGAAAAGCGACATAATCAGCTGTTCGTCCTCGCTTAGCTCCGGAAATAACCCGGGCTGTACCACCGGAGCCTTGCCGGCAGCGGTTTTCTCCTGCCAGCCCATGAGTGCCAGCACATCTTCCGGGCCTGTGAGCAGGGCGGCTTTGTTTTGTTTGATCAGGTAGTTACAGCCGGCAGACTGGGGATCATGAAGCCTGCCGGGAATACAAAACACATCACGGTTGTAGCCATTGGCCAGATCCGCTGTAATCAGCGATCCGCCGCGCATCCCGCTTTCTATCACTATAGTGGCGTCGCAGATCCCGGCCACGATCCGGTTCCGCTTGGGGAAGTTTTGCCGGTCGGGCATGGTTTGGCTCGGGAAGTCGGTGAGTAGCCCGCCCTGCTCCAGCATTTGCACCGCCACCTGTTTATGTGCCGGCGGATAGATCCGGTCCAGCCCGTGTGCCAGCACCCCGATAGTAGGTATTTGGGCTTTTAAGGCCGTTTTATGGGCAATGATGTCAATACCATAGGCCAAACCACTCACAATAGTAATCCCCGCCTCAGAGAGTCCTTTAACCAATGTTTCGCAAACGCTCTTTCCGTAGGCGGAAGGATGCCGCGTACCCACAATATTGATCATCCGCATGGCATTCAGCGAAGCGTTGCCTTTGTAATACAACATCGCCGGATTGTCGTAGCAATGAAGCAATCGCTGCGGATACGCCGGGTCTGTACAAAACAATGGCTGTATCCTGTACTTCTCCATAAAACCGATTTCATTTTCTATCTCCGCAAAATCACGGAAATTACGGATAGCGGCGGCCCTGATGGCGCCTACCGTTTCAATTCTTTCCAGCTCCTGTTTCCGCGCGTTGAAAATATTACCGGCGCTGCCGAAATGCTCCAGCAGTTTTTTTACAATTACATCGCCGATCAGGGGAATACGGGTTAATGCCAGTTGATACATGAGTTCCTGGGGCATAACAAACAATATTTCCGCATAATTTACAATTTTCCCGCGGCACTTTTTCTGCGCAGCATGAATTATTTTTGCAGCTACCAACGGATATTTTTATGAAGATGAAATGGATACTGACAGGCGTAATGGCAGCAGGATTATTTGCCTGTAAAACTACCCGGCCCGTAGCAGAAAAGAACACCGGATCGCAACTGATTCCCGGTGGACCGGCATGGGCCGCACTATGGCAGCAACAGTCCGGCGAATACAAGGCATTGTGCCTGCAGGCATACCAACTGGCTGCGCTCCGCCTCGATCAATACCTCGCCGCCAAAGGCAGCAAACCACTGGCAATAGTTACAGACATCGACGAAACCGTACTGGATAACAGCCCCTACTCTGTGCACCAGGCATTAGCAGGTAAAACCTACGATGATAAAAGCTGGATGGAATGGACCGCCAAAGTCGCCGCAGACACCGTTCCCGGCGCACCTTCCTTTTTTAAGTATGCAGCCTCCAAAGGCGTAAAAGTATTTTATATCACCAACAGGGCCGAAAGCGAAAGGGCCGTTACTTTGCAAAACCTGCAGCGCTACCAGTTCCCCGATGCGGATGATCAGCACCTGCTGCTGAAAACCACTACCTCCGGCAAAGAACCCCGCCGGCAACAGGTATTGCAGCAGTATGAAATTGTAATGCTGTTTGGCGATAACCTCGGCGACTTCTCCGCCACGTTCGACAAAAAACCTTTTGAAGAAAGAAATACAGCAGTGTTACAGGCAACGCCCAACTTCGGCAGCCGGTATATTGTATTGCCCAATCCGATGTATGGCGACTGGGAAGGAGCGTTATACAACTTCCAGTATAAATTAACCACGCAGCAAAAAGATTCTATTCTGCAAAGCAGGTTGCGCAACTACTAATATGCAGGGGGATCAGCGCGTAGGTTGTCTTTTTCAGGATTAAACTGATTAGACTGATTTAGAGATTTGATCACTTTTGATTATAACTGATTAGGGGAGATATAAGCGAATACCCGTTTATATCTCCCCTAATCAGTTATAATCATTTATAAAATCCAAAAAGTAAAATCAAGGTAATCAGTCTAATCAGTTTAATCCTGAAAAAGACAACCTACGCTTACAGGCTGATAATCCGGAACACCGTCCGCCTGTTGGCGGCTCTTCCTTCTTCTGTATCGTTGGTGGCCACCGGGTCATTCTCGCCATAACCCTTTGCTGTAAGGCGGTCCAGCGGGATACCTTTTTCTGTGAGGTAGCTCACTACAGCTTTGGCGCGGTTCTGCGAAAGTAGTTGATTGTCTTTGTCGGTACCTACATTATCAGTATACCCGGCGATCTCAATTTTTACGGTGGGGTTATCCTTTAGCAGGTTCACCAGCTTGTTGAGTTCCGTTACCGATTCAGGTTTCAGGTTATACTGTTTGCTGTCGAAGAAAATGTTATGTAAAACGATGCTGGCATTGGCAGCCAGTGGCTGCAACGGAATATTTTTTTCGTAGGGGACACCGGGGTTGTGTTCTTTCAGCGAAAAATTATCTGAGTAAAAGAGATATCCTTTCCTGTTTACGTGCATGGCGTAATCCTTTCCCACCGGCAATGGCGCGAGGTAATCGCCGGTTTCATTGGTTTTAACGGTAGCGATATTATATCCGCCCTGGAGGTCAATGATATCTATGCTGGCGGTTAAGCGTTGGTGCGTGAGGGTATCATACACATAGCCTTTTACGTACAGTGTTTGCAGTGGGCGTGCTTCAGGGTAAAGTTCAAAGCGGTAAATATCGAGGGTGCCGCGGGTATCAGACCGGTCGGAGGCGAAGTAGGCAGTTTTACCATTTGCTTCTACTACCAGCGAGGCGTCTTCATCAATGGTATTGATCGGGTAACCGAGGTTGGTGGCTGGGCCCCAGCTGCCATCGGGTTGCCGCCGCGAATAAAAAATGTCGAGGCCGCCATATCCCGGATGCCCGTCGGAAGCAAAGTAGAGTGTTTGTCCATCTGCGTGGATGAAGGGTGTGGTTTCCCTGCCGTTGGTATTGATATTGGGCCCCATTCTTTCGGGTACGCTCCATTGTCCGTTCGGTTGCCGGCTGGTTACAAATATATCTGCACCATGATCTGGTGTTTCACGTGCAAAATAAAGCGTTTGTTTGTCGGCGCTGAGGCAGGGTTGTGACTCCCAGTCGCGTGTATTAATGGGCGATCCCATATTCTTTGGTGCGGTCCAGCCCGAAGCGGTTTTTTCCGAGTAGTAGAGATCGCAGCTGCCTTTGCCTTCCGGAAATTCGCAGCCTGTGAATACCAGCATGGTACCATCTTGTGAAATGTTTTGTGCGCCTTCATTGAAAGAGGAGTTTACGGGTTCACCCATGTTTTGTGCCGCTGACCAGATATTGTTGTCCCGGTACGTAATATAAAAATCTTCATTGCGGCCATTTACGCGCCTGGTGAAGATCAATGTTTTACTGTCAATAGTTAATGAGGGGAAGTATTCCGGATCTTTACTGTTTACCGGATCACCCAGGTTTTCCGGGTGGAATGGCACGGCTTGCCGGTTGTTGTTTACGGCAAATTCATAATTAACTTTCAGCTTCTCGGCATTTGCACTTTTCGATTTGATGGACGCAATGTATTGATTGATTAACTGTAACGCACCTACGAAATTCCCTGTGCCTGCCATCGCTTTTGAATAAGGCACCATTACCGGCCGCAATCCGCTGCTATCCAGTTGTTTTAGCTTCTCAAATGCGGAGGTGGCCGCTGCATAATCTTTCAGCTCCACATAACACAAACCCATTTGTCCGTATGCATCAGTAAATCCGGGCGCTGTTTTAATGGCATCCTGCAGAAATCCGATAGCAGCTTTTGTCTGGTAAGTTCTTACGGCATCAATGGCGCGGTCAAAACTGGCTTTGGCTTTTTTAGGGGCGTTTTCATAGGTAACTGTCTGGGCCTGCAACAGCAGCCCGAAGCCCAGCAGGCAACTCAGTATTAACAGGGAGGTCTTTTTCATAGTATGTATTCGCAATGTAATTAACGAAAATACTATGAGAATAGTACGCGGATTTTGTCTTTCTCAGGATTAACTGTGATTAGACTGATTACCTTGATTTTACTTTTTTGATTTAAAAAGATTAAGGGAGATAAAAGCGGATTCGCTTATATCTCCCTTAATCCTTTTAATCATTTATAAAATCCCAAAAAATAAAATCAAGGTAATCAGTCTAATCACAGTTAATCCTGAGAAAGACAAAACCCGCGCTAAGGAACATTAATATACTTATGGATCTGCAATGACATGGTCCATTCCGGATGATCCTTGATATACTCTGTTATCAGCGGCGTCATTTCTGCGCTGCGTTCCCATTCGGGCTGCAGGTACAGCTTACAATGCTTACCGGCTAAGGCAGCATATTTTTCTGCCCAGGCAAAATCCGTTTTATTAAAGATCACTACTTTCAGTTCATGCGCGGCCTTGCAGATTTCCGGCAGGGGCGCCTTGAACTTTTTGGGCGATAAAGTAATCCAGTCCCATTTGCCACTGAGCGGGGAAGAACCGGAGGTTTCAATATGCGTGTGAAAACCCTGTTTGTGTAGGGAACGGGTAAGTGCATCGAGGTTATGAAGCAATGGCTCACCACCGGTAACCACTGCAATACGGCCGGGATAGGCCGCTGCTTCGGTTACAATATCGGACACGGCTACCTGCGGATGCTTATCAGCATCCCAGCTGTCTTTTACATCACACCACACACAACCCACATCACAACCACCCAGTCTGATGAAATAGGCAGCCCGCCCCTGATGGTAGCCTTCACCCTGGATTGTGTAAAAGCGCTCCATCAGCGGGAGGGTATCGGTACTAATATTTATTGTTGTTACAGACATGACTTACTTCACAAAGGTCCGGTTTTTTTAGTTCCGGCTATATTTAATTCTATTTTCAAACCTCACGGGTTCGAGTCCCTTCTTCTCCGTAGATTAATTCATACTTCCTTTCAAGCCAATAGTGGCGTGATAGGTGTTTTTGAGCAAAGCGGCAATCGTCATCGGACCTACGCCACCCGGTACCGGGCTGATGTAGCTGCATTTAGGCGCTACTTCGTCAAACTTCACGTCACCTTTCAGGCGGAACCCGCTTTTCCTGGTGGCATCTTCCACACGGTTAATACCTACATCCACAATTACAGCGCCTTCTTTCACCATATCCGCTGTTACAAAATCCGGTCTGCCGATAGCGGCAATGATGATATCTGCCTGACGGCAAATTTCAGCCAGGTTATGCGTCTGGGAATGGGTAAGGGTAACGGTACAGTTACCTGGATTGGTATTGCGGCTCAGCAAAATGCTCATAGGCGTGCCTACAATATGGCTGCGACCTATTACTACTGCGTGTTTTCCTTTGGTCGGAATGTTGTAATGCTCCAGCATCAGCATAATACCATAGGGAGTAGCAGGAATAAAAGCAGGTAAACCACTTACCATTTTACCTACGTTCATGGGATGGAAACCATCCACATCTTTGCTCGGATCAATGGTGTTGATCACCAGCTCTTCATTGATATGTTTTGGTAAAGGTAATTGTACAAGGATACCATCCACATCCGGATTTTCATTCAGCAGAATGATCTGGTCCAGCAGATGCTTTTCAGAGATCTGCGCATCAAAACGCAGGAGGGTGGAATTGTAACCGCATTCTGCACATGATTTTACTTTGGATGCTACGTAGGTTTCACTTGCCGGATTATTACCTACCAATATGGCTGCCAGGTGAGGGACCTTTTTCCCAGCTGCCTTCAATTCAGCCACCTGTGCGGCTAATTGGGCCTTTATAGCCTCAGAAACGAGTTTACCGTCTAAAATTTGCATGTGCAAAGGTAAGAAAAAGCTGTATGTAATCAGCTATGGGAAATCAGCTTTTTAGGGAAGCACTGCCGGAAGGAGTGGAGACAATGGTCTTAAATCGTCCGAAGGTCCAGCAAAACAAGCTCCTGTAAAGGAACTTGCTTTGCTCAGGCATTGCGCCCGTCAGGAACTTACGAGTTGTTCAGTGGAAATTATAAGGCAAAACTTAAATATAAATCTTCTTGTTGATATATGCAACCGAAGAGCCAGATCACAGTACTTTAGGAATTAGATTTTTGGAGCAGCAGCCAGTATTTCCGGTGCTGATGCCCCTGCATATTTTTCAAAATTGCGGATGAACTGTCCGGCCAGATCCTTTACCTGCCTGTCATAAGCGGCTTTATCTTCCCAGGTATTGCGTGGGTCCAGGATATTGGACGGAACGCCGGCGCAATTATCAGGGATTGAAAAACCGAATACAGGATGTGCGTGGAAAGTTTCCTTGTCAAGACTGCCATTCAACGCTGCCGTGATCATAGCACGGGTATATGACAACTTCATGCGGCTGCCGGTGCCATAAGCACCGCCGGTCCAGCCGGTGTTGATCAGCCATACATTAACATTGTATTTGCGCATTCTTTCACCCAGCATCTGTGCATATTGCGCCGGATGCAAAGGCATAAATGGTGCGCCGAAACACGCGCTGAACGTGGACTTCGGCTCTGTGACGCCCGCTTCGGTACCCGCCACTTTAGCCGTGTAGCCGGAAATGAACTGGTACATGGCCTGCCCGGGCGATAACCTGGAAACCGGTGGTAACACGCCATAGGCATCGCAGGTAAGAAAGAATATATTTTTTGGAATACCTCCCACAGAAGGTTCCAATGCGTTATCAATATAAGGCAGCGGATAAGACACGCGGGTGTTTTCCGTGATCCGGCAATCTGCATAGTTCACGGTATTGGTACCCGGGAAAAAGTTGATATTTTCCAGCAGCGCGCCTTCACGCACAGCATGAAATATCTGCGGTTCTTTTTCTTCAGAAAGATCAATACATTTTGCATAACAACCGCCTTCAAAATTAAAGACGCCGGTAGCATTCCATCCGTGTTCATCATCACCGATGAGTTTCCGCGAAGGATCAGCGCTCAACGTGGTTTTGCCGGTGCCGCTCAAACCAAAGAAGATAGCAGTATCGCCGTCATCGCCTACGTTGGCGGAGCAATGCATGCTTAACACATTTTTGTTGTGCGGCAATTCGTAATTCAGGATCGTGAAAATGCCTTTCTTGATTTCACCGGTATAGGCGCTGCCACCTATGAGGATAATTTTTTTGGTGAAATTCACTACGGAGAAATTCTGCTGCCGCGTGCCGTCAGTGGCAGGATCTGCCAGGCAGCCGGGGGCCTGGATAACGGTCCAATCGGGATGCATGTAATCCAGTTCATCTTCCGAAGGACGTAAAAACATGTTGTAGGCAAACAGACTTGACCACGGCAGTTCTGTAATTACTTTGATGTTGACCCGGTAGTCCTGGTCGGCACACGCATAGCAATCACGTACCCACACGTCTTTCCCGCTGAAATAACGGGTGATTCTGCTGTATAAACGATCAAAATTTTCTTCAGAAATGGGGAGGTTAAAATCGTTCCAGTTAACAGTGTCCGTTGTGATGTTGTCTTTTACAATAAATTTATCTTTGGGTGAGCGGCCGGTAAATTCGCCGGTGTTTACAGCTAATGCCCCTGTATCGGCATATACCCCTTGTTTACGGGCGACCGTTTGCTCCGCCAGTTTTTCGGGTGAAAGTTGGTAATAGACGTTCGTTACGTTCTCTATGCCAAGTCCCCGTAAGTCAGCAACTGGATTCCTTACGCTACTCATTTGCATAAAAGCAAGATTGTTTTGGTGTAAAAGCAAAACTAGCGATTTTTTGATATTGTCAAATTTTATAGGTGTTATACCATTGAAATTTAGAAATTAAATACCGGTTTAGGGGTGGTTGTTGCGATATCTTCAAAATGTCCACTTTTCATTGCAGGATTATCTAACCATATTTGAGAGAATATACTATTAAATAATTGTAAGGAAATATTAGTACGATTTTGTCATTTAATGATGCAGATATTGACCGATTTGCCGGTTCTGACCTTTTTCACATTTCTACCTCCCGAATTTTACATAGGTTTGAAGCCTCATTTGAAATTAAGCGATATGAAGAATCTGCCCTTGGATCCGCAGCTGTTCGTGAAGAACCGCCAGCGTTTTGTGGCTAAAATGCAGCCACAGTCTATAGCTATTATTAACTCCAATGACGAACTGCCCACCAATGGCGACGCCTTGTACAAGTTCAAACAGAACTCAGATCTGTATTGGCTTACAGGCATTGATCAGGAGGATACGATGGTAGTGTTGTATCCCGATAACCCGGATCCGAAGTACCGCGAAGTACTGGTACTGGTGCGACCAAACGAGTTAAAGGAAAAGTGGGATGGCCACAGGTTGCGGAAAGACGAGGCATACGCCGTGTCTGGTATGAGCACTGTAGTTTGGCTCGATAGCCTCGATGCGCTTTTACAACAGTGGATCAACGAAGCCGCCAACATCTACCTGAATTCCAACGAAAATAACCGCAAGGCAAACCTCGTACCGGTAAAAGATTACCGCTATGTACAGGAACTGAAAGTACGCTACCCGCTGCATAACTATCTGCGTGCAGCCGTTATCTTTAAAGAACTGCGCGCAGTAAAAACGCCGGAAGAAATCAAGGTAATGCAGGAAGCAATGGATATCACGGAAAAAACTTTCCGCCGCTTACTGAAATTCATTAAACCCGGCGTATGGGAACATGAAATTCATGCGGAAATTTTACACGAATTCCTCCGCAACCGCTCTGCCGGTGAAGCTTATAGCTCTATCATCGCTTCCGGCGACCGCGCACGCACGCTGCATTATATTTCCAATAACCAGGAATGTAAAGACGGAGAAGTGATCCTGATGGACTTTGGTGCAGAATACGGCGGATACAACGCTGATCTTACGCGTTCAGTACCGGTAAATGGTAAGTTTTCGCCGCGCCAGCGCCAGGTATATGATGCCTGCCTGCACCTGCATAACTACGCCAAATCTATTCTCCGCCCGGGTATCACCATTGCCAAATACCACGAAATGGTAGGAGAGGAAGCCACTAAACAATTTATAAAAATCGGGCTGCTCACAGAAGAACAGGTGAAAAACCAGGATCCGGAAACACCGGCCTACCGCAAATACCTGTATCACGGTATTTCCCACCACCTCGGTGTAGATGTGCACGACCTCGGTCCTTCTTTCCATCAGCCTATCCCGGTGGGCGCTGTAATGACCATCGAACCAGGTATTTATATTGAAGAAGAACAACTGGGTATCCGCATCGAAAACAATATCTGGCTCACCGCCGATGGTAATGTGGACCTGATGAAGAATATTCCTATCACGGCAGATGAAATTGAAGCCCTGATGGCCAAATAATAATGATGATTTTTTATGATTATCCTGGTTAGCAAAGATTAAAAGATAGATGATATAATATAATTGTCAATATTCTATCTTCGCTCATCAGGATAATCACAAAATCATCATAATCACAGTTAATGAAACAAATACCGAATATTCTTACCCTATGTAACCTCTTCTGCGGTGCACTGGCCATTATCTGCATACTGCATGCGCCTGAATACCGCGCGGAAATTAACGGCGCCGACTATACGATTATCAGCCCGGAGCCTGTATACTGGGCATCCGCACTGGTGGTGATTGCGGGGATTTTCGATTTTTTTGATGGTATGATAGCCCGTCTCCTCAAAGTATCGGGCCCTATGGGTAAGGAACTCGATTCACTGGCTGATGTAGTTACCTTTGGCGTGGTACCCGGCATGATGCTGTACCGCCTCCTGCGCAGCGCTTATTTTCAGCAACCCGATGTTTTTGATGTATCCATTATAAATCTGGCCCCGGCCTTACTGGTGCCCTGCTTCGCCGCTTACCGCCTCGCCAAGTTCAATATAGATACCCGCCAGTCTGAAAACTTCATTGGGGTGCCCACTCCCGCAGTAGCCCTGCTGGTAGCCTCTTTCCCCCTCATCCTTTTATTTAATCCCTTCAACCTGGCCCACTGGTTCCAGAATATCTGGGTATTATATATCACCATTGCCCTGCTCTGCTACCTGATGGTGGCCGAAATACCAATGATCAGCCTGAAGTTCAAAAGTAAAAGCCTGGCCGACAACTGGCCCCGCTTCTTACTGATCCTGCTCACCCTGGTAAGCATACCGCTCCTGAAGTTCGCTACCGTTCCTTTTATATTTATTTGTTACGTAATATTATCGGTAGTGGCGCCGCCGAAAATAGAAGCGGTTTAACATTCTGGATTTTTTGATGTAGGTTTGCGGCAAAATTTCTAGCACAATGACTTTTACTGCACATATCAATGTGATGCCACTGAAAGAATTATTAGATCCGCAAGGTAAAGCGGTAATGAGTGGTCTCAAGAACCTCGGCCTGGGCCAGGTACAAGATGTACGTATTGGTAAACACATTACTCTGCAAATTGAAGCCGCCAGCCAGGAAGAAGCAAGGCAGATCGCTGAAACTGCCTGCCAGAAGCTGCTGGCAAACCAGGTAATGGAATCTTTTGAAGTACAAATACAATAATTAATTGCGAATTGCGGATAACGGAGCTGTGGGGAGATGACTGGTAAAGTCTCCGGACTGCATCTCCCCACACATTCGTAATTCGTAATTCGTAATTAAATTATGAAATTATATCTCGTTCCATCTCCCATTGGCAACCTCGCCGATATTACCTACCGGGCCGTAAAAGTACTCGAAGAAGCAGATCTTATCCTCGCGGAAGATACCCGTACCTCCAGCGTATTACTGCGGCATTACCAGATCAATAAACCCGTTACACCCTACCATCAGCACAATGAGCATAAAATAGTGCAGCACCTCCTGCAACAGCTGCAGGGCGGTAAAACAATGGCTATGCTCACCGATGCCGGTACCCCCGGAGTTTCTGATCCCGGCTTTTTACTGGTCAGGGAATGCGCCCGCGCCGGCGTACCGGTAGAATGCCTCCCCGGCGCCACCGCTTTTGTACCCGCGCTGGTTAACAGCGGTATCCCCATGACCCGCTTCGCCTTTGAAGGATTCTTCCCCCTTAAGAAAGGCCGCCACACCCTCTTTACAAAACTGGCCACCGAAGAACGGACCATCGTTTTTTATGAGTCGCCCATGAGACTGCTCAGAACCCTTTCCGACCTGATCCAGTATTTCGGACCAGACCGTCAATGCTGCGTATGCCGCGAACTCACCAAAATGTTCGAAGAAAATAAACGCGGCACATTACAGGAAGTACACGATTACTTTGCTGAAAAAGGCGTAAAAGGAGAAATTGTAGTAGTGGTGCAGGGCGTTGAATAATTATTTTTATCTTCCGGTTAGTTGCTGACATACCATTGTCGCACCTGTGCTGTTGTTTTGTATAACAAATCATTTAGCCATGCCCGTTACTGATATCGCCGCACTGCGACTGCAACATCAGCAGTTGCTGAAAACAGCTTTCAAAAAACCGCAGGACATCGTGGCCTTCTTTGGCGCCATGCAGGCACAGGAACACGCCAACAGCAAATGGGGCATCGGCGCACGACTCCCCGGCTGTACAGATGCGGACATAGAAAAAGCCATCAGCAACAAATCCATTATCCGCACCACTGCCTTCCGCGGTACCCTGCACCTCATAGCTCCTGCCGATGTACGCTGGATACTGCAACTCATCGCTCCCACCATAAAAGCCCGCATGGGCAGCATGATGCGCAAACTGGAAATGGACAATGCCCTCCTGCAGAAAACCAATCAATATATCACCAAAGCATTACAGGGAGGAAACCACCTCACCCGCAAAGAACTCACCACCCTGTTACAGGAAAAGGGTATCAATACAGACGACCACCGCATGAACCACATCATCTATCACGCGGCGGCAGATGGAATTATCTGTAACGGACCTCTCAGCGGAAAACAATTTACCTACACACTCCTCGATGAATGGCTGCCCGGCACGGCCACACTCAATAAACAGGCGTCGCTGGTTACCCTGGCTAAACGCTACTTTATCAGTCACGGCCCGGCTACCTTACCCGATTTTGCCCAATGGGCCGGCCTCCCACTCACGGATGCCCGGGCCGGACTGGAAGGCGCGCAATCCGACTTAAAACCACTGGACGTAAACGGTACGGCCTACTGGATGGCTCCCGGGAAAAAACAAGCCACACCCGATACCTCCCTGCTGTTACCAGCTTTCGATGAATATTTCATCGGGTATAAAGACCGCAGCACACTGATAGACATGCAGTTTGCCAAAAAGGTAATGACCATCAACGGTATCTTCAACCCCATCATGGTGCAAAACGGGCAAATCATAGGTACCTGGAAACGCACCTTTAAAAAAGACAGTGTAACCATCGTTACCGATCCGTTTAAACCACTCAAAAAGGCCGGCCTGAAAGCGTTTGAGCCTGCCGCACAACGGTACGCCGGTTTTCTCGGACTCACCCTCCACAGTTTCTCCTGATTAACTTCCGGCCACATTGCACTCATCAAATATCAGGGACAAAATCGCCAAATGATCCTTATTTTAGCTGTTTTAAACCAAATGAAACGGAATGAAGTACCGGGTTACAACAGGCAGCTGTATTGCCATCGCTTTGCTGGCGGGCAGCTGGTTACAACTAAGCGCTCAATCTGACCGCTGGCAACAGAGAGTAAAGTATACGATGGATGTGAAGGTGGATGCACCGGCCAATCAGTTCAAAGGACAACAACACCTTGAATATTACAACAACTCCCCCGATACATTAAAGAGAGTTTTTTATCACCTCTACTGGAACGCCTTTCAGCCCGGCAGCATGATGGATGTACGCAGCCGTGAACTGGGAAAAATTGTAATAGGAAGAGATAAGAAAGGGAACGAACGCCGCGACTGGGACAACCGCGTACGCGACCGCATCTCCCAACTGAAACCCGATGAAATAGGCTACCAGAAAATCATCTCCCTGAAACGCGATGGAAAACCACAGGACTTCAAAGTAGTGGAAACCATCCTGGAAGTGCCGCTGGATAAGCCTATCCTGCCACACTCCAAAGCTGTTTTTGATATGGAGTTTGCCTCACAGGTGCCGGTACAGATCCGTCGCAGTGGCCGCAATAATGCCGAAGGAGTGGACTTCTCTATGGCGCAGTGGTACCCTAAAATGTGCGAATACGATTACGAAGGATGGCACGCCACTCCTTACATCGCCCGCGAATTTTACGGCGTATGGGGCGACTATGATGTAAAAATCACCATCGATAAAAAATATGTGATCGGTGGTACAGGCTACCTGCAAAACCCTGATCAGATTGGTCACGGATACGAGAAACCAGGCGCCAAAGTAACGCCACCCACCGGCAACACGCTCACCTGGCATTTCATTGCGCCTAATGTACATGATTTCATGTGGGCCGCCGATCCGGATTACAAACACATCACGCAGAAAGTGGATGGCTTTACGGCTCACTTCTTTTATATCGACAACGAATACACGCACAATACCTGGCCTCAGCTGGCGAAGATGGTGCCTGCTGCCTATGCCTACATCAAAGCGCATTACGGCGCCTATCCGTATGAGCAATACTCTTTCATACAAGGCGGCGATGGCGGTATGGAATATCCAATGGGTACCCTCATTATGGGCAACGGTAAAATGGATGGTTTGTATGGTGTAGCCATGCACGAATGGATGCACAGCTGGTACCAGGGAATGCTGGCCACCAACGAAAGCCTGTACCCCTGGATGGATGAAGGCTTTACTACCTTTGCGGAAAACAATGTGATCTTTAATACCATCGATTCACTGAAAGGACGCGATGCACTGGAAGATTCCTATGCAGGCTATTTTGCGTTGGCAAAAAGTCCTTTTGAAGAACCCGCCACCACACATGCCGATCATTTTAACACCAACTACGGTTACAGTCTTACTGCCTACTCCAAAGGCGCTGTATTCCTGGAACAGCTGGGGTATGTAATTGGCGCGCAAAACCGCGATAACGGCCTGTTACGCTACTATAATGAATGGCGCTTCAAACATCCGAACGTGAATGATTTTGTACGGGTAATGGAAAAAGAAAGCGGTATTGAACTGGATTGGTACAAGCAATATTTTATCAATGCAGTAAAGCATATCGACTATGGTATCGACAGCGTTTTTGCAAAAGGTAATAAAACAGTAGTGCGTTTACGCAGGGTAGGATACATGCCGATGCCTATCGACTTTATGGTAACGGATAAGAGCGGTAATAAAGTGCTGCACTATATTCCGTTGTCCATCATGTACGGCGAAAAGCCTAATGAGTATCCAAATGTAAAACGTATAGTCGACCCCGTTTGGTACTGGACTAATCCTGTTTATGAAGTAGAACTGGATACTCCGCTTGCAGATATTAAAGAGCTGGAAATAGATCCCAGTCAGCGTATGGCAGATGTGGACAGAAGTAATAACAAAGCAGTGTCTTAATATACACCAGAAATAAAATCCGTACCGGGATGTTGTTTGCAAAAGCAGCATCCCGGTATTTTTTTACAGCGATTGCAACACCGCAGCTGCCCGCTGTTCTCCTTCTTCCATCATTTCTTTCATTATCTGCGGTATAAATTCCAGTCCTCCCATAGCTACATTCAGCGCTGTTTTCGGACGGATGATGTGCAGCTTTACCGCCCTTTTTCCCTGGAAGGGATTAATAGCGGGAAGATCAAAACACCGATCTATATCCGCAGCAGTGATTCCCTTTTTCTTCAGGTTATCTTTTACCGCATCCAGGTAGGTGAGCGACTGGTTGATGAGCTGTGTGATTTCCACGTCGGTGGCGGCTATTTCATTGGTGGTATTATCCACCTGTTTTTCGAGGATATCGATCAGGTTTTGGAACAGGATATCATCTTCGCCGGGAGTTTCAGGTGTGAGCAGGATGACATAAATTTCAGTGGCGCCTTTTTCTATGGCCAGTTTAACGGGGTGATAGTGAGCGCCGCCGGCATTGGTGAACTGCTGCACATGATCGGGGAGGGAAGCCACTTCCACCGGGGGCATAAACACCGGCATGCTGCAGGATGCCTGCATGGCTTCACGGAAGGTGTAATTATCAAGAAGGGATATTACATCATAATCTTTCTTCACCATATCGGCGCCTGACGGGGAAAAATAAGTGAGGCGGTTTGTTTGCAGGCAACGTGCCGCAACAAATACTTCTTTATTCAGCTTTTGCAGTGCGCTGAAGCGGGCATCGGTAAAGATGTTGGTAATTTTATGGGCAAGGGCGGTAGCGTTGTAAAGAGAGTTGTTTTGGGGGAAGCGTTGCAGCATGGTATTGGTGCTCACCAGGTCGGCGGTGGTGTTGCTGGTGAACAATTTTTCCAGCAATGTTATTTCCCCCAAAGCCGCGAGGGGAGCAATTAATGAGCTGATGCCGGTGCCGCAGAAAAAGTCGAATTCAATAGCTGGTTGTTGGGAATAAAGATACTTCAAAGCGCCAACAGCAAAAGCTGCCCTGGAGCCGCCGCCGCTGATGACTAACGCAGTTGTAGCCATGAGGATTTTTTAGGTAGCAACAATTTAACTAAAAAATCAAAATATCAGCTGCTGTAATTGGTTCTGCCAGGTATGGCCCTGTAATTCCTGATCTTTTAATTTGCTCAGGTGGTGTTCATTGTGATGTGCAATGTAATAAAGCATCTCCCGGATGGTAATCTTTCCGAGCAGGGGATGTGGCAGGCGGTACCTGTCCAGTTCACTTTCCGACCAGCCGGCCAGTTTGTTGATTAATTTATTTTTCTGGAGAAGAAAACCTTGTAGCAGCGCCGGTCGCTGCGCAGGATAGATCACCCCGGGCTGATAGGCCCTGGTAGCTTTTGCGCCGGCATCCAGGATCCGCTCATAGTCGGCCACCAATTGGTTGTACGACCGTGATGGTATGGCGCTGGTGCCGAAATAGAGCAGTGTTACTTTGGGAAATCCCAGGGCACTGCTTACAGGTCTGATGGATTTGGTGAGATGATCCAGCTGCTGGCCGGCCGACCACTTACCGTAAGGGGAAGCGGTAAATCGTATATCCGGCAACGTATTCACAAAATCCACGAAGTTGTCGAAACTGGTATTTAATAGAGATTTGATCTCGTGCTGGTTCAGGTACATAGGAAACAAAATTTAGAGGATTTCAAATACACTATACCTGGCTTTGTAAACAATATACCCGGGCCGCTGCATTCTCTTTGAAGTTACGCCAGATTTGCGAGCCGGCCAATAGCTTATTACATATAAAATATATTTATGTATAATAAAATCGCCAGATGGCCCGGGAATATTGATCCGCTGCTGAAAAATCTCAGATTATTCCAGCACAGCGCATTCAAAACCTTGTTTTTGAACGAATTCTATAATAATATTCTCTTCCACCTGTAAGTCGGCAATGCGTAATACTTTATCGCAGTCGTCCAGGTCTACATGGCATGACCCAACGGGGAAGCTGGAAGCAATGGCCTGGATCATCTGCTGGCGCTCTTCCAGGCTGCCTATATTGGTTTTGAATATTCCTATCATCGCACAAATGTTTTTTAGTGTGATTCTTTTTCTTCGTTTTTAGGTTGTTCAGGATCACGGTGCCAGTCGTCGCGTTTCCACGCACCAAAGCCTGTTCTGCAGCGGTTGCGCAGATGTTCTCTCATTTTATCCTGTTCTTCCGGCGTCATATTCGCCATCCTGTCTTTCAGGCGGGCTTTCCATTCCCGGCCGCGGCCAAATTTATCGTGATGGTTATGCCATCCAAAAAGTAACTTACCCAGTAACATCAGGCCCAGTGCCTGCCAGAAATTGATCACCGGTCCGTGGAACAGTTCAGGGATCAGGCAGTTCCATAATAACATGGTCGCAAATCCTACTACTGTAATGAACAGTACTCCCATGATTATAAACTTGAGGACCTGTGGCCCCCTTCTTCTGCCAAAATTGTTTCTCATATCTTAATAATTAAATCAGTCGTTAAGTAATTCGTTGTACAGTTCTGCCAGGCGTTCCCGCAGGAACAGTACTGCATAACGTTTGCGTGATAAAAGGGTATTTACCCCGATGCCGGTTTCTTCACTCATTTCCTTAAAGGATTTCCCCTCCAGTTCGTGCTGCAGAAATACCTGCCGCTGTTCGGCCGGTAACTCATCAATGGCCTCCATAATGGCTTCCGACATAATCTTTTTCGCCATCGGGGTGTCTGCCTCCATGTTTTTGTCGGAAAGTAGTTCGGGGAGAAATAACACTTCTTCGCCTTCTATCTCGCGCGTGAAATCGGAAAAAGGAGTTTCTTTCTTCTTACGGAACCAATCGGTAATCTTGTTCCGGGTTACGGCAAAAAGCCATCCGGTGATAGAATCCACCTGGCTTCCCAGGCGCAGGTATTCGGTAAACTGATAGAAAACATCCTGTAAAATATCCTCTGCATCGGACGCATTATTTACCCGTTGCCGGATAAAATGCAGCAATCGCTTGCGTTCCTGCTTCACGGTTGCCTGTATGCGTTCGTTTTGCTCTATGGCCATAATGCTATTTGTAAGGACCAGCTGTTTCATCTTAATAAGGATGACGAAGCAGCGAACCGGATATTTTATAAGGACGAAAAAAAATCTTCTTAAATTACGTACCAGGAAATCTGTTGTTTATGCATGATCACGCCCACGCCCATACTCCTGCACTCAATAACGCCCAGGTTAACAGGGCTTTTATATGGGGTATTTCCCTCAACCTGGCCTTTGTGGCGGCGGAGTTTATAGCGGGTTTCCTTACCCATTCCCTGGCCCTCATGGCCGATGCCGGGCATAATCTCAGCGATGTGGCCAGCCTGGCCCTCTCACTACTTGGGTTCCGCCTGGTTAAAATAACGTCCAATCCCGGTTATACCTATGGCTACCGCAAAAGTACAATTCTTATCTCCCTGTTTAACGCCATGCTGCTGCTCATTGTGGTAGGCGTAATCGGGTATGAGGCCATCCGCCGCTTCAGCCAGCCCTATGAAGTACCCGGAACGCCCATTGCCGTTGTAGCGGGCATCGGTATCTTTATTAACGCTTTTACCGCCTGGCTGTTTTTCAAAGACAAAGAAAGGGATCTGAATATAAAAGGAGCCTACCTCCACCTGGCCGCCGATGCCCTGGTATCAATGGCAACCGTAGTTGCGGGGATCATGATCATTTACACAAAATGGTACTGGCTGGATCCCCTGTTGAGTATAATAGTAATGGTGGTAATTGTGCTGGGTACCTGGGGGCTGCTGCGCGACAGCCTGCGCCTGTCGATGGATGGCGTACCAAAGGATATCGACTTACAGGAAATAAGGAAAAAGGCCCTGGCCGTGAAAGGGGTAAAGGATATTTATCATATTCATGTGTGGGCGCTCAGCACTACCGAAAACGCTTTAACGGCCCAGGTAACCATAGATCCGCAGCTGGATGCTGCCGGCACAGAAGCTTTGAAGAAAGAACTGCGCCATGAACTGGAACACCTGGGCATCCGCCACACTACACTGGAAACCGGGTTTAGCTCTTAGCCAATACCACAAATTTCTCCTTAAAACTTTCTTCCGGGAAAATATCATACACCTTTAGCAGGCGTGGCTTTAAGCCGCTGTCGGAAATTTCCTGGGCCAGATCCCCGCCCTTCAGGCAAATCAGCCCCTTCTCAAACTGCTTGCCCGGTACGGTGGACTTCTTTAATACATGCTTGCTCCAGCGCCAAAGGTCGCCCAAAGGAGCCACCGCGCGGGAAACCACGATATCAAACTTCCTGTTCTTAATGTCTTCCACCCGGCTATGTGCCGCGGTAACGTTTTTTAGCTGCAGCGCTTCCGCTACGCCTTCCACTACCTTGATCTTTTTACCAATAGAATCTACCAGGTGAAATTGTACTTCCGGGAAAAAGATAGCCAGGGGAATACCCGGAAATCCGCCGCCGGTGCCCAGGTCCAGGATTTGGGTGCCTGGCTGGAAATCCGCTATAGCGGCTATACTGAGAGAATGTAATACATGTTTTTCATATAAGGCATCTATATCTTTACGGGATATCACATTGATCTTTTCGTTCCATTCCTGGTATAATCCCTGCAGTGCCTCAAACTGCGACAGCTGTTCCGGTGTAAAGTCGCTGAAATACTTTAAAATAACTTCCATGCGGCAAAAGTAAAGCAAAAGCAAATAAGCAGAAAGCTATTTGCCTGCTGCTTATTACCATTTATTTTTTGCCTTGAAAAGCAAGGCCGGTGTAAAAATGATATAATATAATACCATGAAGATGTCCATCAGCCAGCTGAACTTAAACAGGTCGCTTTCATCCAGCCTGCGCATGGCCGCATAAGTAATAATGGACTGTATCAGCACTTTACCGCCAAAAATTCCCAGCACATACCACAGGATGGGAGGCGGGAAAAATAAAGCGAAAATAAAGGCGGGGTAAAAAAGGAAATGCGTCAGCGAAAATAACCCCAGCACAAACTTATGACCGAAACGGTAATGCTTGCCGGTAGACATATGCCGGGTTTTTTGCTGGAACCAGCTTCTCCAGCTCATCTTTGGCTCGGAGTAGGTGAAAGCCTGTTTGTCGATTACCACCCCCACATTTTTGCGGTTGGCAGCTGTGTTCACAAACAAATCGTCGTCGCCGGAGGCAAGATGCTGGTGGCTTGTAAAACCCTTGTGTTTAAAGAACAGCTCTCTCTTATAGGCCAGGTTGCGGCCTACACCCATATAGGGCATGCCGCTCATGGCAAAGGAAAGATGCTGCAGCGCGCTGAAAAAGGTTTCGTACCGGATGATCTTATTCAGGAACCCCGGTTTTTTATGATAAGCGCCATATCCCAGCACTATTTCTTTTTTATCTGTAAAACCCTGGCTCATCAGGGAAAGCCAGTAGGTGCTGCCTGGTTTGCAATCGGCATCTGTGAGCAATACCTTTTCAAACTGGGCGCCTTTCAAACCTATGGAAAGCGGGTATTTTTTGCCGGGAATGAACTTGGCCGCCTGCTTGATCTCTATATGCCGGTAATGTGGATAACCTGGTTCAATAGAGCGCAGGTAGTATTTGGTGTCATCTTCAGAGTTATCATTTACCACAATTACCTCGTACTCCGGTTTCATGTGCTGGTGATAACGTTGCTGCAACACGCCCGGCAGATTCTTCTGCAGGTTCAGCTCTTCATCCTTGGCACAGATGATTACCGAAAAAGGCCCGTCCGGTGCATGGTCCAGGTCAAATTTACGTCTGTAAAAAGCCACGCGGGAAAACACAAAAAGAAAATAAATGATCTGTATCCCGGCGATGGCAGCAAAAGAGTATAAGGCAATTTCACCCAGATGGTCTAGCATAATGCCCGCAAAAATATAATATTTTTATTATCTGTAAAAGAATTAATTATGAACATTGGAGGGATCCCCTCCAATGGCAAAATCCACCAGCTTCCCCTTCCGCTCTGATCTTCACTTCATTTCAATATCTTTGCGGCCTGAAATATCGACGAGTGAATTTTGAACTGATAACTACAGATAGCGGCAGCAATGCCAGGGCCGGGAAAATCACCACGGCTCACGGGGAAATAGAAACGCCCATTTTTATGCCGGTAGGCACTGTTGGCAGCGTAAAAGCGGTTACACAGGAACAGCTGCGTGCAGATGTACAGGCGCAGATCATTCTTGGCAATACCTATCACCTCTATTTAAGACCCGGACTGGAAGTATTGTCGCTCGCCGGTGGCCTGCATAAATTTAACGGGTGGGACCGACCCATCCTCACCGATAGCGGCGGATACCAGGTGTTTTCCCTGGCAGCCAACCGCAAGATCAAAGAAGAAGGCGTGGTTTTCCAGTCGCACATCGATGGCTCCCGCCACCTTTTCACGCCCGAAAATGTAATGGATATCCAGCGCACCATCGGGGCCGATATTATTATGGCCTTTGATGAATGTCCGCCCTATCCGTCGGAATACCGCTATGCACGCAAGTCGATGGAACTCACCCACCGCTGGCTCGACCGCTGCATCACGCGCCTCAACGATACCCAGCCTGCCTACGGTCACGAACAAACCCTGTTCCCGATTGTACAGGGCAGCACCTATAAGGATCTCCGCAAAGCTTCCGCTGAATACATTGCCTCCCGCAACTGCGCCGGTAATGCCATCGGTGGCCTCAGCGTTGGAGAACCGGAAAATGAAATGTACGAAATGTGCGGACTGGTATGTGAATCACTGCCCACTGATAAACCCCGTTACCTGATGGGCGTGGGTACCCCGTGGAATATCCTGGAGAACATCGGTCTCGGTATCGATATGTTCGACTGTGTAATGCCTACCCGCAACGGTCGTAACGGCATGTTATTCACCTGGAACGGCGTTATTAACATCCGGAACAAAAAATGGGCAACCGACTTCAGTCCTGTTGATGCCAACAGCCCCTGCTTTGCTACCAGCACCTATTCGAAGGCTTACCTGCGACACCTGTTTGTAGCCGGGGAAATTTTAGGCATGACATTAGCCAGTATCCACAACCTGGCCTTTTACCTGGAACTGGTGAAGGAAGCCCGTAAACAAATATTGGCTGGCACTTTCGCCACCTGGAAAACCGGGATGATCAATCAGCTGAAAACACGCCTGTAAAAAGTTCGGACTATAAAATAAACTAATATCTTTGGGGTCATGACTAAAATTGACTGGTACATTTTACGCAAGCTCATAGGTACTTTCATTTATTCCCTGATGATATTCCTATTGATTTCTGTAGTGATCGACACTACGGAAAAAGTGGATGACTTCATGAAGCATCACTTGTCGCTGCATGAAATCGTAGTGGATTATTACTTCGGCTTTATCCCGCATATCCTGGCGTTACTGTTCCCGCTGTTTATATTCCTGTCGGTTATATTTTTTACTTCCAAGATGGCCTACCGCTCGGAGATCATCGCTATACTGGCTGCCGGCGTGAGCTTTCGCCGCTTTCTGCGTCCTTACTGGATGGGCGCTTTCCTGTTTGGCGGGGTACTCTGGCTCGCCAACTACTGGGTGGTTCCCAACGCAAACCGCATCCGTACCAGCTTTGAAAATAAATACCTCCATAGCCACGACGACGAGAAATCACAATACGACCGTACTACCCGTATCGATAGCTTCACTTACGTAACCTTTGGTACCTACGATCCCAACTATAAAAGCGGAAGCAACTTTGTGTTGTCTGTTGTGAATAAACAATCCATGACCTTCAAACTAAAAGCCGACCGTATCAGCTGGGACTCCACCACCAAAAAGTGGAAACTGGACTACGTATCCATGCGCACCATGAACGGCTTAAAGGAAACCTGGACCAGCAAACAGGACACCCTGCTCAAAATACCCCTGGTCCCTAAAGACCTGGTAGACGAAAAGAATATCCAGGAAGCCATGACCACACCCGATCTCAGGCGATACATCCAACGGGAAAGCATCCGTGGGGCGGAAGGGCTTAATACCTATTGGGTAGAATATTACAGGAGAACTTCAGCCGCTTTCGCCGTAGTGATCCTTACCCTGATTGGTGGTATTATTGCCGCCAAGAAGGTAAGGGGAGGAAGTGGATTGCACCTGGCTGTGGGTATCGTAATCAGCGCCAGCTACATTATATTCCTGCAATTCGCCACTGTGTTTTCCGTAAAGGCCGACCTGAATCCCTTGCTGGCCGTGTGGATTCCCAATATCCTGTTCGGCGGACTGGCATTTTACCTGTATCGCCAGGCGCCTAAATGATCTGGCGCGGAGGTTGTCTTTCTCAGGATTAGGTTGATTTTACTGATTAACTTTTTGTGATTACAGAAGGATTTTGAGAGATTAGTGTACCCGTCAGATTTTAATTCCTGCATTGATATTTTCCCTGGAAAATTGGTTTATTTTCGTTTTGATATGATTTCCGGAAAATTCAGTGAAATTTAAAGGCTGCTACCATCGCTATTCCTCAAATAATTTAAAAAGATGGGCAGCTTTTAACGGTAATGATTTATTGCTGCGGTTCATTCACTTTCACCAATATATTAATAAACCGTTTCACTTATAGGGCAGTATTGCGTGGAACGCCCCGTTTTTTTTCGTCTGTAAAGCCCTGTGGTAAAAGATCCTGGGATCAAGTCCACGTCCCCTCCGGGTTATCTCCATGTATTAAGCATGTAATAAGCATATACTAAGCGTATGCAATGTAGGAATGAAGCATCCTACAGTCGATCTTTATGCAATCCCTGTCATCCCCACCACTAATCTCTCCCCTGATCCCAAAAAGTTAATCAGTCAAATCAACCTAATCCTGAGAAAGACAAAATCCGCTCAGATCATCGCATTTTTTCTTTCAATATTTTCAATTCATTCTGAAAATTTTACATTTCTTTAACGTCTATATACATACATTATATATTATATTCGTAAGGGGCTTACAGGTATTATGTTAATGAAGCTCACCGCGGCTATACCGCCTTACTTTTTCATTCGCAAATCGTTGTTAATTTGGCATTAAATACCACTAAAGGGTGGTAACTTCGTTAACAAATCATTACTTTTGACTATTGATCGATTTTGTTTTCATTAATAACAATAGCAGTAAAATGGGGTACATAAAAGAGAAATTCAAGGTTAAAGCAGATGAACTTAACATTGAAGTAAAAGACCTGGTAAAGAATCACGGCACCAAGAAAATTGAGGATGTAACACTGGCACAGGTTTATCAGGGTATGCGCGGTATTACCGGCCTGGTAACAGAAACTTCCCTGCTGGATGCCAATGAAGGAATTCGTTTTCGTGGATATTCCATCCCGGAATTAAGGGAACACCTGCCAAAAGCACCAGGTGGCGCAGAACCTTTACCCGAAGGCTTATTTTACCTGATGCTGATAGGAGAATTGCCTACAGAAGCAGATGTACAATACCTGTCCAGCATGTGGGGCCGTCGCTCTCATGTACCCAACCACGTTTTTGATGCTATTGAAGCGCTCCCGATCACTGCACACCCTATGACCATGTTCAACGTGGGTATTATGGCGCTGCAAACAGAATCCTCTTTTGCACAGGCTTACTCAGAAGGAATTAATAAAAAAGATTACTGGAGTTATACTTATGAGGACACCATGAACCTCATTGCCCGTCTGCCACGTATTGCAGCATATGTTTACCGCCGTAAATATAAAGGTGGCCAGCATATTCAGCCAAACGGTATGCTCGACTGGGCAGGTAACTTTGCACACATGCTCGGTTACTCCGATGAAGGCTTCAAGGAACTGATGCGTCTTTACATGGTGATTCACGCCGACCACGAAGGTGGTAACGTGAGCGCACACACGACACACCTCGTAGGTTCTGCACTGAGCGATGCGTACCTGTCGTTCGCCGCCGGTATGAACGGTTTGGCGGGTCCTTTACACGGCCTCGCTAACCAGGAAGTGATCAAATGGATCCTCCAGATGCGCGAAGAACTGGGTGGTGGCGTTCCTACTAAAGAACAAATTGAATCTTACGTACGCAAAACCTTAGCCGATGGTAAAGTAGTACCAGGTTACGGTCACGCTGTTTTACGTAAAACAGATCCACGCTTCACGGCACAAATGGAGTTCGCCAAGAAACACCTGCCAAACGATGAACTCGTGAAAATTGTATGGCAAGTGTATGAAACCGTGCCGCCAATCCTGCAGGACCTGGGCAAGGTAAAGAACCCATGGCCTAACGTAGATGCACACTCCGGCGCATTGCTGGTACACTACGGCCTGGTGGAATATGAATTCTATACCGTGTTGTTTGGCGTGTCCCGCGCATTAGGCGTACTGGCTTCCCTCTGCTGGGACAGAGCGCTCGGACTTTCCCTGGAAAGACCGAAATCTGTTACCACCGAGTGGATGAAACAGTTCGTGGAAGGAAAAGTAGATGCAATAGCCGAATAGTTTTATAATTGTTTTTTTAGTAAAAGAGGCAAGTGGTGAATTTTTACCATTTGCCTTTTTTATTTTTGTTGTTCACAAAAAATGAAATAGCCATTTCTACTTTTACCGCCATATTATCAAACCCGATAGAATACCTGAAAGGAGTGGGCCCGCAGAAAGGAGAACTGCTGCGCAAGGAAATCAAAGTATATACCTTCGGCGACCTCCTGCAATATTTTCCTTTCCGTTATGTAGATCGTACCAGGATTGATAAAATTGCCTCTCTCAGCGGGTATGAAGATTTTGTGCAGATCCGCGGGAAGATCATCAACATGGTAGTGATGGGAGAAAACAGGTCGAAAAGATTAGTGGCTACTTTTAAAGACGAAACCGGCACCATCGACCTGGTATGGTTTCAGGGCTGGCAATGGATGCAGAAATCGCTGAAGGAAAATGTAGCCTACCTCGTATTTGGCAGGATCTCTGTTTTCAATGGCGTTACCCAGCTGGCACACCCGGAACTGGATCTGCTCACAGAAGAAATCGCCACCGGCAAACAATTCCTGGAACCGGTTTATTACACCACAGAAAAACTCAAAGCCCGCGGACTAACGGCAAAGGCTATAGGAAAACTCACCAAAAACCTGCTGGAACAATTATCTCCCCTGGAAATCAGGGAAAACATCCCGGTGGAAGTATTACAGCAGTACCGGCTCATGCCCCGCGCTATGGCCTACTTCAGGATCCATATGCCTGCCAGCGAAGACGATGCACGGCTGGCACAGCGACGGCTGAAATTTGAAGAGCTGTTTATTGCACAAATCCGTATATGCAGGCTAAAACTCAAAAGACACAAGCAATCGCACGGCTTTGTGTTTGGTGCAGTAGGCGAATCTTTTAATGAATTCTATAACAATCATCTTCCCTTTTCTTTAACAGGCGCACAGAAAAGGGTATTGAAAGAAATAAGGACAGATACCGTTCACGGACGGCAGATGAACCGCCTCCTGCAGGGAGATGTGGGCAGCGGTAAAACAATGGTAGCCCTGCTAACCATGTTGCTGGCTAAAGATAATGGCTTCCAGGCATGCCTCATGGCGCCCACGGAAATCCTGTCGCAGCAGCACTTCAAAGGCATCTCCGAATTGCTGGAACGTATGGATGTAAAGGTAGCACTGCTTACCGGCAGCATCAAAGGCAAGGCGCGTAAACAAATACTGGCCGGCGCCCTTGATGGCAGCATCGATATCCTCGTTGGCACTCACGCCCTGCTGGAAAAAGAAGTGGAATTTAAAAACCTGGGAATGGCCATCGTGGATGAACAGCACCGTTTCGGTGTGGCACAACGGGCACGCCTATGGGAAAAAAATACCATCCCGCCGCATATTCTTGTTATGACGGCAACGCCTATACCAAGAACATTGGCCATGACTATTTACGGCGATCTCGATGTATCCGTTATTGATGAAATGCCGCCCGGACGTAAACCCATTACCACCGTACACCGCACTGAATATCAGCGTCCGCAGGTAATGGATTTTATAAAGGAAGAAGTGAAGAAAGGAAGACAGGCGTATATCGTATACCCGCTGATCGAAGACTCGGAGAAGCTGGACTATGAAAACCTGATGAAAGGATATGAAGAAGTAAAAGCCTTCTTCCCGGAACCGCAGTATTACATCAGTATGGTACACGGCCGCCAGCCTGCCGAACAGCGGCAAACCAATATGCACCGCTTTGTAACCGGCGATACCCATATTATGGTAGCCACCACCGTGATTGAAGTAGGGGTGAATGTACCCAATGCCTCCGTAATGGTGATAGAAAGCACTGAACGTTTCGGACTGTCGCAGCTCCACCAGCTGCGGGGAAGGGTAGGCCGCGGCGCGGAGCAATCCTTCTGCGTACTCATGACAGGCAATAAGCTAAGCCAGGATTCCCGCGAACGGATCAACGTAATGGTGCAAACCAACGACGGATTTATTATTTCGGAGAAAGATATGGAGCTGAGAGGCCCCGGCGATATTGAAGGCACCCGCCAGAGTGGGGTGCTCGACTTTAAACTGGCAGATATTGTTGCGGACAAACCCATCCTCGACGCTGCCCGTGCCAGCGCAGAAAAGATCCTGGAAGAAGACACCGATCTGCTTCTGCCTGAGAATCAGGCACTAAAAGAATTTTTGGCTGCCCAGAGAAGTAAATCTATCTGGAGTAAAATTTCCTGATGGTTTTTACGTTTATTAACTGATGGATGAATTAAAAAAGTATAAAAGCTGCTGAAGCTGAGATTTACCTTGTTTCCCATTTAGCCTGTCATTCCTCAATTCAGAAGTTTTGTGCTTGTCCCGACCGTAACAATTTGAGTGGCTTCTGCGTTTAATAGTATTATATTAGTTTTTAAGAATAAAATAAATCTGATCCCGTTGAAATTTACCTTCCCGACCGGCCTTATTGGATTGATGATTTGCTTTTTGTTCACCGGACGATCCGCCCAGGCGCAGCAGCAACGTGCAAACTTCACCCCCCTGAATTTTATTGAGAACAAAGGCCAGTGGGACAAGGATGTTATCTACAAAACAGAACTGGATGGCGCTGCTATCTTCCTCAAAAAAACAGGATTCACTTTCCTGATGATGAACCAGGAAGATCTCTGGAGCCTGAATGAATATGTTCACGGACACTCCCACCGGAACGACACGGTGTATGTTCCGAAAAGCAGCGTGAAACCGGCGCCCTCCCAACCCGGAAACAGCCAGCCCCCTCCACGGCCCGGCAAAATTCCTGATGTACGCGGACACGCCTGGAACGTTACCTTCCTGAACGCCAATCCTGATGTACAAATAGTACCCGAAAAAGAACAGGATGCCAAAAGCAGCTATTTCATCGGAAACGACCGCACCAAATGGGCGGCCGGCGTGGGTTCTTTTCAGGGTGTTAATTACAATTCCCTTTACTCCGGTATTGATGCACACGTTTACTCCGAAGGTTCCCAGCTGAAATACGACCTGATTGTGCATCCGGGCGCTAACCCGGATAATATCCAGATGGTATATGAAGGCGCCACCGGCATGGAACTGAAAAAAGGCCAGCTATATGTACATACTTCCGTAGGCGACCTGATTGAACAACTGCCCTTCGCTTATCAATACATCGATAATCAACGTGTAACCGTAAAGGTATCCTACCGGTTGAATGGTAATAAACTGGGCTTTAAAATATCCGGTGAATACAATCCAGCCTACCCGCTGGTGATAGATCCGATCTATGTTTTCTCTACCGTGTCCGGCGCCCGCTCCGATAACTGGGGCTTTACCGCTACTTACGATGATGCCGGTAATTTATACGGCGGCGGTATCGTGTTTAATCCCGGCTACCCCGTAACAACCGGGGCTGTACAAAGCGTTTACGGCGGCGGTACTTTTGATATCGCCATTTCCAAATTCAACCCCAACGGTACCAGGCTGATATATGCCACCTACATGGGCGGCAGCGGCCTCGAACAACCGCATAGCTTATTCGTGGATCAGCAGGGCAACCTCGTGATCTCCGGCAGAACTACTTCCAATGACTATCCCAATACTGCTGTAAAAGGAACCCGCGGAGGATGGGACATCGCCATTACCAAAATAAACGCCACCGGCTCCGCTATCATCGGCTCATTGATCATCGCAGGAGGGGCAGACGATGGCGTGAATATGCGGGCCGACCGCCAGGGCGGCGACTGGGTACTGCTGCGCAACTATGGCGACGACGCCCGCAGTGAAGTAGTAGTGGATGATGCAGGCTATATTTATGTAGCCAGCTGCACCCGCTCCACCGACTTTCCCGTAACCGCCGGCGTATTCCAGGGTACTAACAAAGGTTCGCAGGATGGCGTGATCATGAAAATAAACCCGCTTTGCCAGGACCTGGTATGGGCCAGCTACCTCGGAGGCAGTAAGGAAGATGCCGCCTATGTAATTGCATTAAACGGTCTTAATACCCTGTATGTGGCCGGAGGCACCGCCAGCGACGACTTCCCCACAACTGCCGGCGTCATATATCCCCAGTACCGCGGCGGCGTATGCGATGGGTTTATTGCGCACATTTCAAACGATGGAAGAAACATCATTCAAAGTACTTTCCTCGGTTCAGATAATCCCGCAGCCGACCAGGTATACGGTATCCAGCTGGACAGGAGAGGATTTGTATACGTAATGGGCACCACTGAAGGCGCATGGCCCATCAAGTTAATAAGCGCCGACGGATACAATGAAAACGGATTGCAGTTTATCTCGAAGTTAGACGCAAACCTGTCGGCATTCGTGTATTCCACTACTTTTGGAAAAAGAAGAACACTGGTTTCCTCTCCCAATATTTCACCCACCGCATTCCTGGTAGACCGCTGCGAAAACGTATACGTGTCCGGATGGGGCGGAGGTATCAACACCTCCCTGCATTATCCGAATTCAGGAACTTCCGGTTTAACTACCTCCTCAGATGCGCTGCAACGCAGCACAGACGGGATGGATTTTTATTTCTACGTACTGCAACGTGATGCTGTAAGATTTAGTCCTACCCAGGGTCCATTGTATGCAAGCTATTTTGGCGGCTCCGGTTTGTATGAACACGTGGATGGCGGTACCAGCCGCTTCGACCGCAATGGGATTATCTACCAGGGTATTTGCGCCTGGTGTAATGTGAGCAACACCGGTTTCAAACCGAGGTACCCAACCACGCCGGGCGCCTACTCCAGCACGCCGCCAGCTTCCTGTAACTTCGGTGCGCTGAAAATTGCCTTCAACCTCGATGGGGTGAAAGCCGGCGCCAAAACGCTCGACCGGCGCAGCAACTATTGCGTACCGGATACCATTACCTTTGTGGATACCACCCGCTTACCGGGTAAATCCTATCAGTGGTTTTTCCCGGATGAGAACCTCACACTAAACTTCGGACCTGAAGGAGATACGGTGACACACATCTTTACAAAAGTGGGCACCTTCCGCGTAAGGATGGTGAAATACGATCCGCAAAGCTGCAATGGATCAGATACCGCTTATGTAACCGTGAAGCTGGGCAACAATGAAGCGATCCTTCATTTTGAAGCCCGGCGCCAGGATCCGTGCGATAGCCTGAAGTACATGTTTACCAATGAATCCACACCGGCAGCAGATTTCAGGGATCGCTCCTTTATCCTGGACTATGGCGATGGCACACCTCCGTTCTATACCGGTATAGATACCTTCCCGCTATTCCATTATTATCAGAATGCAGGTATCTATAATGCTACCCTCACACTGGTGGATACCAATTTCTGTAACGCGCCGCAAACAATTACCTACACCCTGCGTGTAGCCGAAAACGTTATAGCGAAGTTTACGGATCCGGGAACTGTTTGCGTAGGTACAGAAATACAAATGGATAATACTACTGAAGGTGGTGAAACATTTACCTGGACTTTTGAAGACGACGGTTCTGTTTCACACGATCCTTACCCGGTACATAGATTTAATAAAGCCGGCCGCTGGAAAATAACCCTGGAGGTAGAAGATCCTAACACCTGCAACAAAAGGGATTCTATCACGCAGGAAATAAATGTGGCAGCGCCGCCTGTAGCAGACTTTGATTTTTCACCCACTAAAGCAATTGAAAATACACCGATACAGTTCCTGAATGGTTCTTCAGCGAACGCCATACATTATCTCTGGAATTTCGGCGATGGCGATACTTCATCCCTGCCAAACCCCAGTCACCAATACCTGCGGACAGGTACGTATAATGTGTGTCTTACTGTTACTAACGCGGAAGGCTGTACGGATACAAAATGTCAGGAAGTAAGCGCCATAGTGGTACCGCTGTTTGATGTGCCTAATGCCTTTGCACCGGGTGGTAAGAACAATGTATTTTATGTAAAAGCTTTTGGAGCGACCAAATTCAATCTTAAAATATTTAACCGTTGGGGACAATTGGTTTTTGAAAGTTCGGACCCTCAAATCGGTTGGGATGGCCGGTTTAAAGGAAATATTCAGCCTATGGACGCGTATGCCTATATCGTAAACCTGGAGTTTACGGATGGCACAAAAGGCAGCAGATCAGGAAGTGTAACCTTGTTAAGATGATGAGCCATGAATCAGATCGTTAAAATATCAACATGTCTGGCAATTTTATTAATTGTTTCAATGAACGGAGTGTATGCACAAGACCTCCATTTTTCACAGTTTTTTAATTCGCCATTGACAACTAACCCGGCCAATACCGGTTTTATTCCGGACGGCAACTACCGTATTGGCCTTAATTACCGCGATCAGTGGACCAGCGTTCCCATACCTTACCGGACGATGTCGGCATATGGCGACTTCCAGTTATTCCGCGATCAGCTGGAATATGGCTGGGTAGGCATCGGGGGCGTATTGCTCCGCGATGTGGCCGGCGCCGGCAACCTGACCTCTACCAAAGGATACGCTTCCATCGCTTATCACCAGCTTCTTGGCTTCAGCAGCTTATTATCCGCAGGGTTTAATGTAGGTTCCGCCGGTAAACGGGTGGATATCACCAAGCTCACGTTTGCCGATCAGTGGAACGGCAAGTTCTTTGATTCGCAGATCCCCACCGGGGAACCCATCACCCAAAGCAGCGTTAGTTACTTCGACCTGCAGGCAGGGCTCAATTATGCTTATTTTCCTACCGATAATATTTATGTAAACGCGGGCTTCTCTGTGCAACATATCAACACACCCAGGGAAACCTTTTTTGATGGGAACAACACGGTTCCCCGTCGCTATATCGGGTTTCTGAATGCCAGTTTGAAAATGAGCGATAAAGTGATCCTGAACCCTGCGGCATATTATGCCACACAGGCCGGCGCCAGGGAACTGATGCTGGGCGCCAATGCAGCCTATAATCTTTCCGGCGACGGTGTACAGCAGCTGTATGGCGGCGTTTATTACCGCGCCAATGATGCGGCTGTTTTCCTGGTTGGCTACCAGCTCAACTCCATAAAACTCATGTTTAACTACGATATTACTACCTCCAGTTTATCGGCGGCTAATAACCGGCGGGGCGCCTATGAAATAGGCATTGTTTATACAGGGCTTTACAGCAACCGTACTTTTAACAATGCGAGAAGATCTACGATCTGCCCTTCTTTTTAACCGGCCGGATATTATCACCTAACCGGCATTATGATTATTTTTGTTCCATGACAACGTTTAATAAAGTAACTGCCGCTCATGTAGCGGCATTACGTGAAATAACCGGAGCGCAATACGTATTGGCTGATGAAGAAAGTATGAGCCGTTACGCACAGGATGAAACCGAGGATCTGCATTATCTCCCGGAAGTGGTGGTAAAGCCGGATACCACCGAACAGGTAAGCCGTATCATGAAATTGTGCAATGAAGAGCTGTTGCCTGTAACTCCCCGTGGTGGCGGCACCGGACTCAGTGGCGGCGCGCTCGCCCAGTTTGGCGGCGTACTCATTTCAATGGAACGGTTTAACCGGATCACGCTTATAGATGAAAGGAACCTGCAGGTAATCACCGAACCCGGTGTGATCACAGAAGAATTACAGAACGCCGTAAAAGAGAAAGGGCTGTTTTATCCACCCGACCCAAGCAGTCGTGGTACCTGTTTTATTGGCGGTAATATTGCTGAAAATTCAGGTGGCCCCAAAGCCGTGAAATATGGCGTAGTAAAGGATTATGTGCTGAACCTGGAAATGGTGCTGCCCAGCGGCGAAGTGATCTGGACAGGCGCCAATGTACTGAAAAATGCTACCGGCTATAATCTCACCCAGCTGGTAGTAGGCAGCGAAGGCACCCTGGGCATCGTTACCAAAATTGTATTACGCTTAATTCCGTTACCTAAAACAGACCTGTTGATGCTGGTTCCTTTCCGCTCTGCTGAAAGTGCCTGCGAAGCGGTGAGCGCTATTTTCCGCGCGGGTTACACGCCTTCTGCTATGGAATTTATGGAGCGCGATGCGATCGACTGGGTAACCCAATACGTACAAAGCAGCGCTGTTAAAATAGAAGACGATATACAGGCACACCTGCTCATAGAAGTAGATGGGAACCACCCGGAAGTACTGATGCAGGAAATGGAAGGCATTGCCGGTGTGGTAGAAGGTTTTGATATCGGGGAGATATTGTTTGCAGAAGATTCCCAGCAGAAAGAAGAGCTTTGGAAACTGCGCCGCCGGGTGGCAGAAGCCGTAAAGGCAAATTCTGTATACAAAGAAGAAGATACCGTAGTACCCCGTGCAGAACTGCCGGTATTGCTGAAAGGCGTAAAGGAAATAGGAACCCGGTATGGATTTCATTCGGTATGTTATGGTCATGCCGGCGATGGCAACCTGCATGTGAACATTATCCGTGGTACCCTTACGGAAGAACAATGGAACGGCACCCTCACGGAAGGTATACGGGAAATTTTTCAGCTGGTGAAAACATTGGGGGGTACCATCTCCGGTGAGCATGGTATTGGCCTGGTGCAGAAAAGCTATATGGATATCATTTTTGATCAGACCTCCATGCAACTCATGAAGCAAATAAAACAGATCTTTGACCCGAAGAATATATTAAACCGGGGTAAAATTTTCGATTGTTAAACCTTTCTGCCGGTAAATAGTTAAACTTAATAAATCTGATCATGAAACGTTTACTCATATGTTTTTTCTTTCTGGCTGGAATGCAGCTGGCACACGCGCAGTATTATAAAACGGACACCGCTACCCGCAAAGGTTTTGATCCTTCCCGTCTGGTACTGGGAGGTTCCCTGGGAATGGTGTTTGGCGATGTTACCAATGTGGATATCTCCCCGCTGGTAGGTTACCGTTTTTCTGATTACATCGCTGCAGGTGTGAATTTAAACGCGCAGTACGGGCAATTTAAATCACGGGATTACTACACTGGTAATACCACTCAGCGTGATAAATACACCATCTTTGGTGGTGGTATCTGGGGCCGGGTATACCCGATCCCGATGGTATTTATACATATCCAGCCGGAATATAATTTTGTTACACAGAATTCTACCGTTTACCAGGCAAACGGGGATAAGCAAACCTACAAAACCAATTATGGTGTTCCCAGCTTGCTCGTGGGCGCCGGTTATACCCAGAGCGTAGGTGGCAGGGTAGGTATAGGCATCTCTATTTTGTATGATGTGATCCAGGACAACCGTTCGCCTTATAACAACAGCCTGATATACAGGGTGGGCGCAGGACTTGGCTTCTAGCGGAGGATCGCCTTCGGCGATAGGAAATTGTCTTGGAACAGGATTAGGCTGATTATACTGATTTAGGGATTTTATTTTTCTGGATTTTATAAATAATTAAGGGAGATATGCGGATCTATTCGCTTATCTCCCTTAATCATTTAAAATCAAAAGTGATCAAATCAACAAAATCAGTATAATCAGCCTAATCCCGAAAAAGACAACATCCGCGTATTAACCGCATGTTAAATGTTTATAAAGGCTAAACTTATTTTTAGTAAGTCATTATCTTTGCCACATATTAATACCGGGAAAAGATGGGAATACAATTAGTTGTTTTTGATATTGCAGGCACTACCCTGCATGATGAATCCAATGTAGCAAAGGTGTTACAGCAGGCTATCAAGCTGGCGGGAGTTACCGTAACGCTGGAACAGGTAAATGAAGTAATGGGATACGCCAAGCCGTATGCCATCCGTTACCTGTTGCAGCAGCAGCAGGATAGCCGTTACAGTGACGAAGCCTTTATCCTTGAACTACACAGCCGTTTTGTGGCGGATATGAAAGCGCATTATGCAACACATCCTGCGGTACGGGAAAAGGACGGCGTATCAGCAGTATTTGCCGCACTAAAGGCAAAGGGCATTAAAGTGGCGCTGGATACGGGTTTCGACAGGGACATTACCAACGTGATCCTGGAAAGGGTGGGCTGGCAGCAAAAAGGACTCGTTGATGCTGTAGCCACCAGCGATGAAGTACCTTTTGGCCGTCCGTATCCATATATGATTTACCGGATTATGGAAGAACTGGAAATCCGCAGTATACAATCGGTGGCCAAAACCGGCGATACCATTTCCGACCTGGAAGAAGGTACCAATGCAGGTTGCCGCTACGTAATAGGCGTTACTACCGGCGCCTATAGCCGCGAAGAACTGGAGAAAGGTCCGCATACCCACCTGGTAGCATCGCTGGATGAACTACTGTCTATCTTTTAATCATACTTTACATTTTATATCATGCAACAACAACAGGCAGATGTAGCGGTAATAGGTGCAGGAATAGTGGGGTTGGCGATGTCTTACCACCTGGCATCAACAGGAAGAAAAGTAGTTCTATTTGAACGTAACAGCAAAGCGATCAGTGCTTCGATCCGCAATTTCGGGTTGGTATGGCCCATCGGGCAAACGGCGGGCAAAATGCACGACCGTGCTATGCGCAGCCGCCGCACCTGGAAAGACCTGGCGGCAGCCATCGGTTTGCAGTGCCAGGAAACAGGATCGCTGCATCTCGCATATGAAAATGATGAACTGGCGGTATTGGAAGAATTTGTACAGGCCGCTCCGGGCAACGGTTACAGCTGTGAGCTGATTGCCCCTTCACAAATAGGAAAATATACCACCGCTATTAAAACAAACGGGTTGAAAGGCGCATTATGGAGTGCCTCCGAAATGACCGTGAATCCGCGTCAGGCCAGTGCAGCCATTGCAAAGCATCTGGAAGACAATCTCAACGTAACGGTTCGTTTTGGCACCGCGGTAAATGGTATCAGCATGCCTTACATAGAAACAAAAGATGAGCGCTGGAAAGTGGACGAAGTGTTTGTATGCAGCGGTGCGGATTTTGAAACGCTTTACCCTGCTGAATTTGCAGCGGCTCCCCTGAAAAAATGCAAACTGCAGATGATGCGTACCATCCCGCAACCGGGCAACTGGCAGCTGGGACCCGCTCTGTGCGCAGGTTTAACGCTGGGACACTATGCGGCCTTTGAAAGCTGTAAAACCCTGGAACCCTTGAAGCAACGCTTCGCGCAGGAAATGCCGGATTATGTGAAATGGGGCATCCACCTGCTCATCTCTCAAAATGGTGCAGGTGAACTCACCATCGGTGACTCACATGAATATGGTCCGGACTTCGAACCATTTGATAAAGCATTTATCAATGATCTCATCCTGCAGTATATGCACACCTTTTTGCAGGCGCCGGAGTATACCATCCAGGAACAATGGCATGGCATCTATCCAAAACTCACCAACGGTAAAACAGACCTGGTGTTCTCTCCTGAAAAAAATGTAACGATTGTAAACGGTCTTGGCGGAGCCGGCATGACATTGTCTTTCGGACTCGCAGAAGAAGTAGTGGGGGGCATGCATACCTTTGCGTAACCTTGATAAATTTAAATTAGGTTATTGCTTAAATAATTAATAAATTAATGGAGATTAAGCGTTATGAGAACATCTGTTGATTAAAACGATAGTACTATCTTAATAAATTTCAACATTATTTATTTTTTTGATTGCCAGCATTAGCAACGTTTCTGCAGCGATGTTTATTTAACATCGCTGCACGTTCATAACGTGTTAAATGTAAAGCAGGTTTCTATATAGTTACCTGCTTTTTTTATGCGTATGGCTGTTACTGTAAGCCAATTATTATATAAATTACATCATTCCACGTGCCTGCACGGGGAAGTGTTTTATAGGATAATAAAAAAGCAGTCGCATGAACAGTAGTATAAAGAATCTTAAAGAAAGAGATTGGACGGAAACAAGAGCGCATTCCAGCTGGCAGATATTCAAGATTATGGCGGAGTTTGTTGAAGGATTTGAGAAGCTGGCTAAAATTGGACCCTGCATTTCCATATTCGGATCAGCCCGTACGAAGCCGGGTAACCGTTATTACGATCTTACCCAGGAAATAGCCACCCGCCTGGCAGACGAAGGCTTTGGCATCATCACCGGCGGCGGACCGGGTGTGATGGAAGCGGCCAACAGGGGAGCCCAGGCCGCACATGGCAAATCAGTAGGGGCCAATATCAGCCTGCCGCATGAGCAGCATCCCAATAGTTTTATTGATCCGGAGAATAATCTTCATTTCGACTATTTCTTTGTCCGCAAAGTGATGTTCACCAAGTACTCACAGGGCTTCATTATGATGCCCGGGGGATTTGGTACCATGGATGAATTCTTTGAAGTACTCACCCTCATACAAACCAAAAAAATGGAGGAAACCCCTATGGTATTGGTGGGTAGAGAGTACTGGAGTGGCCTCCTGCAATGGATCCGCACTGTAATGATGGAAAAGGAAAGCAATATTAACCCGGAAGACCTCGACCTGCTGCAGTTATTTGACACCGCAGATGAAGTGGTGGAATATTTCCGTGTTTTCTATACAACCAATAAATTAAGACCGAATTTCTGATAAAGCCTGCCTTCAGGCCGGAAAAGCGGATATACATGAACGTACGCCCGGATAGAATAAAACCCGGCAGAATAACGTTTATGGATATATCCGCTTTTTCTGTTGGAAGCAACAGGCTGTCAGTTAGCCGCTTTTCCTTAGCTTTGCAGAAATTTTAATATATGGAGCTCATACCGGCAGCAGTGGAGGCCTATTCAGAAAAATATACCAGTCAGGAGAGTGAATTGATGTACCAGCTGAACAGGGAAACACATCTGAAAGTAGAGCTGCCACATATGTTGAGCGGGCAGGTACAGGGGCAGTTCCTCAGTATGGTAAGCCATATGATCCGGCCCCGCCGCATCCTGGAACTGGGCACTTACACCGGGTACTCAGCAATTTGCCTGGCTGCGGGCCTTACCCCCGATGGCATATTACACACGGTAGATATCAACGAAGAACTGGAAACACTTTGTCATCACTATTTCTCGGCAAGCGGGAATGCAGATAAAATTAAAATGCATATCGGTAAAGCGGCTGACGTTATTGAACAACTGGATGAAGTATTCGACCTGGTGTTTATTGACGCGGACAAATCCGGATATGAACAGTATTACGACCTGGTTTGGGATAAATTGCGTCCCGGTGGATTTATTCTGGCAGATAACGTGTTGTATCACGGCCAGGTGCTGCTGCCTGAAAATGAACAGGGACGCCAGGCAAAGGCCATGATCAGTTTTTGTGAAAAAGTGTTGGCAGATGATCGTGCAGAACAGGTATTACTCACCATCCGGGATGGTGTACTGATGATCAGGAAGAAATAAAACGCCCATTAAATCCGAACATACATGCAAGTAAGAAAATTCTTATTGGTAGTCAGTTTTCTTATTGGCTTCGTTACCGTACTGCACGCACAGAATATCACAACGCAGCAGTACATTGCCACCTATAAAAACTTAGCCATTGAGGAAATGCGCCGCTCAGGCGTGCCTGCCGCCATTAAACTGGCGCAGGGGATTATAGAAACACAGTCCGGCAACGGTACCTTGTGTTTACAATCGAACAATCACTTCGGTATTAAATGTAAAAATACCTGGACCGGCAAAACCATCAAATACGACGACGATGCCGCGCAGGAATGTTTCCGCGTATATGAATCCGCCCGCGATTCCTACCGCGATCACTCCGATTTCCTGCACGCCAATCCACGCTACGCTTTCCTCTTCCAGTTTGATGGCGATGATTATAAATCATGGGCCTTTGGTCTTAAACAGGCCGGATACGCCACCAATAAAACATATCCGCAACAGCTGATCAAAGTAATTGAAGATTATAACCTCCAGCAATATACCATGATTGCTATGGGGAAAGATCCTTCCGCCGGCGATGCTGCTACCGATGGAACGATGTATGCTGAAGTAACGGAAAAAGGAAGCAAAACTTCTCCCGGAAGAAAAAATCCGGTTACCACTACCAAACAAACGGTCTACCCCAAAGGTATCTTTGAAATCAATGGCCGCAAAGCAGTGTATGTAAAAGCAGGCAGCTCCCTGATCCAGGTAGCCGACCAGCGTAACATGCGTCTCCGTAAACTGGTGCGTTACAACGACCTGGAAAACGACAATCCGCCCGCAAAGGATATGATCGTCTTCTTACAAAAGAAAAGCAAAAGGGGAAATAAAGAATACCACAATGTTGTTAACGGGGAAACCATGCACGATGTAGCCCAGGCAGAAGGGGTACAGTTAAGATGGTTGCGCCGCCGTAATAAAATGAATGAAGGGGAAGAACCTGCTGCCGGTCAGCGGTTAACCCTCGACGGCTTTGCTTCTGCGGCGCCCAGGCTGGCTAAAAACACCCGGGTACTGAAAGAAGAAGACCAGGAGCCCCCGGAAGATTTTTCTCCCCGTAAAGCACTGGATGGCATTAAAGAAGAAGTGGCTAAAAACGCAGCAGGCGGTGCTGCGGTACCGGAAACAAAACCAGCCCCACAACAGGGTGGTGTGCCGGTAGCCATGATAGAAGACCTGAAAAAAGCCGGCCAGGTAACCACCACCGGAAATACAGGTACGCCAAAGGCATCCCTGCCACAACCGGCTCCACGGCCGGCTACACCTGCGCCTGTACAGAAGTCCGGTACACAGTACCACGATGTACAGCCAAAGGAAACGCTGTATGGCATTGCCAGAATGTACAACCGCTCTGTTACGCAACTGCAGGAATGGAATAACCTGCAGGGTTTTGATATTAAAATCGGCCAGCGTTTGCTGGTAAATAAATAAGCAGCGATCTTTTTTTGCTGATGATTGTTAAATAAGGAAATGCAGAAGTATTATGTCAGTGATTAAAGTGCATGACAAAGAGTTCCAGCCCTATATTGATGAAGTGGCGTTGCAGCAGCGGGTGAAGGAAATGGCGGAACAGATTAACAAAGATCTGAAGGGGGAACGCCCTTTATTTATCGCTATTCTCAACGGCTCTTTTATGTTTGCCGCAGATGTGTTTAAATACCTCACTATTGAGGCGGAGATCTCTTTTATTAAACTGGCCTCCTATAAAGGCACCAAATCCACCGGTAACGTGGTACAGGCCATTGGCCTCGACGAAGATCTCTTTGGCCGCACCGTAGTGATCCTGGAAGATATTGTGGACACCGGCCGCACCATGAGCCAGTTCCTGCCGCAACTGGAGCATCAGCAACCTAAAAAATTACTCGTAGCCGCCCTGCTTACAAAGCCGGATGCGATGGTACATCCTATCAAAATAGATTACCTGGGCTTTTCCGTTCCGGATAAGTTCCTGCTGGGATACGGGCTTGATTACGATGGCCTGGGCCGGAATCTGCCAGCCATTTATCAACTGGTGGAATCCGGGCAGTAATTATTTTTTCCGGGCGCTTGCCCGGAAAAAATCTTAACTTAATACATGCTCAAGTACCTTTTACTCTTTCTTTTCTGGGGTGGAGGGCTGCAGGCGCAAACAATCTGGGTATCGGGAGCGGTAGAAGACAGTTTATCCCATCGCCCCGTTGCAGGAGTACAGGTGAAGGTGATGGATGACACAGTCCATGTGGTCACAAACGCTTTCGGTCTTTTTAAAATTTCAATCCCCACGGCATCTGCCACGTTATTGCTCACACAAAGCGGTTATCAATCCAAACAGGTAACGGTGCGCAAATACGACAGGCTGTTAATAACGTTATCGCCTCTACGTAAAGATGCCGACCCGGTGGCCCTTGCCAAAGCCCGGTCAAAACTGCTGCATAGCAGCAATCCCAATTACGGTAATACCGGTATGGGAATACACTCTTTTTACAACGAAACTTACGGCGCTACCTACGAAAATAAATTTGTGCGTACCTCCAGTCACCCGGTATCCACCTTCGCCCTGGATGTGGACAGGGCCGCCTATAGCAATATCCGCCGCTTCCTCCGGCTGAAAGAAACCGTACCGGTGGATGCGGTACGCATCGAGGAAATGATCAACTATTTCCACTACGATTACCCGTTACCGTTAGCTGGCCAAACGATGGCCATGTATAGTAATTATACCACCTGCCCCTGGGAAACTACCCACCAGTTACTACAGATCGCCATCAGGGCGCGCGCATTGGAAACAGACAGCTTTCCCGCCAGCAACCTGGTTTTCCTGCTGGATGTTTCCGGCTCTATGGGCACACCCAATAAGTTGCCTTTATTACAGGCGGCTTTCCGCATCCTCGTGAATAATCTGCGCCCGGTAGATAAAGTAGCGATTGTAGCCTATGCCGGTGAACCCGGCGTCCTTTTACCGGCTACACCCGGTGACCAGAAAGAGAAGATCCTCAATGCAATAGATAATCTCAGCGCCGGCGGCGCCACCGCAGGGGAAGCCGCTATAAAAATGGCGTACCGGATTGCATCGGAGCAATATATTCCTGATGGCAATAACCGCGTGATACTGGCCACCGACGGCGATTTTAACGTGGGCCTCAGCAGCGATAGTGAAATGGAAGAGCTGATCATTCAGCAGAAAGAAAGCGGGGTATTGCTTACCTGCCTGGGTTTTGGGATGAAGAATTATAAAGACTCAAAGTTGCAATCCCTGTCCAGTAAAGGGAATGGTAATTTTGCGTATATAGATGACCTGGAAGAAGCCAATAAAATATTTGCCCGTGAATTCGGCAGCACCCTGTTTACTATTGCCCGCGATGTGCAGTCGGAAGTATGGTTTAACCCGGCGCTTGTAAAGTCGTATAGGCTTATTGGTTATGAGAACAAAATATTGCCTGCCGACAGTTCGGAGAAGGGGGAGTTTGGCGGAGGGATTATCGGCAGCGGGCATTGCTCCGTGGCGTTGTATGAAATTATCCCTGCACCGGAAGCCGCTCCCGGCGATACGGTGCTGGCCCGGGTAAAAATATCCTGGCGTGATCCACAGGATACGGCGATGCAATATTTACCCGGTGTAATTCCTGCGGAACTGAAAAGTTTTGATAAAGCATCCGATGATTGCCGCTTTGCCGCGGGGGTGGCTTTATTCGGTATGTTACTGCGCAAGTCTTCCTACTGCGGTAAAGGCAATATAGACATGGTGAGCGATATTGCCCGCAGGGCGTTGGGCGCCGACAAAGGCAACTATCGCCTGGAGTTTTTGAAGATGGTAAAAATGTTGCGTAAAGGAAAGCGTTGATCCCTTATTTTATTAACCGGTAACACTTCCTGATCATCTTCTGCTGAAAATCAAAAGGTAAGGTCTGATTGGTAATATCCTTGATGCTGGAGGCATTGATCTTATCGGCTTCCAATACAAACCGGCGGTAGTTGTTGCTGAAGTAAACAACACCATCCTTTTTGGTAGCCAGTAATACTTTATTGAGCATATCCGCATGATCGCGCTGTACATCAAGGAAATCCTTCATCCGCTTGCTGTTGGAGAAGGTAGGCGGGTCTATGATTACGAGATCATAGGTGTTGAGCTTCAGGGTGTCGAGGTATTGGAGCACATCGGCATGCACAAAAGTATGTTTCGGGTTATCGAACCCGTTCAGCTTCATATTTTCTTCTGCCCAGGCCAGGTAGGTTTTGGACAGATCCACAGAAGTTACTTCTGCTGCGCCACCTGCGGCAGCATACACGGAGAAGGAGCCGGTATAACAGAACAGGTTTAGTACTTTCTTATCTTTTACTTCTTCCCTTATCATGCTGCGTGTAATGCGATGGTCGAGGAATAAGCCGGTATCAAGGTAATCGGAAAGGTTCACTTTAAACTGCAGACCTGCTTCGTAAGCCGTCATGATATGGCTTTCCAGGCTCAGTTTTTCGTACTGGCTTTTCCTGTTTTCTTTACGTTGCCGTTGTTTAACCCATATTTTATTGGGAGCTACTTCCAGTACTTTGCTGATCAGTTCCAGGCAGGTATCGAGCCACTCTTCGTGCGCATCTTCTTCCATGCCGTGTTTGCGGTGGTATTCTGCGATGTAAACATGGTCTTCATACATTTCTATACTGAAGGGAAATTCAGGAATATCATCATCATACACCCGGTAGCAGGTGATGTTTTGTCGTCTGGCCAGTTTGGATGTATGCCGGAAAACTTTCGTCAGCCGGTTTTCGAACATCTGCAGTTTTTGTTCCATCGCGTAATATTTAGAGCGGATGTTGTCTTTCCCAGGATTACACTGATTTTACTGATTTAACTTTTGGGATTTTATTTTGATTTAATGATTAAGGGAGATAAGAGCGAATACATCCGCTTATATCTCCCTTAATCCTTTATAAAACCAAAAAAGTAAAATCAAGCTAATCAGTAAAATCAGTGTAATCCTGGGAAAGACAACATCCGCGTCAGCTAAAAATATCCCTTACCTTTTCGAAGAATCCTTTATCGGATTTTTCGGGATTTGGTTTAAAGTTATCGGACGATTGTAGTTTATCGAGCATTTCTTTCTCTTCAGCGGTTACATGCTGTGGTGTCCATACATTCACATGAATAAGCTGATCGCCTTTTTCATAAGAGTTTACGGAAGGGAATCCTTTGCCTTTCAGTCGGAATATTTTACCGCTCTGCGTGCCGGCAGGGATTTTAATTTTGGCTTTCCCGTCGATCGTAGGCACTTCCAGGGAGGTACCATACACTGCATCGGGGAAGGAGATGTGCAGATCGAACGCCACATTGAGTCCGTCGCGTTGAAGTTCCGGATGTGGTTCTTCTTCGATGAGGATGAGCAGATCGCCGGGTGCGCCGCCTCTTTCGCCGGCGTTACCTTTACCGCTCATGCTCAGCTGCATACCTTCCTGAACGCCTGCCGGGATATCGATGCTTACCATTTCCTCGCCATACATACGGCCTTCACCTTTACAGTGGCCACATTTGCTGGTAATGATCTGGCCTTCACCATGACAGGTAGGGCAGGTAGTAACGGTTTGCATTTGTCCGAGGAAAGTTTGGGTAACTTTTCTTACCTGGCCGGAACCGCCACAGGTATTACATGACTGGAATGCGTTTTTATCTTTTGCGCCCAGGCCACCACAATGCTGGCAGGGTACATATTTCTTTACTTTAATTTTTTTGTTGGCGCCTTTGGCGATTTCTTCATAGGTAAGACGGATCTTAACCCGGAGGTTAGAACCGCGGGTACCGCGTCCACGACGGTTTCCACCGCCACCACGGGCGCCACCGCCGCCAAAGAAGCTGCCGAAAATATCATCGTTACCAAAAATGTCACCGAAGTTGGAGAAGATGTCGTCCATGTTCATTCCACCACCGCCATATCCACCACCACGGTTGCCATTCATGCCGGCATGGCCAAAACGGTCGTATTGCGCCCTTTTATCAGGGTCGCTTAATACTTCATAAGCTTCAGCTGCTTCTTTGAATTTTTCTTCTGCCTCTTTGTTATTTGGGTTGCGGTCAGGGTGAAACTGCATAGCCACCTTGCGGTAGGCTTTTTTAATTTCATCCTGGGAAGCAGATTTGGCAACAACCAGTATTTCGTAATAATCTCTCTTGGTAGACATTATAATAATCACTTAATGCTGGTGCAGGCACCAGCTTTTGTTCGGTAAAAAATATTGCTTTACGTCAGCTTTTAGCATAGGCATCCTTAGAGATTATGCCACATCGTCATTATTTACCCACAATTACCTTAGCATGACGGATTAACTTGTCATTCAGGTAATAACCAGGTTGCAGCACATCTACTACTTTACCAACCAACTCCGGCGTAGGAGCATGGATTTCGGTAATAGCCTCTTGCAGATCCGGATCAAATGGGGTGTGTATACTCTCCATTGGCTTCAGTCCCTTCGCTTGCAGGGTACTTCTCAGTTTATTGAAAACCAGCATTACGCCATCTTTAACGGCAGCAACATCGGTAGTATTTTCCAATTGCTTTTCGGCCCTGTCGGTATCATCCAGCACATCCAGCAAAGATATGATAACTTCCTTACTGGCTGTTTGCATCAGTTCTATACGTTCTTTGGCAGTACGTTTACGGTAATTGTCAAATTCTGCCTGTAACCGGAGATATTTATCACGGATTTCACTTACTTCCTTTTCTTTCTTCTCCAGTTCTGTCACTTCATCTGGCGCATTATTCGTATTTGAACTATTGCTTATATTTTCTTCTGGCATGCTTTCGTTTTCGCTACCAGTGTTAGCCTGACCGTTTGTCTGCATGTCTTTTTCGTTTTCTGTCATAATAAGTAATAATTGTCTGCGCTGGTATGCAGTCAATTTCTTTGCCAACAGCGGTTTTGCCGACAAAAAGGCAGAATTGAAGTGAAAACCGGGAGGCTAACCGCTAAATAGCTACCTTTGCCCCTCGAAATACAATAAATGACTAAAGTTTTTTTAAAGAAACAGATACAGAACAGGGTATTACAAGGGCATCCCTGGATTTTTGGTAATGAAGTAGCCGAAATAAAAGGAGATGTAAATGCCGGTGATATTGTAGATGTATATACACATAAAGGTTTTTTCCTGGGACGTGGTTATATCAATCCTCAATCCCAGATTCTCGTACGACTGCTTACCCGTGATAAGAACGAAGAAATAAACCCGGAGTTCTTTTACCGCCGTCTCCTGAAATGCTGGGAGTACCGGCAGAAACTGGGCTATGTGGAAAACTGCCGTCTTGTATATGGAGAAGCAGATGATTTGCCTGCACTGGTAATCGACAAATTCAACGATTACTTCGTTATTCAAACGCTCGCATTGGGCATGGAGAAATGGAAAGATGCCATTGTAGATGCCATCAACCGCATTTTTTCACCCAAAGGAATCTACGAAAGAAACGATGTACCTGTAAGGGAACTGGAAGGCATGACCCAACAGAAAGGCTTTCTCAGCGAGCCTTTCGACACTAACCTGATCATCAATGAAAACGGTTTGCGGTTTCATGTGGATATCGTGAACGGTCAGAAAACGGGCTACTTCCTGGATCAGCAGGACAACCGCCGCGAAATTAAGCATATCGTAAAAGGCGCCGACGTAATGGAAGCCTTCTGCTATACCGGTACTTTCTCCTGTCACGCCGGTTTTTACGGCGCCAAAAGTGTACTGGGACTTGATATCTCCGAAACAGCGGTGGCTACTGCCCGCAGAAATGCGGAACTAAACAACCTGCAGGATATTTGCCGGTTCCAGGCTGTGAATGCGTTTGATCAGCTGAAGCAATGGACAAAGGAAGAGAAGAAGTTCGACGTGGTAATACTGGATCCGCCGGCCTTCACCAAAAGCCGTGAAAATATCTCGAAAGCCGTAACAGGGTATAAGGAAATTAACCTTCGCGGGATGAAGCTGCTGAAGCCCGGAGGCTTCCTGGTAACTGCGTCCTGCACCAACCTGGTATCGCCGGACCTGTTCCTGCAAACCATTGATGCAGCCGCAAAAGATGCGAAGAAAAGACTGCGCCAGGTAACTTTCCAGACGCAGGCCCAGGATCATCCTATCCTGAGAAATATTGAGAATACCACTTATCTGAAATTCCTTATTGTAGAAGTTTCCTGATGAGAGAAGATATAAAAAAAGAAAAAGTCACGACGCAAATCGTGACTTTTCTTTTTTTATTTTGATGCCAGATATATCTATTATCTATTTCACTACATTGAATTTCCCCGATTCCACCAGGTTGCCCCGCTGATCTCTTAACTGGAAAATATACAGACCGTTATAATAATTATCCAGGCTCACCGTTGTCTTGGAACTGATGCCTTTTAACTGATCTATTTTTTTTCCGAGGAAATTATATACAATAAGATCGTATAAGCGGTCGTTATTATGTTGTTGAACTTCAAATGTTATGACGGTAGTAGCGGGATTGGGATATAGCTTCACAATTTTGCTACCCCCCTCCGTAGTAGGTTGGGATTTATCGCTTTGAGCCTTACCTATGCTGGTAAAAAGGCTGAAAACCATTATGAGAATCAGGGTAGAGGTTTTCCACATAGTATTATAAAAATAAAGTTTTTTTCAAATATTTCCTAATTTTTGTTTGATAAATTCAGCTCACTCGAGCGCCCATGTTTCTACATAAAAATAACAAACCACAGGCCATTTTGTTAGCATTTCTGCATATTTTATGTAATTTTTAACGCTTGGTAGTTTATTTTCATAATTAATTGATTTATAATAATTTAAAATCTGGGACAGTTTACGCTTTCCAGTGTCGAGTTCCTGCTGTTAAGAAATCCCTTGAAAACCAATGAAATTTCAAAGCCGCCAAATGTCTGGCTGGCAGTTCTCAGTTTGGAAATATTGGTGTCATAGCTCATTCCGATCTCGTATTTATCCATGTCAATTTTGACAGTAGGGATAATGGCATCATTCCATCTCAGGAAGAGGCCGCCATAAATAGCCCGGGTTGATTCCAGCCCCTGGTCCATCAAACCATAACCGATTAATGCACCGCCGATAAATTCAGTATAAGTGCCCTGGTGTAATTGGTTGTAGTGTGCAATCACTTTTACCCGTTCATCTACCGGTATCGTAATACCCGCGTTGAACGTAAGTTTCGGCTGCAATTCAATATTCTGATCGTTATAAAAAGATATTTTAGCCCGGTTAAAATGGAAGTAGCCGGCCCCGATAAAGTAATTCACATCTTCCCCGATCACGCTGTTGTAACTCAGGCCCACCCCGGCATCCAGGTAACTGTAACCTTTCAGCGCCAGCTTGCCTTCCTCGCCGGTAGGGGAAGCCGGATCAAAACGGCCGCTCGTGTACTGGTTGTTGAAGGTCATGTTGGTAGGATCAAATTGCCGCTGTACAAAGCCGCCCATGAACCCCACGGAGAGGAAACTGCTCTTATCCTCATTGAGGGACTTATGATAGTTGATAGCCGGGAAGATCTGCGTGGACTGTAGTTTGGACGTACCTGCACGGTCGTAGGTTACCTGCAAACCCGTCGTTACATAGTCGTTGCTGCGGCCTACCGGGAACTTTATTTCGCCACTCACAGTACCGGTCTGGTAAGGAATGGTAACGCTGTTCCACTGGTTGCGATATACTGCCTGCACGCGCACATCGCCGTTGAAAATGCCTATCAGCGCAGGGTTGCGGAGGATAGGCGTTTCATAGAACTGCGACAGATGTATATCCTGGGCATACAACGGTGTTGCACAGGGGATGCAAACTATCGCCAGTAATACGCGGTATATGATTTTCATGTTAGCCAGGTTAAAAATATTTATCTGAGTAATGTTACGTTGCCTTTCATCCGGAAAAATTCATTGGTATCACAGTATGCTTCAATAAAGTAGATATACACATCGGAAGGTTGCGGCTTGCCGTTAAAAGACCCGTTCCACCCGGTGCTGATATCATCGATGTTGATTCTTTCGCGGTGATGTACTTCCTGTCCCCAGCGGTTGAAAATCCGGAAAGATTTTATCAGGCTGATGCCCTTTCCGCGGGGATAGAAGATATCGTTTTGCCCGTCGCCATTGGGACTGAAAGTATTTGGAATAAACACCACGTCGGTGTTGCAAACGAGGTCCACGTTCATGATATCGCTTTTCGTACAGCCGAACTGGTTAGTACCGGTAATACTGTAGGTAATGGGTTTACGTACAGCCGCCGTTACATACGGAGAGCTGGTGTTATCGAGGTAATCATCCGGGCTCCATTTCCATTTCACGATGTCCGGACTTCCGCTGGCCATGAGCCGTACAATATCTCCGACCATTACGGTCTGGTCTTTCCCTGCATTTACCTGTGGTACCGGCTTTACGGATACCTTCACGGAAAGCGGTGCGCTCATCGGGCAAATGGCGTCGTTGGTGCCGGTTACCTGGTAAGTGATGTCTTCTATTGGTGTGGTAACCGGGTTGGCGATAGTGTTGTTGGTTAAGCCGGTAACGGGCGTCCAGTTATAGATGGTGGCGCCTGTGGCTTTCAGTTGTACCGATGTGCCATAGCAGGCAATGGTATCATTACTTACAGCAAGATTTACCTTGGGCACCACTACTACATCTGTGGAGTCATATACCGTACATCCGTACACGTTAGATGCCTGTACGTGGTAACGGGTGCTTGCAAGTGGCGATGCTACCGGATCTGTACAGAAAACACAACTGAGCTGGTTAGTGGTAAGCCATTGTACGGTGCCATCTGATAAGGCGTTGAGGTTAACGCTGTTTCCCTCACAGATTTTTGGCTGCTGCGCAGATGCTTTCACCACCGGCGTAGGATGAATGTTGATGGTTTTACTGATGGAGTCCCTGCAATTGCGGGCGTCTGTTACCACGAGTTTCACTGCCTGTCCGCCGGAAGCGCTGTATTTAGTGGCTGGCGGCGTTTGAGCGGTGGAACTCAATCCATTGCCCAGATCCCAGTACCAGTTGGCAATGGGGATATTGGGAGAAGTGATGGTGTTATTGATAAAGCTCACTGCCTGGCCTGCACAGGTAACCGGGCCAGTGGTAAAACCGGCCTGTGGTGCGAGGATGTCAATATCATCCGGTTTATACACAATATCATCGCAGTAAGCAGGATCTTTGTAACGGATGGTGAGCTGGTTATCGAACGTGCCGGTGGTGGCCCATGTTTTTATGTAGGTTTGATCGGTAGTGGTAAAGGTGGTACCATCGCCGAATTGCCAGGTGTAGCTGGAAACCAGTCCCAGTGGCACATTCAGCACACCGTAGGTGGCTTTGCTTCCGCGGCAGATGGAGTTGACGCCGGCGGTAAAGTCGGCCCGGAAATAATAGATCGTTTGGAAACTACTATGGTTGCAGTTATTGCCTATTTCCCCGATAGTAAGTCGAACGGTGTAATTGCCTGGTGTTGTATAATTATGCACCGCATCCATTGTGTTTACCAGCGGCGAATTATCTCCAAAGTCCCACTGATAGGTGGAGTTAGCGCTGGTGCCGATAGAATTGTTGGTAAAGATGAATTTACTTTTATCAGCACAATCGCGTACTACACTGAATTGCGACACCGGGCCGGTTACATCTACCGTAACCGGAGACGCTGCTGTGAAGCAGCCATTACTGCCCGCTTTCATTTGTACGGTAAGCGTACCATTGGCATTAAAAGAATGCCGGATATCGTTGCTGCTGCCTGATTCCGTTTTCCCATCTCCGAAATCCCAGCTGTAGGTATCTGCAAAGCTGGCGTTAGCCAGCAATCTTACCGGGTCGCCTACGCAGGTACTGGCAGGAGATACCGTGAAGCTTACATTGGAAGGCGGATTGCCGGTGTGTACAAATTTATCGAAAGAAGTGGTTACCACGCACTGGCCCTGTGTAGTAACGGTAACGCCTACGTTGTAAGTGCCTGTTTGCGTATATACGTGATTTACATTACCGTTGGTAGTGGATTGTGTGTTGCCATCCCCGAAATTCCAGGCCCAGGATACAACCGGATCGTTGATATCGTTGGTAGAAGTAGCCACAAATGCAGCGGTATAGGGTACGCAGCCGGATAATGGCGTGGCCATTGTAATCTGAGGTAGGGAAATATCGATATAAGCATCTTTCTTCAAAGTGGCCGTACAGCCGTTGGTGTTAGTAACGGTGAGGGTTACATCAAATTTACCCGCGCGGGTATATTGATGTGGTATATAAGCGTTGCTGGTGGTAACCGGCGCGGTGCCGTCGCCAAAATCCCACGTACGACTGGCCGCGCCTGTGGTGCCATCTGTGAAATTAGCGGTGAATACTTTGCAGCTTTTTGTTACATCTGCCGAAAAAATAACCTGGGGGGTAGCACCTACTACCAGATCCCGCCAATAGGTACTGGTGGTTGTTCCGCCGCTTACTTTGTATACTGCTTCCAGGGTGATTTTTACGGGGCCGCCACTGGTATAGGTTACCTGTGGATGCTCTTCATGTGAAGTTCTGCCATCTCCGAAATCCCAGTTATAAGTGAGGGGAGTGCCGGTGCTGGTATTTCTCAATGTCAGTGTTACCGGTGTACACAGGTTACCCGGCGAAGCGGTATAGGTAAAGTCCGCCTTCTGTGCCAGTAAGCAGTTTGCCTGCAAAAGGGATATAAGGAGCAGCAATGTCCGAAAACACTTTGCCTGTAGGTATTTCATAGGGTACACAGGTTTTCCATTGACTGAATGTCTACACAAATTAATAAAAATTACATATATAAACTTTTTGATTTTCGGAATTTTTAATAGAGGAAAGATGGAAATGCAGCAGAGTGGCTGCAAATCAACAACATCCGTATCAAAAATTCCGTTGGCGGCGGTCCTACCTGATAAGGGTAATATTCCCTTTCAGCAGGTTCACAGCGCCTTTATCACACACCACTTCCACATAGTACACAAATACATCAGGGTTCAGGACGGTGCCTTTGTAGCGGCCATCCCATCCCGACGATGGATCATTGGTATTCACACCGGTACGCTCAAATACCAGTTGCCCCCAGCGGTTGAAGATCCTGAATATGCGGATGGACTGCATGCCGCGGCCCCGCACATAGAAAATATCGTTCTGGCCATCGCCATTGGGAGAAAAGGTATTGGGGATGAATATGTTGCCTTCATCGCACACCAGCTTGATTGCCACCTCATCGGTGCTCACACAGCCAAACCGGTTGGTTACCTTTACATGATAAGTAATATCGTCTGTTGGGGTAGCCGTAGGCGTTAGGCAGTCGTAGCAGCTTAAACCTGTTACGGGTGTCCATTCAGTTTTAATGATATCCTCACTGCCGGTAACGGGTAACGGAATAACAGAGCCGGTGGCAATCACCATATCCGGGCCTGCGTTTACTACCGGTACCGCACGTACGTAAACCCTGGCCAACGCTGTATCTGTGAAGCAGGTACTGTTATTATAACCCACTACCTGGTAGGTGATATTACCATCCGGACTGGCAACCGGGTCGGCAACATCCGCGCGGTTCAATCCCCTGGCGGGAATCCATTGATATCGTAAAGCTCCCCCTGCATTCATTTTTACGCTTTCGCCCGCACATATCTCCGCATCCTGTGCATAAATTTTAAACGGCTGGGTAACAGTAACGGCTACTTCGCCTGTATTCGTGCAACCGTATTCGTTAGTAGCGGTAACACGGTATATGGTATCGATATCCGGCGTTGCCTGTGGCGAGACACTGGCTACATCTGAGATGTTGTAATCAGTCCAGTTTACTGCTACATTGGCGGTAGTATTTGCCTGCAGCTGTAATGCCGCACCACGGCAGATAGTAGCGGTAGTGGGAGAAGGATTTAATACCGGTGAAGGATGTACGGTCATTTGCGCCGTAGTTTCCGAAGGACAGGAACCATCGGCATTAGTGATCGTTAACACTACAGGTATGGTACCGGGGCTGTTTAAAAGTATTTCCGGTGGCACAGGTACATCGTAGGTTTGCCCTGTACCTACCTGCCACAGCCATTTGGTACCTGGTATATTTTTGCTGTCGCTGCCGGATAGCTGTATTTTTCCGGACACACAAAGCGGTGAAATAGGAGCGATTACAGCCACCGGTTGCGGCGGAATTACCACCGGCAATATCTTTTCATCTATACAGCCATAGGCGCTGGTTACCACCAGTTTAACATTAGTTGTTCCGGGCTGCGGATAATTAAACAAACCGTTTACGGTAGTAGCACTGTTACCGGGATTGCCCGGTACGCCGAAGTCCCAGGCATTGGTAAAGTCAAGCGCAAGTGAATCTTTCGTTAACGTTTTACTCTTATTGGTAAATGTTACCTCGCCGCCACCACATACCTGGAAGTCATTAGTGGTAAAGTCAGCGATCGTTTGATCCACAATGATCTTATCGTTTCCTGCTGCTTTTACTACGCAACCCTGGTTGTCCAGTAAGGATACACGCGGGTAGTAAATGCCTGCTTTGGTATAGGTATGCGCCGGGGATACAGGAGTGGTAGAAGTAAGTACGGTACCGTCGTCGAAATCCCACATATAGCTGTCGGTTTTAACAGAGGTGGCGCTGATGCTGATTGCTAACGGCACACAACCCTGTGTTGGCGTGGTTTTCATGGTGCCGTCCGGCCCCTTGATGGTAATCGGAAGTGTAGCGGTGCTGGAGCATCCTCCTTCTGAGTATACTGTCAGCACTACATCGTAGGTCCGTGCCCGTGCATAGATGTGTACATCCGGATCATTTTTGGAGGAGGTGCCGTTATCGCCAAAATTCCAGCTGGAGTTTACAAAATCGGTAGAAGTGTTAGTGAATAATACTTTCACCGGCGGACACAGATCGAGGTTATCCGGAATAGTGAAAGACGCTTTCGGATCAGGTACCCTGATTATATTTGCCTTAGTGATTTCATCCGTACAACCCGCAGGGGTGGTTACTTTGAGCGTTACATTATATTGGCCCGGTGCGCTGTAAACCTTTACAGGCCTGTTTCCTGTGCCGGTAGTATTATCACCGAAATCCCACGCGTAACTTTGGATAGTGCCCTGCGACTGATCCACAAATGTAAATGACTTATCCAGGCAGGCGATATTGGATGGTACCATAAAGTCGGCCTTCACACGATCGAAGCGGATCACCTTCTGTACTTTCACTACACAACTGAACTGATCGGTTACCGTTAATGAAACCGTGTAATCGTTCGCGTTAGTATAGGTATGTTTTATATCAATGGGTTGTGTGGTGTAATTCTCTTTGCTGCTCTGATCCCCGAAATCCCATTCCCAGTTGAGTATGCTGTTGCCGGTGTTAACGGTGGATTTATCTGTGAAACTGAAAATCTCATCTTTACATCTCTTACCTGTATAATCAAAATCCGGCGTGGCGCCGTTTACATCAATGGTAATTGGCGGCGCTTCGCGGGTGCAGCTGTTTTTATCTGTAATGGTGAGCTTAATGGTGAAGGTGCCTGTTTTGTTGTAGGTATGTGTGATACCATTGGCGGGATTAAAATTATAGGCTGGTATATTTTGCAGGGCGCTGCCATCACCCCAATCCCAGCTATATTCATTGATATTATCATTATTCAGCGGCCCTAACGAAATATGGATGCTTTCACCTCTGCATATCCTGGGCTTATCGGGAGTAATGATTGGTTTTTCATCGATGATGTTCACCGATTGTGTAGTGGTAGAAGTACAGATGCCATTGTCGATGGTAAGCCGCACTTGTTTCAGACCAGTTGTCTGGTAGCGGAAATCCGGGCTTTGATCGGTGGACGTGGCGCCGTTTTCACCAAACTCCCACAGCCAGGTTTTTACCGCGGTGGGTATAGGCCCGAAGGTAGAGTTGTCGGTGAATTTCCGGTGATAAGGATCCACGCAGTCCGGTGTGGTTTCAAACCGCGCGATGGGTGGAATGATTTGTATATAATTCCGTTTTATTAGCTGCTCAATACAACCATTATTATTTACTACCAGGATGACATCATGACTGCCGATTTCATTGAAGGTATGATTAGGATTTTCTTCGGTACTGGTACTGTTATCCTGCACAAAGGTCCAGAGCCAGGAAGTGCCGCGGGGAACAGACAGGTTGGTGAACTGCACCGGGTCTTTGGCGCATGATTTCAGGGGAGTGGCAACAAAATCCACGACAGGCCTTGTTCCTGCCATAATAATAGTGGTGCCGCTGGCGGTACATCCACTTGCTGTAGTTACGGTAATGGTAACGGTGAAAGTTCCCTGTGTAGTGAAAATATGATTAGGTCTTGCATTGGTGGAAGTACTGCCATCTCCGAAATTCCATTGATAGCTGACAATGGGATCGGTCACATCCAGTTCTACGTAGAAGTCGACTGGTAAAGGAATACAACCCTCTGTTGCGCTGCGGTAAATACTCAGATTGGGTTTGGCGATATTGATATAACCGGGATTGGTAACAGTTTTGCTGCAGCCCGAAGCATTGGTGGCGGTGAGGCTCACCGTAAAGGATCCTTCGCGGGTATAAGTGTGCGAAGGGTTTTCCAGTGTAGAAGTAGTGCCATCTCCAAAGTTCCAGTTCCACGCGGTGGCATTGGTGGACTGTGCGCTGAACTGCGTGGTAAAGGGCGTATTACAGGCGCTGAGTGGCGTAGCTACCGGGTTTATTTGCGGAGAAGGATTTATGTGAATGGTTTGCTGGATCTCTTCCATGCAGCTGCCCAGGGTAGCCTGCATTTTCACGATATAATCGCCCGGTGTGGTAAATTGTTTCACCGCGTTTGCCGTTGTTTGTGTGGTGCCATCGGGGAAAGCCCAGGTCACCTGGTCAGGAACGGGTTGCGTGGTATTGGTAAAGTTAACTGGCTGATCTGCACAGGGAGCGGAAAAAGTAAAACCTGGTTTAACTTTTTCAATTACGATATATTCCGTTTTGGTAAGTGGTGTGGAACATCCACCGGAAGTGGTAGCGGTAAGTTTCACGGTAAAGCGGCCTTCCCTGGTATAGGTATGTTGGTTGGCGGTGCCGGTGGTGCCATCGCCGTAATCCCAGGTATAGGTAACCGGATCGGGCGAGTTGTTAACAGTATTGTTAAAGAAGTTTACGGTGAATGGCGTGGTACAGCTTTGTGTTTTATCGGCGGAGAAAGCGGGTGTGGGCGCGCTTTGTATTTTCACAGGTTCCGGTCCTTTAAAAGCCGTACAGCCGTAGCTGTTAGTTACAGCGCTAAGTACATTGTAAGTGCCAGCCTGTGTGTAGGTGTGCGTAACATTTGCGCCTGTGGCGCCGCCGCCGTCGCCGAAGTCCCAGGTAATATCCGCAATGCTGCCATCTCCCGGTGCGGACTGGTCCCTGAATGTAGCCATAAAGGGTGCGCATCCGGAGGTGCTGGGGATGGTGAAGTTGACAACAGGTTTGTTATATACCTGGATGTCGAGTTGTTTGACGATGGTATTAGCGCCGTAGGTAGCTGTTAATTTAACATGATAAATGCCGGGGTCCTGGAATGTTTTCGAGGGGGCAGGGTCGTTGGTAACGTTGGCGCCCAGTCCGAAATCCCATTCTATCTGTTGGTAGCCTGCATCCAGTGTAGCGGTGAAATTCACCAGGAAAGGAGGACAGCCTGCTTTTTTATCCGCATCTATAGCAACTGACTGCGCGCGGGCGCTAATGGCCAGGGCCATCACCGGCAGCAGACAAAGCAAAATACGTCTTATGACAATCCGCAAATAATTGTGTAGGCTTTTCATGGCATAGGTTGGCGTTAAGGCCGTTTCACAGGTATATTCAAAGCATAAAAATAGCAATAATGTTTGGAAAAGCGATGCATTTATGTATGTGGCTGAATGGCCGTAACTTAGCATAAAAAGGAATACCGGATATGGACAGTCAGTATTGGAATAACCGCTATCTTAAAGGAGATACGGGCTGGGATATGGGAGCGGTGTCTCCTCCCCTGAAAGAGTATATCGATCAGCTGGTAGACCGGGATATTCGTATACTCATTCCCGGTGGAGGCAACAGTTACGAAGCTGCTTACCTGGCGGGTCAGGCTTTTAGTGATGTAACAGTGCTGGATATTGCACCGGTATTGGTAGAACAGCTGCGAAAAACGTTTGCCCGTACCCGTGTGAAAGTGCTGGAAGAAGATTTTTTTGCCCATAAAGGCAGCTACGACCTGGTATTGGAACAAACATTTTTCTGCGCGCTGCCGCCTTTTCTCCGGATGGATTACGTAGAACATATGTATTCGCTGATCAAGCCCGGCGGACATCTGGCAGGGGTGCTGTTTAACCGTCATTTTACACAGGACGGACCACCCTTTGGTGGCACTGAAGCGGAATACACCAAGTTGTTTTCTCCCTTATTTGATATTAAAACGTTACAGCCCTGTTATAATTCTCATCCGGCCAGGCAGGGCACCGAGTTGTTTATTAATTTTATGCCGAAAATAAAGAAGATATGGGACGAGTTTTCTTAGCCATCATGTTGATGCTCACAGGCATTACCGCAATGGCACAACAGCAACAGGCGGTAGATGCTGCTGAATTTGATAAGGATATCCAACAGCCTGGTGTACAGGTATTTGATGTGCGTACCGCAGGAGAATTCAGTACCGGGCATTTGCCACATGCCTTACAGGCCGATTATACAAAGAAAGAAGAATTCAAAGACCGGGTGCAATACCTCGACAAGAAAAAGCCCGTTTATATTTATTGCCTGAGTGGTGGCCGCAGCGCCGCCGCTGCCAGGTGGATGAGAGAAAACGGCTTTACAAATGTAGTGGAGCTGGATGGTGGTATCAACGCCTGGAAGCGGGCCGGCAGGCAATTGGAGGGTGTTGCTGAAAAGAAGCCCCAGCTTAGTGTAGCTGATTATAACAAAGCTGTACAGGCAAAAGGATATGTACTCACCGATGTGGGAGCCGCGTGGTGTCCTCCCTGTAAACAGATGGAGCCGGTGCTGGAAAAATTCATCCAGAAACATCCGCAGGTAAAAAAGGTAGCGGTGGATGGTGGTAATGATCAGGATGTAATGAAATCTGTTGATGCAACGAAGCTGCCTACTTTTATTTTTTATAAAGATGGGAAAGAAGTAGCACGGAAGCAGGGTGTGATGGAACTGGCGGAGTTGGAAAAGCTGGCGGGGTTATAATTGAGATATACACCAAATGATAGAAAAGTCCGGAACCATAGTTCCGGACTTTTTATTTTAGAAGCCATATATGCCGCCATACTTCCCTTTCGCATATGCGAGGAACTCGCCGAACACCAGCTGTTTCCCTGTTACTTTCTCACATAATTCATTCGATGTATAAAACCTTCCAAACGGATGAACATTGGTACGCAGCCATTCCAGTAATGGCTGATAATCGCCGCCGGCAATACGTGCATCTAAACCAGGCACCTGTTTTTGTGCGGCAGCAAAGAATTGAGCAGCATAAAAACTACCGAGTGAATAAGTGGGAAAGTAGCCGAAGCTGCCGTGCGACCAGTGGATATCCTGCAATACGCCGTGAACATCGTCGGGTACCGTTACGTGCAGGTATTGACGGTAGTATTCATTCCAGGTGTGTTTCAGATCTTTTACATCGATACTGCCATCGATCAGTCCTTTTTCAATTTCATACCGGATCATGATATGGAAATGATAGGTCAGTTCATCTGCTTCTGTGCGGATGAGCGACGGTTGTACTTTATTGATGGCTTTATAGAATGCATCCAGCGATACATTTCCGAGGTTTTCGGGGAAAAGTTGCTGAAGACGGGGATAATGATATTGCCAGAAGAGGAGGCTGCGGCCCACGTTGTTTTCCCAGAGGCGCGACTGGGATTCGTGTATACCCAAACTGGTGGCTTCTCCGCAGGGAAGACCGTATTGTTCAGTGGGCAGTCCCTGTTCATAAAGGGCGTGGCCGCCTTCATGGATACAGCTCCAGGTCATGTTCCCAAAATCATTTTCATCGATGCGGGTGGTTACCCTTACATCAAGTGGGCTGAAGCTGGTGGTGAAAGGATGTTCGGAAACATCCTGCCGGCCTGCTTTCAGATCGTATCCCATGTTTTCCAGCAGGGCTAGGCCAAATTTCCACTGTGCGTCGCGGTTATAATGTAGGTGCAGGAAATCCTTATTGATGGCGGGTTGCTGTTCTATTTGGGTGAGCAGCGGTGAAAGGGCGGTTTTCACTTCATTAAAAATGGTATCCAGCATACCGGTGTGGGCGCCTTTTTCATATTCGTTCAGGAGGGCATTGTAGGGGTGGCCTTCATAGCCCAGGATATCTGTTTCCTGTTTCTTCAGTTCAATCATCCGGGCAAGCGCCGGGGCAAAAATGGAATAGTCGTTGGCTTTGCGGGCTTTGATCCAGGCGTGATAGCTTTCGTTGGTCACTCTCGACATTTCGGCCACAAAGGCTGCCGGGTATTTTTTATTCTTTTCAAAGTCTTCTGTAGAAAGAATGATATTTTTTTGTTCTACCGGATCCAGCGTGGTATTGCCTTTCAGGGCCTGGAGAATAGTTTCCAGTTCCGGGGCAGTGAATAGTTCGTGGGCAATAGAGCTGAGGGTGGTGATCTGCTGACCACGGAATCCGGCGCCTTTTTCCGGAAGATAGGTTTCCTGGTCCCAGCCAAGTACCGCCAGGGCATTTCTTACATCTGCAATTTTTTGCATTTTTATTTTGTAATCCGCATACTGTTCTGCTGTAGATTTGCTTCCGGGCATAAAAGATAATTTTTTGCAAATTTAGCAGATGCCGCGAATGAACCATTAATTTTTGCAGATATGAAGATAAAAGAGATCATACAGGCCATCGAACAGTTTGCGCCTTTGCAGTACCAGGAGAGCTACGACAATGCCGGGCTTATTTTCGGGCGGGCAGATGTGGAGCTGACCAATGCCCTGCTTACCCTGGACGCTACAGAAGCTGTTATTGACGAGGCTATTGCAACCGGATGTAACCTGGTGATTGCCCATCACCCGATAGTTTTCGGGGGATTGAAGAAGATTAATGGAAATAACTATGTAGAGCGGGTGGCGATTAAGGCCATTAAACATGATATTGCCGTATATGCGGCGCATACCAACCTGGATAATGTGCGGAACGGGGTGTGTGCGCAGATGGCGGCAAAGCTGGGACTGGAACAAACACGGGTATTGCAGCCTAAGCGGGGATTATTAAAAAAGTTATTCACATTTGTGCCTTCGGCAGATGTGGAAACGGTGAGGGCTGCTTTGTTTGAAGCGGGCGCCGGCCATATTGGCAATTACAGTGAATGTAGTTTTAACGGAGCAGGTGAGGGTACGTTTAAGGGAGCGGAAGGCACTGATCCTTATGTAGGTACGCCCGGAAAACGACATTTTGAGGCTGAAATAAAGTTGGAAGTAATTTTTCCGGTATATTTGGAAGGAAAAATTTTACAGGCGCTGTTGGGCAGTCACCCTTATGAAGAGGTGGCTTATGATGTGGTAAGCCTGGAAAATGCTTATCAGCAGGTGGGTTCGGGATTGATCGGTACCTTACCGGAGGCGATGGACGAGCTGGAATTTTTGCAGTTTGTAAAGGAGCAGTTCCGGACTGGTTGTGTGAAATATACCCCATTGAGGGGGCGTTCCGTAAAAAAAGTGGCGTTATGTGGGGGAGCAGGCAGTTTCCTGTTAAAGCAGGCGATAGCAGCCGGGGCAGATGCCTACATTTCGTCGGATTTCAAGTATCATGATTTTTTTGACGCTGACAATCAATTAATTATAGCAGATATCGGACATTTTGAGAGTGAGCAGTTCACAGTGGAATTATTTTATCATATATTGACCGAAAAATTCCGTAATTTTGCGCCTCTTAAATCTACGATTAAAACAAACCCGGTAAATTATTTATAATACATGGCAACCGTAAAAGAATACTCCGTTGAAGAAAAATTAGCGTCTGTACTCAGATTGCAAAAGATCGATTCCAAGCTGGATGGGATCCAGGTGTTGAAAGGGGAGTTGCCGATGGAGGTAAAAGACCTGGAAGACGAGATCGAAGGCCTGAACACACGTCAGTCTCACATTGAGAATGAAATGAAAGGTATACAAGACTTTGTTGCCAGCAAGAAAAACGCCATCAAAGAAGCGGAAGCGCTGATCAAGAAGTACGAGAAGCAGCAGGATAATGTGAAGAATAACCGTGAGTTCGAAGCCATCACCAAAGAAATGGAGATGCAGGCGCTGGAAATCAAGCTGGCTGAAAAGCATATCAAGGACGCTAACGAAGAGATCAAGGAAAAAAGCCGCGTACTGGAAGTAGCCAAGAAAGCGGTAGCAGATAAAGAAGCGAACCTGAAGCACAAGAAAGGCGAACTGGAAAAGATCATCGGCGAAACAGATAAAGAAGAGAAAGCATTCCGCAAAGAAAGTGAAGATGCTAAAACCAAGGTAGATCCCCGCTTATTGCAGGCTTACGAGAAAATCCGTAAGAACTACCGCAACGGTTTGGCGGTGGTAACTGTAGAGCGTGATTCCTGCGGTGGCTGCTTCAATGCCATTCCTCCTCAGCGTCAGGCAGAAATCCGTCAGCACAAAAAGATCATCGTTTGTGAGCACTGCGGACGTATCCTGGTGGATAACGACCTCGAAGCAACTGTGACTATCTAATTATAGTCTATCAGCAATAAATATTTAAAGGACATCTTCGGATGTCCTTTTTTATTGGTGTATGTGCATAAAAAAATATACTAATTTATTTAGTTTTGTTTTACTAATTATATTAGCTTTGTGTACATTACCGTTGCGCAGGTACCTTGCGTAGTAGTTCTTTTATTTTGTGGCAGGGATTTAGCTAAACAATACAACTTTTAAAAAATGTGAAGTGTTATTTGGGATTTGGAAGATGTTATGAGAGATTTGGCCTTTAATTTTGGAATTTTTCCCCGTATGCGTATTATTTTTTCTTTGTTGTTATTGTTGAGCGTAGGATTTAACGTGAACGCCAGGCAGAAAGTATTTGATTTTAACACCCGCTGCGAGCAGGCATATGATGCCATCATGCAGTTGAGGTTAAACACCGGCAGGGCTTTGCTGGAAGCAGAGAAAAAAGAGCACCCGGATAACCTGGCGCCTTATTTCCTGGATAACTATGCGGATTTTTTCCCGCTCTTCTTTAATGAAGATCCTGCGGAGTATTCAAAGAAAAGGAGCCTGCGGTCTTTCCGGCTGAATAAAATGGCGGAAGGTTCCCCGGACTCTCCTTATTACCTGTATACGCAGGCAGCTATCAAGTTTCAGTGGGCCCTGATCAAAATAAAGTTTGATGAGAAATGGGACGCTACCTGGGAAATCCGGAAAGCATATATGATGCTGAAAGAGAACCAGCAACGGTTTCCGGGCTTTGTTCCCAATAACCTGCTGCTCGGCGCCATGCAAACGGTGTTCGGCACTATTCCCGAAGGTTATAAGTGGATCACCAATATTCTCGGCCTTAAAGGCAGTATGAAAGAAGGGATGGCCAATGTGAACAAGTTCATTGAGAGCAATGCGCCGGAAGCAAAAATGTTCCGGGAAGAATCTTACTACTATTATTGCTACCTGATGTTGTTTATTGTGAATAAACCGGAAGAAACGTGGGAATTCTTACAAAGAAAACAACTGGATACTAAAAATAACTACCTGTTTGCTTTAATGGTGGCAAACCTTTCTTTGAACAACCAACGGGCTGCTACCGGTATAAAAGTACTGCAGGAGCGGAATGATACAGCGGAGTATGCAGACATGCAGTATTACAATTATGTAATGGGATTACTGAAACTAACGAGGCTGGATCCGGATGCACACATTTACCTGGAACGGTTTGTCAGTAATTTTAAAGGCAAGTTTTATGTGAAAGAGTGTTTGCAGCGACTCAGCTGGTACTATTACCTGGAAGGGAACCAGGCCACGGCAGATAAATACCGGGCCATGATTCTGACGAAAGGCGGCGTGGAAACGGATGCGGACAAACAGGCACTGAAAGAAGCCAAAACCGGCAAATGGCCCAACCCCTTCCTGTTGAGAGTACGCCTGTTGAGTGATGGCGGATATTTCAACAAAGCGCTGGCATTGCTGCTCACAAAAAAAGCAGCCGAATTCCCGGCAATGGAAGATAAACTGGAATACGCCTACCGTTTGGGCCGCATTTATGATGAAAGCGGGCAAGACGATCAGGCCATTGCCATGTACGAAGTAACCGTGAAAGTGGGCAGCAACAGGCCGGAATATTATGCGGCACGGGCTTCCCTCCAAATGGGTTACATTTATGAAAAGAGAAATGAAAAAGCCAAAGCCATAGAATGTTATCAGCGTTGTCTGAACATGAAAGGCCACGATTATAAAAATTCCCTTGACCAGCGCGCCAAAGCAGGCATGCAGCGGGTAAACGGAACCTGAGCTTTCAACATCATAAAGGAATTTCCTTACTTATGTTACAGCGATTAACCATCAAGAACTACGCAATTATCGATCACCTGGAAGTAGACTTCTCAGGGAACCTGAACGTGATCACCGGAGAAACCGGTGCAGGTAAATCCATCCTCCTCGGAGCCCTTTCCCTGATACTGGGAGAAAGAGCAGACCCGGGAGTATTGTTCGATAAAACAGGCAAATGCATCATAGAAGGGCTCTTTAAAGTAAAGAAATCACAAATCGCTACTTTCTTCCAGGAACACGAACTGGACCTGGAAGATCAGCTGATTATAAGAAGAGAAGTGAGCGCCACCGGTAAATCCAGGGCGTTTGTGAATGATACGCCGGTGAACATCTCCCAGCTGGCAGAACTCAGCGGTTACCTGGTAGACCTCCATCAACAGTTTGACACACTGGCGCTCGGTAACGCCGATTTTCAGCGGGAAGTGATCGATGCCCTGGTCAACAAACCTGCCGAACTGCAACAGTACCACCAGGGATTTGTTCAGTACACACAGGTGCAGAAGAAATACAAACAACTGCTGGATAACCGCGACAACGCCAATAAAGAGCTGGACTATAACCGCTTCCTGCTCGACGAACTGGCAGAAGCAGGTTTCAATCCCAACGAAATAGAAGACCTGGATGCAGAACTGCAAACATTAAGTCACGCAGAAGAAATAAAGAACACCCTGAACCGGGTGTATTTTCAGCTGAAGGAAGACGAACAGCCCATCCTTCAACAGCTGAAACAGCTGCAGTCATCGCTGCAGGCCTTATCCGCCTTTCATAAAGACATGCCCGCGGTATCTGAACGCCTGTTATCCACTTACCTCGAGCTACAGGATATTGCCGGAGAAGTGGAAAGCATCAACGACCATGTACAATACGACGCGCAACGGATAGAGCTGGTGAATGAAAGAATGGCGCTGGGATACCGTTTATTCAAGAAACACGGTGTACAAACCACTGCCGAACTACTGGCCATAAAAGAAGTGCTGACCCAAAAGGTAGAGGATGTGCTGAACCTGGATGAACAGCTGGCATCGCTGGAGCTGGAACAAACCCGGCTGAAAGAAAGTCTGCAGAAAGCGGCGGCTATCATCACCGGGCATCGCCAGGAACAGGCCGGTCCTTTTGAAAAACACGTGAATGCTTTACTGGCGCAGGTAGGCATGCCTAATGCACGCCTGAAAGTAGACATCATCCCCGGAGAGCTCAATTCATACGGACAGGATACCATCGAATTCCTGTTTGATGCCAATAAGAGCAACCAGTTTGCACCAGTGGGGAAAGTGGCGTCCGGCGGGGAATTGAGCCGTATTATGTTATGTATCAAATCGCTGGTGGCACAGTCGGTAGCGCTGCCTACCCTGATCTTTGATGAAATTGATACTGGTATTTCGGGAGAAGCTGCCCGCCAGGTGGGTGTTATATTGAAAGATCTTGCCAAATCGCACCAGATCATCTGTATTACCCATCAGCCGCAGATAGCCGGGAAAGCAGATGCGCACTACTTTGTATATAAAGACGCCAAAGCGGATAAAGTTACTACCAGCGTACGTTTGCTGTCGCAGGATGAGCGGGTGAATAAAATTGCCCAGATGCTGAGCGGAGAACGGCCTACTGCTGCGGCGCTGGAGAATGCCCGCGAAATGCTGGCTGTACATTAATAACTGCTATCTCATTATAGCTGTTAGCCTTTAGCAGGCTGCATTTAGTTAACGGGTAACCGTCTAAATGCTGGTCGCTGATAGCTAACAGCTTTTTTTTTCAACTATAACGACTATTTTTGCCGAAATTAATTTTTGACCAAATGGCTCATAACTTATTAAAAGGGAAGAAAGGTATCATCTTTGGCGCACTGGACGACAAATCTATTGCCTGGAGAACTGCACTGCGTTGCGTGGAAGAAGGCGCTGAAATTGTGCTTACCAATGCCCCTATTGCCCTGCGTATGGGTGAGATCAACAAACTGGCGGAAACCTGTAAAGCACCTGTTATTCCGGCTGATGTTACCAATATGGATGATCTGGCCAACCTGTTCAACAAATCTATGGAGCACTTTGGTGGTAAGATCGACTTCGTTCTCCACTCCGTAGCAATGGGTATGAACATCCGTAAAGGCAGAAGCTATACCGACCTGGATTACGATTTTAATCACAAAACATTTGATATCTCTGCGATGTCTCTGCACCGTGTTCTGCAAACCGCTTACAAGCTGGATGCCTTGAACGAATGGGCATCTGTTATTGCATTGTCTTATATCGCGTCTCAGCGTGTATTCCCTGACTATGGAGAAATGGCTGATGCCAAAGCCCTGCTGGAATCAATTGCACGCAGTTTCGGTTATCACTATGGTACCCACAAAAAAGTACGTGTAAACACCATCTCCCAGTCGCCTGTTAAAACCACTGCTGGTGGCGGCGTGAAAGGTTTCGATGGCTTTATGTCCTATGCAGAGAAAATGAGCCCGCTGGGTAATGCCACTGCAGACGAGTGCGCTAACTACGCCGTAGCCATGTTCTCCGACCTCACCAAAATGGTGACCATGCAGAACCTGTTCCACGACGGAGGTTTCTCCTTCACTGGTGTTTCCAAACCAGTGATCGACCAGATGGAAAAATAGATCAGTCATTTATGGAGCCTGGCGATGTTGCAGATATGAGAGGTTCATCTCTGCAACATCGCCGGATCTCCGAAATACCAAAATAAAAGCCGCTTCCTTATCAGGAGCGGCTTAGTAATTATTTGTCATAGTTGAACGGGAGTACGGTCAGCGATACTGGCTAATATTCATCTTCATTAAAGAAGAAGTCATCCTGCGACGGATAATCAGACCAAATATCTTCAATCCCCTCATAAATTTCCCCCTCATCCTCCAGCTCCTGAAGGTTCTCGATTACTTCGATCGGTGCACCGGAGCGAATGGCGTAGTCGATAAGTTCGTCTTTAGTAGCTGGCCATGGAGCGTCCTCCAGGTATGAAGCTAATTCTAATGTCCAGTACATCTTATTAAAATTTTTACTTTTTAATTTTTCGCAAAAGTATTATTTAATTTGAAATAAACAACTTTTACTATTTTATCGGTTAATTACTTTTCTTTGGGTTATGCTAACCGCTCGCAATGTTACCAAAAATTATTCCAATTTACCCATATTAAAAGGGGTAGACATTACTGTCAGTAAGGGAGAGATTGTAACCATCGTAGGTTCCTCCGGAGCCGGCAAGAGTACCTTGCTGCACATTCTCGGAACCCTCGATACGCCCACTGCAGGCGAAGTATGGCTCAATGATGTCAATCTGACCGGTTTAAAGGGAAACACCCTGGCCGATTTCAGGAACCGTCATATTGGCTTTATTTTCCAGTTCCATCACCTGCTGCCGGAATTCACTGCCCTCGAAAATGTTTGTATTCCCGGCTATATTGCCGGTACCCGCAAAAGCCAGGTAAAAGAAAAAGCCGTTTTCCTGCTGGAAACGCTTGGGCTGAAAGACCGGCTGGAGCACAAACCCAATGCCCTCTCCGGCGGAGAACAGCAAAGAGTGGCTGTGGCACGCGCCCTCATCAATGATCCGGACGTGGTAATGGCCGACGAACCAACCGGTAACCTCGACTCCCGCAACGCCCGGGAACTGCACCATCTTTTCATGGAGCTGCGCGATAAACTGAAGCAAACCTTTATCATTGTTACGCACAATGAAGAACTGGCGCCTATGAGCGACCGCCAGCTGGTGATGAAAGATGGCAGAATTATTTAGCCGTAAATACGGATGCCTGCCTTAAAAGTATTGCAGTGCGCATTTACAATATCACGGATGTGGGTGGAATAGCCTCCTCCCATGGCCACTGCGCAGGGGATGTGATGTTTTTTCAGCGAATGGAAAACCATTTCATCCCGCTCCAGGCAGCCCTGTTGCGTTACTTTCAGCTTCCCGAACTTATCCGTTTCCAGGATATCCACCCCCGAAAGATAAAAAACGAGGTCCGGTTTTACCCGGTTAATCAGCACCGGCAATGCTTCTTCCAGTAATTGCAGGTATGTGCCGTTATCCATACCATCCGCCAGGGGAATATCCCAGTCGGATGTTTCTTTATGAAAAGGGTAATTGTGTGCGCCGTGCATGCTAAACGTATATACATGCGGGTTACCGGCAAACAGCGCCGCTGTGCCATTGCCCTGGTGCACGTCGAGGTCTATCACCAGCGCCTGTTTGATCCGTTGCCGGTGCAGCAGGTAATTGGCGGCTACGGCAAAATCGTTGAGCAGGCAGAAACCTTCCCCATGACCGGCAAAAGCATGGTGGGTACCGCCAGCCACATTAAAACCAATACCATGATCGAGTGCATGCAGCGATATGTCTATGGTTCCCTGTGTAATCACTATTTCCCGTAAGGTAAGCGCAGGAGATTGGGGGAAGCCAATTTTCCGCTGTTCGCGTGGCTCCAGTGTCTGATCCCTCAGCTTATGCCAGTACTCAGCGGTATGCGTTAAAAGAATAGTTTCTTCCGTAGCCGGCGCAGGGGCAAATAATTGCGTGGGGATAATAACGCCCTCCCGCAGCAGCTGGGCCGGTATCAGCTCGTACTTGAGCATCGGGAAGCGATGATCGGCGGGCAAAGGATGGGTGTATATATCGTGACTGGCAATTTTCATTGTGCGCGTATAATCGTTTTTCCGGCTATTACAAACACTGGATCCCTTTCTTCGGGGTCGAGGCTGGCCGAACCGGTAAAGTGGCCGAATGCGGGTAAAATGCCGCAATGCCGGCCAAAATAAAAGCAGGGTAAACGCAGCCGTTGCCTGCCGGCGCCATGCATCACGAAAGCCGGGTGCAGGTGCCCGGAAAAAGTATAGGCGAAGCCATTGTTATCTTCACAAGGCTCATGGATAAAATGAATGTTACGCAAAGTAAGCGCAGGGTGTACATTGATCTGCAGTTCCTCGTACACGGCATCAGGCATAATATCATGATTGCCCTTCACCAGGTCAAAGGAGATCCGGGAAAACTGCTGCCGCCATAATTTGAAATAATGCACTTCGTTATTCTCCCGGCTATGGAACATGTCTCCCACTATAATGATCCTCTCGGGCAGGAACTGCGTGATCAACTGTTGCAGCCGGAACAGGTCTTCCTGTACAATGCCCGCCGGCACGGCAATCCCTGCCTTGCGAAAATGAGCCGCTTTTCCCAGATGCAGATCTGAAAGGATCAGCGCTTTCTCTTCTTCCCAGAAAATCGCCCGCTGGGGTGATAAATGCCAATGCTGCTCCTGAAAGTGAAATATTTCCGCGACCACTGAATCAACTGTTTTTTAATGAGGTGCAAATTAGAGATTTCTTAACCGTTCACCGTGATCAATTTTTTGATCCGGTCTTCCAGCTTTTCGCTGGTCATGGTATCGCGCAAACTGTCCACCTTAATCGGGAAGCAGAAGGGGGTGAGCTTTTGTGGGGTGGTGATCACGATCCTGCTTACCGCGATGCGCTCCAGCGTTTCCCTTAAACGGGCTTCTTCCATCTGGTAAAAAAAGGCTTCGTTGAAAGCCTGCTTCAGCAGCAGGTTTTGCGGGTCGTAGTCTTTGAATACATTAAACAACAGCGAGGCAGAGGATTGCAGGTGACGGTTAGCCTTGTGTTTACCGGGATAACCCTGGAATATTAAACCGGCTATCACCGCAATGTCGCGGAATTTTCGCCGGGCCATTTCGGTAGAGTTAACACTGGTTTGCAGTTCCACGAGTAAGTTTTCGGTAGAAAAAAGCTGTTTGGCGTTTTCGGCTGTCAGCGGAATAGGCTGGTCAGATAACAACTCGAAGCCATAGTCATTCATGGCGATGGAAAAAGTAATGGGCTGGATACGGCTGATCCGGTAGGCCAGCAGCGCTGCCATTACTTCATGTACCAGCCGTCCTTCAAAAGGATATACGAAAAGATGATAACCGTCTTTGGTGGCTATCTGTTCAATCAGCAGCTCATTGGCCTTTGGAATATGCGACAGTTCTTCCTGCAGGTTGAACAGCGGTTGTAAAGCAATCAGCTCCGGGTCTTTTGTGTTCCCCGACAGGGCTTCATTGAATTTTTCGCGCAGCATGCGTCCCAAATTGGAAGAGAGGGGAATACGGCCGCCCTGGTAGCTGGGCACAATTGATCTTTTGGAATTTGATTTGCGGACCAGTACTGTCATATCCTTAATGAGGATAAATTCCAGGTTGCGCCCCGCCAGTGTAAAGGAGTCGCCGGGCGACAGGCGGGAAATAAATCCTTCTTCAATCACGCCGATATAGCCGCCACTCATGAACTTTACTTTGAGCATGGCGTCACTCACGATAGTGCCTATATGTAAACGGTGACGCATTGCCATCATCCGGCTGCGGCAGATGTAGAAATTCCCTTCCCGTTCTACTTTTTTGAATTCATCATAGCTGCCCAATGCATCGCCGCCGGTAGTGAGGAAGGAGAGGAGCCACTGCCAGTCATCTTCCGTAATATGCTGATAGCAAAAGGTATGGCGTACTTCTTCCCATATTTCATGGGCATGAAAGCCATCGGATACTGCCAGCGTCATCAGGTATTGCAATAATACATCGTAAGCGAGTAACACCGGCATCCGGCTTTCTATAAGATCCTGTTCCATAGCGGCTTTCAGCGCGGCGGCTTCTACCAGTTCCAATGCGTGGGTAGGCAGGAAGAAAATTTTACTGATGGCTCCGGGTTGATGCCCGCTACGGCCGGCCCTTTGCAGGAAACGGGCCACTCCTTTCGGACTGCCCACCTGTATAACGCTGTCTACCGGCCGGAAATCCACGCCAAGATCCAGGCTGGCAGTGCATACCACCGCCTTCAGGATACCGTTGTGCAGCGCTTCTTCCACCCATATACGCAGCTCCATATCTATAGAACCGTGATGCAAGGCCAGCGCGCCCGCCAGCATGGGATCTTCACGGAGAAGGGCCTGGTACCATAACTCCGACTGCGACCGGGTATTGGTAAATATCAGCGTGGTTTGGCTGTCGTTGATAATGGGTAATGCCTGCGGCAGCATTCTGATACCGAGATGTCCTGCCCACGGATAGTTTTCTATCTCATGGGGGATCACACTTTTCAGGGCGATATTCTTTTTCAGTTTGGCGCGGATAATAAGGCCATCGCTATGATAGGGGCCCAGCAATACTTCCAGCGCTTCATCGAGGTTGCCGATGGTTGCGGAAATACCCCATACTTTCAGCCGGTCTTTGCATAGTCCCCTCAGCCGGCTGAGGCCCAGTTCCACCATTACGCCGCGTTTACTACCTATCAGCTCATGCCACTCATCCACCACTACGGTGTGCAGGTGTTTAAATACGGCGGGATATTCTTTTTGTGCCAGCAGCAGGTGCAGGCTTTCCGGTGTAATGATGAGTACTTCCGGCATCTGCTTTTTCTGTGCCGCCCGCGTTGCAACAGGTGTGTCGCCACTGCGGATGCCCACCTGCCACGGAACATTGAGTTCCTGCAGTGCGCTTTCCATCGCCCTGCCCAGGTCTTTGGCCAACGCGCGCAATGGCGTTATCCACAATAGCTGTAAACCGTTTTTTGTTTTATGGGAATAATCTTTCGGGTGGGCATCTATCCAGGCGATAACGGCTCCCAGGAACAGGGAAAAGGTTTTTCCGAAACCTGTAGGCGCATTTACGATCCCCGATTTGCCCTGCAGATAAGCTTTCCAGGCATCTTGCTGGAATTTGAAGGGCTTCAGTTCTTTTTCGCCCAACCAGTTATTAATCACTTTCCATCCACCCGAACGTTGTTGCATAGGAATGAAATTAGGATAAAATGATAAATCGTGAAACGCTTATTTTTGCATTATGCTCGCAAAATTTTTCCGGCTCTCCGAACATCACACTACTGTTAAGAAAGAAGTACTGGCAGGGTTAACTACCTTTTCCACAATGGCGTATATCCTGGCCGTTAATCCAAGTATCCTGTCGCGCACAGGAATGGATTTTAATGCGCTGATCACCGCTACCGCCCTGGCCGCTGCTATAGGCACGCTGGTGATGGCATTATATGCCAGGCTGCCTATCGGCGTGGCGCCGGGAATGGGACTGAATGCATTTTTCGCTTACACCATTGTTTCCTCTATGGGTTACAGCTGGCAGTTTGCGCTTACTGCCGTTTTCCTGGAAGGCATTATTTTTATTTTTTTGTCGATGTTCAGGATCCGGGAGGCGATCATCAACAGCATACCGGAGAACCTGAAGCATGCTATTTCGGTGGGTATCGGGTTATTGATTGCATTGATAGGTATGGCCAATGCAGGCATCATTGAAACGGGTATGCATCATGTGGGAGATGGAAAACTGGATGGCGTGATCCTGAAAATGGGCGATGTTACCAGTATTGGCCCCCTGATTGCCTTGATAGGACTGATCGTCAGCGCGGTGCTGATGTACCGGAATGTGAATGCGGCATTGCTGATCGGTATCCTGGCTGCTACAGTAGTGGGTATTCCGCTGGGCATTACGCATTTGCCGGCCAACGGCCAGCTGGTAAGCCTGCCGCCTTCGCTGGCGCCGGTAGCGTTTAAGCTGCAATTCGATAAAATATTCACCCTGGATATGGTGATGATCCTGTTTACGTTGCTGATGGTAAACCTGTTTGATACGGTAGGTACGTTGATCGGTCTTTGTAATAAAGCAGGACTGCTGGATGAGAATGGTCGCTTACCCCGCGCCAAACAGGCTTTGATGGCCGATGCCGTAGGCACTACTGCCGCGGGTTTATTAGGTACCAGCGTAGTAACGGCGTATGTAGAAAGTGCCAGTGGGATTGCTGCTGGTGGAAAAACCGGTTTAACTGCGCTTACTGTGGCCGTTATGTTCCTGCTCTCCCTGTTTTTTGCCCCGGTTTTCGCTATGATTCCACAGGCGGCCACAGCGCCCGCTTTGATCATTGTAGGTATGCTGATGATGGGAGCTGTTACCAAAATAAACTTCAATGATGTAACAGAAGCCATTCCCGCATTTTTAGCTATTGTGATGATGCCATACAGCTATAGCATAGCAGAAGGGATTGTGTTTGGTATGTTGTCTTACGTATTACTGAAAGTATTAACCGGGCAATATAAAAGTATCAGCCCGGTCATGTATGTACTGGCCGTGTTGTTTATCATCACTTTTCTTGTGAAGTAATTATTCCTTTAACGTAACGGTGTCGTCGCCTACGTAGAGGGTATGCATCATCCCGCATTTAAGGGCGTAGTTATTTTTCTGATGTCCTACGGGAAAATTAAAACATACCGGGAAATTAAAATCCCTCACCTTTTCCAGTACCATATCGTATACGGTTCTGCCAAATTCTTCACCGGGATCATCCGGTTTAATCCGGTTAAACCCACCGATGATAAGACCTGCGAGGTTATCGAGTTTATGTGAGCGCTGGAGGGTGCCCAACATACGGTCGAGGCTATACGGATATTCACCTACTTCTTCCAGGAACAGGATCTTTCCATTGGTATCAATTTCGGAATTGGTACCCGACATGCTTTGAATAATAGAGAGGTTACCACCCGTGAGTACACCTCTTGCTTTCCCTTTCCGGTTGCGGGTATCCGGCAAAGCGCTGTACTGCATCTTTTTGCCTGTAAGTGCCTGGTAGATAGACATGATGGTATCCTGGATAACGGGTTCCGCTTTTCCGAAATCGTCCGGGAAGCTGTTGCACATTTTTGAATGCAGGGAAGCTATGCCAAAGTGCCGGCCAATGTGGCAATGCAGTACGGTGGCATCGCTGAATCCAATCACCCATTTGGGTTTCCGCTGAAAGCGGGAGAAGTCGAGTTTATCAACAATCCGTGCAGTACCATAACCACCCCGGCCACACATGATGGCTTTGATATCATCATCGTTCAGCATGGCCTGTAAATCCGCCAGCCTTTCCGCATCGGTACCGCCGAAACTGTAGTCGCGGTCACCCACGGTTTTGCCTATACGAATATTAAACCCCCAGCTTTCCATAATCCGGATAGCCGGTTGGATCTCATCCCTGTTGATATATCCTGCGGGGCAGGTGATACCAATGATGTCGCCGGGTTTGAGATAAGGAGGAACAAGCGGTTCCTTCTTATCTGAAGGTGTGGCTAATCCAATGCCGGCGAGTGTTTGCAGCGCCGGTAGCCCGGCGCCGGTGGTAATAAGAGCAGACAAAAAGTGTTTGCGGTTCATACGCTTAAAATAAGCATATTTCAGCAAATAATCAGGTGGTGATCATTTCACGGATAGACCAGTGAGCAACGTATTGCCCTTCTTTCAGCTGTATGATATCAATAATACGCAGGGTTGCTTTTTTGCCTGTAGGCGCCTGTCCCATAAAGGGCGCGGTGAAAGTGCCTGTAAATGCTTTATGGGTTACTACTTTGTCATCTTCCGCTATCATATCAAAAATTTCCAGCTGAAGATCCGGCAGCGCAGGATGTAATAACTGTAAGATAAAATCGCGGGTAGCATAGCGGTCGTTGTTACCGGCAGGTGCGGTATGGTTAATAAAGTCCGCCGCTACTATTTCTTCAAAAGCCTGCAGGTTGCCTTTTACCAGGAATTCTTCATTGAAGCGTTTTACCACTGCCTTATTCTTTTCAGATAATGTTTGCATATTTTTCTTTTTTACAGATGCAAAATTATCCCGGAATACTTACGGTCAATAACGGAAAAAGCTCAGATGATAGCCTTTTTGGCTCTTACATGATTGGGTGTAATGCCATACGTTTGTTTGAAGATGCGGATGAAGTGAGAGGTGCTCTCAAAGCCGCATGCAATGGCTATTTCAGCCACCTGCTGCGTAGTGGTTTCCAACAGGGTGTGTGCGAAGGACAGTCGCTGCTCATTGATCCACCGGCGGGGTGACGACTGGTACTGCTGCTGAAAATCGCGCTTGAAGGAAGCCAGGCTGCGGCCGGACAGCCTCGCCATTTCGGCAAGTGTAATGGGCTGAAACAGGTGTTGCTTTACAATAAAGGCAATATCCTGCGGCTGTGCATATACGATCTGTTGCATAAAGGCAAGCACAGCAGCATGTTGCGGCGTAGCCAGCAATAACAGGAATACCTCGTATAGTTTTACAGATAATAACGCCGCCAAAGTGGAAGGCTCCTGCGTAAAGTAAGCCGTATAATGTTCCGAGAAAGCCTCCAGCAACGGGGTGATGGGTAATGTGAGATGACTGGTGGCAGCAGCTTTTACAGGTGTTACATAATTGTATTTATGCAGGAACCTGCGCAGTTGTTCATCTGAAAAATATAACAGCAAACTTTGAAATTGTATTTCTTCCCTCACATAGTCGGACATCACATAAAATCCACGTTTCATCAGCAATATGGAACCAGCTTCCACTTTTACGGTATGCTGATCGAAATGCAATAGTTTGTGTCCCGCCAATACAAATATCATCACGTTTTCTGTCAGGAATATGGTGCGTTTATCAGCCTTACTCCTTTGTTTTAACATGGCGAAGTGGGTGTTGCCTGCTTTGAGGATCTGTTGCCCGTTTTGGTCTTTGGGAAATTTGAGTAACATGGGGTAAAGGTACGCGAAAAATGGATTTTAGGAAGCTGGTTGCTTGTTGGCAATTTGTTCGCGGATAAATTGTTTTTCGCGTTCAAGTTCTGCCCGTAATTCCTCTTCCGTTGGTAACACCAGGCGATATTTTGAAGCAAATAATTGTTCATTTCCTTTTAATACACTGTACTTGACTATAGTTTGATCTTTTTCAGTGCAAAGAATAATTCCTATTGTAGGATTATCTCCCTCAGTTTTTATGCGATCCTCAAACATACGCACATACATATCCATTTGACCTATATCCTGATGAGAAAGCTCATTAATTTTCAAATCAATAAGTACAAAACACTTCAAAATGTAATTATAGAAAACTAAATCAATATAGAAGTGTTTTGTGTCAGTCGTGATACGATATTGCCGGCCAACAAAAGAGAAACCTTTACCCAGTTCCAGAAGGAATTGTTGGAGGTTGCTTATGATTGCGGACTCCATATCATTTTCAGAAAATCTGGCTTGTATATTCATTCCTAAAAATTCCAATACATATGGATCTTTTATAAGATCCGCGGGATGTATTTTTTCCATCTTTTCCTGCGCTAATAGGGCTTCCTGCTTGTTTTGTGTGGAAAGCAATCTCTCATAATATAAGGTATTAATATTGCGTTCCAATACCCGTGTACTCCATTTTTGTGTGGCAACTTCGTTAAGATAATATTCTCTGGCTTTAATATTTTCTACCCTCATAATCAATCGATAATGAGTCCAACTCAATTGGCTACGCAGTGCGTAGCCTTTTTCAAAATCAGGGAAAGACAGGTAGAATTGTCTGAAATTTTTAAGATTAGCTATTGAGAAGCCATTTCCCAATTCTTTCGCAAGTTGTTTTGAAAGCGCATGTATAAGAAACTCGCCATAATTGGCCCGCTGCTGGCCTTGTTGTTCTTCCTCAAAAATACGCTTTCCTATCTGCCAATAAGCATCTACCATAGCAACATTAACAGCTGCGTAAGCTTTCTGTCTGGCGGTTTCAAATATGCTTTTGATTTCGGTTATGAATGATTTTTCAATTAGCATGCAAACAGTATTATAAATTCAAACTTACATGAAATAAATATATTCGTTAAAAGCCGATAGAATGTAGTATTGATAGCTGTTCAGTAGAAAATGGAGGGAGATTTTCAAAGATATGATTGCGTTCTCATTACGAATGAACTTTATGATTTTGAGGTGGTCGCATTTTGCGACTACCTTCAGAAGATTGTGATCTCTATTTGATATCTTTTTAACCTTCTCCCCATAAAATACGTTACTATACTGGCAGCATTTTTGAACTCATCTCCCAAACAAAAACTATGCGTCTCCTCATAATTTTCTTATCACTCCTATCCGCTACTTCCGCAGCCTTCGCCCAAAAGAGCGCCTGGCTTATCACTCCTGGAAAGTCTATCGGGCAAATAAAACTTGAAGCCCCGGCCCAGAGTCTGTCAGTATTAGGAAAACCGGACGGCGGCGATGCCGCTATGATGAAAGCCTGGCGAATCTGGTACAGCCGCAGGAAAGATAACAGCATCGATTCATCGCATATGCTGGCGGTATTCACCGCTATGCGCACACAGGATACGCAATATGTAAAACAGATCCGCGTAAATTCGCCGAAGTTCAGAACCAATAAAGGCGTAGGACCAGGAAGCACCATTGCTGCCATCAAAAAGGCGTATCCTGGTATTGAAAAAACACAGGCTTATGAATCCGCTAATAAAGCCAGGAAAATTGTAGTATATGAAGATAAGAAACAGGGAATTGCTTTTGAAACGGCTAACTCACGTAGCAGGAAACCCGTATGCTCTATGGTCGTTGTTTTTGATCCGGGGGAATCTGCTGCCGGCTACCTCGATTTTCACGCAGGATTTGATCTTATGAACCCCGTGGCGCCATAATTCTTCGCCGGTCCTCCTTTTTTTTCTTCCTCATCTCACGGTCCAGTTCGTGGTAATATTCCCTGGGGTGTTCATAATGACGCCTCTCCCGGTGCTGATGAATACGGATGCCGATATTATACAGCAACGACATGCTAAAGATGCCTTTGACATCTGGATTATTGTTACTGAAATTAAACATGTAAGAAGATTGAAGGCTCCAGGAAGAATTACCCATCGGGAAATTGATCCTGCCATCCAGCACCAGGCCATGCGCATGCACTTCTGTGGTATCTATACCAGGACCGGGATCTACCTCGCGCCGGCCATTGTGTGCAGCATAACCTGCTCCAATGGAATAACCCATATATTTATAGCTACGTGGAGTGGCAGCATTGCCAAAAGTATAATTAACCGTAACGGGCACATTTACCATCCATCCTGGCTGTATAGGCCCGGGTCCTCCGTATCCCTTGTCAGTACTATAGTCATAATAAGAAGGCCCCATTGCAAAGCAGGCGCCAATTGATAAGCTCTCTTTCTCAGAGAATTCATAAAAATTAAATCTTGGCTCAAAACTAAAAGCAAATGCGCCGTAATGATAGCCGCCAATACCGCCAATTCCGACAGCGGATTGAAAAGATTTTTTTTGGGCGGTAACAGTAACAGTTACAAACATTAACAGGGACAGGTAGAGGTATTTCATAGATTTAAAACGGACCAGTTAGATAACAGGTTACAGTAAGTGGCAATTTTTCTATGTTATTTTATCTTGTACCCCTGATCCGCACACCAATGTTATAATCGATACCAATACCGGCAATGCCGTGAATGTCGGGGTTATATCGATTGTTATTAAAGAGATAAGAAAAGCGGATACCCAATGAATGATTGCTGACGGGTAGTCTTATTCCTGCACCCAGCGCTATTCCGGATACATGCACCTGGTTGGTGGTTACTTCTTCATCATCTACAAATTCCACGCTGCGTGTGGAATTATGAAATCCATAACCTGCGCCCATGAAAAAGCCCCATTTTGTGAAAGCCTGTTTGGTGGCGGCATTGCCGTAGTTCCAGGTTAACAGGAATGGTACATTTGCCATGAAGATACTGGTGGAGTTACCACCGGTATTGCTGTTGTAATTATCGCCGATAGAAGTACCGATACCAATGTGTGCGCCTGCCGACAGTGTAGATCTGTCGGAGAAACAAATTACATTCAAACGGGGGGAATATACGATGCCGCCACCGAGAAAGTTATTGCAGGAAAACAAGCCACCGCCTATTGCATGGGAAAATAACCGCGATTGGGCCTGAGCCGCAACAGATATTAAAAAGCATCCTGCACACAGTAACGCGTATAGTCGGAACATAGGTATTGAAAATAATTGGCGTTAAAACACTACCTGGTGCGTAGCTTTAATCACTGAAATTACAAATATACTTTGTGTATGACTCAGATTATCTAACTCACCCAGTTTGTTCACATAAAATTCACGGTACTCATCCATGTCCTTTACCTGCACTTTGATCATGAAGTCGAACTCACCGGAAATATTCAGGCACTCCGTCACTTCCGTGAAACCCAGTATTTCCTGGATGAATTTCTTCCCGCACTTTTTATTATGCTCCTTCAGGGTGATGTAACATAAAACAGTGAGACTTTTATTAATCTTCCTGGGATCTACAATCGCTGCGTATTGTTTGATCACGCCTGCCTGCTCCATTTTCCGGATGCGTTCGTACACGGGAGTAGTGCTGAGATTCAGTTGACGCGCAATATCCCGGATGGTCATTTTTGCATCCTGCTGTAATAACTTCAGGATGCCCAGATCCTTCTCATCGAGGTTCAATTGTATATCATCCGTATTATTTTCTTTTTTGCTTGCCATGAAGATAGGTGTTTGGAACAAATATCTAATTTATTGTTAGATAATAGTCTTTTGTTCCAAATTTTTAAGAATTAAATTCCTTTTGAGATGTTTTAATAGGTTTGTGCCGTGAAAAAGGAACGAATCATATTAACAGTAGCCTGCATGGCTATCTTCTTTGAAGCACTGGATGTATCTGTGCTCAACATGGCGATTCCGCAGATGGAATCATTTTTTCATTTTGGTGCAGCCGCTATTCAATGGGTACAAACCGTGTATGTTTTATTTTACGCCGGACTGGTATTGCTCGGCGGCCGGCTGGCAGATACCATAGGAAGAAAGAAAGTATTTGTAACAGGCGCCTGCTGTTTTGTGCTGGCGTCACTGGCTGCCGGGTCCATGAACTTCACCTGGTTGCTGGTATGCAGGGCCCTGCAAGGCGCTGGTGTGGCGCTGGCTATTCCGGCTGCAATGGCTATTATCACCAATACATTTAAAGAACCGGTAGCAAGAAACCGCGCCTTCGGAATTTTCGGCGCTACTGCGGGAATCGGGTTTGCCACAGGTCTTGCCATAGGCGGCTTAATCAGCAACTATCTCGGCTGGCAATGGGTGTTTTTTATTAATGTACCGGTAATAGGACTGGCAGTGATCCTGGCAATTGTATACATTCCGGCAGATGAAAAAGCCGTGGTGAAACCTGCGCATAACCTGCTCAGCGCATTATTGATTACCGGCCTTATGATGCTGGCCGCGTGGCTGATCCACGACCTCGGTAATATCGCCCACCACTATACGAAATATGGCCTGTGGTTATTGTTGTTCCTCACAGCTGGTATATTTTTTATACGCCGTGAACGCGTACACCCGTCACCGTTAGTAGATTTCGAACTGTTCCGGTTACATGGGGTGATCACCGGGAACATAGGAGCAGTAATGCTTGGCAGTATCTTTCTGAGTTATATTTTTATGCTCACCATATACCTGCAGCAGGATCTGCATTTCACGTCTTCACAGGCGGGCTTGTTATTATTTCCCTTTAGTATTTTATCAGGTGTTGTTTCAAAATTTATATTGCCACGCTTGTTTGGTAAACTGGGTGTGGTAAAAACAGGCATGCTGGGAAATGCTTTTATGGGATGTGGTATACTTTTTTTTATCGCCAGCTACTTTACGGATTATACATTGTTGTTTATTTTTTGTGCAGTAGCTTGTATCAATTCATTTGGTATGGCTATTACTTTTCCGTGCGTAACTATCCTGGCGGTGCAGTCGGTGCCGGAGCCACAACAGGGGCTTGCTTCGGGTATCAACGGTACGGCCAATGCGTTAGGTAGTGGGCTGGGCCTGTCTGTGACAGGATTGATCATGCAGCTGGCGGCAACGAAAGGCTGGAGCAGTTATGGCGCGGGATTAACAATGTTGGCAATTATTGCATTGGCAGCTATTATACAGCTGCTGGTGTTTTACCGCCGTAGTCAATTAGCCGTTGGTGTTGTGACCGTTCACCCGCAATAGTTCTTTCAGGTCTTCTAACGTATTGATTTCAGCTACCGGTTTATCTTTCCTCCACCGGTTAATGCGGGGGAAACGTAGTGCTACGCCGGATTTGTGGCGGTTAGATTCAGCAATGCCTTCGAAGGCGATTTCAAATACCAACTCCGGCTGCACGGTTCTTACGGGGCCAAATTTTTCAATAGAGTGGCGTTTGATCCAGTTATCCACTTCCGCAATTTCTTTATCCGTCAGGCCGGAATAGGCTTTGGTAAAGGCTACCAGCTGTTCGCCATCTTTTACTGCGAAGGTGTAATCGGTATATAAATTTGAACGACGGCCATGACCTTTCTGCGCGTATATCATTACGGCATCTATAGTCAGCGGGTCTATTTTCCACTTCCACCAATCGCCGCGCTTACGGCCAACCTGGTAGGGAGCTATCTTTTTTTTGAGCATAAGCCCTTCGCTGCCTTTATCGCGTGATTGGAGCCGCAGTTGCGTTAGTTGATCCCAGCTGTCAAAGATAATTTCCGGCGACAGCTGCAATACGGGCGCTTGTGTATTTTGCACGAGTATTTCCAACAGGGCACGGCGCTCTGCCAGTGTTTTTTCGCGGATATCTGTTCCTTCCCATTCCAGCAGATCGTAGCTGAGGAATATAACCGGCGCTTCCTGGAGTTGTTTGCGGGTCACATTTTTGCGGCCTATCCTGGTTTGCAGCGTTTGAAAGGGTAGTGGCAAACCATTGGCAAAGGTGAGTATTTCTCCGTCCAGTACGGTACCATCCGGTAAGGCTGCGGTTAATGGTGTGAACTCCGGAAATTTTTCAGTGATCAGTTCCTCTCCCCGCGACCATACAAATAGTTGTCCTTCCCGTTTGATGATCTGTCCGCGGATGCCATCCCACTTCCATTCCGCCTGCCAGTCTTTTTCCGTGCCCAGTGTTTCCGGTAATCCTTCCAATGCATAAGCGAGGTAAAAAGGATAGGGCCGGGAAGCATCTGCGCCGGTGGTATGCTGATGCAGGAGTTCTTCGATCGTTACATTATGCGGATCCCAGTTGCCGCTGATCATATGTGAAAGGGTGGCGGGTTCAATGTGGTATGTTTTGGCGAGGGCGTTCACCATCATTTTCTGCGACACGCCTATACGAAATCCGCCGGTGATCAACTTGTTGAATACAAACCTCTCGCCGTTATCGAGTGCATCCCATGTCTGCAAAATAAAAGCCTGTTTTGTTTCTTCGGTTGCTTTCTCCAGCTGTTGCAGCTGTTCCAGCCAGTAATGCAGGGGAGCCGCTATGGGAGTGGTACGTGGCGGCAGCAATAGTGCAATGGTTTCTGCGAGGTCGCCCACGGTGTGATAGCATTCTTCAAAAAGCCAGTCGGATAGTCCGGTGGCCTGCATGCACCAGGTTTTCAGCTGTGTGCTGTTGACCGTCCGTTTGGGCCGGCGCCCAGAAAACAGCGCCAGCACCCATGTTTTATCTTTATCCGGCGCTGTGGCAAAGTATTGGCTCAGCGCCCCCAGCTTCTCGTTGGTTTTGGTGCTGTTGCTTAATAATTGTACCAGTTCAGCAAATTGTTGCACGGCTTAGGATTCTGGGTTATTAATAATTTCTTCGTCGCCATAGGAAGTAGTTACTTCTTTGGCGGCAATACCTTTTTCTGTGAGGTAACGCGCAAATACGCTGCTGAAGCCATGTGTGGCGTATACCTGTTCTGCACCGGTAGCTGTTACGGCTTCGAGCAAACCGGCCCAGTCTGCATGATCCGACAATACAAATCCTGCATCTGCATTCCTGCGGCGCATATTACCACGCACCTGCATCCAGCCACTGCAAATGCCCAGTGAGTAAGGCTGGAACCTGCGCATCCAAACATTATCTTCCGCCGAAGGCGGGGCAATAATTACCGCATTCTTAAAAGCTGTTTTCGGTGTGTCGGGTGTTATCCTTTCCACCGGAGGTAAAGGCCAGCCTTCCTGTAACAGTACTTCATGCGGAATGGCGATGGCGCCATGCGCCAGGAAATGATCCACTTTATCTTTCAGATGATATAACAGCCGTTGTGCCTTTCCCAGGCTGTAAGCCAGTAGTACGCTGGCTTTGCCGGCCTGCTGGTTTTCGTATATCCATTGGGTGATGCCATCGAAAATCTGTTGCTGCTTCGGCCACCGGTAAATAGGCAAACCAAAAGTGGATTCGGTAATAAACGTATGGCAACGGACAGGCTCGAAGGGAGCCGACAATCCATCATTTTCCAGTTTATAATCGCCGCTGGCTACCCATACTTCTCCATCCTGTTCCACTCTTATCTGTGCAGAGCCGATGATGTGTCCTGCGGGATGCAGGGATACTTTTACACCGTTAAAAGAAATGGTTTCGCCATAGGCAATGCCCTGCACCTGGATGTCGTTGCCAAGCCTTAACCGTAGCAAGGGAACGCTGGCATTTTCACATAAGTAGTATTGATTTCCCCACCGGGCGTGATCGGAGTGTGCATGCGTGATCACTGCCCGCTTTACGGGTTTCCAGGGATCAATGTAGAAATCGCCTGCAGGACAGTAGATGCCGTTGTCGGTAAATTGCAGCACATTCATACAGGGAATGTACGTAAAAAAAATCGTGCCACGACAACCGTCGCGGCACGAAGCAAGTAGCGTTGCAGGGCAACTATTTATTCATTTTAATATCCATGCTATCACCTTTCTGGATGATGTAGATATTTTTATTTTCAAAGTAGGAAGGTGTTTCTTCTCCTTCTTTCAGGTATACCGGAAGAAAGTTATAATTGGTGATCACTTTAGGTGACGTACTCACCATGTTGTTGAAATAAACGCCGTTGGTATACAGCAGTTTTACAAAGTAGTAGGTCAGGTCAAAGCCTTTGAAAGCCATGTCAGACGGGCGTGCTTTGTATACCCTGCGGAAATAATCGGAGACATAACGGCTGTAGTAATCTGTTTTGTCGTTATAGTAGGGAGATGAATAATATACCTGTAAGCCTTTAAACTCGGGTTCTTTCAGCTTGATCACATCCCAGGTGGGCATACCAAAGATCTGCAATGGATAGGTAGCTGCAGAAATGCTCAGCTTGCGCAGCAGGCTTTTGGCGCCGGCTTCATCCAGGGCAGTTACAATAACGGCGTTGGTACGGTCTGCCAGCAGGTATTTGGAAATTTCTTCCGGCGTGGTGGCGTCGTTCCAAACTACTTCCCGGATCCTCGATTTTTTGGTACTCTCCATTTTATCGTAGGATGCCTTGAAATCTGCTGCCAGTCTTGTTTCAAAGGCGGTATTCCTACGGAACAGCACAATGTTTTTAGTAGCAAATGCATCCTGGATATAGTTCTGGAGTGCGTCGCAGTGCGTTTTCAAGGTGCTGTTGGAGATGTATAAAAACGGGTTGTTGTTGATACCGCCGTCATTGGGGAAAGTACCGGAAACAAAATTGATTTCTTTGTTCCTGGCAAAATCGCTCAGTTCTTTCAGTTCCGGGTTGCTCACCGCACCCAGGATGAGGTCAGTTTCATCGAGCGCTTTATTGCGGATCAGGGAAGATACGCTTTGCCTGGATTTGCTGTCGTATACGGTTACTTTCAGGTTATATCCCTGTTGCTGCAGCGTATCCAGCGCCAGTTGTGCGCCTTCATAAAATTCGAGACCGGGCAATACATACCGTGGCATGGTACGGCCGGGAATTTCACTGCTGTTGGCAAAAACGGAATCGAGGTATAATGGTGCGAAGAAAGCAATGTTATAGGAAGCTTTTTTAACTTCTTTCCCGAATGCGGGCACATTAAAAGGCGCCTTTGCAGCTTCTTTCTTATTATCCTCCGGTTTTTTAGCCGGTGAAGGTTTACTCAGAGATGGTGGTGGCCCGTCTACCTTACTGGTACTTTTCCTGGTAGATGAGCAGGAGCTGATCAAAACCAATAAAGCCAATCCGGATAACAGGTGCTTAATTGAAACTAAGTGGTTCATAATTGGCGCTAATTTACAAAAATCATTCCGGGGAATGTGAAATAAAGCATTACGGAGTTATGGATAGAAGAAATTATCTGTCTACCCATAACTCCGTAACTATAGCTCAGTATTTTATTGCTTCCTTTTTTTATTCCCACTCAATAGTAGCGGGCGGCTTGGAGCTGATATCGTATACTACGCGGTTGATGCCTTTTACCTTGTTAATGATGTCGTTAGACATTTTAGCAAGGAATTCATAAGGCAGGTGCGCCCAATCGGCGGTCATACCGTCTACAGAAGTTACTGCACGTAAAGCTACTGTGAATTCGTAGGTACGTTCATCGCCCATTACGCCAACGCTTTGAACCGGCAGCAGGATGGTGCCCGCCTGCCATACTTTGTCGTATAAGCCGGCTTCTTTCAGTCCTTCTACATATACGCTGTCTGCTTCCTGCAGCATGTGAACCTTTTCAGGGGTAATAGCGCCGAGGATACGGATCGCCAAACCAGGACCCGGGAAAGGATGACGGCCCAGGAATATTTCACTGATGCCGATTTCACGGCCCACACGGCGTACCTCATCTTTAAAGAGGAAGCGCAGCGGCTCTACCAGCTGCATATTCATCTTTTCCGGCAACCCGCCTACATTGTGGTGCGACTTGATAGTAACCGAAGGACCGTTTACAGAAACGGATTCAATTACATCGGGGTAAATGGTACCCTGACCCAGGAAAGAGATATCGGTGAGATGTGTGGCTTCCTGCTGGAAAACATCGATGAACAGGCCGCCGATGATCTTGCGTTTTTGTTCCGGATCGGAAACGCCTGCCAGTTTCCCGTAAAAAAGATCTTTTGCATTGATCCCTTTTACGTTCAGGCCCATGTGTTTATAAGATTCCAGTACGGTTTCAAATTCGTCTTTTCTCAGCAAACCGTTATCCACAAAGATGCAGAAGAGGTTTTTGCCGATGGCTTTATGGATCAGCTCTGCTGCAACGGTAGAATCCACACCGCCGCTGAGGGCCATTACTACTCTTTTATCGCCTACCTGTGCTTTGATCCTTTCCACTGTTTCATGTACAAAAGCGGCTGGTGTCCAGTCCTGGCTGCAATTACAGATATGTAGCAGGAAGTTGCGGAGGATCAGTTTACCTTCCAGGGAGTGGGTTACTTCCGGGTGGAACTGTAAACCAAACATCGGGTTGGCGGCCAGTGTGGTATTTTTAAAAGCCGCTACCGGGATATTTTCTGTAGTGGCAATAATTTCGAATGCTTCAGGAATACGTTTAATGCTATCTGCATGGCTCATCCATACCTGGCTTTTTGCAGAGATATCATATAATAACTTTTCCTCTTTGTCGTTGTGCTCCATAAAGGCGCGTCCATATTCACGGAGGTTGCTTTTAGCCACTTCGCCGCCGAAAACTTTGGCCATCATTTGCGCGCCGTAGCAGATACCGAGTACGGGTACCTTTGCAGCAATCGCGGCAATATCAATGATAGGCGCATTCTCGTCATTCACCGAAAAAGGACTGCCTGATAATATAACACCTTTAATAGTTTCGTCCCAGGCAATGGGCTGAAGGCAAGGTTTAATTTCGCAATAAACATTCAGTTCACGGATGCTGCGTGCAATCAGCTGTGTATACTGGGAACCGAAATCGAGGATAAGTATCTTTTCTGTCATGGTGGTGCAAAGATAAAGTCCTTCTACGAATTTCGGATTTGGAAATTCGAATTTCGGAAATCTGGCGTATCTTTCTGTTATAATTTAAACCCATGATATCAACAAAATCGCTCCTATGTCAGGCCATAGTGGCCTCTTCTGCTTCTGTACTCCTTTATTCCTGTGATGTAATCGGACAAAATCGTGTAAAAGGCAACGGCCATGTTATTAAGGAAGAACGGCAGGTAGTCCCTTTTCACAGGATTAAGGTAGAAGGAAGTATGAATGTATACCTCACACAGGGCGCTGCCAAAGCGGCTGTTATTGAGGCGGAAGATAATATAGCCCCGCTGGTGGAGCTGGTAGAAGAAGACGGCCGCCTCATTGTAAGACTGAAGCGTGGCGTTTCCATCAGCACCCATAAAGATCTGAACGTATTCCTCACCACCCCGGAGGTGGATGAAGCCAGTCTGGCCGGCTCCGGCGACCTGAAACTGGATGGTAAATTTACTTCCCGCTCTGATGTGAAATTCAACCTGTCGGGTTCCGGTAACCTCAAAGGCGAAATCAATGCACCGGCAGTAAAGGCTTCCATTGCCGGTTCCGGCGATATGTCGCTCAAAGGCGAAACAAAGGATGTAAACTTATCTATTGCCGGCAGCGGTAATTTTGAAGCAGATGAGCTGCTGTCTGAAAATGTAAGTGTAAATATTGCCGGCAGCGGCGATGCAGATGTGTATGCCAGTGTAAAGCTGGATGCAAAAATTGCAGGCTCAGGGAACGTAAATTATAAGGGTACACCTCAGATATCCTCTTCTGTAGCGGGTTCTGGCAGTATTAACAAGAGATAAGCTTCAACATTTACAAATCTTTAACATTTTGAATATCATATTTGGCGGTGTTAAAGAGTTTATAGAGATGTTTTGAAGAAAACAATATCAAGTCCTTGAGTCCAGGTACAGCATTCGCTATAATTAACCCGCTGATGCTGTACCTGGCTGGGGCACAAGACATTACCCCTTTAACAAATACCCCATCCCGTCAACATTTCGCGTCAAATTATCATTAAATCACATGAATCATTGCCGTTTTTTTGTATGTTTACGGCTTGAATTGTAGATTTTACTATTTAAACTGTTTGATTTACGTTTTGAATTGTTGAACTCCTATTCCTTTTATGAACGAAAGACCGAAGATCCTGGTGGTATATTATACACAGACAGGGCAATTGAAAAGGATTATTGATCATGTGCTGGCTCCGCTGGAAGGCAAAGCCGATATTACTTTTGAGCAACTGGTGCCTGTAACGCCTTTCCCTTTCCCATGGGGGAAGCAGCAATTTTATGATACTATGCCGGAAACCGTTCAATCCACCCCCCGTGGTATTGAGCCGTTGAAAGTGGACGTGAATGCACATTTCGACCTGGTTATACTGGCTTATCAGCCCTGGTTCCTTTCTCCTTCACAGCCAACTGCCGCTTTCCTGCAAAGTGAAGCTGCCAAACAGCTGCTGAAAGGTAAAAAGGTAGTAACCCTGCTGGGTAGCCGTAATATGTGGCTGAATGCGCAGGAGAAGGTAAAAAATTATCTGCAGCAGGCAGGCAGTACCCTCGTGGGTAATATTGTACTGGTTGATAAATCGCCCAATCTCATTTCCGTGATCACCATCCTTCGCTGGGCGTTTAAAGGGAAAAAGGAAGCCACGCGCTTTTTACCGCAGGCAGGGGTACAGGAAAACGAGATCATTACCTCCAGCCGGTTTGCCGCCCCAATCGCAGAGGCATTGCAAAAAAATCAATGGGACACGTTACATTCGCAACTGCTGTCATTGGATGCAGTGGAACTGCTTCCCAACCTGGTAGTACTGGAAAACAAGGGGATCAGGGCTTTCCGTTTCTGGGCAAAGTTCATCAGTGCCAAAGGTGGCCCGGGCGCTCCTTCCCGTCAGGGACGCGTATCCATGTACCGGGGATTACTGCTGGCAGGTATTTTTGTTTTAACACCGATATCCCTGATTACTTCTCTTATACAGTTAAATCTGAAAAAGGCTAAGCTGCGCCGCGAAGTAGATTATTATAAGGGTATTTCCCTGAGATAATAAGTATCAGGTCCACCTTAAAGGCGTATCAAAAGCGTACTTAAAGCGACCTTTACGCAGTGGCGTGATACTTGTAATTCCAATTAGAATTCTATATTTACGTCTGTATACAACGTATATTAAATTAAAATATGTTTTTCACTGTGAGCTGGCTGGCAAGGCAGGGCAGCTTTGACCAGGTTTTACATGTAGCCTTAAAAGACGAATAAATTCAAATGAAGGAAGTTTATATTACCAGGCTGTCTAAATTTTTACCTAACAAGCCTGTAGAAAATGAGGAAATGGAGAGTATTCTCGGCATGGTAGATGGAAAGGCTTCCCGTGCGCGTTTGAAGATACTTGGTAACAACAAAATCAAAACCCGTTACTACTCTTTGGACAAGGAAGGGAAATCCACCCATTCCAATGCAGAGATGACCGCAACAGCAGTATCACAATTATTTGATGAGCAGTTTCCTATCAGCAAATTACAGTTACTGGCCTGCGGTACTACTTCTCCTGATCAGTTGTTGCCCAATCATGCTGCTATGGTGCATGGTATCCTGAAATGCCAGCCGGTAGAGCTGATTGCAGCTACAGGAGCCTGTGCGGCAGGAATGCAGGCATTTAAATATGCCTGGATGTCTATCCGTTGCGGTAATACTTCCAACGCCGTAAGCACCGGTTCTGAAAAATTCTCCGCCTGGATGCTGGCACAGAAATTCCAGCCGGAAGCAGAAAATCTGAAAAGCCTCGACGAAAATCCCATCATCGCCTTTGAAAAGGACTTTCTCCGCTGGATGCTATCAGATGGCGCCAGTGCAGCCCTTTTCCAGGATAAACCCAATGAAGAAGGTTTATCCCTGCGGGTCGACTGGGTAGAAATACTTTCCTATGCCAATGAGCTGGAAACATGCATGTATGCCGGCGCTATCAAACAACCGGATGGCAGCACCACCGGATGGATTGATATGACCCCTGAAGAATGGGCACAGCATAGCGTATTCTCCTTTAAACAAGATACCCGTTTACTCGGTAAAAATATTGTTCCTTCCGGAGCACAAATGTGGAAAGAGCTGGTAGAGCGCCACAATATTAATCTCGATGAAATAGATTTCTTCCTGCCTCACCTGTCGTCAGAATTTTTCAGGTTAAAGATAGATGAGGAAATTACCCGGTTAGGTGTTCCTATTCCTTTGGAAAAATGGTTCACCAACCTGGCCAACGTAGGTAACGTAGGTACAGCATCACCATACCTGATGCTGGAAGAACTGATGAACAGCGGCCGCTTTAAGAAAGGACAAAAAGTAGTAATGATGGTTCCGGAAAGCGCACGTTTTTCATATGCTTATGCACATATTACCGTAGTATAAGCAATCACTTCTAAAACTGCCATCATGAAAAAAGAGGAAGTACCGCAGGATAGTGATAACCTGCATGGAGGTACATTCAAGCAGATTATGTATGCGGTGGATAATTCCGGCAATTATGTACAGGTGCAAAGTGCAGGCTGGGAGCCGGAAAACATTGCAATGGACCAGGCCTGGGAAGAAGTAAACGAAAGAGTAAAAGCGGCACGCGCCCGGGTAGAAGCAGGCGAAATAAGTCCTGTTGCCTATTACATGGAAAAGAACCTGATGGATCTGCCGCTATTGGCCAGTTACGTCGGTAAATTCCAGTGGCAGGTAAAAAGACACATGAAACCCGGCGTATTCAAAAAGCTCAGTCCTAAACTGCTGCAGCGTTATGCAGATGCCTTCAAAGTGAGTTTAACAGATCTGCTGCAGATCAAATAAAGCATACAGATATAACGGATTTGTGGGTAGATGATATCCGGTGATCTTCCCGCAAATCCGTTATTCATGATGCTGCTACAAAAAATATTATGACTAATTCTTTTTTCCAACACCACCAGACCGCCCATTGTGAAAGTGGAGTGATATCAAACCTGCTGGGACATTACGGCTTACAGATCAGTGAACCAATGGCGTTTGGTATCGGTGCCGGCATCTTTTTCGGCCATCTGCCTTTTTTAAAGGTGAACGGCGTGCCCGGTACTACTTACCGGATATGGCCCGGCGCTATTTTCCAACGGGTGTGCAAGCGGCTGGGTGTACGGATGGAATCCGAAAAATTTTCTACCCCCGAAAAAGGAATGCAGGCGCTGGACAAAGTAATTGAAGCCGGTATTCCCGTTGGATTACAATCCGGCGTGTATTACCTGCCCTACTTTCCCGCTTCCTACCGGTTTCACTTTAACGCACATAACCTGGTTGTTTACGGCAAACAGGATGGACAATACCTGGTAAGCGATCCGGTAATGGATACCGTTACCACCATTGACCCGGAAAGCCTGGCGCAGGCCCGCTTTGCCAAAGGATTTCCGGCCCCTAAAGGAAAAATGTATTACCCGGTACACGTACCGCCTTCTGCCTCGTTTGAAAAACCGATTAAAGCCGGTATTGAACAGGCATGCCACTTTATGCTGAAAGTTCCCATCCCCATGTTTGGCGTAAAGGGGATCCGCTTTCTTTCCAAAAAAGTAGCCAACTACGCCGAAAATCCCGGCGACCGGAAAGCTACGCTGTATCTCGGAAATATTATCCGTATGCAGGAAGAGATCGGCACCGGCGGTGCAGGTTTCCGTTTCCTGTATGCCGCTTTTTTACAGGAAGCAGCGGAGTTACTGAAGAAGGATGAACTGAGCAGGCTTGCAGGTGAGCTAACTAAAACCGGTGACTTATGGCGTAATTTTGCATTTGCCGCCGGCCGTGTATGCAAAAGCAGATCGGCGGATAATGTTTCCTATAAAGAGCTGAGCCAGATGTTACTGGAGTGCGCGGCATCGGAAGATGCATTCTTCCGCAAGCTGGCACAGGTGAAGTGGTAATTAAATATCCAATTGAATTATGTCCGGCATATCTGTAAAAGATCTATATAAAACCTACAAGGGGAGTGCAGAACCCACACTGAAAGGACTTACATTTCAGTTTGGGAAAGGAAAAATTGCCGGCTTGCTGGGCCCCAACGGAGCAGGCAAAACTACCACGATTTCAATATTATGCGGTATTGTGCGGGGCGACAGCGGAGAAGTAATCATACACGATTTAAAGCAGCAGGCCGCCCACCGGGAGGAGATCAAACATATTATAGGGATCGTACCACAGCAGATAGCCTTGTATCCACAACTGTCTGCCGTAGAAAATCTTACCTATTTTGGTAATCTCTACGGTTTTAAAGGAAAACCGCTGCAACAGAAAATTATGCACTACCTCGAGCTGTTTGGCCTGGAGAAAAGTGCCCACAAAGAAATCCATAAATATTCCGGCGGTATGAAACGGCGGGCCAACATTATTGCAGCCATCCTGCACAACCCCAAACTGCTGGTGCTGGATGAACCTACTGCTGGTGTGGATGTGCAGTCGCGCAGTATGATATTACAGTTCCTGCGCGATTACAACAGCCAGGGAGCCAGTATCCTGTATACTTCCCATCTGCTGGAAGAGGCGCAGTCGTTATGTGAAGAAGTAGTAATCATGGATGCTGGAAAAATGATCGTACAGGGTAATCCGCAAACCCTCATCCATCAGCATCCGGATTGTAATAACCTGGAAGACGTATTCCTGCATTTTACCGGAAATGCACTCCGGGATTAATTTTTTAAAGCTAAAAGCTAAGGGCCAAAAGCGATGTTAAGACTACTGGCAACAATCAGGAAAGAGTGGCAATTGCTGTTACGTGATAAAACAGGGATCATCCTCCTGTTTATAATGCCTGTGGTATTGATTACTGTAATGGCACTGATCCAGGATGCCCCCTTTAAGGATTACCAGGATATCCGGTTTGATATTTTAACAGTAGATAATGATCATGGCCGTTTGGGCAGGTCTGTAAAAGAAGGGCTGGCTTCCGGCGGACAATTCAATATTATCGATTCTCTTGATGGCCAGCCGGTAACGGCAGAACGGGCCAAACAACTGGTGAACGAAGGCAAATACAAGATCAGTATTATCATACCCGCAGGCGCTACAGCCGCCATTGTGAGTAATGCTAACCGCATTGTAAATGATATCACTCACCGCATGGGAATGTCTGTATCCCTGCCGGTAAAGAAAGTACCTGATTCATTAAACGTAACGATCTATTTTGACCCCGCGGCGAAGAAAGCATTTAAAGGCGCTATTCACCAGTCGGTAGATAACTTCCTCACGCAGGTGGAAACAGATATGCTGATAAGCCGTATTAAACAGCAGTTGCGGAGTAAAGACAGCACCGTTACTGCCACAGATACGCTGGCTATTCGTTTGCAGGCAGTGGGACTGAAGGAACAAAGCACCGGTACGGCCAAACAACTGGATGTAATTTCCAATTCTGTTCAACACAACGTGCCTGCCTGGAGCATCTTTGCGATGTTTTTTATTGTGATACCCATTGCCGGCAACATGATCCGGGAAAGGGAAGATGGCAGCCTGCTGCGGATGAAGCTGATACCCGGATCTTACCTGGCTATCCTGGCCGGTAAGATGCTGTTTTTCGTAGGGGTTTGTGTATTACAGTTTTACCTGATGATGCTGGTAGGCATTTATGTGCTGCCACTGCTGGATCTGCCGCAGCTGGTAATGGGACAGCATCCGGGAGCCACTTTGCTGGTAGCCGGTGGAATAGGGCTGGCAGCAACGGCTTATGGTATCCTGATTGGCACGGTATTTAAAACGCCTAACCAGGCACTGAATTTCGGAGCTATCTCTATTGTGATATTGTCGGCCATTGGCGGTATATGGATCCCGCTGGAGGTAATGCCTGCCAGGATGCAGCTGCTGGGGCATTTGTCGCCTTTAAGCTGGGGACTTGATGCTATTAATGATATTTACCTGCGCAATGGAGATGTTGGATTGGTGTGGAAGAATGTGTTGAGATTAATACTCACCGGACTGGCTATGCTGGCCATAGCCGGATGGGTGGAAAAAAGAAGAATGAACTGATAAATGTTTTCAAAACAATAGTAAAACTGTATTTTTACTCCCCGCAAGGGCATTCGCCTGTTGTGAACAACAGGTGATAAACCTACATCATTATGGAAGAATTAAAAAAGAAACTGAAAGAACAAATCATTGAGGCACTCAATCTTCAGGATACCAAACCGGAAGACATTGATGACAATGCACCATTATTTGGAGAAGGTCTGGGTCTCGATAGTATCGATTCGCTCGAACTGATGGTATTACTGGAAAGACAGTATCACATCAAAGTAGAGGACCCGCGCGAAGGTCGTAAGATTCTGCAGTCTGTTCAGTCTATGGCAGAGTTTATCCAGGCAAAACAACCGGCATAAGTAAACTGGCTACATGGCGGAAAGAGTGTTTATAACAGGGATAGGAATGATCACCGCCATTGGTGATAATGTAGCCGGAAACTTGCACCGTCTGCGCTTACAGCAAAGTGGACTGGGTTACAGCAGCTACATTGATACCATTTACAAAAATGTATTGCCTGTTGCGGAAGTAAAACATGCGGGCGAGGCTTTGTTTGCATTGGCCGGTATCCCGGTAAAGGAAGGGTATACACGTACCACTTTACTCGGACTGGCAGCCATGCGGGAGGCTTTGCAGGATGCAGGTATTACGGATGTACAATCGGCTCCCACAGGCTTTATCAATGCCAGTACCGTGGGGGGGATGTGTGATACAGAGAAGTTATATTTTGATATTATTAACCCTGAAAAGACTGGCTCCTTTTTACAATATATAGATACACTGGATTGCGCGGATTGTACACAGCGTATAGCCGACACCGTAGGATTCAGTGAACATATTGCTACTATCAGCACAGCCTGTTCATCTTCCGCCAATGCACTGATGTTTGGTGCGCGTATGATTAAGCAGGGCATGCTTCCCCGGGTGGTATGCGGCGGCACCGAAGCGCTTACCCGTTTTACATTGAATGGATTCAACTCCCTCAAAAATGTGGATAAGCAGTTTTGCCGGCCCTTTGATCAGCAACGCACCGGTTTGAACCTAGGTGAAGGCGCGGCTTACCTGGTACTGGAAAGTGAATCTTTCGCCAGGGCCAACAACAGCCGCATCCTGGCTGAGCTAAGCGGGTATTGCAATACCAATGAAGCTTTCCATCCAACCTCTCCTTCACCGGATGGCGACGGCGCCTACGAAGCCATGAAAATGGCGCTGGCTATGAGCGGACATTCACTGGAAGAAGTATCTTACATCAATGTGCACGGCACTGCCACTCTTAATAACGATGTTTCTGAAGGAAAGGCGCTGGAACGTTTATTCGGGGATAAAGTTCCCCTGTTTAGTTCCACCAAACCTTTTACGGGGCATACACTGGCGGCTGCAGGTGCGATAGAAGCCATCTATTCTATACTGGCTATTCAACATGGGATAATATTTCCCAATCTCAATTTCTCAGAAAGGATGGAGGAATTGAATATCAGTCCGGTTACCACCCTGATGGAAGGGTACCCGGTAAATCATGTTATTTCAAACTCATTCGGCTTTGGGGGCAACAATGCTTCCCTGGTGATCAGCAAATATGAAGGGTAAGTGTTACATACAAGCAATGGCGGCCATCTCCCCGCAGCCAACTTTTGAAGGGGATATTTTTTCGGCGCAGCTGGTACATACAGATAGTAACCTGCTTGCCTGTATAGAACCCGATTATAAGCCATTCATCCCCGGCAACAGCCTGCGTCGCATGACGAGGGTGCTTAAAATGGGACTGACTGCTGCACTTAAATGCAGCCAGGAAAGTGGCATCACCATACCAGGACCCATTATTACCGGCACCGGCAAAGGCAGTTTACAAGACACGGAAAAGTTTATCAAAGAGATTGCCGAATACAAGGAAACAGCCCTGAACCCAACTCCTTTTATTCAATCTACCTATAATTCTGTGAATGGATTAATTGCGTTGCAGCAAAAGTGCACAGCCTATAACAATACTTTTGTACACCGCGGTTTTTCCTTTGAAAATGCTTTGCTGGACAGTATGATGCTGTTGCAGGAAGGCGCTACACATACGCTTACCGGCGCATTTGAGGAAATTACAAAAGAACATTTTTATATCAAAAGCCGGATCGGTTTCTGGAAAGAAGCGCCTACCGACAACCGGGAATTATATCGTCATCTTTCACCCGGCAGTATTGCCGGAGAAGGCGCTACTTTCTTCACACTAACAGGCACGCCTACACCGCAGAGCTACGCAGCCATTTCTGATTTCAGGATGCTGTACAAACCACGCGGCGGAAAACTAGCCGGAGCCCTGAAAAGCTTTACCACTTCTCCTGACCTGATCATTACCGGTCGTAACGGCGACAGTAATCACGAGCATTATTATCAGGAGCTGGATCAATGTTTTCCAGGTATACCACAGTTACCATTCAAGCATCTTTGCGGTGAATATGATACCGCCGGAGCGTTTGGGTTATGGTTAGCCGCGCAGATTATCAAAGCGCAGCAAATACCCACGGCCTGGTTTCCCGGTACGGAGCCTTTGTCTGCGCCTGTTCGCACTATCCTTTTCTACAATCATTTTTACGGGGAACAGCATGTTATGTTGAAACTGGAAAGGGTTTAACTTTCACATCTTCTTAATTCACCCGCCAGGAATTGTTGTAACTCTTCTTTCGTTGGCAGTTGTACGGCGTAGGTAGAGATAAACATCTGCTGATCCATTCCGGAAGGAATGGCATATTCAGCGAGTGCCTCATCTTTATTGGTGACCAGCAAAATACCTATTGGAGGATTATCACCAGGCGCCGTCATTTTTGCTTTGAAATAGTTCAGGTATGTTGTGAGTTGTCCGGCATCTGCATACGTGAAATCACCAACTTTTAATTCGATGAGTACATGGCATTTCAGGATACGGTGATAAAACACAACATCTACAAAATAATATTCCTGTCCTATCAGGATCCTTTTCTGCCGGCCTTCAAGGCAGAAGCCGTGTCCCATCTCCAGTAAAAATTCCTGTAAATGATCCAGCAGTTTTTGTTCTACCATACTTTCCTTTTCTATTGCTTTTTGCGGAAGATCGGGAAATTCAAATGAGTATACATTTTTGATGAGATCTGCGGGTGTCACCGGGCTTTCTGTTGATTGCTGTATCAGCCGGGACAGTTTGTGCGGATCTTTGGCAAGACCCATGCGCTCGAAATAGAGACTGTTGATTTGTCTTTTTAGTTCGCGTACACTCCAGTTGCCTTTAATGCATTCTACTTCAAAAAAGGTCCGTTTGAAATCATCTTCAATTGTAAGCAAACTGGCAATGTGTGTAAACGACAGATTATTTACAATTTTCTTACCTGAAACCCTGCCAATTTCTACCGGGGGCGTTACTGAAGAACCACTTGAATTATTGGACGCTAGCAATTCATCAGACACTGTCTGATGAATTGTATTTAATTGATTATCAGCTTCTTGGAATTCGTCAGTCAGTGACTGACGAATTCGCATGTTGATTTTTTCAAATTCATCAATCACTGACTGATGAATTTGAATAGCATTATTTCTTAATTCGACTGAAACTTCGGAGCTAATCTGAGGATAATACTGATAGAATTGTCTGCACAACTTTAAGTTTGTGGCAGATAGTTTTAGCATAGGTAATGCTTTCGAAATCTGTTCCAATAATTGCGCTCCATATCTGGCTCTATCCACGCCCTTCTGTTCATATTCTACAATATAACATCCAATCATCCAGTTGCGGATGGTAAGGGAACGATTAATAGCTTTGGCGGCTACTTCCTGGAAATGTACATGTGTGGTTTCAATGCTGTTAAGCAGATGGTTAAATTTCATTTTGATAATGGTTTTATGTTAGAGATGTTGTTGTAAGTGAGGAATGCTTATAAACGTGTAAACGGGAACTGATACAGTGTTTGGGGGATTATTAATGTGAGTTATTCATTATCATTTTTATAGCATTTTTCCTAATGCCTCCGCATCAGGCAAAAATTCTTTCATGTTTTCGGGTATGCTATGGGCATGATAATGTGTGTAGGTGCCTACACTCATCGCTTTATCGATAGATTTGATAGCATAATCTACTACTGTATTATCTTTCTGTTTACAGAGTATAATGCCGATACTTGGATTTTCGTGTGGCAGTTTTACTTTATCATCCAGCACGTTCAGGTAAAAGTTCAGCTGGCCGGCGTATTCAGGTTTAAACTTTTTACGTTTCAATTCAATGGCTACAAGGCATTGCAGGTGCCGGTTATAAAAGAGCAGATCTACAAAGAATTCATTGTTGTTTACTTCCAGTCTATACTGATTACCAATAAAGGAATATCCTTTGCCCATACTCATAATGAACTTCCTGATGTTGTTCACTATTTCATTTTCAAGAATCCCTTCATCATCCTCTTCATTAATATTAACAAAGTCGATGAGGTATTCATCTTTAAATACTTCCAGTGCTTTGGATTTGATATTTTCCGGCAGTGTTTTATTGAAGTTATGGGGCATATTACCCTGGTGTTTGAAAAGATTGGCATTGATTTGATGTTCCAATTCTCTTACTGACCAGAATTGTTCTGCGGCCTGGGAGATATAAAAAAGCCGGGCATCCTCGTGGCTACATTTTTCAAGGATGAGAATATGGTGGGTAAAGCTAATGCTGTAGAAAGAAGTCTGTAATTGGCCCGTCAGTGACGGGCCAATTACGGGCGCACCGTATGAGTCATAAAAATGACGCATTTTTTTTAAATTGGTGTAAGAAAAACCTTTTACTCCAGGAAGCTCCTGCTGAAGGTCTCGAGCTATTTGTTCTACTACTTTCGCTCCCCAGTTCTCAGCATTTATCTTCTCGGAAAGCATCTGCCCGATTTTGAAATAGAGTTTTAATTGCTCCTGATTAGCAAGCCTTGCAGCAATGTATCTGCTCCTGACAATGTTCTGTTTTAAATCCTGTACAAATTCCTTGTAAGACATGTTTTTGGTTTTTTGTTTAAAGAATATGAGTTTGAAAGAAGAGTATTTATAGAACTCCCTATGTTGAATACACACAAACAACTACCATGAATGAAGAAAAAATTACTGCAGAATTCATGTTGATATGGTTTTTATAACGGAAGGATTATGCCCACTTCATTTCTCTGAAGTATGTTAACAAACATCTAAACGCGAACGAATTTAAAGCATACATCAATAAAATCCCGTTCATTTTATTCAGGGGTGAAATGATCCGTTCATTATCATGAACAGCATGCATAAAAAAAGCGGAGACATAAGCCCTGCTTATATCTCCGCTTCCATAACTGATAATATCTTATCGTACTCTATACACCGGGTAACGCATGTATTCCGGTTCTGTATAAGGTGAATTTTTAAACACAAAATTCAGCTGCGCACTGGCGTTGTTGGCGAAGGCAGTATCACCGGCTTTCTTCTTATTTAATAATTCCTGTAACTCCGGATGTTGTTTTAAATATTCAGCACCGGTATCTTCAAAAACATAAGGAGAATATCCTTCTTTTTGTCCGAGGATGGCATCAAAAAAGTTCCAGGCAAAAAAAGAATCGCCAGCGGTGGGTTCCAGTGTTTCCATCAGGAAACGGTTGGCGTTTTGGTTCATGGGAATATAGCAATCACCTTTGCGGAACCGGATGGAATCCTTGCTGCTGGTTACTTTGATGTTGGTGTGCAGGTAATGTTTTTCAAATGGTTTGGTGTAGCTCTGGAAGTCGGCAATATGATATATTTCTACGAGGATGGTCGTATCATGTTGCAGCAGCTGCATTTTTACCTGGTTATTTTTCAGCAGATTGATTACTGCCCACCAACCTTGCGGAATAATATATGCCTGTGGTTTTTCCACAAAGTTTTCTTCGGTAGCATAGTTATAGAATTTCACCTGCCTGGTGTAGGGTTTGGAGCGGTCGTAGTACAACCTGGGCAGGCCGGAAATTGCGCTGGGTTTGTGTCCGGAAGCAAAGCCACGGAATGTGATCAGGCTGTATTTGTTCATATCAAACTGCCACGCGAGCGGAAACATTTTCTGTGTAAGAGCGGTTTGCTTTGCCTGTTCGCGCAGGTGTTTAATTTCTTCACTGTGTGTGGCGGTAAATTCGATGAAGCATTCCATCAGGGCGTAAGTTGCTTTTACGCGCAGTGGATAGGGTTTCAGCATATGTGTTTCGGGTACAAAACCGAAGGTATGGAAGAGGGTTGTGTAACCGGTAGAGTAACGGGGAGCGTCAGCAAATTCCACCCATCCGCTGTCGGGTGTTTCACCAAAGTGATTTACATAGGGAACCAGGTCATAGCCTTTATTTTTCATCAGGGCGTATAACCCGGGTTCAAATGTTTTGTTCATGAATTCGCCCATTGGTCCGCCGAGTTTATTGTGCTGAGTAGTGAGGAGGGTCATGATATGCTGATAATCGGCGCCATTGCTCACGTGGTTATCCACAAATACGTCCGGATCGGTGAGGTGATAGATTTGCTGGAAGGCGAGGGCATTTTTTGAATCGGCTTTGATGAAGTCGCGGTTAAGATCCAGGTTCTGGGCGTTGCCGCGGGAGCCAAAGGCATCGGGGCCGTTCTGATCTACCCGGTACCAGGGGGAGCGGTTGAGCATTCCGCCGATATTATATACAGGGATTACAGCGAGTATGATATTTTCCGGGAGATGGATTTTCCCCTGTGCAAGGTCGCGTAGGAGCATCATACTGGCGTCTATACCATCGGGTTCACCGGGATGGATGCCGTTATTGATGAGGATAACCCGTTTATTTTGTTTGTGGAGGCTTTTAAAGTCGAAATTCCGGCTGGGGGAGTAGGTCACCAGGTGCAGGGGAAAACCGGCATCGGTGGCGCCAACGGTTTGTATATGGATCTGCGGGAAGCGTTTGGCAAGTTGCTGGTAATACCGGATCACTTCGTCGTAGGCGGCGGTTTCACGGCCATTGGTTTTCTCGTATCGCGTGGTGAGATCCTGCGCGGAGGAGAGCAGGGGAAAGAGGGCGGTCAGAAGCAGGAGTATCTTTTTCATCATCTTGGTAAAATGGAAAAACAAAAAGCCCTTCCTTTTCGAGGAAGAGCTATAAATATTGTTACTGAAGCAATTAAGCCAGAGCTAATACTCTCTTAGCCAGCTTGCTTTTCAGATTTGCAGCTTTGTTCTTGTGAATAACGTTACGTTTAGCCAGCTTATCAAGCATAGAAGCTACCTCAGTTAAATCTTTCTCCGCTGTTGCTTTATCGGTAACTGCTTTCAGGTCACGGATGGCGTTACGGGTAGTTTTACCATAGTAACGGTTACGCTCATTACGCTTTCTGCTTTGACGTACGTCTTTCTTTGTTGCTTTATGGTTTGCCATTTTTCAAATTTCAAGTTTCGGACGGCAAAGGTAACTATATTACCTTTACAAAACAAACTAAATGTAGTTTTTCCGGTGAACTACAAATATAAGCACCTTTTATCACAGATAAACACTTGATTTTTTCTCATTTTTTCCAACCAGCGTATCGAAAAACGAGCGATATTTGCAATCCCATATATTAATATATTGGGATCAACAGAAAAGTATTTGAACTGAAGATCAGCAAAACTCGTTGTAAATGAAGGACTTCTCATTCGTCACCAACTCACATCCTGCTTACATTGAATCGTTATACCAGGATTTCCGCAAAGATCCCAACTCTGTAGACCCGGATTGGGTTAAATTTTTCGAAGGATTTGATTTTGCAGTATCCAATGTAAACGGCAAGGCGGCAACATCAGCGCCGGTAGCAGGAGGCAGCACTTCGTTGCCCGTGAGCGACGACCAGCTGGCGAAAGAACTGGGCGTGTACCGCCTGATCCAGGCGTATCGCAAAAAAGGCCATTTAATTGCTAAAACCAACCCCATCCGTGAAAGAAAGGACCGCAAGGCCAACCTGGATCTTGCCAGTTTTGGATTAGGGGACGCTGATCTTAAAACCGAATTTTACGCAGGAACCACCATTGGCGTGGGTAAAGCCTCCCTGGAAAAGATCGTTGCCTATCTGCAACAGATCTATGCCGGTTCCGTAGGACTTCAATACACTTACATCAACGACCGTGATAAAGCGAAGTGGATGGAGAAAGAATTTGAGTCCATTATGTTGCAGCCATTGTCGCTGGAGCAGCGTAAACGCATCCTGCAGAAGCTGAACCAGGGTGTTATTTTTGAAAAGTTTCTTCACACAAAATATATCGGACAGAAGCGTTTCGGCCTGGAAGGCGGAGAATCCACCATTCCGGCGCTGGATGCCATCATTAACGTAGCTGCAGAATATGGTGTACAGGAATCTGTGATAGGAATGGCTCACCGTGGCCGTTTAAACGTACTGGCCAATATCCTGGGTAAAACCTACGAACAGATCTTCAATGAATTTGAGGGCCTGGCCATACCGGATATGACCATGGGCAGCGGCGACGTGAAATATCACCTCGGCTTCCGCTCCCAGGTAACTACCCCCGGTGGCAAACCCGTTAACCTGCAACTGATGCCCAACCCTTCCCACCTGGAAGTAGTAGATCCGATCGTGGTCGGATTTGCGCGCAGTAAAGCAGATGTGATCTACAACAGCGATTACGATAAAATACTGCCCATCCTCATTCATGGCGACGCCGCCGTTGCCGGTCAGGGGATTGTGTATGAAGTGGAACAGATGAGCAAACTGAAAGGATACTACGTAGGTGGTTCCATTCACTTTGTGATCAATAACCAGATCGGCTTTACCACCGATTTTGATGATGCCCGCTCCTCAGATTACTGTACCAGCGTAGCATCGATTGTACAGGCACCGGTATTCCATGTAAACGGCGACGACGCAGAAGCAGTGGTGAAAGTATCCCAGCTGGCCGCCCGCTACCGCCAGGAATTCAACGAAGATGTGTTTATCGACATGGTTTGTTACCGCAAACATGGTCACAACGAAGGCGATGAGCCCAAGTTTACACAGCCGAGCCTCTACGCCCTGATTGAAAAACACGCTAATCCGCGTGAAGTATATACCCAGTTCCTCCTGAACAACGGAGAATCTGAAGCACAGGCACTGGCCAAAGAAATGGAAAAAGGCTTCTGGGACGATTTACAGGCACGCCTGGATGAGGTAAAACAACATCCGCTGCCTTATGTGAGTCAAAAACCGGAGCAATGGTGGCAAGCGCTGCGCAAAGCCACCCCACAGGATTTTGACGCTTCCCCGGTAACCGCTATCAAGGAAGACGACTTTAAACGGTTGTTCGACGGCCTCATGAAATGGCCTGAAAACTTCGTGCCCCTGCGTAAAGTGAGCAAACTGTTGCAGGACAAAATAAAACTGTACCAGGATGAAGGCAAAGTGGATTGGGCCACCGGTGAACTGCTGGCCTATGCCAGCCTCCTGATAGAAGGGAAAGACGTAAGAATGAGCGGGGAAGATGTAAAACGTGGTACTTTCTCTCACCGTCATGCAGTACTGTTTGATGAAAATACCAATGAAACGTATAGCCGTCTCAGTCATCTCCAGGAAAACCAGGGTAAATTCAGAATTTATAACTCTTTATTGAGCGAATATGGTGTATTGGGCTTTGAATATGGCTATGCGATGGCCAATCCCAATAACCTGGTATTGTGGGAAGCGCAGTACGGCGACTTTGTAAACGGCGCACAAACAGTGATTGATCAGTACATCAGCAGCGCAGAACAGAAATGGACTACGCAGAATGGCCTGGTAATGCTGCTGCCCCATGGTTATGAAGGTGGTGGACCGGATCACTCCAATGCCCGCCCGGAACGCTTCTTACAACAATGCGCAGAAGAAAATATGGTGATCACCAATATCACGACTGCCGCCAACTTCTTCCATGCGTTACGCCGTCAGTTAACCTGGCAGTTCCGCAAACCACTCATTAACTTCTCTCCAAAAGCAAATCTGCGTCATGTAGGCGCTTACTCTGCTATGCAGGAATTTACACAGGGAGGCTTTAAGGAAGTACTGGATGATCCGTTTATCGACGACGCCGCTGTGGTAAAGAAGGTATTACTGTGCTCCGGTAAAATGTATTTTGATCTGAGTGACAAACAGGCTAAAGATGATCGTAAAGATGTAGCGATTGTTCGCCTGGAACAACTGTATCCGCTGCCGGTTAAACAACTGGAAGCCATTGCACAGAAGTATAAGGGAGCTACTTTCTTCTGGGTACAGGAAGAACCACTGAACATGGGTGCTGCAGCCTTCCTGCAAATGAACCTGAAACAGATCAACTATGGTGTTATCAGCCGCAACCCGAGCGCTTCTACGGCAACCGGTTATGCGAAAGTACATGCCCGTGAACAGCAACAGATCATTGACACGGCTTTTAACATCTAAAAAAATTCAAAGTATAAACAGAATAACGGGGTTTTACGTTAAGCTAAAGGCTAACCGCTAAACGCAAAACCTGGTATCACCATCAACTGATTAAATATGGTTATCGAAATCAAAGTCCCTACGGTAGGAGAATCTATTAGCGAGGTAACAATTGCAAAGTGGTTGAAGAAAGACGGAGATTATGTTCAGCAGGACGAGGTATTGTGTGAAATGGAATCTGAGAAAGCAACCTTCGAACTGAATGCAGAAAAGGCGGGCGTTCTCAAAATTGCCCCCGCAGCTCAGGAAGGAGCTACTTTGAAGATTGGTGATGTAGCCTGTACCATCGATACAGACGCCGCTGCACCAGCAACCGGCGCCGCACCGGCAGCTGAACCTGCTGCACCTGTAGCAGCCGCACCAGCGCCTGCTCCGGCAGAAGCCGCACCGGCCGCACCTGCAGCAAATAAAGGGACAATTGAAATGAAAGTGCCTACAGTAGGAGAATCTATCAGTGAAGTAACACTGGTAAAGTGGCTGAAGAATAATGGTGATTATGTAGAGCGTGATGAAGTGGTATGTGAACTGGAATCTGAGAAAGCTACCTTTGAACTGAATGCAGAAGAAGCCGGCGCACTGATTACTGTAGCAAAAGAAGGCGATACTTTAAAAATAGGCGATGTTGCCTGTAAAATTGATACCAGTGTTGGCAGACCAGCAGGCAAAGCCGCACCGGCAGCCGCTCCCGCTGCACAACCAGCTAAAGCCGCTCCACAGCCGCAACAGGCCCCTGTTACCAGCATCCCCAACGATGTGAAAGCATCACCGGTAGCTGCCGCAGTGATCGCCGACAAACATGTGGATCCCTCCAGCATAAAAGGTTCCGGCGCTCATGGCAAGATCATGAAAGACGATGTATATGCTGCCCTGCAGAATCCGGGCGTAGCCATCGGTCAGGAAATGTTTACCCGTGCCGAACGCCGCGAAAAAATGAGCAACCTGCGTAAAACCGTTTCCCGCCGCCTGGTGGAAGCGAAAAATACAACGGCCATGCTCACTACCTTCAATGAGGTAGATATGACAGAAATTATGGCGCTGCGTGCCAAGTATAAAGAAGTATTCAAAAAACAGCATGAGGTAAACCTCGGCTTCATGAGCTTCTTTACTAAAGCATGCTGCTTCGCTTTACAGGAATTCCCTTCCGTAAATGCTTATATCGACGGAGAAGAACTGGTGTACCACGACTACTGCGATATTTCTATCGCGGTATCTGCTCCGAAAGGACTGGTAGTACCGGTGATCCGCAATGCAGAAAGCCTGGATATGGCAGGTATTGAAAAAGCAGTAGTAGAACTGGCCACCAAAGCCCGCGATAACAAACTGACCATGCCTGAAATGACCGGCGGTACTTTCACCATCACCAATGGTGGCGTATTTGGTTCCCTGATGAGCACACCAATCATCAACATCCCGCAGTCCGCTATCCTGGGTATGCACAAAATCCAGGACCGCCCGATGGCTATCAACGGCCAGGTGGTGATCCGTCCGATGATGTACCTGGCACTGAGCTACGACCACCGTATCATCGATGGCCGCGAATCAGTAAGCTTCCTCGTAAGAGTAAAAGAAATGCTGGAAAATCCTGAACAACTGCTGTTTGGTAAAGATCCGCTGAAAGCACTGCTGAAACTCTAGTTTCAGCTGATAAGATAAAATGAAATCCGGTCTGTTATCAGGCCGGATTTTTTTGTGTTATCTCCCACAGCGTCAATATTAGCCCTTATCTTCGCGTATGACCCGTTGGGAAAATTACTTAGCATCCGCAGAAAAAATTATCGGCGCCTACCAGGGCAGCCTGCCATTACATCATTTCCTGAAATCTTTTTTTAAGGAACATCCCTACATGGGGGGCCGCGACCGGCGCTGGATTTCACAGCTGGTATATCATTACTTCCGCCTCGGGAACTGGGGTAAAAGCCTTTCCGTGAACGAGCGGATCATTACCGGCGCCTTTCTTTGTGAAACCACGCCGAATGATTTCCTGGCAGCTATCCGTCCTGCATGGAACGAGCAAATTGCATTGCCGCATGCCGATAAGGCTGCGCTCCTGCCTGTTCCTTTAACCCCCGACACACTTTTCCCGTTTCTGCCGGAGCTGTCAGCCGGTATAGATGCTAACGCATACGCCTATACTGTTTTAAAGCAGCCGCGGTTATTTATCCGGGTACGCAACAATAAGCTCGATAAAGTGCTGCAATTGCTGGATAAAGCAGCCATTACGTATGAGCTGTTCGCTAATAACACTACCATAGCCTTGCCCAACGGCACTAAAATAGAAGTGGTAGTGCCGGAGAAAAGCTGGTATGAGGTGCAGGACGCTTCCAGTCAGCAGACCGGTGAATTGTTCCATCCGCAGCAACACCAGCGCTGGTGGGATTGTTGTGCTGCCAGCGGCGGTAAATCCATCCTGCTCAAAGATCAGCAGCCTGGTGTGCAATTACTGGTATCTGATGTGAGAAGATCTATCCTGGAAAACCTGCAGCAGCGTTTTGCAACGGCAGGAGTGAAGCATTTTGAAGCACGGGTGGCCGATCTTACGGCAGAGAATTTCCCTGCGTCTATGGGGAGTCAGCAGTTTGATGGTATCATCCTGGATGCACCCTGCAGCGGCTCCGGTACCTGGGGGCGTACGCCGGAAAGTATCTCCTTCTTTAAAAAAGACGAGATCGGGAAGTACCAGCAGTTGCAGAAGAAGATAGCCCATAATGTGGCGCCATTTGTAAAAAAAGGCGGCTCGCTGATCTATATTACCTGTTCTGTTTTTAAACAGGAGAATGAAGAGGTGGTGAAGTATATAGAAGAGATCAGTGACTTGCGGAAGCAGGAAGGGGGCGTGATTGCGGGGTATGACAAGGGAGCAGATACGATGTATGCAGTAAGATTGTCTTAGTTTTTGAAGATAAAAAAAGGGTGGGAAGATCTGTCTTCCCACCCTTTCTGTTTATCTATCTTATGAAATTAATTCTTACAAAACAACCGGCATCGTCCGCTGGATAATTCCTCCGCCAACTACATCGTCGCCTTCATAAAAAACAGCCGACTGACCCGGAGCAATGCCCTTCACGCTTTCGTAGAAGCTTACTTTTACCTGCCCGTTTTCATTATACAGGTTACTCAGTGCGCCTTTATCTTTATAGCGGATCTTGGTAACTGCTTCCATGCCTTCGGGAATGGTATCGTATTTACCCATGTTGATACCGCTTACGAACATCTCACTTCTCTGTAATTCATCTTCATTACCTAAAACCACGGTATTGGTTTCGGGGATGATTTCGGTTACAAAAACAGGGCGTCCGAGGGCAATATCAAGCCCTTTACGCTGTCCAACGGTATAGAAGGGGTAACCCTTGTGATGACCAACGATAGTGCCGTCTGCCAGCACAAAATTGCCTCCGTTTACTCTTTCTTCCAGACCCTCTACTTTTCTTTTCAGAAAACCGCGGTAGTCATTATCCGGCACAAAGCATATTTCATAGCTTTCTGCTTTTTTAGCCAGTTCGGGATAGCCGAAATCAAAGGCCATCTGGCGTATTTGTGTTTTACGGTATTTGCCTAAAGGAAGAATGGTGCGGGCCAGTACATCCTGTTGGATGCCCCACAGTACATAGCTCTGGTCTTTGGTTTCATCCAGACCTTTGCTGATCACATAACGGCCGTTGTCGTGCTGACGGATCTGGCCATAGTGGCCGGTGGCAATAAACTCACAATCCATTGCGTCGGCACGTTTCATCAGTGCGCGCCATTTTATATGGGTATTGCACAGTACACACGGATTGGGAGTACGTCCTGCAATATATTCCTCGACAAAATTATTCACTACAAAATCACCAAATTCATCGCGGATATCCAGCACAAAGTGCGGAAACCCGTGATGCACCGCTGCCGCGCGGGCGTCGTTAAAAGAATCCAGGTTACAGCAGCCGGTTTCCTTTTTACTGGAACCAGCAGATGCATAATCCCAGGTTTTCATGGTGATACCCACCACGTCATACCCCTGTTCATGCAGCATCAACGCCGTAACAGTGCTGTCTATACCACCACTCATGGCTACCAGCACTTTACCATGCTTGCTCATTTATAAAAGTTTAGAGCAACAAAATTACTTAAATTTAAGCCAACGGCCATCTGTGCTTTATTGATCCTGACAATGGCCGGATTGATTCTGATTATATCGTTGATACAATTTTAACGTGTTTGAACGATTATTTCCGGAAACATTATAAATTGTTAATTGTGAATTATATATTTATTAGTTTTAGCCACCTTATAGCATAAATCAGTTGTAATGCTACCTATATTAAACAAAGAATTTATATTAAAAAATCAGGATTCCGGCGTTCATGAAAAAACATTCACCTTCCCGGAAAAGATCCTTCAATTTGGTACTGGCGTGCTTTTGCGCGGTTTAGTAGACTATCTCGCAGACAAAGCCAACCGTCAGGGAATTTTTGAAGGAAGGATTGTGGTGGTGAAATCGACCGACGGTGATACTGTTGATTTTTCCAGTCAGGACTGCCTGTTTACCACCCATATCAAAGGTGTTTCCCAGGGAGAACTGGTAGACCAGGTGCTGATCAACTCCGCTATTAGCCGGGTTTTGCAATCGAATGCAGAATGGCAGGAAATATTAGCTGCTGTTCATCAGCCCGCTTTGCAAACAATTATTTCCAACACCACGGAAGTAGGGATCCAGTATGTTCCGGAGAAAATAGCTGACGGCGTACCGGCCTCGTTCCCCGGCAAATTGCTGGCAGTGCTGTGGGAGCGGTTTACCTACTTTAAAGGCAGCGCCAACACCGGCTTTGTGATTGTACCTACAGAACTGGTGGTAGATAACGGCCGCCTGTTAAAAGACATTGTACTGCAACTGGCCGCTTATAATGAACTGCCACCGGCTTTTATTACATGGATCCAGCAGGATAACCAATTTTGTAATTCCCTGGTAGACAGGATCGTTCCCGGCAAACCCCGCAACCTGGCTGAAATTGAGCAAAAAGCAGGGTACACAGATAAATTATGGATAGAAGTAGAACCCTACCTGTTATGGGCTATAGAAGGTAATGAACATACCCGTTCTGTATTATCTTTTTATAAGGCAGATGAAAGGATGCTGATTGAGCCCAGCATTACGCCATTCCGTGAACAGAAGCTCCGGTTACTGAATGGCAGTCATACAGCAGCAGTGCCATTGGCTTTCCTGTCGGGCCTCAACACGGTATACGAATGTATGCAGGACGACTATATGAGTCATTTCTTCAAAGAAGTGGTGCTCCGCGAAATACTGCCTACTATTGAAGATACCTGTCCTACCGCTACTGCATTTGCGCCGGAAGTACTCGACCGTTTTGCCAATCCGTTTATTGCGCATAAGCTCATCAGCATCACTTTCCAGGAAAGTTCCAAGATGAATGCGCGCAATGTGCGCACACTGGTACGCTACTACGAAAAGTATAAAACACTCCCGCCTCACCTGTGCCTGGGCTTTGCCGCCATGCTGCTGTTCCTGCAGCCGGAGCGTGAAGAAGCAGGTAAATATTATGGCAACAGGAACGGGGAAGAATACGTTATTACAGATGACAATGCCCCGGTTTTTGCAGCCTGGTGGCGCACTCACACCGATATAAATGATATGGTAACCGGGATCTGCAGCGACAAACGTTTGTGGGAAACAGATCTGACGGCCATTCCAGGTTTTGCTGAACAGGTAGCCGGCATCTTAAAAATGTTGAAAAGCAATGGTGTGAAAGCATTTATTCAATCGCAGCTGCTCAAAAATTAATCATGTTATGAAGGAATTTCTGTCTGAGGATTTTTTATTAAAAACGGAAACGGCTAAACGATTATACTTTGATTACGCCGTCTCTATGCCGGTGATCGATTATCATAACCACCTGCCACCGGATGAAATAGCAGGGAATAAAACATTTGACAACCTGTACGCCATCTGGCTGAAAGGAGATCATTATAAATGGCGTGCTATGCGTGCCAACGGCGTGCCGGAGGAGTTTATTACAGGCCCCGCCGACGACTATACGAAATTCCGTCACTGGGCAGCTACTACGCCATATACAATGCGCAATCCTTTGTATCACTGGTCGCACATGGAGTTAAAAAATCCTTTCGGCGTAACCGACCTGCTGAATGAAAAAACAGCGGAGAAGATATACCACGATTGTAACGCACAATTGCCCCGGTTATCCACACAAACACTCCTGCAACATTATAAAGTAGACACGCTGTGCACAACGGACGACCCGGTAGATTCGCTGGAGCATCACCGTGCTATTGCCAATAAACCTTTTGGGACGCGGGTGCTGCCTACTTTCCGCCCCGACAGGGCAATGGCGGTGGATAACCCGGAGGTGTTCAACCGTTTTATTAATGAGCTGGCAGCAGTTACCAATAAAGAGATCACGAAGTTTGAGGACCTCATTGAGGCACTCCATAGCCGGCATACTTATTTTCATGAAGCCGGCGGCCGCCTGAGTGATCATGGCATCAGCACCTTTTATTTTTCACCGGCTACCGGAAGGGAACTGGATACTATTTTTTACAATACCCGCAACCACCGCGCTGCCACACCATACGAGAATGCGCAGTTTAAAACGGCCGTCCTGCTGGCGGTATGCGAGTGGAATCATGAAAGGGAATGGACACAACAGTTCCATGTGGGCGCTATCCGTAATAATAATTCCCGCTTACTGCAGCAGGTAGGGGCTGATGCCGGTGTGGATTCAATCGGCGACTGGCGCGTTGCGGAAGCCATGAGCGCATTTTTTGATGCACTGGATAAGAAAGATAAGTTAACAAAGACAGTAGTATATAACCTGAATCCTTCCTACAATGAAGTTTTTGCTACGATGGCAGGCAACTTCCAGGATGGCGCCATTCCCGGCAAAATTCAGTATGGTTCCGGATGGTGGTTTTTGGATCAGAAAGATGGTATGGAAAAGCAAATGAATGTATTGAGCAACATGGGTTTGCTGAGCCGGTTCGTAGGAATGTTAACCGATTCCAGAAGTTTTCTGTCTTATTCCCGGCATGAATATTTTCGCCGTATTTTGTGTAACCTGATCGGCAACGATGTGGAACAGGGAGAGCTGCCAAATGATGTTGCCTGGTTAGGGAAAATGGTACAGGACATTTGTTACTATAACGCAAAAGCATATTTTGGATTCTAATGAAGCCGGTAAAAGTTATCACATTCGGAGAAATATTATTACGCTTGTCGCCGCAGCTGGCGCAAAACACGGCCGCTGTTTATGTAGGCGGGGCGGAAGCCAACGTAGCAGCGGCATTGGCCAATTGGGGCACAGAAGTGGCCTATATCAGCAAAGTGCCTGAAAACGGGTTGTCGAAAGACGTGCTGGAGCAACTGAGTAACCGCGGTATCCATACCGACAGGGTGTTGTGGGGTGGTGCGCGCATTGGTATTTATTACCTGGCGCAGGGCAGCGACCTTAAACATGCGGAGGTAGTGTACGACAGGGCCTGGTCGTCTTTCAGCGAAATAGTGCCGGGCACTGTTAACTGGGACGCATTGCTCGGTGATGCGGAATGGTTTCACTGGAGCGCTATTACACCCGCATTAAACCCTGCTGCCGCGGAGGTTTGCAAGGAAGTATTGCAGGCCGCCACCCGGAAGGGAATGACCATTTCCACCGATCTTAACTACCGCAGTAAACTATGGCAGTATGGCAAAAAGCCGGTGGAGGTAATGCCGGAGCTGGTTCAGTACTGCGATGTAATCATGGGCAACATCTGGGCCGCCAATAATATGCTGGATACCGCGCTGGATACCGCTGCGCTGGAAGCCAATACCAAAGATATTTTCCTGCAACAGGCAGAAAAGGTAGCCGCAGAAATCACTGCTACGTATAAACGCTGTAAACGGGTGGCTTTTACTTTCCGTTTCAGTCATGCTGCCACGCATAATCTGTACTACGCCTTTTATTATAACGAAGGACAGATGAGCATTTCCCGTGAGTACGATACCAATGACGTAGTGGATCGCGTGGGTAGCGGAGACTGCTTCATGGCCGGGCTCATACATGCCCAGCTGCAGGGACTGGATGATCAGCAGATCATTTCCTTTGCTGCTGCTGCCGCGTATTCCAAATTTTTTGTGAAAGGAGATTTTAATACTACTTCTGAAAAAGAAATAATAAAACTGATATAAGATATGGCACCAAGTCCTGAAACAATTATAGCAGCATTTGAGCAAAGCGGGATTATTCCGGTTTTTTATCATGATGATGAAAATGTTTGCCTGGAAGTACTGCAAGCGTGTTATGATGGCGGCTTACGGGTATTCGAATTTACCAGCAGGGGAGAAAATGCACGTAAGAACTTCGCTACCCTACGCGACAGGAAACTGGCTGCCATGCCGGATTTATACCTGGGTATCGGAACTATTAAAAACGCATCGGATGCAGCCGTGTATGCCGGTATGGGCGCCGACTTTATTGTATGCCCGGTAACTGATCCCGAAACGGCTGCTTATTGCAGTGCGGAAAGCATTACCTGGATTCCCGGTTGTATGACGCCAACGGAAATTTCTGTTGCAGAAAAGAGTGGCGCCAGGCTGGTGAAGTTGTTCCCGGGTAACGTACTGGGGCCGGGTTATGTAAATTCCATCAAACCGCTGTTCCCGCAACTGAAATTTATGCCTACGGGCGGTGTAGAACCTACCCGGGTTAGTATGGATGCCTGGTTTGACGCCGGGGTGGTATGCGTGGGAATGGGGTCTAACCTGCTGTCCAAATCCCTGATCGAAAGTAAGGACTGGGGCGCGCTGAAAGATAAAATAGTGCAAACGTTTGCATTTCTCAGGCCGAAGAAGTAACTTATACACTTTATAAATTCCAAATAAACCGTAATGAATTCCACAACTTTAGGTAAGTATCGCTGGCGGGTATGCGCACTTTTATTTGTTGCGACGACCATCAATTATATAGACAGGCAGATATTAGGATTGCTTAAAACTGACTTATCAGCTGAGTTTCACTGGTCAGAAACAGCTTACAGCAACCTGGTGATGGCGTTTTCCGCTTCCTATGCGATTGGCTTGCTTTTCTTTGGCGCATTGGTAGATAAGATCGGTTCCAAACTGGGATACGCGGTTTCTATTGTGGTATGGAGCCTGTCGGCTATGGCGCACGGACTGGTGCGTTCCACGCTGGGTTTTGGTGTGGTAAGGTCTATCCTCGGCGTAAGCGAAGCGGGCAACTTCCCTGCGGCTATTAAAGCCACCGCAGAGTGGTTTCCAAAGAAGGAGCGGGCGCTGGCTACGGGCATCTTTAACTCAGGTTCCAATATTGCGGCTGTAATAGGGCCGGCAATGGTATACTGGCTGGCCAGCAATCATGGCTGGAGAAATGCCTTTGTATGGACAGGCGCCATCGGTTTTATCTGGTTGATATTCTGGTGGATCTATTATGAAGTGCCTGCCCGTCACAAGAAATTATCCAAAGCAGAATTTGATCATATCCACTCCGACCAGGAAGTAGAAGAAGTGAAACCCAAACCTATTAAATGGAGTAAGCTCCTGGGCGTGAGACAAACATGGGCTTTCATATTTGGTAAATTACTGACTGATCCTGTGTGGTGGTTTTTCCTGTTCTGGTTACCGGGTTACCTGGAATCCATCTTCCACGTAAATATGAAAGAAACGCTGGGTTTGCCGGTGATCATCATATATTCCATTACCAGCTTTGGCAGTATCGGTGGTGGATGGTTATCTTCCCACCTGATCAAATCCGGCTGGCCGGTTTTCAAAGCGCGTAAAGTGTCTATGCTGATCTTTGCGCTTTGCGTATTGCCCATTATGCTTATACAGTATTCCAATAATGTATGGTTCGCTATTGCATTGATCAGTTTGGCCACGGCGGCTCACCAGGCATGGTCTGCCACCATATTCACCACGGCTTCTGATATGTTCCCGAAACGGGCCGTAAGTTCTGTGGTAGGTATTGGCGGTATGGCCGGATCTATTGGCGGTACGCTGTTCCCGATGCTGATTGGCGCTATGCTGGATCATTATAAGTTAATCGGCAACATCGGTATTGGCTATAATATTCTGTTCACTATCTGCGCCCTGGCTTACCTGGTGGCCTGGACAGTGATGCACTTCTTTGCACCTAAAATGGAGCAGGTGAATTTGAATTAGCGAATTTTGTCTTTTTCAGGATTAGACTGATTAGACTGATTACTTTGATTTTACTTTTTTGATTTTATAAAGATTTGTAAAGCTAATTTTCAAATAGAAAACGTCCGGGCAGATGTCCGGACGTTTGTTTTTATTCTTATGAGTATCAAAAATTATTCGCTTAATTTATCTTTCTTCATCTTATAAAATCAAAAAAGTAAAATCAAAGTAATCAGTCTAATCAGTCTAATCCTGAAAAAGACAAAATCCGCGCTGCTTACAGGGAAACACCCCGTTTCCACGGAATAAAATCATCCTGGTTAAGTTGTTCTGCCTTTGTATACACTTCACCACTGGCGGTTTGTATCACATATTCCAGGATTTCTTCACCCATACCGGCAATACTCTGTTCGCCACTGATGATGGTACCGGTATTGATATCAATAATATCTTTCATACGGGTAGCCAGTTTGGTATTGGTAGCCAGTTTTACTACCGGTGCAATCGGGTTGCCGGTAGGCGTACCAAGTCCTGTGGTAAACAACACCACGTTAGCGCCGGAACCTACTTCTGCTGAAGTGGATTCAACATCGTTACCGGGTGTGCAAAGCAGGTTCAGTCCGGGTTTGGTTACATACTCTGTATAATCCAGTACATCCGTAACCGGTGAGGTTCCTCCTTTTTTAGCTGCCCCGGCGGATTTGATGGCATCGGTAATCAGGCCATCCTTGATATTTCCAGGAGATGGATTCATGTAAAAACCGGAGCCTACCGACTGGGCCTGATTTTCATATGCGCGCATAATGCGGATGAACTTATCGGAGGTTTCTTCTGTCTGACAGCGGTTAATCAGTTCCTGTTCCACTCCGCACAGTTCAGGGAACTCGGAGAGAATGGAAGTACCACCCAGCGCCACCAGCAGGTCGGAAGTATGACCTACAGCCGGGTTAGCTGAAATGCCGGAAAACCCGTCGGAGCCGCCGCATTCCAATCCTATTACCAGCTTGGAGAGCGGGCTCGGCTGGCGGGTCAGCTTATTGGCTTCTACCAGCGCGAGGAAAGTATCTTTAATGGCGGCAGACAGCATCGCAAATTCGGAAGCGCTTTTCTGCTGCTCGTATACCAATACCGGTTTGTTAAAGGCCGGGTTAAGCTTTTTCAGTGATTCCTGGAGGATAGATACCTGCGCGTGCTGGCATCCCAGGCTAAGAATAGTGGCTCCGGCAACATTGGAGTGATGAATATAACCGGCCAGCAGGGCGCACAGGGCGTCTGAATCCTGGCGGGTGCCACCGCAGCCTCCCTCGTGGGTGAGGAATTTAATACCATCAATATTCGGGAAAACCACATTACGTTTACTCGTTTCCGTTAGTGCGCCTGCCTCATAGTTTTTAATGGCTTCCAGGTTGCCGCTTTTATAAAGGGAAACGAGGTCCGTTACCTGTTCGTTATATACTTCGGCAGGAGAAAAACCAAGTCCTTTTTCGAAAGCGGTTTTAATCACACTTACATTCCTGTTTTCACAAAAAACCAACGGAATCACCAGCCAGTAGTTACGGGTACCTACCTGGCCATCGGCCCGATGGTAGCCCATAAAGGTGCGGGTTTTCCATTTACTCACATCGGGCGCCTGCCATTCCAGGGAGCTGTCTTTTTCATGGAATGCGTTGGCATCATGAATCACATTTTCTGTGGTAATGGTTTCGCCCTTCCCGATGCTTTTGCTGGCTTTGCCTACCAGTACGCCATACATCGTGATGGGATCGCCCTCCCGGATGTCATTTATCAGGAATTTATGTTTAGCAGAGATATTTTGTTGCAGTTGAATGTTATGTCCGTTAAATGAGATATCGGTTCCTACCGGTATATCCTGTAAGGCTACCAGCACATTATCATCAGGATGAATTTGTAAATAAGCGTTCATAAGAGCTAAAGTAGTAAATAACTGCTCCGGCTGGTGATAGTAAAATGTTAATCCATGATAAGATTTTGACTATTTGATTATTCCGCTGGAACACCTTATGGGAGCAGGTCAGGAATGAATTATAAATTGTTAATCGGCTATCAGTGCCTTTTAACCGCCCGGATGTGTAAATGTCCCGATCCTGTAATATTCATGCAAACGTTTGTAATTTACCTGTATTTTGATATTTTTGATCTATCAGCGCGGGTTTCCGGCGATGACGCCAACAAATTCCATGGGAGCAACTGACGAGATCATTTTGAAGATACCGGTAATCTGAATTGCTGACCTGAAGCGGAGTGATTCCGGCAGAAAAGACAACACCCGCCATACACTCCGGCGCGAACAATTGAATGACAGTATGGCAACAAATACAAACGTTTACATCATGACGCGGTTTGGGAAATATACCATCCCTTTAACCTATTACACTGCCCTGTTTTTATCTTACAAAAAAAAATGTCAAATGCACGTTAAAAAACTGATCTGCGCGGTATTGCTTTTTTCAGGTATTAGTATAGCCGGTAACGTTAGTGGCCAGGATGCCGGTAAAGCCAGGAATTATTTATATGAAGAATACAGGCAGAAAGGTGGTGATGCTGCTTTTAAGGATATTATTCAGTGGAGGGAACAACGATACAAATCTGTTACGGAGAAGATTGCTGCCCTGCCGGCGGCCAGCAAGGCGATATTGCTGAAGGAAGCGGACAAGGGATTATCGTTCGACTGGCCTTCATTACCGGCTACTTTATATCTTCAATACCGTGATAATGGTAACCGTGTAAATTTTGAAAATGCGCAGTTTGAACGCCGCAAAGTATTGGCAGCGTTAGTGGCCGGAGAACTGGTGGATGGAAAAGGAAAATACATGCCACAGATCGTAAACGGTTTATGGCTGATCCTGGAAGAAAGCACCTGGGTATTGCCTGCGCATATTGGCGCACAAAAGGCAGGCAGTGGTTTGCCCGATCCTGCGGAACCGGTGGTGGATCTTTTTGCCGGTGAAACTGCTGCTACACTCAGCTGGGCGCAGTTCCTGCTGCACGATCAGCTGGATAAATTTTCCCCAATCGTAAATAAACGGATTACCTATGAACTGCAACACCGCATTGTGGAACCTTACCTGAAGCGGACTGATTTCTGGTGGATGGGATGGGGCGGCCGCGCAGTGAATAACTGGAATATCTGGATCAATACCAATGTTTTACAAACTGCATTGCTGGGTATAAATGAAACGGATATACGAAATAAGGTAATAGAGAAAACGATCCGCAGCGCGGATAATTTTGTGAACGGATATCCTGATGATGGCGGCTGTGATGAAGGGCCCACTTACTGGGGACATGCAGGCGGTAAGCTCATCGAATTTATTGATCTGCTGAACAGCGCTTCTGCACACCGGTTGAGCTGGAGCAATAATGAACTGATTCACCGGATCGGCGCCTATATTTATAAAATGCATGTAGACAGCAGCCGGTTTGTGAATTTTGCAGATGCTTCTGCGAGCACCATTCCACCTTCACATACCGTGTATTTATACGGAACTGCTTTTCACGACCCGTTGCTGGTTAACTTCGCCGCTTACCTCTCAAGGCTGGAGAATCCCGACAGTAACAGGGTTAAAACGCCTTCCCTGGCTTTCTTTGTGTATAACGTGGAATATCGCAGTGCCTTGTTATCTGCCAAAGCAACAGCCCCTTATACCGCGGAAAACTGGCTCCCTGATTTGCAGGTATTGTCGCTCCGCTCTGAAGCCGGTGTTTCCAAAGGCTTATTCTTCGCTGCACAGGGCGGACATAATGCAGAAAGCCATAATCATAACGACGTTGGAAATTTTGTGCTGTACATGGATGGAAAGCCGGCCATTATTGATGTTGGCGTGGGTACCTATACAAAGCAAACATTTAGTGCCGACCGTTACAAATTATGGTTTATGCAATCGCAATGGCATAACTGCCCCACTATTAACGGTGTTCAACAGCAGGATGGCCGGAAGTTTCAGGCTACAGCTGTGCAGTACAGTCACAATAAGCTGAGTATGGATATTGCCGCTGCTTATCCGGAAACAGCAATGGTACAATCGTGGAAACGTACATTTACATTCAACCCTGCCAAAACTTCCCTGCAATTATCGGAGGCATACCAGTTAAAAGAATGGAAGGAGCCCTTCCTGCTGCATTTTATGACCTGTCTGCCTGCCGGCACCGGTACACCCGGAAGGATTGTATTAAAAGGCGGAACTGCGGACCTGTTACTAACCTACGATCCTTCCTTATTTGAAGTGGTAACGGAGCAGCAGGAGATAAAAGATAGCCGCTTGTCACCGGTATGGGGCGACCACGTAACACGAATCAGCCTGAAGGCCCGGAGCCAGGCACTAACCGGTAAACACTCGGTGGCGTTTGTGATGCGCCGTAAATAGGTACCCATACCATCCTGTAAAAGACATTTTTTAAAATAAATGCTTGATTTTTGCAAACGTTTGCATTACTTTAGAGCTTTCGCCTGAAGCCATGTAATGGAACCGCTTTTTTAACTTTATAAAGGAAAGCCACATTGGAAAGCAGAAACTTTATCAGAATAGTGTCACTGGCAGGGCTTGCCGGAGCTATGAGCCCCGCGCAATCCATTACAACAGCGGTAAAGGGCCAAACAGTGGGCAATCCTCCTGGGGCCGGGCAAATAATGAATCAGTATTCTCAATAGATAAAAACATTCAAACATCATATGAGCACCACGTTCGAATCAAGATATGCCAGCAGTCCGGCTGAAGTAAAGCAAATGGATACGGCACAACTCCGGCAGGCATTTTTAATGGAGAAAATTTTTGATGCCGACCACATTGCCTGGACGCATACACATTACGACCGGTACCTGACCGGCGGCGCAATGCCCGTGAAAGGGCCGGTGGTACTGGAAACGATTGATCTGCTGAAAGCAGCCTATTTCCTGGAGAGAAGGGAACTGGGTATGATCAATGTTGGAGGCGATGGCATAGTGGAAGTGGACGGGGAGAAATTTGAACTGGCGTATAAAGAAGCGTTATACATCGGCAAAGGAAAACAACAGGTGATCTTCTCCAGTAAAAACGCACAAACACCCGCCAAATTCTACCTGAATTCCACTCCTGCTCATCATAGCTTCCCCACCCGCAAAGTGTCTAAAAAAGAAGCAGAAGTGGTAACACTGGGTGCGCTTGAAACTTCCAATCACCGCACTATCAATAAACTGCTGGTAAACAGTGTGCTGGAAACCTGCCAGCTGCAGATGGGCATGACAGAGCTGCAACCAGGCAGCGTGTGGAACACCATGCCGGCGCATACGCACGACAGGAGAATGGAGGTGTATTTTTATTTTGAAGTGCCGGAAGGGCAGTCCGTATGCCACTTTATGGGACAGCCGCAGGAAAGCCGCCATATCTGGATGCAGAATGAACAGGCAGTTATTTCCCCGCCCTGGTCTATTCACTCCGGCGCCGGTACCAGTAACTATACTTTTATATGGGGTATGGCCGGTGAAAACCTCGACTATAGTGATATGGATCATTGCAAGATCACTGAACTACGTTAATGAACTGATAATAGCTGCTATCATGATGATGAAAAAAATTATCGCAGGAAGCTTGCTGAGCTTGTCTTTCCTGCATGCCGGCTTACCGGTGCATGCTACGGAACCTGTTACCGGGCAGCATGCCACGGTTTTCACTGATGCCTACACTGCTGCCGCGGTAAGGGCGCAAATGGAAAAAGTGGCTTCCTGGCAATGGCGCCATATTACTGCTAATGGCTGGAACCATGCGCCTACCGACTGGACCAACGGCGCCATGTATGCAGGCATGATGTCGCTGGCGCAGGTAACATCCAATCCCTTCTTTATTGACCGCCTGGTACAGGTAGGAAAAGATAATGACTGGAACACAGGACCGGACCGTTTTTTCGCAGATGAATACTGTGTGGGACAGCTATACTCACAATTAAACAGTGTGTATAAAGATCCGGTAATGATCGACAAATTCCGTAAGCTGGCAGATAGCATTGTGGCAGCGCCGCATACAGAATCTCTCGAATGGAAAGATGGTATTCATCATCGTGAATGGGCCTGGTGTGATGCGTTGTTCATGGGGCCTCCGGCGCTGGCTTATTTAAGCACCGCCACCGGGGATTCGCGTTATCTGGAAACCGCGGACAAGCTGTGGTGGAAAACAACTGACTACCTGTATAATAAGCAGGATAGCCTTTATTACCGCGATGGCAGTTATATCGGCAAAAAAGAAAAGAATGGCACCAACGTATACTGGAGTCGTGGTAACGGCTGGGTAATGGGCGGCCTGGTGCGTATGCTGGATAATATGCCGGCCGGTTACGCCGGAAAGACGCGTTTCCAGGACCTGTATAAACAAATGGCTTACCGCATAGCCGCCCTGCAAACTGCAGACGGTACCTGGCATGCCAGTTTACTGGACCCGGACAGCTATCCGGCAAAGGAAACAAGCGGCACCGGTTTCTACGTATATGCGTTGATGTGGGGAGTGAACAATGGTCTTTTATCAGAGAAACAATTTTTACCGATAATACAGAAAGGATGGGAAGCACTTACCGGTTGCGTACAGCCAAATGGTAAACTGGGCTTTGTCCAGGAAATAGGCGCTGCACCCGGAAAAGCTACCGCTAACGATACGGAAGTATATGGCGTAGGTGCGTTCCTGTTAGCCGGTTCTGAACTGATTAAATATGACCTCCGGAAAAATGCAGCTGCCCACCTGGTCATCTCCAATAACACCGGTATCAACAGGATAGAAGAGGTTACAGAAATTCCTTATCCCGCTTTCAGCGCGAAATTATCCAAACAAACGTTGAAAGGTTTTAAAGTAGTGGATATTGTGAGCGGACAGGAAATTCCTTATCAGGTGATTTATGAAGGTGGTAAATCAGCAAAGAAGATATTATTACAGGTAACGCTGCCCGCTGCAGCAAGTTTGTATGCCGCAGTGGCAGAAGGTGCCCCGGCGCCGGTAAAGGCGAAAGCGTATGGTCGTTATGTACCTGAGCGCAAAGATGATTACGCCTGGGAAAATGACCGCATGGCCTACCGCATGTATGGCAAGGCGCTTGAACTGGTACCGAAAGAAATGGCCTATGGTATTGATGTATGGGCGAAGCGCACCACCGATATGGTGATCGACACCTGGTATAAACTGGATAACTATCACCATGACAACGGGCAGGGATTGGACTATTACAGCGTGGGCTTAACACTTGGTGCAGGTGATACAGCGCCCTCCGGACAGGATACCATCTATTTCCCAAAAAACTACCGGCAGTCGAAAACCCTTGATAATGGTCCGTTGCGCACCACTTTTTCCCTGACCTACGATACCTGGCAGGCGGGCAATACGGCCGTTACTGTTACCAAAACCATTTCCCTGGATGCAGGTTCCCAACTCAATAAAATGCAGGTGCAATACAACTTTAAGGGAAATGACATCCCCGTGGTAACCGGTATTGTAAAACGCAAAGAGCCGGGTACCGTATTGCTGGATGAGAAAACCGGCGTAATGGGCTACTGGGAGCCCGTTCATGGCGACGATGGCACCTTGGGTATAGGCTGTGTTTTTGCCCGGGAAGTACCGGGAATGAAAACAGATCGCGTACATTTGCTAAGCCCCGGAACAGCAGGGAGCCAGCAGCCATACGAATACTATTTCGGGGCGGCTTGGAACAAAGGCGGAAGAATCACTTCCGCTGAAGAGTGGTTCAGCTACCTGGAAACATTCGCCAAAAAAATTAAGCAACCCTTACAGGTAACGATTCAATAACTTTTCCGGCAGGCCACCAGTGGTGTGCCGGAAAACTCCAACTTATTCATCATGGACTTATTTCAGTTAAAAGGAAAAACTGCGCTGGTTACTGGCTGCAAACGTGGTATAGGAAAGGCGATGGCGGTGGCACTGGCTTCCGCAGGTGCCGATATTATCGGGGTGTCAGCCTCCCTGGAGCTGAGTGGCAGCGAAGTGGAAAAAGAGGTAAAGGCATTGGGCCGTAGTTTTAAGGCTTATCAATCCGACTTTTCCAACCGGACCAGCCTCTATGCATTTATTAAGCAACTGGAACAGGATGTTCCTGTAATAGATATCCTGGTGAATAACGCAGGCACTATTCTCCGTAAGCCCGCTGCAGAACACCCGGACGAGTACTGGGACGAAGTGATTAACATCAACCTGAACGCCCAATTTATCCTGACCCGTGAAATCGGGAAAGGAATGATTGCCCGTGGGAGCGGAAAAGTTATCTTTACAGCATCTTTGCTCACCTTCCAGGGCGGTATCAATGTGCCGGGATATGCAGCCAGTAAAGGAGCCGTAGGATCACTGGTAAAGGCATTTGCCAATGAATGGGCTTCCAAAGGAGTGAATGTGAATGCAATTGCCCCGGGATATATTGCCACGGATAATACCGCGGCACTGAGGGCAGATCAGCAACGCAGCAGCGCTATACTGGACCGTATTCCAGCCGGCAGATGGGGGGAACCGGAGGATTTTGCCGGACCAACAATATTCCTTGCCTCAAAAGCGGCTGATTATGTACATGGTACTATCCTTACAGTGGATGGTGGCTGGATGGGAAGATAACAGAACACTTACAGCTAATAGCCTCTATACATGAGCAAACGTACCGAAAAAACAATTGTAGATATTGCAGAAGAACTGAAACTCTCAGTATCTACTGTTTCACGCGCACTGAATGATAATCCTAACATCAGCGCACGTACGAAAGATAAGGTGAAGAAGATGGCCCGTAAACTGGGTTATCGTCCTAATGCCCTGGCCGCCGGTTTGCGCAACAACAAAAGCAAAACCATCGGGCTTATTGTTCCGCGTATCTCCATGTTCTTTCCTGCCGCTATCAGTACGATCATTCAAAATAAACTGCAGGAACATGGATATAACCTGATCATCTGCCAATCCAATGATTCCTACGAACAGGAAATAGCACTGGTAAATACGCTGTATTCCGCACGGGTAGACGGATTGGTGGTATCCACTACGTTATATACCACCGACTTTTCCCATTTCGATATATTCAAGGACAACAACATTCCGCTGATATTTTTTGACAGGGTCCCCAAAGATTACAATGTAAAAGTGATTAAGGGAGATGATTACGTAGGAGGTTACACCGCCACTACCCACCTGATAGAAAAAGGTTGTAAAGATATTGTTCATATTTCCGGGCCGCTAAGCTGTAACCTGTATGTGGAAAGAGTAGCAGGGTACAAGAACGCCTTACAGGAGTTTAAGCTGCCGTTTAAAAAAACGCGCGTATTTTATCACGAGCTCACGCGCGATAACGCCTGGCAAACGTGTGAAAAAATATTCTCGCAACCACCATTTCCGGATGGCGTATTTGCATCTAACGATACTACTGCTATTACCATCATGGAGTATTGCCGTAAGATCAATGTAAGGGTGCCGGAAGACCTGAAAATAGTAGGGTATTCCAATGATCCCCGGACAGAAATTGTTACGCCGCCTGTTACCAGTGTAGACCAGTATCCGGCTATGATGGGAGAAAGGGTGGTGGCTGCCCTCATGGAACTGATTAATACCGCCCCTTCCAGCGTACCACGTTATTCACAGGAAATAATACCTATTCAACTGATAGCCCGCGAGTCTTCTGCCGGTACAGCCAAGAGTAGCGGAAAAAAGAAATGATCATACTCTAATCACGTTATTATGAAAAAGAACCTGTTCTTTACGGTACTGTTATTGCCTGCATTTTTGATGCAATCGTATGCACAAGCAGGTAAAGCAGATAAAGCCTTACTGGCAAAGGCAGATGCCACATTGCAATTTGCCGCCAGGCAGTATAAGCTGATGATGAAGCATGTGCCCGACAGCTTGTTACCCCGTAGCACCAGCAAAGACGGCAGTTTGATGACGTCTAACTCCAGCTGGTGGACCTCCGGTTTTTATCCCGGTACCAACTGGTATCTTTTTGAATACACGAAAGATCCGGCCTTTAAGAATGAAGCCCTGAAAAGAATGGCGCTTGTACAAAAAGAACAGTACAATACCCACACACATGACCTGGGCTTTATGATGTATTGTCCTTTTGGAAATGCCCTGCGCATCACAAAAGACACCGCTTACAAAGCTATCCTGCTTACCAGTGCAAAGTCACTATCCACGCGGTTTAATCCAACTGTAGGTTGTATCAAATCATGGGATCACGGCACCTGGAAATTCCCGGTGATCATTGATAATATGATGAACCTCGAACTGCTGAACTGGGCCACCCGCGAAAGCGGTGATAAACAATTTGCAGACATTGCACGCATACACGCCAACACCACCATGAAAAATCATTTCCGTCCGGATTACAGCTCTTACCACGTAGTGGATTATGATCCTGCTACCGGCGCCGTAAATGAACGTAAAACGCACCAGGGGCTGGCAGACAGCTCTGCCTGGTCGCGCGGACAGGCATGGGGGCTCTATGGTTACACCCTGATGTACCGCGATACAAAGGACAAAGTTTACCTGGAACAGGCACGTCATATTGCAGAGTTTATCCTGAACAACCCGCATATGCCGGCCGACCTGGTGCCTTACTGGGACTATGATGCACCGGATATTCCCAACGCACTGCGTGATGTATCTGCTGCATCAGTAGCCGCATCTGCACTGCTGGAACTGAGCCGCTACACAGGCAAAGCCGATGGTAAACGTTACTGGAACGCCGCAGAAAAAATGCTGACAAGCCTTTGTAGCCCGGCATACCTGGCGAAGGAAGGAGAGAACAATGATTTCATACTGATGCATAGCGTAGGCCACCTGCCTAATAAATCGGAAGTAGATGTACCGCTCACCTACGCCGATTATTATTTTGTAGAAGCATTGCTGCGGTATAAACAATGGGCGAAATAACGCCGTAAATTTATTTGCATGGACAGACGCTTTTTTATCAAGGCTATTCCTATGGCAGGAGTGGCCAGCACCATAGGCACAGAAAAAGGACTGCTGAAAGCAATGGCTGCTGAAAAGCCTGCGACCGGCGACAGGGAGTATAATGTGGATCTGATGATTCGTATATGCCGCCCCGTTATAGAGCAGCTGAGCAAAGGAAAACTGAAGACTACCATGCCTACCGAAGTGGCGCCCAGCTATGGAAAGCCGGTGGATAAAGTAACCTATCTCGAAGCATTTGGCAGAACCCTCGCCGGTATTGCGCCCTGGCTGGAACTGGGGGAAGATAATACAATGGAAGGCAGCAAACGTATTGAGATGTTGGAGATGACCCGTAAAGCTATAGCAATGGCGGTAGATCCTGCCTCTCCGGACTATATGAACTTTACCGGCAAGTTTGATGCGCAACCATTGGTAGATGGCGCTTTCCTCGCGCATGGATTACTACGCGCCCCCAAACACGTTTGGGGCAGGTTGTCTCCCAAAACACAACAACAGGTTATAGATGGCCTGATCAGCTTACGCAGCATTAAAGCATTTACCAATAACTGGGTGTTGTTCTCCGCTATCATTGAAGCCATGCTGCTGAAATTCGGCGCCGACTGGGACCGCAAACCAATAGACCTGGCCGTACAAAAAATGATGGAGTGGTACAAGGGCGATAGCATGTATGGTGATGGTGCGCATTTTCATTACGACTATTACAACTCCTTTGTAATTCATCCCATGCTGGTAGATGTACTAAAGGTGATGGCTGAAAAAGAAGAAAGCAGCAAAGCCAATTATGAACTGGCATTAAAACGGATGCAACGCTATGCTGCTATTCTTGAAAAACAGGTATCTCCTGAAGGGACTTTCCCGGTAGTGGGTCGCTCGATGCCCTACCGCAACGCGGCCTTCCAGGCATTGGCGCAAATTGCATTAGAAGAGAAATTACCAGAAGATATATCCCCTGCACAGGTAAGGTGCGCACTAACGGCAGTGAATAAACGAATATTTGAAACGCCCGGTACCTTTGATAAAAAAGGCTGGCTGCAGATTGGTTTCTGCGGGCATCAGCCGGAAATTGCAGATGTTTATACCTCTACCGGTAGCCTGTACTTATGTAGCACCGGCTTCCTGGCATTGGGGTTGCCTGCTTCAAACCCTTTTTGGTCGGCGCCTGCGCAACCATGGACATCAAAGAAAGCATATGCCGGGGCTCCTGTAAAAAAGGATCACGCTATTGATTATTAATGACATTTCTTCTTAAAGAAAAACAGCGGCAGAGAATATTTTTCTGCCGCTGTTTTTCTTTAAGAAGAAATTATAAGTCAGGAAGAGGTGGAAACAATGGAACTGGTTTCTTTCCATCAGGAGTTAGCCACTTCTCATATACCAGCCGTACCGGTTCATAATCTTTCGACACCAGGAACTGTTGCATACGATGGTTGTTGGCCAGTGTATATCTTACTATTCTGCGGATACCCATCTCTACGTATATCCGTTCCAGTTCCTCATTCATCATCCTGTAAATACCCTGCCGGCGGAATTCATTGGCCACATAGCCATCAGATACATACAGGGTGTTACCGGTGTAATCTTCAATCCGGCTTTCATCCGGTTCTTCCAGGTAGGCAAAGATGAAGCCTGCCGGTTCATCATCAGCATATGCCAGCAGGCAGGTACCATCGCAGGTTTCCTGCATTTCCATTACATGCTGCATGTAGTTTGAAGCAATGCTTTCCCAGGCGGCTGTTTTCAGAAAGAATGTTTTTTCCGAGAGATGCAGCTGCTCCATCATGCTGTTGATAAGATCATAGTGATCTCTTATCTGTATGGACCGGATGGTGATCATTTTCGTATATACGGTGGCGTTATTCGGGTTTAACCGGGCTGCCTGTCCAGCTGGTACCCGGTTGTAATTTTTCTCCTTTCATTAACAACGAGAGGGGGGCAATGTTTACATCATCGCCTATCTCACTGTCGTACAGGATGATAGATCTTGCGCCAATGCTGCTTCTGCGGCCTATTTTAATGGGTCCTATCTTCATTACCCGGTCTTCAAACAGGTGCGTCTGCGGACCGCTGTCTTCATTCAATACGCTGTCAGTGCCTATTTCCACCATATCAAACTCTGTAATATCTGCGGTATTCAGCAATACGCGGCGGCCTGTTTTTACACCCAGTAAGCGGAGTATTACCGGCAGCCAGGGCGTTCCTTTCAGGTATTCCAGCAGGAACGGAATAGAGAGGGCTTCGTAAGTAGAAGTAATGGCTTCGCTGCGCCATACATTGGAAGTCCACATAGGACTTTGCAAAGCCTTGTATTTGCCGACAAGGATCCATTTGAGCAATACCGTGAAAAGGAATGCGGGCAGCCCCAGGAAAAAGAGATAATAGAAGGGGAACTGCAGCAGGATCATCCACCAGGCTTCATCTGTTACGAGGTCGTGGGCATAGGCGATGAACAGGATACTGCAGCAGATCACCACTGTTTCGGGGATCAGGATACGTATAAACTCCACCGTAGCCCTGGCCAGTTTGCGTTGTGGTGATGGGTGAGTGGTGAGTTCCGGCGGAAAGAAATGACTTTCCTGGCGGCGTGGCAGCGCAATGGCCGGCGATCCAAACCAGTCGCGCGCAGTACTTGCTGCCAGCTGTTCTTTGGATGGCGGCGTGGATAGCACACCTATCAGCATATTCTCCGGTAATTCATATCCCTGCGGTATCAGGGCGCTGTTGCCTACAAAGCTGGTGTTATGGATAATTGTTTTTTCCAGTATCAGTTGTTGTCCGCGTACATCGGATTCGCCGAGAGTTACTGCATCCGCAATAAAGGCGCCGTCGCCGATTTCCAGCAAAGGATGGGTAACGCTGCTGGCGGTAGATACTTCTGTATTGCGGCCTATTTTAGCACCCAGTGCGCGGAATAACGAAGAAATATATACCGTGGCAAAAATTGGATGGATCACAATCAATGATAACGACATCAGCTGATCGGCAAACCATTTACGGGCATAAAACGCACTGTAAATAGGGTAGGTACCCGGCTTAATGCCCCATTGCAGTAAACGGGTGAGCAATACTGTCTGCCCGGTAAATAAAATAATATAACTCAATGCCAGTGCCGGTGTGATCACCATATAATTGAAGTTATAATCCGGCGCTGCATTATCCATCTGGTTGAGGGTAATGATCGTAGGCAATAACGGCAATAACACCGTGAATGGAAATACCAGCAGGAACAGGGAAAAGATAGCACTGTATTTTCTGCGGGTAGCTTTTGATACGGGCAATGGTTGCGGCAGCTCACTGATACTTTTAGTTACTTTTAACACTGCCGGACTACCCTGCCATACTTCGCCTGATTTCACGGTACTGTTGGCGGGCAAAAAGCTGAGGTCCTGTAACTCGCTCCAGGCTTCCATTACCGTATCACCGCCAATAACGGCACTGCTGCCTATGTACGCATGATCGCCAAGATGTACGGTGCGGAGTTTCAGCAGGCCATCTTCCACGAAAGCATTGTTAATCACTGCCTGTGAACTGATACTTACATCACTGCCAATGGTAACAAGATCTTCCGCACCAATAGTCACCGCGCCGAGTTGCGCATCCGGCGCTATTTTCACACCCAGCATCCGGAGATAAGCAGGGTATAGCGGTGTGCCATTAAGGAACTGTGAAGGCATGAGACGCTGGATTGTTTTTACCAGCCACCAACGGAAATAATAAGTACCCCATAAAGGATAATCTCCTGCTTTCATTTTTCCGATGACCAGCCATTTGGTGCTGATAATAAGAATAGAAAAGAGAGGAGGCAGCAGGCAAAACATGATGAGCGCAGTAAGAATAGCATATCCCAGGTGGCTGGTATCCTGTTCTACATAATAATATCCGAGGTAGGGAAGGAATATCTGCATGGCAAATAATCCGAAGATCACCAGTACAGCAATGGTTTGCGCTATCCAGCAACTGAGGTGACGCCACCACGGCACTTTATTAAAAACACGATGCGGCTTTTGGGCCGACTGTGGTTGTGCGGCCCATACATTTACCAGTTCCTGCAGGGGGCGATGTATATAAATATCTTTGAGAGATGCATTCGGCACATTGGCTTCCCGGCGCAGTCGTGATACAAAAGCAGCTGCCAGCAATGAGTGTCCGCCAAGGTCTGTGAAAAAGTCCTGCTGAAGATCGATTGTCCTGTCCGGAAATACCTTTGCCAGGATAGCGCTGATCCTGTCGGCAACGGGTGCATCCGGATCGATGGCTTCATGGGTGGTTACCTGTGTAAAGGCAGCTGGCAGTGGCAGTGCCTTGCGGTTTATTTTACCGCTGGGCAGGCGGGGCATATCTTCCAGCGCTACAATGGTGCCAGGCACCATATAGGGTGGTAATGTTTTGGCAAGTGTTGCGCGGAGGGAGGATTCATCGAAAGGAGAATGATCTTCCTGTACAATATAACCCACCAGCTGGTCCTGGTCGTTGCTGTCTTTTTTTACAGCTACTGCCGCTGCGGCGATGCCGGCAATGGCATGGAGCTGGTTTTCAATTTCTCCCAGTTCGATCCTGTACCCGCGTAGTTTGATCTGATCATCGAGGCGGCCCTGGAAGTCGATGCTGCCATCCGGTAAAATGATGGCCGCATCACCGGTGCGGTACAGGCGGTTGCCGGGCAACTCCGTCATGGAAGATGGTTTATCCACAAATTTTTCCCGGGTTAGCTCCGGGCGGTCGATGTATCCGGCGCCTACTCCGGGTCCTGAAATAACGAGTTCCCCGCGTTCGCCTACCGGCAGGATATCTAGTTTTTCATCTACCACGGCCATGTTGTAATTGGGCAGTGGCTGGCCGATGGTGATATAATCTCCCGGCCTTAGTGCGGCGAAAGTAGCGCTGACCGTTGTTTCCGTAGGGCCGTAACTGTTATAGAAGTGACGGGGAGGCGCTGCCCACCTGGATAACACCTGTGGTGTACATGCTTCGCCACCGGCGTTGATGAGGCGCAGTGTGGGGATGTTATCATCCATAATGGCGAGCAGGCTGGGAACGGCGTGTAGTACGGTAATTTTCTCCCGGCGCAATACGTCGCCCAGTTCATCAATGGCCTTCGCGGTAGTAGCGTCGGCCACCCAGAGGGTAGCGCCGGCGAAGTAACTAAGCCAGGTTTCTTCACACCACATGTCAAAGGATACGGAGAAGCCCTGGTACACTTTATCGGTGGCGCGGATATTTAAAACGGTTTGTTCTGCCCTGATGAGGTGGCAGATCTGCCGGTGACTGATCGGAATACCTTTGGGTTTGCCGGTACTGCCGGAAGTGTATAATACGTAGGCAAAGTTTTCGGGTTGTGGTCCGGCATGAAGGGTGAATACTTCGGTGCTGTCGGGTACCGGGGGGATGGATAATACCGGGGCTTCCAGCTGGAGAGGCACTTCGCTGAAGCAGGCGGCAGCCTTTACTTCTGTAAGTACGCCTTCCACTCTTTCCGCGGGCATTTCCCGGTCGAGCGGAACATAAGCTGCACCGGCTTTTATGATACCCAGTATTGCGGCGTGCAGTTCCAGGCTGCGCGGCCACCAGATGCCTACTACACTGCCGGGCCCTATTCCTTTGGATTGCAGGAATGCGGCGATGGCATCGCTCCAGTGATCCAGCTGTTGATAAGTAAGCGTTTGTTGCTGGAATATCAGTGCAGTGTGATGGGCGTGTTCCTGCACTGTTTGTGAAAAGATATCTGCCAGCGTTTCATGGTGAAGCAGCTCTGGCTGTTGGGGCCCTTTAACTATACTGTAAACATTCATAAGTTCGCGTTCCCGTAGGTACTTTGGTGTTTGGTATAGCAAAGTTAGGGGTAAGAATCGGAGCGCCGCCTTATAATACGCTTAAAAATGGTCCGGCAAAATTTGCCTGCAACCGGATAAGGGCTTTTTAGGTTTGATGCTTACCAATAACTGTATATGCTGGTAGTATAACATAGATAAGCAGCTATATGTTCGATCAGATTGTTTCATTGATTTTATCCAGTACCTTTTTCCAGTAGTCGTTCATTTTAAGCCTTTCTTCGCCGTCTTTTAGCCATTCGTGATGAAAAGCAATGACGGTTTTTTCTTTGGCGGGAATCACTCTTATCTGCAGGGTAGAGGTATTTGTACCGGGGGCCTGCTGCCATTTCATGCGGATCACTTTACCGATGGTAACGGAAGCTACGTGGATAGTGATACCGGAGCGGGTGGTATAGGAGTCGCCTTTCTCAAAGGGGATGTTTGCATTATTATCCAGCCATAATCCCAGTATGGGTTGTGTAAACAGCTTTTCCCAGGCTTCCATGGGAGCGATCGCAAAAGTGCGTCGGATGCCGGTTTCCCAGCCCTGCGAGGTAGTCAGTCCGACAGGTTTCTTTCCAGAGGTCATCGTTTTTTATGGAAAGGTAAGAAAACGCGTAGATATTGGCATATGTAAAGAGTTGATACTAAATGTCGATATGATTTTTAGTGCGGTCTGCAAACAAACAGGAAATTTATATATGAAAATGCAAAATTATTTTTTATTTTTAAGGTAACCTATTAAGCACTACTGAGCATCTGCGGGAGGTGTGTTTATAGTAAGCAACCAAAATCTGAAAAACAGGAGTATCACAAACGATAAACTAACTTGATTAACATCTAAACCAGACGCTGATCTTTCGTGAGAGAACTAATGCTCATGCCCTGCAGGCATGTTGATGACGTTTATACAATGGTGATATTTTGACTTTTCTGACAAACTTTTTTCCTCGTCTAACCGGCAGGCACTATTTAGTGCTGGTCCTTTTTTTCATAAGCAAAAACGGGGCTGTCCTACACAAGCGGGCAGCCCTTTGTTTTTTTGTCTTTGCAGAATATTGATAAGATTACGGGATGATTATATTTCCCCTCCGGCGGTATGCCCTTTCTTTGCGGCTTCCCAGCCGATGATGGCACTTTTACGTGTACTGCCCCAGTGGTATTGCCCGGTGTCGCCGGTAGCTTTAATTACGCGGTGGCAAGGGATCAGGAATGCCACAGGATTCTGCGCTACGGCTGAACCTACTGCACGGGAGGCATTCGGGTTTTGAAGCGTGGTGGCCAGCTGGGAGTAGGTGGTTAAGTTACCCATCGGAATTTTCAGGAGCGCTTCCCATACTTTCAGTTGAAAGTCCGTTCCCCGCAAATGCAGTTTTATTTCCGACAGCCGGCTCCAGTCCTGCGTAAATATATACAAGGTATTTTGCTGGATAAGATCCACCATCTGGGTAAACTGCGCATGGGGAAACTGTGCAGTCAGCTCCTGCAGGGCAAGTTGCTGATCGTCTGCAAAGGCCATGTGGCAAATACCCTTTGAAGTGGATGCCACTATGATATCACCAAACGGACTTTCAGCAAAACTGTAATTAATGCGTAGTGCCTTGCCGCCGTTTTTATATTCTCCCGGTGTCATACTTTCGATATTGATAAACAGGTCGTGCAAGCGCCCGGTACCTGAAAGACCCGCTTCAAAGGCGGCATCGAACACAGTCACCTTTTCTTCTCTCAGCATCGTTTTGGCGTAATCCAGCGTAAGGTATTGCAGGAACTTTTTAGGTGTTACCCCTGCCCACTCAGCAAATACACGTTGAAAATGAAATGGGCTCATATGTACTGCCGCAGCAATTTCCTGTAAGTCGGGCTGCGTTTTGAAATGCTCTTTAATATAGTCTATTGCCGTGGCAACGGTATTGTAATGATTCATGGCTTCAATGTTTTTAAACAAAGGTAGCCTCGTGAATATCGGTAAAAAACCCGGTTATTGCGGATTAAATCCCACCGCCTGATATCCCTTGTTTTAGTATGGTTTATAAAAACAGATATTAGAAGAATAAAAAAATTCCTGTGAGAATTAAATATATAAGCTGCTGATACCTATGTATTAGAGCAGTAGAAAATCGTTTTTGGAGAGATGAATATTAAGTAATATTTATCGCTGCGATGAAAAGTTAAATTTCTTTTTTATTTTTAAGCAACCAGTAATATTTACCGGTGAACCTTATTGTGTGTATTTGTATTGTAGCTGCAACCAAAATTCTGAATCTAAACCTTTAATTATTATAACTAAAACCTTAAAACTCTGTGCTGTAAAGCCTTTTAGCTAATGTAATCACCTGGTCTTTTTAACGCATGCTAATCCGGTTTCATGAACCGGAACAGGATGTCTATTGCCAAAATCTCGATACCACCATTGTAATTTTTTATCAACAATTAAATCTAACTGACATGAGGAAACTTCTACTCGTGCTGGCAGGTATGCTATTGATAGCCACCTCGCTGCTGGCACAGCATCCCCGCACTGTGAAAGGAAAGATAACAGACGATACCGGTAATGGATTACCTGGTGTTTCTGTAAGCTTACCCGGAGGCAGAACAGGCACTGTTACCGATGCAATGGGCGAGTTCTCGCTTTCCGTACCTGAAAATGTTAAATCATTGAAAGTATCTTTTGTAGGATACGAAACAAAAACGCTGCCTATCACAGGCAATTCTACAGGCAATGTAATCCTGTTGCCCGATTCAAAATCTATTTCCGAAGTGGTGGTAGTGGGTTATGGTACGCAACGTAAAAAAGATGTAACCGGCAGCATCGCCTCTGTGAAAGGCGGCGCCATCGCGGAATTGCCGGTACAAAGCTTTGAGGCTGGTTTAGGTGGCCGCGCGGCAGGTGTGCAGATCACCGTTCCTAACGGAATCGTGAACAACCCGCCGGTATTCCGTATCCGCGGTTCCAATTCTATTTCCATGAGCGCCTATCCGTTGATCGTTATTGATGGCGTACCCGCATTTTCAGGAGATGTGGGCGCGGGTATTTCCAACTCACCGCTGAATCCATTATCAAGTATCAATCCTGCTGATATCGCTTCTATAGATATCGCCAAAGATGCTGCTGCTACTGCTATTTACGGTAGCCGTGCCGCCAATGGTGTAGTGTTTGTAACAACCAAAAAAGGCAAGGCCGGCCGCCCGAAAGTAACCTACGATGGTTGGGTAGGTACTACCAGACCTACACGCCTGCCTACTGTATTGAATACAGAACAGTTTCTTGAAATGAAAAATGAAGCGTTGAAAAACGCCGGTAATACGGATCGCTATGTAGCTAACCTCGATGCCAATGGTAAAGTAATTGATACCAAATGGATGGATGTGGTGTACCGCGACAAAACAATATCGCATAATCATAACGTAAATGTTTCCGGCGGTTCCGAAAGTACCAGCTATTACTTTTCTGCAGGGTATACCAAACAACAGGGTATTCTGAAAAGAAATGACTTCGCACGCAAGAGCCTTCTGTTCAGTATTGATCAGCAATTGGGAAAAGCCTTTTCCATCGGTGCGCGGATGTCTTACTCCAATGAGCAAAGCCTGATCTCCGGATCTTCCGGCTCACTGGAAGGCGAAGCCTTTAACTCCGGCGGTCTTGCCCGTCTGGCTTTCCTTACTTCTCCGTTAGTATCTCCCTATAACAATGATGGAAGTTATAATATCAGTGGTTCCGGTATGAGTGGCGGAAAAAATACGCTGCCCATAGGCATCTACAACCCGCAGGTACTGCTGGATATGGATCATTCCAATACAGAAGCCAGTCATATACAAGGCAACGTTTACCTGCAGTTGAAACCTGCTGAGTGGATCACCTTAAAAACCCAGTATGGTGCAGATTACATCCTGATGAACAACGATATTTATCTCAATTACCTGTCGGGCGACGGAGTATCTTCTACCGGTGATGTTACCAGTATTTATACACAAAACAAACGTTGGGTATGGACCAATACCGTACAACTGGACCGTTCTTTCGGTAAACACAATCTGAGCCTGCTGGCGGGTTTTGAACAACAGCGTGATGCACGCGAGCGTTATGGTTTGCGCCGGCAGAAACAGATGGACAACTATTTCAATAATAGTGAAGGAGGCTGGCTCACGGACCTGTCGCGTTATTTGCTGCGCAAAGAAAATTACCTGCTGTCTGCCTTCTCCCGTTTAAATTATAATTATAACGAGAAATATTATTTAAGCGCCAACGTAAGACAGGACCAATATTCCGCTTTTGGTCCCAACTTTAAGAAAGGTACTTTCTATGGTTTTTCTGCGGGATGGGAAATTACGAAAGAAGCATTCTGGACAAACGCCGGTCTTAATAATGTATTCAGCAGTTTCAAGATCAGGGCCAGTCATGGTAAAGTGGGTAACTTCGCGGGCCTGGGCGATTATGACGCCTTATCATTGTACAAGCCTGCTCCTTACGGTGGTAGTTCTTCTATCTATTTCAACCAGGCGGGTAACCCCGATCTGAACTGGGAAACCAGTAAGAAAACAGACGTAGGGTTTACCTACGGCATACTGAACAACAGGATCAGTGGTGAGTTTTCTTATTACTATAATGATATTAACGGCTTAATCCTGTTTGTACCGCAAATGCCATCTGCCGGTATTCCTATCACCAGCACTACGGCTACTATTGCTACCATCCCAACCAACGTGGGCAGCATGTATAACAAAGGAATAGAGTTCAGTGTAAACGCGGTAGCTATTGATAAACGTGATTTCTCCTGGAACATCGGTTTCAACATTGCACATAACAAAAATGAAGTGACATCACTGGCCGGTGATATCACTGCGATCCCTTTTGTTACCAGCAGCCTGGAACAAACCAGTATCAACAAAGTAGGCTATCCTACCAGCATGTTGTACGTAGTACGCACCGATGGTGTGGACCCGGCAACAGGCAGAAGGATTTTTATCAATGCCAACGGCGACAAGGTTTATTTTAACAATGCAGATGCCGTTAAGTATAAATATGAAGACGGCAAAGCTGCTCCTACCGTGGGTGTGAAAGATGCGGTGGCGTATAGAAATACCAATCCGAAAGTACTCGGCGGACTGGAGAATACCTTCCGCTACAAAGCCTTTGAGCTGAACGTGCTGCTTACCTATCAAACAGGATTTTACGTGTACTATGGCAGTAATGCAGGATTAAGAGATCAGCGTTACTGGAACAACAGTACAGATGTGTTAAACAGATGGCAGAATCCAGGCGATCAGACTGATATGCCGCGTGTAGTATACGGGGATAACATTTCCAACGGTTCTTCTTTTGCAATTGCCGCGAATGTTTTTAAAGGCGACTTTGTAAAATTAAGCACCGCCGCACTCACTTACCGTCTTCCTGATAATATCGCAAACGCCATCCGGCTGCAGGGCGCCAAAGTTTATGTAAGAGGACAAAACCTCGCGCTGATTACAAAGTATCCTGGTCCGGATCCGGAAGTTTCTTCCAATGGTAATAATGCTTCCGGTCAGGGTGTTGACCGTAATACGCTTGGTAATGGAAGAACACTGACAGTGGGTCTTAATGTTAACTTTTAAATTGAAAGAAGATGAAAAAATATGCTTTAAATATATTGGCTGTTACTGTGATGGGTTTAGGTGCTTGTCAGAAAGGATTACTGGAGCCGGTTCCTTCTACGGATATTCCTGATTTCAAGGCTTTTGAAACCAAAGAGCGGATTACCAGCCAGGCGAATGGCTTGTATTCTGTAATGAAGCATGGCAAGTTCCTCGGCGGAAAATATGCCATTGCCAATGAAGTAAGGGGCGAAGACTTTGTGAATGAAAAGGCCAACAACGTAACATTGAATGCCAGCTGGCGAATGGTGCCCACCGGTGAAGCGCAGGAAGTGAAGGAGATCTGGTCGCAGGGTTACATCACCATTAACAACGTGAATGTTTTTCTTACGGGCATGAATGCTGTTGGCAACCAGGTGGTGGGTGACTCCATTGCGAAGCTGTATGCCGGCGAAGCGAAATTTGTACGGGGCGTGAGCTACTTTTCATTACTGCAGTTATATGCGCGTCCGCATTGGGATGGCGCCGGCAGTAAACCCGGTTTAATTATTCACACCGAAGGACATGCTAAAATTGGTAGTTATGCCCGTGCGCGCAGTACGGTGAATGAAACATATGCGCAGATTATCCGCGACCTGGATTCTGCCGAAACGTTGTTAACAAAACCGGCTGCTGGCGCCCTGACGTCTATTACGCGCGCCAACGCCTATAGCGCTATTGCTTACAAAACCCGTGTGTACCTGTATATGGAGCAATATGATAAAGTAATAGCAGAAGCTGCAAAACTGGTGTCTGCCAGTGCGCCGTTTGTATCACCTGCCGGGCATGCATTGGAAGCGGATGTGCAAAAGGTATTTGCGCCGCCGTATTCTACAAGGGAGTCTATATTCTCCCTGCCATTTACCGGTTCTACAGACGATTTTCCGGGTACGCAAACACAGCTTGGATATTATTTTACGCCTGCTGCAAAGCCATTTACCGGTAATGGTGAGTACTCCATGCATCCTAATGGGGTGATCGCTGATTCTTCCTGGAAGTCTGACACCGATACACGAAGGAAATTTATTGTACAATCTCTCGGGAAAAAATACTGGACCAAATTCCCTACTCCAAGTCCGTTCACAGATTATATTCCTGTGATCAGGTATGCAGAAGTATTACTGAACCTGGCGGAAGCAAGGGCGCGGCAAACCAATTCAGTAGACCCAACTGCGGTAGCGTTGTTGTCTGCAGTAAGACACCGTTCCGATGCTACCATCACTTATACCGTAGCTGATTTTGCCAATGTAACAGCCTTGCTGACGGCTATTGCCCAGGAGAAACATATTGAATTGCTGGGAGAAGGTTTCAGAAGTATGGAGATTACCCGTCTTGGCATTCCGTTCCCTGCCAAAAGCAGTACGGTGCCTGTTATTGCGCCAACGGTTCCTCAGTATATCTGGCCGATTTCTTCTGATGAACTGATCTATAATAAGCTTTGTGTTGATAATAACTAAGTCCTCATAACTAGAAAAAAGCCCCCGCATCTGTTTGGGTGCGGGGTTCTTTTTTTCAGGAAAGCCGGATTGCACCGGCAGCTGTTAAAAAGAGTTTCGTTAAAATACAGTTGGTTTTTGTTTAAAAAACATAATTTGCGTGTAGTAATAATAAGTAGATTGCGTGGAGTAAGATTTATTTATCTCTTCTATCCGGGGCATTTTATGGAAGACAGTGAACTTTTGAACCATCTGAAAAAAGGTGATGTGCGGGCATTTGATGCCATCTACGCACGTCACTGGCCCGATTTATTCAAGCATGCATATTACACCCTGAAATGCCGCGACATGGCGATGGATGTGGTACAGGAGGTATTCGCCTGGCTTTGGCTGCACCGGGAACAGGTGGAGATCACATCTTTGAAACATTATCTCAAAGCAGCCACGCGCTTTAAGATGGCCAATTATATACGTGCCAGCAAAAACCGGGAGCTGTTTATGAGTGATCTCCGGTATACTACCGATGTGGTCGTAAACCCCGATGATCTGGCAGTGCGTGAACTGAAATCCGTAATTGCGCAGGCAGTGGAAGGGTTGCCGGGTAAATGCCGGACTGTTTACAGCTTAAGCAGGAACGAGCAGTTATCCCATGCGGAGATCGCCTCCCGTCTCAATATTACCGTTAAAACGGTGGAGAACCAGATCACCATTGCGCTGAAGCGCATCCGTTTATTTATAGGACATTCTATGCCTGTAATCATCTTACTGATATTCCGTCTCTAAAAATTATTTCCCCTTTTTTTGGGGGGTACCTCACTTTCGTGTGCCTAGATATATAAACATCCATTAAGTGAATCAGGAACAACTTGCAGGGCTTGCTCAGCGAATCGCGGAAGGCAATGCCACAGCCGAAGAAATTACACTGTATAATCATCTGCTGAGCAAGGTGGGAGAGGAAGAACATTGGGACGAATCATTGCTGGGTGATCAGGAGGAAACCGCGAGGTTATTGCGTGATCGTATTTACCAGAGTGCCGGTATCCGTAAGAACCGGCTGCGTAGTATGATGGTAAAGGTTTCTGTGGCAGCAGCAGTGTTAGCGTTATTCGTGGTAACCGGCATAAAATTGCGCAAAGCAGGAAATAAAGAAACTGCCGGAAATGCCTTGCTGGCGGGTAAAACAATTGTGCCTGGCAGTGATAAGGCGGTGCTTACACTGGCAAACGGCCGGGAAGTAGTGTTGGATAGTGCCGGTGGCCGGTCGATGCAGCAGGGCAACAGTACCATTCATTTGCACAACGGGCAGGTAGTATACACCAACTCCTCTGCGCGCGGAAATGAGGCGTATAATGTTTTAACCACACCACCGGGAGGGCAGTACCAGCTGATATTACCGGATGGTACAAAGGTATGGCTGAACGCGGCTTCGTCGCTTCGTTTCCCTGCGGGGTTTTCCGGCAACCAGCGGAAAGTGGAGCTGAAAGGAGAAGCATATTTTGAAGTGGCTGAAAATGCGAAGATGCCATTTGTAGTACAGGCGGGTAACAAGGTGGTGCAGGTATTGGGCACTCACTTTAACCTGATGGCCTACCCGGAGGAGCCCAGTACCAATGTAACACTGCTGGAAGGCGCTGTGAAAGTACTGCACCAAACAGATACCGTATTACTCAAACCAGGGCAGCAGGCGAAGCTGTCGGATAATCGCAGGATAGAACTGGTGAAACATGCCGACATGGAAAAGATCATTGCCTGGAAGAACGGTTATTTCTCGCTGAACGGGGAAGGCACGGCAGTAGTGATGCGGCAGCTGGCGAGGTGGTATAATACAGAAATTGAATACGCCGGGCAGGTACCGGATCTGAAATTTGAAGGAAGTATAAAACGGAGCTATGAACTGGAAGATGTATTAAACATCCTGGCGGCAAGCGGGATTCATTTCCGGGTAGAAGGAAGAAAAATTATAGTACTCACGGAATAAAATAAAAAGCGGGAAGCAAAATTATCGAGTATAAAAACAAGTCACCAAAATCGCTGAAAAAAACCGGGCATGCGCTAACATGTCCCGGCTCAAAAAGGCAATAGAACATACATCTGTTAAGCATTTTCATTACCTAAATCAAATTTATGTTATTAAAGTCTCGTTTCCAAACTAACCACCAGGGGGCATTCATTTCTGCAGATCCCCATCATTCAGCAGTGAACATTTACAGTGAACAATTGACCTGGTAACACGGCAACTGCCATCTATGGCGAATTAATTACCACTTATGATCAGAACAATTACCGGTGGCGGGTCCGGCATACGCTAATATGCCAGATTTAGCAACGCCATCTGTATGACTATCTGTTAAGCAACCTTAATCTATTATCTATGCACTTATCTGCTTGTTTAATCAACAAAGGCAGGCCCGGCCGCCTATTGCCAAAAATCCGGAAAATCATGAAACTATCTGTATTTCTCTTCCTGATTTCATTTCTTCAAATCAGTGCAAAAGGACTGGCACAGAAAATTACGCTGGTAGAAAAAAATAAACCAGTTCAGGAAATTCTCACAAAAATAGAACAGCAAAGCGGTTACAAGTTCTGGTATCATTCAGGCGACCTGGATGGTACGCACAACATAAATATTGAAGCAAAGGAACTGCCGCTTGCACAGGTACTGGACATGTGTTTTAAAGATCAGGGGCTTTCCTGGAAAATTATCCGCGAAACAATTGTGTTGAACCGCATCCCAGTATCACCGGCAGCAGCGGCGCCCGCAGACACCCTGCGTGGCCGCATTACAGACGATAAGGGGAATCCTGTTCCCGGCGCCACCATCCAGGTAAAAGGCACTAAAACCGCCGCTATCTCTAACAGTGAAGGATATTTCCGTTTGGTAAATATTTCGCCGGAGGCGATACTGGTAATATCCAATATTGGCTTTCAACGGCAGGAAGTTGCTACCGCCGGAAGAAACCGCGTGGATATTAAATTCCTGCCTGAAATATCGCAGCTCGAAAACGTGGTAGTGGTAGGGTATGGTACCCAGAAAAAAGTAAATCTTACCGGCGCTGTCACGCAGGTTTCCGGCAAGGTGCTTGAAAACCGGCCTATGACACGTATCAGCCAGGGATTACAGGGCATGATAGCAGGTTTGAATATTGTTACCAATTCAAGCGGCGGTGCGCCCAATGCTTCCCAGAGCATCAACATCAGGGGATATACCGGCCTGGGTGCTACCGGCGGTCCACTAGTGGTAATCGATGGGATACAGGGAGGCGATATTAATGCGATCAGTCCAAGTGATGTAGAAAGTATTTCTGTACTAAAAGATGCCGCTTCTACCGCTATCTATGGTTCCAGTGCACCATACGGCGTGATCCTGATCACTACCAAAAAAGGTAAAGCCGGGCAACCAACAAAGATCGCATATGACAACAACCTGTCGTGGGCGCAGCCGATCAACCTGCCAAAGATGTTAAATTCGCTGGATTTCGCTAACCTCTATAACGAAGCGTTTGCCAATGCCGGCAGGGCGCCTTTTTTTAATGAAGAAACTATTGAAAGAATTAAAGCCTACCAGGCGGGTACGTTAACTACAGAAACGATCAAAGATCCCAATGCGCCAAATGGCTGGAACAACTGGAACACCGGCAACGCGAACAACGACTGGTTTAAAATATATTTCAAGGACTTCGCTTTTAGTCAGCAGCACAACATCAGCGTTAGTGGCGCTACCGATAAAAGCAGCTACTATATTGGCCTGGGCTACAACGATAGAGCCGGAATGTATAATTATGGCAACGATAATTTCAAACGTTTTAACATCAGGGCCAACCTGTCTTCAAACATTACCAACTGGCTCACCTTTAATTTCAGGAGCACTATTTCCCGCTCGCTGTATAATACCCCCAATGTGTATTCCGGTCAAACAGGCGGCAATTATATGCACCAGTTTGCAAGGAAGTTTCCTACTGTTTCCCTGATCAACCCCGACGGTCACTATTCTGCTGAAAGCAATGTATTGCTGCACCTGGAAGGTGGAAGGAACAAGAGTACAGAAGATCAGCCGATGCTGACGGGCGAGTTCCAGCTCACGCCACTGAAAGGATGGAATATCACCATGAACTATACCTTCGACGGCGATTTTTACAATGCCGAAAATCACCTTAAAACAGTATATGTATATCTCCCGGATGGCAGCACCGCGCCGTCGGGCGGTACTACTCCCAATTCCTTCTCCCGGAATAATTACCGGAATGAACACCATATTGTGAACACATTTTCTTCTTATGAAAAACAGTTCAAACAACATAATTTCAAAATGCTGGGAGGATTTACCAGTGAGCTTACCGGCTATAGTTCCTATTCCGCTTCCAACAGCCAGCTTTATTCCAACGATATTCCTTCTTTAAGCCTCACCTATAACACCAATCCTTCTGTAAGTGACGCCGGACGCAAACTGGCGGTAGAGGGCTTCTTTGGCAGGTTTAATTATAATTTCGGAGATAAATACCTGTTAGAAATAAATGGCCGGTATGATGGAACGTCGCGCTTTTTGTCAAACAACCGCTGGAAATTTTCTCCGGGTGTTTCTGCCGGATGGAACCTTGACAAAGAGAATTTCTGGCTGCCGGTGAGTCATGTGATCAATGCCTTTAAGCTCAGAGGTTCTTACGGATCTGCGCCTGATCAGTTATTCCTCGGTGATCCCAGCATCAGCAGCTGGTATCCTTTTTATCCCAGCCTCGTAACTACCACGCCTAACAACACTTCCTGGCTTTTTGGAGGCAGTAAACAGGCATCTGTAGGTCAGCCGCCATTGGTGAACCGGGATCTTACGTGGGTAACCACTACCTCGTATGGTATTGGTACCGATATGGCATTGCTGAATAACCGGTTGAACGTTTCTTATGATTACTACATCCGTAAAGCAGATGATTTTGCAGGTCCAGGGCAGGTATTACCGGCATTGCTGGGAGCCGGCGTACCCAGGGTGAATAATGCTGCTATTCAAACAAAGGGCTTTGAGCTTACTATACAATGGTCTGATAGGATAGGTAAACTGGGTTACAGCGTACGGGGTTCCCTCTCTGATTACAAAGGCAAAGTAATGCGTTATAATAACCCTACCCGCGCCCTTGATAATGTTTGGTATAAGGGGATGAATATGGGAGAAATATGGGGATATACTTCTACCGGGTTGTATCAGTCGGAAGGAGATGCCGCCAAAGGGTTGCCTGCCCAGTTCTGGAAAAGCGCCTGGCACGCAGGAGATGTTATTTATGCAGACCTCGACGGTAACGGCAGCATTACCAATGGTAAAAATACGGTAGACAGCAGCGGCGACAGAAGAGTTATCGGGAACAACACACCGCGTTACCAGTACAGCCTGAATTTAAATTTTGATTACAAAGGATTCGACCTCGGTATTTTCCTGCAGGGTATTGCGAAAAGAGAGGTGTGGATCGGCTCTAACTATTTCTGGGGCATCACCGGGGATGAATGGCAAAGTTCTCCTTTCACCACACACCTGAACAGGTACGCTGCCGACAATCCTAATGGCTACTTTCCGAAATATTATATGAGTTCAGAGAATAACAAAAATACACAGACGCAATCCCGCTACCTGCAGAATGCCGCGTACCTGCGTATAAAGAGCGTACAGCTGGGTTATACGCTGCCGGCTAACATTTTATCGCGGATTCATACGCAAAAAGTGCGGTTCTATTTTGATGTGGAAAACCTGGCTACGTTTACCAACCTGGTAAAAACAATGGACCCGGAACTTTCTATCAGTGATGCTAAAATTTATCCTTTGCAAAGGACTTTTTCCTGTGGCATCAATGTAATTCTTTAATTCAATTAATATGAGAGATATGCGTTTGATAAAAATACTGGCTTGTCTGTTATCTGTTTTTATTTTGTTTTCCTGTAAGAAGGATTTCCTGGACAGAAGCCCTGAAACTGTGATCAGCGATGCACAATACTGGCAAACATCCAACGACCTGAAATTATACAGCAATAGTTTTTACGGTGCGTTCCCCGCCTATACCGGGTTTGGAACAATAGGAATCTACGGCCTGGATGCCGATCAGGGAAGTGATAACATGATTTCCATGAGCTATAATACCACGATGAACGGTGAAGCGGTGGTACCCTCTTCCAGCGATGCCTGGAACTGGAGCACACTCCGTAATATTAACTACCTGCTGGCTAACTATAGCAAAGTAAACGAGCCATGGACCAACGTAAAAACATATGTTGGTGAAGCGTTGTTTTTCAGGGCCTACTTTTACTTTGGGATGATGAAGCAGTTTGGCAACCTGCCCTGGGTAAGCAAGCCATTAACAACTGCTTCGCAGGAGCTTTATAACAAACGCATTGCGCGCAATATCATTGCAGATTCCATTCTGGCCGACCTGGACAATGCCATTAGCTATTTACCTTCCAAAAGCGCTGCGCAGGCAGGCAGGGTATATAAAGAGTATGCAATGGCGTTCCAGTCGCGCGTAGCCCTGTATGAAGGCACCTGGGAAAAATACCTGTCGGGTACTCCCTTTGGTGTAACCGGTTCCACCGGCACCAAGTACCTGCAGAAAGCCGCTGAAGTGGCTGGCAACGTGATCTCTACCGGCATGTTCCAGCTGGATAATGCAGGGAAGGAAAACGGGTACTGGTCGTTGTTTAATCAAACAGATTTCAGCGGCAGCAAAGAGGTGATGTTCTGGCGGCAGTATAATCTCACTTCCGGACCTACGCATAACTGGCACCGCTATACGAATTCCGGCGCCGGCCGCGGCTTAACCAAAGGGCTGGTAGATGATTACCTGTGTATGGATGGGAAACCCATTGCGGTAAGTACGATGTACAGGGGAGATGATTCACTAACCACGGTGGTAAAAGGAAGGGATCCCCGCCTGGCGCAAACTATGTATGTAAATGACGGTGCGCACCTTGTAACCAGCAATCAGCCCGGGGGCGCCGTTAACCTGCTTTTCCAGGTACCTACTTTTTCTTCTGCCAATGAAGGCAAGCCGGCTACCGGTTACCAGGTTTACAAGGGACATAATCCCGACTATAGCCAGCAATACGCCGGCGACGTGGGTACTACTGCCCTCATCCTTTTCCGTTATGCAGAAGTATTGCTGAACTATGCGGAGGCAAAAGCGGAGCTGGGCGTATTAACCCAGGGGGATGTGGACCTCAGCATCAATAAGCTCAGAGCCAGGGTAGGTATGCCTGATATGAATATTGGTGCGCTGATAACCGATCCAAACTGGAAATTCCCTTCATTGAGCCCGGTGATCAATGAAGTAAGAAGAGAAAGACGTGTTGAATTGGCCTGCGAAGGTTTCAGACGGGATGATGTGCTGAGATGGGGTGCCGCGGGTAAGTTGTTTACCGGCTGGAAACCGCTGGGAGCTAAATTAAGCCAGTGGGCTACCGTGGTTCCGGCAAACCTGCTGGCAGGATATCCTGTGAATGCCGATGGCTATATTGAGTTATACCAGAAAATCCCGGCGATGTCTGCCGGGTATAAATTCAATGTAAACCGCGACTACCTGTCTGCTATTCCTTTATCTGAGCTGCAGGTACCGAATAGTGTAATAGATCAGAATCCCGGTTGGTAAGATATCTAACCCCAAATAATATTCGAAAAACGGCAGGCATTACGTCTGCCGTTTTTCGTACAGGCTTATCTGTTTATAGCTACTTTAGAAAGAAAAAGCGGATGTATACACCTACAACTTATTATTCTTTTTTGTAGATTCCTTCCCTGAAGGAAGCATTTACAGACTTATTTAAACCCAAGATCAATGAAAATCAGGAAAAGCTTTGTAGTGGTGGCGGCATTTATGGCTGTCGGCACCCTATGTTCACTCGCATTGCCCCAGGAGCCGGAGAAGGCTACCAATCTGAAAGTATTGCCAAAAGATATCAGTCATGATGACCTGATCAAGGTAATGCGCGGTTTTAATGCTGCGTTGGGCGTAAAATGCAATTTCTGTCATGAGCCGCGGAAAGATGATGCAAAGAAACTGGACTTCGCCAGCGACGCTAATCCGCATAAAGGCACTGCCAGGGATATGATGAAGATGACCAAACGCATCAACAAGAAATTCTTTAAAGGCAGTGAAGTAATGGCGGTTTCCTGTTATACCTGTCATCATGGGGATGAAGAGCCAAAAACCAAACCTGATGCTGCACCGGAGGCAGCAAAGTAAGTTTTTAGAAGCCGCTTCACAGCGGCTTCTTTTATTTAGGCCTGATAACGGCAATTTCAGACGTTTTCAACGCTTAAAACACCCCTTTCATATGGCTTTTTTTTAATTTATCAGCATCTTGACCAGAAAAACAGTATCTTTGCTTCCGTCTGTTGAGTTAAAAGCATAAAGCACAGAAATATCTATTCTCTCCAGTCCGGAAATCTTTTCTTTACTGCTCTCCTCAATTGTGATAACGCTAAAGATGAAGAAGCGTTATTTTATATTTATTACATCAGATATATCAACATGTTATTTGAGCAATTAGGGCTTATTGAGCCCATTTTAAAAGCAGTTAAAACCGAAGGGTACACTACACCTACTCCTATACAATTACAATCTATTCCTATTGTATTGGAAGGTAAAGATCTCCTCGGCTGCGCGCAAACAGGCACCGGTAAGACGGCTGCGTTTGCTATCCCCATCTTACAGTTATTGCATAACAGTACGCCGGAAAAACAAGGCTTTAAACATATCCGTACACTGATCCTCACGCCCACCAGGGAACTGGCGGTGCAGATCGATGAAAGTTTTGCCGCCTATGGCAAACACACCGGTCTGAAACACGATGTGATCTTTGGTGGTGTTCCGCAACACAGGCAAACTATTGCCCTGCGCAACGGAACAGATATATTGATTGCCACACCGGGTCGTTTACTCGACCTGATGAATCAGGGTTACATTTACCTGAACCACCTCGAAATATTTGTGCTGGATGAAGCCGACCGCATGCTGGACATGGGCTTTATCAACGATATCAAAAAGGTGATCAGGGAACTGCCACAGCAACGCCAAACGCTTTTCTTTTCGGCTACCATGCCGCCAAGCATCGCGCAACTGGCTAACTCTTTACTTTACAAACCGGAAAAGGTTACCATTACACCGGTATCTTCCACCGCGGAAAGGATTGAACAATCCGTTTACTTTGTAAAGAAGAAAGATAAACAGTCACTGCTGGAAACTATCCTGAAAGACCATCGTATTGAACGTACCATCGTGTTTACCCAAACCAAGCATGGTGCCGACAGGATCGCAAAAAACCTGAAGAAACGTAATATTGATGCCGATGCCCTGCATGGGGATAAGTCACAGGCTTCCCGTCAGAATACCCTGAACAACTTTAAAAATGGCCGCCTGCGTGTGCTGGTTGCTACAGATATTGCTGCAAGAGGTATCGATGTGGATTCACTGGAACACGTCATCAACTACGATCTGCCAAATGTTTCTGAAACATACGTACATCGTATAGGCAGAACCGGTAGAGCAGGTGCTGCAGGTTATGCCCTCTCTTTCTGTGATACAGAAGAAAGGCCATTCCTCCACAGCATCAATAAACTGATCCGTCAAACTATTCCTTCCGTGTCCCATCCGTTTGAAGAAGCGGCACTGATGGAAGCCAACAGCGCCAACCCGGATATGCCGAAGGCACTTCCAAGAAGACCCAAACCACACAACAGGAGAGGGAAACTGGATAAACGCGACAGAACTTTTTAGTGTTAGAAATTAGTCATAGTGATTGGGATGTTGTACTGCAACATCCCTTTTTATTTTACAGACACCGGTAGCTTCCCGCCCTTTACCGCTTTCAGGAAGTCCGCGTAGTCTTTTTCTGTCTGATCTGCATAGGCTACTGCAAACTTGCCGATCGCCTCATCCATCACCTCCGATTTACCCAGGTAGTTGCTGATCACGGCGCCTTGCCCGGTTTTGGCATGCGCCCTTGCCAGCACTTTTCCACACAAACCTGCATAAGCCGCCAATATTTCCTTATCAAAATGTTCTACATCCGGCGCAATCTTCCGGTCTCTCAGCTGCCGCAGGTAATAATGCCTGTTTTCCCCGTCGGTGCTCCAGCCGAGGAAAATATCGCTCGCAGCCTGCACCAGCCGCTGCCCCTGCACAATCCTTTCGCCGTTATGCGGGTATTTGCTTTTACTGGTATAGGCTTCCAGCACACTGGTTCTGGCTTCTTTTACCTGCAGAAAAAGAGGATCGTCTTTTGCATTCATGAGCAACGCTACGAGGCAACGGGTGCCCACACTGCCTACACCCACAACTTTCAGGGCAATATCGACGATGTTGTACTGACTGAAAAGATATCGCCGGTCATCCTGCAAAGTACTCTTGTAATGGTCCAGGAATGACTGTACCTTTTTTTTCTGCTGCACGAGGTCGATCGGGTGATAGATCAGCGGGTGCTGATCTGTAATTTCAAAGCTTCCCAGCACGCTCTGGGTGATTTGATAAAACACTTTGGTATGTGAACTTTTTTCCGCTCTGTCCATTGCTTCTTTCAGCAGGTTTTTTACTTTTTCGCTACGGGTGCGGTTTAGCAGGTCATGCATTTCAAACTTCATATACCAGAGATCCAGTGCATTCATCCGGGCGTATTCCGCCATACCGGTACGATAGGCCATCGCCATATCAACGGCCATCTGCTGCGCGTCTGTCTCCCGCATATTGTTATGCCGTGCTGCCAGCACAAAGCTGGTGGCCAGCCTTTTTACATCCCATTCCCACGGCGCGGGCAGTGTTTCATCAAAATCGTTGGCATCGAAGATCAGGTTACGTTCCGGTGTAGCAAAGCCGCCAAAGTTCATCAGGTGGCAGTCGCCCATTGCCTGTACCTGCAAGCGGGTATGCGGCAGCGAGGAGAGATCCCGTGCCATAATATCGGCAGTACCCCTGTAAAAAGCGAAGGGCGATGTACTCATCCTGCTCATCCGGATGGGGATCAGGTCTTTTACCCGGTCGTAGTTGGAAGCTTTAATAGCTTCCAGGATAGTGGGACGTTGGGCGGGCAGCCGGAAAATGCCCTGCGAAGTGCGGGGCACCGTATCCCTGATTTTTTTGCCGGGATTGTCTGTAGGAGTAGTCATAGTCAAAGCACTTACTATCAAAACACAGGAAAGGCATTGGTTGTTGCAATTAACCGCCGGCCGGGCACTGAAGAGGCTACCGGTAACGGATAAACGGTACTTAGCCCGGCGCCGGGTCGGAGGCAATCTCCTTTCGGGTAGCTGCCCGTGAAGCTATTATTGATATTGCGTGCAGTCGTATCAGAACATTATCTATCTTTACAATACCTAAAGAAAAACTTTAACCTGGTTTTATCCGTAAATACCAGGAATTAGCTCATTTTAACCGAACCCTTAACCAATCCTGATGGATCAGCAGCACTATATGGAGCAGCAACTGCGCAATATGGGACTCAGCGAAGAAGAAATTGCCTTGTATAAGCAGCAGTTACAGCCCCCTGCCACTTCGGCAAACGATTGGCCAGCCCTGTTTAAGGATGTGAAACAGTTTAACCACTTATTTTCAGGAGATGATGCAGATGTAACGGACGGGGATGAACATCCGCCGGCCTTATCTCTGAATCCGCGTAGCCGGCTGGATATCCGGCAGCAATGGGCTGTAGCCTGCGGAGCTGATATTGCCTTTGTAAACCGCTTGTACCTGAATGATGTTACTACCGGTACAGATGGGCTGACATGCCGCGAACAGCTGTCGGAGTGGTGGGATATCAACAATACCGCAGCATTGCAGGAAACGCTGGCCTGGCTGCAGGAGAGCGGTCACCGGATAGAATATGATATTATCTGGCAGGCGATCAATGCTGTTTCTATGAAAGAAAGCAAAGCCTTTCTGAAGGAACATATCGCTACCAATGAGCTGGAAGAGGCGGTAGTGATGGAGCGCTTACGCAATACCCGTGAAGCCCTGGAACTGTTCAGGCAACGGGAACTCATAAACGAAAACCTGCAGCCGGATATGCTGATCTGGGACTTTGGCCGTATTATTAACCTGAGCCGCTCTGGCTATGATGCCGGTTATATCAGTTATGAGCAGGCGCAGGAATACATCCAGGCCTGTGTTCCGTTGATTAAAAGAACTTACACTTCCTGGAAACATCTTTCCGTTTCCTACCAGTTTGCCCGTTGTGTGTGGAACGGGGTGGAAATGGGTAGTTTCGAAATTCTGCGCAATAATATGGAACACCTGCTGGCAGCGCCGGAAAGCCCGTGGGTACGGTTACCTTTTAACAGCCGGTTGTTTTAGTGTTGCATGATCCTGTTCTGCTCACTGTCTTTCAGGTGTACCAGGATATGCTTTGGCAGCAGTGGGCTGTCGAAAGCCAGGTCTATGGATGTTTTGTCGAAGTCCTTTACTTTTGCCACCCGGTGAAATATTTCATACAACGCTATGGGTTCTTCATTAAAGCTCACACAGGTACTTACAAAGTTTAACTCATTGATGGCATACCCGGATCTCTTTATATTATCTTCCATATCTTTCAGCCGGCCTATGAAATGACGTTGACGGATAAACGTAGTACTGTTCATGATGATAAAAATATAATTGGCATAGGAGGTTATCTTACCATAATACATATGGTTATCCCTTCCGGTGCGCTCTACAAGGTATTCATCGCCCGACTTATATATCTCCAGGGAAGATCTCCAGATACGTTCAGCCGCTTTTTTACCCGACTTAAACGGAAGGTTACGGTTATAGCAATACCAGTATCCCACCAGGTGATCCAGTAATTTATGATTGACTGCCGACAGGGGAATACCGATCTTAAGTTCATGAAAGGGATATACCTCTGACGAGTTATTGATGAAATCAATGTAACTGCTGAAGCCAAGTGCCACTGCTATTACATTCAGTTTGGAGAAATTCGGGCTGCTCAATGCTGCGATGGCAGTATTGTTTTTAGCGGCTTTCAGTTTCCGGATCACGAGGTGTTCATAGAAATAATTGTCGCCGAACAGGGAAGGAGGTGCGGCTAATTTCCTGAAGCGCTGCTGTTTGCCGATGATCGTGTTGAACTCATCTACAACATGGCTCCATTCTGTTTTTGAAACATCTTCCCAGCTTACCTTTTTCAGGTATTGATAAGCAATGTAATTCATCAGCCGTTCCAGGTTAAGCAATTCTTCCTTACTCATAATAATACGATTATAATACGGAAATAGGTCTGTCTAAGATACGCACAAGACTTTAGTATTCTGAAATAATTTCATCTTGGTAATAACAAATAAAAAATGAAATTATGATGATGAAAAACAACCAATTCGTAGCCTTATCACCGGGTACATTGCTATGGGAGCAGATCAGCAACTTCCGTTTGGATGAGCCGGATGTAAAGTTCCCGTTTTCGAAAAAGCTGGCCCGGGAACAGCGCTGGAGTGAAGACTTTACGCGGAAAGCCATACAGGAGTATAAGCGCTTTATTTATCTCTGCTGTATTTCTCCAACGGGCGCTTCCCCTTCTGAAATTGTAGATAAGGTCTGGCACCAGCATTTACTTTATACCCAGAATTACTGGGAAGTATTTTGTGAGAAAACGCTGGGTAAAAAGATCCACCATTATCCTTCCGGCGGTGGACGGGCAGAACAACAAAAGCACGCGGCCTGGCAGGAGGACACGCTGCAACTATACCGGCGATGTTTTGGAGAAGATCCGCCTGAAGCTATCTGGTTAAATAAATCCCCCTCCCTTTCCTTCTCCCTGATAAAGCGCTTTACCTTGTTTCCCCGGCGCTGGTTAACACCCCTTCTCTTCTTGTCCTTCTTCTTCTTTGCAGGTTGTACGGCCGACAATGCGCCTTTCTTTGGATATACAATGGTGCTGTTGTTTCTGGGATTTCTTATTGCAAAAAGCAATAAGAAAAAGACGAAAGCTGACAGTGAGGATGATTCCGGCGGAAGTAATTGCAGTAGCGGCAGCAGCTGCGGAAGTAGCTGCGGAAGTAGCTGTGGCAGCAGTTGCGGAGGTGGATGCGGCGGGTGCGGATCCTGATCTTAAAAAAATGATACGATGAAAAAAGAAATAACTCCACGACCCCTTTTTCTTTCTCTCCTTGCCATCGGCGCGTTCTTTTTGCCCTTCCTGTATGTTCACTGTGTTTCATCGCAATGGAATCCCTTTGCCATTAACGGGAAGAAATTCCTGGTGTTCTATGGCGGGTGTATAATCATTGGTTACCTCGCTGTATTATTCCGGCAATATGCCGGTTTTTTCCCTTTTATGAGAGGATTGGTGATAGTGCTACTAGGCGCCGGCGTAGCCCGGATGTGCCAGGGACTTTATCATGGGAAGCCGGTAGGCTACCTGCTCCTGTTATTGATGAGTTTGTTGGTATTGTGGCAGTGGGTGCAGTATTTATATAATAAAAAGAGATAGACGGTTGTCTATCTCCTTTAGAGCTGTAAGGGGGAAATTCATAGTGTTTCCATAGAATAGAATAGTATTAGCAGGTAGATGTTCATACCCTCAGCTATAATCTTTTTTTGGAGTTCACACAGGACAAAATTCGCTAGGTTTTCTGACCAGATTGGTGTAATATTATTAAAATAAGTTAAATGTCAATCGTTTAAGTGACAATGGTAACAACAATGGATGAAAGTATCTTTTGTGCAGTTTAATGCACCTTCATCCTTGTTTTTGTAGAATTTGTAACGGCAAAGAGCTTAAGCCAGCGAACATATTCAGGCTTGCATCTCAAAAGTCAGCATTAAATAGCAAGCGATTAAACTTATTAGATGAATTGACTCATAAACGCGATGAAAATGCGGTTGTATCCAACATTGTGTACTTTAGGGGCTGCTGGAAGGCATTCATAATGTGTAAGTTATAGACTGAAAAGGGTATTTGTATAATATTAAAAATTTATATGATAAAAGAAAATTCAGATTGGTAAAGTATTTTTATCTTACTTGCTTCCTGCTTAGTGTAAATTTTTTATATTCAGGGATACGATGCTAGCTTTTTTCAGAAGAAAAACCAATGGAGAGCCGCCTGATATCAGCCGGAAACTCATGGAATGGTTTTCATTTTTTTTATCTGATAAGTATTATGGAACGAGAGTCAGGATATGGGCGCATGTGCTCATGTGGGGATGCATGGCAATGTTCTATGCTTTATTATTGAGTGGTACTTTTACTGTTTCCGCCAGCGCCAGTCTTGTATTTGTTATCCGGAATGTGCTGGGCGCCATGTTCTTTTTTTATTTCGTTTTTTATTTTACAATACCGAAGGTTTTACTGAAGGGGTACTTTTTTCTTACGATTGTATGTTTAATAATACCTTTCCTGTTCTGGTCTGTTATTAATTACCTATGCTCGTTGTATGTACTTATATTTCTGGAGATTACGGATGTTCCGGTGAGGGAATTCCTGGAGCGGGTGGTTAACAGCGGATGGAGGGATACTTTTTCACCTAATCATTTGCTGAAGATTTTCTTTCCGGTGTTGATGACTGTAGCGCCGCCCATGTCGTTGAAACTGATCCTGGACATTATCCGCGCTTCCACCCGTACATTGAGGCTGGAGCGGGATAACCTGAACCTGGAGGTTGATTTTCTCCGCTCCCAGCTGAACCCGCATTTCCTGTTTAATACACTGAATAATATCTATTCATTGTCTATCAGGAATGACGCGCTGGCATCGGACCTGATCATGCACCTGTCAGAAATGATGCGGTATACGCTCTATGATTCCAATACAGAAATGGTGCCGCTGGGTCTGGAAGCGGAGTTCCTGAAAAATTATGTAGAACTGGAAAGTGTGCGTTATGGAAAAAATGCCAGTATACATTTCGATTGCGATACAGAGAAGATGGAGGGCTACCAGATAGCGCCATTGCTGATGTTTCCTTTTGTAGAAAATGCTTTTAAATATTCACATAGTACTACAGCAGATAAATGCTGGATCCACGCATCAATGGATGTATCGGATAACCGGCTGAGATTTGAAATTTCGAATAGCAAAGGAGAGCTGCCGGAAGGCAAAAAGATATCCGGGGGGATCGGATTAAGCAACACCCGTAAAAGGCTTATTCTATTATATCCTGATCAACACATTTTATTTATTGAAAATAATCCCGAATATTACAAAGTTGTCTTGACACTAACGTTGAACTAGAAAAAATATGGATCAAGTAATTACCTGCCTTGTAGTGGACGATGAGCCGTTTGCGAGGGATCTGATGGAAAATTACATTGGAAGGGTGCCTTATCTGCAACCTGTAGCCTTTTGCGAAAATGCCTTTGATGCAATCAATGAATTGCAACGGCAGCCTGTGGACCTGCTGTTTTCCGATATCCAGATGCCCAATATTAACGGCATCGAAATGATCCGTTCTCTGAGCAACCCGCCTGTTGTTATTTTTACCACTGCCTCAAGGGATCATGCCATTGCAGGTTTTGAGCTGGATGCCGTGGATTACCTGGTGAAGCCTATTTCATTCGACAGGTTCCTTAAAGCTGTAAACAAAGCGCGGGCGCATATCAGTCAGCGCTGGCAGCCCGCAGCCGCAGAAACCATCAAACCCAAAATTCAGAATACCAATCACCTGTTTGTAAAAGATAATAACAAGCTGACAAAAATTCTCTTCGACGATATTTATTATGTGGAAGGGATGAAAGACTATATCAAAATTGTGTGCAGGGAAAAAAATATCATTACCTATATGCGCATGAAAGCAATAGAAGATATTTTGCCGCCTGATCAGTTCATGCGTATCCATAAATCGTATATTGTAAGATTACAGGCCATTAAATCTATCATGGGAAATACCGTGGAAGTCGTTAACGGCCAGTCTGTGATTATTTCCAAAGCCTCCCGGCAAGACCTCAAGCGACTGCTTGGCATTGCCAACTATAACGAGGAGGACGAAGAGTAATTACCGGCATCCATAACCAGGGCTGTTGGTCGAAGAAAAAAGCAATTATGTCTAATAAAATATGATATTTAAGATCATTGGGCGAGCTTCGGTCGTTGATTTGTCTATCAGGTCACTTTAAATGCATATTTTATGTCGGAAACTAAATTGTCTGTGAATCGCCGCCCTGTGTTAATTTTAGAAAAAGAAATTGTTTCAAAAGCTGATATAAGTACAATAGAAAACATAAGGGCATCCAGTTATGATGGAGCAGCAACAATACCTTCGAGTATTCCCACTACTCCTACTACTTTGACAGGTTTATTTCGCTAGGTCTTTAAATTTGATTATTATTCCTAATTGATTAACCCCTTTGGTAAGAAATGCAATACAGATGTGCCATAGTAGATGACGAGCCTCTGGCATTAGATATACTGGAAAGCTATATCCAAAGAACATCCTATCTGAAACTTGTAAAAAAAGCATCAGAGCTGGACACCGTGGAAAGCCTGATTGCTGAGAGAAAAGTGGACGTCGTTTTTTTGGATGTTAACCTAAGAGGCAATACAAGAGATATTATAGCGAAGTTTCTTAAAAAGGACTGCGTTTTTATTCTTGTTACTGCTTATTCCAGTCGCGAGGTCCAACATCTTTGCCAGGAAGAACGGCAGGGTTACCTGGGTAAACCTGCCAGTTATAAGAAATTTGTAGATGAAATGGAACGGGTTATTCCAGGTGTCAAAATAGCCGTCACCTGAGATCCTGAAAAAACATTTTTATCTTTATCAAGCATACAGAGCCGGAAGGCGTAGCTTTCCTACTAAAGTAAGTATGCCAGCTATCTATGTCCGTGCTGCGCACCTGCGATTTCTTTTTACTGAGAATGCCACTATTGTCATATGAGGAAGTGTTACAATTGCATTGTAACACCCGCAGTGATCAGCCTTCCTTTGTATCAGCCCTCCGGGAAATATTTACCCATCCGTTATTACAGGAGGCCGTTTTCCTGGCCAGCCCCGCGCTTCATGCAGAAATGATGAAGTGGCTGCCATCCACCGATACTTCCCTGAAACTACCGTTGGCGCTTTACCGTTACCTCCTGAGAATGAGCACCCGCTGCACACCATACGGCTTATTCGCCGGCTGCAGTACCGGCTACATTCATACAGGCCCTACCCAGTTACCAGCCCCTGCCATACATCAGCACCAACCCGTAGCCCGGCTGGACATGGGGTACCTGTCTGAACTGATAAGCGAACTGGCACAATGGCCCGAAATAAGCGGGCAACTGCTTTATTTTCCTAATAGCAGTTTATATCATTCCGGTAACGCCTCCCGCTATTTTGAATACCAGCTGCGCGATAAAAAAAGGCATTACTTCCTCAGTGCCTTCCCGCAAAATGAATATATGGAAGCCCTGCTCGCTGCCGCCGGTAAAGGCGCCAGCATCGCCCGGCTCACCGGCGTACTCACCAACCTGGACATACCGGCGGAGGAAGCCCGCACTTTTATTGAAACACTGATCCGGAGCCAGATCCTCGTAGTAGGATTATCCCCCGAAATTACCGGGAGTAATAACCTGGATGCCCTGATCCGTGAACTGCTGGCATTACATCCCGCGCCCGCCTGTGTTCCTGCTTTGCAACAGGTGCAGCAGCTTTTGCAGCAGCCGGCTAAAGGAGTAAACCGCTACCAGGAAGTTAAAGATATCCTGGCATCGCATTTCCCGGCTATTAATGCCAAAGAGCCGGTACAGGTGGATCTCTTTTTTGAGTCTGGCCCCCGCCTGTCTGCATCCGTTGCCAATACCCTGTTACAGCGACTGGAGCGCCTGCTGGTATTCAGCACTTCCGGCGATGGTGGGGATCTGCAGCGTTTTAAAGAACAGTTCCTTCAAAAATATGATCAGCGCGAAATACCACTGATGATGGCGCTGGACAGCGAATCGGGGATAGGCTACGGCGTGGTATCCGGTGAAGATGCAAGCTATACGCCGCTGATAGATGACCTCGTGATGCCGGCCGGCAAAAAGAACAGCACCATTCACTGGAACGCCCAAACGAAGTTTGTACTGAAGCATTTGCTCGCTTCAAAAGCAGCAGCCACGACAGTCATCTCCCTGGCAGATGCCGACCTGGATGAGCTGGCCACCGGCATGGATAATCCTGAAATGCCTCCGGCGCTTTGTCTCATGGGCTCGCTGATGGCCACTTCATCCGCTGCAATGGATAATGGCGACTTTAAGTTTTTGCTGAAAACATGCCACGGCCCCAATGCCCTCGCCCTGCTGGGCCGCTTTGCCGCCGGGAACAGGGAACTGGAAAACCTCTTACGCGATTTTACAAAGCAAGAACAGTTACTGGAGAAAGATAAAATACTGGCAGAAATTATTCATTTGCCGGAAGGCCGCACGGGGAACGTATTACTACGGCCATCCCTATACGATTATGAAATACCGTTCCTGGGAAAAAGCAGCCTGCCGGAAGCATTCCAGTTACCGGTGAGCGACCTGCTGGTGAGTGTGCGTAACAACAGGGTAGTGTTGCGTTCGCAGCGATGGGGAAAAGAAGTATTGCCCCGGCTGACCAGCGCCCATAACTTCAGCCGTGGCTTATCGACCTATAAATTCCTGTGCGACCTGCAACAGCAGCACGCACTGTCTGTAGAATGGAACTGGGGGATTTTACAGGAAGAACCGTTTCTGCCCAGGGTGGTATACCACGAGGTGATCCTGGCACGGGCACGGTGGTACCTGACCAGCGCGGCTTTTGCTTCACTCATGGAAACCCATTCTGCGGATGAGGCATTGCTGCTGTTAAAAGAGCAACGTCAGCTGCCGGGGCATGTGGTGTTATCGGAAGGGGATAACGACTTGTTGATAGATTTCTCCAGTGCTTTTGGCCGCATGCTGTTGATGGATAAACTGAAGAAAGGAAATGTAGTATTACAGGAGTGTTTGTTTAATGAAACCACCCGCTTATCGGCAAACGAACAGGGCGCTTTTTGCAATGAAATTATTATACCGCTGCGTAATACAGCATGGCAGCCATCCCCTGCATTGCCTGCCACGCAGGTGCCGGCCGGTTTGCAACGCAGCTTTGCTCCCGGCAGCGAATGGATGTATATAAAAATATACTGTGGTCCCAAATGGATGGATAAACTGTTGCTGAAGGTATTGCTGCCCCTCACTGTGAGGTTGCAGTCGTCGCAGGTAACAGACCGCTGGTTCTTCACCCGGTACCAGGATCCGGATCATCATATCCGCATCCGCTTTCACCTGCCTCAATACCGGGAGCACAGCGCCGCCGTAATACAGGAGATAGATGCATTGCTGCTTCCTTATCTTAACAGTGATATTGTACAGAAGATACAGCTGGATACTTATGTGCGGGAGCTGGAGCGGTACGGGCCGGCGCTGATGGAACAAAGCGAGGCTTTCTTTTTTCACGACAGTGAAGCGGTGTTGAGGCTGTTACTTACCATAAGCGGCGCAGAAAACGAGGAACGCTGGCTGCTGGCGCTAAAAGGAGCAGATGAATTATTAAACGGTTTCGGCTATACGCCGCTGATGAAATTGAAATTGTTGCAGCAATTGCAACAGCAGTACTTTGCAGAGCATCATGGAGATGCCTCCCTGCTGCGGCAATTGAACAATAAATACCGGGAGCACCACAGGCAGGTTACGGATGTACTGTCTGATAACGTGAACGATTATACGTTACCGGATGGCGCGCGCGAAATACTTGCAGCGCGGGCGGCTGCATGGAAGGATATCATCCTGGAACTCCGGATCCAACAACCGGCAGCCGTAACAGAATTGCCACCGCATTACCTGCATATGTTCCTGAACCGGATGTTTACGGCCAACGCCCGTTTGCATGAGCTGGTGATTTATCATTACCTGGTGAAGTATTACACTTCCCTGGTAGCCCGGAGCTGATGCCATTCATCCATAAATTACCAATTCCATAAAAAGCCTTATTATTTTTACACGGTAAGTTTACATATCCCCTCATCAATCATTGTAAATAAAGAAAATATGAAAACAAGAGTAGTTCTCCTGGGATGTTTGTCCGTGATGACGCTGTTATCCGTTCAATGCCTGGCCAATAACGGCGACAGCAGCGTTGTTCGGCGTACAGTGGCGGATCCCGGCAATGCAGGGTTGAAACTGCCCGCAGGATTCAAGGCGCAGGCAATAGCGGAAAACCTGGGCGCAGCCCGCCACATAGCGGTCACTCCGCTGGGGGATGTCTATGTAAAAATCCAGACTTCAAAACCGGGAAAAGCAATTGCGGTTATACATGGCAATGACGTAAAAACCTTTGGCACTTACCGCGGTACCGGCATGGTGATCAAAGGGAAATACCTGTATACTTCCTCTGATGAGGACGTATACCGTTATGCCCTGAACGATAAATTTGAAGTGATCAACCCCGAACAACCGGAAAAAATTGTAACGGGATTGATTAACCGCCACCAGCACGAAGCCAAAGCCTTAACGCTGGACAACGACGGGAATATTTACGTGAACATCGGCGCCTACTCCAATTCCTGCCAGGTACAGGACCGCGCAAAAGGTTCCAAAGGCATGGAAGGCTGTCCTATCCGCGATTCGGCGGCAGGTATCTGGCAATTCCGCGCAGATAAGCAAAACCAGACCTATGGCGATGGCAGCCGCTACGCTACCGGCCTGCGTAACGTGGTGGGGCTCGACTGGAATACAACAGATAACCAGTTATTTGTAATGCAACACGGAAGAGACGGACTGTTTGACATGTTCCCGGAATATTACAACCTGCAGCAGGGCAACGAACTACCCGCTGAGTGTATGTATGCTTTGAAGAAAGGAGATGATGCCGGCTGGCCCTATATTTATTACGACGGCCAACAGCAAAAGAAAATACTGTCGCCCGAATATGGTGGCGACGGAAAGAAAACCGGTGGTGAAAACGCCATTGATCCGGTAGTGGCATTTCCTGCGCACATGGCCCCCAACGGTTTGTTGTTCTATACCGGCAGCCAGTTTCCGGCGAAATATAAGAATGGCGCTTTTGTGGCTTTTCATGGTTCCTGGAACCGTCAGAAAGGACAGAAGGGTTATTTCGTAGCATTTGTACCGTTTAAAGATGGGAAACCATCCGGTAAATGGGAGGTTTTTGCAGATGATTTTGCCGGTGTACCGGACATCCAGTCGCCAGGCCAGGCAAAGCACCGCCCCTGCGGATTGGCACAGGGGCCCGATGGTTCCCTGTATGTAACAGATGATGTAAAAGGAACGGTTTATAAGATTACCTACAGTGGTAAATAATGATATTGTATGAAGAGGATCATTTTAACAGGTGTTGCATTCTGTGCAGTGCTTTCTTTTTTATCTGCGCAGACAAAAAAGCCCGGCGCCAATCCTGCGATGGCCCGCGGCAAAAAGGTATATGAGCAATATTGTCTTACCTGCCACCAGGTAGATGGCAGTGGTGTACCGCATTTAAATCCGCCGCTGATTAAAACTACTTTTGTGCTGGGTGATAAACCCACATTGGTACAGGTGATATTAAAGGGCATGCAGTCGTCTGTTCCGATAGATGACGAGTATTATTCCAATAATATGCCGCCGCATAATTTTCTGAAAGACCAGGAAATAGCGGATGTACTGACTTATGTGAGAAATAATTTCGGTAACAAGGCCAGTGCGGTTACTGCTGCGGAAGTAAAAGCCATCAGGGCAAAAAATTAATCCGTAACGGAAAATGAGAGGCCGGGTCAAACGTTGATCCGGCCTCTCTTCATTTTGGTACATGTTACCCGTTTGTCGTAATTTTAAAATATGAAGGTTCTCTGGAACTATTTGAAGCCACACAAGTGGCTGGTCATTTTATCTTTATTACTGGCCGGCGTCAGCCAGGTGCTGGTGATGACGGATCCGTTGATTTTCGGTAAAATCATCGATGACTACGCCGGTAAGGTAAACAGTATGCCCGAAAAGCAACTGGTGAACGGGGTGTTGTTCTGGCTGGGCGTTGCAGTGGTAATTGCTTTGCTGGCACGGCTGGCAAAATCTTTCCAGGAATATTTTCTTCGCCTGGTAGTGCAGAAATTCGGGATGCAGGTATTCAACGATGGGCTCAAACAAACACTCCGGCTGTCGTTTGAGGAATATGAAGAGCAGCGGAGCGGAGAAACACTTGCCGTACTGCAAAAGGTAAGAACAGATACAGAACGTTTTATTACGGCTTTTATCAACATCCTCTTTACTTCCCTGGTGGGTATGGGATTCCTGATCTGGTACGCCATTACCAAACACTGGGCGCTGATACCCGTATTTGTGGTAGGGATTATTTTCCTGGGTGGACTCACCGGCTTGCTCAGCAAGAAAATGAAAACCGTGCAGCGGGCCATTAACCGCGAAACATTGCAGCTCTCCGGCGCCATTACAGAATCATTGCGGAATATAGAACTGGTAAAAAGCCTGGGCTTAACCTTCCCGGAAATAAGGCGGCTGAAAACCTTTACCAAAGAGATCTTTGACCTGGAAATGGAAAAGACCAGGCAGGTAAGAACCTTATCTTTCTTACAGGGTACTACACTTAATATCTTAAAGCAGAGCATCCTGTTTATCCTGCTGTGGCTGATCTTCCGGAATATACTCACCACCGGTGAGCTGATCACCATGCAGTTTATTACCACGGCTATTTTTGTTCCGTTGCAGGATCTGGGGAATATTATTATCCAGTACCGGGAAGCAGAAGCCTCGTTGCAATTGTTTCATAAACTCATGCAACGCCCGGTGGAAGAGCGTCCGGAAGAACCGGTGGAAATCGGCGACCTGCAGCAGATGCGTTTTGAGGATGTGGTGTTCAGGCATAAAACCGCTGCCATCAATGCGATCGACCACATATCGTTTGCCGTGGAAACCGGCGATACCATTGCGTTTGTGGGTCCATCCGGCTCCGGTAAATCTACCCTGGTGAAATTGCTGGTGGGATTGTATAAACCGGTAGAAGGAGAAATATACTTCAATGATGTGCCTTCCGGCGATATCCGGTATAATGCGCTGAGAAGACAGATTGGCTTTGTAACGCAGGACACACAGCTGTTTGCAGGCACCATCAGGGAAAACCTGTTGTTTGTAAAATCCGACGCCACCGATGAGGAAGTGATTGAAGCATTGGAGAAAGCTTCCTGTACCGCCCTGCTGGCACGTTCCGGCAAAGGCATTTATGCCCGGCTGGGTGAAGGCGGCGTAAAATTATCGGGCGGGGAAAAGCAGCGCATCTCTATTGCCCGTGCCTTGATCCGTCATCCCCGTTTGCTGATCTTTGATGAGGCTACTTCCGCACTGGATTCTATTACAGAAGAAGCCATTACCGATACCGTAAGAAGTATTTCCGCCCGCAGGGAACAGATCACCATACTCATTGCGCACCGGTTATCGACCATTATGCATGCCGACCGGATCATTGTGCTGGAAAAAGGAAAGATCGCGGAAACCGGCACGCATGAGGAGCTGGTGGAACATAAGGGATTGTACTATGCCATGTGGCGCCAGCAGATAGGAGAACGGAGAACAGCTGAATTATCTGTAGAAAAGAAGACGCCGGAAGAGGACGAAGAACCGGAATGGGACGCTTTATAATGCCGGCTTAAATTCCCCGGATTACAAGATTGTCTGTTAAATCCTATTTAAACTTATATTTTTGTGCTCCAAATTTGATCGTTCCGTGGGCAAAAAATACTATATAATCGACTTTGACAGCACTTTCACGCAGGTGGAGGCATTGGATGAACTGGCGCGTATATCCCTGCAGGACCATCCGGACAGGGAGCAGATCTATAAAAAAATTGAAGATCTGACCAACCTCGCTATGGAAGGAAAGCTTTCTTTCAGGGAAAGTCTTGCTGCCAGGGTGCAGTTGCTGGAAGCCAATAAGCACCACCTGAAGCTGTTGGTGAAGCATTTGAAAAAGCTGGTGTCTACTTCTTTCTCCAGAAATAAAAACTTTTTTAAGCATCATGCAGAAGATGTATTAATTGTTTCCGGTGGATTCAAAGAGTTTATCACACCAGTGGTGCTGCCGTTTCATATCAAAAAAGAAAATATTTATGCCAACACCTTTTTGTTTAACGACGAAGGGAAGATAGTGGGCTATGATGCGGCAAATCCTCTTTCCAATGAAGGCGGTAAAGTGAAATTGCTACATGAACTGCAGCTCCAGGGCGAAATTCATGGTATTGGCGATGGCTATTCCGACTTTCAGCTGAAGGAGTCCGGGATGATCAAGAAGTTTTACGCCTTTACAGAAAATATCGAGCGTAAATCCGTTACAGAAAAAGCAGATCATATTACACCGAGCCTCGATGAGTTCCTGTATGTGAATAACCTGCCTTCCGCCATCTCCTATCCAAAGAACCGCATCCTTTGCCAGGTAGCGGGCGATGTACCGGAAGCAGCAGTAAAATACCTGAAGAAAGATGGCTTCACCATTAAGCACGCCGGAACAGACGATAAACAGTTATCGGCTGCCGGAATACTGTTGATGGGAGAAGGAGAAAAGATCAGCGCGGAACAACTGAAAAAGGCGACTAAACTGAAAGTGATCGGTTACCTGGGGAATAGTAAAAAACATATCCCGCAGGAACTTTGCACAGAAATGGGGATCGTGATTTTCGATAATATCCGCAAGCCGGAATCCGTGGCGAAAAGAATTGCTAAGTTTATCAACAATGGCGACTCCTTTAAAAGCAGCAACTTCCCCAACATCCAATTGCCGGAAGTAAATAATGCACACCGCTTTATCCACGTTCACCGCAACGTTCCGGGCGTGATGGCAAAAGTAAACCAGGTGCTGGCGGATCATCGTATTAATATTGTTTCACAATTCCTGATGACGAACACCGCTATCGGTTATGTGATTACAGATACCAGCAGTGAATACGATAAAAAGATATTGAAAGAACTGAAGAAGATTAAAGATACTATCAGCTTCCGGGTGTTGTATTGAGGAAGTTGCGTTGTTATATAAAGAGGCTGTATCAAATTACTTTTGATACAGCCTCTTCTTGTTTTAACCCTGTACTGCTTTCTCCGCCAATTTTCCACAGTTGCCGTTATATTCCAGTGAAAGCTTCGTCAACTGTGCGGCCCATACAATAAACTTCGCCAGTATTTCTGCTGCTACTATGCCGGTTGCCAACGTAAAAGCTCTTGTAAGGATAGCAGTCAGGCCAAACCAACCCGCCGAGACTATAAGGAATTTTAAAATGGGCCATAGAACCTTTTCACGATGCATTTCTGTTATAATACCCAGCCCGGAAGCAACGGAGATCGTAGTGCCGACTAAAGCGGTGATTTTTGCCAACAGCTTTGCATTCCTGACAACAAGATTGAAAATTTTAGTGGGAATCTGGTTGTAGGGCGAGAAAACCGGAAGCGGAAGGAATATGCCCAAAAATTTAACGGAGATGGCGAAGGTAAAAGTTATCCACCAGATAGTACAGTCAGTTACTTCTCCTATTGGACGGTCATAAATAAGTGTGTCTCCACGAAGGTCGTGGTATATGATCTTTGTTCTTCCATTTTCGTCTGTTCTTGTATAAACTTTCCGGAGATTTTCATTCTCTGAGAGCATTCCTTCTGCCTGTGCATATGCTTTTTCAAATACTTCCCGGAAAGCATTTTGTTTTTCTTCATCCAGCTTCCAGAAACTAACCAGGTCTGTAAATGTTTTTTCCTTATGAACAGCAGAGGATAGTTCAGGCTGAACAGCAGGTTTTATGACTGTTGGAGGAGGAAGGGGTTTTTCTTCCACGTTGTTAAAGTAGCTGGAATTGATAGGCATAGAAACACCTAACTGGGCTTTTCTGTCTGCCAGCTCAAGGGTAGTTGTTGCCATCATGTTGGCGGCATCGCCCAATAGTTGAACAGTATGGCCCATTGAATCCATCGGTGGAGTAGTGGTGAAATCGAAGTTGGCTACCAGTCTTGGATCGGTAATCACATCATTCAGTATCCATTGACGTAGTTCTGCCTGATCCAGGCAATCTTTCCATAAACGAACGTTTTGAAAGTAACCGGTGAAGCCAATTCCGCCTAATATCAATCTTCCCTGGGCAACATTCGCTACACCGCCGGGAAAATATTCAGCTGTTTGCAGGTTCCCGTTTACGTAGAGGCTCATCATTTTTGTATCGCCGTTATAGGAAACGGCAAAATGATAGAAACGTCCTTCCGTGATTTGTTCCTTGGAATAGATGGCCTGTCCATCTGAATTCCGTTTTGCAATGATGCGCTGGTTGAGTTTATCGTACTGAATATAGTATTGCCAATGCAAATCTTTTTCAAAGGCTACGAGTACCGCCAAATCCGCTGTGGAGGAGGGATTGAACCAGCCCTCAATGGTATATGGGTGATAGCCACCGAAATTATAATCCGGATAGACACCGCAATCAATAGCGCCATTTTCTGTTACCCCTACCGAAGGGATACTGTAAACATAACTGGGTGGAGGCGTACTGTAGGAGATCTCAATAGCATTACCGGAACGGTCTTCAGTTGGCATTTCCGTGAAGTCTGTCCATAAAACGAGATCAGTTGTTCTTGCCGGAGGGGGAACAATAGCCAGTGCGTCTTCCACGATTTCAAAAACGCTGCGGGCCGATTTCCAAATGGCTACACGTGCCATTTGCCCATTGAAGAATTTCTGGTACCCGGTTGAGGTCTGGGTTTTTCCAACGCCGATATAGGTATGAAGCGGTATGGCCTGGTAAGGAACTCCCTGTACTGCGGTACTACCTGCTTCCACTCCATCCTGGTATAGCGTGATCAATTGCCTGTCACTATCAAAAGTAACTGCCACCTGGTGCCATTCCTGTAGTGATAGCAGCGTTGTAGATGTTACATGGAACCACTTCTGGTTATTATTCAGCGCCTCGAAATACAGGTACCCGCCGGAAATGGAGAAGTTGAAATAAACGCCGGTACCCATTGATGCATTGCAAAGAATGGTCCCTGTTGGTGTTGTTGAAAGGATCGTTGCTTCGAAAGTAAACGACTTCATGTTGTTAAGGAGGCCGGATGGGAAATGAGCATACGAAGTCCCATTGAATTGAAGTGCGCTATATCCCCAGCGCATTGTTAATCCGAGATTCATAAGTGTATTTTTTGGTCCTACTCTGTTATGGTTTTTCGGTTCCACCCCCTGCTTATTGTCAAGCCTGGCCGACCTGTTTTTTTCTGTGCTGGCAGCTGCACATTCTTCTTCACAAAAGTCTATTGATCTGCCGGCCTGGATAAGAGTGTAAATGAGTGTTTCTGAAAACGGGTATAAATACCTGTTTAGGGATATATAGCGGGTATTTATATCTGCCTGGTGCGCCATGTGCTAAAACGTTTTTTCCGTATCGCGTAAACCTTTTTCCCGAATCCGTAACCTCGCCCGGTGTATCGTAATTAATTTTGCGCCTGAATTTCTAAACTGAATTAACCGACCTATATGTTTTCATTTATCAACCGGATAACGGTGTACTTATGCTTTCTATGTGCTGTTTGCTTTTCCATAAATGTATCCGCTGTTACTGAGCCTTTATCTGCTATTAAGGGTTTGGTAGTCACGTCAGACGGTACGCCGGCGGCTTATGTAGCGGTACAGATCAAAGAAAAAAACCGTGGCACACTTACCAATGAAAAAGGAGAGTTTGTATTCAAAAAGCTGATGCCAGGAAAATATACTTTGCAGGTAATGCTGATCGGGTATAAAACAATGTCGCAGGAAATAACTGTAGAACAGGATCAGATTGTGCAGATAAAACTGCAATTGGAAGCTTCCGATAAACAATTGAAGGAAGTAATTGTGAGTGGCGCAAGAAACCGGTATAAGAACGACAGTCTTTCCGGATCACTGCGATTGAGAACGCCCATCCTCGAGGTGCCGCAGAATATCCAGGTAATATCTGCCAATGTAATTGCCGACCAGCAGGCATTTGACCTGGTGGATGGTATTACCCGTAATGTAAGCGGGGCCACACGTGTGGGGCATTGGGATAATCAGTATGCGAATATCAGGATGCGTGGTTCCAAGATCCCTGCTTTCCGAAATGGCATGAACATAGAAGCCAGCTGGGGACCTACCGCAGAAGATGCCGCTATGATTGACCGGGTTGAGTTTGTGAAAGGGCCGGCAGGCTTTATGCTGGCAGGTGGCGAGCCCGGTGGCTTTTACAACGTGGTTACCAAAAAGCCTACGGGTGTTACCAAAGGAGCTGCCAGCATCAGCATGGGTAGTTTCAGCACTTACCGCGCGGCCCTCGACTTTGATGGTAAACTGAGTAAAGATGGTAAACTGCTGTACCGTTTGAATGTGGCCGGTCAGCAGAAGGATTACTATACCAAATACAACTTCAACAACCGTTACCTGTTTGCGCCGGTATTAAAATACCTGGTAGATGACCGTACTTCTGTTACGCTGGAATATACTTACCAGGGATCAACGTACCTGGCGAATGGGAACTATGTTTTCTCCAAAATTAAATTGCTGGATGAAGGTATCTCCAATGATTTCTTTTATGGTGATCCCTCCCTCACGCCGGGCAAATTGAAGGATCATAGTGTATACCTGTATTTCGATCATAAGATGAATGATAAATGGGAAGCACATGCGCAGGTAGCTTATTTCAACTTCGGCATGGAGGCAAACAGTATCTGGGCTTCCAATATAGATAGCGCGGGAAATATGGGCAGAACTTTCAGTGTGGCGGATGAAGCGGGGGAAAACCGTTTTGCGCAGGCGTCCATTTCCGGCGAAGAGTATACCGGTACGGTGCGTCACAGGATTCTGGCGGGTGTGGATATGGGGAATAAAAAGTTTTGGGGAGATTTCAGATCATTGGCCAATATTGATATGGTAGGCGATAAGAAATTCAATGTATATAACCCTGTATACAGTATTCCTATTGGTACCCTGCCCACGATAGACCGCAGCCAGAGTGTAAAAACAAGAGCGGGCGGCAGTAACTATGTAAGCTCCGTAAACTACACCTCTGCCTATATACAGGATGAACTGGGATTTTTTAACAACAAGCTGCGTTTGTCGCTCGCAGGTCGCTTTACTTACGCAGAAACTGTTGGCAAAACCAAAGCACTGGCCATAAAGGATAATGTATTTACGCCCCGTGTTGGTTTGAGTTACTCTATAGATAAATCTACTACGATCTATGGTTTGTTTGATCAGTCGTTTGTACCTGTGCCAGGTGCTGACTCCAACCAGAACGCATTTAAACCTATTAAAGGAGTAGATGTAGAAGCTGGTGTGAAGAAAGAATGGTTTGAAGGAAGATGGGTGGCATCTGCCACTGTGTATCGCATCGCCAGGCAAAACTCGCTTGTAAGCCTGAATATGAAAGACAGTCGTGGTGCTGATGTACAGGAGCAACTCGGAGAAACGCTTACCAAAGGTGTGGAAATTGACATTGCCGGGGAAATACTACCGGGTTTGAATGCCACGTTGAACTATGCTTATACCGATTCAAAGATCTCCAAAGAATCACCGACAGCCACTACAAAAACAGTAGGTAATATAACGCCTAATACAGCTACGCATATTACCAATGCCTGGCTGAACTACCGCATCGGTAAAGGTGTGTTGAACGGATTTGGTGTAACGGGCGGTATCCAGTGGATGGCCGACCGCTACGTAGGAAGCGCCACAAAGGTGTTCAGCATTCCAAACTACTTCCGTACAGATGCCGGTTTAAATTACGTTAAAGGAAAGTATAGTGTTGCAGTACTGGTGAATAACCTGCTGGATAATCAGCGGTTGCTTACTGCTGCTTCTATTCCTACTACTTCCACCGGGTTTTACAATTATATAGTAGAGGCGCGCCGCAATTTCAGGATGACGATCGGTTACCGCTTTTAATATCTTACTAAAATAAAAAAACAAAAGGTGTACTATCAACGGTACACCTTTTGTTTTTATTCATTTACCAATACAATTTTACCTATGTGTTCACTGCTGCCCATCAGCCGGTGCGCTTCTGCGGCTTCTTTAAACGGAAAGGTGGCGTATACCACCGGCAGGAATTTTTTCGCTGCTATCAGCGGCCATACGTGTTGGAGGATATCGGTGGCCAATGCTTTTTTATAACTGTATTCCCTGCTCCGGAGCGTACTACCGGTAATGGTTATACGCTTTTGCATCACCGTGGAAATATTTACTTCCGCCAGGTTGCCTTCCATTGAGTTGATATATACCAGCCGCCCTTCGGGGTTAAGGATAGCAAGATTTTTACCGAGATATTTCCCACCCACCATGTCCAGTATCACATCTATTCCTGTTGTGGCGAGTGCTTTCTCAAAATCCTGTTTTTTGTAATTGATATATTGTGTGGCGCCCAGCCTGATACAGGCTTCCCCTTTTTCTTCCGTACCCACTGTTACCCATACTTTATTGTTTAATGCGTGTGCCAGTTGTATGGCGGTAATGCCAATGCCGCTGGAACCTCCGTGAATCAGCAGGGTTTCGCCCGGCGTTAGTTTTCCGCGTTGAAAAACATTGCTCCATACGGTGAAAACAGTTTCGGGCAAACTGGCCGCTTCGGCAAAGCTGAGCCCTTCGGGAACAGGGAGGCATTGCCCTTCTTTTACGGTCACATATTCCGCATAGCCACCTCCCGCCAGTAACGCGCATACTTTGTCGCCGGGCGACCACATGGTAACGCCTTCGCCACCACTCACCACGGTGCCGGCCACCTCCAGCCCGGGAATATCTGCCGGCACGCCCGGAGGCGCCGGGTACCTGCCTTCGCGTTGCGACAAGTCCGCCCGGTTAAGACCGGCTGCATGTACTTTAATCAGCACTTCTTCCTGTCCGGGTACCGGCGCCGGATATTCCTGTAGCTGCAATACTTCCGGACCCCCCGGTTTGGTAATAACGACGGCTTTCATGATGAATGATTTTATCAAAAATCGGTGTTTCTTCCGGATTATGTTTATTTTATCCGGAGTTTGAATGCAGATATGAAGAAACGATACCTAAGTCGCAAATGACCCGTATAATGTCGCGTTAGTACCTCGTGAGAACGGCAGGATTATGCTAATTTTCAGAAAGAATTCAGCGATATGAAAACAGTAAGCGACATCGATCAGTATATCGCCGGTTTTCCGGAGGAAACCCAGGCGCTGCTGCAGCAAATGAGGGCGGCTATCAGGAAAATTGTACCTGAAGCAGGAGAGAAAATCGGTTATGGTATTCCAACTTTTACTTTGAACGGCAACCTCGTTCATTTTGCAGGATATAAACATCACATCGGCTTTTACCCTGGCGCCTCCGGCATTAAAGCATTTGAAAAAGAGCTTTCCGTTTATAAGAATTCCAAAGGCGCCGTTCAGTTTCCATTGGACCATCCTCTCCCTATTTCTTTAATCAATAAAATAGTAAAGTTCAGGGTGAAAGAAAGCCTGGCAAAAAATGCCGCCAGGCATACTGCTGCACCGGGAGATCTTTTTGCCTCTCTCTCCGCACCCGCGCGCCGCGCATTGGAAAGTAAAGGCATTACAACTATACAGCGGCTTTCCAAATTCAGCGAAGCGGCTATACTGGCGCTTCATGGAATGGGAAAAAGCTCATTGCCAAAGTTGCGCAATGCGCTGAAAGAAAAGGGGCTGTCGTTTAAGGCGGAGTAAGGAAGCGCTTTTTATGCAGACTGGAGGAAGCTGCTTAGTTCTTCCACTGTTTGCTTAGCTGTTCTGCCTACGCCGATAAGTGTGGCAGAAGCAAAGCCCGTCCATGATCCATAGCCGGTTAACCAGAGGCCGGTAATACCTGTTGCTTTTGTTCCGTTTGTTTTAATCCTGCCATCCGTTTGTATTATTCCCAATGGAGCCAGATGCGCCAATGCTGGCCGGAATCCTGTACAAAAAATAACGGCATCCACGGCTTCCTGTTGGCCTGTATTCCATGCAATTCCATCGGGGTAGAAATGATCGAATGCGGGGAGGAAATGTTGATATACGCCTCTTTCCCTGGCTTCTTTTACAGGAGGCACCATTACAATATGCCCCAGCGAAGGAGGCTGGTAATCCCTGCCTTGTTGTTTGGCCTGGTATAGCTGAGTGGCCGCATCAAAGAGATATTTGCCGTCAATATCATCCGGTAAAAATTCGGGTGGCTGCCGCGTGATCCACAGGGTATATGCTACTTTGGAAACCTCCGCCAGGATTTGCGCGCCGGAGTTGCCTTCTCCTGTAATGGCCACGCGTTTCCCTGAAAAATTTTCCGGTTCCCGGTACTGTGAAGAGTGAAGTACAGTACCCTTAAACAAAGCGCTTCCGGGAATATCCGGAATGAAGGGATTGGCATAGCTGCCGGTAGCGCTTACAATAGCTTTTGCGTAATAATAGCCGGCGGTGGTGGTTAAAACAAAAGTATCTTCCTTTTTCACTACTGATGTAACCTTTACGGGTCTTGCCACCGGGAATTTATACCGCGATTCATACTCCTGTAAATAGGTGATGGTTTCCGCGCGGCTGGGGTAATGATGCTGACCTCCCGGCATGAAAACACCTGGAAGGGAGCTCCATTGCGCGGGGGAGAACAGGGAAAGAGATTTCCAGGTGTACTGCCAGCTGCCGCCCGGAAGGGGCGCCGCATCCAGCATGATATATTTCAGCGTGGTCCGGCGGAGATAATATGCCACGGATAAAGCGCTTTGTCCGCCGCCAATGATGATTACGTCGTATATGGTTTGCCTTTCATCTGTCATAATAAATTGCTTTCGTCGACTTTATATTTCCCAACAATAGTAGCATCTAAATTAACCATTTTGGTATTCCCAATTGTGGCGCCAGGCGTATTTGCGTTAGGGCCTATTACAGGATAACCCGGACTATATTTATAGAAAAGATAGGGATAAGCCGGAGATAAGCCGTATCTCTATAGGTACGGGTTATCTATGGCTTATATACGGGTTATATACGGCTTATCTACGGCTTATCCTATAATGGGCCTACTCACGGCGCAGCATTACAGGTACCTGGTAATGATACAGGATTAGCATGATGGCCTCTTATTTAAGCCTTCTGATGGGAAATGGATATCAGGCATTGGCTAAAAAAGAAAACCCACTCACGGAGCGGGTTTTCTTTCAGACCAGGAGGGCCTGCAACTAATGCTTAACAAACTTATAAGTATGATTTATCTGTGCTGATCTGACTTTTAAGTAATAGGTGCCCGGTATCAGTTCAGCAATGCTAATAGACATACCCAATGCCGTTTTCATACGCTGACCATCATTATCATACACCTCAAGATGGGCGTTGTTATTTAGTCCCCTGATATAGAGCCTGGCGCCAACCGGGTTCGGATACAGCGAAATACCCTGTTTTGTGCCCTTCAGCTGGTTGGGCGTTTCCGGCCCTGCCAGGACATTGATACGCATATTGTTCAGCCCCGGTGATGGTTCGCCAAACAATTCGATCTCCGACAACTGGAGCATTGTTCCGGTGTTATTTGACAGATTCAATCTATAAAAAGCATACCCCGTATTATTGTTAATGTTGAAAATTCTTGTTTGGTTACGATAGGGAAAATCTTCATTGGAACGGCTATCAATAGTGGTCCAACTGCTTCCATCTGCCGACCCCTGTAACGTCCAGTTCATAGGATCCCGCTCCGGGGCGTCATTTGCTGAAGTGATCCTATAGCTTTTCACTACATAGCCGGATGGCGCCTGGTATTGGATCCAGGCGGAAGGGTTAAATGTCAGGTATTTGGTGTTACGATTGTTATCGGTCAGGTTTGTATATTCTTCTCCTGCCGGAGAACCCGTTTGATATTGAGCGGTTAATATCCCGCCCAGATCTGTAATATCTGTTCCCAGGCTATCACTGGCATCAACGGGTGGAAGCCCGTTTTTTTCACGCAGCAATTGAAAAAGATGATCCGGCCGCACCACGATATGATTTGAATCGAGCGAGTTCATGACGTTCTTAAAATTTGTAGGCTTCACATCCTGCCAGGGTTGCGCCTGTATAATCATGAACCTCGGCGATGCTCCATCCCATCCTGCGGAAGCAGCGGCAATGGCATCCTTCATGGCTTGTTCCCCGGTGCAATAGTTACAGGAGAGCGGCATTCCCGGCAAGGTTTGGTTATAGATGCTAAGGGGGCCGCCCGTATTCTGTGCGGTTAATCCAAGTAATGATGGGGCATAGGTGGCAAAGCTCTCACCCACATTTTGATTGATGCCACCTGTAATCGTGTTCCAGATGGTAACCACCCGGAACCCTGCCCGTTTGTTGTAATCCTCGGTTTTAGCAACAAATTGGTTGAGTGTATTTTGATTGGGGAAATTATTAGGGTAGGCGTAACCGTATCCCGAGGGGCCTGAAATCAGGTTGTCGTTGTTAGTGGAAGTTTGATGATAGAAGTTTAACGCTCCCGGCATGGCGTCCACCATTGCGGGGGACAAAGTCCATCCAATAGGAACCGAGCCCCGGTCAGGATTGTTCCAGAGCTTGCGCATCAGGTGCTCCACATATTGTAAGTTATCCCCGTCGCTTAATATAAACGCCACGTAAATTTTGTTCTTTAGTGCTGGTTTTGGAGGTATCGGTTTAACGTTGACGGTTCTGGGCATACCGCTATGAACCGTTAAATTGGTGGCATAATCACTGGCAACAGTGGCTATACCATAGCTGGATGCCCTGGTTATACCTGAACCTTCTTCCGGCCACCAACCCATGAAGGAGGCTCCTGCCGGCATGGAGGATAAAAAGCTGTTTAGCAGTTCACTTTCACCCGCTACCCGCGGATCTAACCAAATTACTGCGGCGCCCAGGGCAGTGGCGTATTCCCGCAGGGAACCCTGATGCACTTCCGGACTTAATCCTATTAACACCCGGTGATCCAGCGTTGGCCAATAGGTGTTATATAAAGTTTGGTATACCTGCAGGTTGCTGGTGAACTGGCCACGCAAATCGAGCAATACCGGAAGGTTATAAGGGGCGCCTGTTAAGCGTGATAATAACGATGGTGAGGCAATGAGCGCCTTTTTATTTTTTGCAAGCATGGTTGCCAGGTTTACTGTGGCTGACTGCGCCGGATCGTAAACGATCAGGCCGGATACCTCGCTGCGGTATTTGGTGATAAGCTCCCACCTGTCGGTATGTTCGGTCCAGGTTAAACCTAAAGACTGCATCCAGGTATACGGTCCTTCTGCAAAGGCATCGCCTTCATAGGAAAAGAGACGTGGCTGTGTGCTGTTAACGATGCCTTTCAGGGAGGCAAATAAATAGGTTTCGGCGGTGGCATTATCCTGCTGCACGCCTACCCAGTCGACTTTTATATATGCCCCTCCTCTCCAGAATACACGCAGTTCAATAGCGTGACTGTCGGCCGGCATCGTGAAAGGCAATTTGAAACTTGTGTAATCGGACGCTATGGGGAATTGCTGACGGGTAATTGCCTTAAACGCAAGGATCGCACCGGTGGTGGCATCCCTTACATCGATATCCACTATAGAATCATTGTTGGCGGTATTATTATCTGTTTTCATTCTAAACTCCGCAATATTGGCTCCCGCTGTAACGCTGTTATCATAAGGTCCGTAAATCATATGTTCATTCGCCGCATCGATTCCAACCTGGCAAAGCCAGCCATCGGTTTCCAGGCGCCCGGTATGATGACTGAGAGCGGGGCCTTCCCCTTCCCAGCGCCAGGACCGTTGAGACGTTCCGTTATTGTAAAACAGATCCAGGTTACTGGCTGTTGCCGGAAACGTTGGCAGCAACTGACCAGCAGGCCATGTTATCTGGGCCGTGGAAGGCATCATCAACAATAGTAATAGAGGAATGAGCATTGCAGCCCGGGTTAAAGAGGACTTGATTTTGTGGGTCATCGTGGATAGAATTTGGGTCATAGAATAAGAATGTGCCTATTAAGGGTTTAAAGCGCTTACGGGTTCTCACGGGTTCTCATAAAACAAAATGCCTGTGCAGTACTTACATAAAATAGGCAATTAAATCAGATTTTTTTAATTTTTATTATTGACGGTTACGGCAATAAACAGAAGTGAGGGGGCGGGCGTATGGAAGGATGGTTAGTCTTTAAATCTGGTTTAAAAAGTTACTTAACGATTGCTCTGTTTGCAGACCTATCTTTTTTCTTATCCTATACCGGCTTACTTCCACACCGCGAACCGTGATGTTCAGCAATTGCGCCATTTCTTTTGTTGTGAGGTTAAGCTTAATATAAGTGCATACTTTTAAATCGGAATTGGTAAGCTGCGGATATTGCTTTTTCAGTTTATTCAGAAAGCCATCATTTAACTCATCAAAGTGAGCAGCAAATACTTCCCAGTTGGCATTGTTTTTTTCAGTGTCCTTGATCAGGTCAGTGATACTTTTAATATCGTTGTTATTAGTGGTATCATTGTTAAGACGCGAAACTTTTTCTTTTATTTTTGTTAAGGTATCGTCTTTTTCCATCAGGTGCATACTTGCATTCGCCAATTCTTTTTTCTGGATAAAAACTTCCTGTTCTAATTTTTCATTTTGAAGCTTGATTATTTCTTTCTCATTCTTTTCCAATTCCAGGTGGTGGATGTATTTCAGTCTTTTTTGTTCTTCTTCAAATTTTTTCTGTTGTGAGAGGAATTTATTCTTTTGATGTTTGTTCATCATAAATAACAGACCAGCGAAAATGGAGATATAGCAGAGTATTGCCCAGATAGTTTTATACCACGGGGCATTGATGACAAAACTGTAAGAAACAACCGGGGATTCGTTATTCTGGTTGTCCCGGGCTTTTATTTTAAAAGTATATTCCCCGTTTGACAGGTTGGTATAGTCTTTTTCCGTTTTAGCATCCCAGGGCGACCAGTCATTGTCGTAGCCTTCCAGTTGATAGCTATATTCAATATTCTTCTGGAATTCATATGATGGCGAGCTGTATTCAAAATGAAACGCATTGTAAGCTGATGGCAATTGCAATACCTGTTTGTCTGTGCCGCCATAGCCGCCAAAGATGGTGCTGTCAGTTTTACCAATAGCTTTTACCAGTCCTAAGAAAACGGTCAGCCCGGGCTTTACGGAAGAATATTTTTGATAATCAAGATGAATTAATCCTCTTTCTGAGCCAATAAAAACGTTTTCCTTATTATAAGGATAGATGTTTTCAAATTTTGGCAGGAGCTGCCCGGTTAGCTCCGGAAAATAAGTGACCTTAGGGGTGCTGACAGCATCCGCTGTAGAAAAATGCGCAACCCCTGTACCTTTTTCGTTGCAGAACCAGATGTTGCCTTCTTTGTCTTCTGTCAGATAACGTACTTTCATTCTCCCAAAAACATCTGAAAGAAACGGGGAAGGAGAAAATTTATTTGTTTGGGGATTAAACTCGTAGAGTCCGCGGGCCGTAGCAAAGATGATTTGATTTTTTATCTTGAAAACAAAATTATTTAAGGTAGAAGGTAAGCCATCATTGAGGGTGTATAAACGGGCGGTGTATTTTTTCTTGTCCTGAGAAAGACTAAAGCGATAGATACCGCGGTAGGGATGGGAGGCCCACACATCCCCGTTATGGTCCAATGCCATAAAACGATAGGAATCATTCATGCCGTCCATCTTTCCTTCGTCCCTGAAATCATTGCCTTCGTACCGGAGCCGTTTCAGGCCATAATAGGTACCTACTATGATATCCTGTGCCGGATAAACCGAAGACAGGGGGAGGAAATACCAGCTACCTGCGCCTCCCGAAAGCAGCCGGGCTTCGTTTCCCTGTATTTCATAGCTTCCATTGTCGTTGCCAAGCAACAAATGTCCATTCACTTCGTTGAGGTTCCATGCCTCCCGGTTTTCTGTATTTTTTACCAGGGAGAAATCATTTTTTGTAACATGGTTCCCATTATTTGCCAAAGGGGCGCTATACAGTCCGTTGGAGGTAGCAACAAACAGCTTGTCATTTAGTATCCGGGTTGAATAGCCGGGCAGGTTGTTTGTTTTACCGATCTGGAGGTACCTGATGGCGGAATTGTAATTAATATAACTAATCCCGCTGTTCAACCCGGTCCATAAGTTTTTACCGGCGTCCATAAAAACGCTCAACGCATTGTTATTCTGGAGTCCTTGTTCGTCGGAGAAGCTTTCCCACGTATCCTTTTTTATATTTACCACCAGGCAGCCGGCAGAGGAGGTAGCTATAATAAATTCATCCTCACTTATTTTAGCGGCAGAATTGATGTAGAGATTATTTTGCCTGTTATTGCTTTGTAAAGTTATCAGGTTGTTATGTAACAGGAAGATGCCATTTGTCCGGGTAACAATGAAGATACTGTCTTTGCCCATCTGGAACATACCGGCAATAAGCACTCCGGCCAGTTTTTTACCATCCGTTACCGGGGTCCATTGATTGTCGTTTAGTTGTAGTAACCCTGTAACACGATCTGAAGCATAGATGCTTTCACCGGCACGTTCTATGAAAAGCCATTGTGAATTGGCCATATAAGTATGAACGTTCTTTTCGTCATACTCGAAGATGCGGTCGTCGGCCTGGAAGAAAATCCGGTTGCCCAGGATGGCAATATGCCATATATCTGCAAATTTTTTATATTGTTCCGGGATTTTATTATTTAAGGAGGTATATGTGAGCATACCATTGGGCCCGGGAGAAAAATACCCTATTTCATCCTGGCCGCCAACGTAAATTTTCCCGTTATCACTAACTGCAAGTGACCACATCACCGTATTATTAGGCAGCGGATAAAGTTTCCAATGGCTGCCATCAAACCTCAGTAAGCCTTCATTATTGGCAAAATACATTACTCCCTGTTTATCTTGTCCTATGCCCCAGTTCTGGCTACCTCCGTTGTAATTAAACTTGGTGTAGTTGATAACAGCAGGAATGCCGATGCCATTTTGGGCATATGCAGCGGTGCCGCTCACCAAAAACAGCCCAAAGGAAAACAGGATATTAAGCAGCATCTTATTCATATTTCAAGCCCCCGCATAACAGATGTAGTAGTATTGTAGTAGTTGGTTTTGCCCTAAAAATAGGGAATTACGCGATAAGATGTAGTAGTGTAGTAGGGTTTTCTTAACATTTTCTACCGGGCTAACCTACATTTGATTTTCCACGATTCACATTCGAGAACGAGTTAAAAATTAAATTTTACGTATGAAAAAAAGGTTCTTAGGAATTTTTATCCTCCTTGTGCTTTCCACTATTTTCCACTTAACCACCAAAGCCCAGAACAAAATCATAAAGGGTACCGTCACTGATGACAAAAATGCGCCTGTCATCATGGCTTCGGTAGGAGTGAAAGGCACCGCTACAGGTACTACAACAAACGAAACCGGCGCCTTTACGCTCTCGGTACCTCCCGGCTCGGATTCTATTATGGTGTCGGCAATAGGGTACGCCAGTAAAGTAGTGGCTATTACCGGTAATGTCTTAAATATTCAACTGCGGGAGTCCCTGACCGGGTTGGATGAGGTAGTAGTGGTAGGCTACGGCACGCAGAAGAAAGGCGACCTTACGGCGCCGATATCGATTGTAAATACAGACGATATGCTTAAGCGGACTACGGCTACGCCAATGGAGGCCTTACAGGGAAGCGTTCCTGGTGTACAGGTAGTAACCAGCGGGGTTCCGGGTAGTTCTCCCAATGTCCGGATAAGAGGAGTTGGATCGTTTAATAATGAAAATCCACTTTATGTAGTAGACGGGATGTTTGTAAGTGATATCAGTTTCCTTAATCCCAATGACATTGCCGACATGTCTGTTCTTAAGGACGCGTCTGCTGCAGCGATTTATGGGGTGCGTGCGGCCAACGGAGTAGTGTTAATAACCACTAAGAAAGGGAAATTAAACATGAAGACCCGCGTAACTTATAATGCATATGTAGGGGTTCAGAAGCCAACAAACGTTCTCAAAATGGCCAATGGACAACAATATACCGACTTTTCCCTGAAAAGAGGTTCCACTGCCGACAGTGGCACCGTGTTATTATCTTCTCAAAAATTTGGAGGCAGCGGGCTTAATCCAACCACCAGCACGGATTGGTACGATGTTATTTTAAGAAAAAGCGCCCTGATAACGAATCATGGCATTGATATCCAGGGAGGCAGTGACAAAATAACCTATTCAGTAGGTTTAAACTATACTTATCAAAACGGTATTTTGAATGCGCTGAATAACTTTAAGAGATATAACGGACGGCTTCAATTGGAAGCCAGAGCCTTTCCCTGGCTTAAAGTAGGATTTTCGGCCATTTTTAATAATTCTATCACTTTTACGCCTAACAGCGGTGCTTTCCTGGATGCCTATACAGCTTCCCCTTTATTCCCGGTATACGACAGCACCAATGTGAATGCTTTCCCGGTAAAGTTCACAGCGGCTTCCGTTATTGGAAGATCGGATGATAAAAATCCAATGGCATCTGCCTATTATAATTATAACCGGTCAAAAGCATTTCAGATATTACCAACCCTGTATGCAGAAGCAGGCTTTTGGGATAATAAACTCACTTTCCGGTCCCAGTTGAGCCAGATATATGGATCGTTACTTGGCACCCAGTACAGCCCTTTAAGGAACCTGGGCCCTGGCGCCGATGCCACCGTATCTCACCTGACTTCTATCCAGGAACGGACTACCAATTATATCCTGGACAACCTGCTTACCTATAAGGATGGTAAAGGCCGCCATCATTGGAGCCTGTTGCTGGGACAGTCTACCAGGGAAGAGAGATGGCGTCAAACCCGGACTGAAGCAGATAATGTACCCGATGTAGAGGAATCATGGTATACCAGCCAGGGAACGCCGAATGCGGCTTATTATAAAGAGGATGGTACCCGCAACGCCGGTATCTCATTCTTTACACGCGGCACCTATGATTTTGATAATAAGTACTTACTGACAGCAACTTTTCGTGCCGACGGAAGTTCAAAATACCAGACCAAATGGGGCTATTTCCCTTCCGTAGGTCTTGGATGGGTAATCAGCAAAGAAGCATTTATGCGGAATCAGAAAGTATTTGACTTTTTAAAACTCAGGGGTAGCTGGGGACAACTTGGTAACGACGGTGTAAATGCCAATGCGGGATATGCCATCGTGAAAACCGGCAACAGCACTTCCGCCGTTTTTGGTAGTACTGCAGCAGCCAATGGCCAATATCTGCCCGGCTATACAGTAAACAGATTTTATACAGATATCACCTGGGAAGTTGTAACAGAATGGGATGGCGGTGTTGATTTTGAAATGCTGAAAGGAAAATTAAACGGATCTGTTGATTATTACAACAGAAAAACAACTAAAGCAGCGCTCTATCGCCCATTCCCTTTTACTTATACTACTATTTATGGCAACTGGGCTGATATGGTGAACAGTGGTTGGGATATTGCGTTAAACTGGCATGATAAAATTGGTAACGTGGGATACCAGATAGGCGCCAATATGTCGACTTTAAAAAATAAAGTTACAAACTTAGGAACGCTTCCAAGCTCCACAAGTGGATTTCCGGAGTGGACAGCTGAGTTTCCTAACCGCATAGTTGTTGGGCAACCCATCAATTATTTTTATGGTTACGAATTTATCGGTGTTTACCAAACGAAGGCGGAGGTTGATGGTGATCCGGTTGCTGCCCATTATAACCAATCGGCTACCTCTCAGATTGTTCCCGGTTTCCCTAAGTATAAGGACCAGAATGGAGATGGCATCCTGGACGATAAAGATCGCATCAATATGGGAAGCTATTTGCCAAAAGTTACTTATGGTTTCAATTTTGGACTTACTTATAAGGGCTTTGATTTTAGCGTGGCATTCCAGGGTGTATCGGGAAATAAAATTATGAACCTCAACCGGGGACGGCTTTACAAAGCTTCCACGTCGCTGAACCTGGATGAAAAATTTGCCAGCAATCTCTGGACCGGTCCTGGTTCAACGAATGCATATCCTTCCGCGTATGCTTTAGGTCAGGGATGGTTTAAAGTGAGCAATTCCTTTTTTGTAGAAAGCGGCGCTTATTTACGTGTACAGAATATTCAACTTGGGTATAACTTTAATGTAGGCAAGCAGTCGCCCATTGCCCTGAGGGTATTTGGTACTGCCGACAGGCCGTTTATTTTTACCAAGTACAATGGTTTTACTCCTGAAGTAGGCACCAATACTTCCTTTGGTTATTCGGTTTCTGGTTATGATGCAAATGTTTACCCGGTTTCCTCCACTTACAGCTTAGGTGTAAGGGCTACTTTCTAGGATGAACAAACTCTTCAGGCTATAATAACAGTTATAGGAAAACAAAAAAAAGAATCATGAAAAACTATATATCAATTCTGCTCGTAATATTTTTGTTATCTTCTGGTTGCTCTAAGTTTTTAGACCGGCCATTAGAAAATCAGGCGCAGGCAACCACCATCAATTACACCGATTTGTCTTTAATGTACCAGCCGGTGTCGGGTGTTTACAGAACTGCTGCCAGCGGCACTTTTGCAAAATGGATAAGCGTGGCGATCCGCTCTGAGCGCAGTGATGATATAGCGCCGGGAAATGATGATGCAGGGCAGGTAGCCATTCATAATTTCCAGAGTGATGTAACGGTTAAAAGTTACTGGGGTATTAACGACATGTGGATCAGCATGTATGCAGTGGTACTTGGGGCGAACAGCGCATTGGCCGAATTGGAAAAGTTTGGAAAAAATATTCCCGCCAATGATGCGGCAAAAACAAAGCAGTTGGCACAATACCAGGCGGAAGTTCGTTTCTACAGGGCGCTTGCGCATTTCTGGATTTCCAGGACCTTTGGAGCAGTACCCATTCTTGGCATAGAAAGTAATGATCCTACCAATCTTGGCGCCGCTTCAAAAAGCAGTGTTGAAGATGTGAAAAAGCATGTTATTTCCGAAATGGATTTCTGCATTGCAAACCTGGAAGATGCAAGACCCAATGCTGCCACACACATAGGAGCCGTTACCAAATACACCGCGTTGATGTTAAAAGCCAAAGCAGCAATGGACCTGGCTGGTAACAACAGTGGTAGTACTTATTGGGATGTTGTATTGGATTGTACCAACCAGATTATCAACAGCGGCCAGTTCTCTTTATTCAGCGATTATTACCAGTTGTTTAAGAAGCCAGGTAAACTGTGCGATGAAGCTATCCTGGAATTGCAGTATTCCGATTTCGGAAAATCGACCGGCGATATCGTTATATCCGGCGGCCCCGGCGAAGAATGGGGTAATTTCTTTTTCTTCCAGGGCCCTGAAAATACATTTAGCACGGTGATTACAGGCCCCGGTTGGATGGTGCCTACACAAAAAGCCGTCGATTTTTTGAAATCACGTAATGATAGTATCCGTTTAAAAACAGCGATTCAGTATTGCGGAATTGATGGTAATCCTGATACGTTTTCCTTTACACCGGACGGCGACAAGATCTCCGGTAACGCATCCCGGAAGAAATACTTCAATGGAAAGGCTTATTACCCCCGTTCACAAATGACCGATAGCCGGGTAGATTATTATGGAGCCAATAACAACGTCCGGATCATGCGCTATGCAGAGGTGTTATTGATGAATGCGGAAGCGAAGATCCGTAAGGGACAAAGCGGCGATGCGCAGGTGAACCTGGTCAGGAACCGGGTAAAACTGGCTTCCATCTCCAACGTCACCTTACAACAATTACTCGATGAACGCCATGCAGAACTGATATGCGAGTGGTGGGGAGAAAGATTCAATGACCTGTTAAGAACAGACCAGGCCGCAACCGTACTCCCTGGCTTTGTAAAGGGACAAAGCGACTACATTCCCATTCCGCAGGCGCAGGAAGATGTGAATCCAAGACTTAAATAATTTTATTAACCGGAATATCTGTTGAATCTGAATCTGATGAAATATATAATAGTGTTGCTTATTACAATTGGTTGCTCGGGTATAGCTCATTCTCAATCCTTAAAGCGCCACAAAAAGTGGCAGCTTGCCTGGAGTGATGAATTTAACTACCAGGGGTTGCCTGATAGTACAAAATGGGGATATCAAACCGGCAGATCGGGCTGGGGAAATAATGAACTGCAGCTATACACCGCTGCAGACACCAGCAATGCCAAAGTGGAAAACGGATCTTTGTATATCACAGCAAGAAATACCGGCAGCGGAGATAATAAATATACTTCGGCAAGGATGATTACCAAAGAAAAAGGTGATTGGAAATATGGAAAGCTGGAAGTTAAAGCAAAGCTTCCCGGAGGCAGGGGACTCTGGCCCGCAATATGGATGCTGTCGACCGATGATGAATACGGAGGCTGGCCGGCAAGCGGGGAAATCGATGTGATGGAACATGTTGGCTACATGAAAGACAGCATCTTCGGAAGTTTGCATAGCAAATCCTATAACCATGTTATTGGAACACAAAAAACAAAAGGTATCTATATTAAGCGGCCCTACGACAAGTTTCATGTTTATGCAGTAGAGTGGACTCCGGAAAATATCACTTTCCTGTTAGACGGGAAAGTATATTACCAGGTGGCTAATGAACACAAAACGGCCGCAGAATGGCCTTTTGATAAAAGATTCTATTTGTTGTTAAATGTTGCTGTTGGCGGTAACTGGGGTGGAAAGGAAGGTGTGGATGATACCGTTTTCCCTGCTGCCATGCAGGTGGACTATGTGCGGATGTATAAATGGATAGAGTAACAGTTTGTAAACCTCTTGAATATAAAATATGAAACGGGTAAAAGTAGCCATATTAGGAGCCGGATTTATTGCCGATATCCACCTGGAAAGTTATGAACGGTTTGTTCCGGAAGCAGAGGTGGTAGCTGTTTATACAAGAAGTGCAGAGAAGGCAAAAGCCTTTGCAGCTAAGCATCATATTGCGCAGCACTTCTCTTCCATAGATGATTTGATCAGTAATGTTGACTTCGACGTAGTTGATATTTGTCTGCCAAATTTTCTGCACAAAGAAGCCACCCTGAAAGCCGCAGCGGCCGGGAAGCATATTATTATTGAAAAGCCGCTGGCTGTTACCCTGGAAGAAGCCGATGAAATGATTGCGGCCTGTGAAAAAGCAAATGTGAAATTAATGTATGCGGAGGAACTTTGCTTTGCGCCTAAATATGAGCGTGCCCGGAAGCTGGTGGAAGAGGGAGCCGTTGGAGATGTGTATATGTTAAAGCAATCGGAAAAGCATTCTGGTCCGCATTCCGATTGGTTCTATAATATCGATCAATCCGGCGGCGGCGTTTTAATGGATATGGGGTGCCACGGCATTGCGTGGTTCAGGTGGATGCTGAAAAACAACAAAGCACTCAGTGTTACGGCATCCATGAAAACCGTTTTACATAAAGAAAGAACTAAGGGAGAAGACAACTCCATTGTAATTATAGAATTTGAAAATGGCGTAACAGGCGTTGTGGAAAACTCCTGGGCAAAGCAGGGAGGCATGGATGACCGCAGTGAAATTCACGGTACGGACGGAGTAGTGTATGCCGACCTGTTTACGGGCAATTCCGTACTGGCCTATAGCAAAAATGGATATGGCTATGCAATGGAAAAAACGGATACTACTGTAGGCTGGAGTTTTTGCATGTTTGAAGAAGCATTTAACCAGGGGTATCCCCAGGAGTTAAAGCACTTTATAGACTGCGTACAGCATAACCGGGAACCATTGGTTACCGGAAAGGACGGAAGGGTTGTTCTGGAAATCATTTATGCCGCTTACGCATCTGCCGGGCAGGGAAAGAAAATCAATCTTCCGTTTAATCAGCAAGTAGAAAAACCTATTGACCTTTGGCTGAAGCCATAGTTAACCGTTAATACAGGAATTGTGAAATTAACCATACTTAATACGTACCAGGAACTTTCAGCAGCAGTTGCAGAACAGGTAACTGAACTAATGTCCGGGCGTGAAAATCCTTTACTATGCCCTGCTTCCGGCGATACGCCGGCTGGTTTATATAAGGTGCTGGTGGAAAAATATAAAGACAGAAAAAGTGATGTATCCCAGTGGGGCTTTGTAGGGTTGGATGAGTGGGTAGGATTAAACGGCAGCGATGAAGGAAGCTGCCGTTACTCCATCGACAAAGAGTTGTTGCTGCCACTGAATATTTCCGGAGATAAAATCTGCTTCTTTGATGGCCGTGCTACAGCTCTTCAGCAGGAGTGTGAAGCTGCCGAGCGGTTTATTGCGCAGTATAACGGGATTGATGTAGCCATACTTGGTTTGGGAATGAACGGGCATATTGCCATGAATGAGCCGGGTTGTGCCGCGGATGGCAGGGCGCAGATTGTTACACTACATCCGGTAACCATGCAGGTAGGTCAGAAATATTTTAACCAGCCGCAGGTATTGAAAGAAGGGATTACACTGGGACTCGGTACGTTACTGGAAAGCAGGCATATTATTTTAATGGTAAGCGGAAAACACAAGGCAGGAATTGTGAAGAAGATGCTGGAAGAGCCGCCTACCAATGAATTGCCGGGAAGTTTGCTGCTCAACCATTCTTCTGTAACTATCTTTTTAGATGCAGATGCTGCTGCTCTCTTATCAAATATACACTAACATGGTTATAGGTATTGATCTGGGAGGAACAAATCTGAGAGCTGGTATAGTGAGCGACGGCGTGCTTTCATCCGTTATTTCCCAGCCCCTTTATGCACAGGAAAATGTACCCGAACAGATTTATGGCGTAATTGATAAAATAATCAACGACGATGTAACAGCAATCGGGATAGGCGTTCCAGGTTTGGTAGACCCATCCACTAAAGTTTTATATGATGTTGTTAATATTCCTTCATTGAACGAAATAAATCTCCGGGAGGTTTTAGCGCAGCGTTATCAGTTACCGGTGAAAATGGAGAATGATGCGAACTGTTTTGCATTGGGGGAATTTTATTTTGGAAGCGGGCGTGCGCATGAATCCGTGGTAGGATTGACAATAGGAACGGGGCTGGGAACAGGGATCATCCTGAACAGCCAGTTAGTTACCGGGAAATATGGCGGCGCCGGGGAATTTGGAATGATAAAATACCTGGATAAAAACATCGAGTATTATGTAAGTGGCCGTTTCTTTGAACAGGTGCATCATGTAAAAGGAGACATTCTCTATAACAACGCACTGGCGAATGATGCAGCGGCTATTGAAATATACAACGACTTTGGCAGGCATTTAGGTGAAGCCATCAAATTGATCCTGTATGCACTGGACACGGAGTGTTTTATTATTGGTGGCGCAGTAAAAGCAGCCTTCCCTTTTTATTCAGAAAGTATGTGGAAAACAGTGAACACTTTTGCATATAAACGCGCAATTTCTACTTTGAAAATTGAAGCGTCTTCCCTGGTGAATGGTAATATTTTAGGTGCGGCAGCTTTGCATTTGCACCAATAGCATACAACGTAGAACAACTTAAATAATAACAAGATAAATATTCATATATGGCCGGTAGTTCAGGTACTTCTGTTAAACAGGAGGAAATAACTTCTTTTGATGCAATTGTTGTAGGCAGTGGTATCAGCGGTGGTTGGGCAGCAAAGGAATTGTGCGAGAAGGGATTAAAAACACTGGTATTGGAGCGTGGAAGAAATGTGGAGCATATAAAGGATTATCCAACTGCTAATACGCCTGTCTGGGATTTTAAGTATCGCGGAGCGCTTCCGGAAAAAGTGTTAGACGCCAATCCCTATATCAGCAAAGCCGCAGGATATGATGCCAGTACCGCGCATTTTTTTATAAAAGATGCAGACCATCCCTATATCCAGGAAAAACCTTTTGAATGGATACGGGGCTACCAGGTTGGCGGAAAATCCCTGATTTGGGGCCGTGCCTGCGCACGTTGGAGTGAGATGGATTTTACGGCGCCACACCGGTACGGATATGGAATTGAATGGCCCATTGGTTATAACGATGTGGCTCCGTGGTACAGTCACGTGGAAAAGTTTATTGGCGTTTGTGGCAATAAGGAAGGTATTGATACCATGCCGGATGGAGAGTTTTTGCCTGCTTTTGAATTGAACTGTGTAGAACAGCATTTAAAAGAAACGGTGGCCAGTAAGTTCAACCGTCATTATGTATCCGGCAGATGGGCGCAGGTAACACAGCCGCAGGCTATCCACAAAGAGCAACACCGCCAGTGTTTAAGCAGGAATCTTTGCATGCGCGGTTGTCCGCTGGGCGGGTATTTTAGCTCAAATGCCTCTACGCTGCCGGCAGCGGAAAAAACAGGCAATTTAACGATCCGGCCTTTTTCTGTTGTGCATTCCGTTATCTATGATGAACAATCCGGTAAAGCAACGGGCGTGAAAGTGATTGATGCCAACACAAAGAAGGAAATCATCTTTCATGCAAAGATTATTTTCCTTAATGCCTCTGCTTTAAACACGAACCTGGTGTTGTTAAATTCCACCTCCAGGCGGTTTCCAAACGGACTCGGGAACGATAACGGGTTGCTTGGGAAATACATTGGCTTTCACAATTACAGGGCAGGAATGAGCGGGGAGTTTGATGGTTTTGAAGATAAGTATTACAAAGTATCGAAGCCTTCGGAATGTATTATTCCCAACTTCAGGAATGTGTATCAGAAAGACACAGATTTTGTTGGCGGTTATGTCATCTTTAGCGCTGGTTACCGGGAGAAGTTAAATGATAAAAATATCCCGAAGGCACTGGGCGCTGCATTTAAAGACGCTATTAGTAAGCCGGGTAAATGGGGGGCGTATATGTATATGCAGGGAGAAACAATTCCCAAAGAAAGCAATCATGTAAGATTAAGCAAAGATAAAAAGGATGAATGGGGAATTCCTTTGTTAATAACATCTGTAGACTATGATGATAATGATGATAAAATGGTCAAAGATTTTATCGAACAGGGCAGGGCGATGCTGGAGGCAGCAGGCGCTAAGAATATTGTGGTAAATGAAAACCGCCAGCCGCCGGGACTGGATATACATGAAATGGGCGGCGTACGTATGGGAAAGGACCCTGCCAATTCATTGCTGAATGAATGGAATCAGCTGCATCATTGTAAAAATGTATTTGTTACGGACGGCGCCTGTATGACAAGTACCGGCAATCAAAGTCCTTCTATTCTTTATATGTCACTAACTGCAAGAGCTGCTAACTATGCGGTGGAGCAACTAAAAAAAGGAGCGTTGTAAATGAATCGCCGGGAATTAATAAAAACGATCTCTGTGCTTACAGGCGCAGCATTGGTAGGGGGAGAGCTGTTTCTTGCGGGATGCAGGGAACGTAATGAACCGATTTTTGGTGAGCATGACATTGCATTCTTTGATGAAGTAGCAGAAACTATTCTTCCCCGCACAAATACGCCGGGTGCAAAGGATGCAGAAGTAGGAAAATTTATTGCATTGTATGCATCGGATTGTTATAATAAGATGCAACAACAAACATTGAGGCGGGGAATTACCCAATTAAATGATGCCTCACTTAAAGAGTTTAAGGCAACTTTTGTAAAGCTTTCTGCTGAACAAAAAAATGTTCTCCTTACCAACGTGGATAAAGAGGCGAAAGATCACAGCAGGAACAACACCACATCTCCACATTACTTTACCCTGATAAAGCAGTTGACTTTACTGGGATTCTTTACATCAAAACCCGGTGCTACGGAAGTATTACGCTACCTGCCTTTGCCCGGGGGCTACCAGGGATGTATAGATTACAATGGAGAAACAGCGTGGAGCTGATAGCACAAGAGAAAGAACAGTATTCAATGAACAAATGAACACATGAAAAGAATTTCGTTAATCTTTGGTCTGGCCGGTTGTTTTTCATTTTCAGCTTTTTCACAGTACAAAGGAGAAGTTGACCGCAACCATTTACCGGCATTAAGCAGTCACTATCAACCGGAATACACCTTCGATAAAACAACCGATGAGCGGGCATGGGCTGCGCAGGGCCACGGCCTGCATGTATCTTTCAGCACTACCGATAAACTGTATTTCAGAGCAGAAGTGCCGGTGCAAAAGGCGGTCACCACCTGGGATGCCACCGGCTGGAAGGGAGAAAGACTGAATGCACAATTGCTGGTATGGTCGCCGGACACGCTGAACCAGGTTCGCTTTACATTAAGCGATCTTACCGGCGCCGGCGGCAATGTAATCAGCCGGGAACATACCAGTTTGAACATGGAGCGCTACGTACTTTCTAACTATCCATACGGCGCCAAAGATGCTGTGTGTGGTGAAACGCCGTATAAGAGCGGTTACCTGATGCCGGACCGGTTTGAACCATTTGAGCGTTTTGATGTTCCCGGCGGAACGGTAAGACCGGTATGGCTGTCGCTCAATATCCCGGCCAATACCCCACCGGGCACTTATTCAGGCACCATACAGGTAAACACGGATAAATACAGCACGGTATTACAGGTCAGCATCCGGGTGCAGCCGCAGCTACTGCCTCCGCCGCGTGAATGGTCGTACCGGCTTGATTTGTGGCAGAACCCCTGGGTTGTTGCCTGGCATAATCAACTGCAGCCGTGGTCCGCAGAACATAAAGCACTGTTGAAAAAACATCTGCAATTATATGCCGATGCAGGCGGTAAATATATTACTACCTATGCTGTACATTCCCCGTGGTCCGATAATTCGTACATGATAGAAGGAGGAATGATCGAATGGATAAAACAAAAGAATGGCAGCTGGAAATTTGATTATCATATTTTTGATGAATACATAGAGATGTGCATGGCGTTGGGTATTGATAAAGCAATCACCCTGTATACCGCTATCCCGTGGGCCAACCGGTTCCGTTATATTGACGAGGCCACCGGTAATTACCAGTATGCTTACTGGGCGCCGGAATCGGCAGCATATAAAGCGCACTGGCATATTTTTCTCAACGATCTGCAAATGCATCTGCAACAAAAAGGATGGTTTGATAAAACATACCTGGGCATCAACGAGAATGAAATGAAGCAGACATTGGCCGCCATTAAGGTGATTAAAGAACATCCGGCGAAATGGCGTATCACCTATGCGGGAAACTGGCACAAGGAGCTGGATACGCTGCTGGATGATTATTCTTTCCTGTATGGCAATGAACCTGCTGCTGCTGAATTAAGGCAACGCGCAGCAAGAGGCGCCTCCTCTACCTTTTATGTTTGCTGCAATCCTGCCAAGCCAAATAATTTTGTTTTCTCGCCTCCTTCAGAAGGACGATGGATCAGCTGGTATTCTGCCGCTGTTGGATACGACGGTTTTTTACGATGGGCATACGACGCATGGGCGGAAGATCCGGTAAGGGATGCACGTTTCGGTTCTTGGCCTGCAGGCGATTGTTTCCTCGTGTACCCGGGAGGTAACAGCTCTGTACGTTTCGAAAAATTAAGGGAAGGCATCGCCGATTTTGAGAAGATCCGCATTTTAAAAACACAGGCGCTGGCATCAAAAGATAAAGCGGTAAAAGCCCTGTGGCAAACATTTGAGCAACATCTGCAACGCTTTGCTGCGGAGAAGGATTTTAATGAAGATAAGATCATCGAAGATATTAATAAAGGAAGAAGCCTGGTAGATGCATTAAGCGATAAGCTGGGCAGGTAAAATGTTATCTGAAAAAAACGGAATAATGAATATCAGGATATTGTTATTGCTGCTTGCAGGTAATATTGTTGGCAAATGTATAGGTCAGCCTGCCACTGGTAAAGTGGCCTGTTCGGAACACAGCGACTACCTGCTTACCCATGTGCTTACGCCTGCCGGCCCGGTTCCCCCGGTGTTTGATCCAAACGGGGTATATCCGTACACCAGTTATGCAGAAACATCCAACAGACCGGTGTTGAAGAAATATCGCTTTGTGACGTTGGAAAATGACCTGCTGAAAGTAACGGTATGTCCGGATCTGGGAGGTAAAGTAGTTTCTATGGTTCATAAGCAATCAGGAAAAGAAGTGTTGTATGTGCCGGACGTAATCCGGCAAACGAGGATCCTGCCCCGGTTTTATTTTGTGGCCGGTGGCATTGAAGTGAGTTTCCCGATTTCACATTCGCCTTCACAGAATGAATCCGTGCTTTACAGGATTGACAGTACGCCGGGCAGAACCTATGTTACCTGTGGCGAAAGAGAATTGCGTTTTGGCATGCAGTGGTCTGTTGAATATTCCCTGGGCCCTGCGGATAATTTTTTAACCGAGCGGGTTAAATTTTATAACCCCGGCGCCAACGCCTATCCCTGGATGAGCTGGTCCAATGCAGCGCTGCCTTCCGCTGCCGATACGAAATATAATTTCCCTGAAGGCCGGGTATTGTTGCATGCTTCGCATATTGATACCATTGACTGGGCCAGCCAGGGACCGCGGGTGGAAGCCGATATCCGGGAAATGACCGGCTATTTCTGGAAAACAAAAAATGCGAATGCCTTCGGCGCCTATACTCCTTCACTTGGCACCGGGTTATATCATATTGCCGATAATGCGGTTGCGCCGGGCATTAAGCTGTGGAGCTATGGTTATGGAGCCGACAGCACATGGGCAATGTTGAGCACCGCACGGCGCGCACCATATATTGAATTGCAGGGTGGCCCCATAGCAGATCAATCCATCAAGCTGGAATTGCAGCCGAAAGAAATGCGCTGGCATGTGGAATACTGGATACCTGCAGACCGGGAACTGGATATCCATTCCCTGCAAACGCCGGCTATTAAGCTAAGGCCGGTAACAGACATCCCTTTATTTGACTGGGCGAGGAACACGGACGTGCAGGTTTGGAATGAGCTGGCGAAAGCCTGTGCTGCTAAAACAGCATTGCCTTTGCCTCCGCCTGCCGACCAATATACATGGGCGCCTTCAGGTATGGAAAATATGGACACTCCGTTTAAATACGCCATCAGTAAAACAAATGGAGAAAACAAGGAGATGTGGGAATTTTATTATGCTGCCTGGGAGGCGGGCAGGGGAAGAAGCAAAGAGGCGATACAAATGCTTGCTGCGAACAGGATGGGGCTTGCAAAAGTGCTGCTGGCGAGGCTATTGAAATTAGATGGGAATCTTATAGGCGCCTGGAAAGCAATGGAAGCGATCAGTGAAAAATGGGTACAGTTGCATCCGCAGGTAGTGGTGGAAAGAGATAAGCTGCTGCGCGCTATGGGACCACAAACGATAGCTGAGCGGGAGCACTGGTTATCGGCAGTTGATGCATTGGCCGATGAATGGGTTATTGAAAGAAGGGTGCAACTGCTGATCGACAAAAAACAGGTGCAGCAGGCGAAAAACTTACTGCTCTCCACACATTTTCAGAAAGTACATCAAACCTATACCCGCACCGGTTTATGGATGCAGATATGTGAACAGCAGGGGATTCCTGCATTTCCGGTACCAGCGCAGCTGGGAGAGGACCAACTGGCAAGATTCGGCGCTTATAGGGAATATGAATAGTGCCAGGTTGTTCATCATTAGCACTATTCATGGTTTTTTTCTAAATTTGGCCAAACGCGAAAGGTTGGGCAATCAGCATGATCATATCAATATAGCCAGTGATAGGAAAATCCCGGAAGAAGATGTAAGGCAATTCTCCATTTTCTATGATAAATATAGCGCTGCAGTATATAATACCGCTATGGTGTTTACCAAAGGGGATCAGTCGTTATGTGAAGATATTGTGCAGCTTGTTTTTATGCGTATGTGGGAGAACCGTACCAAACCGGGAACACTTGAAAAACCGGAACATTATCTGTATATACTTGCGCGGAATATTATTTTTGACACCTTTAAAGCGCGTGCGCGTCAGCTGCATCACCAGCTGCAGTTGGGCGAATTGCTTCACGACGGCCCTGATTCGCCTATTAAGATTTTAGCAGCCAAAGAATATTCGGGGATTTTGAAGCAAGCGGTTGAAACCCTTACCCCGCAGCAACGTATTATATTCCAACTGGCAAAAGAATCGGGCATGCCCCATGCCGATATCGCAGAACAAATGGGGATTAGTATCCAGACCGTTCGCACCCACCTGAAACTGGCCACCCGTGCGGTTCGTCACTATGTAATGGCCCATATAGAAGACCCCGAAATAATAATGATTTTGTTGGTGTTGCTGATGCAATAATCGTCAACCCAAAATTTTTTCAAATTCAACTACCCACTTTTTGTGTGGCTGTCGTCTTTATATTGTACCGCTTTAAAAGCTGTTTATGGATGAGATTTATTTCCAATCCTTACTGGATAAATACCGGAAGAATGAAATTTCCGCCGGCGAGTTGTCTGAACTTACAGCAGCTGTAAATACGGGTGTTTACGATGAAACCGTGAAAGCCTCTGTGCAGGCTTCGCTTGAATCAGGGGAGCAGCAGTGGGATAAAACCCGGCAACAGGTTGTGTTCGGGGAAATACTCCGGCAAATTGAAGCAGAAGCGCCTGTAAGAAGAATCATGCCTGAAAAGCGGAGATGGCTGGCTGCTGCCGCCGCCGTACTTGTTATACTGACTATTGGCTGGTATACCGTTAACCGGTTGAAAACGGGGCAGGTCCGGGATAACCAGGTAGCTGTACAGGACGTTGCAGCGGGACGGCCTGGTGCGGTGCTTATGCTGGCAAACGGCAGTAAAATAGTGCTGGATACTGCGGGTAACGGAACAGTGGCCTCCCAGGCAGGAGTTGACATCGTATTGAATAACGGGGCGCTGGCCTATGAACATGGTGCACTTGATGAAGCAGGTGCAGAAGCGCTGAATACGGTGCTTACGCCAAGAGGAAGACAGTTCTCCATTGTTTTACCGGATGGTTCAAAGGTTTGGATTAACGCGGAGTCCTCACTTCGTTTTCCCGTTCAATTTTCGGGAAAGGAGCGCCAGGTGCAGTTAACAGGAGAGGCTTATTTTGAAGTGGCGGAGAATGCATCCCAACCTTTTAAGGTATTGGTTAATAATAAAACCGAAGTGTTGGTGCTGGGTACTTCTTTTAATATAAACGCATATGCCGGTCAGCCACGGGCGAAAGCCACGCTTATAACAGGTAAGGTAAATATCCGCAGCGGGAAGGCAGCTGCTGTCCTGGTACCCGGGCAGGAAGCCAGTATAGCCGGCGATATTACTGTTTTTGATAATGCAGATATCAATAAGGCTATTGCCTGGAAAAACGGCGCCTTTGATTTCAATAATACTACCATAGAGGAATTGGCTGCACAGCTGGAGCGCTGGTATGATATAGAGGTAACTTATGATCAGCATATTTCGCAGATCCCATTTGGCGGCAAAATAAGCCGGAAGGTCAGCCTGAAAACACTGGTCAGGCTAATGGATGGTACGGGACTTGATTTCCGCCTGGCAGAAGGCCGTAAACTAATAATAACAGAAAGAAAATAACACTTCAGGAAGAAGTATATGTAAGAAAAAACAAGTGCCAACCAAAAGAAAAAACCGGAAGTGATTGGAGCCACTTCCGGTATAAGGTTTAGTCATTAAAGAGCGTGCGGCTCAATTTATCAACCAAACACCTGCAAATTATGCAAAAAACTGCTTATCAGCTAAGCATTTCCGGCGCGTGCCATATGGCGGCGGTCCGGAAAAAAAAGATTATCAACCAAACGTTGCTGGTAATGAAATTAACCATCCTCCTTTTAACAGGAGCTCTTCTACAGGTATCTGCATCCGGGCTTGCCCAATCGGTTACTTTTTCCGCAAAAAAAGCACCGTTGATAAAGGCTTTAAATGCACTGGAACAACAGACGGGCTATTACACTTTTTTTAAAAGCCGCGAAATTCAGCGGCTGATGGAATCCCGTAGTATCACCATTGCGGCGAAGAATATGCCTCTTAAGCAATTCCTGGACGAGTTGCTTAAAGAAACTCCTTTCACCTATGAGCTGGATGATAATACGATTGCATTACAGATGAAAGCTCAGGCGCCATTACCGGAAAAGAAGGAGGTGAGCGCCCCCGCAGCTTCACTTTCCGGACAGGTAACAGATCTTGACGGGAACCCGCTTCCGGGGGCGACAGTGATGGTAGTGAAAACAACGATTGCTACTTCCACCGACGGACAAGGTCGTTTCCAGCTGAATGGTTTACCGGATAATGCCAGCATTGTTATTTCATCTATCGGTTATATGCCAATGGGGCTTCGCCTGCTGGATAATAACACTATTGCCACCGATCCGATACGCCTTATAACAGGCAGCGGGCAACCGGACCAAACCGAAGGCAATGCCCAAAGCAATTTCCGTATGCTGTCTTCCGGTATGGTAAATGTGCGCCTGGCCAGGCTGATCAAAGGCATTGAAGGAGTAGTGGTAACCGGGCTTTTCCAGCGCTCGGGCAATAATTTTACCGGGGCATCGAAAACAATTTCCGGTGCTGAATTGAAAAAGGTGAGCGCCAATAATGTATTTGCAGCGGTGTCGGCACTTGATCCTTCTCTCAGGATTGTACCCAACAATGTTGCCGGCGGCAATATTAACCAGCTTCCTGAAATCCAGATGCGCGGGCAAAATTCATTTCCCAATCTCACCGGTGAGCTGTCTGCCAATCCTAATGCACCGTTATTTATCCTTGATGGATTTGAAGTAACGCTCCAGCGTATCGTGGACCTGGACATGAACCTGATCAACAGTATCACTTTGCTGAAAGATGCGTCTGCCACTGCCATCTATGGTTCCCGCGGAGCAAACGGGGTAATGGTGGTTACTACCGTTACACCAAAACCTGGCAGGATCCAGGTAACATTCAACAATGATTTCAGGTTTACCTCGCCAGACCTGTCTGTATATCATCTTTTAGATGCTGAAGAAAAACTTGATTTCGAACAACGGGCGGGGGTATATACTTCTACAAGTTCGCAGGCACAGCACAAACTCAACGTGTTGCGTAATGAAAGATATAAAGCCATGAAAAGCGGGGTGAATACCGACTGGCTCAGGATTCCGGTTCAGGATGGCATTAGTAACCGTAGTTCATTATACCTGCAGGGCGGCGACCAATCGATCCGGTATGGGTTACAGTTTTCTGCCGACTTGCAATCAGGCGTAATGAAAGGACAGGACCGGAAAAATTATTCCGGGCAGTTTGATCTTAACTACGTAGTCAATAAACTACAGTTTAAAAACTCTGTCCGCATCTTCCAGAATAAGTCAAATGAATCTCCTTACGGCGACTTCAGTGAATATGTAACAATGAATCCGTATTGGGCCCCTTACGATGAGAAAGGAAAACCAAAGCAAATGCTGGAGAATCTGTGGATAAATAACACCTACTACAGGCAGGCGAATCCCGCGTATGATGCGGGTCTTCATTCTGTGAACAGCAACCAGTACTTTGGTATTTCCAATAACTTCCAGATGCGTTATACGCCGGTACCATTCCTGTATATGGAAACAAGCCTGAGTATTAATAAACAGAATGCCTCGGGAGACCAGTTTTATTCCGCCCAGGATTCCCGTTTTGCAGAGATAACGGACCTCAGCAGAAAGGGAAGTTATACCGTAAGAAATGAAAATAGTTTTAACTATGAGAGCCTGACAACCGCTAACCTCAATATCTCACGGGGACCTCACCAGTTGTTTTCAATGCTTGGGTTTAATGTTTCCAGCAGTAATAGCAACTATTACTCCGTTGTGACGGAGGGCTTTCCTTTTGACAAGCTGGATAACCTGTTGTTTGCTGCGCAGTACGAGACAAACGGACGACCAACAGGAGATGAGAGCACCATCAGGAGAGTGGGTGTGGTATACAGTGGAAGTTATAGTTATGACAACCGTTTCCTGGCCGATGTTTCCGCCCGCCGGGACGGATCATCACAATATGGAACTGAAAAGAAATTTGGAACATTCTGGTCGGCAGGTATTGGCTGGAATATCCATAATGAAGCATTTTTCAATAAAAGCAGCCTGGTGAACAGGCTTAAACTGAGAGCCAGTTACGGTTCTACGGGTTCACTCAATATTCCGGCTTACAGCGCCCAATCCCGGTATAACTTTGGTGTAAATACCAGCTATTTCGGAGAACTGGGAGCGGTCCTCATCGGGCTGGGCAACGAGTTCCTGAGCTGGCAGAATGTGTATAAGGCGAATGTTGGTATGGATGCGGTATTATTAAGAGAGAAACTGGATCTCCGGCTGGACTTGTATCGTGAGAATACCAAAAATTCGCTGACACAGATCACCCTTGCTCCATCCACAGGCTTCAGCAGTTTTGCGGAGAACTTAGGCCAGATACAGAATACAGGACTCGAATTCTCTGTACGCTATAAAATCCTGGAGAAGCCTGCTAAGGGGCTCTTATGGTCAGTGAACGTAAATGGATTCACCAATAAAAATATTCTGAAAGAGTTATCCAATAAATTGAAGGCTTCCAATAATAAACTCAATGTGGCTAATAGTGATCAGGTCACTCCCAATATACAGTTTGAAGAAGGAGAATCTATTAACACCATTTATGCGGTTCGTTCGCTAGGTGTAGACCCGGCAACCGGTTCGGAAGTCTATCTTACAAAAGACGGAAAAAGAACTTTCACCTGGGACGCAGCAGATAAAGTACCGGTGGGCATTAACCAGCCTAAATGGAATGGTAATTTTGGCACCAACTTTATGCTGAAGGGCTTTGAGGTCAACCTGATCTTCAATTACCAATGTGGTGGCCAGCTCTATAATCAGACACTGATAGACCGTGTTGAATCAGTGAATCCCGCGTTTAACGTAGACCGGAGGGCATATGATCTCGGCTGGTCCGGCCCGGGAGATGTAAGCCCATATACACGTATCGGTGTTTCCACCCAACCTACCCGCCTGACCTCCCGTTTTGTTCAAAACGATAACAACCTGACACTTAGTTCGGCCTCCTTCGGATATAACTTTTACAGGAGTCCGTTTATAAAAAAACTTGGCATGCGGAGCTTACAGGTAACAGCCATCACCAATGACTTTTTCCGTGCAAGCAGTATTCAGATAGAACGTGGTACCAGCAATCCATTTGCCCGTACTTATTCCCTTTCACTCAGAGCCGGCTTTTAAAATTATGAATATGAAAAAGAGTTTGACTATAATAATATGCCTGGTCGCATCTTTGGTGTTCAGCAGCTGTAAAAAATTCCTGGATGTAAAGCCTAAATCCGTTATTTCGGAAGATCAGCTGTTCGCTTCTGAAATTGGTTTCCAACAGGCGCTTACCGGTGTATATTCCCAGCTGGCCAGCCGGGCATTATATGGCGATAACCTGTCAATGGGATTTGTGTCAGCACTGGCGCAAAACTACGCAGTGTCCGGAGCCGGCGCGCCATTTGTTCAAACACGGGCATTGAACTTTGCATCTGCAGAAGTAATTGGATATACCAATAATATCTGGGATACGGCATATGCTGCCATCGCCGGTGTAAACAAGATCATTGCCAGCACTGAAAAAAGAAAAGATGTTCTCTCTGCCACCAGCTATGCGCTTATACGGGGAGAGGCGCTTGCGCTCAGGGCATTCCTTCACTTTGAAGTATTGCGAATGTTTGGTCCTGAGTATACCACAGGCGCAGCGATGAAGGCTATCCCCTATAAAACCACCGTTGACCAATACGCAAAAATACCTTCTGTTACGTCGGAGGTAGTGACATTGGCGCTCGCAGATCTTAGCGAGGCGGCAGATCTGATGAAAGATGCTGATCCTGTTTTAACGGGTTCACAGAACAGGCGTATCAGGATGAATTATTTTGCTGTAAAGGCCCTGGAGGCAAGGATCCGCATTTACGCAGGAGACAAACAGGGCGCTTTCCAGGCAGCTGCTGTGGTAGTGAACTCCGGTAAATTCCCGTTTGTAACCCCTTATGCCGCTTCATCCGCCGCAGGTTACCGGGATCGTCTTTATATTGATGAAGAAATATTTTGTATCCGTGTGCGTGATATAAAGAACTGGGCGGAACGGCAATATTTCCGCTTTAACGGAAGCGCCAACCAGAAGCTGACAAGAAGTGCCGGCAACTTTAGCACACTTTATGAAACTGCAGCAGGCGGCGCCACTGATTTCAGATTTCTTTACCGTATTGAACAGGACGGAGGCGTCCCCTTTCCTTCTAAATTCTGGCAGACATATCAGTTTAATACACTGGATTCAAACAGACTGGATCAGCATGTACCAGCCATCCGTTTATCTGAAATGTACTATATCATGGCGGAAGCGGCTGTAACACCGGAAGAAGGCGCCGGTTATCTGAATACAGTGCGGAAAAACAGGGCGCTGCCTGAGCTTCAGGCAGGTACCATTACCCAGCAAATACTGGAGAAAGAAATCACTAAAGAGTATCAGAAGGAGTTTTACGCGGAAGGGCAGTTATTCTTTTACTATAAACGAAAAAAGATAACCAAAATGCTGTTTATGACCGCTGAGATTCCGCTTAGTAAGTATGTGCTTCCTATACCTGAGTCTGAACTGGAATTTAATCCTAACTACAACTGATAAATCCTGTTTTATGAAGTACCTGTTATTTCTCAACATATTGTTTCTGATGGCAGCCTGTAAAAAGGAGAATATATCAACCTATAAAGGTCCCGACGGGATTACATTTTATGTAGATGAGTATGAACCAGACAGCCTCAGTTATTCCTTTGCGTATTCCCCGGTTCCCAAAAACAGGGATACCGTTTTTCTTAAAATGCGTGTGGTAGGCGCGGCAGCCGACTATCCCCGGGTTATTTCCGTAACAGCAGGCGCGGGGTCAACAGCCAGGCAGGGTAAAGACTACGAGCTACCGGAAATTACGTTGCCGGCCGGCGCTTTAACTGTGCTGTATCCTGTGGTGCTGTTGAATTCACCGGAGATGACTACCACCACTTTCCGGCTTGTTGCCCAGGTTGCCCCGGGTAAAGATTTTCAGGTAGGCGCCACAGGGCGTGAGACCGGAGGAACAACCAGCCTCGAAAAAATTATCATTGACGTGAGTAACAAGATCATTAAACCTTCTTATTGGGACGAGGTAGAGAGTGCATTCGGAGCATTCAGTGAGCGTAAGTTCAGGTTTATGGTGCAAGTTACCGGTCTTTCTGATTTTTCTTCCGATGCAATCGGCGTGGATGGTTATTACAATTTGCCGGTTAAATTACGAAATGCCCTTGCCGAATATGAAGCCGTCAATGGGCCATTGATAGATGAATCCGGCAACGTGGTCACCTTTTAGTTCAACTCAAAATTAAATTCATGCGTAAATATATATTCAGAGCATTCCTCGCAATATTGGCGCTGGCCTGGGCCTCCTGTCAAAAGGATAATCAGCGGTTTGTTTATGATAAACTAAATACAGTTTCCATCAAAACAGCTGATTCATCATTTGTGATAACACAACTGGATACACTTAGTATTCAAACACAACTGACAGAGTCTATACCTTCAGGGGATAGTTATACTTATGAGTGGAAGGCCTATATGGTAGGAGAAAATGCCGTGATATTATCTGATAAGAAAGACCTGAAAGTGGCAGTTAACCTGTCACCAGGCTCATATGACCTGATATATACCGTAACAAGTGTGAAGACGGGTATATCTTCTTTTATGTTGTATCCGCTTACTGTAAACGGAGCATTTTATGAGGGGTGGCTGGTGGCTGCAAACCAGGATGGGAAGGCCCGGTTGTCTTTTATCCGGGCAAACGATTCCGTGTTTTTTTCTCCGGCGGAAGATGTGAACAAGACTACTTACCCTGGAAAGGCCCTGGGGGTCAATGCCGGTATTACCAGTAGTTATGCAAATCTTGCGCTGGTGATGTTTTATACAGACCAGGGTGTTTACAGGTTCAATGCCGACAATTTTATTCAGAATGGTACTACAGCAGATATTTTTCCGGAGCCGAAGCAATTTTCTGCTTCATGCGCGTATGCCATGAGTAAAATACCTTACGATCAGTATATTGTCGCTGACGGAGGACTGTATGCCGGCATCGGACCTTTGTTTTATCCCCAGGATGTGTTGAAGCCTTATTCTGAAAGATTAACAGGTGATTATACCCTTTTCCCGGTGGTGATAAACTCCGCCACTGCTGTCACCTTATTTTATGATAATAAGTACAGGCGATTTATGTCTGTTCCGCTGGGCGACAGAATGTTGAGTCCTGTATCTGCGAGTCCGGGCGCTGTTTTCAATATGGCTGATGTTGGAAAGAAGATGATTGGCTGGGACTATGGAACGCAGTCTGTAATTTCATCTGATGAAATCTACTTTGTTATGCAGGATGATGCCGGTATCCGCTACCTGTACTCGCTTAAAGGGGCAACCCCGGAATTAAGCCAGCAGATCGGCAATAGTCCGGACATAGAGAAAGCCTCCGCTTTTGCTGCTTCCGGGGTTGTAAAGCATCTTTATTATGCTGCAGGTAATAAAATTTATCTCTATGATATACTGGCGAATTCTTCGAAAATGGTATACACGTTTCCCGATGGCGTAAAAATAAAAGACCTGAAAATGTTGTCCATCACCAGTAAAAGAATTGTGGTGGCTACTAACACAGGAACTGCGGGGGAAGTATATTATTTCGACCTGGATAATCTGGGAGATATTATCAATCACACCTATGTTAAGAAATTCACCGGGTTTGGTGAGATTATAAATCTCAGCTACAGATCAGCTAACTGAGATAGGCAATAATTTTTTTCATTTTCTATTATTAACTAAAAGTATGAACAGCAATAGACTATTTTTTTTCCTTGGTTTTATATTATTTTCCCTGACCGCGTCCGGACAGCAGGAAAAAAATGCAAAATATACCTTAACCGGTAATATTGAAGGCCTGGTGAGTAAGGCCGGATATGCTAAAGGGAAGAACTTTACAGCAGGGTATGTTTACCTTTCAGGAATAGTGCGTAACGGTGCCTACACAACGGATTCCGCCAAACTAACTGATGGCCGTTTTATATTCACGGGAAATGTTGATGAACCTTCCATGGCCTATATTTTCTGTAAGCCCGGAGAACGTAATTTCCCTGTTGTCCTGATGATGTTTCTTGAAAATTCAAATATCTCTGTTACCGGCAAATACAGCCCGGATGAAAATTCAGTAAAGGATCCGCAAATAAAAGGATCTGCAGTACAGGATGAATATGCCGGGTTATTTGAAAATGCGAACAACATTTCAGGAAGAACTGAAATAAGGAGGCAGTATGAAGTAGCCATGAAAAAAAATGATACCGCGAAACTTGCCGCCCTCAAAAAGGAAGGAACAGCAGCGATGGCAAAGTATACTGATTATATGAGAGAATACACAAGTACGCATCCTGCCAGTTTTGTTAATCTGTACCTTTTAAGTGATTACATACCCCGTGAAGAAAGTGGGCTGACGGAACTGGAGAATGAATTGAAGAAGTTCGATAAACAACTTCAATCATCTTTCCTGGCAAAAAATATTATCAGTGCAATAGCTGATCAAAGAAAGCGGTTACAAATTGGACCCGGTATACAGGCAATTGATTTTAGTCAACCTGCTGTTGATGGCAAGATCGTTAAACTGTCCGATTATGCCGGCAAATATGTGCTGTTGGATTTCTGGGCGTCCTGGTGTGGCCCTTGCCGTGCTGAAAATCCCAATGTGCTCAAAGCCTACAACACTTTTAATAAAAAAGGCCTTGAAATATTATCCGTATCATTGGATGAAAACCGGGCAGCATGGTTGAAGGCGGTGAAGGCAGACAAGTTACCCTGGTTACAGGTTTCCGATTTGAAGGGCTGGAAAAATGAAGCCGGTAGCAAATATATGATCCAGTCAATTCCCGAAAATTTTCTGATTGATCCAAACGGGAAAATTGTGGCTAAAGGCTTACGCGGGGAACAATTGCATAAAGAATTAGAAAAGATATTTCATAGAGACGACATCACTTCCAGGTAGTAGCTTAAAAAAAGAGAACGTCCATTTGGACGTTCTCTTTTTTCTTAAAACAAAGTTATTGTTTCACTACTTTCATCGTCTTGCTTTGAGGGCCCTGACTAATATTGATATAATAAATACCTGGTTGCAGGTTTTGACCAACCTGGTAATAGGCACCGGTATTTATCTTTGCAGAATAAATGATGTTGCCGGTGTTATTAACAATAATAAGCAGCGCCGGTGCTTTCGAGGAAGAAGTCATTTTTACATTAAACACGCCACCGGAAGGATTCGGATATACTTCCGTTGTAAAATCCAGTTTGCCATGGTTGTTTAATTTGTTATCCACCACGGAGATGCTGTTTTGATTTTCCGTTATACTTTCCAGGGAATCTGCAGCTGTTAATGTCCGCACTTCGATGGCAGCTATTGAGCCGCTATAAGGATCATACAACCCTGTTTTAGGATAAAACATTACCGTTATCAGACCCGTGCTGTTTGCTGTTGCCCTGATGGTCCGTATAACAGCGGTATTCAACCTGTTGCCTGCGGCCTGGTAGATATTAAAGTCTGTAAGACTGTCAAGGCCGTTGCTGGCTTTTACACTGAATATCCTTTTGTTTTTTTCCGTCTCCTGTGCTTCAACGAAATGCATCCGGATATTATAGGTGGTGTTAGGAGTGAGTCCACGCAGGTAATAACGCATCTGGGAGACATTGCTTTTGAACACGCGTATATACTCGTATACCTGTGGTGGAGCGGGGTCGGTTACATATGACACATTTACGGGGGAAGTCACTCTTTGTACCCAGGTATAGCCTGCATGCCATAGCTTATCGGTACCGGTGGGCCCTTCCGGAACATATTGCGCAAAGGTGGTATTTGCATACGGGCCGGGAGGCGTAAGCGTAGTGCCCGCATTAATACCATAAACGGCCGATTTATTTGTCTTTAAAACTTCTATACAATAGTCATCCACCCATACTGTGCCGGGTCCAACTTTGGATACCCAGTAAGTAAGCCCTGTTGCACTGTCGGGCACATTGATGGTATCTCTTATCTGGGCCCAGTTCTCCCGGTATGCGGCCACATTGTCTATCTGTTTTGAATAAACGGTATCCGTAGGAGCGCCCAGGCTATCTACAAACCCAATACCATATCCTGACCACCAGGGATAACCACTGGCGTCTTTTTCTACTTTAACCCATTGACTAAATACGATAACGCTGCCGCCTCTCACTGGTATGGAATCTTGTATGTTCAAAGAGGTGTTTGCTGTAGTGAAACCCATTGTGGTGGCTTTGTCACCGGAATGGCCTTTCCCGCTAACGGTGTATGCAGCGCCTACTGTAGCAACGCGGTCTTTATAAGCTATCCAGTTAATAAGGCCACTTTCAAAACCATAATTGGGTATTCCTCCACATGAATCAAACGGCACCACTGTTACCGGCAAGGCAGCAGAAACGCCTGAACTGTCCCGGGTATTGACGTTAATGGTAGCGGCGCCTTGTTTAATAGCGGTGATAAGGCCGGTACTGTCGACGGTAGCTACTGTTACATTGGAACTACTCCAGCTTACTTTTTTAATGGTGGTATTAGCAGGCAGGAAGTTAACTTTTACCCGTAGTGTATCCTTCTCCCCGATAATGGCGGTAGATGGTTGCAACGTAAGACCGGTAGCCAGCACATTGGCTACATGAATATTGGCCTGTGCAGCAATAAGCGGGTTATCGACCGAGGTGGCAGTTACTATTACGTCGCCTTGTTTGATACCGCTGATAGTGCCATTGCTGCTTACTTTGGCGATGGTTGTATCTGAGGATGTCCATACTACTCCTTTATTGCTGGCTTTGGCGGGGTTGATGGTGGCATTCAGCTGGAGGGTTGATCCTGCAAACACATTAGCCGAAGTGCTATCCAGCGTTAAGGAGGTAACAGGGATGTAGATCACTGTATAAGTTTTGGTAGCGGTAAAACTGCTTTCCGCAGAGGTAGCGGTGATCGTAACCGTGCCGGCGGCTTTTCCTGTTACCACACCATTCAGGTCTACAGTAGCGATGGCGTCATTGGAAGATTTGTACACCAGGTTGCGGTTGGTGGCATTTGCCGGTGTAGTGGTCAGTTTCAGCGTATCCGTATAGCTTACATAAAGATTGCTGCTGTCTGAACTGATGCTGATTCCCTGGAGTGGGATGATAGATACCTCAAGGGCGGCTATAGATGCGCTGTAAGGATCGCCGGTGCCCGTTTTAGGAATGAACATCACAGTGATTACACCTGCGTTGTCAGCTTTTGCCTGCAGGGTGCGCGTGATCACTGTATTCAGTTTATTGCCTGCAGCCTGGTAAATGTTGAAGTTGATGAGGCTGTCGCCGCTGGTTTTCACATTAAACACCCGGTTGGCTTTGTCGGTATTGCTGGGCTCAACAAAGTGCAGGCGCAGCGAGTAGTTGGCATTTGGAATCAGGTTGCGGAAGAAATAACGCAGCTGGCTCGCACTAATTTTACCGATGCGCATATACTCGTATACCTGGCTGGGAGCAGGTGCTGTTACCTGGCTCAGGTCCATCGTTGCCGCGTTACGAACGCTCCAGGTATATCCTGCATGCCATAGTTTATCGGTTCCGGTAGGCCCTTCGGGTATATACTGGCCGACCGCCGTATTCTGGAGTGGCGTTGCCGGACTTCCCGTGGTGGCTGTTGTACCTGCATTGATGGCTGTTACAATGGTATTCACGACCAGCTGCACGGTTTTAGTGGCGCCTCCGTCTGCGGTGGAAATGGTGAGAGTGGTAGTGCCCAGCTTTAAACCGGTAACCACGCCGTTGGCATCCACTTTTGCAATAGTACTATCCGCCACGGACCAGTTCAGGGTTTTATTGGTGGTATTAGCGGGTGTAATAGCAGCAGTGATCTGCTTAGGTGTATTCATGGTACCATACGCCACACTGTCTATCGTGATACCGGTGGATATAGTGGGAGGAATAACGACAATCTGTCTTGTATCTGTTTTTCCTCCATCGACTGATGTAACGGTAATAGTAACGGTACCTGCATTAATGCCGGTCACCTTCCCGACCAGATCCACTTTAGCGATGGCGGTATCAGAGGAGCTCCAGGTAACAGCCGGATTGGTGGGATACGTAGGGGTGAGCTTTGCGTTCAGCTTCACAGAGAATCCTTTTACAATAGTGTCTGATGCGGGGTTGACTATTTCTACCGACTGAACAGGGCCGGCTACCGGGGAGCCGAAAAAGATGCCATTCCCGCTGATGGCAAGAAACATTCTTCCCTTATTGTCTGCCGTAATATTCTGCACTACGCCTGGGACCCGGTCCAGGATGGTGGTCCAGGTACGGCCGGTATCATCTGAGCGGAAGGCGCCGTAGGTGATGCCATTGATGGGAAGGACCTGGGCGGTGGCGTACAAAGCCAGGTGCGCATTGGCGGTGGTGTCGGACATGGCGGCAGCTATCCACTTGGGTTTGAAATTTTCGCCACCCACCTTACTGAATGTTTTACCGGTGTCTGAGGTATGATAAAGAGCGGCGTATTGAGGATAGGCGTCATCGTAAAATGCGATCCATACATCTCCTGTTTTCCCCGGCGTTGCTTCAATGTTGGAGGTCGTGGCATAAGAAGAGCCATTGGGATTGCTGCCTGCGTTTGCAGTAAGACCCGTGGCGGTTGTTTTCTGGAATGATTTCCCGCCATTGGCGCTTACATAAAAGGAACCACGGTCCCATATATAGAAATAATCGCCGTTCACCTTATCCGCTACGAGATGGTTTTGCCCGGGATACAGGTTGAACTGCGGGCCCGCGGGTAAGATGCCCGAAGAAGTACCGGTGGATTTTGTCCAGGTGGTGCCCAGGTCTTCTGACCAGTAAACATTACCTGGAGCATTCGCATCTATTTGGGTAAGCCAGAGGATGTTTCTGCGGTTAGCGGATACGGCTACACGCCCACGCAAGCCAGGCGATTTTGGAAAAAGCGTATAGGTATCGCCACCATCGGTGGAGTAACCCGCGCGCGATTTATCGATTTCCGAAGCCGCCGGGCCGTCGCAGCCTACCCGAACAATAAAATCAGGGTCGGTATACTGGAAAGCAACGCCCTGCATATTAAACGCGGAGTAGATGCCGTAGTGCAGCGCGGTGCCGGAAACGGCGCCCTGGTTCAGCGGCTCCGTAAGGGAACGGTGATGGGCGCCTCCTACATCTGCAGTAGCGGTGAGCAACAGGTTCTTGCCACTGGGAGGAGCTGACATAGGACCTGTTATCACGATTTCTTCCAGGCCCACCACGCGGATCTTCCAGTTGGAAATGGGGTCAAAGATATTTTCGGTGCAGAGCACGTCCAGCATATCATTGATCCATATCCTGTTCGGGTAAAAAGGGTCCCAGGTAAAAGCAGCAGCATTATGTCCTGGCGAATTGTAATATAACCCGTCATTTGCTGAGTGCGGCGCTTCAGAATTATCGCGGGTAATTTTTCCCTGTGTATAGGAGCCGGGGGCGCCACCCTGCCTTGAAATATAATAAGGATCTTTTTGCCAGCTGCCGCGGGTGCTTACAACAATATCATTTGAATTAGCGGGGTTCACCGCTACTTTGGAGAAGTACCTGTCGCTGTTAATAGGATCAGGATCTAAAGTTACAGGAGAGACGTCCTGCCAGCTGCCGTTCTTATACTTGTAGACGCCTTTTTTTTGATTCTCTGTTCCGGCAGATACGTACAGGGTTCCATCTGCGTGAATCGTGGCCCGGGCAGAAAACTGGGGGCTGTTACTCATCAGTGTGAAAGAAGCACCACCGTCATCAGATACGAGTATACCTGTGGACTTGCCGATGTAAATGCGCTTGCTAACATTCTGGCCGTTTATGGAAACCGTACCGGAACTTTTATCGAAAAGAATAAAAGAGCAGACACCTGTTGCTGTGACGGCGCTTACCTGCGACCAGCTGGCGCCGGCATTCTCCGTTTTCCAGGCGCCATTCTGGTCTGTAACCACCCATACATTGTTACCATTGGAAGGGTCTACCTGAATACGATCCCCGTAATTCTGCGTACTGTTGGGATGTACAACGATGGGAACATTGAGGTCGGTCCAGGAGTCACCCCTGTCGGTACTCTTCATGATAGTACCCAGTGAGCTTGAACCTTTGCCAGGCGAAGGACCGGCGCCGTTTTCCACGGTCGCATAAAGAATATTGCCGGTGGCATCGCTGGGATCTACCCCGATGCTGCCGCAACGCTGGTTAACTTCCCAGTTCCAGTAGTTGACGGGTATTTTTTTAAATAGCATTAAATGCTCCCACTTCTGCAGGGTTTTATTCCATCGGTATGGAGTGCCTACATCGGTGGTGATGAAATAAAGATCAGGTACCATCGGGTGCGCCACAAAAGAGGGCAACGAGCCGGACCCGCCTATCCGGACCTGGTTCCAGGTATACGTTTGCGCGCGTATGGCCTGCGAGCCGGTTAAGTAAAAAATTGTTAGCAGTAAAGTGTAGAAAATCTTTCGCATGTTCATAGTGGAATTATTAAAGGATTGTTTAGAATATCCTATGTGGTTACTTGTCCTTAGGTCGGAATATGATGTGGCACAGCATGCTGTTCATCCCTGGCAAAAAATCCGGTAACAGTGCGCCGACGTCCAGGTGAAGTTTATCTGAACCTCATTAAAGCCTACGGTAGAGATTATCTGGTTGATAATGTTTAAAGCGACATTATGCGCTGACTACGGATATTTTCTTTGCCTACTCTTTTAATTAAATGAACCAGGTTTTCATAAATGGTCTACTGTGGCCGTTTTGAAGAGAATCGTGCGTTCTCAATGGAATTACTATGTCCCAGGTACTGCTTTAGTGCATGTATTAAAATTGAAGGGTGAAAGAATAGTAATTGGTTGATAAATAGGTAATACGTTTGTGAAAGACAGACTACGTAGCCGGAACGAAAAAATATTTTTGGAATGGGGAATTCCTGCGCGGTCTGCGCAAAACAGGGGAAGGAAGGGGGCTATACGCCTGTTTTAATAATACCCCCGGCATGCTATAAAAAACGGCGGCGTTAAATGAGTTGGTGTTGCTCATTTAACGCCGCCGGTATGGAGGAAGTGGATTATTTTTTTGCGGCTACCCGCCAGATAGTATTGGAGGCATCATCCGATACCAGTAATGCGCCATCTTTAGCCATAGTAACACAAACAGGGCGGCCATGAACCTCACTTTTAACTTCATTTGCGATAAACCCGGTCAGGAAATCTTCTGCTTTACCGGCAGGTTTACCATCTTTGAACGGCACATAGATCACTTTGTAACCAGAGAGATAGTCGCGGTTCCATGAGCCATGTTGACCAATAAATGCGCCGTTGCGGTATTTTTCGGGAAATGCAGTGCCTTTATAAAAGTGCAGTCCAAGTGATGCCGAATGCGCCATCAGGGCAAAGTCCGGCACCAGCGCACTTTTTACCAGTTCGGGCGCCTGGCCTTTAAGACCTGGATCTTCATGCTGACCAAAATAGGAATAAGGCCATCCGTAAAATGCGCCATCTTTTACGCTGGTAAAGTAATCAGGTACGAGGTCGTTACCCAGCTGATCGCGTTCGTTTACTACCGTCCACAGGGTATGTGTGCCCGGTGCCCAGTCCATACCAACCGGGTTGCGTAACCCGCTCGCATATACTCTGACGCCGGTGCCATCCGGATTTACTTCCAGGATGTTAGCCCTGTTTTTTTCATTTTCCATTCCGTGTTCTGCGGCATTGGTGCCGGAACCTACGGAGACATACAGTTTGGTGCCGTCTTCACTCCGGATCACATTGCGCGCCCAATGGTTATTATAACCACCTGCGGGAAGATCTAAAATTTTCTTTCCTTCTGCTTTCATTTCCGTCATGCCGGCAGTGTATGGATATTGTACCAGTGCATCGGTGTTGGCCACATAAAATTTGTCGTTCAGGATCAGCATGCCCATTGGCTGGTTGAGCTTTTCCAGGAAAACATGCCGCTCATCTGGCACTCCGTCCTGGTTGGTATCACGGAACATGGTGATCCTGTTGGCAGTAATGCTGTTATTTTCTGATTTGGATTTGCCACTGACTGAATTGATCACTTCCTGGCTAAACCGTTTGATAGCATGTGCTTCGGAAACAAAGATGTCGCCGTTGGGCGCCACGTAAATCCATCTGGGATTTTTCAGGCCGTCGGCAAATTTGTTGACTACAAATCCCTCCGGGGCAATTGGTTTGCTGTCGTTTTTCCAGCCGATAACGTTACTGAAATTGGTGACCGAGGGCGTAGCACCGGGGGCAGGCAGTGAGTCGGGGGGCGTGTTGTTGATGATTTCCAGTGAATCAGCTGCTTTATGCAGCGTTTTGGGCTTGCCACCATTGCATCCGTTCAGAACAGTGATCAACGCCATAAAACCGGCAGACAGTAATAGTCTTTCCATACTTAGTATCATTTATATTGTCATAGGGCGATTAACGCCGGGATGTACGCCTTGTTCGAACAGCGCATTTAATATTCTTTTTTATTGATTACCCGGGGTTCAGGTTAAATGGGAGGCCATATATAGAAACTTACGCCTGGCCTTCGAAAAAAATGCTGACAGATCCACCCTCGTATTATTCCGGCTTTATGGTATGCTGAGGACCTCCGGATTTAATCCGGGTTAAATATAGGATTCTTCTCTGGAAAATTTCTGCTTAAATTGCAGATAATCATAGTCCCCGCAATGGACGGGACCAGATATACCTCGCCCAATGGGAACTCAAATTCGCTGAAGTGCTCATTTCATTATACGACTAATGCCAACCACTTAGGCTCGCATACAGTGGCCTAAGTGGTTGGCATTAGTCGTAGTATCCTGTTATTTTACTTCAATTCCTTTTTGTAACCGGCAAGTTTCTTCTCCGATTCTTTAATGGTATCTTCCATAATGAAACCAGCGAATTTACCTTCCTTCAGGAATTGTCTGGCAGTTGCAATGGCTTTCTCCTGGTATTGCACAGCGTTTTTGTAATCATTCATATTTGCATATGCGCCTGCCATCTCCTCGTAGACCATAGATGCCGGCATCTGTGGCACTTGCAGCTGTGCATTCAGCAACTCTAAAGCATATTCATAAGTTGACTTCTTCCATCCCTTTTGCCTTGCAATTACTGCCGCTGTAGAACCTACATATCCGGGTTTAGTAGCTTGCCAGGGTCTTACAAAAGCCATTGCCGAATCTTCATTGACATGTTCAAGTAAGGTTTGGAACTTAAAGAAACCGAATGTTCCGGCAAAGGGAGGCATGGTGCCAATACCCGAATCCAGCAGCTGAATGGCTTTACTGTATTGCTTATCAGCAATGGCTTTTTCATAGTCCTTCATTAGGTTTTGAAAGGGAGCCGCCGCAGCATCTGACTGTTCATTTCTTTCCTGTATCTTCTTCCTGGCAGCGGCTACATCGTAATTCCCCGACATTACCACATTTACTACGGAATCCAGTTCGACCGGATGACCTATCCACATAATAATGCCATCCTTCACCATAAATGTGCAGGGAATACCACCTTCTCCGGCAGCCTTCATCCATTCATTTCCCATAAACTGGTCTTTGCTGTCAGTGATAACATTGAAGTCCATTTTGTTGCCGATACCCTTCACAAATTTGCTGACTTTGGGAAGCGAAGATTCATAAGGTTTGTCACCGGTTTTTTCCCAGATATTCACAGCAATTACGGTAGCTTCTTTTTTGTGTTCCCGTGCAAATTCAGAAAGATGTGGCATAGATGCAATGCAGGGGCCGCACCAGGTTGCCCAGAATTCGAAAAGATAAAGATGGCCCTTTTTGTACTCCTTAACAGGTGTGCCTTTTAACCATTTTCCGTAACGAAGCTCCGGTGCTTTGTCGCCCACAAATAATTTAGCTTTTTCCTGTCCCAATGAAACAATTGTGAAACAAAGGATAGAAAGAAAAGTCAGACACGCAGTCCTCGAAATCTTCAGATTGTAACTCATTTTTTTGTTAGTTTTTGAAATTTTAAATGCAAAATATTGTCCTTTAGAAGCCATTAGGCTTCTATGAAAAAGTTAATTATGACAGTAAGGGCTCTTAGAAGTTCGGTATAGTCAGTACCACTTTAGGATCGTCCGGTTGAATGATCAACGTTTTCCCGTTGTTATCGGCAGCCTTTCTGATCATGGGTAATCCATTGCGGAAATAGTCATATCCGGCATGTCCTTCAAACGCAAGCTCCATACGTCTTTCTTTGAGAATAGCAGCAAGCAGGTCCTGATCGGCGATGCTGGTGATGTCCGATTCGGGTAGTCCTGCACGGGTGTGGATGGTGCTGAGATCGGCCCTGGCCATTGTGTAATTCTTCATTTTAGCATAAGCTTCCGCCCTGTTCAGGTACAATTCGCCGGTGCGCAAAAAGATGTTCGGAGCGCGGGTGATGAGCTGGTTTAGCAATACCAGTAATTTGGTGGTTTCCGTCAGTCCCGTTGCGGCATTAACCCTGAAAAAACTACTGCGTATATCCTGTGTAACAAGTAACTGTTTAAGATCCGAAGAAGGCATAAATATTCCACCCATGCCATAAAGCGGATCATAGTTGTAGAGAATGCCGATCCGGGTATTGCCTGTCATGTTGTCAAAAGCAAAGATGATCTCTTTATTGGAGGCGAATTTAGCGCGGCCAATAGATCCATCCTGGTCATCGGCAAACAGGTTTTTATAGTCGTTTCCCTGCAGCAATGCTAATTTCCCGTTGTTTTGAGTCAATGCACTGTCTGCATAGGTTACGGCCGCCTGGTTATAAGTAGCATCCGGATTGACCATGCTGCCGCCCATATACAGGTACACCCTTGATAACAATGCCCATGCAGCCTCTTTGCTGGCAAAGCTGTTTGTTTTTACCACGGGGGTTTTCATCAATTGCGCCGCTATTTTCAATTCTTCTGTGATATAATCGTATACTTCCTTCACAGTAGATGGTGCTGGAATTTCCTTTGTATCACTTGTCTTTTTTAATGCAACACCGGAACTGTTAGCAGCATTCTGATAGTAAGGCTTGCCGTATAATCTGATCAGGTTAAAATAAGCAAGTGCCCTCAGGAAATGATTTTCGCCTTTCGCATATAATACATTATTCCGGTCGGCTTCGGATGAGGAGGCGAGATTTGCTTTCTCGAAATCAGCGATTCCCTCCAATGTGGTATTAATGCTTACAATTAACTGGTAGGAGCCGCGATAGAAGTCATTGCTGAAACCGAGCGTAGGGCTGTTACTGTTTTGATAGAAGAATCCGTCCGTCGTTTTTTCTGCAGGGCCGAAGATGCGCAAGGTTACATTGTTGCCACGGCTTTCGGACAAGTTTACCAATGGTTCGTCGTAAGACGGAGTGGAATTATCGCGTAGCAAGGAATAATTGCCTACTGTAGCTTCTACAATCCCGGCAACAGACGACAGTTCTCCGTCTTTGTCAATTTTAATCAATGGGCTGATCTCATCGATCTTTTTATCGCATGCCGTCGCAAGGAGAGATATAAAAAATATAATGGCGTAATTTTTCATTTTAATACTTTTTAACTTTCAACTAAAATGTAACCTGTAGTCCAAATACATATCGCCGTGGGATACTTAACGGGCCGCCCGCATTGCCAAAGTCCTGTGCCTGTCCTACAGAAGGGCCTTCGGGACCGGAGGCCACGATATATTTATTGTAGATGGTGTACAGGTTATCGGCACTTACATACGCGGTAAAGTTGGATAATTTCAAGCGGTTGGTCAGCGACTGTGGCAGATCATAACTTAACCGGATATTGCGCAGGGAGGCATTACTGGCATCGCGCATATATTTGCTTGATCCGAAATAGTCAGTAGTTGCCTGGTAATAAAGTTCGGGCTCGGTAGCATTGGTTTGTCCGGGCGTTGTCCAGGGAATCTGGCTTTTAGTATAGGCCAGCTGGTTAAACCGGTCTACATGTGCTACCTGTGAAGACGCCGCATAGTTATCGATGATCGTATATTTCAATGCAAAAGTTATCAACACACTCAGTGAAAAGTTTTTGTAGGTAAAGGTGTTGGTAAGACCACCATAGAACCTCGGCTGGAAAGAGCCAATTGTTTGAAACTGCCTGCTGTCTGAAGCTGCGTCTACTTCAGCAATTGTATTTACATATTCCACGCCGATTCTATTACCCTTCGCATCGAAGATCAGCTTTTCAAATCTCGGTTTTCCTGACTGCGGATCCACACCGGCGTACTTAACAGCTTTTAATGCATTGATATCATCTCCTTTAAAAAGATAATAACTGTTCTGCGGGTAATATCCCTGCCTTAATGAATCATTGGCCACACTAACAATCTGATTTCTATTAAAGCTGATGTTGAAGGAAGTACTCCAGGAGAAATTTTTTCTGTTTAAATTTTGAGAATTCATCACCAGTTCTATTCCCTTGTTTTCTACTGTAGCTGCATTCTGCCATTGTGTTGGGAAACCAGACAAAGCCGGCAATAACACCTTCTGTAACAGGTCCTGGGAGCGGCGTTTGTAAACGTCTATTGTAGCCGTTAAACGTTTGAAGAATTCCATGTCAACACCTGCACTCCATGATTTGGTTACTTCCCATCTGATATCGGGATTACCTAATACTGAAATGGTGGCTGCCCCGGCTCCGCTGTACGTGTATCTTGGATCGTACAACGTTCTTGTGAGAAAGTTGTCGCCAAGTTGCGAGCCACTGGTACCATAGTTGGCCCGTAGTTTTAAATAACTGATCCATTTTACATTTTGCAGGAATTTTTCCTCGCTGGCAACCCATGCACCACCTCCGGAATAGAAAGTACCATAGCGGTTATCCCGGCCAAAGCTGCTGGATGCGTCCCTGCGTACAGAAGCACTTAAACTGTATTTACCTTCGTAAGTATATCCGGCTTCACCAAATAAAGAATAAATGGCTTTTACATCCTTTCCACCCTCAATATTACCCGCTTTGGTAGTGGGAATACCAAAGATCGATAAATCCGCCGAGCCACCTATTTCCCGGGCAAGAGAGATAACCGGGTAACCGGCACGCACATGATTTACATTTACCAGCATGTCTTCAACGGTGGTTTGTCCGAATTCCATACCCGCCAGGGCACGGAACATATGGTCGCCCGTTTTTTTATTAAAGGTTAATTGGTTTGAGGTGAGGTAAGACATCAGGTTGCCGGTGGTGGTACCCAAAAATCCCTGAGGGGCAAAATAGGAACTGCCTCCGTTGTAAGTTCTCACATCTGTGTACCGGGTGTTTTTAGTATAGTTAAGATTGCCTGAGTTGGTGCTGGAGATACTTAGCCAGTCGGTAATTTTATAGTCCAATTTAGCGGATCCGAAAAACAGCTGTGATTGGAGTTTTGAAAAATTATACTGCCTGTTGAACAGGGGATTGTCGATGATCTTCTGTGTCCCGCCCATTTTAAAGTTAAGCGCCTGGGTAACCGACCCATCTGCAGCATAAGGATTTGCCCACGGGATAAGGGTTTGAATGCCATCAACGGTGTAACCCTGGTCCTGACGACCATCATTCATAATGCCATTAATGGAAACAGTGGCTGTAAGCCTGTCTGTTAAACGGCTTTCAAGGTTTAGCCGGAATGTTTTCCGGATTAAACTGTTGAGGATACCGGTAGCCTGCTCGTTGTAGTACGAGCCACCCATATAGTATTTAGTACGGTCGTTTCCTCCGCTGGCAGACAAGTTCACTTCTGTAGTATTGCTGGTAACGAAAGCGTATTTAGTCCAGTCGTAGGAATTATTCACCTGTTCCTGTGTAGGCAGGCGATAATCCAGATAATTGTCCAGGGTAGGGAACATGGGAGAGAGGCTGGCATTATTCTGCTTATAATCTTCGGTGTAAAAGCGTTTTTGCAGATCATAGAGTTCCGCACCGTTCAGAAATTTCATGCGCCCGCGATTAGGCTGATTAATTCCGTATTTCACTTCGGCGTTAATGCGTGGTTTTGCATTACTTCCTCTTTTGGTGGTGACTACCAGTACTCCGGCTGCTGCTCTTGATCCATAGATGGCAGTAGCGGCTGCGTCTTTCAGTACAATGATGTCCTGGATTTCCTGTGGTGTAACCAGCTCTTTCAGATTTTGATTCGGCATAATTACTCCGTCCAGTACAATGAGTGGGCCGTAGTTGAGTGCGGGTACCACAAATTCATTGACCTGATCTACACCAACTCCCGCCACGCTACTCTGGCCCCTTACAAATATTTGTCCCCCGCTGCTGGTGGGGTCGGCGGCATTCTGTTCAGAAATATACAGACCCGCTGCTCTTCCTTTCAGTAAAGATGCGGGATCAGACGATGTAATGCCCCTTCTGATTTCGTCGCCTGATATTTTCTGTATAGACCCGGTCAACTCTCCGGGCTTTTTAGCCATGTAACCGGTGGAAATGACTACTTCTTTTTGTTCGATCGCTTCCTGCTGGAGCGTGAAGGCAAGTTCCAATGGTTTATCTGTTACAATCAGTTTTCTGCTGATCGTGGAATACCCGATACTGGATATTTCCAGTGTATAAGTACCTGGTGGTACATTCGGCAACACAAATATCCCATCTTCATTGGTAGTAGTGCCTATCGTTGATGGCTTTAATTTTACTGATACACCTGGTAGCATTTTACCATCGGACCCCGCAATAATCCCTTTTATGATCACCGGGGTATTGGCCGCATTATTCTCCTGCAACGACGGATCAGTGCGGGGAGTCACTGGCGCCTTAATTGAAAGTGTGATGGTGGTGTTCCTTAAACTGTACTTTAATGGTTGCTCCTGAAAGAGCAGGTCAAGAAACTTTAATAATGGTAAGTCTTTGACCGTAATTGTCACTGGTTTGGCGATAGACAGCAGTTTCTCATCAAAGAAGAAAACATACCCGGTTTGTTTTTCAGCAAGCGCCAATACCGTCGATAGGTCTTTGTCTTTAACAGACATAGACACGTTACCCTGTGCTGCTATCTTTGCACTAACATGCAGTGTGGCAACAAGCATTAAAATAAATGTAATCCTCATAACTCGCAATGTTTGGTAGAGACAACGAGGCCCGGAGCTGCGGGTCCGCATGCTTTTCGCATTTTTTTGCATAATTTTGGTTGGTTTGGTAAATAACAGGATCTGTCCAGACTTGACTTTTGCCAAATTATAGCCGGGTATGTTGACGCATACCGGCTTTTTGTTTTTTGAAACGATTGGTTTTTGATTGTTAATTATATACTACTATTGTTTTTCCCTCCATTTTAAATTTAATATTCACATCCTGGAGTACTTCCAGTACTTGTATTAAGCTGAGGTCGCGTTTAATTTTCCCTCTGAATATCCGTGATGGAATTTGTCCCTCATAACGCACATCTACATCGTACCAGCGGCTCAGCTCATTCATGACGGATTGCAGGTTAGACCGGTCAAAGTTAAATAGTCCATACCTCCAGGCCATTACCTGGTCGATGTTGGCATCGTTCACTACCTTAATCTCTGCTTTTCCGGCCGCTGCCTGTTGACCTGGTTTGAGTAATACAGGTGAATTGGCCGGGGTGGACATTGATACGGCGCCTTCCAGCAAAGTGGTTTTAATGATGTTTTCCTCCGGATAAGCGTTTACATTAAAATGAGTACCCAGTACTTTAACCTCCGCCCTACCATTTACACTTACTTTAAATGGTTTCTCCTCACTCTTCGCCACCTCGAAATAGACTTCCCCGCTCATTTCTACCCGGCGCTCCTGCCCCAGGAAAGCAGTTGGGTACCGGATAGAGCTGGCTGCGTTTAACCAAACCGTGGTACCGTCCGGGAGAATGACTTTAAATTGCCCGCCACGGGGGGTACGCAACGTATTATATGTTACTGCATTCTTACCCGACGAGGCCGCATATACAAGCTGTCCACCCTGTTGCCGTATTGACGAGCCGCCTTGTTGTATGGTGCGGTTACCCGCACTATCCAGTTGTACTACGGAGCCATCGTTCAGGGTAAGGGTAGCACGCTCGTAGCCCGGCGTTACCTTTTCTATTTTTGCGACGCCTGTAATTTCCTGCTGATGCTTTAACTGAAAATAGCCGCCAATACCCAGAAGAAGCAATACCGCTGCTGCCGCGGCCCAATACCAACGTTGCCTTACGGGCTTCATCTGTACCGGTTTATTAAGAATAGCGGCCAACACGTGGGCTCCACTGGGCGTCTGAACCGTGGTTCCCTGCAGTGCTTCCCATCGTTGGCGCATAACCGATTCCAGCAGCACATCGTCCGATTCCATCACTAACTCCATTAACTTCTGGCGGTCGGCATCAGTGGCCGTACCGTCGAAATAACGATTAAACAATTCAGTCAACTGCTCATTCATGTGGAATAAATTAACGGGTATATATAAATGACACCTGGCTTTTCAAAAAGTATATGGGGAATCTTATTTTTTTTCAAAAAAGATAGAAAGTAGAAGAGTCAGGGCAAGACCCAGTGAAGAACGATCTTTTACGTATTGTGTAATCAGGCCGATGGCCTGCTGCATATATTTTTTAACTGTCGGCAATGCAATTCCCAGTGCTACTGCTATTTCTGCCTGCTTCATTTTCCCGATCCGGTTCATGGTCCATACCTGGCGACAATGTTCCGGCAACTGTGTAATCGCCTCATCTATGAGGGAAAGATGCCATTCCCTGTTTTCTTCCGTTTCGGCGGTGGGGACTTGCCTGGCAAAATCGTCTAACAACGCATTGCGGCGCGCCAGGTTGCGCATGACATTGAGGGCATGGTGACGGGTCATCACCCAGAGGTAAGGACTGAATCGCTCTACATACTGCAAAGTTTCCCGCCCCTGCCAGATCTTCATAAAAATATCCTGTAAAATACTTTCGGTTTCCGGAGCGGATTGGATGATGCGATTGACGTATGTGTAAAGTAACGGGTAATATTGGTCGAATATGATAGCATATGCCTGCTCATCGCCTTCTGCTATTCTCGACAATAGTTCTTTTTCGTTATATGTTTGATTGGCTGACACCCGTTAAATGAAACACAATCTAGGAAAATTTCTGAAAATCCGCCAATATATGTTGGTCCACTAATTTGAATGCAACAATGTAAGCGATACCATTTTTATTGATTTTTTTACCAGTGACTTCACCTGCAAATTGTTACTGCTATTACAATTGCAGGAGCTTCTTTATGATTCACAATCTACTAAACCGGACATCAACTGTACAAAACCGGACAGGTTGAAAAATACCGGCAACTTTAATTCATTGGTTTTTATAATATTAAAAACTGGTATTTTATTAGCGATGGGAGTATTCAAACCTATCTCCATGTTTAAAAATTATTTTAAACTCGCCTGGCGTAACCTTATCCACAATAAATTATACAGTCTGCTGAATATATTGGGCCTGGCCACGGGGATGGCAGTGGCATTGATCATTGGTTTGTGGATCTGGTATCAGTATTCTTATGACAGGTTCCTTCCCGATAGTCAGCAGATCTACAAGGCCGGCTTAAAAGGTACCGGCAGTAATGGAGAGGTATATGCTTACCTTGTTTCACCTATGCCATTGGCTGAAGCATTGAGAAGAGACGTTCCAGGTATCAGGCATGTGGTAATGACGGACTGGATAAAACCGCATGGGCTGGTTGCGGGGGAGAGGAAGATATATCTGCCGGGAATAATAGCTGAAAATGATTTCCTGAAAATATTTCAATATCCTTTGTTAAAAGGCCGTAAAGAGCAGGTGTTAAATGATCCTTATTCGATTGTATTGACGGAGTCGACTGCAAAATCATTATTTGGAAATGAAGATCCGCTGAATAAAATTGTTCGTATCGATAATCAGAACGATCTGAAAGTGACAGGTGTGTTAAAAGATATTCCGGACAATTCTACTTTGAAATTTAACTACGTTATTCCTTACGAATACCTTATTCAGAACAGCAATACCAAAGATTACCTTAGCATGTGGGGCCAGATTACAGCCAATGTGTATGTGTCATTACAGCCCGGAGTTTCCTACGCGCAGGTTGAACCGGAACTAAAGAAGATCATAGCCAGGTATAACCCCGAAGAATATAAGCATTCGCGTACTGAAGTAATCATGCAGGGGATGAAAGACTGGCATCTTTATACTGAATTTAAAAATGGGGTGGCTACCGGTGGGATGATCAGCTATGTGAGAGTATTTAGTATTACCGGGATACTTGTGTTGCTGATTGCCTGTATCAATTTTATGAATATTTCTACAGCGCGATCTGAAAAAAGAGCAAAGGAAGTAGGCGTGAGAAAAGTTATGGGTTCCCAGCGATATGAACTGATTTTACAGTTTCTGACAGAATCTTTTGTTATCACTTTTGCCGCATTTATCCTGGCGTTGCTATTGGTACAAACTGCATTACCTTCATTTAATACACTAACACAGGCAACTATCCGCATTCCTTATACGAATGGAATATTCTGGATCGTTATGATCAGTTATTTGTTGCTCACAGGGCTACTGGCGGGCAGCCGCCCTGCTTTTTATCTTTCTTCTTTCAGACCTGTCAGGATATTAAAAGCAGATCGTGGCGCGGTCCGTTCAAGAAAAATGCTGGTATTAATACAATTTTCCTGTTCTATAACACTTATCATCAGCACCATCATTATTTATCAGCAGATAAAATATGCACAGGAACGCCCCGTAGGTTATGATCAGCAGCGGTTGATGATGACAGATGCCAGCAGTGATCTGAAAAAAAATTATCCGGCATTAAAAAATGATCTGCTGCAGAGTGGTGTGGTAACAGCTGTAACTATGTCTTCAGAAACAGTCATTGCACTCAGGAACTTCAGCAGTATCGAAAACTGGCCTGGAAAAACGCCCGTGGAGGAAGTGGGCGCAGCAGTTGTGTTTGTTGCGGATAATAATTATTTCAGAACGATGGATATAGATCTGGCGGCGGGCAGAGACTTTACCGGTAATACCAGTGCCGATTCGCTGAATGTAATTGTGAACGAAGCTGCTATTAAACGGATGAATCTGAAAGACCCGATAGGACAGGTTATTGCTTATAATGGCCGTCATAACTTAAAGATCATAGGTGTTGCTAAGGATGCTATTATGGAATCTCCTTTTTCATCGCCTACTCCCACCGTCTTTATGTATAGTCCTGGCGGAGCAAGATTTATTACCTACCGGTTGTCTCCAAAGGTGAGTACATCAAAAGCGGTTGACAGGATTGCCCGGATCTTTGGACAATATAATACAGCCTACCCCTATGTCTACAATTTTGTTGATGAAGCTTATGCAAAGAAATTTGAACTGGAAATGCTGATCGGTAAATTAACCGGTCTGTTCTCTCTGCTGGCAATTTTTATTTCCTGTCTTGGTTTGTTTGGACTGGCTTCCTATATGGCAGAACAGCGAACTAAAGAGATTGGCATACGGAAAGTATTGGGAGCATCTATCATGCAGTTATGGGCATTATTATCCCGTGAATTTATTGTACTTGTGATGATCAGTTGTTTGATCGCCTCTCCGCCGGCCTTCTATTTTCTTAATAACTGGCTGGATAAATATGTATATCGCATCAGCATAGGCCCACTGGTTTTTATCCTGGCGGCCATCATCACTGTCGGTATCACAGTGCTTACTGTGAGTTTCCACGCAGTAAGAGCCGCTATGGTCAACCCGGTGCGAAGTCTGAGAGCTGAGTAGCTTTAAGATAGACGGGTTTCAAACCTTTCCGGGGATGATGTCAAATTCAATCTCAAACTGTACGAAAAAGCCTTCAGATGGATAGTCTGAAGGCTTTTGATTATTTGCTAAATTAAGCAATTTATTTCGCGGGGTGAGGCGTCCCTTAATTTTAAAGAATACCCTAACATAAGCGGAATGATCTTGAAAAGACTATTCTGCTATTGAGAAATATAAGAGGCTATTTTCGTGTATTCACCGGGTTCGGCCTGGCTTCACCGCCACCAGGAAGGTTTACAAAGTAAGGAGTTCCATATCCATTCCCTGGACGGAAAAAGTCCGTAGAGATGATCTGGGCGCCGCTTTCAAAAGCTGCGTTGGCCCTGGTATGATCATTTGTCTTCGCCTCATATGTTTCGATATCAGAGCGGGTCCTGACCATGTATCCCTTTTGCACTGCCTGCTGTATTTCTTTCCGGCGTACAATGGCGTTGTCCAGCAGTAAAAAGGCGGCATAGGTATCCTGTGGAAGCGACTGCATGAACATCACCCTGCCTTCGAGGTTGGGCCTGTTTTTAGTGTAGTCGGATACCAGGTTCATACCGGCTGTGGAAGGTAACAACAGGAAGATAAATTTCCCTCTGGCAGCTTTTACAGTAGGCCAGTTTTGGGCCAGTGTAGCTTCGCGTAACGTTGGATATTTTCCATGTATGTCATCCGGCGTGATCAGCTTATCTCTACCGAGTTGGGAAACGATTTCCCGATCCAGTGCGTCAAAGGCTTTCTCATCAAAAGGCAACACCTGTGCAGAGTTGGGGAATAAAGGAATCCCCTTGTCTTTGGCTTCTATCATCACATAAATTGGAAAATGTCCGGGATGAGCATCAGACCAGGAGCGCATAGCAGCCAGGGCACCTTTGAAGGTGGTATAGTGTGTGCGGAAATCAATATCGGCCATGTGTAATACTTTGAAGCCCGGTTTATCCAGGTCTGTTGTATCGAATGGCGCCAGGTGCGTAATACCTTTCTTCCGCAGCTCACGATAAACGGCAGGGTCGTTAAAGCGGTTGCCCGTAGGGTCGTTATATACATCAATTTCCAGGCTCCGTACACCGGCATCCAGCTGCACGTCAAACGGAGGATGGTTGTAATGCAGTCCTTCGCTCATTTTTACAGTATTGGGGTGAAACTCCTGGAAAGCTGCGAATTGTTCTTTCGGCATACTTTTCATATAGGTTTGCCCCAATTTTTCAAAAATAGGATCAATATAAGCCAGCACGGCAGAATCCACGGGCCGGGCATAACTGTTGTGCGTACCCAGTACCTGTACCTGGTTTATTTTAAGGGTGTCCAGCTGTGAAGATTGTGCGCCACAAATGGTTGTTGCGCAGGCCATCAGCATTGTTCCCAACGCCCTGGTAATAGTTGTCTGCATCGTCAATTGTTTTTTTAGTTAGAAAATTTTAACACTCACGCCTGCCTGTCCGCGGATGGAGTACCATTCTGCCTGTTCCACCCGGTCAAACGTGCCATGGTAATAGCGCACCGGCGCATTGGTAATATTGTTTAACTCGAGGAATGTCCTGATTTTGGGCGTGATGGAATAAGAAGCGGAAAAATCGACCGTGAAATTCTCAGCATACCAACGGTAGTGGTCGGGGCCTGCAGCCTGACGGATTACGTCGAGGTATTTGCCTTTATAATTGCCTGCAATCCTGGCCATGAATTTATTGTACTCGTATAACAGTGATACGTTGAAAATATGTTTGGCCTGCTTAGGAATTGCGCTCTTGTCTTCTATCTTCTGATTATTCACAAAACGCGGAATTTTCACCTGTGAATTGGTATAAGTATAGTTGGCATCTACTCCAAATCCTTTCCAGAAACCCGGTAAGCTGGTAAATCTTTTCGCAAGGCCGGCCTCAAATCCTGCCAACCAGGCGCCCTGCAGGTTATCCGGTTCACTTACGGCATATGGCACACCACCGATTGTTTCGGACCACTGGTTGGTATAAACGAGGTCGGTGAGTTTTTTATAGAAAGCGCCAATGGTAGCCATGCCTATGCCACCGAAATAATGTTCGGCCATGAGGTCGAAGTTATTGGCAAACGTAGGTTTCAGACTGGCGTTGCCTCTGCTGATAACTTTGTTTGCATCATCCTGCGTGGTGCCGGGATTCAGGTTGTTGAAATCTGCACGGACGAAGCTGCGGGTATAGGCCAGCCGGACAATGTCTTTATCAGTCACATTATATTTCATGTGCAGCATGGGCAGGAAAGCGTTGTAGCTGTTGTCCTGCCTGAGAGAGGTCACCTGCTTGCCGCCTGTGTTGGAGGTGACTTTGCTACCGTTGAAGGTTACCTGGTTATACTCATTGCGAATGCCACCTGTAATCGTCAGTTTGTCCAATACTTTATATTCTCCCATCACGTAGAGCGCATATACTTTTTCCACACCTGTGAAGTACTTGGTGGCACCGGATGCGTTGGTGGCAGAATCTACCTGGAAAGGATACAGGCCGTGCTGGCCGATACCTTCCGGTGTCACCAGCGATTTCAACTGGTTCAGGGCCATCTGATCGATGATCACATTGTTGTATGGAGATCCGATTTCAGACAGGAAGCCGCCGTTATAGGGGAATGGTTCAGTACCCAGGCTGATCATAGTGGGTGACGGTTTCTGGATGCCCGCTACATATACATTGTAGGGAGATTGCACCACTTTGTCTTTATGAATAAACTTACCTCCAAACTTCAGTGTCAGACGCTCCGTAGGTGTGTATTTCAGATGAAAGCTGAAACGTTTGTTCTCCTCCCAGTTGGTGCTGCGCAGCATAATCACCTGGGAGAGTTTCATGGCGTTGGCGCTGATAGGGGTAGTGGACGATATATGTGGTAGTACTGCATCTATCACATCGCCTTTTCCGTCGGGAGCATCCATGGACAGGTATTTTTTTCCGTCGGTAGCCAGACCTTCGTAAGTGACAGCCTGTTGGAAGGTGGCCATGGGATAATAACCGGGATCTTTAAACCGAAACTTTGACTTATCAGCACTAACTGCCCAGTCGAGGCTTAGTTTGCCGGAGAAAACAGATTGTCCGCTTAATTCGCCCGAATAAAGGTCTGTAAAGTAATTGGATGCCCTGTCGGTAATCGTTGCATTTTTGGTGTTGAAATAAAAGTATGTTTCCCGTACATTCTGTCCATCGAGAAACGCGCTATAAATACTTTTAAACTGTATCTTATGCCTGCCATTGAATTTATATTCCAGACCAGCGTTTAGCCCGGTTGTTTTGCGGTGTGCGATATAATCCCTCAACTGAAGATCTGTAATGGAATAGGACTGGCGAACATTGGGATTGGAAAAATCGTAGGTCATGTTATAACGATCCTGAGCCGATGTACGGTCCCAGATCACAGCGGAAACAACAAACCCCAGTTTGCCTTTCAGCAGCCGGTCGCCGTATACAATAGAAGCATTGTAGGAACCTTTGCGGGCCTGGTCACCATATCCGCCGGCGGCATTGATCCGCAACATTTTCGACAACGGAGCTGCTTTGGTAATGAAATTAACGGAACCACCAATGGCATCGCCTTCCATATCCGGGGTGATGGCTTTAGACAATTGCACATATTCTATCAGTTCCGAAGGAAAAATATCCATTTGTATGCGACGGTCTGTATAGTCCAGGCTGGCAGTAGGCAGGCGGTTGCCGTTGAGCAGCGTAGCGCTCCATTGGATGGGGGTGCCGCGCACCGACACATATCTTCCTTCTCCCTGGTCCCTTTCGATGGAAACACCCTGCATACGCTGCACTGCCTCTGCGGCATTACGGTCGGGCAGTTTGCCGATGGCATCGGCAGCCAACACCTCCATAATTCCTGTTGCATTCTTTTTGATACTGATGGCCCGTATCTGAGAGCCGGCGGAAGCGCCTTTCACCACTACTTCTCCGAGCACATCGTTGGAAGGCTCCATCAGGATAGCTCCCAATTGGTTTAATCCGGGTTTGACATCTATTTCTACCGTTTTAACGGCAAATCCTATATAGTTGATTTTAAGCGTCACCTTCCCGGTCTTCCGGAGTGTGATATTAAATATCCCGGAGAGGTCTGTTTGTGTTCCGGTGCCATCGATGACGATGGTAGCGGAGGGTAAGGGACCCTCTTTGGATAGAATGCTCCCCCTGATTTGTTGTGCCGTACAGAAAACAGGCAGGAGTAAAATCATTAGTAAAAGTCGGCTGCTCATGGGCAAAAAAGATTTTCCGCAAAGTTGAACCGGCTGCCGGCCGAAGTCGTCCTTGTAGATAAATCCGTACGACTTTGTAGATCGACGAAAATGAAATGGGGCGTTATTTATTAATAATCAATATCTTATGAAGTGTTACCTTATTGTTAAGCCATTTATGTAAGAGAACTTTTGACTGCACCTGCTGGCATTGTTATCATCATATTTTTACTTTTCATATAGGCGGAAGGGGTATTTCCGGTTACTTTCTTGAAGTATTGGTTAAAAGAAGATTTGGAATGAAACCCGGCTTCAAATGCCAGGGATAGGATATTGGGCGTGTCTTTGCGTTGCCGGTGCTCATCAATTAGTTTGATCACTTCCCGGATCCTGTATTCGTTGATGAATTGATAAAAGGACTGGCCAATATATTGGTTGAGGGTTTCTGAAAGATGATGGCGGGATATTTCCATGGCTGCCGCGAGTTTGTCCAGCGTGAGTTCGGGATCTTTATATACTGTCTTTTCATACATCCACTGTTTTAGCTGGCAGGCAATGGCGGCCTGTTGTTCCTCAGGCAACAGTGATTTCCGGGGTTGCTGCGGAATGCCAGCTGCTGTTTCTTTGTCCGCCGTTTCCGCCGCGCTGGCCACAGCCGGGTCTGTTTCAGGTGATGTATAATCTAACAGCGGCAATGGAGTTTCAGTATCCATCAAAAATAAAATCCTTACCCTGCCAATGGCCAGGCAGATACTCAGCAGGGATATATAAGTAAATATCCTCCCCCACAGGTGCTGGTCGATATTGAACCGGGAAGCGGGCGGTAAATGGTTATTTAACACCAGTGCCAGCATCAACACTGTGATAAGTATAAACACAGTCGCTATAAACCGGACCAGCCATATTTCCGATTGCCAAAAGGAAGGGATACGACGGGCTTCCCGCAGAGACAAAGCTCCATATAAAGGAAAAGAGATCATCGCCGTATACCCTACTACCTGGTTATAATAAATGATCGCCGCGGGAGTATTACCGTTATGTATAATAATGTAACCCGCAATCGTAAAATATACCACGGCTCCCGCCATTGCAGGCAGAAAATGATAGTAGTTTTTTTGTCCCGCCTGTAGATGCCTGCCGGAAAGGTGTTTAGCATATATCCACAACAACGGCGAATACATCAGTGTGATAAAAGTATAGAACTGCTTATGGATTTCGGCATTAGGAAAAAGTGTATGTAGTGCGAAGCCACTACCTAAATGAACAAACACTAATATCAAAAACCAGCTTAATATATTATCCGAAGATCTTTTTTTATGGTCTATGATGAATATACTGAATACGACCACCGCCTGGAAAGCTCCCAGTAAAATAATATACTTCATGACACCCGTTTATATGATAACTTTCAGGTGTGAAGCTACATAACTACTGTTAAGAAATTATTACCTGTGGCATACCGTGAGGTTGGAATGGAAAGACTCATCTGTTTTGAAATGGAACAGATCGTAGGTAAAGTCTGAAACCTATGCATTTTAAAAAGCCCAAAGCGTGGGTTAACGTTATTTAATTTTACCAAGTGTTTGGGCGATTAAGGAAATATGCTCTTTTATTTTTACTATCTGAAGGTGCGCTGCTTTCTCTTGTCCGCCTATACCCAGCAGGGGCACATAACCGAAGCATTCATCATATCCAGGTTCACCTAAATTTGCTTTAGCGGCCACGTAGTTCTTATCATCTAAATTATCCCTTAAAAAGCCCTCGTCGGCTAAATCCATATCAAAAAACCACTCCATATCGTCCCCACTTTCGATAATGGAATCGTAGCCGTTTTTGAAGTAAACAGCCCGTATTGCATCCCCTGTCCATGTCAGGAAATCCCCAAGACCGGTAACTGCAAAAACAATTTCGTTGTTCATATTATTGTAGGCTTCATCAAAAAGCTGTTGAAATTCTGAAGGATCAACCATTTTGAGATAGCCGTTCATATATGTTCCAAATCCATAAGCATTCCAGAAATCCATAAGTTGAATGGGCAGTTTGCCCCTAAACTTATCCAATACATCTACTGTTGGCTTCTGTACGGTTGAATAATCCGGATATTTTTCAAAAAATGTATCAAACATAGTTCATACTTTTTTTTAGTCAAGTAAACTCTCGTAACAGTTTTTTAAAGGAGGGCAATCCAACATCTCTTTTCTACAAAGGGCTTTTAAAAAGCCTTTAACGCTTTTCCCTGAATTTGTGGGGATGCTGCACAAAGGTTTCTATAGCCGTATTTTATTTATTAAGAGTATATAAATAAATGTAGCAAAAAGTTCTGTCAATAAAAACCAACAAGTAGCAATTATCAAAGTCAAATCTTCCTGGCCTCATTATAAAAGCGACCTTTGGGGCCCGCCCCCATGTTGCAGAAAGAAAAGAAATACTGTTTGAAATTCCTATTTATTCCTATTATTGTCTAAGTTATTTTTATTGGTCCGACACGTTATATTCAAACTATCTCTTCATCTAAAGGGAGCATTTGCCAATGAGCATCAATTACATACAGGACAATTTGGAGGGTGTGCCTCCTGATCATCTATGGTTTGACAAGGCTGCCTTTAAGGAGTTATTCACAAAACACTATCCCCCTCTTTGTATCCACTGCAAGTTGAAATATGGCTTTGATATTCACCTGGCAGAGGAGGTGGTTCATACTGGCTTTATCAAACTTTGGGAAACACGCCAAACGCTTGTTCCTGGCATATCTCCAATATCTTATCTGTATAAAATTATTCACAATCTTAGTTTAAATACTATAAGACACGAAAAAGTAAAGCAACAGCATACGGCCTATTTATTGAAAACAACGGCCGAAGATATTTCGGAAACGGGCCTTAATAGTATTGATTTAAAACAGCTGAGTTCTGCTATCGACGCTGCTATTGCAGAACTGCCGGAACAGATGCGTATCATATTTGAACTCAGAAAATTTGAAGGACTGAAATATACAGAAATAGCCGGCCGGTTAAATATATCTGTAAAAACAGTGGATACTCAGATCTATAGGGCTATGATAAAATTGAAGGAGAAACTATCGAAGTTTCTCATTATTCTCATTGTATTGACTTTCAATATTTTATTAAAAAAGTAACAATATTTTTTTTCGTTGTAGGGAAGAATTCATCATTAGGTGTATATATAATATAGCGCACATGGAAGACAACAATCAATATGACGAGCTTTTGGTCAGGTACTTGTTTAATGAGGAAACAGCAGAGGAGAGAGTATTTGTTGAAAACTGGCTCAATGCCAGTGAGGAGCACCAGCGCTACTTTAATCATTTGAAAAAAGTCTGGCAACTAACAGAGATAAAGCAAGACCTGACATATCTGACGGACGAAGCGACCCTGGAGGAGAAATGGAATCGTCTGGAGCAAGATCTGCCAGAGGCAGAAGTCCGGAAAATATCCAGGCCGGTCAACATGCTGGTTGCGGTAGCTGTTGCGGCATCCGTGCTGCTGGTGATTGGTTTGAGCTGGATGTTTTTTAGTAACAAAAAACAGGATCTACCTGTTGTACAGCATACCGGAGGAAAGGCGGATAGCCTGATGTTGGTAATGCGGCATGAAGTAAATACAACAGGTAAAGAGAAAAGAATTCAGTTGGCAGATGGCTCCCTGATCGTTTTGGCAAGCAGTAGTGCAGTCACTTATCGTGAACCATTTACCGACAGGCGGGATATAACACTGACCGGTAAAGCGTATTTCAAGGTCGCTCCTGACAAGGCAAAACCTTTTACTGTTATCAGTGGTGATATATCTATCACTGCATTGGGAACTGAATTTACTGTTACTTCCTTTGCCAATTCAACAAATGTGATCGTTCGTTTATATAAGGGAAAAGTGGTTGTGAAGAGAGTAGATAAATCGAATCGTAAAATGAATGAAGATGTATACCTGTTACCTGGCCAATCGTTTGTGTATGGCAGTCGAACAGCTAATGTGAAGACGTTTAAATTAAACAATCATGCTGTTCCGGAGCAAATCATCAACGATGAGTTATCTGACGATAAACCTTCGCTACCCGGCAATACAGAAGGTTCCTGGTATCAGTTCAATAATCAATTGCTGCCGGAAGTATTTGATCACCTGTCGCAAATGTTCAATGTACCAATAGTCTATAAGAAGAAGGATATTCAAAACATATATTTTACAGCCAAATACAACAGAACAGATTCTTTAGAGAGTATTTTAAAAGAAATAGCCATCCTTCATAATTTAACGATTACTAAGAAGGACAGTGCTTTTATCATAAGTAAGTAAACTGATAACACGTTATAAATTGCATCCTGCAGGATGAACCTTCAGTCATACTGATACAGACTTTTACTTTTATAAAAAAGAATTCCACATGAAATTTGAACTGCTTAAACTCAGGGCTGTTCTACCAGCTCTTCTATTGCTCATACAAATCCTTTCGCCATCCGATACAAAGGCGCAGGAAGCCACCACTATAGTAAAAGGGATTGTGCATGGTAGCGATAACGAACCGCTGGTTGGCGCGTCAGTGATTATCCGCAACAGCAAAACAAACTTTACGTCCGGAACCAAAAGCGATACAGCCGGCGTATTTACCTTTTCCAGTGTGCCTGCCGGTGGTCCATATAGCTTTGTGGTAACAATGGTAGGTTATGAATCGCAAAAATTATCGGGTTATACGCTTAAAGGAGGCGCTACTTTTTCTTTGGTGATTGACATGAAACCATCTGCTACAGGCCTGGGAGAAGTGGTGGTTACCGGGGTGTTCGACAAACGGAAAAAGATGGAAGCCTCAGTAGCTATCAGCACTATTTCTGCCGCCCAGGCCTCCAAACTGTCACTGGTAAGCGCAGCCGACATCCTTAAAAATGTGCCCGGTGTGTATGTTAACTCTTCCCTTGGAGAAGTTCGTAATACCGTTTATTCCCGTGGCGTATCGGTGGGTTCCAATGATGGCGCTTCTGGTTATTATTATGTGAGTATGCAGGAAGATGGGTTACCGGTAACAAACGTTACGTGCAGTAATTATGGGCCCGATTACTTCCTTCGTGCTGATGCTACGGTAGGACGGTTAGAAGCCGTTCGCGGTGGAACTGCATCTATCCTGGGCGCTAATGCACCGGGTGGTATCTTCAATTACATCACAAAAGAAGGAGGTGAGAAAACACAGGGAGAAGTTGTAGCCAAATATGGCCTGGAAGGAAACGGGAAAAACAGTTTCTATCGTACAGACGTTAACATCGGCGGGCCTTTGGGAAAAGATTGGTATTGGAATGCCGGTGGGTTTTACCGGTACGCTGAAGGGGCCAGATACCCCGGGTACCCGATGAATAATGGTGGACAATTCCGCGGCAACCTGGTGAAAAAATACAAATCAGGCTCACTGAAGTTTTATGCCAAATACTTAAATGATCACAACGGCTGGTTTGAATTTACGCCAACGCTTGGTTTTACGGATCCTAAACCGGCGCCCGGTTTTTCAGGCAATTCCAATGTGCTGATGCCTTCCATTCAGCAAAATTTCAACATCAACAAAACAGGCCAGGACGGTATTTACAATAACAAAGATCTGATTCATTCAACAGATAAATCTGCCGGGTTTAACTGGGAACAGCGGTTTGGTAATGGCTGGTCGTTTAATAACGCCATGCGCTACTCTGATAAAAGCACTACCTGGAATACCAACGGATCTGTTTATCCAATACAACTGACTGATCAGGCGATCTATACCCGTATGAACACGATAGGACAACCGGGTACTTATCACATCCGTGACATAAAGAGCGGCCGGGATCTGGCCACTGTAGCAACGTTGGATGGTCGTAGTTTTACCGTTACCAACAGTGATTTGCCGGGTAGCCAGGTAGTTCCCAATTCATTATTCTATGAACCGCTGCTGTTTGTCAGCAATAAAGCAAAGGAATATCTCGACCAGTTTTCTTTCACCAAAAAGTTGGAGAATATGAGCTTCACTTTGGGAGGATTTTTTGGTACTACCCAACTGGACAGGCTTAACGGGCGCATAGGCTTTGCGCTGGCTACGGTAGAAGAACATCCGCAGGTAGTAGGTATTACACGTACTAATCCTGACGGCACCACCGCATTGGTCACAAATGCAAACGGTGTTATGACCGTTAACAGGGTCGGCCAAACAATTAACCATGCCACTCAAAATCAACTGGCGTTTTTCTTCGGCCATAACTGGCAAATAACACCGGCATTAAACTTCGATTGGGGAGTGCGTTACGAAACAGTACGGGTGAAAGGATACAACAGCCCTTCTGTGGCTAACCAGGATACCGCGGGCGGACTGGATAAAAATCCACTCACCTTATACGACAATGCCTACGCCACCACTCCGACTACCTTCAACTTTAACGAGAGTTTAAACACTTTTTCTTATTCGGCAGGTCTGAATTATAAGATTAATAGTCACTTCTCTGTTTACGGGCGTTTTTCGCAGGGTAACAAAGCGCCTGATTTTGATCTGTATATTAATGCTACTACTGATTTCCTGGTGAAAACATTAGACCCGCAGGCACAGAAAGTGAGTCAATTTGAATTGGGACTGAAAGCAAAAACCGGTAACCTGAATTTATTTGTAACACCTTTTTACAGCGTGCTGAGTCACGTCCCTAACCTGCAAACATTTCAAAATGCTGACCAGACTAATTATAACCCGGCACCGGTTTATAATAAATACAGGACTTATGGGGTAGAAGTAGAGGCTGATTATAGCTTTGCAAAACATTTCAATATTCATGGCGTAATTACTTTGCAAAGATCAAAAGCTTTAGACTTCAAAACATGGTTGGCAAATAATCCCGGACCTCAGGACGATTCTTTGGTGACTACTTTTTCCGGTAATGAAACAGATAACATTGCCAGGAGTATGATCAACATTACTCCGTCGTATAACCTGGATAAATTTTATGCGCAGCTTACCTGGTCATTTATGGGCAAGCGGCAGGCAAATGTGGCCAATGCTTTCTTGTTGCCGTCATTCAGTCAGTTCAATTTTAGCGCTGGTTATGATATATCCAAAAGCTTCCGGTTAGGGTTTATCGTCAATAATATTTTCAACACTTATGGTGTAATGAGTTGGAGCCGGCCCGGTTCATTCAACGAGGCGCTTGACAGGCAAGGATTCACCAAACAAATGTATCAGGATGCTGTTAAGAGTAACCGCCCTTACTCCACCGTTGCTATTGCGCCAAGAGCATATTTCATGACTGCAACATTTAAGTTTTAATTTTTATCGTTACAAATGCACGAATACGCTCATTCGTGCATTTGTAATATTCATTCATTCTAATTTTATTATTGTGCACAGGACACTAATATTTTTTGTGTTTATTTTTCTCTTTGTCAAAGGAAATGCACAACGGGTAAACAGCGATACCCTCTATAGAAATTTTATTAGCCCGCCCAATGAAGCAAAGCCCCGCGTGTGGTGGCACTGGATGAATGGAAATATTACTAAAGACGGCATCAGGAAAGACCTGGAATGGATGCACCGGGTGGGCATTGGCGGTTTTCATCAGTTTGAGGTGGAACTGGGTCGTTCGGATAAGTCGCAGATAGTTGATAAGCCACTGGTATATATGACACCCGAATGGTTGGATGCTTTCAGATTTGCTGCTAAAATGGCCGATTCCCTGAAATTGGAAATGGCTATTGCCGCTTCGCCAGGATTTAGCGAAACGGGTGGTCCCTGGGTAAAGCCGGAAGATGGAATGAAGAAAATTGTGTGGACAGAAACCCGTGTAAAAGGTGGCGCCTCAAATATTAAACTAGCCGCAGCACCGGGAATTACAGGGCCTTTCCAGGATATGCCCGTTCAACCTTACGGGGAACGAAAGGTGGATATTTCAAAGGATATTTTATTTTACAGAGATGTGGCCCTGCTGGCGTACAAAGTGCCGCAGGCCGACAGATCGTTGGCCGACTTAGGCGCAGTGGTAACGTCTGGCAGTAATAATTTTACCTTATCTCAACTTACTGATGGTGATTTACATACAAGCGTTCTTTTACCAAAAGATACGGTGAAAGGATATGCATGGATACAATTTGCCTTTCCTCAACCACAAACTATTAAAGCGATAAGCATGGTTGGCGGTGGCAATCCCGGCATGTATGGTAAGGGTGCAGATCCGGCAGATGGCCGTGCGTTGGAAGCAAGTAACGATGGCGTGAATTATCGGTTCATCACCTATATCCCACCAAGCGCCATTTTACAGCAAACCATCCCGGTGCCGGCAACAACGGCAAAATATTTTCGTATCACGGTTAAAAATCCCCCCGTCCCTTTTAACAGGGCGGCCACTATGGGACTCGCCGATAAGAGCAAAAAAAATGTAGCCGGAACTGAGATCGCGGAAATCGTGCTGTATACTGCTGACCGGATAAACAGGTTTGAAGAAAAATCGGCCTTTGCACCAGCAGGCAATTTATTAGATACCAAAACAACTGCTGCCAGTAAAGATGTGGTGAATGCAAACGAGGTGATTGATATCACAGATAAGCTACAGGCCGACGGATCCATCAATTGGACCGTGCCGGAAGGAGGAGAGTGGAGAATAATCCGTTTTGGGTATTCGCTGCTTGGTACGATCAATCATCCTGCTTCTTACCCTGCAACAGGACTGGAAGTGGATAAGCTGGACCCGGTGGCGGTGAAAAATTACTTCACCAACTATTTAGACCGGTATAAAGATGCCACTGGTAGCCTGATGGGAAATAAAGGCCCTTTGCAATATCTTATCACAGATAGTTGGGAAGCGGATGCACAAAACTGGACGGCTGATTTTCCTGCTGAATTTCAAAAACGCCGCGGTTACAGTATTATTCCCTGGTTGCCTGTAATAACAGGGGCAATCATTAAAAGCGCTGATGCCAGTGAGGCTTTTCTGTTTGATTTCAGGAAAACACTGGAAGAAATGGTGGCAGCATATCATTACGATGCACTGACCAATATCCTGGCACAATATGGTATCAGGCGCTATTCCGAATCGCATGAAGATGGTCGCGCATTTATTGGAGATGGTATGGAGGTGAAAAGAACGGCAGCCATCCCTATGTCTGCATTATGGACACCCAGTCCTGTTATTAATGAAAACGATCAGACAAGATATACGATCGATATCCGGGAATCTGCATCAGTAGCGCACCTGTACGGACAAAATCTCGTAGCTGCAGAGTCCTTAACCGCCCTGGGGATGGGCGGATCCGCATGGGCGTATTATCCCGGAAATTTAAAATCAAGCGCGGATCTGGAGCTGGCAAGTGGTGTAAATCGTTTTGTGATCCATTGTTCACCCCACCAGCCGTTAGATAACAAAATTCCCGGTCTTGGCCTCGGACCTTTTGGCCAGTGGTATACACGTCATGAAACATGGGCAGAACAGGCAAAAGCATGGAACGACTATCTGGCCCGCAGCAGCTATTTATTACAACAGGGCAGGTTTGCAGCTGATATTGTTTATTACTATGGAGAAGACAATAATATCACCAACCTGTTTGGTAGAAAACCACCTGCCATTCCTGAAGGATATGATTATGATTTCATAAATACTGATGCGCTTATCCATTTGTTGTCGGTAAAAGACGGCAAATTAGTTACGCCAGGCGGTATGAGTTATAGTGTACTGGTGCTGGACAGCAGCGCCGTTAAAATGACTTTGCCTGCCTTGCGTAAACTAAAGGAACTGGTAAGATCCGGCGCTACTGTTACCGGTGCAAAACCATTGGCCTCTCTAAGTTTGACAGACGACCCCCGTGAATTTAATCAGTTAGTAAATGAAATATGGGCTTCCTCAAATCCCAAAGTCACCACAGCCAAACCATTGAGGGAAGTTCTGTTGGCTTCAAATATGCTACCTGACTTTGAGTACGCCAAACCACACGATAGTACGCAATTACTATATGTGCATCGCAAGCTGCTGGATGGCGATATCTACTGGGTAAATAACCGGATCGACCGGAATGAAGCCGTGAAAGCTGTTTTCCGGGTTAGTGGAAAAACGCCACAGATCTGGCATCCGGAGACAGGGAGCATGGAACCTGCTTCTTACAAAATAGAAAATAACCGCACAACAGTGTCGTTAAAGCTGACACCGAATGATGCAGTGTTTGTAGTATTCCTTTCGCCAGCCACCAGGAAGGCAAATGACCTTCCTGCCAAAACAGAAAAAGAAATCACAACAGTAGAAGGTTCCTGGAGGGTGATGTTCCAGCCCAACCGGGAAGCGCCGGCCAGCACCACTTTCGACCGGCTCACCTCTTATACAGAGAACAGCGATGCCGGTATCAGGTACTTTTCCGGTACCGCTACCTATACAAAGCATATTAATCTTCGTAAGAGCCTTATCGTGAAAGGTGCGCAATTGTGGTTAGACCTGGGCGATGTAAGAAACCTGGCCGAAGTAGTGATAAATGGAAAGCCGCTGGGTATTGTGTGGAAGCAACCCTTTCGTGTAAACGTTACCGGTGTTTTGAAAGCAGGAGATAATAAGCTGGAGATAAAAGTCACCAATCTTTGGGTAAACCGCTTGATTGGTGATGCGCAACCGGGTGTTACCAATAAGCTTACTTATACAACGCTACCTTTTTACAATGCCGATTCGCCCTTGCAGTTATCGGGTTTATTGGGACCGGTAAAAATAATCTCAGTTGAATAAATCTTTATAATACTTTAATCATAACGAGAGTTAATCCGGCTGCTATTCCTGGCAGCCGGTTTCTTTTTACAGGTGCCGTTAGCAAGAAATTTGAAGTAGGTAAGGGTGCTTTTGTGGCATATACTTACGGCGGGTGGTGGAGTTTTACAGAACTGAACCGGCGCCTGGGTCGCCGCTTTTGGGCTTCGCTACCCGATTGCTATTCAAACTGCCTCAGCGCAAATTCTCTCCCAACCCCTCCTCCGGCGATATAACAGAGGGGCTGATATCAAAAGCTAATTATGCCCGAATTTCTTTACAGATTAAATTTCATGTTATGATGCGAATAATTACGCTCATCTTATTGGCTGTAATACCTTCATTGATTGGGCAAAGCCAGAATAATCCTTCAGCACAGAAAAAAGATTATCAGGTAGCTGTTTATTATTTTCCTAATTATCACCCCGACAGTATTAATGCAAGATGGCATGGCAACGGCAGGACGGAGTGGGAGGTTGTAAAAGCCGCTAAACCAAGATTTCCGGGTCATCATCAACGGCAGCCGTTACTATCCCGGGATTTATAGATATTATTAAAAGTACGCCCTGGGAAACGATCAGGGCTACGCTGATCTTTGGATTGCTGTGGGGGATAGGGAGGCTTACGTACGGACTGGGTATAAGATACCTGGGTATGTCGTTGGGAAATTCAATAGTGTTGGGATTTTGTTCTGCCTTTGGAGCACTGGTGCCTGCCATTTACTATAACTTCTATCCTGCGGAAGGTAAATCTACTTTTGCCGAATTGCTTACAACGTCCTGGGGCAGAGTAATACTGGCCGGGATCGCGGTTTGCCTTCTTGCCATTTATGTATGTGGCCGCGCAGGAGTATTAAAGGAAAGAGAGCTTACCAAATTGCAACAGAGTGCGTCCGTTGCTGAATTTAATCTAACGAAGGGATTGATTGTAACGATCGTATCCGGTATCCTCAGCGCCTGTTTCAATTTCGGCATTGAAGCGGGGAAACCGATGACAGAGGTGGCGGTGGCCGCAGGTTGTAATCCCCTGTATCAAAACAATGTGATATATGTTATGCTGCTGTGGGGAGGACTTTTAGTTAACCTGATATGGTGCGTATTGTTAAATGTGCGCAATAAATCCTTTAAAGACTACACCAATGCCAAAACACCGCTGCTGAAAAATTACCTGTTCTCCGCATTGGCCGGCATCACCTGGTATTGCCAGTTCTTCTTTTACGGCATGGGAGAAAGTAAGCTCGGAAATGGTGCCAGCAGCTGGATTGTTCATATGGCATTTATTATCCTCATTGCAAACATGTGGGGGGTACTCATGAACGAATAGAAAGGCGTAGGCAAGAAGGCGAAGCTACATGTACAAGTTGGTATTCTGTTGATTATCGCCTCAGTTGTGTTGGTATGGCAACTCTTTGAAATAGTTAGCCGTCATTCGTATACAGGTGATCCCATCATAAATAAAACACCAGGCTGAATGCCCGGGTGACGGCTACAGGCAATCAAACCAATTTGTCCGGGCATCTTTTTCGGTTTGGTCAAAATTTGATTAAATTTGTTACTCAGATAGTATCATGTCCGGGTTAAATGAATTAAATGACAACCAACTTTATCAGCGTTTAGCTGATGATGATCAGCGCGCGTTCGAATTGCTTTATGAAAGATACTGGAAACAAATGGTGTATAAAGCATTTTGTAAACTAGATTCTTCTAAAGATGCTGAGGAACTCGTTCAGGACACCTTTATTGATATCTGGAAAAGCAGGAAGCGGATTGTGCTTAAACATAGTTTCCATACCTTTATTGCTGCTATTGTGAGATATAAGATCATTGCCAAAATAGCAGCCAGAAACAAGTCTCCTAGAGATTTCGTGGACATTTCCCAAATACAGGTTACCGAAGATAGCACTGAGCGGTTGTTATATCTACGTGACCTGAATGCTGAGATAGAATTGGCTGTAAAGGCATTGCCGGAGAAATGCCAGATGGTTTTTCGCATGAGCCGGGAAGAAGGGAAATCCGATAAACAGATAGCTGCCGAGCTTTATATTTCCCAGAAAACAGTGGAAGCGCACCTTCATAAGGCGCTTAAAATTTTACGGAGAGCTTTAGGAAAGCTCCATTTCCTACTACTTCTTGTTTACCTCATATGCATAATTAAAAAATAATTTTCGCCGGAGTAAGGGCAAACCCCAAATTTGATACACTATGTAAGAAAAGCATCGAATGGAGCGCCTTACAATTGAGCAGATAAATGAGCTTGCCGAAAAATGGTTGAACAAAACAATAACAGCTGAGGAAGAAGCACAACTGTATCAATGGTATGATACAGATGGCGAGCAACCATTAAGCTGGACTGGTGAAGACGAATCGGAAGAAATGCTCAGAAGCCGCTTATATAAAGCGATAAAAGAAAGAACAACACGCTCACGGACCTTAAGAATATGGGTCTCTTCTGCTGCGGCTGCCATCCTGGTTATGGCTATCTCCTCTATATATTTTTTGAACAATAGACAAGCTTCCACAACCGGACAGGCCAAATACGAAAAACGTCAAAGCACTGCCCCCACACTTACTTTATCTAATGGAAAAAGAATAATACTAAGCGATTCAGGCTCTGAAACTTTTACGGAGGCCTCGGGCATAACCATAACTAAATCATCTGGAGGCGGGCTGATATACCACATCTCCGAAACAAATGAACAGGCAGATAAGATAGGATATAATACCATCGAAACCCCCAAAGGTTGCCAGTATCAAATCGTATTGCCAGACCAAACCAAAGTCTGGTTAAATGCGTCATCGTCGCTAACCTATCCAATAAAATTTGAACGGGACAAAAGAGCAGTTAAACTTATTGGAGAAGGCTATTTTGAAGTTGCACACAATAAAAAGGCTCCATTCAAGGTAACATCATCTTCACATGTAGTGGAAGTATTGGGCACGCATTTTAATATAAACGCTTATGCTGATGAACCAAATGCCAAGGTTACTCTGCTTGAAGGCAGTGTACTTGTTGAAAACCACAATAAGTTAAAGCACTTCCTTTCACCGGGGCAGCAGGCTGTTATTACAGAGAAAAGCATGAATGTGAACAACGTGGATACTGAATTGGCAGTAGCATGGAAGGGTGGCAATTTCTTCTTTGATGACACGCCTATTTTTGAAATTATGAGACAGATTTCCAGGTGGTATAATGTAGAAGAAGTTGTGTACAAGGGCGATCTATCAGCCCTCAGGCTAGGAGGTTCCATATCCAGGACAAAAAGCCTGGAAGAGGTGCTTAAGTTGCTGGAAGTAACAGAGCTTGTGCACTTTACAATTAATGGAAAGAGGATTATCGTGACAAAATAAAAACCTTTACGGGAATGCAAATGAAAAATAGTTGGAGGGGGATCTCCCCGATCCAATGGGCTTCTTATGTCAATTGAACTAACATTTTATTCAACCAACCGGCAAGTGTGATTAAGACTTTATACTCAATCATCGCTTACCAAAAAAATCTAATCAAATGTATAAACTTTGCACTGGAATTGTGTATTGGGTAAATCGTAATGCCTTAACTTCTCAGCTAACCAAAAAAAGGATTATACGATTCAACCCCATATTCCTTACTTTATTTATCACTCTACTACAGGTTAGTTATGTGTCTACGGCACAAAATGTGTCATTATCCAAAAAGAATGCTACTCTTCAGGAAATTTTCAGGGAGATTAAAAAGCAAACGGGTTATGACTTCCTTTATAGCAATTTGGAATTGAGAAAAGCAACGCGCGTAAGTATAAATGCCAGGAATCAACCTGTTAGCAAGGTGCTGGAAGAATGTTTCAAAGGGCAGCCCTTTGCTTTCTCAATCAGTAATAAAAGCATCGTCATTGTTCCTGCAAAGCCTGTAGGTGCTGAAACGGTAGTAGTTAAATCAACGGTAGTGGTTAAATCATTAGATGTTAAAGGCCGGGTTCTGGACGAACGGGGACAGCCGCTTCAAGGTGCAGGCATTAAAGTGAAAAATAGTAACCAGGCTACCCTAACAAATTCCAGTGGTGAATTTATACTTTCAGGTGTTAACGAAAATTCCGTTCTGGTTATTTCTTATCTGGGTTACGTAACACGTGAAGTAACTGCCCTACCTGATTTAGGAAACATACAGCTCGAAATCAGCAATTCAGGTTTGAACGAAATCACAGTTATTGGATATGGCACTACAAGCAAACGCCTGAATACCGGATCGATCAATTCAGTGAGCGCAGAGGAAGTTGGAAAGCAACCTGTAAACAGTCCGCTATTGGCTTTGCAGGGAAATGTAGCAGGGATGTATGTTACCCAATCGAATGGTTTGCCAGGAGGAGCGGTCAATATCAGCATACGCGGGCAAAATTCAATTGGGGCAGGCAATAATCCATTGTATATAATTGACGGGGTTCCTTTTAATGCCCAGCCTATTGAGCAACAATCAGGAGGGAGCTATTCGCTTGGTGCCAATGGCAGTACCAGTCCTTTTTCCAGCATCAACCCGGCAGATATTGAAAAAATCAGCGTACTTAAAGATGCTGATGCGACCGCAATTTATGGATCAAGGGCTGCGAATGGCGTAGTACTGATAACAACCAAAAAAGGAAAGGCTGGAAAAACCAGCGTCATCTTAGATGTTTACACGGGCATTGGTCAACCCGCAAGTAAAATGAAAACGTTGAGTACGGAACAATACCTGAAGCTGCGGAGGGAGGCCTTTGCCAACGATAATGTGGTTCCCAATCAATCTAATGCTCCCGACCTGACGACCTGGGGTACACAAACCCGGGATTTCCAGAAGCTATTAATCGGGAATACAGCACACATTACTGAGGCTACAGCTTCGATATCGGGGGGGAGCAACCACACCACCTTTTTTGTCAGTGGAACCTACCGCAAAGAAGGCAGCGTATTCCCTGGGAACAAAGGCTACCAGCGTGGTTCCGCCTTACTCAATGCCAGCCATGCTTCGAGCAATAATAAATTTACAGCTTCAGCCTCTGTATCCCTTTCAAAAGACCTTAATACACTTGCACCGAGCGATATAACACCTTCTGCTCTGACTTTACCGCCGAATTACCCGCTTTATAATTCAGATGGCAGCTTATTTTGGGACAACAACTTTAGCAATCCAATTGCATCGGTTAGTAATCCTTATGAGACAAAAGCCAATAATATCCTAGCAAACATGGCTTTAGGCTATCAGTTGGCTTCCGGCTTATTGTTTAAAACCACATTTGGCTATAATAAATTGCAGAGTGATCAGCGCTTCGCTTACTTGCAAAGTAATTCAGGACCAAATAGTTTTGGTACTGTAGCGGTTCTGGCATCAAATTTCACAGAAGGGCTTATTGTGGAGCCTCAGCTGAATTATGAAAAAGGCTTTGGCAGAGGTAAGCTACAGGTACTGGTAGGTGGAACCTATCAGAAATCTATTTCCAAAACACCCTACTCTACGGGCCTGACAGGTTTTTCATCAGAGAAGCTGATCTATAATCTTGCCTCAGCCACTACCACTTATTGGCTGTCCAATTCGTCGTCAGAATACAGATATGCCTCTGTTTTCGGAAGGGTCAACTATCAGCTCGCCGAAAAATATATACTGAACATCAGTGGTCGCAGAGACGGTTCATCACGTTTTGGGCCAAATAACAAATTTGGAAACTTTGGCGCGGTTGGTGCGGCATGGATATTTTCCGAAGAAAACTTTGTAAAAGAATCAATGTCATGGATCAGTTTCGGGAAATTACGTGCCAGCTACGGTACAGTAGGAAATGACCAGATTGCTGACTACGGTTATTTGTCAACTTACAGGAACAACAATTATAAATATGGCGGTGCAGTAGCAATATCTCCGGCAAGGATTGCCAATCCTGACTACAGTTGGGAGAGTACCCGGAAAATAGAGATGGCAATAGAGTTGGGCTTTGCCAGGAACCGCGTTCTGTTTTCTGCTGCAGCCTTCAGAAACAGAACCAGCAATATGCTGGTGAATAACCCATTAAGCGTACAGACAGGGTTTTCTTCTTACCAGGCCAACCTTCCAGCCTTAGTGCAAAATACCGGTCTGGAATTCGAACTGAATTCCAGGAATATTGAAAAGAAAAATCTGAGCTGGAAAAGCACATTTAATCTGACTATACCACGCAATAAACTGATTAGTTTTCCAGGCATAGAAAATTCGACCTACGCAAACACCTATGTGGTTGGCCAGCCACTTAGTATTTTGAATTTGTATCGGGTTAAAGATATTGTTGATGGAATTGTTCAAATAGAAGATGTCAATGGTGATGGAGTGATCAGTAGCGGTATTGCAGCCAACGGCCTTGGTGACTATGTTAATGTTGGACAACTGGCTCCGAAAATGTACGGTGGTTTTACCAATAATTTCAGCTACAAAAACTGGCAACTGGATGTATTTTTACAGTTTACGGTACAAAAAGGCTACAGTAACCGATATGCATCCACGGATCCACCGGGCAGTTTCAGTAATCAGGATGCCGATATTCTGAATGTAGGCTTAAGGCCAACAGCTAGTTTTGGTACACCAGCTTATAATAGTTATCTCCTTTATACTTATTCCGACAGGGTTATCAGCAACGCTTCCTATATCCGTGTAAAGAATATTTCGTTGTCTTACCGTTTCCCGGCAAAATGGACCGGGCGTATGAATATCAACAATGTCAATTTATACCTGCGGGGCCAGAATCTATTCACTATTACCAGTTATCAGGGACTGGATCCGGAAACCCAGCAACCATATGGAATTGTGGTACCGCCGCTCAAAATGTTTACTGTAGGTATTCAGTGTTCACTTTAACTTGTAAAATCATGTTAGCTAAAATCATACTTGCGCATTTCAATAATAGGCAGAGATTTTTAATCTCTCCATTTTTTCTGCTGCCTTTACTGTTTTGGATGGCTGGCTGCAAAAAACTCATCGAAATCCCGGCCCCGGAAAACCAGCTTACCACACCAGAGGTATTTACAGATTCAGCTTCTGTAAATTCAGCGGTATCCGGCCTATACAGCTATATGTACAATTGGAGAAATGTAGAGGGCAGTCCCTATAAGAGTTTTATCACCACACTGTCTTCCCTTACAGCGGACGAAACTTATTATTTCAGCGGAAACCGGTATCCTCAGTTTGAGCAGAATGCCATTCCTGTAGCAGACACCAGGAATTTGCAACTATGGGCTGATTCGTATACGGCAATTTATATGGCCAATAATATATTGGAGAACATCAACATGCTCGACAAATCTTCTCAGGGTTACCGTAATCAAATTACAGGAGAGGCAAAGTTCATGCGGGCATTGTGCAACTTTTACCTGACCGATATGTTTGGCGACGTCCCCATTATTTTAACAACCGAGGTATCGAAGACGGCTCTATTGCCTAAATCCCCTCAGGCCAATGTTTATAACCAGATCGTTGCCGACCTGAAATCTGCCCAGGAACTGCTTTATGAAGATTATATAGGAACCGGAGCCAGGAGCCGCGTGAACAAATTTGCAGCCATCGCCCTGTTGTCGCGGGTATACCTATACATGAACAAATACCCTGAAGCTGAAGCTGCCGCAAGTCTCGTGATTGGTAAAAACGCGTTCTACAGACTGGAGACAATAGACAGGGTGTTTTTACGCAGCAGTTCAGAAGCAATATTTCAGTTCAATGCCGATCAGAACAATGCAACTTATGTGGCCCGCGATTTTTTGCCTGCAGCAGGAACTGGTATGCCTAATTTTGTAGTCAGGGACAATCTGCTCTCAGCTTTCGAACTAAATGACCTCAGAAAGTCTAACTGGATTGGCAAAGTTGCCTATGGAGGTAAGGATTATTACTATCCGAATAAATATAAACAGACCGGAGTTATTCCGCCTGCGGCCGCAAGCAAAGAGGACGATCTGGTCCTCAGATTAACCGAACAATACCTGATCCGTGCCGAGGCACGTGCACAGCAGGAAAATATCGTTGGAGCAAAAGAGGACCTGAACAAGATTAGGTTTCGTGCCAATCTTCCGGATGTTAATGCAGTCAGCAAAGCGCAAATGCTGGCCTATATTGCTCATGAACGCCAGGTGGAGTTGTTTTGTGAATGGGGGCATCGCTGGTTTGATCTAAAAAGAACAAATAAAGCAACAGAGGTCCTGGCACCACTTAAGCCAACCTGGAAGGCAACCGCAGTACTTTTCCCTGTTCCGCAACAAGCTATCAACAGCAATAAAAATTTAGTACAGAACCAAGGATACAATTAAATAAGAAAACGTGAAAAAAATCATCAATACACTATTACTGATTTTCACTTTAGCAGGTGTTTCAATTGGCCAAACGCAAAAAACCAATTATATCGTGAAAGGTCATATAAAGGGATTAAAAGATAGCTGGGTTTTTCAATTTGCGAAAGGTCGTGACTCAGTGTTCTCCAGGTCTGGTGAATTTACATTCAAAGGCCTGATCACTGAACCTACAGCCGCTTTTATTTATATACCAGCTGCCCATACCCATCTTGAATATTATTTAGATGAAAATGCAGTTGTAGAAATAAATTCGGATCTGGATAGTCTTGAAACCACCAGGATTAAAGGGGGAGTAACTCAAAACGAGTTTAATAAATATCGTGAATATCTGGGAAAACTCCCCATTTCCGACCGCGATGAACATCGCATAAATGCCATCGAAAAACAATTTATAAAAGACTACAATGGGAGTTTTGTCAGTCTAAACATGATCAACCAAATGTCTTATAATTCAGATTTGGAAATTTCAGATCCACAGCTGCTAAAAGACCTGTTTGATCAACTGACACCGAAGGTAAGAGCCTCTAAATCAGGTAAAAGAATCTTGAATAGTTTAGAGGTTGGAATTAGAACAAATATTGGCCAAATGGCACTGGATTTTTCGCAGCCAGATTCATTGGGTAAGCCAGTGAGCATGTCGTCATTCAGAGGAAAATATGTTTTCCTTGACTTCTGGGCTTCCTGGTGTGGTCCCTGCCGGGCGGAAAACCCCAACGTACTAAAGGCCTACGAAAAGTTCAAAGACAGAAATTTCACGGTGCTTAGTGTCTCTATTGATACCAACCGGGAAGCCTGGCTAAAGGCAGTTCAAGAGGATCATCTGCCCTGGGTACAGGTATGCGATTTAAAAGAAAGTAATGTAGCCTCAAAAATTTATGCAGTTACCGGTATACCTACAAATTTCCTGATTGACCCTCAGGGAAAAATCATAGGCAGGAGTCTAAGGGGCGAAGACCTTATTAAGAAGCTGGCAGAAGTTATACCTGAATAAGGTTCAGATTTGATCCGACAGAAAGATAAATTTTTGGGCAGCTGGAGGTGGATCATCCAGCTGCTTTTCTTTTGCCAGATGTAGCGTTTTTTCAAAAGTTTGTGCCGGTGTCCTGCCAAAGCAATAATCTATGGTACTTTCTGAATCATAGAAAAACATCTATTGGCACTGTACATCACTATTGGTAGGGAGGCTGTAAATATAATTGCATCTTAGTAAGTGATAGTTAACCTTAATAAGGTAGCAAAAAAAAAGGAGGAGAGGATTAACCGGTACCCGACTAAACACCCGACTTAAAATAGAAAACCCGCGACTAGCGCGGGTTTCTTCGAGATTTTGCGGGGTGCAGGGGACAATGTTCGAACAATTTGGCAGCTAGTTTATTTGAAATTCAAGTATTTATTAAACAAATCGCTTCTATTTTATAGATTGCTAATCAATTTTTTTTCTTAATTTAAGGATGTATAATAAAAAAGTATAGACTTGAATCAAGCCTTGTTATCTAGTATTCAGTTAGATAACTGTACAAATTTATTGTTCCAACGAGTCTTGAATTAATGAAATAAAATAGTAAAATGAGCATCGAATAGATAAAATACTACAAATGAAATTATGCTATATATGGATAGAAGATTACAAAGGATTTAAAAATCAAGGCTTTAATCTTGCTTCTGATTATATTTTCCAATATTCTGGTGGAGATGCGATAATTACAAGAACTATAAACGAGAAATACATTAAGGACTTTTTCGGAAAAGATATCTTGGATATTATGGGAATCATAGGAAGAAATGCTTCGGGTAAAACTAATATTTTGGAGCTCATTCAATATGTATCGGATGGAGCAAACACAATAATTAATAAACCCTTTTTTGTGGTTTGTAATGATGATGGAAATTATATTGTCTACACATACAAAGTTTCTGAAATTAAAAATGATTTTGGAGCAAAGATCAAAATTTATGATGGATTTTTACCACAAATTAGTTCCATCTTCTTTTCTAATGTTTTTGATGGTAGAAGGCACAATTTTAGTAAGAGCATAATCAATATTTCCACGAATGATTTATTGAATAGCCAGTTTGGGGAAAATATCAATAAGAATTATCAAAAAACAATTCAACAGCAGATTAAGTTTATCAAAAGCCAGCAGTTCAAATTACTTGAAGATTTAGAGAAGTCAGTAAATAGTAATGATAGCATCCAACTTAAACCTTCAAAGATAATTCTAACCTCACCAATTTGGTCGAACATTATAAGCCGAATAAAAACCTTCGATGAAAGGTATAATATGGAAACCGAACAAGAATTAAGTTTGAAGAGTTTCGTTCTTAGTTTCAGGAAGAAAATAACTGATAATAAGTCTATTAATTCAATAAAGTATTTCTCAGCATTTCTTGTTTTTATTGATTTTATCCTGAATCGAGATATCTTAAACCGGATCGATGGTAATGTAATCAAGGATAAGCATGATCTTCATAGAAAATTAAAATCTGTTTTGGATGTAACACAAAGTGATTTTAGAATTGACGATATTTATAAATACTTTACTGGAGAATTCGCTCGGGCAATTGACAATTTTTGGGGGCTTTTTGAAACTTATAAATTTCTTGTAGAATTGCCAGAACGAGATTTTGACAATCAAAGTAATCCTGATTTTAAGGAAGATATTGGAACATATGCGAATCGTAGAATTCAATTTACTCTAGACTATAACGAAAGAATAGGCTCTTTTTTAACTAGCTATTTAGATGCTACTACAAATCAAAGTTTATCTTATAGTGTTGAATGGGCCGGCATTAGTAGCGGACATAAAGCATATATAAATCTATTTGCAAATTTTTATTCAACAATTCAAAAAATAAAAGAGGATGATGTATTAATATGCATAGATGAAGGTGATTTATACTTCCATCCTAAATGGCAAACCGAGTTTTTATTTAAACTCATTAATATTCTTCCGAAACTTCTCAAAAAGAGGTGCCAGATTTTTCTTACAACTCATTCACCATTCCTAGTGTCGGATTTGCCTAAAAATAATTTACTCTTTGTTAATAAATCAAACGATGAAATACTTTCAGTTATCGATAACGAGCAAGTTGAAGGACAAACTTTTGGAGGAAATATTGGGGAATTGTATTTGGACGCTTTTTTTATGCAAGGGACTTTAGTCAGTCATTTTGCTGCTTCTAAGATCCAAGATATCGTAAATAAACTTAGAAGACCTCAAAGTGAAATCAGCTCTGTTGATAGAGTTTTGATTTCTGTAATCGGAGATGAATTAATCAGGTCTCAACTAAACAAACTATTGAATGATAAAGATTGATGATCATACAGATGTAGACCTAGACGTATTGGCACAGCAGCATTATACCAACTTAATTGGTCTGCCCCTGGCTGATGGAATAAATTATCATGCCACGCAATCACTTGTAGGAAGAATTAGAAAACAAAGGACAATAGATGCTGCACTACCTGATTTAATAAGGACCGACTTTTGGGATTATCTTCTTGCGAATAACTTTGCTAATTTAATTCGCTTAATCACTAGCCGTCCTGCGATTCTTAAAGATATAATTAATGAGGTCGATAATATGTGTGGTGCTGGTTTTTTTTCGAATGATATAGATTATGAAGAAGCTACATTAACTCCATTTGGAGAAATTGTAAAATCGGTTTTTAATTATAAGCTATACAGAACAAAGTCAGAATGTCGGGAAAATTGCGAGAAATTAAAATTATCATACTGTCCATATTGTAATGAGCAGGTAACCCAGGTTGTTACAGGCATAAATGGGTTAACTGGGTTGGCCGAAACTATGGCGCTGTTACAACTGGATCACTTTTACCCGCAATCAAGACATCCATATTTAAGTGTTTCATTCTTTAATTTGATTCCAGGTTGTTCTCCTTGCAATGCTCAACTAAAACAAGAAAAGAGATTCGATGTTACTTCACATTTCAATCCATTTGATAAACGACTAGATGATTATTTTCAATTCAATTTGGAAAGCGTATTTCTTTCCAAATTAACAGATGTTGAGATTTCTTATGCTAATAAATTGGCCTATTCGGATAGAGCTCTAGTGGATTTTAAAATTCTTAGTAGATACGCAAACATTGCTCATAAGCGTGTTATTTACAAGCTTTATCAAGCTTTAAAGAATTATAGTCCTAAGGTTAATAGGTCAATCAGTCAACAAATAATTGGATTATTTACAACAGAGTCTAAAAGGAGAATTTTACTTGATAACTATAACATCCCACTAGATAAGACTAAAATTAATGAAGTACAATTAGGTAAGCTAAAAAGAGATATAACGATTCAGTTAGGTGCATTGCAAGACGAGAGTATTACATAAAGTGTGTCAGTAAAAGTTTTTTAACTTTAAACTGATAAGACAATATGGAAAAGCAAAACTTTGATTTCGAAGCCTTCAAGAAGTAGGCGGCTAGCCGTTTGAAGAATGGAGATACGCTTTTAGGTAAGGATGGTGTGCTAACACCGTTACTAAAAGAGTTTCTTGAAGGAGCCCTGGATGGCGAGTTGGAAGCGCATATTGAAGATGAGGGAGATGCCAACCGAAAGAACGGCAAAGGGCGTAAACAGGTGAAGACGGCCATTGGATCGGTAGATATTCACCCACCGCGTGATCGTAATGGCACATTCGAGCCTGAGCTTGTTCCCAAGCGTCATAAGACCCTGGGAGTAGATCTGGATAGACAGATCATTTCTCTGTATGCCCGTGGCGCTAGTTATAGCGATATCCGGGATCACCTGATGGATATGTATGGATTGGAGGCTTCTACAGCCACAATAAGCCGCGTTACAGATAAAATCCTGCCTTTGATACAGGAGTGGCGCAGTCGCCCGCTGGAACGGGTTTACCCGTTTGTATGGCTGGATGCAATACACTACAAAGTTCGTCATGAGGGGCGGGTTGTCAGCCGGGCGGTTTACTGCATTATTGGCCTCAATCAGGAGGGCTATAAAGAATTGCTGGGTATGTATGTGGGAGAGAACGAAGGTGCTAAATTCTGGTTACAGGTGTTGACAGACTTACAAAATCGGGGTTTGGAGGACATTTTCATCGCTTGTATAGATAATCTTCAGGGCTTTGCCGATGCCATAGAAAGTGTCTTCCCCCAAACCGAAGTTCAGCTTTGCATTGTACATCAGATACGCAACTCCCAGAAGTACCTTTCCTACAAGGATGTTAAGCCATTTATGAAAGACCTCCAAAACGTCTACAAGGCGACCACCGCTGACCAGGCAGAACGCAGCCTGGATCAACTGGAATCTAACTGGGGGGGCCGATATCCCAAGGTAATCGAATCCTGGAGAAAGAACTGGCCAAGGCTCAGTAGCTACTTCCAATACAACAAAGACATCCGCCGAATAATGTATACCACAAATATTATTGAGGGCTTCCATAGGCAGCTTCGTGCCGTTACAAAATCAAAAGGCGCCTTCCAGTCGGAAGACGCCCTCATGAAACTCTTATTCCTTGTCCAGGAGAATATATGTGCCAAGTGGAACAAGCCAGTACACAACTGGAATCAGACTTTGGCGCAACTATCAATTATATTTAGTGAACGATTAAAACTTAATCTTTAATCACCGTGACACACTTTATGTAATACTACCTGCAAGACACTATCTCATAAACCGTGTAAATTCTGAAAATCTGGGTATTTCGCCTCGATTTTTAAGTTTACATACTTGTTGAAATAGTCCCTTGTAGTGCAGAGCCACCACTTTGACTTAGCATTCGCTTTAGTGTGTCCTGTAAAGCAGCTTTGAACGCTTCGTCTTTCGCAATTAAACGGTAAAGATCAAGCTCATTTTTCCTTTGTGCGGCAACTACCTCATCAAATATTTTCATGAAAGCAATATCTCGATTTTGACTATCAGTATTATCTGCATACTTGTCTTTAAAATCCGGATGGGCTCTCATACTTTGTGCAAGATTCACAAATTTTACTCTTTGTTCTTCAGGTGTGGCTTCCCAACCTTGAAACCATTTCTCATTAAAGCTTTTTATAATCAAGTCTAAAGGATCAGATTGTTCCGGATGACCATGAGCCCCACGAGGATTAGGATTTTGAGGTACTAGTTCTGATTCGCTTGCATCTAAGCCAATGGAAGCATTAAGTTTAACGCGTTCCAACCCATATGTAGATAAGTCTACTGCATTCAATAATTCATCCAAAGCATCTGCATTTGGATCTACAATTATCAACTTGGGTATCAAGAATTTCAAGAACCAAAAAAGTTTTTCCCACTTGATGACTTCATAGGGTAGAATGGATGCCATTTGGCTATAGATTTTGACAAACTGTTTAGCTTTGATTTTAAAATCAGCTTTTGCTTTATCATCCAAATCAAGTTGTACATTAAATCTTTCAGCAGCAATGTCCATTATAGGGCTAAGTAGTTGCGCGTCAACCTTTCTAAAATATTTCTCGATGAAATCTTCTACTTCCGCCCATTCATATACTCCAACATCATCCAAGTGGGCTTTGAGATCATGTAATACATTTACATCGGTCGCTTTATTTAAGGTAGTTGCGGTATAAAATGGATCAAAAGCTTTCTTGATGTCTTCCGTGGAGTTGAAAAAATCTAATACAAACAAGTCCTCCGTTTTTTTGCCCAATTTGTCAGCGGACCGATTCAGACGAGATAAGGCTTGTACCGCTAAAACACCTTGTAGCTTTTTATCAACATACATGGCAGTTAATTTGGGTTGATCAAATCCTGTAAGATATTTATTTGCAACTACTAATATTCTATAATCATCTCCATCAAATTTATCTTTGGTATCACCTTCCGGAAAACCGTTAATACTGGTTTCTGTATGTTCAATGCCATCCACTACTTTTTTACCTGAGAAAGCAATCGCTATTTTAAATGGATTACCTTTTTCGGCCAGCAATTGTTTGATTGCAAAGTAATAGCGAATAGCGGATTCTATACTTTGAGTAATTACCATCGTTTTCGCTTTACCCTTTAGTTTCTTGACGTTCACCACTTTGGAAATAAAATGATCCAGCATTATTTCCGCTTTGATAGCAATAGTTTGTTTGTGACGTTCTACATAAGCACGTAGTCTTTTCTGAGCTTTGGTGGTATCAAATAACGGATTCTCTTCTATTGATTTCTCTATCTCATAATAGCTTTTATAGGTAGTATAATTAGCTAGTACATCCAAAATAAAACCTTCCTCTATAGCTTGTTTCATGGAATAGAGGTGAAAAGGTTTATATTTTCCATCTTCTTGTTTTACTCCAAATTTTTCTAAAGTCGCGTTCTTGGGCGTAGCGGTAAAAGCAAGATAAGAAGCGTTCCCTTTCATTTTCTTGCTTTTCATTGATTCCAGAATTACGTCCTCAATATCAGTATACTCTTCTTCTTCCTTATTCCCCATAGCCCTGTTCATATTGCTGGAAGCTATTCCTCCCTGTGAACTATGGGCTTCATCGATAATTACTGCAAATCGTTTATCACTTAGATCAGCAATTCCGTCAACTATAAATGGAAATTTCTGAATGGTGGTGATGATAATTCTTTTACCGCTTTCTAAACCTTTCTTTAGTTCTGCAGAAGAATAAGCTGGTGCAAGAATATCTTTTACTTCAGAAAACTCCTTTATATTTTCGCGTAGTTGTTTATCCAACAACCGTCGGTCAGTTACAACAATTACAGAATCAAATAGCGGGCTACTGATCCCTTTACTACCAGGAGTATTTTCACTTTCCGGGTAGATTTCAATTAGCTGATAAGCCGCCCAAGTAATAGAATTAGACTTTCCTGAACCTGCGGAATGCTGAATCAAGTAATTCTGTCCTACCCCTTTATGGCTAGCATCAGCAATGAGCTTCCGCACTACATCGAGTTGATGGTAACGAGGAAAATATAGCGTCTTTTTTGTTAATGCATCTGAATCCTTTCCATCAAATCGCACAAAGTGCTGAATAATATTAATAAGACTCCTTCGGGTAAATACTTCTTCCCATAAGTAAGCGGATTTATGTCCGAGTGGATTTGGAGGATTTCCCTTTCCATAATTGTTACCAAGGTTGAAAGGCAAGAAGAATGTGTCTGCTCCATTCAGCTTGGTGGTCATATAAACTTCATCTGCATCTACCACAAAATGTACTATACACCGTCCAAATTGCAATAACGTTTGCTTTATATCCCGATTGTATTTGTATTGATGTTGACCATGAACCTTTGCCGTTTGGCCTGTCCAGTGATTTTTTAACTCCATCGTGGAAACAGGGATTCCATTTACGAAAATCACCATGTCTATTTCCTCTCTTTTATTTGTTAAGGAGTACCTTAGTTGACGGGTAACACTGAATTCATTTAGCAGAAAATTCTTTTTTACTGTATGACTGCTAGATGCTAACGGTAAAGCATATAATAAAATAAAATGTGCATCCTCTACTTCCAGACCTTTCTTCAAAACCCTTAATACACCATACTTTTTAATAATCCTATCAAGTCGCTCCAGAATTTTAAGCTTCCAGTCGCTATGTTTTTGTAGCTTGGCTAACTCCTCGCTTTGCGTTGTTTCCAGAAAATGCCAAAACCGGTATTCATCAATAGCATATTTAGCATTAAAGCTTATAGGATCTCCGGTATAAAAACCATTACTACCATCTACTAATGGTGGACGCTCAGATACTATATTGTGCAATCCTTGTTCCTTAAGTTCCTCCAGGGAAATTCCTGTTAAACATTTTTCTATTGCTGATTCTAGGGCTTGTTCATTCGTGGAGCTGGGCATACTAGGACACTTTTATTTTTCCGGTAACTGCGGAATTGATGAGGGTGGATTTGTATTCTTTTAGTTTTTCTATTTCTTTTTGTTTATAAGCAACAGCAATTTGAATTTTCGCCGTGGCATTTTCCACAAATTCCACAATTTCTCTTTGCTCATTTTCGGGAGGCAGAATTGTAAAAAGGCGTTTGAACTCATTCCAATACAGACGTTTTCTGAAATCCGTAATCCCTCTAGAAAATCGATCCATTTGCTGAATAAACAAATCTGTACGATATTGATATTCAAAAAAAATAGAATTAATGGTTGTTATGGGTTTTACAACTATATAAGCAGGACTTACCATTCCCATTGTGCTTACAGAACCTATTGCACCTTGCCATGCTCTCATCATATTAAAAGCAATATCATTTGGCTTAACAAGCTTATAGCTACTTTTATCCTCGATCCTAATTTTTCCTCTAATATTGTTCTCGTCATTTAACTCTTCTGATGATACAGCAGTGTGTATCGATATGCTCAAAATAGGTAACTTATCGTTTCCCTTCTCATTTCGTTGCTCAAATAGTGAATAATTGGTCACAATTTTCCAATGCTTCGGTATCATTCCAATCCACTCTACACCGCTATCTTTCATAGGAAGGGTTGGATCTAAACCATGTGTTACAGCTTTGTGAATAAGAATTTGCTTTCGTTCTTTCAATAATTCAATCAGTCTTGTTTTTTGGTTAATAGCCTTGTCAATCTTATGGATTTTACTATCAAGAAACTGTGCAATTGAAATTTGTTCTTTATATGGAGGAACTAGAAAGATTAGGTTCTTTAGTTCCTCGCTATTGACATGGGGAATACCCATGCCAATTGTTGACTGTCTTAATTGTTTTTCAATGACATTTAAATAATACTTAGAGTATCTTTCATGTATAGAATTAATTTTTATCACTGCCATTGTAGAGGAAAGGATTCCTTTTTTTCCTCTAATAAATTCTCCAGCGTTAGATCCATCCCATAATAACAGAATATCGTTCTCTTCAACAGAAACTAGTCCTTTAGAGTTATTTATATATTGTATTTTTTTGTAGTCTCCTCGAAGATACTCCATGGACAAATAAATATCTCCAGTTTCTTCGAGGGAGATTTCCTTTGGGTTTTTTCCCTTCTGATAGCTGACTATATACTTTAGCCTTACCAATTTCCAATGCAAAGGGATTTCGTTAAGCCATTTAACTCCTGAATCTCTGTATGTTAAATATTCTTCTAATTTTGTACTTTCCATCATGTCCTTAATTATGCCAAGTTTAAAATCTCACGAATTAAACCTTCACTTTCTTCTTCTAATTGAAGTATTTCAGCGCTTATCTCCTCGATACTGCGTAATTGCTTATGACGATAGAAATACTTATTAAAACTTATTTCATACCCGATCTTAGTAGCATCCAGGTTTATCCATGCTTCATCTATATGAGGTCTAACTTCGCGTGAAAAATATTCGTATATATTCTCTTTTAATAAAATATTTTCGGTGTCACGCAAATCACTTTCAGTTTCATATTGCAGATATTCTCCTTTTTTACTGGTGGCATAATATCCGTAATCAGATAATTGTGTTTCTTCACATCCCAAATGAATCAATAGATCTTTTAGATCATTGCCTGTGATTTTCGTATACGCTTTGATTACCTTTTCAGCCTCTGCATCATACCAGCTAACAGCATTTAGAATAGCATTTTTTTCTGATGCCGAAAGTTTTATCTTTCTTTCTTTTAATACTTCATCTACCTTTTTAGAGAACAAATTAAAGTCGTTATATTCATCGCTACCAATAACTTCTTGAAGTGTAGTGGCATGATTTAGAAGATCTAATAGTTTTTGCCAGGTAGCTTCACTGGTTAGTGCTTTACTTTGTTTAGCATTCAAATTGAGATCCTGCTTTTCACACCAATCCAGTATAGCTTTGGCATGTTTAGAGATATCACTATATACTTCGTCGCCAAACGTCTCGTAAGCCCATTGCATTGGTTCTCGCAATAATTTGTCAAAACGTAGCTCTGCAATACGCTCAGAGGTAAATTGTGCTTTTAGCCTTTTGGGTCTTTCTATGGTTACTTTATAGTATCCAAAATCCCTATTGTCAAATACTTGGCTGGCTATACCTTCTTCTCCCGTACGTTCAACAATGCTCATTTTGCTGTATACGCTCAATATTTCTTTAATGTGCTCTGGAGCAAATTCACAATTCTTATTTCCGAGGTTTTTACGAAGTTTGCGATAAAGCTGACTAGCATCGATCAATTGCACCTTGCCTTTACGGTTAATAGCTTTATTATTGGCTAATACCCATATATAAGTGGTAATCCCAGTATTATAGAATAAGTTATTGGGTAATTGTATGATACAATCAAGCCAATCGTTTTCTATGATATATCTGCGTATGTTACTTTCTCCACCACCTGCATCACCGGTGAATAAACTAGAACCATTGTGGACAGATGCAATTCGGCTGCCACTGGCGCTTTGACTCAGGGGTTTCATCTTGCTCACCATCTCCATTAAAAACAATAGTTGTCCGTCAGAAGAACGAGGGGTAGCATCTGACACTTCTTCATTACCCCAATAATCTTTGAGTTTAACCTGGAAGCGGGGATCTATAATGTCCTTACCATCTTTTATATTTTTCACTTCACTAGCCCAGGATTTGCCGTAAGGAGGGTTGGAAAGCATGTAATTGAAATATGTACCTGCAAATTCGTCTGTGGACAAGGTTGATCCATTTTTGATATTTTCTGGGTCGTTTCCTTTAATCATCATATCCGACTTGCAGATGGCATACGTCTCGTCATTAATCTCTTTACCGTATAAGATCACGTCACTTTTAGCTCTTATTTCGCCATCTTCATCCTTGATGAAGTTTTGAGATTCGGTAAGCATGCCACCAGAACCGCATGCAGGATCATATATGGTAATAACTGGTGGAAGTTGATCCTTAATAGGTTCAAAAACCACATGCGTCATTAAATCAATTACCTCACGAGGTGTAAAGTGTTCCCCTGCTTCTTCATTATTTTCTTCATTAAATCTCCTGATCAGCTCTTCAAATACGTATCCCATCCCGAGGTTGGATAAAGCTGGTAATTTTCTGCCTTCTGGATCTAGTTTTTCAAATGGAGTAAGGTTAATATTGGGAGATGTGAATTTCCCTAATACAGACAGTAACACATCTTTGCCTGCCATATGCCTAATTTGGCTACGCAACTTGAATTTTTCAATTATCTCTTTTACATTTGGGCTAAAGCCATTGAGATAATCTTCAAAATTTGCAAGTAAGATTTGTTGATTATTAGTAGCGGTATCATGAAGCTGTTGCAATGTCCACACACTCGTATTGTAAAATACGTAGCCGGATGCATGTTTTAAGCTATTTTCATCCCATTCGGTGAATTTTGCATCTTCCTTTTGGAAGGTTAGTTCTTTCATCACCTCATCTTTAGTAGGCTCCAATAAAGCATCTAATCTGCGAAGTACGACCATTGGCAAAATCACATCCCGGTATTTTCCTCGCACATATATATCGCGTAGGCAGTCATCTGCTATCGACCAAATGAAAGAGACAAGTTTATTATGTACGGAAGTATTCATTTATTTAATATATTTTACTAATTAAATTATTACGAAATCAATTTATTTTCACTTTGTCATGGACATTCCATTGACCCTCTGAGCCATATTCAATGAACATTCCCTTCTATGAATATTTTCTGGATAAGAATATGAGGTAATAATTCCAAAGACTTGTCTAACATAAATTTTAAGAAAAATAAGTAGGAACACAACGACGAGCGGTCAAATTAAGAAAAAAGAAGGAATTATGATATCGTGGAGTTTTGGGTAATTCCATATTTTTATATATAATGTTTTAAATATGGATATTATCATCTATATTCTATTTGGATTTTTGAGGTAAAGAAACTGCGCTTATCTATTTGGCAACAAGTAATTCACAAACTCCAACATTCAATATTTCTGAAATTTTAAATAGCGTTTCCACAGTAGGTTGGTTCCGATTTGTACACCATTTGGAAACAGCGGTTGTACTAACCCCCAACTGTCCGGCTAACCAAATATTAGTCTTTTCTTTCTCTAACAGCACAATTTTGATTCTATTATATCTTCTTTTTGGATCTGCCATGTTGCAACTAACAAAAAAAGACTTAAAGTATTAGCATTCAGTTATATAGCAATAACCTAAAGTTTATTTAATGATTTTAAGTTATTTTATGTAACTTGGATTATACTTTAAATAACTTAAATGTATTCTCTGAACAGCTCATAGGCTAATTAAAATATGATCAATTAAAGCGTATTTGCTTTATCTCGCTCCTGAAAACTACGACCTTTTGGAGATGGCGGGAAATAAGGTAAATCGCCCACGTTTTCCTTATATTTAAGGTCAAGACGTGGGCGTCCTTATTCGCCATCGGGGTGTCGTAGCCCTTCAGGAACGGTAAGGGCTAACCCACGTCTCTTTTGTTACACTCCCCCTGGTTAGTCCTTACAAGCAGTTTTCTTATTTCTCCAACACTTAACACACTGCTATGAATTGTAAGACTAACGACAACCTTTCCCCTTTAGGAAAAAATATAATAATCATCTCAGGTGATCTCACAGCATTTGAAAACTTTGTGGATACCTATCAGGAACGAGTATTTGCCGCTATTGCTCGCTTATCTGGACTAAGAACTACTTATCAAATTGAGAAAATTACGATCGGTGTTTTTGTTGAGCTGTGGCAACAAAAGGTTCAGCTAATCCAGGAAAGGAGTATAGGTATTCTTATTTACAAAACTTGTCTCCGTCATACACTTTTATATCTCAGGCAACACGGATTTGAAGAGCGAATCCAGCTATTAAGGGATATTCTTCCTTGTAAAGAACCATTTTCAGTATTAGAAAATCTGTAACCCCGTCAAACTTACTTAACATGATCCGGAGAGACTATCCCGAAACAGAATTATATGCCCAAAATCTTAGTAACGAAGAAATTGCTAATCCTTACCTGGTTATTTATGAGTTATTTGATTTCGACCATTTACCATATATCCGTGAACTACATTGGGAGTTTTTTAAAGCTGCTGTAACCGGTAGTTTTAATACTCATCTTAGCAAGAAGGAGAAGTGTACACTGGTTTTATATCATGAGAAAATTGGAAAGCTTGTAGAGGCGGCGCATATTATTAACAACCAGTATATGCAGCGTAGAAAGCTCCAGTTTGAGGATCGTACCGATCTTCAGCAGATATTAAATAGTAAAGAGAAGACACTCGAGCAAAAGATTATTGATCTCATTGTGAAGGTTGCTGAACCGGTAAGGCTATTCTTAGTAAGTACTAGTCTTGACGCTGGTAAAGAAATGGTGTTGCATGATTATCTGGTAGTATTACCTGCGGAATCCTTACCGTATGAAGAGATTAAAGCCCTGATTGAATCGGCTTGTGCTAAGTTGGGATCAGTCATTGTTTCATTCATAAAAGAAGCTGAGTTAATCAAGCTATTGGATGAAGGCCACATTTTCTACTCAATAATTTGCAGATCTACTAATCTTACTTATGAAAAGGAGACATCAGTATCGACCATGCCTGTTATAAAAAATCCCTTCGGTATTATTGAAAAGGCACGCTCACATTTCCATGATGAATTTAGGAAAGCTGAATCTTACTTGGGAGGTGCTAAATATTATATGCGTAATAGAGAAAATAATTTGGCGGCCCATTCTTTACACCAGGCAACTGAGCACACCTTGCGCGCTTTATTGATTTCCCTAACCTCTCATTATCCCTACGGACATAATTTATCCAGAATGTTACGATATAGTTTGCGACTTACAACAGAGCTTAATGAAATTTTTCCACAGAACACAGGTAAGGAGCAGGAATTATTGGTACTGCTGAATAAGGCGTATATCCACACTCGTTATAGAAATGATTATGTGATAAATGATAAGGATTTGAATATTTTATTGGATCGTGTTACTTTATTTCAATCGACTGCGCTTAAAGTACTCGAAGAAAGACTGAATAGCTTTTGTCTGTTGGCAGAAAATTCTTGAGCCACCTCTGATTTAATCCACATGTTCAATATATGGTTTCCTGAATGATACAATATTAACCCGAAATCAAATAAACGGCAATCATTTTTAAATATCGGCAATTAGTAGTCAATGATTTTTAAATGGAAATCAAATCGGCGCTTATGCAGATTGTCTCGTCCTTGTCTCATCCTTGCCCTGATTACGCTATTGTATATCAAGCCCAAAATCTATCTAATTCGAGCAATATTGGGAAAAATCTGTCCAAATCGATCAAATTTGAACAAAAGTGGAAAAGTAGCTCTACGCGTACTAGTATTTTTGTAGTGACAAACATTCAGCAAAAAAAATAAAAAATGAATGCTGTGGCTAAAATGGTAAATCGCATTACTGAAGAATTAATTTTTAAAGCTATCGTTTCTGTAGGTAGGTACTCGCTGTTAGGCATTATTGAGCATAACTCCACATAATGCAACACTGATGTGAAAGCATGTTATTGGGACTCAATAGTCTTGTTTAACGTAATACTCCAAGTCGTACTATGAATATGATTAGCCTAAATTAAGTTCATCGTTATGGATAATGGGAATATCTCTGAAGTATCAACAAACGTCACCACATCTCATACATCGCCAGAGTCTTCCTCTACTGTGGATACTCATAACATGATGTTAGTAGACTTGAGGCATAAACAAGATTCTCAAATTATGGAATCACTTCGCGTATTTGCGAGGATTCTGTTATCAGTGCAAATGCCAGAAGCTAATAATACGAAAATTGTCAATTTACCCCTAACGCCTAAAAAACGAGCTGCATGAGTAGTTTAAATGTTTTTGCCCAATTTAGTAACTATTCAAAGAAAAAGGCGCCCCTAATAACCGACCAGGCTGCAATTGTTTATACACGTGTATCCAGCAAAGAACAGGCAAATCATAATCTAAGCCTTGATGTTCAACGGAAAGCTATCGAAGATTATGCACAACGGAGTAATCTTGCTATTATAGGTTATTTTGGCGGCACCTACGAAAGTGCTAAAACTGATGGCCGTAAGGAGTTTATGAGAATGTTGGAATTTATTAAAAAGCATAAAGGAAAAGTAAGTCATGTGCTGGTTTATACCCTCGATCGCTTTTCCAGGACTGGTGGCGCGGCTATAAAACTGGCGGAAGAGTTAAGGGATAAATATGGTGTCACTGTATTTGCTGTTACCCAACCGGCGGATACTTCTAATCCGAGTGGAGTATTACAGCAGAGTATTCACTTTATATTCAGCCAATACGACAATCAGCTACGTAAACAGCGGGCAATGGCTGGCATGAAGGAGAAGTTTGATAAAGGTATTTGGGTCAGTAAGCCCCCGCAAGGGTATGATATCGTGAGAACCAACGGACAACGGAAGATTGTTGTGAATGAAGTGGGGAAGAAGTTAAGAAAGGCTTTTATCTGGAAATCCGAAGGGATGAAAAATGAGGAAATCATTTTGAAACTAAAGGCCATGGGTGTTAAGATGTATAAACAACAACTTACCAAAATTTTTAAGAGGCCCTTTTATTGTGGTATTATCAATCATGGATTGTTAGAAGGGAAAATAGTAGAAGGTGAGCATGAAAGGATGATTAGCCCGGAAATCTTTTTAAAGGTGAATAACATTCATACGGGTTCTGTTGGTTATGGTGTACCACACAAGAAAGAAGATAGTGCGCTACCGCTAAAGGTGTTTATCAAATGTGATACCTGCCATCAGCCATTTACAGGGTATGTTGTAAAAGCCAAAGGGCTATGGTATTATAAATGCCGGACAGATGGTTGTAAGTGCAATAAAAGTGCGAAACGAATGCATGAACTGTTTGAGGAGCTATTGGACCGGTATTGTGTGCAGGAGGAGCTAATAGAGCCATTAAAATCAGTGCTTATCGCTGAATACAACGAAATGAATAAGGGTAACCTGGAACAACAAGGTATTCTGGCTAACCAATTAAGGGAAATAAATAAAAAGATAGATGGCCTGGAGGAAAGTCGTTTTGTGCTAAAGGAGATGAGCCAGGAAACTTTTGATAAATTTTATCCTCGTTATATTAAGGAGCGTGAAAATATAGCTGCGCAACTGGACAAATGTAAGCTGGGCATTTCGAACCCGGAAGAAGCTATTAAATATGCACTGTCACTTTCTTCTAAACTGCCTATGGTGTGGCATTCCGGCGATGCTGGTATAAAAGAGAAGTTACAAAAACTAATATTTCCTGAAGGAATCGTCTATGATCGCAGAAATGAGGTATTTCGAACCGGAAAAGTAAATGAAGTATTCGCGCTAATCGCCCACCTGTCGGGCAATACCCCAGAAAATGAAAAGGGGACAAATCATACTTCTGATGATTTGTCCCCTTTTGCGGACCGGACGGGACTCGAACCCGCGACCTCCGCCGTGACAGGGCGGCATTCTAACCAACTGAACTACCGATCCTTCCTACAGGCAAGCTTTTCAGCCATTCTGTATTCCCCATTTGGGGCTGCAAATATATAAATAATAAATTCATTTCTCCAAATTTTTATACTCCAGTAGTGCCAGCCGTCCGTAATGATCGGATATCCGGGTGGTTTCCGGTAAGCGGTATTGTGTACAAAGTTTCAGTACAATGTCGGTGGCAGTGGCCAGTGATATTTTATGTCCTGTGGAAACAAATACCGGGTTGGTAGCGGTTTGTGTTCGCAGGGCGTTGCCGATATGTTCACTGCCTTCTATTAGTGGTGCAACGCTGCCTCTTTCTTCCCCGAGGTGATGATATTCGCCGCATAGCCGTGTTTTGCCGCAGCCGATTACGGGTTTGTTAACCGTTACACCAAAGTGGCAGGCCATTCCAAAACGGCGCTGATGGGCGAGTCCCTGGCCATCGCAAACGACGAGGTCGGGGAGCAGCGGGAGTTTTTCCCAGGCTTTCAGGAGGGGAGGCATCTCCCGGAAGGAGAATAGTCCGGGGATATAGGGAAAGGTAACTTCCATACAATGGGTGGCTACGGCCACTACCTGCAGGGTGGTATAATCCAGCAGTACAATGCTGCCTGCAATCAGGTTGGAATCTTTATCGTATTCCACATCGGTGCCGGCAATAATTTTAATGGTATCCGGCAATTCATCTGTGGTGATTACCTGCCGGCGTAATTCTTCCTGTATGGCGATAGCTGCATCTTCGGTGAGCATAGGTAACTTTTAAAACAGGTAGAAAGATACCGTTTTTGAGGTAAGATGTACGCTTATAAATATTCTTTCCCGTTTGAAAAAGTAAATTTATATTTGATTGACGCCAATCAGTCCACATTAAATTATCAATCAAAATACAGTAACAATTTAATTTTCAGTTCACGATGAAAAGTACAGGAGCAATGTCACGTCTTCCTGTAAGGTCTTGCTAAATCGATTTTTAAAAAGAAAAGAAGCCTGGAATTCCTAACGTTAATATCCACGTAATATTAGACAATTACTTTTGTAGGGACTGTTATATTCAACTTATGTCTGCGCTTAAGAAAATATCTTTCCATCATACATCCGGAAGTTCCGGCCAGGCTGAATTTGAGGCGGCTGTAGCGGCCTATTGGGATAAGTTACTCGGCATCGCCGTGGCGAAAACCAATCCGCACGACGCCTTTGATATTGTGCAGGATGTACTGCTTTCACTATGGGTGAAATGGGAAGATGTGCCCAAAGATGAAACGCTGGAGTTTTACCTGCTCCATGCCCTGAAACTGCGCATCTTTAAGTACTATCGCACTAATGGCCGTTACCAGGCACACCTGAAAAAACTGGAAGTATTATTAAACGATACACTGGAATCACCGGATGCAATAAACTCCGATGAACTGCACGGACTGAAAGAAACCATTATCTCTGAAGCGCTGGAAATCCTCTCTCCCAGTCAGCGCCAGCTATTTATCCTTCGCGTAAACCATCACTATTCTTACCAGAAAATTGCGCAGCAACTAGGTATAGATGCAGGATCCGCGCGCGTTTTATATAGCCGTGCCCTTAAACAGGTAAAGGCACATATTAAAGCAAATCCGGCTTTGTCTGCCAGCCTTATCTCCTCTTTTTTGTTGTTTACAATTCCTTAACCTTAGAGAGAGTTAACATTTTTTGTGTTGCGGGTATTCATTAACAGATGGCAACACAAAAATATCCGAGGGCTGAAGCCCTGTTGAAAAAGTTTCATGAAGGAAAATGTACGCGGGAAGAACTGGCGCTACTGGACAACTGGTATGACGGTTTAAACAGCGAAGCAGATTTGTCTGCCCTGGAATCAAACCTTTACCGGCAGCAGTTCCTGGCTAATTTTCACAGCATGCTCCCGGCAGCTCCGGTAGCCTGGTGGAAGAAACGTCCCATTCAATGGGCCGCTGCAGCCAGCATATTATTGCTGGCCGGCGCAGGATTTATGTGGCAGCGTTATTCACAACAACCGCCCGCCCGCCTGGCTTATAACAAATCATTCCAGGTTACCAATGAAACCAGCGATATTAAACTGGTAGTACTGCCGGATAGCTCCCGTATCTGGCTGAATACCGCGGCCTCCCTTAAATGGAAGGAAGACTATAATAAGCAAAGCCGCAACGTACAACTCACCGGGGAAGGCTTTTTTGAAGTACAAGGCAACCGGAACAAACCATTCGTGATCCACACCAGGGATCTCGCTATCCAGGTACTGGGTACGCAGTTTAACGTGGAAGCCTATGCCGGCGAAGGATTAACCCGTGTATCACTGGTACAGGGTAAAGTAAAAGTATGCTCGGGAAAAGACAGTACCCTACTAAAGCCCGGCTACGCCGCCGCCTATAATAATGAAGATAAAGCACTGAATATTTCCGCTACAGAAGCCGGCAAAGTAGCCGCCTGGAAAGAAGGCGCCTTCAGCGCTACTGATCTGCCATTCAAAGATGCCGTTATGCGATTGTGCACACGCAACGGTTATCAGGTGAAATGGGAGAACACACAAGGCATCGAAAAGAATGTATCTGTACTCTTCAAAAAAGACAGCTTCGTAAAAATGCTGGGAAATCTATGTTACATCAGCCGTAAACAATTCCGTATTTCCGACAAACAGGTGATCATCTATTAAATAACACGTGAACGCTCCTGAAAATTTCAACACATGAAAATGACATTTACTTCCGCTGATCAGCATACCCGCAGCAGCGGGCGGGCTGTATCCCGCATCAAACGATTCCTGCTAATGGGATGTGCCCTGTTGCCAGCTACCTTCGGATACGCCAGGCAAAACGGGTTGAGCGAAAAAGTGAAACTGGATATTTCCCGTGCCTCCCTCTCCCAGGTGCTGAGCGCACTGGGACACCAGAGCAGCTTTACATTTAACTATGTAAAACAGGACTTCGACAAAATTATTGTCAGGGATTTCAAACCGGATAATATTACGCTGAACGAAGCCCTTAACATGCTCCGTAGTAAATCAGGTATTGAGTACAGTGTGAGCGACAAAGCCATCCTGCTCCGGAAAGCAGAGAAAGATCCGGAAGTACAAACTACCCAGGCAGTTGCCCGCAAAATCACTGGTCGTGTTACCACTGAAAATAAAGAACCGATTCCCGGCGTATCTGTTTGGGTAAAAGGCACTAAAACAAGAACCGTTACAGATGCCGATGGCAAATTTGAAATCACCCTGGAAAGTGATAAAGCCATACTCAGCTTCAGCTATGTAGGTTACGAAACAGTGGAAATGCCTGCCGGTAGCTCAGATACGGTGAACCTTACACTGAAAACCAGCAACAACGCACTGAATGAAGTGGTGGTACTTGGTTACGGCACTGCAAAAAAAGGTGACCTCTCCGCTGCCGTAGCAGTAGTACCAGACATGAAGCAGATCAAGGAACGCCCGGTACTGGATGTGGCCAATATGTTACAAGGTAAAGTACCCGGTATCACGGTGGTAAGCAATGGTGGCCATACCAGCAATGCCAACAGTGTAGTAATCCGTGGCGTAGGTTCCCTGAATGATAATGTACTGTATGTGGTAGATGGTGTACCTGGTGCGCCTTATAACCCTGCTGATGTGGAATCCATCACAGTATTGAAAGATGCTGCTTCTGCGGCTATTTACGGTGCTTTCTCAGGTTCGGCAGGGGTTATCCTCATCACTACCCGCCAGGCTGCAAAAGGACTACCCAGCGTACAGTATACCGGCTTTGTAGGCGCCAAGCAACCCTGGCGCACCTTGCAGTCACTCACTGCAGAACAGCAGGGTAAAGTATCCGACCTCGCGCAAACCAATGCAGGACTGACTCCGCTGGAAGGATGGAATCCTGCGAAAAACCCGGATGGCCTGGTAACGCGCACCAACTGGATGGATGAAATTTTCCGCACCGGTTTGATACAACGTCACAATATCAGCGTAAACGCCGGAACAGATAAATTTTCCACCCTCTTCCAGGCACGTTATGAGAAAGAAGAAGGTACGCTGATCAATACCTATAATAAAAATATTTCCCTGAGATTTAATGCAAATTACCAGTTTAGTAAGAACGTTAAACTGCGCCAGGATCTCTTCTGGAATAACAATGATAACAGGGATGCAGAAACCGCCAGCGGTTACAGCGGCGTTATCCTTTCTGCCCTGTACATGCCGCGTTCCGCTACCCCGTACTACAGCGATGGTACCTTTGGTGGCGTAGGTCCAAGAGGTTCCCAGTATAACGGGATCTACGGAGACGTGATCAACCCGGTAGCCACCCTGCTGAGAAACCAACCCTATAACAAACGGAATGACCTGCAGTCGGCAACGGAGTTAACGGTGTCTGATATTATCCCTGGTCTTACTTACCTGTCCCGTTTTTCTTACCGTCAGCAAAATGCACTGTGGAAAAACTTTGAGCCAAGAAGAACAGAGCCCGGAAAACCAAATGATCAGAATACTTTAACCTATTCTACAGATAAAGGATACAAGTGGATCTGGGAAAATACCCTTAATTACAATAAGATCATCAACCGGCATAACATTGGTGTGATGGCATCTATGACAGGGCAGGAAGAATCCAACCGCAATTTTTCTGCCGCTGCCAAAGGATTTGAAAACGAATCCGACTGGGCGCAGTTCTTTACCAATGCCACCATCTTTGATCAGAATCAACCAGCTGACGATGAATGGAAAGACAGAACAGTTTCCTATGTAGGAAGATTATCCTATAGCTGGGCAGACCGTTACTTTGTAACCGCCAGTTACCGTAATGATGTTGCCGGCAGGTTAGCGGAAGGTTATCGCTCCAAAGGTTTTCCGGGTGTAACTGCCGCATGGAAAATCAGCTCAGAGTCGTTCATGGATAATGTAAAATGGATGGATCTGCTCAAAATCAGGGGAAGCTGGGGAAGGATTGGTAACCTGGGTTCCATCGGACATTATTATGGTTATGCTAAACTCGCTCCGGATTATACTTTCCAGGTGGGCGACGGTGCGCCAAGATCCAACTCGCTCGCTAATGGAAGTGCGTTTAACCGGTCCCTGTCCTGGGAAACTTCCCAGCAGTCAGATATCGGTATCGACATCAGCGTCCTGAAACAACGACTGAATATCACCGCCGATTATTTTGATAAACTTACCTATGACCTGATCCAGCTGCAATCCAACTGGCCCAATACTTTCGGTATAGGCGCACCGTATATTAATAAAGGAGAAATCAGCAATAAAGGTTTTGAAGTAGCTGTAACCTGGAACGATCATATCGGTATGGTAGGATATAACCTGGGGGCTAATATCGCTACATTAAAGAACAGGGTGAAATCCATAGATGAAGATCCGGCTGCTACATGGGTACACACTGATGCCTTCAGAGGAGTGCTCACCCCTTTCCGCTCTAAAGTAGGAGAACCATTTTATTCTTACTGGTTGATAAAAACGGCCGGTATCTTCCAATCAGATGATGAAGCAAAAGCTTATCAGAAAGATGGTAAAATGATTCAGCCTAATGCAAAAGCCGGCGACCTGAAATTTGTGGATCAGAATGGAGATGGCGCTATCAACGACGGTGACCGCGTATACATGGGCAACGCATTTCCAAAACTCACTTACGGATTCACCGCCAGCTTCACCTGGAAAAATTTTGATCTGAGCCTGTTTATGCAGGGAGTAGGCGGCGTAAAGCTGTTCAATGCTTTCAAGATGACTACCTTAAGCGGCTCCGAACAGGGATACAACCGTTGGGATAAAATCCTCGATGCCTGGTCCCCTGAAAATAAAGGATCCAACATCCCCCGTATCTCAGCAAATGATCCCAACAAAAATTTCCAGACCAACTCCGACTGGTATCTTGAAAATGGTAACTACCTGAGATTAAAGAACCTGCTGATCGGCTACACCTTTAAGAAAATGAGCTGGAACCAGGGCCTTCGCGTATACTTCAGCGGCGATAACCTGCTCACCTTTACCAAATACACCGGTATGGACCCGGAAGTAGGTGGTGTTGGTCTTGATGGCGGCCAGTTCCCGGTATCACGCGTGTTTTCCCTGGGTGCAAATATTAAATTCTGATCAAATCAAACGCTTTTATGAAAACAACATTCAAACATATATTTCTTGCGGGGTCGCTGATGTTGGGTGCAAGTGCCTGTAACAAATGGGTAGATACAAAACCCAACGGCGCACCTACTACTGCTTATTTCTGGCAGAGCGATAACGATCTCCGGAAGGCTACCAACGACATGTACGTAGCCATGCGTTATGAATCTACCTGGGGACGTGACCTCTTCTGGGTACAGGACGCCAGCGACGACCTGATTGTAGGAAGGGCGAAGGCCGATGGGGAGAATATCAAGAACTTTATTCCAAGCGGCCGTGAAGGGTATCTGAAAAACGGATGGTCCGATCTGTATAAAATGATCAACCGCGCCAACCAGGTGATCCAGAATGTACCTACTTCAAAAAATACTACAGAAGCCGCACGCAACCAGGCTTTGGGCGAAGCATATTTCATGCGCGGATTTGCACATTTCTGGGTGGCTTATCTCTGGGGACATAAAGACCAGGGCGTTCCTTTCGACGGACCGGAAAATCCTGAATTTGGAAAACGTATCCCTCCTCAGTTGCCATCTGTAACGGATAACTATGCGCAAATTGTCAGCGACATGGAAAAGGCAGCCTCCCTGCTGCCCCTCTTTGAAACATATAGTACCGCCGACCAGGGACGCGCGCACAGAGCAGCAGCCTGGGGGTATATGGTGAAAGTATACGCTTACTGGGCACAGTACGACGCTTCCAAATGGGCGCTGATCCCCGCACTCGCGGATAAGATCAGGGATGAAGGACACCGTGCCCTTATCAAAGGAAAAGAAACCAGCCAGCAGAATTACCGCGCCGTTTTCAGCATTGCCAATAACTGGAGTTCAGAATATATGTGGTCTGTTACCTCCGGTGTACAGGGCGGTTCCGAATTTCCGGGCGTAGTACTGGAAAATACCGGTTGGGCTATCTTCAACGGCTGGGGCTATTTTCAGCCAACGGAAGAACTGTATGAAGAATACGAAGCGAATGACCCAAGACGTGAAGTGACTATCCTGAAATTTGGGGATAAGTTCACCTTCTTTGGCCTGGTGCGTTCTTACTACTCTACCAACAGTCTGTCTGGTTTCCAGATGAATAAGTATATGGAGCCATACTCCTATGGTAAAGATGGCGTTATTACTACCAACACCAATATCAATCAGAGCCCCGATTATCCAACTACTGCACTCAATTTGCCATTGATGCGCTATGCGGAAATCCTGCTCTTTAAAGCAGAAGCGCTGATCAAACTGGGCCGGAGTGGCGAAGCCGCTGCACCGCTGAATGAAGTACGCAGCCGCGTAGGACTGGCAGCTATCGCAAATCCTACGATGGAAAATCTCAAGCATGAACGCCGGGTAGAGCTGGCCTGCGAATGGACCGACAGGCTGCAGGATCTCAAGAGATGGGGTGATTATGCAAAGATCAATGCGCCTTTGCATGGCCGTATCCACAGCGATAAGGTAAACCCGTTGTCTTCTTACGAAATAAAACAGGTATGGCCGGCACGTAATTTTGATCCGGCCAAACATATGGCGTGGCCCATGAATCCTGATGTAATAGCGCAGAGTAACGGCGTATACAAACAGGTACCGGGCTGGAGAAACTAACAGGTAATAGCGAACAATGATACAGGCGGATGGTAAGAGTGAGGATATTTATATATCTTCACTCTTACCATTCGCCTCTTTTGTTTCACTCCTTATGCTCATTGTACTATGCCACGGAATTATTTGTTTACCACCATCGTCTTCTTTACTGCTCTTATGACCGGCTGTGCAGAACATGGTCCTGCACAAACGAGCCAGGCAGCCACCGATTCGATACCGGTTACCAGCCGGCCATTGTTCAGGGATTTTATGGGCATCAACGGGCATCTTACTTTCAAGCCCGATTTATATAAGCAGGTTTGCCGGCTGGTGCGCAGTTATCATAACATCAGCTGGGATGTGAAAGCGCCCGGCGATGCCATTACCATACCTAACACCATCAATAATATTAACTGGAAACGGGATGCCTACGGTCCGTGGAAAGCCGCCGGGTTTGAAACAGATATCTGTATGCAGTTTCTGGGAGTAGGATTGGGCAGTCCGGATTACAAACAATTGTGGGCTGGTAAGGAGCAATGGGCATATGATTACGGGAAAGCGATGGCCACTTATTATGGGCCATCCGGGGCGGAGAAATTATGTACCTCCCTGGAAATTGACAATGAGCCGGGCACCCGGTTTGATCCCGCGCTTTTTAAAATCCTGTTCACAAAAATGGCGGAAGGCGTGCGTGCCGGTGATCCGGCGATGAAGATCGTTACGCCGGCAGTGGCGGTGAAAGCAGATCCCTATTCGCAGGGATTGAATGATTTGTATATAGATAAAAAAATACTTCCCCTCTATGATGTGATCAATGTGCATACTTATCCTACCATAGAAAAATCTGCTGATAGTGAAAACAGCTGGAACCGGAGCTACCCGGAAGATAATTCCCTGCAGTATCTCAAAGTAATTGAAGACGCTATTGCATGGCGCAACCAGCATGCAAAAGAAAAGGAAGTGTGGGTAACCGAATTTGGATATGATGCGTGTACGCCGGAGGCTATGAAGCACCGGAAAGACTGGGCGCTGAAACTGAACTGGCAGGGCGCCAGTGATCTGCAACAGGCGCAGTACCTGGTGCGGTCATTCCTGGTGTTTGCCCCGCTTGATATCCGGCGCGCTTACCTGTATTATTATAACGATGAAGATGAAGCCTCTTTTCACGCCGCTTCCGGGCTTACGCGGAATTTTGTTCCGAAAATGTCGTTCTGGGCAGTGAAGCAGTTGTACCAGACGTTGGGCGATTATCGTTTCCGGCGTGTGGTAAAAAAAGAAACGGATTCCCTGTATGTGTTTGAATTTATAAAGGGAGATGATCCGAATTTGCTGGTGTGGGTGGCCTGGTCGCCTACCGGCGCCAGAACCCATCAGCAGAAAGGCTATCAACCACACGTAATAAATGCGGTACTTGATAACCCACCGTCGTGGCCGGTTAGCACTGCTGCCATGACCACGGCCGATGAACCTGCAAAGCAAGTGAAGTGGGAGAAAGCGGGGGATACGGCTATACGTTTGGAGGTAGGGGAGAGCCCTGTGTACATCATGTTTCAAACGGGCCAATAAAAAGGATTTTTTATATTAGCCGCATGAATGAACAGCAAACCCGCCCACCTGTGAAACGACCATTTGTTTTATCCGGTGGTGGCGCCAGGGGATATGCCCACCTGGGCGTTTTAAAAGCATTTTCCGAACAGGATATTTACCCGGAAGCAATTTCTGCTACCAGTGCGGGTTCTATCGCTGCTGCTTTTATCTGTGATGGATACAGTACCGATGAGGTGAGGGAAATATTCCGGGTGCATAAGCTCGGGTTGTCGATGCACTGGCGGAACTGGCGTGCCGGTTTCCTGTCTCTCAAAAAAGTAGCAGAAGTACTGAAGCAAACACTCAGGCATCAGACATTTGAAGAACTGGATACTCCTTTATACGTAACAGCCACTGATTTTTTAACAGGCAATCAGCGTATTTTCAGTGAAGGCCCGCTGATCCCGGCCATCCTGGCGGCATCTTCTGTGCCGCTGTTGTTTCCGCCCGTGGAAATAAACGGGGTGCAGTATGTGGATGGCGGTCTTTCCGGCAACCTGCCCATAGAGCCGCTGCTGGCGGAATACCGCGATATCATTGGGGTGCATGTAAATCCGCTTACGCCTTATAACCCGGCAGAAGGCTTCCTGGCCAATGTGGAAAGAACCCTGCACCTGGCTATCCGTGAGCCGGTGCTGAAGAATAAGTTGTTGTGCAGTTATTTTATTGAGCCGGAAGATCTGGGCAAATTCGGCATGTTTGATTTCAAGCGGCTGGAAGCCATTTATACATCCGGCCTGGAATACACCCGCCGCCGGTTACAGGAAGAGCCGGTGATGCTACAAGGATAAACAGCCGGTATTATTGATGCGATCTGTTAATTTGTAGTACATTTAAACAAAATATCACACCTGTTTTATGGGAATTGGGAATTTACATATCGATATTGAAAAAGTGAGTTATAAAACGATGGCAGATGAAGTGGAGATGAAGCTGCTGGAGTATCTCAAAAAGCAATCCTTCAAACCCGGGGATGCATTGCCAAAGGAAATGGAGCTGACCGAAGCCCTGGGCGTGAGCCGCAACGTATTGCGCGAAGCCCTCAGCCGTTTGAGAATGCTGGGCATGATTGAAACAAAAAAACGGCGGGGCATGGTGCTGTCCAGCCCCGATATTTTGGGGTCGCTGGAACGGGTGATGGACCCGCTTATCATTGACGATGCCACACTGCAGGATATTTTTGAATTGCGGCTTACGCTGGAAATGGGACTGGCAGACATCTTATATATCCGCAAAACAAAAAAGGATATTGAAGAACTGGAGAAGATCGCCCTCAGCCAGAAAACAACTCCCACCAAACAAAATTTCCGGATCAAACATGAAGTAGAGTTTCATGGCAAAATTTACCAGATGACCGGTAACCGCACTATGCAACGATTTCAGACGATGTTGCTTCCTATTTTCGGCCACCTGGTAAATGAAGAAAAAGTACCGATTGTAGGCAAAGTGTCGCATATCGACCTGGTAAACCTGCTGAAGAATGGTACCCGGGAACAGTTCCGCGAAGGCATGCGGAAACATCTCGAACATCATTTCAAGAAGTTGAAAAAGTAAGCACGATAAGTTACAGCATACCACTGCCTTGCTTTCAAAGTGGCCACAGCATTTACTTTCATACATTATTCCATACACGTCCTTTTCTTTTTTTTGAGAAATGTTTTGCGGTATGGATTTTTTTAGGCAATTTTAATATGTAGTACATAAGTATTTAAGAATATTAGTACAAGTTTAATTGTCTAAACAAATTCCCGTATGAAAATTGCTCTCAACAAACTGATGGGGGTACTCCTTGCCATTGCCATCAGTACAATAGCTGTAGCTCAACCAAAGAAAATCACCGGCAGGATCATCTCTTCAGAAGATCAGCAGCCACTACCCGGTGTTAGTATTGTCATCAAAGGAAAGAAAACAGCTGCCATCACCAATGCTGAAGGCTATTTCAGCATAGAAGCCGCACCCGAAGATGTGTTGCGCATTTCCTATATCGGGTTTACGCCGCAGGAAATTGCCGCAGGAAACCGCAGCACGGTAAACATCTCCCTGGTATCTGCTACTTCCAAAATGGATGAAATAATAGTAGTGGGATATGGCACGCAAAAGAAAAGCAGTCTAACGGCATCGGTAGCACGACTGGACAAACGTATCCTCGAATCCGGTATACGCGCCAACCCCGCACAGGCGCTGGCCGGCACTATTGCCGGGGTGAGAGTGTCTACCAACTCCGGTAAGCCCGGCGCTATCCCCAACATCATCCTCCGCGGAGGTACCAACTTCGACGGCTCCGGCAGCCCGCTCATCATCATCGACGGACAATTCCGCCCCTCTTTAAGCGATATCAACCCGGAAGATATTGCCAGCATGGAAGTACTGAAAGATGCATCCGCCACCGCCATCTATGGCGCCCGCGCCAGCAACGGCGTAATCATGATCACCACCAAAAGAGGAAAATCAGGGACATCTGAAATAAACCTGAAAGTAAAAACAGGCTTTAACTATTTAAATTCTCCCTATACCCTGCTTACCCCGGAAGAATATTTATACTGGGGCAGAAAAGCATTGGTAGAAACCTATAAGGTAAACGGTAACCAAAGCCTGCTCAACGCTTCCGGCCCACGTGGCACCGGTAACGTTTACAAAGATGCTGCAGGAAATATCATTGATGGCAACTATGATCTCAATGCCCTATTCAGTCCCATGCGCCTTACCGATCAGAACAGGGAACTGCTCTCCGCCAACGATGGCTGGAAAGTGATGAAAGACGCTATTCCCACCAATGCCGCCGGTCAGTATGATCCCAACGGTACCTATGCAGACCTTATTTACAAAGGCTTTAGTTACGGAGACAATGCCTTCAATAAAAAATCACTCACACAGGATTATAATATCAGTATGACCGGGGGCAACGAAAAAGGCGCTTACTATGCTAACCTCGGTTATTATAATGAAGATGGTATTGCGCGCAAGTCGTTTTACAAACGACTGAATTTTACACTCAACGGTGACTATAAAATAAGAACCTGGCTGAAGTCGGAAAGCAACGTATCCTTTTCCCGCGCCAACTCCAGGGATCAGGCGCAAACCAGCGATGTGAATTACTGGGGACGTTTACTGATGGCCGCACCCACCATGCGTGGCAATAACTCCAACGGAGAACCGCTCCTGGGAAGGAATGCCGGCGATGGTAACCCCGCCGTGAACATGGACAAATATTCCCGGAAAAACCAGGCGGACAAGTTTACCCTCGCGCAATCTTTTAAAGTAGACCTCTATAAAGATCTATACTTCAGAGTGGGCGCTATTCTCATGTACGACGAAAGCTTTAACGAATCATTCAATAAAGATTTCCGTACCGGCGTAATGAGTAAAACAGATCCTAATGCGGGGTGGGACCGCACCCGCAGCAGCAATGCTGCCTTCGACCGCACGGTTCGTCAAACCTATAATGCTACTCTGAACTACAACAAAATTATTCATGATGATCATAGCATCGATGCGATGATCGGTGGTGAATTTTTTGATGCTTATAACTATGGATTATCTGCCAGCGGAAAACTGGCGCCTACGGATGATTTTCCCACACTGGGGTTAACTTCCAGCGACGCCAACACCCGCGGGCAAAATTCATATCACCTGCGGGAACGCATTCTGTCAGGCTTTGGCCGTATTAACTACGACTGGAAAGGAAAATACCTCGCTACGTTTACCGCCAGGAGAGACGGTTATTCCAGGCTGATAGGCGATAACCAGTATGGCCTGTTTCCCGGTGCTTCCGTAGGCTGGCTGTTGCACAAAGAAAACTTTATGGTGAACACCAGTAAGTGGTTATCCTTCCTGAAACTCCGCGGCAGCTGGGGAAAGAACGGTAACATTGGTGAAGTGGGAAAGCGCTCCGACGGCACTATTGATGTATACTCCCTGCAGGGTGGCTATCCGGCTACAACCCGCTATGAAAGCATAATCGGTTTTTCACTGGGCGGTATCCCCAACCCTGGCTTACGATGGGAGAAAACAAACACCATTGAAGGCGCCGTGGAATATGGCTTATTCAATAACCGCCTGAACGGAAGCATTGCCTATTACAACAGGAATACAACTGATAAAATTGCAAGCGTAAGTTTGCCCGGATCTGCAGGTGTAAACAGTATCCTCACCAACAATGGATCCATGCGGAACAGGGGATTTGAAGCAGACCTGAATTATAAAGTACTGCAGTCGGGCAACTGGAATGTTAGCGTGGGCGCCAATGTAGCGTGGAATAAAAATACGGTGTTGAAACTGCCGTTTAACGGAAATGAAAAGAATCGTCAGAATGGGGCGCAGATTTACGATCCAGCCAGCGGCAGAGTGATATGGGCCGGCGGTTTGCAGGAGGGACAGGAACCCGGCGAAATATTCGGCTACTTAACGGATGGCATCATCAGAACCACCGCTGATTTAGCAGCCTATAACAAAATAGATCTCGCTGCTGGCCAGGTGCAGCTCAACAACGCTGCAGGAAGGCCTGTTGCCAGTCAGCAGCTGATAGATAAAAATGGCCTCACCGGTTTCTGGGCCACCAGCCTCGGTGATATGAAATGGAAAGACCTTGATAGAAACGACACCATCGATTTCAGGGACCGCGTATCATTAGGCCGCACTATCCCACGATGGACCGGCGGATTCAATGTAGCCGCCGGCTGGAAAGGCTTACAGTTGTTTGCCCGTCTTGATTACGCCATCGGTTTTATACAGATGGACGTAAAACAGATGTGGGCGCTGGGTAGCATGCAGGGCGAATTCAACGGCACCGACCTGGTGAAAGACACCTGGACACCGGAAAATCCCAACGCAAAGTATCCTATCTATGTAAACCAGGATCAGCAGCTGAAAAAGAACTACGACCGGCACAGCGATATGTTCTGGAAAAACTCCAGCTATCTCGCTTTCCGGGAAGTAACGCTGAGTTATACAGTGCCGAAGAAGATACTCAATAATGCAAACATTGCCGGCTTAACGGTGATGGTAACCGGGCAAAACCTCGGATACATCAGCAATAAAATGCTGGCGCTGCCGGAACGTACCGGGCAACAGGATGGCGTATATACAATTCCTACTTCACTGGTGTTTTCCGCTAACCTCACTTTCTAACATATCAAATCAGCACTCATGAAAACAACATATATTTTCCTGCTGGCACTGATATTAATTGCTGCCAGCTCCTGTAAAAAAACATTGCAATTATCGCCGGAAGATTCTTTCGGAGATGCCAACTTCTGGAAGAACGAAGCACAGATCACCAATTACATGGTAGGATTGCATAACGAGTTCCGCAACGACCAGTTCCAGTTTTTCCGGCTGGGTGAAATGCGCGGTGGTGGATTAACTACAGAAGAGGCATTTACCTTGTCGTTGCAGGAAAGTCCCGTTATTGAACAACGGCTGGAAGAGAATGTTTCCGGCGTGAATAACTGGGCCGGATTTTACTCACCTATCTTACAAATAAATCTCTTTATACAAAAAGTAGAAGCAGCAGGTTTTTTGGGAGATGATAAAAAGAAGTATCTGCTTGGCCAGGCATATGCCATGAGAGCCTATTACTATTTTCACCTGTTACGTACCTACGGTGGTGTGCCGCTGCGGTTAACCCCTGATGTAGCCAACGGTATAACAGACCCGGTATTGCTGCGCATGCCGCGGGCTACGGAAGCAGAAGTGCTTGCATCGGTGAAGTCGGATGTGGATAAGGCGGTTGGCAGTTTTGGAACAGCCACTGCAAAGGGCAAAGGACAATGGTCGCCGGCGGCGGCATTAATGCTGAAAGGTGAAATATATTTATGGTCTGCCAAAGTGTATGGTAACACAGCGGATCTGGCTACCGCAAAAACGGCGCTCAACGCGGTAACAGGTACCAGTTTGTTGCCAAAGTTCAGCGACGTGTTTGCTTATGCTAATAAGAAAAACAGCGAAATTATTTTTGCGATTTCTTTCATGGTAAATGAAGCCGAAATGTCTACGGTGTCGTTGTTTACCTACGACCTGCCCGGTATAGCGCAGGACTGGTACGCGGATTCACTCGCCTCTGCGCCAAAGCTCACCGATCCGCTGAACATCGGACAGGTAAATTCAAAACAGATCATTCAACGTTACCGTTATAGCTTCAGATTATTCCAGAGCTATGATAACCTGGACCAGCGCAAAGCAGCTACCTTCTATGATCTTTATAAAGTAGATAAAACCAGTGGCGCCCCGGTGGTGAAAGTAAGGAATACCGTATTGCGTAAATTCCTGGGCACTTTTGATGCGGTAACGCAAAAGCGCTATTTCTCCGACGACTGGCCCGTTTACCGCGAGGCAGATCGCTTGCTGATGCTCGCGGAAATAGTGAATGCAGAAGGAGGTGATCCGTCGCCTTACATCAAAGCCGTGCGCGACCGTGCTTTTGGCGGTCCGGGGATAGATCCTGCTCCTTTTGTAAATTCGTCTAAAGATGCCAATGAACTCGCCATCTTCACAGAACGCTGCAAAGAATTTGTACATGAAGGCAAACGCTGGTATGATCTGCGGAGGATGAAATACGGCAATGAGCCACTGGCATTTATCAATGCAGGTCACCCTTTTGGCGTACTGAATAAAGCTACGCAGGCATATAAAATATTATGGCCAATCGACGCCAATGTATGGACCACCGATTTACTGGTTAATCAAACACCTGGTTACGCTACTTCAAAACCCGAATAACCCAATATAAAAGTATCATTTCATGAAGCATGAACATATCGAAGGACTGATTGCTGCCGCATTTACTCCCTTTCACGGGGATGGTTCCCTGAACCTGGAGCTGATACCTGCTTTAACAGATAAGCTGGTAAAAGATGGTTTAAAAGGAATATTTGTTTGCGGCAGTAATGGCGAAGGTCCTAACATGACCACCGAAGAAAGAATGCAGGTAGCGGAAGCATTTGTAAAAGCAGCCAGGAAGCGTTTGCTGATCATTGTGCACGTTGGTCACAGCAGCATTGCCGAATCTCAGAAACTGGCTGCGCATGCCGCGTCCATCGGTGCGGATGCATTTTCCTCGGTAGCGGCATTTTATTTTAAACCCACTTCCGTACAGGTACTGGCGGATTGTATGGCAGATATTGCCTCCGCCGCGCCCACGCTGCCGTTTTACTATTATCATATTCCTACGCTTACCGGTGTAGGCATGGATATGATGGAGTTCCTGGAAATAGCAGGCAGCAGGATTCCCAACCTCGCGGGGATCAAATATACTTCGTCTACCATCCAGGAATATCAGTCCTGTTTTAATTACCAGAACGGCCGCTTCGATGTGCTGTTCGGGTTCGATGAGTTGTTGCTGCCCGCGCTGGCAGTAGGCGCAAGAGGTGCTATCGGAAGTACGTATACTTTTGCAGCGCCGCTATATCTGCAAACAAAAGCGTATTTTGAAAAGGGCGATATAAAGGCCGCACAGCAACAGCATTTATTCATGGTGGAGGTGATCAGGATCTTTGCAAAATACCCGCCTATACCTGCTCAAAAAGCCATTATGAAGATGCTGGGCTGGGACCTGGGGCCGTGCAGGCTGCCATTAACCACGTTTACGCCTGCGCAATACGATAAATTGTACCAGGAGCTGGAAGCCATCTCATTTTTTCAGAAAGTACAACCTTCATGAAACGGATACTTTACTCAATATTTATGATAATGACGGTGAACACAATCAACGCCCAGGAAAAGAATGTGGATAAAGTGCAGTGGTCGGTGGCAGCGGTGCTGCCGCCTGCATCCGGGCAATCTGTACAACCCGGTGTAGCCGGGCCGGTAGCGGGCATCAGCAATAATGTAATGATCGTTGCCGGCGGTGCTAATTTCCCGGCCGCCATGCCGTGGAATGGCGGTGTGAAAAATTATAAACAGGACATTTATATTTTCCGGAAAGATGAAAAAGGCAACGTACTACCCGGCATTGTAAGCCGGCAAACATTGCCGCAACCACTGGCCTATAGCGCCAGTGTGAGCACATCAACAGGACTTATTTACGCTGGTGGTGAAAACGATCACGGTCCCACGGATAAGGTGACGCAATTAACCTGTGATGCTACCGGTCACATTGATTTTGCAACGCTGCCATCATTGCCGGTGGCGCTCACCAATTTATCAGGCGCATATTATCAGCATACGCTGTATGTAGCCGGTGGCGAATCGGCGAGCGGACCATCCGCTAAATTCTTTTCGCTGGATCTGTCCACGCCGGGCGCTGCCTGGCAAACGCTGGCAGATATACCGGTGGCCGTTTCCCACGCAGTGGTGGCCATACAGGATGGCGGCGTGTACCTGATCGGTGGCCGGCGAAAAAACAGCAACGGCATCAGCGATATTTTTAATACCACCTACCGCTATGATTTGCATACAAAAGTATGGACGCTCAAAGATCCACTGCCTTACCCCGTTTCCGCAGGAACGGGACTGGCCGTAGGGGATCATGAAATCCTGTTTTGCAGCGGCGATAAAGGAGAGGTGTTCAGCAAGGTAGAAGCACTGAATGCCGCCATCATCACGGCCACTGACAGTATCAAAAAAGAAACGCTGACAAACGAAAAGAAGGCATTGCTAAACGCGCATCCGGGGTTTACAAAAGAGGTATGGCTGTATAACACCACCACCGGCCGGTGGAAAGCAATAAATGCTTTAACGATGGAAGGTCCGGTTACTACCACTGCATTTTTGTGGAACGGGGTTATCATGATTCCTTCGGGAGAAATAAAAGCAGGGGTGCGTACGCCGGTAATAATTTCAGGCACATTATTTTTCAACTGATCTGAGTATCATGTCCAATAAAGGAAGTTATCGCTGGGTAGTAGTAGGATTGCTATGGGTAGTAGCATTGCTGAATTACATGGACAGGCAGATGCTGTCGACCATGAAACCCGCCATGCAGGTGGATATATCGGCGTTGCAATCGGCTGCCAATTTTGGCTACCTGATGGCCATTTTTCTGTGGATCTATGGATTTATGAGTCCGTTGTCGGGCATCATTGCAGATAGGCTCAACCGGAAGTGGCTCATTGTGGGAAGCCTGTTTGTATGGTCCGGGGTAACGTTTGCAATGGGGTATGCCACTACTTTTCAGCAGCTGTATTGGTTGCGCGCTGCGATGGGCGTAAGCGAGGCATTGTATATACCGGCGGGGCTGTCGCTCATTGCGGATTTCCATTCCTCTGCCACCCGGTCGCTGGCCGTGGGCATTCATATGACCGGGCTTTACATGGGGCAGGCGCTCGGAGGCTTTGGCGCTACTATCGCGGCCAGGTTCTCCTGGCATGCTACCTTTCATACGTTTGGTATCATTGGCATTGTATACTCGCTGATACTGATTGTATGTTTGCGGGAAGCCGTGAAAGATGCTCCCGGTGCGGTGAAGGAGCGGCCGCCTTTCGGGAAAGGGTTAGGCTTACTGATGACGAATATTTCTTTCTGGATCCTCCTGTTTTATTTTGCTATTCCGAGTTTCCCCGGTTGGGGAATAAAAAACTGGCTGCCGACTTTATTTTCTGAAAGTTTACAGATAGATATGTCGGCCGCAGGCCCTTTATCTACCATTACTATCGCGGCCTCCTCTTTCCTCGGCGTTATTTTCGGAGGCATATTATCTGATAAATGGGTACAGCGGAATAACAGGGGGAGAATTTATACCAGCGCCATTGGCTTATCGCTTACTATCCCGGCATTGCTGCTGATAGGATTGGGGCATAGCCTGGCGCATGTAATGGGAGCAGCCATCCTGTTTGGTGTTGGCTTTGGTATGTTTGATGGCAACAACATGCCTATTCTTTGCCAGTTTGTGCCATCGGGTTCACGGGCTACCGCCTATGGGATCCTGAATATGTCCGGCGTATTTGCGGGCGCTATTATCACCGATCTGCTGGGACGCTCCACGGATGCGGGTAACCTCGGACAAAGCTTTGCTATGCTGGCAGGGATTGTACTGGTAGCGATTATCATTCAACTATGCTTTTTACGTCCGCAAACAAATGATATTGACCTGATAAATAAATAATGATGATTAAAAAGATAATGGCTGTGCTGCTGATAATGTGCCTCGGCACTGCGTATGCACAACAAAAAGAAGTACCTGTTTTTATTTCGGGAACCGACGGTTACAAAACATTCCGTATCCCCGCAATTATTGCGTTGCCCGATGGCGATTTGCTGGCCTTTGCCGAAGGCCGGGTAAACGGTATGGATGATTTCGGGGATATTGATATGGTGATGAAACGCAGTAAGGATAAAGGCAAAACCTGGTCGCCCATGCAGGTAGTGGCCGGCGCCGATAACCTGCAGCTCTCCAACCCCGCGCCGGTGGTAGATCTTACCGATCCTGCCTATCCACAGGGAAGGATCTTTCTTTTTTACAACACCGGTACGCACCGGGAAGGGGATATCATTAAAGGCAAAGGGATAAAGCATTGCTATTATATCACCTCTGCGGATGGTGGCCGTACCTGGGCCGCGCCGGTAGATATTACGCTGCAGGTACACCGGCCGAAACAACCGGATATTGACCCGGCGTTTAATTTTGCGGAAGACTGGCGCTATTACGCCAATACCCCTGGCCATGTGATGCAGTTTCCCGAAGGTATTTTTAAAGGAAGAATTTTTATTGCTGCCAATCATACCGCGGGTAAAGCATTGCCCGGCGCCCGGCATTATGTGGCGCATGGTTACTACACCGATGATCATGGTAAAACATTCCACTTAGGCAACAGTATTAATTTACCCGGCAGCAATGAATCGATAGCGGCTCCGCTCTCCGGCAACAAGCTGATGATGAACAGCCGTAACCAGGCAAAAGATGTGAAGGTGCGGATCGTGTCTATCAGCAGTGATGGCGGCGCCACCTGGGATACTACCTATTTCGATCACCAGCTGGTAGACGCCGTATGCCAGGGCAGCATCCTGAATATAGGTACTTCCAAAGGAAAAAATATACTCGCCTTTTGCAACGCTGCCGATTCGCTGGAAAGGGATAACCTCACACTCCGCATCAGCTTTGATGATGGCCGCACCTGGAAAAAAAGCTATGTAATATATAAAGGTGATGGCTCAAAGAAAGCCGGTTATGGCTATGCCGCCTACTCCGATATTGTGCAGCTGGCCCGGAAGAAAATAGGCGTGCTGTATGAAAAGGATCACTATTCTTCCATTGTATTTACGGTGGTAAACTGGAAATAAACCGGTATTGCGGAGGCTGTCGCAAACAGGATCCTATTTTGTCGTATTTAGCCATGCCGGGAATAAAATAGAGGTGCTATGTTTGCATTAACAATAACGATTAACATTTAAATCTTAAAAACATGCAAACAGCCAATAGCACAAAGATCACCGTAAGCGCCACTATTAACGCACCTGTTGCAAAAGTGTGGGAGTTATGGAATGCGCCTGAGCATATTGTTAAATGGAACACCGCTTCCGACGACTGGCACAGCCCAAAATCTGTAAACGACCTTCGTCCGGGCGGTAAGTTTGAAACACGCATGGAAGCCAAAGATGGCAGCTTCGGTTTTGATTTCGGCGGTGTATACAACGACGTGATAGAACATGAACTCATTACCTACACCATGGGCGATGGCAGAACAGTAAAAGTGACTTTTTCTGCAACAGGTAACACTACTGCTGTTACAGAAACTTTTGACGCAGAGGATACCCACAGCATTGAAATGCAACAAGGCGGCTGGCAGGCTATCCTGGATAATTTTAAGAAATATACAGAAGCGTTGGCGTAATAGTCTTCCTGGATAAAAACCGCTCCTGTTCTGCAGTAATATATTGCCGCATGGATCTATGGATTCATGCGGTATTTTTATGAGACACTACCTGTTTACCGGTATATTTAAATAACTGTTTGCAGGTATTGCTAAAGTGCCGCGGTATGCCGTCTTTTGGTGTACAATTCTTCCCGTGATTATCATGTTACAGGGATATTAAAAAAGGAGCTTGTTATGAACCGGAAATCACTGCTGATCAGTTGCATATTATACTTTGCATCGGTTTCTATTACGGCGTCTGCGCAGAAAGGGGTGGAATATGTTCTTCCTGCTGCCTCCTTCGATGAGGCAGCTACCAGCAAGTTACTGGAGCCGGGTACCGCTACCATCCGGGGCAATGCTTCTCTGAAAAAGAAAGGCAAAGTTAATTTTGCTACAAAAGGCCATAATATCATCCTGTTTCCGGTAACCCCTTATTTTACTGAGTTTGTTGAGCTGAAGAAAAAGTACAACAGCCGGAAGAAACAGGCTACCATGACTAATGATGCCTTCACTTATCGCATAGAAGGCCGTTACCTGGATGACCAGGGCAATTTTGAATTCACTGAATTAAAACCGGGCAGGTATTATCTCATTACCTGGATTGAGTATGAGCGGAAGAAGAATATGATTCTCCGCACCGGTACCCGTACCTTTTACAACGTGTATAGCGGCAACGAAGTTGGGTCTGAACCTATTTATAATGCCTATTCCTACCACTATAAAGCAGAAGATGAAGTAGCAGGGTTTGTGGAAGTAAATAAAGAAGGAGAAGTAGTGAATACTATTATCAGCAATTAAACAAAGCCATGAAAAAGATATTCTTATTTGCTATTCTTTTGATGGCATTGCAAACACAAGCACAAACCATCAAAATTCCGGATGCCAACTTCAAAGCGGCACTCATCAACCAGGGATTTGACACCAATAACGACGGGGAGATACAGGTGGCCGAAGCCCAGAAGGTGACCAGGCTGTATGTAAATGGCGCCGGTATTACCAATCTCACCGGTATCAAAAGCTTTACCAGGCTGGAGGAATTCGGCTTTTATGATAACCAAATCAAAACGCTGGACCTCGAAGGAATGAGCAGTCTGAGAAGTATTTACGGTGGTAATAATAACATGGAGTACGCACGTGTGAAAGGCCTCACTAACCTGGAAACCATGTACCTCCATGATAACAAGATCAAAGCGCTGGACCTCACGGGGCTTAATAAGCTAAATGACCTGAAAATGTACAGGAACGCTTTGTTTAAAGTTAACTTCAGTCATCTGCCAAACCTGGAGAATGTAGAACTGCAGTACAATAGCCTGGTGGACTTTGTTGCAGAAGGATCGGGGGTGAAGAAACTAAACCTTAGCAATAATAATATTACTTCCATCGATCTTACTTCCATGAAAAAACTGGAAAGTGTGAACCTCGATGACAATATGTTTTTGTCGACCCTGAAAATCCGTGGATTACGGTCTCTCAGATCATTGTATTGTAGCCCCAATTTAATAAAGAACTTAAATATGAGTGGTACGGTGAGCCTGCGGGAATTCAGCTGGTAAATCTGTTAGTTTATATGAGGGGGATGTTATATTTTCACGTAAGATCTATTGTCCGCATCATTTAAACTTTTGGCACATGGGACTTACTTTCCTGCAGATTTTACTGGGAATGACGGCTGTCTCCACTGCATTAATGGGAGGACTTTTTTACGCCTATTCCTGTTCTGTAAACCCGGGACTTGGCCGCTTATCTGATATGGGTTATCTGTCTGCCATGCAATCTATCAACCGGGCTATTCTCAATCCTGCATTTTTCTCTTCTTTCCTGGGTTCCCTGGCTTTGTTGCCTGTTTGTACGTGGGTGTATTTCAGTTATTCCGTGTCGCCGGGAAGCTGGTGTGTATTGGGTGCTACGGTTGTTTATTTTACAGGTGTTTTTGGGGTGACGATGGTGGGCAATGTTCCGCTCAATAATGCGTTGGATAAGGCGGATCTTGCGGCGGCTTCTGCGGGGCAGCTGGCGCAGCACCGGGCGGCGTTTGAGGAAAGGTGGAACCGGTTGAATACCGTACGGACAGTGGCGGCTGTTGCTACCGTGGCGCTGATGGTGGCGGGATGTATTGGGTTTAAATGAGGATATATTTTTAATGTACACCAGTTTCCCATGCACATAATAATAAAACAATCCTCCGCCAAAGTAAGCCACCACATCCCGGATATCACCGGTATAGTCAACAGAAAACCGTGGCGTTACCCATTCAAAAACCACCGACATATATAGCGCAATGAACAGCAGGTAAGAGAGGGGATAGGTGTAATGTTTGTCGCGGACAATACAGTTACGCGTAAAAGTAAGCGCAACATGCGCCATGGCAGGTACTGCAATAAAGTCGGTGAGGTACCCGTTGACCAGCGGAACCGGCTGTTGTATATACCTGAAGAAGTGGATGATGCCCCATAGTCCGCAGTAGATAAGGAACAACGGATCCAATAAACCTCTCATCCTACAATACAAACATGATGGCGCCTCCGAGCAGCAGCGTCACAAGTAATGCCATTACGGCAAACAGGTAAAATGCACTGTCTTTCAGCAATTTTACGGATGTGGTATCTGTTGGCTTAACCGGGAAAACGCTGCCTCTTAGTCTTTGCAGTAAGGGTTTATCTTCCTCCTGCTGATCATACGATTCGTTATTCATATCGCCTGTATTTAGAACAAATGTACTAATTATTATTATTTTTAGAACAATTGTTCTAAATTTGGATATGGATACGCGGACAAATATTCTCAAAACGGCGCTGGAGCTTTATAACAGCCAGGGTGTAAATACAATTACCAGCAGGCATATTGCGGCGAAAATGGGGATCAGCCCGGGTAATCTTCATTATCATTTCAGGCAGACAGATGAAATCATAAAAACACTTTATGAACACCTGGCTGCTGATTTTGATGTGCTGGTGTCTGAACTGGAGTCAATTCATCCTGTAAGCCTGGATACGCTCCGGGATTTCTCCGTCCGCTCGCTGGAACTGGCATATAAATACCGGTTTATATTTTTACATTTTGTGGAGATAAGTTTGCGTGTGCCGGCTATCAGGAAAGACTATTATGCGCTCACACAACGCCGGGAAAAGGAATTCTTTGCTATTTTCAGGCAGTTAAAAAAAGAAGGGATTTTCCGGGCCGATCTGCCGGAAAGTATCTGGGAAGCGTTGGTGACGCAGATATTTATTATGGGCGACTTCTGGCTGTCAAATAATGAATTAACCGGGAGGTTGAAAGGAAGCAATGCTATAAAACATTACAGCGAAATTTTTTCCGGTATGTTTTATCCTTATCTCAGCCCAGCGGCGCAGGCGCGTATGGCGGAGTAAATCTGTTCTCCGCCATGTTATTCTTTCAAAAATGCTATAATCATCGTTGTTACCAAAGCAGGTATTTTGCTTTGCTTGCCAGGCGCACAAATTTCCCCGATATAATCGCCGTGGCCGCCCGGCAGGATAGCCAGTTGTGCGTGTGGTAAAGTGCGCGCCAGTAACAGCGCATGTTCCGGCAGGATCGGCTCTGCATAGCCGTTTATCACCAGCGCCGGCGCCTGGATACCTTTTATTTTTTCCGTGCTGATATCTTTAAAATTCTCCATCCTCGTCACATCCCGGTGAAACATCGCTTCAAGTCCTTTGGGATCGGGATTGGCCTCTAAGTATGCTTCCTTTAGTTGCGGCGGCATTTTGTCCATAGTCGCATTTTTGAATCCATCAAAGAAACCGGGAGGCGTGCCATCGCGCCTGTAAAGTGTAGAGGCCAGTACCAGTTTATTTACCAGCTCCGGATGCCGTATGGCGATTTGCAGCGTAGTGGTGCCTCCGTTGCTGAAGCCCATAAAGTTGGCTTTGGCAATATGCAGCTGCCCGAGAAGTGCGGCCACATCATCCGCATCCTGCTCAAAGCTCAATGGCCGGTCGATATCAGGAGTATGACCATGCGCCTGCAGTTCTACGGCTATCACCTGCTGTGTTTTTGCCAGCTCCGGGAGAATAGCGCCGTAATTGGACTTAATAGTGGAACCTCCGCCGTGGAGCAGTACCAGCGGGGTGCCGCTGCCATGGATCTCATAATACATCTTTAAGCCATTCACTGTTGCATAATGGCCTGTTTGTTTTTGCTGTGCGTTCATCTGCAAATGTGTTACGAATAGCAAAAGTATAATAATAATGGAGGTGCGTTGCATACGATATTTATATTTTGATAGGGTAAACCTACATCAAAACAGAGGATACGGATGGGGGCAAAAACGCCAATTTGCAGGGAAATTCCGACAATAGAGCCAGTGTGTGTGCCAGCGTTGCTGCGCATGCGCCTGGTGATGAATATGGCTTTTTTCACAACTTGGCTTATATTAGAGTTGTTTATTTGTATTAACCTGCTATTCTTATGACACCAGAAGAGTACAAACAAAGATTCCGCGAAGATGATGCCGTTGGATGGCTTTCAATAGATAGCGCCCTGGAAACGGTTTATGGTAAAACCGAACCACGTCATTATGGCCCGCTCTGCGGCATCCATTTTATGGCCGGAGGTACTGATCCGATAGATGGCGCCAGCATCTATGATTCCAACAAATCTGAATACCACAGGCATATCATCAGTTATGGCATGTCGGAACTTTACTACGATCATGAAAAGGCTGGTGGAGAGTTCAGTAAATGGGGTTTTGAATTTACCTTCAGATTGAAACCATTTGCGGAAGATAAAGATGATCCGCTGTGGACAGTTCATGTAATGAACAATCTTGCGCGATACGTATTTAACAGCGGGAAATGGTTTGAGGAGAATCATTTTATACCTGCCAAAGGTCCCATCCGGCTTGATACCCAGACGGAAATAACCGCTTTTGTACTGGCGCTTGACCCCGAACTGGGCAGGATAGAAACGCCACATGGCGAAGTGTCTTTCCTGCAATTGGTGGGAATAACAAACGCTGAACTGGAAAGGTTAATGCGGAATCCCACCACCACTGAAGTGGCCACGCTGATTAATGAATTACGAAAAGATAATCCCCTGTTGATAACTGATCTGAACAGGAAATCTTAGTAAGATGCCGGAGTTGTTGTCTCTTCAAAAACAAAAGTACAATGCTGGAAAATTTCAATAATGGCCGATAATGAGACAAAGCGACTTTCACGACTGGCTGCAATTTTAACCCAATTGCAAACGAAACGGCTTTTGACAGCACCGGAACTGGCCGGCAAATTTTCGGTCAGCAACAGAACCATTTACCGGGATATTAAAGCGCTGGAACAGGCAGGCGTGCCCATTCTGACAGAAGAAGGAAGGGGTTATACCTTAATGGAAGGGTATAGAATTCCACCGGTAATGTTTACGGAAAACCAGGCCAACGCCTTAATTCTGGCAGAACAATTAGTGCTGAAAAACAAAGATGCTTCTTTTGTTAAGGATTATTCGGAAGCTATTGAAAAAATCAAAGCTGTATTAAGACATAATGTAAAAGATAAAGCCAACTTCCTGGCCGAACGCACACAATTTGACCAGAATATTAACCGGGAAAGAAACAGCAACAACTTATCTGATCTGCAGTTTGCCCTTACCAATTTTTATGTAACAAAAATTGAGTATGCCAATGAAGCCAACAAAGTTACCACCAGATTGATTGAACCTTTTGCTTTACTAAGCACACAGGAAAATTGGTTATTGGTGGCATGGTGCCGCTTACGCAGTGAATTCCGGTATTTCCGGCTGGACAGGATTAAAAGACTGGAAATCCTTGCCGAAAAGTTTACCCCTCATAAAATGACCTTGCAGGAATACTTCGACAAATATTATTAACTCCTTCCTACCCTTGACATAGGGCTGTCATTACCTCCTTATAATTTTGCTGAAACATTAAATTAGTAAAAATGAATCTGCAAAATTTAGTTACAAATTATGCCGGCTATAATTTGTCGGTAAACCAACAATTCGTGAATTGGTTGTCCAGAAAATCAGATGAACAATTGCACCAGGAGGCGCCGTCGAGTTTTTCCAGTATTCTCAAAACCTTGAATCATATTTGGGGGATGGAGGAATATTGGTATAGTATTATTTGCCAGAAACCAGACTTTGTAAATCGTTATGGTATAGAGGATCTGAAAAGGGAAGAAGTTTTTCAGGGACTGATGAACAGGTCGCAAATACTGGCAGAGGACATAAAATCATTTTCGGAGCGTGATCTGGTGGAAAAAATAAAAGTGGTAAGTCCGTGGTTTGAAGCCAATCAATCCCGCTATGAATACATACAGCATTTTGTGAATCATGGTACTTATCACAGGGGGCAAATAGTAACTATTGGTAGGAATATCGGAATAACTGATGCCCCAGGAACAGATTATCTCTTTTTTAATTTAATGAAGGAGCAAGAATAAAGTAGTCCGGCATTTTGCTGAATGGCCCCTGCAATGGAAATTTGCAGGGGCTCTTTGCTTTAGGTACTTTTAATTAACTTGCTTTCTCATGCCGGACAACAGGAAGGTCAATAGTTTATTTAACTGATAGCATCTGTTTATGCGTTTTCTTACTTTAATATTGCTTTTATTCGCTGGTAGTGTATCTGCGCAGTTTACCAATGCTGACCAATTTGTCCGTTCCAGGGAGGGGAAAAATGTGTGGGAGAAAAGTACCATGTTCTGGCGTTGTATGAAGGCCATGAAAGCGGATCCCACAAATAAAGAAGCCGTTCAGATCTGCAATTGCCAGGTAGACCAGATTGATGGATATTTTCCCATGAAGCGGATAAAAGAATATGAATATTTATATCCCAATTTATCATTGGCTAAACTTATAGAAGCAGATACTGTACTGCAGGCACGCATCGACCAATGTTACAAAGATGTTTCGCAAACCAACCTTTTTTTCTCACCCGCTCAGATTATATCCTACCGCGATTCTATGGCCGCTTATATTCGCAGGAATAAAAAGGAGGAACTGGATGAGAGCAGGGTAAATTCCTATTGCGATTGTGCCGTATCTGTAATGGCTAAACGAAAAATAAATGCGCAAACCATTAACGATATGAATGATCCCAATTCCATGCTGTTTAATGAAATAGCTTACCATTGTGGCGGATATCCCTATAAAAGAGTATCAACTACCACCGCCTGGAAAGCCACCGACAGTTTGGATGTAACCAGTAATAAAAGGATCGATTCTATAGATGTAATTACCGTAAGCGCTATGACGAAGCTGAAAGTAAAGATAGGACCGCTTGTAAACGTATGGATGCTCGATTGCGGCGCTACGGATATGCTGGTGTCGGACACGATGATCAATAAATTGCTTCAATTGAAACTGGTTTCCGGAAATGATTTCCTGGGGCGCCAAACATACACCCTTGCCAATGGAAAGGAGATTTTATGTGATGTGTATAGAATCAACAATGTTCAGGTAGGGAAGTTCACCGTTAATAACCTCGTAATTGGCGCTTCCAAAGAAACGGATACCTTTTTGCTGGGTAAAACTTTTCTTAATAAGTTCCGGCGCTGGTCTATTGATAACCAGCGTAACCAACTGATTTTGGAGAGATGATTTTCCCATGTTAAAGCAAATAATTGATTTAATAGTTAAATTAGATGATAACCAGTAAAAAACAGATTATGACTGTGGATGAAATTTATTCAAGCATAGGACAAGGTATTTCCAACGCCATCGAGGAAAGTAACTGGACAAATGCCAAACTGGATATAGAAGTTGTCGGAAACGGCGTTGTGGGTTACAGCGGTGATTACCAGGTTGATAATACAACCGTTAATCTGTCTGTTAGAAAAATCCCCAGGGATATTAGGAATTGGCTCAAGGAATTACACAGTATTACTACTGAGGGAGGGAAAAATAAATGGAACAGGGCCATTTTCAGATTGGAGCCTGATGGTAAGTTCAGTATAGAATTTATCTGGGATCAGCAGTTACATGACCAGGTTGAAGAATTAAACTAATAACAAAGCCAATATTTAAAACCCTATCATATCCATTTGTTTTTTGTAATTCCCCGGAGACATCCCGGTGATTTTTTTAAAAATTTTAGAGAAGTAAAACACATTTTCGAAACCCGTTTGTGTGGCAATTTCGGAAAAGGTCATCTGTGTTGTTACAATCAGGTATTGGGCCCTTTCAATTCTTTTTTCGTGTATATACTTTACCGGCCTTTCCCCGGTGTGTTGATGAAAAAGACGCGAAAAATAATCTGTATGCAGGTTTGCTCTTTTCGCCAGGGAGGTTACTGATAAATCGCGACTCAGGTTTAATTGAATATAACTGATAGCATTTAAAATTTTAACCGGCACATGAACTCCGTCTTTATATTTAAATATCTCCTGTGTCAAAAAACGGGAAACCAGTTGTAAGAGAATGCCGTGTGTTTCCGTGAATGTTGACATGCTTTGCAGGTTATTAAGATCCTGATACTCTTTATAGAAGACGTTTTTTTCATATATCCTCGGATTGTCGGAACGATTGATGCCCCTGCCTGGATTTATTTCCAGTAAACGTGCAAAATTCAGTATATCAATATCAGTCGCTTTTACCTTAAAAATGGACCTGTTATTTTCGAACAGGGAAATACCATCCGACGATTCCTCAAAAAACTGGACGAAATACTGACTAAGATGGCTGGGGCAAACCAGGTTACATAATGTAAAACTTGGTATGATGTACAGAAAACCGGGCTCAAGTTTGATTTTAGCTGAAACGTCCCAGATCTCTCCTTCTCCGCCGTCAATATAATATAGCCTGAAGTATGGGCTGATTACGTTTTTGTAATTCCACCTGGAGTCAAGCTTTACATGATCAACGTTCAATAACGTGAATGTATGTTTTAGCGCTCTTTTAATCATGCTGTATAATTAATTAACAATATCAGTTGAAATGCCCCCCTATGGAAGGCTGCTTCCACTTTTCAGATATTACGTTTTTTTAAACATTACGATTCCGATACAGCAATAATACACAAATAGTCGGTTTTGTATAAAGAAAAGTCCTATTACGCCAAATGTTTGATGAGTATTTCGGAGTAAGTTTGATTTATCAATTATAAGCGACGGATTATTCATCAATCAACCGGTAAGCCGGAACTTATATTAGAGCTAATAAAATAAATTCCATGAAAAGAAGAACGCTGATAAAAGGCATAGCCACAGGCTTGTCTTCTCTATATCTATCTGATCTTTACGCACACAGTTTGCTGGCATCTCAGCCAATTCCACGCATGGCACCAGGTCCATTTCTACCTACCTGGGACTCACTCAGGCAATACCAGGTTCCGGACTGGTTTCGGGATGCAAAGTTTGGAATCTGGGCCCATTGGGGGCCGCAATGCCAGCCGGAACGCGGCGACTGGTACGCCCGCGGCATGTACCAGGAAGGCAGCGACCAGTATAAATATCACCTGGAAAAATATGGACACCCTTCAAAATTTGGGTTTAAGGATGTAATAAACGAATGGAAGGCAGAGAACTGGAACCCGGAAGAACTGGTTGCTTTATACAAAAAAGCCGGCGCCAAATATTTTATGGCGATGGCCAATCACCACGATAATTTTGATCTGTTCCCCAGCAAATACCACAACTGGAATTCTACTAAGCTAGGACCCAAAAAAGATATCATTGGCGGCTGGGCAAAAGCAGCCAAAGAACAGGATCTGCCCTTTGGCGTTACTGTTCATGCCTCCCATGCCTGGACCTGGTATGAGGTGGCCCAGCGCTCAGACAAGAGCGGCCCCTATGCAGGAGTTCCTTATGATGGCAAACTGACTAAAGCCGATGGCAGCAATAAATGGTGGAATGGTTATGATCCGCAGCAGTTGTATGCTCAAAATCACGCATTGAGTAAGGATAGTCTTAATGATGGCAGCATGGGCGGCTATTGGGATTGGGGTAACGGCGCAAGTATACCTGATAAAGCTTACTGTGACAGTTTTTTAAACCGGACCATTGAACTTATCAATAAATATGGCCCCGAGCTGGTTTATTTTGATGACAATGTGCTGCCGCTTTTACAGGTAAGCGATGCGGGCCTCAAAATAGCTGCTCATTTCTATAACACCAGTGTGAAGAAACATGGAAAATTACAGGCTGCCCTATTTGGAAAAATGTTGAATGAGCAGCAACGTAAATGCATGATCTGGGATATTGAGCGTGGCCAAAGTAACCAGATAGAACCCCTGCCCTGGCAAACGGATACCTGTATCGGTGGCTGGCATTACGACCGCCGCCTGTTTGATAACAAAGGCTATAAGAGCGCCAAAACAGTGGTACATACCCTGGCTGATGTGGTAAGTAAAAATGGTAATCTCTTACTGAATGTTCCTGTACGCGGTGATGGTAGTATCGACAGTGAAGAACGCACGGTAGTAGAACAGGTAGCCGACTGGATGAAAATCAACAGCGAAGCAATTTATGGTACACGTCCCTGGAAAACATTTGGAGAAGGCCCGGCGATACAGTCTGTTGTGGCTTTGAGCGTACAGGGTTTTAATGAAGGGAAAGGCAAGCCATTTGAAGCAGGAGATATTCGTTTTACTACAAAAGGCAAAACACTTTACGCAATAGTGCTCGGATGGCCGTCAGATAAAGTTACTTTAATTAAATCTTTGGCCCAGGATAATCAGGCGGGAAACGTAAGCCACGTAAGCATGCTGGGAAATGACCGGTTGAACTTTGAGCAAACATCCGAAGGGTTGAAGGTGCAGTTACCTGACCAGCCACCGCGGAAAGAAGCATTTGTGTTGAAAATTGAAGGAGCGATCGTATAAATGTTTTTTTGTTTGATCAGTCAATGTAAATTTTAGATTTTAATATGGCAAAGGCCCGTACACTTTTCCCGTTTATATTGATTACAAGCCTGTTCTTTTTATGGGGTTTTGCACATAATCTTGATCCTATACTTATACCACATTTGCAGAAATCATTTACACTTACCACCGTACAGGCTACGCTGGTGGATTCTGCAGTGTTTATCGCGTATTTTCTCATGGCTTTGCCCGCTGGGTTCATCATGAAAAAATACGGGTATAAAGCAGGGATTATAACGGGACTGCTGGTTTTCGCACTGGGTTCGTATTTATTTATCCCGGCTGCCAATACCCAGCAGTATACCTTTTTCCTGATAGCCTTGTTTATCATTGCCTGCGGACTCACGATCCTGGAAACGGCGGCTAATCCTTATGCATCCTCGCTTGGCGATCCTGAATCCTCTACCCAGCGGCTTAACCTTGCACAATCATTTAATGGCCTGGCTGCCACACTTGCGCCCGTGATCGGCGCACGCGTTATACTTACAAAAGGCTATACTGCAGCACAATTAAGTACAATGACGGAAGAAGGCCGGAAGCTGGCCCTTGCTGCTGAAGCTGCCACCGTGAAGATGCCTTATTTTATTCTCGGCAGCGTGCTGGTGTTAATAGCTGTGGTTTTTGCGTTTACCCGTTTGCCGGCCATTCAAACAAATGAAGGACATGTAGCCAGTAAGAATATTTTTCACGCTTTTAAACACCGTCATTTAACCTGGAGCGTTATTGCACAATTCTTTTATGTAGGCGCCCAGGTGTGCGTGTTTAGTTTGTTTATCCTGTATGCACCAAGGGCTGCCGGTATATCGGAGGTAAAAGCCGCCGATTATTTGGGGTTATGCGGACTGGCATTTTTAATTGGAAGATTTATTGGCACCTATCTGATGCAATACTACAGTTCGGCCAGGTTGCTTGCTGCATATGCAGTCATCAATATTTTACTTTGCATCATCGCCATCTGGGGATATGGTATGATTACCATCTATACGGTTGTTGGTATTTGCTTTTTTATGTCCATTATGTTTCCTACTATTTTTGCGCTTGGCATAAAAGATTTACGCGGTGATACTGAATTTGGAAGTAGTTTAATTATTATGTCCATTGTTGGGGGCGCCGTTTTGCCAAGAGTATTCGGTTACATAAGCGATGTAACAGGTAATATTCAATATGGTTATGCAGTACCATTGATCTGTTTCGCGGTAGTGGCCTTTTTTGGAATAAAAGGTCACCGCGTAATAGTGAAGCCTGAAAATTTACCTGTTTCAGCTATTCTTTGAAAATAAGAGATTTTTATATGGAGGAACTCACACTGCCCAAAGTAATTTTTGGCACCAGCGGGTTGGGGAATTTATATGTTGCGCTACCGGATGAAGTGAAGCGGTCTATTGTTAATGAAAGCATCAAATATTCCCCCAGGCCGGCTGTATTTGATTCCGCCGGTAAATATGGCGCCGGGCTGGCGCTGGAGTCCCTGGGACGGTCCCTGAAGGAACTAAATATCAATCCGAAGGATGTACTGATCAGCAATAAGCTGGGTTGGCTGCGTACCGAATTAAAAACTGCCGAACCCACTTTTGAACCCGGAATATGGAAAAACCTGGAGTATGATGCCGTTCAGAAAATAAGTTACGATGGTATCCTGGAATGCTATGAGCAGGGGAATAAACTGCTCGGTAGCTATCATGCGCAGCTGGTATCTGTACATGATCCCGACGAATACCTCGCCGCATCAGATGATGAGGAGGAGAAAAAAAGGCGCTACCAGGATATCCTGGATGCTTACCGGGCATTAAATGAATTAAAACAGGCCGGCAAAGTTAAAGCGATCGGCGTTGGCGCAAAGGATTGGCGCATCATAAGGAAAATAACGGAGGACGTAAAACTGGACTGGGTAATGATTGCCAATAGTATGACTATTCACAGCCATCCCACGCCGCTGGTGGATTTTATGCAACAACTTTCGCATCAGGGTGTTGCAGTTATAAATTCTTCTGTTTTTAACGGAGGCTTTTTAACAGGATCGGCTTATTATAATTATCAATTGACAGATCCTGAAAAAGACAAAAATTTATATCACTGGCGGCAACAGTTTTATCAATTGTGCGAGGATTATAAAATAAGACCGGTAGAGGCATGCGTGATTTTTGGCCTGAATGCGCCCGGAGTTACAAGCATTGCTTTAAATACCACCCAGGCGGAAAGGGTAGTACAAAATGTTGCATTGCCCAACTCAATAATCCCCGAAGGATTTTGGAAGAAGATGAAAGAACGCGGACTAATTGATCAGTTCTATGCTTCCAGCTATTTGTAAAAGTTAATTGAATTTATGAAAAGATACTGTTTAGCCCTCGATTTAAAGGATAATCCGGAGCTGATAGCAGAATACGAGTATTGGCACAGGGCAGAAAATGGTTGGCCGGAAGTAAGGAAAAGCATTCTTGATGCAGGGATTGTGGAAATGCAGATCTATAGAACAGGCAATCGCTTAATGATGATCATGGAAACCAATGACCAGTATGATGAAACAGCAAAAAGTGCTTCGGATGCAGCCAATCCAAAAGTACAGGAATGGGAACAGTTAATGTGGAAGTTCCAGCAACCTTTGCCCTGGGCGAAAGAGGGAGAGAAATGGCTGTTGATGGAACAGATATTTCAACTTTAAAAAAAATAAAATATAAGGCACCTGGCGTTTTAATGCTTCAACAAAAGAAAAATCGTTACAGCAAATTTGTCATTTGATTTGGACACGTTATCCCAATCATTTTATTATCTTAGTTCCTGATTTTACGGGATTGTAGACCGGACAACGCAAATTTTTATATGTCAAATCAGATGCAATGCGTTACCTTTTTTGGATTATTTTGCTGTTACAATCTCTTTCTGTTTTAGCACAAAGCGAACATTATAATTTTTCCAAGCTCAATACGTATACCGGTTTGTCACATAACCAGGTAAATACTGTGCTGAAGGATCCTGATGGTTTTTTATGGTTTGGTACTACGTATGGACTTAATCGTTATGACGGATATTTCTGTAAAGTATTTCGTAAAGATCACAATGACAGTACTTCCATAAAGGACAACAATATCTTGTCACTTTATGAACTTCCTGATAGAAAAATGTGGGTATCTACAATGGGTGGTCCCTGTATTTATAATCCGGATACGGAAAAATTCAATGGCAGCTCTGATGACTATTTACATGCTATCGGTTTGCCGCCTGGTACTATTGCCATTATAGTAAAAGGAAATAATAACAGGTACTGGTTCCTGTATGAGGATAAGGGTTTGTTCCTGTATTCCGCTGACAACAAAATAGTAAAGCCATTCAAACCGAAAGCAACACAAACTTCCGAAAAGATTACTTCCATTAGTGAAACAAACGACGGAAAGTTATGGCTGGTATATCAATCAGGTTTTTTACAGGAGTATGATATAAAGCTGGACAAAATAATTTCTTCCACCACTGCTTTCCAAAAACGTAATAAAGATGATAACCCCTATAAGCTGTTTATAGATAGCGATAATGATCTCTGGCTTTGGCGTTATAACTTCGGTGTTTTTCTTTTTCACCCGGAAGATAACACCATCACGCAGTTTGATAAGAATTCGTATCCGGCGAGATTGAATTCAGAACTGGTAAGCCAGGTGGTTCAGGATGGCAATGGTTTGATCTGGGTAGGAACCGATCATGGAGGAGTAACGTTGATCGACAAAAAGAACCGGCTCAATACCAGTTACCTGCTGAACAACCCCAATGATCCCAAAAGCATCAGCCAGAATACCATTACAACGATGTACAGGGATGATCAGGGGATTATCTGGCTGGGAACCTACAAGCAGGGCGTGAATTATTATAACGGCAACATCGTTCAGTTTTCGTATTACCATCACCAGGAATTAAATGCAAAAAGCCTGCAGTTCGACGATGTAAACCGTTTTGTTGAAGATAAGATGGGTAATGTCTGGATTGGAACCAATGGTGGAGGATTGATCTATTTTGACAGGAAAAATAATACTTTCAAACAATACCTGTACGATCCAAAAAATGAAAACAGCCTGAGCAACAACGTAATTGTGAGCCTGTGCATGGATCATGAAGATGTTCTCTGGATTGGAACCTACCTCGGTGGCCTCAATCGCTTCGATGGTAAGAAGTTCACCCGGTACAGACATAATGAGAATGATTCCTCCAGTTTGACAGATGACAAGGTCTGGGAAATTTTTGAAGACAGGAACCGGAATTTATGGATCGGTACTTTAGGTGGTGGTTTGGATCGTTTCGACAGAAGGACCAACCAGTTTAACCACTATAAAACCGCGCAGGGAATGTTACTGTCCAATTATGTTTCTGCTATTATGGAGGACAGAAAAGGAAATTTATGGATCGGTACAGGTTACGGCATTGCTGTTATTGAAAAGAATAAACCCGCTGCTGTCTTCTACCTGGACACAAATACAAGGAATAGTTTAAGCGATAATGGTGTTATCTCTCTTTTGGAAGACAGTAAGGGACGGGTTTGGGTAGGAACCAGGGAAGGTTTGAATTTGTTTGATGAACAGAAAAAGGAGTTTCGGACATTCACAGCATCAAACGGCCTTCCCGATAATATGATCCTGAATATTCTTGAAGATGACCGTCAGACCCTGTGGATTTCTACGCCCAGTGGGTTATGTAACGCCATTCCCCGCCAGGATAATAAGCATCTTGATTTTTCTGTTATCAGTTATGATGCAACAAACAACCTGCAGAACCGCGAGTTTAACGATAACGCGGCATTAAAGCTGAGGAGCGGCGAATTAATCTTTGGTGGGCCATCTGGGTTTAATATTATCAATCCGGCTGCTATCGGTAATTCTGTTTATCACCCTAAAATTGTTTTCACCGGTTTTCAGATATTAAATAAAAATGTTGAACCCGGAGAACTGGTTAATAACCGCGTGCTGCTCAAACGCTCCTTATCCCAGCTGCAAAGTATTGACCTGAAGTATAAAGAAAATGTTTTTTCCATCGACTTTGCTGCGCTCGATTTTTCCCATAACGCATATGATAAATATGCATATATGCTGGAAGGGTTTAATGAAGACTGGTTGTATGCAGATGGTCATCAGCGGAGAGCCACTTATACCAATCTCAATCCCGGCCACTATGTTTTCAAAGTAAAAGTGTTGAACAGGGCTGGTTTGTGGAGTGAGGTGAAAACGCTGCAGATCAATATTGAACCCCCATTCTGGAGAACCCCTGTTGCATACATTATATATTTATTGATCGCTACGGGATTGTTCCTGCTTATCCGGCGCATTACATTAGACAGGATACATATGCGCTTTGAAGTTCGCCAGCAGCGCAGGGAAGCAGAAAGGGCGCATGCACTGGAGCAGTTAAAAACAAAATTCTTTACCAATGTAAGCCACGAATTCCGTACGCCGCTGAGTCTTATCATCGCGCCATTGGATAAGATCATTAAAAATACGGCAGATGAAGAGCAGGTAAAACAACTAAACCTGGTACAGCGTAACGCAAAACGCCTGTTAAGCCTTGTTAACCAGCTGCTCGATTTCAGGAAGATGGAGGTACAGGAAGTAAAACTGCATCCTTCCATAGGCGATATTGTCCGGTTTTGCAGGGAAACCAGTTACTCTTTTACTGATATTGCAGAAAAAAAGAAGATCGGATTTTCATTCTCATCTGACATTGATAGCCTCGAAATTTATTTTGACAAAGACAAAATTGAAAAGATTTTATTCAACCTGTTGTCCAACGCTTTTAAATATACGCACGATGGTGGGATGGTGAGCGTTAACTTAGTGTATAGGCAGCCGGCGGATAATGGTTCCGATGGAACGCTTGCTATCGAAATAAAGGATTCTGGTATTGGCATCCCGGCCGATCAGCATGAAAAGATTTTTGAACGGTTTTTTCAGACAGACGTTCCGGAGAGCATGGTAAACCAGGGAACCGGTATAGGATTGGCCATCACAAAAGAGTTTGTAAGATTACACAACGGGATCATCACTGTAAAAAGCGAACCGGATCAGGGCACCTGTTTTACTGTATTGCTTCCTGCAAAGAAAGTGTATGTTTCTTCCGGCCGGACCTCAACTACGCCCACATTCCCGGAGGAAACGGAGCAAATAATAGTGGAAGAAAAAAAGAAAGGGGATAAGAAGAAGACAATAATCGTAGTGGAAGACAATGAAGACCTGCGCTTTTATTTAAAAGATAACCTGAAAGGGCAGTACCATATTGAAGAAGCCGCAAACGGGAAGGAGGGCTGGGAGAAAATAAAGCTGTTAAATCCTGATCTTGTGGTAAGCGACATCATGATGCCTTTAATGGACGGCGTTGAACTTGCGAGGAAAATTAAAACCGAAACACTCACCGCTCATATTCCCGTTATTTTGCTTACCGCTATGGGAAGTGAAGAAAAACAGCTGGAGGGATTGAAAGCCGGCGTGAACGATTATATTACCAAACCCTTCACCTTTGAGATCCTGGCTTCGCGGATCAATAATTTGCTGGCACAACAAAAATTATTGCAAAAGAGGTTCCAAAAGCAGATTGAAGTCAACCCCGGGGAAGTGACCATCACCCCTGTAGACGAAAAATTCCTTAAACAGGCATTGGACATTATCGAAAAACAAATAGACAATCCGGAATTTTCCGTAGATGAGTTCAGTAAAGAGATGTACATGAGCAGGGTTACCCTGTACAGAAAGATACAATCGTTAACCGGTAAGTCGCCGTTAGATTTTATCCGTTCAATCCGTTTGAAAAGGGCTATCCAGTTATTAGACAAAAGCGGCATGTCTATTTCAGAAGTTGCCTACCAGGTAGGATTCAATGACCCCAAAATATTCCGTAAACTTTTCAAAGAAGAATTCAAAACCACCCCTTCAGAGTACCTGGCAAATCTTAAAAATAAAGGCCTTTAATAACCCGCCTCCCGAAATCCTACCAGTGATATTCAGGTATTTGTAACATTTGAACCCCTTGGTTGAATCATTTGACGCCCCGGTTTCTGGCGCCATAGCAATAGTTTTACGGCATCTAATCCACGTATATGAAATTACGATTGCTGCTGCTTAGCCTGCTGACTTTTACGTTATTTAATAATTTATTGGCGGCGCCACCTGCTTACATTAAACTTCCGGATGGGGTTATAGTTTTTACAGACTCTCTGCTTACAGGCGCTACAAATGCTGTTAAACTTGAAGTTGTTTCGGATGATATTATAAGAGTGATCGCTGCTCCCGGAAAAGAAATAGTAGCCGGTAACAGCCTGGTAACCGTTTATCATAAACAAACAGGGCTTACCTGGGATATCAGTACTTCCAAAGAAACACTGACGCTCAAAACAAAGAAATTGATTGTCACCGTCGACCGGGGCACAGGAGCCGTTACTTTCACGGATCTGGCAGGCAAAAAGATCCTGGCTGAGAAACAACCCTTCGGGCGGGATTTTCAATCCGCCATATTCGACGGCAAACGGTATTACACGATTAGCCAAACATTTCAGACGGCTGCCGGAGACGCATGGTATGGGCTCGGGCAACACCAGGACGGGATTATGAACTATCGTGGCCAACAGGTTACCTTCTTCCAGAACAATACAGAAGTGGCCGTTCCTTTTATGATCTCCAATAAAAACTATGGTATTCTGTGGGACAACTATTCCCTCACCAGGGCCGGCGATATCAGGCCACTTCATCCACTTTCTTCTATGCAGCTTTTTTCAAAGAAAGGCGAAGCCGGCTGGCTTACTGCCTCTTATTCCAATGATGCGCATAAACCGCAGGAAATAAGTACCGAAAGAGCGGAGACCAATATTAATATGGAGTTCCTGGGAGATTCAAAAGTCCTCTTGCCACGGGAATTTACACCTGCCTCCGGCATGGTGACCTGGGAAGGAAGTCTTTCCAGTTATCTCTCCGGTCTTCATCAGTTCCGTTTCACTTATGGCGGCTCGGTGAAAGTATGGCTGGATGGAAAACTTGTTTTGGATCGCTGGAGAAAAGCATGGAACCCCGCATCTGCACTGGTTTCCTGGAACTTCAAAAAAGCAGAAAAAGTACCTGTCAGAATTGAGTGGATACCTGAAGGCGGCGAGTCCTATTTTTCTTTGAAATGGCAGGAGCCATTGAGCGAGGAGCAGCAAAACAGTTTTGGTTTCTGTTCCGAAGCCGGCAAACAGGTTGACTACTACTTCGTGTATGGCAATAATATGGATGAAGTGATTTCGGGTTACCGGTCGCTTACAGGTAAGGCGCCTATTGTTCCCAAATGGGCATTAGGCTTCTGGCAAAGCCGGGAGAGATACAAAACACAGGAGGAGTTACTGAACGCCGTTGCTGAATTCCGCAAAAGAAAGATTCCCATTGACAACATTGTGCTGGACTGGAGTTATTGGAGAGAAGCCGAATGGGGCAGCCAGGAGTTCGATGAAAAACGCTTTCCTTCTCCCGATAGCATGATTGATTTGCTGCATAAAAAGTACAACACTCAAATCATGATATCAGTATGGCCGAAATTTTATGATGGCATATCAGCTTACCATGAATTTGATAAAAAAGGATGGCTTTATAAAAGAAACATCGCTGATCAACAAAAAGACTGGATAGGTAAAGGATACGTTTCTACTTTTTATGATGCTTTCAACAACGCGGCCCGGAAAGGCTTCTGGGAGCTGATCAACGAAAAAATATATAGTAAAGGAATTGACGCATGGTGGATGGACGCCAGTGAACCGGACATTGTTTCCAATGTAAATCCGGAAAAGAGAAAGCTGCAAATGACACCCACTGCTTTGGGTAGCGCGGCAGAATTTCTGAATGCTTATCCCCTGCAAAATGCAAAAGGAATTTATGAAGGACAACGTTCAACGGATCCGGATAAAAGGGTCTTTTTGCTGACACGTTCCGGCTTTGCAGGTTCGCAGCGCTATGCTGCCGCGATATGGAGTGGTGACATTGGCTCTACCTGGAATGATATGAAAGCACAAATAGCTGCAGGCGCTAATTTCTCTATGTCCGGACTTCCTTACTGGACGATGGATATTGGTGGCTTTGTGGTGCCCCGCAAATTTGAAAACCCGGACGCAGCGGGACTGGAGGAGTGGAGGGAATTGATGACCCGGTGGTCGCAGTTTGGCGCTTTCGTTCCTTTGTTCCGGTCTCACGGGCAATTCCCTTACCGCGAAGTATTCAATACTGCTCCTGAAGATCATCCTGCTTATGAGAGTTTCCTCTATTACGATAAGCTGCGTTACCGTTTACTGCCATACATATACTCGCTGGCCGGGTGGACTTACCACAATGACTACACTATTATGCGGGGACTTGCGATGGACTTTGCAACAGATACCGCCGTATTGAATATTACTGATCAATATATGTTTGGTCCTTCGTTGCTAATAAATCCCGTATATGAATACCGACAAACGAAACGCGCCCTGTATCTACCCAGGAGCGCAGGATGGTATGACCTCTATTCCGGGAAGTGGTATGCAGGTGGTCAGAAAATTACTGCCGACGCGCCATACGAACGGATGCCTTTATTTGTAAAAGCCGGATCCATCGTTCCCTTCGGACCCGGGTTACAATACACCACAGAAAAACAGGCCGACACCCTGACATTGAACATCTACACCGGTGCAGACGCGTCTTTCAACCTGTATGAAGATGAAGGGGCCAATTACAATTATGAAAAAGGCGCCTTTTCCATTATCCCGGTAAAATATACCCAGGCAACAGGAACTGTTACTGTCGGAGACCGGAAGGGATCATTCAATGGCATGTTACAGAAAAGAACTATCCGTATCAATATTATTGCGCCCAATGAACCCAGGCGTCTGGATCTTGATGCAAAATGTGATAAGGAAGTAGTTTATGAAGGAAGAAAAATAGATATAAAAAAGTAGTCAGTTAAATCCACAATTATGAAATCAGCCAAACTTTTTTACTTGCGAGTATTGCTGCTGTGGGGCGCGCTTTGGGTCTTCGCCCCGGGCAAAAATGCCTATGCCCAAACTTCAAAGGTGAATGGAACGATCACCAGTCAAAGTACTTCCGTTCCGGTCCCTGCAGCATCAGTAACCGTTAAAAGCACCCGTGTCTCCACCATTGCGGATGATGCAGGAAAATTTACTATTGAGGCATCAATTGGTGATGTGATAGTAATTACATCCGTTGGTTTTGTTGAAAAAGAGGTAAAAGTTACCTCGCGCGAATTGAAAGTTCAGTTGCAGGACGCCGAAAGCCAGCTGGAAAATGTAGTGGTAATTGGTTATGGCGTACAGAAGAAAAAACTGGTTACAGGCGCTAACATACAGGTAAAAGGCGCCGACATCCAGAAACAGAATACTACCAGTGCAATGCAGGCTTTGCAGGGACAGGCACCCGGTGTGCAAATCACTTCCTATTCGGGACAGCCAGGTTCAGGAATGAATGTTATCATTCGTGGTAAAGGTACTGTTGGTAACTTTGCTCCTTTATATATTGTGGATGGTGTTCAGACAGGTGACATCGCCTACCTGAACCCGGCGGACATAGAATCCATCGACATCCTGAAAGACGCTGCATCTGCTGCTATTTATGGTTCCCAGGCCGCCAACGGCGTTATCCTTGTTACCACAAGAACAGGAAAAGCCAACCAAAAACCACAGGTCACCCTGGATGTTTTTTATGGCGCCCAACAGCTTGCCCGCAAAGCAAAACTGTTGAATGCAAAAGATTATGCTACCATTATAAATGAAGCCGCTGTTAACTCCGGTAAGGCGCCTTATTTCAGCAATGAGGTAGTCAACAACCTGCCGGTAAACACAGACTGGCTTGACCAGATGTTTAAAAAGAATGTACCGACTCAAAACTATGTATTGGGTGTACAGGGTGGCGGACCGGCTTCCACCTATTCCTTATCCCTGGGATATACCAGCCAGGGCGGCATCGTGGGCGGATCTGATATCTCTTACCTTGACCGCTACACGTTCAGAATAAATTCTGAACATAACTTATACCAGAATATCGTTAAGCTGGGAGAGCATCTTACGTTCAACTATCAAAACAGCCACGGAATTGCTGTAGACGGTCAGTATAATAATACACTACGTTCTGCTTTTACTACCAGCCCGTTCCTGCCAATGTATGATACAGATGGCAGTTATTTCAGCAGTGATAAAAAAGGCTGGTATCCGGGAAAACCTGATCAGGCATGGAATAATACAGAAGCCAATCCGTATGCAGTGATGGACTATAACACGCGCAACCGGAACAGCAGCCAGGGCTTATTTGGCGATGTGTATTTACAGGTGGAACCTGTTAAAGGTTTAAAATTCCGCTCCAGCCTCGGTTTAAATTATTCCGCTAACCAAAGTCATGGTTATACACCGGTTTATCATCTTTCTATTTATTCCTTGAATGATACCGCTAAGGTGAGTCAATCAATGGGTAATGGACGGACTATCCAGTTCGACAATTTAATCAGCTATGATTTTGATGTTGCGGCTGATCACCATTTCGGCGTAATGGCGGGTAGTTCTTCGCTGAAAACACAAACTGTTGGTATGAATGGTTCCAACTGGGATCTGCGTGTTGCCGACATGCAACATGCCTACCTTTCTGTTGCTCAGAATGTGACCAGGGGCGCTCCTTATATGAGTCTTGGCGGCGGTCCGTCCGAAAATGCATTGATGTCTTACTTCGGACGGTTGCAATATAACTTCCGGGAAAAATACCTGGTTAATGTAACATTCAGGGGTGATGGATCTTCCAAATTCGCTCCGGATCATCGCTGGGGATATTTCCCTTCCGTGTCTGCAGGATGGGTAACTTCTATGGAGAACTTTATGGAGGGCGTACAATGGTTGAATTTCCTTAAACTTCGCGGCAGCTGGGGCCAGGTTGGCAATCAGAACGTAGCGGCGTACCAGTTTGTATCTCCCATCAGTTTCAGTAATGCAGGTTATATATTCGGACCGGTAGAAGGAGCCAATACGCAGGGCGCTTATCCAAGCCGTATTGCCAATCCGGATGTAAAATGGGAAACATCCGAGCAAACCAATATCGGTTTTGACGCTACCATATTACAGCGCCTGAATGTGACATTTGATTATTATGTCAAAAAAACAAAGGATTGGTTAATTACAGTGCCTATTCTGGCTACTGCCGGAGCAGATGCACCGCTGATCAATGGGGGTGATGTGAAAAACACCGGCGTTGAACTGGCGCTGAATTACCGTAACAGCATCGGTAAAAACTTCCATTATTCAGTTGGTGTAAACGGCGCCTATAATAAAAACAGGATAGGAAATATTCCTACAAACGATCATGTGCTTCATGGCAATACCAATGTGCTGTATGCCAATGCCGGTGAGTTTTACCGGGCAGCAAACGGCGAACCGGTAGGTTATTTCTGGGGATTTAAAACTGCAGGCGTTTTCCAGTCGGATGATGAGGTAGCGGCTTATAAAGGCAAAACAGGAACTCCGATTCAGCCCACCGCTAAGCCCGGAGATGTTCGTTATATCGATTTGAACAACGATGGTGTTATTGATGCCAATGACAAAACCAATATCGGTGATCCCAATCCTGATTTTACCTATGGTTTTAATATATCGCTCGATTACAAAGGGTTTGATCTCCTGGTACAGGCCTCCGGTGTAACAGGTAATCAGCTTGTTCAGTCGTACAGAGGACCGGGCGGCTTTGGTAACTATACTTCAGAAATACTGGACCGCTGGCATGGCCCGGGAACTTCCAACAGAATTCCCAGGGTAACAGAAGATGGTGCTAACTGGGCACAGTTCTCTGATCTGTACGTTTATAAAGGAGATTATCTGCGTATCAACACTATTACCCTTGGTTATGATTTTTCTAACCTGATCAAAAAAAATTACCTGGGCAAAGTAAGATTATATGCTTCCGTGCTGAATGCTTTCCTGTTTACCAAATACAATGGTATGGATCCTGAAGTTGGGTATAACGAGGGCTTTTCATCGGGAGTGGACTTAGGATATTATCCCAGGCCCAGAACATTTATGGTTGGAGCAAACATCCGGTTTTAAATTAAAAATGAATTGGCGATGAAAAACTTGAAATTTTATATACTGGCTTCTGCATTGTTGACATTGATTGCCTGTAACAAGGACTTTCTGGATTCAGAAGATGTAACGGCTGCCACAGAGCAGAATTTTTACAAAACACAGAATGATGCCTGGAAGGCATTGGTGGGCGTATATGATGGATTACAGCGTGTTTGGTCAGGTGGCGTTGCTTTTCCTGTTGCGTCGGAAATCATGTCTGACGATGCATTTGGAGCCACCGGTAATGCTGACGGCTTCGGCTTTCAGATGATGGACGAGTTTGACAAACTCCGTTCGCCCTCAGATCAAAATATGTTTGGAGATAGCTGGGCGCTTTACTACAAGGCTATCTATCGCGCCAATATGCTTTTGTCGCACCTCGACGGAGTGGATTGGAAAGGAGATAACAATTTGCGTAAGACATATGAAGCGGAAACAAGGTTCATACGCGCCTATTGTTATTTTGATATGGTCCGGTTATGGGGAAATGTCCCACTGATCACCGTACCTACCACCGATAATGTGCCGCAGGCCAGCGCAGACAGCGTTTATAAACTCATTACTGACGACCTGATATTTGCAGCTTCCAATCTTCCTGCTACTGGTTATGGTGCACAAAGCCCCTCTACCCGTGGACGGGTAACCAAATGGGCTGCTGAATCACTGATTGGTCGTGTGTTCCTTTGCTATACCGGTTATTACAATAAGCCCGACCTGGTAGGAACTGTTTCAAAAGCCCAGGCGCTTGCTTACCTCGAGGATGTTATCAGTAATGGAGGATTTGGGTTGGTTGACAAATTTGCCAATTTATGGCCTGCTGCCTCTCTCAATAATTATGTAGGAGAAGATAATAAGGAAACGGTGTTTGCCATCAAGTACACTTACACCAGCGATTGGAATGGAAATGTGGATGGTAACCAGTGGATGGTGATGTTCGGTATTCGCGTTCAAAGTATTTATCCGTATGGAATGGGCTGGGGCGGCGCCACCGTGAATCCAAAACTTTGGAAAGCTTTCCCTGCCGGCGATAGCCGGAGAAATGCCTCTATCATTTCAATAGTGGACGAGGGGCTTGATTTTCAGAACATAAAGGATCAACGGGAGTATACCGGCTACTGCATTAAAAAATATACCCCCATGGCTGATGAGGCAGGAAGAAGTCTTGCAGAAAAAATGGGCGGCGCGAGCTTCATGATCAGCCAGTACCAGGATTATGTATCTATCCGCTACGCTGATGTTTTGTTAATGGCGGCTGAATTGGGCGCCGGCGGTGCGCAGGGTTACTTTGATGATGTGCGCAGAAGGGCGCTGGGAACCAGCTTTGTGCAGGTTCCGGTGAGCCAGGCAAATATTATAAATGAAAGAAGGCTGGAATTTGCGGGAGAAGGGATCCGTTACTGGGATCTTCTTCGCCAGGGGCTGAATGTTGCGGCATCAGCTATTGCCGAGTCGGTGACCCTTCAAAATGGCGGTGTGAATACCACCAAAACCATTTTGGCATCGAAGGTAATAGAAACAAAGGGCTTCGTGCAGATCCCTTATTCACAAATTACATTATCGAATAACGTATTGAAGCAAAATGCAGGATGGTAATAGGCTAAACCATTCTATAATATTATCAGGAAGACCGGGTAGGTAGAAAATGTGGTTGTTGGATGAATGCAAGATGGTGGCCCCGGTTTTCCTGGTTTTAAATTCAAGCGCTGTCAAATCATTGACAGTGATATTCACCGAATTGTAACATTCGGGTCTCATGGTTGAATCAAATGGCCCCCTTGATTCAGGCAACATAGCAATAGCTTTACAATATTCAATCCACGTATATGAAACTACAATTGCTGCTACCTTGCTTGCCGGCCTATGTCTCGTATGGAGACTTATTGGCAAGTCCTTCTGCTCATAGTGCAGATCCTGACCACCTGTTTACTTTTTCAATCCCTCTACTTAGTCATTCACCTCAGGCTGTTAAACCTGAGGTCGTCACCAATTACATTAAAAAAGTGACTAATAGGAACTATAGAAGTTACTGAAAAAGAATTGGCGCTTAACAATTGCCTGGTTCCTGTTACGAGTATTCTGGCCTTATGAAATATCATCCTCGCTGAAAATGCCGCTGAGGATCATCTTCCGCACACGTTAAAATGAAAAAAATGAAGTCAACCAAAATGATTCGCTTGCGAATACTACCGCTATTGGGTATCCTTTTGGGATTCCTTTCCAGCACAAACCTCTCCGCACAAACAACAAAAATAAGTGGTAGAATCATCAATAAAAGTAATTCCTCCCCGGTTCCGGGTGCAACTGTTACCTTAAAAAACACCAGCCGCTTCACTATTACCAATGGAGAAGGAAAGTTTACGATCGACGCTCCCACCGGAAGCGTATTGGTAATTACCATGATAGGTTTTCAGAAGAAAGAAGTGGTGGCCAAAACACCGTCCCTTGAAATAGAAATGAGTGAGAATATTTCACAACTGGAAGATGTGGTGGTGATTGGTTACGGTAAAGCCAAACGGAAGGACGTTACCGGCGCCATATCTTCTGTTTCCGGTGATGAGCTCCGTAAAACACAGCCTGTAACCTTTGACCAGGCTTTGCAGGGAAAGGTTCCCGGGTTAGTGGTACAACAAATATCAGGTCAACCAGGTGGAGCTGTATCGATACAGATCCGTGGCTTGTCTTCTTTTGGGGGAGGTTCGCCTATGTATGTAATAGATGGAATCATTATTGGTGGCACCGCCACATTGGGCTCAGGCGTGAATCCATTGGCAGGTATCAATCCTTCTGAAATTGAAACCATTGATGTATTGAAAGACGCATCAGCCACGGCCATTTATGGTTCACAGGCAACAAATGGTGTAATAGTAATAACCACCAAGAGGGGGCAGGTCGCTCCGCCAAGCATTTCCTATGATATGTATACAGGCTACCAGCAAATACCTAAAAGGTTGCCTGTAATGAATTTAAGGGAATACGCCACTTTTATAAATGAAAGAAATACCGGGTTAGGATGGGGATTTGATACCCGCCCGGAATTTGTAAATCCAAAGTACCTGGGCGAGGGCACCAACTGGCAGAAAGAACTTTTCAGAAATGCCCCGATGACCAACCATACATTATCCATTAATGGAGGAGATACAAGAACACAATACCTCCTGTCGGGCTCCTATTTCAACCAGGAAGGCATTGCGCTCGGTTCCAATTTCCGCAGGCTTTCATTAAGACTCAATCTCGATAATAAAACAACCAACTGGTTAAAGATCGGTACCAGCCTGCAATTGGTTAATATCAAGGAGAACGTGAATTCAACCAGCTCGAATGTAATTAATACCGCATTAAGCCAAACGCCGGATATAGCCGTAAAGAATGAGGATGGCAGCTGGGGAGGAGCCTATAATCCGAATGGATGGGTGAACAGCACCGTGAACCCATATGCGATCGCCCTTATTAATAAAGATGAGGCAAAAAGAAACCAGCTCTTTGGTAATATATATGCGGAAATTGCTTTTACCAAAGACCTGACCCTCCGGAATGAAGCAACAGGAAGTTTTTCAATGGCAACGCAGGACAGGTTTAATCCTTCCTATACATTTGGCCTTGTAAAAAACAATACCAACAGCGGGTCTTATGAATTTTCGCAAAATTTATTTACAACTTTAAGAAACTTCCTTACCTATTCACATCTGTTTAAAGAGAGATACAATGTAAACGTATTACTGGGGCATGAGGCACAGCTAGGCACCAGTGAAGGTTCCAGCGCGTCCAGGTCAAATTTCCCTTCAAATAGTGTGCAGGTAATCAGCAGTGGTGATCCTACCACCGCCACCAATAGCGGCAGTAAAGGACAAAGTGCCCAGGAATCGTACTTTGGCCGTATTAATTTCGGCATCAACGACAAGTACCTGTTTACCGTTAATCTCAGGGCAGATGGTTCTTCAAAGTTTGCTCCTGAAAACCGCTGGGTGAATACCTACTCAGGTGCATTTGCCTGGAAATTGAATAACGAAGAATTCCTGAAAACGGTAAAGGAGGTTAATGAGTTAAAGCTGCGCCTGGGTTATGGATTAACCAATAATCAGAATATCCGGGATTATGCCTATACCTCCACACTGGCCACTGTGGCTACCGGGTTAACGGGTATCGCACAACTTACCCAGAATGTGGGCAACCCTTACGTACAGTGGGAAAAAACAAAATACGCCAACATCGGACTGGAAGGAACGCTTTTTAACTGGAGATTGAATTTCTCTGTTGATTTTTATAACCGAAAAACTGATGGTCTTGTCCTGCAGATCCCTTTACCTATGTATTCCGGAACGGCGATTGGTTATTCGCCAGGCGCGATGGAAGCCCCATATGTCAATGTTGGTACTGTTAATAACAAGGGCTTTGATTTCAGAATCAGTTCCACCAATATTAAAACCAAAAATTTCAGCTGGAAAACTGATGTGACGGTTTCCCGCAATATTAATGAAGTGCTTAAGCTCAATACCGATGGCGCTTCACTGAACAGGCAATATAGTAAAACGGTTGTAGGCAGATCTATCGGCGAGTTTTATGGCTATGTCATTGACGGTGGCGTATTTGCAACGAAAAAAGATTTTGAAACCCACGCATTACCCACTAAAAATGGTGTGCCTTTGCCAGTAGGGGCTGCAGGTGGAAGTATCTGGTATGGTGATCTGAAGTTTAAAGATTTTAATGGCGACGGCGTTATTAATGAATCCGATCAAACCTTTCTTGGTTCACCCATACCTAAATACCAGATTGGTTTCAATAACACTTTCTCCTATAGAAATTTTGATGTGAATATATTTTTCGCAGCAAACATTGGCAATAAAGTATTTAACCAACTTCGCGTAAATGGGGAATACCCAGGTACCAGCTTTGGTTATTTCAAGTCATTAAATGACTATGCGAAACTAACCCTGATTGATCCGAAAGGAAGTGCCACTGATATTAATAATATACAGGTCACTAACCCGGAAACAAGGATAGTCGGCATTAGGAATGATAACACTAATGATAATAACAGGAATTCTGACAAGTTCGTAGAAGACGGAAGCTTTTTGAGATGTAAGAATATTTCCTTAGGATATACCCTCCCCGAAAAGCTGCTTGCTAAAGCCAGCATTAAATATCTGAGAGTTTATTTCAATGTTTCAAATGCATTCATTATTACAAACTATAAGGGAATGGACCCGGAGATTGGATCATGGGACCCGCTGAGTGCTGGTGTTGACGGCGGTTTTTATCCGCAACCCCGTGTGTTTACCATTGGTGCGAACATTAAACTGACTAAATAAAATATTCATCTGTTAATATAAATAGTTATGAGATTAATATTGGATAAAATAATTGCCTTCCTGCTGGTTACGATAGCTATAACAGGATGCTCCAAAAGTTTTTTGGATCGTCCGCCCTTGTCGCAGATAAGTGCTGATAATTTTTATCAAACTACGGGTGATCTCAGGTTGGCAACAGCTGCATTGTATGCTGGTACACCCTGGGCCGACTGGAACTATACTTGTTATTTACCTGTTGGCGAAGTGCTGAGTGGAAATATGGCGGTTGGTTATTGGGGAGATGCTGTGCAGCTGAATACTTTTACAGTTACCGGTTTAAATGGTATCATGATTTCCAATTGGAAAGGAATGTATAATATCATTGCACACTGTAATGTTACCATCAATGCCATCGCGCAAAAAGCGCCGGCTTCCATCACTGATAAGGACAAAAATGCTGCTATCGCTGAAGCCCGCTTCATACGTGGATTTGCTTATTATAACCTGGCAGTATTATGGGGGGCTGTACCCGTTATTGAAGATAACAGCCAGCTGATTGTATCTCCATTGATTAACCGTATAAAAACGGAGGACGTATATAAATTCGCCATTAACGACCTGGCTTTTGCAGCTGCAAATCTCCCGCCTACCGATGCTGCCGGAAGGGTTACTACCTGGTCCGCACAAGGTATGTTAAGTAAGGTGTACCTGACAGTAGCCGGATTAAATCAGCAGGGAGGTACCAGAAACCAGGCTTACCTGGATAGTGCAAAAAAATACGCCGGGAATGTGTGTAAAAACAGTGGCCGGGCACTGGTAAATAATTATGCCGACCTCTTTAAAACCCAGTTTAACGACAATCCGGAGTCATTGTTTGCATTGCAGTGGGCCCCGGGTGGAGGTTGGTTGGAAGGAAATATGCTGCAGATCTATTCTCCGGGAGGTGTAGAAATATCTGCCAATGGCTCGGCTGGCTGGTTTGCTATTAGCCCAACCATAGATATGTACCAACTTTACAAAGCAAAGGATTCTGTAAGGCGTAAAGCCACTTTTATGATTAACGGGGATTATTACCCGGAGTTGAACGCAGCAGGCGGAGGATTTAAGTATACAGGCAGTTCTGGATTGAAGAAGCATATTATCGGCACGAACAAGGATAATAGTGCCCCAACTATGACGCTGACTTCCTCCACAGAGCATAATGCATTATTAAGACTGGCGGATGTTTACCTCATTTACGCTGAAGCCATACTCGGTAACAGTGGTTCTACTGCGGATGGCGAGGCGCTTCACTACTTTAACGAAGTTCGTACAAGGGCCGGGATGGCTCCTGCCCCCAGAATAGATATTGACTCCGTAATTATTGAGAGAAGAATTGAACTGGCGGGAGAAGGACAATATTGGATAGACCTGGTTAGATTATCTTATTATAATCCAGTCAAGGCAATCAGCAAATTAAATGGAGAAAGGCGTGCACCATTTACCATTTCGAATGGTGTTATAACACCAGGAGATCCATATGGTATTGTTACGCCTGCAACTATTCAAAGTTTCACTTTTCCAATACCTTCTTCTGAGGTTACGGCCAATCCAAAATTGTTGGAAGCTCCGGTGTCATATTATTAAGAACTACTAAAAACATTATACCGTGAATAAAATACTATTCAACCAACGCTATTGGAGGTTGCCGTTTTTGGCGCTTGCTGCTGTTTTTGCACTGATGCAATCAGCCTGTAAGAAAGATGTAACTGAAGCAGCTCCTGTTATAACCAGCGTTAGAAATTATGCAGCTTCTCCTGCCGATACGCTTGTTAATTCAATCATTACCGGGCAATGGGTGGTGCTCGTCGGGCATAACTTAAAGGATGCGGTACAGATCTCTTTCAACGGCGTACCCGCTACTATCAACAGCATCATGTTTTCAGATACCAGTGCTACCGTATTGGTACCGGCTGTGATACCATTTCCGTCGGTACCTGCAGAAAGTCTGAATACCATCCGTTATGTTACCAGGCATGGGGCTACTACTTTTACATTCGGCATCGTGGCTCCAGCACCTACTATTACCAGCATTTCCAATGAAAATGCCAAAGCAGGCGATTCCGTTTATATCTATGGGTTAAATTTATTTTTTATAAACGAATTGACTTTTGCCGGCACGCCAATAACCGATTATGCTGCCGCCGGCGATGGTACGTCCATCGGATTTAAACTGCCAACGCTTACACAAAGCGGCCCCGTAGTGATCAACACAAAATCCGGCACAGTTTCCACCGCCTTTAATGTAAACGATCCTACGACTGGTGTTCTCTGTAATTTTGATGATATCAATACTTTCAGTTGGGGCACCGGCACTGATAACAGCAGCACCAATTTCCCCGGCAACAAGGGCTATTATGCAGTGTTAAATAATGACGTGCTGCCTGCAGGCGATGGTAACTGGTGGAACTGGCAGCGGAGTATAAACACCAACGACGTGCAGTGGATTCCGGTTGATAGTTTAAACGTTCCTATTGATCAATATGCCATTAAGTTTGAAATCAGTGTTCCCACTGCATGGACCGGCACTTCTATTTATGTACTAAAAGGTAACTCATTTGATTATATGGCCCGTTATGAGCCGTGGCAAGGCGCCGATGGCGTTATTCCCTTTGTCACGAAGGGTTGGCATACAGTAACCCTTCCGTTATCAGAGTTCAGGGGCAGTGACGGTAAAGGTACGGCAGCGGCAAGTTTGACCACTTTACTGGGTAGCTCAGCTAAAGGTTCTGTAAATATTCATACTAAAAACTTTTCTGCCTCTCCTTCGGCTTCCGGTTTAAAAGCCGCTATAGATAATATCAGGGTGGTAAAAATTAAATAGCAGGAAAAATTTTTAACCAAATATCATGATTATGAAAACCAGAAACTTGTATGGACTTATCGGACTTGTGGTGTCCGCCGTAATGTTTGCTTATTGTAGTAAGAAGAGCGTCGTCACGCCTGAATTGTCGGTTTCTTCATCTGAAATTGCTTTTCAGGCAGATGGGGGCGCTTCCGATGTAACCATTGCCAGTAATGTGGAATGGAATATTAATAACCCGGCTTCTTCCTGGTTGCAGGTAAGCCAGTCGACCGGTAAGGGCAGCACGGCTGCTATCCGGTTGACCACCGTTCCCAATACCACAGGCGCAGCGCGCTCTGTTGTACTGGAGGTGAATGCCGGAAGTAGCCAGCTGCGCAGGGTTAAAGTAACGCAGGCCGCCAGTATATACCCGGGCTACAATACATCGCCGGCGCCGGCCAATTCAACCGGCATGGGAAGTAACGCCGTGCAGTTGGCTGCTAAATTTAAACTGGGCTGGAATATTGGCAACACCCTGGAAGCTATCGGTGGGGAAACCGCCTGGGGAAATCCTTTGATCAGTGAAAGTTATATACAGTCTGTAAAACAGCAGGGATTTACTGCCATCCGCCTTCCATGTGCATGGAACCAGTACTCCGACCAAACTACTGCTAAGATCCAGGATACCTGGCTCAACAGGGTAAAACAGGTAGTTCAGTATTGTGTGAATAACGATATGTATGTTTTACTCAATATCCACTGGGATGGTGGTTGGCTGGATGCCAATATCAACAGCGCAAAGAAGGATTCCGTTAATGCCAAACAGAAAGCATTCTGGGAACAAATTGCTACTACCATGCGTGATTTTGATGAGCATGTGATGTTCGCCAGCGCCAATGAACCTCCCGCTGAAAATGCGGAGCAGATGGACATCCTCAACAGTTATCATCAAACCTTTATCAATGCAGTCCGTTCCACCGGCGGACGTAACAGCTACCGTGTACTGGTGGTGCAGGGACCGTCAACCGATATTGATAAAACCAATAACCTGATGAATACGCTCCCCACAGATGCAGTGAGTGGTCGCATGATGGTGGAAGTACATTATTACACGCCATACCAGTTCTGTTTAATGGATGCTGATGCTTCCTGGGGTAAAATATTTTACTACTGGGGCGCCGGACATCATTCTACCATTGAACCTGACAGGAACGCCACATGGGGAGAAGAAGGTGATGTAAATACCGCCTTTGGCAAAATGAAAACCAAATTCACAGACAAACAGATTCCTGTTATAATGGGTGAATACGGCGCTTACAGACGTGGCGGCAGCAATTATGTGCCCAAAGATCTGGCCACCCACAACGATGCCGTGGATTATTGGTTGACCTATGTAACCAGGCAGGCAATCGCCAATGGTATTAAACCCTTTTTCTGGGATACAGGTGGCGCTTTGGACAGACGAAATAATACCGTGCGTGATCAACGCACCATTGATGCGCTTGTAGCTGGTGGCAGATAATTCACCGGCAGATAAATTGTTTCCGGAATGTATAAGGGATGAAGTTTAACGAATCCCTTATACATTTCTTTCGTAAAAACAGGTATGGTTGCGATTGAACGTATTGAAACAGGAAATTAACATAAATGAAAAAAATAGCAAGGCAGTTAGCACTCGGTTTTACCGGCATAATGATGACAGGTATAGCCAGTGCGCAGCTGGTGGTAAACGACAAAATGCAGGAGGAGAAGATCCACTCATTAATCAGCCGGATGACCCTGGAGGAGAAAGTTAGTCTCCTGCACGGGAATTCAAAATTTTATGTATCAGGAGTAAAAAGATTGGGTATTCCTGAATGGGCATTGAGCGACGGGCCTCATGGCGTGCGGGCAGAAATAAACCGGCACGACTGGGCTTATGCAGGATGGACCAATGATTCGGCCACCTGCTTTCCTCCGGGCACAGCGCTGGCTGCCACCTGGAATCCCAGGCTGGCTTATGAGCGGGGAATTGTATTGGGTGAGGAAGCGCGCTTCCGGAAAAAAGATATTTTACTCGGACCGGGTATCAACATTATCCGTTCGCCGCTTTGCGGAAGAAATTTCGAGTATATGAGTGAAGATCCGTTTCTTATCTCAAGAATGTCGGTTGCTTATATCAAAGCGTTACAGTCAAAAGATGTGGCGGTAAGCGTAAAACACTGGCTGGCCAATAACCAGGAGGAGCACAGGGATTCTATCGATGTATACATGAGCGAAAGAGCATTGCGTGAAATTTATTTGCCAGGATTTAAGGCATCCGTAACGGAAGGCGGCGCCTACACAGTAATGGCGGCGTACAATAAATTCAGGGGCGACTGGTGTTCTGAAAATAAATACCTGGACAGGGAACTCCTTCGTAAAGAATTTAATTTTAAAGGGGTGTTAATGACGGATTGGGCGGCTGCACATTCCACTGTAAAGGCCGCGTTAGCCGGGCTTGACCTGGAAATGGGCACGGATAAAAAAGATTACAACGAATGGTATTTTGCGAATCCGCTGATCAGGGCAGTAGAGGAAGGAAAAGTGCCTGTTGCTGTTGTTGACGAAAAGGTTGCCAATGTGTTGCGGGTAATGATAAAAACAAAAATGTTTGATGAAGGAAACCGGGAGAAAGGGAAAATGAATACGCCGGAACATCAGCAGGCGGCATATAACGATGCAGCGGAAGCAGCTGTATTGTTACAAAACAACGGAAACATACTTCCACTTAATTTCAGTAAAATAAAATCAGTGGCAGTTATTGGCGATAACGCCACCCGCAGGCATTGTGACGGAGGGCTTAGTTCCGAAATAAAATCGTTGTATGAAATTACCCCGCTCGAAGCCATCCGGGAAAAATTTGGAGCTACCGTGAAAGTGAATTTTGCACAAGGATACGCCAGACAATCCACTTTCAAAGAAGGCAGTAATGCCGGCCAAACAAGCGCAGATAGGATTGATTGGAAATTGATTGAGGAAGCTGTTGAAGTTGCAAAACAGTCGGAAGTAGTGATCGTTTTCGGAGGATTAAATCATGATTTTGATACAGAATCTTTCGACAAGCAGAATATGGATTTACCTTATGGACAAGATGTTTTGATTCGTGAGGTTGCCAAAGCCAATCCTAATACAGTGGTTGTTATTATTGCCGGATCACCGGTAAAATTATCAGGCATTGTTCAGCGGGTACCTGCTATATTGTGGTCGTGGTTTGGTGGCATGGAAGGCGGCAATGCAGTAGCCGATCTGTTGAGTGGTAAAATAAATCCCTCCGGTAAACTCCCTTTCACATTACCGGTATCGCTGGACCAGTCACCTGCACACGCATTGGGTAATTTCCCTGGTAGAAATCTTATTGTAAATTATGAAGAAGATATCCTGGTAGGATATCGTTGGTTTGATACAAAGAAAATTGTTCCCCAGTTCCCATTTGGTTTTGGTCTTTCTTATACAGGCTTCTCGATCAATAATTTTTCTACAGACAAAAGTAATTACGGGAAAGGAGAAACTATTCATGCAAAATGCACGGTGAAAAATACGGGTTCCCGCGCCGGAGCAGAAGTGGTACAGCTGTATGTCAGTGACCCGGTTTGTTCTGTGTTGCGGCCTGAAAAGGAATTGAAGGGTTTTGAGAAGATTTTCCTGCAGCCTGGCGAATCAAAAACGGTGGAGCTGATAGTGAAAATTTCAGATCTGGCGTTTTATGACGAAACAAAAAAAGCCTGGAATGTAGAAGCAGGCGATTTTGTATTACACATCGGGAATTCATCACGTGATATTTCAAAATCGGTGAAAGTTTCGGTTAAGTAGTTAAATACAATGGCCCTAAATAAAAAACAATGAATCTTCAGATGAATAAACGTGCAATACTTGTTATTATAACCATTTTAATCTCAGGATTGAATGCAACCTCGCAGGTGGCCAATCGATTTTTTCCTGAGAAGGATCTCACCACTACCGGCATCTATTACTATCCTGAACACTGGAACGAAAACCAGTGGGAACGGGATATAAAGAGAATTGCAGATATGGGCTATGAGTTTGTACATCTGGCCGAATTTGCCTGGTTTAAAATGGAACCAGAAGAAGGGAAATTTGAATTTGCCTGGCTCGACAAAGTGATAAGCCTATGCGCTAAATACAATTTGAAAGTACTGATGTGTACTCCTTCCGCAACTACACCGGCCTGGATGAGAGCGAAGTATCCTGAAACTTTTGTGATGGATGGCCATTACATCCGTGGTGAGCACGGCACACGCGGATTAGGATCTATCGTTAATCCGGCCTATCGCAAATTTGTAGAAATAGTGGTGGCTGAAATGGCCCGCCGTTATGGTCAGAACAAAAATGTAATTGGTTGGCAACTCGATAACGAGCCTGATGCCAAACCAGATTATAGTCCGTCTTCGCAGGAGGTATTCAGGCAGTGGCTGCAAAACAAATACAAAACGGTAGATGCGTTAAATGCTGCCTGGGGAACCGCTTTCTGGAGCCAGTGGTATAATAATTTTAGTGAGGTTATTATTCCCAATACCAACCTGGTAGGCTGGTGGGGCAATAATCCGCATGCCTTGCTTGATTTTAAAAGATACTCGGCAGATGCCCAGGCGGAGTTCCTCGATTTTCAGGCAGCCACATTACGGCGCTCCATTTCGAAGGACCAGTTTGTAACGACGAATTATACGGCCGTTTCCACAGGTGCTGATCCGCGGCGGACAAAACAGCTTGACTTTGCAACCTATACGGCCTATCCCAACGGAGGTACCAACAATATCGGTGACGTCGGATTCAGGCTGGGAAACAGCAGGGTTATCCTGTTTGCTGCCGAATATTATAAAGCAGTTGGCGGCGTATCCGGCGTCATGGAAATCCAGCCGGGCCCGGTAAACTGGGGCAATTACAACCCGTTGCTTTTACCAGGTACCGTACGTATGTGGCTGTACCACACATTTGCAGCAGGCGGAAAGCTTGCCAGTTCCTACCGGTTCCGTCAGATCAATTATAGTTCGGAGCAATATCATGCCGGCGTAATGCAAACAGATGGTGTAAGTCCTTCGCAGGGCGGTGTGGAGTATATGCAATACATGAAAGAAATAAAAGAGCTGCGGAAACAATACAAACCCGGCGCTTCAATGCCGGAAAAACTGGCTGCACGGTCAACGGCTATTCTTTGGAACCTGGAAAATTACTGGACCATCGACCGGCAAAAACAGACCTGGCAATGGGATACCTGGAATTACCCGATTAAATTCCTGGAGATAGCAAAATCATTTGGTGCGCCCGTAGATCTGGTCGCGGAAACGGCTGATTTGTCGAAATACAAATTTGTGATTGTCCCGGCGTACGAAATGGTTGATAGTGCTTTGGTGAAGAAGTGGAAGGAATATGCCGCAAACGGAGGACACCTGATTATTACCTGCCGCACAGCCACCAAAAACCGCATGGGACATTTCTGGGAGGCAGAATGTGCCGCTCCCATATCCACGCTGATAGGAGCGCAGGTGAAAGCAACCGATATGCTCTCAGGCAGCGCCAAAGGAGATATCCTTATGGGATCTACCCATTACAGCTGGAACAACTGGGCCGACTTACTGGCGCCGGATAAAAACACGGAAACCCTTGCCGTATTTGATAACCAGTTTTATAAAGGAAAAGCAGCGGTGGTAAAACATAAGGTTGGTAAAGGGGCTGTTACCTATATCGGCGTGGATACAGATGATGCTAAACTGGAAGCGGACATACTGAAACAGATTTATACCAGCGCAGGTGTTACCACTGAAAATTATCCGCCCGGCGTATTTGTTTACTGGCGGGATGGTTTTTATGTGGCCGTAAATTATTCCTCGGATAATTATGAAATGAAAATACCCGCCGGAGCCAAAATACTGATCGGGAGCAAAGTACTGGAACCAGCGGGTGTATTGGTTTGGAACGAATAAAAGTAACATTATGAAAAATAAAATGAGTAACAGGTATTTATTTGTTTTGATTGTATTTATTGTGGCCGGTCATATCTGCCTGGCACAAACAGGTAAGGGTTCTTTTAAAACGGACTCTGTTCCCACGTTTCCTGATCCGCCAGCCGGATTTAATGTGCAACGTAGTAATGTACCTCACGGAAAATTAACCATCGTTCAGTACGATTCAAAAACGCTTGGGAAACGCCGGGAAATGAATGTATATACGCCTCCGGGATATTCTGCTGACAAGAAATATCCTGTGCTGTACCTGTTGCATGGTTTGGGAGCAGACTATCGTCAATGGACGGAATGGTGCCAGGCAGATAACATTATGGATAACCTGATTGCAGATGGTAAAATTCAGCCTGTAATAATGGTTTTCCCAAACTGTGATTCAAAGCTGACAGTGACAGATACATCAACAGCAAACCGTTCCGGGAGAGCGGATGGTTTTGAAGGGTACAGGAAACCATTTGAAGAGGATTTATTGAAAGATATAATTCCTTACATCGATGCACATTATTCCACTATTAGTGACGCTGAACATCGTGCTATAGCAGGTTTGTCGATGGGTGGAGGACAGTCGTTGAATATAGGTTTGTACCACCTGGGAACTTTTGCCTACATCGGCGGATTTTCTTCTGCACCCAATACGAATATGTTCGGTGGCATGTATACCGATGTGAGATTTGTGCCAGATACTAAAGTGGCCCGGGAAAAGTTGAAACTGCTATGGATAGCATGTGGCAACAAGGATGGTCTTTTTGGGATTAGTGAAAAGGCCCATCAATATCTTAATGAAATAGGTGTCACCCATGTTTGGAATGTAGATACTAACGGACATGATAACACGGAGTGGGATCGTAACCTGTATCTATTTTCTCAGCACATTTTTTAACGGTTATAAGAAAGGTAAATATACTTAAAGATGAAAAGAATTTTATTACTGTTAATGCCGCTGCTTTTATCCATTTCAGGAATACTGGTAGCTCAAACCACAAAACAAAAGAAGCCGGCCACACAGGAAAGGATTATCAATATTGACTTCAACAAAACATCCGGAAAGCTGAACAGGATGTTTAATGATTGTGTTGGCGCTGGCCGTGCCAATGAAGGGCTCCGGGCAGATTGGCAACAGCAGCTGGCATATGTAAGAAAGGAATGCGGTTTCAGATACATCCGTATGCACGGTCTTTTAACAGATGATATGGCTGTATATACAGAAGATAGTAAAGGCAACCCGGTGTACAGCTATATGTACATTGATGCTTTATTCGACTATTTACAAAGTATAGGCATGAAACCCTTTGTTGAACTGGGTTTTATGCCTTCCGCACTGGCCAGTGGTTCTAAAACAATCTTCTGGTGGCGCGGTAATGTAACTCCACCAAAGGATTACGAAAAGTGGGCAGCATTGGTGCGGGATCTTACCAGGCATTTTACGGAACGTTACGGCGCAGAGGAAGTGAAAACCTGGTATTTCGAAGTTTGGAATGAGCCAAACCTGGGTGGTTTCTGGGCCGGTACGCAGGAAGACTATTTCAAGTTATACTCCTATAGTGCAAAGGCCATTAAAAGCGTTAATTCATCTTATCGCGTTGGAGGTCCAGGAACAGCCGGGGCTGCCTGGGAACCTGAAATGATTGCCTACTGCAATAAAAATAGTGTACCGATAGATTTTATAAGCACGCACGCCTATGGCGTAAAGCAGGGATATCTGGATGAATTTGGCAACTCGGGCACAGTACTCGACAAAAATCCCATGAGCGTTAGCGGTGATGTGCTTCAATCACGTAAGGAAATTGCCGGTTCTGCTATGCCAAACCTGGAGCTTCACTACACCGAATGGAGTGCCTCTTATACCCCGGCAGATCCTATCCACGACAGCTATCACGAAGCTGCGTATGTTTTGCAGAAATTAAAACAGGTGGGTAAGGCCGCCAACTCAATGTCGTATTGGGTTTTTACGGATATTTTTGAAGAACCCGGTCCCCGTTTTACACCGTTCCACGGAGGCTTTGGCATGCTGACTACGCAGGGTATTAACAAACCTGTATTCTACGCCTACCAGTTTTTGAACAGGCTGGGAGATATGGAACTGGTAAATAGCGATTCCACTTCATGGGTATGCAGGGATGCTGCAGGAAATATCCAGGCACTGGCCTGGGATTTTACCCATACTCACCCGGGAGATTCCGTACATAATCAGCAATACTATATCCGTGATCTTCCTTCAAAATCAAAAGGAAAGTTGAAGGTCAATATTGCAAATGTACCGGATGGTACCTATACCCTGGAAGTATACAAAGTAGGTTACCATAGCAACGATGCTTATTCCACTTATCTCTCTATAGGAAAACCGGCACAGCTTAACAGGCAGGAAGTTGAACAAATTAAGAAGCTAAATGATGGTTCGCCCGTTACCAGGGAAATTATTACTGTAAAAGCCGGGGTCCCTTTCACAAAGGAGCTGGAGATTCGGGAGAACGATGTTTTCTTCTTGAATATTATCAAACTGTAATGATTGCAAACAACTACTAAAAACAAAACCAATGATCAGGAAAACCCTTTTGTTTTTGTTGTGCCACATCATCCTTTATACAGCCGTTGCACAAAACGTTACTATTTCAGTTAATCCTGCTCAAAACAAACGCCTGATTTCCCCATACATATATGGCCGGAACGAAGGCTTTGATAAGCCTGCACAATTTTACAAGGATGCAGGTTTACGTTTCGCCCGTATGAATGGAGGTAATAACGCAACATGTTATAACTGGCGCAAAAAAATTACGGTCCATCCCGATTGGTATAATAATGTTTATGGTACCGATTGGGATGCTTACGCACAAAATATTGCGACCAATTATCCTGGTATGCAGGGAATGTTTGCCTTTCAATTACTGGGCAGGGCTGCATCCAACACCAGTAATAACTTCGATGATTGGGCTTTCAACCAGGCCCAGTATTGGGCGGGGGTTGGTCAGAATTTAGCTGGTGGCGGCGTACCCAATACTGCCAATCCTTCCGGTAAGGCGCTGGTGGAGGGGAATACCGATTTGTTTACGCAGACATGGCCTGCCGACTCCTCAGTGGGCATTCTTAATCATTGGTTTGGAGCCAATGGTTTAGGGCTAAACAGAAGTCAATTTTTATACTGGAATATGGACAATGAAGTAGATATATGGAATGGCACACATGACTATGCTATGCCAACACAAATATCGGCTTCTGTTTTTATGGATCACTACATAGAATTAGCAAAGAAAGCAAAAGCTCTATATCCCGGCATCAAGCTCTGCGGGCCTGTTACCACCTCGGAATGGCAATGGTATAAATGGTCAAATGAAAGTTTATACATTAATGGCCGGTATTATTCCTGGATTGAGTATTTTATAAAACGTCTTGGAGATGAGTACAAAGCAACCGGTATCAAGCTGGTAGATGTTGTAGATATTCACAACTACCCCTGGTATAATAATGACGACGCTGCGGCATTACAAGGACACCGGATTTATTATGATACGACATATGATTACCCGGGTTCAAACGGTATCAAAACAAGTACCGGCGGATGGGATGCGTCACTTACCAAACAATATATTTTCAAACGTATCGAGGGTTGGTTAACTGAACATTTTGGCGTCAACAACGGCATAACATGTGGTATAAGCGAATGGGGTACCATGTCAAGCAGTAACCCTAGCCTTGAATCTGTTATATATGCTTCGCATCTTGGTACATTTGCCAACAATGGGGTTGAATTCTTTTCGCCATGGAACTGGTCTGTTGGCATGTGGGAAACATTGCACCTTTTTAGCAGGAATGCAAAAAAGTATAGTGTTTCAAGTATTTCTTCTCTCGAAAACACGGTGTCAGCTTACTCTTCAGTAAATGAAAATGCCGACTCGTTAACGGTGATGCTGGTAAACCGGGATAGAACTGCTTCCCGCACTGTTACCATCAATCTAAGTAATTTTACTGTTGCTGATGGGAATTATCAAACATTGCAGTTGTCGTCGTTACCGGCACAGGAAACTTTTGTGTCGCACACGCAGAATGCGCTGAGTCAAAATACAGTGGCGGTAAATTCAAATTCACTTACTATAACTGTACCGGCTCTTTCTACAACGGCAATTCTGCTGGTGAAAGCCGGAGGTGTTGCCACTTACATTACGCTGACCAACCGTGCTACTGGCTTACTGCTTGATGGTATGTACCGGTACTCCGATGGCGCCAATGCGGGGCAATGGAGTAGCAGTGGCAGTGATGCACAGCAATGGACGCTGGAAACAAACGGAAGTTATGTAAAGTTGAAAAACCGCGCTTCAGGTTTGTATCTTGATGGTATGGGAAGAACCACCAGTGGTGGCCTGGCTGGTCAATGGAGCAATAGCAGCAGTTATAACCAGCAATGGCAACAGGAAACAGCCGGCAGCTATGTGAAACTAAAGAACCGTGCCACCGGGTTGTACCTGGATGGTTTGGGTCAGATTACCAACGGCGCCGATGCCGGCCAATGGCCGGAAAGCAGTAGTTATAACCAGCAATGGACAACAGGGACTGTTGCACTGGCACTAAGATCAACGGTCATAGATACTTTATCATCATCACTGAAAATGCCTGAGCCTACCAGTAACAATGTGTCAGTATATCCAAATCCTTTCTCATCAACCTTTAATATAATGATTGATAAACCTGCTGAGGTAGAACGGATTGTTATATTTGACGTTATGGGCAAGCAGGTTGAAATGGCGAAACGTATCTCAGTTTCAAGCTTAATGTCAATGGGAGGAGCCCTGAAAGCCGGTACGTATATAGTCCGGGTAGAAGCGGCAACATGGTTAAAGACATTTAAAATTGTTAAGGTAAATTAGCAAGGAATAGGTTCTCAAAATAATATTAACAATATGGTTCTTAGTACGATGAGGTATTTGCTGTGTGGAATCGTTTCTTTCCTGTGTTCAATCAGTATTAGCTATTCCCAGGTGAAGGCTCCCGGTCCATTTGGCCCGGTACCAACGGAAAATCAGATGAGATGGCAGGAAATGGAATACTATGCTTTTGTCCATTTTTCTTTAAATACTTATACAGATCAGTCGTGGGGATTTGGCAATGAAGATGTCAAATTATTTAACCCGCTAAAGCTGGACTGCCATCAGTGGGCCCGTATATGCAAAGAAGCGGGTATGAAAGGAATAATACTTACGGTAAAACACCACTGCGGTTTTTGCGTCTGGTCGTCTAAATACACGGAGTATTCTGTAAAAAATGCTCCCTGGAAAAATGGGCATGGAGATGTGGTGAGGGAAATGGCGGACGCCTGTAAAGAATACGGCTTAAAACTGGGAATATATTTGTCGCCCTGGGATAGAAACCACCCGGATTATGGAAAGCCTGAGTATATCACCTACTTCAGGAATCAGCTTACAGAACTGCTCACCAACTACGGACCGATTTTCGAAGTGTGGTTTGACGGGGCTAACGGCGGTTCCGGATATTACGGCGGCGCTAATGAAACCCGTACTATTGACCGTACTACTTACTACGACTGGCAGAATACATATAAACTGATCCGCAGGCTGCAACCGGATTGCGTGATATGGAACGATGGCGGCGACAGGGCAGACCTGCGCTGGGTAGGTACCGAAGGTGGTTTAGTGGGTGAAACGAACTGGAGTTTACTAAACGGTAAGGGCGAGGTGGAATGGAATATGTTGCATCATGGCCTGGAGAGCGGGGATTCCTGGGTGCCGGCCGAAGTAAATACTTCTATCAGACCGGAATGGTTCTATCATCCACATGAAGATAACCACGTAAAAACAGTACCGCAATTAATGGAAACGTACTATAATTCTATAGGTCGCAACGGCACCTTGCTGCTAAATTTCCCGATTATGCCAAATGGGCTGATTCATCCAAATGATGAAAAAGCTGCGCTTGGATTGGCCAAAGCCGTAAAGGAAGCATTTGCCGTGAATCTTGCCACCAATAAGAAGGCGGAAGCCTCCAATGTTCGCGGAAATGCGAGGCAGTTTGGAGCAGATATGTCCATTGATAACAATAAGAATACCTACTGGACAACTGATGATGAGGTGACTAATGCGTCGCTAACGATAGATTTGGGTAAACCAACCACGTTCAACCGTTTCCTGGTTCAGGAATACATCCGGTTAGGACAACGTGTGAAAGCCTTCACGGTGGAGGCTTTTGTTGATGGAAACTGGAAACAGCTGGCAACAGCCACCACAATCGGATATAAGCGAATCCTCCGTTTCCCGGCTGTAAAGGCAACGCAGGTTCGTCTCAATATCACCGGTTCAAAAAGTAGCCCTTTAATTTCCAATATCGGCATTTATAATGCACCACAGATTCTCGCCGCTCCTTCCATTATCAGAAATCAGTCCGGTGAAATAACTATCACTCCGGCGGATATGGAGTCGGTGGTTTACTACACGTTAGGTAGCGCGCAGCCTACTTCTAAATCAAAAAAATACACTGGTCCCTTTCAATCAGAAGGGAAACTGGAAGTAAGCGCTATTGCTTACGAACCAGCTACTGGTAAAAGCAGCCCTGTGTCCCGGGAGAAATTTGATATTTCCCGGAAGAACTGGAAAGTTATAGCACAAAATGATGAAAAGGCCAATCTGATCCTGGATGGAAATCCATTTACTGCATGGCATCAAAACAAAAACAAAGAAATGCCTATTGATCTGGTGCTCGATCTGGGAAGCGAGCAAAAGCTATGCGGTTTCAAATATCTGCCAGACCAGGGAAATGCCTCCGGTGCAATTGCAAAGTATCAGTTTTTTGTTTCGCAGGATAATAAGGAGTGGAAGCTCGTAGATGAAGGCGAATTTGCCAATATAAAAAACAATCCATTATGGCAAACGAAAAGCTTTACAGCAGTAAAGGCCCGTTATATAAAGCTTCGCGCGGTGCGTGAAGTGAATGGTAACAACGATGCCGGGTATGCGGAAGTAGATGTGATCACTCAATAGCTGATGTCTGCCCATATACCTTATATGCCGATTTAAATAAAATTTACAGGGATTGTAACGAATGAAAAAGATCAAAGCACGTTAATATTTTTCCTGAGAATCCCTGTTTATATTAAAGAGGATGTATCAAAAGTAATTTAACAGGTTTGAGAAACCGGGTAAATTACTTTTGATACATCCTTTTTATATATTCACTTATTTTGCCTGGATACTTTTAAAAAACGTATCCACCTCTTTCACCCACAATTCGGGCGCTTCCAACGCTGCAAAGTGGCCGCCTTTTTCCATGATGGCGAACCGTTTTAGGTTTGTTTTTCTTTCCGCCCATTCCCGTGGTGTTGGGGCGTCACCGGGGAATATTGCAACGCCGGTGGGGGTATTAACCTTTTGGCCTGAGGCCAGTTGCTGAAAGGAGCCTACGGCATAAGTGCGCATGGAGGAGTTAATCGTTTGGCTTACCCAATAGATCATGATATTGGTGAGTAGTTCGTCTTTTGTGAAATGATCCTCGATAGTGCCGCCCGGAGTACCCCAGGTATTGAACTTCTCAACGATCCAGGACGCCAGGCCTGCAGGGGAGTCATTCAGGCCATAGGCCTGCGTTTGCGGTTTGGTGGCGTGCAGCATGGCATATGCACCTTCCCGGTACCACCATTGCTGTATAACCTGTCCGAATTCCTGCTCAGCTTTGGACATGGTGCTCCAGTCTTCCGAACCGTTGGGATATCCCACGTCCGTCAGGTGGATGGCTGTTACGTTTTCAGGATAAAGATTGGCGATTGATTTGGCGATGCCGCTGCCTACGTCGCCTCCGGCCACCAGGAAAGTCTGATAGTTGAGTACATCTTTCATCAGCGTAGCAAAAATTTTTGCAGAACCGTCGTCTGTCATGGCTACATGACCGGAGAAACCGAAGCCGGGAATGGAAGGCACTATTACATCGTAATCGTCTGTTAACAGGGGAATGACTTTGTAAAAGCGATAAAAACAGTCGGGCCATCCGTGTAAAAGGAGCAGGGGCCTGGCATTTGGATTTTTACTTTTGATGTGCAGGAAATGAATGGGGAGGCCATCTATTTCCACTGTGAACTGTGGAAATTGGTTAAGGGTGGCTTCCTGCCTGCGCCAGTCGTATCCATTTTGCCAGTAGGCTACGAGGCTTTTGAGAAATTCAGGGTCAGTGCCGTATTGCCAGCCAATGTTTTCAGGCGCATCGGGCCAGCGGGTTTGGCGGAGGCGGTTTTGGAGGTCGTCCAGTACAGTTTGTTGTACATCGATTTTGAAGGGCTTTACAATGAACATATTGTTATTTTTTTTGGTTTGCGCGTGGGAGGTTACTGTTATCGTTGCGATGACCAGCAAAATAATGAATTGTTTCATATCTGTGTGTTTGTTGAAACAAAATTATATACGGGTTGTGACAACAGTATGTCAGTTGCAAACCGGCAATTTTTGTATTTTTTTTGACTGCTTTTTAATGATTTTAGAAGATTGGCCCGGTTTGCTCCCTTAGCCCTGATCACATTGGTATCGGGGCTTAAGGGAGGCGTCAAATTCCCGGGATTTTAGGGGTTGAATATCTTATGGTTTATTATTCTGCTGCTATAACAAACCCTCCATTTGCATTTATGGAAACGGAGAGCATGCCGTTATCGGGGATAGCTGTTTTTTCCTGTTTCAACAGGTTTTTATCATCATCAGAGATCAGTATTGCTTTTTTCTTTTTAAGGAAGGATAAATTAAGAGGAAGGGTCTTTGCCGTAGACTCTCCATTCATTCCGGCAATAAACCATTTCGTGCCTTTCCGTCTGGCAATCACAACCAGTTTCCCGGGGTAGCCGTCTATAAAGCGGGTTTCGTCCCAGGTATCAGGCAAGGTGCGCAGATAGTTTTTAGCAAAATCAGGCACATGTTCCATTCCTTCGGGAGACTCCGCCAGGTGTTGAATGCCGGATAGGAAAACAATGGTAGTGGCCAGCTCAAAAGCTGCGGTGGTTTTACGGACACTGGTTGATGGGATTTTGTACAGATTCATCGGAGTGAAGTCCATCGGATCAAATGCATTCCGGGTAAAAGGCAGCATGGTGGCATGGTTTGCCTCCAGGTCCGCATCCTCCTGGCTGAATGTAATGTACTCAAAACCCCTTACTGCTTCGGCAGTCAGCAAATTTGGATACGTGCGTGCCCATCCTCTTGGCAGTGTTGCCCCATGAAAATTTACCATCAGGTTATAGCGGGCTGCATCCTGCAGAATATCGTGGTAATACTTTATCATTGACTGGCCATCGCCTCCAAAAAAATCGATCTTAACTCCTTTTATTCCCATCGACTGTATAGTGGAAAATTCCTTTTCCCTTGCTTCTTTGGTAAGGAGTATATTGCGGGGAGTATATTTTACCGTGTTCCAGTCGCCGGCAGAATTGTACCAAAGTATCAACCCAACATTTTTTTGCCTGGCATAATCCGCCAACTCCTTTATCTTTTCATAACCGATTTTCTGGTCCCAGTTTACGTCTATCAGGCAATACTGCCAATGCATATAGGAAGCAAAATCAATATATTTCTTCTGCTCATCGTAAACAATAAAATCATCTTTACTATTGATCCAGCTCCAGCTTGATTTTCCGGGCTTTACAAACGAAGTATTTGTAATAACGGAAGGAGTGGCAACGTCAGTACCCAATGTTGATTCCACGATGGTTTTTAATGAGCCAATGGTAACAATGCGCCAGGGAGAGAAACCATTCATTTGCTGCCGCGGCAATAAACCATCGTGATACATCACTTCCCGGGGATCGGGGAATTTTACCTGGTAGAGAGGGCTTCCTGCTTCACAATTGAGACGGGTAGCGCACCAGTCGGCTCCCACTGCGGCTTCCGTGATCAGCAACCAGGTATTGTCCACCTTAAATAGTGCAGGATATATAAAGCCGGCGCCCAGTTTTGATGTTGTACCTACGGGAACATCCTGGTAATAGTGTTCTTCATATGATGGGTTTGCCTTTTCCCAGCCGGATTGGGCAACGGCTATTGGCTGTATGAAGGCCTTGGCAGAGGAAGGAAATTTAAAAGAAGTGTTTTCGGAGCGGACAATCTTAATTTCCGGATCGTCTGAAAACTGGTACCTGAATGCAAGGCCATCATTTGAGACCTGGAATATAATAGTAAACTTCTTACCATCTTTATTCTGAAAGGTGAAACTGGTTTTTCTTGCCTCATACTGAATGGATGATCTTTTACCACTCAGCATGTTGTAATGATCGTGTACTGTACTGGTAGCCGATACGGTAGTTAATTGTAAGCCATTGGAGAAATTGATTCCATCAAGATCAATTCCTAATGGAGAGGGCTCCAACACCGTGGTCTTATTATATGTGATAGAGTATTGGGGAACACCGGTGTTGTCCACAAACACGGTCACTGCAATCTTTCCATCGGGACTGGATATTTGATTCGTTGCGAATAGCTGCAGGCAAAGCAATATTGGCAATGCCATCAGTATTATGGTTTTTTTCATCAATTGATTATTTTAATATTTATATCTAAAGAAGCAGGATGTTAGTTTCTTGGTTGGAAGAACTGGTAACGGTTTTTTCATGACGAAGAATTATTTGTATGGAACGATGCGTCAAAATTATGCAGTTCCATTGAAAAGAAGGAGTGCAGATGTTTAGAATTAGGGTATGAAATGTTACAATTGTGCGAAGAGTGCCAAATAATGGGGCGATACCCGGTTTTATAAAGAATATGGTTTGTTCTTAATTTTTACTCATAAAATGCTCCTGCAATTCCCGCTTGTAGGTTTTACCAACCGGCAATATCAAGCCGTTTTCCAGATGCACCTGTGTTCCTTCCAACTGTTGTATTCTTGACAGTGCAACGATATACGACCGGTGTATCCGTTTAAAGTACCGCTTATCTAACTGTTGTTCTATTTCGATGGTAGTTGATGCACTCAGGTACATTTTCTCATCTGTAAATACCTTGACATAGTTACCATAGCTTTGTATATGTGAAATAGAGCCGGTTATTATCCTGATTATCCCGCCATCAACTTTCAGCATTAAGGAGTTGTTAGCCATCTGTCCTATTGTTGATGCAGTATTGCTGGCAACCGGCGGCTTATAACGGGCAAACACTTTATCTATTGCGGCCATAAATTTGGCAAACTCAAACGGTTTAACAAGATAGTCTACCACCTGATATTTGTATCCTTCCAGTGCATACTGGGTGTAAGCAGTGGTTAACACAATTAATGGCGGATTGGACATTGCCTCCAGCATTTCCATCCCTGATAAACCTGGCATGTTTATATCCAGGAAGAGCACGTCGACGGGATTTTTAAAGATGAAATCCATAGCGTCAACGGCGTTATAAAAATTCCCCGTTAGTGCGAGGCTGCTTGTTCCTTTTATATAATGACCAAGAACCAGGTGCGCTCCTTCTTCGTCATCGACGATAATACAACGTAGTGATTCCATAAACTACTGGTGATTTAATAGTATTTTTAAAACGACCCTGAATTCGCTTTCATGCTGAAAAGTATCGAGTTGATAATTTCCTGCGTATAGCAACTCCAGTCGCTCCCGGATGGTTGCCAGCCCAATTCCTGTAGAATCTCTTTTCAGTGCTTCATCTCCTAGAGAATTTACAATATCAACGATTAATGTCCGTTGTTCCAGTTGTATGTTAATATGTACATACCATTTCCGGGTGATGGTAATACTGTGTTTAAATGCGTTCTCAATTAACGTGATGAGGATTAATGGCGCAATGGAAAGCTTATCCGGTTCCAGACCCCCTTGTTGTACAGCATAAGAAATTTCGCAACGTTTTCCAATCCGTTCTTTTTCTATGGCTATATAATTTTCGATGAAAGCTATTTCTGCCTGCAGCGCAACGAGGGGCCTGCGCCCATCTTCAAGCTGATACCGTATCAGGTTGGATAATTTCAGAATTAAATCAGGCACCCGTTCAGGCTCTGCCAAACTCACACCATAAAGATTATTGAACATGTTGAAAAGAAAATGCGGGTTCAACTGAGCATGCAGCAGCCTTATATTCATTTCAGCAAGCAGCAGCTTGTCTTCGGTTCTTTTTCGGATTTGCGATGCGTGTTGCCTGATTAAAAACAGGAACATGATGGTACTTATGCTGGCGATACTGATAACAAAATGATAAAGTAAAACAGACATGACACTCTCCTGCTGTAAAATATCCGGTTCAATCCAGAAACAATCTACCGGAAAAAGTACCAGTGTTCCTATGAGCAAGGCACCGAATGTTACGATGGCATATGTTCCATATTTCCTGTTCCAGAATAATGGCAGAATGAAATGCCAGTGAAACTTTGCCTGTGCATATAGAATTACAAAGAAAACCAACCCCTTTATAATGGCATTGAATGAATCCAGCTGGAACCACTGATTCACCATAGTCAAAATGAACATGGCTGCAAAAATTCCGATTTCCTGCAGGTAACGCTTATTAAACCAATTTATCGTATATGCCATCTTCTGTGTTTTTTCCGGGATACCCAAAGGTCATTCTTTCACGTAAACAGGAAAAATTCAAATGACGAACGTCGTTCGTCATTTGAATGGCGGTTTTGCTCATTCTCTTTTCCCGCTGAAAAATTAAACTTTTTCCTTTGCCTGTAGTAAGATAAAACTTCATTATTAAAAACTAACAATTCCGATGGCTGGAAAATTTCTTGCTTTATTATTGCTGATACTCGCTTCAGTGGCAGTTAAAGCCCAATCTATACTCTCCGGCGAAAAAGCCATCTTTCAAATCAAAGGTATTGTGATGGACACCGCAGAGAACAAGCCCCTGGACCTGGCCACAATCATCCTGCGATATAAAGATAGCGCTGTAGCTAAAACTGCTGTAACCGGCAATGATGGCCGGTTTATTTTGACGGCGCCTGTAAGCGGAACTTATGTGTTGAGTATTTCACACACCGGTTATGAATTATATTCAGGAATTATAGAGATAAATGTGCCGGACCTTGACCTCGGCAAATTTATCCTGATGAGGCAAAGCAAACAGTTAAATGAGATAGTGGTGCAGAGCCGCAAAGCTTTGCTTCAGAACAAAGGGGATAAGCTGGTGTACAATGCTTCCGCCGATATCGGAAATAAGAGCGGGTCGGCAGCGGATGTTTTGCGCAAGGCGCCGATGGTAACCGTGGGTTCAGATGGCGTTGTAAAACTTCGGGGAGATGCCAATGTCAAAGTTTTGCTCAATGGCATTCCATCCGGGATTCTCGCTAAAAATCTTAAAGAAGCGCTGAAAGTAATCCCGGCCAGTTCTATACAGTCTATTGAGGTGATCACCGCGCCTTCTGCCAGGTATGAAGCGGAGGGTGCAGCCGGCGTCATTAATATCGTTACGCGGAAAAAAGTACAGCACACATCCGGCAGCCTTAACCTGGGTGCCGGCAACCTGGAACAGTCTGCGAACCTCGGTTTGAACATCTCCCGGAATAAATTTGATGTTAGTCTCATGGCGGGTGGCAATGTTGAAAAAGAACGGAGAAAAACTGACTTAAGCAGGGGGTTACTATACAACGGACTAAATACCGGCAACCTTGTTCAGCGTTCCGACGCGACACAGAAAACCAAAGGGGCAAGTATAGAACTGGGAACGGAGTACCGTCCTGATTCATCACAAAAGATAGGCGCTACACTTTCTTACTGGCGTGAACAATGGCCCATAAAAAGCAGCTTATATAATTATTATAAGGATGCCAAAGGCATTACTGAGTATAATCAAAACGCTGACCAGCAAGGAAGTTATCACTACTATGATCTTGCACTCAATTATCAGAAGCGTTTTAAACGTAAAAAACAGGAGTTGCAGTTATTGGGAAATCTGAGCCGTTCCACAGATCGCTCTGACTACAGCACAGATCAGTTTAGCCCTGATGGCAGGCATTTCTTTCGTGAGCTGAGTCCTAATAAAGGACGCAGCAGGGATTATAGCTTCCAGTTGGACTATACCCATCAGCTCAGCAAAAGCGGCAAGAATTTCCTGGAAACCGGTATGCGTTGGAGTAAAAATAATGCTGCCAGTAACTATACGGTGTTCAATAACCGTAATAACCCCGGTAGCAGTGATCTGCAGCAGGACCTGGAGCGTAGCGATTCGATGACTTATTTCCAGGATATTATGGCGGCTTACCTAAGCACGGCATTTGAAACCCAAAGCGGGTGGCGCTTCCGGCTGGGCGCCCGTTATGAATATACCCGGCTTGGTGCCCGCTTCAGAGGAACAACCCCTTCTTTTGAAACTGGTTTTAGTAACCTGGTGCCCAACATCCTGGTTGCGAAGAAAGTAAGTGAGGAACAGGAGTTTAAATTCAATTATACAGAACGTATTCGCCGGCCCTTTATCTGGGATCTTAATCCCTATGTAGATGCAAGTGATCCCCGTAACCTCATGCAGGGGAATCCCCGTTTGCGTCCGGAAATTACGCGTATGCTGGAAGTTTCTCACGCTTACAATATGCCATCTGGTTTTACCCTGATCAGCAGTATCTACTTCAGTTTTAACTCAAATTCAATAGAGTCTCTTGCAACAGTTGACAGCAACGGTATATCAAGGACCATTCCCCGGAATATTGCCTCCAACAGGCGTTTGGGCGCAAATGTCAATGCATACACTGTAGTGAACGACAACTGGACCATCAACGGTGGCCTGGAATTTTACCAGGTATGGTTTAAAAGCCAGGCTTTACAGGTTGGTAATAACGGCTTCTTTCACTCTTTTAATATCAACACTTCTTATACTGCTCCCGGTGGTTACATATTCGAACTATCCGGTGATTATAGTAATGGCTTTATCACGCTGCAAGGAAAAAACACTGCTGACTATACCTACCGTCTGGCCATTCAAAAGGAAATCTTGCAAAAGAAGGGAAGTATTACCCTCTCATTCAACAATCCTTTTCAGCATTACGTAAAACAGCGAAGTATGGCTACCGCCCCTTCTTTTCAAAGTGAAACCACTGCGCGGTATTATAACCGCTCCTTGTCGGTAGCCTTTAACTGGCAATTCGGAAGGGTTCATAAAAGTGATGAAGAGAAGACGCCAATTGAGCAGGCAGAGTATCCTGGTCGCCGGAGAAGGAACAGGTAGTGGTTAATCAGAATGGAGGCGGATCCGTTTCCCGTTCATGAAATCTCAAAGGGGTACATTCGGGCTAATTTAAATTCGAAATTAATCAGCTGGTCTTTCTAGCAACAAATATTTGAACCTTTCAGCAATAAATAGCAATTGTAATTGGTAGAACTTTGCTCTGTACTTTTAAATGAATATAAAATGAGCAAAACAATTTTGATTACAGGTGCGGCAAGCGGTTTTGGGAAAATCGCAGCATTTGATTTGGCGAAAAAAGGACACAAAGTCATCGCAACAGCAGAAGTTTATCCTCAAATGAGTGATTTGATCCGCGAAGCAAAAGAATCGGGTATCGAATTAGTCGCGGATAAATTAGATGTAACCAATTCCCGTGATATTGAATACATCGTAAACAAATACAACATTGATATCCTTATCAGCAATGCCGGTATCATGGAAGGCGGTCCCATCGCGGAGCAGCCTTTGGATTTAATCCGCTATATGTTTGATGTGAATGTTTTCGGTGGATTGCAGTTAGCACAAGGATTTATAAGAAAATGGATAGATCAGAAAAAAGCTGCTAAAATCGTTTTCACTACGTCCATGGGCGGTCTTTGGACGGTTCCCTACGTTGCGGCGTATTGTTCTTCCAAACACGCCATGGAAGCCATTGCAGAAGGTTTGAGAACTGAATTGAAAGAATTTAATATCAAAATCGCTACCTGCAACCCGGGCGTCTTTGGTACAGGATTTAACGACCGTGGTGTGGATTCCATTTTCCGTTGGTACAATCCGGAGAAAAACTTTACACCGCCAGCAGCGTTTGACGGCGCGGCAGCATCACTGAAAGACCAGTTAGACCCCCAATCCATGGCAGAAACGATTGTGAATGTGGCATTGGATGATAACTCTTATTTCAGAAATGTACATCCAAAAGAAACGGAAGATTATGTGAAACAATTGCAAGCGGAAGCCTGGACTGCAAAAAGCTAAATGAAACTTGAAGCACTCTACTAAAAATTACAATTCAAACAAGATGAGTATAACTTATAGCGAGGCAATACAAGTATTGAATGCTTCGATTGAGAAAGCCAAAGAATTGAATATTCCTGTGAGTATCGCGGTGGTAGACACAGGTGGTCATTTGGCGTCTTTTGCGCGATTGGACAGTGTTTATGGTGTAATTGATTTCGCCGTAAAAAAAGCAAAAACAGCTGTGATGTTTGGTGTTGACAGTGATATGATGGGCGCTATAATTGCAGGCGCAGAACTTCACAGCTATGGAATGATTAATTCAAACGACGGACTTTTGACTATTGCCGGCGGTACTGTGATAAAAGATAAAAACGGAAATATCATTGGTGCAGTCGGTTCTTCAGGAGGAACACCCCAGCAGGATAAAGAAATTGCTGAAGCAGGCGCAAAAATGTTTGCTTAATTTTTTAGACATTTGCTTAATGGGAGAAAGTAGCGAAATCATATTTGATAAATTGGTGTATTCCTGTGCATTTGAAAAACGCAGAGGGGACGAAGAGTTTATACCGGAACATTTTTTGGGATTCCAGTTGTCGGGAGAAACCCACGCTTTTTATGCGGGCGGCAATACGATTATTTCCGAAAATAAAATTGTCCTGGTTAGGAAAAACCAGCTCATCCGTACTGTGAAGTATCCCGGAAAGTCAGGCAAATATCAATTCCTTTCGATTTCATTGGATAGTGAAACCCTTCGTCAGTATGCATTGGAGTTCAAAATAACAGTGGGAAGCAGTAATAACAAACAAAAACTGTTTTTTGAACCTGATGAGTTTCTAAATGCTTATTTTCTTTCACTCAGTCCGTATATCAACAAAACGAAAGAAGCTACACCCAAGCTGGCAAACTTAAAAATCAGGGAAGCCATTGAGCTGATCCTTCAAAGCAACCCTGATTTGAAAAACATTTTATTTGATTTTTCCGACCCTTATAAAATAGATTTGGAAGAATTTATGAGCCAAAATTATATGTTCAACGTTTCGGTGGAAGCCTTTGCAAAATTGACAGGAAGAAGCATTTCAGGCTTTAAACGTGACTTTGCAAAAGTATTCAACACCACACCTAAGCAATGGTTGAAAGAAAAACGACTGGACGAAGCGATGTATCGCATCAAACAAAAAAAGGAAAAGCCAGCAGATTTTTATCTCGACTTAGGATTTGAAAACTTGTCTCATTTTTATTTTACGTTCAAACAAAAATTTGGACTCACTACTACCGAAGTATAATGGATTTTAGCCTTAATGAGGTAACATAAAAACGGGAGAAATTTAACCGGAACCCGATTAATACCCAGCTTAAAATATAAAACCCGCGACTAGCGCGGGTTTCTTCGTATTTCTGCGGACCGGAAGGCCCCCCGGTTATGAAAGAAACCGGGAATGCTCCAGCAAAGCATTCCCGGTCATTGGCGAAAAAATTGTCAATTGATGACGAGTTTCTTAGTGGAACTAAATCTTTTCGATTCTATCGTGATAATGTAGAACCCTGGATTGAGCCGTGAATCGATCTCTATCTTTTTATTCCCGTGAGTTTTCTTTTCATAGAGCATTCTGCCCTGGTTATCATAAATTCTTACGAACGCATTTTCCGGAATTTCCGGAAGAAGAATCGTAAATTTTCCTGTACTGGAAGGATTCGGATATAGGCTAACGGCATCGTCATCAATACTTACGTTCGATGATAGTTTGGCTGCCAAAGTACCGCCTGTTCCCGGAATGAAGGGGGAAAGGTAGTTTCCGGCGATTACCTGTTGTGAGATACCAGGTCCCTGCCAGGCTACAGATATATTATCTCCACCACTACTTTCTTTATGAAGGACCTCAATGTAGTATCTCTGACCGGCAACCAGGCTAATGGAAGTGGATTGCTGTGTGCTGTATTTATTCCATTCTCTGGAATTGGTCCACCCATTCACATAAGCTATCCTTGAGCTATTGGCTGCGTTGTCGCCGGAGCTCAGGTATAAATCGGCGTTGTCATCTCCCGCTACCCAGAAGGTATAGCTGCCGCTTGCAGGCGGATGAATGTATCCACGGATCCTGGTTCCATAGTTATCCGACGAGTTTGTGGGGCCTTCCAGGCTGGTGATCTGATCTCTGCCTGTAGGGTTGTTTGGATAATTGGTAGTAGAGGTCAGGTTACTGACAGCAGTTCCGCTGATTCCGGTCCAGGATTCCCTCAGTATGGAGCCAGTCAGGGTAATGCTGAAGGTTTGGGTGCTCTGGCATCCGCCGCTATTGGTATAGGTGGCTACATAGTTCCCTGCCTGGTTAGCCTGGATATTTGAAATGAATACTTCACGGGTAGCAGCACTAAAATTATTTGGCCCGCTCCAACTCCATGATCCTCCCTGCGTAGGCTGAGGGCCCAACTGAATGGTGCCGCCTGCAGTTAAAGAGGCACTGGCTGTTTGCTGCCAGGTTCCGCCATTAATCTGTAAGTACGGGGTAATGGCAGTAGGTGTACAGGTGGATGGATCTCCATAAACGATACCTCTGCCTGCTGTACTCATATATACTCTTCCGAAGATGTTCATATCTCCCTGTACGAATTGCCCGTTACCCGGACCTCCGTATTCATGCGTATCATCATTTACACGAACCCATGAAGCACCCTGGTCTGTGGAGCGATAAACGCCTCGGACATTATTGACGGTACCCCAAATGTAAATCGCAGGATAATTTGCCCCGGCTGCAGCCACCCCAAAACCAACGGCTCCACAATTACTGACGCTGCTTATGGTGGAAAATGATTGCCCTGAATTAGTTGAACGTGCCAGTCCTCCATTGTTCAAAGCTATCCAAACATGACCTTCCCTTCCAGGCGCCAGGCGGATGACTTTGGAGCCACCGCCCGCAACTGAACCAGCCTGGGAAAAAGAAGATCCACCGTTGGTGCTCACCATTACCGCTCCATTTCCGGGATTATAGGCATAAAATTTATCGGAATTGACCGGATCGCCAACCGGCCGCGCTTCATTAAAACTCAAACCACTTACCGCAGACCAGGAGGATCCATTATTAGTTGACCGGTATGTAGCAGAAGATTCCTTCGGAGAGTGCAGCACAGTATTACCATTAGCTGATAATGCCACCTGTCCGTGAGAACCATTCATACTATTTTGCGTCCAGGTTAACCCCATATCATTGGAATAATACATAGCGTTTCCTACCCGGACGATTTTGTTTGTATTTTGAGCAGCTACTGCCAATCCGCTGGTGGTCCCCATTTGCGGATTATGAATGGGTGCATATTGGCTAACATTGGTGGTGTGTCTGAACCCATCGTAGTCGCCAATAACAGACATTACAGGACCATTGGGGATACTTTCCAGGCCAAGCGGTACCGTTTCTTCCAGCCCTCTTACTGCAAACCGCCAGGTGCCGCTGGAGCTGATATTATCATTTCTAAAAACACCATTACCTGAAGTGACCCAAACCTTTTCAGTATTGAAAGGGTCGAATTCTATTGAGCCTGCCCAATGGATGGCATGACCGCTAACCCAGGTGATACCATCCGGATCCATGGTAAATCCCCTGTCTACTACATCCACCCAGTTTGAACCACCGTTTGTACTCAGTAACATCCTGTCGCCCCAGGCGCCATTTTGGTTCATATAGGTGTTGATGGTACTAGCCACAATCCTGTTGGGATTATTGGGATCAACGCTGATGCCTCCGAATGCCCTGTTGAAACCGGAAGGTGTAATGTTTGTCCATGCGCCGGTGGAAATGCTGTACTTCCAGATCTGTCCGTTATCCATAGGTTCCGGTAGCGACCAATGCCCGCTTGGGCCCGCACCATTGGCATAAGTGAGATACAGGTTTCCGTTACTTGCTAAAACAGCCCGGTGTGGCATATAAGTGGTGGTAGCGCCGGAAATAGCAGAAAAAGATTGTCCGCCATTATCACTTCTGTACAGGTTGGTACTCCCGCTGCGTGAAACTCCGACAATGATCCTTTGGGTAGCTCCTCCTGAAACACTGCTTCCGTCTAAAACCACAAAGCTTATCCCGTTTTCATTAGGGGTTGTGGTTACATCCAGTGAGTTCAGCCTGCTCCATGTAGCACCAGCGTCGGTACTTCTGAATAATCCATTCCAACGGGTACCACAATATAGAATATTGCTGTTGTTAGGGTCTACTACAAGCTTTTCTCCGGTTTGCCGGCCCATACCATTGCCATGGGCCTTGAATTGTGTAGTAACGTTTGTAACGGCAAAGGTATTGCCGTAATCGGTAGACCGGAGTATAGCTGTTTTCCCGCCGTTGAAATAAGAGATACCTACCAGCATATAGACCCTGCCGGGCGATTGAGGATCTATCGCCAAAGACTCGACACCGAGATACCCCACTTCATCGTCCGACACCCAATCTAACAACGGCACCCAACTTGAAGTGGATGCATTCCAGCGGTAGGCTCCTCCCACATCTGTCCTGGCATAAACCAGGTTTTGCTCAGTTTTACTCGGAATTATAGCGGAAACAAATCCGCCACCACCAATAGCTACATTCTTCCAGGTATAGCTGGCTGTGGATTGGGCCTTCAGTTCATAGGCATGAAACATAATAACAACGGGAAGTAAATGGAGGATGGCAAGTGATTTTTGCCTGACCTTTGAAAATGTTCCGATGGATTTAAAAAATCCGAAATCCAAAAGAAGCATAATCGTTTGTTTAAAAGGTGTCTGTGATTTTGTTTTCATAAAGGTTAATGGTTTAAGTAAATTAAGCCCGGAGAAGGCAAAATTGAAAAGATAGTGTTACCCTTTACCTGCCGCTTTTTATCCTCGTCTAAAGTGCCATTTACCAACCCTGGATGGAGTAAGAGTATCATCGCCAGTGATGAAAAGTAATAAAGTACTGATAACAGCAGTATTCGTAAGCGGGTGGTTTGGTTGACTCATATTTACAGATTAATTGAGTGCATAATGGCTACAGAAACACAGCATCCCATCGGTTTAGAATGAGGCTGCAATTTGGAATGGAAAAGAGAAATTGACTTTGTGCGGAGAAAAATTGGTAAAACGATTAGGGCTAACCTTTGTTTGGGTGCATGACGATGGTGCTGACAACATGTCAATACACAAGGGCGTGCCCTGAAGGGTTAGTCGCAACAGACATATTTTCATAACTGGAATCTTTCTCTATAATCGAATACTATAAAACTACAGAGATTATCTTTGGGGCAGGGTACTCAAATGTCACAAATTAGGGGTGGAAATGATACAGATGCGGATTACATGCTGATAGTTATATTCCGGACTGCAACAATCATTTCTCTGACTGTCATACCCGTATTCATGTACCATCCAACAATCTTTCCGCTGGCGAGTCCATGATCGTAATCAGATAAAGCCAGTCGCTTTTTATGATTACGGATATTTAAGTGTCAAAGTGACATGTGTTTCGCCTGTTACATGTGAAGCCGGTGGAATGCCGGACATCGTAGGGCATTTCCCCGATAGTTATGACATCATTTTATATATTTTTCAGAAATATTGGCTATTCTTTTTTTCTTTTTATAATTTCAGCAGAAATTAATAATAAGGGAAGTGGATATCATACAAACCACCGATGAGAAGGACCTGTTACGCAGGTTGCAGGAAGGGAATGAGTTTGCTTTTAAAGCCCTTTATGAAATCTATGCCCCCCGCCTGACTATGAAGTTACTTCAATTGCTGCGGTCTGAAGAATTAGCAGAGGATATTCTCCAGGATCTGTTTATTAAGATCTGGGAGGTCCGTCATAGTATCAATCCGGAACTTAGTTTTGGTGCTTTGGTATTTAAAATGGCTGCCAATCTTTCAAAAAACGTATATAGAAGAAGTGTATATGATCAGTTAATGCGCAAGCAAATTAATGCGGATGGTAGTCATAATCCCATAGAAGAATCCCTTAATCAATCTGAAGCCAAAGAGTTACTGTATGCTGCGTTAAATAAACTTACACCAAGGCAGCGGGAGGTATATACCATGCATAAGATAGATGGCCTCAGCTATCAAGAAATAAGCAGCCGGTTAAATATTAGTGCCTCTGCTATCAATCATCACATACAAGAGGCTAATAAGCAGCTAAGAAATATATTGAGATCCAACTACATTTATTTGTTCGCGGTACTGGTTCCGGTTTTTTTTGAAAAATAATTTTTTCCAGGGGTGCTATTTTTTATTTCCCGTGTGTATTTATCTGTAATCATGCATTAACAGGGCTGTTTGCTAAGATGGAAAACATTAATATAGAAGAACTTTTCAAAAAATATATTGAAGAAACAATTACCGATGAGGAATTATCCCACCTGTATGATTTTTTCCAGCGTAAAGAAAATCAGGCAGAACAGGATGCCCTGCTCATATCCCATTTTTTAGGGGAGAACAGCATGTCATCATTACCGGATACAAGAGTCAGGATAGTTAAAGATCAGGCGTGGAATGGTATCCGGGAACAACTAGGTATAACACATGCGCCAAAATATAAGCAAATATCATGGTGGAAGGGGGTAGCCGCCGCCGCAGGCTTACTACTGGTATTGTCGTCCGGATTTTATTTCTATAAAGAGTTTGCACATAACCGATATGCCACCTCGCAGTTGGCCAGCCGTGATATTCCACCTGGTACAAATCGTGCAACCCTTATCGCATCAGATGGAACGGTATATCCATTGAATGGTGAGAAGCAGGAAATTGTGGTAGACAGGGAAAGTATTCATTACAAAGATGGTGATACCCTGTCTGTAAAAGAATCTATCCAACGGGTCACCTTAAGTACGCCAAGGGGGGGACAATACCGTGTTACCTTAAGTGATGGCACACGGGTTTGGCTGAATGCAGCGTCTTCGCTTTCATATCCAACGGTATTTAATGGAAAAGACCGGCGGGTAATCCTGAATGGGGAGGCGTATTTCGAAGTAGCACATAATGCCTCCCAGCCATTTATCGTGCATACATCCAACCAGGATGTAACAGTATTGGGCACTGGTTTTAATATCAACTGTTATAAAGATGAGAACAATACAGTGACCACACTTGTAAGCGGCAGCGTAAAATTAGACGGCAGAGAAGGAGCCGCGTCGGTACAATTGCATCCGGGGGAGCAGGCAATACTGGATAAAGCAAATTTCGATGTAGCAGTTGTTGATGTATCATTGTACACTGCATGGAAAGATGGTGACTTCCGGTTTAAAGCTACGCCATTGGCTGAAGTGTTGCGCCAGGTAGCACGATGGTATGACCTGAAGGTGGATTACACCGGAGTTCCGGAAGATATTAAAGTTCACGCATCTATCAGGAGAGATAAAAAATTGTCAACTGTGCTGCACGCACTTGAAAAAATAGGAGATATAAAATTCGAAGTAAAGGAAAGGAATATTAGCGTAGTGCATTAGTAAATTACCAAAATCATTTATTGGCTGTCATTTGGAGTTGCATGTTGATAACATGCCAGCTGGTGGGAATCTTATATTTATAATCAACCAAAAACCAACTATTCACTTATGGGCGCTTCCCTTTTTCGCAAAGGCAAAGGAAGGTATGTACTTTACCGTAAGCATTCGGCAAAGAACAAAGATGGTAGCACATTATCCTTTCCGCACAAATTTTTTTCTATCCTTTTTCCTGTTCTGTTCTTACAACTGTTCACGTCTGTATGGGCGCAAACAGTTACGTTGAATGTGAAGAATGCTCCCTTTGTGAAGGTGGCAGAAGAAATCAGTAAACAAACGAAGTATGATTTTTCTTACAATGACCGCATTCTGAAAAAGACCAGGCCCGTTACACTGAAGCTGGTAAAAGAGCCGCTTACCGGCGCGTTGCAAAAACTTTTGTCAGAACAACCGTTGAGCTATGAAGTCAGAGACGGTTTGATCATCATTACGGAGAAAAATCAAACCGTTGCAGATCAGAATGCCGGTTTATTATCTGATGTTAACGGCCGTGTTACCAACGACGCCGGAGTACCACTGGAGGCAGCTACCATAAAAGTCAAAAATACCAACTTCGGTACCAGAACGAATAAAAACGGTGAATTTATCATTCCGGGCAAGTATGCTAATGATATCCTTCAGATACATCTGCTCGGATATGCAGATTTGGAGATAGGCGCCCAGAGAGCCCGGATAGTAACCCTTGCACTGACTACCGCTGACCTTAACGAGGTAAACGTAGTGGTTAATACAGGTTATCTGAAAATAGACAGACGTCATCTTACCAGTGCTGTCACTACTATCAGGATGGACGATATCAGAACCCCCGGAGTGAATACTATTGACAAATTGCTGGAGGGTAGGGTACCTGGAATGATATTCATGCAGAACTCCGGCCAGGTAGGTGCAGCTCCCAAACTAAGAATACGCGGAACATCCACCATTCTTGGCAACCGTGAACCTCTCTGGGTGCTCGATGGTATTGTACTGACTGATCCTGTGAATGTAGATCCGCAGCAGATCAATGACCTCGATTTTGTGAACCTGCTGGGTAATGCAATTGCAGGCCTGAATCCTGACGATATTGAGCAGATCGATGTGCTGAAGGATGCTTCTGCAACTGCGCTATACGGGGCAAAAGCCGGCAATGGTGTGATCGTGATCACTACCAAAAAAGGAAAGCCCGGAAAGCCTATGATATCTTACTCCTTGTCATCCGGGTATACACGACGCCCGAGATATGCTGATAGAAGCATGTATATGATGACTTCCAGGGAGCGCATGGACGTATCCAAAGAAATGGTGGAACGTGGTATGCATTATAACAATATAACACAATGGTCAGGATATGAAAGAGCCTTGCAGGATTACTACGAAGGCAAGATTCCCTATGATGAGTTCAAACGCTTAAGTGATTATTATGCGAATGTGAACACAGACTGGCTGGGACTCATTACACGAGACGCTTTTACCCAAAATCATACGCTAAACCTCTCAGGTGGATCAAATGATATCAAGTATTATTCCTCGATCGGTTATCTCAACGAAAATGGCGTGATCAATGGAGAAAATAACAAACGTTACTCTTCCATGCTGAATATCACCGCTGACTATAAGAAGTTCATGGCCCAGATTGCATTCAATGGTAGCTACCAGGTGAGGAATTATACGCCATCGGATCTGGGTATCATGAACTATGCCTATAATACCAGCCGTACGATCCCGGCTTATAACCCGGATGGAAGTCTCTTTTATTACCCGCAAACCAATGGGTTGCTCAATTATAATTACAATATCCTGAACGAGCGTGATAACAGTAATGATCATACTGACCTCATTTCTGCCAACATCAAGGCCCTGTTAAAATGGCGGATAACAAAGGGATTGGATGTGGAAGGCACTTTCGCCTTTGGCATCAGCAACAACAACAGGGAATTGTACTATACCAAAGATTCCTATTATATATTTAAGCTGCGCGCTGATCAGACAACCAGGTGGGACATGGCCCCGGTCGGAGGTGAACTGCAGAAGTATGAAACGCGGAATAAAAATTATACCGGCCGTTTGCAGGTAAATTACATAACAACATTGGATAAATCCGGTAGGCACTCTTTAACAGCTACTGGTGGTGTGGAAGTAAAATCTAATGGATACGATGGGTTCAATATTACCAGGAGAGGTTATTTCAGAGAGATGGGTGGGTACTTTGATATTGTACCTACCACCTACACAGGATATTATCAGCAATGGATGTCAACAAAACCTGCCTTGGGCTATTTTAACCGCCAGCTCACCAATGATTTTGCCTGGTTTGGTACAGCGGGTTATTCGTATGATAACCGCTATCTGCTGAATGTCCATATCAGGGGGGAACAATCCAACCTTTTTGGATCCAGGACCAACAACCGCTTTCTGCCTATCTGGGCGGTTTCAGGCCGGTGGAACATGAAGAACGATGTACTTAGTGATGTAGCCTGGATCAATGACCTTGCGCTCAAAGGATCCTGGGGCTGGCAGGGGAATATGTTGCCTGGCCAGTCTGCCAACATGGTGATCCGCCAGAACCTGAATACAAATCCCTACTATAATGAAACATCTTCCAATATTATAAACTACCCTAACCCGGATCTTAAATGGGAAAAGACGTCATCGTTTAATGCCGGCCTGGAATTTTCGATCTTAAAAGGAAAACTCAGCGGATCGCTTGCCTATTTCTATAAGAGAACCAAAGATGCATTTCTTAACAAAACAGTATCTGAGATCAATGGGGTAGAAAAGTATGTTATCAATAGCGGGACCCTTGAAAATAAAGGTATAGAGGTAGCATTGTCGATAAAGGCTATTGATAACGCCTCTTTAAGTAGTTCCCGCCGCGGATTTGTATGGCGTATAGATCCGCAATTGGGACAGGTATTGAACAAAGTTTTGAACAGGGCCATCAATAACAGGAACAATGTGCTGGTAGACAACATTACCTATGATGATTTCCTGAATGGTACTGTACAATTGTCCGGGAAGCCGATCAATACTTTTTACTCCTATAAATTTAAAGGTCTGAGCCCTGTTGATGGTTCTCCCATTTTTTATGGTGCAGAACCAGGACTGGCAGATGAATACAACAAGAAATACTCCCAGATGAAAAGGGAGGATGTATATCTGTCCGTGATGAGTGAGTCCGGTCGCAGAGAGCCTTTTATACAAGGTGGTATCTCCAACTATTTCGGCTGGCGTAATTTTGGTCTGTCCTGCAATATTACCTATTCTCTTGGCAACAAGATCAGGATGTTGAAAATAGCGTCCGGATATGCTTCTGCTATTACTTATCCACAGCAAAACCTGCGGAAAGAATTTGTAGACAGATGGCGCCGGCCGGGTGACGAGAACTATACCAATATTCCCGGTTTACAGGCCACTAACGCTCTTAACACTCCCTGGTGGAATATTTATCCGGCAAGTGCTTATTCTTTTGCAGGCAGCGTATACGACATGTATGACAACTCGGATGTAAGGCTGGTAAGCGCTGATTATGTGAAACTTCAGTCTGCCTCGTTCAGGTACAACTTCAATGAAAGAATAATGCGGAAGTTAGGATTTGCTTCGGCCTATGTCAGCATTACCGGAACAAACCTGTTCACCATCACCAACAGGCTGTTAAAAGGTCAGGACCCGGAACAGTCAGGCGGCTCTCCCAATATCAACCTTTCGATAAGACCTACCTATACCGGTAGTATTAACGTTTCATTTTAAAATATAAGCACCATGAAAAATGTATTTGTTCTGCTTACGTGCTTACTGTTGTTGTCATCATGCCGCAAATTCCTGGAGGAATATACTACAGATCAAAAGTATGCCTCCACCACGGCAGATCTCGAGAGTCTGATGATCGGCGAAGCTTTTATAAATAATATACAACTATCTATCTACAGCCAGTCCACCCTGTCGGATATATCATCAGAATTAAGTGTTTTTGCTCCATGGCTGCATGTAATGGATGACGACAGTGAAGCATTTGTGGCGGACGTCGTGGAAACAAGTCAGGCCACCCCACTTTACAAACTGTCCGGTTTTCATAACTGGGGCCAGCTGCCTGCGGTTGATATTCTGAACGCCACATGGGAAGAAACTGCCTGGCGTAGATTGTACAAACGTATTGGAGCTTTGAATGCAATTCTTTTCCAGGCGGCTAAAATGGCCGACGGTTCAGCCCAAAATCTGCAGTTAAAGCATTTACGCGGCGAAGCTTATTTTCTCAGGGGATATTATTATTTTATGCTGCAAAATATTTATGGAGCTCCCTACCGGAAAAGTACTGCTACAACAGACCAGGGTGTACCTGTAAAAGTTTCTGAAAAGATAGACGACCAATATTTTACCCGTGATAATAATGAGAAGGTCTACAATCAGATCATAGCAGATCTTAATGAAGCGGCCACCTACCTGGAAGGGTATAATCCAGACAACAGGATAAGGGTGGGCATTGCGGCTGTTAAGGCTTTGCAAAGCCGGGTATACCTGTATACAGAACAATATGATAAAGTTGTTGCAACAGTGAAGGATTTTGAAACAATGGGCTACAACCTTACTGACCTCAATCAGTATGTAGCGGGCAACAGCTTCACCTACCGGGGCGCTGGTGAGTCTATTTTCACCATGGGCTCATATGTTATTCCTGCCGTTTTTATGAACGATTCACTTTCTCAGTGGAGCGGCAATGATAACCGGGTTTCTGCCTTCAAAGCTTCTAATGATTTAGTGAGTATTTATGATACGGCGGATCTGAGACGTGTTGCTTTCTTCAGCAGGGCTGCTAAAAGTAAGTCCTGGTTACCGGCCAAATACCGCGCCTGGAGCACATATAATGATCCTGACCAGGTATCCTGCATTTTTTCTTTCCGCTACGCAGAAGTAATATTGAATCGTGCAGAAGCATTGGCTATGACGGGGGCGGACGGCGAGGCACGGGCTGAATTACAGCTTCTGCGCATGAAACGCTTCAGGAATGCCGGTACAGACCAGCTCCCTTCATCCAATGAGGCGCTTGTTAATTTTATCCGTGCTGAACGGCGTCGTGAACTGTGTTTTGAAGGACATCGCTGGTTTGATCTCAGACGTTATGCGGTGAATTCAAAATATCCATTACCATCTTCCTTTGTTATCAAACATCCTGTCTACAGTTATGATGCGCCATCTAACACGTATACGCTGGTGGGTAATTATGTACTTAAATCCGTTGCGGAGGACGGGGCTGGCTGGCAGGTGCCGATTCCTAACTATGCCATAGAGTTCAATCGTGGCGCTCTTACTAATCCAATTCGTCCTGTTCGTCAGATTCAACCACTATAATCCAGTGCACATGAAAAATAAAATATCTCTGATCGCCTTTTCTTTATTGACTTTGGCGGCATCATGCAGAAAGGAGGAAGAAACAGTTTTTCCTGACTATGATAAAAACTGGCTTGTGGTGGCGGATGATCCAAATGATGCAACGATTCATGCCAATTACCTTTTCTACAAGGAAACCGGGATACCTATATACATCAACGATACCATTGGTTCCCAGCAGCGGCGGGATGTGTTTGGACATGATTATACTTATTATGAAGTTTTGTCGATGAGCTACTCATTGGGTGGCCTGCAATCCGGAGCGCCACCAATAGTGCAGTCATTTACTTATTGTTCAAAAGCAGATGCGCCTGCTGCATTGGATTTTCTGAGGACGGAGATCATACCGGCACTGCCGAAGGGAGTGCATATACCCAGTATCCTGCTTGTAGATACACTGAACAGCAATGCATTTGGTAAATATGCCTTTAAGGGATTCAATACAATTGTTATAGGCGCTGTGCCACAAATTCCTGGTATGAACGAAGCCACCAGGGCTGCTTATAAAGGAGCTATCCTGCGTGCATTTCTTACCAATGCAGTACTCAGTGATAAATACAGCGCTACCCTGGAAAAATTTTACAATGCCTCCAGAAAATTTGTGACCTCGCGCGATGTATATGGTGTGTATCAATTCCAGCTTGCCAGCCTGGTAACAGGTCTGCCACCAGGGGTGGCGGCTACACCACAGGCCATTGGATTCCTGGGTACCGATCCAAGAAATACGTATTACACGCCGATTTCAACATGGATGGATGTGTGTATGTACCTGGAGGCCGCGCTGGGCAATTCAGAGGCGCAGTTTAAACAGCTTTATGGAAACCAGGATAATATCATGATTAAATACAGTTATATCAAACAGATACTTACTGATATGGGGGTGCCTCTTAAGTAGCCGGTAAGGAAGCAGATCCCGGCAAAAACATACTATAAATAATAATTAAAATCAAATATGAAAAAGACAGTTTTATCTATCCTGCTGCTGGGTATTTCAGCGGCGGCCTGGGCGCAGCATGCCGTGATCAAAGGTAAGTTTGTGAAAGAAAATACCATTACAATGGGTACCAGCCAGATGTACCTTTTCAAGGCAGCTGATGGTGGTATGGTACCTGTGTCTATGATCCCGGTAGCCAGGCAAGACCATTCCTTTCAGGCGCAGCTGGCAGACAGTGATCTGAATGTGATCCGCTATATCGGATTCGCTGATGAAGTATATCCGGTATATATGCGGAAAGGCGATTCACTGACGATCGATGCAGGCTTAGGGAAGATCACCTACTCCGGCAAAGTAAATGCGGAGAATAAGGTGTTTGCTGATTGGAATAAAATAGTAGCGCCACTTAGAAATTTTAACTATGCCAAAGACGGCTGGAAACGGGCAGCGAACGATTATGCCCCTACACTTGATTCCCTGGTAAAACCGGCAGAAGCATTTGTGAACAATATCAAAACAGGCAACACAAAATTTGACCACTATCTAAAATTGATGCTGCCATACAGTTTCAGATACGATGCCTTAGGTCCGTTTTTACAAGGGTTGGGATATGCCCGGCATGATCAATACCCGGCTTTTATTTCCAACATGTTTAAGACCGAGAATTATTCAGATCAGCAGATATGGACACTCCCTTTTGGTTATAGTTATATCCAGAATTCAGCATTTGTAAAACACTTCGTTTATAATTTAGAGAATGGATACCTGGAGAACGTCATTGTTCCTGAGATCACTAACCCAAAGATGAGAGCCGACTATGTGCTCACAGTATTAGCTCGCAAGGAATATCAGAAAATGGCTGCTTTTGTAAGTAAGAACAAACAATATATGGTCACAGATCAGCAGAAGAGCAGGATGAAAGTTTTTGAGAAAAGAGCCATTTTGAAGGAACCCGGCGGCGAGTCAATTGATTTTGCATATCCTGATAGAAATGGTAAAGTACATCATCTCAAAGATTTCCGGGGCAAGGTAGTATTGGTTGATGTTTGGGCTACCTGGTGTAAGCCTTGTCTTGCAGAACAGCCGGCGCTGGAAGCACTCGAGAAATCATTCGAAGGGAAAGAGGTTGTTTTCCTCAGTATTTCAATAGACACCGAGAAGGATAAATGGAAGAATATGGTAGAGACAAAGAACTTATCAGGCATCCATTTATACTCTAACAATGAGGGAAGTTTGATCCAGGATTACGAAATAACAGAAGTGCCACGGTTCATCCTGTTTGACAAAAACGGTAAAATGGTGAGTTATGATGCCATCAGGCCCTCTGATCCGAAATTAAAAGAGCTAATCGAGTCAAAAATTTAATACTTAACAGCATATGAAATTTTTTTTCATTTCCATTCTGTTAACAATAGGCGTTTTGGGTAAACAGCATACTATTGCACAGGGAATAATATTCCAGGAGCTGACGCTTCAACAGGCCATGTCGAAAGCTGCTGATCCGGCAACGCCAAAACTGATCTTTGTTGATTGCTATACCAGCTGGTGTGGACCTTGTATTGAAATGGCCAAACAAGAATTCCCTAAAAAAGTATCAGGAGACTTCTTCAATCCTAAGTTTATTCCTGTCAAATTCGATATGGAAAAAGGAGAAGGCATTGATATCGCTAAGAAATATGATGTCAAAATGTTCCCGACATTTCTGATCCTCGATGCAAAAGGGGAGGAAATTAACAGGGTAGTAGGAAAAGCGGGTGCAGAGGAGTTTATTGAAAAGGTGAAGGTGGCTTTAAACCCTGATAATTCAATGGCAAAGTTGAAGGCAGCTTACGAGAAGGATAAGAATTTTCGTACAGGATTGCCTTATGCAAAGGCACTATACGAAAATGCAAAAGATCCGTCTGTTGTGCTGAGTGAGGTTTTTGACAATGCGATGGATTATGAGCGATTCAGTGTTGACTATTTAGAATTGACGCTGGGAGCAGTGGAATTTGGCAGTCCTTTCTTCAGAAAGCTGATGTTAGATAAAAGCAACATTGACAAGGCATTGGGTACGGAGGTTGCCAACAGGATGATCTTTGACAAAGTCCGTAAGCATATGTATCTGATCGCAAATGAAAATGGCGCCAGGTACAATGTGTTTTACACGCCCCGGCAGGTGGAGGATATAGCATATACCATTGCATTGCTGAAGCTGGATCCGATGAAGCAGGAGGCCCACCTCTGCAGGGTTGCGTTGTATGTTGTTAACAAGGACCTGGATGGGATGATTGATTACTATAAGCGGTATATAGTGTATTTACCTGATAATGATGTCTTTAAAGGTATACTGGATGGTATCCTGGCGGGTAAAGTATCTAAGGCTACAGATGCCCAGAAAACTGCTATCAGGGAGTATTTTCAGATGGGAAGCAGGAATGCTGAAAGGCAGGCAAAGCATTATAAGTCCCAGTTAGAGAGCATCAGTAAATAAGGGGAAGCATTGAGGTACCCGGAACTTTAAAAAGAAGTCAAATGAGTTTTTTTTCGAAAGGATATGCAATCAAATGGACCGTTTTATTGGCAGTGAATATTTTATTTATAGCTGGTATAGCGGTCGGACAGACGTTTACGGACGATGCAAAGATAGCTGCCGGCTTCCTGAAATCTTTCGATTCTTTATCTGCAAAAGAAGGGGGCATTAGTGCAGAAGACGTACAAAAGGCACTTATTGCAGAACGGAGTGGGGTAACGGCGGACCTGGTGAAGCCGGTTTCAAAAGAGCTGTCAGCCCATACCCTGTATGAAAAGGCAAAAAACGCAACCGTTATTACCGGGGTGGCCTATCTGTGTCCCAGGTGTGAAAACGTGCATCTGAGCGAATCAACGGGATATATCATTGATCGCAAAGGAATCATGGTTACCAATTACCATGTTGCGGCTTCCTATGCCTTTATGAAAGACGGCAATAAACCAAAAGGGTTTGTAGCTCGTATGGCTGATGGACGTACCTATGCAGTAAAGGCCGTTCTTGCATCGTCTAAAAAGAATGATCTTGCCGTCCTTCAATTGGATACCCATGGTGACGTCTTACCCGCTCTTTCGCTGGCTGATTCAGTTGAAGTTGGCGACAAGATCTATATACTTGGTCATCCCAAAGGAATACATTATTTCTTTTCCCAGGGGAATGTGAATAATAGGTATTTGGAAGAAGTTGGTGAGGGCGACCATAAGTTCTTCCGCGAGATGATATCTGTATCAGCTGACTACGCCACTGGTTCCAGCGGCGGACCTGTAATGGATATTTACGGTAATGTGGTTGGCACGGTAGCCAACACACGTATGTTTTTGCATAGTGATATAAATGCAGGTGTACAAATGGTGCTGAAGAATACGGTGCCTGTTGAATCACTGTGGAAGCTGATACGGAAATAGTTTTTACGCGTGGGATTTTTATTGGCCCCTCTGGTTTATTGGAGGATCGTTTTTTAAAAACGATCCTCCAATTTTGTTAAAAAGTATCGTTCAATACTCGGAGCAGGACGGGGTGCGTCCTGGGAATTTGAGAAGATTTTTAATTTTCTGAATGAAATTGAAACAACTTCTGCAGCGCAATTTTCAATTATCAGGTATGGGTGTTATATTTAACCCCCAAAAGTATTAAGCGCGATTATGAAAAAACTCCTTCTTTACGCCATTGTGTTGCTGTTGCCTGCGGTACTTCATGCCGCCATCAGGTTACCGGCACTCGTTGGCAGCAATATGGTGCTGCAGCAAAACGACAGTATAACCATCTGGGGATGGGCAAGCCCTTCAGAAAAGATTACGGTATTTACGGGCTGGGATAACAAAACGGCGACTGTTACCACCAGCGGAGATGCGAAGTGGGCTTTAAAAGTACATACTCCGGCAGCAGGAGGACCTTATGAAATAAGACTGAAAGGATCCAATGAGATTGTACTGAAAAATGTCCTGATCGGCGAGGTATGGCTATGTTCAGGGCAATCCAACATGGAATACAGTTACTATAACGGTATCCGGCAGATAGCTGCCGAATTGCCTGTTTGCAGTAACAATAACATCAGGTTCTTTAACATACCCAAAACTACCGCGCCATATCCACAGGACGATTGTCCGGGAGGCTGGGAAGTATGCGACAGCAATAGCCTGAAGCCTTTCAGTGCAGTAGGATACTTTTTCGGGGTACGACTTCAGAAATCGTTGGGAGTACCTGTTGGCCTGATCAATGCCAGCTGGGGAGGAACACCAGCAGAAGTATGGGCACCGGAGCATCTTGTAGCCGATCAGCAACAACTTTCTGCAGCCGCTGCCAAGCTGGCCCCGGCCGCATGGTGGCCACATAAACCAGGTTATGCTTACAATGCGATGATAGCTCCTCTTATCAATTTTAACATAAAGGGAGTTATCTGGTACCAGGGAGAAGCCAATGTGAACACCGCCGATACCTACATGCCATTGTTCACCGGTATGATACAGGCATGGCGTGAGGCGTGGCATAAGCCGCTGCCCTTTTACTATGTTCAGATTGCACCATTTACCTACGAAAAGGAGTATCAGGCTGCACTCCTTCGGGAGGCACAGGCACGCAGCAGCGTCCTTCCCGGAACCGGTATGGTTGTAGTATCTGACGTTACAGAAAATGTGAAAGATATTCACCCGCAGGATAAGAGATCAGTTGGTAACAGGCTGGCCGCCTGGGCCCTGGGGGAGAACTATGGCAAAACAGGGTTTACCTGGAAAAGCCCTGTATTCAAAGAAATGGGCATCAGCAAAAACAAAGCAGTACTTCGTTTCACCAACGTTCCCACTTCTCTCCGGATCAATGGCAAAGCACCGGTTGCCCTGTATATAGCAGGAGCGGACCATATTTTCTATGAAGCATCCGCAAAGGTAGAGAAAGATGCACTGATCGTTTGGAGTAAAAAAGTAGAGAAGCCAGTATCGGTGAGATACGCTTTCTCCAATGCTGCTATCGGTAATGTTTTTTCTTCTGAAGGTTTACCTGTTGGTCCTTTCCGGACTGATAGCTGGCCAGTTGCACAGTAAATGAAAATAGGAATTGGGAAAAGCTGAAAGCTTGTTTTTCAAAGCCGGGGTGAAGAAGTCGTTGATGCCGATTATTGATGCCATGAACCAATGAGGTGATGCTAATCACAGCTTTTGGGAGAATGTTATTAAGAATGATCCTAAGATTGGCTAAACTTCAAAAGCGACGTGCCAGAATTATAAGAGCATGAATATAGAGCGTAAGATCGGATGAGGGTTTCTCAAATTCTTCAGAAGAAAAAAGCCTTCAAATCTTTCGACTTGAGGGCTTTAAAGCTTGCGGCCCCAGGTATGGTAACCTCGAACAAATTATGCAGGATTGGGTGGATTTGGGAGGTGTTGTAGTTTAGCCATGCTGATATGCTTCCTGCAAAAACGTTGTTATCGGAGTTAGTTTTCTGCCGATAAGTTTTTCCATATCATCACTTACCATCTCTGCATCGCCCTGCGCTTGTGCCAAAATAATGCTAATGTATTCTTCAGGAATGCTTACGCCTTGTTGCTGCAATGTTTTCCTGAATTCTTCTTCCGTCGGGGAGATATAATTAATGGTCTTTCCTGTGAACTCAGAAATATATCTTGCTATATCTTCATATCCGTAGGCTTCCGTATTCACAAAATGATAGGACTTATTTTCATGTCCTTCCATAGCAAGAATGGTTGCGGTTGCCTCCGCCATTTCTGAACGTAAGGCCACACTTATTTTCCCGTTGCCTGCGGGCAGATAAATTATTCCAGTTTCCAGCACATTACCAATAAAGTAGGGTATATACTCCATATACAAACCGTTTTTCAGAATGGTATAGGTTAATCCGCTTTCTTTTAACCACTTTTCAGTTTTAATGTGCGCTTCAACGAAGTTCCATAGTGGAGAATCCTGACCTTCTATCCTAAACTCGCCGCTAGTGTAAATGATATGTTTAACACCTGCATCCATCGCTGCTTTTAGAACCTGTTCATGTTGGGAAGTGCGATTGGGTATGTCAGTTCCAGAAACAAATAGTAACTTATCGATACCTCTGAAGGCTCTCACCAAAGATGAGTAATCATTATAATCTCCCACACGGATGTTTATGCCTTTCTCATTTAGATCTGTCGCTTTTTCTGTATTACGCACTAGTACAGCTATCTGACTGGTTTCAATTCCTTTCTTCAACAAAAAATCAATGGTTAATTTTCCGAAATGTCCCGTTGCTCCTGTTATTAAAATCATCTTTTTGAATTTTTACTTTTAAAAAATACATTTGTTACCTAAAGGAACTATAATAGTTTCAGATGTTAACCTGTTACAAGAAGGTAACAGGCAAAATAGTGGTAACGATATGGTAACTAAAGAACGCAGTTGTAATGACTTTAATAATTGCCCAATAACGACGGCAATGGAGATAATCGGTGGAAAATGGAAACCGGTAATTTTGTATAATCTTCTTTCTGGTACGAGACGGTTTGGTGAAATCGCAATTCGTATTCCGACCATTTCAAGAAAAATACTTACTGAACAATTGAAGGAATTGGAAAGAGACGGATTGGTCATACGCAAACAGTACCAGGAAAACCCACCCCGCGTTGAGTATTCTCTTACTGATAAAAGCAAAAGTCTTATATCCGTGTTTGAGAGGATTGCTGATTGGAGCAATGAACACCTATTGACGAAGTCCCCTCCGGATAGTAAATGATAAACAACCTGAAATCTAACATCGTTTCAATGGCATACTATCTATAATATCCCCCATGCGCTCTGAGCAAACATTTTGAATAAGCAAAAAAATTACGGTTAGTGGTGAGCAGGCTTATGATTTTGAAGAAGTGGCTCAGCTCATTTCTGAGGCAAGCGGCATTAAGATCAGTTACGTTTCTCCATCGGAGGCCGAATTGAAAAAACACTAAAAGATTACGGCTTTCCTCCAACTTTAATCGAACTGAGTTCATTATCTGCTAAGGCAATAGTTGAAGGTGAACTTGATAAAACATCAGATACATTTGAACTGATCAGTGGCCGCAAGCCGATCAGTTTAGCAAACTTTCCTGGCCAACAATATGGTGATGAAAACAATTAAGTAATATTCTATAATTCAAATCAGCTGCGGGGACCCCGCCCCGTCAAACATGGGATCTTTATTTGAAGGCAAACATCCACCAAAGAAAAAAGGACAAACTATCTTTCGATAATTTGTCCTTTCTTGCGGACCGGACGGGACTCGAACCCGCGACCTCCGCCGTGACAGGGCGGCATTCTAACCAACTGAACTACCGATCCTTAATACAGACGGGCCTTTCAGCCGATCTATATCCCCCTTTGGGGAGTGCAAATGTAGCAACATTATTTTCAAACAACCAAATTTTTTTGAAGAAAATCAGAAATTTATTTCCCTGCGGGAGAAATGCAGATCGCTGTTACCCGCTACTGTAGGATATTTTGGACGTAAGCATCTAACGGGAACGGTTATATCACCGGGAAAGAACTATCACCCGGATTTTGATATATTTAAAGTATTTCACATATTGCAGAGGTGTTTGTAAACGACCCGTAAATAAAATGAGTTATACCGGTATCATCACCCTGGCAATTATTCTTACTAATGTGGTTATTTCCTGGAAAGGATTTAAAAGCCGCGCCTTTTTCAATAAGTATGAATTTGAAGTGGAGAGGATCCGGCTATACAGGGAATACCGGCGTTTAATCACCAGCGGATTCCTGCACGTCAGCTGGAAACACCTGATCTTTAACATGATCTCCCTCCTGCTTTTCAGCGGGATGCTGGAAGCGGATATGGGGCCTGCAGCTTACGTTTGTATTTACCTGGGAAGCCTTATCGGGGGGAACCTGCTTTCCCTGTATATTCATCGGCGTGAAAGCGACTATAGTGCGGTAGGCGCATCCGGGGCGATCTGTGGAATCATTTTCGCTTCCATCGTCCTGTATCCGGGTATGATGGTGAGCTTCTTCGGACTGTTTCCCGTGCCGGGATGGGGGTATGGCATTGTGTATATATTGTATTCTATTTACGGCATTAAGTCGCGCCGCGATAATATAGGCCACGACGCCCACCTGGGAGGCGCTATGGCGGGTATGCTCATCGGGCTGATGATAGAACCGGCAGTGATTATGCAGCATATCGCAGTTATTATTGCGCTTACGGTGCCCTGTGTATTCTTCATGTATGTAATTATCCACAAACCTCATATTATCCTGGTTGATAACTACTATTATAATCAACACCATGTGCTGGCGGATATCGATGATGTATATAATGTGGAAAAAGCCAACCGCCAGAAAGAACTGGATGCTATTCTCGACAAAATTCATCACAAAGGGATCAACAGCTTAACCAAAACAGAAAAGGAAAAGCTGGAACGATACTCCCGCCAGATAAGTTAATAACGGAGCAGCCGACGGCCGGTTTCCTGGATGAAACCTGATCCATCCGGACCGGCAGATAGATAGGGGGCATGTGTATCCGCCCAATTTTCATTACTTTAGTGGCGATACCACCAACCTTATCAACCATCAGCGTATTCTGCAACGATAATGCACGATAATATCTATATTGACAAATCACTGTTTCAGCGCATTTCTGAGGGCGATGAAGCGGCGTTTGGTATCCTCTTCAATACTTCCCTGACAACGCTGGAGCCATTTATCCGGAAAATGGTGAAGTCGCCCGAAAACGCCAAAGAAGTGATCCAGGCTACTTTCCTGCGGGTATGGCTTAGCCGCGACAAGCTTGCGGACATCGATCATCCGAAAGCCTGGCTTTATAAAGTAGCCGCCAACGAATGCTACACTTACCTGAAGAAAGAAGCTACTGAATACCGGTTGCGCGGAACAGTAGCGGCAACCGCCGACGAAACCGACACCGCTACCAGGCGGCTTACCTTAAAAGAATTGCATACTATTATAGAGGAAGCCGTGATGTTACTGTCGCCGCAACGGCGGCGCATTTACCAGATGAGCCGCAACCGGGGCATGAAGATCCCGGAAATAGCCACTGAGCTGGATTTGTCGCCCAGCTCCGTAAAAAATGCACTGGTATTTTCCCTGAAAGCCATAAGGGAACACCTGCGCCGCAACGGGCATGCCATCCCGCTTGTTTACCTGATCTTTATCTGTAAATAAAAAATATTTTTAAACAGATAGGTCCTTTATGTCGTCAGCCTATTCTTAATACCGGGGAGCCGTTTAAATCCCGGTTTTCTTTTTACGCATGCAGGAGCAAAGGGTTATATATTTATTGCAGCAGCGGCTTTCCGGGAACGAAACCGCCGCAGAGCAGGAAGAGTTGTACACATTGCTGGAAGATGACGGCAATATGGAAATACTCATGGCCGCGCTCACGGATCTGATGTGGCAGGCCCCTGCTGATACAGCAACGCCGGATACAGCCGCCCGCACCGCTTTACTGCAAAGTATTACCGGCGCCGATCTTACCACTCCTTTTGTGGAAACCGCACAACCCGTGAAAACGGTGTACCGCTTCTGGTGGGCTGCCGCCGTTGTGGCCGGCCTGCTGTTCGCCACCGGTTTATATTTCCTGTTCCGGCCGGTAGCATCCGTAAAAACCACTCCTGCACTCGCACAGCGTTATAAAAACGATATCGCCCCCGGCGGCAATAAAGCCATGCTTACCCTGGCAGATGGCTCCCGCATTGTGCTCGACGAAGCCAAAAATGATACACTCGGCAAACAAGGCAGCACCAGCATCATCAAACTGCAAAACGGACAGGTGCTGTACCATGCCACCGGCGCCACCGCCCCGGTTACTTACAATACATTAAGCACGCCCCGCGGCGGACAATACCAGCTTACCCTGCCGGATGGCACACGGGTATGGCTCAATGCGGCCAGCTCCCTGCATTTCCCCACTGCCTTTACAGGTAACAACAGAATGGTGGAACTCACCGGCGAAGGGTATTTTGAAGTAGCGCCACTATCCGGAAAACCTTTCCTGGTAAAGGCCAATGGCGCCGACATTACGGTGCTGGGCACTCATTTCAATATCATGGCTTACACCAATGAAAACGCCCTGGCGGTAACCCTGCTGGAAGGCGCCGTGAACGTAGGCCGTAACGGTACTATAAAGAAACTGCTGCCCGGACAACAGGCACGCATCAGCAACAATAACAACATCACGGTAACAGGCGCTGATGTGCAGGAAGCCGTAGCCTGGAAGAACGGCTTTTTTATCTTCGACCGCGCCGACATTACCACCGTGATGCGGCAGCTGGAACGCTGGTATGATATAGAAGTAGTGTATGAGGGCACGCCGCCCCAAATGCGCTTTGGCGGCGGTATGCAGCGCAGCCTCCCGCTGTCGGGTATCCTGAAAATCCTGGAAAAGAATGGAGTACTGTTTAAAATAGAAGGAAGAAAAATAACCGTATTACGATCGTAAACAAGCCATATTTTTTAACACTTAAATCTGACCAGCTATTGTATTAGAAGTAATCAGGATCAACTAAAACCAGCGCCATTAAAAAACCAGTGATGGGCAAACATCACTGGTTACAGGCAATAAATTACTCGTGTAAACTCATTTTTATCACCGAAATCAAATGTATGATTTTAACTGCTTTGTTCCAAAACAGAGAAGAGGGATCGTATTCCCTTGTCCGCAGGCCTGATCATCACCACATCAACACTTCCGGAAAGCATCACCACCAATGCAGATCTTACACACCGGTATTTGCCGGTACAATGAAAAAAAATAATCTGCCAACCAAAATTTGGAGGATCATGAGGTTATCTGCTTTATTACTAATGGCAGGCATGCTGCAGGTCAGCGCAAAAAGCACTGCACAACGCGTAACACTGTCTGTCAGAAACACACCGTTATCAACGGTCTTTAACACTATCAACCGGCAAACGGGGTACATCGTTTTTTATAACTACGATGCACTGCAAAGTTCCCGCCCCGTTACGCTGGACATGAAAAACGCTACTATCCAGGAGTTACTGCATGCCTCGCTGATGGGGCAGAACCTGGAGTATGCCATCGAAGACAAAACCATTACGGTTACCCGCATCCTGCCGCGCACACCGGAACTGCCTGCTGCTCCGGCGCAGATAGTGATCACTGGCCGCATTACCGATGAAAACGGTGTTCCGCTGCCCGGCGTTTCTGTAGTGGTGAAAGGCACAGCCAAAGGCACACAAACCAATAACAACGGAGAATATACCGTTGTGGTGAGAGATGAAAATGCCGTGCTGTCGTTCTCTTATGTTGGCTATGAAAAACAGGAACTCGTAGTGGGTAAAAGTGGTGTCATCAGCATACAGCTGAAGCCATCCAATAATAAACTCACCGGCATCGATGTGGTGAACACCGGCTACCAGACCATTTCCCGTGAAAGGGCCACTGGCTCGTTTTCCGTGATCGATCCCTATCGCCTCCGTGCTAAACTGAAGCCGGATGTAAAATCGGCCCTCGAAGGACAAGCTACCGGCGTGGTACTCACCAAAGAAGGCAACCTGGAAATCCGTGGCGTGTCTACCCTGCTGGGCACTGCTGCCAGCGCACCGCTGCTGGTAATTGATGGGTACCCTTCCAGCGCAGGACTGGAATCTCTCAATATCGATAATATAGAATCGATTACCGTGTTAAAGGATGCGGTAGCCGCTTCCATTTACGGCGCCCGTTCTTCCAACGGCGTGATCGTAATTGCTACCCGCTCCGGCAGAAAAGGCGCGTTGCAGGTGGAGTACAAAGGATCTACCGGCATCACGCTGAAACCGGATCTGTCGAACCTCAACAGGGCCTCGTCCGCCGATTACGTCGATGCGGAAATAGAACTCTATAACCAGGACCCTAACAGCTATCTTACTACCTATAATAACTATGGCAGCACTTCCCGTGTCAACTACCTGATGATCGCCAAATCACAGGGATGGATGAACGAAAAAGATGTGAACGCCGAGCTGGATGTGCTGAAGAAAAACGACGGACTGGCGCAGATGGAGAAATATTATTTCAGGAACCAGTTCACGCAGCAACACAATATTTCCTTATCCGGCGGCAGCGAAAAAAGTATGCTCAACGCCGCGGTAAGATATATATCCAATCAGAATAACACGGTCCGGAATTCAGACAACCGCCTCATCTTTGATGTGAAAAACGACTGGCAGCCGCGTAAAGGTGTGAACATCCGCCTGTTCTCCAATGTGAACTACGCCACCTCCGCTTCGCCGGTACGTGGCTGGCAGGATATGCTGGCGTTTACCAACACATCTTTGGTACAGCCGTACAACCTGCTGGTAGACCCGGCCACAGGGGAAACACTGAATGTGCCTTCTAAAAACCAGAAGAAGGAAGACCGGTATGCAGCCTTAACCGGGTTGAAACCACTGTACTACAATCCGCTGGATGACCTGGGACTGGAAACCTATAACACAAAGGCGTTACAGATCCGGTTGGGTGGCAGCGTGAATGTAAAAATCTTCGACGGGTTAAACGTAGAAGCAGGAGGTACCTGGAGCCGCGGCGATGCACAAACCCGCTCACTGTACGATAAAATGTCTTACCGGGTGCGGCTCTGGTACGATGATAATACCTCCATCTCCAATGGTTCCAAACATTATATTCCCGATGGTGCAGTGGTGAATGAAGCCCGCAACTTCAACCAGAGTTACATGTTCCGCACACAGCTGAACTTCAACCGGGTAATTGCCACCAAACACCGTGTAAGCGCTATTGCCGGTAATGAAATAAGCCGGAACACAGCGGATAACAATGCCCTGCCAACCCGCTTTGGATATAACGATCAGGCAGGTACGTTTTCTACTTTTAACTATGCCGATTATAATGCCGGTTCCTATAATGCTGATATGCTGGGCACCAGCAGACCTTCTGCCAGCATAGGCAGTTATGCTTTCCAGGATAACCGTTTTGTTTCCTGGTATGCCAACGGTTCCTATGAGTATAATAACCGCTTTATTCTCAGTGGAAGTATCCGGCTGGATCAAACCAATTTCTTTGGCACCGACCCGCGTTACCGCTACAAACCGTTGTGGTCGGCCGGCGGCACCTATAAACTGGCAGAGGAAAAATTCTTCCAGGTACCATTGATCGATCGCCTGGATCTGCGGGCATCTTATGGTATCAACGGAAATATTTCCCTGAACTCAGGGCCTTTCCTGATCATTACCCCAGGCAGTTATTCCAATTATACCGGAGATGTATCTTACAGTATCTCTTCACCACCAAATAACTCGCTCCGTTGGGAAAAAACAAAAAGCACCAACTTTGGTGTGGATATCTCCCTGCTGAACAGGCGGATCAATGTAACCGCAGATTACTACCTGCGTAACAGCAGCGACCTGCTGGCATCTGACGCCATTGATCCTACCCGTGGCTTTAGTTCCCTGGTAAAGAATATCGGGGAAGTAAGAAATACAGGCTATGAAATCTCCCTGAATGCGGATGTATTGCGTAAACGCGATTTCGTTTGGAATACCTTCCTCAATTTCAGCTACAACAAGAACACGGTAGTTACCTACAATGTTACCTACCAGTATCCTTCTACCATCACCAGCGGCGCTATCAAAAAAGCCGGCGATCCGCTGGATGCCTTGTACAGCTACAAGTATGCCGGCCTGGATAACAACGGCGTGTCGCAGTTTTACACGGCCAAGGGAGAAAAAAGCGGCGGTGGTAATGTGGCAGTAGGCGACCTGATTTACAGCGGTACCCTGCGTCCGAAATATGCGATCAGCTTAACCAACTCCTTCCGCGTACAGCGTTTCGATTTGTCTTTTATGTTTATTGCAAAACTGGGAAATGTATTAAGGAGAGATGCCTTTAGCGGATCTAATATCCTGAATAAACATGTATCGGAAAGATGGAAGCAACCGGGTGATGAAGCCAAAACCATTTATCCGAAACTCAGCAGCTGGAATATGGACATGTTCTATTTCCCTTATTCAGATATTCTGATAGAAAGCGCCAGCTACATGAAACTCCGGGATGTAACATTAACCTACGATCTGAATCCGCAGCTGCTGAAACGTATCGGCTTCACCAGTACCCGGATTTATTTCCAGACAAGGAACCTGTTCATGATCACCGCCAACAGCGATCACCGCGATCCTGAAACATCGGAACTAAACCTGTCCGGCGGCACCGGGGCATTTACGGAACAAGGATTTTCTTCCCTGTCGCTACGGCCGGAATTTTATGTAGGGTTATCATTCAGTCTTTAACAATTAATTACGGCGATCATGAAACAGCGTATACTCATACTGGTTATTATCATGGCAGGAAGTATCAGTTCCTGCACAAAATTCCTGGATGTAAAACCAAAAGGAAAACTGATCCCTTCAGAGGTGGCAGACTTTGATCACCTGCTGGATAACAGCAACATTGCACAATGGGTGTTTATTGACAATAACACTGGTTGTAACCTCGGTTACTTAACAGATAACCTGTCGCTTTCCGATGGGATTGGTAACATTAATTACAAGGCCAATAACCATCCTAACATCGACCGTTACTGGGCGTATGTTTTCAGGCAGCCTTATAAAAATCCGTCTACATCGGATTATTTCTGGGACTGGGGCACTTATCGCTCTATGGCTTATTTTAACAACGTGATTGATGGCGTACGGGCTATTCCCAATCTCAGTACAGAAAACCAGCAATATGCCAAAACGGTAGTGGCGCAGGCGTTGGTAAACAGAGCATGGTCGTACTTTATTACCACCCTGGTATACGGACCTGTATATAAGCCCGGTGCTCCCAACGATACCAAAACCATTCCTTATGTAACCAGCGCTGATATGGGCGCGCCGTTACCGGATCTGTCCACACAGGAACAAGCCTTTGCACAGGTACAGAACGATGTGCTCACCGCTTTGCCGGACATGCCGGAAGTAACCAACTGGCCTTCCCGTCCGAATAAAACGGCGGCGCATGCATTGCTGGCGTACTATCACCTGTTTACACAGAAGTACGACAGCGTGGTGTATTATGCCAATCTCGCGTGGACGGCAGCCAGCAAAGGCGGCACCGATAAACTGATCTATGATTACAACAGCTTTTCGTGGACGGACCCAACCAACCTTATCAACAGCACCATTAAAGGACCGGATAACTTCCTGAGCGCTGCCAATAGCCGCGAAAACCTGCTGTACCGCAACCTCGATGCCGGCGCCGGCAGGTCTTCTTCCAGCTATCCTTCCGATGAAGTGATTGCGTTGTATGACCAGGCCAATGACTTGCGGTTTAAATATTTCTTTTTAACAGCGCCAGGTTATAAAACTACCTACAATAATGTGGTGTATGACGATGGTAACCGTATCCAGTATTATCGCGGTTCCAAAACCAACATGACTGCCGGCTTCAGTTACCCGGAACTGCTGCTGATGCGTGCAGAAGGATATGCCCGCACCAATCAGCTGGCCGCTGCCATCGACGACCTTAATACCCTGCGCCGCTACCGCTACAAAACCGGTACGCCCACGCTTCCGGTAGGTTCCAAAGATGAAGTGATCCAGCAGGTGCTGGATGAAAGAAGAAGAGAGCTGCCCCTGGGTTCATTCAAACGTTTCCTGGACCTGAAAAGACTTTGTCTCGAAACCGGCAAGCCCTGGTGCAAGCCCAAAATACAACATAAGATAGGCACGGAAACACACGAAGGAACCGTGGATTCGAAAGATTTTATTTTAACCATCTCCAACGTGATATTGAAGTTTAACCCGCAATGGAATATACCGTTGGATGGAAGACCATTTTAAATCATAAAATTAAAAACCACATGAAACACATCTTAGTATCAATGCTGGCTTTATTCCCTGCCGCACTGCTGGCCCAGGACGGCACCTACGTGCTGAAAGGGAAAATAGGGACATTGGATGCTCCTGCTAAACTGTTTCTCACTTACCGGGCCAATGGCACTACCGTGAGGGATTCTGCCGCGTTGCAGCAGGGCGTATTTGAATTTAAAGGCAAAGTGGGCGACCCGGTGAAAGCCTCGCTGGTATTGCGCCATGGCCCGCCTACCAATATCATGTCTTATAAATCAGATCTGTTGCAGGTATATCTTGAAAAAGGCACCATTATCGTTAGCGGTAAAGATTCCGTATACAACGCCACCATCAAAGGTTCCCGTCTTAACGACGATCAGCAGCGCCTGCAGGCAAAGCTGAAAGCCACGGCTGCACAAAGGGATCAGCTTACGGAAGATTACATTGCCGCCAAGGAAGAAACCCGTAAATCGCCGGAATTCCGTAAATCTTATGATGAAAAAAGTAAGGCCATCCGCGAAGAAGAGAAGAAAATATACCAGGCGTTTATAAAAGAAAATCCTAAATCACCGGTAAGCCTGGATGCCCTGCAAAGCAGTGCCGGCAGCATTCCTGACAATCCTGCTGAACTGGAAACGGTTTTCAATACTTTATCTGCTGCTGTGAAGGAAAGTAAAAAAGGAAAAGAAGTAGCAGCGCTCATCAATGGCTGGAAACAAACTGCTGTTGGCGCTACTGCACCGGTATTTACACAAAATGATACATTGGGCAAGCCGGTAAACCTCACCGATTTCCGCGGCAAATATGTATTGGTGGATTTCTGGGCCAGCTGGTGTGGTCCCTGCCGTGCAGAAAATCCGCATGTGGTGGCAGCCTTTAATAAATATAAAGATCAGTCCTTTACCATCCTGGGCGTATCGCTGGATCAGGCCAACGGGCACGATGCCTGGCTGAAAGCCATTCACACCGATCAACTCACCTGGACGCATGTATCTGATCTGAAATACTGGGAGAATGAAGTAGCGAAATTGTACGGTGTTCGCGCGGTACCGCAAAATTTCCTGCTGGACCCCACCGGGAAAATAGTGGCTAAGAACCTGCGCGGGGAAGACCTGGATAAAAAACTGGCAGAAATACTGCCGCATTAATAACAGCCGGGTTAATCCCGGCCGTTATTGGTTAAAGGGTTACTACGATCTTTCCTTTCGTAGTACCCTTTTTCATTTCATCGAAGGCGGCGCGCATCTGGTCAAACGGGAATACTTTACCGACGTAGGATTTTATTTTTCCTGATTGCAGCAATCCGGCGATAGCATCAATGGCTTTTTCATCGGAGGTAACGCCGGTGAAGCGCACATCAAAACCCTTTGATTGATAGTATTGGGTGGTGGCTGCCGGCAGGCCATGCGGCAGGAAGAACAGGGCAGCGCCGGGAGCAAAATGTTTTTCATAGAGAGCAGCCGGGAATCTTCCGCCGATGTCCAGTACCAGGTTCAGTTGCAGGCTGCCGGCCTCTTCAAAATTGAAGTGGTTATAATCGATGATGTCGTCTGCCCCCAGCTGACGTACCCAATCGGCGTTAGCGGCGGTAGTTACCGCTATTACATGGGCGCCTGCCGCTTTGGCCATTTGCACTGCATAATGTCCAACGCCGCCTGCGGGTGCAGTGATGAGCACACGGTCGCCTTCTTTTGTCTGGTAATGTGTATGCAGGTTTTGCCATGCCGTAATAGCGGCGAGTGTTGCTGCAGCTGCTTCTGTAAAGGATATGTTGACCGGTTTTTTAGCGAGATGGATAGCCGGCGCCGCAACATAGTCCGCGAATACGCGGCCATGCCCCGGCATCTTTATCATCCCGAATACTTCATCGCCTGTATTGAATTTGGTGACAGCGCTGCCCACAGCCGTTACCACGCCGGCAATATCTGATCCCAGGATCAGCGGTGAAATACCGTCCAGTGCGGGCGCCCAGCTGGCGCGTAATCCGTCAGGAGTGGTATAATCTTCCAGTGTTTTATAATCTACCGGGTTAATGCCAATCGCTTTGGTTTCAATGAGTACTTCGTCTGCAGCAATAGCAGGTATGGTAGTGTGTGAAATGGTGAGGGGGGCGTTTTTATCCAGTCTCTCTAAAATAATTGCTTTCATGTGATCTCCATTTTTTATGAAAGCAAAGCTAGTCAGCCACCTGCCGTTATACCCGTACCGTAAAAGGAAACAGCAGTAACAGGATGGGATGCCCCTTACGCAGCGGCAGTTTATTACTTACATTTACAGTATGGAAAAGGTACACGACCCATTTAGCATCAGCGTTACCACCCTGGAGCGCTGGGAAAAACGTAACCGCAGGAACAACTTTTTTGAGCTGGTGTATATCCTCGAAGGCAGCGGGGAACAGCAGGTAGAGTATACCCGTTCCCGTTACAACAAAGGAAGTATTTTCCTGTTGCCGTCTTCCGACTGTCATACTTACCGGATAGACCAGCCCACTACTTTCCTGTTTATTCAGTTCAATGCCAGTTTTTTTTCGGGAGAACAGGACTGCGTGATAGATTTCGGGAAATGGTTCTGCCGGCTCAATTTCATTATTGGGAATTATAACCGCAAAGCAGGGGAGCTGATCAGCGGGGAGAATGATAAACAGCATCTCATCCGTTTACTGGAGTTGCTGATGTATGAGCAGCAGCGTTCCGACAATCATTCGCGGCGCATTATGCAGGGGCTGATGGTGGCGGTGCTGGAACTGATAGCCCGCAATGTGGCGATGGTATTGCCTGGAGAGCAGGGAATGGAAGGCAAACGGTTCGCGGAAGTGCTGCTGCATATCCAGTTCCATCTGCTCGACGAAGAAAAAATTACGTTGTCTTATTTATGCCAGCGTTTCAATATCTCCGCTACTTATTTCAGTGAGTATTTCAAACGGAACGCCGGTGAAACTTACCAGGAGTTTGTACTCCGTTCCAAATTAAAACTGGCCGAGGCAAAGGCATTGTACACCGACCTGTCCTTTAAGGAAATTGCGTGGGATCTTGGCTTCACCGACAGCAGTCACCTGAATAAAATGATGAAACGGTTTTACCAGAAGGGGATGAGCGATATCCGGAGGCAGGCTATGCACGGCGCCGCCTGATGGCTATTTGACCTTTTCAAAATCATAATGTCCTTTGATGTGTTTGTTGAGATAGATGCCCTTTGAGCCGGACGACTTCATAGCTAAGTATACCGCTTCGGGCACGTCTTTATAATCATATACCATTCCTGATACGAATATGATCCGGAGCGTGCGCGTGTCTGCATTATATATCATATGGGCTACCACAGATGAAGGCATACCGGGGCCGGTTCAATTATCATACCGGTGCGTTCATCAATGGATGGGTTCCCGGCGGCTCCCGGTAATTAAAATGCAAACGTTTGTCATTTTACAGCACCTGGAATTATTTTGCTTTTTTCTGATGGAAAATTAACATTAACTTAATAAGTTCTTGCATAATTTGGATAATTATATCCAACTAATTAAAATTTTCATAAAAGTTCTTGTAAAATTTAAAGAAGTTTGCCTACCTTGAATCAACATTTCGCTGATAATGTTGTTCACTTGTACCAAATTGATGTAGATTTAAAACTGTAAGCAAACAATCATCTAAATGGTGTCTGATCGCCAGGAAATATTCAAAAAAACGTTATTAAAACACCTGTACTTTAACAAGGAATTGTCCTGTGCTGATCTCACGCTGCTCACCGGCAGGAGTCTTCCGCATACCACCAAAGCCTTGAATGAACTCGTGAAAAGTGGTTTGGTGCTGGAATCAGGGTATGCCATTTCCACCGGCGGCCGGCGCCCGCAGATGTACTCTGTGAAGCCGGACTACATGTACATTTTATCGGTAGCGATGGACCAGTTTGTAACCAGTATCAGCATACTGGATATGCAGAACAGGATCGTGGGAGAAGAACTCCAGGTGTCGCTGGACTTATCAGCGCATCCGGATGCCATTGCACAACTGGGCCAGGAACTGAAAACATTTATTGATCATTCAGGAATACCTGTGGAAAAGTTTGCGGGTATTGGCATCGGAATGCCGGGTTTTGTAGATGTAACAAAGGGCATCAACTATTCTTTTTTCGACAGGCAATACGGCAGCATCAATGAATACCTCGAAGCGCTTACCGGCGTACCGGTTATCATTGACAATGACTCCAGTTTAATTGCGCTGGCAGAATGGAAGCTGGGAGCAGCCCGCAACAGGCAAAATGCACTGGTTATTAATATAGGCTGGGGTATTGGTTTGGGGATGGTGCTGAACGGTGATCTTTTCAGGGGAGAAAACGGATTTGCCGGAGAGTTCTCGCACATCCCGCTCTTCACCAACAATAAGATCTGCAGCTGTGGAAAGATGGGATGCCTGGAAACAGAAACATCACTATCAGTGATTGCGGAAAAAGCAGTGGCAGGCATCAATGAAGGAAGAACTACCGTTATGAAAGATTTGTCGATGGACAACCGCGACAACACGTTTAGAAAAATTATGGATGCAGCGTTGAAAGGAGATAACTACGCAGTGGAATTATTATCACAGGCAGGTTATCACATCGGACGCGGGATCGCTATCCTTATTCACTTGTTGAATCCGAACCTGATCATCTTAAGCGGGAGAGGAACATTGGCCGGAAAATTATGGCTGGCACCTGTACAGCATGCGTTAAATGAACATTGTATACCAAAAATTGCTGAAAATATTGAAATAATAATCTCGCCTCTGGGGTATGCGGCGGAAAGACTTGGCGCTGCAGCACTTGTTATGGAACACCTCGATAAAGGCCAACTGTAGTAAAGCAAAAACGTTCACTTGTATCAATCAAAAATGAGGCAGTAACTACCTGCAGCATGCGGGCTTCCCATGCCATCAGAGAAACTATGCCTTGATTATTCATCTTCATCTAAATTCACACTAATGAAAAGGTGGCTAGGCTTCCTGCTGCTAACATGTTTAGTGGCCACGTGCTATCAAAGCGTTTCCGCACAGGAAAAAAAATGGGTATCCGGTACCCTGAAAGACGCTTCCGGCGCTCCCGTAATCTATGCAACAGTCATTGAAAAAGGTACAACCAATGGCGCAACAACCAATGAAAAAGGAGCCTTTAAGCTCCAGGTAGGCGCTGGCGCAACGTTAGTTGTTTCCAGTGTAGGATTTACTACCAAAGAAGTGCCGGTAGGTACTTCCATTAATTTTGACCTGATTTTGGAAGAAACTTCCAAAGGGTTAAATGAAGTAGTGGTAACCGCATTAGGTATTACCCGCCAGAAAAAATCTGTGGGCTATGCCATGCAGGAAGTAAAAAGCGCTACACTGATCGATGCGCATGAACCCAATCTTACCAACGCACTTACCGGTGTGGTAGCGGGTTTACAGGTAATCCGCTCCAGCACAGGGCCCGCAGGTTCTTCCAAAATTAATCTGCGCGGAAATAACTCACTCACCGGAAGTAATCAGCCATTGATTGTAGTGGATGGTATTCCGGTAGACAACTTCGTGGGTGTAACAGATGGCAATAATGATTTCTGGAATCCATCACTGGATATGGGAAATGGCCTTGCTGATCTGAACGCGAACGACATTGCGAGTATCTCTGTTCTGAAAGGTCCTTCTGCTGCCGCCTTGTATGGTAGCCGCGCAGGTAATGGTGTTATCCTTGTTACCACCAAAACCGGGAAGAAGTCAAATGGTATGGGCATTGCCGTATCTTCCACAGTAGGTTTTGAAAGTGTATTCACAAATCCTGAAATGCAGAAAAGTTTCGGACAGGGATCAGTGAATGATTTTGATCCTATCGGAGGAAACAGCTGGGGACCAAAAATTACAGGTCAGGATGTTACTAACTGGAACGGTAAAACGGAGAAACTCCGCTACTTTAATAACATCAACAATTTCTATAAGACAGGAGTAAACCACAACGAAAACATTTCGTTCCAGCAACAACTGGATAAAACGTCGGTGTACACCTCCCTCAATTACATGAACGATAACAGTATGATTCCGGGTACAAAGCTTTCCAGGGTAAACCTCATGGCCAGAGCTACTACCAAATACGGAACATCTGAACGTTTATCTACCGACTTTAAAGTTCAATACTCTAATACCAACGCCAGGAACAGGCCCACAAGCGGTGTAAACAGCAGGAACTATTCTTCCCTGCTTTACACAATGCCTGTTACGATGGATATCACCCAGTTCAAAGATCCTTTGAACGAACTTGGTAAAATGCGCTGGTATGGTACCGGTAACCAGGTGAATCCATACTGGGTAAGCCGTTACGGTCAGAACGAAGATATCCGTAACCGCTTCATCATGAACGGAAGCATTAAGTACCAGTTCACCGACTGGTTAAATGCAGAAGTAAAAGCAGGTGCTGATATTTATACAACCAACACAGAAGCCAAAACATATTCCGGTAGCCCGCTCTCTACCAATGGTAGTTATAGCGTAGGTAAGTTTACGTTCTCTGAACTGAACTACAGTACCCTGATCACTGCAAAAAAAGACAACTTGTTTAGCCGGTTTGGCGCATCTGCAAGCGTAGGTGGTAACCTGATGCAGCAACATTCCTCCCGACTGAGCAACAATGCTGCTTCATTGCTGGTACCGGATCTGTTCAGTATTAAAAACTCACAGGGTAACCCGGGTATCACGGATGAAGTGACCGAACAACGGATAAATTCCCTGTACGGAACTGTTGGTGTAAACTGGGATGGCTACCTGTTCCTGGATGGAACAATGCGTAACGACTGGTCTTCTACACTCAGTCCTTCTAACCGCTCTTTCTTTTATCCTTCTGTGAGCTTCTCTTATGTGTTTACCGAACAGTTTAAGAGTTTGCCCAAATGGATCAGCTATGGTAAGCTCCGTGCTTCTTATGCAGAAGTTGGTAACAGCCTTTCTCCCTACCAGTTGCTGAATACTTATACCATCGACCGCGATCCAAATGGGAATCCTATTGCCTCCAGGAAAACTACCCTGTTTGATCCGAATGTTCGTAGTGAGCTGATCAAATCTTATGAGGTAGGTACTGAACTTCGCTTTGTGGATAACAGGTTTGGTGTTGACTTCAGTTATTATAAATCAAATGCCACCCGTCAGCTGATCGATCTGCCAATGGACCCTGCCAGCGGTTACGAAAAGAGAAAGATCAATGCCGGTAATATCCAGAACAGCGGATTTGAAATTATGGCAGATGCAAAGATTCTCGATAAAGGACTGATCTGGAATATCTCCGGTAACCTGTCTATGAACAGGAATAAAGTTATCGAAATATCTGATGCTGATAAAGTTAACAGATACCAGCTGGGTGGCTTCGATGATGTATCTATCGTTGCAGTTGCCGGTCAGTTGTACGGTGAAATTTACGGCAGTAAATTCCTGCGTGTAACAGACGAAAAAAGTGAACATTACGGTCAACTGCTGCTCACTGCAGAAGGCCGGCCACAACGAGGTGAACAGAATGTTCGTTTGGGTAACCAGCAATCCAAAGCATTACTTGGCATTACCAACAGTTTTGGTTACAAGAACTTCACCTTTGCTTTCCTGATTGATGCCCGTTTTGGCGGAGACATGTTCTCTGTAACCCAGGCAATGATGCAGAGGGCGGGAACAGCGGATATCACAGCCCCTGGTGGTAACAGGGATGATATGACGCTTGCTGGTGTGGTATCAAACGGCGCCGGTGGTTACACTGCCAACACCAAATCAATTACTACGCAACAATATTGGGAAGCCGTGAATACCAACGTAGGTAACCTTGGTGTTTCGGAACTGAATATCTATGACGCTTCTAATATCCGTCTCAGAAACGTTCAGCTGAGCTATAACTTCTCAAAAAAATTACTGGGCAGAACACCTATCCAGTCTGCTAAGGTGGGCGTATCCTGCAATAACGTGTGGATGATTTCCAGCCATATGCGTGGCCTGGATCCGGAATCAGTATTTGCGGTAGGTACAAATGCCACTGGCTTTGAAAACGGTGCTCCTCCAACCACCCGTACCTTCCTGGTGAACCTGAGCCTTAGTTTTTAACTTTTAATTGTAACTGAAATGAAAAAGATACTCATAAAATCAGGTTGGGCGTTGGCTGCTTTTGCGATGGTGATGTCTGCCTGTAATAAGTTTGAAGAGATCAATCAAAATCCGAAAGACGCCAGCCTTAACCAGGTACAGGTGGAATACTTTATCAATAATTCCATCATCGGCGCCCAGATGGATCCCAATATTGCAGAACGGTCTTTTGTGTTATACTGGAAAACTGCCAGCCGTCAACACCTCAGCGGTGGCCTGTCTTCCGGCGCTGTAGATGACGGATGGTCTTCTGAATATTACCGCTATAGCTCCGGCTGGTTAAACAGCATTAATACCGCTATCCAGATTGCAGATGAAAAAGCACAGGCCGGTGATACCAAACCATATACTGATAACCTGAAACAGGTGGCCCGTATCTGGCGTGCTTATTTGCTGAGCGAATTGTCTGATAACTTTGGTCCTATTCCTATCAACGCATTTCAGGGTACCAATCCTGAATTCGTAAGCGTGAAGGACGTATACTACTTTGCATTGGCTGAACTGAAGGATGCCAGCTCAAAGCTGAACACGACCATCGTTCCGTCTGATGAACTGAAGAAAACAGATCCTGCTTTCGGATATGATTTTATGAAGTGGAAACGTTATGCCAACTCCATGCGTTTACGCCTGGCTATGCGTTTGTCTGAAGTAGATCCCGGTAAGGCGAAAGCAGAATTTGAAGCAGCTGCAGCGGGCGACTTAATGACTAACATGCTCGACATTTTCCAGGTACAGGAAAAACCAGGATGGGATGCACTTACCGGTGTAATGAGCCGCGAATGGAATTCCCAGATCCTTTCTACTACCCTGGAAAACATTTATACCGGTTTGGGAGATATAAAAACTGCCGACCAGGTAGATGCTTCCCTGCAATCATATATCAGACCCGCCAACTGGGCCGGTTTGCAGTTAACAGACCATTTCTCTACCATGACGAATGATCCGTTTGCAGGTTTCTGGTTTGATGGGTTACCACAAACGGTTGACCCCCGTGCCTATAAAGCATTCATCCCGGCAGGTGATTTTACTAATCCAAACTTTAGTAAATATCCTTCTTACGATCAGGCTACATGGGAAACAACCGCCCGTAACCTGCTGGATGGCACAGGCGCTGTGGTGAAAACACTCGATGGTAAATTTGCCTGGAATGGTTCCAATGCAGGTGCATGGGGCGTAAAAGGAACCAGGAACCAGTGGAGAGCCTACCCTGGTGCGGCTCCGCGTCTTGGTCAGCAATTCAGGAACAGCTCCAACAAACGCGTTTTCTTTGCTCCGTGGGAAACACACTTCCTGCTGGCAGAAGCGGCGGTAAGAGGATGGGCTGTACCACTGGGAGGTAAAGCTGCCTACGAAAAGGGCATCGCCCAGAGTTTTGAATACTGGAAAGTGGAGGGCTTCCTGGGTACCTATCTGGCATCTACCAGCTATAACATGACAGGTACCTCTGTAAGCTGGGACCACACTGCAGAACCACCCGCTACCCATACAATGGATTTTAAAAATGGTTACACCGGTACTGCAGGTACAGTAGCAATAAAGTACCCGGTAAATAATCTGTATAAGAATGGTACTGTTAAAAACGACCTCTTAACAAAGATTATTACCCAGAAATATATAGCACAGGTTCCGTGGTTACCGCTGGAAGGATGGAATGATAAACGCAGACTTGGCCTGCCTTTCTTCGAAAATCCAAACGTGGAAGAGCCACTGGGTACCTTACCAACACTCAATGCTTCCAATTACATGACCAGCAATGTGAAGTTTTTCCCTCAGCGCCTGAAGTATCCTTCTTCCCTGAAGAATACCAATGCTGCCGGGTATAACCAGGCCATCAGCTTCCTGGGAGCAGGCGGCGATGAAGTTTTAACACCATTATGGTGGGCTATTAAGCAATAGTTTGCTGTTCACTTATATTAAAAAGAGCTGACCGGCTGTAAAACCGGTCAGCTCTTGTCTTTAAAGCAAGCGGGACCACGGCCCGGAAAAAAACTCTTTAGGTGATACGGATATATAAGTCTACCTTGTGAGCAAATACAATATAATGCAACAAGGTACAGTTAAATTTTTCAATGAATCCAAAGGATTTGGTTTCATTACCCCATCAAATGGTGGACAGGATATTTTCGTTCATATTTCCGGTACTACTGGCGAACTTCGTGAGAATGACACCGTAACGTATGAAGTTGAAAATGGTAAAAAAGGTCTGAATGCAGTTAACGTAAAAGTTATCTAAGTTTACATATCTTATTTCTGGAGGGGCTGATCAGCAGATCAGCCCTTTTTTTATGCATATAGGTCAGCCTTCGCTTTTCTTGTCACGGAAGGTTTTGGGCGTTTGCTGGGTACGTGCCTTAAACACTGTGGAAAAGTAAGCAGGGGAGGAAAAGCCGCACTCATAGGCTATTTCCGCTACCGATAGCGTTGAGTTTACCAACAGGTACCTGCCCTTTTTCACCCGCGCATCCAGGATATAGTCGTTTACATTACAGTTTAGCAATTGCTTCACTTTGCGGTACAGCTGCATCTTTGAAATAGCCAGCTGCTGGCAGATATCCTCTACTCCAAACTGGTCGTTGCCGAGGTTGGCCTCCACAATGGCGGTAAAGTCGTTCACAAATTTACGGTCTGGTTTGCTGGACTGGGTGCTGTGTACCCGTGTTTCGGGTTCCGCGATATAGTGATCTTTCAGTAAAGCCCGGTTATTGAGCATGCTGCTGATGCTTTCCGCCAGGTATTTCAGGTGGAAAGGTTTACTGATATAGGCGTCTGCATTGTGTTGCATACCTTTTATGCGTTGTTCCTCGCTGCTGTTGGCACTCAGCAGGATTACCGGGATATGGGAGGTACGGATATCCTTTTTTAGTGTTTCCAACACCTGGATCCCATCCATGCCCGGCATCATAATATCACAAAGGATGAGGTCCGGCACATGCTCAAAGGCCAGTTTCAGCCCGTCGGCGCCGTTGCCGGCATGAAACACTTCATACTGCCCGCTGAGGAAATCGGCCAGGAAATGATTCAGATCGGGGTGGTCTTCAATCAGCAGCACGGAATGCGGATGTGCCTGTACCGTCAGTGGCAATTCTTCCGCGGGCGTGTCGTTGAGGTCATCGGTATAGCTATGCAGGGAGTGATTGATCACATTCATGTGTTCATCTTCCTGCTGAATTTCTTCCGGTGCAAAGGGGACGGAGGTACCCGGCAGGGTGATACTGAAAGTGGTGCCGGCGCCTTTGCTGCTTTTTACGGTGATGCTGCCGTGGTGCAGGGAAATAATTTCACGGGTGAGCGCCAGCCCGATACCGGTGCCTTTATGCTCGTTGTTCCGGCTCTGGTAAAACAATTCAAAAGCATGGGCCAGGGTATTTTCGTCCATGCCGCTGCCGTCGTCTTCAATACGTATTACTGCTTCCTGCCCGGCTGTGGCCTGTTCCAGGTATATATGTACCTTGCCGTAGTCGCTCGTAAATTTAAAAGCGTTGGACAGCAGGTTATACAGTACCCGGTCAAACAGGTGCTGATCAAACCAGGCTTTAATGCCGGGTTGCCGGCTGATAAGCCGGAAATCGATATGTTTTTTAACCGCGATGCCTTTATATGCTTCCATAATATCCAGCATAAAGGGGGGCAGGTCATTTTCAGATACTTTCAGTTGCAGTTTGCCGCTTTCAATCCGGCGGAACTCCAGCAATTGGTTCACCAGCCGCATCAGGTGGATCACATTTCTGCGCATCAGCTCCAGCTGCTGCTTTTGCGGGGAGGAAAGCTGCCTGCTGCCCATCAGGTTTTCCAGTGGCGCCTGTATGAGGGTTAAGGGGGTACGGAATTCGTGCGACAAATTAGTGAAGAACGTAAACTTGGCCTCTGTGGCTTCCTGTGCACGGGCGGTCATTTCTACCAGCTGATCCCGTTGCTGGAGGATTTCATCCCGTTGCTGTTTCAGTTGCTGGTTGATACGGCGGTTGGTGCGCAAAATAAAGATCAGCACAATACCGAGCAGGAAGGCGATGCCCAGCGTGGTAACCACTATCCGCAGGAGGTGTTGCTGATCCTGGTACAGTGATAGCTGCTCCTGCAGCAACGATTGCTGTTTTTCTATTTCCTGGTGCTGGGCCTGGATCTTATCTATCTGTAACCGCATCAGCTTTACATTGCTGCTGTCGATCAGTACGGTTTGGAGTAATGTATTACGGGGCACCTTTTTTCCGGCGAGGATGTCTGCGGCCATACTGATGGCTTCTTTGCCGCCGCTGGGATACAGCAGCGAGGCGCTCAGTACGTGGCGAGATACCAGGTCGATGCCGGCATCGGGGTAGGGAGAGGCATCCACGCCAATAAACCGGGTATGTGTGAAGCCCTTTTCCCGGCAATAACGGTACATGCTATACGCCATTACGTCGTTCTGTGCAAAGATCACATCTGCCTGTTGCACGGCGGAGTCGTTGCGGGCGGCAGCTTCCCGAGTTTTTTCGGCCACCCAGCTGCCTTCGAGGGTGGCTATCACTTTCAGGCCGGGGTAGTGCGCAAGGGCATCCCGGAACCCCTGGTGTCTTTCCACAGTGGGAGAAGAGCCACGAAGCCCTGTCACCTCTATAATACGCCCGTGGCCATTCAGCCGGGCGGCAATATATTCCGCTGCCAGTTTGCCGATGTTGTAGTTGTCGCCCCCGATGTAAGCGGTGAACGAGTCGGTGGCAGCCTTACGGTCCAGGATGATCACCGGGATGCCTTTGCCATAGGCAGCTGCAATTACCGGCGCCAGTGGCGCTGCCTCATTGGGCGATACCACCAGGATGTCTATTTTCCCCGCCAGCAGTTCCTGGATCTGCTGTACCTGCCGTTTGCTGTCACTTTCTGCATCGCGGTACAACAGTTGCATCTCCGGATGATAGAAAAGTTCCCGCTTCATTTCTGTGAGCATGTTCCGGCGCCAGTCGTCGTTGCCGGTACACTGCGAAAACCCGATCCGGTATTTCGGTCCTGTTTCCGGCCGGCATCCTGCGGCATACATCAACAGTGGAAGAACTATTAAACAGAGATATCGTTTTAATACTGCTGGCAAGTGGGAATGTTTTTGGTTTTATTTCTAAAAACAATGATACAAAATTGAAAGACATCTCCCTGAAATATATCCATCTTAATGTATAAAATATTATTTATCAAGATATTATTCTGTTTTATACCCTTTGTTATAATTTCGAAAGAAAGCGGTGCTATACGATAACAGCAGCCTTTTTCAAAGGAGTAGGTTTGACCTATCGATCAAAACTTATTTCTACGTTATGAACAACAAGATTGTTTTCTTCTGGGCTTTTGTGGTAGCACTTGGCGGTTTTCTTTTCGGTTTTGATACCGCTGTCATCTCTGGTGCGGAGCAACATATTCAGCAATACTGGCATTTAACGGAAGTACAACATGGATTCACCGTATCCATTGCATTAATAGGAACCGTGTTTGGCGCATTGGGAGGTAGTACGCCTTCGGATAAACTGGGGCGCCGTGCTACCCTGCTGCTGGTAGCGCTGGTATACCTGGTGTCGGCAGTAGGTACGGCGATGGCAACCAACTGGTACTTTTTCCTCGTATGCCGTTTTATAGGTGGCCTCGGTGTAGGCGCTTCATCTGTAACGGCACCGGTATATATTTCAGAGGTATCACCAGCTTCCTATCGTGGCCGAATGGTCGCTTTATTCCAGTTTAACGTGGTTTTTGGCATCCTGGTGTCTTATTTATCCAACTATTTCATTGGCGGATATGGCGGTGAAAACTCCTGGCGCCTGATGCTGGGTATCCAGGCATTCCCTGCGGCCCTGTTCCTGTTGCTGCTCCGCTGGGTACCGGAAAGTCCGCGCTGGCTGTTGTTGCACGGCAAAAAAGAAGCCGCCGCCATTAAAACCCTGCAAATCATCAACCCCGCCGGTTATGCGGACGATATCGCTACCATCCGGCAGTCGAGGCACCAAAGCATTGGCGCGCCAAAGGAACGGCTGTTCTCCGGGAAGTACCGCACTCCGGTGGTGCTGGCGGTATTGTTTGCCATCTTCAACCAGGTATCCGGTATCAACGCTATCATTTATTATGCGCCGCGTATTTTTGAAATGTCCGGCTTGGGTACAGCGTCTTCTTTGCTCTCTACAGTCGGACTGGGCATCGTGAACTTCATTTTTACGTTAACGGCTATACGGTTTATCGACCGTATCGGCCGCCGGCAACTGATGCTGATAGGCACCGTTGGCCTTATCGCTACACTCGGCCTCACCGCCATTTCCTTTTATATGCATACCGGCGGTATTGCCGTGATCTCTTACCTGCTGGTATACATGGCCTTCTTTGCCTTCTCGCAGGGCGCTGTGATATGGGTATTTATCTCAGAGATATTTCCAAACGCCGTACGCGCCAAAGGTCAAACGTTGGGCAGTTTCACTCACTGGATCATGGCCGCTCTCATCGCTTTTACCTTTCCCTGGCTGGCCAGCCACATCGGCGGTGGTCACATTTTCGCCTTCTTCTGTGTGATGATGGTATTGCAACTGCTTTTTGTATGGCGCTGGATGCCGGAAACAAAAGGACAAACCCTGGAAGAAATTGAAATGACAATGGTCATGCATTAAACAAACATTTTATGACAAAGTATAACATCGCCTGCCTCGGGGAAATATTGTGGGACATCTTACCGGATCAGGAATTGCCGGGCGGCGCACCCATGAACGTAGCGTATCACTTGCAGAAACTGTCGCAGTCCGTTGCGATGGTATCGGCCACAGGTACAGATGATCATGGCACCAGGCTGCTGCAACTCATGAACAACATGCAGCTCTCTACCGCTTACGTACAAACGAATACTAACTACGCCACCGGCAAAGTAAATGCCTGGATGGACGCGCATAACGATATGCAGTATGATATCCTGTACCCCGTGGCCTGGGATCATATTGCCTGGAATGCTTCCCTGGAGGCTTTACTAACGGGAGATGACCTGCAGTATATTGTTTTTGGCAGTTTGATGGCAAGGCATGAGATCTCCCGGGATACGCTCCGTAAAGCATTGCAGTCAACCGCCATAAAAGTGCTGGACATCAACCTGCGTGCGCCCTGGTACTCCCGCGAAACACTGGAATGGCTTATGGGCAGCTGCGACCTGCTGAAGCTGAACATCGCAGAACTGGAGCTGATCAGCGCCTGGTATGGTACCTGGCCAACGCACGAAGAACAGGTACGGGCATTGTCTTCCCGTTTTAACATCCCTACTATAGTTGTCACCCTGGGCAGCAAAGGCTGCATGGGGTACATCGACGGGGCTTTTTATTACCAGGAAGGACAGTCCGTGATAGTAGCAGATACCATTGGCAGCGGCGATGCTTTCCTGGCCGGCTTCCTCGTATGCCGGCTGCAACAACGTTCCCCTGCCTGGAGCCTGGCGTATGCCAATGCACTGGGCGCACTGGTGGCATCGCGCCCCGGTGGCTGTCCGCAATATGATCCATCCGAGATATACAGCCTGATGAAAATACCACAGCACACTTAGCCAATTATTACATTTCCACACCACCATTTCACAAATTCCATTATGAAAAAGTTGTTCTACTTATTACCGATGTTGCTGTTCGGCCTCTTCGCCATTGCACAGCAACGGAACATCACCGGTACCGTTGTCAGTAAACAAAACAGAACGCCTTTGCCCGGTGTAACCGTACAGGCGGGCAACAGGAACACCATTACCAATGGCAGCGGGCAATTCACACTGCCGGCTGCCGTGGGGGAAGTGCTCAACTTCTCTTATATAGGCATGAAGCCTATGTCGTTAAAAGCTGCCGAAGGCAATATGTCCGTAGAAATGGAAGATAATGCCACCGACTTAAACCAGGTAATCGTAACCGGTTACCAGACACAGAAAAAGGCAGATCTTACCGGCGCTGTATCCGTAGTGAATGTGAGCGAAATAAAAGACATTCCGCTCGGCAACCCGGTGAAAGCCCTGCAGGGCCGCGTTCCCGGCGTATTCATTACCTCCAACGGCGATCCCAACAGCAATGCCACGGTGCGTATCCGCGGTATCGGCACCCTGGGTAACAACGATCCGCTGTATGTAATTGATGGTATCCCTACCAAAAGAGGATTGCAGGAACTGAACCAGAATGATATTGAATCCATCCAGGTATTAAAAGATGCTTCTGCTGCTACCATCTATGGTTCCCGCGCGGCAAACGGCGTAATCATTGTTACTACCAAAAGAGCGAAGAAAGGCTATAGCCGCATCACCGCAGATGTATCGGCCTCTTTGCAGGATTACAGTACCAAATTAAAAACACTGAATACGGAAGGCCGCGGCCGCGCCTACTGGCAGGCTGCCGTGAATGACCGTACTGATCCCAACAACAACCAGATTTATCAGTACGACTGGAACGGCGATTATAATAACCCGGTGCTTAACAAAATTAACCTGCCGGAATTTATTGATGCCGCCAAAACCATGAAGCCGGCCGATACCTACTGGTACGACCAGATTGCACAAACTTCCCTGCTGCAAACCTACAACGTGTCTATTGCCAACGGCAACGAAAGAGGGAACTCCTATTTTTCGGTAGGTATGTACAATAACAAAGGCATCGTAAAAGAAACACAGCAACGGAAAATAACCGCCCGCTTTAATACGGATTATTCCTTTTTCAAAGGCCGGCTGAAGATCGGTGAAAACCTTTCTGCTACCTATATCAGGGATGCGCTGGTACCTGCTACCGACATTCTTTTTGCAGCATTGGTACAACAACCGGTGGTGCCGGTACATACCGTTGATGGCGGTTGGGGCGGCCCTGCTCCCGGCATGACCGACAGGCAGAATCCCGTTCGGCTTATTGAAGATAACCGGCAGAACAAAAGTAATTTCCTGCGCTTATTCGGTAACGTATATGCCGACATAGAAATTATTCCCAACCTTCACTTCAAAAGCAGCTATGGTATAGATTACAATGGTACTTATCAGCGTACATTGCGTAAATCGTATACTTCGGGGTTCCTTTCTGATCCGTCCAACTTCTCCCAAACCTCACAGGATTATAATGGTAACTGGGTATGGCAAAACACGCTTACTTATAACGTAGCACTGCAGAAGCACCGGTTCGATTTCCTGTTGGGAGAAGAACAGATTAAATACATGGCGCAGAATTTTTACGCCAGCAGACAAGGGTACGCGTTGGAGAATATCGACTATGCCTACCTCAATGCAGGATCTTCCAATAAAGATAACGGAGGTACCGGTAGCGGCTATACGTTATTATCTTATTTTGGTAAGGCAAACTATTCTTACGATAATAAATACCTCGCTTCGGTTACCCTGCGCCGCGATGGCTCTTCCCGCTTTGGTAAAGAAAACCGTTTCGGGATGTTCCCTGCGGTATCTCTCGGATGGCGCGTGAGCGAAGAAAATTTCATCAAACAAAACCTGCCTTTCCTGTCGGACCTGAAACTCCGCTATGGCTGGGGCAGATCGGGCAACCAGGAAATTGCCAATAACGCCACCTATACTTTATACTCCGCTATTTATGGTATAGATCCTACCTGGGATTTCGACAGCGGCAGCGCGTATGATCTTGGTGGCGCAGGCTCCGGGCAGTTATCGTCCGGATATACACTGATCCAGCAGGGCAATCCTGCGCTGAAATGGGAAAGTACGATGGAATCCAATGCCGGAATAGATTTTGGTTTGTTTAATAATCACCTTAGCGGTTCCGTAGATTATTTTATTAAGAAGACATCCGACATCCTTATCAGCCCGGCTTACCTCGCAGTGATCGGTGAAGGCGGTACCAAATTCGTGAACGGCGCCTCTATGCAAAATAAGGGACTGGAAGTATTGCTGTCGTATAACGGCAACATTGCACCTGGCCTGGCGCTCACCGTTACCGGCAACGTAGCCACTTACCGCAATAAGATCACCAAACTGCCGCCGGAAGTACTTACATCCTATCCCGGCAACGGACAGGATAAAACCATCCTCGGCCACTCTATTAATTCCACCTTCGGGTACGTGGCAGATGGATTATTCCGCTCACAAAAAGAGGTAGATGACTATGCCACACAAATCGGGAAAGGCGTGGGCCGCATCCGGTATAAAGACCTGAACAGCGACGGCGTTATCGATGACAAGGACCGCGATTATATCGGTAAGGGAGATCCTGATTTTACCTACGGACTGAATGTAACACTGGAGTATAAACACTTTGATCTGACCTTCTTCCTGCAGGGAATACAAGGCATCCAGGTATATAATACCTATAAAACATACACCGACTTCTCCTCCATCTGGCCGGGAACTAACTGGGGCGCACGTACGCTGGATGCATGGACACCACAAAATCCAAACGCTTCCATTCCTGCGCTCACACTGGTAGACCGTAACAATGAAAACCGGACATCTACCTACTTCCTGGAATCAGGTTCCTATCTCAAACTCAGGAACCTGCAACTGGGATATAGTTTCCAGCACCTGTTTAGCAAGCGTTTGCAAACAGCTCGGGTATACCTGCAGGGCAGCAACCTGCTCACGTTAAAGAACAAAGGTTTTACGGCCACCGATCCGGAGAACCCCAACAACGCATATCCTATTCCGGTGATTGGCACGATCGGCTTAAACCTGTCTTTTTAAACACACAACACAGCCACCATGAAGTACACAAAATATATTCTTTTACTCAGCTGCCTGTTGCTCGGCGCTTGCAGCAAATTCCTGGATCAAACGCCACAGGGCGTTATTTCAGGCGACGACCTGAACTCGCCGGCTAATCTCGAAAAAATGGTGACCGCCGCCTATGCATCGCTGGGCAATGATCACTATACCGCTCCTTATTCCAGCATGTGGCCCTACGGAAACATCCGCAGTGGCGATGCGTATAAAGGCGGTGACGGCGCCGGTGATATCAGCGACTACCACTTTTACGAAACCTTTTCCCTGAACAGGGTGGATAACGGCTCCTCCGACCTGGTATGGTTTCGCCTGTATGTATGCATTGGCCGTGTAAACGATGCGCTGGCACGCCTGAACAAAGCCACTGAAACCCAATTTCCGGAAAAGGTAGTACGGCAGGCAGAGATGAAGTTCCTGAGAGGACACTATTATTTCCTGTTGAAAACATTATTCAAATATGTTCCTTACATCGATGAAAATGCGCCAAAGGAAACCTACGATACCATTTCCAACCGCACTTATTCCAATGTGGAACTATGGACGAAGATCGCAGATGATTTCACTTTTGCCGCTTCCCATCTTCCCGATATACAACCGCAAATAGGACGGGCCAATAAATTCGCGGCAAAAGCCTACCTGGCTAAAACCCTGTTGTATGAAGCCTATAAGCAGGATGAAAACAACCATGTAACTGGTATTGACGCCGCCCTGCTGCAACAGGTAAATACCTTGTGCGATGAAGTGATTGCCTCCGGTAAATACCAGCTGGCTATTGATTATGCAAATAACTTCCTGTCGAAAAGTGAGAATGGTCCGGAGTCCCTTTTTGCTATCCAGTATTCAAAAGATGATGGAACGCCCAAAGGCCGCCTTGACTACGGACATGCGCTGGATTACCCGATGAACCAGGAGTATGGCTGCTGCGGTTTTCATTCGCCCAGCAGTAACCTGGTGAATGCTTTTCAGACAGGCGCCAACGGGCTCCCGATGTTTGAAACATTCAATAACGTGAACATTACCACGGAAGCGGATTTTCATACCCATACCTTTGATCCGCGTTTAGACCATACCGTGGCTATTCCAGGGCATCCTTACAAATACGATCCCGCTTTTCTGTACAAGCGCGCCTGGGCCCGTGCGCCGGAAGTATATGGCAGTTACCTGAGTCTCAAAGAAGCGGTGTTACCCGGTGATGCTACCTTTCAGAAGGTGCCGCCTTTTATGTCGAGTTCCAAAAACTGGGAAATTATCCGTTATGCCGACGTACTGTTATTTAAAGCAGAAGCATTGATAGAACTGGGACGCGCTGCCGAGGCATTGCCACTCATCAACCAGGTGAGGGGAAGAGCCGCTGCCAGTACCGGTTTATTAAAACAGGCAAATGGTACCTTTACATCCAGTTATAAAATGAATACCTATCAGCCGGGTGTTAACTGCACCTGGTCCACCGACTTTGCCCGGCAGGCTTTACGCTGGGAGCGCCGGCTGGAATTTGCGATGGAGGGCTCCCGGTTCTTTGACCTGGTGCGCTGGGGTATTGCGGCAGATTATCTCAATGCTTATTTTGCCGTGGAAAAAACACGCCGGGCTCACCTGAATGATGCTTCCTTCAAAAAAGGCAGGGACGAATACCTGCCCATACCACTAAACCAGATTAACTACAGCAAAGGGTTATATAAACAAAACACCGGCTGGTAAAATTAAATATCATTGTTATGAAGAAGACGCTTTTTTCCATATTACTGGCAGGATTGTTACCCGGATGGCTACACGCCCAGGAGGCGACACCGCAATGGCGCCCCGTGTATCATTTTACGGCGCCCAAAAACTGGCTGAACGATCCCAATGGATTGATCTATATAGATGGGGTGTATCATTTATATTACCAGCATAATCCATTTGAAAACAAGTGGGGCCACATGAGCTGGGGACATGCTACCAGCAAGGACCTGATTAACTGGAAACACCTGCCCATTGCTATTCCGGAAATAGAAAAGAAAGATACCACTACCTGGATCTTCTCCGGTTCCGCAGTATTGGACGAGCATAACAGCAGTGGTTTTGGTAAGAATGGAAAGGCCCCCATCGTAGCTATTTATACCGCAGATCAGCCAAAGCAGCAAAAGGAATCACAATTTATTGCCTTTAGTAACGATGGCGGTTTAACCTACACCAACTATGGCGGCAACCCGGTAGTAGATATTCAGAAGAAGGATTTCCGCGATCCCAGCGTGATCTGGCTGGAAGACCAGCACAAATGGCTCATGACAGTAGCCGTACCTGCCGAGCATAAAGTACAGTTCTACTCATCAGAAAACCTCAAGAACTGGGAGCTGCTGAGCGAGTTCGGCAACCAGGGCGATACCCGTAAAATATGGGAGTGCCCTTCTTTAACGCCCCTGTATGTAGATGGTGATCCTGCAAAAAAGAAATGGTTGCTGATGGTATCTTCCGGCAACCAGGACGCGGCTACCGGTATGCAGTATTTTACCGGCGACTTCGACGGCAAAACATTCACCAATGATAACAAGCCGGAAAGCCAGCTGTTTGTGGATTACGGCAAAACCTTCTACGCTGCCATACCTTACAATCATCTGCCGGATAACCGGCAAATGATGACCGGCTGGCTCATGCCATTTGAAACGCCTACCTCACCGTGGCGCGGGCAGATGTCGATTCCGCGCGATCTGCAACTGAAAACTACGGCATCGGGTATACGTTTATTCCAGCAACCATCTGCAGCGATCAGCACCTATCTTCATAAATTACCTGCCGCTAAAAAACTAACGCTGAAAGCGCAAACCATTAATAGCAAATCGCTGGAGTTGAGCAGCAGTAAAGGTTTTAATACCAATACCAATTGGGTGGATGCTGAGTTTACCATTGGCACCGCCGCTGATTTTGGCTTTAAAATAGCAGAGCAGGTAGTTGTGGGGTATAATGTACAACGGAATGAACTGTACATCCGCGATGGAAAGGATGTACAACACGTAAGCATTCCGCCGGCTAACAATAAAATCAGGTTACAGGTGCTGGTGGATAAATCATCTGTAGAAATATTTGTAAACGATGGAGAGAAAGTGCTCACCACTTTAATATTCCCGGATAAAGCGGCTACGGGATTAGCAGTGTTTGCAGAGAACGGAGATGTGCAGTTGAATACATTGAAAGCGTGGGATCTGAGTAAATAAGGGGGAGTTGTTTTATAGACAGGCGCCGGCTCTTTTTTGAGTCCGGCGCTTTTTGTATTAACTTGGGGGAATAAAGTTTGTTTCATGCCCTTTGGTAAGCAAAAAAATGTGGTTAACATTGGAATAGCCCTCGTGTGGATGATAAATGGCGTATTTTGTAAGGTGCTGAACTATGTTCCACGACACCAGTTAATTGTAGCAAGAATACTTGGTGAAACCCATGCAGCTTTACTTACCCGTACCATTGGCATCCTGGAAGCCGGGATGGCGATATGGATACTTTCCAGGATAAAATCCCGCTGGTGTGCTATCGCGCAAATCCTGCTGGTAGCGGCTATGAACGTCATAGAGTTTATAGCAGCCCCCGACCTGTTGTTGTTTGGGAGAATAAATATCATCATAGCTGCCGTTTTTATATTTATTATTTACCGGAACGAATTTAAAACCCATGTTAGCCTTTCTTAAAAATCATCCCTTTGCCGTGGAAGCTTTTTTTGAAAGCTCCCTGGTGCTTACTTACGCCCTCCCAATAGCGGTTTTGGAACCGTTGATACCCCCGCAGCTGGAGTTGGATGTATTCCAGGAACAGTGGGCATTTATTGCTATTGCCATAGTGAAAACAAAGCACCTTCGCCCCAAAGGGTTTCCTGCTTTTATGGGAAGTGATTTTGTGTTAACCGGTTACCGCGTGTTTGTACGTTATACTAATAGCGAAGGAAAGCGATTGCGGGGTTTATATATTTTAAAATCAGAAACAGACAGTAAGAAGATGGAGTTTTTCGGAAATCTGTTTACCCATTATAGTTATACCACTACAGATATCAGCATTACGGAGGAAAACGATATGATGGTTGTTAAATCAATGGCGTCGGGATTGGATATCACGGTTGATACCGGCAATGAAACAGCAACGTTGCCAGCAGAATCGCCCTTTAATAACTGGAAAGAGGCGAGGCGGTTTGCGGGCCCGCTGCCTTTTACATTTACCTGTAACAGGCATTCTGATGAAGTGTTGATCATTGAAGGCGTGAGGGAAAACTGGACGCCCATACCGGTATCGGTATTACATAGCGAGGCAGGATTTTTAAACGCTCCCGCATTACAGGGCGCCCGGCTGGCGAATGCATTCATCATCCGGCAAATTCCCTATTACTGGAAAAAAGGAAAAGTGGATATATGGAGAAGATAAACAGAACGCCGTTTCAGGGCATCATAAATATTATCCGTTTCAACTGGCATTTTTATTTATTATCATTATTGGCGTTGGCAGCGGGATTGTTATTCACGCAGTACATGATGGTGCGGCTACTGCTATGGGGAGCAACTGCTGCTATCTTATTATCGCTGGTGATTTCCTGGTATATTTACGATCGTTCCAGCTTATATTCTTTACAATGGCTGGATGAAATAACACTACGGACACACCGGCGGATTGTGAATATCCATGCGGGCTTTGATGAAACCAGCCGGTTGCTGGCGCATAAATTTCCGGAAGCAGGTTTACAGGTATTTGATTTTTATAACAGGGAGATGCATACCGAGGTATCTATTGAACGTGCCCGGAAAAGATATGCGTCTTATGCTGGCACGAAAACCATCAGCACGGCAGCTGTTCCACTGGAGCCTGCATCGGTGGATGTAGTGTTTCTTTTGCTGGCAGCACATGAAATCAGAGATCCTGTGGAAAGGACCATATTTTTCAAAGAGCTGCGTCGTTGCCTGGCTGCTGATGGAAGAATTGTGGTACTGGAGCATTTACGGGATACGCCTAACTTTATAGCATATACGATTGGGTTCCTGCACTTTTTTTCGGGTGCCAACTGGAGGCGGACTTTTGAAGGCGCGCAGCTGACCCTGGAAAAAGAAAAGAAGATCACCCCTTTTTTATCGGCCTTTATATTGCAGAAAAATGGAATTGCATCTTAAAATTACCGGTTATATACTGGTGCTATTATCCCTGGCACATATTTTCTTTCCACGGTATTTTAACTGGAAGAAAGAGTTCACGGCGATTAGTCTTTTGAGCAGGCAGATCATGTATGTACACACCTTTTTTATTGCATTGATGGTTTTGCTGATGGGAATAGGGTGTATTTATGCTACCGAAGATATCCTGTATACGCGCCTGGGGCATGTGCTGTCGTTCGGATTATTTGTTTTCTGGCTATGCCGGCTGCTTTTCCAGTTCTTTGTTTACTCTCCGTTGTTATGGAAGGGCAAACGGTTTGAAACTATTATGCATGTCCTGTTCTCATTGACATGGGGATATTTCAGTATAGTGTTCCTGCTCGTATTTCGTGCGGATGCGTCATAATAAAGTATTTTGATTTAAAAAGAAGCAATTTCTGTAGCTATGCCTGTTAAGCTTTTCCCGCTGATCATACGGGGTTGTATTCCGGAATACGATACGAAGGTATGCGTTGACGAAGCAGGGGAAAAACAAATCCGCCGTTTTTGCCGTTTTTGGTCGGTTTATGCCGGAATCGGTAGGCTCGCAAAATAGTCATAGTGTATGGGGAGTGTATTGGAAGTGTATTATGAGTGTATAGTGAGAGTATGGGGAGTGTATGGGGACTGTATAGGGAGTGTATGGGGACTGTATGGGAAGTACGACGCATAGACGAGTCCTAAGTATCTGAGAAGTATCTGAGAAGTATGCGAGAAGTAATGGACTTATATATTAAAAAATATAAAGCGACGCTTGCAACCATTCGCACCGATTCCTTCAGGGTAAAGCCCATAAATTATAAGATGGATTTGAAATTAAATTTCCGTAATATTTGAAGCCAATGAAAATACTAACGTGTCTTTGTATCGGTTTTTTTGGGATCGTTAATAATGTTGATAATCCCGGTATTTATAATTTACTTCAACATTGGAATAAAATGAGTTTGTCTGTGTTGAAAGAGAATGCAGCATCAGCAATTACTGGACAAGAGAGAGAACTGTATCAGAATAGATTGGAAGCAATGCCGGAAGCATGGAAAGGAGTTGACAGTATTAATTATAAATCAATAAGATTGTTTTTCCTGGAACAAATCAGCGCTGATTTTAATTGGAAAGATAAGAAGTGGGCTGTCATTGAGGTTGTAAAAAACGGCGAAATAAAGCGATTGGTAAATTATTTAATATATTATAATGGAAGTCAGGCAAATATTATTGCATATCGCTACTATCTTGATAAGTGGATCAAAATTCATGAATGGCAGGAGCATTTAAAGATGGTTACACTCTTTAAAAAAAAGGATAAGGTCCCTATGGATAAAGGAAGTAATGCGGGCGATGTTATTGTTACGAGTTTTAAATCGGGGTTTCCTCTACAATCAGCGTATTTTGTCGAAAATACTTTGGACCAGGGAAGCATGATTAAGAGCATTATTTCACACTCATATTGACGAGCAGGTTTTGATTTTTCGGGAAGCAACGGAATAGTCTACATCTACAATAGTACCGGAGTGATTGCAACTGTTCCACAAGATAATCTTGTAACGCATAAGAAGTAATATATGAAAGTAGCCTTTTTTATAACGATCATACTAGTCTGTGTTTTAAGAGTCCATGCGCAGCAAAATAAAGACGACTATAAAACAATGGTTGATTCAGCCATCGCCATGAAGTATACACCACTTTTGGAGGCGAGTAAAAAACAGAAGCGTGAATATTATCTTGAAAACTTGTATTTGTTAAATGAGCATGATCAGCCGTTAAGTTATGTGTCATCTGATAGTAAGTTTAAATTTATTAATATTTATGATGAACGGAATAGGAAAATATTGTCAAAAGGTATTTATGCCTGGAAAGTATTTACTGCATTAAATAAAAATAAGTTCGTAGTCACTATTATCAACTTTTATATAACCTATAAAAGTCGCAATTATAGCTTTTCCAATGGAGGAGGGGCAGAAGCAGTATTTGAATATTCTTGCGATGAAAATAAATGGAAGTTAATTACTTTCGATAACCAGGGCATTTAGTCGCAACATAAAGTTGCAGGTATTGCTTGCGGCTTTATGGATCTTCATTTTAGCAAAAACGCATCCAGCGTTTTTTAAGATTAAACCAATGATAAAGAAATTAATATTTTACATAGGGTTAATGCTATTGGGGATATCATGTAAAGTCCTAACGGGCGGCCATGATAAGAGTTTAATGAGGCAGGTGTACCAAAATCAAAGGTCTTATTATGATGTAAAAATCAGTGATAAGGAAAACTATATAAGTATTATCAATTTTGGCAGGAAAGGCAGGGAAGAGCTATATAAGAAAAACGGGATACAGCTATCAGAATTACAGGATTGTATTGTATTGGAAGGATTTAATCCTGGCTGGGGAAATTATTGTGGATTACTTATAAGCAATAAGGGGAGTTATGTTTATGGAAATAAAACAACAGGGAAATGGGATATGGCGTTAATCAATATTGATAGTGATGATATTGAAAAAAAAGCCGGGATTACAAGGGATGTTATAGATAGAGTGAGATTATGGGATACTTTGTATATCAATAACCAAAGCAAGCAGTTAGGGACTTATGCGACTGATGGATTTGTTTTTATGGCAACACGGGTCCGGTATATTGATAGGCATAGTGCGAAAATCGAAACTATAGCGTTCAATGAATTTGGACATTAATTTGTAAAAGTTACAATTAAAAATTGGAGGAGCATCAGTCCCGGCAGGTGCCGATCCGTTCAGCTCCACCTGCTGGGTGGTATTAACCCGTACACAGTTGCTTATTATCTATTTATACAAAAACTAAAGAATTCCTTCCAAAAGCGTTATACCAATTGCAATTGTTCTCGAATTCGATTTCGTGCTACGGTTCCAATTCAGCACTGCATCCCGGAGTATATCTTTATCATCTCCCAGGGAATCATCTTCGGGATTTGTTACTATGCCAGAAAGCTCATCTATTAAAGGCTGTAAAAGGGCTTGAGCAATAGAGGTCCCCGCGCCGGCTGGTAGTGGCGTGGCGCTGTGTGATTCAATAGCAGCGGCCAGATGGTCAACTACCTGGTCAAAACTCTTGCCTCCAACAGCTCCATCTAATATTGATGCGCAAGCAAAATCATCTAAAAGTTCCCTGGTTTTACTGTCTGGTAAATTTGTCCCGGTTTGCTCATCCTTATTTTTAGCCTCATTTAAAAAGGATTCCACACTTTTATCAGCCAGTGACTTAATTATTGAAATTGTACTTTCTTGAAATTTATGTGTTGCCATAAAATGGTTGTTAAGAAATATGGTAAAACAAAAGCGACCAGGGAAACAAACAAAACAAAAAGTATCCGAAAAGGGTTCAAATGAAGTTGACGAAATTTTGATTCCTTTCCCCACCTGCCTCACCGCATCATTTTTTTTCTTTACTTTGTCCACAGAAGCAGCTAATCACTTTCACTTTATGTTCCACGCGAATGAAATAAAGGAATGGCAGCGTCGTATCGGCTTATACGACGACGAGGTAGCGTACAGGGAACTGTTCCTGCACTTCTATAAGCCACTGCTGAAGTTTGCCACCTCTTTTGTAAAGTCTGCCGAAACAGCCGAAGAAGTGGTGTCCGACGTGTTCATCAGCCTCTGGGAACGCCGCCAGCAGCTGGAAAACGTGAATAACCTGCAGGTATACCTGTATGTAAGCGTAAAAAATACCTCTCTGAAATACCTGCTCAAACAAAAGAAGCAGTCTGCTATTACGATTGATGAATTGTCTGTAGAGCTGGCAAGTCCGCACCAGAACCCTGAACAGATGCTGCTGACGGCAGAAATGCTCTCGCGCATTGAGGCCGCTATTGAAGGATTGCCGCCCCGTTGCAAGATCATTTTTAAGCTGATCCGTGAAGATGGCCTGAAATATAAAGAGATAGCCGAAATCCTGAATGTGTCCGTTAAAACCATTGACAACCAGCTGGCTGTTGCCCTCGCTAAAATAGCCAGGGTACTGAATGTGCAGCTGAAGAAATCCTCCCGCTGATACCCCGTCCCAAAAATATTTTTGTTTCCTTTAGTAGATATTGATTCCAAATGGTACCTATATACAGAGTAGCTATCGAAATCGTTATGAATAATAAGCGCGTATGGGAACTGATAGGCAGGAAACTGGCCGGAGAAGCATCTGCAGAAGAACTGCAGGAGCTGGAAGGTTTATTGCGTGCCCATCCTGATCTTCACTTTCCCGTGGAAGCCATTACAGATATCTGGAAAACAACGCCGGATCCGGCCGACAGGGCGGAAGGAGAGGACGCGCATATCCGTCTTATCAGCCGCATGCAGGAGAAGGGGATAGCTATTGGTTTACCAACGGAAGAACAGCAGGCCGCTATTTTCCAGCTGGAAACCCGGACAAGAAGCCCCTGGCTGCGTTACCTTGCAGCCGCTGCACTTGCCGGTATCCTCATCACAGCAGCTGCCTGGTGGTGGCGGCCCGCAGGAAAAGCCGCTCATTCACCCGCTATCAGCGAAGTAACTACCCGTAATGGTTCCCGCACTTCCATACAACTGCCCGATGGCTCCCATGTGTGGCTCAATGCCGGCAGTAAACTAACCTACAACAAAGATTTTGGCAATAACAACCGCGAGGTAAACCTCAGCGGCGAAGCCTTTTTTGATATCGCTAAAAACGCGGATTACCCCTTTATTATCCACACCACCCGCATGGATGTGAGAGTATTGGGAACCCGGTTTAACCTGAAAGCTTATCCGGGCGATAAAATGACCGAAGCCACGCTGCTGCAGGGCAGTATTGAGGCTTCTCTCGCCAGCCGCCCCGGCGAACGGATCATTCTGAAACCCACGGAAAAAATCCTGGTATCGGACGACTCTTTACATGAGGTGAAAACCAATGATCCGGTAATGGCCGTAAAACATCTTACTTACTATGCAGAACAAGAAGATGCGATTGTAGAAACTTCCTGGATGGAAAATAAACTCGTATTCCGCGATGAGTCATTCGCATCGCTGGCCGCCCGCATGGAGCGCTGGTACGGGGTAACTATTCAGTTTGCTGATAAAAAGAAAGAAGAGCTGCGGTTCACCGGTGTGTTTGCACAGGAAAACATTCAACAGGCATTGCAGGCATTACAAATGACTGCTGCATTTAATTATACCATCCACGGTACAGAAATTATTATTAACCAGTAATATTTCCGTTATGAAAAAAGGACACAGATTTAATTCGTCTTGAGCTACTGGTAACTAAAAAGGGAAATGCGCCAACATTTCCCTCCTGAAGCATAACAGGAAGCTTCGCCAATCCTTAAAAACAGCTGGCTTCCATTTTATTACCTCTAGATCTAAAAGTATGAAAAAATCGCTAACAACTGCGAAGCGACCCTCCCATGCCTTCAAAAAAGTCTTATTAATTATGAATTGGACCGCCGTACTGCTGCTGGCAGGTGTGCTCCAGGTATCTGCCAATGCGAAGGGGCAGGGAACGATAACTCTCCGGCTCAAAGAAACGGAGATTGCCAAAGTGCTCAGTAGTATTGAGAAACAAGGCGAATACCGGTTCCTGTATAACAACGCATTGAAAGACATCAGGAAGAAAGTGGATGTGGATGTAACCAACACACGTCTGGCTGACCTCATGAGCGAAATACTCAACAATACCGGCCTGAAATATAAAGTAATTGAGAATAACCTGGTGGTCATCATGGCCAACACCGGGGAATTGCAGGACATCAAAATTACCGGTAAAGTAACCAGTAAAGATGGAAATACACCGGTGCCCGGTGCTACCATCAGCATCAAGGGAACTTCCCGTGGAACCGTTACCGGGCCGGATGGCACGTATACGCTGACGGTGCCGGAAAATGCCACGCTGCTGGTATCCTTTATTGGCTTCACCAGCCAGGAAGTACCGGTTAACAGCCGCTCTGTGATCAACATCTCCCTGGTAGAATCAGTGAGTATGGTGGAACAGGTAGTGGTAGTGGGTTATGGCGTACAACGCAAGGTAGATGTTACCGGCGCTATCAGCCAGGTAAAAGGAGAAGAGATCAATAAACAGCCTATCAATAACGCGGTAAGCGCCCTCCAGGGAAAAGTGCCCGGCGTAACCATTACCAATATGGGAAAGCCCGGCGCAGCGCCCGAAATCAAGATCCGCGGTACCGGTACCATCTATGGCAGCGCCAATCCATTATATGTGGTAGATGGGGTGTGGTATGATGATATCAACTTCCTCAACCCTGCCGATATCGAAAATATGAGTATCCTGAAAGATGCTTCCAGCGAAGCTATTTATGGTATACGTGCGGCAAACGGTGTAGTGCTCATCACCACAAAAAAAGGAAAATCCGGAAAGCCGGTCGTGAATTATAACGGCTATGTAGGCTATCAGAAAGTAACCAACGAGGTGAAAATGGCCGATGCCAGTCAGTATGCCACCCTGGTTAATGAACTGCAGGAACGCAACGAGAATAAACCCCCGCTGTTCGATGATCCTTCCCAGTTTGGAAGAGGCACCGACTGGTACCATCAAACCCTCCGGAATGCACTGGTAACCAATCACCAGCTGTCTGTAAGTGGTGGATCAGAAAAATCTACCTATAATTTCTCTATAGGTTATCTGCACCAGCAAGGTTTAGTGAATACCAACGACTTTACCCGCTATACCGCCCGGTTACAAAACGATTTCCAGGTATTTGAGCCACTGAAGATTGGTTACACGGTTACTGCGTCTGCCAATAAATCAAATGACGTTCCCGACTTTATCTGGCGCCAGTTGTACAGTGCCGGCCCCGTGGTACCGGTGCATTATGCCGATGGTACGTATGGTGATCCGAACGATTATAACCTCGGTGAAGGTGCAAACTTCAACCCACAGGCAACCCTCGACTTTTTCAACCAGTTCACCAAAAAACAAACCGTTACAGGTAGTTTATACGCTGACCTGCGGTTTGCCAAACACTTTACTTTTCACACCAGCATTGGTGGTGAATACGGCGAAAACCTGATGCGCAACTATGTGCCCGTGTTTGCGGCTACCATCGCACAACGCGCTACCAACAGTAAACTCACCCGCGAAAATACCGATACCCGCAACTGGATCGTGGAAAATACACTGACCTATCAGAATAAATTCAAAGACCACGACCTGAGAGTATTGCTGGGCCAGGGTGCACAGCGTTATCAAACTTATAAGCTTACTGCTACCGCACCTAATGTGCCGAATAACAGTGAAGGAGATATGTACCTGAAACTTGGCAGCACCGCCGGCAGGGAAATAACAGATGAAGGAGATATCTACACCGTATCTTCTTATTTCGGAAGAATCAATTACTCCTTTAAAAACAGGTATCTCCTCAATGCTTCGCTGCGTGCCGATGGCGCGTCCCGGTTCTATGGCAATCAACGCTGGGGTTATTTCCCTTCTGTAGGGGTGGGCTGGATCATCAGTGAGGAAAGCTTTATGAAGCAGCAACATTTCTTCGATAACCTGAAACTGCGTGGCAGCTGGGGCCAGATAGGCAATGCCTCTGTTACTTCCAATATCTCCATATTGAGAGTAGCCCAGGATCCTTACCTCACTGCTGTCTTTGGTGGTAATGTATACACCGGCGCCAGCATCAACTCCGTAGTACCGCCTACTACCTACTGGGAAAAAGGCGTAGGTACGGATGTGGGATTGGAAGCCAGTATGCTTAATAACCGCTTGTACCTGGAAGCAGGTTTCTATAACCGGAAAACAGTGCAGGCCATTTTTGATGTAAACATTCCAGGTTCTGTAGGTACTAATTCCGGTACTATCATCGCCAACCAGGCCGATCTTCAGAACCGCGGCCTTGAATTTGCAGTAACCTGGAAAAGCCAGATAAAGAAAGACTTTACTTACTCCGTTGGAGGTAACCTCGGTTATAACGAAAACAAAGTATTAAGTGTAGTATCCGGTAAAAATCCTATCTATGGCGGCGGTGGTGGCCTTACCAGTGGAGCACTGAGTACCCGTACTATGGTCGACAGGCCCATAGGTGAGTTTATAGGCTATATGGTAGATGGAATTTTCCAGACAGATGCGGAAGCATTAAACTCCGCACAGCCCAAAGCAAGAGCAGGAGACTTTAAATACAGGGATGTAAGCGGACCAAAAGGCGTGCCTGATGGCGTTATTGATGCAAACGACCGCGTGCCATTGGGTAACCCGAACCCCCGCTTCAGCTATGGCATTAATACCTTTTTTTCGTGGAAACAATTTGATCTTACCCTCGATTTCCAGGGCGTGGCAGGTGTAGATGTATACAATGTAAACCTCGGTGCGCGTTTTGGTAATGAAAATTTCACCAAAGATTTTTACGATAAACGCTGGCATGGACAAGGTACTTCCAATACCTATCCTTCTGCTTTCATCGGCGGCCGCGATAACTACCTGCCTAACTCTTTCTTCGTGGAAAACGGCAGCTACTTCAGGATCAGGAACATCCAGCTGGGATATAACTTCCCCGCTACTATGACGGAAAGATGGGGCATGAAAAACCTGCGCGTATTTGCAAACGCCCAGAATGCTTTCAACTTCTTCCAATACCGGGGATTCACACCGGAAATTGGCGGTAAGCCCAGGGAAGCCGGTATCGATAACAACGTATACCCACTCTACGCAACCTACAATTTTGGTGTAAATGTTACTTTCTGATAATAAAGCAGACTTGTTATGAAACGAAATACTCAACTTAATATACAACGTTTAGCCGGTGGCGTTATATTGCCGGCATTATTGGTCATCGCTGGTTGCGGGAAATCATTTCTCGATGTACCCCCACAGGGACAGCAACCCAGCGAACAGTTCTGGAAAAATGAAGCAGATGCCACCAAAGCAGTAAATGCTATTTATGCTAACCTCCGCGAATGGAAACAGGTAGCATTTGCCGCCATCGCTATAGAAAGCCTGGGCTCCGATGATGCGGAAAAAGGAAGTAACGCTTCCGACGCCAGCTTCCTCAATAAGTACGACGATTTTTCGGTAACTGCTACAGAAGGACAGATCCTTGATTTCTGGAAAGGACAATACCAGGAAATTAATTTCTGTAACCAGGTACTGGATAATATTCCTGCCATCAGTATGGACGATGCACTGAAAAACCGCTACCTCGCTGAAGCAAAATTCGTACGTGCGTATGCGTATTTCCGGCTGGTACGCGCCTTCGGTGATGTGCCCCTGCGCCTGAAAATAGCAGTGGACGCCAGCGAATATAATTTACCAAGAACGCCAAAGGCAGAAGTATGGGCAGCTATTGAAAAAGACCTCACGGAAGCAGCAGCGGTATTGCCGCCGGCATATCCCGCCTCCGACGCAGGACGTGCTACCAAAGGCGCCGCACTGGCCCTGCATGCAAAGGTGGCCATGTACCTCAAAAAATGGCCGGATGTGCTCAATTATACCAACCAGGTAATGGGACTGGGATATACCCTGTATCCTAACTATGAGCAACTGTTCCGCATTGCGAATGAAAATTCCAAAGAATCCATTTTTGAAATCCAGTGCCAGCTGATCCTGAACAGTAAAGATGCCTCTAACTCCCAGTACTCGCAAATACAAGGAGTAAAAGGTGTTGTAGGCGGTGGATGGGGCTTCAACGTTCCCACACAAAGCCTCGTAAGTGAGTATGAACCCGGCGATCCGCGAAGGGATGCTACCATCATTTTCAGGGGAGAAACCACACCGGAAGGCGATCTTATACCCCCTACCGGCGATAACCCGATGTTCAACCAGAAATCGTATGTGCCTTTCCGTTTGTTCGTAACCGGCTATACAGAAGGCGCCGATCAGAATGTGCGCGTGATCCGTTATTCGGAAGTGCTGCTCATGAACGCGGAAGCTGCCAATGAACAAGGTAACACCGCCCTGGCACTCACTTCGTTGAACGCTGTAAGGGCCCGCGCACGTGGCAACAATGCCGCCATACTTCCTGATGTAACCACTACCAATAAAGAAGCATTACGCAATGCAATATGGCATGAAAGAAGAGTAGAGCTGGCCATGGAAAACGACCGCTACTTTGATGTAATCCGCCAGGGAAGAGGCGCTGCCTTATTTAGTACTAAAGGCTTCGTGGCCGGGAAAAATGAGGTATGGCCTGTTCCGCAGAATGAAATTGATATCAGCGCAGGAACACTGACACAAAATCCGGGTTACTAATCTCTAATAAAACTATTATGAACTTCAGATATCAATCATACGCACTGCTGGCAGCCATCACGCTGTTCGCGTCGTCTTGCTATAAAAAGTTTGATGCCGACAGCTATAAACCGGCATTGTCTATCGGTGGTTATACCAGCGCATCCGAAATTGCTCCGGGCAACCTGGTGGCCTACTGGGGATTCAACGATAACCTCACCGACAGCATCTCTAAAACAAACTGCGACAATAGCGGTACCTCTTTCACTACAGGTATCAAAGGCCGCGCCCTTAAAGGCGCAGATAAAGCATATGCGCTGTTCACACCAGGAACTGCTATCACGGGTCTCAAAGCATTTACTATCACGCTGTGGGTAAACAATCCGCAAAATACCAACGGTATCGTAGGACTGCTCAGTCTCAGCAATACAAAAAGCTTCTGGGGCAACATCGATATCTTTTTTGAAAATGGCAGTACCGACACAAAGGCGATACTGAAAATGCACGTAGCCAGCGCACAGGGAGAAGCATGGCTGGGTAACTATGAGTTACAGAATGTATGGGACAGGTGGACTAACCTCGCATTGTCCTACAACGGTGTGGATTCTTTTAAGGTATATGTAAATGGATTAAAGATCGCCACACACGTGATGAGCGGAGCCGGTCCGATCCAGTTCCTGAACCCGGGCAAAATGGTGTTTGGTACTTCCCAGTTCCAGACCGTTCCCAGTCTTACTTCCGAAGCTACGGCACAGGACTGGGCCAGCTACCTCACCGGTGGTCTTGATGAAGTAAGAATTTATAATAAAGCATTGGAAGAAGCAGATGTCAGCGCCCTCGTTAAACTGGAAGGGCGGGGTAAATAGTTTGATATGAAATGGATAGCTTGTTTATTATTGATAATAACAGCAGGCTGCGGTAAGAGCGGGGGCGACAATACGTCGCCTCCGCCCGTTACGCCGGCCTCCTTCAGCTTTCAGGCGCAGCGTGTGGATAGCGTGTCTGCCGGTTTTTCTTACTACGGTACCGGCACACAACCCGCTGTCAGGATTTCTTTTTCCGATGCAGTGTTGCGTAGTTCTGTTGCTGCTGCCTGTTCTTTTACCGCTAAAGGCGGTGATAACGTGCCTTATAACGTAACGTGGGAGCACGGCGACAGTACCCTTGTACTGAAACCCGTTGCGCCACTGTCTAACCTCACCGCCTATACGATTACTGCGGGCACCACTTTGCTGTCGGTGAAGAACGCCAAACTTCAAACAGCTGTTGCATTATCGCTGGTAACCGCTATAGATACCACCGATAAATTCCCGCGGATCTCTGATGATGCACTGCTCACGTTGGTGCAACAGCAAACATTCAAGTACTTCTGGGACTTTGGTCACCCGGTAAGCGGCCTCGCACGCGAAAGAAACACCAGCGGCGAAACCGTTACTTCCGGTGGCTCCGGCTTTGGCATCATGGCTATCATCACCGGGATAGAACGCCATTTTATTACCCGCAGCGAAGGACTGGCACGCATACAAAAAATAACCACTTTCCTCGGCACAAAGGCGGCGCGCTTTCACGGCGCCTTCCCGCACTGGCTCAATGGCAGCACCGGCGCAGCTATTCCTTTCAGCACAAAAGATAACGGCGCCGACCTCGTGGAAACGTCCTATCTCATCCAGGGACTTTTAACCGCACGCCAATACTTTAAAAATGCAGATATAACGGAAACGCAGCTACGAAATGATATCAACGCGATCTGTAATGCAGTGGAATGGAACTGGTTCAGGAAAGATAATGCAAACGTGCTGTACTGGCACTGGAGCAACGAGTATAAGTGGGACATGAACCTGCCGGTGAAAGGATGGAATGAATGTTTGATTACCTATATCCTCGCGGCTTCTGCACAAACGCCGGTACCCAAAGCTACTTACGACAGCGGCTGGGCAAATAACGGCGCCATACGCAACAATAATTTGTATTACGATATCAAACTGCCGCTGGGACCCGCTTTGGGCGGACCGCTGTTTTTCTCGCACTACTCTTTCCTCGGTATCAATCCCAAAGGATTAAAAGATACGTATGCAGATTATGAAGAACAAGTGGTAAATCATACACGCATCAACTACGCCTATTGCGTTGCCAACCCGGGAAAGAACTATGGCTATGGCGCCGATTGCTGGGGCCTCACCGCCAGTGATATCCCCAACGGCTATACGGCAAGCTCGCCTGTTAATGATGTAGGCGTTATTGCGCCCACTGCAGCTCTGTCGTCGTTCCCATATACCCCGCAGGAATCCATGCGGGCGCTGAAATTCTTCTATTACAAACTGGGCGATAAAATCTGGAAGGAATACGGCTTTACAGATGCCTTTTCCCTTCAGCACATCTGGTTTGCCAATTCATTCCTGGCCATCGATCAGGGGCCGGTGATAGTGATGATAGAAAACCATCGCAGCGGGTTATTGTGGAACCTGCTAATGAGCTGCCCGGAAATAAAAACCGGTATGCATAACCTGGGCTTTACCAGCCCCCATCTCTGAAAAAAAGAAAAATAATGAAGTATATCCTGTTTATCGGCTGTTTGTTTTTCCTGCTGCAGCCGGCAATGGCACAAAAGAAAGTAGCGGTGAACCGGCAAAAAATGTCGGACGAACAATTATTGGAACTGGTACAAAAACAAACCTTCCGCTACTTCTGGGATTTTGGTCACCCGGTATCCGGTATGGCGCGCGAACGCAGCAACAAAACCTTTGATTACGGCGATGAAGTAGTGACCACCGGCGGCACCGGCTTTGGCATAATGGCGATCATTGTGGCCGCAGAACGTAAATGGATCACCAGGGAAGCCGCCGCACAACGGCTCCTGAAAATTGTGGACTTCCTCCGGAAAGCAGATAGCTATCATGGGGTTTTTCCACACTGGCTGAATGGCAATACAGGTAAAACAATTCCCTTCAGCCGTAAAGATGATGGCGGCGACCTGGTGGAAACATCTTTCCTGTTTCAGGGTCTCCTTTGCGCGCGCCAGTATTTCAGCAACGACACACCAACGGAAACGGAGCTACGAAGTAAGATCAACTGGACCTGGAATGAAACAGAATGGAACTGGTACACACAGGGCGGACGCAATGTATTGTACTGGCACTGGAGCCCTAACAACGGCTGGAGTATGAACCACGAAATCAAAGGATGGAACGAATGTCTTATCACTTATGTACTGGCGGCGTCCTCTCCGCGTTACGCCATCAGCCCGGAAGTATATCACCAGGGCTGGGTAAACAATATTTATTTCAGGAACGATCGTACCTTTTATGACATCAAACTCCCGCTGGGATTTGATTACGGCGGACCGCTCTTTTTCTCACATTACTCTTTCCTCGGGTTAAATCCGCACGGATTAAAAGACCGGTACGCTGACTACTGGGAACAAAACCTGCATCATACGCTTATCAACCGTGAACACTGCGTTCGCAATCCAAAAGGATTTAAAGGATACGGCGCCAACTGCTGGGGGCTTACCGCCAGCGATACGTATGACGGCTATAATGCACATTCGCCTGAAAACGACTGGGGTACTATCACACCCACCGCAGCACTATCCGCGTTCCCCTACACGCCTGAATATTCCATGCAGGCGCTCAAACATTTTTACTACGATCTGGGCGATAAGATCTGGACGGAGTATGGCTTTACCGATGCATTCAACGAAACAAAGCAATGGTACGCATCTTCACACCTGGCTATTGATCAGGGCCCTATTGTGGTGATGATAGAAAACTACCGCACCGGCTTGTTGTGGAAGTTATTTATGAGTTGCCCGGAAATTAAAGAGGGGTTGAAGAAACTTGATTTTGAAACTACGGTAAAATAGTTATGATGAGAAGATGGATATATGCGCTGGTGATCATGTTCATATGCATGGATACCACTGCGCAAACTACCTATTGTAACCCGGTGAATATTGATTACGGCTATTGTCCTATTCCCAACTTTACTACCTGGGGGAAACACCGTGCCACCGCGGATCCGGTAATTGTAAATTATAAAGGAGACTACTACCTGTTTTCCACCAATCAATGGGGATACTGGTGGAGTCCGGACTTGCTCAACTGGCATTTTGTAGAGCGGAAATTCCTGAAGCCGTATCATCATGTATATGATGAACTATGTGCTCCCGCGGCATGGGTAATGGGCGATACCTTGTTCGTATTCGGCTCTACCTATACCAGCGATTTCCCCATCTGGATGAGCACCAATCCCAAAGGAAATGAATGGAAAGAAGCGATCGACTCCCTGCAGATAGGTGGCTGGGACCCTGCTTTCTTTGCAGATGACGATGGCCGTTTGTATATGTACAATGGCAGCAGCAACCGCTATCCGTTGTATGGCGTGGAAATGAATCGCAGTACCCTGCAACCAAAAGGCACGAGAAAGGAAATGTACCTGCTGGAGCCGGATCGCTATGGCTGGCAGCGTTTTGGGGAAAACCTGGATAATACTTTCCTGGACCCCTTCATTGAAGGCGCCTGGATGACAAAGCACCACGGAAAATATTACCTGCAATACGGCGCGCCTGGAACTGAGTTCAGTGGCTATGCCGATGGAGTAGTGGTAGGCGATCATCCGCTGGGGCCCTTTACGCCGCAATCAGACCCTGTTTCGTATAAGCCTGGGGGTTATGCCCGTGGCGCTGGTCATGGCGCTACATTCCAGGATAATAAAGGATTTTGGTGGCATGTATCTACAATGGTAATTGCTGTGAAAAACAGCTTTGAACGGCGTATCGGCTACTGGCCCGCCGGTTTTGATAAAGAAGATGTGATGTTTTGTAACACCTCTTTCGGCGACTACCCGCATTATATTTCAAGAAGCGCCGATACCACCGCTTTTGATAACGCCGGGTTTACCGGCTGGATGCTGCTGAATTATAACAAACCGGTTACCGTATCTTCCGTGCATGGCGGTTATCTCCCCAATAACGCTGTAGATGAAAGCATAAAAACATACTGGAGCGCGGCCACCGGCAACAAGGGCGAATGGATACAGACAGACCTCGGAAAAGTTAGCCGCGTAAATGCAGTGCAGGTAAATTATGCCGATCAGGATGCGCCATTTTTAGGTAAGCAAACGGATATTTATCACCAGTATATACTTTGGTTTTCGGAAGATGGAAAACATTGGAAGATGCTGGCCGATAAAAGCAAACAACGCAAAGATGTACCGCACGATTATATCGAATTAACAAAGCCGGTGCAGGCGCGTTATATCAAAATGGAAAACATCCATATGCCCGGCGGAAAATTCGCACTCAGCGGGTTAAGGGTATTTGGCAACGGCAACGGCGCTGCACCGGATACGGTGAAAGACCTGCTGGTGCTTCGCACGGAGAAGGATAAACGAAGCGCCTGGATCAAATGGTCGCCGGTAGATAATGCGTACGCATACAACATTTACACCGGTACCTCACCGGATAAATTGTACAGCTGCATCATGGTGCATAACAACAACGATTATTACTTCAAAGGCATGGACAAAGACCGCCCCTATTATTTCTGTATAGAGGCCATCAATGAAAACGGCGTATCTGCCAGAACAAAAGTGATAAAAGCAGAATAAAACAAACAGTATGAAACATACACATACCCTTTTGAAAAGCGCGCTGGTAGCGCTGGCCCTGTCGGTTGCCGGCAAGGTGCAGGCGCAAACAACAGACGCGAAAATGAATACGTTTGTGAGTGCGCTGATGGGAAAAATGACATTGGAAGAAAAGATCGGGCAGCTGAACTTACTCACGCCGGGTGGTGGTGTGCTTACCGGTTCGGTGGTAAGCAGTGATGTGGAAGCGAAGATCAGCAAAGGCAATGTAGGCGGTTTGTTTGGCGTGATCGGTGTGGAAAAGATCCGGCAGGCACAGGAACTGGCGGTTACTAAAAGCAGGCTTAAAATTCCGCTGATTTTTGGATCGGATGTGATCCACGGATACAAAACCACTTTCCCTATTCCGCTGGGATTATCCTGCAGCTGGGATTTGCCGCTGATTGAACACAGCGCCCGGCTGGCGGCTACGGAAGCCAGTGCCGATGGTCTTTGCTGGGTGTATTCCCCGATGGTGGATATCGCCCGCGATCCGCGCTGGGGCCGCGTTGCGGAAGGCTCCGGGGAAGATACTTATCTCGGTTCAAAAATAGCTGCCGCTATGGTACATGGCTACCAGGGCAACCGGCTGGGTGATAAAAACAGCGTGATGGCGTGTGTAAAACACTTTGCCCTGTATGGCGCCGCGGAAGCCGGAAGGGATTATAACACCACCGATATGAGCCGCATCAAAATGTATGAATACTACCTGCCGCCGTATAAAGCGGCCATAGATGCCGGCGCCGGTAGCGTCATGACTTCCTTCAACGAAATTGATGGCATCCCCGCTACGGCCAATAAATGGCTGCTGACAGACCTGCTCCGCAAACAATGGGGCTTTAAAGGCTTTGTGGTAACGGATTACACCGCTATCAATGAAATGATGGCGCATGGCCTCGGCAACCTGCAAACGGTATCGGCGCTGGCATTAAAAGCCGGCGTGGATATGGACATGGTAGGCGAAGGTTTTGTTACCACCTTACAACAATCCCTGAAGGAACATAAAGTAACGCTCACCGAAATCAATGATGCCTGCCGCCGGGTACTGGAAGCAAAATACAAACTCGGCCTGTTTGAAGATCCGTATCGCTACTGCAACACTGCTACCGCCACCAAAGAAGTGCTGAGCGCAGATAAAAGACAGGCGGCAAGGGAACTGGGCGCCCGTTCCTGCGTGTTACTGAAAAATGACCGGCAAACATTGCCGCTGAAAAAATCAGGCACCATCGCACTGGTAGGGCCACTGGCCAATAACAAAAGCAATATGTTGGGCACCTGGGCTGTAAGTGGCGATGCGCAGTTATCGGTACCCGTACTGGATGGCATGAAGCAGGTAGCCGGCAGCGGTGTGAATATCCTCTACGCCAAAGGCGCTAACATCAGCGATGATACCAGCTTTGCCAAAAAAGTAAATGTATTTGGCGAAAGAATAGACATCGATACCCGCACGCCGGAGCAGCTGCTCACAGAAGCACTCACCACCGCCGCTAAAGCGGATGTAGTGGTAGCTGTGGTGGGCGAAGCATCAGAAATGAGCGGAGAGGCGGCCAGCAGATCAGATATCGGTATCCCTGAAAGTCAGCGTAAACTGCTGGCAGCACTGGCCCAAACCGGCAAACCGCTGGTAGTGGTACTCATGAGCGGACGGCCGCTCACCCTCACCACCGAAAATGAACAGGCTACTTCCTTGCTGGAAGTATGGTTCCAGGGTCATGAAGCGGGCAACGCCATTGCAGATGTCCTCTTCGGAAATTACAATCCTTCCGGTAAACTCACCATGAGCTTCCCCCGGAATGTAGGACAGATTCCCATCTACTATAATTATAAAAATACGGGCCGTCCGCAGCCGGAAGGGCCTACACAGAAATTCCGTTCCAACTACCTCGATGTAGCCAACGATCCGCTGTTTCCTTTTGGGTACGGACTTAGCTACACCACCTTTAAATATGAAGGTCTTACACTGAGCGTCAATAAAATAAGCAGTGGCAAAACCATCGATGTAGCGTTTAAACTCACCAACACCGGCGCTTATGCCGGCGAGGAAATAGTACAGCTGTACCTGAGAGACCAGGCAGCATCCGTTACCAGGCCGGTGAAAGAGCTGAAAGATTTTCAGAAGATAAAGCTGCAGCCGGGAGAAAGCAAAACTGTTCACTTCACGATCGATAAGGAAAAGCTGTCGTTTTTTAACAGCCAGCTGCAATGGGTAGCCGAACCGGGTACATTCGACCTGATGATCGGCGCGTCATCGGCTGATATCAGGCTGAAAGAAACCTTTGAATTATTGTAGGGCGCATATGGTTTTTTACTGGTTAAAATAAGCAGGGTCGCCCGGAAGGGCGGCCTTTTGCTTTTGGGGTGCTGAAAGCTTATATTTGAGCACTGACCATTAGTACTTATTTTATGGAACCTATCACTGCAATACAACTAAAAAGTATTCCTGCTCTCAAAGAGGTGCCGCTGGAACAGCTGCAGTGGCTGATCTCCCAGTCGGAAGAAAAGCTGGTGCCGGAAGGCGAACTGATGTTTAAAGCCGGTGATCCGGTGATCGCCACCATCATTGTGATTTCAGGAAAGGTACGTATCTCTGCCACCATCAACGGCCATTACCGGGAAATTGTAGAGCTGAACGACGATAACATTACCGGCTGGCTGCCGTTCTCCCGTGTGAAAACTGCAATGGGAAATGGCCTGTGCCTGAAAGATACCAGGATCCTGATTTGCCCGGCGGAAAAGATCAAAGCGCATATTGAGCAGCATTACGAACTAACGGAAGCGCTGGTGCATATCATGACAAGCCGCGTGCGGGAAACCACTTCCTCACAGCAGCAGAATGAAAAAATGATGGCGCTGGGAAAATTATCCGCGGGCCTGGCCCATGAACTGAATAACCCGGTAGCCGCCATTTGCAGAAGCTCGGATAAACTCTTTGAAAATATCAGCCATATCCCCGTGATATTTAAAGAGATGGCAGCGCTGTGTTTATCACAAGAACAGGCCACCGCTATTGTTGATAACCTCCAGCAGTGGTGGAGCAACAAGCCATCAAAAGCGCCATCCGTACTGGAACTATCTGATAAAACAACTGCTATCGAAGACTGGCTGGAGAGCAAAAATATCTCCCGGATAGAAATAGCAGAAATACTGGCGGAATATGGTGTGGAAACTACCATACTGGATGATTTCAGCCGGCAGTTTGATCCGGCCCACCTGGATGTGATCTTCAGCTGGATACATGGTGCACTGGAAGCCAACAGGATGGTAGGCGACCTGCAGATCTCTTCAAAAAGAATATCCGACCTGGTAAGCGCCGTGAAAAGATATACTTACATGGACCAGGAGCCGGATAAACAATTCATCGATATCCACAGCGGTATCAGCAACACGCTTATCATGCTGGATTACCGCCTCAAAAAAGGCAATGTGGAACTGGTGGAAAATTTTGATACCTCACTGCCAAAAATAAAAGCGCTGCCCGGAGAACTGAACCAGGTATGGACCAATCTCGTGGATAATGCACTGGATGCAATGGAGCCCGCAAAAAAAGGACGGCTGGAAATAGCCACCACAAAGGACCGCCAGTGTGTGCATGTAACCATCACCGATAACGGACCAGGTATCCCGGAGGAAATACAATCGCGTATATTTGAACCTTTTTTTACCACCAAAGACCTGGGAAAAGGAACGGGGCTGGGACTGGATGTAGTATCGCAGATCGTACAGCGTCATCGCGGATCTGTGAAACAAACTTCCGTACCCGGTAAAACCATTTTTACCATTTCATTTCCCATAGAGAATAATTAATGTAGAAGATATGAGTCTGCCTATAATATTTGTTATTGATGATGATAGACAGGTGCTGAACGCCATCACGCAGGACCTGAAATCGTATTACCGGAAGTCGTACCGCATATTAAGCACGCTGTCTGCCAACGAAGCGCTGCAAAGCCTGGTGGAACTGAAAAACAGGAACGACACCGTCGCTATATTTATTTCCGATCAGCGGATGCCGGAAATGGAGGGAGTCGACTTTCTGCAGCAGGCAATGGAAATATTTCCCGCTGCCAAAAGGGTACTGCTAACCGCCTACTCCGATACCAACGCCGCCATCAAAGCCATCAATGAGCTACGGCTGGATTACTATCTTCAGAAGCCCTGGGACCCGCCGGAAGAAAAGCTGTATCCTATTATCAATGATCTGCTGGACGATTGGCAAACCGAATACCGGCCCGAATTTCAGGGGATTAAAGTAGTAGGTTATCCTTTTTCGTCAGATGCCTACCGCATTAAGGAATTTTTGGCAAGCAACCTGATTCCCTATCATTCCATTGATGCTAATGGCGACGAAGGAAAATTGCTGTTGCAGCTGAATAACCTCGATACATCTGCTTTACCCGTAGTCATACTGGAACAGGGAGAAGTAATGAAGGCGCCCGCCATCATTGATATTGCGGCGAAAATCGGATTGAATCCCACGCTTAAAAATGAGATCTACGATGTAGTGATCATCGGCGCCGGCCCGGCAGGATTAGCCGCCTCCGTATACGGCGCCTCCGAGGGATTAAAAACCCTGCTGATAGAACGCCATGCACCCGGCGGGCAGGCAGGCACCAGCTCCCGTATTGAAAATTACCTGGGCTTCCCATCGGGATTGAGCGGCGCAGAACTCACCCGCCGCGCTATTACGCAGGCCACCAGGTTTGGTACGGAATTTTTATCGCCACAGTCGGTGAAAGAAATTAAACTCAAAGCAGATTACAAAATTGTTTGCCTGGAAAACGGCACAGAAATAAATGCACGCGCCGTTGTAATCACCACCGGCGTGGATTACCGCAAGCTGGATACCGTTGGGATAGAAAAGTTCACCGGCGCAGGAATCTACTACGGCGCCGCTACCACGGAAGCGGCCTCCTGCCGCGACCGCAGCGTGTACATCCTGGGTGGTGGTAACTCCGCCGGCCAGGCGGCAGTGTACCTGTCTAAGTTCGCAAAGGAAGTATTCATCCTTATCAGGAAAGAAAACCTCAACGCTACCATGTCGTCGTACCTGATAGACCAGATCCGCGATATCCCCAATATCAGTATTCTGAACAACAGCGAAATAGTGGAGGCTTCGGGCACCGACCGGCTGGGAAAACTGAAGATAGAAAACCTGCAGACACATGAAGTAAAAGAAGTGCCTGCGGATGCGTTATATATTTTTATCGGTGCAAGACCTTATACCGATTGGCTGGGAGATCTCATCATCAAAGATGAAAAAGGCTATGTGCAAACCGGCAGGGAAATGAAATCATTTGATTATTTTGGTAAACTCTGGAAGCTCGACCGCGAACCTTATCTGCTGGAAACCAGCTGTCCCGGCATCTTTGCAGCCGGTGATGTACGGTCCGGCGCTATGAGCCGCGTGGCCTCCGCCGTAGGAGAGGGCTCCATGAGTATTAGCCTGGTGCATAAGTACCTGGCAGAAGTTTAAAATCTTTTTTATGGCTTTATGTTCACACCTTGAAGCAATTACCGAAGTAAAAGTTAGCGCCAGCCATGTTTGCGAAGAATGCGTAAAACATCATGGCAAATGGCTGCACCTGCGTACCTGTCAAACCTGCGGCGTTACGCTTTGTTGCGACGACTCACCCGCAAAGCACATGACGCAGCATTATCATCAAACGGATCATCCGGTGATATCTTCTGCGGAGCCGGGAGAACAGTGGTTGTGGTGTTATAAAGACGGGGCGTTTGCGGAGTATTAAATAAAAAAAGAGGGAGACAATCGTCTTCCTCTTACACTACCGTTACTTTTACGCCCATATCTTCCATTTTCTTCACAATATGTTCGGAGATACCGCTGTCGGTAATAACTTCATCTATTTCTTCCAGGGAGCAAATGCGCCCGAAACCACGTTTTCCGAATTTGCTGGAATCCGCGAGTACAATGGTTTTCTGCGCGGTGGCCATCATTTTCTGGTTCAGGTGCGCTTCCATAATATTGGTGGTGGTGAGTCCAAACTCCAGGTCGATACCATCTACGCCGAGGAATAATTTACTACACGAGAAATCTTCCAGAATTTTTTCTGCATAAGATCCGGTAACAGAAGTAGAGCTGTTACGGAGATGTCCGCCAAGCTGGATCACTTCAATCTCCGGCCGGCGCAACAATTCCAGCGCTACGTTCAGTGCGCCGGTTATTACGGTAAGATGCCCTTTGGGTTGGATATTTTTTGCCAGCGCCTGCACAGAAGTACCGGAGGCTATAATGATAGCATCATTGGGTACGATGAGCGCAGCGGCGGCCTGCCCTATAATTTGTTTTTCCTCCCGGCGTATATTTTCCTTTTCATTCACCGGTTTGTCCATTGTATATGGATTGTGCACCGTAGCGCCTCCGTGTGAACGGAATAACAGTGACTTGTCCTCCAGCAGCTTGAGATCTTTTCGTATAGTCACGCCCGATACATCCAGCTCCTTACATAGCTCCAGTACATTAACATATCCTTTCTCGTGCAGTTTGCCGAGAATAAACTTATGACGTTCCGCAATATTGATCATAGACATATCAGATAAAAATAACGTATTAAAGTGTGTTGACACGGGATAATCTGAAAAAAATGCGCCTTACAAATATCCGGTAATTTTGTTTCAATTAGTTAATTATGATTACATATTGGCTGGTTAATATCCTTCGTTTTTATCTCATAAAATAAGATATGAAATAAAATGAAGTTATAGAGATGTTATAATTATATGTAATAATATTGATTTATAGTAATTTATATTTTTCTTTTTGTTTCTTTTCCGCTCATCAATAACTTTTTCACCTTTTTCATTTTATTTTATACTTTGGTTTCGAATTATTTCTTTTTGTTTTTATTACTATTGTAAAGAAAACAAATGAAACTAATTAAAAGTTATAGGGAGATAAAATGAAAAGAACTGAATCAATCAGGCAATTAAAGGAAGCAGGTGAACAACCGTGGGATCTTATCATTATAGGCGGTGGAGCTACCGGTCTTGGTATCGCTATGGATGCCGCCACCAGGAATTACCGGACCCTGTTGCTGGAACAGGCCGACTTCGCCAAAGGAACTTCCAGTCGCAGTACTAAACTGGTACATGGCGGCGTAAGATACCTGGCGCAGGGCGATATCGCCCTTGTACGGGAAGCCCTGTACGAAAGAGGACTGCTGCTTAACAACGCCCCGCACCTGGCCCATAACCAGCAATTTATCATCCCGCAGTATAACTGGTGGCAAGGCCCCTTTTATACCATCGGCCTCAAAATCTATGATCTCCTGTCCGGGAAACTGAGCCTCGGACGCTCCCGGCATATCGGCAGGGCAGAAGTGATCAACAGGCTACCCACCATCCGGAAAGAAGGACTGAAAGGAGGGATCGTTTATCACGACGGACAGTTTGATGATGCCCGCCTGGCACTAGACATCGCACAAACCGCCGTTGAAAACGGCGCCGTACTGCTCAACTACTTCAAAGTAAACGGCCTCGTTAAAAACAGCGCCGGCAAAATAAGCGGTGTACGCACACAGGACCTGGAAACCAATGAAACATTTACCCTCCGGGCCAAAACAGTGATCAACGCCACCGGCGTATTTGTAGATGAAGTACTGCAACTGGATAACCCGGCAGCACCCAATATGGTGAAACCCAGTCAGGGTGTACACTTGGTGCTGGACCCTTCTTTCCTCAACAGCAAAAGCGCTATCATGATCCCGAAAACGGACGATGGCCGCGTACTGTTTGCCGTGCCCTGGAATAATAAAGTACTGCTGGGAACCACCGACACGCCGCTCGATGAACACAGTATGGAACCCATTGCACTGGAAGAAGAGATCAGCTTTATTTTAAATACCGCAGGTAAATATCTTGATCGTCCACCCGCACGTGAAGATGTACTCAGTGTATTCGCCGGGTTACGTCCGCTGGCAGCGCCACAAAAAGAAACCGGTAGCACAAAGGAAATTTCCCGCAGTCATAAAATATTGGTAGCCCCCTCCGGACTGATCACCATCACCGGCGGTAAATGGACCACCTTCCGCAGGATGGCGGAAGATACAGTGGATCAGGCCATCAAAACCGGCGGACTGGTACCGGTAGGATGCAAAACAAAATCGCTGCATATCCACGGGTATCAGCAACAACCTTCCGCGCCCGCACCGCTGGACGTATACGGCAGCGACGCCGCCAGGATACAGGCATTTATGGCACTGTACCCCGGCATGAAAGAACAGCTGCACCCACGCCTGCCCTACATCAAAGCGCAGGTGATCTGGGCAGTAAAACATGAAATGGCTCAAACCGTGGAAGATGTGCTTGCCAGGCGTTTGCGCGCACTTTTCCTGGATGCGCAGGCTGCTATAGACATGGCGCCCGCAGTAGCTGCTATCATGGCCGCAGAAATGAACAAAGACATCACCTGGCAACAAAAACAGGTGAAGGATTTTATGCAGGTGGCACAACACTACCTCCTGAAAAACGGTACTACCTATAAACAACTGAAGGTTACGGCATAGACTAAACGAAAAAGAATACATCCACGTAAACATCCACGCAGAAAAAGAAAAACATGATCAGATACATTATGGCAATGGATCAGGGCACAACCAGCTCACGGGCCATTATCTTCGACAAAGCCGGCGCAATTATTTCCACGGCGCAGAAAGAATTCACACAACTGTTCCCGCAACCCGGATGGGTGGAACACGATCCCGCTGAAATATGGAGCAGCCAGATTGGCGTAGCCACAGAAGCAATGGCGAAAGTAGGGCTGGAAGGCGGCAACATCGCTGCCATTGGCATCACCAACCAACGGGAAACCACCCTGGTATGGGACCGCGAAACCGGTAAGCCGGTGTACAATGCCATCGTGTGGCAGGACAGGCGCACCGCCGCTTTCTGCGACGATCTTAAAGCTGCAGGCAAAGAAACGCTGGTACGCGAAAAAACGGGTCTTGTTATTGACGCCTACTTCTCCGGAACAAAAATCAGGTGGATCCTGGACAATGTGCCCGGGGCACGGGAACGCGCCAACGAAGGCAAGCTGGCTTTCGGAACAGTGGATTCCTGGCTGATCTGGAACCTCACTCACGGCGCCGTGCATGCAACCGATATCACCAACGCTTCCCGCACCATGCTGTTTAATATCCACACACAGGCGTGGGACGATGAACTGCTGGCCATGCTGGATATCCCGGCGTCTATGCTGCCGGAAGTAAAACAATCCAGCGAAGTATGCGGCGAAACCGCTCCCGGCGTCTTCGCCGTACAGATCCCCATTGCAGGCGTTGCCGGTGATCAGCATGCGGCCCTCTTCGGACAAATGTGTACCGCCCCCGGCATGGTGAAAAATACCTATGGCACCGGTTGTTTTATGCTGATGAACATCGGCGACACACCCATCATCAGCAAAAATAATCTCCTCACCACGGTAGCCTGGAAAGTAAACGGACAGGTACAGTACGCACTGGAAGGCAGCATCTTTATCGCCGGCGCTATTGTGCAGTGGCTGCGCGACGGTCTTGGTATCATCCGGGCCTCTTCTGAAGTGGAAGCCCTGGCCGCCAGCGTGGAGCAAAACGACGGCGTATACCTGGTACCCGCCTTCGCAGGGCTTGGCGCCCCGCACTGGGACCAGCACGCACGCGGTACCCTCGTAGGCATGACACGCGGCACCAACGCCGCGCATATTGCACGCGCCGCACTGGAAAGTATCGCCTATCAAACCATGGAAGTGCTGAAAGCAATGGAAGCAGATGCCAACATCAGCATAAAGGAATTAAGAGTAGATGGCGGCGCTACCGGCAACAACCTGCTGATGCAGTTCCAGGCAGATATCCTGCAAACAAAAGTAGTGCGTCCGGGCATTACAGAAACAACCGCCCTGGGAGCAGCCTATCTCGCCGGACTGGCTACCGGCTACTGGCAGAACCTGGAAGAAATTGCCAGCCAGTGGAAAATGGAAAAATGCTTCTCTCCAAAATTAGAACAGGAACAACGCCAGCAATGGATCAACGGATGGAACCGCGCAGTAAATGCCGCAAAAGCATGGGCTCACCAATAAAATTATAAACTATGTATCCTTATTTAGCTGAATTCATAGGTACCGCCTTATTGCTGCTGCTGGGAAACGGCGTGGTAGCCAACGTGGTACTGCATCAAACCAAAGGCAACAGCAGCGGCTGGATCGTGATCACCACCGGTTGGGCGCTGGCCGTATTTGTTGGAGTAGTGTTTGCCGGCCCTTACAGCGGCGCGCATCTTAATCCCGCTGTTACCATCGCACTGGCCACAGCCGGCAAATTCAACTGGGCAGATGTGCCTTTGTTTATTGCCATGCAGATGCTGGGCGCCATGCTGGGCACTACGCTGGTATGGCTCAATTACAAAGATCATCTCAATAACACACCGGACAAAGGATTGCAACGCGCCGTGTTTTGCACGGAGCCGGCTATACGAAATATCTGGCGCAACTTCATCTGCGAAGCTACCGGCACCTTTGTATTGCTTTTTACCATCTTCTATTTTACCAATGCAGAAGTAGGACCGGAGAAAACGCCGATGGGCCTGGGCTCTCTCGGCGCACTGCCGGTGATGTTGCTGGTATGGTCTATCGGGTTGTCGCTCGGCGGCACTACCGGCTACGCCATCAATCCGGCCAGGGACCTGGGGCCGCGTATCATGTATGCACTACTGCCTATAAATAGAAAAGGACACAGCGACTGGAACTATTCCTGGGTACCCGTTTTCGGACCAGTGGCCGGCGCTGTACTTGCTGCTTCATTATACCTGTTACTGAAGTAAATAACGTTTACCTATATACGCAATTAATAACACGTTAGAACCACGTACAATGAAAAAAAAGATCAATATCAGCCTTATAGGCAGCGCAATGGCAGTAGCCGCGGTATGCACCTTTAACGCCTGTAAAACAACCAAAACAACTACGGCTGCAAAAAATGGATATCCTTCTTTTTATACAGTAGGACATCGCGGCACAAGGGGCCTGATGCCGGAGAACACCATTCCCGCTATGTACCGCGGCTTAACCGAAGGCGCCAATACCATTGAGTTTGATGTGCATATCACTAAAGACGGACAGGTAATGGTATACCACGATGCATCTTTTACGCCATCATATACTACTATGCCGGATGGAAAAGATATCCCCGCGGAGAAACGGACGGACTATATTTTTTACCAGATGAACTATGCTGATATCCGCCCGTTTATCATCGGTGAAAAACCATACCCGGCCTACCCGGAGCAACAACACATGCGCTCCTACGCACCACTGCTGTCTGAAATGATAGACTCCGTGGAAGCCTATACGAAAGCGCATCATATGCCGGCGCCTTATTATCTGCTGGAAATAAAATCTTCCGAAAAATCAGATGGTAAGGAACAACCCGCACCGGAAGAGTATATGGACAAACTGATGGCCGTAAAACAATTACAACCACTTGGAAAACGGTTGCTGGTGCAGTCTTTCGACATGCGCCCACTACAGGTACTGCACCGCAGGTATCCTGATATGGCACTTGGATTTCTGACAGATGATAAAAAGAACGGGTTCGATCAGCACCTGGCGCAACTGGGCTTTACGCCGTTTTTCTATAATCCAAACTATAAGCTGGTAACACCGGAGCTGGTGAGCAAATGCCACGCTAAGCATATTAAAATTGTTCCGTGGACAGTGGACGATGTTAACGAAATGAAAAAACTGAAAGCACTGGACGTTGATGGTATTATAACCGACTATCCAAACAGGTTACGCGAAGCAGGGCTCTGACCATTATTTATCTACCAGAATACTAACAAAAAAAACAAACACACTTATGAAATTCTTTTCACGATTCCGCCTGTTAAAGCCGGCGACTTTCCTGTTGCTGTGTATCGGGATCATTGGCGCCGGCAGCCTATCCCTGCATGCGCAGGATATTCCCGTTACCGGTAAGGTAACTGCCGCCAACGGCACTCCGCTGATAGGAGTGAACGTTCAGGTAGCGGGTACCAGCCGCGGCGCCGCTACCGACGTAAACGGTGCTTTTAAACTAACTGCACCTAAAGACGCTACACTGAAATTCACCTTTATAGGCTACCTGCCCCAAGAGGTGAAAGTAAAATCTGCTACTGTACTGGTAGTACTGCAGGAAGACATTCAAAAACTAAACGATGTAGTGGTAGTAGGTTATGGCACGCAGAAAAAAGCCACCCTCACCGGCGCCATTACTACGGTAAATATGGTGGACAAAGAAGGCCAGCCGCTTACCAACGTGAGTAACGCACTGCACGGCGTGCCCGGCGTATTCGCTAACCTCAGCAACAGTCAGCCGGGTGTGGATCGCAGCACCATCCGCATCAGGGGATTGAACACCTTCGGCAGCAGCGATCCCAGGGCCAACGACCCGCTGGTATTGGTAGATGGTATTGAATACTCTATGGATGAACTCAATCCAAACGATATTGAAACCGTTACTGTACTGAAAGATGCCGCTGCAGCCATTTACGGCTCCCGCGGTTCCAACGGCGTTATCCTTGTTACCACTAAAAAAGGAAGAGGTACCTCCCGCGTAAACTACAGCTACTACTACGGTCAGCAGAAAGCTACTTACCTGCCGGATGTGATCACCGATCCCATCGCGTACATGAAACTGAAAAACCAGGCGCTCATCAATGAAGGGAAAGCAATTGAATATGCAGAAGCGGATATAGACGAATACCAGAAAGGAATGGCTACAGATCCTTTCACCTATCCTGCAAACGATTGGTATAAGATTGCCCTGAAAAACGGCGTGATCCAGAAACATGACCTGAGCATTTCCGGTAGCTCCGATAAATACCAATACCGCCTGTCACTCGGCTATCTCGATAGAAACGGTATCCTCTTCGGACCAGGCAACCATGAAAAGAAATATTCCGTGGGGCTGAATGCTTCAATGGATGTAACCAAACGTTTACGCGCAGGTATCACCATGGATGGTTACTACAGAACCTACACCACACCATTTTATACGGACACCTGGAACTACCTGGCCCGTACATTGCCTATTCTCACAGATACGCTGCGGGACGGCCGCTATGGCAACTCCTGGCTGAGAACCGCAGGCCGTAATAACTGGGAAAACCCACGTATGCTGGCATACAACGGTTTACAGACCAAACAGATCCAACGCTTCCTGACTACCGTTTTTGCAGAGTATAAACTGCCTTTTGATATCAATTATAATATCAAATTTGGTGTGGATAAATATGATGGTTTGCTCAGTGGCTTTACACCACGTATGCAAACCTTTAATCCTAAATCAGGCGCGCCTATCAACTGGAACAGTCCCGCTACTGCACCACGGTCAGCTAAAACGGATTATAATGATATGAACATCCATTTCTATAACACGCTCGACTGGAAACACCAGTTTAAAGAGAAACATAACCTCTCTGCCATGCTGGGCGCCAGTTATGATAACTTCGATTCTGACTCATGGGCAGCCAGTATGTATGGTTACCTGGATGGGCGACTGGATGCTTTAAGCGTAGGCACCACCTGGAACGCTACCTCAGGAAATCTTACCCGCGATGTACTGGAATCTTATTTTGGTCGTGTTAACTACGATTACGATGGCAAATACCTGCTGGAAGCTACCTTCCGTTATGATGGTTCCAGCCGTCTTGGAAAACATAGCCGCTGGGCATTTTTCCCTTCTGTATCCGCCGGTTGGCGTATCGATAAAGAAGCCTTCTTTCATTCTGATTTCATCAATGTGTTGAAGCTGCGCGCTTCCGCCGGTAAATTGGGTAACCAGGCCATTGCACTCTACACTACAGAGCCAATGGTAAATCTTGGTGAAGACTATAGTTTCGGCGGCGTATTAAATTCCGGAGCCGCAAAAATTGCAGATGCAGATTCTACCCTCAGATGGGAAATTACCAATGCATACAATGTCGGTGTTGATGTTAACCTGTGGAATAATCGTATAGGCCTTACCGTTGATGCGTATAAGAAACGCACAAACGGTATCCTTCGTGAAGTGGGCATGCCTTCCCAGGTGGGTAACCTTGCCGGCGCCAAACAAAACGTAGGTACAGTAGATAATACAGGTTTTGAAGTAACGGCGCAATACCGCGATCATATCGGCGAAGTGGATTTGAATGTGTATGGAAGTGTGGCTTACAATAAGAATGAAGTAGTAGACCTGCATGGTGAAATTATTTATGGTACAGGTACCATCACACTGGCGGGATCTCCTATTGAATCTTTTTATATACTGCAGGCAGAAGGTATTTTCCAGAACCAGGCAGAAATAGCTGCCAGTGCAAAACAATCTGCCAATACAAAACCAGGTTACATCAAATTCAGGGATGTTAATAACGATGGTATTATTAATGGCGATGATCGTGTAATTGTGAACAGCTCTTCCTCTGTACCAAAGTATACTTATGGTTTCGGGTTTAATGTAGGCTACAAAGGGATCACGCTCAGCGCTGCATTTCAGGGTATTGGCGGTGTAAAGGTATTACCTACTGCCAACCTTGCCTATCCGTTCAACAATGGCGCCAATGCCACCTGGGAATGGACAAGGGATGCCTGGACGCCTGAAAAACCAGATGCACGTTTACCAATCGTAACCACCAGCACCGGCAGCATCGATAATTTCCAGCGCTCTACTTTCTGGTTAAGGGATAACTCATACCTGAGAATGAAAAACATCCAGTTGGGCTACGCACTGCCGCAGCTATGGTTGTCGAAAGCAAAGATCCAGAAAGTGAGTGTGTTTATCAACGCAGAAAACCTGCTGACTTTCTCCCGGTATAAAGATTTCGATCCGGAATCCATACTGGATCAAACCACGTTGTATACTTATCCAATGTTGAAAACCTTTAACGGTGGTATTAACGTTACCTTCTAAACATCCAAATCATGAATAGTATGAAAAAGATATATCTCTTACTTTCCTGCACAGGTCTACTTGCTGCAGGTTGCAACAAAAGCCTGCTGGATACTTCTCCTCACGACCGCTACCCGGAATCAACGTTCTGGCAAACACCGGAAGCGGCTAATGCCGGCCTGGTAGGCTGCTACTCCGTGTTGCGCAACCAAGGCGTCTTTGGTGGTAAAACTTCCAACAATGCCACCGCACTTTGGGAAGAAACCCTTTCTCCCAACGCTTACAACCAAACGGATGCGATGAGCTTTAACTCTATTGCCCGTGGTACACAGATGTCGAGTACCGGTGGTATCGTTACCGCCCGTTACTCTGATTGTTACAGCGGTATTGGCCGGTGCAATACCTTTTTGAAGAAAGTAGATGAAGTAACAGCCATTGATGAGGCCACACGGAGAAGAATGAAAGGAGAGGCCTATTTCCTGCGTGGACTGTACTACTTTATCCTGGAAAATTATTACGGTGCGGTGCCGTTAATCCTGGATCCGCCGGATAAAAGCACCCAGGCCAAGCTGCCGCGCACACCACGTGCAGAAGTAGTGACCAGTGTGTTGAAAGACCTGGACAGCGCCGCTGCTATATTACCGGTAAAATTCACCGGGGCAGATCTGGGTCGTGCCACCAAAGGCGCAGCTATGGCGTTGAAAGCAAGGATCCTGTTATACGAAGCCAGTCCGCTGCTGAATACTTCCAACGATCTGGCGAAATGGAAAGCAGCTGCCGATGCCGCCAAAGCGGTGATGGATCTGCCGGGTACAGGCTACGGACTCTTTGCCGATTACCGTGGATTGTTTTTACAACCCAATGAAAATAACAAGGAAGTTATTTTTGATGTACAGTATGTTTTCCCGCAGCAGGGTAGTTCATTTGACCTGATCTGTACGCAATACAATACCAACGCGCCTTTGCTGGATCTGGCCAAAACCTACTACATGAATAATGGACTGCCTGTTACTGATCCGGCTTCAGGATACAAGGCCGACAGTCCGTATCTCCGTCGTGATCCGCGTTTATACGGCACCTTCACTTACCCGACCGATATGTACCGCGGCGCTGTTATTTCTGCCACCCGTTTTGCTATTACCGGTTATGGTATGAAGAAGTATAGCCTCTATGATAGTATTGCTCCGCCAAAAGATAAGGCAGATCTGAAAGACGGTCAGTCTGATATTAACTTTATTGTACTGAGATATGCCGACATCCTGATGATGTACGCAGAAGCACAGAATGAAGTAAGCGGCCCGGATGCTACCATCTTTGCGGCACTCGACAAGATCCGCGACAGGGTGAAGATGCCGCATATTTCCAATACTTTATCCAAAGACGCGCTGCGTGCGGAAATCCGTCATGAGAGAAGGGTGGAATTTGCCGGTGAAGGATTGTATTACAACGACATCCGCCGCTGGAAAACCGCTGAAACCGTGATGAATGCGTCTATTGAGAATTACAACGGGAAGAAGATTGAAACCCGTACGTTCGATAAACTACGCGATTACTGGTGGCCGATCCCGGTAGGGGAAAAAGATCTGAACCCTAACCTGGAACAGAATCAGGGATATTAATTGTCAGGTATGTTACGCAGATATGCAGTTACACAGTAGCTGCATATCTGCATTTTTTATTAGTCATAGATGGATACGTCGTCAATGGAGAAGTCTTCCTCCAGCTGTACTTTGATCTCCGAACCCGGAAAGATTTTTTCAGAGATAAAATTAAGCATGAAACCCTCCGGAAATACTTCAATGCCTGCTAAGGTAAGGTCGTTAATGAGGGGAGTCAGCTCATCAGAAGAGGGCGGCACATCCTGTTGCTCATAGGCGCTTTCGTTGATCTCCTTTGCAACGGCGTCAACAATTTCCTGGTACTTCCCACTATCCAGATAGGCCACCAGCTTTTTTGCTTCTTCCACCAGGGGCGCAAAGTCGTCCGGTTCAGTACTCACCGTTTCCGGGTCTATCATCAGGGAAACGGGCTCCTGTATGGCGGCCAGCTTTACTTTGGCGGTAAGCATATTTTCTTCGATATGGCCATCTATAATTTCAGGGCCAAAACTATGTTTCTTTGCCATCTTGTTGAAATTGACCGAATATAACAAATCGACGGGAATATAGGGCCGGACTTTTACCGGATTTTTTCTTCAGGAGATATAAAAAGGGAATGTTATTTTTGTTGGTATAGAATAGGACAGCAGCTTTGCTTTCCTGAAAACGCAATTTAACAGTGACAATTTAATTAACCCGGTATGAACCACGTATTTGAACAGGTTTACGAGATGGAGGCGGTGAGCGGATTATCCAAACATGAACAATTGGTGAATGGTATTTTAAACGCCATACAAAATAAAGGTCTGGCACAGGGGGATATGTTGCCTTCTGTAAATGAACTGATCAACGAGTTTGGTTTCGCGCGGGAAACAATTGCAAAAGCCTATAAGGAGCTGGTAAGCAGGGGGATTGTAGAGCCCAGGAACCGGGTTGGCTTTTTCGTGGCCAATGTGAATATCAAGCAACACCTGCGCATCGCCCTCGTACTGTTTGCATTCGATGCCTTCCAGGAAATGTTCTATAAAACCTTTCGCGCCGGCTTAGGCAAGGATGTGCATATCGATATTTTCTTCCATCATAATAATATAGAGGTACTGCAAAGTATCGTGAACAGCATAAAAGGAAAGTATGGCATGTACGTGGTGGCGCCCATTCCGCACAACAAAACCGCCGGTATCCTTGGTGCATTGCCTATGGATAAGTTCCTGATGATTGATCGCTACGAACCTATTCCCGGAGAATACTCCTATGTGGCACAGGAGTTTAAGCAGTCTTCCTACAAAGCCTTTTCTGCCCTCGCAGGCGTGATCAAGCAATATAAAGGAATGGTGTACTATCACCGGCCCGTAGCCGATACCCCCATAGAGATCCTCCAGGCATTTAAAAAGTTTGTAAAAGATTTTAATATCAAAAGTGAGATAAAGCCGGAATACCTGCCTGGCACCCTCGAGAAAGGAAAGGTGTATTTCACCATCAACAACGCCGAGCTGTGGACCATGCTCAAGGATTGCAAACAAATGAAACTCAAGCCCGGTAAGGATATCGGTATCCTGTCGCACAACGATGATATCGTAAAGGAACTGATTTTTGACGGGATCACCACCTATACCACCGATTTCAAGCTCATGGCGGAAAAGGCCGCTGCTTTTGTATTAACCCGCGAAAAGATCCAGGAAATCATCCCCACTGTACTCATCAGGAGGAAGTCATTATAAACCGTTTTATGAATGTTTTTATGTGTAAGGGATACGTGTTAAACGTATCCCTTACGCTTCTTATGATATTGTTTTAGCTTAACCTGATTGCCGTTTAACCCTTCCTCCCTTTTTTTACTGCTCCGCAAAAAATAATCCCGCATTTCTTTTGGCGGTTATGAAAAAAATATATATTTGCTATAGGATAGTATAGGATAGTACAGTATAGAATCGCATTCCTATTTCACGTGATACCAGAATCAATCATTAATTACGATAGAACTATAGTTTCCAGGTTATGATGGAATGAATGAAGCAAACGTTATGAAATAAACTTTTTCTCCCTTTTACATTAATTACTGAATGCCACGTACACTTATGATGGCCGTTTATCCTGCTGGGTATCCGGAAGCGTCATGATGCTTTAATACACGTTATGGTTTTTTATTCTTCCAATAATTGCTCTTAATATGTTCAGGAAATTTACTTGCTACAAGAAGAGATTTACTGCCGCTTTGCCAACGGCATTATCCACTCCCCGCTACCTTTTGATCCTGCTGCTGTTGATGCTGGCAGGCAACGTTCATGCGCAAACACCGGCCAGGGTAACTATTACCGGATCGGTGTCCGATACCACCGGCAGATCCCTGGAAGGCGCTACCATCTCGGTAAACGGCAGAAGTTCCAGCGGAACAGCCACCGACCGGAATGGTAAATTTATCCTTGATGTACCGGTAGGCGCTACCATCCAGGTAACCTTCGTAGGCTTTATCGAACAGCGGTTTGTGGTAAACGCCACGCAAAAAGATTATCATATCCGGATGAAAAGTGTGATCGCCTCTGTAGATGAAGTAGTAGTAACAGCCTTCGGCCGAAAGCAAAGAAAAGAAGCGGTAGTTGGCTCGGTCACCAGCATTAATCCCGAGGACCTGAAAATTCCTACCAGTAACTTAACCAACGCACTGGCCGGTCAGATGGCCGGCGTAATCGCCTTCCAGCGCGGTGGTCAGCCCGGGGCAGATAACTCGCAGTTCTTTATCCGAGGGGTTACCACCCTCGGGTACAGTGCCAGTCCGCTTATCCTTGTGGACAACGTGGAACTGAGCGCCAACGATCTGGCCCGTTTACAGGTAGATGATATCGCCAGCTTTTCTATTTTGAAAGATGCGAGTGCTGCAGCCCTGTACGGCGCCAGGGGCGCCAACGGCGTGATCCTCGTTACTACAAAAGAAGGTAAACCGGGAAAAGCCAGGGTAAGCGTACGCCTGGAAGATGCCATCTCAACACCCACACAAAACCTCAAACTGGCAGACCCGATTACTTTCATGAATCAATACAATGAAGCCGTAACTACCAGGAACCCATTGGCTACACCATATTTCACGCCTAACACCATACTCGCTACCAAAGCTACCATCGATAAAGCACCGGGCAGCAATCCGTATGTATACCCGGCGGTAGACTGGATGAAGACATTGTTCAAAGATCAAACCACCACCAAGCGCGCCAACTTCAGCGTACAGGGCGGGTCAGATGTTACCAAATATTATATCGCCGGATCTTATGCCCGCGACAACGGCATCTTGCAGGTAAACCCGGTGAATAACTTTAACTCCGGGATGAAGTTTGAAAACTACCAGCTGCGTTCTAACGTGAACGTAAAAATTACCAAAACAACAGAAGCAGTGGTGCGCCTCTGGGGTAACTTTAACGACTATACGGGGCCTATTACAAGCGATGCCTCCGGCTTGGCCACCGACCTGTATTCCAGGGCATTGCATACCAGCCCGGTGGCATTTCCTGCCTATTATGAACCGGATGCGGCAAATGCCAACACCAATCATATCCTGTTTGGCAGCGCCTACGGTAACGATGGCTCCCTGTTAAATAACCCCTACGCCAACCTGATGTACGGGTATAAGAACTTTTCTGAATCCAGGATGTCGGCGCAGTTTGAGCTGAACCAGGACTTCAACTTCATCACAGAAGGACTTACCTTCAGAGGTATTTTCAGCACCAACCGCTATTCCTATTTTGACCTGAGCCGCTCCTACAAACCGTTCTACTACGGTGTGGGCAGCTATGATCCCGATGCCAATTCGTATGTACTCAACTGGCTGAACAGCTCACCCGGCCAGGCACAGGAATTCCTCGGCTATTCTGAAGGCGCCAAAAACATTTACAGCTACATCTATTTACAGGGCGCTATAGATTATAACCGCGACTTCGGGAAAAGTAACCTGAGCGGAACGCTGATAGGTACCCGTCAGCAAACATTGTACGGCAATGCCGGAAGTTTGTTAGGATCACTACCTTATCGTAACCTCGGTTTTTCCGGAAGGGCAACTTATTCATTCGATAAAAAGTATTTCGTTGAGTTCAACTTCGGTTACAACGGATCAGAAAGATTTGCACCGCAGCATCGCTGGGGCTTCTTTCCCACTATCGGCGGCGCCTGGGTGGTATCCAATGAGTCATTCTGGGAAGGCGGCATCGCAAAAGTTATTTCCCGCCTGAAGATCCGCGGCAGTTACGGATTGGTAGGGAATGATAATATCGGTAACCAACGCTTCTTCTATCTCTCCAGCGTAACCCCGGATGATGCCAATGGTCCCGGTGCTACCTTTGGTACCAACAACAGCTTCACGCTGAAAGGTACTACCATACAGGCTTATCCTAACCCGGACGTAACCTGGGAAACCTCTAAGAAAGGCAACCTGGCAGTAGAAATGACCATCGCCAACAAACTCAATGTAACAGCAGAAGTATATAACGAAAACCGCTACAACATCCTGATCAGACGCGGCTATATTCCTGTTACCGCCGGTATTGAAGGTTCTGCCTCCGATAACCTCCAGGCAAACCTCGGGAAAGTGGATTCAAAAGGCTTCGATCTTCATCTCGATTACAAACAAAATTTTTCAAAAGATATGTGGCTGACGGTGATGGCCAACCTCACAGTAACAGATAATAAAGTTCGCTACTTTGAAGAGCCGGAGTATAAATATGCTTACCGCTTCTCTACCGGCAACCCGGTTAACCAGCAATTTGGATATGTGGCCGAACGCCTTTTTGTAGATGATAAAGAAGCCGCCAACTCGCCTGTGCAAAACTTTGGCAGCGAGTTTCCTAAAGGTGGTGATATCAAGTATAGAGATATTAATGGCGATGGGGTAATTAACCAGGACGACCAGGTGCCCATCGGTTTACCTACCACACCACAGATCATTTATGGTTTCGGTTTTTCCTTCGGGTATAAGAGTTTCGATGTGAGCGCATTTTTCCAGGGACTGGCAAGAGAATCCTTCTTCATTAATCCCAAAACTACTGCGCCATTCGTAGACAACGCCCAGTTGTTACAGGCATACGCCGACAATCACTGGTCGGAAGAAAACCAGAACCTCTACGCCCTGTGGCCGCGGTTGTCTACCTCACACATTGCCAACAACGAACAAAGCAGCACCTGGTGGTTGCGTGATGGAAGTTTCATGCGGTTGAAGTCTGTTGAAATGGGTTATTCACTCCCGAAGAGATGGATCGCGCCATTACGGTTAACCAACTTCCGCGTATACTTCAGTGGTCTGAACCTGCTCACCTTCAGCAAATTCAAACTGTGGGATCCGGAGCAGGCGGGTAACGGCTTTGCCTACCCAATCCAGAAAGTATTCAACCTGGGTGTAAATCTTAATTTCTAAGTATAAAAAATATAAAACAATGAGATTTTTTAAAAGAACATTGTTGGTAGTATTGCCGGTCATCTTATCAGTATCCTGTAAAAAATACTTAGATGTAACACCGGACAATGTGGCTACGCTGAACAGCTCATTTGTGAACGCAAATGAAACGCAGGCTTACCTGTTTGGTTGTTATTCCAACATGCAGGGCCTGGCTGATGTAAGGCGTAACGCGGGTTTCACCAGCTCAGGCGAAGTGATTTTCCCGATTGACCTGCTGGATAAAAACACACTCGGCGGTGCAGGCGGCGACAACGGTTTTAACGTTATGCGCGGTTTGCAGAACAGCCCCAATCCTATATTAAACTACTGGGATGGTTATAACATGGGGTTAAACCTGTGGCAGTCTATCCGCATGTGCAACACCTTCCTCGATAACGTAGATAAGCCGCTGGATCTCCCGGAATACCAGCGCAACAGGTGGGTGGCAGAAGCGAAGTTCCTGAAAGCATACTATCACTACTGGCTCATCAGGATGTACGGCCCCATTCCTATTTCTGATGTGGCCCTGCCGGTGAATACGCCTACAGAAGAAACCAGGTTGAAACAACAATCCGTGGACTCCTGCTTTGGTTATGTAGTGAGCCTGCTGGATCAGGCTATTCCCAACCTGCCGGATGTGATCCAGAATGCCGGCGCAGAAGCGGGCCGCATTACTGCTGTAATTGCAAAAGCAGTGAAGGCGGAAGTGCTGGCTACGCAGGCAAGCCCGTTGTTTAACGGCAACCCTGATTACGCATCCATCAAAGGAAAAGAAGGACAGAGCCTTTTCCCTGTGGCATATGATGCCACAAAATGGCAACGCGCCGCCACAGCCTGCAAAGCGGCGATTGATGCCGCAGTAGCCACCGGTGCAGCGATCTACCAGTTCAGGGCCAGCGGTGGTATTGTGCATATGTCCGACAGCACCAGGCAACTGGTAACAATACAGGGCGCACTCACCGATCAGTGGAATACCGAACAGATCTGGACCCTTAATCCGCAATTCGGCTGGCAGTATATGGCTTCCCCAAGAGTAACGGCGGATGCGGCCTCCAACGGCTTTGCCGTGTACTCTAATTTCTCGGTTCCAATGGCGCAGTCGGAATTGTTCTATACACAAAACGGCGTGCCTATCAACGAAGACAGAACCTGGGATTACGCCAACCGCTATAAATTACAGGCCGGCGACGATGCACACCGCTATTATATCCGCAAAGGCTACACTACCGCCCGTGGTAACTTCTACCGCGAAGCGCGCTATTATGCCGATGTAGCCTTTGATGGCAGCACCTGGTTTGGTTCCGCCAACACCGACGATAACAACGCCAACTATGTAAACGCCGTAAATGGTTTTGCTGCGTATACCCCTACCCGTTATAACGTTACCGGCTATTGGCCAAAGAAGCTGGTGCCGTGGCAAACTGCGTTCGGACAAACATCCGTGCAAACCAATTACTCCTGGCCCTTCATGCGCTTACCCGCACTGTGGCTGCTGTACGCAGAATGCCTGAATGAAGTAAATGGTCCGGGTGCAGAAGTATACAGCTATATCGATAAGGTAAGGGAAAGAGCCGGTTTGCCGGGGGTAGTCCAGGCATGGTCCAACTTCTCCCGTAATCCTGCCAAATACGGTTCTAAAGAAGGGTTAAGAGCGATCATCCACCAGGAAAGAAGAATAGAACTGGCCTTTGAAGGACAGGCAGGATGGGACCTGAGAAGATGGAAAGAATTGCAGGCAGTACTCAACGGACCTTTCCAGGGATGGAACATAAGACAACGTACCACGCAGGGATTCTACCAGGTGACAAACGTTTATCAACCGGTATTCGGACTAAGGGATTACCTGTTTCCTATCCAGGACTACGACATGCTGACCAATCCCAACCTGGTGCAAACACCTTATTGGTGATAACAGCCAGGCCGGACAAAATCATTTCAAACCAGTTTTCAATTTTTTATATGGATGCTATATATAAAATATTCCGCGTGTTGATACCGGTAGTTACATTGCTGATGCTCCAGTTTTCCTGTAAGAAAAACGATGGATATAATGATGTAATTTCTGACGATAAAACAAAACCACAGCCGGTTTCCAATATCCAGGTGATCAATAAAAACGGCGGCGCCTATATCACGTATACATTGCCAGATTCCAAAAATGTACTCTATGTACAGGCCGAGTACATGATTAATGATACCAAAAGCAGGCAAACCAAATCGTCCTTTTATTCCGATACCATCGCAGTAGGCGGCTTTGCGAAAAGCCAGGATTATACAGTAACGCTGTACACCGTTACCCGCGCGGATGTAAAGTCCGATCCCGTAAAAGTAACCGTGCATCCCGGCACGCCCACCTATCTCCAGGCGTTGCCTACCGTGGTAATGCGTGCCGATTTTGGCGGCATCAACATCAGTGTTACCAACACCGCTAAAGATAATATCGGGGTAGTTACCATCACGGAAGATGCGACTACAAAGAAGATGGAAATCAAAAACCAGAACTATACCAACCTGGAAAATATCAACTACAGCATCAGGGGCTATGATACCATCCCCAGGAAATTCGGCATCTACCTGGCAGATGAATTCGGGAATATATCGGATACGGTGTATGCTACTATTAAGCCTATCTATGAAACGATCATGGATAAATCAAAATTCAATGTGTACAAACTCAACTCTGACGATGGCTCCAGCTTTGGATGGGAGCTGCGTTATATGTGGGACAATAATCTCGGCAGACCAGGCTATCACTCTACTTATCCTACCACCGCGCCATTGCCCAAATGGGTAACATTCGACATGGGGCAGGTAGCAAAGCTGAGCAGGTTTACCATGTGGGGCAGGGGCCTGGATGATGGCAATTATCTCTGGGGATACGGTAACCCCGATACCTGGGTAATGTGGGGCCGTGCAGATGAGCCGGTAGATGAAATATTGCCGGATACCACCAACCTCCCGGCATTAGGACAGGCAACACCCGGCGGATGGATCAATATGGGCGTTTATCATTTGCCCGCGCAACCATCCGGACTGGTATCACCGGCCTATAACAATGCTGATCTGGCTTTCTGGAATGCAGGCTTCGGATATAACTTTTCGCTGAACCTGCCTAAAGTAAGATACATGCGGTTTGAATGTGTTACTAATGCAGCGCATAGTAATGAATTCTTTCACATCATGGAACTCAGTATTTGGGGCGATAACAGGTAGCGCATTGTTTGCCTGATCTCCCTTACCGGTATTGTTTAAAGTTATTTTATTAAAAATATAAAGAGATGAGAAAGTATCATATAGCTGCAAAACTCCTCTTACCACTTTGCGGTTTATTTTTCTTCATAGCCTGTACGCGGAAGGCAACTGACTTCCGGGATTTCCTCGGCAATACAGAAGTGCAGTATCCCGGCACCGTATCGGGTATTACGCTGTTCCCCGGCAACGGCCGCCTGATGATAGGATGGAAGCCCAGCCCGGACCCCAGCATCAGCAAGTACGTATTGTTCTGGAACAACCGGCAGGACTCCATAACCATTAACGCCACCTCGCATACCCCTACCGATACCGTGCGCTGCCTGATCACCGGGTTAAACGAATACGCCTATACGTTTTTTCTGTATTCCTACGATGCGGCCGGCAACCGCTCTATTGTAACGGAAATAGATAACGCACATGTATATGGCAACATTTATAAAAGTACGCTCCACAACCGCCTGCCCGACGCTGCCACGCCTTATAAAGTACGTGACGATGGTTCTGTAACATTATTCTTTACAACGCCCGATACTATTAATATCAGCACCAGCATCCGGTATACCAACGCCGCAGGTGTGGCTGCCGTAGCAACAATTGCCGGCAACCAGGATTCTGTTAATTTACCCGGCTACAAAGCTGGCCAGGCGGTAACTTATCAGTCGTCCTATATCCCTTCAAAAGGCGCACTGGATACTTTTTATACCAACAGCTACGATACATTCCCCGATATCTACAAACTGGTGGCCTGTGATAAAAGTTTATTCCAGGAACACGACCTGCCAAATGATATGGGCATCTACCAGTCGGATACCCGCGTCAGCAAATTATGGGATGGCAGCGTAGGGCCACAGGGCTACCCTAACATCTTCCATAGTGATGATAATGGTTCCAACGATCCATTACCGCGCACCCTTACTTTCGATATGGGCAAATTATACAACCTGGGTCAGATCGAAGAAACAGGCAGGAACTGCTGTAACAATCCTTCCGAATTTGAAGTATGGGGCATTGCGGATATCACCAATGCAGCTACTTCGCTGAAAAGCACCGATCCTGGATGGGCCGCTGAAATGAGCAGCAAGGGATGGACACTGTTAACCACTGCGATCAGGGGCGACGACGGGAATGAAGCGATGAAATTTAACTTCATTCCACAGGCGCCGCCGGCACGTTATATCCGCATCAGGGTGTTGCATACGGTGAATAATTCCAATTCGATAAACATGAGCGAAGTTACCATGTACAGCAAGCAGTAAAGCAGTTGGCTGTCAGCATAAAAAAGCAGCAGGTGGAAAGTAATGTACTTTCTGCCTGCTGCTTTTTAAATGATGATAACCACATCAATTCAGAAAAATTTCTAATTTCGCTGGCGGACTAAATGTCCGAAGCCTGAGTATGCAGCATAATAAATGTCCCAATTGCGGCGCCACTGTGTTTTCGCAACCTATCACCGATGATAACCAACCGCAGGTAATTATTCACTGTGAGTATTGTGGCTCGCAGTTTAATGTACAGAACCCGTTTTACAGGCCGGAGCCGGTAGTGCATACCACTACGTTTAGCAGTTATTCCACCACCTACACTTACAGTAATACTTCTCCCCGGAAATCCGGTGGATGGAGAAATGCAAAAGACCGGGAGCATAAGGTAGCGCGCTTCCTGGGCTATGCCATTGGTGGTCTTATGGCGCCTTTTGTACTGGGGATGTGGTTTGTGTCTTTCTCTAAACCGAAGGATTTACCGGTAGAGGTAACAGCCATATTAACCGGTTTAATGTTATTCTTTTTCTTTCTTGCCCGCGCCAGTGGAAAGGAATTGAAGAGAAGGAGAATAGAAGGGGAGATAATGTAATAAAAAACTTCCTTTGTTTTTTGTAGTTTTGGAAAAAAGGATTGATGCCGGATTCCCATAACGTCAGTGCCGCCTCTTTTAAAGCAGCCCATTATCAGCTCAATAATAAGCCGGTGGATTTAACACCTGCACGAAGGGACTTTTATAAAATCTGGCTGATACAACAGGAAGGTTTTCTTACGCTTGAACGGGATACTATTCACATTCGGGAGTCCGCACTTGTTTTCCTGCATCCGCTTGCCAGGTATTCTTTTCGTCCGGTTGTAAAGAAGCGTAGCGGCTACTGGTGCATCTTTACCGGCGAATTTTTGGATGATGCTTCCAGAACCTCACTTGTCCAGGATGCCACTTTGTTTCAAACGGCCGGGCAGGTTTTTTTCCCTGATGAGCAAACACTGGGCATCGTCCGTTTTTATTTTGAACAAATTGTCCGTGAGTACGGCTCAAGCTATCCTTTTCGCTTCAGCAGCGCCAGGAACCTTGTTGAGTTGCTGATACATGAGGGCAGGAAACTGCAGCCTGTTGTTGCGCATAAACAGCAGCAGAATGCTGCCGCAAGGCTTACCACCCGTTTCTTAAACCTGCTGGAGGAGCAATACCCGATTGCCTCCCCGCAGGATTCACTGAAGTTGAAAAAGCCCGGGGATTTTGCCAATGAACTCGCCGTGCATGTTAATCATCTCAATGCAGTAGTGCAACAGGTAACGGGCAGGTCTACGCGGCAAATCATTGCCGCCCGCATGCTGAGCGAAAGCAAGGCACTGCTTTATTATTCTGATTGGTCCGTGGCCGACATTGCCTATAGTCTTGGTTTTGAATATCCCAATCACTTCACCACCTTCTTCCGGAAAAATACAGGTCATCCTCCATTGGCGCTCCGGAAATAAAATTCTTTGTTTTGCGTACTTATTCCTTTGGTCGGGGCTAGCCGGGCATATCATCCGTTACGACCTTTGTGCTGTCATAAAACGGATATTTATGGAAAAGCAAATGAAGGCATGGCGCCTGGAAAAGATGGGGGGCAAGCTCGAACTCAGGGAAATACCGGTGCCGGAGGTACGTGCGGGCAGCGTATTGATAAAGGTGGCCGTGTCGGCCCTGGTATCTTACCTGAAAAATTACACAGCGGGCAAGCTGGCAGTGTATAATCCGCCCCCGCAGGAATTTACGATGGGCAGTAACGCCATCGGTTATGTGGAAGCAGTTGGTAAAGATGTATGGCATTTGAAACCCGGCCAGCGTGTAGCGTTATCTTCTCACATCACTGCACGGGATAATGTGAAGAACCCGGTGATGATCCTGTTGGGGATCACCAAAAACGGGGATGCGGCATTGCCAGCGCAGCTCGACTGGCCCGATGGTACCCTCGCGCAGTATGTACTGGCGCCGGTAGAAAGCATTACTGCATTGGATGGTCTGGATGCCTACAGCGATGCGCAACTGTCTGCCATTACCCGTTTTGTTGTTCCTTACGGCGGACTGCTCAAAGGTCAGCTTACGGCAGGTGAAACCCTTGTTGTTAATGGCGCCACCGGATCTTTCGGCGCTTCTGCTGTTTTCCTGGGAGTAGCTATGGGCGCTTCCCGGATCATTATTACCGGCCGCAATAAAGCCGTGCTGGAAGCAGTAGCCAGGAAGGCCGGTCCGCGCGTTATTCCCGTCACGCTGCAGGGCGATGTCCAGGCAGATGCCAAAGCCATCCGCGAAGCCTGCGACGGAGGCGCGGATATCGCTTTCGATATGGTTGGCAATGCCCGGGATCCCAATTCTACATTGGCGGCCTTATTCAGTTTGGTACCCGGTGGGCGCCTGGTAATCATGGGTAGTATGGGGGTGGATCTGCCGCTTCCTTATACCCATGTGATGCTCAATAGCTGGTCTGTTATAGGCAACTTCATGTATCCGAAAGATGCCATCCGCAAAATGCTGGAACTGGTGAAAAGCGGTCAGTTACCTATCGATGTAATCGAACCAAAAGTGTTCCCGATGTCAGCACTGGATAAAGCAATGGATGCTGCCGCAGCTGCAGGCAATCTCGAAAATGTAATGATTGATTGTCAATCTTAATCTTACTAACTATGAAATCAACAGGGCAAAAAGAATTGGAACTGATCCATCTGCAATTATAAACTATTGATAAGGTCCATGAAATGCAGTTCCAGTTTGCGGTAACTGATACGCCAGCCGTTGGCGGTCCGCACCAGTTCATCGGTAAAGGCGCCGGCCACATAAAGTGATGGTGCAGATTTCCCTTCGATGGTTTTTCCTTTATGGGTTGCCCAAAGATCGGTTCTGGCAGCTGCTTTGTCGCCACTGATGGTTACTACAGGATTACCCATCAGATGCTGCCAGTTGGAGAAGCCACTCATATTGCCTGGAGTGGCGCCATTGCCACGCATAATTTCAGCCATGTTTTCATAAGAAGTGGGTTCGCTGCCTGCCGCACGGTAATCGAGTACTGCATCTGTTGTAAATACGTCTCTCCAGGTTTCCAGGATATTCCTGTCATCGCCCTGGTGCATATCCTGACCAAAAGAATACCGGGTGATAACATCCTGTATTTCGAAGCGGTCCAGTACGTACTGCACTTTTTGTTCTATGTCCATAATCGGTTTGTTTTGTTGGCAAAAAAACTCAAAAATGACATGCCTTTGGGGCGCACTTTACTTTTGTATACTAACTTCACAGTATGGGACCAATATGCCAAAAAGGATATTCAGCAGGAGACCTCCGCTTTGTACAGGACGCGCTGTACGTGCTCGGTGGCAAATGGAAACTGGAGGTTATCCGTTCCATCGCCCAGGGCAATAGCCGCTTTGGTGAGATCAGGAAAAGTCTGCCAAAAATTACCACCAGGACATTGAGTAGAGAGCTTAAAGAACTGGAGGCCAATCATATTATTGAACGAACAATCCAGGACGATTTTCCACCTGTTGTTAATTATACTTTCACCAGTTACAGCAAAGCGCTGGCGCCGGTGATCGATTACCTGATCAACTGGGCAGCCGCGCACAGGGAAGAGGTTATTCGGGCCAGTTCATTAAGCACTTCTTCGTGATCAATGCCTGGTTGTAAAACAAGAAAAACCGCGACTGGCGCAGGTTTTTCAAGTGCTGGAATATCAGCGGATCTGAGTTTGTTTTTAAAGTTGCCAGGTATAGCCGAAGGTTTCTCCTGCACATCCTGCAATTAAAATAATAGTAAACGGTGGGAGAGAACTAATCAATCATTTTTTGATCAGCCAATCTTCAACAGCCCGTGAAAAATCGGCTACATCAATCGGGTGCCTGCTGGTGATGATATTACCATCAGTAACCACGGGTTCATCGGTTACAGTTCCCCCTGCATTTTTCAGATCAACCTGGATATTCCAGTAACCGGTCAGTTTTTTCCCTTTCAGGACATCAGCCGATGCTAATACAACCGGTGCATGACAGATGGCTGCGATCAGTTTTCCTGACTTGTTGAAATCCTGGATGAATTTGATCACATCTTTATCATAGCGAAGATTATCTGGGTTCCAGGCGCCACCGGGAATAAATACCGCATCATAATCGCTTACTTTCACCTGATCAGCCGTGTGATCGAATTTGATCCATCCTACAGGTTGCAGATATTGGATAGCCATGATATGTGTTTTTGACATCTCCGGGTAGCTCAGGCCATATCTTGCCGGAGCGGGATTAAATTTAGGTGCCACAATGTCGACCTTGGCACCCAGTTGTTTGAAATACCAGACAGGACCAGTTAATTCGATCTCTTCAAAACCGTCTGCTGCTATCACTGCAATCTTCTTTCCCTGTAATGTTTTTTCCTTAACAGGTGTGAAGAAAAAAGCTTTCAACGCCTCATTGCCGGGTGCATTCAGTAGTTGAGATACAGGCATATTGACAATGGCTGCAGAAGTAGTCAATTGATTTACTACCTCCAGCTCATGCGACTTTACTTGTTCGGCTTTCATTTTTGTCTGGGCATTTAAGTTAACTAAAGAAGGTATGCTTAAGAAACCTGTCATCAGGATTTGATAAATTGATTTCATTGCTTGAATGTTTTGATTTTTGTGTAATGGAGTTTAATTATTGGCGGATAACCGGTGCAAACTCAATCAACCTGTGAAGCCCTGTTTCGAAAGGCTGTTTTTTGATGCTTGTATTCAGATAGTCGATCACGGGTTGTATCGGCGGAAAATTCAGGTGATACTGAAACGCATCTTCGTTCCTGAATTTTTCATACGTAACGAATTGGGTACTGTCTTCTTCCAGCTGCGAGAGCTGGTAACTGATAACTCCCGGTTCGCTACGGAACTGTGGCATGACAGTGCGATATACTTCTTTAAAATTATTTTCCGTTCCGGGTTTTGCATCCACAAACAACATGATGGTAAGCGGCTGGTCCTGTTTTTGGGCAACACTGCGCCATTGTTGTTTGGACAATGGTTCAAGATCTTTCACATAGATCATCTTAGCCGGTTGTTTCAGCGAACTACGTGATAAAGATTCGATGGCTTTGAATCTTGAACTTTTACTGGCTTTGTCCAATTCGTTTTTGTTGCTCCATCTTTCAATAACCCACAATACGGTGGTATCTGCCTGCTCGTGGTATGCTTCCGATAACACGTTCGTTTCTGACTTAAGTGAATGGAATACATAATCGCTTACTGCCTGGCGGAATGCGACCTGGAATTCCGGTTGTACTTCATAACGGATCAGCCGCGCCACAACGCTATTCAATCGATCCGGTTTTTCTTGTTTCCCGATTTTGAGCAGCAGATCGGAAAGTTCATGGGGGCGCGACAAAAACGGGGAATGACTGGTATTGACAGAATAGATCGTTTTGATACCTGCTCCGGCGATCATACGGTCCTGAAGTCCGGGTGAAATCACCATATCCTGGAGTGTCTTGATGTACACTTTCTCCACTGCACCGAAATTTTCCCTGGTCAGCGTAACCTTGCCGGTAAAGGGAATGGCAGGTTCAGCACGATAGTGGTTAAGTACTTGTTGCTTAGCGGCTTCGGAACCATCATTTATAAAAAGATAAGTCAGGCTGTCCCGTTTCACATCGAGTGTTAACTGATCGGCTGAAGGAATTAGCAAAGGCCCCAGTTTGGAATCAGGATCCGAATACGAAAGATCAGTGAGGGCCTGTCCGGATGACGGCAGGAAAGCTCCGATGTATACCAGCTTCCTGATCTTTGAGGGAATCTTCTCGGCTACATCCGTTATCACCATTCCACCCATGCTATGTCCAACAAGGATTACATTACCGTCTGCTTTTGAGATCGCATCGATCACCTTATCCCTGTATACATCAAGGCTAAGCTGATGTGGCGGTGTTGCGTCGGAGCCATGACCCGGAAGTTCCACTACAACTACTTTGTTGCCGCTTTTAGAAAGATCAGCCTGAACTGAATCCCAAACATAAGGAGCCTGCCATGCTCCATGTACGAGTACATATGTTTGCGGAGCAACGACCGGGTCTTTCTCATCGTTGATACTTCCGGCCGCTATTGAAAGGGCTGTTGCTGTTGAAAGCAGTGATACAATTGTTTTTTTCATTTTAATTTGTCTTAATTTTTTATGAGCCTACCCGTTATTGTCAGGTGCAGGCATATCAAACCCATTTAAGATGATGGCAATGAGGCTATAACCACCAACCAAAAAAAAGAGTTCTGCCACGCCATCCTGCCCAAGTAGATTTACTGCCTGTTTATAAGTAGAATCCGGAATAATATGACCGCTGACGAGCGCACAGGAGATGACATGGGCAATGTTTTCTGCTTCGTTTAAACCATGCGGATGACCACCGGCTGCAAGTGTTGCAATAGTAGTTGGAGAAAGGCCGAACGCTTCCGCCATGATCTCATGTGCATATAATTCGAAGCGTGCTCCTAAGGCGCTCCCTACTGTAAGTATGGCTACTTCACGAACTGTTTTTACCAGTGTAGCCTGTGTGTCGAGTGTTCGCAGGAAGCTCAGCGCGGGTATGCCAAATTGTGGATAATGAAGCATGGGCGGAAAAGGTCCCAGCAATGCTCCTGCCGGATCGAGCATGTTTACCTGGCTTTGACTCCGGCCAATGAGACCAGCAATTTCGTCATGCACGTAACGGACTTCAGGAGCAAGCGTGTCTGGCGGTAAAGGTTTGATACGCATAATTGTTGTTTCAGTGTTGAGCAATATCATCGGTAAACTGCCCGTCGATCAGGATAAAAGCCATCCGGCAAATCTTACCGGAACGGTTTGCCCAGGCATGGTTTGTTCCGCATTGAATAACTATATCGCCGGCCTGAATAGTTGCTTCAGCACGATCAAGCACCAATGTTATCTCGCCTTCCAGCACGATCCCGTAATCAACTGTTTGTGTCCGGTGCATTAAAGGATGAGGTGCGCCTTCTGCGGATGTAGAAGCTTTTTCATCGCCCATAGCTCTGAATTTAGCCGCAGCATCAGCTCCTGTTAATTTGCGTATTTCTTCACCTTCTGGTGGGAACTCAATAACACGCATCCTCGTCCCTTTTTTGGGTGGCGGTAACACCAACCCGTTTTCATCAGATTCCCTGGATTGAGGATGAATTAAAGCAGGCGTCTCCAGCGTGTGCCATATCTCAAAAAAGGTAGGGCCTCCGGGGCCGCCAACCAATTGGGTGTGAACGGGTGCTGCATCGGAAATAATGATAGCTTTCCCATCAGCATCATGACCTGTCACGACGCGTCTGAATGTTTTTTGTTGCTGATTCATGGTTATTGGTTTTAGCTATTCCCTGATTTTTTGAAAACAAATACACCGAGGTAGTGAAACAGTACGCCTATTGCCCATGCGGGAGTAGACCATAACGGCCATGGATACGTTCGATCGGTTAGATACCATACCAGCCAGATAGCCGGAGTGGCCAGCAGAAATACAATTAAGTGAATTTTGAATCCCTTTGCAGCATTGATGGGTGTAGTTGCTGCGAATTGCTTTGATTGTGACATACGAATGGTTTTGATCCGTTGTGGCCATTTGTATGCCATTCAATCGAAACAACGAAGACGGAGAGGCTAACGTTTATTAATGCTTTGGAAATCAATTCGCCTGCGTTTGCAGGCGAATGTGAAGCGAAAAAGTTGAAGTGATACATCCCCGAAAATATCGGGGGACATCTTTAGAAAACCCGAAAATTCCGGGGCATATTGTTATAAAGGCTATAGGTTTTCAGGCGAATCGATAAAATCCTGTCTTTTAATATTCAGCTTCGCCATTTTTGATTCGAGAGTGCTGGGTTTGATGTTTAATAATTCTGCTGCGCCGCCGGCTCCGCGTATACGGCCTTTGGTTTTTTTCAGAAAAGAAGTAATGTATTCTCTTTCTGTTTGCTGCTGAATATGTTTTACCTCTTCAAAGGTATTGATAGCAGGTTTTTCGGTAGATTCCGGAATTGCTGCACTAAAACTCCTCATTGATTGTAACTTAGAGTAGCCATCGTTGAGCACAACAGATTGCTCAATAATATTTTCGAGTTCGCGGATATTCCCCGGCCAGTGATAGGCATACATCTTTTCCTTCATTGAATCAGTAATGCCTTTAAATGGCTTGTTCAGTGCGTCGCAAAATTTATGTGCAAAGAATAATGCGAGGGCTTCGATATCGGTTTTTCGTTCACGAAGTGGTGGCAGCGTGAGAGGAAACACATTCAGCCGGTAATACAGGTCAAGCCGGAAATTTCGTTCCGCCACTTCCTTTTCCAGGTTTCGATTGGTGGCGGCTACTATCCGAACATTTACCTTCAGCGGTGAACTACCGCCTACGTATTCAATTTCCCGTTCCTGCAAAACACGCAATAATTTCACCTGCATGCTAAGTGGCAATTCTCCAATCTCATCTAAAAAGATAGTTCCTCCATCTGCCAGCTCAAATTTTCCTTTTCTTTTTTCAATAGCACCGGTAAAAGCACCTTTTTCATGACCAAACAATTCAGACTCTATCAATGTTGCCGGAATAGCCGCACAATTTACCTTTACGAAGGGGCCATTTTTCCGGGGAGAAAGTGAGTGGATGGCATGCGCCACCCTTTCTTTCCCGGTACCGCTTTCGCCTAATATCAGAACAGAAGTGTTATAGGGCGCAACCTGTGCTGCCAGGTCCAGGGCCGACAACAGTAAATGATGGTTGCCGATAATGCCTTTGAACGCTTTTTTGTCTGCCGCGTCATCCTGCTTCCTTTTAAAAGTAACCGGCTGACGAGCGGCTGTTATGGAAGATGTTTCAGTATATAGTGTTTTATTGGCTACCTCTTCCAGGCATATTTTCAAACGGTTTAACAGGGCAATATGATCTTTGTTGTAGATATCAGCATGCCGGCTATAAAAGAAATAATGCACAGACAATCCGTAACCGATCGCCACAGGGAATGCGAGATAGGATTTCATCCGCAAACAATCCATTAGCTTTCTTTGCAGCAGATTGCTGGTTGTATTTTTCGTTATCCCGTGGTTATAAATATTGGCATTGCTGTCGCTATCGCTGTTTTCAATGATATCGGAAAATGCGGCTTTGGTCAAACCCGAGATAGCCTCCAGTTCTTTTTCACCAATAAACTGGTATTCATCGAACCCGGTGCGCAAATATCCTGTATCAGTGAACTGTTTTGCGTCCAGTGGCCTGATCCCGCATGCAATAAAATCAAATGGTATATACGGTTGCATAACCCCTGCAATTTTCAGCAGTGATTGCCGGGCATCCAACGCTTCATCGCTTATTTCCGTTATGCTTTTCTGCAACTGTTCTTCGCGCCTCAATTTTGATTCATAGCTATGCTGATGCAGATACCAGGCAATTTCCAGCGCAACCAACAGATCCTTCTCTCTGATTGGCTTAACCAGAAATCCATAGGGTTCTGTGGTCTTTGCCTCTTCAAGTATTGCCTGGTTCGCATAGGCAGATAAGTAAATAAAAGGAATATGATCGGCTCTTAATTTCCGGGCGATATCAATACCGGATAATTTTCCCTTAAGCCTGATATCAAGCAGTACCAGGTCAGGTTTATTTTGTTGAATATACTCCTGCGCTTCCCGGGCAGAAGCAGCAATACCATTTATTGTGTAACCGGCTTCCTCCAATATCATCTGCAGATTGTTGGCTACAATAAATTCATCTTCTACGATAAGTATTTTTTTAGTCATACGACTGGTTATTTAAAGCGCTGAATCGGATCCATAAATGCAGACCTTTGTTGCTTTCAATAGCAAAAGTTCCATCCAGTTGCCTGGCAAGCCCACGCATCAAACTAAACCCCAACGAGCCCCGCTCTGATAGTTTACCATCCGGAGGCAGCCCTATGCCATTATCCGATATATTGAGCACCAAATGGTCAGCGTCACTATATTTCAAACTAATCCGTACAATACCATTCTGCTGCCCGGGGAATGCATATTTAATGGCATTTACAATGCCTTCGTTTATGATCAGGCCCAGCGGAATGGCTTTTACTACGTCCAGTTTCAATGGTTCAATATCCTGTTCAATTACTGTACGACTACCGGTATCAAAGCTGTCCTGCAGGTAGCTAACCAGTTCATCTATATAGTGAGGCATATCGATTGAGGATGTATTTTCGGATTGATACAGCTTTTGGTGGATCAGGGATATGGCCTGTACCCTTCGCTGGCTGTCATTTATGGCTGTGAGAGCTGCATCGTTGTCTATGTACCTGGATTGCGAATCGAGCAGGCTCATGATAATCTGAAGATTGTTCTTAACCCGGTGATGTATTTCTTTCAATAACCATTCTTTATCCGCTACCAGGTCCTGCAGTTGTTCATTTTTATGGGTGATTATTTTATTGCTCTTCTGTTTTAAACGGGTTTGGCGGTATAACAATCCGGCAATGATTATTGCTGCAACAATACCTGAAAAGGTTAAATTCTTTATGAGTTTTGATTGTTTTGCGTCCTGATTCAATGCAGCAATCTGGGTTTCTTTTTCCTGTGTTTCGTAAACGACCTGGAGCTCTTCTGCCTGTCTTATTCTTGTTACTCTAAAATTGGAATCAAGCAATTTTATGTATTCCTTATAGTGGGATATCACTGCTTCTTTATTACCAAGTACCGAATCAGTGGCAATCAGCAAACTGTACACTGCCAGGTCATTCATCAGGGCCCGATGGCCATAAGAAGGAACTTTGAAATGTTCTTCAAGATATTCTTTTGCTTTCTGGTATTGCCCGCGATTAAAAGAGAGCGTTGCATAATGTTCGAGAACCACTCCTCTTCTTATTGGTCCCCGGATAACTTCAGCCTCCGTTTCAAGCGAATCCATCTTTTTGATATGTATTTCGGCTGAATCTAACTTGTTCAGAGTTGTATAGCATGTGGAAAGTGCTGCATGATAGTAAAACATATCTGATATGCCCACAGGTGGGCTCACCTCTTTTGAAATATTGAATACAAGATCGAGCGCTTCTTTTGCATGGCCTTCCTCATTCATATTGTTAATTACGAGCTGCAGGATATTGTACACGGCCGGATTACGATCTATGATAAATCGCTTTATTGATTTTTGCGCCATTCCTAACGCCTCTTTCTTTCGACCCTCGGTATCATATAAAAATGCCAGCCGGCCGTATAAAAGAGCCCATCCGGTACTATCACGACAGCTTTCCGCAACTTTAATTGCCTGGCGTATATATCGTAGTGGTTCCCCGAATTTTCCCTGGTACATTGTGATGTTGGCAAGCGCCTCTGTAATGTAATGGGTATATGGATATTGAATAGATGCTGCCAGTGAAAGCGCTTTCAAAAAAAGATCATGGGCACTTTGCAGTTGTCCCGCGGCCATAAAAACATATCCCAGATCCATCAATATATTGATCTCAGATTCGATATCGCCTATGCTGTGATAGAGGTCCGCAGCCTGTTGCAGATCGGACAATTTTCTTTGAAACGTGGTTTCCCTGGGAGCCGTGTATATACCACGATAGGCAATTGCCCTGGCTTCTGTTTCTTTATCACCTGCTTTCCGGCATTGATCTATCAGTTGATTATAGATCGAATCGCCTTTATTGTCGTATACCTGCAGATATATTTTCCCCAGCAGGCAAAGCGCTATGCGCCCCCACTTTTCTTCCTTCAGGGTTTTACTTTCTGTTATCGCTTTATTAAAAAAATATTCAACACTGTCTTTATACCGGGAATAACCAGCGGGTTGAAAAGCATAGTAAGAACCAAGCAACATCAATGTTTGCAGACGTCTTTTGCCGGTTGCTTTTGAAAGAGAAAGAATGGCTGTATTTGGATCTCGCTGATCGATCCACTTTGATTGCTCACGTAATTTTTCATCACCAAATCCCTCTGACAGTATTGAAAACCGGCTCAAACCAAGATAACGGCTGGCTATTAACAAACAACTATCCTGGTCAGTTAATGCCTCTTTGGCAATATAGAGATAGGTGGAGCTAAGCGACAAATTCAGCCGTTGCCACGATTCTTTATCCTTATCCGGCGGAGAATAAAAATACGCTGAAGTCTCCGGCTGTGCCGTTGATTGGGATCGGGTGCCAACAGATATCAATAAACCGAATAGCACGCCAATTAGAACCGCCTTGGACTTGGACATAGTTTTCTTTTTGAGAGTGGTCCCGGTCAGTCGGACCATTGTATCTCCAATTTAGCAAATTCACTGATGATGTCAAAGGGTATTGGCTGGCCTTCAGCATACGTGCAAACCAGGTAATTGATAATCTTATATAAGTTGGAATGTAGAGGAGGGTAAAAAATATGAAACTACCGGGCGGTTAAATGTTGGCTGTAGACGAAAAAAGGGCAAAATGAACTATTTGTCCTTCAAATAACCCAGCTGGGTTTATAATTAAAATCTGTTCTCCGGGAAAATCCAATTAGTCTGTAAAGGATCATAGAAAAGAGGCCAGTTCAAAAAGAATTCGACCAAACACCCGACTAAAAGGTTCTGAAAAACAAAAAACCCGCGACTAGCGCGGGTTTCCTAAGCTCTTTGCGGACCGGACGGGACTCGAACCCGCGACCTCCGCCGTGACAGGGCGGCATTCTAACCAACTGAACTACCGATCCATTCCATTTTGATCCTAAGAACTTGTGTCCCAATTCGTTGTGTTGTTCCGTTTTGGGATTGCAAAGATAGCAACAAAGTTCCCAATTAAGCAAATCTTTTTTAAAAAATATTTTCAGCATTATCTTTACACCCGATCTTTAACCAATTTAATCAAATTATGCAATTCCTGGATTTCGAGAAACCTATCGCTGACTTATACGATCAGCTGGAGAAGCTGAAGGAAAATGGTGAAAAATCAGGTGTGGATGTTTCTGCTACTGTTAGCGAGTATGAGCAAAAAATTGCTGATACCCGCCAGAATATCTACGACCACCTCACCGCCTTCCAGCGCGTACAGCTGAGCCGTCATCCGGATAGGCCCTATACGCTGGCGTACATCGAAAAAATGTCCACCAATTTTACGGAACTGCATGGCGACCGGAATGTAAAAGACGATAAAGCTATGGTAGGCGGCTTTGCCGACCTGGATGGCGAAACGGTCATGTTTATTGGTCAGCAGAAAGGCGTAAACACCAAAATGCGCCAGCTCAGAAACTTTGGTATGGCTAACCCGGAAGGGTACCGCAAGGCCCTGCGCCTGATGAAACTGGCCGAAAGATTTAATAAGCCCATTGTTACCCTCATCGATACTCCCGGTGCTTATCCCGGTCTGGAAGCGGAAGAAAGGGGCCAGGCGGAAGCCATTGCCCGCAACCTTTTTGAAATGGTAAAACTCCGCGTGCCTGTAATCTGTATCGTAATCGGGGAAGGCGCTTCCGGTGGCGCATTAGGCATCGGCATCGGCGACCGCGTTTTTATGCTCGAAAACAGCTGGTACACGGTGATCTCTCCCGAAAACTGCTCCACAATTCTCTGGCGTAGCTGGAATTTCAAGGAAAAAGCCGCAGAAGAGCTGAAACTGACCTCCGATTATATGAGCCAGTTTGGCCTGGTAGACGGCATCGTGCGCGAACCACTCGGCGGCGCACACGTAAATCCTGATGAAATGGCCCACCTGCTGAAGGTCCGCATCAAGGAAACACTCGCAGAATTAAAGAAAATTGATCCGGATACGCGCATAGAACAACGGATCGATAAGTTCTCCCGCATGGGTTTCTACGAAGAGAAATAAAAAATATTTAGAGATAACAATAAAAATTTCGAATTTCGGCCTTCGAATTTCGAAATTTTTATTTTCCCGTAAACGCAATATGGAACAACTAAAAGGCACCGGGGTGGCATTGGTAACACCCTTTAAAGCAGATGAAAGCATCGATTGGAATGCTTTGGAAAAGTTGATCAACTACGTGATCGATGGCGGCGTGAACTATGTTGTGTCTTTAGGCACAACTGGCGAAACACCTACTCTTTCTGCAGATGAAAAGCTGGATTTGATAAAATTCACTTTCGAAAAGGTGTCGAAGCGGGTGCCGGTAGTGATTGGCGTTGGCGATTATAACACAAGAGATGTGGTGAAACGGCTGGAGAAATGCCCGCTCGATGAAGCGGCTGCCATCCTCAGCGTAGCGCCTTACTACAGCAAACCTACACAGGAAGGCATTTATCAGCATTATAAAACCATTGCTGCCGCCTCTCCCAAACCGGTGATCCTGTACAATGTTCCCGGCCGTACCGGCAGGAATATGACTGCAGAAACCACCCTGCGCCTGGCGCATGAGGTGGAAAACATCGTGGCCATGAAGGAAGCTTCCGGCGATATAATGCAGTGCATGCAGATTATCCGCGATAAACCAAAGGATTTCCTCGTTATCAGCGGCGACGACGCACTGGCGTTGGGACAGCTGGCCTGCGGCATGGACGGCGTTATTTCGGTGGCGGCCAACTATTTTGCGACCGATTTTTCCAGCATGGTACACGCTGCCCTGTTAAACGATTATCCCGCGGCAAGGACGCTCAATTACAAAATGCTGGAAGGATTTGAACTGATGTTCTCCGAAAACAATCCCGCCGGCATCAAGGCATTCCTGCATTATGCAGGGATTATGGAAAATACTTTCCGCCTGCCTGTAATGCCTGTTAGCGACGGACTGTATAGCAAGATAGCTGCCTATCTGAAGAACTACTAACAGTAAAATGTAAATAAAAAAGCAGCAGCGGTCCACCCGGATCGCTGCTGCTTTTATTTTATAACCCTAAATAATATACGTTACGCCCTCTTCCGCAATTTCCGTATTCCCGAAAACCGGCCTGGATTCATCCAGGAAAGGTTGTAATTCGGTGTACTTGGAAGAAAAATGACCGATCAGCAGCCGTTTTACTGCCGCTGCAGCCGCCAGGGAGGCCGCCTGTACAGAAGTGCTGTGAAACCGCTCTGCTGCCCGTTGCTGTAAGTCGTGCAGGTAAGTGGTTTCATGATACATCAGGTCCGCATCCTTCAACACCGGCAAAAGATTCACGTCGTACAGGGTGTCGGCACAGTACACATACCGTTTGCCGGGAGGCGGCGGCAAAGTTACCCAGTCGTTTTTCACCAGGGTACCGTCTTTCCGCTGATAATCGGCGCCATCCTGCAATTTGCTGAAGTAGGCAGCCGGTATTTCGTAAGCCCTGGCCTGTTCCGGGATCAGCTTACGCTTGCGTTTCTGCATCTCAAAAGAAAAACCAAAACAGGTGATCCGGTGCTGGGTGGGAAAACAGCTTACCGTCAGGTCCTTATCTTCCAGGATGATACCGCTGTATCCCGGTTGCAGGGGCACAAAGCTCAGTTCAAATTTCAGTACCGTACCCGAACAATCCAGCTGGAGCTGGATAATTTGTTCCAGCTCCGGTGGCGCATACACGCTGATAGGATCGGTACGGCCCATCAAACTGAGCGTATTCAACAGGCCAATCAGCCCGAAATAATGATCTCCGTGAAGATGGCTGATGAAAATATATCTCAGCTTACTGCGCCTGATCCGGTACTGCGCGATCTGTAATTGTGTGCCTTCTCCGCAATCTACCAGCAGGAGCTGCTCATTGCAGGTAACTACCTGGGCGGTGGGGTGCCTGTCCAGGGTGGGGATAGCAGAATTGTTACCTAATATCGTGACTGCGAACATGTAAATAGCTTTAATCGTTCAATTGCCTTTTTTTTAAATCACCCTTACGTGGGAGTAAAAAAGAGCGGCAATCCATCCTTATTCCAATCCATTCAGTAATTCTCTTTCCAGCTCTTCCATCATTACAAGGTCTATTGCCTCTGCCATCGTAGGAGCCAGATTAAGCATATCATCCCCTGCAGATTTCAACTCAGCTGTTAAAGTGTTGTTAAGGCCGGTGATCGCACAGGATAAATTATTGTCATACATACGCTGATAAACTGTTAAAATGGCTTCAACGCCCTTTGCATCAATTTTTTGTACCAATGTCATATCCAGTATGAGATTGCGTCCCTCCAGCTCCGGCAGCGCGGTTGCAGTGGCCACAAAGTCGTCTGACAAATTAGCATCCAGAACTGTTTCTTCCGGACAAAAAACGACTATTTTTTCTTTGGTATCAATTTTGAATTTCATGCGTTGGACGTTGTTTTATACTTTTAGTAAATAAATTTTGAACAGAGGGAACCCGCCTATAAAATATAACCGCAAGAGATCGAAAACAAAAACCTCTTTTTCTTCGTAGATATTTTTAAACGAACGTACCCGCATCACCGCAAAAATAATCTTATACTATTAAAGTGTAAGTTGTTTAAGTTTAAAAAGGAATAACTTCATTTCCGTACAAAGCGTGATAATCTTAAGTCAGAATTATTCGTTATTATTGTATAAGCAAGCCCCCGTAAGGGTTTTTGATAATTTAATAATCTCACAATGGACCAGAATTTTTCACCGCAAGTTAAGGAGATCATTTCGTTCAGCAGAGAGGAAGCTTTACGCCTGGGAAATGACTTCATAGGTACTGAACACCTGCTGTTAGGTATTATTCGAGAAGGCGAGGGCACGGCCGTAAAGATTCTGCAGGCTTTGAACGTAGATCTGTATGAGTTACGCAAGGAAGTAGAACTGGCTGTTAAAGATAAGACAGGAAAGAATATCGCTAACATCAATAGTCTCCCGCTTACCAGACAGGCAGAGAAAGTTATACGGGTTACCGTACTGGAAGCCAAAGCACTGAAAAGCGCTACGGTGGAAACGGAACACCTCATGCTTTCCATACTCAAGAATAAGGAAAACGTTTGTACACAAATCTTACAACAATTTGACGTGGACTACGATACTTTTAAAAACGAACTGGGCTTTGTAAAATCTGCGGACCCTAAATCTGAATTCGACGATCCGGGCGAAGAAGAGTTTGAGGACGAAAGAAAGAGTTACGCAAGCAAAGCCAAACAGACAAATACCAAATCCAAGACGCCCGTACTGGATAACTTTGGTAGAGATATTACCAAGCTGGCCGAGAGTGGCAGCTTAGACCCGATTGTTGGCCGCGAGCAGGAAATTGAAAGGGTATCCCAGATACTTTCCCGCCGTAAAAAGAACAATCCGATTCTTATTGGTGAACCCGGTGTGGGTAAAACCGCCATCGTGGAGGGTTTGGCGCTGCGTATCGTGCAGCGTAAAGTTTCCCGCGTGCTTTTCGATAAGCGCGTGGTAAGCCTCGACCTCGCCGCCCTGGTGGCCGGTACCAAATACCGTGGCCAGTTTGAAGAAAGGATGAAGGCCATCATGAATGAACTCGAGAAAAACAGGGATGTTATCCTGTTTATCGATGAAATTCATACGATCGTGGGCGCTGGTGGCGCTTCCGGTTCACTGGACGCTTCCAACATCTTTAAACCTGCACTCGCAAGGGGCGAACTCCAATGCATTGGCGCTTCTACCCTCGATGAGTACCGCATGTACATCGAAAAAGATGGCGCACTCGACCGCAGGTTCCAGAAAGTAATGGTAGAACCACCAAGTGTGGATGAAACCATCATGATCCTCAATAACATCAAGCCCCGTTATGAAGAATACCATAACGTAAGCTATACAGATGCAGCCATTGATGCCTGCGTGAAACTGAGCGACCGCTACATGACCGACCGTCTCCTGCCCGACAAGGCAATTGACGTACTCGATGAAGTAGGCGCCCGCGTTCACCTGAAAAACATCAATGTTCCTCAGAATATCCTCGACCTGGAAAAACAGATAGAAGATATCAAACAGGAAAAGAATAAAGTAGTGAAAAGCCAACGCTTCGAAGAAGCAGCTGCTTTACGCGATACTGAAAAGAAACTGGGTGAAGACCTGGAACGCGCAAAAGCAATGTGGGAAGAAGAAGTGAAGCACAAACGCTACCCGATCGATGAAGAAGCTATCGCGGAAGTGGTAAGCATGATGACCGGTATCCCCGTTAAAAGGATGGTACAGGCCGAAACTGAAAAACTCCGCCGTATGGGTGAAGACCTTAAAGGCGCCGTGGTTGGGCAGGACGAAGCCATCAGCAAAGTCACCAAAGCCATTCAGCGTAACCGCGTAGGTCTGAAAGATCCGAAAAAACCAATCGGTACCTTCATATTCCTCGGCCCTACCGGGGTAGGTAAAACAGAGTTGGCCAAATCACTGGCCCGCTATATGTTCGACTCCGACGAAGCGCTTATCCGCATCGATATGAGTGAATACATGGAGAAATTCTCTGTTAGCCGCCTCATTGGTGCCCCTCCGGGATATGTTGGATACGAAGAAGGTGGTCAGCTGACTGAAAAAGTTCGCCGCAAACCTTACTCCGTAATCCTCCTGGATGAAATTGAAAAAGCACATCCGGATATTTATAACCTCCTGTTGCAGGTACTGGATGACGGTATCCTCACCGATGGCCTCGGCCGTAAAGTGGATTTCAAAAATACCCTCATTATCATGACCTCCAACATCGGAGCCCGTCAGCTGAAAGATTTCGGCGCCGGCGTAGGTTTTACCACCAGCGCAAGAGCCGTAAATGAAGAAGAGAATACCAAATCAGTGATCGAAAAAGCACTGAAACGTACCTTCTCTCCGGAATTCCTGAACAGGATCGATGACGTGATCATCTTTAACTCCCTGGCAAAAGAGCATATCTACACCATCATTGACATTACAATGAAAAGTGTACTGAAACGCCTGAACAACCTCGGATTCAGCCTGGAACTGACAGATGAAGCCAAAGGCTTCCTGGCAGATAAGGGTTACGACCAGCAGTTCGGCGCCAGACCGCTCCACAGGGCCATCCAGAAATACCTGGAAGATCCGCTGGCAGAAGAAATCCTCAACATGAACATTCATGATGGAGATGTACTCGTAGCGGACCTGGACAAGGAAAATCAGAAGCTGATCTTCACCCTGAAAAACAACTCTTCCAAGAGTAAATCAGAGAAATCAGAAGCGTAAGTAACACGCAAAAAATATAACAGCAGCAGCCCGTCAGAAATGATGGGCTGCTTTTTTTATAACATGAACATGTTAACCTCCCCATCCCCACTAGATTATTTTAAGCAAACCCATCCTGTTACAGCATATATTTCCTTCTCAATACTTTATCTGCAATCGATCTCTCCACATTTTAATACCCATATATGGTTAGGTGGTACACCGCCAGTGAATAATTATCTGAACTAAAATGGTATGATCATGTCATTTTTTAAAAAGATTTAATATGTCACATTTGCACCATGTTGTTTATATAGCTTATGTAATGGTAATTATATCAAACTATAATAGTTTATATTTTTTATTATTATTTAGATGATATGAAAAGCATGACTAATGAATTCCCTGAGACACGATAATTGAATCTATTTATCCTATTACTATCACGCCGGCAACACCAATGCCGGAAGTGGGCTTGACATTAAATATTTATCCCTATTTCTATGAGAAAATCTTTACGCATTGTAGTACGGGTGATGCTGGTTGGCGGTGTGGGCATGATCGCCTCAAAGGCAAATGCACAGCTGAAAGTCGGTAAAAATCCCACTGCGATAGAAAAATCCGCTATCCTCGACCTGGATGCAGACAAACAAGGCTTATTACTGCCACGTTTAACCGATACAGTAGGTATCACAGGCTTAACACCTCCCGATGGGATGGTCATCTACCTGAAAAAAGCCGGTGAAGAAGGCTTCTACGTAAGAAATCACGGCTACTGGCAAAAAATGGCCAACACGGGTGATGTAGCCAACACCTGGGGCCTCAGGGGTAACCCCGGTACCGCCGGCGACTTTATCGGAACTACTACCAACGTACCGTTTTCCCTCAAGGCAAACAATGTGGAAGGTTTCGTGATCGACAACGGTTATGCGTTCCTGAAAAAACTGGACCTGGTAACCACCGGTGTGGACGTGTTACTGATAGATCCCGTTACAGGTAAAATCAACAAGCGCACCATTTCTGAAACGGCTTTTACAACCGCGATCAATAAGATTAATGGTTTAACCGCCGCCGATCAGAAACTGACCACCGCCGCGCCGGTAGCAACACCAAACGACTACGTGTTTTCTACCACCGGAACGGATACCCACGTACTCACCATTGCCACACAGAAAGGTGTAACCGGCGCCGGTGAAGTAACAGCGGGCTTACTGAGCCTCACAGATTACAAACGCTTTGATAAAGCCACACTGGCAATGATCATCGGCGCATTCGATGCCACACCGGTGAACGATGGTTTGACTATAGACAATACCAATCCGGCTGTTGCTCCGAAACTGATCCTGCATGCCGCGGATGCTACCCATCCCGGTGCTGTTTCTACCGGTGCCCAGTCATTCGACGGTTTAAAAACCTTCCTGCAATCTGTTACAGGTAATGAAGACCTGACCATCCTGAAGAAAGGTCAGTTCGGAACCGGGTTAACAGTACTGGCGAATGGCGCTACCATCACCGGTAACTCAACAATCACCGGCAACCTGACTTTACCAGGTGCTACCAGCAATCTCGCTGTAGGCGGTAACTCCGTTCTTACCGGTACCCTGAACGTAACCGGTGCCACTACACTGGCCAGCACCCTCGGTGTTACCGGCAAAGCTACCCTGGATAACGATCTCCAGGTAAAAGGAAATACACAGCTCGACAATAACGTGGTGCTCACTAACATCGCAGACGGAACTACGCAGGACATAGTATTACTCCGCGATGGTACTTCAGGCAATGTGGTGAAAAGAAAACTCTCTGCCACCGCATTTAAAGACCTGACCTTCAAATCTGATCATGCTGGTCTTGATCTGGCTGTAACACAGGCGGCAGATGAAGTAACTGTAAGCATCCCCGTAGCTTCACCCGCCACTACCGGTGGTTTGGTAAGCAACGCTGCACAGAGCTTCGCCGGCGCAAAGAAATTTGGCAACGAAGTCTCCATAAAGAAAAATGTACACATCGGCGATACCAATAACATCGGCAATTCTACCTTACAGGTAACCGGTTCCGTATCCATGTCCATCACTACCGTTACGGCCGGCGGCACCTACACCGTGGCAGCAACAGATAATACTATCCTCGTAAGCGCCAACGCTGTTTGCAGCGTGGTATTACCGGATGCTACCACTTGTACAGGACGTATCTACACGGTGAAAAAAATACCTGCTGCTTCCGCACCGGACGATACACAAATCAACAACGATGTGCAGATTACCTCCGCCGGCGGCACGCTGGAAGGTGGCGCTAAACTGACCATCTACAACGACTGGACCTTCTACACCGTTCAGTCTAACGGAACAAACTGGTACGTGATCAAGAAATAGGCTGAGAAAATAATAGGAACGGCTATGTGGAAATCATAGCCGTTCTATTCCTTTGGGTACATTCCTTAAATGTTGATGTATGAAGCTGCAAGGGCTTATAAAAGTATGCGCTGCAATGCTGTTTTGCTTAGGCACTCAGCAGTTGACGGCACAACAATTAAAGCTGGGAACTAATCCTTCTCTGATAAAACAATCTGCTTTACTTGAGCTGGAAAGCAAGAAGCAGGCACTCCTCCTTACCCGTATTGCAGATACCAACCAGATCGTCACCCCGGTGAATGGGATGATCATCTACCTGGAATCCGATAACACTTTCCGTGTCCGGGCCAATAACTACTGGACAAAACTGATAGCTGATGGCGCCGCCATCAAATCAATCAATAACGATTTTTCTCCCGCACAGGAAATTAAAGCCACGTATACGCCCGGCGGCACTTTTGGCTTTGCTACTGCCGGCGGTATTCATAACCTTACTATCCCGGATGCTTCTCTTACTGCGCCCGGATTTGTTAACTACAGCGCCCAGTCGTTTAAAGGACTAAAAAACTTTACGGAAGGACTGCAAACCTACTCGCTGCGTGTAACCAACGACGTTAGTACACCCATAAAAATATTAGGAAAGGATGCCAGTGGTGATGTGGCCTCCATGACCATTGATAATAACTTATCCATCACCAGCGGGCAACTGGCCGTGAAGAACACAATTAAACTATGGAACGCTAATAAGATAGCAGACTACGATGTATTGTTTGGTACCGCTCCCGTTAACAATGACGTACTCACTTTTAACGGTACACAATGGATTGCCAAAGCTGCGGCAGCCAGCGGCGTTACTTCGGTTGGCTTGTCGCTGCCATCTTTGTTTAATGTAACCACGCCAACGGTAACTACTTCAGGAACGTTAACGGCTACACTGAATACGCAAAATGCCAACCTCGTTTTTGCCGGCCCCGCCACAGGAGGCGCAGCTGTACCTGCTTTCAGGGCATTAACAATAGCTGATCTGCCGGCGAATGCTTTTATTCAGAACACTACTACCACACAGGCATCTTCAAATTTTGATATATCCGGAAGCGGTGTAATTGGCACAACGCTTACTGTGAAAGGGTTAACACCGGGTTCTATCCCGTATGTGGGAACCGGAGATGTAATTTCCGAGAATAACGGACAGTTATTCTGGGATGCAACCAAGTCATTGCTGGGAGTGGGCACCGGCGCGCCTGTGAATAAAGTGGAAATATCAGGCCCTCCAACTACAGCCGCTCCTTTCTCCGCGAATACTTCGGGTCTTCGTTTAACAAACCTGGCCACTGCTACTCCGGCAGCCGCTACTTCTAAAGTACTTTCCATTAACAGCACCGGGGACGTTATCTTAACAGATAACCCGGCCACCACCAACTGGCTTACGGGTGGTAACGTGGCTACGGCAACGCAGTTCCTGGGAACTACCAATGCAGTGGATATGGTAGTGAAGTACAACAATAAAGAGCTTTTCAGGGGATCAAGAGGACAAACAGCTGCGGAAACTTTAGGGGCGGATTTTTCAGCATATACTTTAACCTTATTTAACGGTGCAACGAAGTTTAATGGGCATCCGGTAATCATCCGCGCCAACGGAAATGATGTACTGGCATTTGAAGACGCCGCAGGTGTGCCCAGATGGCACTGGAATATGTTGGGTAACGGATTAAATTTTGTGGAAACCAACGTACAGGATTATCGTTTGTTTCTGCAGAATGGAGGGAATGTAGGTGTGGGAACCAATACGCCTGCTGCCTTACTGGATGTAAATGGTACTGCGAAACTTGGTGCTACCGGCACTGTTTTAAATGGTGTATACAGGGCCTCAAATATTAATTGCGCTAGCATAAATGGTTCTACCGGAACAACCAGTGTGCCCAATAGTGCCACGGCAACCGCAACGGTAACATTCAATATTGCAGGGCCTACTGTTGCATTGGGTGGAAATGTTATCATAAACCCCCGATTTGATTTTCCTTCCACTTTGCGCTTAATTTCTTCAAGAGTATCCGCTGATAACACGGTGACAGCAATTTTTGTCAATACTGCCGGTAGTGCATTCTCTTTGTCAGGAACAGGTAAACGCTTCGATATTACTGTAATCCAATAAAAAACATTGGTGAAGAAATTATTGCTGATATTATCCCTTTTATTTTTAGTGGGCTTCACCTCCGCCCAGCAGGGTGTTTACATCCCTGCCGGCGCCACCGTATGGCTCGCCGGTAATACCAACGTAGGCATCTTCGCTGATATGACGAACAACGGTATCCTCGGCTCTAATCCTAATACCACCTTTTATTTCCTCAGCAAATTATGGACTAACGGAAACGGTGCTACGCTGCCGGATGAAAGTGCAGATGGTACCTCCGGCACCGGCGGCACCTTCCTCTTTTCCGGCGCCGGTCAGCAAAGGGTTTTTGGCGCTTACAGCTTTATTGCCGGAACAGGCGCCAGCTTTCCCAACCTGCAGCTCAATAACCCCGCCGGCTTACTGCTGGAGGATTTCACCGATCTGAAGATCAGGAATAACCTTCATTTTGCCAGCGGACGTATTTATCTTAATGGCTGGAACCTTCAGGTAGGCGATAAAACACCCGGTACCATTACCGGCTACAGCGACTACCGCTATGTGGTTACCGGCAAAGGGATCGCAGGTGGATTATTGTACCGCGCCGCTATCACAAATGCAGCCGGAAAAGTAGTGTTCCCGGTAGGAACAGATGACTATAGTTATTCACCCGCCGCGGTGCTCATTACCGGCGCAAAAGACATGATAGGCGCCCGTGTATACGACAGCGTATTTACCGTGGCCGCCGGTGGCAGGGCTTACCCCGACAGCTTTGTGAACAAATCCTGGAATATCCGCCGGGCAGATAACAGCGGGGGAGAAGTAGATGTAATCCTGCAACACATGGATGTCAGCGAATTACCGGCCTATGCCACCTCGCGCGATAGCAGCTTCATTACCCGCTTCGTTGGCGGAGTATGGGACGCTGTACCCGTAATCACCACCAGGCCACTACCCGGTACATTAACCACTGTTGCCATGACTCAGCCGGCGACCATGCACCTCCGGCACTTCGACGGGCTAGGCGCCAGTGAATATTTCACAAAAACGGCTTTGATCGGTTCTGCCAAACCAGCCATGTTCCTCAGCTTTGAAGCGTATAGAATTGCCCCGCTACTGGTGCAGCTGGACTGGACCACCAGCCGTGAAATTTATAATGCCACCTTTGAAGTGGAACGCCGCTATGAAAGACAGGAAGCCTTCGTTAAAATCGGCGTACTGCCAACAAAAGCCGTCAACGGCAATAGCAGTGTACCGCTGAGCTATACCTTCCCGGATGTGAATGATTATGACGACTGGACCTATTACCGCATCAAGGCAGTAGGCCGGAACGGCAAAATTACCTATTCCGAAATACGCGCAGTACCACCGTTTGTACAGATCAAGGTATTCCCGAACCCGAATAACGGTAACTTCAAAGTCACTATTCGCGGTATCCGCGGCGATATGCTGATGCAGCTGCACGACACCTGGAGCCAGGTAATGCGCCAGTACGAGGTAAGAAGGGATGCCGAGGTGAATATCTCAGATCTGCCGTCAGGCGTCTATTTCCTCGTAATTTATCATAAAGATACCATGAAAGTGGCCTACACCTGTAAGGTGGTAGTAGCCCAATAAAAGGCTGGAATTTCCTTCAACCGGAAATTCCAGCCTTTTGTTTTGATTTCTCGGAGATTTGCCCCAATTTTGTAGAGTTCTTCCCTATAGGCGATTCATTTAAACAGATAGTTTTGAAAAAAATAATCATCACGATAGATGGCTACTCTTCATGTGGCAAAAGCACTTTGGCCAAGCAACTGGCTAAAAAGCTGAACTATACCTATATAGACAGCGGTGCTATGTATCGTGCGATTACCCTTTACTTTATTCAAAACAGGATCGACTGGATGTCGCATGAAGCAGTAACCACCGCATTGGAAGATGTACACCTGGATTTTGTTCCCAACTCCCTCACAGGGCTCAGCGAAATGTACCTCAACAATGAAAATGTGGAACACCTGATCCGCGAAATGATTGTAGCTGAAAAGGTGAGCGAAGTTGCCGCCGTAAAAGAAGTACGCGATCTGGCCGTAGCACAGCAAAAGAAGATGGGCGCCCGTAAAGGCATCGTGATGGATGGCCGTGATATCGGCACCGTGGTATTTCCCCACGCAGAACTCAAGATCTTTATGACCGCCGACATCACTATCCGCGTTGAACGCCGGTTTAAAGAACTCTATGAAAAAAATAAGAACATTACCCTCGAAGAAGTAAAACAAAATCTCGAACTGAGAGATTATATCGATGCCAACCGCGAAATAAGCCCGCTCCGCAAAGCAGAAGACGCTATCATACTGGATAACAGCCACTTGAACCTCGATGACCAGCTTCAACTGGTGATGCAATGGGTGGAAGATGCTATTATGGCGCACTCCTCATAAAATATTATTTCCTTTTATTAAAACTCTTTTATACATTTGCTATGTGACTTGTAGTCACCAACCCAATAATTTTTCCACATCCTCCCGAATTTCCAGTAGAATTTTATTTTCATGCCCGAATGATGTCAACTTTTATTGACCATTTCTGCATAGCCAACCTGATCCTCCCTGAAAAATACTGCTTAGGCATTTTTTGTATGGAAAAGTCACTGTGCCATTGATTTAGTGTAGTCGACCTGTATAAGACATTAAGAACAAGTGCGTAAGACGCGTTATCATATATCGTGCTTTCGGAAACGTCTTATCCTAGCTATATCCACAAAGGACCCTTTGCTATTAACCGATTATAATGTTGCTATAATATAAAATTTAGTCTGCGTGAGCATAACCGCTGCCAGCAGGCATTTTAAAGGTAATGTGGGATGGCGTGGTACGCCACGGCCGTTCCATGTTTTCAGTAGGTGTATTCGGTTAATAGGAAGAAGGGGCGAATTCTTTCGCCCTTTCGCTTTTTAAACTTTTTGATTGTCAGTGAAGCAGGTTTGCCCATAGCGTTATCCCGTTTAACCGGATATCTTTAAATCGCTACGCGTTATTCGTAATTCTTTTTTTAAATTGTGTAGTCACACAGACCAGCCAATGTCTATAAAAGGTGTATGTTTTTTATGCTTGCTCCTGTCAGGGGCCTGTTTTGAGGCGATAGCCCAGGACTCCCTGCGGATATACAACCTGTTCGATTCCGTTCGCCGGCTCCCTTCCGATACCGGGAAAGTGTCTTTACTGCTGAAAAAAGGCGGATTAAATAACCGTTTCTTTGAATCACATAAAATAGAAAATCCTTTCTGGCAGGAAGCACTCACCTTATCGCTTCAACTCAAATATCCAAAAGGAGTATCGCAGGCATACAATGAACTGGGAACCGCAAAAAGGAATAAGTCGCTGTACATCGTTGCGGAAGATTACCACGAAAAAGCACTCAAAGCCGCAGAAGACGCGAAAGATACTTCCCTTATCGTATTTTCCCTGAATAACGCCGGGGTGGATTGCCGGCGGCAGGATAAATTGCAAAAGGGATTTGACTACCACGTAAAAGCACTGATACTGGCGGAAAGGATCAACGATATCCGCAACGTTTGCGTGGCTACCAACAGTATCGGGAATATCCAGCTCACCACGGAAAAATATGCAGATGCCATCACCCATTTTAACCGCGCCCTCGAACTGGAAGAGAAAAGCAATAACCAGCTGGGCGTAGCCATCAATCTCGGTAACCTCGGATACGCATACCAGGGGCAAAATAAACTGGACCTGGCTATTCATTACTATAAACGCTCTCTTGCCATCAACCAGAAAATGGACCGCCCCATCGGTATGGCAATATGTTATAACGCCCTCGGCGCCGCCTATAAAGAAAAGAAAGATTATCCGGCGGCAATGGAATACCTGAAAAAAGCGCTGGAAGTAAATGATAAGGTAGATGATAAGGTGCATGTGGCAGAAAGCTACCTCAGTATCGGTAAACTGCTGGGGGCACAGGGAAAACACGACGAAGCCAGGAAATACATGATGCAATCTATCGACATCAGTACTTTCTGGGGCTTCAAAGCCATGCTGATGGATGCTTATAAAGCACTCGCAACAGACTTTAAAGAAAGCGGGGAGTTTAAAAAATCACTGGAAGCCACCGATAAATCATTGCTGTACAAAGACAGTATCCTTGACGAAAAATCAGCAATGGCGCTTGCACAGATGCAAACCATCTATGAAGTAGACCGGAAAGATAACCAGATCCGTAATCTCGAACATGATAAAATGGTGAGTACCCTGCGTACCAAACGTAATGTGGTGATCACTTTTTTCCTGGCCGCCTTCCTGTTAATGGCTATCGTGGGCGGCTTTTTCTATATCCGTCACCGTAACCTGAAGGCCAACAAACAAACCTTACAGCTGGAGCTGCGGTCGCTCCGCTCCCAGATGAATCCACACTTCATCTTTAACTCCCTCAGCTCTATCCACCGGTACATCTGGAGCAACAACCAGGAGGAAGCGTCAGACTACCTGACCAAGTTTTCCCGGCTCATGCGCCTTATCCTCGATAATACCCAGCACACTTTTGTTACATTAAATAAAGAACTGGAATCATTAAGGTTGTATCTTGACCTGGAATCATTGCGCTGTAACGGTATCTTTGAATACCGGTTTCTCATAGATGCAGATATTAACGATGATGAAGTACTGATACCCCCGATGATATTACAACCATATGTGGAAAACGCCATCTGGCACGGACTCGTGCATAAGCACCCGGATGAAAAAGGGATTCTTGATATTGAAATCTTACTAAAAAAAAGAAGCCTGGTATGTACTATTACAGATAATGGCATAGGCAGAAAAAAAGCAATGGAGATAAAGGAAAAGAAAGGCCGGCTGCATAATTCTGTAGGCATGAAAGTAACGGAAGGCAGGATAGACCTTATCCGTAAGATTAATAACAAAGAAGCAAAAGTAACGGTAACAGACCTGGAAGATGAAGCCGGAAACGCCACCGGAACAAAGGTGACTATTATTTTACCCGCAGAATTTATATTTTAGTTTACTCACTGATAAACCATAAAACAGCTGATAGCTAACAGCTAACAAAAGCTACTTGTATGAGCGAAATAAAAGCTATCATCGTTGATGATGAGCAACACTGCATTGATGCACTACAAACGATGTTACAAAAAAAATGTCCCGGTGTACAGGTGATTGGTTGGGCTAAAAGTGTGAGGGAAGCAAAGGAAATGATTGATGAACTACAGCCGGACCTGGTATTTCTGGACGTGGAAATGCCATATCAGAACGGGTTTGAGCTGTTGAAGCTATTTGAAAAGGTATACTTCGACGTTATCTTTACAACAGCCTATGAACAGTATGCTTTAAAAGCCATTAAGTTCAATGCGCTGGATTACCTGCTGAAACCCTTTAGTGTAAAGGAGTTGCAGGATGCGTTGGAAAAATGCAGGGAGAAGAAAGTGAACCGGCCAAAGGACCAGGGCATCTCTCCGATGGAAGTGTTTTTGCAGAACATGAAAACAATACAGCAAACACACAAGAAAATTGCATTACCTACTATCAACGGCCTGGTGTTTATGCCCGTGCAGAACATTGTCCGTTGCGAATCTACGGGTAACTATACCCGCATCTTTTTTACAGATAAGAAAAATCTCATGGTATCCCGCCCCCTGAAAGAGTTTGAGGAGTTACTGTCTGATGTGGATTTCTTCCGGGTACACAATTCACACCTGATAAATATGCAGCAGATGCAGTCTTATATCCAGGGAGAAGGAGGCTTTGCGCTCATGAGTGATGGCACGCAGGTGGAAGTGTCCAGAAGACGCAAAGCAGAGTTCCTGAAAAAGGCAATGCAGTTCTAAATGGTGATTTACAGCGTATTCGTAGATGAGCGTATTCCGATTTTATTCGTTTTTATGCCAGTTATGATTAATTACCTACCATATAATAAATGGCTATTGCGGGCATATTAGAGATAAGCTACTTTTGAATTACGATTTCAATATAAACGCAATATAAAGATTTTATACTCTGCATTACTAGCGTGATTAGCCCCAAAGAAAAAAGACACCACGTGGTGTCTTTTTTGTTTTTATGATTTTTTAGCCAGTTTTATACAGATAGATATTTTTAGTCAATTATAGCCATTTCATCCGCTTTGTGCTCCAGCTGGTAAAACGAAAGCAGCCGGCGTATCACGCCTTCAACGAGGGCGTCCGGACAGGAAGCGCCGCTGGTCAGCAGGATCGTCACCTTTTCCTTTTCCGGTAAAAAGCTACCGGCATTGATCTCTTCTTTATGATGAAAGTCCCAGTGATTAATAGCCCTTGAGGAGAGCATTTTTTCGGGAGATGATATAAAATAAGTAGGCAGCTTTTCTTCACACAGTTCCACGAGGTGCGAAGTATTGGAGCTGTTGTAACCGCCCACTACAATGGCCAGGTCGGCAGATTCCTGCAACATACCGGTAACGGCCGTCTGGTTATCATTGGTGGCGTAACAGAGCGTATCGCGGGTATCTGCAAACCTTTCCCCGGCGGTGGCTTCTGTGAGCTGGAAATGCGTCATCATCACCTGCCGGATGTAATCGGCAATGGCCTGTGTTTCGGTAGCCAGCATGGTGGTTTGATTCACCACGCCTACCCGCTGCAGATCTGTAACCGGGTTAAAGCCGGGTGAATATTGTCCTTTGAACAAAGCATTAAACTCATCGGGTTTGCGCTGCCCGGTGATAAACTCCGCCAGCAGCGCTGCTTCTTTTATATCCTTCACTACTATGGTCGGCGTGCCGGAAGCGCTGTGGGAAAAGGTGGCCCTGGTTTCTTCGTGTTTTGGTTTGCCGTGTACAATTACGGTATAGTTTTTCTTACCGATCTGGTCGGCCTTGTTCCATACACGTTCCACAAAGGGGCAGGTGGTGTTGTATTTCAGGGGCTCAATACCCAGTGAGGCCAGTTGTTGTTCGGTTTCCAGGGTGGTACCAAATGCAGGGATGATCACAATATCATCTGGCTGCAGGCTCTCCCAGGGAACCAGCTGATTGCCGGAGGTATCCATAATAAACTGAACGCCCCTGTCCAGCAGGTCGTTGTTTACATGTGGGTTGTGGATCATTTCACTGAGCAGGAAGATCCGTTTGTCCGGATTTTCGTCCACTGTTTTAAAGGCAATTTCAATGGCGTTTTCCACACCATAGCAGAATCCGAAGTGCCGGGCCAGTAAAATCCTGAGCGGACCAAAATCCAGCTCGGTGGGCGTGAAGTCCTTTTTCATGCGGTCCTGCTGTTTGCGCTGGTTTTTGATGGCGCTGATCAGCGGACTGCGATATATAACCGGAACGTTAAATGTTTTCATGTGTTAAATGACAGAAAATTGAAGGACAAAGTTAATCAGTTTTCTTTGCTCACTTTGTCCAGCCATGCTTTTTCTTCGGCGCTGAGGCTATTATAGCCTTTTTCATTGATTTTATCCAGCAGCTGGTCTAATCTGGAAGGGTCTCTGTCTTCAGCTTTTTTTACCACTTTCAGGGGTGATTTCTTGGGTTTGAATTTACGGGTAACAGCCTGTTGCTGGCGGCGGTTCCTGAAATCAAACAGCCATATCAGGGGCTGGCAGAGGTCAGTACCTGCCTGCAGGGTGCGTATGTACAGGAAGCCCAGCAGGGAACCGCCCATGTGGGAAATCAGTCCGCCGATGTTACCGTTGGGGATGGAAATCAATCCCAGCACCACGAGGGCCATGGCCAGCCATTTCAGTTTCACGCTGCCCAGGAACATCAGGCCAATTTCAAAGTTAGGCATCAGGGTAGCCGCTGCCACCAGGATACACATAATGGCTGCTGAAGCGCCCACCATGGTAGTGCCTACGTAGCCTGGAAAAAGACTGGCACTCAGCAGGTACAGTAAACCGCCGGCAATACCACCCAGTAAATAAAGGGGGAGTACCCGTTTATTCCCGAGAAAATCCCGGAACAGGTTACCAAACCAGTAAAGGTTGATCATATTAAAAAGGGCGTGGAATATTTCCACATGCGTAAACATGTAGGTAATCAGCCCCCAGGGCTTTAAGATAAATGCACCGAGCGGCACATTCATGGCCAGTTGTTGATATGTCCATTCAAAAGGGGTAGGCTGCTTGGTCAGGAATGCAATTAGACGCAGAATATTTAACCCCAGGAAGATGACGATATTCCAGAAAAGCAAATAATTGACCGTGTTTCCCTGCCTGAGCCAGTAGCGAATATCCGATTGAAATGAGGTCCCGTTCATATACACAAATTAAAATAAAATCCGGGATTAAATAATAGTAATTAACATTTTGAACGCAGGAAAAGTAAGCCTGTTCACTGCTAATGAATATCATCTTTCCTGTATCTGTTAACAACAATTAATCCGGATGCTGGTTCTTCCTGCGGCAAAAAAAATGCCCGTTTACGCAGTTTAATTTTTTGTCGTAGTAAAATTATTAATAATGCAATTTAAAAATATCTGAAAAGACCACCCCATACCGCAGCGGAAGGTGATTTTCTTCAATAAAAATACGCATAAACGGGTATTTTTTCGTATTTTTGCCGTCCCATAAAACAGGGTATCCGGGTATTCCGGGTAAAATTTTAATTTTTTATGAGCGAAAACAACATTTCTAACGAACAAAACGCTGAACAACAGGCTCCGCAAGCAGCTGCTGCGGTTGAAACAGCGACACCAAAGGCACCTGTAGCAAAAGTTGAAACTGCACACGACGATTTCGACTGGAGCGTTGACAAACGTAACGTTTCTTCTTACAGCAAAGAAGAAAAAGAAAAGTACGACGTGACTTACGACAGCACTTTCAAGGTGTTTGAAGAAAACAGCCTGCTGACTGGTACTGTTGTGGGTTTAACCAACACAGATGTAGTGATCAACATCGGATTCAAATCTGATGGTTTGATTTCTCTGAACGAATTCCGTGATTTACCAGGTCTGAAGATCGGTGATGAAGTGGAAGTGCTGGTAGTAGAAAAAGAAGACCGCGATGGTAACCTGCACCTGAGCCGTAAACAGGCCCGCCAGAAACGTGCATGGGAAAAAATCGTGGAAGTTTACAAAACAGGCGAAGTGGTTACTGGTACCGTTACCAGCAAAACCAAAGGCGGCCTGATCGTAGATGTATATGGTATGGAAACATTCCTGCCGGGTTCTCAGATCGATGTGAAACCAGTTACAGATTACGACCAGTTTGTAGGCAAAACTATGGAGTTCAAGGTGGTGAAAGTAAACGAAACCATCCGCAACGCCGTTGTTTCCCACAAAGCGCTCATCGAAAGCGATATCGAACAACAGAGAGTGGATATCATCAGCAAACTGGAAAAAGGCCAGGTGCTGGAAGGTACTATCAAAAATATCACCGACTTCGGTGCATTCATCGACCTGGGTGGTCTGGACGGCTTACTGTATATCACAGATATCAGCTGGGGCCGTATCTCCCATCCGAGCGAAGTACTGCAGATGGATCAGAAAATCAACGTTGTTGTGCTTGACTTCGATGACGAAAAACGTCGCATAAGCCTGGGCTACAAACAACTGACCCCGCATCCGTGGGATACTTTACCAGCTACTATCACCGAAGGTGCTAAAGTAAAAGGTAAAGTAGTGAACATCGAAGATTATGGTGCATTCCTGGAAATCATGCCAGGTGTGGAAGGTCTGGTTCACGTATCTGAAATCTCATGGGCTTCTACGCCAATCAACGCTAAAGAATTCTTCAAATTAGGAGAAGAATACGAAGCCGTTGTAGTTACCCTGAGCAAGGAAGAACGCAAAATGAGCCTGTCTATCAAGCAACTGACAGAAGATCCATGGTCTACTATCGAAACTAAATTCCCGGTTGAAAGCCGTCACAAAGGTATCGTGAAAAACATCACTCCTTATGGCGTATTCGTTGAACTGGAAACTGGTATCGGTGGCATGATCCACATCTCTGACCTGAGCTGGATCAAACGTTTCAACCACCCATCTGAATACACTAAAGTAGGTAACGAAATAGATGTAGTAATCCTGGGTATTGATAAAGACAACCGTAAACTGAGCCTCGGTCACAAACAGATCGAAGAAGATCCATGGAACACTTTTGAAACTATCTTCCCGATCAACTCCGTACACGAAGGTACCGTTGTGAAGAAAGATGATAAAGGTGCTACGGTTCAACTGCAGTACGGTCTGGAAGCTTACGCTCCTGCACGTCACCTCAGAACTGAAGATGAAAAACCAATCAACGTTGAAGACGTGAAAGAATTCATGATCATCGAATTCGATCGCAGCGAAAAACGTATCCTGGTTTCTCATACCAGAGTTTGGGAAAAAGCACAGGCTGAAGAAAAACAGGCTGTAGTGAAAGAGAAGAGAGAAGAAGCTGACAAAACCCGTAAGGCTGTGAAAAACATCCAGGGTAAAGTGGAAAAAGCTACTTTAGGTGATCTCGGTGCTTTAGCTGAACTGAGAGAAAAACTGAAACAATCTGAAGGCGGCGAAGAAAAAAGCGCGCAATAAGATCCGGTTTCATTAAATAATAAATCCCGCTTCGAGTAATATCGGAGCGGGATTTTTTTATAGGAAGATTTTATACTTTACTTTATCAGCAACGACAGCTTCGCGTCGTTAAATTCCAGCAAACTGTCCAGCTTCATATTAGCCAGTGCATACCGCGGATCATGCCGGTTATGCGCTTCTGGTACCACCACCGTGGTCATCCGCGCCGCCTTAGCCGCCGTCATACCCGTTACGGAATCCTCAAAAGCTATACAATCCAGTGGATCACTGCCCAATGCCTTGGCACAGGCCAGGTACACCGCCGGGTGCGGCTTACCATAATCCTCAAACTCAGCAGAGTACACCGCCTGAAAAACATCTTTTATCTGTAAATGTTCCAGCGCAGCATTGATCAGGCGCAGTGGGGAAGAAGAAGCCAGTCCCATTTTGAACCCTTTCTCCCGGAAATATTGAAGGATATACGGTAACCCCTCCATAGGATGGCCCTCCGCTTTGATCTTATATATCACACTATCAATAATTTCATTTACAACCTGCTCCGCACTCTTTCCTTCCCATTTATAGTAATTATGCCAGTAACTCACCACTTCCTTCGTGCGCAGGCCGGTGGTTAAATGCGTAAGTTCGGGCGAGAGGTTTACGCCCACCGTAGCAAACACTTCCCGCATGGCGATGCCCCACAAAGGTTCTGAATCTATCAACAGGCCATCCATGTCAAATATTACCGTATCTATCATATGTTTTTTCCGTTTATGCGCGGCAAAGATAAGAAGTTATAAGGGGAGATCACAGTTAGCCGGTAACTGTTTACCAGCCTGCATTTCCGCTTCAAGTCCACCTTTGCTCCGGGGATGCTTCCGGGATGCTTCGGGTTAAACCCGTATTTGTTCCTTCGGGCGTGCCCCTGGCTCTCCGGTCCCATAACAATAAGTTATACGCCATAAACTTTGGTTATCACGCCACTGCGGTAACCAGCCAGGTAATTCCCCCTGAATCCCTCCCTAATCAGCGTTTACACAGTTATGTCAACTGCAAACCTGCTGCCTCCGCCAATTTCCCCCCTTTTTGGAGCCTTATTGAATGTTGAAAAAAGTTTTGGAAAGATGCCCTGCATTTATATCTTTGTATTACTCTACTAAAATTATAGGGAATATGGGTAATGATAGAAGGAATTGTAACAGAAACAGTTGTTGTTCATCAACACCCATGAGGCGCGTGTAATATGGAAAATCAGTGATCAGCTTACTGTAAATCAACATTATACGAGGCCTCCGCAAACATTCCGGGGGCTTTTTTATATAAAAAAACGACCAACAGCCCCAAACCAGAATTAAATAATTGCTTTACCACCACCTGAAAATACTTTTTATGCAAAGCTTCAGAACAGAACTAGAAAATCCAATTGTTGAACAAGATATTATAGACCTGGAGAAGAAGATCCGCCTGTTCCGCGAAGGCGCTGTGTCAGACGAAAAGTTCCGCAGCCTCCGCCTGGCCAGAGGTATTTACGGTCAGCGTCAGCCCGGTGTGCAAATGATCCGCATCAAACTGCCATACGGTAAAATGACCCTGAAACAATGGCACCGCATTACCGAAATTTCAGATGAATATGCTACCAGTAATCTGCACCTGACCACCCGCCAGGATGTTCAGATCCACTATGTGAGCCTCGACAGAACCCCCGAACTATGGTCAAAACTGGAACAGGATGGCATCACCATCCGCGAAGCCTGCGGTAACACCGTTCGCAACGTTACCGCTTCAGACCGCGCCGGTATTGATCCGGAAGAACCATTCGACGTTACGCCGTACGCAGACGCTACCTTTCGCTACTTCCTGCGCAACCCGGTGAGCCAGGAAATGGGCCGTAAAATCAAGATCTCTTTCTCCTCTTCAGAAAAAGATACGGCCTGGTCGTTTATGCACGACTTTGGCATGATCCCCAAAGTAAAGATCATCGACGGCAAAGAAGTACGTGGCTTCAAAGTATTGGTAGGCGGTGGTTTGGGCGCACAACCCTTTCTCGCTAAAGTAGTATACGAGTTCCTCGAAACAGATCAGCTCATTCCATATATCGAAAACGTACTGCGCGTGTTCGACCGCTACGGCGAAAGAACCAGCAGGAACAAAGCCCGCATGAAATTCCTCATCCAGAAAATAGGAATGGAAGAATTTGAGCGCCTTGTTAAAGAAGAATACAAAGCCATAAAAGTAAAAAGCGTACCGGTAGATGCTGACGCATGGCAGGCCACCACACCGCCACCCGCAGCGCCAACACCGGCTTACAGCATAAAGGATCCAAAAAAATACGAAGCCTGGAAAGCTACCAACACCTTCGAGCAGAAACAGAAAGGATACTTTGCGGCTTACGTTAAAATAACGCTGGGTAACATCGGTTCAGCTATCAGCCGCAAACTCATTGAAGCGCTGCGTCCTGTAATAGCCGACGATGTACGTGTAACCGCCAACCAGGGCCTGTTACTGAAATACATCCTGCCGGCAAATCTCCCATACGTTTTCAGCGTACTGGAAGAAGCAGGCTTTGCAGAACCCGGATTCGACAGCATCGCAGACATCACCGCATGCCCCGGTACAGATACCTGCAACCTCGGCATCTCCAGCAGCACGGGCATCGCCAAAGTGCTGGAAGATGTGATCACCGATGAATTCCCGGATCTGGTTTATAATAAAGACATCAAAATAAAGATCAGCGGTTGTATGAACTCCTGCGGTCAGCACGGTATTGCCAGCATCGGTTTCCACGGCAGTTCCATGAAGAGCGCCGGTAAAGTACTGCCAGCCCTGCAGGTACTCCTTGGTGGGGGCATCGTAGGCGACGGCCTGGGCCGCGTTGCGGATAAAGTTATTAAAGTGCCAAGCCGCCGCGGTCCGGATGTATTGCGCAGCCTCCTGCACGACTATGAAATCAATGGCCAGGAAAATGAACTGTTCAACGAATACTACGACCGTAAAGGTGAAAAGTATTTCTATGAACTGCTGAAACCACTGGCGGATCTCAGCTCCCTCACTGCCGGCGACTTTGTTGACTGGGGACAGGCACAGGACTACGCTACCGCTATCGGTGTAGGCGAATGCGCCGGTGTAATCATCGACCTGGTGGCTACCCTGCTGCTGGAAGCAGAAGAAAAACTGGAACTGAGCAGCGCCGCTATTATTAAAGGCGCCTACTCAGATGGTATCTATCACGCCTACTCTTCCTTTGTACAGGGCGCAAAAGCACTGTTACTCGGCGAAGCAGTAAGCGGTAACACACAGATCGGTATCATGAACGATTTCGATAAATACTTTGTGGCTACCGGTAAATTCAGCTTTGAGCCTGATTTTAAAACAGTAGTGCTGCAGATTAACGGTAACGAGCCTACGGAAAGTTTTGCAAAAACTTATTTCCAGCAGGCGCAGTCATTCTATAATGCTGCACAGGTATACCGTCAGAAAGCCAGCGAACTGGTTCAGGCTTAATTATTTATTTATCAAAAACACAACCACTCATGCAAAAGATACAACCCAAACTCACATTGATAGGTGCAGGCCCAGGTGATCCGGAACTGATCACTGTTAAGGGGTTAAAGGCTATTCAGAATGCCAGGGTAATCCTTTATGACGCATTGTCCAGCAACGAACTGCTGGACCATGCGCCGGCTAACTGCCTCCGTCGTTTTGTGGGCAAACGTGCAGGTATGCATGTATACTCACAGGACGAAATAAACAGGATGATTGTAAAATATGCATTAACTTATGGCAGCGTTGTCCGCTTAAAAGGAGGCGACTCCTTTGTTTTCGGCCGCGGTCAGGAAGAAATTGCCTTTGCTCAGCAGTTTGGAATTACCGCAGAAGTGATTCCCGGTATTTCCAGCGCGATCTCCGTACCTGGTGTCAACAAAATTCCCGTTACCGCAAGGAATGTAAGTGAGGGGTTTTGGGTGATCACCGGTAACACACAGAACGGGAATTTATCCCGCGACCTGGATCACGCCATCAGGGCTAATACTACGGTGATAGTACTGATGGGGATGAGCAAACTGGCGGAAATTGCAGGGATCTACAGCGCAGCAGGAAAAGGGGAAACTCCCGCCGCTATTATCCAGAATGGTACCTTGCCAACACAGAAAATGGGTGTGGGCAATGTGGCCGATCTGCTGGAAATAGCCGCTACGCACGATCTGCATAATCCTGCTGTTCTGGTGATAGGCGAAGTGGTAAGCTTCCATGAAGCTTTCCAGGCCTTGAAGAACAAGGTGTCAGAGGAACTAAAAATTGCCGTATAATGGAAGAAAATCATTTATTCCCGGTGTTTTTCAAATTGCACCGTCTGCATGTACTCGTTGTGGGCGGTGGTAATATCGGACTGGAGAAAGCCAATGCCATGCTGGAAAATTGCGCAGATGCAACCATTACAGTAGTGTCATTGGATTTTTTGCCTGAACTGGAAGCGTTAACACACCAGTATCCCAATATTACCCTGATCCAGAAATCATTTTCGTGTGGCGATCTGCTGGGGAAAGACCTGGTAATAGCCGCCACCAACGACAAAGATTTTAATTATCACGTATGGGAAAAAGCGAAGGGCAGCAAAGTGCTGATCAATGTAGCCGATACCCCGGAACTCTGTGATTTTTACCTGGGTTCTATCGTGAAAAAGGGAAATCTCAAGATCGCTATTTCCACCAATGGTAAATCGCCTACCATTGCCAAACGCCTGAAACAGGTGCTGCAGGAAGCCATTCCCGATACCCTCGATGAAGTATTGAACAAATTGTCGCTGATCCGTGAAAAACTGACCGGTGACTTTGCCAGTAAAGTTAAAAAGCTCAACAGCATCACCGAAGTACTGGTGAAGCCCGAAAGCGAAGGTGTGTAATTATTTTTTCAACAACTCCAGCAGCACCTGTGCCTGGTTGTTCGTTTCGTCTTTAGCCCCGTATAATAATGTTACCCGCTGATGTTGCGCCCTCTTTTTAATACTGGCCAGCAAATCACTTTTCTCCTGTAATTCATGTTTATATTTTGTTTTGAACTCAGCAAACCGCGTGGGGTCATGGTGAAACCATTCGCGCAGTTCGTTGCTGGGAGCTATTTCCTTTGCCCATTCATCAATGTGGGCGCGCTCCTTTGAAATACCCCGTGGCCAGAGCCGGTCTACCGGGATGCGGTAGCCATCGGTTTCTGCATAATCTTCATATATACGTTTAACCTGTAATATACTTACATAACGTCTTGGGGAATCGTATTGTTTTTCATCTTCCTTCTTCACAAAAATTAATATCATTGCACCTATGATAAATCATGGTCAGATCATCACCGCAACGGTGGATTTTGTAAAAAAGGAATTAGAGGGGGCAGAAGGAGGCCACGACTGGTGGCATATTTACAGGGTATGGCAGCAGGCAAAACATATTGCCGCAACCGAACCTGCCGATCTGTTGATAGTGGAACTGGGTGCCCTGTTACACGATATTGCAGATTCAAAATTTCATAACGGTGATGAAAATATCGGCCCTGCAAAAGCAGTAGCTTTTCTGCAAACGCTGGATGTGCCGGCGGCCATCATCACACAGGTGGAGAATATTATCCGTCACATTTCTTTTAAAGGAGGCAACCAGGAAAAAACATTTTTCTCTGCAGAGTTAGCCGTGGTACAGGATGCCGACAGGCTCGATGCCATTGGCGCTATCGGTATTGCAAGGGCTTTTAATTACGGCGGTTTCAAAAACAGGTCGCTGTATGACCCTGCGGTAAAGCCCAATATGCAAATGACAAAAGAAGCGTATAAAAACAGTACTGCCCCTACGATCACACATTTCTATGAGAAATTACTGTTGCTGAAAGACCGGATGAATACCGCTACCGGTAAAAAGCTGGCAGAAGAAAGACACGCATTTATGGAAGTATTCCTGGAGCGGTTTTATAAAGAGTGGGAGGGGGAAGCGTAGGTTGTCTTTCTCAGGATTAACCGTGATTATGCTGATTTAAGGATTTGATCAATTTTGATTAAAAATGATTAGGGGAGAGATAAGCGGGTATATTCGCTGATGTCTCCCCTAATTATTTTTAATCGTTTATAAAATCCAAAAAGTAAAATCAATGAAATCAGTATAATCACGGTTAATCCTGAGAAAGACAAAATCCGCTTAGATCTTTTCGAAGAACAGCGCTTTTAATTCATCCGCATCTTCAGGTTTCATTTTACCACCCAGGATCAAACGAAGCTGACGGCGGCGCAGGGCACCCTCATATAATCTTTTTTCTTCTTCTGTGTCGGTAATGATGCCGGGTACCGGCCGGGAATTGCCATTGGGATCCAGGGCTACAAAGGTCATGAAAGCTTCATTGGATTTATAGCGGTACTGTTGTACCGGATCTTCTCCCCAAACCCTCATGTGTACTTCCATAGAAGTATTGAAGGCCCGGCTTACTTTAGATTCAATATGTACCACGTTTCCCAGTTTAATGGGATTTTCGAAAGATATATTATCTACAGAAGCAGTTACCACGGGTGCGCTGCAGTGTTTCATGCAGGCCAGTGCCGCGGCAATGTCCATCCAGTACATCAAACGGCCTCCCATGAGGTTGCCGAATGTGTTGGTATCATTCGGTAAAACCAGTTCGGTCATCTGTATAAGCGAGTCTTGGGCTCTCTTTGGCGTTAAAGTCATCTTTTATGTATTTCGGACGCAAATTTACTGTTTATATATTTATAGTCGCGTACGCATTTACAGAACATCGCTGCCGGATAAAGGTTTTTAACAAATAATTTCCGGTACTTGAAAATTCTTTAAAACGCCCTGTAGATAAGTGATGAGAGCTGAATATAATCTCCAAAAAATTAACAAACAAATAAAGCGCTGCCGTAAAAAACTTGGGAGCGACGCAAATTTGTGTAACTTTGCATGACCTTCGGAAGTAGTTTACTTGATCGGTTTTACACCAAACGCAGTCCGGCACTTCCCCGTTTATAGGTCAAGTATTCTTAGCAGAATTTTAGTTTTATGGCAAAATATATCTTCGTTACAGGAGGTGTTACATCTTCTTTGGGTAAAGGAATTATAGCTGCTTCCCTTGCAAAATTATTGCAGGCACGCGGCTTTAGAGTGACTATTCAGAAATTTGATCCATATATCAATGTGGATCCGGGTACGTTAAACCCTTATGAACATGGTGAATGTTATGTAACGGAAGATGGCGCAGAAACCGATCTGGATCTCGGACACTACGAACGTTTTTTGAATACGCCCACGTCTCAGGCCAATAATGTTACCACCGGCCGTATCTACCAAACTGTGATCAACAAGGAAAGAGAAGGAGCCTACCTCGGTAAAACCGTTCAGGTAATCCCTCACATTACGGATGAAATCAAACGCCGTATCCTCCTGTTGGGTAAGGATGGTAAATACGATATCGTTATTACAGAACTTGGTGGCACCGTGGGTGATATTGAATCACTCCCTTACATTGAGGCGGTTCGTCAGCTGCAATGGGAACTGGGCGAAGAAGATTGCCTGGTAGTACACCTTACACTGATCCCGTACCTGCGTGCAGCTAAAGAGCTGAAAACCAAACCTACGCAACACTCCGTACGCCTGCTGAGCGAATATGGCGTACACCCGGATATCATCGTTTGCCGTACAGAAGAACCACTGTACCGCGATCTGAAAAAGAAAATCGCCCTGTTCTGTAACGTACAGGTAGATGCCGTGATCGAAGCAAACGACGTTCCCACCATCTATGAAGTACCCCTGGAAATGATGCGCGAGAAACTCGACGTTTCTGTACTGAAAAGACTGGGATTACCCGTGGAAAAAGAACCCGAACTGGTTAAATGGCGCGAATTCCTGGATAAACTGAAATATCCGAAATCCAAAGTAACCATCGGTTTGATCGGTAAATACGTGGAATTACAGGATGCCTACAAATCTATCCTGGAATCATTTATACATGCCGGTTCCTTGAACGAATGCAAAGTAGTGGTACAAAATATCCACTCAGAACATATTACACCTGAAAATGTATGTGAAAAACTGAAGAACCTCGATGGGCTCCTGGTAGCTCCCGGCTTCGGTCACCGCGGCATTGAAGGAAAAATCACCGCTATTCAGTATGCCCGTGAAAATCAGCTGCCGTTTTTCGGTATCTGCCTCGGTATGCAGATGAGCGTAGTGGAATATGCCCGTAACGTACTCGGCTGGAAAGATGCGCATTCCGTGGAAATGAACCCTGACACCGCTCACCCGGTGATCAACCTCATGGAAGAGCAGAAAAAAGTAACCGCCAAAGGTGGTACCATGCGCCTGGGTGCTTATGCCTGCGAACTCACGCCAGGCACCAAAGCGGCCGAAATATACGGTGGTACCAGCATCAGCGAAAGACACCGCCACCGCTACGAGTTCAATAACGACTTCCTCCAGCAGTTTGAAGATGCCGGCCTCGTTCTTTCCGGTAAAAACCCGGAAAGCGGTCTTGTTGAAATCATTGAACTGCCTGCCCATCCGTTCTTTGTGGGCGTACAGTTCCACCCTGAACTGAAAAGCACCGTGGAAAGCCCGGCGCCTGTTTTCGTGTCCTTTATCAAGGCCGCCAAGCAGTACGCAGAAGCTAAAAACGGGAAAGCCAAAATGGAAGAAACAATTGTAAAGTAAGCACGGATAGGATCGCCTTCGGCGATAGAAATTGTCTTGGTGCAGGATTAGACTGATTGAGCTGATTTCACTGATTTGATTACGTTTGATTTTAAAAGATAATGGGAGATATATGCGGATAAATATTCGCTTATATCTCCCTCTTTCATTTTAACTAAAATCTCCGGGAATATAATCAGTGAAATCAGCTCAATCAGTCTAATCCTGAAAAAGACAATCGCCGAAGGCGATCCCCTCCGCCCAAACTGCTCTGATCCTCAACAGGATACGCATTTCCTTTACTTATTTATTATTTTAGCCGCATTTAACAGGGGTTTCACCTAAAAAGCATGGTCAATTCATAAAATCCTGCTTACCTTTGCTGCCTAAATTTTAATTGCATTTCATGGATAGAAATTCGGTCATTGGGTTTTTACTGTTGGGCGTTTTGTTGGTAGGATATATATTCTTCAACCAGAAACAACAGGCAGGAGCCGCAAGGGAAAAAGCCAGGCAAGATTCCATCGCAGAGCTTAACAAGCCTAAAACACCTTTAGCAGATACTGTCAGCCTTGCTGCAGCCGCCGCAGGAGGCCAGCTGGATTCAGCCCACCAGGCGCTGTTAAACGGCGAATTTGGCGCGTTTGCCGCTGCTGCTACCGGCAACGTGCAGAACACAGTACTGGAAAATGATGTGGTAAAGATCACTTTTTCCAATAAAGGTGGCCAACCGGCAAGTGTACAACTGAAACAATACAAAACTTATGATGGCGGCCCGCTGATGCTCGTTGAAGGCTCTTTTAACCGCCTCTCGGTAGAAGTGCCTGCCAGCTTAACAAAAATGCTGAACAGTGCGGATCTGTTCTTCACCGCCGGCCAACCCCAGGAAGGCGCAGGTGGCGTAAAAACAATCGCTTACCGTCTTAATACCAATAACCCGGCTTCTTACCTGGAATTTATCTATTCCCTGAAACCAGGCAGCTACGTGGTAGACTATACCATTCACGCCGTTGGTATGCAGGGCTTACTGCCAGGCAACCAGAACTACCTGAGCCTCCAGTGGAACAGCCAGGAAGACAAACAGGAACACGACCTCGAAAACGAGCGCCTGAACAACCAGGTGCACTATATGCTGGAAAATGATAAGCATGATTACTTTACCCTCAGCCGTACCAGTCATGAAAAACTGGAAAACAAACTGAAATGGGTGAGCGTAAAACAGCAGTTCTTCAACACCACCCTGATCGCTAAAAAGGAACTGTTCACTAACGTGGATGTAAACACGAAAGTGCCGGTAAGCCCCAATATCGTAGGACAAACATTCAGCACTATACAGATTCCGTATAGCCGTACCAATGATTTCTCCTTCCCGATTGAAATCTATTATGGTCCTAACCATTATAAGACACTGAAATCTTTCGATATCGGTCTGCAGAAGATCATCCCGCTGGGTACCGGTATCTTTGCTTTTGTGAAGTATGTGAACATCTTTATCATTATCCCGGTGTTTAACTTCCTGAGCGGATTTATCAGTAACTATGGTATCATCATTATCCTGCTCACCCTCTTCATCCGCCTGCTGATAGCTCCTTTCACTTACCAGAGCTATGTTTCCCAGGCTAAAATGAAAGTGCTGAAACCTGAAATTGATGAACTGAAAGCAAAGTATGGCGACGACCAGCAGGCATTCGGTGTGGAACAAATGAAACTGTTCAAGAGTGCAGGCGTAAACCCGCTGGGCGGATGTTTACCCGCATTGCTGCAGCTGCCTATCCTGGTAGCGATGTACAGCTTCTTCCCGTCTTCCATTGAGCTGCGCCAGGAAAGCTTTATGTGGGCAAAGGATTTGTCTACTTACGACTCTATCCTGAACCTCGGCTTCAACATACCATTCTATGGTAACCACGTGAGCTTGTTCACCATCCTCATGACCATCACCAGTTTGATCCTGGCGTTCTACAACCGTGGAATGACCGATCAGAGCAACCCGGTGATGAAGTACATGCCTTACGTAATGCCGGTAATGTTGCTGGGTATCTTCAACCGCCTCGCTGCGGCGCTTACCTTCTACTACTTCCTGTCTAACGTGATCAGTATCCTGTTACAGTTTGTGATCCAGAAATTTATCATCAACCATGATAAAATTCACGCACAGATCCAGGAAAATAAGAAGAAACCAAAGAGCAAATCCAAGTGGCAGGAGAAACTGGAAGAAGTCCAGAAACGCCAGCAGGAAATTCAACAGAAGAAAAAGTAGGATTAATACAATCTGAACATTTCAATAATATTTTTTCGCAGAAGGCTTCCCGTTAAGGAAGCCTTCTCTATTTTTGACCGGATATGATAAAGAGATGGTTTTTATTGATGTGCGCTGCCGGTACAATCACCGCCGCACAGGCACAGGACACGATTCCGGATGCCGCACGTATTCAGGGAAAAGTGAACTACCTGGCCTCAGATAAGCTGAAAGGCAGGGGCACCGCAGAAAAAGGCGGGAAAACAGCCAGCAACTACGTGGCAAAACAGTTTAAAAAACTGGGACTGAAGCCGGTAAACGGCAACAGTTTCTTCCAGGATTTTGCCTTCACCCGGAAAGAACATAAAGATATCCCCAGCAGAAATGTGATCGGGTACCTGGATAACGGTGCCGCACGTACGATTATCATTGGCGCTCACTATGATCACCTCGGAACGGCCGCTTTATTCGATGGAAAATATCCCATCGGTGAAATCCACAACGGCGCAGATGATAACGCTTCCGGCGTGGCCGGCCTGCTGGAGCTGGCGCGGTACTACGTAAAAAACCAGGGCCGCGAACCCTTTAACTTTCTCTTTATCGCTTTCGGCGGGGAAGAGCTGGGATTACAGGGCTCAAAATATTACACCGCACATCCGCTGATGCCGCTGGATAAAGCGCATTTCATGCTTAATATGGATATGATTGGCCGTTATAACCCGGAGCGGGGAATCGGTATTGGCGGCTATGGCAGCGCGGAAGAATGGCCTGCTGTGTTCAAAGAAGTACAGCAACCCGGCATTAAATACTTTACAGATGCAGCAGGGAAGGGCGCTTCCGATCATCATAATTTCTATATAAGCGGGGTACCGGTGATGTTTTTTCACACCGGTGGTCACGACGACTATCACAAACCTACCGATGATGCGCCTAAGTTACAGGCCAAAGCAGAAGCCGGCATCCTGCAGCTGGAAATCCAGTTGATCAACCGTGCAATGGCATACCCGGTATTGCATTATGTAGGGGAGAAGAGTTAGGAAACAAGTTCCACTTCATATACAGGGCTGAAAAGAAACCATTTATTAGACGCTACCTCTTCACAGCGGTAGCGTTTTCTTATTTTATCCCCTCTGCGGAATACGCGTCCGTCTTTGGTTTTAAACAGTCCGTGTAACGGTACCTGCTCTACGAAAAAATGGTTTTCTTTCTGGAGGTCATAATTTTTCAGCACACGCATGAGGTTTTCATCTGCGCAGGAACTGGCTGCGGGGTTGGCCATGCTCTGGCGCACGGCGGTTTCCACATCAGGCGGCAGCAGGCTTTTACCTACAAAGTCACGCAAAATAAAAGAGAACTCCTGTTTCCACTCCTTGCCATGCGACGCTACGCGGTTGGCATATTTATTAAAGGTGGTGAGGTGTGCAATTTCATGCAGCAGGGTAAGCAGGAAAGCGTATTTATTCAGGGAGCCATTCACACTGATCCGGTGCCCTTTGCCCTGCCCGTCGGGGTGACGGTAGTCGCCGAGTATGCTGGACCGCTCACGTGTAACAGTCAGGTGTACCTTATAGGTAGTCAGAAAATCCATTACCTGTCCGAAAGTCCCTTCCGGTAAGTAGGACGCTAGTGCATTTAAGGGCGCCTCTTTTTTCAAATAGATTATTTTTTTAGCCTGGTCAGCCGGAAAAGGCTGATTGTTTCAAATACAGTATACACCAGGTACAGGAACAACAGCATGAAAATGGTCAGCTTGCTCACATTGGGCTTATAAATAAGCACGTAAGCAGCGATGCCTATTACGCAAAGAAAAAGTTTGCTGAGAGTAGAGCCATAAACAGCCCTGATAAAGGCATTATGATTAGAAGAAGCGAGTCCCCGGCGACTCATAATATAAGACACCAGGGATATAATAGCCATGATCAGGTTACCGGCCATCAGCACATTCACATGTGTGCCGAGGTCCAGCAACCTGGGTTTGAATATGATAACAAGTCCGTTTAAAATTCCAAAAACTGCGAATAACCGTATAAAAAATCTATCACTCATGCCGTCGGGTGTCTTTTATAATTTGCCACAAAAGTATGGCTAAAGCAATTAAAGAAAAAATGATCAGGAATACCGGGAACCGCCAGCCAATCCATTGGTCTAGTTTATAGCCCGCAAATACTCCCAAACCCAGTGTAGCCATCATCTGGAAGGCTAATCCGGCATATCGTAAGAGCAGATTTCGGTTATTCGGCTTCCTGGAGGACGGTTTTTCCATGTTTCTGGTTATCAGCCGGCTGCTGATCGTCCATGTAGCAACGGCCATTGAACTTAGCAGAAGGCTCCATTTCAAAATGAGCGGTGTATACATCGCCCTTTACCAGTGCATTCCCTTTCAGGAACAATAATTCTTCTACCTTGATAATTCCTGTTACCCGGCCCAGGATGTCAGCGCTCTGGCATACCAGGTCGCCGGTGATTTCACCCTCCGGACCTACCACTATCTTAGCTTTGGTAGATACCAGCCCGTTTACCTGTCCGTCAATTCTGATGTCACCTTCACATACAATATCACCCTGTATTGAAGTGCCATTGCCTATAATGTTAATAGTTGATGTTGGCAACATGGCTTTGTTGTCACCTTTCGATTTGTTGTTGTTATTGAACATAGGGAGTTAGGTTTTTCAAGTTTAGTGTGTAATATAAATAAATATATATTAAATTTTTGTATTTATATACTAATAGGTACTGTTATCTACTGCAGGTACTTTTAACATCGTGGTATCCACTTTTCCGGTAAAGTCGCCGTTAATTACCTTTTTAATATTATCCAGGTACTGGTCGCGCGCATTGATAGCTGTTTCCAGCGAATCAGCCCTCATTTTCAGATGGATGAACTCTTTCCGTTGCTTCAGATCTCCATAACCCGGTATATAATAACGCAGCGGCGTAAATACCACTGTAGCTACGGTAATGGCCACCAGTAATACAAAAAGGGTACTGAAGGCAATGTATACGCTCATCCGGGAGAGTTTGAATGAGGTCACTTCTTCATAGGTATCTTCATTCATAATTACCAGACGGTATTTATGACTTAGTTTTTCCAGGTTTCGTCTGCTGTTTTTATTCCCCTTCTTGGCCATGTTTTGCGGTACTTCTTAAAGAATGCTATTTCTTTTAAGGCGGGCTAAAGTTAATCATTATTGCAAAATAGGAAACAGTGTTTTGAGGATTGTAGACAGAAAGAAGTCTTTTTATCTGAAAACCAACCTATTAAAATATATCTGCTGCCGGAAAAAAGTCAGCATCACTTCTTCCACACAGATATTCAATCAACTATTTTATCCTATCTTTAAAATATTTTTTCAAACTGTAAGTTATATATATTTAGCCTATACACCCTGGCATCCATGAATTGCATCATCAAACTGCTACCAAAATATCTGGGAATAATAATTTTGTCATGTTGCCTGGTTTTGCAGGCTGCCCGGGCCCAAAATAAGCCTCAAAACCGGCCCCCGCAAACAAATTCCCAGGGCCAGGCACCCGATAAACAGCAACAGCAACAAAAGCCTGCTGTAAAGCCCCTTTTTAAACCCCGCGAACAACGGGTGCAGGATCGCCGTCCCCCTTCAGAAGTAATGCTGGAGAAAAAGAAATGGACCTGGAAAAGACAATTCTTCCAGAACATGGCTACCCGGTTCAACTATTACTTTCACGCCAGGGTTAAACTCGACAGGGTAGTGAAAACCGCTAACCGCGATGGCCAGGATAACTATAACATCCTCCTGCCGTTTTATCCGTTCAGTTTACAAAGCCAGGGCTTCAGCAAAGGAGAACTGGATTCTGTAATCGATAAAACAAACATGGCCATCCAGCTCCATGACCCCCGCGGTAAATGGATCGACGACTGCTTCCTGCTCATGGGACGCGCCTACTTCTACGAAGGAGATCTCGAAAATGCCAATAAAACATTCCAGTACATCAATATCGCTTTCGCACCGAAAATGAAGTCGGAGTACAAAACAGTAGTGGGTGCGCATGAAAATGACCAGATCTCCATCGCCACAAAAGAAAAAAGAAAAGGCTTCTTCGGCCGCCTTAAACATACCAAAGCACGTAACGACGCCTTCCTCTGGAGAGCCCGTACCCTGCTGGAACAAAAGGAATATGATGAAGTACAGGCGCTGCTCAATATCCTGAATAATGATCCCAACTTCCCGCACCGCCTCGATGGCGATCTCGCGGAAGTACGCGCCTACAGCCACTACATCCAGAAAAGATACCCGGAAACAATAGAACCGCTGAAACTGGCCATCGATAAAAGCCACGACAAAGTAGCCAAAGCCAGGATGTCGTACATCCTCGGCCAGCTTTACCTCCAGCAGCAACACCCGGATTCCGCCCTCGATCAGTTCCGCAATGTAATCAGCATGAAACCCGATCCCATGATGGATTTCCAGGCCCGGTTACAGATTGCCAGAACCAACGCGGAAACCACCGGTAATGTAGCCGGCAGCATCGCAGGGCTTCGCCGCATGCTCAAAAAACAACGCTTCGAACGGTTCCGCGACGGGATCTATTATACAATGGGCGTGCTCGAATACCCCGATCATCCGGAAGCCGCCCTCAACTATATGAAACAATCACTGAAAATACCCAGTGATAACCTCATGCAACGCACCATCACCTACAAAGGGATGGCGGATATTTATTACGATCAGCGTAACTATACCGATGCAAAAAAATATTACGACAGCACCGCCGGCGTGATGACGAAAGATTTTGCAGATGCGCCTACCGTGGAAACCCGCAAAGAAGTGCTCACCGAAGTTGTGGCACGGCTGGAAACCATCCACCGGGAAGATAGCCTGCAGAAATTAGCCGCCTTATCCCCGTCGGACCGGAATATTGTGTTGTCGAAAATGGTGGCCGTTATGGCAAATGAAGCTGCTGAAAAGAAAAAGAAAGATAAACTGGCCGCCGCCAATCCGCAGGAAAGTTCCTCATCCTTCAGCATGAACGGGGGAGGCACCGCTTATTCACCAAAAGCAGAAAAAGGCGACTGGTATTTTTATAATGCAGGCAGTAAATCAGCCGGCTACTCCGAGTTTAAACGCCGGTGGGGCAGCCGTCAGCCTGTCGACAACTGGCGCCGCAGCCAGAACGGTGTGGTAAATGCCACCAACAGCGCCGGCCCAATAGAAATTACAGAAGAAACTAAATCCGTTGCGCTCGGTGAAGTGCCGGCAGACAGCATCAGCACGGAATCATTGGCAGCAGGACTGCCACTCACACCGGAAAAGCTGGCCGCTTCACAAAAAGCGGTACACGAAGCCTGGTTCGACCTCGGCAAATTATATCACGATAAACTGGAAAACTATTCCCTGGGAATAGAAACTTACGACTCGCTGCTGATCCTTTACCCGGATCATCCGCGCAAACCGGAAGTATTGTATTCCCTGTATGTTTGGCATAGTAAACTCAATCATGCTGCCCAGGCCAATCATTATAAATCAATGGTGCTGAACCAGTACGGCAATACCAATTTTGCAGACATCATCCGCTCAGGCGGTTTAAGGGATATCGACAGCCAGAAAAAGAAAGAGATCAGCGCCGCGTATGATGCCGCCTATGAAGCCTTCCGTAAGGGTAATTACACGGAATCGATGGCGATGAAGAAACAGGCCGACAGCACCTATGGCGTCAACTTCCTCCAGTCAAAATTCGATTTGCTGGAGGCAATGCTGATCGTTAAAACAGATACACTGTTTGCCACTGATACCCTGCAGCTGTCGCGCAATGCGGTACAGGCCGTACTTACCAAATACGCTGCAGATGAACCGGTACGCGCACAGGCCCAGGCCCTTATGGATGCCCTGAACCACCGCGCAGAACTCTCCGATTACCTCTCCAGGCTGGAAGTAAGAAAGAAAGACGCTAATGGCGTATTGCTGGATGAGGATATTTCCATGCGATACCCGTGGCAAAATCCGCAGCCGGTATTGGCCGACAGGATCAACGGCGCCAAAACACCGGTGGACTCGGCTAAAATAGCCGCCGGTATGGCAGGCACCTTGCCCGCGCCAATAGTGCCCATTGCACCGCCCAAACCGGTAACGCCCTATAAAATATCGGCCGATAACCCGTTTTTTGTAGTGCTCTCCTTCCAGCGCGTGTCAAAAGAACTGATGGATGAAGGTCTCAACCAGTTTACCCGTTATAACGCAGCCAAACATGCCAACGATAAAATTGAAGTCGGCAGTTTTGTGCTCACACCTAACGATGTGATGCTGATTTTCCGGCTTTTCCCCAATGAAGACAAGGCCCTGGCCTATTTCGACGAAATACGCGAGGAGGCCGCAGCGAATATCATTCCCCGGATAAGACCTTCGGAATACAATTTCTTTGTGATTTCCAGGGATAATTTCATCTTGTTAAACAGCACTAAAGACCTGACCGGCTACCGTAAGTTTTTTACAGATAATTACGTGACCCAGTAAGTATTTTTGGAATTTTAAATAGCTTTGTCGGTCAGGCTGCCATAAACAGGCGTGTTTATTGCATATAAACTTTATTGAAAAAATTATATATATAGCCAACAGATAGTAATAAATTGCTTCTCATATAAAGGAATCGGGCAAAATCCGGCTATAAAACAAATTAAATAAGCGCATGAAAAAATCGGTGAAAATATTGTGGCGGGTGGCTTTTGGTATCTTAGCATTACTTGTTCTCTTAGTTTTACTCATTAACTTCCGGATCATCGGCAGTATGCCGTCTCTGGAAGAACTGGAAAATCCGCGGGCAGCACTGGCCGCAGAAGTAATTGCCGACGACGGCACCATTCTCGGTAAATACTACCAGGTGGACCGTTCCAGCAGCGACTATAATGAGATCTCCAAAAACGTGATCAATGCGCTGATAGCAACTGAAGAAACCCGTTTTTATGATAACTCCGGTATTGACCCCAAAGGCACACTGGCCATTCCTTTTTACCTGCTCATCGGTAAAAAACGCGGTTCCAGTACCATTACCCAGCAGCTGGCCCTGAACCTGCAAACGGATAACCTGGGGAAGCAGCGCTCCGGTAACCCTATCGGCAGGGCGTTTCAGAAAGTACAGGAGTGGATCATTGCCGTAAAACTGGAAAGAAACTTTACCAAACAGGAAATTCTTACCCTCTACCTGAACACCGTGGCTTTCGGGGATAACGTATATGGAATTGAAAACGGCGCCAGAACATTTTTCAGTAAAGATGCCGGTCATTTATCCATCGAAGAAGCTGCTATCCTGGTGGGCATGCTCAAAGGTAACACCCTGTATAATCCGCGCAGGAATCCGCAAAACGCCCTTCAGCGCCGCAACACCGTTATCAGCAATATGCAGGAAGCCGGCTTTATCACCCCTGCCGAAGCCGCATCTGCGAAAAGCAAACCGATTGTACTGCACTATAATAAAATTGATCACAACAAAGGACTGGCCCCTTATTTCAGGGAAGTATTGCGCGATGAGCTGAAAGGCTGGTGTAAAGTGCATAAGAAAGCCGATGGATCAGAATATAACCTTTACCGCGACGGCCTTAAAATATATACTACCATTAACCCGAGAATGCAGTTATATGCAGAAGAAGCCGTGGCTAAACACCTGGCTGTACTGCAAAAATCACTCTCTGCTCAAAACGATGTCAAAACCGGCAGCGTTTGGAAGAAATGGCCGAAATTCCTGGATCAGTACATGAAAGAATCTGACCGCTATAAATCCATGAAAGAGGATGAAGCAGACGATTCCACCATTGCGCGGGTGTTCAATACCCCCGTACGCATGAAGGTGTTTGGCTGGAGAAGCTCTACTGAACCAGACCTGAATGAAATAGATACCACTATGACCCCGCTGGATTCCATCAAATATATGCGCGCCATTTTACAGGCGGGCTTTATGGCAATGGATCCTGAAAGCGGTGAGGTAAAAGCCTGGGTAGGCGGACCGGACTTCCGCTACTTCAAAAATGATCACGTGGCGAAAACACGCCGTCAGGTGGGTTCTACATTTAAACCCTTCCTGTACTGCTTTGCCATCATGAATGGCATGTCGCCAAATACCGTTCTGCCAAACGAACCTATTTCCATCAACGGCTGGACTCCGCATAACTCGGAAGGCAGCACCGGCGGTAGCATTACGATGGCCGGCGCACTGGCAAAATCACTGAACCTTGTGGCCGCCTACCTGATCAAACAGATTGGCGCTAAGCCGTTTGCCGATTTCGCCAAAAATAAAGTGGGCTTCACCAGCGATATTCCTGCCTACCCGGCCATTGCGCTGGGCGCCGTGGAGCTGTCGCTGTACGAACTGCTGCAGGGGTACACGATGTTCCCTGCCAGGGGTATCAATACCAAACCTATTTATATTACCCGTATTGAAGACAGAAACGGTAATATCCTGGAAACTTTTGCACCGGTAAAACGTGAAGTGATCAGCGAAAGGGAATCCTATACAATGGTGAAAATGATGGAAGGCGTGGTAGCACCGGGTGGTACCGGTGCCCGTGTCCGTTCCCGCTTTAATATACAAGGTGAAATAGCCGGTAAAACCGGTACCACCAACGATAACACCGATGGATGGTTTATGGGCTATACACCCAAAATACTGGCTGGCGCATGGGTAGGTTGCGAAAACAACTTTATCCACTTCAGCACAACGGCCATCGGTCAGGGTGCCAATACCGGCTTACCCATCTGGGCGTATTTTATGCAGAAAGTGTATGCTGATCCAACCCTGAAGATAAGTTCCAACGATCATTTCCCGGTACCGCCCAATATGAGCGAAGACGATATTTACATGAATTACGATTCCAATGTAAAACCGGGTGCTGAATCAGAAAACGTGGGTAACGGATCGGCAGATGATTATGGCTCCGGTGATGCCAGCGATTATGCCACTCCGGGCGCCGACAGCCAGGAACCTGCGCCGGCAAAGCCAAAGGAGGAACACAAAGACAATAAAGAAAACAAGCCGAAAGCTACTATGCCGCCGGCAGTTCCGAAAAAAGGAGAGTAGCGGATCGCCTTCGGCGATAGAAATTGTCTTGGAGCAGGATTACGCTGATTATATTGATTTATCGGATTTTTTTAGATTTCTATAAAAATGATTAAGGGAGATAAAAGTGGATACCCACTTCCATCTCCCTTAATTTATTAAAATCAAAATTGATCAAATCCTTGAAATAAGCATAATCAGCGTAATCCTGCTCCAAGACAATTTCTATCGCCGAAGGCGATTAGCTAACTGCTTTATTTACCAGTGCAGCTGCTTCGCTAAGCAGGATGGCTGATTGTACTTTCAGACCGCTTTCTTCGATCAGTACTTTTGCTTCAGCAGCATTGGTACCCTGTAAACGTACAATGATAGGCACCGTGATGTTACCAATAGATTTGTAGGCATCAATTACACCCTGGGCAACCCTGTCACAACGAACAATACCACCGAAGATATTGATCAGGATAGCTTTTACCTTAGGATCTTTCAGGATGATACGGAAACCTGCTTCTACGGTTTGCGCGTTGGCGGTACCGCCTACGTCCAGGAAGTTAGCCGGTTCACCGCCGCTCAGTTTGATCATGTCCATAGTGGCCATTGCCAAACCAGCGCCGTTTACCATACAGCCTACGTTACCATCCAGTTTTACGAAGTTCAGGTTATATTTGCTGGCTTCTACTTCTGTAGGATCTTCTTCAGAAATATCACGCAGTGCTTCCAGGTCGGGATGACGCATCAGGGAGTTGTCGTCCAGGTTTACTTTGGCATCTACAGCAATGATCTTCTCATCGCTGGTTTTGAACAGCGGGTTGATTTCCAGCATGCTGCAATCCAGTCCTACGTAAGCGTTATAGAGATTGGTTACAAATTTCACCATGTTTTTGAACGCTTCACCGCTCAAACCGAAGTTAAAAGCAATGTTACGTGCCTGGAAGGGCTGCAGGGTCATATTTGGTTTTACCCATTCTTTGTATATTTTTTCAGGAGTGCTGTGTGCTACTTCTTCGATATCCATACCGCCTTCAGTGGAGTACATGATAACGTTCTGGCTTTTAGCGCGATCCAACAGGATGGACAGGTAGAATTCCTTTACAGGGTTAGCGCCCGGATAGTAAACATCCTGTGCTACCAGTACTTTGTTTACCAGTTTACCCGCGTCGCCGGTTTGAATGGTAACCAGGGTGCCTCCCAGGATATTTCCTGCTATGTTTTTAATATCTTCTGCATTTTTTCCTACTGCCACACCTCTCTGTTCCGTACCACGGATCTTACCTTTTCCACGTCCGCCCGCATGAATCTGGGCTTTTACAACGGCAAATTCATTACCAAATTGCACTTTCAGCTGCTTGTATGCTTCCGCAGCCGCTTCAGGGGTATCCACCGGAATACCTTCCTGTACCGGTACATTATATTTTTTCAACAGTTCTTTAGCCTGGTACTCGTGTAAGTTCATCGGAATAAAATTTGCCGCTAAAATAGGTCATTATGATTTAAATATAAAACTGCAGTCATTTGTGAATTAAAAAATAACTTTGCGCGGGTTTGTTTTTTAAATCCGGCTTTTAATTAATGTATAAACAGATGAGTGAATTAACAGCAAAGATCACAGCAGCGGGGGAATATATCAGCAAATTCTGGCAAAACAAGCCAGTGGCGGGCATTATCCTGGGTAGCGGCCTGGGTAACCTGACAGGGGAAATTGAAGACAGCATTGAAATTCCGTACAGCGACATACCCCATTTCCCCGAATCTACGGTGGAAGGGCATTCCGGCAAATTGATCCTCGGATTTATGCAGGGAAAGCCGGTAGTGGCTATGGCAGGGCGTTTTCACTTTTATGAAGGATTTTCCATGCAACAGGTAACTTTTCCTGTGCGGGTTATGAAAGCCCTGGGAATCCATACTTTATTTATTTCCAATGCCGCCGGAGGCATGAACCCATCTTTCCAGGTAGGCGATCTGATGATCATCAGGGACCATATCAACCTGCAGCCGGAACACCCGCTGCGGGGCAAAAATGAGGACACGCTGGGTCCCCGTTTCCCGGATATGAGTGAACCTTATGCCAAAACGTTAATCGATGCAGCGAATAAAATTGCTGCAGCCAACAATATATCTTTACATAGCGGCGTATATGTAGGCGTTCAGGGGCCTACCTTTGAAACACGGGCAGAGTACAGGTATATGCACATCATTGGCGGCGATGCCGTAGGAATGAGTACCGTACCCGAAGTAATTGTAGCGGCGCATGCCGGTTTGAAAGTATTTGCCATGAGTGTGATCACCGATATCGGTATCCGTGAAGAAGAAAATGTGATCACTCATGAAGAGGTACTGGCAGCTGCAAAAGCAGCAGAACCTAAGCTGACGCTGATATTTAGTGAATTAATCCGGCAACTATAAACGCTTTTGTTACTTTCGGATGAGGCAAATTTTCATTTTCATAGCCCTGCTGTTATTGTGCGGGAATCAATTAGTGGCCCAGTTTAACTCGGGACGCATCAACAATATGGGCGGTGGCGGAGGCGGCACCAGCAAAATGCAGCGGGATACATCCAAACACGAACACGAGCCGGATACGCTGACGTTGACCTACCGCATCCTCGGGGAGCCCACCGATTATAAGCTCGACTCCTCCGTGGCCGATTTTCAGACCAATTATCTGAAAGTACCGTCTTCGTACACCACACTTGGTAACACCGGTAGCGCTGCCTATAACATGATTTATACGCCACGCATGAAACCCGGTTTTGACGCCGGCTTCCATGCCTACGACGTATATTCCAATTCCCATAAAGATGCCCGCTTTTACTATACTACACGCCCTTACACAGAGCTGCAGTACCTGGTAGGCAGCAAACAGGAACAGGTTATCGGGCTGTCGCACACCCAAAACCGGACGGAACGCTTCAACTTTGCATTCGACTACCGCAAAATAAATGCGCCCGGATATTTCCGCTCGCAAAACACGAATCACGATATCTACCGGTTTACAGCCCGGTACCAGAGCAAAAACAAACGCGCCAATACTTACCTGAGCTTTTACTACAATAAAATCAATGGCGGGGAAAACGGGGGGATCAGAAGCGATACCTTCATGTCCAACAGCACTTACAAACAACGCAAAACCATCCCGGTAAACCTGGGCAATGATGCGTCTACAACGTATGCTTTCTTCGGAGGTAGCATACCGGTGAAATCGAACTACCGCGAAACAGGTTTCCTCATCCAGCAACAGTACGACTGGGGCCGGGGCGACAGTATCCACGTAAACGATACCACCGATTATTATAAGTACGACCCGATTTTCCGTGTGCAGTATACGTTCAACTACCAGAATAATAACTACGAATTCCTCGACAGCAGCCCGGATACCACGTTTTATTCCAGCCACTATAACTTTTTACCCGGCGACACGGTAAGTGCCAAACATCAGTGGAAAATGATTTCCAATGATCTGTCGCTCATCCAGTTCCCGGTACTCGGCAACCTCGGACACTTTATTAACATTGGCGCCCGCTTTGAAAGCCTCACCGGTACCTTCCTGGATGCAGATATCAATTTCACCAACCTGGCCGTACATGGGGAATACCGTAATAAAACCCGCAACCAGAAATGGGATTTCTCTGCAAGAGGCGAGTTTTATGTAGTAGGACAGAATATAGGAGATTACGGGTTTTATGGCATGTTAAAAAGACATATCAACGACTTCCTGGGAGATGTCCGCCTGTCGGTCAGCAACGTAAATAAAGAACCCTCTTACGTCTTCAAATATTTTAACAGTACCAATGATGCCTGGTATAATACCAGCCTGTCGAAAGAGAATATTACCCAGCTGCAGTTTGCCACCGAAAACAAAAAGCTGGATTACACCCTGACAGCCAATTATTTCCTGTTTACCAATTACACCTATTTCAAAGACTACTATCACAGCGATCAGTATAACTCCCTGTTTAACCTGTTACAGATAACGTTTAGCAAGAAGTTTACCATTAAGCCGTTTAACTGGTATGTAGATATTGCCTTCCAGCAACTGCATGGCAACGGACCACTGAACGTTCCTACTTTCTGGACCCGTAACCGGTTTGCCTTTGAAAAAAGACTGTATACAAACCTGAACCTCATGACAGGGATTGAGCTGCGCTATAACACCGGTTATTATGCAGATGACTATTCCCCGCTCACCGGTCAGTTTATTTATCAGAATGCCGCGAAGATCAGTAACTCCTTACCTGATATTGCTGCATTCGCCAATTTCAGGATCAAATCCTTCTCCGCCTATGTGCGTGCAGAGAACCTGAATACCTTCTTTGGCGATAACAATTATGCAGGACCGTTATATCCGTATAATAACTTCGCCTTCAGGGTGGGCCTCAGATGGTGGTTTATTAACTAGGAATTACATATAACTATATGATGACCGGTATGGTGGCAACACTATCCCGGTCATTTTTTTTCTTATCTTTGTAATTCATCATGAAGCGATTTTCTGCCATATTATTTGCTGTATTGTATATCACGCTCACCAGCGGGTTTGCAGTAAACGTGCACTACTGCATGGGCAAACTGGCATCTGTAGACCTGCAGGAAGCTCCGGCTGATCACTGCGGTAAATGCGGAAAGTCATCGAAAGGCATGGATTGCTGTAAAGATGAATTTAAGTTCTGTAAGGTCACCGAATCGCACCAGGCTGCCAAAGCCCTGCAGGCCGGTTCCAACCTCGTTACAGATATGCAGCTGCCGGTAAGGGTTTTACCTGCTTCCGCTTTGCCGGTGCAGGAAACGCTCCTTCTCAGCCGTCCCCACGATCCGCCTGACATCCCGTCGGCGCCCATTTTCCTCCGGAATTGTACTTTCCTGATCTGATGCAGTTTTTAATGTAGTGTTTGTTGCTGTATTACAGCACTGCTATTACTTTAACTGTTATTCATCTTTTTATTCAATTTTATTTCATCAGATCATGAAAATAGTATCCATTATATTGCTCGCACTGGGCATATCTTTCGGCGCAAATGCACAATTTAAAAAAGCCAGCGTACACGCTACCGGCCTTACCTGCGCCATGTGTTCAAAAGCCACTTACGAGGCCCTGGAATCATTGCCTTTTGTTGATAAAATAGATACCGATCTCGATAATACTACCTTCATTCTTACCTTCAAAGCCGGTGCGCCGGTGAGCATCGATGCTATTAAAGATAAAGTGGAAGATGCCGGTTTTTCTGTAGGTAAACTGGTGATGACCGCCAACTTCGATGCCGTGAGCGTACAAAATGATGCGCATGTGGCATTTGCGGGTAGCACCCTCCATTTTATGGATGTAAAAAACCAGGTATTGTCCGGTGATAAAGACATCACGGTAATCGACAAAGATTTTGTTTCTGCCAAACAATTTAAAAAATTCAGTACTGAAACCACTATGCCCTGCTATAAAACAGGTATGATGGGCGACTGCTGCAAATCTGACGGAGCCACTGCTTCGAAAAGAATTTATCACGTCACCATTTAATAGCCGGCCGGTATATGAAAAGAATTTTAATAATAGCCCTGGTCATCATAGCCAGCGGGGGAATAGCAGCCGCACAGGAGTTATACGTGAATACGGAGCCGGCGAGCAATATGCCCGCCAACTCCCTGGGGATCAGGCTCTCCAATAAGTTTTTCAACATGAAGCATTCCGGCGATAACGGGATGCGCTTTGAGCCGGAAGTGATGTGGGGCGCCAATAAAAAGCTTATGCTGCATGTGCTGGGATACGCTTCCAACATGATGCAGTCGTCTGTAAAGCTTGAAGGCGGCGGGGTTTACGCCAAATACCGCTTCCTGTCGCTGGATCAGCAGCACGCACATTTCCGCATGGCCGCATATGTAAGAGGTTCCGTGATCAACAATCCGTATTACCCGGAAATGCCTGACGGCGCGCATGCCATGCGGCCGTATGATAATAAGGAGCTGGACCTGGAAGGGGCTACGTCGGGCGTAAACGGGGGCATTATTGCTACACAATTGTTACATAAACTGGCATTGTCTACAACGTTAGGTTATTCCCGTTATATGAACAATGTGAAGGATAATATTCCGGACGACTTCTCCCGGAATTCCGTAAATTATAGTCTCTCTGCGGGGTACCTGGTGTTGCCGGTGAAGTATAAAAGCTTTCAGCAAACAAATTTAAACCTCTACGTGGAGCTGTTGGGCAAAACCAATACAGACGCGGTTGGCAGGGGTTCTTACCTGGACATAGCGCCCGCAGTGCAGTTTATTTTTAACAGTACTACAAGGCTGGACTTGTCTTACCGCACGCAGTTAACCGGGGATATGGCAAGGAATACCTCCAACTCTTTTTTAATCAGGGTGGAGCATAACATTTTTAATATCAAAAAGTAACCGATGGCAACAACAGATCTGTTTATAAAGAATATGGTTTGTCCGCGCTGCATCAAAGTAGTTACTACCACTCTTGCCGCGCAGCAACTGGATGTTAAGGATATACAACTGGGTAAGGTAACTGTTGAAGGGGCCGTTTCGGAGAAACAACTGCACCGGTTATCAGAAGCGCTTCAGCAGGAAGGATTTTTACTGATAGATGATAAAAAACAACAGCTGATTGCAGGCATCAAAAGTATTATTGTACAGGCAGTGCATCATTCAGAGCTGGATGAGATGAAAGAAAACTTTTCCACCTTACTGGCAGGGAAGTTGCAGAAGGACTATCATTATCTCAGTAATCTTTTTTCTGAAACAGAAGGCACTACCATTGAACAGTATATTATTCAACAGAAAATAGAGCGGGTAAAAGAGTTGCTGGTGTACAATGAATTAAGCTTAAGTGAAATTAGTTACAAGCTGGGATACAGTAGCGTAGCACATCTTTCAGCGCAATTTAAAAAAGTAACTGGTCTTACGCCAAGTAAGTTTAAACAATTGAAAGCTCCTGAACGTATACCATTAGATAAGATATAGAAGTTAGTTGTTTTAGTTTTAGTTTAAAGAGAAGCTGCTGCACACCGTGGCTTCTCTTTTTAAAAAAATCCGGACATGAAGAAAGTTGTTGTAAGCATATTGAAATTTATTCAGTCGCTTTTTGTGAAAAAGGATTGTTGCAGGTAGTATTAGCAGGGGGAAATAATTAAAGCCGCAGATGTAATGTCTGCGGCTTTTGTATTATTAAAAAATGTTACGTATTGGAGTTACTTCCCGGATACTTCTTGGATACTTCTCAGATACTTAGGAGTCGTGTATGTGTAGTAGTTCCTATACAGTTCCTATATAGTCCCTATACTGTCCCCATACACTCCCTATACTGTTCCCATACACTCACCATACACTCATGATACACTTCCCATACACTCCCCATACACTATGGCCCTTTTGGGTAGCCATAATTTAGTAATAAATGTTATATGTGGGCGTCTTTTATTTGCCCGGTATTAAATGGAAAACCGGGTATCATGATTTGCTTGCAGCAAACAATTTTTCTGGTCTGTCATTCACCGTAGCTTTTATATGGTGTCACATTTCATAATATCACTTCTTCCTTTCATTTTTTGTGATCCCGAACATAAAACATCTTTCCTGAAAACAGCACAAAAGTTTCCGGTAGCAATATTGAAGAAACCCGCAAATGCCTTTGCCTCTTTTATCTCCAAAAATTTTCAGCACAGTATTTGTAAATCCCTATCTTTACCATAGCGATTTACTGCAGATGAAGAATAAAATTTTTATTATCAGTTTGTTATGCGGATCTGGAGTGTGCTTGTTGTTAGCCTGTGTAAATAAAAAAAAGCATACCGCCCCCAAACAAAAACAGATTGTAGCAAACATCAGACAATTAGACGAAGTGATTACCGAAAGTATCACTGAAAGACTGTCAGCCCTGAAAGATAACGATGGTGAACTGGAGGACAGTTTACAATCATTCCGTCCTTCAGCCATACAGGAATTTTACGGCGCCGATAAGCCGGCAGGCCAGTGGTCAAAGAACGGGATAACCAATCCTGCGGCTGATTCCATGCTGTATATGATCCAGCATGCGGAAGACGTAGGACTGCTACCCGCGCAATATCACGAGCCCGCATTAACCGCCGCCTGGGAACAAATCACCAACGACGCTACTGCAAAAAAAGATGCCGCCTTATGGGCAAAAGTAGATGTGCTGATGACAGACGCCTTCATGAAAATGGCCTCCGATCTGCGCTACGGCGTTGCTCCGCGTGATAGCATTACCCTTAAAAAGGATTCGGCGTTTACTGATGAACAACTCATCACGCAATTACGGCAGGCACTGGAAGAAAAGAATGTAGCAAATATCCTGCATGCACTGGAGCCTTCACATGAAGGATACATTGCGCTGAAAGAAGGGATTCAGTCTTTCAAAGCCAAATACGAAAACTATCACTGGGATACGTTACCACTCAACTATACCGACACGCTGGGATTCCGGCAACTGGTGATCAACCGGTTGGTGCAAAGCGGACATCTCGATACCACGGGCCGCGAGCTGGATTCCGCATTGCTGAAAACCGGTGTGAAAGCTTTCCAGAAAGAGTTTAATATTTATCCCGATGGGGTAGCAGGGAAAAGAACAGTGATGGCCATGAACCGCTCTATGCACGACTGGATCATGCAGGCTGCTGTAAACCTCGACCGCTGGCGTAAACTGCCGGATACATTGCCTTCGCGGTATATCCTGGTGAACGTGCCCGGCTATAACCTGAAGGTGGTGGATAGCGGGGAAGTGGTGCTGGAATCACGCGTAATTGTGGGTACGCCCCGCACCCGTACGCCGCTGCTCAATTCCTATATGACCAACTTCATGATGTTCCCTTACTGGCGGGTACCTTACAGTATTGTGTTTAAGGAAATGCTGCCGGCTATTAAAAAGAACGTCGGTTATCTTGCGTCCAAGAACCTGGAAGTAATAGATAAAGATGGTAATGCAGTGGATCCTTATACCATCGACTGGTCGAAACTCGGCAAGGGCCATTTCCCTTATGTGCTGCGCCAGATGGATGGTATCGACAATTCACTGGGCATCATGAAATTCAACTTCAGGAATAAGTACAGCGTATACCTGCACGATACCAATAACCGCGGACTGTTTAAAAATTCCATGCGTGCTATGAGTCATGGTTGTGTGCGGGTGCAGCAATGGGATAGCCTGGCGCAGTACCTGGTGCGGGCGGACAGCTTACGGCATAGCGGAGATAGTGTTCGTGTATGGCTGGCACGGCAGGAAAAGAAACAGGTAGATCTGCCCAAACATATTCCTATTTACCTGCGGTATTTTACCGCAGAAGGGCAAAACGGTAATCTTGTTTTCTATGATGATATTTATGGAGAAGATAAGGTATTAAGAAAGAAGATGAAGTTGTAAGAACTCCATCTTGTTAAAATAAAAAAGCAGCGGATACATTATCCGCTGCTTTTTTTATTGTCTTTATCAACTTACGCGAGTTTCGCTTTCAGTGCAGTATCCAGTGCTTCCAGGAACTCTTCAGTATACAGGTAATGTTTACCATGTTCTACTTTGTTTCCGTGGATACAAACGGCCAGATCTTTGGTCATTTTACCACTTTCAACAGTTTCGATACAAACCTGTTCCAGTGCCTGGCAGAATTTGATCAGTTGCTCGTTGTTATCCAGTTTACCACGGAATTCCAGACCGCGGGTCCATGCAAAAATGGAAGCGATAGGGTTGGTGGAAGTAGGTTTACCAGCCTGGTGATCGCGGTAGTGACGGGTTACAGTACCGTGTGCGGCTTCTGCTTCCATTGTTTTACCATCAGGAGTGATGAGGGTGGAAGTCATCAGGCCGAGAGAGCCAAAGCCTTGTGCAACGGTATCAGATTGTACGTCGCCATCGTAGTTTTTACAGGCCCATACAAAGTTACCATGCCATTTCAGTGCGCTGGCTACCATGTCATCGATCAGGCGATGTTCATAAGTTAAGCCATGTGCCTGGAATTCAGCTTTAAATTCCTGTTGATAGATTTCTTCGAAGATATCTTTGAAACGGCCATCATATTTTTTCAGGATGGTGTTCTTGGTGCTCAGGTATAAAGGCCATTTTTTCATCAGTGCCTGGTTGAAACATGCACGGGCAAAGCCTTTGATAGATTCATCGGTGTTGTACATTGCTAATGCAACGCCATCGCCTTTGAAGTTGTATACTTCGTGTTCGATCACTTCACCATTTTCGCCTTCAAACTTAATGGTCAGTTTACCCTTTCCTTTTGTAACGAAATCGGTAGCGCGGTACTGATCACCGAAAGCATGACGGCCAATACAGATCGGGGCAGTCCAGTTAGGTACCAGGCGCGGAACATTCTTCATTACAATTGGCTCACGGAATACGGTACCATCCAGGATATTACGGATAGTGCCGTTGGGAGATTTCCACATCTGTTTCAGGTTGAATTCCTTTACGCGGTCTTCATCCGGCGTAATGGTAGCGCATTTGATACCTACGCCTACTTCCCTGATAGCATTGGCTGCATCAATAGTTACCTGGTCGTTGGTAGCATCGCGGTGTTCCATGCCCAGGTCATAATATTTAATTTCAACATCCAGGTATGGAAGTATCAGTTTATCCTTGATGAATTTCCAGATGATTCGTGTCATTTCATCACCATCCAGTTCAACTACCGGATTAGCAACTTTAATTTTTTCTGCCATTTCGGGTTTTTTAAAATTAGATTAAAAAGCTTTTCACAACAATTATTCAAGCGAGTCCCAATCGGGATAATCACGAAAAATACGAATAGCTGTGAAAAAAACAAAATTAACCGGATTTTATCTTGGTTAAAAAAAGGGAGATGAAAACGGGTTTATCCGTTTCCATCTCCCTTTATATTAAAAAGATAGAATGCTTAGTGTTGCATCTGCTTGATCACTTCATCCGCAAATTCGCTGGTCTTCACCAGGGTGGCATCATCCATCAGGTTGTAGAAGTCGATGGTAACGCGTTTGCGCATGATAGCGGTGCTGAGGCCATGAACAATGATTTCAGCTGCTTCTTTCCAGCCCATGTATTCCAGCATCATTACGCCGCTCAGGATCACTGAGGAAGGGTTCATGGTGTTGGTGTTGGCAAAGCGGGGTGCAGTGCCGTGTGTGGCTTCAAACACAGCGTAGCCGGTCAGATAGTTGATGTTGGCGCCGGGGGCAATACCAATACCGCCTACTGCAGCAGCCAGTGCATCGGAAATATAATCGCCGTTCAGGTTCAGCGTAGCTACTACAGAATAGTCCTGTGGCGCCAGCAGGATCTGTTGCAGGAAGTTATCCGCAATTACATCCTTGATCAGCAGCTTACCTTTTGCCAGGGCTACTTTCAGTTCTTTGTTGGCTTCTTCTTCACCGAGATCTTTCTTGGTTTTTTCCCAATGTTCCCAGGTGTATACTTTATCACCGAATTCTCTTTCTGCCAGTGCATAGCCCCAGTTTTTGAAACCACCTTCGGTGAATTTCATGATGTTGCCTTTGTGCACGAGGGTGAGTGACGGACGTTTGTGCTCCAGCGCATAGCTGATGGCAGCGCGTACCAGTCTTTCTGTACCTTCAATAGATACCGGTTTAATACCCAGGGAAGATGTTTCCGGGAACCTGATCTTTTTAACACCCATTTCATTTTGCAGGAAATCGAGCAGTTTCTTTGCTTCAGGCGTACCCGTCATATATTCAATGCCGGCGTAGATGTCTTCCGTATTTTCACGGAAAATCACCATGTCCACTTTCTCCGGGTGTTTCACCGGGGAAGGTACTTTATTGAACCAGCGTACGGGCCTTACACAGGCGTAGAGATCCAGCTCCTGGCGCATAGCAACGTTCAGGGAGCGGATACCACCGCCAACGGGAGTAGACAGGGGACCTTTGATAGACACCAGGTATTCTTTCAGTGCATCCAGTGTAGCCTTGGGCAGCCATTCACCTGTTTGCTGGAAGGCTTTCTCACCTGCCAGTACTTCTTTCCATTCAATTTTCCTATCACCGCCATAAGCTTTCTCTACAGCTGCGTCGAATACACGTACACTGGCTCTCCAGATGTCCGGACCTATTCCGTCGCCTTCTATAAATGGGATGATGGGTTGTGCAGGGACCTGTAACAGGCCATTGTTCATCGATATTTTTTCTGCCGGCATAAAACGGTTTCTTTATGCGTTACGTAATTGTTGTAATCGCGTGCAAAGGTAAGGGTTTTCCGTTTACGCAGGGGTAAGATTTACCCTTTATTTCAGCAAATTTAACACCTGCATATAACTTTTTGCTTATGTTAGGATTAATGTTATTTTGCTGCTCATTTTTTTGCAGCAACCAAATCTCAGATACCACCATGATTCCTGTTACATACCTCGCTCTTGGCGATAGTTATACGATAGGTGAACAAGTTTCCGCCTCCGAACGTTTTCCTGTACAGGCAGCCGCTTTGCTCCGGGAACAAGGCTTTGATATAACAGATCCGGAGATCATTGCCACCACCGGGTGGACCACCGACGAACTGGAAGCGGGTATTGCCGCTACTCATATAAGTAAAACTTACGATATAGTAACACTGTTGATAGGCGTAAACAACCAATACCGCGGCCGCTCCGTGGAGGAATATGAAACTGAATTTACCGCCCTGCTGCAAAAGGCAATTGTTTTTGCCGGCAACAATCCTTCCCATGTGGTGGTGCTGTCTATTCCCGACTGGGGCGTAACGCCATTTGCGGCGGACCGCGACCGGGAACAGATCCGCCGGGAAATAGATGCGTATAACGCGGTAAATAAAGCCATCGCGGAAGAATGGCTGGTGCCTTACCTGGATATCACGCACTTTACCCGTGAAGCCGTTCACGATCCCGAACTGGTGGCAGGAGACGGATTGCACCCTTCCGGAAAGGATTACAGCCGCTGGGCCAAAGCCCTGCTGCCTTTGTTGCAACAGGCATTGCACTGAGATAGAAAATATCCTACATTCATATTAAAGAAAACCTGAACCAATGGAAAGCCATATCGTAAAAATCCTGGCCGTTACCCCCGTAACACATAACGTCCGCCAATTCACCGTGGAAAAGCCCGCCGGATATACCTTTGTACCCGGTCAGGCTACAGAAGTAGCGGTTAATAAACCCGGATGGGAAGAAGAAAGACGCCCCTTTACCTTTACGAGCCTTACCGAATGGGATCAACTGGAATTTACCATCAAGATCTACGACGACCATAGCAGCGTTACCCATGAACTCGGCCAACTGAAAGCCGGTGATGAACTGATCCTGCACGATGTATGGGGTACCATTCATTATAACGGGGAAGGCACCTTCATCGCCGGCGGCGCAGGCGTTACCCCTTTCATTGCCATCCTGCGCGACCTGCAGCACAAAGGCCAGCTGGGCAATAACCAACTGATCTGCTCCAATAAAACCCTGGGAGATATTATTTTAAAAGATGAATTTGAAGAAATGCTGGGCAACCGTTTCATTAACACGCTCACCGCACAGGAAGTTCCCGGCTACGACCACCATACCATCGATGAAAACTACCTGAAAGGGAAGATCAGTGATTTCAACCAGCATTTCTATATCTGTGGCCCCGATCCTATGGTACAGCAGTTGAAAGCCATCCTCGTAAAACTGGCCGGAAACGATGCCCTGGTAACGGTAGAAATATAGCCCGCCGTTTTCACCGGCGATTTCCTGCTTTTTACCGGTGAGGGTACTTTATTAGCCTAAACCCTGTTTCCAATAACAGCGTGCCGTTCTACATTTGTATCATAAATAGTAAAACAAATGAAAAACGAAGATATCGACGCATCAAGAAGAAAAGGCCGCTTTATAGGCGGTGCGGTTTTCATCATCGTTGGTGCCTGCCTGTTATTACAACGCCTGGATCTCGACCTGCCCCATTGGCTGTTCTCCTGGCAAATGATCCTGATAGCGGTTGGTATTGTTATAGGGGCAAAGCATAACTTCAGATTCGGGGGATGGGTGGTGATGATCCTGGTAGGCGGAATTTTCCTGGCAAGCGAAATACTTCATCTGCCATATAACACCGCCCAGTTTATATGGCCGGTAGCATTGATCCTGGTGGGTATTGTGCTGATCTTTAAAAAGAGTTATCACCATCCGGAATGGCCGTCCAAAAAACACAGCTTCGGCTCCAGTGAGGAATTTGCCACCGGGGAAGATACGCTGAGCGCCAACGCTATTTTTGGCAGCGTGAATAAAGTAGTGATGTCTAAAAACTTTAAGGGAGGCGACGTAAGCGCTGTCTTCGGAGGTGCTGTCATCAACTTCATGAATGCCGATATCAACGGCACCGCTACTATGGACGTTTCAGCCGTTTTCGGTGGTTGCGAAATCATTGTACCGGCCAACTGGAAAGTGCAGGTAGATATCGACGCCATCCTCGGCGGTGTGGAAGATAAACGTAGTAACAGTGTGATACCTGCCGGACCCATTGATAAACTACTGATCCTGAAAGGGTCCTGCGTATTCGGTGGCGTGGAAATAAAAAGTTACTGATCATTAAACATCCATATCTCAACCTGTATTCTATCTTCTCGAACTTTTAAATTTTAATTTTATGCATTGGTTTGTTGCGAAAGTTGTATATCAGATCATCTGCGGTGAAGGCAATCACACTCCGCAATTTGATGAACAATTAAGATTAATCAGCGCTGTTACCAAGAAAGACGCCTGCGATAAGGCCCGTGAAATTGGTATGCAGGAACAATATGCTTTTAAAAATCAACAACAGGAACTGGTACAATGGAAGTTCATCAACGTACCGGAAGTATATACCCTGGATCAGCTGACAGACGGTATGGAATTGTACTCCCGCATCGAAGAGCCGGGTGATCCCAATTCCTACATCGCCTGGTTGCAGATGAAATCTGCACAGTTACAGGGACAACAGTACTTTGAACTTAACGTATAACTGATAAATCACCTTCTTTGGTAAAGCAACTGATTAAAGGTAATGCCTGGTGGGCTTTTCTCGCCTCCTTCGCCATCTGGATGTTCCTGTATGGCGGGTTGCTGTGGTACTGGTTCGACCTTCCCCTCTGGCAATCGGTCACAGACAGTGCAGTGCACGTTATACTACTGGGAGCCGCCGGTATTGTAATAAGCCATAACGTGGCTTATTACCGCCCGGCAGACGGCACCATGAAGTTTGGCTATGTAGCTGTTCTGAGTTTTGCATTGTCTGTATTGTGGGTGTGCCTGAGCCGCTGGATACTGGTATCCGCCTTCCCGGAAGATGTACCGTATCTCAACTGGCTGAACAATGCCATCCCCGTTCATGCTATTGTTGGATGCATGCTGATTGCAGGGATCGGATTCAGGAGCCAGATGTGGTACGATGAGGAAGAACAACAGGAATACCGCCAACGTAAAGAAGCTACGGAGAAGATTGTAAGAGAAGCAGAACTCTTTAAACTGCGGCAGCAACTGCAGCCGCATTTCCTGTTTAACAGCCTCAACTCCATCAATGCACTCATCATGCTGCGGCCAAAAGAAGCCCGCGAAATGGTTCTGAAGCTCTCCGACTTTTTAAGAGGATCATTGAAACGTGAAGACGACCAGTGGATCACACTCGCCGAAGAACTGAACTACCTGCAGCTTTACCTGGATATAGAGAAAGTACGCTTCGGACATCGTTTAACCACCAACGTTGTGCCTTATGAGGAAGCAGATAAAATGATGATGCCGCCGATGCTGCTGCAGCCTGTAGTAGAAAATGCGATCAAGTTCGGACTATACGATACCACCGGTGATATCACCATCAGCATAAAATCATGGCTGCAGGATAACATGTTGTATATCGCCATACAAAATCCGTTCGACAACGAACTGCAGCAACCCAACAAAGGAACAGGTTTCGGCTTAACTTCCATACAACGCAGGCTGTACCTGCTGTTTGCACGGCAGGACCTGCTGGAAACCACGGCCATTGATAATATATTTACTACCATTATTAAAGTACCACAATCGCATGATAAAAGCAGTATTAATTGATGATGAACCATTGGCCCGTGAAGTGGTGAAGGAATACCTGTTAAGCTTCCCGCAAATAGAAGTGGTGCAGGAATGCAATGATGGATTTGAAGGATTAAAGGCCATACAACAGCATCAGCCGGATATCATTTTCCTGGATATACAAATGCCAAAGATCACCGGTTTTGAAATGCTGGAACTCGTGGAAAATATGCCTGCCGTGATCTTTACCACAGCCTTTGAAGAACATGCTATCAGGGCCTTTGAAGTGCATGCGGTGGACTACCTGCTGAAACCTTTTTCCAGCGATCGCTTTGATAAGGCCGTACAAAAATGGCTGGATCATTTCCAAACACCTGTTGCCACCAATACGGAAGCGTTGCTGGAAACCGCTGCCGCCACACCTTTGCAGAGCAACCGCGTGGTAATAAAGATCAATGGTAAAATCAAAATCATCCCGGTACAGGATATCCATTACCTGGAAGCAGCAGACGACTACGTGAAAATAGTAACCCAGGAAGGTAGCTTCCTGAAAAATAAAACAATGTCGTTCTTCGAAAAAATGCTGGACCCGCAACAGTTTACGCGGGTGCATCGCTCTTATATACTCAACGTAAACCAGGTAACACGTATAGACCCCTACGAAAAAGAAAACCACCTGGCTATACTGCGCAGTGGCGCCAGGGTGCTGGTGAGCAAAACCGGTTACCCGCGGTTGAAGGCGGCGCTGGGGTTATAGCGGATCGAAGCGGATTTTGTCTTTCCCAGGATTAAACTGATTATACTGATTCAGGGATTTGACTTTTTGGATTTTAAATGATCAGGGGAGATATAAGCGGATACTTTCGCTTATATCTCCCCTGATCGTTTAAAATCTTTTATAAAATCCTAAAAAATAAAATCAGCGAAATCAGTATAATCAGTTTAATCCTGGGAAAGACAAAACTCGCAATCGCCGAAGGCGATCTTACCGCGTAAATAACTTCTCCAGTTTTTCTTTAGAAAGAATTTTCTGCACCTGTATACCTGTAGCAACGATACGGCCATTGCAAACGGCCTCGTAACTACAGGTGATTTCATGATGTTGTATTTGTGTGATCACGGCTGTAAAGTCCACCCGGCTGCCGGTTAAAGCGGGGGAGAGATGCTCCACAGTAAGCCGGGTGCCAATGCCTTCTTCGGATGTTTCCTTCATATCAAGTACAAACAAACGGCAGCACCATTCTGCATCACGCGCCAGTGCAAAGGTGGCGTATACGGGATGCACATGCCCGCTGTCAAATGAGGCACAGTCTTCCGGCCGCACGATGCGGCTGAAATGTTTGGTATCACCGGGTTTGAATAACGAAAGCATACATTTAAAATTTTACTGCACTACCAGCACCGGGATCTTTACCTGGTGACGTACCTGGTTAGCTGTTTCGCCATACAGCCAGTCTTTAAAGCCCCTGTGGCCGTGGCCTCCCAGTACCAGGAAGTCCGCTTTTTCTTCGTGTACAATGCGGGCAATTTCACGGGCGCGCCGGCGGAAGCCGAGCACGCCTTTGGCGCTGATGTTGCGGCTTTTCAGCAGGGCAATATAGGTATCCAGCTGTTCCTGGTCGCGGCGTGTTTCCAGGTCGTCCGAATCTTTACCAAAGTATTTGGCGGAAGCGCTTTCCACAATGTGAATAAGGATATACTGCGTGTGTTCGTTCCCGTGAGCAATGGCGTTGGTTACAATGTCCTTGTCGCGTTCCGAGAAATCCAGGGCCATCGCAATACATTGATAGGTAGGCTTTTCCATGTCGCCCAGCGATACCTGCGTGGTATGGATTCCTGCGGCGGCATCTTCACGGTAGCGGCGGCGCAGCGGATACACGATGGTGATGAAAAGCAGCACCACAAAGCCGAGGCAGCCGGCCATAATTAATCCGTCTACAAAAATATTCCCGGTACCAGACATATAATCAAAGGCTTCTGATAATACCATCCGCATATTAAGGTACACCAATAAACTGGTGACCAGCCAGCTGAAAATTTTAGTAATGGGCTTGATGGCAAAGGTACCCATCGTTTTTTTATCGCTTACAAAATGGATGAGCGGGATGATGGCAAAGCCAAGTTGTAAGCTGAGCAATACCTGGCTGAACACCAGCAGCGCACCTACTTCTTCATCGCCGAAAATAAGGATCACCAGCAGTGCGGGGATGATGGCCAGCAGCCGGGTGATAAGCCGCCGCAGCCACGGGTTAATACGCAGGCGGAGATAGCCTTCCATTACAATTTGCCCGGCCAGGGTGCCGGTTACCGTAGAACTCTGACCCGCAGCAATCAACGCCACCGCAAACAGGATAGGCGCCAGTTTGCTTCCCAGCAGCTGATCCAGCAGCCGGTGCGCATCCTGGATTTCGGCCACATCTGTTCGGCCGCTTTTGAAAAATACGGCGGCAGCAAGTATTAAGATCGCAGCATTCACCAGGAACGCGAGGTTCAGGGCAATGGTGCTGTCGATAAAATTCATTTTAATGGCCTGCTTAATACCGGCGTCGTCCCGTTTTATTTTCCGCGTTTGTACCAGTGCTGAGTGCAGGTACAGGTTATGCGGCATCACGGTGGCGCCGATAATACCAATGGCAATATACAACGCGGTGTTGTCCGGGATGGTGGGAATAAAACCCCGCACTACCTCGTGCATCTGGGGTTTCACGAGGATCAGTTCTACCAGGAAGGAGGCGCCTACAATAGCAACAAGACTGATAATAAACCCTTCCATTTTACGGATGCCGTAGCGTTGCAGGATCAGGAGGAGGAAGGTGTCCAGCACGGTCAGGCTTACGCCCCATACCAGCGGCAGCCCTGTGAGCAGCTGTATACCGATCGCCATTCCCAGTACTTCTGCCAGGTCGGTGGCTGCTATGGCGATTTCCGCCAATACATATAAGATGAAATTCACTACCGGCGGATAGGTTTCCCGGTTAGCCTGTGCGAGGTCGCGGCCGCGCACAATGCCCAGCCGGGCGCTCAGGCTTTGCAGCAGCAATGCCATGAGGTTACTCATGAGCAATACCCATAATAGCTTATAACCGTACTGGCTGCCGCCGGCCAGGTCGGTGGCCCAGTTGCCGGGGTCCATATAACCCACGCTTACAAGATAGGCGGGGCCAAAGAAGGCGAAGATTTTTTTCCACCTGGATTTTCCACTCGTTTCAACACTCTGATGTACCTCACTTAACGATGCTGATGAATGTGTATGCTCGATGCTCATAGTATATGCTGATAATTAAACGGGTCTGACCATTATATTTTTTGCAACCTGCTCACTGATGGTAATGGCGGGTTGCCCTTTTACTTTTATTTCTATAGAATTGTCGTATTCGTAATGCGCTACTATTTCCAGCTGGGTGCCCAGTTTAATTCCTTTGGCGTTGAGAAAGGCCAGCAGCGCGGTGGATTGGTCTGATACGGCTGTAACTACCAGTCGTTTGGCGTTGGCCTGATCCAGTGAGGTTTGCGGGCGTGGTTTGGCCAGTTTTCCGTTGGCATCAGGGATAGGGTCGCCGTGAGGGTCTATCACCGGGTTTCCGAGGAATTCGCTGAGCCGGTTGGTGAGCTTTTCACTGCGTACATGTTCCAGTTCTTCTGCCAGCTCATGCACTTCTTCCCAGCTGAAGGAGAGTTTATCTACCAGGAAGCACTCCCACAGGCGATGGCGCCGTACAATTTGCAGGGCGGCTTTTCTGCCGTCTGCCGAAAGGGTGATGCCTTTGTATTTCTCGTATTCAATCAGCTTCTTCTCTTTCAGCTTCTTGGCCATGTCTGTTACCGATGCAGGCTTTGTATCCAGTTCATAGGCCAATGCGTTGGTAGTTACTACGGCGTCGCCTTCCTGCAGCTTATAAATTGATTTGATATGGTTTTCCTCTGCGATCGATAAATTCATGTTATCTAAAATATTATTTAGACAAATCTAAATAATAAATCTGAACATTTCTCTATCCGGTATGTTTTTTGATTTTTAACGCGCACATATAAAAATTATATCTAACTTTTCGCCCAGAATTAAATTTTCTAATGAAGCGTTTCCTTTTATTATTACTGGCAATCGGCGTGTTGGCAGCCTGCAAATCGAAGAAGAAATCAGGCAGCGGCGACGAGCCCATGACATTTGAAGACTTCCAGGCATTGTTTACGCCTGGCACCCTGCCCTACAGGCTTACACCGGATACGCTCCAGTTGAAACAACCGGATTCACTGCGGCTGGATACCGCTGCCATGCGGTTTCTCACAGATACGCTGACAAAAGGTGATTTCGGCAAGAATGAACCGGTGAAATATTTCCCGCTGCAGCGGATTGCCGGCAGCGTAGTAAACTATATGACTGTGAAAGCAGCCGGCAGGTCACAATCTGTAGGCTATCTCTGCTTCCTGGATAAAAAAGGGAAATACCTCAACAGGATACGTGTAGCCAACACCGGTAGTGCGGATGGTACGGTTACCTCCCTGGTAATAGACAGTAAAAATGTAGTGAAGATCAGCAGCGAAACAAAATTGTCGGGCAGCCGGAGCGCATTGAGAGAAGATTTTTACATGGTGAATCCCGATGGTTCGGTAACGCTTATCATGACTAACTCCAACGGACCTACGAACGCCGGGCAGATCTTCAACCCGATTGATACACTGCCCCGTAAACATAAATTCTCCGGCGATTATACGGCCGGCGACATGAGCATCGTATCCATCCGTGATGGCGAGGATACCAAGTCTTTCCAGTTCTTCATCACCTTCTCAAAAGACAATGGCAACTGTAAAGGAGAACTGAGCGGCCGGGGACATTACATTGGCGGCAACCGGGGCGAATACAAGGACAAGGAATCTTCCTGTGGTATTGCTTTCCAGTTTACCGGCAACCGGGTGAATATCCGCGAAATAGGTGGCTGCGGCGCTTATCGTGGTATCAAATGCTTTTTTGAAGGCGGCTTTGTGAAGAAGGCGGAAAAGAAGAAAAAGAAATAAGAGATTTGATTTAATATTAAGGGAGATAAAAGCAGGTATACCGGCTTCTGTCTCCCTTTATCTTTCTAAAAAAATAAAAAATATCCGGGCAGATAATCATGCACATTATTGATGAGAAATATATATAAGTGAAAAAAAATGCAGGCATCTTTATAAAATTGAATCCGGTTTTTATTTTTCCTGTAATGATGTGTGGTACAGGGTTTGAAAGGAGTGTAACAACATGCCCCGGTTTCGTTTTTCCTGCTTTTTTTAAAAAATATTTGGTAGAATAAAAATAGTTTATACCTTTGCGATCCAATCGAACGAAAGGGACGATAGGTAAGAAACAAAAGAGGGAGCTTAGCTCAGCTGGTTCAGAGCATCTGCCTTACAAGCAGAGGGTCACTGGTTCGAATCCAGTAGCTCCCACACTACAGTAATTTGACATATTTTTCCAAAGATCTTTAAGAGGGAGCTTAGCTCAGCTGGTTCAGAGCATCTGCCTTACAAGCAGAGGGTCACTGGTTCGAATCCAGTAGCTCC